>NZ_CM166495.1:6705000-8300000 GCF_056858435.1 Pyxidicoccus sp. M15 | reverse complement strand
AATAAATAGGTTGGATGGAGCTAACCAGGGGAAGTGAAACATCTCAGTACCCTGAGGAAGAGAAAACAACGAGTGATTCCCAAAGTAGCGGCGAGCGAAATGGGAGAAGCCCAAACCGTTGCCACGCAAGTGGCTGCGGGGTAGTGGGTCCACGGTAGGACTTTGACTTGCTAGCGGAAGCCTCTGGAAAGGGGCACCAAAGAGCGTGATAGTCGCGTACGCGAAAGCGAGTTGGAGCTGAGTGGGGTACCCAAGTAAGACGGGACACGTGCAATCCTGTCTGAATCCGCCGGGACCATCCGGTAAGGCTAAATACTCCTTGGCGACCGATAGTGAACTAGTACCGCGAGGGAAAGGTGAAAAGAACCCCGGTAAGGGGAGTCCAAAGAACCTGAAACCGCATGTCTACAAGCAGTCCGAGCACTACGGCGCAAGCCAGTGCGAGGGCGTACCTTTTGCATCATGATTCGGCGACTTAATATACGTAGCGAGGCTAAGCCGTTAGGTGGAGCCGGAGCGAAAGCGAGTCCTAAAAGGGCGATTCAGTTGCGTGTATTATAACCCGAAGCGGGGTGATCTACACATGGCCAGGTTGAAGTGCGGGTAACACCGCATGGAGGACCGAACTCATGAAAGTTGAAAATTTCTGGGATGAGCTGTGTGTAGGGGTGAAAGGCCAATCAAACTCCGTGATAGCTGGTTCTCCCCGAAAGATATTTAGGTATCGGCTCGGGCAATTCAATGCCGGAGGTAGAGCACTGGAACGGCTAGGGGTCTCACCAGATTACCAAACCGTACCAAACTCCGAATGCCGGCAATTGTTATCCCGGGACGCAGTCAGTGGGTGATAACGTCCATTGGCAAGAGGGGAATAACCCAGACCGACAGCTAAGGCCCCCAAATCTAGTCTAAGTGAACACTAGAAAGGATGTGGCAGGTCATTGACAACCAGGAGGTTGGCTTAGAAGCAGCCATCCTTTAAAGAAAGCGTAATAGCTCACTGGTCAAGACAGGCCGCGCCGAAAATGTAACGGGGCTCAAGACTAGTGCCGAAGCTTCGGGTCATGCGCAAAACGCATGGCGGTAGGGGAGCGTCCCAGTTGCAGCGAAGGTCGACTGTAAAGGCGGCTGGAGCGACTGGGAGTGCTGATGCCGAAATGAGTAGCGATAAAGGGGGTGAGAAACCCCCTCGCCGTAAACCCAAGGTTTCCTGGGTCAAGTTAATCTTCCCAGGGTTAGCCGGAACCTAAGCCGAGGCCGAAAGGCGTAGGTGATGGAAAGCAGGTTAATATTCCTGCGCCATCTTGTGAGCGTTGAACTAAGGGAGGACGGAGAAAGCTAGGCGAGCTGACCGGTGGTTGTGTCAGTCTAAAGGCGTAGGGGTGTCGCGTACGATTAAAGGCGCGGCAGCTATCCCCGAGACCCCATGGCGCCCCGTAAGGGGTAAGTCGCTGATGCTCTGCTTCCAAGAAAAGTCCCGTAGGGAGCTCATAGGGTGTCCGTACCGCAAACCGACACAGGTGGGTGAGGAGAAAATCCTAAGGCGCTTGAGAGAACTCTCCTCCAAGGAACTAGGCAAATTTCCACCGTAACTTCGGAAGAAGGTGGGCCTCTGGTAGGTGTAGGCGTACAGCCGAAGCCGAGAGAGGTTGCAGAGAAATGGCGGTAGCGACTGTTTACCAAAAACACAGGACTCTGCGAAGGCGACAAGCCGACGTATAGGGTCTGACTCCTGCCCGGTGCTGGAAGGTTAAGGGGATTCGTCAGCCGCAAGGTGAAGCGATGATCCGAAGCCCCAGTAAACGGCGGCCGTAACTATAACGGTCCTAAGGTAGCGAAATTCCTTGTCGGGTAAGTTCCGACCTGCACGAATGGAGTAACGACTTCCGCGCTGTCTCGGAGAGGGACTCAGCGAAATTGAAATAGCTGTGCCGATGCAGTTTACCCGCAGCAAGACGGAAAGACCCCGTGAACCTTTACTATAACTTGACAGTGACACTAGGGATTGACTGTGTAGGATAGGTGGGAGCCTTTGAAGCCGGGCCGCTAGGTTCGGTGGAGGCAACGGTGAAATACCACCCTGTTGATTTCTGGTGTCTAACCATGTCCCGTCATCCGGGATTGGGACACTGTCTGGTGGGTAGTTTGACTGGGGCGGTCGCCTCCCAAAAAGTAACGGAGGCGCGCGATGGTTCCCTCAGCCCGATTGGAAACCGGGCGGCGAGTGCAATGGCATAAGGGAGCTTGACTGCGAGAGAGACATCTCGAGCAGGTGCGAAAGCAGGTCATAGTGATCCGGTGGTCCTGAATGGAAGGGCCATCGCTCAACGGATAAAAGGTACTCCGGGGATAACAGGCTTATCTCCCCCAAGAGTTCACATCGACGGGGAGGTTTGGCACCTCGATGTCGGCTCATCGCATCCTGGGGCTGGAGCAGGTCCCAAGGGTTTGGCTGTTCGCCAATTAAAGCGGTACGCGAGCTGGGTTCAAAACGTCGTGAGACAGTTTGGTCCCTATCTGCTGTGGGCGTAGGATACTTGAGAGGCTCTGACCTTAGTACGAGAGGACCGGGTTGGAGGCACCGCTGGTGTACCAGTTATCTCGCCAGAGGTATCGCTGGGTAGCCATGTGCCGATTGGATAACCGCTGAAAGCATCTAAGCGGGAAACCGACCTCAAGACCAGGTATCCCGGGCGCAAGCCCCTGAAGACCCGTCGAAGACTACGACGTTGATAGGCCGGGTGTGTAAGCGTGGTAACACGTTGAGCTAACCGGTACTAATGGGTCGAGCGGCTTACTTTCCCCGTTCTCTTCCATGCCTCCTTTTGGGGCGTAAGGGACTCGGGGCCAAGGCCGAGGCTCGAGTGCGAAAGCACTCGCCCGGAAGACGCTTCTATAAATAGGCACGGCGAGACTTTCTTCTCGCAGAGAATTGAAACTTACCCTTTGTATGCACTGTCGCTTGTTTTCCGGTGGCTATGTCGGAGGGGTCCCACCCGTTCCCATCCCGAACACGGAAGTTAAGCCCTCCAGAGCCGATGGTACTTCGCGGGAAACCGCGCGGGAGAGTAGGTCGCTGCCGGATTCTTTTTGAGAACCCCCGTCGCCCTCGTGGCAACGGGGGTTTTCTTTTTTGTGCGTCTGCCTTTGCGGCCCTCTGCTGGCCGGGCCCGCGGACCTGGCGCGAAGCCCCGTCACCTCGGACAAGGCCTACGGGACGCGCAGCACCACCATGCTCACCGCGCTCCGGCCTCCCGGATGAGCCTGCAAACTGGCGGTGGGCCTGAACCAGGTCCGCAGCTGGCCCGCGTGCACCCACGGCCGACCTTCCGTCAGTTCCCCGGCCACCAGGCCTGACGCGGTCAGGCGCTGAAGTTCCCGCGGCCGACCTTCCGTCAGCTCCTGCCGGCAGGTCTCACTCGGCCGGGCGCTGCAACTCCCGCGGACGCCCATCCATCAGCTCCGGCCACCAGGCATGACTCGGCCGGGCGCTGCAACTCCCGCGGACGCCCATCCATCAGCTCCGGCCGCCAGGCCTGACTCGGCCGGGCGCTGTAGTTCCCGCGGCCGACCTTCCGTCAGCTCCGGCCGCGAGGCCTTACTCGGCCAGGCGCTGCAGTTCCTACGGCTGGCTGGTGCGCAGCTGGCAGGTGCTCTTCTCCGGCCCTTCGCCAGCCCGGCAGGAGTGGGGCGCTCAGTCGGTTGCCGGCGGCATGGGCCTCCGCATGGGCGCCGGGCGGCGTACCCTTCGGCTCTGGCTGCCCCTCGTGCTGAGCGTGTGGGTCGGGGGCGGTCCTTGGGGCTCCACGCATGCCCGGAAGACGTGCTGCTCCGCGTTGAGACCGCGTCACCTTCCTGGCGGTTTCCGGAAGGCTCCAGAAGGGTTCAACCTCGCGGATTTCTTGGGCTTTCAGAGGTGGGTGCGAGTTTGACTCGCCGTCAGGGCTGGGACTAGAGTCCAGTCTTCCGCCCGGTCTGCGCACCGCCTGCCGCGGTGCACACCCCCCGGCGCCGGGCAGCTCCACGAGATGAAGAAGCCGACCATTTTTGGGAAGTACCTGCTCCTCGAGCGCATCAACGTCGGCGGCATGGCGGAGGTGTTCATCGCGAAGGCCTTCGGGGTCGAGGGCTTCGAGCGCATCCTGGCCATCAAGAAGATCCTCCCCACGATGGCCGAGGACGAAGAGTTCATCACGATGTTCATCGACGAGGCGCGGATCAGCGTTCAGCTGAACCACGCCAACGTCGTGCACATCCACGAGCTCGGGAAGCACGACGACACCTACTTCATCGCCATGGAGTACGTCGCCGGGCGCGACGTGCGGACCATCCTGGAGCGCTACCGGCGGCGCAAGGAGATCATGCCCACCGCGCAGGCGGTGTTCATCACCTCCAAGCTCTGTGACGGCCTGGACTACGCCCACCGGAAGAAGGACGCGCGCGGGCAGGACCTGCACATCATCCACCGCGACGTGTCCCCGCAGAACGTCCTCATCTCCTACGAGGGCGAGGTCAAGGTCATCGACTTCGGTATCGCCAAGGCGGCGAACCGCTCGCAGAAGACGCAGGCCGGCATCCTCAAGGGCAAGTTCGGGTACATGAGCCCGGAGCAGGTCCGGGGCATGCCCATCGACCGGCGCAGCGACATCTTCGCGGTGGGCGTGCTGCTCTACGAGATGCTCACCGGCGAGAAGCTCTTCGTCGGCGAGTCCGACTTCTCCACCCTGGAGAAGGTGCGCAACGCCGACGTCCCGCTGCCCCGCGAGTTCAATCCGAACATCCCCCCGGGGCTGGAGAAGGTCGTCCTCAAGGCGCTCACGCGCGAGCCGGAGGAGCGCTACCAGTGGGCGTCCGACCTGGCCGAGGACCTGATGCGGTTCCTCCTGGCCGGCGACGCCATCTACTCGTCGAAACACCTGTCCTCCTACATGAAGGAGGCCTTCGCCGAGGACATGCTCCGTGAGTCGGAGAAGATGGAGCGCTACGCCGGCATCGAGCGCCCGGACCAGATTGACTACTCCGGCGTCACCGTCCCTCCGCCCGCGGCCCCGCGCGGGGCCTCCCAGGCCTCGAAGCGGGCACCTCCGCCGGCCGCCGTGGCCAGCACGCCCGCCGGGCGCGCACCCACCGCGCCCGCCCAGCCCGCGCCGGGGTACATCCCGCCTCCCTCCGAGGAGGAGCTCGCGGAGATGGACGGCGGAGGGGCCGACAAGACGCAGATTGTCGACTCGACGCAGACCTTCCGGGCTCCGGAGACCCGCATCGCCGACAGCAGCGTGGTGGTGGACGACAGCATCACCGGCCGCTCGGAGAACCCCATCCCGCAGGGAAGTGGCACTGCCGCCGCGTACAACTACGCCCGTGAGCCCGAGCCCGCGCCTCGCAAGGGCAAGAGCGGACCCAAGGCCCAGGTCGTCATCAGCAACGAGGAGGGCGAGGCCTACGCGGGTGCCACCATGATTGGCCCCGCGCCGACCGCGCCTCCGTCGCGCTCGCGTCCCGCGCAGGTTCAGGAGGAGGAGCTCACCGGAGACATCCCCGTCCCGGCGGTGAAGGGCCGGAATGGCCGCGCCCAGCCGCGCGCGCCCGAGCCCCAGGAGGAGCCGGCGGGCTACGACGACGGTCAGGACTACAACGGCGCCGGGCAGGACGACTACGGCGACGAAGGGCCCCCGACGTACGACGAGTCGCAGGAGGCGCTGCCGGAAGAGGAAGTCACCGGCTCGCTGCCGGTGGCGCCCGTGGCCCAGAAGGGCGCGAAGGGCGCGAAGGCCGCGCCGCCCGCCAAGGTCAAGCCCAAGACTCCCGCCAAGAGCAAGGGCAAGGCCGTGGTGGGGAAGCAGTTGCCCAAGCCGGTCCTCTTCGCCGCTGCGGCGGGAATCGTGCTCGTGCTGGTCGTCATCGCCGCGGTGGCGCTGCGTCCGCCCGCGACGGGCGAGGTCACCTTCATGGTGTCTCCGTCCGCCGGCGCGCACATCGAGGTGAACGACAAGGAGCTCCCGCTCAACACCCTGCTGTCCCTGCCTCCCGGCCAGTATCGCGTGGTCGCCACCGCTCCCGGGCATCAGCGCCAGGAGAAGATGGTGAGCGTCGTCGCCGGCAAGCAGACGGGAGTCTCCCTCGCGCTCGCCCCCGAGGAGGAGCCGCCCCCCGCGGCGGCTCCGCCGTCCAAGCCCCCCTCCAATCCCGAGGTGGCCGCAGGCGGCACCCCCGACAAGCCGACGACGGCTCCGGAGAACACTCCACCCGCCGGGACGGAACCGCCCCCCGCGGCGAACGCCGGCACGGACGCGCCGGTGGCCCAGAAGCCCCCGGTCGAGGAGCCCCCCGCGCCCCGGAAGGTCGCTGCCGTGTTCGAGGGACTGGACGGCGCGGAAATCTCCATGGAGGGCCGGCGCCTGGGGAAGACGCCGCAGGTCCGGGCGGCGGACCTCGAGGTCGGGAAGACGTACCGCTTCACCGCGAAGCGCGCGGGCTACGAGCCGTACGCGGGAGAGTTCACCGCGGATGGCAGCAAGGACGAGATGCGGGTCTCCTTCCAGCTCGTCAAGGCGCCGGAGCCCGAGCCGGTGAGTGAGCCGGTCGTCCGGGACCCGCCGCCGCGCAAGCCGCCGCCGGCGGTCGTCACCAAGCCGCCCAAGCCGGCGACGAAGGCGGTGGGCAAGTTCGCGTGCAGCACCAAGCCCGCGGGCGCCGACATCCTCGTGGACGGCAAGAAGACGGGCCGCCAGACGCCCGTGCCGCTCAGTGCTCCTTTGATGCTACCCGTCGGAAACCGGAAGGTCTCCTTCAAGCTCAACGGCAAGACGACCAAGCCCGTGGTGGTCAACGTCACCGAGGATGGGGTCGCCAAGCTGCTCAACGTGCCTATCGAGTGAGGGGGCGGGCATCCGACACCCCCTTCGATTGTTGGATGAAGTGGGGCTCCGGCGCGGTATGACGCCCCGCCCGCAACGCGGCACGCAGAGGTGATGTGCATGCAATCGACGCCTATTCGTGGCAAGCCAGAGTCTGGCCCCGCCCAACAGCCTTTCACGTATCCGCTCCGCAAGGAGTTCGTTGAACCCGATTGGCGTCGCATCCCCGGGTACAAGGACATCTCCGCGGCGGAGTGGGAGAGCGCTGTCTGGCAGCGCAAGCACACCGTCAAGAACCTCAAGGAGCTGCGGGCCACCCTCGGCGCGCTCCTGCCCGAGGACCTGGCGGCGAGCATCGAGCGGGACCAGAAGGAGCGGGCGACCATGTCGCTGCTCATCCCCCCGCAGATGCTCAACACGATGAACCTGGACGACCTGTGGAGCGACCCGGTGCGGCGTTACATGCTGCCCGCGTTCGCGGACCGGCTCACGGAGTGGCCCAACCACCCCAAGGCCAGCCGCGACAGCCTCCACGAGGCGGACATGTGGGTCGTGGAGGGCCTCACGCACCGCTACCCCACCAAGGTGCTGGCGGAGATGCTGCCCACCTGCCCGCAGTACTGCGGCCACTGCACGCGCATGGACCTCGTCGGCAACGACGTGCCCCAGGTGCAGAAGCACAAGTTCGGCATCGGCCAGAAGGAGCGGTACGAGCAGATGCTCGACTACCTGCGCCGCACGCCGACGGTGCGCGACGTGGTGGTCTCCGGTGGTGATATCGCCAACCTGCCGATTCAAGCGCTGGAGCCGTTCGTCAGCGCGCTGATGGACATCCCCAACATCCGGGACATCCGTCTGGCCAGCAAGGGGCTGATGGCCATTCCCCAGCACTTCCTCCAGGACCAGGTGCTGGCGGGACTGGACCGCCTGGCGAAGAAGGCGGTGGAGCGGGGCGTGGACCTGGCGCTGCACACCCACGTCAACAACGCCGCGCAGTTGACGCCGCTGGTGGGCAAGGCCGTGCGCAAGCTGCTCGATATGGGCTTCCGCGACGTGCGCAACCAGGGCGTGCTGCTGCGCGGGGTGAATGACAGCGCGCAGGCCCTGCTGGACCTGTGCTTCACGCTGCTCGACCACGCGAAGATCCTGCCGTACTACTTCTACATGTGCGACATGATCCCCAACAGCGAGCACTGGCGGGTGTCGGTGGGGCAGGCGCAGAAGCTCCAGCACGACATCATGGGCTACATGCCGGGCTTCGCCACGCCGCGCATCGTCTGTGACGTGCCCTTCGTCGGCAAGCGCTGGGTGCACCAGATTGCCGAGTATGACCGCGAGCGCGGCATCTCCTACTGGACGAAGAACTACCGGACCGGCATCGAGGCGAATGACGCCGACGCGCTCAACCGGAAGTACGAGTACTTCGACCCCATCGACACGCTGCCGGAAGCCGGCCAGCAGTGGTGGCGGGAGCAGCAGAAGGCCGCGTGATGAACTCCTCGGCGCTTCCGGCGGCTCAGGTGCCGGAGCCTGGCACCTCGCCGCGCCCCTCGCTCAGTGCCGAGGGGCGCCAGCGCCTGTTCCCCGCCGCCACCGACGCGGAGTGGGCGGACTGGCGCTGGCACCAGCGGCACTCGGTGCGAGGCCTGGAGCAGCTCGAGCGGTACGTGCCGCTGACGCCCGACGAGCGCGCCGGCGTGCAGGAGACGTCCGCGCTGTTCCGCATCGGCATCAGCCCGTATTACCTGTCGCTCATCGACCCGGAGCATCCGTTCTGCCCGGTGCGCATGCAGTCCATCCCCGTGAGGGCCGAGGCGCGCATCCGTCCGGGCGAGCTGGCGGATCCGCTCGGTGAGGACAAGACGCGCCCCGAGGAGTGCATCGTCCACAAGTACCCGGACCGCGTGCTCTTCCTCGCGCTCGACACGTGTTCCGTCTACTGCCGGCACTGCACGCGGCGGCGAATCACGCAGGGCGGGGTGGCGGAGCTCTCCAAGGAGCAGCTGCGCCGGGGCATCGACTACGTCCGCCGCCATCCGGAAGTGCGCGACGTGCTCATCTCCGGGGGAGACCCGTTCCTGCTGAGCGAGGCGCGGCTGGAGGAGTTGCTCGCGCCGCTGAGCGAGATTCCCCACGTGGAGATGATTCGCATCGGCACGCGCGTGCCCGTGGTGCTGCCCATGCGCGTCACCGACGCCCTGGCGAGCACCCTGCGCCGCTACGCGCCCGTCTTCGTCGTCACCCACTTCAACCACCCGAAGGAAGTGACGCCCGAGGCGCGCGAGGCGTGCGAGCGGCTGGTCGACCACGGCGTCCCGGTGGAGAACCAGGCCGTGCTGATGCGGCGGATCAACTCCGACGCGCGCATCATCAAGGAACTGTCCCACGTGCTGCTGCGCAGCCGCGTGCGGCCCTACTACCTGCACCAGATGGACGTGGCCGAGGGCTGCGAGCACCTGCGCACGCCCATCGCCAAGGGGCTGGAAATCCTGCAGCAGCTTCGCGGGCACACCACCGGCCTCGCCGTGCCCCACCTCGCGGTGGACCTGCCCGGCGGCGGCGGCAAGGTGACGCTCCAGCCGGACTACGTCGTGGAGCGCGGCGAGCACGAGACGGTGTTCCGCAACTACAAGGGCGAGCGCTACGCCTATCCCGAGCCGGAAGAGACCGACTGCGCCTGTCCCTATGATGACGTGTGGCAGGCCCGCTCGCGGGCGTACGGCGTTCGCAAGTAGGGGCGTGGGGCGGCTCTCCAGGAGCCGCTCCTTCGGGCGTTAGCGCGGCTCCTGCCGCGGCGGGCTTCAGGAGTCGTCGCCCGAGCTGCGCCGCCGCTTCACGGCCTTCTTCTTCACCCCGGACGAGCCGGAGCGCGCGCTGGCCCGCTTCGCGGCGGGCTTCTCCTCCTGCGCACCGCCAAACTCCACCGGTACGGACTCGGCTTCGGCGGCGCCCGGGATGCCGAAGTCGACGACGGGCTCGGCGCCCTCGGCGGCTTCCAGCTCCACCGGGTCCTCTTCGCTGAAGCCCAGCTGCACGCCGACGTCCTCGGCTGGCTTCTCCCCGGCGGGGGCGGTCTGCTTCGCGGCCTGGGCCTGCTCCTCCAGCCGCTTCTCCTCGGCCTTGGCGCGTGCGTTGCCCTCGGGGCCCATCCGCGCCTCGTAGCGCGCGAAGTCCTTCGCCGACACGCCGTGCTTCTCCATCACCGAGGCCGAGGCGGCCTGCTGCTTGTCGATGGCCTGCGCGCGCTCCTCGTTGCTCATCTCGGAGGGCTTGCGGTTGCCGAACTCCTCGTTGACCCGGGTCTGCGCCTGCGCCTCGTCGCGGCGGATCTCCGCCACCTTCTCCGGCGTCAGCTCGGCGCCTTCCTGGGCGCTGGCGAGCCCCGGCAGGACGAGCCACGAAGCGAGCAGGAACAGGGCAGGGCGGGTGGACATGGCGGGGAGCCTCGGTCGAGACCGTGGGTACGTCCTGCATCTAAGCACGGTGGCCCCGGGGGCGCACCGGTGGTGCATGCTCGTGTCCGTCACGAACAAGCGGGCCGCGGCTCATCCTCCGCAGCGTGAGCAGCCATCCTTCGCGCTGGAGCACTGCTCCCGGCCCTGGGCGCACCGCGGCGGCAGGTCATCCCGGTCCGGATGCCGGTCCACCAGCGAGCACAACTCCTCCGCCACCCCGCAGGTCCTCGTGGCCGCGTCGCACGTGTCCGCGCAGGACAGGTCGTCCTGCTGGGCACGCGCGTTCAGCTCCTCCAGCCGCGCCGAGGCCGAGTCGATGGCCGCGTCGTCATCTCCGGCGACCCGGGGGTCCACGTTCTTCGCGCAGCCCGTCAGTGCGAGGCCGGCCAGGAGCAGCAGCAGGGCAGGGAAGGGAGCACGCATTCCCACCCCATACGCGCCCTGGCGCCGGTCCGTCCAGCCCGGCCCGGCGCGATTCCGGGCCCGCGTCTCAGCGCGGAGCCGGCGCGGCGGGAATCGGAGGGCGCGGGCGGCGCGGTGGCTCGTCCGGCCGTGACAGGTACAGGTAGGCCGTCAACGCCAGCAGCGCCGCGACCGCGAGCCGCCGGAGCCACTCCTCCCGACGCCGGTGCGGCGAGGCCGCGTCCTGCCTCGCCGCGGCGTCCATCCCCGCGGCCACTTCCGGCCCCACCCCCCGCAGGCGCCGGCAGACCTCCGCCACGGGCACCAGCGCGGCGGGGAGCCGGGCGTCCTCCCGTGCCAGCGCCTCCGTGAGCATCCTCGCCCAGGCGGCCTCCTCGTCCCCTCCGGCCGGCTCGCGCACCGACAGCCCCGCGCGGCGCGCCAGCGTTCCTCCCGCCCGCAGCAGGAGCACGGAGAGGGCCTCGGAGGAGATGCCGTAGAACGTCGCACACGCCTCCGGCGAGCGCCCCTCCACCAGCCGCCGCATGAGCAGGGCCGAGGGGCGGGGCTCCATCGCTCGCAGGGCCGCGATGAGGGCGGGAGGGGACAGGCGGGAGGCGTCGGGCTCGGGAGACGTCACGGGCGCGCCATCCTCCACCATCCGCCGGGCGTTTTCTTGAGGCTCGTACCCACCCCTCTACACTCCCCGTCCATGTTGCGACCTGTTGCACTCGTCCTGCTGCTGCTCGCCCCACTGCACGCGCTCGCCGTGGAGACCCTGCGCATCGCCATCGAGGATGCGGACGGCGAGGTGCGCGTGAGTGGCCGGGGGCTCGCCTTCGGCCCCGACACCGAGGACGCCACCTTCGCCGCCATCCCCTCCGGCCAGGCCACCATCCGCCGCCGGGGCGCGAGGCTGGAGCTCAATGGCGCGCCGGTGGTGGGTGACTCCGTGCGCTTCCGCGCCGGTGCCGGCGCTCCCGACGACGCCGGCGTCCCCGGCGACGAGCCGCTCAAGGCCGGCGGCGCCCAGGTGCGCGGCGACGTCGTCGTGCGCGCCCACCGCGATGGGCTCCAGCTCATCAACGTCATCCCCCTGGAGGACTACCTCGCCGCGGTGCTCGGCAGCGAGATGCCCGTGTCCTTCCCGCCGGAGGCCCTCAAGGCCCAGGCCGTGGCCGCGCGCACCTACGCCCTCCAGAAGAAGCTGGAGGCGTACAGCAACGCCTTCCACCTGGGCAGCAGCGTGCTCCACCAGGTGTACGGCGGCGTCAACCGCGAGGACCCGCGCACCCGCGCCGCCGTGGAGGCCACGCGCGGCCAGGTGCTCACCCACGAGCTGGCCCCCATCGAGGCCTACTTCCACGCCTCCTGCGGCGGCCGCACCGAGTCCGGCCAGGACGCCCTCCAGCGGGACTTGCCCTACCTCCAGCCCGTCGAGTGCCCCTGCGGCAAGCTGCCCGCCAGCCGATGGAAGGCCTCCATCTCCGACGCGGAGGTGAAGTCGGCGCTCCGTCACCCCGCCCAGGGGCTGCGCGTGTCCGGGCGCACGCCCACCCGCCGGGTGACGAGCGTCACACTCGGGGATGGTGCCTCGATGGGCGGGGTGGAGCTCCGTCGCCGGCTCGGCTACACGCGCCTCAAGAGTCTGGACTTCGAGGTGGAGCGCACCGGCCACGGTTATGTGTTCTCCGGACGCGGCTATGGCCACGGGGCCGGCCTCTGCCAGTGGGGCGCGAAGGCGCTCGCGGACAAGGGCTGGGGCTACCGGGAGATTCTCTCCCACTACTACCCCGGGGCCGAGCTGCAGCAGCTCTACTGAGGCCCCCGGCGTCGGCGCGCTTTCCGCGGCGGCGCGGGGGCTGCTACAAGCGCCAGCCCCGTGTCGTCACGCCTCTCCGACTACGACTTCGAGCTTCCCGAATCCCAAATCGCCCAGGCGCCCCTGGCCGAGCGGGATGCCTCGCGCCTGCTGACCGTGAGCCGCGCCTCCGGCGCCCGGGCACACCGCCGCTTCACCGACCTGCCGGAGCTGCTGCGCGAGGGCGACCTGCTCGTCCTCAACGACGCCCGCGTCATCCCCGCGCGCCTGCTGGGCCAGAAGGCCGGCACCGGCGGCCGCGTGGAGCTGCTCGTGGTGCGCCCCGCCGCCGCCACCCTCACTTCGGCCGCGCTCGGCGGCGCCCCCGAGTCGCTCGAGTGGATCTGCCTGGGCCAGGCCTCCAAGGGGCTCAAGCCCTCCCAGCGGCTGAGCTTCGCGGGCGGCCTGGAGGCGGAGGTGCTGGGCGCGCTCGGAGGCGGGGAGTACCGCGTGCGCTTCCACGCGCCCCCGGGCGCCTCGCTGGCGTCGCTGCTGGATGCGGCCGGGCGCCTGCCGCTGCCGCCCTACATCACCCGGGAGCCCGACGCCGCGGACGCCGAGCGCTACCAGACGGTGTACGCGCGCGCCTCCGGCGCCGTGGCCGCGCCCACCGCGGGCCTGCACTTCACCCAGGGCCTCTTCGCCACCCTGGAGGCGAAGGGCGTGCGGCGCGCGTTGGTGACGCTGGACGTGGGGCCGGGCACCTTCCTGCCGGTGCGCGAGGAGGAGCTCGACAGGCACCACATGCACCCGGAGCGCTTCACCGTGCCCGAGGCCACCGCGCGCGAAGTCAACGCGGCCCATGCGGAGGGCCGGCGCGTGGTGGCGGTGGGCACCACGGTGGTGCGCACGCTGGAGTCCGCCACGGACCCCGAGACGGGCCTGCTGCGCGAGGGCCCCGGCGAGACGACGCTCTTCATCCGCCCCGGCTTCCGCTTCCGCCAGGTGGACGCGCTGCTCACCAACTTCCACCTCCCGCGCTCCACGCTGGTGGTGCTGGTGAGCGCCCTGCTGGGCCGCGAGCGCACCCTGGAGACCTACGCGGAGGCGGTGCGCGAGGGCTACCGGTTCTTCAGTTACGGCGACGCCATGCTGGTGTCGGAGTGAGCACCATGGACGAGCAGCAGGCAGCACAGCGCGGCGAGAAGGGCGACACGCGGGTGGCACCGGGCATGGTGCGCTTCGAGCTGCTCCACGAGGACACCGGCACGAAGGCGCGCCGCGGCCGGCTGCACACGCCGCACGGCCCCGTGGAGACGCCCATCTTCATGCCCGTGGGCACCGTGGGCAGCGTCAAGGGCGTGGGGCCGGATGACCTGCTCACGCTCGACGCGCAGATCATCCTCGGCAACACCTACCACCTGATGCTCCGTCCCGGAGAGGCGCTGGTGGGGGAGCTGGGCGGCCTGCACCGCTTCGTCTCCTGGAACCGGCCCATGCTCACCGACAGCGGCGGCTTCCAGGTCTTCAGCCTGTCGGAGAAGCGCAAAATCACGGAGGAGGGCGCCGCCTTCCAGTCGCACCTGGACGGCGCGCGGCACTTCCTCACGCCCGAGCGCTCCATCGACATCCAGGAGACGCTGGGGGCCGACGTCATCATGGCCTTCGACGAGTGCCCGCCCTCCACCGAGGACCGCGCCTACCTGGAGAAGTCCCTGGCGCGCACCACCCGCTGGCTGCACCGGTGCGTGAAGGCGTGGAGCCGCGAGCGCTCCTCCCTCTTCGGCATCGTCCAGGGCGGGCTCCACGAGGACCTGCGCAAGCGCCACGCCGAGGAGGTGTGCGCGGTGGACCTGCCCGGCTACGCGCTGGGCGGCTACTCCGTGGGCGAGGCCCCCGAGGCCATGCACGCGGGCGTGGCGTACTCGGCGCCGCTGTTGCCCCGCGACAAGCCCCGCTACCTCATGGGCGTGGGCACCCCCGTGGACCTGGTCACCTGCGTGGAGCACGGGGTGGACATGTTCGACTGTGTGCTCCCCACCCGTTGCGCACGCAACGGCCTGCTCTTCACCTCGGAGGGCAAGCTCGTCATCCGCAATGCGTCATACGCGAAGGACCCCAGGCCGGTGGACCCTGCGTGTGCCTGCTACACCTGCCGCAATTTCAGCAGGGCCTACCTCCGCCACCTCTTCGCCGCCGGGGAAATCCTGGCCATGCGGCTCAACACCATCCACAACCTCCACTACTTCCTGGGTTTGATGGCGGACGTGCGGCGGGCCATCGCGGAAGACAGGTTCGCCCCCTTCGCCCGCGAATTCCGCGAGCGTGCCCGGGCCCAGGAAACCGAGCGGACCCGTGGCCGCTGAGCGGGCGGAGGGATTGCCGGGGTTCCCGCGTTCACTTGCTCACATGGGGCCCCCTTGCTAAGAGGGCCCCCTTTCGGATGGGTTCCTCGGGCAGTGTGGGGGGGCGCCCATCCCGAGCCTTCCTCAACCGACGAGGCAGTCTGTGGCTGAGAGCTTTCTGATTCTGGCGCAGGCCGGGGCCGGCGGTAACCCGTTCGGCACCATGGCCTTCCTGGTCGCGCTGGTGGCGATCATGTACTTCATCATGATCCGCCCCCAGCAGAAGCAGCTGAAGGAGCATCGTGCGCTGCTGGGCGCGCTGAAGAAGGGGGATGAGGTCGTCACCTCGGGCGGAATGCTCGGGAAGATCCACCTCGTCGATGAGCGGACCGTGACGCTGGAAGTGGCCAGCGGCGTGCGCATCCGCGTGCTCAAGACGTCCATCAGCGCCAAGGGCGCTGTGGCGGAAGGCGCGCCGGTGGTGGCGGCCGAAGAGAAGAAGAAGGAGGAGAAGTAATGAACCGCGGCTGGTGGTGGAAATTCGGACTCATTGTCGCGGTGACGCTGGGGACCCTCTGGTTCCTCATCCCGACCTATTACTCGCTCGTCGTCATGCCGCGCGATCAGCGCAACAACCTGGCCCTGCTCGAGGAGCGGATGCCGGCGTGGGCGCCTCCCGCGAAGTACCGCCTCAACCTGGGGCTGGACCTGCAGGGCGGCATCCACATGGTGATGCGCGTCGACACCAAGACGGCGCTGCAGAAGCGCACCGAGCGCCGCGGCCAGCAGATTGCCGCCTACGTCAATGACAAGAAGATTGGCGAGGTGACGGCGGATACGGACCCGGAGAAGCTCCAGCTCACCCTGACGGCCAAGGACCCGGCGACGATGGACGCCATCGAGAAGGAGGTCCTGGCCACCTTCACGGACTTCAAGCGCGTCAGCCGCGACGGCGCGACGCTGGTGCTGGAGCCGGACGAGGGCCAGACGAACTTCTTCCGCGAGGACGCGGTCAACCAGGCGATGCTCGTCATCCGCCGCCGCATCGACAAGTGGGGCGTGGCCGAGGTCGACGTGCGCAAGCTGGGCACGGACTCCATCCAGATCTCCCTGCCGGGCCGCAGCAACCCGGAGCAGGCCAAGGAGCTGGTGGGCACCACCGCGCAGCTCGAGTTCCGGATGGTGGACGACACCAACCCGCAGTTCTTCGCGCAGATGTTCCAGACGACGCCCCCGCCGGAGGGCAGCAACATCACCCTGACGCAGGAGGGCGGCTTCCCGCAGCTCGAGTCCCCCTCGCGCGAGGCGCTGCTGACCTACACCAAGGACAAGACGCCGGACAACCGCCAGGTGCTCACCGAGTGCATGCCCAACCCGGTGAAGAAGAACGAGTGCGCTTCGTACCGCAGCTACCTGGTGGAGCAGAACGTGCCGCTGACGGGCGAGAGCCTGGCCGGCGCGGACGCGTCGCTCAACCAGCTCAACGAGCCCGAGGTGAACCTGGCGTTCGACCCGGCGGGCGCGCGTGAGTTCGAGAAGCTGACCGAGGCGGGCGTGGGCCGGCGCATGGCCATCGTCCTGGACGACAACGTCCACACGGCGCCCAACATCAACGAGAAGATTGGGGGCGGCCGGGCCCGCATCACCATGGGCCGCATGGGCGCGCGCTCCTTCGAGGAGTGGCTGGGCGAGGCGCAGACGCTGGCGCTGGTGCTGAAGGCGGGCGCGCTGCCGGCGCCGGTGACGGTCGGCGAAATCCGTCAGGTCGGCGCCAGCCTGGGTGACGAGCTCATCCGCAAGGGCGGCCTGGCGGCGCTGCTGGGCATGAGCCTGGTGCTGCTGTTCATGGGCATCTACTACAAGCGAGCGGGCGTCATCGCGAACATCGCGCTCGTGCTCAACGGCCTGCTCATCCTGGCGGGGCTGGCGTTCTTCAACGCCACGCTGACGCTGCCGGGCATCGCCGGCTTCGTGCTGACGCTGGGCGTGGCGGTGGATGCGAACGTGCTCATCAACGAGCGCATCCGCGAGGAGCTGGGCCACGGCAAGAGCGCCCGGGCCGCGGTGGACCAGGGTTATGACCGCGCGTTCTGGACCATCTTCGACGCGCACGTGACGGCGCTCATCGCCGCGTTCATCCTGTTCTTCACGGGCACCGGTCCGGTGCGGGGCTTCGCCACCACGCTCATCATCGGCCTGCTGGCTTCGCTGTTCACGTCCATCGTGGTGACGCGCACCATCATGACCTACTTCATCCACGGTCGTAACGCGCAGACGGTGTCGGTCTAACCGGCCGCCGCACGGGAACGAACTGCCATGCAGATTCTCAAGAACAAGACGAACATCGACTTCATCGGCAAGCGCAAGCCGGCCGTGTTCCTGTCCACCGTCATCAACCTGCTGATCATCATCGGCATCGCCGCGTTCGGGTTCAACCTGGGCGTGGACTTCGCCGGCGGCACGGTGGTGGAGCTGAAGTACGACCATCCCATCAGCGCGGAGGAGGTCCGCAAGCGCGCCCAGCAGGGCGGCCTCGAGGACGTCAGCGTGCAGAACATCGGCAGCGCGGACGAGAACTCGTTCCTGCTGCGCATGGGCGGCGTCACGCAGCTCAACGAGAAGAACGCGGCCAACGCCCAGACGGCAATCGAGGGCCTGGGCAGCGTGCGCAACGTCTACGCGGACCTGGCCAACGGCATCATCAACTTCCGCTCGTCCACCGCGCTGACCCCGGACGCCATCAAGAAGGCGGTCGAGGGCAGCGGCACCGGCGTGCAGGAGGTCCGCGAGCTGGGTGAGTCCCAGGGCGGCGGCTTCGACTACCAGGTGGTGGCCAGCGGCATGGCCGACAAGGTGACCCAGGCGCTGAGCCAGGGCCTGGAGAAGCCGGACTTCGAGCAACGCCGCGTGGACTACGTGGGCCCGCAGGTGGGCAAGCAGCTGCGCAACCGCGGCATCATGGCGCTGGTGTACTCCATGGTCGCCATCCTCATCTACGTGGCGTTCCGCTTCGACTTCAAGTTCGGTCCGGGCGCGCTGCTGGCCATGGTGCACGACGTCATCATGGTGGCGGGCTACTACCTGGTGAGCCGGCGCGAGTTCAACCTGACGTCGATTGCGGCGCTGCTGACCGTCGTCGGCTACTCGGTGAACGACACCATCGTCATCTACGACCGCATCCGCGAGGACATGGCCAAGTTCCAGGGCAAGCCCTTCGCCGAGGTCATCAACATCGCCATCAACGACACGGTGGGCCGCACCATCCTCACGTCCCTCACCACGGCGCTGTCGCTGGTGGGTCTGCTCATCTTCGGCGTGGGGGAAATCTTCGACTTCGCCATGGCGATGCTCGTCGGCATCTTCGTGGGCGTGTACTCGACCATCTACATCGCCAGCCCGCTGACCATCTGGCTGGACGAGCGCGCCGCAGCGAAGGTCGCCCGGCAGGGTGGCGGCATCGACGGCCACCCGAAGACGGCCTGAGCTTCCACCCGCCATTGGGGTGACACGACGAGGGCCCTCCTCCCGCTGTGGGAGGCAGGGCCCTCGGTGTTTCGCGCGCTAGAAGCGGGCGCCCAGCGTGAAGGAGGCGTCCAGCAGGCCGCCGCTTTCGTCTTCCAGGGGCTGCGCGGCGAAGTCCTCGCTCAGGAGGACGCGGTACGTGGCGCGCACGCCCGCGGTGAGGCCGCCGCTGTTGAACTCGACGCCGGCCGCCAGGGGCACCTCCTGCATCGTGTCCGACTCGTAGAGGTCCGCGCCCGTGCCCCGCACGTCCACGTAGGACATGCCCACGCCCGCGCCCACGAAGGGGCGGATGGACGTGAGGAAGGGCGGGGACACCTTGAGGAGCGCGCTGCCACCCTGGCGCACGAGGGACGGCTCCTCCAGGAGGCGGAGGTCGCTGACGCCGTTCTGCGAGCCCTCGTAGCCCAGTTCGAAGCCGAGGAACGTGGTGGGCTGCACGTTGAGGGTCAGGCCCCACGCGGGGCCGGTGCTCGTCAGCTCACCCAGGTCTCCGGTGAAGTCGCCCACGCCGCCGCGCAGGAACACGTTGACGTCTCCGAGCTTGCCTTCCTTGCGCTCCTGGGCCGCGGCCGTGCCCGCGCTCGCGAGGGCCAGGGCCACCGCACCCGCGATGATGCCTCTTGGAAGCATTCCGTCCTCCTGTCAGGTGTGTGCGGTTCAAGCTGTGCACCGCTCGCCCGGTGCGAAGGGGAGGGGCAGGCAGGAGGGCAGGCGCATGCCTGCACACGCGTTCAGGAAGGGAAAGGTCGTGCCCAAGGTTGACCTTTCCTCGTCAGACGTCTGAGGTACTGTCTGCCTGTCAAGAATTCGTCCCGGTATCCGCCCCGTTGGGGAGGACCGAGGAGGAGCGCAACGCGTGCGGTGGTTGCTTCCAGACGTGGTCGAGGAGGAGGTGGCGTCCCTGGCGGGGGAGCTGTCGCTGCACCCGCTCGCGGCGAAGGTGCTGCTGCACCGTGGCTACCGCACCCCGGAGTCCGCTGCCGCGTTCCTGTCCGACAAGCTGGCGGACCTGCCGGACCCGTTCCGGATGAAGGGCATGCCCGCCGCGGTGGAGCGCCTCACCCGGGCCCTGCGCACGCGGGAGAAGGTGACGCTGTACGGGGACTACGACGTGGATGGGGTGTGCTCCACCTCGCTGCTCTACCTGTTCCTCAAGGAGCTGGGCGCCCCACCGGCCACGTACATCCCCCACCGCCTGGACGAGGGCTACGGCCTCAACCTGGCCGCGGTGGAGCGCATCGCCGCGGACGGCACGCGGGTGCTGGTGACGCTCGACTGCGGCATCACCTCCGTGGCGGAAATCACCCGCGCGAAGGAGCTGGGCCTGGACGTGGTGGTGGTGGACCACCACACGGTGCCGCCCACGCTGCCCCCGGCGGTGGCGGTGCTCAACCCCCACCAGCCCGGCTGTGAGTACCCCACCAAGGCGCTGTGCGCCGCGGGCGTGGCCTTCAACTTCTGCATGGGCCTGCGCAAGCGGCTGCGCGACGACGGCTTCTTCGCCACCCGCAAGGAGCCCAACCTCCGCTCCATGATGGACCTGGTCGCCATGGCCACCGTGGCGGACGTGGTGCCCCTGACGGGCGCCAACCGCATCCTCGTGTCCCACGGCCTCCAGGAGCTGGGCGCCGGCCGCCGCCCGGGCGTGCGCGCCCTCAAGGAAGTGGCGGGCATGGACCCCGACGCCTCCGTCACCGCCGGCCAGGTGGGCTTCCGGCTCGGGCCCCGCATCAACGCCGCGGGCCGGCTGCATGACGCGTCGCTGGGCCTGCAGCTGCTCACCTCGGAGTCGCCGGAGACGGCGCGCTCGCTGGCGGCGGTGCTGGACCGCGCCAACGCGGAGCGCCAGGGAATCGAAAGCCACATCCTCACGCAGGCGCTGGCGCAGGCGGAGTCGCTCAAGCACGCGCGCGGCTTCGTGCTCTACGACGAGGGCTGGCACCCGGGCGTCATCGGCATCGTCGCGTCGCGCGTGGTGGAGCGCTACTACCGGCCCACCGTCATGGTGGGCGTGAAGGACGGGGTGGGGAAGGGCTCGGCGCGCAGCATCGAGGCCTTCCACCTCTACGACGCGCTCAGCGGCTGCTCGGAGCTGATGACGCGCTTCGGCGGCCACAAGCACGCCGCCGGGCTCACCATCGACGCGGACCGGCTGCCGGCCTTCCGGGAGGCCTTCGAGAAGATTGCCTTCCAGCGCCTCACGCCGGAGGACCTCATCCCCCGGTGCAAGGTGGACGCGGTGGTGCACGCGCACGAGCTGGACGCGCACGCCGTGGAGTCGCTCCAGCGCCTGGGGCCCTTCGGCCAGGGCAACCCGGAGCCGGTGCTGGTGCTGCGCCGGCAGGTGGCCCGCCCGCGCGTGCTGCAGCCCAAGTCGGGCATGGGCAGCGGCCACCTCAAGCTCGCCCTCGCGGACGCGCCGGAGCTGGACGCCATCGGCTTCAACATGGCGGACCGCGTGACGCTGGTGGAGGGGCCCGTGGACCTGGCCTTCCAGGCCGGCTTCGACACGTTCCGCGGTCAGCGCAAGCTGTCGCTGCGCCTCAAGGACGTCCGCAGGGCGGCGTGAGTGGGACGCTTCCGGGGCCGCCGTTCCGGGCGGCCTGAAAGGCTCAGGCCAGCCCCCAGCGCACCCGGCCCGGCGTCATCAGCGCGCCGACGCGGGCCAGCTCGTTGAGCCGGAAGCGCTCCGCCTGACGCTCGAAGGCGTGACGGCACCGCTCCGAGCAGAAGAAGTACCGGCGCTTCTTGTACTCCGACGTCGGCCGGCCCTCCGGTGTGTCCAGCTCCTTGCCACACACCGGATCCCAGTGCTGCCCCTGCCCCTGAACGCTTTTCATCACTCGCCTCCCCGCCCCAGGGAGCTCGCGCTCCCACCCGTGAGGATGGATAAGCACGACGCGTGCCGTTGCCCATCTCCTTGGAACGCCAAGAAGGCCGGGCCGGCGGAGGGCCGGGAGGGTGAATAATTTTCCGCAGCCGCTCCCGGCCTCCAGGCAGGGAGCGGCCGGCGGAGTGTTCTTCAGAAGGCGGTGCCGAGGCTGCCGCCGAGGAAGAAGTCGTTCATGTAGCCCCGGCGGAAGGCCATGGCCTCCAGACGGAAGGCGAGGCGCAGGTTGCTGGTGGACGAAATCTTCGGGCGGCCGCGGAAGCCCACGCCGCCCTGGAGCACGGGCTTGATTCCGTTCACCTTCGTCTCCTCCGCGTCCACGGTGATGGAGGTGGCCTGGTAGGCCACGCCGCCGCCGGCCTGGGCGAAGAAGCCGAAGTCCGACTTGCCCAGCTTCAGCTCGTAGGCCGGGGCGACGGTGAAGTAGTGGACGCGGGTGTCACCGGTGATGAACGACGTGCCGTCGCTGATGCTGCCGTACGTCCAGCGGAGGTCCGCCCAGAGGGCCTCGCGCAGGTCCTCGTTGTCGAGGATGCGGCCGTACTCCCAGGTGGCGCGCACGCCGAGCCCCAGGCGCGTCTCGGCGAACTCGCCGCGGGAGCTGTCCAGCAGCAGGGCGCCGGCGAGCAGCTCCACCGCCACGCCCATGTTGGGGTCGTCCAGGCCGGAGAGGGCCTTGAAGTCCCCGTCCTCGCCCTCCTGCTCGGCGACGCGGCGGAAGTCGTCCGTCTCGTCGACATTCTGTTTCTTGCGGCGCTCGTAGTCGTCGTCCGCGTCGTTGGAGCGGGCGGGCTCCTCGTCGGGGTAGGCGTACGGGTCGTCGTCGTCCTGCGCGAGCGCGGGCGTGGAAAGTGCGAGGCCACCCAGGAGGCAGCGTACGAGCCAGGTCTTCACGGAGTGGGTCCTCATCATTCGGGGGGAAGCGGAGGGCAGGTGGTGCCGGGGGCGGAGCTGGCCGGGCACAGGTTGGGGTTGCCGGTGCCCACGAGCAGCTCCCGGGGAATCTGGAGGTGGTCCATCAGCTCGTTGCAGACGGCCTCCTTCAGCTTCAGGTCGGTGACGTGGGTGATGATGGCGCCGGCGGCCACGGCCAGGGTGAACTTGCCCTGGTCGTTGATGTGCGTCTGCGCCAGCTGCCGCAGGCCGGGCGTGCTCAGGTTGGTATCGTCGTAGGCGGCGACAATCGCGCGCAGCAGCACCTCGCGCTGTCCCTGGCCCTCGCCCGCCTGGTAGAGCGCGCTCGCGAGCAGGGTGCCCACCAGGTACTCGTTGCCGCTGAACTCGCCCAGCCCGTCGTTGCGCAGCTTCGCGCGCAGCCCCTCCGTCATGCAGCGGTCCGAGCGGGACAAATCCCTGTCGCGCGCAATCTGGTCATACGGGGCGTCGTGGAAGGACGTGGAGAAGAACTTCGCGTCACACCCCTTGGTGGAGCGGCAGGTGGTGCCGTACGCGTGGTAGTCGGCCAGGCCCTCGTCGAAGGACTTGAGGATGTTGGCGCCCGGGCTGGGGTTGGCGGAGGACCAGAGCGACAGCGCCTGGGGGAAGGGCTGGCCGCCGTAGACCTTCAGGTTGAAGACGCGGTGCGAGTACTCGTGCGCGATGATGCCGGCGTTGATGGCGAGCGGGGCGCGCTGGAGCTGGTCGAACGGCAGCACCAGGAACGCCTCCATCACCGAGAAGTAGAGCGCGTTGTCGAGCAGCGGGTCCTTGTCGGTGTCGGCGAGGATGAACTCGGGGAAGTAGTAGGTGGTGACGGGCTTCTTGAAGTCCGCCGCGGGGATGTTGCCCACCGTCTGGAAGTAGTCGAAGGCGCGCTCGAGGTTGTAGTACGCCGTCACCATGTTCCAGGTGTGGAAGTCCGCCGGCCACAGGACGCCGCCCTGGTTGATGTAGCTGGCGGTGACGTCGTGGCCCTCCTCCTTGAGCAGGGCGTTGACGAACGCCTCCGGCGTGGTGGCGGACTGGAGGTCCTCGTCGCTGGAGTCGAAGACGATGCGGGCGCCGCCACGGAAGTCGGCGACCGTGCCATTGAGGCTGACGATGTCGGTGACCGTCTTGAGCTCGACGTCCTGGGGGACGTACTCGCCGTTGGTGTTGAGCACCAGGGCGCTGACCTTGACGGGGGCGCTCGATTCGGGCGCACAGCCGACGGCCAGTCCCAGCGTGGCGGTGGCGGCAATGACTGTTCGGAGCATGACGCCGTTTTACCCCGGACCGCTCAGAACGTGTATTCCCCCCCGACAGTGAAGAGCCCGGAGCGGACCCGGGAGGGCTCCCCGGGGGCGTCTCCCCCTTGCGAGCCCTCCACGGCCTCCAGGCGGTCCTGCTGCAATGCCACCGAGGCCCACACCCGCGCCACCTCCCCCAGGCGCACCGTCCAGCGGGTGGCCAGCACGTGGGACAGGCCCTCGCCGGACACGTACCGCGTGAGGGCGTAGGACAGCTGCCCCCGGACGGCCCGGCCGGGGCGCCAGGTGACGGAGGGCTTGAAGTCGAAGCGCGAGGGGGCCGTGGGGATGCCCGTGGTGGCGTTGAGGTCCGACACGCGCTGCGCCACCCCGGAGCCCAGGTCGCGGTTGATGCGCGTGCGCAGGCCCAGCAGGGCGCGGCGGGCCTCGAGGGCGTTCTCGAAGCGGCGGGTGAGGTCCGCCGTCTCCTCGTCGGTGAACTGGCCGGCGGTGAGCGGGTCCTCGCTGTAGAGGGTGAGGCCGGCGCGCAGGCCCACCTCCCAGCGCGCCCCCAGCAGCAGCCGGCCGCCCACGGAGGGCCGGGCCACCCAGAGCAGGTCCTCGCGGGCGTAGCGCAGGGTGCCGTTGCGGGTGGGGACGACGATTTCGCGGCTCAGCGGGTAGCGGGTGAGGGACAGGCCCGCGTCCAGGCCGTACTCCACGTCGGAGAAACCCGCCGAGTCGTACGCCGCGGACAACAGCAGCGCCTGGCTGGAGTAGCCGGTGCGCGCGTCCACGGAGGGCAGGTTGAGCCTCGGCCGCTCGGGGGACAGCGCGGTGAGCGTGCTCTTGGGCAGGCCCACGCTCGCCGTGGCGGCCACCAGCCAGTGCCCGGCCAGCACGTGGTCCACGCCCACGGAGAGCTGGTGCGTGGCCGAGGTGCCGGACTCGGGCCGGGCGGCGGTGTAGCCCAGCGTGAGGAAGGTGGTCTCCTCGTGCAGCGCCACGTCGCCCAGCAGACTCCAGGCGCGGTAGTCGCGGCCGGCGCTGACCTCGAGGGAGGCGGTGACGTCCCGTCCTTCCGCGCTCGCGGGCCGCGCCACCAGCACGGAGGCGACGAGCGCGAGCAGGACGAGGCTCCGCCCGGGCCGGCGCGGCGCGTGGGGCTCGGCGGTGGATTCCCCCTGCATGGCAGCAGCAACACGCGGAGGCTCCCGAAGTTGCGGGCCGGCCGGGCGGGCACCGGGAGCGTCAGGAATCGCTCCTGAATCCGACCGTTTGAGAGGAGTCAGGTGTGCGCGGATTCCTTGACGCATCGTTTCCACGCTCCGTATGGTGCCGCGCTTTCCCTCACTACGAAACCAGCAGGCGGTCCTGTCCATGGCGGTCCCGTTCATCTCCGAGGTCAAGCGTACCCACAACTGCGGCCAGCTCACGGCCGCCAACGTCGGCGAGGAGGTCGTCCTCTTCGGCTGGGTGCACAACCGCCGGGACCACGGCGGCGCGGTCTTCATCGACCTGCGAGACCGGGAGGGGCTCACCCAGGTGGTGTTCGAGCCTGACTCCGCCGAGGCCCACGCGCTGGCCGGCAGCCTCCGCCTGGAGTTCTGCATCGGCGTGCGCGGCAAGGTGGTGTCGCGCGGCAAGAACGTGAATCCGAAGATGAAGACGGGTGAAATCGAGGTCAAGGCGACCGACCTCACCATCTTCAACCGCTCGGAGCCCACGCCGTTCCCCATCGAGGACAGCATCGACACCTCGGAGGAGAAGCGGCTGGCGCACCGCTACCTGGACCTGCGCCGCGCGCCCCTGCAGAAGTCGCTGATGACGCGCTCGAAGATGAACGCGCTCACGCGCTCGTTCATGCACCAGAACGGCTTCCTGGAGCTGGAGACGCCGTTCATGGGCAAGTACACGCCCGGCGGTGCGCGCAACTTCCTCGTCCCCAGCCGAATGAATCCGGGCAAGTTCTACGCGCTCGCGGAGAGCCCGCAGCTCTACAAGCAGCTGTTCATGGTGGCCGGCTTCGACCGGTACTTCCAGATCGTCAAGTGCTTCCGCGACGAGGACCTGCGCGTCGACCGGCAGCCGGAGTTCACGCAAATCGACGTGGAGATGAGCTTCGTCACGCAGGACGACATCTTCACCATCATCGAAGGGCTGCTGAAGAAGCTGTGGGGCGAGGTGCTGGGCATCGACATCCCCACGCCCTTCCTGCGCATGGACTTCTACGAGTCCATGGCGAAGTACGGCAACGACAAGCCGGACCTGCGCTTCGGGCTGGAGCACACGGTGCTCACGGACCTGATTCGCGAGCACGGTGAGGCCGGCGGCGTGCCGATGATGTTCGAGGCGGTGCAGAACAAGGGCATCGTCAAGGCGATGGTCATCCCCGTGGCGAAGGCGATGAGCCGCGCGGAGAGCGACAAGCTGGAGGAGTTCGCGAAGCAGGCGGGCGCCAAGGGCCTGGCGCGCGCGAAGGTGGGCGAGGGCGGTGAGTGGACCCAGTCGCCGCTGTCGAAGACGATTTCCCCCGCGCTGCGGACGGCCATCAACCAGGCCGTGGGCGCGAAGACGGGCGACCTCATCCTGTTCCAGTTCGGGAAGGAGGCGCTGGTGCACACGGTGATGGCGAACCTGCGTGTGCACGTGGCGAAGAAGCTCGGGCTGATTCCGGAGTACGGCAGCGGCGGCCAGTGGAACTTCCTGTGGGTGGTGAACCCGCCCCTGTTCGAGTTCGACGAGGAGACGAACACCTGGGCGGCGGCGCACCACGCCTTCACGCGGCCGCACGACGCGGACGTGGACTTCCTGCTCACGGACCCGGGCCGGGTGAAGTGCCACCGCTACGACGTGGTGCTCAACGGCTTCGAGATTGGCGGTGGCTCCATCCGCCTCCATGACCCGAAGGTGCAGGCGCAGGTGTTCAAGGCGCTGGGCATCAGCGACGAGGAGGCCCAGACGAAGTTCGGCTTCCTGCTGGACGCGCTGAAGTACGGCGCGCCCCCGCACGGTGGCATCGCCCTGGGCATGGACCGGCTCGCCTTCCTGCTGACCAACGCCGAGTCCCTGCGCGACGTGATTCCGTTCCCCAAGACGAAGACGGGCACGGACCAGATGACGGGCGCCCCCGGCGAGGTGGACGACCGGCAGCTGAAGGAGCTGCACGTGCGGCCCGTGCCGCCGCCGCAGAAGTAGCAGTCCCGTGGGAGCCGGGCGCGCGTGCGCCCGGCTTCGACGAAGGGTGCCTTCAGACGATGGACGCGAGCGGCTCCGGCCCGCCCTCCATCGTCTCGCGCAGCCTGCGCAGACCCTTCTCCAGCGAGGCGCGGGTGCGCGGTGCTCCCAGGCACACGCGCACCGCGGCTGGCGCGGTGGCCGGGCCCACGTTGAAGACCTCCGCGGGCGTGACGGACACGCCCCGCCGCCGGGCCTGCGCGGTGAAGGACTCCGCGCGCCAGCTGGCGGGAAGCTTCAGCCAGAGGTGGTAGGTGGGCGCTCGCGGCGCTTTCGGCAGCAGGTCCCCGAGCACCTCGCGCGCCAGTTCCATTCGCTCCTGGGTTTCGCGGCGGCGGCGCACCACCAGCTCGTCGGCGGTGCCGTCGTGGACCCAGCGGGCCGCGACTTCCGCCATCAGCGGCGGCGTCATCCTCACGGCCAGGGCCGCTTCCTCCGCGAGCCGCTCCGTGCCCGCTCCGGAAGGTGCCGCGAGGTAGCCGATGCGCAGCCCTGGCGCGAGCAGCTTGGACACGCCGCCGATGAACCAGCCGGACTCCGGCACCAGCGTGCATAGCGGGGGAGGGCGCTTGTCGAGCAGCAGCCCGTAGGCGTCGTCCTCCACCACCGTGAGTCCGTGCTTGCGCACCACCGCGGCGATGCGGCGGCGGCGCTCTTCGGACATCACCGTCCCCGTGGGGTTCTGGAGGTTGGGCACGCAGAAGAGGACCTTCGCGCCGGTGCGGCACGCGGCCTCCAGCGCGTCCGGCTTGAGGCCCTGCTCGTCCAGGGCCACGCCGTGGAGCCGCAGGTGCAGCCGGCTCGCGAGCACCTTCAATCCCGGGTAGGTGAGCGCCTCCGCGAGCACCGTGTCCCCCGGCTGCGTGAGGGCCGTGAGCGCCACCTCCATGGCGTGCTGCCCTCCCGAGCACACCACCACCTGCTCCGGTGACACCTCCAGGCCGAAGCGGGACAGCCACGCCGCGCCGGCCTCGCGATGCGCGAGCAGTCCCGCGTGGGGCTGGTAGTCGAGCAGCTCGGACATGCGCGGGGAGCGCTGCAGGGTGTCCAGCGTCTTGCGCAGCGCCGTGCCCGCCGGGTCTCCCGGAGGCGTGGCCGGCCAGTTGAGGCCCAGCTCAACCAGCGCGTCGTCTCCCGTGTCCGGCGCTGGGGCGGGGAGGTGGCGGGGCGCGTCCCTGTGGCGCACGAAGGTGCCCCGGCCCACCTCACCGCCGATGAGGCCCCGGCGCTCGGCCTCCGCGTAGGCGCGGGTCACCGTACCCACCGTGACGCCGACCTTCTCCGCCAGCTCGCGGTGCGTGGGCAGGCGCGTGCCCGGAGCGAGCCGTCCCTCGTCGATGTCCGCGGCCAGCGCATCCGCGATGACCCGGTACAGCGGGCCGTCCCGGCCCCGGAGCTGCGGCGTCCAGCTTGTCATGGTGACAATTCATACGGTTGACGGACGGCTGCGCGCAATGCATCCATTGTGTCGATTCTTCGCAGGAATTGTATCGGTACAATTCGCGCGCGGCGGAGCTCCGTCCGCCGCGCCAGGGAGAGGTGCACGCCATGCAGTTGACCATCGTCGATGCCTTTACGAAGACGCCGGGGGAGGGCAACCGCGCCGGCGTGGTGCTGGACGCCGCCGCACTGGACGCGGAGGCCATGCAGCACATCGCGGCCGTGGTGGGCGCGTCCGAGACGGCGTTCCTGGTCGCGCCGCCGGTGGAGGGTGTCGTCCGCCTGCGCTACTTCGCGCCCGCGAAGGAGATTCCCTTCTGCGGCCATGCCACCGTCGCCACGTTACATCTGCTAGCCGAGCGCGGACTGCTGAAGTCCCCAGGCACGTACCGGCTGGAGTGCGCGGCGGGCCCCCTGGACATCGAGCTGGAGTCCCTGGAAACGGGTGGGGCACGAGCATGGATTGTCACGCCGATGCCTCCCTGGGCGGAGGGGCCGCTGCCACTGGAGACGGTGATGCGGCTGCTGGGCGGAACGGTGGAGATGGTGGACCGCTCGTTGCCGGTGCTGCGCACGGGGTACCGGTTGGTGGTTCCGATGCGGCGCCGTGAGGACGTATGGAACCTGTCGCCACAGTCCAGGGCGCTGGCGGAGGTGCTGCGACCGCAGGGCCTGAACGGGGTGTACGTGTTCACCCGCGAGACGAAGGACGCCAGCAGCGTGGCGCACTCGCGCTACTTCCCACCGGTGATTGGCGTGGCGGAGGATCCGGTGACGGGTGCAGCGGCCGGGCCGCTCGGGATGTACCTGGCGACGCAGGGGGTGCTGACGCTGCCGGCCGGGGGCGGCACGGTGCGAGCGCGCATCGAGCAAGGGGATGCCATGGGCAAGCCGGGGCGCATCGAGGTGGAGGTGACGGGGCGGGCGGGAGCGCCCGAGCGGGCACGCATCGGCGGCGTGGCGGTGACGGTCTTCGAGGGCACGCTGCGGGCTTGAAGCGGGCAGGCCCCGGGGAAGCGAGCGCCGGATGGATTGTTCCGGGCGCATGAGGCGCGGCAGTCGTTCGGGCTCCAGGGCGCGTGGGTGACCCACGGGCTGGAGCCCGGCCGCTACTCCTTCGAGGACTTCGACCGGCTCTCCGCGTGGGATTGACGCGCGCCCTGGGGTCCTCCGGGGATGGCCATGAGCTGCCGGTACTGGCGGGGGCTCAGGCCCGTCACCTGCTTGAACTGTCGTGACAGCGCGCTCTGGTCGCAGAAGCCCACCGCCAGGGCGATGGCGGCGATGGACTGCTCCGAGTCCACCAGCCGCTCCGCCGCCGCGTCGATGCGCGTCTTCATGATGAACTGCCCGGCGGAGAGCTGGAAGATGCGCCGCATCCTCCGCTCGAACTGCGCGGCGGACATCCCGGACCGCCGCGCCAGCGCGTCGATGCGCAGTCGCTCCCCGTAGTGCGCCTGGATGTGGTCGATGGTCGCCGCGAAGCGCTCGTCCACGCGCCCCGCGCGCCCGGGCTCGTGCACATCCCTGGACAGGCAGGCGAGTCCCATCACCGCCCCCGAGGCGTCGAACAGGGGCACCTTGCTCGTCAGGCACCAGCCCGGCTTCCGGTTGTTGAAGAGCGTCAGGTCCAGGTTGTCCACCAGGGCGCGCCCCGTCCGGAACACCCGCTGGTCCTGCCGCACGTAGCGGTCCGCCATGTGACGGGGGAACAGGTCATGCGCCGTGCGGCCCACTGCCGCCGCCTTGCTGTCCAGGCCGCAGCGCTCCGCGCAGGCCTCGCTGATGCACACGTACCGCCCCCGCGTGTCCTTCACCGAGAAGACGATGTCCGGCACCCGGTCGAACAACGCCTCCGCGAAGAGCGGATTCGCCACCTGCCCCATGAAGTCCGCCCGCCAGTGCTCCAGCTCCGCGCGTGCCTTGGTGGTTTCCATACGCCCTCGCAAGGGAAAGACACAAGAATCACAGTCTTGGTCGCGACTACCTTGATTACCGCGTGAAACCCCACGCGTTCCAGTCGAGGAGCACGAAGCCATGAGTCGTCCAATCACGGATGGGTATCGCTGTCACATCGCCCTCGCAGTCTGTCTCACCCTGTTCGGAGCCGGCGCGTCCGCCCGCCCCGGCGGCCCCGCCCCCGCCGAGGTACTGAAGACACATGGAATCGACCACCCCCACCAGCGCATCCGTACCGACGAGCGCCCGCCGGACGTCTCCCCGGAGCGGCTGCGGGAGTCCCTGGTGCCGCGTGCCCCCGCACGGGCGCAGCTCGCCGCCTGTGACACGGCGGCTTTTGCCTCCGCCAGCGGCAGCGCACTCGTCACCCTGGTGAAGGGCTCCACGCAGGCCTGTGTCAACACGCTGTTCAGTGTCACGGGCACCCTGGCGGCCCAGGTGTTCGTCGAGAGCAAGATGGTCACCATCGCCAACGCGCTCACCACGAACGCGCAGACCTACACGGGAAGCAACACCGGCGGAACACTTCAGCTCATCCTCTTCCTCCGCGCCGGCTATTACGTGCAGTACTACAGCCCGGACGTCGTGGGCAGCTACGGCACGGCCCTGAAGAATGCCATCCGCCCGGCCCTGGCCGCCTTCGTGGCCAACAGCCACTTCACCGACGTCAATGACAACCACGGCAGCGTGCTGCGCGAGTTCGTCACCCTCATCGACAGCGCGGGCGAGAATGCCCTCCACCTGGGCACCTTCCGGGGGCTGCTCGACCGGTTCAACGACACGGCGCTGTCCTATTGGTACATGCGCAGCGCCACCAACAACGTGTTCGTCGGCCTGTTTCGCGGCCACTACAACGCGGACTTCGTGGCGGCGGTAAACCAGGACACGTCCATCGTCGACACGCTGAGCAGCTTCGTGAGCCGGAACGAGCACCTGCTGGGCACCGACAACCAGTTCCTCACCGTCAACGCCGCCCGCGAGCTGTCCCGCTTCCTGCAATACACGGGCGCGCTGCTGGACAAGACCCGGCCCCGGGTGAAGGCACTCATCGCCGGGCACTCCATGACGGGGCCGGGCGCGGGCGTCTGGGTGGGCACTGCGGAGATGGCGGACTACTACGACGGCGCCAACTGCGCGTACTACGGCATCTGCGACTTCCGGCGCGCGTTGGAGCAGGCCGTGCTCACGGTGTCCTACTCCTGCAGCGCCACCCTGCGCATGCGCGCCCAGGACATGACGGCCTCGCAGCTGAGCCAGAGCTGCGGCCAGCTCGCGACGCAGGAGACGTACTTCCACGACACGCTGAAGACGAACCGCGTGCCGGTGGCCGGCGACGGCAACACGGCCCTGGAGATGGTCATCTTCGACAGCAGCATGGACTACCAGACCTATGCCGGGGCCCTGTTCGGCATCGACACCAACAACGGGGGCATGTACCTGGAGGGAGACCCCGCCGCCCCGGGCAACCAGGCCCGGTTCATCGCGTACGAGGCGGAGTGGCTGCGGCCCGCCTTTGAAATCTGGAACCTGCGACACGAGTACGTCCACTACCTGGACGGCCGCTTCGACCTGAAGGGCGACTTCGGCGCCAGCATCAGCCAGCCCACCATCTGGTGGATTGAAGGCCTGGCCGAGTACGTCTCCAAGAAGAACGACAACGCCGACGCCGTGGCGCTCGGCGCGAGCAAGAGCTTCCAGCTCAGCCAGGTCTTCCGCAACGACTACAACAGCGGCACGGAGCGCGTGTACTCCTGGGGCTACCTGGCCGTGCGCTTCATGTTCGAGCGCCACGCGGACCAGGTGGGCGTCATGCTCGGCCACTTCCGCTCGGGCAACTACACCGCCTATCGCCAATACCTGGATGGAATGGGCAGCTCGCGCGACGTGGAGTTCCACCAGTGGATTGACTGCGTGGCCACCGCGACCGACCCGACCACCTGTGTCAATCCCGGTCCTGGCCCTGGCCCAAGCACGCCGCCCTGCACGGACCCCGACGTCCGCATCCTGGGCAACGGCTGCTACCGGGACAACCTGTCCTCCACCTACGAGCTGTACTTCTACCTCTGGGTGCCCTCCGGTGCGCGCAACCTGCGCGTCCAGATGAGCGGGGGCACGGGCAACGCGGACCTGTACACCCGCGCCAACCAGTGGCCGACCCTGACGGTGTACGACGCCCGGCCCTATCTGTCCGGCAACGACGAGACGGCGGTCATCTCCAGCCCGGCGACCGGCACCTGGCACTACCTGATGGTCAAGGCCCGCGCCCCCTACGCGGGCGTGAGGCTGGAGGCCCGCTTCGACACGGGGCCCTGACCCTGGGCAGGAGCGGGGCATCCCGGGAGCCACCGCGCCACCCGGGATGCTCATGCCCGCTTCAGCACGCCATCCACCGTGCGCCAGAGCTCGAGCGGGTTCGCCTCGCGCAGCTCCGCGGGCAGCAGCACCTCGGGGACGTCCTGGAAGCACACCGGCCGGACGAAGCGACGCAGGGCCCCGGTGCCCACGGCCGTGAAGCGGCCATCCGCGCTCGCGGGGTAGGGGCCGCCGTGCACCATGGAGGGACAGACCTCCACCCCCGTGGGGACGCCGTTCACCAGCACGCGGCCCACCCGGTCCGCGAGGACCGGGAGCAGCTCCGACGCCAGCGCGTGGTCTCCCGCCTCCACCATCAACGTCGCGGTGAGCTGGCCCTCCAGGCGCGAGGCCACGCGCGCCAGCTCCCGGGGCTCCCGGGCGCGGGTCAGCACCGCGCAGCTCCCGAACACCTCGTCCGTCAACGCCGCGTCCGTCAGCACCGCGCCCGCGCTCACCTCGAACAGCGCGGGCGCACCCCGGGCCTCGCTGCAATCGCCACGGAGCCACGTGCGGGTGTCCGCGCGCGCGGCGAGCCGGCCCACGCCTTCGCGGAAGCGCTCGGCGATGGCGGGCGTCAGCATGGGCACCGCGGAGACGGCGCCCAGCCGCTCCACGAGGCGGGCCCGGAAGGCCTCGTAGCCCGCGCCGTCGGCGGCTACGAGCAGCCCGGGGGAGGTGCAGAACTGGCCCGCCCCCTGGAGGATGGAAGCGGCCAGCCCGTCCGCCAGCGCCTCGGGCCGCGCGGCCAGGGCCTCGGGCAGGAGGAAGACCGGGTTGATGGAGCCCATCTCCGCGAAGACGGGGATGGGGACGGGCCGCGCGGCGGCCAGGTCCATCAGCGCCCGGCCCCCGGCGCGCGAGCCGGTGAAGCCCACGGCGCGGATGGCCGGGTGTTGCACCAGGGCCCGGCCCACCTGCGTGCCGGCGTCGAACAGGAGCGAGAACACGCCCTCCGGCAGGCCGCACGCGGCCACCGCGGCGCGCACCGCCTCGCCCGCGCGCTCGGACGTGGCCGGGTGGGCGGGGTGGGCCTTGGCGATGACGGGACAGCCCGCCGCCAGCGCGGACGCGGTGTCGCCGCCCGCGACGGAGAAGGCGAGCGGGAAGTTGCTCGCGCCGAACACCGCCACCGGCCCCACCGCGCGCAGCATGGAGCGCAGGTCCGGCCGGGGCAGGGGGCGCCGCTCGGGCAGCGCATGGTCGATGCGCGCGTCCACCCAGCTCCCCTCCTCGAGGAGGCGGGCGAACTGACGGAACTGTCCGGCGGCGCGGCCCAGCTCGCCCTGGATGCGCGCGGGGGGCAGGCCCGTCTCCCGGGGCGTGACGGCCAGGAAGTCGGCTTCGGCCGCCAGGAGCGACTCGGCGATGTGCTCCAGGAAGACGGCGCGCTGGCGCGAGGAGAGGGCCGCGAAGACGGGCGCGGCTTCTTGCGCGAGCTGGCAGGCCCGCTCCACGTCGTGCGGGTGCGCCGGGTAATAGCGGGGCTCCAGGGCCACACCGGCCGCCGGATCCCACCCGGTGAAGGGCGCACCACCGCCGGGCTCACCGCGCCCGGCGCCAATCAAGGACAATCCCATCCATTCCATGCGCGGGTCCTCGCTCAAAGGGTCGGCCGGTTCGCCAGCGCCTCTCGCAGCACGCGCAGGCACTCCTCGCGCTCGGCGCCGACCAGCTCCAGCCGGGGTGCGCGGACGCGCTCGTGGCCCCAGCCCACTTCCTGCTGCACCAGCTTGATGAGCTGGACGAACTTCGTCACGGTGTCCAACCGCAGCAGCGGCAGGAACCAGCGGTACAGCGCGAAGGCGGCGTCCTTCTTGCCGGCCAGGGCCAGCTCGAACAGGCGCACCGATTCCTCCGGGAAGGCATTCACCAGCCCCGCCACCCAGAAGCGCGCGCCCGCCTCCACGCCCTCCACCAGGCAGTCATCCACGCCCACGCCCAGGGTGAGCCTGTCTCCCAGCAGAGCGCGGATGCCGGTGACGCGCCGGGCATCCGTGGAGGACTCCTTCACCGCGGAGGCGTTGTCGAACTCGGCGGCCAGCTCGGCCAGGTGCGCCGGGGTGAAGTCCGTCCGGTAGGCCACGGGGTTGTTGTAGAGCAGGCACGGCAGCTTCGTGGCGCGGAGGACGGCGGCCACGTGGGCCTTCATCTCGCGCCAGTCGCTGGAATAGACATACGGCGGCAGCACCATCAATCCCGCGCAGCCCGCGTCCTCGGCGGCCTTCGCCAGCCGCACGGCCTCCGCGGTGGAGAGGGCGGCGATGCCCGGCACGACGGGGGCCTTCACCGCCTCCGTGCAGGTGCGCATCAGCGCGACCTTCTCCTCGAAGCTCAGCGTCGCGCCCTCGCCCAGCGAGCCGCAGGGGATGATGCCGGTACAGCCCCGCGACACGAGCCAATTCACGTGCGCGCGCACCGCGCCATGGTCGACGGACAGGTCCGCGTTGAAGGGGGTGGTGATGGCGGGAAGGACACCATTCCAGGGGCTCATGACGCTCTCTTCGGGGTGGGTGGGTTTTCAGGAGGAAGGCGGAGGCTGCCGATGCGCGCGGGCAGGCAGGGCGGGCGCACGCCCTCGGCGTCCCAGCCGAAGAGGGCCTCCGCCGCGGCGCCGCAGGTGCGGCCCTGGCAGGCGCCCATGCCCAGCCGCGCGTACAGCCGGGCCTCGCGCAAATCCCGGCAGCCCTCCAGCGCGGAGAGCGGCACGTCCTCGCAGCGGCACAGCAGCGTCTGCGGCGTGGCGAGCCGGCGCAGTTCGGGGCGTGGGGCATCGTGCCGGGCCAGCGCCTCGGCGAAGACGCGCACGCGCCCCCAGGCACTCACCAGCGCGTCCGGGACGGGTTGCTCGGAAGCGGCGAGGCCGGCCATCTCTCCGGTGACGAGGGCCTGGTCCACCCCGCCGATGCCGAGCACCTCGCCCACGGCGTGCACGCGAGGCACACGTGTCTCCAGCCGGTCGTCCACGACGACCGCGCCCCGCGACACCTCGCAGCCCAGCAGCCGCGCCAACTCCAGGTTGGGCACGAGCCCCCAGGCCGCGCCCAGGTAGTCACACGCGAGCGTTTCCTCGCGGCCGCCCACGGACATCCGGACGCTCTCGAGCCGGCGCTCGCCGCGCGCCTCCAGGACCCAGGACTCCGTCGCGGTGCGCACGCCGGCGAGCCCCGCAGACAGCACGGCGCCCTGGAGCAGCTTGTCCGGGTAGCGCCAGAGCTGGAGGGCGAAGCCCCAGTGACGCGCGGCGGGGGCCTGCTCGGCGACGAGGAGGACCTCGCCTCCGTGGGCGTGAATCGTCGCGGCGGCGGCGAGCAGCAGGGGGCCGGTGCCGGCCAGCACCACGCGGCGGCCGCGGATGGGAAGGCCGTCCTTGACGAGGACTTGCATCCCGCTGACGCCCAGCACTCCCGGCAACGTCCAGCCGGGGAAGGGCAGGAAGCGCTCCCGCGCGCCCGTGGCGAGCACCAGCCGGTCGTAGCGCACCGCGAGCGAGGACGGGCCCTCCTCGACGAGGAGCAGTCCCGGCTCGGGCGCGGCGACGACGCGAGCCCCGGGGCGGAAGCGCGCGCCGGAGGCCGCGAAGCGCGACAGCCAGCGGCGGGCGAGCCGGTTCGTGCCCTTGCGTGCCTCGCCGCGCCAGACCTGCCCACCGGGCTCCGGCTGCGCGTCCAGGACGAGCACGTCCAGGCCCGCCTCGGCGGCGCGGCACGCGGCGGCGAGCCCGCCCGGACCCGCGCCGATGACGACGAGGTCGCACACCTCACGCATCGGTGACCACCTCCAGGTCCTCGCGGCAGGGCGTGAGGCACGTCAGCACCCCGGGCACGCCGTCCACGGTGGCGCGGCACTCGTAGCAGACGCCCATGCCGCACAGCGGCCCGCGCGGGCGGCCTCCCAGGTCGCTCCGGCTGACGAAGTCTCCGGCCAGGGCGAGCGCCGCCGCTACCGAGGTGCCCGCGGGCACGGTGAAGGCGCGGCCGTTGATGCGCAAGGTGAGGGCCTTCACCACGGGCTCAGGCATGGAGCACCTCGAAGCGCGAGGGCGCATAGGGCCGGGCATCGATGGCGCTGGCGCGTCCGAGCAGCTGGTCCGCCACCAGCCGCGCGCTGCCCGTGGCGGTGGTGATGCCGAGCCCCTCGTGGCCGCAGGCGAGCCACAGCCAGGGCTTCCGAGGGTGGGGACCGAGCAGCGGCAGGCCATCCGGAGTGGCGGGGCGCAGACCCGTCCAGACGCGCAGGGCGCGCAGCGCATCGAGCCCCGGAAGGAAGTCGGCGGCGCGCTTCAGCATGCGCTCCAGGATGGCGGGCTCGACCTGGCCGCTCCCCACGCCCGGCTGGCGCGAGGAGCCCAGCAGGAGCTGTCCGGTGACTCGCGGCTGGGCGTTGAAGGCGACCGACGCGCCGTCCGAGCCGTGCGCGCTCTTGAGGTAGCCCAGCTCCACGAGCTGGTGACGCACCACCGGCGCACCGCGCTGGGTGATGAGCAGGTGTCCCTTGCGAGGGGAGACGGGCAGGTCCGGGCAGAGCCGGGGGCTGGCCACGCCCGCGGCGAGCACGACGTGGCCCGCGGCCACGACTTCGCCATTCTCCAGCACCACGCCGTCCGGGCGCAGCTCGGCCACGGGACAGCCGGGCATCAGCCGGGCTCCGCGCTGCTGGGCACGGCGCGCGAAGTGGAGCGCGGCGAGCGGCGGGTACACCACCGCATCGTCCGGGACCCGCAGCGCGCCGACGAGGTTGGGGGTGAGCGAGGGCTCCGCCTCCCGGAGCGCGGCGGCGTCCAGCACCTCGGCGCGCACGCCCGCGCCACGGTAGCTCGAGACCTTCGCGGTGATGGCGGCCTGCTCCTCCTCGTCCGCCGCGAGCCAGAGTGTTCCGCACGCGTCGTACTCGACGGCCATCGGCAGGTCGTCCCGCAGCTCGCGCCAGAGCGCCACGGACCAGGCCGTGAGCGCGAGCTCCGCCGCGTTGTCGTCCATGGCCACCAGGTGGCCCATGCCGCAGGCGGTGGTCCCCGCGCCAATGGAGCGGGCCTCCACCAGCGCCACGGACATTCCCTCCGCGCACAGCACGTCCGCGAGCGCCGCGCCGACGATGCCACCGCCGACGATGACGCAGTCGACGGCGCTCATCCGATGCCCCAGGCAAAGGGGTCCGAGTCGTCGACGAGCAGCGTGGCCTCCGCGTTCACCGACGCCGTGCCGGTGATGGTGGGCAGGATGTGGTCTCCGTCGCGCACGTAGCGCGCCTCGAAGCGGCTGCCGATGATGCTTTCCTGCACCCACGTCGCGCCTTCGGCGAGCGCGCCTTCCGCGGCGAGACAGGCCAGCTTGGCGCTCGTTCCGGTGCCGCACGGTGAGCGGTCATAGGCGAGCCCCGGACACAGGACGAAGTTGCGCGCATCCACGCCGGGCGTGGGCGAGGGCGCATACAGCTCCACGTGGTCTATCTCCGCGCCGCCGGTGCCCGTGACGCCCTGGACCGCCAGCGCGTGCTTGATGGCGGACGTGTACGTGGTGAGCGCGGGGATGTGCCGCGGCTCCAGGGGCAGGTGGTGCGCCCGGGAGAGGAAGAACCAGTTGCCACCCCAGGCGATGTCTCCGCGCACCTCGCCGTGGCCGGGGACGGAGAGGGCCACGTCATGGGCCAGCCGGTGACTGGGCACGTTGGCGATGCTCACGCGGCCATCCGGGTGCAGCGTGGCCCGGACCACGCCCACGGGAGTCTCCAGCGCGTGGACTCCGGGCTTGATGCGGCCCAGGTGCTCCAGCGTCTTCACCACGCCGATGGTGCCGTGGCCGCACATGCCCAGGTAGCCGACGTTGTTGAAGAAGATGACGCCCGCGACGCAGGAGGGGAGGGTGGGAGGGCACAGCAGCGCGCCCACCATGACGTCCGAGCCGCGAGGCTCGCAGACGATGGCCTTGCGAAAGGCGTCGAACCGCTCCCGGAAGCGCTCGCGCAGGGTCGCCATGTCGCCCGCTCCCAGCTCCGGCCCCCCGTCGGTGACGACGCGCGTGGGCTCTCCACCGGTATGGCTGTCGATGACAAGAATGCGCCGCATGCGGACCCTCTCTCCAAGCTTCTCGAAGGCTACCCTAGGTACCCTGGGGAGCGGTTTCTTGAGGGTTTCGCGCACGGCGGCGAGGGAATCGCGCAAATGCGTCGCGGCCCGGCAGTCATCGCGGGGACTTCAGGAGCTCAATGGCTCGTGGAGGCACACGGGCATGCGACCGACAGCGTCGGGCCACGGCACGTTCAGCTCACGCCGGGTCCTGCGCCACCTTGTCATGGAGGACCCCCTCCGCCGCAGGGTGGGCATGTGGCGCGCGATGCACGGGGGATGAACTGGAGATCCAGCAGGAGCAGCAGAATCCGTCCCGGGAGCAGCTTCGCGTGGCGGAGTCCACGTGGCAGTCCTGCGCACAAGACAGCCCTCGAGTAGCACTGCGCGCCACAGATTCACGCGAGCCGTAACCCGAGGCGCTACACGCCAGCCGGCACTTCGGGCGCGGCACGTGCGCTCCACAGAGAGAGAGCCGCATCGCGCTGTCGTGGCGCGATGGGTGCATCGCGCGCGGCCGGGTTCGCGGGGGCGTCAGCCCGACCTTGAGGCGCCCAGCGGAGCCAGCCGTGCCGTTCCAATGGCGGTGAGTCTTTGCCGCCGGAACTTCGCTCGTTTCGTCCACGTGGAGTCATCCCCCTCTCCTCGACCTGGAGGTATGTGATGTCGCTGTCCAAGCTTGCAGCAAGGAAGTGGTTGTTGATGTGCGGTGTGCTGGGTGGTTCCGTGGTGCTCGGGAGCGCCTGTGGCGCGCCCGACGCCGAGGTCGCACCGCAAGCGCAGGAGTCGAGCGCGCTCATTGCCTGTAATCACGTCCAGGGTGCCACCACCATCTGTGGCACGGTCACCAACGCGTCGGGCGCGGCCATCGCCGGAGCGCAGGTGAACCTCCAGGGCGTCCAGACGACCACCGCCTCGGACGGCTCGTTCTCCGTTTCATCTGCGTCGCTGACTCCGGGCGGGCCGCTGACCATCTCCGCGGTGGGCTATATGCCGCACGTCGGCGCCGTCACGAAGGACGTCCTCGGTGCCCGCTTCACGTTGCAGACCCTGCACCGGCAGACCTTCTCGGGCGGCAGCGTCCTCGTCACGGACCCCCGCAGCGGCGCGGGCATCCGGGTGGACCTGGAGAGGCTGGCGAGCACCAACGGGAAGGCCATCGTCCGGCCCCTCACGGTGGGCGTGCGCTACATCGACACGCGCCTGCTGGCCATGCCCGGGTCCGACGGTGCGATCAACCTGTCCGGCCAGCCTGTCTTCCTGGAGACGCGCGGCGCCATCTACGCCGAGGTCCGTGACGCGGCGGGGAGCCTGCTCAAGCTCGCCGCCGGGACGACCGCCCAGGCGTTCATCCCCATCGCCGGGAACATGAGCGCGAACTCTCCGGCGAGCATCGCCCTGTGGTCCATGCCGGTGGGCAGCAATCAGTGGCGCCAGCAGCCGGGCGCGGCCTCGAAGACGACCAATCCGAGCCGGTGCTCCATCACCCAGGCCCCCTCGTGCAGCGCGGACCAGTGTGACTCGGGCGCCACGACCCGCTACACGGGCAACACCAACGAGATTGGCTTCATCAACGCGGACATCGAGAAGGTCAACCCCGCCTGCCTCCGGATTGACCTGAACGCCGCCGCGCTGCCGCCCGGCACCCCGCTGCCCGTCTGCCTGGACCTGGAGATTGCCATTCCGGGTGGCGGAAACCAGACGCGCACCGTGTGCGTGGGTGATGGCACGGACATCATGTACAACCTGCCCCCCAACGCCAACATCACCGTGCGCCAGGCGACGGGCTACGGCTGCCCGCCGCCGCCGAGCACCAGCCTGACGGTCAACACGGGCGCTCCGTGGGGCGGCACCGGCGTGCCCACCAGCCCCACGCAGTGCAACGGCGTGCTGTCGCTGCCGCCTCTGCCGTAAGCCTGACCCGTGGGCGGCGCATCCTGGCGCCGCCCATGGGCGGGTCTTGGCGAACATGGGATGCCGGAGCACGGCCGAGCTCGAGCACCGGCGGGGGCGTCACGAAGCGCTTCCGGAATTGGCACTTCGGCACGATGCCACTGCTGGCCAGCTCAGAGTCCGGTCGTCTTCTCCAGGTGCTCGGGATAGCGAGCCCCCTGCACGGTGATCTTCGAGGCGGCGTCATTGATTTCACGGAGGTCGTCAGGCGTCAGCTCGACGGTGGCGGCGCCGATGTTCTCCTCCAGGCGGCTCAACTTCGTGGTCCCCGGGATGGGGACGATCCACGGCTTCTGGGCCAGGAGCCAGGCCAGCGCAATCTGGGCCGGGGTCGCCTTCTTCCGGGCCGCGACCGTGCCAAGCAGCTCGACGAGGGACTGATTCGCCTTGAGTGCCTCGGGCGTGAAGCGGGGAAGGAGGTTGCGGAAGTCCGTCTTGTCGAAGTGGGTCTGCTCGTTCATCTTGCCCGTCAGGAAGCCCTTGCCCAATGGGCTGAAGGGGACGAACCCGATGCCGAGTTCTTCGAGTGTCGGCAACACTTCCGCTTCAGGGCCTCGGGTCCATAGCGAGTATTCGCTCTGGACCGCGGTGACCGGCTGAACCGCGTGCGCGCGACGGATGGTCTTTGCACCCGGCTCGGAAAGGCCGAAGTGCTTGACCTTGCCTTCCCGAATCAGGTCCTTCACCGCGCCCGCGACGTCTTCGATTGGCACGGCCGGATCGACACGGTGCTGGTAGAACAGGTCGATGGTCTCGATCTCGAGCCGCTTGAGTGAGGCCTCGGCGACCTGCTTGATGTGCTCGGGCCGACTATCCAGGCCCGCCTGCTTGCCGTTGGAATCGAGCTTGAACCCGAACTTGGTGGCGATGACCACCTGCTTGCGGAAGGGGGCGAGCGCTTCGCCCACGAGCTCTTCGTTCGTGAATGGGCCGTAGACCTCGGCGGTGTCAAAAAAGGTGACGCCCCGTTCGACGGCCGCCCGTATCAAGGCGATACCCTGCTGTTTGTCCACGGCCGGGCCGTAGCCAAAGCTCAATCCCATGCAGCCGAGCCCGAGGGCGGAGACTTCCAGATTGCTCTTTCCAAGCCTGCGCTTCTGCATTGCTTCTTCTCCTTTGTGTTGCTTCCCGGCTGTCCGAGGTATTGAGCGTCGCTGACCTTCTCCATCCATTCGACGGCCTTGCCGTCGACAGTCTCCTGGATGGCGATCCGAGCCCAACAGCCGCCTGCCGCCGAGGATGAGCGAGAACGGGTGGAGCGGCGTGGCAGCCCCAGGGGCTCCAACGATGGCCATGGTGCCGTGCGGGCGCAGCAGCCCGAGGTATGCGTTGTAGTCGTGCGGCGCGGAAACGGTGTCGATGATGAGGTCGAGCTTGCCCGCCAGTTGCAGGAAGGCCGACCCGTCCTTCGTCATCACGAAGTCGGTGGCGCCGAGCCGGCGGGCGTCGGCCTCCTTCCCTCCGGACGTGCTGAGGACCGTCACCCTGGCCCCATCGACACCGCCAGCTTCACCGCCATGTGGCCCAGCCCGCCAAGGCCGACCACGCCCACGTGGTCGCCGGGCTTGCAACCCACCTGGCGTAGCGGCGAGCAGGTGGTGATTCCGGCGCAGAGGAGCGGGGCTGCGGCCGCCAGGTCGAGACCCGCGCAGAGGGACCTCGCCTCACGCGATGCGCTCCATGCCAGCGGAAAGGCGGCGTCGTGAAGTGAGTAGTGCGCCGCCGCCACCACGGTGGCTGCGATGACGGGGCCAAGGGGCGGCAACAGCTGGGCATGGGTTCAGAGCGTCTTGGCGAAGAACGACGTGAGCTTGTCCATCGCGGCGTTCACATACCTGGGAACCCAGTAGGTCTCGATGTGCGTTGCCCCGTCGATCCTATACAGCTCCTTGTCCTTCGTGCCGGTCGCCTTGGCGAACGCATCCTCGCTCATGTACAGGCTGTCGGCCTTGCTGCCGGCGATCATCAACAGGGGCTGGTTGATGAGCTCGATCTGGTTCGTGGCGTCAAAGCGCATCAGGTCGAGCAAGCTGCTCCTGGTGTACCTGAAGGTCGAGCGGGGGTGGGCGTGCGACCTCCAGTAGTACTCGTAGCCCTGTCGATACAGGTCGAAGGGCTGTGCGGCGATCTGCTCATCGGTCAGCTCGGCATCACCGGCATAGAGAACCTTCCCGTCGGCCGCCTCCTGGGCGCGAGCAGCGGAAGCCTGCTGCAGACGCTCCTGAATCGTCTCCAGCTGCGAGTCCGCATAGCCATTGCGACGCGCCCGGCCGGAGTTGAACATGCTTACCGTTGCAATCGCCTTGAAGCGCTTGTCGGTTTGCGCGGCCGCCAGGGAGTAGCCGCCGCCGCCGCAGATGCCGAGCAGGCCCAGACGCGTGGCATCAACACCCGGGTACCGGGTGATGAAGTCCGCCATGCCGTGAATGTCCTCGATACGGTGCGCGGGCTTATCCACGTTGCGCGGCTGCCCGCCGCTCGCGCCCTGGTACGCGGCATCTGCCGCGATGGTGATGTAGCCTTGCTCCGCCAGCCTCTGAGCGTACAGGCCCGCGACCTGCTCCTTCACCCCGCCGTTGGGGTGAGCCACGACGACCGCGGGATACTTCTTCTTCGGGTCGTACTGCGCCGGGGTGTAGACGTTGGCGGAAATCCTCAAGCCGTTGAGCTTGTAGGTGACCGGACGGATGTGGACCTTGCCCGGCTCATTCCTGGTGATGGCACCTTCGTAGACCAGGGTGAACGGGTTCTTCCTGGAGTCGGCCGCCCCGGCCCCGCCAGCCAGGAGTCCGGTCATCGCCGCCAGAAGAGCGGCCTTCAAAGGGGTGTGTCGCATCTGCAAGCTCCTCTCGCTGGACTGCCTCAGCAACCTCTCTCTCGGGCCGGCCTCCTCTCTCACCGGCTCAGTCCAGGTCCTTGTCGGCGAGGAACTTCGAGAGGAGGTCGGCAATCTGCACGTTGTTGGTGTCGGAGAACGGGAAGTGGGTGTTCCCCCGGATGCCGAGCTCGGGCAGGTGGACGAGGGTGACACTGCCGCCGTGCCGGTTCACCGCGTCGCGCCACAGGCGCGCCATCGCGAGCCGCACGCGCCAGTTGTCCTGGCCGGGGATGGGCGACGGCTCATCCGGGATGTTGTCCCCGAAGTAGAGGACGATGGGAATCCGGGTCAGCGCGAGGAAGCGCTCCATCGGGACGCCCGTGGCCTCGAGCGGGCCGGTGAGGCTGAGCATGGGCGCTGGCACCTCGCCCTCCGGGAAGACGAAGCCGCTGCCCGGCTCGTACGAGACGACCGCCCGCACCTTCGGGTTGCGCATCGCAACAAGCCAGCCGGGGCCACCACCCTGCGAGTGCGTGACGAGGACGCCGGGGCCGATGCGGTCGAAGAGCGCGGAAACGGCGCGCGCGTTCACCTCCGCATCGAAGGGCCCGGTGTTGGGCGTCATCGCGCGAAAGTACTGCTCGAGCGCCGCCGGCCCTCGCGGGAACTGCACACCGGGGAAGTAGTCCGGCCATACGCCGATGCGGAACATGCCGAACCAGGTCTGGTCGTCCGGCGTGGCCGGGCCTGTCGTCGGCACGGTGCTACGACCCGCCTTGCCGCGCCGTGGCTGGTCCACCAGGTAGACCGGAAAGCGGCGACGCAGGAAGAGCGTCTGGAAGCCCTCGCGGCCGTCCGCCGTCGTTTCCCACGTCTTCGAGGACTGACCGGCGCCGTGCCAGAACACGAGCGGCAGCGGGCGGGCATCGGCCGGCACCTGGTAGAAGACGTACGCGTGGTCTCCGTGCAGCGTCGCGCCCTCGGCCGAGGGCCGACGCGGGTCGAAGGTCCCCGGGGTCGTCACGACGGTGCCGCCCACGGCGAAGCTTCCTTGCTCCTTCAGGGTGAGCCCTGACGACGACGCCGACGCGCCGGCCGAAGGGGTCGAGGCGCACGATGTCGCGAGCGCGCTCAGGGCGAGGACGAGGGGGATGCGCTTCTTGAGGTTCATGGCTTCAGCCCTTCTTGGGTCGTGTGGCGGCAAGCGAGCGGCGCAGCGTCACTTCTTGCCGTCGAAGACTTCCTTCGCGACGCCGAGTGCCGTCACCGCGCTCGGCCAGCCCGCGTAGAAGGCCAGGTGGGTGATGGTCTCGATGAGCTCCTCGCGCTTGACGCCGTTCGTGCGCGCGAGGGCGAAATGGCTCCGGAGCTGGTCCGGGCGGTTCATCGCGATGAGGGCGCTGACCGTCACCAGACTGCGGTCCCGCTTGGAGAGCCCCGGCCGCTCCCAGATATCGCCGAAGAGCACGCCGTCCGTGAGCTCCACCATCTTCGGAGAGATGTCGCCGAACAGCTGCTGCGCCCGGGAGGGCTGGCTGGCGGCGCCGGCCTGGGCCGGGGTGGCGGCGGCCGTGGCCGGCGCGCCGTACTCGGCATCGGTCACCTTCTCCATCCAGTCGACGGACTTGCCCTCGAAGTGCTCCGACACGGCGACGTGGGTCATCCGGCTGTCGGGCGCGGCGCCGTGCCAGTGCTTCTGCCCGGGAGGAATCCAGACGACATCCCCCTGGCGAATCTCTTCGACAGGGTCGCCCCAGCGCTGCACCCGGCCCACGCCCTCGGTCACGTAGAGGATCTGGCCCAGCGGGTGGGTGTGCCAGGCGGACCGGGCCCCCGGCTCGAAGGTGACGGCAGCGCCCGAGGCGCGCGCCGGGGCCTTCGCCTGGAAGAGCGGGTCCACGCGCACGGACCCGGTGAAGTTCTCGGCGGGCCCCTCGCGCGAGGGCTGCGAGCCGGCACGGGCAATCTGGAGCGACTGTGCACCGTCGCCCGGAGGCGCCTGCACAACCGGGGCAGCACTCGCCTTGTCCGTGTGGGCGCAGGCCGCGGTCAGGAGGAGCGGGAGAAGCGCTGCGGTGAAGGTCGGTCGATTCATGGGTCGTCCTCGGGATGGGCCATGGGTGCTACCTTCTCGGGGGCGCCTCGACGCCCGAGAAGACCTGCACCTGCGCCGGGAGCCGGGCGCCGCGGACGTCCACGGCCGAGACGTCACGGTTCAGCTCGCCGAGCTCCGCCGGCGTGAAGCGCACGTCCGCCGCGCCGATGTTGTCGAGCATGTGCGCCATCTGCGTCGTCCCGGGGATGGGGACAATCCAGGGCTTCTGCGCCATGAGCCAGGCCAGGGCGACCTGGGCGGGCGTGGCGCGCTTGCGCTCGGCCCAGCGCTTCACCCCGTCGACGAGGGCCAGGTTGTGCGGCAGGTTCTCCGGAGAGAAGCGGGACTCGACGCCGCGAATGTCCCCAGGCGCGAAGCGCGTGTTCGCGTCGATGGCCCCCGTGAGGAACCCCACGCCCAGTGGGCTCCACGGCACGAAGCCGATGCCCAGCTCCTCGCAGAGCGGGAGCACCTCCGCCTCGGGGCCGCGCCACAGCATCGAGTACTCGTTCTGCACGGCGCTCACCGGTAGCGCGGCGTGCGCGCGCCGAAGCGTGCCTGGCCCCATCTCTGACAGGCCCCAGTGCAGGACCTTCCCCTGGGCCATCAGCTCCTGGATTGCCCCGGCGACGTCCTCGATGGGGACAGACGGGTCGACCCGGTGCTGGTAGAGCAGGTCGATGCGGTCGGTGCGCAGGCGCCTGAGCATGCCCTCCACCACCCACTTGACGTGCTCGGGGCGGCTGTTGAGGCCAGGGCGCCGCGCGCCCGTCTCCGGGTCGATGTTCCAGCCGAACTTGGTGGCGATGACGACCTTGTCCCTGAATGGTGCGACGCCCTCGCCCAGGATGCGCTCGACCTCGTGCGGACCGTAGGCCTCGGCCGCGTCGAAGAAGGTGACGCCCCGCTCGAAGGCCGTCCGGATGATGTTGTGCATCTCGGGCCGGTGCGGGACTGTCGTCTGGTACGTGCGGCTCATGTTCTGCACGCCCAGGCCGACGCTGGAGACCTCCAGCTTGCCGAGCCGGCGCCGGCCGAGCTCCGAGGGCGCAGCGGGCCTGCGCGACGTTGCCGCCGCCGCCCCAGAGGCTTCGGAGGCCGCGCAACCCAGCAGGGGAGCCGCCCCCAACGCGCCTGCCGACAGCAGGAAGGAGCGGCGGCCCATCTTGTTCTTACGGTCCTGTGCGTTCGGGTCCATGACTCGGTCCTCAGGCCTCGGGGATGGCACTGCCGTAGGTGGCAAGGGTGATGCTGTCCGGGTCCGGGCCCCCGCGGGCGCCGGTCTCGAGCGCGTCGATGGCGGCCAGCTGCTCGCGCGTGAGCGTGAAGCCGAAGACGTCGAAGTTCTCGGCGATGCGGGCGGGCTTGACGGACTTGGGAATCGCCGAGCGGCCCTGCTGCAGGTGCCAGCGCAGCATCACCTGGGCGGCCGACTTGCCGTGCTCGCGCCCGATGGCGAGCAGCGTCGGGTCGTTGAAGGAGATCCGCTCCTTGCCCCCGAAGTAGGCGGTGATGCCCCCGATGGGTGACCACGCCTGGGTGAGAATCCCGTGCTTCGCGTGCAGGCGCTGAAGCTCCGCCTGTTGGAAGTAGGGGTGCACCTCAATCTGGTTCACGGCGGGCACGACCTTCGCCACGCCCAGCAGGCGCTCGAGGTGCCCGGGCATGAAGTTGCTCACACCGATGGCACGCACCTGGCCGTCTGCGAGCAGTGTCTCGAGCGCGCGGTACGCGTCGAGGGTGCGCTGGAAATCCGACGACAGCGGCTGGTGCAGGAGGAGCAGGTCGAGCCGTTCGACGCCGAGCTTGCGGGCGCTCTTGTCGAAGGCGTGCAGGGTGGCGTCGTAGCCGTAGTCGCTGATCCAGACCTTGGTCTCGATGAAGACGTCGTCGCGGGCGAGGCCGGAGCGGCGGAGGCCCGCGCCCACCTCGCGCTCGTTGCCGTACGCGGCGGCGGTGTCGATGAGGCGGTAGCCAGTCTGGATGGCCGCCTCGACGGCCGCCGCAGTCTCGGCCGGCGGGCTCTGGAAGACGCCCAGGCCGAGGGCCGGTATCTGCACGCCGTTGTTGAGGGTAGGGGAGGGGATCTTGGTGCTCATGGTCCAGCCTTCTCAGCGCGTCCGTGCGCGCGGTGCTTGGCGGGCGCCACTCCGTGGGCCCCAGCCGACGCAAAGAGAAGTAGCGCTGCCCAGTGCGCGCCACTAGACGGCCAATAGGCGAAGGGCCTTGAAGCTGCGATTTAAAATGGCCCCTGCTAAGACTGCGGGATGGCGGCGCCTGAGGCGCCATGCTCCGGTGAAGCATTCGTTCGTGCGCTTGGGAGGACGCTCTCGGTGAAGACCCACCTCCTGCCGCACCTGCAGACGTTCCTCGTCGTGGCCCGACGGCAGAGCTTCAGCGCCGCAGCGCGCGAGCTGGGCATCTCGCCGGCAGCGGTGAGCCAGTCCGTGCGGCACCTAGAGGAGCAGCTGCGGGTGGTGCTCTTCACCCGCACCACCCGCAGCATGGCGCTCACGGAGGCAGGGCGCCGGCTCCTGGAGGGCGCAGGGCCGGGCCTCGGTCAGGCGCTCGCCTCCCTGCAAGAGGTCTCAGCCCGACCGGGTGAGGCAGTGGGGCGGCTGAAGCTGTCGGTGCCGGAGGTCGCCGTGCCCTTCGTCATCACACCGGTGCTGCCGGCCTTCCGCGCACGCCACCCGCGGGTGGAGGTGGAGGTCGTCGCCGAGAACCGCTTCGTGGACATCGTCGCCGAGGGCTACGACGCAGGGGTGCGCCTGCACGAGGCCATCGAGCGCGACATGGTGCAGGTGCGCCTCACCGCCCCCTTCCGATTCGTCGTGGTGGCGGCCCCCTCATATCTCGAGAAGCACGGCACGCCCCTGAAGCCCGAGGACCTGCTGCGCCACGAGTGCTTCACCATCCGCATTCCCTCGAGCGGGGCGCTTTATGCCTGGGAGCTGGAGCGCGGGAAGAGGAACTGGCGGGTGCCGGTGCGCGGCAGCATCCTCACCAACCACCGCGAGCTGACGCACGCCCTGGTGGAGCAGGGCCTGGGGCTGGCGTATGCCGTCGAGCCGGCCGTGAAGGAGCAGCTGCGCACCGGGCGGCTCGTGCGTGTGCTCGAGGAGTACGCGCCCACCGTGCCCGGCTTCTTCCTCTACTACCCCAGTCGCGCACAGCGTTCCGGGCCGCTCCGACTCTTCGTCGAGACGGCCAGGGAGCTGATAACTCTGAAGGGGTGACCCCCACTTTCACCGAGTCCGCGTAACGCTCGGGCTCTGGGAGGACGTCGCCTTCCAGGTGGGTCTCTCGCGGGAGAACCCGGGGATCAGCCTCTTGACGACGTCCTCCGAGCGCAGGTTCTTCATCCGCTGCTCGAAGAGCTTCCCGTCTCTCTCCCACTGGTCGGTGACCTGGAGCACGAGCCCCTTGGGGTCGGAATTGCAGGAGCGACGAACTTGCACCTCGCCGAGGTAGATGGCCTTTCCCGCCTCGACCTCGAAGGGCGCGTATACCTCGTAGGGAAACGGAGAGAGTTGTTCGATTCTGTGGAGCCCGGCAGGGACCTCCTTGATGGAGAGGTACCCGGACGGGTCCTGGAAGTCTTTTTCGCGGAACGGGTCGCTCACGGGAATCGTCCCCATTCGAACGCGCGTGTATGAGTCGTCCACGTATTGAAGGGCCACCACCGTGTGGTCGTACTGCGATCCGCAATCACTGATGAACCGGGTGGAGACGACGATCAGCCCGTTCTGGAGGCGATCCGAGAAGTGAAAGTCACTTCCAACGTTGCTGACGTTGTAGCTGCTGGGTCCACCACAGGCCGTGCAAATCCATACAGTCATTGCCAGGAGCAGTTTGGGGTTCATGTCCTTCTCTCCATGCTGAGCCGTGTGGCTGTCACTGCCTGCCAGGATAGCGCGCGTTGAACCCGGTCTTCACCGCCGCGAGCGCCACCGCGTCTCCGGCGGCCCGGGCTTCGTCCGAAGTAGGACCCACCCAGGACTCGAACTTCCCCAATGTCTGTCTCATCGCCTTGCGCACCTCATGGTTGGTGGGCACGCCTCGCGCCTGGAGCAGCCAGTTCACCGCATCGTACGAATAGCTGTACCAGGCGTCTTCGGTGGCGGTGGCCTCCACGGTGATTTCAATGACCCGAACCACCGCGTCCGAGAGCCCCATCTGCCGGATGCCCGCGTCCTCGTCATCGAGCAGCTCCGCTCCGCGATACGCGGCGTCGAGCGCGGTCAGCCAGCCATGGCCGCGCTCCAGCGCCTTCATGATGAGCTGGACGTTGTGCTCCACGCCCAGGTCTGGGAGGGGTCTGTGATTGAAGAAGCTGTGGCACCAGCAGAAGCCGCCGATGATCTCATTCCCGAGATTCACCCCCGTCTCGTGGTACCAGGGGCCCAGGTTGGCATCGAGGATGGCCTCGACGCCGTCCCTCAATTCCTCGCGCAGCGACTCCTCCAGCTTGCGCACGCCCCGCGGGATTCGCGGGGTCAGGTACTCGCGCAGCAGGGCGGCGATGCGCTCCGGGTGGTAGCTGTCGAGGCTGCGCTGGATGACCTCCCAGCCGGCCTCCTCCCGCTGCTGCCGCTGCTTGCGTCTCATGAGGCCTCCTCGCACCGCGCGCTTCCGGAGATGCTCCGCGCCACGAGCCGGACGAACCGCCCATAACGTTCCGCATCCCCGGGCGGCTTGGGCAACAGCACCCACGGGGCCAGCGGCGGCGTGGGAAGCCCTGCCCGGCGCAGGCAGAACTCGAACCCCAACCTCGCCGCCCTCGCATTCCCGTCCGGGAACGGGTGGAAGAAGGCCAGGTCCAGGTACAACCGCACTGCCTGTGCCACCGGGTGACAGCCGTCCTTCGCGTCCGCCTCCACCTTCCGGATGAACATCTCCTCCAGGTCCGGGGCGTACAGGTAGCGGTGCGCGCCACCGTGCGCGAAGGCCTCTCCCGTCCGAAAGCCCACGGGCTTCCCGAGTACCTCCGCCTGCACCTCCATCAGCCGTGCCCAGGTGAGGGCCGCCCGTGCGTCGGCCAGGGCGCGCACCCGGGCCAGGGCGGACAGGAAGCGGGCCTCTCGCGCGGTGTCCCCATCATGGGCCGGCGTGTCATGCCCGGTGAGGTACTCCTCCTGAGCCCGTGTCTCCTCGAAGGGGCGGGCGCTGGCGGCCTCCAGGTCGGAGCGCAGGTGCGGGCAGGCCCAGTCCACGGCGAGGGTGGCCTTCAGGTGGGGCACGAGCTTCTCGCGGGGCTCCAGGGTAGCCAGGGCGGAGTCCTCCTGGTGCGTACGTTCGTTCTCGGCCCGGTGCGTAGTTTCGTTCCCGGTGCGTACTTTCGTTCGCAGCATGTCATGGCCAGGGGTGGGGGTGGACCCGGCGCGTCATGGACTGGCCATGGAGTGGAGTGCTGACGCGCAACCGCGTAAAGAGGGGCCCAAGGGAGGGGCAGGTGCCGATGAAGACGTTCCTCGTGGTCAATCCGCGCAGCGCCAATGGGCAGACGGGTAAGCGCTGGGCCGAGATTGGCGCGCAGGTGGGCAAGGCGCTCGGTGACTTCGGCCACGGCTTCACGCAGGGCGGCATGGACGCGGCGCGCATCGCCCGCCAGGCCATCGAAGACGGCTACGAGTGCATCGTCGCCGTGGGCGGTGACGGCACGCTCAACGAAGTCACCAACGGCTTCTTCCGCGACGGCAAGGCCATCAACCCCAACGCGGCGCTCGGCCTCATCCCCCGCGGCACCGGCGGCGACTTCCGGCGCACCTTCGGGTGGGAGCTGGACCTGGACTCGTCCCTCTCCCGGCTGCGCTCCGAGAAGACGGAGCCCTTCGACGTGGGCCGGCTCGACTTCATCAACAACGAGGGCCAGCCGGAGACGCGCTACTTCGCCAACATCGCCTCGTTCGGCGTGAGCGCGGTGGTGGCTCGCGAGGTGAACAGCGGCAGCAAGGCCCTGGGCGGCAACTTCAGCTTCGTGTGGGGCACGCTCAAGGGCCTGGTGAAGTACTCGGAGAAGAAGGTCCGCCTGTCCGCCGACGGTGGCCCCGAGGAGACGCTCGACATCACCGCCGTCGCCGTGGCCAATGGCCGCTACTTCGGCAGCGGCATGTTCGTGGCGCCCGAGGCCGTCACCCATGACGGCCTCTTCGACGTCACCATCTGGTCCGGCTACGGCCTGAGCGACTTCGTCCTCAAGTCGAAGGGCGTCTACAACGGCAGCCACGTGACGTGGAAGGGCACGCGCCGGCTGCGCTGCCGCACCCTGCGCGCCGAGCCCATGGAGGGCGAGGACGTGTACCTCGACGTGGACGGCGAGACGCCGGGGCGCCTGCCGTGCACGATGAGCATCGTCCCCGGCGCCATCCGCCTCAAGGTGTAGCCGACGTGCTGCGAGTCCGCGGCGTACGGTTCGGAGCGCCGGGAGGGCCCACCTCTGGCGGAGGTCACACCCGCCGCATGTGACTTCCGGCACATGGCCTGTCCGCCCGGGCCCTCGTAAGTTCTCTTCCATGCACACGGTGTCTGGCGTGGCGAAGACGGCCACCACCCATCGCCTGCTGTTCGTCGCCGGGATGCTGACCTGGGCGGTGGTCGGCTTCCCGAAGCTCGTGGAGCTCGTGCGCGCGCCCGCGCGGTGGGCGGAGCCGGCTTCGCTCGTGTGGACGGCGGCGTTCCTCACGTTCGGCGTGGCCTTCTGGGTCCACGCGCGACAGGAAGGACGGGGCCGGGTGTCGCTGCTCGCCGTGAAGGCGGTGGCGGCGCTGGTGGCGATTGCCACGGGGGACAGCGGCCTGGACGGGGCGCTGTTCGCCATCACCTCCGGGCAGACGCCCGAGGTGCTCTCCCAGCGCCGGGCGCTGGCGTGGGTGGCCATGCAGGTGGTGGGCATGTTCATCGTGTTCGCCGTCATCCACCCGGTGGAGCGGGCGCTGGTGCAGACGCTCATCTACGCGGGCTTCCAGGGCTTCACGCTCGGCACGGCGATGGTGATGGTGCGCGAGGCCGAGGCCCGTCGCGAGCTGGCCCGGGTGAACCTGGAGCTGCAGGCCACGCAGGTGCTGCTCGCCGCCCGCGAGCGCGAGGGCGAGCGGCTGCGCATCGCCCGCGAGCTGCACGACTCGGTGGGCCACCACCTCACCGCGCTCTCCCTCAACCTGGAGGCCGCGGCGCATACCGCGCGGGACACGCCCTCCGCCGAGCACCTGCGCCGCGCCCGGGAGGCCGCCCGCACGCTGCTGTCCGAGGTGCGCGGCACGGTGACGGCGATGCGCGACGCGCCCGTGCCGCTGCTGCCCTCGCTGCGCGCGCTCGCGGAGGGCGCCCCGGGGCTCGCCGTCCACCTGGACGTGCCCGAGTCACTCAGCCTGGAGTCCTCCGAGGCGACGCACTCGCTGTTCCGCTGCGTGCAGGAGGTCCTCACGAACACGCTGCGCCATGCCCAGGCGCGCAACCTGTGGATTGCGATTGTCCCCACGGAGGACGGAGGGGTGCGCGTGCACGCGCGGGACGACGGGCGGGGCACGGAGGCCGTCAGGCCCGGCGCGGGACTCACCGGCATGAGCGAGCGCTTCACCCGGCTGGGCGGCCGCGTGGAGTGGCGCGCGGCGGCGGGGCGGGGCCTGGAGCTGGAGGCGTGGCTGCCTGCCGCGCATGGGGCGGGGACATGAGCGGCGGCCGGGAGGTGCGAGGTGCCGCGGCGGGTGGAAGCGTCGCGGCGCATGGGGGCCTGTCGTGATTCGCCTCGTCCTCGCGGATGACCACGCCCTGGTGCGTCAGGGCCTTCGCGGCCTGCTGGACCTCACCCCGGACCTGCGCGTAGTGGGCGAGGCCGGCGACGGCGAAGAGGCGCTGCGCAAGGTCGCCGAGCTGAATCCGGACGTGGTGCTGATGGACGTGCGCATGCCGCGCATGACGGGCCTGGAGGCCCTCCGCGAGTTGCGCCGCACCGACGCGTCCCGGCGCGTGGTGCTGCTCACCACCTTCGACGAGGACGCCGCCATCATCGAAGCCCTCCGCGCGGGCGTGCAGGGCTTCCTCCTCAAGGATGTCTCGCTGGAGGAGCTCGCGGACGCCATCCGCCGCGTGGCCTCGGGCGAGACGCTGCTGCCGCCCGGTGTCGCGGAGCGCGTGGCCCGCGGCGTGGCCGAGTTGCCCCGCGACTTCCCCCACGCGGACTTGCCGGAAGGGCTCACCCGCCGCGAGGTGGAGGTGCTGCGCCTCATCGCCCGGGGACTGAGCAACCGCGAGATTGCCCAGGCGCTCGGGACGGCGGAGGGGACTGTGAAGAACCAGACCTCCAGCATCCTCTCCAAGCTGGGCGTGAGGGACCGCACCCGGGCCGTCCTCCGGGCCATGGAGCTCGGCTGCCTGTAGGGCGGACATACCACTTGGCAAGTGAGCAGGAAGCGGGGCAACCTCCTGCATCAGGTGACGTCCGGCGTTAGCAGAGAGAGCAGCCATGCCCCAGCCCCGAGGACCCTCCCAGCTCGACCTCTTCACCGGTGCCCCCGTGCAGGCCCCCGCCCGCGGCCGCAAGGCGACCCAGCCGGTAGGGCCCGCCCCGGCGGCGGAGTCGCTGGCCTCGCTGGGCCAGCAGCTGCCCCCGGGCACCTTCCTCGGCACGTCCTCGTGGACCTTCCCCGGGTGGTCCGGAATCCTCTGGGACCACGAGGCCAGCGCCTCGCAGCTCGCGCGCGAGGGCCTGGCCGCGTACGCGAAGCACCCGGTGCTGCGCACGGTGGGCATCGACCGGACCTTCTACGCCCCCATCCCCGCCAGCGCCTTCGCCGAGTACGCCGAGCAGGTGCCGGACGGCTTCCGCTTCCTCGTGAAGGCACACGACGTCTGCACCATGGCCCGCTTCCCCACCCACGAGCGCTACGGCGCGCACCGGGGCCAGGCCAACGACAGGTTCCTCCACGCCGCCTACGCCGCCGAGGCCGTGGTGGCCCCCTTCGTCGAGGGACTCGGCGACAAGGCCGGGCCGCTCGTCTTCCAGTTCCCCCCGCAGGACCCGCAGACGCTCGGGGGCCCCGCGCGCTTCGTGGAGCGGCTTCATGCCTTCTTCGCGGCGCTGCCGAAGGGCCCGCTGTATGCCGTGGAGGTGCGCAACGAGGAGCTCCTCACCGAGGGCTTCGCGCAGGCGCTGTCGGACGTGGGCGTCAGCCCCGTGCTCGCGGTGTGGCGCGACATGCCGCCGGTGGCGCAGCAGGCGAAGCGCACCCGCGCCTTCGAGGCTCGCGCGCTGGTGGTGCGGTGGATGCTCCCGCCGAACCTGGGCTACGAGGAGGCCCGCGCGCGCTACGCCCCCTTCGACAAGCTGGTGGACGAGGACGTGCCCACCCGCGACGTGCTCGCCCGGGTGTGCCTGGCGGCGGAGCGGCGCGGGAAGCCCGCCTTCGTTACCATCAACAACAAGGCAGAGGGCAGCGCCCCCCTGTCCGCCATCCGGCTCGCGGAACGGATTGTCGTGCGCAAGACGGAAGAGGGCAGGCCGCAGGACGGTTCCACCTGAACGCCACTTGCCCCTGAGCACGAGTCTTGCTTACGTGAGATGACATGAAGTCCATGGCCGTAGCCGCGATGATGGTTCAGTTGATGGCCGCCGGAGGCGCGGGCTCGCAAGGCGAGCAGGCGACCGAGCGCCGCGACGCTGCCGCGGATGATGTAGGCAAGCATCTCTCCGCGCTGAAGGGGGAGGTGTCCTCCCTCTCCGAGCAGTTCCGCGTCGCCCGTGAGCGCCGCCGGCTGGAGGCGGAGAAGAAGAAGCGCGAGAACGAGGAGTGGCACATTGGCCCCCAGGCGCCTGCCGCCCCAGCGAGCGAGCGAGCCCCCGCTTCCACCCGAGGGGCCGGAGCCTCCGCCCGCTGAGGACGAGGCAGTAGAAATTCCAATCGACGGGACGCTGGACCTGCACCTCTTCCACCCGCGCGAGGTGAAGGAGCTGGTCGTCGAGTACCTCTGGGCATGCCGCCAGAAGGGACTGCTCGACGTGCGCATCATCCACGGCAAGGGCACCGGGGCGCTGCGCCGCACCGTGCACGCGCTGCTTCCGAAGCTGCCGGAGGTGGAGTCGTTCCGCTCCGCCGGTGAGGGCGATGGAGGTTGGGGCGCGACGTGGGTGCGGCTCAAGCCGGCGGAAACGCCGGGCACGTAGCGCCCGCGCCCTGTCGGTTTCCCGGCACGGGTGTCATGCTTCCCGGCACCATGCGCTGGGTCATCCGCTCCGAGCAGCAGCGCGCCCTGGGAGGGCTCGCCGCAGACCGCTTCGTCGAGGACGCGGCCACACGGCTGCGCCGGCACTGGCCCGTCACGTGCGAGGCCCTGGGAGACGCGGCGCTCGAGGCGCGCATCCGCCACGGCCTGGCCCTGGCGGCCCGACATGACATCCACGCGAAGGCCGCCGTGCTGCGCTACCTCAACGCGATGTTCGCGCTGGGCGACGACTTCGCATCCGACGCGCGCTACCCGTGGGCCGCGGAGCTCCTCGGTCACCCGCGGCTCGACGAGCACGAGCGGATGGAGCGCGTCTCGGCCGAGGTGGCCGCCACGCTGCGCGCAGGGGAGGTGAATCATGGACCCGTTTGAGGGGTGGGACCTGGAGAAGGGCAGCCCGCAGACGCCGAAGCCGCTCCCGATGCCGGAGCCGCCGGCCCCGACGGATGACGCCGTGGAGAGCTTCGAGGCGCTGGACGCCGAGGCCTCGGAGCTGTCGCCCGAGCCCCGCGTGGACTCGCCGGTGTCGACGTGCCCGCTGACGTGGCTGGAGGTCACCGTCTTCGACGAGGACGGAGACCCCGTCACCGGCGCGTCCTTCGAGGCCACGCTGCCGGATGGCTCGACGCACAAGGGCACCCTGGACGGTCAGGGCCGGGCGCGCATCGAGGGGACGGACGTGGAGGCCCAGGACGTGGACGTCCAGGTCTCCCCGCGCCGGGCGGAGGACGGGAGCGCCGCGGGGTACTCGCTGCGCATCCTCCCTCGCGCGTCCCCGTCGCCGCGGAAGACCGAGGATGCCGAGCCCTCGTCGGAGGAGCCGCTGCTGCGTGCCGAATGGGAGCCGCCGGAGCGCGGATGACAGGGCCCGGAGTCTTCCGGGCGGGTGGGCGGTGACGCGCTCGCGCGCCGCTCAAATCGTGACGTGGACCTCCACGGGCAGATGGTCGCTCACGCCCGTGGTCTTCCAGTAGGCGCCGTGGCAGGTCTGGAAGTGGGCCTGGGCCAGCCCCGCGCCGCCGCCCGCCACCACGGCGCCGCCCACCGCGGCGGCGTGGCGCCGGTCCGCCTTCTCCGCGATGACGTCCTTCAGCCGCGCGTGGTGCACGGTGGTGAAGCCCGCCGTGAGGACGTGGTCGTACGCGTGCGAGGTGTGCAAGGCGTAGGTGGCATTGACGCCCGGCTTCTTGAGGCTGGTGCGCGTGGTGATGTGGCTGGCGAAGCCGCCGCCGAAGCCCGTCAACACCGCGCGGTCATTGGCGTGGCCCGGTCCGTTGTTGGAGCACAGGGCGAGCTGGCCGCCCGTCATGGTGCAGCAGTTGAAGTCGCCGATGACGAGCGCGGGCTCGGTGAGGGCTCGCAGCGCGGTGATTTCGCGGATGGTGGCCATCCGCGTCGTCCCCCGCTGCGCATCGAGGTTGTTGGCGGACCCCTTGCCCGACCGCGCGGCCAGCCGCGTCGTCTGGTAGTTGGGCGCGGGCGAGTGCGCCGCGAGCAGCAGGAAGGTGTTGTTGGGGCCCATCGCCGTCAAATCCCGGAAGCGCGCCAGGTAGGGCCGGCGCTGGTAGGCCTGGGGAAAGTAGATCTGCGCGCCGGTCCCCGTCTGGAAGGTGCACTGGCCCACGTAGGCGCTGCCTGGGTGGACGGCGAGGTGCCCGGGCGCACCCGCGGCCACCACGTCCACCGCGGCGCCACCCTGCACGCGCTTGCGCACCCGGTTGCCGTTGGTGTCCACCCACCAGAGGGTGCTGCGGGCCGGGTCCAGGGTGAGGTCCACCGGCACGTCCCCCTGGACGACGGAGGCCGCGTTGTTGCCGTCCATGTCCGACTGCCAGATGTCGTTCGTGGCCGCGTCGACGAAGTACATCGTCTTGCGCGCCATGTGCAGCGTCAATTGCCGCGGCTGCACGCCGCCCTGGTTGAAGCGGTTGCGGACGCCGTTGCCCTGGAGGTCCGACGAATGGATGGTGTTGGTGCCGGTGTCCACCCAGTAGAGCTGCGCGCGGGCGAAGTCGATGGCGAGGCAGTCGGGGCGGTTGAGCCCCACGGGCGGGAAGTTCGAGTTGCCGTTGCCATCCAGGTCGCACCATTGCAGCCGGTGGGCGCCCGCGGCGTTGGACCAGTAGAGGACGTTGAACTCCATGTCCAACGCCAGGTCCACGGGCACCCGCGCCGTGCCCATGGGCAGGGTGGGTGAAATCACCGTGTGGTTGGCGCCGGAGTAGTCCACGCGGCGAATCTGGTTGGAGTTCGTGTCCACCCAGTAGACGCGCTGGTTGACGGTGTCCAGGCGCAGGCGCGAGGCGTAGACGTTGTTCACCGCACCGCCCATGGCGGCCGCGCCACCGCCCACCAGGTTCGAGCTCCACAGCCGGTGCGTGGCGGTGTTCACCCAGAAAATCTTGTTGGCGGCCACGTCCAGGGTGATGGCCGTCGCGTTGGCGCCCGTGCCCTGCGCCGTCACGTTGTTGCCGGCCAGCCCCGCGCGGCGCAGCGTGGTGCCGGTGCCGTCGTACCAGTACGCTCGCCCGTCATCCGCGGTGGCGGAGTTCCAGGGCTGGGTGAGCGACGTGCTCGTGCGGGGGCCCTCGAAGGCGACGGTGGCCGAGTTGTAGAAGATGGCGAGCGTCTCCGCCTTCGCGCCGCTGCACAGCGCCAGGGGCGGCGCCACGCGCCAGCCCGCGTGGCGGTGCTGGAGCTTGGACAGGAGCTTGAAGATGCCCAGCACGCCGTCGCCCGCGGCCAGGTCTCCCGGGTTGAGGCTCTGGACGCAGCCGGGCTCGATGACCACGAGGATGTCGTAGTTGGGGCCGCCCACGGGGTTGACGACCTTGAGGATGCGATTGACGGCCGCGGTCCTCCGCACGAGCTTCGCGCGGAAGTTGTACAGGTTCCAGGAGAGGATGCGGACGGACATGGCTCACCTCATCAAGTTCCAGTGGGCTTCCACGAGCGTGTCGTCTTCCAGCACGGCGGTGGACCGCAGCACCAGCCGGTCCGTCTGCCAGCAGTAGTAGAGGTGCACCTCGTCGTACGCCTCCAGGGGGATGTGCGCGCTCTCGGCGAGCAACCGCAGCCGCTCGCCGGCGGCCTCGGCCACGAGCACCATGGGACTCATGGGCGCCAGCGTGGGAAGGTCCTCGGGCTCGTGCCCCTCGGCGGTCTCCTGCATCGCCTGGTCGAGGGCGATGTCCTGACCGGCGAGGCTGGCGAGGACGATGCGGTCCGTCGGGCGCATCAGCGCATTGAACGTCAGGCCACAGAACGTCAGCGCGGCCTGGATGTGGAACTGGCCCTCTCCCAGCTGATGGCTCCACTCCCACTCGAACTGGACTTCGCGGAACGACAGGACGCCGTCGCGGAAGCTGAAGTCGGGGGCCTGGAAGAGGGCGTGGGCGTCCGTCCGCCGCCCGTCGAGCAGGTCCACGCCCAGGCCCGCCTCCACCAGTCGGGTCCTTCCCTCCGCCGCGTCGAGCAGCGGCTTCAGGCGTCCGACGTCGGTGCGCCAGTCGCTGCCCCCCATGAGCGGGTCCAGCCCGGCCAGCGGCAGCTCCATGGGGGTGCCAAGCTGGCTCTCCCAGCAGAGCACGCCCTCGTCCTCGGGCAGCTCCGTACACACCGGCAGCAGGTGGTCTCCCACCTTCAGCAGGCCGCGCAGCTGCGCGACATAGTCCATGCCACCTTCGTCGCGCGGCTCGCTGTACACGTGCAGGGCGACGTTCTCCACCCGCGAATCCGCCAGCGCGAGCACGAAGGGATAGGACTCGAGCCGGACCTCGGGGAGCTCGTCCTGGCGCGGGAGGAAGCGGCCAATCAGCGTCACGTCGAACAGGGTGGACACGCCGGCCCACAGGTGGGGCCCGAAGCGCACGTCGATGGCGAAGTTGGTGCCGGCGCGGTAGCCCGCGTCCCCCCGAAGTGTGTACTCGTCGTGCGAGCAGAGCACGTAGCGGGGGTTGGAGAAGCGCAGGTCGGTGTTCTCCTCCCAGGCCACCGACTGGAGCTGCGTGCGCAGGACGTCCAGGGGCAGATGGAGGGTGACGTGGTAGCGCACCTCGCCGCCCTTCAACAGGAAGCGCGCATCCACCTGCCAGCCGCGCGTGCGCTCCTTGCCATCGAGGGAGAAGGACTTCAGCGGGTCATGCAGTGACGTGCGGGCCTGGCTGATGCCCTTGCGGCTCTTGGAGATGAGCCTGACCTGGAGCTCGAGCGGCGGGAGGGCGAGCCTGTCTTCCAACGGGAGGCGGTGCATCCTGCGCAGGCGCACGCTCGTGCGCTCCTTCGTCTTCAGCCGCAGCAGGTGATGCTTCTCCTTGGGCCGTATGACGACGGACCGCTTGAAGAGGTCCTGCTTCCGCAGCTCCGTTTCCTGCGGCACGTAGAGTGAGGGCTCGACGAGCTCGAGCGCGCCCAGGTTCAGCAACCCGAGCAGGTCGTCATGGGCGTGGCCCATGTGGCTGCCGAGCGGGACCTGCTTCTCCTGCACCTCGCTCTGCACCGACTCCAGCAGGGCACGGAGCACACGCCGGTTGTACTTCGTCATGGGCGTCCTCCTCGGCGCGACGGCGGGCGTTCAGCTCAAGGGCAGGGGCCGCTCTTCCAGGCCCTCCGGCCCCACCGCGTACTCCACCAGGGCGCCGCCGTCGGGGCTCTCGATGAGGTAGCGCTCCACGGGGCCGAAGAGCGTGCTCAGCTCCCGGTGGGTGCACGTGGGCAGGTACGCGCGGAGCACGCGCGGGTCGTAGTAGCGGAAGTAGAGGCGGCGGCCCTGCTCGTCCTCCACCTGGAGGAACTTGCGGAAGTGGCGGCGCAAATCACCCAGGCTCGCGGGCGTGGCGACGAAGATGCCCCACGACTGGCCCCACGCCTTCGTGAGCAGCTCGCGGGTGGACGCCGCGTCGCGGCGCAGGAGGACCAGGTACGGCGCCACCGCCAGCAGCTCCCGTGGCACCGGCCCCTCGTAGAGGCACACGCAGCCGCGCGCCCACTGCATCAGCGTGCGGGTGACGGCGGGGGAGCGGGCGCCGTCGAGGACGGCGTAGACCTCGCAGGGCGGCTCTCCGAATTCGGGAGGGCGCCAGAGCAGGTCCAGGACGCGGTCCACGTCCAGCGTGGTGGCGGGGGCCGCCGTCACGCCGCCTTCCTCTGGGCCGCCGCGGCCTTGGCGCACTCCTCGCAAAAGGGCACGCCGTCCTTCGCGGCCTGCACGAGCGCGTGGACCTGCGCCGCCGTGTCGACGGGGGCGGGCGCGGGCGCGGAGGCCGGCGCCTCCGCCATGGGCGGCTCCGGCTCCACCTCCGCGGCGGGCTCCGGGAAGGACAGGGGCGCATGGCGCGTGCGCTCGTAGGAGAGCACCACCAGCTCTCCCACGCGGAGGGCGCGCTCCAGCCGCCGGCGCAGCCGCTGCGCTTCCGCCGCGTGTCCCAGCCGCGAGAGTCCCAGCGGCTCCATGCCGCCGAGGGCCTCGAGCAGCGTCCAGGCGCTGCCGGGGGCATTGGCCAGCCACCACTCCAGGTGCCACAGGGCCACCGTCTCCGGGACCCGCGAGGCGTCGTCTTCAGCGTCGACGTCGGTGCCTCGGACGAGGAGGTACTCCGCACTCAAACCACGCAGGAGCCAGGATTTCCGAGGAGCATGTCGAGCAGAGGCGAGCGTGGGGGGCATACGTCATGGGGTAATAGCAACCCCCGAGCCAGGAGCCCATACCCTGGTAAGTCCCGAGAAACATGCCCGCACGGCCACCTTCCCGGGCCCCGGGGGCGCCGGGTGCGTTCCAGGAGGACGCAGGGCCCGTCCCGGGAGGACGCGGCGCCCGTTCCACCCGGGTTTCCGCGGCCCTCAGGAGAGCCAGAAGTAGGCGGAGGCGATGAGGGAGCGCTTCTCCGACACCTTCGCCTTCTGCGCCAGGTCCGCGAGCTGCCGGTCCTTGGCGGCGTAGCGCTTCTCCTCCTCGTTGCGCAGGGAGGACAGCTTGCGCCGGTACTCGCGCTCCATCCGGTCCGAGTGGGCCCGGGCCTTCGCCTTGTCCGCCACGTCCTCGGCGCTCGTCACGGCCTTGCGCGCGTCGAACCAGGTCTGCCGCGCGGCCTCCACGGCCTCGCGCGACTCCATGAGGCAGTCCTCGACGTACCGGTCCGCGCGCTCCTTGGCCTTGTCCAGCTCCAGGGCGTTGCGGCGCTCCGCGGCCCGGACGATTTCCTCCTTGGCCGCCACCAGCGACTGCTCCTGCATGAGCTGCACGGACACCGGGGCGGGCTGGCGCCGCTTCTCCTCCTTCGCCGCCAGCTTCACGAAGTGCGCGCCGTCCTGCAGCGGCAGGGCCCGGAAGCCGCCGTCCCGCTCGCGCACGAGCACCAGGTGGACCAGCTTCTCCTCCGGCTTGATGCCCGTCGTCTCGAACTTGTAGGCGAACCACCAGCCCTCGCAGCCGGCGAGCCGGGCCAGCCGCGACGGCAGCCCGGACGCGTCCAGCTGCAGGTAGGCCACCGCGTCCTGGGTGCGCTCCTTCACCGCGTACGCGGCCTTGGCAATCTCCAGCCGCCCCGAGGTGCGGCTGCCCAGCACGGAGCTGGTGAGCGCGCGCGCCTCCTGCTGCCGCTTGGCGAGGGCTTCCTTCGTCTGGTCCTGCTGCCCGCGCAGCCGCCGCCGCACGTCGCCGTCGAAGCGCTCCAGCACCACCGAGCGCATCTCCGTCATGCGCTTGCTGATGCGGCCCTCCATCTCCTCGCGCAGCTTGTCGAAGGCGACGTTGATCTCCTCCGGCTTCCGGCAGGACTGGTAGATGTCGAGGATGCGCCGCTCGAAGTCGACGCCGCTCTCCAGCGCGCCGAGGATTTCGTCCGACGCTCCGAAGACGCCGTCGAAGAGGTTGAGCTTCTTCTCCAGGAGCTCGAACAGGCGCGCGTCCGCCGCGTTCATCCGGTTGAGGAAGTTGATGACCAGCACGTCCCGCTGCTGGCCGTACCGGTGGCACCGGCCGATGCGCTGCTCCACGCGCTGCGGGTTCCAGGGCAGGTCGTAGTTGACGACCAGGTTGCAGAACTGGAGGTTGAGTCCCTCCGCGCCGGCCTCGGTGCAGATGAGGATCTGCGACTTGTTGCGGAACTCGTCCACCAGCGCGCGGCGCTCCTCCGGCGTGCTGGCCAGGTCACCCGCCAGGAGCGAAATCTTGCCCTTGTAGCCGCTCTCCCCGAGGAGGTTGAAGAGGTACTGCTGCGTGCGCCGGGACTCGGTGAAGATGAGCGCCTTCTCCGGCCAGCCGTGCGCGCGCATCACCCCGAAGGTGCGGTCCAGGCCGCGCACGAGCGCTGCGCCCTTGGCGTTGACCTTGATGGAGTCCGCCAGGTCCGCATACTGCCGCAGCTCCCAGACCTCCTGCTCCAGGACGCGCACGTTGGGCGCCTTGGCCGGGTCGTCGGACCACTCCTCGCCCTCCTCGACGAACTGCCTGGCCTCCTCGGGCTCGAACATGGCCAGCGCCTGCTGGCCCAGCTTCGCCGCCTGGAGGCGCTTCTCGAGGTTCTCCGACAGCCGGCGCAGGGTGGGCGCAATCGCGTACGTCGAGGACGCCAGCAGCTTGCGGTAGCAGAGCGTCAGGAGCGTCTTCTTGCCGGGTTCAATCGCCGCGGCCTCCGAGCGCTGGAGGTACTCGCTGACCTTCTCGTAGAGGTCATGCTCCTCGGGGGAGGGAGTGAAGTCCTCCACGATGGAGCGGCGGTTGGTGTAGCGGACGTACTCGCGCACCTGCCGGCGCAGGGTGCGCTGCACCACGGGGGCCAGCCGTTCCTTGAGCTCGGCGACGGCAGCCTCGGACATGCCGCCGCCCTCGTCCACGCGGTAGCGGCTGCGGAAGGCGTGCTCGGGGCCGAGGATCTGCTCGTCCAGCAGGGACATCAGGCCGAACAGCTCCATGATGTCGTTCTGCAGCGGGGTGGCGGTGAGCAGCAGCTTGGGACGCCCGGCCAGCGCGGCCTTGAGCGCCTGGCCCATCTTGTTGTTGGGGCGGTGGGCGTTGCGCAGGCGGTGGGCCTCGTCGATGACGACCACGTCCCACGGAATCTCCGCCGCCAGGGCACCCTTGTTGGCCGCGAAGGGGTGCGAGCAGATGACGGGGAAGGGCTGGTCGAAGCAGTTTCCGGTGGCCCGCACGGTGCGGCCGTCCACCAGCACGCTGTCCAGGTCGAACTTCTCCCGCAGCTCGCTGTTCCACTGCGCGCGCAGCGTGGCCGGCGAGAGGATGAGGATGCGGTTCTTCCCCTCCGCCATCAGCTGGGCGATGACGAGGCCTGCTTCAATCGTCTTCCCCAGCCCCACCTCGTCGCCCAGCATGCAGCCGCCGCGCGACAGGGAGTCGAGCGCGAACATGGCGCCCTCGACCTGGTGCGGGTTGAGGTCCACCTTCGCTTCCGCGAGCGCGCCGGCCAGCCGCTGCTGCGTGTCTCCGCTCTTCGCCAGCAGCTCCTCGGCCAGCAGCCGCTCGTGGAACGGGGTCAACGTCCGTGTGGGCTCGGACTCCACCCGTGACGCCATCGCCGCCGCCGCCGCTGCCGCGTCGACCTCCACCTCCACCCTCAAGCCCCTCGCGCCCTCCGCCAAGACCGTCTCCATCCGTGATGTTCGAGGTCGCCCGCCAAAGAGGCGGGCGAGAGAGACGCGCCATTTTGTTGACGGAGACGTGTCTGTAAAGGGGGTCGTCTCCGGAGCCTAGAATTCGGCCTCGGCGCGATTGGCATGCTTCTGCGCGAGCGACGCGTGCGCGCGGCTCATGCGCGCTTCATGCAATCTTTCTGCTGGACTTGACGGAAGGACTCAGAGCAGCCCACGCGACTTCACGTCCAGGTACGCGTTGAGCGCGGCCGCGCCGAAGCCGCGCGCGGGGGCCCGCACCACGAGCGCACCGGCGTCGCGCAGGGTGGTGGCGGTGCGCCGGTACTCGGCCTCCAGCCGCGCCGCGGCCTGCCGCGCGTAGGCGTCCCGCGCATCCCGGGGCACACCCGTCGCCGCGGCCTCCACATCCTCGTCCAGCAGCGAGGCGACGACGGGCAGGTGCCGGGGGCGCAGCGCGAGGGTGCGGGTGAGGAGGCTGGCGGAGGCGTCCGGGTCCACCAGGTCCGTGAAGAGCACCACCAGCGCGCGGCGCGTCTGCCGGGCGAAGGCGAAGTCGAAGGCGCGGCCGTAGTCGCTCTCCTCCAGCGCGGCCTCGGTGCGGTAGAGCGACTCGGTGATGAGGCGCAGGTGCTCGCGGCCCTTCCTCGGCGGGAGGAAGGCGCGCACGTCGCTGGCGAAGGCGAGCACCCCCACCACGTCCCCGGCGTCCAGGCCCACGCGCGCCAGGCGCAGCGCCGCGTCCACCGCGTGGTCCAGCTTGCGGCGCCCCTGCACCTGGCCCGCCATGTGGCGCCCGCAGTCCAGCAGCAGCAGCACCGGCTGGTGCTTCTCCGGCTGCCACGTGCGCACCAGCGTGTCGCCGTGCCGCGCGGACGCCTTCCAGTCGATGTGGCGGTAGTCGTCCCCGGGGCGGTACTCGCGCAGCGACTCGAACTCGCGGCCCTCCGCGGCGCGGCGCCGCTGGGTGCGCGCGGAAGGGGACTCCGAGGCCCGCGCCAGCGCCAGCGCCTCGCGCGAGAGCGCCGTCAGGTCCGGGTACACCTTCACGCTCTGCGCGGCCGGCACGCGGACCTGCCGCGCGCACAGCCCCAGCGGCCCCAGCAGGCGCAGGTGGACGTCCCCGAAGCGCGCGTCGCCTCGCGCCGGCGGGGTGATGAAGTAGGTGAGCCGGGGCGGCGTGCCCGGAGGCGGCGCGCCGCCGGGCAGGGTGAGGGCCTGCCGGTGGCCGGTGCTGGCCACGTCCTCCGGGGGCTCGTCGCGCGCCTCCAGGCGCAGGGGGTGGGCGCCGCCGTCGGTGCGCTCGAATTCGAGATGCACGGGGTTGCGCGTGCCGGAGGAGAGGATGGGCTCCACCTGGCGCCGCACCGTCACGGCGTCCGCGCGGGGGGCGCGCAGGAAGTCCACGGCGCACAGCGCGAGCACCGCCACGTCGACCGCCAGCGCCAGCCAGCCGAAGGCCGGGCCCGCCACCGCGAGCGCGGCCGGGACGAGCCCCGCCGCCAGTAGCGCCACGGCGAGGCCCGTGGGGACGGGGCGGCCGGCGCTCACCGGGGCACTCGCACCCGCTCGAGCGTCTGCCGGAGGACGTCGTCCACGGTGACGCCCTCCACCTCGGCCTCGGCCTTGAGGAGGAGGCGGTGGTTGAGGACGCTGAAGGCCACGCCCTTCACGTCATCCGGGGTGACGAAGTCCGTGCCCGAAAGCGCCGCGCGCGCCTTGGCCGCGGCCAGCAGCGCCTGCGCCGAGCGGGGGCTGGCCCCCAGGCGCACCCGCGGGTGGGCGCGCGTGTCGCGCACCACGTTCACGACGTACTGGATGATGGAGTCGTCACACGACACGCGGGCGGCGCGCGCCTGCAATTCCAGCAGGGTGGGGGCGTCCAGCACGCGCTCCGTGGAGGTCGGCCGGCCCTCGCGCTGGTGGAAGGCGCGCAGCATGGTGACTTCCGAGTCCCCGTCCGGGTAGCCCACGCGCACGCGCATGAGGAAGCGGTCCAGTTGCGCCTCGGGCAGCGGGTAGGTGCCCTCCAGCTCCAGCGGGTTCTGCGTGGCCACCACGAAGAAGTGCGGCGGCAGCGCGTGCGAGACGCCGTCGATGGTGACCTGCCGCTCCTCCATGGCCTCCAGCAGCGCGGCCTGCGTCTTGGGCGGGGTGCGGTTGATTTCGTCCGCGACGACGACTTCCGTGAAGATGGGGCCCTTCACCAGGCGGAAGGCGTTGTCCTGCGGCTGGAAGACGTTGGTGCCGAGGATGTCCGCCGGCATCAGGTCCGGAGTGAACTGGACGCGGGTGAAGTGCAGCCCCAGCGCGCCGGCCATGCTGCGCGCGGTGAGCGTCTTGGCCACGCCGGGCACGCCCTCCAGCAGCACGTGTCCGCGCGCGAGGAAGGCCGTCACCAGGTCGGCCAGCACGCGCTGCTGCCCGAAGACGGCCGCGCCGAGCGCGGAGGTGAGGCGGGTGAGGGGAGTGGCGTCGGACATGGTGGCGGAAGACGCTAGCCCGCTGCCGCGGGGCGCGGCAGCGGTTTCGTGAAGGGCCGTGCGCGCCTCAGGCGGACTTGCTCTTCAAGCCCAGCAGCGTGCCGCCCAGCGCCGCGAGCGAGCCCAGCGCCGCGACGAAGACGCCGAAGCTGGGCGACGAGTTCATCATCTCCGCGTTCCCGATGGGCGTGGGCACGCGCGTGGTGTCGGCCGACACCTTGATGAAGATGATGCACCAGACGAGGCACAGGAAGCAGAACAGCAGCTGGGCCATCCACGGCACCACCGGGCCCAGCTTCCCGAACGCGTTCTTCACGCGCATGCCGACGACGGTCATCGTGAGGATGGACAGCACGAAGGCGCCGACGCCCATGCTCATGAGCCCCAGCACGTCGCCGTCCGCCGCCGTCTCCTTCCACGGAAGGAAGCACGAGAACATCACCGCCGCCGCGCTCCAGAAGGCAATCTTGTCCCCGCCCGCGAGCAGGCCGAACAGCTCCTTCGCGTCGCGGATGAGCTCCTCGGGGTCCGCGACGGGGCTGCCGCCGCCCCCGCCTCTGGGAGAGCGGTCCCACGGGTCCGGCCCCGCGTCGACGGGCGCCTCCACCGGCGGAGGCGGCGCGCGGCGGGGAGCGGTCGCGGCGCGGGCGGGCCGGGCGCCGGTACGCGGAGGCGCGGCCCGGGCGATTTCGTCCATGCTGCGGATGTTGGTGGACTCCGAGTCCTGCGGCGGCGCCGCGGCGCGGCTCCCCGTCCTGACCTTGGGACGCGCGGACGCGGCGGGCTTCGCCGGCCGAGGGTCCTGCGCGGCGCCGGTGGCCTCGTCGTCGTTGTCGTCGGCGGGGGGCTCGGCGGACAGGAAGGAGCCGTCGATGATGTAGTCGCAGACGGAACAGATGGAGGTGTTGGCGGCTACCTTCGAGCCGCAGCCAGGGCAGTTCAGGACCAGCGCTCCCGAGGAGAGAAACGAGGATGCATCTTCGGAGCCCCGGCCCGCGCATGTCAAACCCGCAGCGTCCTAACCCCTGGATTTTCGCGGGGAATTGACCTAGGCCCCAGCGCATGAGCCGCCTGCGCACCTCCCGTGCATTGACTGCCTCCCTCGCCGTCCTCGCGCTGTCCTCCGGCTGTGTCCGCTCCGTGCCCTCACAGGAGGGGGAGCCGGTGGACGCTGCGACGCTGGCCCGCATCCAGGACTGGGAGGACCGCCGCTCGCTGGGGGATGGGGCGCTCCTGCAGCAGGCCACGGGCGCGCAGGACGCACGGGTGCGCGCGAGGGCACAGCGGGCGCTGGCCCGCATCCAGGACCCGGCCACGCTGGACACGGTGGTGGCGGGGCTGAAGGACGCGGAGCCCGGCGTGCGCGACGAGGCCGCCTTCGCCGCCGGGGAGCTGGCCCTGGCGTGGGAGCCGCTGACGGAGGCGGAGCGCACGCGGCTGGCGGATGCGCTGCTGGAGGCGGAGGGCGCGGAGCGCGAGGCGCGGGTGCGCACGACGCTGCTGGACGCGCTGGGCCGCACGGGCACGCCGGCGGCGGTGGCGCGGCTGGTGGAGCGGCTCCAGGGCGGGGACGTGGAGGTGGCGGGGCGGGCCGCGCTGTCGCTGGGCGTGGCCGCGCGGCGGGGTGGGGCGGCGGTGGTGGCGGCCGTGCCGCTGGTGCCCGTGGTGGCGCTGCTGGCCGGGGAGCGGCCGGTGGAGGCGCGCTACGGAGGCGCCTATCTGCTGATGACGGCGAAGCGGGTGGAGGCGCTGCCCGCGCTGCGTGGCTGCCTCGGGGATGCGGACGCGGACGTGCGCGGCCTGTGCGCGAAGGCCTTCGGCGACCTGGGCGGGCCGGAGGATGCGCTGGTGCTGGGGCGGTTGCTGGAGGACGCGGTGCCGCGCGTGGCGGCGGAGGCGGCGCGCTCGCTGGCGAAGCTGGCCGCGAAGTGCAGTGGCCCGTGCACGGCGGTAGATGCGCTGGAGGCGCTGGCGCCCCGGGCGAAGCGCGTGGCGCGGGGCCTGGAGGCGCCGGAGGTGACGAACGCCGAGGGCATGGCGCAGGGCTCCGCCGAGCCGAATGGTGGCGCGTCGCGCGGCACGGCCACCGATGGCGCGGACGCGAAGGTGGAGACCCTGGCCCGCTCCTCGGAGGGACACGCGATTCTGGCGCTCGCGCAGCAGGGGCTGCCCGACTTCGCCGCGCCCCTCCTCGTCTCACTGCGCCTCGCGCTGGCGGACGCGGAGCGGGGCGCGGCCTCGGACCTGGCGCGCACGGACCTCGGGTGGCTGGACTGCCGGCTGGCGGCGGCCCTGGACCGGCAGCGCGGCGTGCCCGGGGACTCGCCGGCCTGCGGCTTCGGCCGCGTGCAGGACGAGCGGCGGCTGGCCCTGGGCATCCGCGAGGCGGCGCAGGCACAGGTGAAGGACCCGGCGAGCTTCGCGGTGGGCTACCTGCGCCACCGGGACGCACGCGTGCGCCTCGCGGCGCTGGAGGCCCTGGGCGCCCGCCCCGTGCTCCGGACGGCCACGGCGGTGCGCCCCCTCGTCGAGGGCGATGACCTGGTGGTGGCCGGCGCGGCCGCGGCCACGCTCGGGAAGATTGACGCCAAGGGCTTCGTGGCCGTGGTGGAGCGCCTCGCCGACCGCGTGCCGAAGGAGCCGGGAGACCTGGCCGAGCCGGTGGCCGGCGCGCTCGTCGCCCTCCAGGGCCCTGCCGCGGAGCCGCGCTTCCGCGAGTGGCTGAAGCACCCCCACGCCAACGTGCGCCGCGTGGCCGCCGAGGCCCTCACCCAGCTCACGGGCCAGCCCGTGCGCTCCGAGCGCGTGGAGCTGCCCGCCGACACCTTCCGTCCCGAGCCCGCGCCCGCGCGGGCCGGCCTCGTCTTCCGCACCGCCAAGGGCGACATCACCGTGCGGCTGGACGCGGAGGAGGCGCCGCTCACCTCCGGCAACCTGTACGCGCTGGCGCGCAAGGGCTACTTCAACGGCACCACCTTCCACCGCATCGTCCCGGACTTCGTCGCGCAGGGTGGAGATCCGCGCGGGGACGGGGAGGGCGGCCCCGGCTACTCCATCCGCTGCGAGATGACGCGCCGGCCCTACCTCCGCGGCACCGTGGGCATGGCGCTCGCGGGCAAGGACACGGGCGGCAGCCAGTTCTTCTTCACCCACGCGCCGCAGCCCCACCTGGATGGCCGCTACACGGCCTTCGGCGAGGTGGTGTCCGGAATGGACGTGGTGGACGCGCTCCTCGAGGGGGACATCATCCGCGAGGTGCGCGCGGTGCAGCTGTCTCAGTAGGGCCCGGCGCTCAGGCGCCGCTGGCCCTGGCCATCGACGGAGGGCCGAGCGGGTGGCCATGCCACCGCTGGACCTCCGACTCCTCCATCGCCTCCACCTCCTGGCGGATGCGCTGCCACTCCGTCTCCGGGATGCGCAGGAAGGCCTCCGCCAGCGCCGGGTCGAACTGGGTGCCCGCGCAGCGGCGGATTTCATCCCGCGCCACGCTCATGGGCCGCCCCTTGCGGTAGGGCCGGTCCGACGTAATCGCGTCCACCGTGTCCGCGATGCAGAAGATGCGCGCCCCGAGGACGATGTCCTCGCCCGCCAGGTTCTGCGGGTAGCCCTTGCCGTCCCAGCGCTCCTGGTGCTGCAGCACGATGAGCGCCGCCTCGTGCAGGTAGGGCATCTTCGCCAGCATCCGGTAGCCGAACTCCGGGTGCTTGCGCATCTCCACCCATTCATCCGGCGTCAGCGGGCCGGGCTTGAGCAGGATGGAGTCGCGCACGCCAATCTTGCCGATGTCGTGCAGCAGCGCGCCCTGCTCCACCACGTCCAGCGCGGCCCCCGTCATCCCCACTTCCTGGGCCAGCCGCCGCGAGTAGAGCGACACCCGGCGCGAGTGCCACTGCGTCTCCGTGTCGCGGTAGTCCAGCGCGCTGATGAGCCCGTCCAAAAGGCCCGCCGTGCGCTCCACCACCCGGCGCTCCAGGTCCCGGTTGATGGCCACCAATTCCGCGTTCTTCTCCGCCACCTCGCGCGTCAGCCGCTCGTTGGCGTCCACCAGGCGGTAGTGCTCGAAGGCCTGCCGCACGCTGCTCGTCAGCTCGCTCAGGGACCAGGGCTTGCCCAGCAGGCGGAACACCTCGCCGCGGTTGACGGCCTCGGACGCGGTGCGGAAGTCCGCCGCCGCCGTCAGCATCAGCCGCACCGCCTTCGGGTTGCGCTCGCGCAGCGCCCCCAGCAGCTCGATGCCGTTGAGGTACGGCATCATGAAGTCCGTCAGCACGACGTGGAAGCCCACCTCGCGCGCCGCCAGCGCCGGGTCGCTGTGCGTGATGACCTCGTAACCTTCCGTCTGCAGAATCCGGGAGAGCGCGGCGAGGATGAGCACGTCGTCATCCACCACGAGGATTCGGTCCATGTCTGCGGATTCTCCAGGGAGGCGAGCTTGCTTCCCCTTATACACGCGTCACTCGCCGGCAAAACAGGGGCCCTCCGGCGCTTGTGTGCTCGCAAGCCCCGGAAATCCTTGGAAGTTCTCTCAGTCCGGAAGAGTCGCACATCCAAGTGACGCTTGCCTGCCCGCCAAGGTGTGTTTTATGGTGCCCACGCAGTCCGTGTGGTGTCGCTAACCCCTTGGAATCCTGGAGCAATCTCCGATGGCTAGAGCCCCCGAAGGGCCAGTGCCGGTGGTGGTGATGGGGCTGGGGTTCATCGGTCAGGAGATTGCCAGGGCCGCGATGTCGTCTCCCGAGGTGGAGCTCATCGGCGCCGTGGACACGCAGCCGTCGCTGGTGGGACGCGCCCTGGGAGACGTGCTGGGAGGGCCCGCGCCGCGCGTGAAGGTGGTGGACTCGCTGGAGAAGGCGGTGGCGAAGCGCAAGGGCGCGGTGCTGCTGCACGCCACCGGCTCGAGGCTGCCGCAGGTGATGGAGCAGATTCTGGCGGCGGTGAAGCTGGGGCTGCCGGTGGCCAGCACCTGCGAGGAGCTGGCCTTCCCGTACCTCAAGTACCCGGAGCTGGCGGACAAGCTGGACCAGGCCGCGCAGAAGGCGGGCGTGGCGGTGGTGGGCACCGGCGTCAATCCCGGCTTCGTGCTGGACAGGCTGGTGGCCGTCGCCGGCCAGGTGTGCGGGCCGGTGCGCCGCGCCACCGTGACGCGCGTGGTGGACGCACGCCTGCGGCGCGAGGCCCTGCAGCGCAAGGTGGGCGCGGGCCTGACGGAGGACGAGTTCTTCGAGCTGGTGGACAGCGAGCAGCTGGGCCACGTCGGCCTGGTGGAGTCCGCGGCGCTGGCGGGCCTGGGACTCGGGCTGGATTGCGACGACTACGAAGAAGAAGTAGCCCCCGTGTTCGCCGAGGAGGACATCACCGGCGGCGCATTTCCCGTGAAGAAGGGGCGGGTGGCGGGCATGTTCCAGTCCGTGGTGGGTTTGGAAGAGGGGCAGGAGCGGGTCCGGCTGGAGCTGACCATCGCAGTGGGGGCGGATGACCCCAAGGACCGCATCGAAATCGACGCGGACCCGAAGCTGGTGCTGGAAATCCCGGGGGGAGTGGCGGGCGACCGGGCCACCGCGAACGCGCTGGTGAATGCCGCGCCACGCTTGACGGCCGCCGAGGCGGGGCTCCTCACGGTGCTCGAGCTTCCGGCCGGACGTTAGAATCAGGAGAGGGAAATGCTGGACAAGAACGCGATCGGCCGCGCCTCGCCGCCGACGCTCAACGAGGTCGAGAAGGGCGCCATCCGCCGCTTCGCGGAGGCAATCGGCGACTACAACCCCATCTACTACGACGAGGAGTACGCGCGGGCGTCCGGCTATCCCACCATCATCGCTCCCCCCACGTTCCCCGCGTCCTTCCACTCCGCGGCGGACCTGCGGGAGTTGCTGGGCGTGGGCATCAAGAGCCTGCTGCACGCCGAGCAGGGCTTCGACTACGAGCGGCCCATCTTCGCGGGTGACCGCATCTACGTCTCCACCCGCGTGTCGGATGTGTTCGAGCGCCCCGGCATCTCCGGGCGCATGGACATCGCCGTCATCGAGGACGAGGGCCGTGACGAGGAGGGCAATCTCGTGTTCCGCGCCCGCCGGACGCTGGTGGTCCGCGCCACCAAGGAGACCCCGTGATGCCCGCGCGCAAGCTGTACTTCGAGTCCATCCGCGTCGGTGACGAGCTGCCGGCCCTGGCCAAGGCGCCCGTCGACCGCGTGCAGCTGTCCCGCTACGCCGGCGCCTCCGGTGACTACAACCCCGTCCACGTGGACGAGGTCTACGCCAAGAGCGTGGGCATGCCGAGCGTCTACGCTCCCGGCATGCTCGTCATGGGCATGCTCGGCCAGCTCATCAGCGACTGGGCCCGCGGCGGCCAGATGCGGCGCTACAACGTGCGCTTCATCAAGATGGTGTGGCCGGGCGACACCGTCGTCTGCAAGGGCCGCGTCAGCGACAGGCACGGCACCGGCGGCCGCTACTTCGTCGAAATCGACCTCTGGGCGGAGAACCAGCGCGGCGAGCTGGTGATGAAGGGCACCTCGCAGATCCAGCTCTTCTTCTCCCTCGAGGACGAGAACCGGCAGCGCTCCGGCCAGGCGCCCATCGTCGTGGAAGTCCCCCGGGAGAGCCTGAGCACCGCCGCCCCGGCCGCCACCGCCGCCAGCGGCGAGGGGGCACCCGAGGAGGGCGAGGAGGGGGACGAGCGCCGCACCGGCGCCTCCTCCAAGAAGACCGCTCCCCGCGAGAAGCCCGCCGCCAAGACGGCGTCGCTTCCCGTCGCCAAGAAGGCGAAGAAGTAGGCACTTCCCCCCGCGCTTGACGGGCGGTTCTGACCGCCCCTCAACGCGCGGTGTCATTCAGGGTTGACTCAAAAATCAGTCGCCGCCACACTTCCTGCGTCTTACCTGGGCCACTGACCCCTTTGCCCTCCTGGAGGGCAGGCAGTGAGCCGTCACGCAGGAGTGGCCATGTCCGCCGGCATCAACACCTACAAGACCGACCTCAGAGAAATCTTCTTCACGCTGTTCGAGCAGTTCGGCTTCGGCCAGGTGTCCGGGCAGGCCCCGTACGAGGCCTGGGGCCCGGACGAGGCCAAGGCGGTGCTCACGGAGACGTACCGCTTCGCGCGCGAGGTGCTCGGGCCCCTCAACTCGGTGGGTGACCGCGAGGGCTGCCGGGTGGAGAACGGCTCCGTCTTCACCCCCACCGGCTTCAAGGACGCGTGGAAGAAGCTCTATGAGCAGGGCTTCAAGACGGTGGCCGTGCACCCCGAGCACGGCGGCCAGGGCGCGCCGATGATGCTCCAGGTGACGGTGGAGGAGCTGCTGTCGGGCGCCAACACGGCCTTCAACATGTACCCGGGCCTGGCGTTCGGCGCGGCTGAAGTCATCGCCGAGTGCGGCACGCCCGCCCAGCAGAAGATGTTCGTGGAGCGGATGCTCAACGGCACGTGGGGCGGCACCATGTGCCTCACCGAGCCGCACGCCGGCTCCGACGTGGGCGCGGCCAAGTCCACCGCCCGCCGCAACGGCGACGGCACCTACAACATCCGCGGGACGAAGATCTTCATCTCCGGCGGCGACCACGACATGGCGGACAACATCATCCACCTCGTGCTCGCGCGCATCGACGGCGCGTCGCCGGGCACCAAGGGCCTGTCGCTGTTCATCGTCCCCAAGCTGCGCATCAACGCGGACGGCAGCGCCGGCCAGGCCAACGACGTGGGCGTGGGCTCCATCGAGCACAAGATGGGCATCAACGGCTCGGCCACCTGTGTCCTCAACTTCGGTGAGAACGACGCGTGTGTGGGCGAGCTCGTGGGCACCGTCGAGCACGTCGGCATGAGCCAGATGTTCAAGATGATGAACGGCGCGCGCATCGCCGTGGGCATCCAGGGCCTCGGGCTGGCGTCGGCCGCGTACTACAACGCGCTCGACTACGCGAAGGACCGCAAGCAGGGCTCGCACTTCACCAAGTGGAAGGACCCCACCGCGCCGCGCGCCGCCATCATCGAGCACCCGGACGTGCGCCGCATGCTGCTGGACATCAAGGCGCACGTGGAGGGCATCCGCTCGCTCATCATCAAGCTGGCCATGCACCTGGACAAGGCGCGCCAGCTGTCCGGCAAGGACGACGACGCGGCCACCTACCACAAGGGCCAGGTGGAGCTGCTCACCCCGCTGGTGAAGGCCTACGGCTCCGACCAGGCCTTCCGCCTGTGCGCCCAGGCCATCCAGGTCTACGGCGGCGCCGGCTACATCCAGGACTACCCGGTGGAGCAGTACACGCGCGACTCGAAGATCTTCTCCATCTACGAGGGCACCAACCACATCCAGGCCATGGACCTGGTGGGCCGCAAGCTGGGGCAGGCCGGCGGCACGCACTTCCAGCAGTTCATGGGTGACGTGGGCGCCTTCATCGAGGCCCACCGCGAGCACGCCGTGTACGGCGAGGCCGTGAAGACGCTGGCGTCCGCGCAGGAGGCCGTCATGGCCAGCGCGATGACGGTGTTCGGCTGGTCCCAGGACGGCGCGAAGTTCCCGCTGATTCCGCTCTCCGCCAACCGCTTCCTGCAGATGATGTCCGAGCTGGCGGTGGGCTGGCTCTTGCTGGACGCCGCCCTCATCGCCGACAAGGCCCAGGCCTCCGTGTCCGCGGACCACCCGGACCGCGCCTTCTACGAGGGCAAGAAGTTCAGCGCCCTCTACTACGCGCGCAACGTGCTGCCCGGCGTGGAGCAGGCCGCGCGGATGATTGCCACCGAGGACACCTCGCCCATGGACATCTCGGACGCCGCCTTCGGCTCCGTCTGAGCCACCGCCCCTTCCAAGGGGCGCCTGGAACACCTGAGGCCACCCGGGCGCTTCGCCTGGGTGGCCTCTGTGTTTTCCCGCCGGGCTCCGGGGCCGCGAAGCGGTCAGTCGCCCTCGCGGACTCCGATGGCGAGCTGGCCGAGGCCGGCCTTCTTGGCGAGCTCCATCACCTGCACCACGGTGCCGTGGGGGACGCCCTCGTCCGCCTGGACGATGACGACGGTGTCCGGGTCCTTGAGCTTCGCGTCGTCGAACGTCTTGCGCAGCTCCTCCTCGGAGACGACGTTGCCGGCGAGCACGAAGCGCCCGTCGGCGAGCACCGCCACCGACAGGTCCGTGCTGCGCGCGGTGACGTCCGCCGCGCCGCCCTTGGGCAGGTTCACCTTGAGGCCGGCCTTGGCGCCGCCGCCGGGCCCCTGCTGGACGATGACGGAGCTGGTCACCATGAAGATGATGAGCAGCACCAGGAAGATGTCGGTGAGGGGGGTGATGTTGATTTCCGCGAAGACGCCCTCGTCGCCTTCACTGTCACCCGGAGTTCTGCCCATGGCCATGGTGGAGGTCCTCCGGAATCAAGCCGGCTTCGGGTCGGGGCGTGGGACGGCGGGCGGCTGGGACTCGCGGGTGGGGGCCGGCTCGGGGGGCAGGGGGGCCCCCGAGGCGCGCTCCTTGAGCAGCTCCACGAACTCGTCACCCAGAAGGCGCAGCTCCACCAGCACGCGCGACAGGCGGGCCTGGAAGTAGTTGTAGAAGAGCATGGCCTGCACCGCGACGAGGATGCCCACGGCGGTGGCGACGAGCGCCTCGGAGATGCCCGTCATCACGGCCGCGCTGCCGCCGGTACCGCCGGCCTCCACGTCCAGGCCCAGGTCCTTGAAGGAGCGCATGATGCCCGCCACGGTGCCGAACAGGCCGACGAAGGGGGTAATCGAGCCGATGGTGGCCAGCATCCACAGGTTGCGGCGCAGCTTCAGGCCCACCTGGGCCCGCTCGCGCTCCACGGCGGCCTCCACGCCGGCGCCCCCGTTGGTGCGGGAGCGCTCCAGGCGGTCGAAGCCGGCCAGGAAGATGTCGGCGGCCACCGAGTCGGAGCGCTCGGCGGCGGTGCGGGCCGCGGCCACGTCGCCGCGCAGCAGGTGCTTGTTCACCGTCTCGCCCAGGGTGCGGGAGCGCTCGCTCACCCCCCACAGCGCGATGAGCCGCTCCACGGCGACGACCAGCGCGACGACGGAGGCCAGCAGCAGCAGGGCGAGGGTGACGCCGCCCAGCCGAAGGTAATGAAGGATGTCGTTCAGGCTCATTGGTGGGTGACCGGGCAGGGCGGCATGGCCCAGACTAGGAGATATGAACCGCGCAGCCGCCGCAATCTTCCTGGCAGTCCTCTGTTCCGCGTGCCCCAAGCGAATCGAGTTCGGTCCCGAGGGCGAGCTCACCGACGCGAAGGTCGTCTACCAGCGCGTCCGCGAGAATCAGGACAACATCCTGTCCCTGGAGGGCGACTCCAAGCTGCGCGTCGAGTCGCCCCAGGGCAGCGGCACCCTGAGCATGTTCGTCTCCGTCACCCGGCCGGCCCTGCTGCACCTGGAGACGTTCGACTTCTTCAACCGCCCGCTCGCCTCCCTGGTGTCGGACGGGAAGGGCTTCGGCCTGTACCAGACGGACACGAACACGTACTTCCAGGGCCCCGCGAGCCCGGAGAACGTGTCGCGCTTCCTGCCCGTGGTGCTGCCCAACCAGGAGCTGGTGGCCATCATGCTCGGCCAGGTGCCCCTCATCCCCCCGGAGCGGATGACGCTGGAGCTGGACCGCAAGAAAGGTGTCTACGTGTTGACGCTCCACAGCGGGCCCGCCACCCAGGTGCTCCACGTGCACACGAAGTACCTGCGCGTCATGAAGAGCCAGGTGCGGGGCATCCCCGGGTATGACCTGGGCTTCGACGACTTCCAGGAGAAGGGCTCCCTCATCTTCCCCGGCAAGGTGGAGCTGGTGGCCGAGCAGGCGAAGACGCAGCTGCAGCTGCGCTACCAGCAGATCTCCCTCAACGGGCGGCCGGACCTCACGCTCTACGAGCTGCTCCCCCCGGAGGGGGCCAAGGTGGTGGAGGTGGACGAGCGGGGCCGGGAGCTGCCGGCCGGGGCGCCCTCCCAGCCCCCCGTCTCGTCCGAGCCCGCACCGGCGGTGCCGGGTTCCTGACCGGGCAGGCGCGGAAGAAGGGGCGCTGACCGCCGAGTCGATCTAGAGTGCTTCCCACGACATGGCACAGATCAAGCTCGGAGAACTGCTGATCAAGGCGAATGTGCTCCAGGAGAGCCAGCTCAAGGCCGCGCTCGCCGAACAGGCGAAGTGGGGCGGAAAGCTGGGCGAAATCCTGGTCAGGATGAGCCTCGTCTCCGAGGACATCCTGGTGCGCGCGCTGTCCAAGCAGCTCGGCATGCCGGCGGTGAACCTGGACGCGGTGCAGATGGTGCCGCCGCACGTCAAGGCGAAGATTTCCTCGCAGACGGCGCGCGACTTCTCCGTGCTCCCCCTGCAGCTGCGCGACGACGGCAAGACGCTGGTGGTGGCGATGTCCGACCCGCTCAACGTGCGGATGCTGGACGAGCTGCGCGCCGTCACCAAGTGCCGCATCGTCCCCAACGTGGCGGGTCGCAGCTCCATCGCCCGGGCCTTCTCGCGCATCTACGAGGAGAACGCGGAGCTGGAGGACGCGGACACCAACTTCAAGGTGGTGGACGCCCAGGGCCGCACGGTGGTGAAGAACCTCAAGGACCTGGACCCGGCAGCGGCCGCCGTGGCCGCCGCTCCCGCGGCCCGTCCCCCGCCTCCGCCTCCGCCCGCGCCCGCCGCCACGCGCCCGAGCACGGAGACGCCCACGGTGCGCCCGGCCGCCAGCGGCAGCCCCGCGGAGCTGCTGCGCAGCGTGGAGGACGTGCAGCGCAAGGAGGTCGCCGCCCTCAAGGCGATGGTGGAGTTGCTCATCGAGAAGGGTGTCTTCTCGCGCGAGGAGTACCTCGCCAAGGTCAAGCGGTAGCCCCGGCCCATGCGCAAGAAGATTGGTGAGCTGCTCATCGAGGCGGGTGTGGTGACGGAGGAGCAGGTCCGGGTGGCGCTCGGCCGTCGGGGTGCCCCGGGGCATCAGCGGCTGGGCGAGGTGCTCGTGTCCCAGGGGCTGTGCACGCCCACGGACATCGCGCGCGCCCTGGCGGCCCAGACGGGCCTGCCCTTCATCGAATTGCCGGAGGACATCCCCCAGGCCGTCACCGGGCTGGTGTCCGTGGACTTCCAGGCCGAGCACCGCGTGCTGCCCTTCCGCGTGGAGGTGGAGGGGCGCAGCGAGCGCATCCACATCGCCGTGGAGGACCCGGGGGACCTGACGCTGGTGGACGAGCTGCGCTTCCAGCTCCGCAAGCAGGTGCGCGTCTTCGTCGTCTCCTCGGACGACCTGGACACCGCGCTGGCCCGCGCCCGCGGCGAGCCGCTGGACATCGTGGAGGCCGAGCCGCTGGATGAGGAGCCGGGCACTCCGCCGCCTCCGCCCGTGGGCTCAGGGGCGTCCCTGGAGTGGGACTTCCCGGAGGCCCCGAAGCCCGCGCCCCCGCCCGCGCCGAAGCCGGCCGCCGCCCCCGCGCGGCCCACGCTGCGCGGCTCGCCGCCGCCTCCGCCGCCCGTGGCGACTCCGCCGCCCCCGCCGGGCGCGGACGTGCTGGATGACCTGCTGGGCGTGGAGCCCGCCGCCGCGGCGAAGCCTCCTCCGCCGCCTCCTGCTGATGGCGTCGGGCCCGGTGGCAAGCCCCGCGTGCCGGTGGTGCTGTTCGGTGGCGCGGCGCAGGGCGCCAAGCCCTCCGTGGCCCTCACGCCGACGCCGCAGTTCTCCGACGAGGACCTGGCGGTGCTCGACGACATCGAGCGCATCTCGCGTGGGGAGGAGGCCTCGCTGGACACGGAGAAGGTGAAGCCCGCCCGCATGGTGGCGAGCCTCATCCGCCTGCTCATCCGCAAGGGCCTCATCCAGGAAGGGGAGTTCCTGGAGGAGCTGGCGCGGAAGTGACGGCCGCCGTCCAGCGCCCCGACGCGGAGCGGCCCCTCCTGGACGTGCGCGGCCTCACCGCCGAGCTGTCGTTGGAAGGGGGCCCGGTGCGCGCGGTGGACGGCGTGTCCTTCTCCGTGCCCCCGGGCGGAACGCTCGGGGTGGTGGGGGAGAGCGGCTGCGGCAAGAGCCTCACCGCCCTGTCCGTGCTGGGACTGGCGCCCAACCCGCCGGTGCGCGTGGTGGCGGGCGAGGTCCTCTTCCAGGGCCGTGACCTACTCAAGCTGCCCGAGGCCGAATTGCGCCGCGTGCGCGGCCACCACGCGGCCATGGTCTTCCAGGAGCCGATGACGTCGCTCAACCCCGTCTTCACCGTGGGGGAGCAGATTGCCGAGGGCGTGCGGCTGCACCTGGGGGCCTCGCGCGCGAAGGCGCGTGAGCGGGCGGTGGAGATGCTGCGGCAGGTGGGCATCCCCGCGCCGGCCGAGCGCGTGGACGCGTACCCGCACCAGCTCTCCGGGGGCATGCGGCAGCGGGTGATGCTTGCCATGGCGCTGGCGTGTGACCCCGCGCTGCTCATCGCCGACGAGCCCACCACCGCACTGGACGTCACCATCCAGGCGCAGATCCTGGACCTGCTCAAGCGGCTTCAGGCCGAGCGCGGCATGGCGGTGATGTTGATTACGCACGACCTGGGCGTGGTGGCGGAGAGCTGCGACACCGTCGTGGTGATGTACGCGGGCCGCGTGGTGGAGCGCGCCCCGGTGCGCGAGCTGTTCTCCCGGCCGGCGCACCCGTACACCGCGGGCCTGTTGCGCTCCATTCCCTCGCTCCAGGTGGCGACGGGGGAGGGGGGCGCCGCCTCGCAGCGGAGGTTGAGGGCCATTCCCGGCATGGTGCCGTCGCTGCGGAAGCTGCCCTCCGGCTGCGCGTTCCGGGACAGGTGCGAGCGTGCGCTCGACGTCTGCGCGCGCGTGGTGCCGCCGCTGGAGCCCCAGCGCGACGGGCAGCTCGCCGCCTGCCACAACCCGGTGCCCGCGCCATGAGCTCCGGACCGCTGCTCCAGGTGCGTGACCTGAAGGTCCACTTCCCCGTGCGCGGGGGCCTCCTGGGACGTGTGCGCGGCGCGGTGAAGGCCGTGGACGGCGTGGGCTTCGACGTGGTGCGTGGGGAGACGCTCGGGCTGGTGGGGGAGAGCGGCTGCGGCAAGAGCACGCTGGGACGCGCGCTGCTGCGGCTGGTGGAGCCCACCGCCGGCTCCATCCGCTTCGACGGGCAGGAGCTGACGGGCCAGTCCCAGCGGCGCCTTCGCCCGCTGCGCCGGCGCATGCAGCTCGTCTTCCAGGACCCGTACGCCTCGCTCAACCCGCGGATGACGGTGCGGGAGATTCTCGGCGAGCCCTTCGCCATCCACGGCCTCGCGCGCGAGCGCGGCGAGCGGGAGCGAGAGGTGTCCGCCCTGGTGGACGCCATGGGCCTGCCCCGCGAGGCGCTGGAGCGCTACCCCCACGAGTTCTCCGGCGGGCAGCGCCAGCGCATCGGCATTGCACGCGCCATCGCATTGCGTCCGGACTTGGTCGTGGCCGACGAGCCCATCAGCGCGCTGGACGTGTCCATCCAGGCGCAGATCGTCAACCTCCTGGTGGACCTGCAGCGCGAGCGCGGCCTCACCTACGTCTTCATCGCGCACGACCTGAAAATCGTCGAGTACGTCTCCACCCGCGTGGCCGTCATGTACCTGGGCCGCATCGTGGAGTTGGCGCCCGCCGCGGAGCTGTACCGCCGCCCGCGCCACCCGTACACGCAGGCGCTGCTGTCCGCCGTGCCGGTGCCGGACCCGGGCCGCGCGCGCACCCGCCTGCTCGTGCCGGGCGAGCCGCCGTCGCCGCTCGACCCGCCCTCCGGCTGCGCCTTCCACCCGCGCTGCCCCCACGTCATGGAGCGCTGCCGGCGCGAGTCGCCGCCGCTGTATCCGCTCGGCGGGGGACACACGGCCGCTTGTTTTCTCGCGGAGGGCGAGTCCCGCGAAGTCACTCCCGCCCCCGCCTCCGGAGGTGATGCCGGTGTTCTGGCTCAGCCACCATCACCCGGATGAGTACAACCGGACCTACGTGCTGGGCGGCGTGCGCGTCTGCGCGCGCTGCCTGGGCACGTACCCGGTGCTGCTGGTGACGCTCGTGGGCCTCTTCGCCCTGCGCGCGCCGCGCGAGTGGCGCTGGGACGTGCCCGTGGTGCTGGCCCTCACAGTGCCCGCGCTGGCGGACTGGGCGGTGGGGCGCTTCCGCCCGGCGTCCGGCTCCAACGCGGTGCGTACGCTCACCGGGGTGCTGCTGGGGCTGGCGCTCGGACGCTCGCTCCAGGTGCACGTCCAGCGGCCCCTGCCGGCGGTATTGCTGGCCCAGGCCGCCCTCGTGACAGCGGTGGCGCTCCCTGTCATTCTCGCCACTTACCGGAGGCCACGCCCGGAGTAGACCTTCGCGGCCCGTCGCCCGTTAAGAGGGCACGGGTTGAGGAGGGGTCGGGGTGTCGGGTGCTCCAGGAGAGATGGGGGAGTGTTGGGACCGGAGACCTCAGACGAGCGGCTGATGCTCGCCTTCCAGGCGGGGGACGCGCGCGCGTTCGAGGCGCTGGTGCGCAAGCACCGGACGCCGGTGTTCAACTTCGTCCTTCGATTCGTCGGGCACCGGGCACGGGCGGAGGACGTGCTGCAGGAGACGTGGCTGAAGGTGGTACGGAGCGCCGGCGAGTACACGCCCAAGGCGAAGTTCACGACCTGGCTCTACACGATTGCGAGGAACCTCTGCGTGGACAGCGCGCGCAAAGAGAGCTACCGCCAGGCGTCGTCCCTGGAATCCCCCGCCGCGGGTGCGGATGGGGAAGAGGGACGGCCGCTGGGCGAGGGGCTGCCGGACACGGGGGCCAGCCCCGAGCGCGGCGCGTACAACGCCCGCCTGCGGCCCCTGCTGGAGCGCGCCCTGGCGGCCCTCCCGGAGGAGCAGCGAGAAGTGTTCATCCTGCGTGAGTACAGCGGCATTCCCTTCAAGGACATCGCCGAGGTGACGGGCGTGTCCGAGAACACCGTGAAGAGCCGGATGCGCTACGCGCTCGACGGGTTGCGACGACGCCTGGCGGACATGGGCGTGGACGGCGACCTCGCCGAGGACGGAAGGACGGTGACGGGATGAATCCGCAGAATGCCCACGCGCACGAGGACCGGCTCCTCGACTTCGCCTACGGCGAGCTGCCCACCCCCGAGGCCCGGGCCATGGAGGCGCACCTGTCGGGCTGCGCCCGCTGCACCCAGGCCCTGGACGACATCCGCGGCGTGCGCGCCACCATGTCCCAGCTCTCCACGGAGCCCGCGCCGGACGCCGGGCTCGAGTCGCTCATGGCCTACGCGCAGCAGGCCGCGCGCCGCGCCGCCGCCGGCCCCGCGCCCAAGCCCTCGCGCTGGCGCCGCTGGCTGCTGCCGGTGTTGGGCGTGGCCTCGGTGAGCACCTTCGGCATCTTCATCCTTGAGGCGAACCAGAACGCCCCCCAGACCCTCTCCCCGGCCCAGGTGGCGGCGAAAGCCGACATGGCGAAGGCGAAGGACGCCGCGCCCGCGCGCGGTATGGCCGGGCCCGTTGCCCAGAGTGCGGAGGCCCCCGCGCCAGCGCCTCCGCCCCTCGGGCAGGCCGCGCCCTCCGCGGACGCGCTCCTGGACGAGGGCGCCGCGAAGGAAGTGGCGCGCGCGGACGACTGGCGCAACGCGGGCAGTGGCGGCGGGCTCGACGCCCGCATCGTCCGCGAGGAGGAGATGAAGTCGAAGCGTGAGTACGGCAAGGGCGCCTCGGAGCGCGCGCGGGCCTCGACGAACCGGTCGCCGCTGGCGAAGAGTGCCCCCTCGAAGTCCCCGAAGTTCGCCCTCGCCGAGAAGGACGCCCCCGACGAGGAGGCCCTGCCCGCGCCGAAGCAGGACTCGTTGAAGCTGGGCGGTGCGTCCCCGGCCCCGGCCGAGGTCCAGGCCGCCGACGAGGACGACGACGCGTACGACACCTTCGCGGGCGCCAAGCAGGCCCCCCAGGACGTGGGCTCCGCGTACGCGCCCTCGGCGCCGCCCGCGCCCACGACGGCGGCCCCCGTGGCCCCGTCCGCGGGCCGCGCGGACGTGGCCACCGGCGCCCTCGCGCAGACGGAGGCCCTGGCCGAGCGCCGTGCTCCCGCTCCGTCCCAGGCGCCCTCGAAGAAGGCCCGGCGAAGCGAGCCCGAGAGCCCCGCCGCCGGCATGCCGGCCACTCGCGCCCAGGCGGAGCCGGGGCCGTCCGTGGCGGAGCTCTCGAGGCAGGCCCGGGAGGCGTACCTCGCCGGCGACCGCGCCCTGGAGTCGGGGCTGCTGCGCTCGGCGCTGGACGCCGGGGCCTCCGGCACGGAGCGCCTCGGGCTCCTCAGCCGCCTCTGCGACGCGGAGCTCGCCCTGGGCCGTCAGGCCGCCGGCACCGCCGCCTGCAAGCGCGTCATCGCCGAGGCGCCGGGCTCCAGCGCCGCCCAGGCCGCTCGCCGCAAGCTGGCCCGCGAGGCCGTCCCGGAATCCGCTGATCCCCAGAAATGAGGACCTGCGGTTTCTGAGCAAATAGAAAATGGACGGAAACGTGGGTGTAGGTCTGTCCATTTGACCGATGCGAGTCCGGCGCGCCTCACCGGATAATGGAAGCATGGGACAGGAAGCACAGGATGGTGGGCGGGCGCGGGGGGCGTCTCGCGCGCAGTCGGGTCAGGCCGCCGTGGAAGCGGCGATGATCATGCCGCTGACCGTCTTCATGACGCTGGGAATCATCCAGCTCACGATGATGCAGCACGCGAAGCTGATGACCGAGTACGCCGCGTACCAGGCGGCGCGGGCCGGCATCGTGTGGAACGGCAACAACGAGCGCATGCACGACGCGGCCATCGTCGCGCTCTTGCCGACGATGGGCGCCACGAACGACATCGCGAAGCTGGGGACGACGCTCGCGTTGCACCAGCTCTACGACACCGGCATGAGCGCGTTGAACTTCGGCGGTGGCGTGGTGCCGCGCACGGTCAACGGCTCCAACCTGCTGGGCATGGTGCGGGTGGACACCATCAACCCGGCGTACTTCACGCCCATCAACACCATCTGGAAGCTGCGCAGCGGCGTCAACTGGCAGGAGCTGGACTTCGACGGGGCGGACAGCTTCCCCGAGGTCCCCACGCTGGAGAACCACATCCGCAAGTTCTTCAACCTGCCGGAGCCGGACGAGTCGGAGCTCGTCTTCCGCAAGTCCACGCGGCTCACCATCCGCCTGCGCTACTGGTACCAGCTGCGCGTGCCCTTCGCGAACTGGATCATCTTCACCTCGTGGTTCGCCTCCAACGCGGGCCTGGCGCTGCACGGCGCCATCGACCGGGCCACCGTCACGCCGGGCGCCAACATCATGGCCGACGGCAACCTCAACGGCCTGGCCGCCGCGTCCGTGAAGGGCATCCGGCACGAGAAGGGCTATGACTCCGTGTATCCGCTGGAGATGGCGGTGCTCTGGGGCCTGGCCACTGGCAGCATCCCCCTGGTCTCCAACTTCGCGGGCCGGCGCTACTTCATCCCGCTGACGGCCACGTACACCATGCGCATGCAGTCCAACTTCCACCGGAAGTGGATCATGCACCTCAACCCCGACTGGGGCCTGTAAGAGGACCGCCGACCATGTTCACCCGGACCCTCCGACAGAGCTTCCGCCGCCAGGAAGGCCAGGCGCTGGTGCTGGCCGCGCTGATGGTGCTCGTCATGTCCATCGCCGTGTTGACCACCGTCAACATCGGCCACACCGTCCACGAGCGCATCCGCCTGCAGAACACCGCGGACTCCGCCGCCTACTCCATGGCCGCCATGGAGGCGCGCGCGTTCAACTTCTACGCGTACGCCAACCGCACGCAGGTCTCGCACTACGTCTCCGCGATGCTGTGGCAGTCGCTGCTGTCACTCATCTACTTCGCCGAGGCGTTCCTCGCGGACACCTACGGGTTCATGAAGACGCTGAACCCGTGCGCGGGAGACGATGACGGCTTCTTCTGGAAGATAGCCTGTCCCCTCTTGAAGTTGATTCCGGTGGTGGGGCAGGTGCTCAAGGTCATCGACACCGCGATGGAGGCCTGGAAGACGGTCGTCAGGATCTTCCACCAGCTGCTGGTCACCACCAATCCGGACAAGCTCATCGGCAAGCTCGTCATCCCCACGCACTGGGTGCTCAACAGCGTGATGTTCTTCGCGTCCCAGGCGGTGATGATGTCCACGTCCACGCACGTCCTGCAGACCACGGACACGGTCATCGCGGACAACGACAAGAACATCAACTCGCTCGTCAGCCAGGGCCTCACCGGCGTGCTCAGCCAGTGTCTCTTCGACCAGGCGCACTTCGCCGAGGCGGGAGGCCGTCCCCTGGGCACTCCCGCCAACCCGTTCAAGGCCATTGACCCGGAGGCGACGGCCCATACGTCGAAGGAGGCTCGCGCCAAGCGCTCCATGGGCGGCATCTCCAACGCGACCCGCTACGCGTGTGACACGTCGGGCGGGCTGGGCGTGGGCGGGGTGAACCTGCTCCAGTGCCAGCAGAAGTTCATCACCTCGCGCCGGCTGGGAGACCTCATCCCGCTGCCGAGCTGGCTGGGCATCATCGGCGAGTGGCTCAACAACGAGGTCGACATCCCCGGGGTGATCAGCTTCGGCAAGCTGGGGCAGACCCGCATGCTGACGCACATCAGCCAGTACCGGGACAAGCTCGTCCAGACGCGCAAGACGCGCAACTACATCCGCGACTGGAATGACGGCATCGCCCCGACGCTCGGGATGATGGCCCAGGGCGACAACCTCGGCTCGGACGACCTGTACTGGCTCAAGTTCGGCCCCGCGGGCTTCCCCGGCCTGACGAACCCGATGGCCTGCAAGACGGACGAGAAGGACGTCGGCCGCTGCTGGGGAGATCCACGCAGGGGGCTGGAGGACTCGAGCCGGAAGCTGCTGCCCTACCAGTGGATGTCCAAGACGAGCATCTGGGCGCTGAACGACAAGGCGGGCTCGTACCGCGACGGCGGCGTGCACTGGCGGGTCCACCCCGAGCGGCTGCCCACGGGCGACAGCGGGTGGCGCAACCGCCAGCGTCCCAAGGGCTCCGAGGGCGAGGTGGGCGTCACCAAGAACGAGGTCTGCGTCCTCCCGCTGGGCATCTGTCCGCCCCTCCTGCCCGGAAAGATGGACGTCTACACGGCCAACGTGCACCCCGCGGAGGACGGCAACCACCCGTGGAAGGGCGTCGTCCCGTTCATGCACTTCGAGCCCGGCCAGTTCGAGGGCGTGTGCGGCCGCACCGCCAGCAACGAGGCGGCGCCGCGCTACAAGTTCGACTTCAACCAGCCGTCCACCTGGGTCGCGCTCAACAAGTCCCCGGACGAAATCACCAACCGGGACCTGAAGGACAAGGAGGCGGGCACCAACGCGCCCGCGCTGCTGAACGCGGACGGGAAGATCCGCTTCAACTTCACGGCGGACACGGAGGCGCTGGAGCTGGAGAACAACCGGAAGAAGTTCCTCAGCTTCTCCGAGGGGCTCAACGTCATCACCCGCGGCCAGAGCTACTACCACCGGCCCGGCAACTGGACGGAGCAGCCCAACTTCTTCAACCCGTACTGGCGCCCGCGCCTGGCGTCCGTGTACCAGGGCCGCCACAACCTGCCCCTGGTCGGCAGCCTGACGGACGCCCTGCCAGGCCCGCTGCGCGGCATTGCGCCCAAGATCATCACCCACTAAGCCGGGACACCGCTGATGAGACCGCCAAGACAGCGCAGGGCCCCGCGCCGCGGCGCCGCCACCGTCGAGTTCGCGCTCGCCGTGCCGGTGCTGGTGATGATCCTCATGTTCAGCATGTACCTCACCGAGCTGGTGCGGGCGAAGCTGAAGCTGCTGGAGCTGGCGCGCTACGCCACCTGGGAGATGACGAGCTACGCGCTGTCCGACTTCGGCAGCGAGAACCACGACGGCGCCTTCGAGGACGCGAGGACGGAGGCCCTGGAAGAGGCGCAGGAGCGCTTCAAGGACATGGACTCGGTGGAGACCAACGCTCCGCCCGGCTCCTTCATCGCGCGCTACACCAACGTCCAGTCGGAGCTCGTCAACAAGGAAGTGCCCTTCATCGAGGCGGGCCTGGTGCTGGGCAACAGCGGCGACGGCATGGCCAGCGACGTGATTGGCGCGGTGGGCGGCGGCGCCAACGCGCTCCTGGGCGCCTGGAAGTTCAACACCAAGGGCTGGGTGGAGTCCCGGGTGTCGATGCAGTTCGACAACGTCATCCTCCCGCAGCGCTACCTGGAGCAGAGCACGGGGGACTTCTTCAAGACGAACACCTTCGGAGGCAGGAACCTGGGCAGCCTGCGGCTCAGCGCCCACCACTCCATGTACGCCAACGGGTGGAACATGCCGGACGGCGGCGATGCCGTCATCAACGACCGGCGCGCCGGTGGCCACAACGAGGGCAGTGATCCGCATGGCCTCTACGCGCAGGTCAACCGGATGACCTTCCTGGGCGTCAAGAAGGCCATCGAGGACTCGCCGGTGGGGGGCGTGCTGGACTTCTTCAAGTCCTTCTCGCCCGCCTTCCTCGGCACCTTCGTCATCTCCAAGAACTACGGGTTGGAGGGAGGGGACGCGTCCCAGTGCGCGGGCGTCAACAGCTACCCCGTGGCCGCGGCGCATGGCCTGCAGGACCAGATGACGAACGACCTCGAGCTGCTGGACCATGACCGCCCGCAGTGCTTCGACACGGCCCCGTTCCGGGACAACACCTATGAGGACTCGCAGTACAAGAAGATCTTCGAGGCCCGGGGCGAGCACTTCATGGGCTGCAAGAATCCGCAGGCCGAGGACCCTTCCGCGCCCACCAGCGCCGACGCGACGAAGGGCGACAAGAACGAGGACATCGTCAACTGTGAATAGGTCGCTGGCACCCTTGTGCGCGCTGCTGCTGGCGGTGGGGGCCCTGGCCGCCCACGCCCAGCAGGAGCTGCCCGTCTACCCGGGCACGGTGCACACGCGCATCGGCAATGACCTGGTCATCGCCGGTGAGTACTACCGCATGGCGTACTTCACCACGAAGGACCCGCTGGAGAAGGTGGCGGACTACTTCACGCGCCACTGGCGCTCGCGGGGCTACCCCACCGCGGTGGACGGGGACCTGGAGGAAGAGGCCGTGGTGTCCGCTCTGTACACGCGCGAGGGGCTGCAGCGCGGCGTCGTCCTGCGCCGGCACCTGGGCAAGACGGTGGGCTTCACCGTGCTGAGGGACCTCTGGGTGAGCGCGCCCCGCAAGCCGGCCCCCGGCCTGGTGAGGCTGGAGGGGATGCTCTTCACCCAGGACCTGGCCACACGGGATGCGCCCGGCGGCTCCCAGAACCGCTCGTCGCTCGTGCAGGGCAGCCTGGAGGACGTGCGCAAGCGCGTCACCCAGGAGCTCGAGAAGCAGGGCTACCAGCCGGTGCGCCAGGGCGCGATGAAGCTCGGAGGGGAGACGCAGCTCACCCTGGAGCATGCCCGCAAGGGCGAGCAGGTGCTGACGACGCTCCGCCCCGTGGAGGACGGGCTCACCGCCATGGTACAGATGTGGGTGGGCTCGGACCGTCCCGACGCGATGCCCAACGATGTCGCCGTGCGCGAGAGCCGCCAGGCGCATGAGCGCAGCCAGCGCGCCGCGAAGGAGGGCACGAAGTGAAGGCCGTGGTGACCTGCCTCGCGCTGGCCGTGCTGCTCGCCGCCGTGCCCGTCCGGGCCGCGGCGCCCGGGCCCGCGCCCGCGATGAAGGCCCTGATGGACCACATGTCCCGGGGCGCGCGGGCGTCGCGCGTGGGCGACTGGGTCACCTACCGGATGGATGGCGGCGGCGCGCGCGTGCACTTCTGGCGCATGGCCGTCGTGGGCATGGAGAAGGACCGGTACGCACGGGACGCGGTGTGGATGGAGGTGGAGTTCGGCACGCACCCCGCGATGCGCGCGCCGCTGGGGCAGATGAAGATGCTGGTCGCCCTGGGCGAGTCGGACGGCTCGGGCCGCCACCCCATCACCCGCCTCATCGCCTCCGCGGGCTACGGCAAGCCGCAGGAGTACTCCCAGGAGGCGCTGGAGGACGCGCTGAAGAAGAAGGAGCCGGCCCCGGACGACGCCGCGCGGGCGAAGGGCGCTCCGCAGCCGGCGCTCCCCACCGCGTACCGTCCGGTCGTCCGCTCCGGCAAGGAGGCACGCCTGATGACCCACGCGGGCACCGTCACCGCCGTCCCGGTGGAAGTCGTGCTGCGCTCCACCGTCATCAAGCGCATGTGGATGAGCCGGGAGATTCCCGTCATCAACCTGGCGAAGATCGAGATTCCCGGCATCGGACAGAGCATGGAGGTGGCGGAGTATGGTGTGGATGCGAAGTCCCGCATCCGCATGCCGCAGCCGAACGAGCCGCAAATCCATCTCGAGTACGCCGACCAGAAGTTCGCCAACCTCCCCTGGTTGCAGGAGGAGGAGGAGGAGGAGAGCCCATGAGCTCCACGACGAAGACGCCGCGCCCCCACCGCCGTGCGCGGCGCGGTCAGGCGATGTTGGAGTACTCCCTGCTCAACTGGGTCCTCGTGGTGGCGCTCGTCGTCGGCGCGTCCGTGAAGGTCCGGTGGACCGATGACAGGCAGTCCAACGTCATCGACCTCTTCCTGGAGGCCTACCAGGTCTATTACGACTCGTACTACTTCGTGCTCAACCTGCCGTTCCCATGACGGCGGCGGTCCGGAGCGGGGAAGGGGGCTCGTCCCCCTGGGGCCTGCGGGTGGTGCACGCGGGCGTCTTCCTGGCCCTGGCGGCGGTGCCGCTGGGCGCGTCCCGTTCCGAGTGGCTGCACCTCGTGGAGGCGGTGTCGCGCCCCTTCCACGTGGGCGACCCGCCGCGGGGGCTCCTGCTGCTGGGCTCGGTGGTGGCGGCCGTGGGCCTGGTGCGCCTGCTCGCGGGGCTGGCGAGAGGCCGCTCCGCCCCGCTGTGGGCCTCCCTGGCGGTGCTCGCGGGCGTCGGCGGGACGCTCGCCTCCGGCCGGCAGCCCGTGGACTCGCGCTCGGAGACGCGCGCCAACCTGGCCTTCCTCACCTCCGCGCGGCGCGTCCACCTGGAGATGGTGGGCCAGCTCCAGTCGCGGGCCGAGGTGCCCGTCGAGACGGCCCCGTGGCAGGCCCTCCTCGAGCAGGCCTTCCGCGCCGACGCCCGCGTCCGGGACAGGACCTTCCGCGGCGTGCCGGCGAGGGTGCTGCGGGTGGCGGCGCCGGACGCGGCGGCCGAGCGGCTCGTCCCGGGAGATGTCTGGCTCTTCGTCTCCCGGGACGGCGTCACCTTCTCCCTGCGCGTCGTCGGCCTGGAGCACGGCGTGCCCGCGCTCCTGCGGGACGAGGCCGGCGGGCCCCTGGTCCTCACCGGCCTCTTCAACCCCGACCTGCCTGCCGCGGAGCCCCCCGGTCCATTGCTTCCTTGACGCGTCCCCACTTGCGGGGTTGCCTGGGTAGGCAGGCTCGGCGAGGCTCCGGGTAGACGTTGACCCGGCGGCACCTCCAGACGGGGGCCGCCGGCAGTTCGAGGGAGAGGCGCACATGGCACAGGCGCGGTGGACGTGGCTGCTGGTGGCGGCCGTGGTGGGGCTCGGGGCATGCAAGGACGAGCCGGGCGGGACGGGGACGGACGACGACGATGACGTGGAGGCGGGCGCGCAGCCCGGCTTCGGCAAGGACCGGCGCCAGCCCAAGGGCACGCCGCTGCCGCTGCCCGCGGGCGTGCAGGTGGCCGGAACCATCGTCGGCGCGGACGACGACGGCAACTGCCCGCAGCCGCGGACGCAGGCCGTGGGCAGCGGCCTCTCCGTGCGCGGCTGCCTCCAGCTCACCAACACCAGCGGCGGCCCGGTCCAGGTGACCTTCCCGCCGGGGCTCGTCATCGTCTCCGCCTCGGAGAGCTACCAGAACGGCCTGCTGATAGAGCGCGTCGTCGTGACGGTGCCCCCCACCTCGGGAGGCCCCGGAGGGGTCGACGGCGGCACCACCGCGACGACGGTGAACGTGCCCCTGCACTTCTACTGCATCAACAAGGCGAGCCTGCCCTCGGACCCGTCCGCCCGCTTCGAGCTGGGCCCCGTCACCGACCACCCGCAGATGCAGGAGCTCTACACGCTGATGCAGGGCAAGGACGTCTACGACGACGGCACCAAGGTGGAGATCGTCCAGGAGGCCATCTACAGCATCACCGAGGGCTCGGGACTGACGGCGGCAGACCGCGAGGCCCTGCGGGATTTGTAGTCCCCCCACGTGTCCCGGACGGACAAGGAGCGCGCAATGGCGCATGCGGCCTGGAAGTGGATGGTTGTCGCGGCGGCGGTGGGGGCGGGCGTGCTGGCGTGCAGCGGGGATGACGACGACGACGGGACGGACACCCCCGACGCGGGGACGGGGCAGAACGAGGTCCGCCCCGGCCTGGGGGACGACCCGGGAGAGCCGCTGGGCACCCCGTTCACCCTGCCTCAGGGCGTGACGGTCAGCGGCACGGTGTACGGGGCGAACGACATCACCGACGACTGCGGCAACGGGGCCCCGGGCAACGGCTCGGGGGACTTCGTGAAGGTCTGCGTGCCGCTGCGCAACGCCACGGGCGGCTCGGTCCAGGTGACCTTCCCGCCGGGGCTCGTCATCATCTCCGCCTCGGAGAGCTACCAGCACGGCCTGCTGGTGGAGCGCGTCGTCGTGACGGTGCCGCCCACGTCCGGGGGCCCCGGAGGGCTCGACGGCGGCGTGGACTCCGAGGCGCACGTGGTGCCCCTCTTCACCTACTGCCTCAACGAGTCCCTGCTCCCCAACGACACGGGCACGCCCTACCGGCTGGGGCCCGTCACCAGCGACTCGGCCCTGAAGGAGCTGCTGGGGCTGGTGGACGGCAAGCGAATCTCGGGCGAGGAGGAGGTTGACGTGGTGCAGCACGCCATCTACAGCATCACCGAGGGCAAGGGCCTGACGTCGGGAGACCGCGCCGACCTCGCCGACCTGTAGCGCCCTGGTTTTTGTTCCGGAATGGCGCGGGATGCCGGGCTATCGCGAGAGGTGGTTTTGACACCCGGTGTATCGCACGGCTAACATCCCGCGCCATCCGCGCTTGTTGCGCCTGATTGTACTCGCACACCCCCTCTGGACTTCTTCGCCGCCGAACGGCACCCCCCCGTTTTGGAGGTTCCTGAACCATGCTGAAGGGCAAGACTCCTCTTGTCGTCGCGCTCGTGCTGGGCCTGCTGGCCGGCGTCATCGCCTACTCCGCCATCAAGAAGAAGGAGGCGGACGTCCGCCGCGGCTGGAACCTGGTGCCCGTCGTCGTGGCGGCGCAGGACATCCCGGAAGGCACGGTCATCACCTTCGAGATGATCTCCCAGCGCTCGGTGCCGGAGCAGTTCGTCACCTCGTCGGTGGTGCGTCCGGACTCCGCTTCCTACGTCGTGAACCAGAAGGTGCTCGTGGCGCTGCAGTCGGGTGATCCGCTGCTGTGGAGCCAGTTCGAGACCACGAAGGCGGCCGAGCGTCTGTCCACGAAGGTGCAGCGCAAGGCCCGCGCCATCACCATCGAGGCGAAGAACACCACGTCCGTGGGCGGGTGGATCCGCCCCAACGACAAGGTGGACGTCATCGGCACCTTCCGGGATCCGCAGACGGACGAGAGCGTGGCGGTGACGCTGCTCCAGAACGTCATCGTGGTGGCCACGGGAAAGATCACCGGCACCACGAACGTGAACCTGATTCCGGAGAACCAGCGCGAGTACAGCAACATCTCGCTGATGGTGCTGCCGGAGGAGGCGGAAATCCTGGTGCTGGCGACGGAGCTGGGCGCGCTGACGCTCACCCTGCGCAACGAGGACGACGTGGACCTCATCGAGGAGCGTGGCCGCGCGACCATCAGCACGCTGCTGTCCGGCGAGCGCACCCGCGTGCTGGAGCAGAAGCGCCGGGAGATCATCCAGATCATCAAGGGCGGCGCGGAGAAGGCCGCGGGCGCGGCAGCGCCGTAACGGCGCTCCACGCGGGTCCTCCAGGGAACCACGCCCATGCTCGCCGGAATCGTCCTCCTCCTCGTCACCGGGTCTGTCTTCTTCTTCAGCCTGGTGATCTTCAGCGTCCTGTCGAAGGCGTATGAGCAGTACCAGGAGCGCTACGTCGCCAAGTCGATGAACGACTTGAGCGACATGTTCCTCTTCATCGATGCGCGCCAGATGTTGATCCTCAACATCGCGAGCATGTGCTTGCTGGGGATCCTCTCGTACATCATCTTCAACCCCATCCTCGCGGTGATTGCCACGGTGTTCGGCTTCTTCGTGCCGATGATCCTGGTGAAGCACTACCGCAAGCGGCGCATCAAGAAGTTCAACGTCCAGCTGGTGGACGCGCTGCAGGCCATGGCCAACGCCTTCAAGGCGGGCCTCACCTTCCCGCAGGCCATCGAGCACGTGGCGCGCGAGGCGATGCCGCCCCTGTCGCAGGAGTTCGGCCTGTTCGTGAAGGAAGTGAAGCTGGGCGTGCCCCTGGAAGAGGCGCTCATCAACATGGGGCGCCGGGTGGGCAGCGACGACCTGGAGCTGGTGGTGGTGTCCACGAACATCGCCCGGCAGCTCGGCGGCAACATGGCGGAGATGTTCGAGACCATCTCCACGGTGATCCGCGAGCGCTTCCGCCTGGAAGGCAAGATCGACGCGCTCACCTCGCAGGGCAAGCTGCAGGGGTGGATTGTCGCGGCCATGCCCGGAGTGCTGGGCATGGTGCTCAACTACATGCGGCCCGACCTGATGGAGCCCATGATGAACCACCTGTTCGGGTGGATCCTGGTGGTCATCATCGCCATCATGGAAATCATGGGCATCCTCATCATCCGCCGTATCGTCAACATCGATATCTGAGGGGTGCACCGTGGATGTCCTGACGCAAGTGCTGGTCGGCAGCTCGGCGCTGCTCTTCGCGGGGGCCATGGGGTTCCTCGGCCTGGGCCTGTACCAGACGCTCTTCGAGCGCTTCCTCTCCGAGGTGCGCGACGAGTCGGCCGGCGGCGTGAAGGGCGCGGGGGGCGTGGCCATCCGCCGCCTGGGTTCCATGAACCGCCGCATCATGTGGCCGAGCTACGAGGCCAAGGCGCGCCGCAACCTCATCAAGGCCGGTGAGCCGCAGGGCTACAAGCCCGAGGACATCATGGCGCTGCAGGAGGTGAGCGCCGTGGTGGGCCTGCTGATGGGCCTGTTCATCCTCAACGGCCTGGGCCAGAACCTGGGCTGGTCGCTCGTCTTCGCGCTCTTCGGCATGTACTACCCGCTGATGTGGCTGAACGACCAGGTGAAGAAGCGCCACCTGCAGATCAGCCGCGCGCTGCCCTACAACCTGGACCTGCTGACGCTGTCGGTGGAAGCGGGCCTGGACTTCACCGCGGCGCTGGCGAAGGTGGTGGAGAAGGGCAAGGTGGGCCCGCTGCGCGAGGAGCTGCAGCTGGTGCTCAAGCAGCTGAAGATGGGCAAGACGCGTGAAGAGGCGATGAAGAGCATGATCGTCCGCGTGGACCTGCCGTCGCTGACGACGTTCGTCACCGCGCTCATCCAGGCGGACAAGATGGGCACCAGCCTGGGCAAGGTGCTGCGCATCCAGTCCACGCAGATGCGCATCGACCGCACCCAGCGCGCCGAGAAGCTGGCCGGCGAGGCCCCGGTGAAGATGCTCTTCCCGCTCATCGCCTGCATCTTCCCGACGGTGTTCATGGTGCTGTTCGGGCCCATCGTGTTCCAGTTCTTCTTCGGTGAGCTGGCCTGAGGGTAGTGCCCTGCCTATCCGTCTGACCATCACCAAGGGGCTCCAGGAGGGACGGGAGCTCGTCTTCGAGCAGGCCGAGGTGAAGATCGGCCGCACCTCGGAGAACGACCTGGTGCTGCATGACCACGGCGTCTCCCGTCGGCACGCGCGCATCATCGAGCGCGCGGGGCTGTACTTCGCCGCGGACGTGGGCAGCTCCAACGGCACCTCCCTCAACGGCACGCTGCTGCCGGGTGAGCAGCAGCTGAGGGACGGCGACCGCATCACCGTGGGGCCCGTGGAGTTCACCTTCGTCTGGGTCCCCCCCGACGGGGACGAGGACGCCACCCGCCCCATCCGCCGCACCGCCGCGCTGGGCGGCCCGCTGGACGGCGCGGCCGAGGTGCTGCCCACCGCGAAGCTTCCCGCCATCTCCCCGGTGCGGCCCGCGGACCCACCGCCGCCAGCGGCGGCCCTGGAGAAGGCGGACGCCCGCGCCGTGCCCGCGCGCCCGGCGCCCGCCGCCGCTGCCGCCGAGGCGATGACGGCCGCCGAGCGCGCCCGCCGCCGCCGGGAGCTGGCCGGCAGCGGTGGCGGACAGCTGACGCTGTGGTGGGGCGAGCTGAAGCTCGGGGCCCGGCTGGCGGTGGGCCTGGCCATGGCGCTGGTGCTGGTGGGCGGCCTGGGGGCGCTGGGCTGGGTGTTCTGGCCCCAGGGCGGAAACGCCGGCAGGGGAGGCCCGGAGCCGGTGTCGCTGGGCGTGGTCGCGGTGCCGGACTCGTTCGGCCTGGGCGAGGGCGTGCAGTGGGAGCGCCCGGACCAGAAGTCCTTCGACTTCCAGTTCGTCACGCCCACGCGGGCGGTGGCGGTGCTGCACTACCAGGCCAGCGGCATCTCCAAGGAGGAGGTGGCGCTGGTGCTCAACGGGGCCAACCTCGGGTGGGTGCCGCCGGACACGGCCAGCGCCATGGAGCGGGAGCTGGAGTTCATCCTCCCCATCATCTCGCTGAAGCGAAACGACCTGAACACCCTCGTCTTCGACAACGTGCGCAACCCGCCCGGCAACGAGTCGTGGCGGGTGTGGAACCTGCGCCTGGAAATCATCCCCGTGCCGGAGCTGTCCCGCGAGGAGCTGGTGACGAAGGCGCGCCAGTACGCGGTGGCCGGGGCCCGCTTCTACGAGACGCGGGCCATCGGCTCGGAGAACCTCTTCAAGGCGTGGCAGCAGTACCGCTTCGCGTGGCTCACCCTGGAGGCCCTGGACGAGAAGCCGGACCTGTACCAGGACGTGCGCTTCCAGCTTGGTCAGGTGTCAGCCGAGCTCGACCACAAGTGCAGCCAGCTGATGCTCGATTTCCAACGCAGCGTACAGTTCCGGAACGCGAAGAAGGCCCGGGCGGCCCTGCAGGAGGTCAGCAGGCGCTTCCCTACAACCGAGCATCGCTGCCACAATCGGGCGCTGGAGTTGGCATACGAGCACGAGCTGTAACCCCCGTGCCCCCCTCGTAGGAAGTCGGTGAATTCCCATGTCGAACGGTTCCCCTCCGGCGCGTCGCAGGCCCACTTCCGGAACGCCTTCCGGCGGGTCGCCCTCGGGAGGCACCGGGTCCCGCCCGGCCATGCGCAGGTCGTCCACCGGCGCGGCCCCGAGCCGGCCCGCTCCCGCGTCCGCCGGCTCCCGGCTGGTGTGCGTCGCGGGCCCCAAGGCGGGTGAGGAGTTCTCGCTGGAGGACGGCGAGTACGTCATCGGCCGCGCCACCGACAACCCCATCTGCATCCCCGACACGTCCGTGTCCCGCAAGCACGTCATGGTGCGCAAGCTGGGCACGGGCTGGGCGGTGAGCGATTTGGGCTCCGGCAACGGAACGATGGTCAACGGCGACGTCATCGGCGACGAGACGCCCCTGGCCAACGGCGACGTCATCACCCTGGGCGACACGGAGCTGCGCTTCGAGGACGTGGCCAACTCCACGATGAACATCTCCGCGCCCCCCAGCGGCTCCCGGCCCCGGCCCTCCACCGCCGGCTCGGGGGGCAGGCCCGGAGTGCCGCCCCGCCCGCCGCCGCGCACCGAGGGCGGGCGCGTGCGCAGCTCTCGCGCCACGGCCGCCACGCCGCCCAGTCCCGAGGAGCTGAAGAAGAAGATGCGCATCAAGCTGGCCGCGGCCGGCGTGGTGGTGGTGCTGTTCGCCGGCCTGGGGCTGGTGCGGATGAACGTCAACCGCCAGCAGGCCGCGGAGCTGGCGAAGGCCATGGAGAGCAAGGCCCGCCGCGACGCGCTCGGCGCGCTGTTCCAGGACGCGAAGAACCTGGTGCGCGAGGGCAAGTGGATTGAGGCGCAGGCGAAGCTGGAGGAGCTCCAGGCGCAGGCGCCGGACTACCCGGGCGTGACGGACTACCTCGGGCACGCGGAGCGGGAGATTCCCATCCAGCGCAGCCTGGAGGAGGCGCGGGCGGCGCTCGCGAAGAACGAGCTGGGCAAGGCCTCGGCCGCGCTGGCGAAGACGGGCCGGACGCAGTTCCTCGACGAGCCGGTGCGCCTGCTGAAGCGGGACCTGACGGCCGCCGCCAGCAAGCGCACGGTGGCGGCGCGCGCGGCGCTGGACAGCAGCCAGTACGACGAGGCCAAGGCCATCACCGACGACGTGCTGGTGGCGGTGCCCGACTACCGCGACGCGAAGCTCATCAACGAGGCGGCGGCGCAGTCCATCGCGCAGCGCGACGCGCCGAGGCCCGTCATCCAGGGCCCCGCGCCCAAGCCGTGGGAGCCGGCCGTGGACCGCTTCCGCGACGGTGACACGTCCGGCGCGGTGGCCATCCTCAACGCGTGCATGGCCCGCACGCCCCAGTGCAAGAAGCTGCTCGGGCAGATCAACGAGTTCAGCAACCTCTACAAGAAGCTGGAGGACCTGGACGCCAAGAACCTGACGAAGCTGCTGGCGCTCGACAAGGACATCACCGACGGGCGGCCCAGCAAGATGGCGCGCAACGCGGGCACGCGCGCGGCCACCATCTTCTACAAGGGCGCCACCGCGGCGAAGGCGGCGGCCCAGTGGGGCCGCGCCATGGAGTACGCGCGCCGCGCGCTGCAGGCCGACCCGGGCCATGCCGGCGCCACCAACATCATCAGCGAGATGAAGACCAAGGCGAAGGACCTCTACCTCTCCGCCTACTCCATCAAGGACGCCTCCCCCGAGGAAGCGCTGCCCAAGTTCAAGGACGTGGTGGCCATGACTCCGCCCGACGACGAGTACCACCAGAAGGCGAAGACCTGGGTCGAGAAGCTCTCGCGATGAAGAAGTCCAGGGGCGGCCCGCCGCCGACAGTCTCGCCTCCCGGCCAGGGGGATTTGTTCGGCGCGTCCGCCACGCCTCCGGGCCCGGCCGAGGAGGCCCGGTCCCAGGCGCGCGTGGTGGCCATGCCCCGCAGGCCGCCGCCCCCGCCGGTGGACGCGGACGGCACGGCGCTGCTGGGACCGCTGGAGGGTGCGCCTCCGCCGCCGCCGAAGCCCGAGCGCTCGGTGCTGTCGGTGGGCGAGCTGACGCGGCAATTGAAGCAGACGCTGGAGTCGCGCTTCGCGCGCGTCATCGTGCGCGGCGAGGTGACGGGCTTTCGCGGGCCCAACGCGCGCGGGCACTGGTATTTCTCGCTGAAGGACTCGTCCGCCGCCATCGACACGAAGGTGTGGGCGTCGCTGGCGGGCCGGCTGCGCTTCATGCTCCGCGACGGCATGGAGGTGGTGGCGGAGGGCAGCGTCGACCTCTACGAGCCGCAGGGGCGCTACAGCCTCATCGTCCAGCGGATGGAGCCGGTGGGGGAGGGCGCGCTGGCGCTCGCCTTCGAGCAGCTCAAGGAGCGACTGGCGGCGGAGGGGCTCATCGGCGACCGGCGCGTGCGCGCGCCGCGCCCGCTGCCGTTTCTACCCCGGCGCATCGGCATCGTCACCAGCCGCACCGGCGCGGCGCTCCAGGACTTCCTGCGCGTGCTGCACTCGCGCAACCCGCGGCAGAGCGTGCTGCTGGCGGACGCGCGCGTGCAGGGCGAGGGCTCCGCGGTGGAGGTGGCCCGGGCCATCGAGCGGCTGTCGCGCACGGACGTGGACGTCATCGTGGTGACGCGCGGCGGAGGCTCCGTGGAGGACCTCTGGACGTTCAACGAGGAGCTGGTGGCGCGCGCCATCTTCGCCTCGCCGGTGCCGGTGGTGTCGGCCATCGGCCACGAAATCGACTTCACCATCTCCGACTTCGTGGCGGACCTGCGGGCGCCCACGCCCAGCGCGGCGGCGGAGCGGCTGGCGCCGGTGCTGGCGGACCTGGAGCTGACGCTGGCCACCCAGGCCGGGCGGCTGCGGCGCGCCATGGAGCGGCGGGTGCTGGAGCTGCGCGAGGAGCTGGGCCAGTACTCGGCGCAGCTGGAAGACCCGCGGCGGGCCATCAACCACCAGCGGCTGCACCTGTCCGAGCAGGTAGAGGCGATGATGCGCGTCATGCGGCCCGCGGTGCGCGAGCACCGTGAAGGGCTGCGCGCGCTGTCCGAGCGCCTGCAGCGGGCCCGGCCCCAGGCGCGGGTGGGCGAGCAGCGGGCGAATCTCCTGAAGCTGGCGATGCGGCTGTCGGAGGCGGCGCGCTCGGGGGTGGCGTCCCGGCAGGCGGCGCTGGCGGCGGCGCACCTGGGGCTGGAGCGGGCCTCACCGGCGGCGCGGGTGGCGAAGGAGCGTGCCCGGCTGGCCGCGCACCGGGCGCGGTTGCTGGCGCTCCAGCAGGGGGCCCTGGCGGATGCGCAGAGGCGTTTCCAGCGTCTGGAGGGACGGTTGGACGCGCTCAGTCCGTTGAAGGTCATGTCGCGCGGGTACTCGGTCGTGTTCCGCCAGCGCGACGGCGCGGTGGTGCGCACCAGCACCGACGTGCAGGTGGGAGAGCGGCTGGGCATCAAACTCGCGGTGAACGGGGCGAAGACGCTGGGCGGGTGTGAGGAAGTCGAAGCCACCGTCACCGGCGTGAAAGGGCCGGTGGACTGCTAACGGGCCACCCTCTAGAGTCCCGCGCCCCACACGGGGAGGTGGAAGGCTGTGGCGAAGTCCAAGGCGGACAAGGTGGCGGCGGAGGCCGAGGTTCCCGAGCAGTACGGGGACGTGGTGACGCGACTCGAGGAGACGGTGGGCCGGCTGGAGAGCGGCAACCTGTCCCTGGAGGACTCGCTCAAGGCCTTCGAAGAGGGCATCAAGCTCGTGCGCCGCGGCGAGAAGCTGCTCACCGAGGCGGAGCAGCGAATCGAGCAGCTGTTGCTGGACGAGGACGGCAAGGACGTGGTGGCGCCCCTGTCGGTGGCGGCGCGTCCGCCCCCGGCCACCCGGGCGCCTGCTGCGCCTGCTCCCCGGCCTCCCCCGGAGGATGACGTCCCGTTCTAGGCGGTGCGGGCGCCCACTTCCGGCATGCCGAAGCCGAAGATCACCATCGTCGATGATGACCGCGACACGCGGGAGCTCTTGGCGGCGGCCCTGGAGGACGAGGGCTTCGACGTCACCATGGCGGCCAACGGCCTGCGGCTCATCGCCTCGCTCCAGCTGCACCGGCCGCACGCCATCCTCCTGGACGTGAACATGTCCTGGATTGACGGCTTCGAGCTGTGCCGGGCGGTGAAGAAGAACGAGCACTTCCGGGAAATCCCCGTCATCTTCATCAGTGGACGCGGGGACCCCGAGGACAAGCGGCACGGCATGGAGGTCGGCGCCGCGGACTACTTCGTCAAGCCGCTGGACATGGACAAGCTCGTCAAGCGCATCCACGAGCTCGTGGCCACGCAGGCCCCCTAGAGGAGCACGGACTCTTGGCATCTTTCGACTTGGACTCCTTCCTGGGCGCCCAGCAGGCGCGGGTGGAGGCACTGCTGCGCGAGCGCGCGGACCTTCTCGTGTCGTCCGGCACTCCGCCGAAGCTGGCGGAGGCCATGCGCTACTCGCTGCTGGCCGGGGGCAAGCGCCTGCGCCCGGTGCTGTGCCTGGCCTTCGCGGACGCGGTGGCGCGTGCGAGCAACGCCTCCGCCGTGTCGGGCGACGCGGCGTGTGCGCTGGAGTACGTGCACACGTACTCGCTGGTGCATGACGACCTGCCGGCCATGGACGACGACGACTACCGCCGGGGCCGGCTCACCAACCACAAGGTGTACGGCGAGGCGATGGCGATACTGGCGGGTGACGCGCTCCTGACGGAGGCCTTCACGCTGGTGGCCTCGGGGCCGGAGCCGGTGCGCGCCGCGCTCTGCCGCGAGCTGGCGGTGGCGGCGGGCGCGGCGGGCATGGTGGGCGGGCAGGTGCTGGACATCGCCGAGGACCGGCCGGCCGCGCTGGACTACCTCGTCCGGCTGCACCGCCTGAAGACGGGCGCCCTCATCCGCGCCGCGTGCCGCATGGGCGTGCTGGCCGGCGGAGGGGACGCGGACGCGCTGGCCCGCGCGGACAGCTACGGCGACGCGGTGGGACTGGCCTTCCAGATTGCCGACGACGTGCTGGACGTGACGGCCACGCCGGAGCAGCTGGGCAAGCCGGCGGGCGCGGACGCGGCGGCGGGGCGCTTCACCTTCCCGGCGGTGGTGGGGCTGGAGGCGTCGAAGCGCATGGCGGAGGAGAAGGTGGCGCAGGCGATGGCGGCGGTGCGGCCCCTCGAAGGGGCGGACGGGCCGCTGGCGGCGCTGGCGCGCTACTCCGTGGAGCGGAAGTCCTGATGGCGGGGGTGCTGGCACGCATCGGTTCGCCCTCGGACGTGCGGGCGCTTCCGGAGGCGGAGCTGCCGGCGCTGTGCGAGGAGCTGCGCGAGGACATCATCTCCCTCTGTGGCCGCGTGGGCGGCCACCTGGGCGCGTCCCTGGGGGCGGTGGAGCTCATCGTCGCGTTGCACCGCGTGTTCCACTCGCCGACGGACGCGCTCCTCTTCGACGTGGGCCACCAGGCGTACGCGCACAAGCTGCTCACCGGGCGGCGCGAGCGCATGCACACGCTGCGGCAGGCCGGGGGGCTCGCGCCGTTCCCGGACCCGCGCGAGAGTCCCCACGACGCGCTGCTGGCCGGCCACTCGTGCACGGCGGTGTCCGCGGCCCTGGGGATGCTGGAGGGGCGCCGGGTGCTGGGCAGGCGCGGGCACGTGGTGGCGGTGCTGGGCGACGGCGGGCTCACCGGCGGGCTCACCTTCGAGGGGCTCAACAACGCGGGGGGCAGCCACCTGCCGCTGGTGGTGGTGCTCAACGACAACCAGATGTCCATCAGCGCCAACGTGGGCGCCATTCCGGCGCTGCTGCGCACCCGCGGCGCGCGCGCCTTCTTCGAGGGGCTGGGCTTCACCTACGTGGGGCCGGTGGACGGGCATGACCTGGGGGCGCTGGTGCACGCGCTGCGCGAGGCGAAGGTGTCCTCGCGGCCCGTCGTGGTGCATGCGCTGACGCTCAAGGGGAAGGGCTTCCCGCCGGCGGAGGCGGACGCGCAGACGCGCGGGCACGCCATGGGCCCGTACGAGTGGCGCGACGGCAAGCTGGTGCGCTCGCGCAAGGGACAGCGGACCTTCAGCGAGGCCTTCGCCTCCGTGCTGGAGGACGCCATGGCGAGTGACTCGCGCGTGGTGGCGGTGACGCCGGCGATGCTGGAGGGCTCGGCGCTCAACGAGCTGAAGGCACGCTTCCCGGACCGCGTGCACGACGTGGGCATCGCCGAGCAGCACGCCGTCACCTTCAGCGCGGGGCTGGCCGCCGCGGGCGCGCGCCCGGTGTGCGCCATCTACTCCACGTTCCTCCAGCGCGCGTACGACCAGGTCATCCACGACGTCGTCCTGCCGGGCCTGCCCGTCGTCTTCGCGGTGGACCGCGCGGGGCTGGTGGGCGCGGACGGCGCCACGCACCAGGGCACCTACGACGTGGCGTCGCTGCGCCCGCTGCCCGGCCTGCGGCTGTGGGCGCCCCTGGTGGGCGAGGACCTGGCGCCCATGCTGGCCACCGCGCTGGCGGCGCCGCACCCGTCCGTCCTGCGCTTCCCGCGGGGCACGCTGCCGCCGCTGCCGCCGGACGTGTCCCCCGGCAAGGCACCGCTGGCGGGAGCGCGGTGGCTGCGCCGCGCCGAGCGGCCCCGGCTGACGCTGGTGACGCTGGGCCCGCTGGGAATCGCGGCGCTGGAGGCCGCGCGGAGCGAGCCGGGCTGGAGCGTGCTGGACGCGCGCTGCGCCTTCCCGCTGGACGAGGCCGCGCTGCTGGAGGCCGCCGCGTGCGGCCACGTGGTGGTGGTGGAGGAGGGCACCACGCGCGGCGGGCTGGGCGGCGCGGTGCTGGAGCTCTACGCGGCGCGCGGCGCCACGCCGAGGGTGCGCCTGGTGGGCCTGCCGGACGCCTTCGTCCCGCACGGCGACGCACGGGTGCAGCGCGCGGAGCTGGGCCTGGACGCGGCGGGCCTGCTGAAGGCGGGCCGCGAGCTGCTGGAAGGAGGCGGGCGGTGAAGCCTCGCAAGGAGCGGCTGGACGTGCTGGTGGTGGAGCGCGGGCTGGCGGAGTCGCGCACCAAGGCGCAGGCGCTCATCCTGGCCGGGCAGGTGGTGGTGGATGACCAGCGCGTGGACAAGCCCGGCTCGCTGGTGCCGCAGGAGGCGGAGCTGCGCCTCAAGGGCGAGGTGCTGCCGTACGTGTCTCGCGGCGGGCTGAAGCTGAAGGCGGCCATGGACCGCTTCGGGCTCGACGTGAGCGGCCGGGTGTGCGCGGACATCGGCGCCAGCACCGGCGGCTTCACCGACTGCCTGCTCCAGCACGGCGCCACGCGGGTGCACGCCATCGACGTGGGCTATGGCCAGCTCCACGAGAAGCTGCGCAAGGACCCGCGCGTGCGCTCGCGAGAGCGCGTCAACGCGCGCTACCTCACCGACGAGGACCTGCCGGAGAAGGTGGGCGCCATCGTCATCGACGTGAGCTTCATCTCGCTCACCCAGGTGCTGCCCTCGGTGCTCACCTTCCTGGAGCCGGGCGGCCTGCTGGTGGCGCTGGTGAAGCCCCAGTTCGAGGTGGGCCCGGAGCGGGTGGGCAAGGGCGGCGTGGTGCGTGACGCCGCCGCCCGCCAGGACGCCATCGACACGGTGACGGCCTTCGTGCGCGAGCAGGGCCTCACCGTGCGCGGGGTGATGGACTCGCCGGTGCCCGGGCCCGCCGGCAACGTGGAGGCACTCCTCGTCGCCGACAGGGCCTGAGCGCGGGCCCGGCCGCCTACGGACGCAGGCGGCGGTACTCGCCCGTGCTCAACATCAGGACGAGGTCGGCGCCGTCGCGCATCCACACGCGGCCGTCGGAGTCCACCCCGGCGCCCAGGCTGCCCACCACCTGGTAGCGGAAGAGCTCCCGCGCCTCGCCGCCGGGGGACTGGTCCACGCCGACGATTTCCGCGGGCAGCGTGCCCAGGTTGCCCGTCTTCTGGGGCGCGTTGAGGAAGAAGAGCTCCGAGCCCCGGCCCTTCAGGATGTTCTGCACGTGCAGCGCCCCGTTGGCATCCAGGGAGCGGCTCTCCTTGGTGCGGATGGCGCCGCCGTTGGCGTCGAGGAACCAGACGCGCTGGTTGCTCATCGCCAGGACGCGCGAGGACTCCGGATGGACGTACAGCCTCGCGAGCGGCGCGGGCAGGACCGGGCCCAGCCAGCGGTTGTTGGCCCCCTCGCACTCCTGCGTGGTGCCCGACGGGTTCGCGACGCAGGCGGTGACCTGCGACTGGTTGTTCGCCAACTGGTCGCCCAGGTACAGGATGGTGCCGTCCGCGTTGAAGGCGCCCAGGGGAACGCCTTCATCCACCGGGATGACGCGCAGCTTGTACGAGCGCTCCGCGAGAATCTCGCCCCCTGTGTCAGGCGCGGCGTTGGCATTCAGCTCGCGCACGAAGACGCCCGTCACCAGGGCGCTGGTGTCCGGCACCGGCCCCATGGCGGCAATCTTCACGACGCCCCCCTCGAGGGCCAGCGGCGGGGCGAGCATCTCCCCCAGGGCCTTGAAGAACCACTTCACCGTGGCGACGGTCTGCTCGTTGCCGCCGGGCATGTGCGACACGCGCCGCACCTCGTCGATGCTGTTGACGATGAGGGCATCGCCATCCGGCAGCACCGACAACATGACGGGCCTGAGCTCGGTCGGCGTCCTCGCGGTGATGGTCAGGCTGGAGTCGAAGGCCATGGCGCCCGCCCCCGGCGTCCACAACCAGCGCTTGCCGCTGTTGCCATTGGGCGCGGTGATGACCGTCTCGGCGGTGCAGGCGACGGGCATGTTCTTCTGCGCCGTCACCTTGCCCGTGGCATCCACCTTGTAGAGGATGGAGATGCCCGCGCCGTCGACGCCGCAGCCGATGAAGCTGGCGAGGGAGGTGCTTCCGTCGACGATGAAGGCGTCGGTGACGACCTGCTCGCCGTTGGCCGGGGCCGTCACCACGCGGGTGACGGGAAGGAAGGTGGCCGGCTGGGGCTGGGACTTGTTCTTCCGGCCGTCCTTGCACGTCGCCTCGGCGTTCAGCGACAGGTAGGCGGCCATGCCCGCCGTCGGGAACGGGACGTCCGCGGGCAGCAGCTCCAGAGGGACGTCTCCCGTGGTGTAGGAGAACGACTTGAGGAGCGTGTCCCGGTCGTACACGTTCAGGCTCGTCACGGCGTCGCAGCCGGACACGTTGACGATGAACTTGAAGCTGGTCCCCGCGACCACGGTCCTGGGCACCGTGAGGGCGACCTGGGGCGGATCCGGGGTGGAGGGGGGCTTGGGGTCGCCACAGGCGGCGGCCAGGCTGGCGGCGACGGCGAGGGCGGCGCGCCGCGCGTGCCGCGTCAGGGGTGGATGGGGCATGGCGGAGCACTCTACCGCGTACCCACCGTCCGGGCATCACCGGGGCGGGCGGGAAGGGGCCTGACCCGGGTGGCGGGGGCCCGGGGCGGGCGTTAGGAGGGGTAAACGCCAGGAGATTGCAATTGCAGCCGTGCTGGCGCCTGATCGACGGCGGGCGGGGCGGCCGGCCGGGCATCGCCCCAAAGGAGGCGCGAAGCACTCCTGTACTGACGCGGACCGTGATAGCCAGCCGGGGTGCATGAGGGAGGGCCATTGGCGGGGACGGGGGCGCGAGCCGCACGGACGGTGCGGCCGGGTCGCGCAGCTTCTCTCACATGCCCACCCTCTCACCGATGTCCGCCGCTCTGGCTCCAGGGCGTGTTCGGCGGCATGATCCGGATCCGAACCATGTACCCTTCCGCACGCAGTGATTTGACGCAGCCTCCCCACCCGTCCTTTCCGGACCGGCGGGTCCGAGGTTCACCGTGAGAGTCGAGATGCAGCCGGATCAGCGGGGACGCGTGCTGGTGGTGGCCGCCAAGGAGGCGGGTGACGCGCTCTTGGAGCGGCTCACGGCGAGCGGCTACCAGTGCGCGTCGGCGGAGAAGGAGAGCGGCCTGGCCCAGGTGGCCGAGGCCCTCCAACCCGAGGTGGTGCTGCTGGCGGTGACGGCGAAGCGGGCGGCGGAGATGCTGGACTCGCTGCGCAAGCTGGAGCGGCTGCAGCGGCTGCCGGTGCTGGTGGACCTGGGGCGCACACGCTCCGCGGAGGCCTTCAAGCGTCTGGCAGTGGACGATTGGATTCGCAGCGCGGACGAGGTGGTGCCCAGGCTGGAGGCGGCGCTGCGCGCGGGCCGGCTGCGCGACAGGGAAGAGCGCATCCGGATGCGGATGGGGATGCTGCTGGAAATCACCCAGGCGGCCACCAGCTCGCTGGAGCTGGAGGAAATCCTCCGCATCGCCGTGGACAAGGTGGGCCGCGTCACCGGGACGGACCGCTGCTCGGTGGTGCTGGTGGAGGGCAGCCATGCCCGCACCGCCCGCGTGGTGGCCACGCAGGAGGACCCGAGCCTCGTCGAGCTGGACATCGAGGTGGCCCGCTACCCGGAGCTGCGCCGCGCGCTGGAGACGCGGCAGCCGGTGCTGATTGAGGAGGCCCAGAGAGACCCGCTGATGGCGGAGGTGCGCACCTCCCTCGTCCCGCTGGGCGTGAAGTCCATCCTGGTGCAGCCGCTCATCTGCCAGGACGACCTGCTGGGCGCGCTGTTCCTGCGCGTGTCGCGGGTGGACGCGTCCTTCGGCCGGGACGAGCAGGAGTTCGCCCAGGCGGTGGCGGGCGTGCTCGCCAACTCCATCCGCAACGCGCGCCTGCACACCGCGGTGAAGAAGAAGCGCGAGGACCTGGAGCTGGCGTACGTGCAGCGCTACCAGGAGCTGAACGACGCCAACCGTCGCCTCAAGGAGCTCAACCGCCTCAAGGACGAAATCATCGCCGTCTGCAGCCATGACCTGCGCGCGCCGCTCCAGGTGCTCCTGGGGCACGGCCGGCTGCTCCAGGAGGGCCCGCTGGAGCCCCAGCAGCGGCAGTCCTCCGAGGCGATGATCCGCCAGGGCAAGAAGATCCTCGGGCTCGTCGAGTCGCTGCTGGAGAAGGGCAAGGGCGAGGCGGCGCGGCTGTCCATCGAGCCGCGCGTGCTGGACGTGGCGCAGCTGTGCCGGGACGCGGTCAACGAGCTGGAAATCCTCGCGGCCGACCGCGGCGTGTCCTTGCGCGCCGAGTGCCCCGACAGCCTGATGCTCATCGGCGACGAGGTGAAGCTGCACGAGGTGCTGCAGAACCTCATCACCAACGCCATCCACCATGCCGCGCAGGACGGCGAGGTGGTGGTGAGCACGCAGCGGCTGGCGCGGCCGGACGGCGACGCGGCCAAGGTGTGCGTGCAGGACGACGGCGTGGGCATTCCCCCGGACGAGCTGCACCTGGTCTTCGACCGCTACCGTCACGGCGGCAAGGGCACGGGCCTGGGCCTCGCCATCTGCAAGGAGTTCGTCGAGCTGCACGGCGGCGAAATCTGGGCGGAGAGCCCGAAGGACAAGGGCTGCATCTTCGTCTTCACACTGCCCCTGGCACAGGAGGCCCCGCGCAACCCGAGGCCGCAGCAGCCCGCCGCGACGTCTCCGCAGGAGCAGCCGCGCGTGCTGGTGGTGGAGGACGAGCCGGAAATCGCCGCGGTGCTGTCGGAGGTGCTGCGCTCGAAGTACCGGGTGGAGGTGGCGCGCGACGGCGCGGAGGGCCTGGCCAAGGCGCGCGCGCAGCGGCCGGACCTGGTGGTGATGGACGTGTTCCTGCCCAAGCTGGACGGGCTGGACGCGGCCATGGCGCTCAAGTCCTCGTCGGACACGGCGAACATCCCCGTCATCCTCCTGTCCGCCCACCAGGGCGTGGCGGAGAAGGTCCGCTCGCTCAACCTGGGCGCGGTGGACTACATGAGCAAGCCGTTCAACGCGGTGGAGCTCCTCAACCGCACCGAGCGCGCCCTCAAGCTGCGCCAGGGCGAGCGCGAGCAGCAGGAGAAGGAGCGCTCCAGCCACCTGCAGCGGCGCACCGGCAGCGACCCGGCCACGGGCCTGCATGACCGGCGCGGCCTCTTGCTGCGGCTGGAGCAGGAGGTGGCGCGCAGCCGTCGCTTCCACCGCTCGCTCAGCCTCGCGGTGCTGCGGCCGGACCGGCCCGTGGAGACGCTCCCCGCCAGCATCGCGGACATCATGCGCAAGCGGGTGCGCCACCCGGATGCCATCTCCCACCTGGGCGGGGGCGTCTTCGCCGTCATCCTCCCCGAGTGCCAGGCCGAGCCCGCGCGCAACGTCATCAGCCGCATGCTGCCGGACGTGGAGAAGGCCACCGACACCGAGTACCGCTCGGCGGTGGCCGACGTGAGCCAGGACAGCGACCCGGTGGAGAAGCTGCTGGAGAAGCTGGGCGCGCCGCCGCCGGAAGAGACCTGACGGCCGGCCTGCACGCCGGGCGGGGCCGCGCTAGACTTCCTCTCGCGTGAGCCCCTCCCGCCTCCTCGTCTCCGTCCTGCTGGGCGCCTTCGTGGCGCGGGGGGCCCTCGCGGCCCCTCCGCCCAGGCGCCCGCGCGTGGACCGCGAGGCCATGCGCGAGGCCATGGACGCGGCGGCCTCGGACGACGAGTCCTTCTCGTCCTCCGCCAGCTACGCCAACTACCTCCAGGCGCGGCTGCTGCACCATGCCGGGGACCACCGGGGCGCGGTGGACGCGCTGCGCCTGGCCCTGGCCACGGAGGACGGGCACCCGCTGCTGCTCACCCGGCTGGCCGAGGAGTACGCGCGGCTGGGGGACCTGGACAAGGCCGAGCGCGAATTGCGCCGGGCGGTGGAGCGCGCCCCGGCGTACTACCCGGCCCACGTGCTGCTGGGGCGCGTGCTGCTGGAGTCCGGCCGCTTCACCCGGGCGCGGATGCACCTGCGGCGCGCGGTGGCCCTCAAGCCGCGCGAGCCCGAGGCCTACCTGGTGCTGGCCCAGCTGAACCTGGAGGCCGGCGCGCCCGACGAGGCGGTGAAGGTGGTGGAGGCGCTCGCGGTGGCGCTGCCCGGCGAGGCCTCCGGCTACCGGCGCCTGGGGCTGGCCCTGGCCGAGCGCGGCGACGCCCTGCGCGCCGAGCGCCTGCTGGGCGAGGCCAGCAAGCGAGACCCGGGCGACGTGGAGGTGCTGGCCGCGCTGGCGAAGCTGTACGAGGAGTCCGGCCGTCCCACCGAGGCCGAGGACGCGCTCTCTCGCGCGCTGCAAAGAGACCCGGACAGCCAGGAGGTGCTGCTGGCCGCGGGCCGCGCCGCGCTCAAGGCCGGCTCCGTGGTGCGGGCCCGGGCGTACTTCGACCGGCTGCTGTCGCTGTCCACCGAGCCGGAGACGGTGGTGCGGGTGGCCTTCAGCTTCCTCGCCGCGCGCGAGCCGGCCGCCGCCGCGGAGGTGCTGGACGCGGCCCGGAAGGCGGGCGCGGACGAGCCCCGGCTGGCCTACTACGCGGGCCTGGTGCAGGAGCGGATGCGCCGCTTCCAGGAGGCGGCGGACGCGTTCGCCTCGGTGCCCGCCACCTCCGAGGTCTTCGCCGACGCCCGCCTGCGCCGCGCCCGCTGCCTGTCGCTGGCCGGCGCGCACCCGCGCGCCCTGGCGCTGCTCAAGGCCGCCCTCCAGGACGCGCCGGAGGACGTGGAGGTGCGCACGCAGTACGCCCGCGCGCTGGAGCGGGGTGGGGCGCCCGCGAAGGCGGAGGCCGTGCTGAAGGAGGGGCTGTCCGCCGCGCCCTCGCCCACGCTGTACGACGCGCTGGCCGCCACGCTCCAGCGGCAGGGCCGGGGGGCGGAGGCGCTGTCCCTGCTCCGCGCCGCGGTGGCGAAGAGCCCCCGGGACGAGGAGCTGCTCTACGTGCTGGGCGCGGCCCACGAGCGGCAGGGGGACGTGGACGGCGCGCTGGCGCGGATGCGGGCGGTACTGGAGGTGGCCCCGGACCACGCCGCGGCGCTGAACTTCCTGGGCTACCTGCTGGCCCAGTCCGGAAGGAACCTGGACGAGGCCGAGCGGCGGGTGCTCCGCGCGCTGGAGCTGCACCCGGACACCGGGGCCTTCCTGGACTCGCTGGGGTGGGTGTACTTCCAGCGTGGCGAGTACCAGCGCGCGGTGGAGGCGCTGGAGCGGGCCTCCCTGATTTCCCCGGACGAGCCCGTCATCCTCGAGCACCTGGGGGACGCCTACCAGCGGGCCTCCCGGAGCGAGGAGGCCGTCGGCGCCTGGCGCCGCGCCCTGGACGTGCTGACGCTGGACCCCGAGTCGGCGGAGCCCCCCGGACAGCGCGCGGTGCTGGAGCGCAAGCTCAAGGCGCTACCCACGCGTTCGTCGGGCCGCTAAGTTGATGCGCCTATGGCGCGTCACGACGAGGGCTTCTTCAACGGCAGGGATGGCACCCGGCTCTTCTGGAAGTCCAGCCTCCCGGACGGTGAGCCGCGCGCCCACGTGGCGGTGGTCCACGGCTACGGAGACCACTTCGGCCGCTACGGGTATGTCGCGGACGCGCTGCTCGCGGACGGCTTCGCGGTGCACGGCTTCGACTACCGGGGCCACGGCCGCGCGGACGGGCGCCGGGGCTACTGCGAGGCCTGGCCGCACTTCGTGGACGACCTGGAGACCTTCTGGCAGCGGGTGCGCAAGGACGCGGGCGGCAAGAAGACCTTCATGCTCGCCCACAGCCACGGCGGGCTGATGGCCGTGAAGTGGCTGGGCGAGCACAAGGTGGAGGGGCTGTCCGGAGTGGTGCTGTCGGCCCCCTACCTCAAGCTGGCGATTACGCCCCCGGCCCTGAAGCTCCTGGCCGCGCGCGCGGTGGGCCGGCTGGTGCCGTGGCTGCCCCTGAAGACGGAGCTGACGGTGGAGTCCCTGAGCAGGGACCTGGAGGTGCAGCGCGCCACCCGCGCGGACCCGCTCTACCTCACCGTCGTCACGCCCCGCTGGTTCCTGGAGTCCACCCGGGCCCAGGCCGAGGCAATGCTCCTGGCGCCGAAGATTCAAGCTCCGCTGTTCGTCCTGTGCGGCGCGGAGGACGGCGTGGCCGCTCCGGCGGCGGCGCGAGTCTTCTTCGAAGCGGCGGGGGCGGCGGACAAGAAGTTCAAGGAGTACCCCGGAATGCGCCATGAACCGCTCAACGAGGTGGGGCGGGCCGAGGTGTTCCGGGATATCTCCGGCTGGATCTCCGCGCATCTCTGACATAATCAGGGCGCCCGGCTCCTACGGAGGAGCTGGCGCTGGGTGAGGTCACCGCATGGCAACGGGTGAGACGGGCATCATCGGCAAGGGCATTGTCATCAAGGGCAACCTCACGGGAGGTGGGGACCTCGTCATCGAGGGCCGGGTGGAAGGGCAGATTGCCCTGAAGAACCACCTCACCATCGAGAGCACCGGGAAGGTGCAGGCGGACATCCGGGCCGAGGAGTTGACCATCAACGGCGAGGCGAGCGGCAACATCGACGCCTCGACCCGCGTGGCCATCAACGCTTCGGCCAAGGTGGCTGGCGACATCAAGGCGCCGCGCGTCGTCATCGAAGATGGGGCCGTGTTCAACGGCTCCATCGAGATGGACGTGAAGCTGCCGGACGACATCTGAGACTCACGCCGCGCACCGCACGGCACACACCTTTCGAGAGGGGCGGACAACACTCATGGCGAATACGGTCATTGGCTCGAGCATCGTCATCGACGGGGAAATCTCCGGAGACGAGGACCTGGTCATCCAGGGCACCGTGAAGGGGAAGATCTCCCTCAAGGAAAGCCTCTACGTGGAGGGCAGCGGCGTCGTCGAGGCGGACATCGAGACGCAGAACGTGGAGATTGCCGGCCGGGTGACGGGCAACATCGTCGCCAGCGACAAGGTCGAGCTGAAGACGGACTGCCGCGTGGTGGGCGACATCAAGGCCCCGCGCATCCTCATCGCCGACGGCGCCTCCTTCAAGGGCAACGTCGACATGGACATGAAGGAGCGCTGATTCGTGGCCACCGCGAAGGAGCTCTCGAGCAGCAACAACGTCAACAACACCGTGGTGGGGCCTTCCATCCTCATCAGCGGCCGGTTGACGGGCGACGAGGACCTCACCGTCCGCGGACGGGTCGAGGGTGAGCTGACGCTCAGCCGGACGCTCATCGTTGAGCCCTCCGGCGTGGTGAAGGCGAACGTGGCGGTGAAGAACGCCATCGTCAGCGGCGTGGTGGTGGGCAACATCAACGCCACGGAGAGCGTGGAGCTCACCCGCGAGGGCCGCATGGTGGGCGACATCCACGCCCCGCGCGTCATCATCGTGGACGGCGCCAGCTTCCGCGGCCGCGTGGACATGGGCGACGTGGAGCCGGGCCGGCTGCCGGCGGAGCGCCCCACGGTGGCGCGTCCGACGACGACGGCGCGTCCCACCGCGGCCCCGGCGCGTCCGGCACTGCCGACCGCGCGTCCGACGCCTCCTCCGCCGCCCGCGCGCACGGCGCCGGCTCCGGCCGCCACGCGCCCGAGCGCGGCTCCGGCGGCGCCGGCGACCCGTCCGGGGGCCAAGCCGATGCCTCCGCCTCCGCCGCCCACGCGCGTGGAGGCCCGTCCGGCGCCCGCGCCGGCTGAGCAGGCAGCCAGTGCCGAGCCGCCGACGCCGCCCGTGTTGGGGGCTGGTGCTAAGAAGAAGGTCGTGGTGAAGAAGAAGGCCCGCTAGAGCGCATCACCCGCGCCACCGACTCCGGTGGCGCGGGGGTGGGCAGACCAGGGGTGCCGCCATGGACGCCGAGCACAGGGTTGACGGACAGGAAGGGATGCCGGGGACGGAGGCCGTCGAGGGCCAGTCGCGCTCGGGGGAGGGCGGACACGCGGAAGGTGCGCCCGGAGAGCACCGCGCCGAGGGCGAACAGCACGGCGAGCACCGCCACGGGGCGCCCCAGGACGGTGGCCCCCGTGAGGGTGAGCACCGGGCCGAAGGCGGGCCGCACGGTGAGCACCGGGCCGAGGGTGGCCCGGCGGGTGAGCCGCCCCACGACGAGCACCGGACGGAGGGGAGCCCGGCGGGTGAGCCGCCCCACGGTGAGCATCGGGCCGAGGGTGGTGGTGAGCCGCACGGAGGAGAGCCCTCCGCCGGCGAGCCGCACGCCGAGGGAGGAGAGACCTCCCAGGAGACTTCGCGCGAGGCCGCGCCGGGCGAGGAGCCCGGGGCCGAGGCGCAGGGTGGTTCCGAGCAGCATGAGGAGTCCCAGGTGGCGACGGAGGACGAGTCCGAGCAGGAGACCGACGAGGGTGGGCTGCCGGAAGGGCTGTCCGCGCCGGAGGAGCGCCTGGCGGGGCGGGTGACGCTGGTGCTGATGCCCCTGGAGAAGCTCCAGGAAGACGACACGTTCCGTCTGCGTCCGGAGGGCGACGTGTCCGGGCTGGCCACGGACATCGCGCGGCTGGGACAGCTGTTCCCGGTGGACGTGCGTCCGTCCGGCGAGGACGGCTACCAGCTGGTCTGCGGCTTCCGTCGCGTGGCCGCGCTGCGCTTCCTCAAGCGGGACGCGGTGCAGGCGCGCGTGCACATGCGCCTGACGGACGAGGACGCGCTCCTCATGTCCCTGGCGGAGGCCATCCACGCCACGCCCGTGGAGCCGGAAGTGCTGGAGGCCAAGCGCGAGCAGCTGGAGGCGCAGGGCCGGCTGAGCGCGGCGGTGCGCGACATGCTGGAGAAGGCGCTCGCCACCGAGGACACGCTGGCGCCCGAGGGCGTGGAAGAGGAAATCGACGCCGACGAGCTGGCGTCGGACGTCTCCCAGCGGCTCGGCGCCATCAACCAGGACCTGTCGCTGCTGGCGGACGTGTTCGCCGCGCTGGACGACTCGCGCAAGGCGGAGCTCCTGATGCAGCTGAGGTACTCGTCGCAGCTGGTGGCTTACCTGGAGGGGTTGTAGACCATGGCGGAACCGCTCGCGCGAGACCGTGCCCGGCTGCTGGAGCTGCTCACGGAGCGCTCCTTCGAGCGGCGGCGCGTGGTGCTCTCGTCCGGCAAGGAGTCGGACTTCTACATCGACTGCAAGCGCACGGCGCTGCTCGCCGAGGGGCACTTCCTCATCGGCCGGCTGCTGCTGGAGGCCATCCGCCGCGACGCGCCCCAGGCGCTGGGCGTGGGCGGGCTGACGCTGGGCGCGGACCCGCTGGCGTCGGCGGTGAGCCTCACCGGCTACCTGTCCGGCCACCCGCTCCCCGCCTTCATCGTCCGCAAGGAGCCCAAGGGCCACGGCACCGGCCAGTGGATTGAGGGCCTCAGCGGCATGCCCGCGGGCGCGGCGGTGGCCATCGTCGAGGACGTCGTCACCACGGGCGCCTCCACGCTGAAGGCCATTGAACGGGCCCAGGCGGAAGGTCTCAAGGTCCTGGGCGCCTTCGCGCTGGTGGACCGGCTGGAGGGTGGACGCGAGGCCGTGGAAGCCGCCGGCCACCGGCTGTTCACCCTGTTCACCCGCAAGGACTTCATCCCGTGAGGAAGCCGTTCTCGTTCGTGGCGCTGCTGGCCCTGCTGGCCGGCTGTGTCACCACTCCGCCCACCGTCGGGCCGGCGCCGCCGGCGCTCGAGGACGAGCGGGCCGAGGAGGCCTACCAGACGCTCCTGGCGAAGTACTCGGGCCGGCACGAAATCTACAACGGCTTCGAGACACGCGTCTTCGTGGGCGCCACCCTGCAGACGTTGGCCTTCCGCGAGGCGCGGGTGCGCCGCCGGGCGGCCTTCCAGGTGCTGCCGGCCAACAAGGTGGAGCAGCTGCTCGCGGAGGAGCGCGCCCAGGCCGAGCAGGTCCACGAGTTCTTCCTCGGCGTGCACCTCAATGACTACCGCTACGGCGGCTTCGACCTGAAGACCTCCATCTGGCGCATGGCGCTGGTGACGCCCGCGGGCGAGGTGACGCCCACGCGCATCATCCGCGAGGGCCGGGTCGACCTCGACACGCGCGCCTACTACCCGTACACGGACGTCTTCTGGGTGGGCTGGAAGCTGCAGTTCCCCACCACGCTGTCCAACGGCCAGCCCGTCATCCCCCCGGGGACGCAGCAGGTGACGCTGCGCATGGCTTCCGCGCTCGGGAAGGCGGAGCTGACGGTGTCCGCGCAGTAGCGGCCGGGGCCCCGCGGGGCCTCACGTCTGGGTGTTGCGCCGCAGCCACTTCTCCACGGGCGGCAGGGTGGGGCCGGCGAGCAGTCGGTCCACCACCACCTCGGGCAGGGCGCTCACCGCGAAGGGCAGGGCCTGCGCTTCCGGGACGAAGCCCTCCTGCGCCATGTGCCGGGCCATGGCCACCAGCGGCTGGAAGTAGCCGCGCGTGTCCAGGAGCCCCATGGGCTTGCGGTGCAGGCCGAGCTGCGCCCAGGTGACGATTTCGAAGAGCTCGTCCAGCGTGCCGAAGCCGCCGGGCAGGGCGACGAAGGCGTCCGAGCGCTCCGCCATCAGCGCCTTGCGCTCGTGCATGGAGCCCACCATGTGCAGCTCCGTGAGGCCCGGGTGGGCAAGCTCCTTCGGGCCCATGAAGCCGGGCAGCACGCCCACCACCCGGCCACCGGCGGACAGCGCGCCGTCGGCCACCGCGCCCATGAGGCCCACGCTGGCCCCGCCATAGACGAGCGTCAGGCCGCGCCGGGCCAGCTCGGCGCCCATCCGCGCGGCGGACTCGACGTACTCGGGCCGCGTGCCGGGACGCGAGCCGCAGAACACACAGACGCTCTTCACTTCCATGTCACAGGCCCCCGCGCCGCTCGGGGTGGGCGGCGATGAAGGCCACCACGAGGCTGAGGAAGAGGAGGATGGGCAGGGCGCGCGCGTACACCCGGCGCCCCATCCGCAGGGCCAGCCCGCACGGCAGCCCGAAGAGGAAGCCGCCCAGGTGCCCCGCCCAGCTCACGAAGGGCAGCAGGCTCAAGACGGCCACCTGCGCCAGCCAGATGAACAGCTCCCGCCGACCCTGCTGCGTGGAGATGGGGAGCATGGCGCCCGCCCACCCCAGAATCATCCCCGACGCGCCCACCGTGGGGACGTCGAAGTCGAAGAGGAGCGAGAAGGTGGACGCGCCCAGCGCCCCGACGAGCGACAGCCCCAGGAAGCGCAGGCTGCCGATGCTGCGCTCCAGCGTGAAGCCGAGCGTCACCACCACGGACATGTTGAAGACGAGGTGCAGGAGCCCACCGTGCTCCAGCACCGCGCCCAGCAGCCGCCAGTACTGGCCGGCCTGGACGGCGGGCCCGTACAGCCCCAGCGGGGGCAGCCGCCCCACCCGCACCCCGTCCACGACGATGTACTGGGACAGCGGGAGGAACTGCTCCGCCCCGAAGAGCGCCACCGCGCCCACGAGGAGCGCCTGGCTCACCCACGGCCGGGGCAGGGGCCCGGTGGGCGGAGGAGGCGCGCCCGCGGGCCCGCCCTCGGGAGGCGGAGCGCCGTCCCCGCCGCCAGGGCCAGGGGGGAGCGAGTCGAGCATGCTGCCGCGCTGGGGGGACGCCATGCCGGCTCACAGCCCCCTGGTCAGCACGGTGTCGCGCAGCCAGTGGTGGTCGTCGGTGTGTGGGTAGTCGAGCGTGAAGTGCAGGCCGCGGCTCTCCTTGCGGCGGCTGGCGCAGTCGACGATGAGGTAGGCCACCTCGGCGATGTTGCGCAGCTCGATGACGTCGCGAGTCACCTTGAAGTGCCAGTAGTAGTCGCGAATCTCCTCGCGCAGCAAATCCAGCCGGCGCCGCGCGCGCATCAGCCGCTTGTCCGTGCGGACGATGCCCACGTAGTTCCACATCAGCCGGCGAATCTCGTCCCAGTTGTGGGTGACGACGACGCTCTCGTCCGACTCCACCGCGCTGCCCGCGTCCCAGGCCGGCGGGTCCTCGGTGCGGCCGGGCAGGCCGGCCAGCTCCTCGAAGGCCACCTTCACCGCGCGGTGGCCGAACACCAGCCCCTCCAGCAGCGAGTTGGACGCGAGCCGGTTGGCGCCGTGCAGGCCGGTGCACGCCACCTCGCCAATGGCGTAGAGCCCCGGCACGGTGGTGCGCCCGTCCAGGTCCGTCACCACGCCGCCGCACTGGTAGTGGGCCGCGGGCACCACGGGGATGGGCTGCACGGCCATGTCGATGTTGAAGGCCTTGCAGGTGGCGTAGATGTTGGGGAAGCGCTCGGTGAGAAAGGCGCGGCCCAGGTGCGTCATGTCCAGGTAGACGCACTCGTCACCGGTGCGCTTCATCTCCGCGTCGATGGCGCGCGCCACCACGTCGCGCGGGGCGAGCGCGCCCATGGCGTGGTAGCGCTCCATGAAGGTGGCGCCGCCCTTGAGGCGCAGCTTGCCGCCCTCGCCGCGCAGCGCCTCGCTGATGAGGAAGCTCTTGGCCTCCGGGTGGTACAGGCAGGTGGGGTGGAACTGGTAGAACTCCATGTTCGCCACCCGCGCGCCCGCGCGGTACGCCATGGCCACGCCGTCGCCCGTGGCCACGTCCGGATTGGACGTGTAGAGGTACACCTTGCCCGCGCCGCCGGTGGCCAGCACCGTCACCTTCGCCAGGAAGCGCTCGATGTTGCCGTTCTCCAGCAGCGCGTACGCGCCCAGGCACCGGTGGGCGCTGGGGTTGGGCATGCGCCGGTCCAGGATGAGGTCGATGGCGGCCGTGTGCGGGAAGAAGGCGATGTTGGGCGCCTCGTCACACGCGGCCAGCAGCGCGCGCTGCACCTCGCGGCCGGTGATGTCCCCCGAGTGGATGATGCGGCGGGCGGAGTGGCCGCCCTCGCGCGTGAGGTCGAACTCGCCGGAGAGGTGCTTGTTGAAGTCCGCGCCCAGCTGCACCAGCTCGCGCACGCGCTCCGGGCCTTCCTTCACCGTGACTTCCACCGCGTCCCGGTGGCACAGGCCCGCGCCGGCCACGAGGGTGTCCTCGATGTGGGCGTCGAAGCTGTCGGTGGGCGCCAGCACGCTGGCGATGCCCCCCTGGGCGTAGGCGGTGTTGCTCTCGCCGCGCTCCCGCTTCGTGACGACGGCCACCGTGCCATGCCGGGCCGCCTGGAGGGCGAACGAGAGGCCCGCCACGCCGCTCCCGAGGACGAGAAAGTCGAACCGATGGGGCATGGCGGACAGCCTTAACGACTGTAAGTGCTGGAAACAAGGCGTTTTCTTGAGGACTTTCCTGCGCTTGTCTAAGGTTGAGGGCTGCCGATATGCGTGCCCTCCTTGCGCTCCTCGCAACCGCCCTGCTGGCCCTGCCGCTGACGGCGGGGGCGTCCGAGTCCATCTACCGCTACGTCGAGAAGGACGGGACCATCGTCTATACGAATGTCCCGCCCTCCGGCGCCAAGAAGGCCAAGCAGCTCAAGGGCTCCTTCACGCCCGCGCCGACGAAGAGCGCGCCCGTGGTGGGGCGCAGGAAGACGCCGCCGGAGCTGGACCCGCACATCGCGGCGGCGGCGCAGCGCTACCGCATCCCCACGGCGCTGGTGCGCGCCATCATGCACACCGAGAGCAACTTCAACCCGAACGCGCTGAGCCACAAGGGCGCCAGCGGGCTGATGCAGCTGATGCCGGCCACCGCGTCGGACATGTACGTGAAGGACATCTTCAACGAGCGCGACAACATCGAGGGCGGGGTGCGCTACCTGCGCGTGCTCGCCAACCAGTTCGATGGCGACATGGTGAAGATGATTGCCGCGTACAACGCCGGCCCCGAGGCGGTGAAGCGCTACGGCGGCAAGGTGCCCCCCTACGAGGAAACGCAGGGGTACGTGCGCAAGGTGCTCCAGCTCTACTTCCACTACAAGGAGCGCGAGCGGACCGCCGAGAGCGGCCCCCGCGAGCCCACATCCCAGAATGACGACGCGCGCGAAGGGGCGGGGGGAGACGAGCCCCGCTGACGACGAGTTCCTCCAACAGCTCTACCGCGGTGGCGAGCTGCTGGCCGCCGGGAAGGTCATCGAAGCCAAGGAGTTCCTGGAGCGCGCCCACCAGCTCCAGCCCCGCCAGGAGAAGGCGCAGAACCTGCTGGGCCTCTGCTACTTCAAGCTCGGCATGTTCGACCGGGCGGCGGAGCTGTACGAGATGCTGGTGCGCGACAACCCGGTGGACCCGACACTGCGGGTCAACCTGGGCCTCGTGTACCTGAAGACGAGCGCGCTCCAGCGCGCCGCGCGCGAGTTCGAGACGGCCACCGACCTGGCCCCCGAGCACCAGAAGGCCCAGAACTACCTGGGCCTGACGCTCGCGCAGATGGGCGAGTACGGCCGCGCGCGCGAGCACTTCCTCCTGGCGGGCAGCGACGCCATGGCGGAGAAGATGAGCCGCGCGATTGCCGGCGAGGGCTTCTCCCGGCCCGCCCCCACGCCGCCCGCGAAGGCCCGCGGCATCGCGGAGCTGGAGGGCGGCGAGCCGGTGGCCGCGCCGGCCCCCGCCGAGCCTCCCCGCGCGCCGGGCCGCTCCGGCGGGCTGACGGAAGGGGACTGGGGCGCGCAGTTCGGCCTCGACGCGGGGGCGAAGCCGGCCTCCAGCGCCGCGGCGCTGGCCGCCGCGGCAAGGCAGGAGCCGGAAGAGGAAGAGGAGGAGATTCGCCTCGCCGAGGACGAAGGACCCAGCGCCCTGTCGTCGTCCGGTGGGGAGGAGCTGCCGGTCCTCACCGCCACGCCCGAGGACGCGGAGGAGCTGGCCATGGAGGCGCAGCACGAGCCTCCCGCCGCGCAGCCGTCGCCGGACTCGGAGTTCGAGGAGACCTCCGCCGCGCTCGCCGCCAGCGTGCCGCTCACCCCGGTGCCGCTGACGAAGCTGCAGCTCGCGCGCGTCGTGGCCTCGGGGCCCGCGGGCATGGTGCCCAGGGCGGCGGGCACGGGCCCGGCCGCTCCGTCGGGCCCTGACGCGGTGGCTTCGGGGCGGACCCGTACGGCTCCGGCCGCATCGGCTCCGGCCGCCGCCGCCCCCGGCTCCGACACCGCCACGGCTCCAGAAGCCGACGCCGTCCCGGCCGAGGCCCCGTTCACCCCGGGCGGCGCCGGGGCGCTCACGGGCGCCACCGTGCCGCCGCTGGCCGAGCTGGCGCCCGCCGTGGCGCTGGTGGGCGCGGACGCGGCGCACCCGTTCATGCTGGGGGAGGGGAGCTTCTCGGTGGCGGTGGACGGGGAGCTGCTCACGCGGCTGGACGGGCTGGTGGCCTTCAGCGGCCCGCTCGCATTCCAGCCGGAGATGAAGCGCTTCCGGGGCCGCGCCACGGACAAGTCCTTCGGCGAGGGCCCGGCGCGGATGGTGCGCGCCCGGGGCAGGGGCGTGCTCTACGTGGAGCCCTCCGAGAAGCGCACCTTCCTCGCGGTGGACCTGGGCGACGACTCCGCCTACTTCCGCGACGAGTGCATCTTCGCCTTCGAGGAGCCGGTGATGTTCGAGAACGGACGCGTGCCGTCGGACATCGCCCCGGACCTGGACCTGGTGCACCTGCGCGGGCAGGGCCGGGTGCTCTTGAGCCTGCCGGGGCCGCTGCGCTCGGTGCCGGTGGGGCTGGAGGGCGCGGTGACGGTGCCGCTGACGCACCTGGTGGGCTGGCACGGCAACCTCACGCCCCGCGTCGTGCCCCTGCTCAAGTCCCCCACGGGAGAGGTGCTCCGGACCGCGGTGGAGCTGGGCGGTGAAGGTTTTGCCCTCATCGCCCTCGGTGTCCGCTAGAAGGTGCGTGCCATGGCCTCGGACCGAGCGACCCGGAAGAAGCTGAAGCGAGAGGAGCGGGCGCGCCGCCGCGCGTTGCGACAGCCCAGCGTGCTGGTGCAGGAGTTCTGGAACCTCCCCAACATGCTCACGCTGGGGCGCATCCTCCTCATCCCGCTCTTCGTCTGGCTCACCTACGACGCGGACCCCCTCAACTCGCTGTGGGCGGGGCTCGTCTTCGCCGTGGCCTCCATCACCGACGTGATTGACGGCTACCTGGCGCGCAAGTGGAACCTCATCACCGTCGTCGGCAAGTTCATGGACCCGCTCGCCGACAAGCTCATCGCCATGGCCGCCCTGGTGATGATGGTGCGGCTGGGCCGCATCGCCGCGTGGGTCGTCATCGTCCTGCTGGCGCGCGAGCTCATCGTCAGCGGCCTGCGCACCATCGCCGCCAGCGAGGGCATGGTCATCGCCGCCGGCCAGGAGGGGAAGTGGAAGACGTCCCTCCAGCTCGTGGGCATCATTTCACTCTGCGTTCATTACGTTCACCCGCTGCAGGTCGGCGCCACCGCCGTGCCCGTGGACTACAACCTCGTGGGCAAGGTGCTCGTCTACCTCTCGGGTGCCTTCTCGGTGTGGAGCGCCGTCGTCTACTTCCGTGCGTTCCTCGCCATGCTCGCGAAGCGTGGAGGCGAGCCCACGGGTGCGAAAAGTGTTTGACGGGGCAGACCCGGCTTTGTATACCCCCCTTCGCTTTGGGCCTGCCGCACCCACCGGCCAGAAGTCAGCAGGAAGCAAGTTCAAAAAGCGGGAATAGCTCAGCGGTAGAGCATCGCCTTGCCAAGGCGAGGGTCGAGGGTTCAAATCCCTTTTCCCGCTCCAATTGAACTTCCTGATGCGGGAATAGCTCAGCGGTAGAGCATCGCCTTGCCAAGGCGAGGGTCGAGGGTTCAAATCCCTTTTCCCGCTCCAAACGAAAAGGCCCTCTGGGAAACCAGGGGGCCTTTTTGTTTTTGGCCCCCGGCACTCCACGCAGGGCGGGCCGAGCGTGCAGCGTGCTTGCGCCTGCAACGGTGCCAGCGTGCGGCCAGGCCAGCGGTGGGCCGCGCTACCGGCCCGTATCCTCGCTTCATGCGGCCGGCTTGCTGTATGGATACGCCCGCATGCTTCGCAACCTGCGTGAGCTCTACCAGTATCGGGGGCTCCTGCTCAGCCTGACTCAGCGGGAGCTGAAGGCCCGGTACCGCAACTCGGTGCTCGGCTTCCTGTGGACGTTCCTCAACCCGACGCTGCAGATGGGGGTCTACTCACTCCTCTTCTCCGTCTACATGCGGCAGAACATCGAGAGCTACACGTACTTCGTCTTCGTCGGGCTCCTGCCGTGGCTCTGGTTCTCCACGTCGCTGGGCGGCGGCGCCAGCGCCATCAGTGACCGGCGGGATCTGCTCACCAAGGTGCGCTTCCCGGCGCAGGTACTGCCGGCCACGGTGGTGGCCACCAACCTGGTCAACTACGTGCTGTCCCTGCCGCTGATGGTCGTCCTGGGGCTCATCCAGGGGCACTACCCCAGCTGGCACGTCGTCGCCTTCCCACTGGTGATGCTGACGCAGCTGTGCGTGACGATGGCGCTCGTCTACCTCGTCTCCGCGCTCAACGTGACGTTCCGCGACCTGCAGCAGATCATCGCGAACCTCCTGACGATGTGGTTCTTCGTCACGCCGGTGTTCTACCGGGTGGACAGCCTGCCCGACTCGGTCCAGCACCTGCTGGTGGTGCTCAACCCCATGGCCGTCATGGTGACGTCGTACCAGGCCATCTTCTACGAGCACCGGTTTCCCGACCCCGGGCCACTGGCGGCGTGGATGACCATCTCCCTGGCGCTGCTCTGGGTCGCCTCTGGCATCTTCGAGCGGAGGCGCGAGGAGTTCGCGGAGTTCGTATGAGCAGCGACATCGCGTCGAAGGACGCCATCGTCATCCGCAATGTGGTGAAGCGCTTCAAGAAGAGCACCATCCGGCGCGAGTACACCACGCTGAAGTCCGAGCTGATCCGCCTGTTGCGGGGCAAGCGCGAGGTGGACAGCAAGTCCATGATCGAAGCGCTGCGCGGCGTGGACCTGGTGGTGCCTCGGGGCAAGACGGTGGGCATCATCGGTAGGAATGGCTCGGGCAAGAGCACGCTGCTCAAGCTCATCACCGGCATCTACGCGCCGACCACGGGCACCATCGACATCCACGGGCGCATCAGCGCGCTCCTGGACCTGGGCGCGGGGTTCCACCCGGACTTCTCCGGCCGGGAGAACATCTTCATCAACGGCATCATCCTGGGGATGACGCGCGCGGAGCTGCGCGAGCGGATGGATGAAATCATCGCCTTCAGCGAGCTGGGCGACTTCATCGACGAGCCGGTGCGTACGTACTCCAGCGGCATGTACATGCGGCTGGCCTTCTCCGTGGCCACGCACGTGGACCCGGACATCCTCATCATCGACGAGATTCTCGCCGTGGGCGACGAGCACTTCGGCAAGAAGAGCCTCGCGAAGATGACGGAGTTCAAGCGGGCCGGGAAGACCATCGTCATCGTCACGCACGACCTGGGCACGCTGGAGCGCTGGTGTGACCTGGGCGCGTGGATTGACGCCGGGCGCATCCGCGAGTTCGGCCCGCCCGCGGACGTCATCCGTCACTACCGGCAGGCGCTCGAGCTGGCGGAGAGCCAGGGCCTGGCGATGCACTCACCCGCGCTGTCTCCGGGCGGCGGGGCGCTGCCCGGACTGGAGCCCGCGAAGGGCGCCGAGTCCTCCAGGGCCACGCTGAAGGCGGTGCGGCTGACGGACACCGCGGGCGCGCCCGTCGAGCAGGTGGACACCGAGAGCGGCGTCGTGCTCGAGATGGACTACGAGACCTCCGAGTGCGTGGAGGACGCGGTCTTCTCCGTGGAGCTCCAGCAGTCGGATGGAGCGCTGGTGTACGCGACCAGCACCGAGGTGGAGAAGGTCCAGCTGCCCTCACCGCTGCCGCTGACGGGCTCGCTGCGCTTCGTGGTGGAGCGGCTGGGGTTGCTGTCGGGCGACTACTTCTTCAACGTCGTCGTGCGCTCGGGCGACGGGCAGGTGCATGACACGCGGCGGGAGGTCTGCCGCTTCAGCGTGCGCACCTCCCTCGAGGACGGCGGCCGCATCCGCCCGGCCCACCACTGGTGGGTGAGCCCCGACGCGGCTCCTGCCTCCGAGGCGCCTCCGAGGCGCGTGGGTTTGTGAGCCGCGGACGACAGGAGGGCAGCACCGTGCTCCAGGTGGGTGTCGTCCTGTACGAGAATGACCGGCGGGAGCTCGAGCGGCTGTGTGCCTCGCTCGCGCTCAATCGCGAGACGGCGGACTTCCAGGTCGTGTGGCGGGACAACTCGCCCACGGACGCGCTGCGCGCCGTGGTGGAAGGCCTGTGGCCCGGTGCGGACTACCGCTTCTCCGGCGCCAACCTGGGCTTCGGCGCCGCACACAACCGGGGAATGGCGGAGGCCTTCGCCGCGCCGGCCACCCGCGCGTACGTGTGTGTGAATCCGGACGGGGTGCTGCATCCGCGCTGCCTGACGGAGCTGCTCGCGCAGGTGGACGCCGTCGGTGCGCGCGCGGGGCTGGTGGAGGCGCGGCTCTTCCCGGACGAGCACCCGAAGCCCTATGCGCCGCGCACGCATGAGACGCCGTGGTGCTCGGGCTGTGTGCTGCTCGTGACGCGCGGGCTGTACGCGGCGGTGGGCGGCTTCGACGAGAACTTCTTCATGTACTGCGAGGACGTGGACCTGTCCTGGCGCGCCCGGGCCGCGGGCTTCGGCGTGCACGTGGCACCGCGCGCGCTCGTGCACCACTACACCGTGGACCGCGCCATCACCCCGCGCCGCGAGCGCATGGTGCGCCGGAGCGCCGCGTACCTGGGCCACAAGTACGGCAACGCCGCCTTCACGCGGGAGCGGCTGCGTGAGTACCGCGAGCTTGGAGGCGAGCCGTTCGAGCTGCCCCAGGTGCCGCGTCCCTCCGCGGCCCTGCGCAACGCGTCCGACTTCGAGCACCTGCTCCAGTTCGCGGAGGCCCGGTGGTGAGGCGCCCCGAGGACACCGTGGGCGAACGGGAGGCGCTGGCGTCGCGCCTGCGTGCGTTCGTGCTCGCTCGCGTCACGGCGGCGGGTGGCTGCCGCGTGGCGCTGGTGGGCTCGGATGCGTCGCTTGCGCGCGCGCTGGGCGAGGCGGGCTGCGAGGTGGTGGAGGGCACGGACGCGCTCCTTGCACGCACGCTGGGGGAGAGGGGCGGCGAGGTGGTGAAGGGCTCGGAGACGCCCCTTGCACGCGCGCCGGGGAAGGGCGGCGGCGACGTGGCGAAGGGCGCGGGGGCGGGCCCGACGCACGTCGTTCTGGTGGATGAGCCCGCGGCCTCCTCGCTGGAGGCTGTCCTCGGAGCGTGGGCCACAGCGGCTCCCGGTGCGGAGCTGCTCTTCGGGTTCCGCAATGCAGGGGCGGGGGCCGCGCTGCTGGCAACCCTCCTGGAAGGCGCGCCCGCGCGGCTGGGGCCCGCGGAGGCCATCGTGCGCGGCCGGTTCGCCGCGTGTGGCCTGCGCGTGCTGGCGCGGGAAGCGCACCCGGCCCCGAAGGGACGCGGCCCGCTTCCCGCCGAAGCGGAGCGCTCGCTGCGGGATGTGTTCGCGCAACTGCGCCCGGATGCCGAGGACGACGTCGTGCTGTACGCCCTTGCGCCCGAGGCGAACGCGGACGTGACCTCGGGTACGGCGTCCGCCTCAGGCGTGCCGGCCCAGGCATCGACGGTCCTCGTGCCGGACCTGCTCAGCGTCATCGTCTGGGCCGGCCCGGAGCACCGGAGCTCCCTGGACGAAGCGGTGTTCTCGCTCGCGTGTCAGGACCACCGCCCGCTGGAAGTGCTCGTGGTGGAGTCCTCCGGGGTCGCGTCACCTTCAGACCCCGGCTCGGCGGAGAAGTGCCTGGAGACCTACCGCCGCATCGAGGACTTCTCCTCCCATGTGGTGCGCGGTGGGCCGGGCGGGGGACTCGACGCGGCATTGCGCGTCGCACGGGGCCAGTACCTGGCCTTCCTCGATGCGTCGGGGCTCGTCTACCCGCGCCACTTCGTCAACCTCATCGCCGCGCTGAAGTCAGGTGACGCCGCGTGGGCGGTGTCGCGCGCGTACCGGGACGTGCTTCGCACGAGCGACGGGGAGGCCTACGTCGAGACGAAGGTTCCCTTTCCGCTCGGCGACATCCTGGAGCTGGAGCACCTGCGCCGGCACCCGTGGTTGATGAATGCCGCGGTCATCGACCGGACGCGGCTGGCGGGCATTCCCCTCCACCTCGCGGACCCGGGGACGGAGAGTCCCTCGGCGCTCCTCCTGCGGCTGGCGTCCATCTTCGAGCCCCAGTTCATCAACGGCCTTCCCACCTGCGAGCAGCGGGGCCCCGAGCCCACCGCGCCCGGGCCCGCGCTGGCCGAGGTGCGCGTGCTGCGGCCTTTCGGGGCATGGGAGGCCACGGTGGGCCGGGCCCGGGACGCGGGCCAGTCCGCGAAGGACCTGCGGCATCGTGTGCTCGACACCCTCAACTCGCGGCTGAAGCAGTGGGTGCCCGGTCTCCATGGAAACGTTCGCGCCTGGGTGTCGAAGTGGAGCCGCTGAAGACGCGGCCCCTCGAGCCCGCGTGGTGTGAAGTCCCACGCCGGCTCGCGGACACGCGCGGCCTGGAGATTCCCGACTCGCACCGCCCGGGGTGGAAGGGGCTTGCCGTCACCCGCGCGAAGCGACTCGTGCTCCGTGGGGTGGAGCCGCTGCAGCGCGCACTGCTGGAAGCGCAATGCCAGCTCAACGCCCGGCTGGTGGACGGACTCGCGCACCTGCCCCGGCGCTTCGAGGAGCCCGGGCCACGCGCCGTGCTGGAGTCCCTGCTCCAGGCCGTGGCCGGGCAGTCGGACCTGCCGCCCGGCGTGCCGGGTGGCAGGTGGTTCGAGCGGCAGCGGGCCTGGAACCGGCTCGCGGTCGCCGCGCTGGCGGAGGCCGCCGAGGTGTGGCCCCTGTGGACCCCCTCGCTGGTCCGGCGGTGTGCCGAGCTCGCCACTCGCGCGGAGGTGTCCGAAGGTGACGCGAGGGGCAGGGCGGAGCGGTGGTTGAGACCGTCGTGGCGCGAGTTGTGGCGCCGTCAGGTGGCCTTCCACCATGCCTTCGCGGAGGCGCTCCGGTGGGCGGTGGGGATTGCCCGGCCCCTCATGCACTTTCCAGCGCCGGACGTGTACGAGGCCTGGCGGCGCGTGAGTGAGCCCGTGGAGGTGCGTGCCGCCGCCGAAGCGCTCACGCAGCTGACGGAGCGCCCGCTCATCAGCCTGGTGGTGCCGGCGTGGCGCACGCCCGAGCCGCTGCTGCGCGCGTGCATCGACTCCGTGCTCGCGCAGGTGTACCCCGACTGGGAGCTGTGCATCGTGGATGACGGCTCGCCCGACGAGGGTGTGGCCCGGGTGGTGGGTGAATACGCGCGCCGCGACGCGCGCATCCGCTTCGAGCGGCTGCCTCGCAACGGAGGCATTGCCCGCGCGACGAACGCCGCCATCGCTCAGTGCCGTGGCGCGCTCATCGCCTTCCTCGACCACGACGACGCGCTGGCCCCGCATGCACTCGCCGAGGTGGCCCTCCAGGCCCAGGCCCGGCCGGACGCGGAGGTCTTCTACTCGGACGAGGACAAGATGGACGGAGAGGGCCGCCGGTACGCGCCCTCCCTGAAGCCGGCGCTGTCTCCGGACCTGCTGCGCGCGCTCAACTACGTGTGCCACTTCGTGGCCGTGCGTGCGCCGCTCCTGCGCGAAGTGGGGGGCCTGCGCGAGGGCTTCGACGGCGCGCAGGACCACGAGCTGCTCCTGCGTCTCTGCGAGCGCACGTCCCGCTTCGTCCACATCCCCCGCGTGCTGTACCACTGGCGCTCGCACCCGGGCTCCACGTCGATGGAATCGGGGGCGAAGCCCGCCGCGAGCGAAGCGGGCCGCCGCGCCGTGGTGGAGCACCTCGCGCGACTGGGCACCTCCGCGGAGGTCTCCGTCACGCTCCCGGGCGTCTACCGCGTGCGCTACCCGCTGACCGGGCAGCCGAGCGTGTCCATCATCCTGCACGGCTCCGCTCCGGAGGCATCCGAGGACCTCGCCGAGCGCGCGCTCCTCGCGTCGCTGAAGGACTCGACGCTGGACGTGGAGGTGCTCGCTCCCCTGGACGCTTCCTCCAGCCAGGGCGCGCAGCTGGGCTCCGCCGCCCACGATGCGCGGGGGACGCTGCTGCTCTTCCTGGAGCGGGGCCAGGTGCCGGCGGAGCCGGAATGGCTCGAGGAGCTGGCCTCCCAGGCGCTGCGGCCGGAACTGGGCGCCGTGAGCGGACTGCTGCTGGGCCCGGACGGGACGGTGGATTCGGCCGGACTCGCATTGGGCGGAGCGGCGGGGGTCGCGCCAGCCCTGTCTGGCATTCCGGACCCATCCCTCACGGCCTTCGGCGGCTCACGGTGGCCACACAATCGCTCTGCTGTCTCCGCCACGTGCCTGATGATGCGGAGGGAGCTGTTCGAAAGGCTGGGAGGATTCGACGAAAGCCTTTCCGACGGAGCCGCCGCCGTGGACCTGTGCCTGCGGCTGGTCTCCGAGGGATTCCGAATCCTCGTCACCCCCCACGCCCGCTTCGTTCGCCTCTCCCACGAAGCCCCTGGCGGGCTGGCCCCGGAGGCCCTGTTCGAATTGCAGGCGCGGCTTGGCCAGACGCTCGGGGGATTGGATCCATACACCCACCCCGGCCTCGTCCCGGCCGGCCTGGACAAGTCATTGCAGGGGGGCCTGGCGAGCGTCGCGGAGTCCGACCCACCCCCCTGGGCGCCGGGCCGGCATGTGAGCTAGAGAGAGGCGCATACGCGTTCTCGTGAGGTCGGCATGCAGGCAGACGGCAATTGGGATGTGCTCTTGAGGGAGGCTCGTCGCCGGGCCGAGTCACTGGGGCGGATGTTCCCGCGTGTGGACCGCGCGGTCAGGCCCGCGGTGCGCCTCGCCAGCCGTGCGCTGTCTGCTGCCGCCGCCATGTCCCCGCCGACGGGGAGCAACACCGTGAACGAGGACTCGGCGCGCGTGGCTCCCTTTCCCGCGGACTGGCCCCGCGTCCCGTGGTCGAAGTGCTGCATCGACCACATCAACGCGGTGGCGGTGAATGTCCCGTCCCAGCGCGCGCAGGTCTCCGCGCATCCGGACGGTCTGCTCGGCCTTCAGGGCTGGGCGTTCGACCCGGACGCCGAGGTGCAGGACGGCGAGCTGAAGATCCTCGTGGATGGGGTGCCGTACCGCGCCTATCTCGGCGACGAGCGCCAGGACCTGGTGCGCGTGTTCAATGCCCCCTCCGCGGGCTATTGCGGCTTTCGCGCCGACGTCCCGGTGAGCGGCCTTGGCGCGGGCGAGCACCACATCGCCTTCGAGTGGGTCACCCCCGGGCGCCAGCAGGTGCTGCGCTGCGAGGGCTCGTTCGAGCTGACCCTGGACCCGAAGGGCGCCACCCGCGACGAGGAGCACTACAACCTCTGGGGCCGCACCATCGTCGTGAAGCGCAGCGCGCTGGCCGGAGGCTCCAGCGGCGCCGACCGCCTGAGCCAGCAGTCGCTGCGAGACACCTTCCGTGAGCTCAACTCGCTCTACCTGCTGATGTCGAAGAGCCCGTACCTGCACTCGTCGCCGCGCCACGTGGCCGACGACGGGGCGTATGCGCTCATCTACAAGGCCTTCCTCGCGTCCAACATCCGCGTGGAGGAGTACTCGTGCGACGCGGCGGGCTTCGATGCGTACCTCGCGCACGCCCGGCCGCTGTACGACGCCAAGAACTACGTGGCGCACTATGGCGGGGAGCGGGGCTACTACCTGGAGAAGGCCTTCGAGCACTATCTCTCCTGGGAATACCTGCGGTGGAAGGAGACGGACCGGGTGATGGACCTGGCCTGTTGGATCTCCCCGGCCGCCGAGGTGCTGTCCTCCTGGCGCCGCGCGGACTTCTACGCGCACGACATCACGCTGCAGACCAACCTCGAGAAGCGCACGGTGTCGGGTTATGCCAACGCCATCGAGGCGCCGAACGACTACTTCGACGCGGTGATGGCCCACTGCTCCATCGACAACTTCGAGGGCCGTGCGGACATCGACGTGTTCCACGAGATGGCCCGCATCCTCAAGCCCGGAGGCCGCGCGCTCTTCGTCCCCCTGCACATGGCGGCGCGCGCGGAGAACCTCATCGCGCTGGGCTCGCCGGACATCGAGCTGGATGAGGGCGCGCACCTGGTCATGGGCCCTCCGGGCGGGATGCGCTTCGCCCGGCACTACAGCGTGCAGTCCCTCCAGGACCGCATCCTGCGCAACGTGCCGGAGCTCGACTTCCACGTGGTGCACGTGCGCAACCCGCCCCGTGAGGCGTACCCGCCCACGACCACCGCGCGCTTCATGCTGGTGGCCACGAAGCGGGCGCGCTGAGCAGCAGACGTGTCACGGCGCCTCGAAGGGCGGCCCCTGAAGAGGGAGGCCGCCCCCGAGCGCCCGGGCCTCAGGCCGCGACGGACGGGGCCACGGGGGTGAGCAGGGCGAGGGTGACCAGCTCGAACTCACCCGGCCGGTCCATGGGGTCGAACCGCAGCGCCGAGGGCTGCTTGGGCGGCCAGCGCCCGCGGGTCTGCTCCCCGAGGTCCACCGCGTAGTAGCGCAGCTTCCCATCCGCGAGGACGTCGAAGCACAGGCTGTTCTCCTCGGTGATGGGCTCCCAGAAGAGCTGCGCGCGCACCTTGCCGGCGTGGCTGCTCTGGGCCCTCAAGCCCACGACGAGCTGCCGCGCCCCGGTCATCAGCTCGGGCGAGGGATGGAGCACGAACCAGGGGTCTCCCTGGAGCGCCAGGAAGCGTCCGGGCTGCTCCTTGCCGTCCTCCGTCACGGGCACCAGGTCTCCACACGCGGGATTGCGCTCCGCGGGGCGGGAGGGCCCGACGAGCACTTCGCCCGAGAAGGAGCTGCCCGGGTGCCCCGCCTCCAGCGACGCCAGCGCGTCGAGGCGTGCGTCGCCCGGCAACACCTCCTCCGCCTCCACCGGCCAGGAGCGCTTCGCCTGCACCCAGGCGGGCTCCAGGTTGCCCAGCTCCATCGTGCTGGCGAACCGCAGGCTCTGGCGCGCCACCCGGCGCACGTGCCCGAGCCGCTTCCTCAACGTGGGCCACGGCGCTTCCAGCGGACGCGGAGCCGCGGCCGGCCGTGAGGAACGCCCGGCACGCTCCAGCAGCCGCCAGGCGAGCACGTCCTTCCAGGCCAGGGGCGAGTACTCCTCCAGCGCCAGCCGCCGGGCCGCCCGGCCCATCCGGAGCGCCTCCAGGGGCGAGGTCATCCGCAGCAGGGCCTCCACCCACTCCGCGTGGCTCCGGGCCACCTGTCCGGTGACGCCCGGGACGATGGCCTGCGCGTACTCCGCCATGGGACTGGCGATGGCGGGCACGCCGAAGACGCCGGCCTCGAAGACCTTGAGCGCGCTCTTGGCATGCGTGAAGTCGTTGAGCGTCTCGAGGGGCGCCACCTGGACGCGGCACCGGGCCAGGAGCCAGGGATAGACGAGGTGGTGCTGGTACGAGACGCGGTCGATGCGCGAGGCGAAGGGCCGCAGCGACTCCGGCACGTCCAGGTGCCCGCACAGCAGCAGCCGCAGCTCCCGACGCCGCGCCAGCACGTCCGCGAGCGCGTCCGAGATGGACGCGAGGTCCCCGTCGTGCGTCTTCGAGCCGCTCATGTAGCCCACGTACGGCGTGTGCTGGAGCAGCGGCCGCAGCGGGTAGATGGCGCGCGCCAGGTGCAGGAAGTCGTGTGACAGCAGGTTCGGGTGCACGAGCCCCGGCACGCCCAGCTTCGTGGCATGCCGGGCAATCATGGGCGTGGTGCCGATGCAGAAGTCGGTGGCCCGCAGCGTCCGGTGGAGCGCGGCCATGTGCCTCCGGAAGAACGTCTGCTCGGGGCGCGGGGCCTCCGTGAGGAAGGGCAGCAGGGGCGCCAGGCCCTCGTCGAAGATGAGGTCGTCGATGTCGAACCCCACCGTGGCCCCCGCCTCGCGGGCCCGCTGCACGACCTGTCCCACGCGCTCGTTCCACTCCAGCCGGAAGAGGATGACCAGCGAGTAGCGGGGCAGCTCGTCGAGCAGGTCCGCGGCGTCCACGTGGGCGATGTTGGCGACCACGCCCGAGGCGCGGAGCTGCTCGCAGGCATGCACACAGCGGTAGCGGAACGGGGCATCGTCCCGGGACGTCACATAGAGCACCCGCAACCTGCCGCGTTCACCCGCCGGGAGGGGACCTGCCAACACCGCCCGTTTCCGGGCCTGCTGCACGTCGCGCAGCAGGGAGTCGACCTCGAGGTCGGACCTCCGCGCGCTGTCATCCTGCTTCACCATATCCTCCTCGAATTCCTTCATCCGGCCCCGCCCATGCTTCGTATGTGTCCGCGCTTCCCTGCTTTCCAAGCAGGCGGATCACGGGAGCTCCGACGCACGAAGCCCTTGATTCCTTTACCAAAAAATATGGTGGACCGCGCCAAGGCAGCGCTTTGACACAGGTGGTCGGCGGCTTGACTTGCACCCGCGAACTCTCTATTCCAGCCCTCGCCAGCCCTGGTCGCGGACGAACGGGAACGGGAAGGAAGTTCGTGAGAGGGGGCCACGCTCCGTCCTCTCCCACCAAGGCATCCGCTCAATGCTGCCAAGGCGCAGGAGCGGGGGAGTACTCGCGTGACGAAGCAACTGAGAGGCACGTCAGAGCAGGTTGGCACGGACACGACCGAAGGACTGGCAACACAGGCCGACCTTCCTAGCTCGCTGACAGCCGTCGAAGGCGCAGGTCGTCGCGGCAAGCCGGTGGTGAAGCTGGCGTCCCAGCTCCAGTCCGCCGCGGCGGCGGATGACTCCCGCGAGGCTTCGTGCGAGCGCTGCCGCGAGCTGGATCAGCAGGTGCGTGACTTGCGCGAGCTGCGCGACCGCACGCTGGAGGAGCTGGCCCGGGCCCGTGAGCAGCTGAACGCGCTGCGCCTGCGCGGCGAGTCCTACGTGCCGCCCGCCGAGCCGCCTCCTCCCGGGCCTCCGCCCCTGCGTTACGTCATCGCCGACCGTATCAACGCCCAGCTCAAGCGCTACCTGGGGCCCGTGCACGTGAACACCCGGCGGGTGCTCGATTTCGCGGCGAAGCGCGGGGGACGGCGTGAAGGCTGACGTCGTGAAGGTGCGACGGGCAGACGTCGTCATCCCCATCTATGCAGACGTCGAAGTCACCCGCGCCTGCATCGACTCGGTGCTTCGTCACTCCGGTGACTCGCTGCGGTCGCTGATCCTCGTCAATGATTGTTCTCCCGAGCCGGAGATGTACCCGATGCTCCGGGCGCTGCGCGCTTCGGATCCGCGGGTGGTGCTGCTGGAGAACGACGTCAACCTGGGCTTCGTGGGGACGTCCAACCGGGGCCTCGCGATTCGCGGGGGAGACGTGGTGTTGCTCAACAGCGACACGCGCGTCACCGAGGGCTGGCTGAAGGAATTGCTCGATGTGGCGTACCTGAACGACCGCATCTGCGCCGTGGTGCCCCTCTCCAACAACGCCACCATCTGCTCGGTGCCGGCCTTCTGCATGGAGACGAAGGCGCAGGAGCTGGAGGGCAAGCCGCTGGAGCTGGAGGACTTCTCTCCGCGCTACACCGAGGTGCCCACCGGCGTGGGCTTCAGCCTGCTGCTGAAGCACGTGGCGCTCAACATGCTGGGCGGCCTGGATCCGGCGTATGGCCGTGGCTACAACGAGGAGAACGACTGGTGCCTGCGCGCGCAGCGCCTCGGCCTCCAGGTCGTGCGTGCCAACCGCGCCTTCGTCTACCACCTGGGCTCGATTTCCTTCGGTGAGGAGCGCAACGAGCTGGATCGGCTGAACGCGCGGCGCCTGAATGCCCGCTACCCGCACTATCCGGAGCACGTCGGCAGCTTCGTGCGGACCACCGACGCCCACGTCGCCGCGCACTACGTGCGCAGGCGCCTGGGGGAAGTGTCCGTCTGCCTCGACGGTCGCCACATCGTGGGCCTGCGGGAGAACGGGACGGGCGTCCACGCGGTGGAGCTCGCCAAGGCGCTGGTGAAGCACACCGACGTGAAGATGTCCGTCTGGGTGCGCAGCCCGGAGCAGCGCGCGTTCTTCGAACGGCAGGGCGTGCGCGCCGTCGATGCGCTGGACACGCCGCCGCCCCAGGTATTGCACCGGTCGGCGCAGGTGCTGCGTCCCGAGGAGCTGCGCAGCCTGCTGGATGCGCCCAGCCACTCCGTCATCTCGTACCAGGACCTCATCGCCTACCGGGCGCCGACCACCCATCCGAACTACGGGCTGTTCCGCCGCTACCGCGCGCTGTCCTTCGCATCGCTGCACGCCGCGCAGGCCGTCATCGCCATCTCCGAGCACAACCGCCAGGAGATCATCTCCGAGTTCCAGCTCCCGCCCGAGCGCGTCCACACCGTCCACCTCGGCGTGGACGTGGAGTCCTTCGCGGACCGCGACGAGGCGGCCAACCAGAAGGTGCTGGAGAAACACTCCCTGGTGGGGCCCTTCCTGCTGAGCGCGGGGAGTGACTTCGCGCACAAGAACCTGCGGCTGCTGGTGGAGGGCTACCAGCTGTTCCGCGCGGGCTGGAAGCACCGCACGCCGGTGCCCAAGCTGATCTTCATCGGGCCGCGCACCAAGGGGCGCGGGGCGCTGTATGACGACGGCCAGCTGCCCGAGGGCGTCCGGTATCTGGGCACGGTGGAGCCGGACGAGGTCCGCGCGCTGTTCCAGGAGTCGTCCGCCTATCTGTTCCCCACGGCCTACGAGGGCTTCGGCCTGCCGGTGCTGGAGGCCATGGCGGCGGGCACGCCGGTGGTGTGCTCCAGCCTGACGTCGGTTCCCGAAGTCGCCGGGGACGCCGCGCTCTACCTGGAGTCGTTCTCTCCGGAGGAGATCGCCGCGCACATGCTGACCGTCACCACGGACATGGCCCTGCGCCAGCGCCTGGTGGCCGCGGGACGCAACCAGGTGAAGCGCTTCACCTGGAAGGAGACCGCCCTGCGCACGGAGGCGGTCTACCAGTCCGTCATCGACAGCCCTCCCGCGGTGACGCTGCACCAGAAGCGCGCGCTGGCGGTCCTCTTCGAGCAGTGGGCCGCAGCCGAGGAGCGGGCCCACATCGCCGAGCACCACCTCCGCCACGCGACCGCGCCGGCGCCCGCCACCCCGGGAATCCTGAGCAACCTCCGGAGCCGGTTCGGCCGGCGCTGAAGTCGGGGCAGGGCTTCTGCGCCGAGGCATCCCGGAGCGGGATGCCTCAGCACGCTCCGGAGCCGGTTCGGCAGGTGCTGAAGCCGGGCCGGTGCCCCCGGAGCCGGCAGGGCCATGCGCCCGCCGGAGCCGGTTCGGCCGGCGCTGAAGTCGCGCTGGTGCACCTGGAGTCGGCATGTCCATGCGCCCGCCGGAGCCGGTTCGGCAGGTGCTGAAGTCGCGCCAGTGCACCCGGGGCCGGCACGGCCATGCGCCCGCCGGCGCCGGTTCGGCCGGCGCTGAAGTCGCGCCGGTGCTCCGTGCGTCAGCCCCTCGCTGGGGCTCGCGCTATTGCGGCTGGGGGGTGGCGTGCTCCGCCGGAGGCGGGGCTGACGCGCAGGGCAGCACGTTGTCGGGAGTCTTCAGGCGGGTGGCCACGCCGCGCGCGGCATCCTCGGCGACCACGCACAGGGCCAGGTCGCGCTTCGCCGCCTCCACCTCTTCGGGCGAGAGCTTCAGCTTCGCGGTGAAGCCACTGTCCCGGTAGCGCGCATCCTTCATCGCCGCGGCGACGTCCACGCGGATGACGCCGTCGAGGTCGGTGGACACCACGCGGTGGTTGAGGAGCACGCGCAGCCCCTGCTTGTCGTTGATGCCCACCCACGGCGCCCAGCCCTGGAGAATCAGCGTGTCGCCCTCGAGTCGCGCCGAGTCCACGTGGCCGCTGACCTCCGTGGGCAGGGCCGCGGTGTCGGTGGGCGCCTGAATCCAGCGCTGCTCCGTCTGCGCCGCCACGGCCTGCTGGAAGGCGCGCACCGGTACGACGACCGCATCGTTGCCCTCCACGCGGGGCGTGGCCTCGTCCGTGAGGCGGATATGGGCGTAGCGGTTGAAGGTGGAGTTGATCTGCTCCGCCGGGAGCTCCGGGAGCAGTCGCTGGAATCGCTCCAGCTGGGGCGACGGCAGCACGTGTGTCACCGAGCGGTAACCCCAGCCATTGAGGGTGGCTCCGAAGTAGCCGGGCTCCACCAGCACGCCCCCCGGCGAGGCGGCGGCCAGGGCGTCCAGCCGCTGGCTGACGGGCGTCACGGGGCGGTTGAAGATGGGCCACGCCTTCTGCAGCGGGTTGAACGCGCCGAAGGAGATGGCCGCCACGGCCACGGACGTGCCGAGCAGCGAGGGGTGCACCCGGGACGCGTCGAGGTACCCCAGCCGGTGCGCGGCGAACACGCCCGCGACGGGCACCAGCACCACCACGTCCCGCCACGACGTCACGAACCCCAGGCCGTGCGGCACCTGCTTGGTGAAGTACCACCCGCCGACGATGAGCCCGCCGAAGAGCAGCACCCGCACGAGGCTCAGCACGACGCCGACGTTTTCGGCGAGCAGGAAGACGAGCAGCAGCAGGAACAGGCCGGCGACGAAGGCCATGCGCGACGGCGGCACGTAGTGCCACAGCAGGGGCATGCCCATCCACGGGGGCAGCGGAAGGTGCTGCCAGGCCGCCATGAGCAGCGCCGCGGGTACCAGCACGCGCAGGGGCTTGAGCCGGCCGCTGCGCCACGCCTCGCTCAGCAGGTCGTACCGGAGGAAGCACAGCACCATGAGCAGGTAGACGCTGCCCACCACCGCCAGCTCGCAGATGTTGGCGCCGGGCCCGGTGACGAGCGACTCGTGGTGGTTCAGCTCCGCCAGGGGGAGGAACTGGGCCAGGGTGCGCTCCCACCCGAAATCCCCGCCGCCCATGACGCGCTTGCCCGGATAGAAGGTCTGCAGCGTCGCCTGGAGCCAGCCCCGCAGGTAGTAGACCGCCGTCAGGCAGGCCAGCACCCCGGCAACGCCGAAGGCCAGCAGCGAGGTTGGCTTGCGCAGGAGCGCCGGCGCGTACGCCAGCAGCAGCGCGACGGTGAGGAAGGCCAGGGGGATGAAGATGGGCGGATAGAAGAACGACAGCAGCCAACAGGCGGCCACCCAGTAGAAGGCCAGCGACCGCTGCCACAGCGGGGCGCCGCTCATGAGCAGCAACACCAGCCACGGGTAGTACGCCAGGGGCGGGCCCAGCGTCGTCCACCAGTACTGCGTGAAGGCGGTGAAGAAGAGCGACGCCGACAGCAGCCCCGCATACAGCCAGCGCAGCTGCAGCCGCCGGAAGAGCAGGGCCCAGCCCACCAGGAAGAGGGCGGTGATGCTGAAGTGGTGGAAGGAGAACGCGTACGCCGGGTTGACCACGAGGAACAGCCACATCGTCGGCTTGAAGGCGAGCCCCCAGTCCTTGATGGGCATCGCGTAGACGGTGCGCAAATCCTCTTCGTAGTACGAGCCGGTGTTGTACCGCCCGAGCCCGGCATTCACCGTGGCCTGCGTGAGCGGGGTGATGACGCCCCACTCGTCCCCGCGGATGCGGCGGGGCTTGCCGAACATGACGCCGTCATCCGGCGCTTCGAAGGCGCGCAACGTCAGCGCGTACGACGAGGGCGACAGGGTGTTGCCGACGTAGAAGGACGCGCTGATGACCAGCAGCAGGCCCCAGCACCACGCGGCGCGGGGGATGCGTCGGAAAGCAGTTGTCATGACACTCACTGGGGCCGGGCGGGCGAGTCGTGGCCCGGGGCAGGCGTGGGGGCTCCCGCCTGGGGCGCGGCGGGCGTCGCGGACAGCAGCGCCACCTCCTGCGCGAGTCGCTTGAGCTGCTGGCGCTGGTCCGCCACCTGGAGGCTCAGCCGGTACACCAGCCACAGCAGCGCCGTGCACGCCATGAAGAACAGCGCGGAGGGCGCGTAGTAGATGCCCATCGCCTCGGCAAGCGCGTCGATGCCGTTGCGCCAGAGCGACAGCACGGCGATGAACACCGCGACGAGCAGCCAGGCGAACGTGTGCCGCTCACTGGTGCGCCGCCGCCGGGCGGACAGCAGCACGGTGAGCGCGAAGGCGGCCGCGAAGGCCAGGCCGATGAGACTGGAGCGAATCATGAAAATCAGACCGGGCGCGCCCGCTCCATGAGCAGGGCGAAGGAGACCTTCGCCATGTAGAAGGCGGACTTCCAGGCGGTGAGCGAGCTGGTGCCGGTGAGGCGCGGCCGCATGCGCACGGGCATCTCGGTAATCTTGAAGCCCTGCCGGGCCGCCATCAGCACGCTCTCCGGTTCCGGATAGTCGTGCGGGTGGGTGCGCGCGAAGAAGCGGATGGCCTGCGGGCCGAAGCCGCGGAAGCCAGAGGTCGGGTCGGTGATGCGCTGCTTGCACAGCGACGACAGCAGCCACGCCAGGAAGCGGTTGCCGAAGCGGCGCAGCAGGGTGGAGCGGAAGCTGGTGATGCCCGCGAAGCGGCTGCCGATGGCGAGCTCCGCGCCCGCGTCCAGCGCCTCCAGCAGCGAGGCCACGGAGGCCGGGTCATGCTGGCCGTCGCCGTCCATCCGGACGACGCGCCCGTAGCCGAAGCGCGCCGCGTAGAGCAGCCCGCTGGCCTCGCCCGCGGCGACGCCCAGGTTGAAGGGATGGGAGAGCACCTGCGCACCCGCGGAGCGGGCCTGCACCGCCGTCTTGTCCGCGGAGCCGTCGTCGACGACGAGCACGTCCATCGCGGGCAGAGCCTTGCGCAGCTCCGCCACCGTGGAAGCGATGCACTCCTCTTCGTTATAGGCGAGCAGCACAATCAGGCCGCGCGGGGTGTCCATGCCTCCCCCTTTGTGGGTCGGCGTCCTTCTACCCGTTTCCGGCGTTGGGGAAAAGGCAACATCCGGCTGGCCGCCTGGAGGGTAGGGCGGCCTTCCTGGTGCGGGCTCCCGGCACCTCTAGCCGCGCTTGTTGCCGCGACCGGTGGGCCGGGCCCGAGGGGCCGGCTTCGCGGGCCCTCCGGCGGCCGGCTTCGCGGGCCCTTCCGTGCGGGCCGGTTCCGAGGGCGCCTGGGAGAGCTTCGCCAGGCGTTCCTCCACTTCCTGCCGCCAGCGGGCCTGGGTGTGTGCCTGCACGCGCTGGTGCTCATGGATGAGTGCGAGTGCGTCCAGGATGGCCTCGTTGAACTCCACCTGCCGGCGCAGCGCCTCGTTGATGAAGGGCTGGAAGGCGAGCCGGAAGGCGCGCTTGGCCATCACCAGTACGGGCCCCACCACCGGCCGGTGCGACGAGGGCGCGTCCGCGTAGCGCGTGTCCCGCTTGAGGCGCGCCGTCTGGAGGATGGCGGGCCACTCCACGCCGGGGGTGGGCGCCTGCACGGTGTCGAGCTTCTCGCGCAGCGCCTCGACGTCCTCCGGGGCCGGTGTAGGCAGCTTGCGCAGGGCATCCGCCACCGCCTCGGCGGTGGGGCGGGTGGTGATGAGGTCCTCAGCGCGCATGGGTTGCTCCTCCTGACTCCAGGGCCCGGGCCAGCTCGCCGGCCAGTGGCGTCACGTCCGCCTCCGCTCCCAGCTCCCGCAGGCGGGGTCCCAGCAACTGCCGCACCGCCGCGTCCGGCGCGCGGCCGGCCTCCCACACGCCCCAGGCCCGGCCCTGGACGTGTGGCATCGCCCCCTGCGCCACCGGCTCGGCGGCGCCCGCGAAGAGCACCGGCCCGCGCGTGCGGCGCACCCCCATCTCCAGCGAGGAGGAGGGCGGGGCACCGGAATCACCGTCGGAAGACGGCTCGTCCGCGGTGAAGCGCCACAGCGTCGTGCCGCCGAGCCGCTCCTCGCGCGGCGCCGCCTGCACCGGCAGGACGTCGCGCCGCACCGTCCACAGGCTCGCGCCGGGCAGCCGCTCGGCCACGGCGCGCGCCAGCCGGGACATGGGCGCGTCCGGGGCGGCGTCGAAGCCGGGGCACACCACGGTGGCGGTGTCGGTGTCGCCCGGGGTGGCGGACGCGCGGGGCGGCGCGCGGCCCTCCAGGAAGGGCGTGAGGGCCTCGCGCACCCGCGTGGCGACGGTCTCCTGGTCCAGGTCCGCCAGCCGCTCGCGCTGCGCGGCGACGACCTGGGCGCGGAGGGCCTTGTCGCGCTCGAGCACCGCGAGCAGCCCGGCCACCTCGACGGGGTCATCCCTCCGCGTGCCGAGGCCGGCGCCGCCCATCGTCTCCGGCACCGCCGCGGCGCCGTATGCCACCACCGGCACGCCCCGGTACATGGCCTCCAGCAGGGGCACGCCGAAGCCCTCGTGTCGGCTCATGGAGAGGTACGCCGTCGCCGAGGCGAAGCAGGCGGACAGCTGCGCCGCGCCCACCCGCCCGAGGAAGAGGACGCGCTCGGCGCCCAGCAGCTCGCGCAGCGCCATCACCGTGGCGCCGTACGTCGTATCGCGGTTGAGGTAGCCCGCCACCAGCAGCCGGCTGCGCGGCTGGTACAGCCGCTGGTAGGCCGCGAAGACCTTCAGCACGTCCTCCACGCGCTTGCTGGGCACGGCGCGGCCCACGAAGAGGATGTTGGCGCAGCCGTCGTCCAGCTCGGCGCGCAGCGACGGGTCCGGCGGCACGTCGAAGCCGCGCCAGTCCACCGCGAAGGGCAGCACCGCCACGCCCGGGAAGCCCGCCGCGGACAGCTCCTCCGCGCTGAAGTGCGAGTACGCCCAGGCGTGTTCCACGAGGGGCCGCAGGGCCAGCAATTCGTCACGCGCCGCGGCGCACGCGGCCGCCACCTTGCGGTCCAGCCCCGCGAAGAGCCTCGCCGGAGTGACGTTGTGGTACACGAGCGCCTTGCGCCCGGGCGCTCGGGCCACCAGCGGGACGAGCCGTGATTCGAAGCTGTGGTGGACGAGCAGCGCGCTGTCCGCATCCGCCTCGTGGGGATAGTCGTCCGCCGGGCGCACGTCGTCCCGGCACTCGTCGTCCCACTGCGGCGCGTAGATTTCGGAGGCGTAGCCCCACCCGCGCAGCAGCGAGCGCAGGTAGCGCACCTGGTTACCCACGGCGTCGCCCCACGCCAGTCGGGACACGAGCTGGTGGACCGCTCGGGCGGGCGATGCCGTGGCCCCTCGCTTGCTCTTCCGGAAGTTCACGCTGCCGGTAGCCTCTAGACCCGGGCGGACCGGCACACAAGCGGGAGTGTCGTCAGACGACTGTTGCCTTACCTTGACGCCCCCTCCCAGGCTCCGATACGGAGGGCCCTTCTTCCAGATTCCGTCAAGGAATCTGTTCTCGCAGTGGTGAGTACGTCAATGAATGTCCTGGTGACAGGTGGCTGCGGCTTCATCGGTTCCAACCTCGTGAAGTACCTGCGCCGCGAGCGACCGGACTGGAAGATCGTCAACCTCGACAAGCTCACGTACGCGGGCAACCTCGAGAACCTCTCCGACCTGGAGGGTGACCCGAAGCACGTCTTCGTGCGCGGCGACATCGGCAACCGCGAGCTCGTCGAGCACCTGATGGTGCAGCACTCCATCGACGCGGTGATGCACCTGGCCGCGGAGAGCCACGTGGACCGCTCCATCCTCGGGCCCGAGGTCTTCGTCACCACCAACGTGCTGGGCACCCAGCAGCTGCTGGAGGCCTCCCGCGCCCGCGGCATCAAGCGCTTCCTGATGGTCTCCACCGACGAGGTGTACGGCTCGCTCGGCCCCACGGGCGCCTTCACGGAAGCCTCGCCGCTGCAGCCCTCCAGCCCGTACTCGGCCTCCAAGACGAGCTCCGACCTGGTGGCGCTGGCCTACCACCACACCTTCAAGCTGGACGTGGTGGTGACGCGCTGCTCGAACAACTACGGGCGCTACCAGTTCCCGGAGAAGCTCATCCCCCTGATGGTGGTCAATGCGCTGCACGACAAGCCGCTGCCCGTCTACGGCGACGGCGGCAACGTGCGCGACTGGCTCCACGTGGAGGACCACTGCCAGGGCCTGCTGCTCGCGCTGGAGAAGGGCAAGGCCGGCGAGGTCTACAACATCGGCGGTGGCGCGGAGCGCCGGAACATCGAAATCGTGAAGGGCATCCTCGGCCTGCTGGGCAAGCCGGAGTCGCTCATCAAGTACGTGGCGGACCGGCCGGGGCATGACCGGCGCTACGCCATCGACCCGGCGAAGATTCGCGCGGAGCTGGGCTGGAAGGCCGCCCACACCTTCGAGCAGGGCCTGGCGGAGACGGTGAAGTGGTACGTCGAGCACCCCTCGTGGTGGGAGCGGGTGATGAGCGGCGCCTACCGCCAGTACTTCGACACCCAGTACAAGACGCGCCTGCACGGCCGGGCGGCGTAGGTCGACCATGCGCTTCCTCGTCACCGGTTCGAATGGGCTCGTCGGCAGCCGCGTCTGCGCGCTGCTGGAGCGGCAGGGCCACGAGGTGGTGGGCCTGGGCCGCGGCCCGCGCCGCACCGGCGGGACGTACCGCTACGTGGAGGTGGACCTGACGCGCGAGCCGGACGTCGCCGCCGCGCTGGCGTCCGCCGCCCCCGAGGTGGTCATCCACCCCGCCTCCATGACGGAGGTGGACGCGTGCGAGAAGGACCCCGAGGCCGCCTTCGCCGCCAACGTCACCGCCGCCGCGGCGGTGGCGAAAGGCGCGCGCAGGGCCGGGGCGCACCTGGTGCACGTGTCCACCGACTACGTCTTCGACGGCGACGCGGGCCCGTATGACGAGGAGGCGCTGCCCAACCCGCGCGGCGTCTACGCCCTCACCAAGCACATGGGCGAGCAGGCCGCGCGCACCTTCGTCCCCGGCTGCGCCATTGCCCGCACGGCGGTGGTGTACGGCTTTCCCGCGGCGGGGCGGCCCAACTTCGGCATGTGGCTGGTGGGCTCGCTGGAGAAGGGCCAGCCGGTGAAGCTCTTCGAGGACCAGATTGTGTCCCCCAGCTTCGCGGACAGCGTGGCCGCCATGCTGGTGGAATTGGGCGAGCGCAAGCTGGGCGGCGTGTGGAACACCTGCGGCGGCACCGTCATCGACCGCGTGGGCTTCGGCCGGGCGCTGTGCGAGGTGTTCGGCTTCGACGCGAAGCTCATCACCCCCACGCGCATGGCCGACCTCAAGCTGGCCAGCCCCCGGCCGCTGCGCAGCGGCCTGAAGACGGACAAGGTCCGAGCGCAGCTGGCCGCGAAGCCGCTGGAGCTGGCCGAGTCCCTGACGCGCTTCCACGCGGCCTGGAAGGCCGGGCAGGGCGGCTGACAACTTCCGCGCGGCCCACCCGGGCCGCGCATCCCCCCGCGCGACCGGCAGGGCCCACGGGGCCGGGAGCCCGTCGGAGCGCGGGACATGAGGTGCACGTATGAAGGGAATCGTCCTCGCCGGTGGCTCGGGCACGCGCCTGTACCCGCTGACGCGCGTGGTCAGCAAGCAGCTGCTGCCCGTCTATGACAAGCCGATGATCTACTACCCGGTGACGACGCTGATGCTGGCGGGCATCCGGGAGCTGCTCATCATCTCCACGCCCCAGGACCTGCCGCGCTTCCGCGAGCTGCTGGGCACGGGCGAGCAGTGGGGTGTGCGCTTCCAGTACGCCGAGCAGCCCCGGCCGGAAGGGCTGGCGCAGGCGTTCGTCATCGGCCGCGAGTTCGTGGGCCAGGACGCGGTGTCGCTCATCCTCGGCGACAACATCTTCTACGGCCACGGCATGCGCGAGCTGGCCCAGCGGGCCGCCCGCCGCGAGCAGGGCGCCACCGTCTTCGGCTACTACGTGAAGGACCCGGAGCGCTACGGCGTGGTGGAGCTGGACGCCAACAACCGCGCCATCTCCATCGAGGAGAAGCCGGCGAAGCCCAAGTCCCACTACGCCGTCACCGGGCTGTACTTCTACGACAACCAGGTGGTGGACATCGCCGCCAACCTCAAGCCCGGCCGGCGCGGTGAGTACGAAATCACCGACGTGAACGCGGAGTACCTGCGCCGCGGGCAGCTCAACGTGGAGCTGATGGGCCGCGGCTACGCGTGGCTGGACACCGGCACGCACGAGTCGCTGATGCAGGCGTCCAACTACATCGAGATCATCGAGCGCCGTCAGGGCCTCAAGGTGGCCTGCCCGGAGGAGATTGCCTTCCGCATGGGCTACATCGACGAGAAGCAGCTGGCGACGCTCGCGGAGCCGATGCGCAAGAACGAGTACGGCCAGTACCTGCTGGACCTCATCGAGCACCGCGGGGCCGTGTCATGAAGGTGATTCCCACCGAGCTGCCGGGCGTCCTCATCGTGGAGCCCAAGGTGTTCGGCGACGACCGCGGCTTCTTCATGGAGACGTTCCACGAGAAACGCTACGCGGACGCGGGCATCCCCGGGCCCTTCGTGCAGGACAACTACTCGCGCTCGGCGAAGGGCATCCTGCGGGGGCTGCACTTCCAGGAGCCGAACGCGCAGGGCAAGCTGGTGCAGGTGCTGGCCGGCGCCGTGTACGACGTGGCGGTGGACGTGCGGCGCGGCTCGCCCACGTTCGGCAAGTGGGTGGCGGTGGAGCTGTCCACGGACAACCGGCGCCAGTTGTGGATTCCGCCCGGCTTCGCCCACGGCTTCTGCGTGCTGAGCGAGTCCGCCGACTTCCACTACAAGTGCACCACGCTGTACTCGCCGGACACGGAGCGCGGCGTGCTGTGGAATGACCCCGACCTGGGCATTCCGTGGCCCGTGTCCTCGCCGCTGCTGTCCGGCAAGGACGCGAAGGCCCCGCGGCTCAAGGACGCCCCGGTGCTGCCGGTGTACGCGGGCTGAAGCGGGCGGGGCTGGCCCCGGTGGCCGGGCATGCGCTCACGTCATGCCTGCCCGGTCCTGGAAGACAGTAGCAGTGGCGCCAGGGCCCTCGAAAGCCGCGCGCTACATCCCCAGCCGGTGCGTGAGGTCCGCGGGCAGGGGATACACCCGCTCCGGCGGGCACAGGCGTGCGGCCTGCTCCGCGCGCCCCTCATCCAGCAGGCGGCGGATCTTCTGCACGCGTGGCGTGAGGTCTTCGATGGAGACGGTCCACGCCTCCACGTAGCGGGAAATCACCGTGCGCCCGAGGCCCACCTGGATGCTGTCGTGCGGAAGGCCGGCGCCGCGCAGCGAGCGCTCCGGGTCCCACTGCACGTGGACGGGCGCGGAGTCGAAGGCCCGGCGCCAGGCTTCGGGGGTGCCGTGGACCCGGGGCTCGAAGGCGGTGAGGACGGCGAGGCTCAGGGCTTCGTGCCAGCCCTCGCGGCGGATGCGCACCGCGAGCGTCCGCTCCTGCCCGCTCTTGCGGCCCCAGTTGGAGCGGTGCATCAGCCAGAGGAAGCTGGGCTTTATCCACGTCATCCGGCCCATTGAGAAGGGCGGGCCGAACTTCTGCTGCTTCACGGCCACGTCCGCGATGGCGTCCGGATAGGCCTGGTACATCACGATGGATGCGCGGTCGTGGTCGGCTCGAATCTCTCGGGGGCCGGGCATGGACGCGCGTCGTCGGGCCTAGTCGGTGGTTTCGGGCGGGAGGTCGCGCGTGCAGCGGCTGATGCCGTGATGGGCCTCGGAGATTCTAGGGTAGGCATCGACCAGCGTTTGGTAGGTCTTGATTGCCTGCGCACAGTCGCCCCTTTTCTCCTGGGTGCGCGCGCGGGCCAGGAGGTTCGCGGCGGTTTCGATCGTTTTTTCGAGCGACACGAGCCTTGGCTCAGCGCCCATCATCTTGTTGTTACGCGCTACCTTCAGCAGGTTGATCGCCTCAGTCAGATTGCCGTCGAGGAACGCTTTTTCAACACTGTTCGCATGTTGCGATGCGACCATCCTATTCATCAGCGCCTCCGCATCCAGGGCGGGCGCTGCAGGCTGGGCTGGGGGCGTGGGTGCTAGCTCCGGAGGCTTCGGCGCCTCCGCTCGAGGAGCAGGAGGCACACCCGGCGGCTCTACGGGCACCACCTGCACATCCCCACCGCCCGAGCCACGGATGGCCACCACGCCTACGCCGCCCGCCACCAGCACCGCGGCCACGCCCAGGCCCATCACCAGGCCCGTGCGTGAGCGCTTCGGCGCCGCATAGGGCGACGTCGTGTGCGCCGTCTTGTCGAACCCGTCCGACACGGCGACACCCGCGCGCGGGGCCTGCGTCAGCGCGGGCTGCGTCAGCTGAATCGGCGCCACGCGGCCGGTGTCGTACCGGCCCTTGTCCACCGGAGGCGTGACGGCGGCCCCACGCACCAGCGTGGCCTCGGAGCCGTCGCCGAAGAGGAGGGTGTTCGACTTCTCCTCCGTGTTGGCGGAGCCCTTCACCGCCGGGTTGACGCCGCTGATGGGCGAGCGCCCCGTGAGCGTGGGCAGCGCGTTGCTCAAATCGGAGGCGAACGCCTCCATGGTGGCGTAGCGCTCCACGCGCTTCTTCGCCGTCGCCTTCTGGATGACCGCGTCGATGGCCGGCAGCTGCAGGTCCGCCACCACGTCCGCCAGGTGCGGCATGGGCTGGTGCACCTGCTTCTGCATGATTTCCGCGATGCTCGTCCCGTCGAAGGGCTGCTGACCGGTGAGCAACTCGAAGAGCACCACGCCCACCGCGTAGATGTCCGCGCGCGCGTCCACGTCCTGGCCCATGGCCTGCTCGGGCGACATGTACCGGGGCGTGCCGGCCACCGCGCCCTGCATGGTGAGGCGCGGGGCGCCGTCGCTGATGCGGGCGATGCCGAAGTCCAGCACCTTCACGTGCCAGCCCCGCATGCCCTGCCGGACCATCACGTTCTCCGGCTTCAGGTCGCGGTGCACCACCTGCCGCGCGTGCGCGTAGGCCAGCACGTCCGCCACCTGGAGGATGATGTCCGCGGCCTCGTGCACCGGGAGCCGGCCCACGTTGGAGAGCAGGCGCTTGAGGTCATCGCCCTCCACGTACTCCATGCAGATGTAGAGCGTGCCCTCCTCGTCCTGCCCGAAGTCGTGCAGGTTCACCGCGTTGGGATGCGCGACGCGCGCGTAGCTCTTCGCCTCGTTGAGGAAGCGCCTCGCCACGTCCGGGTCCATCGACAGCCCGGTGTTGAGGAACTTCATCGCGACCTGCTGACCGATGCCCACCTGCTCCGCCAGGTACACCGAGCCCATGCCGCCCTGACCCAGCCGGCGGAGGATGCGGTACTTGCTGGCGATGGTGCGGCCCAGCATCTTGTCCACCTGGGGCGCCAGCTTCAGCAGCTCGGTGCCGCCACACGAGGGACACGCGCCGCCCCAGGTCTCGTACTGCGCCTCGCACCGCTGGCAGATGAACAGGGCCATGACGTCAGCGCGCCGCCGTGGGGTAGCGCTGGAAGAGGATGCGCTCCAGCTCGCGCGCTCCATCCCTGGGCGACTTCTTCCGGGCCACCTCCGCGCGCAGCACGTCCGTGCGCGCGTCGTCCGGCAGGTCCGCCTCCATCACCGCCAGCGCGCCATTCAGGTCTCCCGCGCGCTGCAGCGAGGCCGCGCGCCAGACGCGGTACTCGGTGCGGGCCGGGGCCGCCGCGGCCGCCTGCGCGAACAGGGGCTGCGCCTTGGCGAAGTCCCCCTCCTGGAACACCGCCAGGCCCTCCAGGAAGGGCGCCTGCGACGCCGCGTTGGGGGCCGCCTCGCCCGTGTCCGCCGCCAGCTCGAACAGCTTGCGCGACTCGCGCAGCTGCTCGGGCGGGAGCGTCTCGCCGGCCAGGGCGCGGCGGTGCAATTCCTCGGTGGCGTTGCGGCTGGCGGCGCTCAGCTTCGCGCCCATCTCCCCCAGGTCCGTGCCCAGGTAGCCCTCCGACACCAGCGTGTTCAGCATCTCCGCCGCCGAGTCCGGGCCCGCGAGCTTCCCGTCCTCCAGCGCGGCGAAGAAGCCCGCCTTGAGCTCCACGTGGCGCGCCGTCAGGTCCGCGGGCGCCGCGCCCTTCTGCTTCTTGCGCGCGGCCTTGAGCTGGCGCTCGCACAGCTCCAGCTCACGCTGCGCCTTGGCGCGGTCCTGGATGTCTGGAGCGCTGCGCACGTAGGCGCGGTACGCCGTGCACGCGCCGGGAATCTCCTTCGCGCCCAGGCGCGAGCGGGCCAGGCCCAGGTACGCCGGCAGCAGCTTGGGGTTGGCGCGCGTGGCCTTGAGGAACAGGCCGGACGCGTCCGCGTAGCGCTTCTTGTTGTAGAGCCGGGTGCCCTCGGCCACGAGCGCCTCGGCGTTGCCCACCGACGGGCCCACCAGCGGCTCGGCCGCGGCCAGCCCGCTCACCAGCAGCGCGCACATCACCACCCAGCGACGCGGTTCAGAACGCATAGCCCACCCCTCCGCGCAGGTTGCTCGTCCCCGCGATGTTCTTCAGCAGCGAGATGCCACGCTGGTACGCCACGGAGGCATAGAGCCCCTCGTAGACGAAGACGCGCGCGGTGGCCTGCGCGGAGCCGTGAAGGTCCACCGCGAAGAGCCCGTCCTCGAAGGGAGCGCTCTCCGGGCGGTTCTTCTCCTTCAGGAGCAGCCCGCGCACCTCCACGCCCGCCTGGATGGCGAAGGAGACGGGGCCCAGCACGTAGCGCAGCTGCGGCTGCAGCGCGCGCAGCGACATCATCTGCACCTGCGTGTCCAGCGCGTTGTCGTTGCCCCGCACCCGGTCCACCCACTCACCGGACGCGCCGTCGGGGATGCTGACGCCCATCGTCCAGGTGTCCGCGGTGCGGTAGTACGTGGCGCCCACCAGCATGACGCCGAAGTACTGGCCGTAGCGGCCGTACTCCACGCCCAGGCCCATCATCTTCCGCGAGCCCGGCGCGCGGACGTCGTTGGTGTGGAAGTCCCCCAGGCCCGGGTTCGCGCCCACCGGGTTCGTCGCCACGGCGGCCCCGGTCAGGCTCAGCATCTCGTACGAGCCCTCCAGGTAGCTCTGCCGCGCCATGGTGGCGGCCTGGCGGCGGCGCATGGCCAGCTTGAAGGCCTGCATGGAGGTGGGCTTCAGCTCGCGCTCCAGCGTGTACGTCGCGCCGGGGGCAATCTCCGCCTTCACCTCCTGCGGCTCGTAGCCGTCCAGCACCAGCGACAGGGTGCGCGAGCCGGGCTGGATGCCCTGGTCCACCGCGTCCGTCCCCACCTGCTTGCCGTCCACCAGGATGCGCGTGCCCTCCGGCAGCACCTTCACCACCAGCCGCGCGGGCACCTTCTCCAGCACCGCGCTCAGCTTCACCGGCTCGCGCGAGGCCACCACCCGCGTCTCCTCCTTCGGCAGGTGCGAGGCCAGCTCGAAGCGGAAGGTGTGCTCACCCGGCAGCACCTCCGTGGCGTAGGGCGTGGTGCCCACCTTCACGCCGTCCACGAAGACGGTGGCGCCCGCGGGCTCCGTCACCGCCTCCACCGTCGCGTTGAGGGTGAGGAACTTCACCAGTACGCCGGCCAGCGCCTTCTCGAAGGCGGGGTTGGCCGTCTCCGCCTGCGCGCGCGCGCCGCTGTCCGGCCGCACGCTGACGGCGCGGAAGCGGTAGCCCGCGTCGTCCTGGCCCGCCTGCACCAGCACCACCCGCTCCAGCCCCAGCGAGGCGAGGTACGCCTCCAGCGGCTCGCGGCAGCGCGTGGCGCCCGTCACGCAGCCCACGTCGCCTTCGCGACCCTGGAGGTAGCCCTCCAGCGCCTCGCGGCCGACGACCTGCTGCGCCTTCAAGTCTTGAGGCAGCAGCGCGCCGATGCCGTCCTCGGTGCGCTTCACCAGCGCGTCCTGCCCGGGGTACATCGGCTGGACGAGCCACAGCGTTTTCGTGGGGGCCCCCGCCTGGGTGCCAGGCGGCATTCCGGGGGCGGCGCTGGCGGTCAGTGCCAGGCTGACGGTCAGCAGACAGGTGACGAACATGAAGTCCTCGGGGATGGACCACCCGCACTCCATGCGGGCCGCCCGACACACGGTGTACGCCAATGAACGCTGCCCTGCCTAGGGGGGGCGGGGGGGCGTCCTGGGTGTTTTACGTGAATCAGCGGTTTTCCACGGATTCGAGCTCGCCTGCACTACGGGCGCCCAGGCGGCAGCTCGGCGTGGGGAGGCGCCGCCGGGTACGGGGAATGCGCATCGTTCCCCAGGTCACAACACCTCGGAGGAGGCGGAATGGTACTCCCTGGCAAGGGAATGGGCTGGATGGAGTTCTTCAAGGCCCTGAAGACGGAATGGACTCGCGACGACGTGGGGGATGTCGCGGGGGCGCTGACGTTCAAGGCCATCCTGGCGCTCTTCCCGTTCCTGCTGTTCCTGGTGTCGCTGGCGGGCATCATCATCGACCCCGCGCAGGCCCAGACGCTCATCCAGGAGCTGGCGAAGGTGGCGCCGCAGGAAGTGGTGAAGATCCTCGGCGACCGCATCAACTCGCTGGCGGAGAGCAACCCGGTGGGTCTGCTGACGGTGGGCGGCGTGGGCGCCGTCTGGGCGGCGTCCGGCGGCATCGTCGGACTGATGGATGCGCTGAACACCGTGTACGGGGTGAAGGAGTCGCGGCCCTTCTGGAAGCTGCGCGGCATTGCCCTGGGGGTGACGCTCGGGGGCGCGGTGGTGGCCATCGCCGCGGCGATGGCCATCCTCGTCACGCCAGTCATCGCGGACAAGCTGGGGCCCGTGGGCAGCGTGCTCACCTGGCTGCGCCTGCCGGTGGCCGGCGTGGTGGTGATGCTGCTGTGGGCGGTGCTGTACTACGTGCTGCCGGACGTGAAGCAGAAGTTCCGGTTCATCACCCCGGGCTCCGTGGTGGGCGTGCTCATCTGGGTGCTGGCCTCGTGGGGCTTCTCCAAGTACGTGGCCAACTTCGGCAAGTACGACGTGAACTACGGCGCCATCGGCGGTGTCATCGTCATGCTGCTGTGGATGTGGATTTCGGCGCAGGTCATCCTGCTGGGCGCGGAAATCAACGCCATCCTCGAGCACCGCTCCCCGGACGGGAAGGCGCCCGGTGACAAGGTCCCCGAGCAGGGCAAGGCGGTGACGGCCACCAAGTCGGAGCTGGAGGATGGCGGAGCGCAGCTCCCCGGCGCGCGCGAGTTCCGCCCCGCGGTGGACCCGCGCACCGGCCAGTCCACGTCGCCCCCGCCGAAGCTGAGGCAGACGCCACTGGCGGCCGCCGCACGCTGGGCCGCGGGACTCGGCCTGGGCATCTTCCTCGTGCGCCGCAACACCGCCCGGTAGCGGCCGCGAGCGCCACCCACTGAAGGGCCCCGGGGCCCCGGTCTCCTCGCGAGAGGGGCCGGGGCCTCGTCGCGTCCAGCGCACCTGTCAGGGCAGGGAAGCACCGGGTAGGGACAGACCCTGGAGGAGTCGCGGAGACCTGGGCGGGCGACTTCGCTCGGAGTGCACTCGCTTGCGGATGCCCCGCACCCGGTGCCACCGTGCGCCGCTTGTCAGACGGGCACCATTCAATCCGTTGCCCGGCCCCCCCGCGACATGCCTTCCCGACACGCAATCCCTGGCAGGGGATGGGTGCCGTGCATCCTGGAGACACGATGTCCCTGAAGACCTTCTGGCCGCTGCGCTGCGCCGTGGCGCTGCTCGTCGCGCAGCTGGTGAGCGCCTGTGGCGGCGGCGGCAACCCGAATCCCAACCCGACGCCGGAGCAGGACACGACGGCGCCCACGTCACGCGCGACGCCGGCCGGTGGCAGCTTCACCCGCCTGGTGGCCGTGGCGCTGACCTGCGACGACGGCGCCGGCAGCGGCTGCGCGGCCACGTACTATGGACGGCTCCAACCCCGGCACCAGCTCCACGCAGTACCGCGAGCCCTTCACGCTGTCCGCGACCACGACGCTGCGCTTCTTCTCCATGGACAAGGCGGGCAACACCGAGGCCGCGAAGAGCGAGCAGTACACCTTCACCACCACGTCCGAGGACACGCAGGCGCCCACCACCACGGCCACCCCGGCGGGCGGCTCGTACAACAGCCCGCGCAGCGTGGCGCTGGTCTGCGCTGACGGCACGGGCACGGGCTGCGCGGCCACGTACTACACGGTGGACGGGAGCCTGCCCACGGAGGCCTCGTCGCGCTACGCGGCGCCGGTGGCCATCTCCGCCAGCACGACGCTGCGCTTCTTCTCCGTGGACAAGGCGGGCAACAGCGAGGGCACGCGCACGGAGCGCTACGTGCTCGACACGGACGCGCCGGGGGTGTCCGCCTCGCCGCGCACCGGCACCTATGGCAGCGCCGTCGACGTCGTGCTGGCGTGCGACGACGGCAATGGCTCCGGCTGCGCGTCCATCCACTACACGCTGGACGGCTCCATCCCCTCGGAGGGCTCGCCCGCGTATACCGCGCCCCTCCACCTGACGGCCTCCACGCGGGTGCGCTTCCTCGCAGTGGACCGGGCGGGCAACGCGTCCAGCGTGGGCTCGGAGCTGTACACGCTCGACACCACGGGCCCCGTCTCCACCGCGACGCCCCGGGGGGGCACCTTCCGCACCGCCTTCACCGTGGCCCTGGCCTGCGACGACGGCACCGGCAGCGGCTGCGCGGCCACGTACTACACCACCACCGGCGCCGCGCCGACGCGCGCGTCCGAGCGCTTCACGGGCCCCATCGCCATCACCGGCAACACCACGCTGCGCTTCTTCTCCGTGGACGTCGCGGGCAATGACGGGCCGGTGGTGACGGAGTCGTACGTGGTGGACCAGGCCGCGCCCGTCACCCGGGCCAACCCGTCGGGCCGCTCGTATGGCGGCGAGCAGTTCGTGGCGCTGGAGTGCGAGGACACCGCCGGCAGCGGCTGCGCGGCCACGTACTACACGCTGGACGGCTCCGCCCCCACCTCCGAGTCCCCGCTGTACGTGATGCCGGTGCGCGTCTCCTCCAGCCTCACGCTGCGCTTCTTCTCCGTGGACAAGGCGGGCAACACCGAGGCCCCGAAGACGGAGCCGTACCTCATCGACCGGGTGCCGCCCACGGCGTCCGCGAGCCTGGCCTCCGGCACGTACAACAGCGCGAAGCAGGTGACGCTCTCCTGCGATGATGGCACCGGCAGCGGCTGCGCCGCCATCCACTTCACCCTGGACGGCTCGCAGCCGACGACGGGCTCGGCCGTGTACACGGCGCCGCTGCAGCTCTCCTCCAACGCCACGCTGCGCTTCTTCGCGGTGGACGCGGTGGGCAACCGCGGCGACGAGCAGTCGCGCACGTACACCATCGACACCACCGCGCCGCTCACCACGGCCACCCCGTCCGGCGGCATCTTCGGAACGGACACGCAGGTGACGCTCGCCTGTGCCGACGAGCAGGGCGGCTCCGGCTGCGCGGTGACGCGCTACTCGCTGGACGGCACGGCGCCCAATGACACGTCCCCGCGCTACGACGGGCCGCTCACCGTGACGTCCTCCGTCACGCTGCGCTTCTTCTCCGTGGACGCCGCGGGCAACCGCGAGCCCGTGCGGGTGGTGACCTTCACCCTCGACAAGGTGGCCCCCACCACCACCGTGAGCCTCCACGGCGGCAACTTCGCCAGCGCGCAGTCGGTGTCGCTGTCCTGCCAGGACACGGGGGGCAGCACCGGCCCGTGCGTGACGTACTACACGCTGGACGGCACCCTGCCCACGACGTCCTCGCAGCGGTACACGGCGGCCTTCCGCTTCGAGTCCACCACCACGCTGCGCTTCTTCTCCGTGGACTCGCTGGGCAACGCGGAGCCGGTGAAGGCGGAGACGTACGTCATCGACACCGCGCCGCCCACCACCACGGCCTCGCCTCCGGGCGGTGCCTACCGCGACGGGCGCGGCGTGACGCTCACGTGCAATGACGCGGGCGGCGTGGGCTGCTCCGGCGCCATCCGCTACAGCACCGACCCGGCCGCGCCGGCGAGCAGCTTCCTGACCTACAGCGGGCCCATCAGCATCGGCGCCAGCGCCACGCTGCGCTTCTACTCGCAGGACGGCGTGGGCAACACCGAGCCCGTGAAGTCGGAGTCGTACGTCATCGACCCGCTGGCGCCCACCGTCTCCGCCAGCCCGCGCGGCGGGGCGTACTTCACGCCGCAGACGGTGACGCTGACGTGCGCCGACACGGGCGGCAGCGGGTGCGCCGCCATCCACTACACGACGAACGGCGGCCTCCCCGACACGACTTCTCCCCGCTACACGGGCCCGCTGCTGCTCTCCAGCAACACGTCCCTGCGCTTCTTCGCCCTGGACGCGGCGGGCAACAGCAGCGGCGTGGTGGTGGAGACGTACACCTTCTCCTCGGACACCACGGCGCCGCAGACCACGGCCAGCCCGCCGGGCGGCGTCTTCGCCAGCGCCATCGACGTGACGCTGGGCTGCTCGGACACGGGCGGCATCGGCTGCGCGGGGACGTTCTACACGCTGGATGGCAGCGAGCCCTCCACCAGCAGCCCCCGCTACAGCGCGCCCCTCCACCTCACCGCCAGCGCGCAGGTGCGCTTCCTCTCGGTGGACGCGGTGGGCAACATCGAGTTGCCCCGGCGCGAGCTCTACACCATCGACACCCGGCCTCCCGAGACGCAGGCCCAGCCCGGCGGCGGGAGCTTCTCGGGCCCCGTCGTGGTGCAATTGTCCTGCACGGACGCGGACTCGTCCTGCTCGGAAACGCGCTACACGCTGGACGGCTCCGAGCCCGACGGTGCCTCGCCGCTGTTCACGTCTGCCTTCACCCTCAACCGGACCACCACGGTGCGGTTCTCCTCGAGGGACGCGGCGGGCAACCGGGAGGCCACGAAGTCGGAGACGTATGACATCGAGGTCACCCCCGGCACGGCCTCGGCGCAGATTGCCGAGGTGCGCGCCGCGGCGAACGGCCCGGTGAACCTGACCATCGACGGCGCCATCATCACCTACGTCAAGCCTCGCATCGGCAGCGCCATCAGCGACCCGGCGGGCTTCTTCCTCCAGGCCGAGCGCAACGGGCCGGCCCTCTTCGTGGAGGTGGAGCCGAGCACGCTCTTCCCCATCCCCGAGGGCGGCGAGCGCGTGAGCGTCACCGTGTCCGAGCGCCGCACCATGAACGGGCAGGCGCGGGCGAGGATCTCCCACTACAGCGTGCTGAGCTTCAGCAACCCGCTGGACGGGCTCGTGCAGGACGTCAGCAACCTGGACCTGCCCACCCACCTGGACGCCTACGAGTCCGAGTACATCTCCATCTCCGGCACCCTCGGCTCCACCGGGTTCGTGCCGGGCGGCACCGGCCACGTGCAGGCGCCCCTGGTGACGGCCGGCGTGCCCGAGGGCTCCGCCAGCGCCCCCAACCTGTGGCTGCGCGTGGTGGAGACGCTGAAGGACGAGCTCGACCTGGCGGGGCAGTGCGCCGTGACAGTCGTCTCGCCCCTGTGGCGCTTCACGACGGTGACCACGAGCTCCACCCAGCCCTCGCTGTGGTCGGCGTCGCAGCTCACCTCCGTGGTGTGCCCGGCGCCGCGCGTGACGAGCGCGCAGACGGGCGACACGGGGAGCGTCGTCGTCCGCTTCGACCGGCGCATCGACCCGGCGTCCATCCTCTCCAACGGCAGCCAGTTCTCCATCCCCGGCCTGACGGTGACGGGCGCCAGCGTGAGCAACCGCAACGTCTGGCTGAACACCACGAACCAGACGCCCCGGCAGACGTACACGGTGACGGTGGCGACCACGGTGAAGGACACGCAGGGCCGGCAGCTGGACTCGACGGCGACCACGGCCAGCTTCACGGGCTTCGTGCAGCCTGCCTGGCTGCGCATCTCGGAGATTGCGCCCAACGTCTTCCAGGGCCGTGACCTGGTGGAGCTCTACGTCGTCGTGGGTGGCAGCGTGGCCGGCGCCACGCTGGTGGATGGCAACACCAACAGCACGCTGGCCACGCTTCCCGATGTGCTGGTGGCCACGGGTGACATCATCGTCGTGCACCTCAACCCGGACCGCACGAACGGCACGGACGGCCCGACTTCCGAGACGCTCAGCAAGAGCGAGCACCCTCAGTTCAACCACGCCAGCAACTACGATTCGGCCTGGGACTTCCTGGGCGGAAACAACGGCGTCAGCAATGTCAATCGCACCTTGCGCATCCGGGACAGCCTCGGCGTCACGCAGGATGCGATTGCCGTGGCCAGCCCCTTCACCAACGCCTCGGGCTTCCCGGCGCAGCTCCAGGCGCTCCAGGCCGAGGGGCTGTGGTTGCCCGTCGACTGCGGCGGCCTGCTCTGCACGTACTCCACCGTGCCCAGCGCCGTGGACGTCTCCGTGGACTGGTCCAGCGCGTTCATCACCTCCGGGAAGTCGCCCACCGTGAGCCGCGTCTTCTCCGGGGACTCCAACATCGGGAGCGAATGGTCCGTGGTGACGGCAACGCTCGGCTTTCCGAACCCGTAACGCTCCGCGCGCGGGCTGCTGAAAAAGCGAGTCGCCGCCTCGCGCCGGGAAGGCTTCCCGGTCCGGTCGGCGATTCGTGCTTCGACGCCCGGAGCGTGCCCGCCGGCTGGCGCTTGCGGTCTCCCCGGGCCCGGTGCAACCCTTCTCACTGTCAGCCGGGCAGGGTTTCATCCATGGCCTGGCTCGTCCCTCCGGACGTGACTTCCTGAAACGCACCCCCTCGAAGTGGGCCGGGGGTTCATCATCCTGGAGACACGATGTCCCTGAAGACTTCCCGGCCGCTGCGCTGCGCGGTGGCGCTGCTCGTCGCGCAGCTCGCAATCGCCTGTGGTGGCGGTGGTAGCAATCCGAATCCCAACCCGACGCCGGAGCAGGACACGACGGCGCCGACCACGCGCGCCACTCCGGCGGGCGGAAGCCTCAGCAGCCGCGTGACGGTGGCGCTGGCCTGTGACGACGGCGCCGGCAGCGGCTGCGCGGCCACGTACTACACGCTGGACGGCTCCGCGCCCGGCACCGGCTCCACGCAGTACCGCGAGCCCATCACGCTCTCCGCCACCACGACGCTGCGCTTCTTCTCCGTGGACAAGGTGGGCAACACCGAGGCCGCGAAGACGGAGCAGTACACCGTCACCAGCTCCACGGACACGCAGGCGCCCACCACCACGGCCACTCCGGCGGGCGGCTTCTACAACAGCGCCCGAGGCGTGGCGCTGGCCTGCGACGACGGTGCGGGCACGGGCTGCGCGGCCACGTACTACACGGTGGACGGGAGCCTGCCCACGGAGGCCTCGTCGCGCTACACGGCGCCACTGGCCATCGCGGCCAGCACGACGCTGCGCTTCTTCTCGGTGGACACGGCGGGCAACGTGGAGGGCGCACGCACCGAGCGCTACGTGGTGGACGCGGAGGTCCCCACGGTGTCCGCCTCGCCGCGCGGTGGCGCTTCCAGCCCCCCTCGCGTGGTGACGCTGACGTGTGACGACGGGAGTGGCTCCGGCTGCGCCGCCATCCACTACACCCTGGACGGCTCCATCCCCACGGAGGACTCCCCCGTCTACACCGCGCCGCTCACGCTGGAGACCACCACCCGGCTGCGCTTCGTGGCGCTGGACCGGGCGGGCAACGCGTCGGAGGCGGGGTCGGAGCTGTACACGCTCGACACCACGGGGCCCGTTTCCACCGCGACGCCCCGGGGCGGCACCTTCCGCACGGCTGTCTCCGTGTCCCTGGCCTGCGATGACGGCACGGGCAGTGGCTGCGCCGCCACGTACTTCACCACCACCGGCGCCGCGCCGACGCGCGCGTCCGCGCGCTTCAGCGGGCCCATCGCCATCTCGGGCAACACGACGCTGCGCTTCTTCTCCGTGGACGTGGCGGGCAACGACGGGCCGGAGGTGACGGAGACGTACCTCATCGACACCGTGGCCCCCACCGTCGCCGTCAGCCCGCGGGGCGGGGCGTACTTCACGCCGCAGACGGTGACGCTGTCCTGCAGCGACGCGGGCAGCGGCTGCGCCATCCACTACACGGTGGATGGCGCCACGCCCGACAGCAGCTCCCCTCGTTACACGCAGGCGCTGACGCTCTCCACGCAGACCACGCTCTCCTTCCTCGCGGTGGACGGCGCGGGCAACACCAGCCCGGTGGGAGTGGAGACGTACAGCTTCACGTCGGACACCACGGCGCCGGTGACCACCATCAGCCCCGAGGGCGGCGTGTACCCCAGCGCGCGGACGGTGACGCTGACGTGCGTGGACAACAGCGCCGGCAGCGGCTGCGCCGGGACGTTCTACACGCTCGACGGCTCCGAGCCGTCGACGGCCAGCGCGCGCTACTCCGCGCCCTTCACCGTCTCCACCTCCGCCCAGGTGCGCTTCCGCTCCGTGGACGCCCTGGGCAACCTGGAGGCCCCGAAGGCGGCGCAATACACCATCGACACCACGGCTCCGGTGACCCAGGCGTCGCCGGCCGGCGGCTCATTCCAGGGCCCCGTCACGGTGTCGCTGACGTGCTCGGACGCGGGCGCGGGCTGCCGGGAGACGCGCTACACCGTGGACGGCACGGCGCCCACCGGCACCTCCACCCTGTACACCGCGCCGCTCACGTTCCTCGAGAGCACCACCCTGCGGTTCTTCTCCGTGGACGGGACGGGCAACGCGGAGGCGGCGCGGCAGGAGGTCTACACGCTGCCCACCTCCACCAGCACCGCCTCGGCGCAGATTGCCGCCGTGCGCGCCGCGGTGGACGGGGCGCTGAGCCAGCCCATCGACGGGGCCGTCATCACCTTCGTCAAGCCGGGCATCGGCAACCCCGCCAATGACCCGGCGGGCTTCTTCCTCCAGGCGGAGCGGGCCGGTCCGGCGCTCTTCGTGGAGGTGGACCCGGCGGGCCTCACCCCCACGCCCCAGGTCGGCATGCGCGTGAATGTCACCGTCAGCTTCAAGCGCCTGGCGAACAACATGGTGCGGGTGAACATCTCCAGCTTCAGCCTGGTGAGCCAGGGCATCCCGATGTCCACGCTCAGCCAGGAGGTGAGCGAGGTGGACCTGCACCGGTTCGCGGGCCAGTTCGAGGCCGAGCTCATCTCCCTCACCGGCACGGTGAACACCGCCTTCAGTCTGGCGGGCAGCGGCCATGTGCAGGCCCTGCTGGTGACGGCGGGCGTGCCCGAGGGCTCCACGAGCGCACCCTCCTTCCGGCTGCGCATGGTGGAGAGCGTGCAGGACCAGCTCGAGGTGACGCAGGGCTGCACGGTGGGAATCCTCTCGCCGCTGTGGGTCTTCGCGACGACCACCCAGCCCTCCGTGTGGGTGCCCGAGCAGGTCACCTCGCTGTCGTGCCCGGGCCCCCGGGTGGCGAGCGCGGTGGCCCGTGGCGAAGGGACGGTCGCCATCCACTTCGACCGGCGGCTCGACGTGGCCAGCGTCCAGGCCGACGGCCAGCAGTTCTCCATCCCCGGCCTGGTGATTACGAGCGCCACCGTCATCAGCTCCCGCGAGGTGTGGCTCGGCACCAGCGCCCAGACGCCCCGCCAGCCCTATACGGTGACGGTGGCCTCCACGGTGCGCGACACCACGGGTGCGGGCGTGGTGACGGCGGGGAACTCCTTCAGCTTCAAGGGCTACCAGACACCGGCGCTCTTGCGCATCACCGAGATTGCGCCCGCCGTCGGCCCCAACAACGTCAACTTCGGCCGGGACCTGGTGGAGCTCCACGTCGTGCAGGGCGGCAACACGAGCGGCATGAGGCTGGAGGAGGCCACGCTCGCCAACCCCCTGCTGGCCACGCTGCCGGATGTCGACGTCGCCACCGGAGACCTCATCGTCATCCACCTGAACCCGGACCGGGAGACGCCGGGCGTGGATGCCCCGGGCTCGGAGCTCACCAGCAAGTCCTTCTGGTCCCAGGCGCAGTACAGCTCCAACTACGACACGGCCTGGGACTTCCACGGCGGCTCCAACGGCGTCACCGGCAGCAACCGGGTGTTCCGCATCCGCGATGCCTTCGGCAACACCCAGGACGCGGTGCCCGTGTACCTGCCACTGCCCAACCCGCCGAGCTTCTTCCCGCCCCAGCTCCAGGCCATCCAGGCCGAGGGCCTGTGGCTGCCGTCCGACTGCACCGGGCTGCCCTGCTCGTACAGCAGCTTCCCCACTGCCCAGAACGTCTCCGTCAACTGGAGCGCCGCCTTCCCCAGCGGTGAAAGGGCGACCACCCTGGGCCGGGTGCGCGCCGGGGACTCCAACGTGAAGGAGGACTGGGAAGTGGGGGCGGGCACCCTCGGCTTCCTCAACCCGTAGGCCCGCGGGCTCGCAAGGCCTGGAAACGCGAATCGCCGCCTCGTGCCGGGAGTGCTTCCCCGGTGACGGGCGGCGATTCGTGCTTCAGCGCCGGGGCGCTGCTTTCGGCTAGCGGCGCTGCGTCGCGGCGGCGGCGTGCTTCTCCACGAACTCCGAGTAGGGGCCGTTGAAGTCCAGCACCTCCTGGCCCTGCTGGAGCGACCAGATGCGCGTGGCCACCTCGGAGATGAGCTCCTGGTCGTGCGTGACGACGATGACCGTGCCCTCGAACTTCTGGAGCCCTTCGGCGAGCGCGGCGATGGACTCGAGGTCCAGGTGGTTGGTGGGCTCGTCGAGCACCAGCACGTTGTCCTGCATGATCATCAGCTTGGACAGGAGCAGGCGCACCGTCTCGCCACCGGAGAGGGTGTCCGTGTTCTTCATCCGCTCCTCACCGGAGAAGAGCATCCGGCCCAGCACGCCGGAGATCTCCTCGTTGGTGAGCTTGTCGTGCAAGTCACGCAGCCAGCCGAAGCAGGTGGTGCCCTTGCGGACGACGCCGTGGTGGTCCTGCGGCAGGTAGCCCACCGAGGCCTGGTGGCCCCAGCCAATCTTCCCGCCGTCCGGCTCGAGCTGCCCGGCAATCATCCTCACCAGCGTGGACTTGCCCACGCCGTTGCGGCCGATGACGCAGATCTTCTCGCCCTTGCACACCAGGGCGTTGAACGGCTTGATGACCTTCTGGCCGTCGAAGGACTTGTGGATGCCTTCAATCATCAGCGTCTGCCTGCCGCTGACGACCTTCTGGTCGAAGCGGATGAACGGGCGCGCGATGTTGGAGCGCTTGAGGTCGTCCGACTTCAGCTTCTCTATCTGCTTGATGCGGCTCTGCACCTGCGAGGCACGGGTGCCGGCGCTGAAGCGGGCGACGAAGTCCTGGAGCTGGGCAATCTTCTTCTTCTTCTCCGCCGTCTCCGACTCCACGCGCGTCCGCAGCTGCGCCTTCTGGCGCACCATGTCGTCGTAGCCACCCGTGTACTGGATGATGGCCTCGTAATCGATGTCCGCGATGTGCGTGCAGATGGAGTTGAGGAAGTGCCGGTCGTGGCTGATGGTGATGAGCACGCCCTCGAACGCGTGGAGGAAGGTCTCCAGCCAGCGGATGGAGTCGATGTCGAGGTTGTTCGTGGGCTCGTCGAGCAGCAGCCCGTCCGGCTTGCCGAACAGCGCCTGCGCGAGCAGCACGCGCAGCTTGAGGCCGCCGGTGAGCTGGCGCATCGGGCCCTCGTGGAAGGCCTCCTCGATGCCGAGGCCGGCGAGCAGCGTGGCCGCGTCACTCTCCGCGGAGTAGCCGTCCTCCTCGGCGATGACGCCCTCCAGCTCGCCCAGCCGGTTGCCGTCCTCCTCGGTGATGTCCGACTTGGCCAGCAGCGCGTTCTTCTCCGTCATGGCCGCCCACAGGGCCTTGTTGCCCATGACGACCACGTCGAGGACCCGGTCCTCCTCGTAGCGGAAGTGGTCCTGGCGGAGGATGCCGAGCTTGCGCGGGCGGATGATGTCGCCCATGTCCGCTTCCTCGTCCCCGGCGAGGATCTTCATGAACGTGGACTTCCCGGCCCCGTTGGGCCCGGTCAGGCCGTAGCGGCGGCCCGGCGAGAAGGTGACGTTGACCTCCTCGAACAGCTTCTTGGGCCCGTAGGCCTTGGAGACGTTGATGACGTTGAACATGGCGGCGGCGTTGTAGCGGAAATGGCGCGGTGGGCCAAAGAAGCAAGGTGATTCAAGTCCCGGCCCGTTCGCGGTGACCCAATGTAACCGTCGGGAGGGGCCGGAAAATGCCGCCGTCCGGGCAGGCGGGGTGCCGGGGTTCTCCCACACGGGCCGCCCCCTGGCCGGCTGCCCTGGGGGCGGGGAGGGGGCCACTCGGGGGCCAGGGCCCGGGGGTGGGGGAGCGGGCCGGGCAGATGGATGCGGTGCCGGCCGGGTGTGGCGGGTATAAGGGCCGTTCAATGGCCGTCCGCTTCGAGCTCGTCACCACCGACCCCACCGGCGCCCGCGCGGGCATCCTGCACACCCGCCGGGGTTCCTTCCTCACTCCGATGTTCATGCCGGTGGCCACCCATGCCGCCTTCCGGCACCTGGGCAGCGAGGAGGTGAAGGAGACGGGGGCCAGCATCCTGCTGGCGAACACCTACCACCTGATGCTCCGGCCGGGCCCGGAGGTGTTCAAGCGCTTCGGGGGCATCCACCCCTTCATGCAATGGGACGGCGGCATCCTCACCGACTCGGGTGGGTTTCAGATCTTCTCCCTGCCGGAGGACCGGCTGATTACGGAGAAGGGCGCCCACTTCCGCAGCTTCCATGACAACAGCCGGCAGCTGCTCAGCCCCGAGTCGAGCATCGCCATGCAGCAGGCGATCAACTCGGACATCATGATGGTGCTGGACGTGTGCATCGACTCGCGCACGGACGAGGCGGGCACGCGCGAGGCCATGGAGCGCACCCACCGCTGGGCGGTGCGCAGCCTCCAGGCGAAGACGAAGCACGACACGGGGCAGGCGCTGTTCGGCATCGTCCAGGGCGGCGTGTACCCGAACCTGCGCGACGAGAGCGCGGACTTCCTCACGAAGCTGCCCTTCGACGGCTTCGCCATCGGCGGGCTGGCGGTGGGCGAGACGAAGGCGGAGCGCGAGACGATGACGGCGCGCGCCACCGCGTCGCTGCCCGCGGACAAGCCGCGCTACCTCATGGGCGTGGGGACTCCCACGGACTTGATTGAAGCGGTGCTGCGCGGTGTGGACATGTTCGACTGCATCATCCCCACCAAGATGGCGCAGCAGGGCTATGCGTACACGTTCCAGGGGCTGGTGCGGATTACGCGCACCGCGTACCGGCTGGACGACGCGCCGCTGGATGCCGAGTGCGACTGCTACGTGTGCAAGCGCTACACGCGCGGGTACCTGCAGCACCTGATGCGCGGCAAGCACCACCTGGGCTCGCGGATGCTGTCGGTGCACAACGTGCGGCACTACCAGAAGCTCATGGGCCGCATCCGCGCGGGCATCCTCGCGGGCACCTATGACCAGGTGGCGCGGGAGCTGAAGGCCGCCGTCGCCACGCCCAAGGATTTGAAGGAAGAGGCCGGGGCGCGCGAGGTGACGCTGAAGGAGGTCGGGTGAGCGGCGAGCTGGCACCGGCCAATCCGCGCGACGGGGACTTCGAGGTCGTCACGCTGCGCAACGGGGCGCGCGCCGTGCGGCACCTGGGCCATGGCGAGGTGATGCACCCCTCGGTGGGCCCGTGGCAGGAGGCGCTGCGGCTCTACGTGGAGCAGGCGCGACTGGCCGAGCGCCTGCGCCAGCCGGGCCCGCCGCTGGTCATCCACGACGTGGGCCTGGGGGCCGCCACCAACGCGGTGGCCGCGCTCACCTGCGCGCGCTCGCTGGGCGCCGAGCAGCGGCGCACGCTGGAGGTGGTGAGCTTCGAGGTGGACCTGGCGCCGCTGCGGCTGGCGCTGGCGGACGCGGCGGGCTTCCCCTTCCTCCAGCCCTTCCGCGAGGCGGCCGAGGCGCTGATGCGCGACGGCGTGTGGGAAGGGGAGGGCGTGCGCTGGCGGCTGCTGCTGGGGGACGCGGTGCCGCACCTGGACGGGGCGCTGCCGGTGGCGGACCTCGTGTACTTCGACCCGTTCTCCCCGGCGTCCAACCCGGACATGTGGACCGAGGGCGTGCTGGCGCGGGTGCGCAGGCATTGCCGCGAGGAGGGCGAGGGGACGCTGCTGTTGACGTACAGCGCGGCCACGCCGACGCGGGTGACGTTGCTGCTGGCCGGCTTCTACGTGGGGGCCGGCGTGTCCACCGGCACCAAGGGCGAGACAACGGTGGGCGCCACCCGGCGTGAGTCCCTGGAGTTGCCATTGGGCGAGCGGTGGCTGGAGCGGTGGAAGCGCTCGTCGTCGCGGGCACCCCACGGCGCGGCGCTCACGCCCGAAGTCGAGACGCGCGTGCTGTCACATCCGCAGTGGCGGTGAGTGTGGTTTTGCCGGCGGTCCGGGGGGCTGCATTCCAGACAGCCCATGCGGTAAATAGCCGCCCATGCATTCCTATCTCCGTACCCTCGTCCTGGTCCCCGTCCTCGCGGCTGCTTCCGGCTGCGTGACTGTCAGCAAGCAGCAGTACGCGAACCTCTCCGCGGGAGCCATTGGCTGCCCTGCTGAAGAGCTGAAGATCTCCGGCGAGAAGGACTCGTTTGGCATTGGCGACCAGGTGACGCCCTGGACCGCTGAGTGCCGTGGGCACCGCTTCATCTGCAGCGCCGCGGGACAGACGGTGAGCTGCAAGGAGGAGCTGAAGGCGGCCGAGGCGCCGGCGGCGGCGCCGGCCGAGGCGCAGGCCACGGACGCGGTGAAGTAGCACGGCGCCTCGCTGTGCGGCTTTCACCCCCGGGTGTCCGGGCGGGGCGCTCCCCGCACACCTGCTGAAGACACCCGGGGCCGTCCGGAGTATGCGGCAGGGGATGCGCGACGCTCTGGAACTGGATGAGTGGGGCGGCACCGGCCCGGTGCTGCACCTGGCCCACGCCAACGGCTTCCCTCCGGGCAGCTACCGCAAGCTCATCGAGTCGCTGAAGACGCGCTACCGCGTCTTCACGTTGCGCAGCCGCTGTCTCGTTCCGGGCGAGGACCCGCTGACGCTGGGGAGCTGGACGGACCTGGCGGACGAACTGGCCCACACGCTGCGGGCGCGCGGCCTGGAGAACGTGGTGGGCGTGGGGCACAGCGTGGGCGGGGTGGCCACGCTGCTCGCCTCCGTGAAGTCACCGGGCCTGTTCCGGGCCGTGGTGGCGCTGGACCCCGTGCTCGTCACCGGCAAGCGCCTGTGGATGCTCCGCGCGGCGGCGCTGCTGGGCCTGCGCGGGCGGATTCCCCTGGCCAGTGGCGCGCGACGCCGCCGTGAGGCGTGGGGCTCTCGCGAGGAGGTGGCCGCCAGCTACGGGAAGAAGTCCCTCTTCCAGCGCTTCGACCCCGAGTCCTTCCAGGACTACCTCGCCCACGGCCTCGTCGAGGCCCCCGGAGGCGGCGTCCGGCTGACCATCCCCGCGGCGTGGGAGGCGCGCATCTTCGAGACGATTCCCGTCGACGTGTGGTCCTCGCTGCGCAAGGTGACGGTGCCCACGCTGGTGATGCGCGGCGGTGACACGGACACGCTCACCCCGGAGGCCCTGGAGCGCGTGCGGCGCACCGTGCCCGGAGTCCGCACCGAGGAGCTCCCGGGCACCACGCACCTGTTCCCCCTGGAGCAGCCGGAGGCGTGCGGGCGGCGCATCCTCGCGTTCCTCGACGGGCACCTCGGACCCGCGCGCTAGGTGCCTCCCGCGGTGGTGGCGAGGACGGGCGGCATCGCAGCGCCTCCTCCGCCCACCAGGGCCTCCCTGTGCTCGCTTGCCTGACAGCGGGAAGGCGTGGCCCCCGCCGGGCGTAGGCACAAGAGGACACCTATTTTTACCTTTGTCCGGTCTCCATTGACTCCCCTCGTCATGGCGCCCATACCGTTGAGACCTTCAGTCTCTGAAAAACCTGATTACGTCAGGGAGTCGCCTGGGACGTAGGAGTCGCGTTGGCGAGACGCTCCGCACAGAACAGGGGTTGCTGTTGTGAAGAAGCCGTCGAGCAAGGCCGGGCCTGCGAAGGCCCGGCGTCCCATTGCCCCCGCGAGAGCAACGCCCAGGCGCCCCACCGTCCAGTCTCCCAAGCGCACGTCCAGGGCGTCCTTCCCCGTGGTGGGAATCGGTGCGTCCGCGGGAGGGCTCGAGGCGTTCACCCAGCTGCTCGCGGAGCTCCCTCCCGACACCGGGATGGCCTTCGTCCTCATCCAGCACCTGTCCCCCTCGCACACCAGCTTCCTGAGCGAAGCCCTGTCCACGGCGACCCAGATGCCGGTCCTCCAGGTCTCGGATGGGATGCGCGTGGAGCCCAACCGCGTCTACGTCATCCCGCCAGGCGCGGACATGGAGCTTTCGGATGACGTACTCAGCCTGCGGGCGCGAGTGGACGCGCCGGGCAAGCCGCATCTGCCCGTCGACCTCTTCCTTCGCGCGCTCGCCGCCGCTCGTGGAAGCCACGCCATCGGCGTGATTCTCTCGGGGACCGCCTCGGATGGCACCGAAGGGCTCAGGGCCATCAAGGAGGCGAGCGGCATCGCGCTGGCGCAGGACCCGCAGTCGGCGAAGTTCGAAGGCATGCCCCAGAGCGCGGTCCAGGCCGGGGTCGTGGACTCCTGCCTGCCGCTGCCGCTGCTCGCCCAGGAGCTCGTGCGGCTGAGCCGCCACGCCTATACCACCGAGCGTATGTCGGACCGGCCCCGGCACGCCCAGGGTGACGAGGCGCTCGAGCGGCTCTTCTCCCGGGTGCGCAGCGTCGTCGGCATCGACTTCAGGGAGTACAAGTCGGCCACCGTCCAGAGGCGGCTCGCCCGCCGGATGGCGCTGCGTCGCGTGGACAACCTGCCGGACTACGTGAAGCTCATCGAGGGGGCCCCGGAGGAGGCTCGGGCCCTCTACGAGGACATCCTCATCCACGTCACCTCCTTCTTCCGGGAACCCGAGGCCTTCGAGGCGCTGAAGAAGTACGTGTTCCCCGTGCTCCTCGAGCACAAGCCCGCGGGAGCCCCCCTCCGGCTGTGGGTGGCGGGGTGCTCCACCGGCGAGGAGGTGTACTCGCTGGCCATCTGCCTGCTGGAGTTCCTGGGAGAGCGCCAGGGCCAATACCCCATCCAGATCTTCGGCTCGGATGTCAGCGCGCAGGCCGTCGACAAGGCCCGCGCCGGGCTCTACCCGGACAGCGCCCTGGGCGACCTGAACAAGGAGCGGAAGGCGCGCTATTTCATGCAGGTGGATGGTGGCTATCGCATCGCCAAGGCCGTGCGCGAGCTGTGCGTCTTCGTCCGGCATGACCTCGCCCGGGACCCGCCCTTCTCCAGGCTGGACCTGGTGACCTGCCGGAACGTCCTCATCTACTTCACCCCCGCGCTCCAGAAGCGGGTGCTGGCCACCTTCCACTATTGCCTGAACACCCCGGGCTTCCTCCTGCTCGGGCATACGGAGAGCATCTCGGGGTCCAACCAGCTCTTCTCGTCCGTGAGCAAGGCCCACAAGCTCCTGGCGCGGGCGGCGGGGCGCAGCAAGCTCCGGTTCTCGCGAGGCCCCGAGCTCCTGCCGGACGAGAAGCAGGCGCCTGGCCGCGCCGCCCTGGCGCCCGTCACGTCCCCTCCCGACTCGGCGAGACGGGTGGATCGCCTCCTCTTGAGCCGGTACGCGCCGCCGGGAGTCGTCCTCAACGACAAGCTGGAAATCGTCCAGTTTCGTGGCCACACCGGCCCCTACCTCGAGCCCGCGCCGGGAGAGCCCCAGTTCAACGTCCTCAAGATGGCGCGTGAAGGGCTGCTCTCCCCGCTGCGCGTGGCGCTCGCCCAGGCGAGGAAGAAGCTCGCCCCCGTCCGGGTGGAGGGCGTGCAGGTCGCCCAGAATGGCCCCCCGCTGCTGTGTGACATCGTCGTCATTCCCGCACCCGCCACGGGGCCGCCCGCGGGGCAGGAGTTCCTCTATGTCGTGCTGTTCGAAGAGGTGGCCCTGCCCGGGAAGGGGGGGCGCAGGTCCGCCCGGAAGGGGACCGTCTCCGCGGCGAAGCAGAAGGGGGGCCGCACCGCTCCCGCGCTGAAGCTCGAACTGGCCGCCACGAAGGACTACCTCCAGTCCCTGCTCGAGGAGCATGGCCGCACCAACGACGCGCTCGCCTCCGCCAACCAGGAGCTCGTCTCGGGCAACGAAGAGCTCCAGAGCCTCAACGAGGAGCTGGAGACGGCCAAGGAGGAGCTCCAGTCCACCAACGAGGAGCTGACCACGGTCAACGACGAGCTCCACAGCCGCAACCATGAGCTGCACCTGGTCAACGGAGACCTCGTCAACCTCATCAACGTCGTCGACATCCCGGTCCTCATCCTGGACCTCGAACGGCGCATCCGGCGCTTCACGCCGAAGACACGCAGCATCATGAACATCCTCCCGTCCGATGTGGGGCGGCCCATCAGCGACATCACGCTGAACATCAGCGTGCCGGACCTGGACGCGCAGATTGCCGAGGTCATCGAGACGGCCGTGATGCGGGAGTCCGAGGTCCAGGACAGGGCCGGCCGCTGGCACCGGATGCAGATCCGCCCCTACAGGACGACCGAGGACACCATCGACGGCGCCATGGTGTCGCTCATCGACATCGACGCGCTCAAGCACCACCTCCGCCAGGTGGAGTGGGCGCGTGACTACGCCGCGGGCATCGTGGAGGCCGTGCAGGTGCCGCTCCTGGTCCTCGACGAGGACCTGCGCGTGCTGTCGGCGAACGGGGCCTTCTACCAGGCCTTCGGGAGCTCGCCGGCGGACGTCGAGCGCAAGCGCCTCTTCGAGCTGAACGGGGGCGCGTGGGACGTGCCGGCGCTGCGGACCTCGCTGGGGGAGATGCTCGCCAAGAACACGCTCCTGCGGGGCCTGGAGGTCGAGCACGCCTTCCCCCGCCTGGGGAGCCGGAAGATGTCGCTCTCCGCGCGCCCCGTCCACTCGCGCACCGGAGTCCCCATGCTCCTGCTCGCCATCGAGGACATCACCGAGCGCGCGGAGCTGCTCGCCCGGGCGCAGCGGGCCCAGGAGGATGCCGAGAAGGCCAACCGCGCCAAGGACCAGTTCCTGGCCACCCTGTCCCACGAGCTGCGCACGCCGCTCTCCACCATGCTGATGCAGGCGCAGCTGCTGCGCCGCGGCGACATGGACAACGCCAGGCTCCGGCGCGCGGGCGAGGCCATCGAGCGGGGCACGAAGCTGCAGGTGCAGCTCATCGATGACCTGCTGGATGTCTCGAGCATCGTCACCGGCAAGCTCCGGGTGCGGTTCCAGACGCTCCACCTGCCCGCGGTGGTCCAGGCCGCGCTCGAGAGCGTGGCCGCGCAGGCCGAGCGGAAGTCCATCCAGCTCGACGTCTCCCTGGATGAGTCGCTCGGGCCCATCTCGGGAGACCCGATGCGGCTGCAGCAGGTCGTGTGGAACCTGCTCAGCAATGCCATCAAGTTCTCCGCGGACGGTCAGCGGGTGACAGTCACCCTCGAGCCGGTGAATGGACACGCCCGGCTGCGGGTGAGCGACAGCGGGGCCGGAATCGAGACCGAGGCCCTGCAGCGCATCTTCGACCGGTTCATGCAGGAGGACAGCTCGACCACGCGGGTGTTCGGTGGGCTCGGCCTGGGGCTGGCCATCGTGCGCCACCTGGTGGAGCTCCACGGGGGGACGGTGCAGGCGGAGAGCCAGGGCAAGGGCCGGGGAGCCACCTTCACCGTCCTCCTGCCGCTCCTGCCCGTCCGCCAGGAACCGACCGGCGCGGCGCTCATCGCCAGGCCGGAGCACGCCCGGGCCGGCTCCCCGTCCCTGAACGCGGGTGCCGCCTCACTGCTACGAGGCCTGCGAATCCTCGTGGTGGATGACGACCTGGGGACACGCGAGGCCGCGACCGAGCTGCTGAGACAGGCCGGCGCGGAGGTGCTGACGGCGGAGTCCGCGGCGGCGGCGCTGGCGCTCATCGAGGACTTCCAGCCCGACGTCCTCCTGAGCGACATCGCCATGCCCGGCGAGGACGGCTACTCCCTCATCCGCAAGGTGAGGGCCCTCGGCTCCGAGCGGGGGGGAGACGTCACGGCGATAGCCCTCACGGCACGGGTCAGCGACGCGGACCAACGGGAGGCGCTCAACGCCGGGTTCCAGCGGCACCTGGCCAAGCCCATCGACATCGACCGCCTCGTGGAGACCGTGGCGGAGATGTGGGCAGGCGCGGCACCCCCGGAATCCGGGCCCGGGGGCGTCCCTCCGTACATCCTGGACGAGGGACAGTCGCTCCCGGGCCTGTAGCCCACGTCCGGCTCCCGGGCGCGCCAGCACCGGGAGCCCGTGGGGGGGCCGCCTACGCCCGGGGCCGCGACGCGCCGCCGTCACCGGTGGCGCTGAGGGCGGCCTCGACGGGCACTTCCGACCAGCGGATGTGGAACGTGGCCGACGTGCCGTCGAACTCCTCGGGCACCGCCACCACGCGCCACCCGCCGCACAACTCCACCGCCCGGGTCAGCAGCCCCGAGGCGAAGGTGGGCAGGTCCGCCAGCACGTCGTTCATCCGGAATTCCATGGACGTGGGGCTTCGCTCGACGATGTCCACGTCGCTGAAGTTGTTGCCCGCCCGGAAGCCCATGGCCGCGCGCAGGAGCATGCGCCGGGGGCCCGCCAGCCGGACGACGCCCAGCAGGGCCCGGCCGAAGAACGTCCCGAAGTAGGCGTCCATGAAGCGCTCGCCCAGCGAGTAGTACGCCGCCTCGGCGGGGACGCCTCCATAGACGTGACCCGCGGCGATGCGGAGGAACTCCTTCCACTGCTCCAAGGTGTAGGTCCGCTCCAGCTTCTGCTCCAGGTCCAGCCCCGCCCGACGCAGGTGCTCTCGGCACGCCGGCGTCAGACGGTTCTCCAGAGCGCGCACGAAGAGCGCTTCGACCGTTTGAGTGAAAACCAGCTTCTCGGAAGAAGTCATAGAAGACCACCCTACAACGCCAGGGCCGTGGGATGCTCGCCCACCATTGAATCTGCGTTCAGTGTCTCTGTCCGGGAGTGTCAGGAAGGTTGCGTCCTGCGCACCCGCCGTGAAGACCTGGAGGGTAGGTCGCCAGTGACTCCGGCGGCGCGTGCGACTGCGCTTCGCAGCCAGCGGTGGGCCGGGTCAGAGTCGAACCGCTCGTGCCAGATTTGAAGGACGTCGAAGTGCCTGAGCGCGAGGGGCGGGGGGAGGACCCGGAGGGGCCAGGCCCCGTTGCCGGTGAAGGTCTCCACCAGCCGACGCGGTGCGGTAAGCACATGGTCCGAGTGGACCACCGCCAGGGGCGCGGTGAGGAAGTAGGGCAGGCGCAGGGCGATGCGCCGTGAGCGCCCCATCGCCGCCAGCGCGGTGTCTACTGCGCCGGCCCCCTCGCCCCGGGGGCTGATGAGGACGTGGGGCAGGCGCAGGTACGTCTCCAGATCCAACCCCTTCCGGACGGCGGGGTGGCCCTCGCGCACCACGCAGACGAAGTCCTCCGTGTAGAGCTTCTGCTGCCGCAGGGAGAGGGAAGAGTCGGGGAAGGCGGCCACGCACAGGTCCACGTCGCCGCTCTCCATGAGGGAGGTGACCTGGTCGGGGATGAGGTGGCGGACGACGAGGTCCACGTGCGGGGCCTCGGTGCTGAGCACCACGAGCAGCTCCGGAAGCAGCGTGGCGGCGAAGTAGTCCCCCGTGGCCAGGATGAAGCGGCGCCGGGCGGTGGCGGGCTCGAAGACGGGCTCGTTGCGCAGGGCGCGCTGCAACTCCAGCAGCCCGCGGTGCAGCGGCGCGGCGAGCTGCTCCGCGCGCGGCGTGCGCACCATGCCGCCCCGTCCGCGGATGAGCAGCGCATCTCCCAGCAGCTCGCGCAGCTGCCGCAGCGAGTGGCTCATGGCGGACTGGGTGACGCCCACCCGCGCCGCGGCCCGGGTGACGTTGGCCTCCGTCAGCAGCGCGTCCAGCGCCACCATGAGGTTGAGGTTGATGCCGGACAGGTCCATGGCGGCCGACGTGGGCGCGGGCGGCACGGAGGCGGGGGGACGGCGGACATGAGGGGTGCTCATGTGCCCATGAGTAACATGCAGTGGCCTCATGGCGGGAGCGCGAGCAATTTACGCCCATCTCGACGTTCCCCGGAGACACCCCATGAGCATCGTCATCAACACCCCCAATGGAAACATCGGCCGTCCCCTGGCGCTGAGCCTGCTGGCCGCGGGCCGCTCGCTCACAGTCATCAGCCGGAGCGCGGACAAGGTGGCGGACCTGGTGAAGCGCGGCGCGAAGCTGGTGGCGGGCTCCACCGACGACGCGGCGGTGCTGGACCGCGCGCTGGCGGGCGCGGAGGCGCTGTTCTGGCTGACGCCTCCGGCCATCCGTCCGGACTTCGTGTCCTGGGCGGGGGAGACGGCGCGCACCGCCGCGCAGGCGGTGAAGAAGCACGGCGTGAAGCGCGTGGTGGTGCTGTCCAGCGTGGGCGCGCAGAACGGCCCCGGTACCGGCCCGGTGGGCGCGCTGCTGGCCGTGGAGGAGGCGTTCAAGGCCGTCTGCCCGGACGTCACCATCCTCCGGCCGGGCTTCTTCATGGAGAACTTCCTGCGCGACGTGGCGACGCTGGCGAAGACGGGCTCGCTGTTCATGCCCATGCCCCGCGCCAAGGCCGTGCCCATGGTGGCGGTGGCGGACATCGCCGTGAAGTCGGCCGAGGTGCTGCTCGACGCCGGCTGGAAGGGGCACCGCTACGTGGGCATCCAGGGCCCGGCGCACGTTTCCTACGCGGAGCTGGAGCCCATCCTCTCGGAGGCGCTCGGCCGTCCCGTGCGCTACGTGCAGGTGGCGCTGGACGACGCGCGCAAGGGCATGGCCGGCGCGGGCATGCCGACGTGGATGGTGGACATGTACGCGGAGATGTACGGCGCCATCATCGACGGCCGCATGGACGCCGCCGAGCCGCGCTCCCCGCAGACCACCACGCCCACCACCCTGGCGAAGTGGGCGCGCGAGGTGCTCAAGCCCGCGGTGGACCAGGCGGCCACGGCCGCGGCCTGAGCCCCCACCGGCGGACTTCACGCTTCTTCATGCTTCCGTCACACGGGTTCATTCTCGCGCCGGTGCGCCGGTGTGAGGATGGCCCGCGTGAATGGGGGCGGCGAGCCCCCGGGAGTGACTCGGATGGCGTCAGGGAAGGCGATTCTCGGAGGCATGCTGGGGCGGTTCCTGTTCCGCGACGCGACGGTGGAGCAGGTGCGGGATGTCTCCCCGCGCTTCCGCTGGCTGGAGCTGGCGGGGGCGGGGCTGCGCGATGTGCCCTGGAGCGCGGGCGACAAGGTGCAGGTGTTCTTCCCGCGCGTGGGGATGCGGACGTACACGCCCCTGGCGTGGGACGCGGTGCGCGGGACGACACAGTTGCTCGTGTATCTGCACGGCGACAGCCCCGGCGCGCAGTGGGGCCGCAACGTGCGGGTGGGGGACCGCTGTCAGTTCATGGGGCCGCGGGGCTCGCTGCCGCTCACGGCGCTCCAGGGGCCCGTGGTGCTCTTCGGCGACGAGACGTCCTTCGCCGTGGCCCATGCGCTGCGCAACCTGCGGGCCGGCGTGGGCGGCGTCGAGCAGGTCTTCGAGGTCTCCTCCCGCGAGGAGTCCGCGGCGGTGCTGCGGGAGCTCCACCTGTCGGGGAGCGCCGTGATTGAGCGCACGCCCGATGAGGCGCACCTGCCCGCGGTGGCGGAGCGCCTTCGCACGGTGCTGGAGCAGCGGCCGGGCGCGAGCCTCGTCATGACGGGCCGGGCGCAGGCCATCCAGGCGCTGCGCTCGCGGCTGCGGGCGGACGGAGTGGGCGCGGCGCAGAAGGTGAAGGCGTACTGGTCCGAGGGGAAGCGCGGGCTCGACTGAAGCGGTCTTCCCACGGCTGAGGGGAAGCGCGGGCTCGACTGAAGCGGTCTTCCCACGGAGGAGGGGAAGCGCGGGCTTGGCTGAAGCGGCCTTCCCACCGCTGAGGGGATGCGCGGGCTCGACTGAAGCAGCCTTCCCACGGCTGAGGGGAAGCGCGGGCTCGACTGAAGCGGCCTTACCACGGGCCGTTTCAGCGCACCGGGTGCGTCGTCCAGGTCCTGCCGTCCACGCTCGACGCGAGGACGTGGCTCCCAGCCAGCCAGAGGCGGCCGCCGCCGGTGGAAAGCCTGCCCACGGTGGGAATCCGGCCGACGGAGTCCACGAGGGGAATGGTGCAACGCTCGAAGCCGGACGCGTCCAGGCGGTAGACCCGCTCCGGGTCCGCAACGTAGAAACTGTCACCCCACCGCTCGGCGGAATGGATGGGGTCGACCCGTGCGATGACGCGGCAGTTCGCTCCGTTCCCGGTGATGACGTCGCCTCGTGTCGTGCCCGCGACGACGTCGCCCAAGGGGAAGCAGCGGACGTACGTCACTTCGCCGCTCAGGTAGGGATGTACCTCCTGCCAGCGGCCCTGCGCGTGTCTCCAGAGTCCCGTGCCTCCGGCATAGAGGATTCTCGTCCCGTCTTCACCAGGACAGCTGTCCAGCGCGAGCACCCGCCCCGGGGTCTGTCCCAGCGAGTGCGTCCACGTCATGCCCCCGTCACCGCGCACGAGCACGCCCACCTCGGACGGAGCATCGGACGCGTACGACAGACTCCCGGCGAGCACGATGTCGGCTCCGCTGAAGCACGCGCGCGTCTCGACGAGCCCCGGCGGCAGTCCCTTGTACTCGAGGACTTCCCAGCGGCCTCCGTCGCGCTCGCGAAGGGCGGCGTGGAAGGCCGAGCCGCCGTATGAGAGCAGCGCGCCCAGGCTGTGGGCGCCCTGGAGGCACAGCGCTTCGATGGTTCCAGCGCCCGGCAGTTCCTCCAACGTCCAGGTGCCCTCCGTACACACCGCGACGTGCTGGAACCCGTCGACCTCGAAGCGGACGTCGTCGGGGTCGAAGTCGGAGTCGATGAGACTCTGGAACGCTTCCGGGTCGTAGGGCTCGTTCCACTCCTTGACGGGGCCCGGCCCGCCGCCGTGGTCATTGTCGGGATGCGGGTGGCTGACGACCAGCGCGAGGTTGCGCTCGTCGGTGATGCAGCCACTGTGCACGACACCGCGGAATGCATTCTTCAAGTCGTGGGTCCCCATCGTCATTGGACGCTGCTGAAGGCCAGGCCGTTCGTCGCGTGAGCGTATCTCCATGGGGGCGGCGCGGGCTTGACGGATGTAGGGGGACAACCGGCGCAGCCATGAGGCACTCTCGCTCGATGCGAGTCCCTCTTGCATTTGTGCTGGTCGTGCTCGAGCTGGCTGCCGGCTGCGCTCCCGCCGGCCGAGCCGTCACGGCCCAGGTCGCGACACCGCCCGACGTGGCCCTCCGAACCGAGCAACTCGCGCTGTTCGACCCGGCCCGGAGCCGCTCCGTTCCCCTGGCCCTGTATTACCGGGACGCCGTGGGGCCGCGCCCCAGGCTCGCGCTGCTCTGTCACGGCCACGGAGCCCAGCACACCGACTACTCCTTCATCGCCCGCAACCTGGTGGCGCATGGCTACTTCGTGGCCAGCATCCAGTACGAGCTACCCGGCGACCCGCCCCTGGCCACGAGCGGCAACCTTCGTGAGGCCCGCCGACCGAACTGGGAGCAGGGCGTGCAAGACCTGCTCTTCGTGCGTCAGGCGCTACAGCGGATGCACCCGGAGCTGGATGTGGAGCACCTGCTGCTGGTGGGCCATAGCAACGGTGGCGACATCGCCATGCTGTTTGCGCACGAGCATGCGGCGCGGGTCGAAAAGGTCATCTCGCTCGACAACCGGCGCATGCCCCTACCGAGGACGCGGGTGCCACGGGTCCTCTCCCTCCGCTCCAGCGACCAGGTGGCGGACGAGGGCGTGCTTCCTGACGTGGAGGAGCAACGCGCGCTGGGCATGAAGGTCATCCCACTGGCCGGCACCCGCCACGACGACATGTGGGACGGAGCGACCGAGGCACAGAAGCGGGAGATCAACGGAATCATCTCCGACTTCCTGGTGGACTGATTCAAGTCGCGGGTGGGCTCTGCCATGTCGGGGATGCGCCGTCGCAGGGGCCGGGGCACGCGCCCTCCGCGTCCCGCTCAGCGACCCGCGGGCCTACCTTCAAGGAAGGGCGCTCCATCCCCAACCGTCCATGTCAGCCCCCTCCGGTAGAAGGGAATGGTGGAAGGAACATTCCTTCCACGGGACGGCCGCCCCGGAAGGGGGGCAGGAGGGGTAGGGGATGGGGTTCGCGGAGCATTACCTATCGGGGATGATGCAGAGCTCGGCGGAGGTGCTGGGCCGGCATGGCTACGAGCACGTGAAGGCCGAGGAGCTGGCCCGGTCCGTGGGGATGTCGGTGGGCAGTTTGTACCGGCGCTACGGCAGCAAGCAGCACTTCGCCCGGACGGTGCGGACCTTCCACGAGGACTCCTTCTGCCGGGAGGTGGACTGGGCCTTCTTCTGCAAGCATGGGGCGGACGGAGTCACCTTCCGCGAGGCCTTCTTCACCTTCTGGAGTGCGCTGACTCACTGGGCGCTGGGACTGCCCGACCCCTTCGCCTTCACCTTCCTTCATCGGCACCCGGACGTCGCCGGGCAGCCGGCGCCCGGCAGTACGGCGCGAGCGCTGGTGCGTGAAGTACTCCTGAAGGGAGAGCAGGACGGGGCGCTGGTTCCCGGCTGTGCCAGGGTGGGCGAAGCCCTGGTGTGGGGCACGCTGGCCGAGTGGGTGCGCGCGCTGACGGACAGGCGCGAGGAGGTATTCCAGAAGGACCTCCTCGAATCGGCGGAGGCCCTCTGGCGCGCGCTGGCGAAGGCGGACGACTCCGGCGGCTCCCGCGGGGGAGGCACTCCTCCGGGTGCCGCTCGGCCCGAGCCACGGACGGCAGTGAGCGACTCCAGTGGGCCCGCGGAGGGCGCCATTCCTCCTGGCGTTTCCCTCCGGGTCCCGGAGGAGGCCACTGACGGCTGTCACACGGACGGCACGACGAAGCCATTGCGCGCGCGCGGGCGGCGCTTCAAAGACGGTGTCCATGGACCCGCGCCCTCCGAAGACGGACCCGTCCCACAACGTGCTCCACCAGCAACACACGCGGCTGCCGCTGGACGTCATCTTCTCTCCGCGCAGCGTGGCGGTGGTGGGGGCCAGCGAGCGCCCGGGGAGCGTGGGGCGCACCGTCCTCTGGAACCTCATCAGCAATCCGTTCGGCGGCACCGTCTATCCCATCAACCCGCAGCGGCCCAACGTGCTGGGCATCAAGGCGTGGCCGTCCCTGCGCGCGCTGCCCGAGCCGGTGGACCTGGCCGTCATCGTCACGCCCGCGGCGGTGGTGCCCGGCATCATCCGCGAGTGCGCGGAGCTGGGCGTCCGTGGCGCCATCATCATCTCCGCGGGCTTCAAGGAAACGGGCCCGGAGGGCGCGCGGCTGGAGCGCGAAATCCTCGAGGTGGCGCAGGCTGCGCGCATCCGCATCATCGGTCCCAACTGCCTGGGCGTGATGCGGCCGACGAGCGGCTTCAACGCGACGTTCGCCGGAGCCATGGCCCGCCCGGGCAACGTGGCCTTCATCAGTCAGAGCGGCGCGCTGCTCACCGCCATCCTCGACTGGAGCCTGCGCGAGGCGGTGGGGTTCAGCGCCTTCGTCTCGGTGGGCTCCATGCTGGACGTGGGCTGGGGCGACCTCATCGACTACCTGGCGGACGACCCGATGACGCGCTCCATCCTCCTCTACATGGAGTCCATCGGTGACGCGCGCGCATTCCTGTCCGCCGCGCGCGAGGTGGCGCTCACCAAGCCCATCATCGTCATCAAGGCCGGACGCACCGCGCAGGCCGCGCAGGCCGCCGCGTCGCATACGGGCACGCTGACGGGCAGCGACGAGGTGCTCAGCGCCGCCTTCCGCCGCACCGGCGTGCTGCGCGTGGACTCGATTGCGGACCTCTTCTACATGGCGGAGACGCTGGCCCGGCAGCCGCGTCCGGCGGGGCGCCGCCTCACCATCCTCACCAACGCGGGCGGCCCCGGGGTGCTCGCCACCGACGCGCTCGTGGCTGGAGGCGGAGAGGTGGCGGCGCTGACGGAGGACACACGCAAGGCGCTCGACGGGTTCCTGCCGCCGCAGTGGAGCCATGGCAACCCGGTGGACATCCTGGGCGACGCGGACCCGGAGCGCTATGCGAAGGCGCTGGAGGTGGCGGGGAAGGACCCGAACAGCGACGGCCTGCTGGTCATCCTCACGCCGCAGGACATGACCGAGCCCACGCAGACGGCGGACCGGCTCAAGCCCTACGCGAAGCTGCACGGCAAGCCGGTGCTGGCGAGCTGGATGGGAGGCTCGGAGGTGGCGGCGGGGGAGCGCATCCTCAACGACGCGGGCATCCCCACCTTCGGCTATCCGGACACGGCGGCGCGCATCTTCAATTACATGTGGCGCTACACGTACAACCTGGCCGGCCTGTACGAGACGCCCACCCTGGCGGAGGAGCACGCCGCCGCTCGCGACGAGGCGCGCCGGCAGCTCGACGAGGCCCGCGCGGCGGGGCGCTCGCTGCTGACGGAGTACGAGTCGAAGAAGCTGCTGGCCGCCTACGGCATCCCCACGGTGGAGACGCGACTGGCCCGCACGGAGGACGCGGCGGTGACGGAGGCCGCGGCCCTGGGCTACCCGGTGGTGGTGAAGCTGCACTCGCGCACGGTGGCGCACAAGACGGACGTGGGCGGCGTGCGGCTGAACCTGCCGGACGCGGACGCGGTGCGCGCGGCGTTCCGGGGCATCCGCGAGCGGCTGGCGGAGCTGGGGCAGGCGGAGGCGTTCGAGGGCGTGACGGTGCAGCCGATGGTGAAGCTGGACGGGTACGAGCTCATCATCGGCAGCGGGCTGGATGCGCAGTTCGGCCCGGTGCTGCTGTTCGGCGCGGGCGGCATCCTGGTGGAGGTGTTCAAGGACCGGGCGCTGGGGCTGCCGCCGCTCAACACGACGCTGGCGCGACGGATGATGGAACAGACGCGCATCTACCAGGCGCTGCACGGCGTGCGCGGGCGGCCACCGGTGGACCTGGCGGCGCTGGAGCGGTTGCTGGTGCGCTTCAGCCGGTTGGTGGCGGAGCAGCGCTTCGTGAAGGAAATCGACATCAACCCGCTGCTGGCCTCGCCGGAGCGGCTGCTCGCGCTGGATGCGCGCGTGGTGCTGCACCCGCCGACGGTGGCGGAGGCGGACCTGCCGGGGCTGGCGATTGAGCCGTACCCGCAGCAGTACGTGGCGCCATACCGGATGACGAGCGGCGAGGAGGTGCTGCTGCGGCCCATCCGCCCGGAGGACGAGCCGCGGATGGCGGAGTTCCACCGGACGCTGTCCGAGCACACGGTGTTCCTGCGCTACGCGGGACTGCTGCACATCAACACGCGGGTGGCGCACGAGCGGCTGGCGCGCATCTGCTTCAACGACTACGCGCGGGAGCTGGCGCTGGTTGCGGAGCGGAAGGACGGGTCGCTGCTCGGCGTGGGGCGGCTGACGCGGCTGCGGGGGCCGCAGGACGCGGAGTTCGCCATCCTCATCAGCGACCAGGCGCAGAAGCAGGGGCTGGGCACGGAGTTGCTGCGCCGGCTGGTGGAGGTGGGGCGGGACTGGGGGATGCAGCGAATCGTCGCGGACATCCTCGCGGGGAACCGGGCCATGCAGACCATCAGCCGGAAGCTGGGCTTCACCATCCTCCCGCATGAAGAGCTGGCGCCGGACATGGTGAAGGCGGTGAAGGTGCTCTGAAGCAGGAGGACGCTGCTCATCGCGAAGGACACCCTGAATCAAGTAGTCGGCCGCGAGGCCACCTGCCGAGGGAGCGGGGGCCGTGAAAGGAAGGCCGGGAAGGGTGAGGGAAAGGGAAGCACCCATCCCGGCCAGGGGACACTTCAGCGGCCCCGGCACGAGGCGACAAGGACTTCCGTGTCGGGGTTGAGACAAGACTGGGTCTCCCTTCCGGGCGCGCCCATTGGACGCGAGTGCAACGGCAACGAGGCCATGGGTGGCCCCCTGCCGGGCAGGACACCGTTCTCCTTCACGCACCGTGCGCCAACAGGCGATTTTTCACGGTGGGGGACGCGCCTGCCGCCTAGAGTCCCGAGGGTGATGGCTACCTCAGAGACTCAAGCGCCGCTCGCCGCCCTGCTGCCCAAGCCGGGAGAGCCACCCCTGGACGCGGACGAAATCCTCAACCGCTTCGTCGGCTACGTGGCGACGAACGGGCTGAGCCTCTACCCGGCCCAGGAAGAGGCCATCCTCGAGCTGCTGGGGGGCAAGCACCTGTTCCTCAAGACGCCCACCGGCTCCGGCAAGTCGCTGGTCGCCACGGCGCTCCACTTCAAGGCCATGGCCGAGGGCAAGGTCTCCTTCTACACCTGCCCCATCAAGGCCCTGGTCAACGAGAAGTTCTTCGCCCTCTGCGATGCCTTCGGCGCTGAGAATGTGGGCATGCTCACCGGCGACGCGAGCATCAACCGCAACGCGAAGATTCTCTGCTGCACCGCCGAAATCCTCGCCAACCTCGCCCTGCGCGACGCGGGCGCCCGCGTGGACTACGTCGTCATGGACGAGTTCCACTACTACTCCGACAAGGAGCGCGGCGTGGCGTGGCAGTTGCCCCTCATCGCCCTGCCGGACACCACGTTCCTCCTCATGTCCGCCACGCTGGGCCCCACCCACGTCATCGAGGAGAGCATCCAGAAGCTCACCGGCCGCGAGGTGGCCACCGTGCGCAGCGACCAGCGCCCCGTGCCGCTGGACTTCGACTACCGCGAGTCCGCCCTCCACGAGACGATCGAGGACCTCATCGCGCGCGGCAAGTACCCCATCTACCTGGTCAACTTCACCCAGCGCGCCGCCGCCGAGCAGGCGCAGAACCTCATGAGCGTGGACTTCTCCACCAAGGAGGAGAAGGAGGCCATCCGCCAGGCGCTGATGGACGCCCCCTTCGACACGCCCTACGGCAAGGAGTTCCAGCGCTTCCTGCGCCACGGCATCGGCATGCACCACGCCGGCCTGCTGCCCAAGTACCGGCTGCTGGTGGAGAAGCTGGCCCAGGGCGGCCACCTCAAGGTCATCAGCGGCACGGACACGCTGGGCGTGGGCGTCAACATCCCCATCCGCACCGTGCTCTTCACGCAGTTGTTCAAGTTCAACGGCGAGAAGCTGGCCACGCTGAGCGTGCGCGACTTCAAGCAGATTGCCGGCCGCGCGGGCCGCAAGGGCTTCGACACCCAGGGCAGCGTGGTGGCGCAGGCCCCCGAGTACGTCGTCGAGAACGTCAAGCAGGCCGCGAAGGAAGCCGCCGGCAAGAAGAAGGCCCCCAAGGCCAAGCCCCCGCAGAAGAACTTCGTCCAGTACGACCGCAACACCTTCGAGCGGCTCCAGAGCGGCATGCCCGAGCCGCTGGAGTCGCGCTTCTCCGTGTCGCACGGGATGATTCTCAACCTCCTGCAGAGCGACCACGAGACGGAAGGCCGGGGCGGCTACCGGCGGCTGGTGCAGCTCATCCAGCGCTGCCACGACTCGGACTACCTGAAGCGCCGGCACCTGAAGGAGGCCGCCCGCGACTTCCGCACGCTGCGCGCCGCGGGCATCGTCGAGGTGGAGCGCGGGCAGGGCGGCTCCGGCGCCCGGGTGAAGGTGGCGGGCGAGCTGCAGCACGACTTCAGCCTCAACCACACCCTGTCGCTCTACCTGCTGGAGACGCTGGAGCTGCTGGACCCCACCACGGACACGTACGCGCTGGACGTGGTGTCGCTGGTGGAGTCCATCCTGGAGAACCCGGACGTGGTGCTCTACGCGCAGCTCAACCAGCTCAAGGGCGAGAAGGTCAACGAGCTGAAGGCGCAGGGCGTGGAGTACGACGACCGGATGGAGGAGCTGGACAAGCTGGAGTGGCCCAAGCCCAACCGCGAGTTCATCTACGGCACCTTCAACAAGTTCGCGGCGAAGCACCCGTGGGTGGGCGAGGAGAACATCCGCCCCAAGTCGGTGGTGCGGGACATGTTCGAGCGCTTCATGTCCTTCCACGACTACGTGCGCGAGTACGGCCTGCAGCGCAGCGAGGGCGTGCTGCTGCGCTACGTGAATGACGTCTACAAGACGCTGGTGCAGACGGTGCCCGAGCGCTTCCGCAACGAGGAGGTGGAGGACTTCGCCGACCACCTGCGCGCCACGCTGCGGCAGGTGGACTCCAGCCTCCTGGACGAGTGGGAGCGGATGAAGAACCCGGAGGCCGCCATCGCCGCGAAGCCGGTGGTGGAGCTCAAGCCGAAGGAGCTCACCGACGACCCGAAGGCCTTCGCCGCCCGCGTGCGCGAGGAGCTGCACCGGCTGCTCCGGGCCCTGGGGCAGAAGCGCTACCTGGACGCGCTGGCCATGCTGGACAACCCGCTGGGCGAGTGGACCGCGCCCAAGCTGGAGCAGGCCATGGCGCCGTACTTCGAGGAGCACAAGATGGTGGTGCTCACGCCCCAGGCCCGCAAGCCGGCCAACAGCTTCATCAAGGAATCCGGCACGCGGCTGTGGGAGGCCCAGCAGCGCATCATGGACCCCGAGGGACATGGGGACTGGATGCTCGACTGCGAGATTGACCTGAGAGATCGCCGTATCGACGACGGCCCCATCCTCATGCTGCGCCGCATCGGCACGTAGCCGCTCAGGTCTCCGAGTCCGGGGCGCCGGGCGCAGCCACGGTCAGCCCCGCGGCGGGGGCGGTGTCCGGCACGGCCGGCGCCGCGTCCGCCACGTCCAGCTTCCCCATGGCATCGGGCGACAGGACGAGCTGCCAGTCGTGGGTGGCGAGGACGACGCGGTCCGTTTCACAGCGGACCTCCATCTCCGCGTCCTCGACCGTCCACTCGCCAATCCAGACCGTCGTCTTGCGGATGCACTCCTCGTCGCCGCACTCCTCCGTGTCCGCCACCCAGACGCGGCCGCCGGGGACGGCGGGGCAGGAGAGGGGCTCGGCGTAGCGGAGCAGCGGCGCGTCGGTGGCCTCGGGGTCCTCCATGAAGAACTGGGACTCGTCCACGGCGCCCACTCCGCCGGCCATCTCGTCGGGAGCGGCCTCCGTGTAGGGGGCCTCCTCCGTCTCGGCCAGGGCCACCGGCGCGGCCAGCCAGCCACACAGCAGCGTCACCTTCCAAACCCTCGTCGTCCACATGCCTCGTGCTCCCCGCCGCGGGATGTGTCCCGTGGCTCTCGGGAGGGGTGTTGTGCAAGGCGTGGACCGGGCCTCCGTGTGGCCGTGGAGACACGGTGTCAGGGGCGCCGTGTGGTGCCACGTCCGCTGCGATATGGACGCGCCAGACAGCCGGGAATCACTGTGGGTGGGGGACATCTCCGACGTCCGCTGGGAGGTGTGGCTCACGGGCATCCATGCGGGCCCCCTGGCGGACCCCGCCACCGGTGAGCTCCTCGAGGGAACCCATCAGGTGAGATGGGACCTGGAGGTCATCAGCTCGGACGGGGAGCGCCTGAAGCTGTGGTGGGAGCCGTCCCGTCGGATTCTCGGAGGAGACCCGCTGCGCGGCTGGGGCGGCAACGTGATTGGGGTGCTGAAGCGCCACCTGCTCCGGGTGGGCCGGCAGCGCGGCTGTCTCGGCTGAGCCACGCCCTTCGTCGGCTGCCGGGCGATTGTCCGTGAATTCCCGGGCCGAAGACGCGGTGCGGCGTTACGTTTTCGGCCGTATGGCCCGACTGCGTGCGTTGGATCCGCCCCTCCGTCGTGATGTCCGCCTGCTCGGCAGGCTGCTCGGCGAGGTGCTCGTCGAACAGGAGGGCCAGGCGCTCTTCGACTTGGAGGAAGAGGTGCGGCGCCTGGCCATTCAGCGCCGGCGCGGCCCCGTGGCGGGTCGGAGGGCGGCGGCAGCGGAGCTGGCGCAGGTGCTGCAACGCCTGCCGCTGGAGCGCGCCGAGCCCGTGCTGCGCGCCTTCTCCGTCTACTTCCAGCTCGTCAACCTCGCGGAGCAGCACCACCGCATCCGCCGCTCTCGCGCCCACGCGAGCGCGGCGGATTCGCGGCCCCAGCGCGGCTCGCTGGAGGCCACGCTGCTGTCGCTCAAGGCGTCCGGCGTGCCCGCGGAGCGCGCCCGCGAGGCCATCCGCGGCATGCGTGTGACGCTCACGCTCACCGCGCACCCCACCCAGGCCGTGCGCCGCACGCTGCTGGAGAAGCTCTACCGCATGGCCGGCCTCCTGGAGGAGCGCGACAGGTGCGAGCTGACGCCGCGCGAGTCCGCCGACAACCTGGAGTCCCTGCGCGAGGAAATCACCAGCCTGTGGCAGACGGATGAGCTGCGCCGCGAGCGGCCCACCGTGGGCGACGAGGTGAAGAACATCCTCTGGTACGTGGAGGAGGTCCTCGCCGAGCAGCTCTCCGTCGTCCCCGAGCTGATGGACTGGGCCTTCGAGCGCGCCTACGGCGAGCCGCTCGGCCCCGCGGGCACGCCCGTGCGCGTGCACTCGTGGGTGGGCGGGGACATGGACGGCAACCCGCTGGTGACGCCGGAGGTGTTCGCCGACACGCTGCGCGCCCACCGTGCCCGTGGCCTGCGCCTTCTTCTGAGAGACCTGGAGTCGCTGGGCGGCCGGCTGTCGCAGTCCTCCCGGCACGCGAAGCCGTCCGCGGAGCTGGAGGCCTCCCTGGCGCGCGACGCGGCGGCCCTGCCCGAGGCGGCGCGCCGCCAGGGCCCGCGCACCACCGGCGAGCCCTGGCGCCGCAAGCTGCGCTTCATGGAGGAGCGCCTCCAGCTCGCGCTGCGCCACGTGACGGCGCAGCGGGCCGGAGAGGCCACGGTCATGCCCGAGGGGGCCTACCGCACCCCCGGGGCGCTGCTGGAGGACCTGGACCTGCTGGCACGCTCGCTCGCGGAGGCGAAGGGCGACCACGCGGGACTGCGGCAGGTGCACCGGATGCACGAGCGGGTGTGCGCGCTGGGCCTGTCCCTGGCGGAGCTGGAGGCCCGCGTGCCGGCCGAGGACGCGGTGAGCGCGGCGGCCTCGCTGGACGGAGGCCCAGCTCCCTCGGAGGGCGGCGCGCGACTGCTCGCGGTGCTGGCGCGCCTGCGCGAGGCCCAGGCCGAGTCGGGTGAGCCCGCCTGCCGCACCCTCATCCTCAGCATGGCCAGCACGGCGGACGACGTGCTCGCGGCCTTCCGCTGCGTGAAGCACGCGGGGCTCTGGGACGCGCAGCGCGGCTGCGCCACGGTGGACGTGGTGCCCCTGTTCGAGCAGCTCGGCGCGCTGGACGCGGGGCCGGACGTGCTGCGCGCCCTCTTCGCCCACGCCGAGTACCGCGGGCACCTGGACGCGCGAGGCGTGCAGGAGGTCATGGTGGGCTACAGCGACTCCGGCAAGGAGGTGGGGCTCTTGGCGGCGAGCGCGGCGCTCCAGCGCGCGCAGGTGGCCCTCACGGAGACGGCGCGCGCGGCCGGGGTGCCGCTGCGCCTGTTCCACGGGCGCGGTGAGTCGGTGGCGCGAGGCGGAGGCCCGGCGCAGGAGGCCATCCTCGCGCTGCCCCCGGGCGCGGTGGCGGGCGGCTACAAGGCGACGGAGCAGGGCGAGGCGCTGGACCACAAGTACGCGCGGCCGGAGCTGGCGCGGCGCACGCTGGAGCTCATCCTGGGCGGCGTGCTGCTGCACACGCTGGACGCGCAGCCGCGCCCGTCGCCGGAGGACGAGGGCACCTTCCGCGCCGTGTTCGACACGCTGGCGGAGACGGGGCGGCGCGAGTACCGCGCGCTCGTCTGGGAGGACCCGGCCTTCCTGGAGCTCTTCACGGCGGCCACGCCGGTGGAGGAGATTGCGTCGCTGCCCATCGGCTCGCGCCCGAGCAAGCGCAAGGCGGGGGGCCTGGAGACGCTGCGCGCGATTCCGTGGGTCTTCGCCTGGACGCAGAACCGCGCGATTCTTCCCGGCTGGTACGGGGTGGGCTCGGCGCTGGAGGCGTACGCGAAGGAGGAGGGCGGGGCGGCGATGCTCAAGCGCATGTACCGCGAGTGGCCCTTCTTCCGCGCCGTCATCGACAACGTCACCATGGTGCTGGCCAAGTCGGACATGGCGATTGCCGGGCGCTACGCGAAGCTGGCGCCCGCGTCCACGAAGCCGCTGTGGCGGCGCATCCAGCACGAGCACCGGCGCACGCGCAGGCAGGTGAAGCGGCTGACGGGAGAGCTGAAGCTCTTGGACAACAACCCGCCGCTCCAGCGGAGCATCTCCCTGCGCAACCCCTACGTGGACCCCATGTCCTTCCTCCAGGTGGAGCTGCTCAAGCGCAAGCGCCAGGGCGAGGCCGAGTGCGACAGGCCGCTTTTGCTCACGCTCAACGGCATCGCCGCCGGCATGAGGAACACGGGGTAGGAAGAGAGGACGACGGGATGCCGAAGGACACGTTCAGCGTGGTGGAAGTCAACCGCAAGCACGGCTTCGCGCGGCTGCGCCCGGAGAAGGGCGAGGGGCTCCTGAATGCGCCGCTCTACCCGGACGAGGACTCCGCGGCGCCCAAGATGCAGCTGCGCGAGGGCGACCGCGTGTCCGGCATCCGGCGAGGCCAGTCCGTGGCCGCGGTGGAGTGGGTGACGCGCGCCGAGCCGCCCTACGAGCTGGTGGAGCGGATGGGCGAGCTGCTCGCGAAGCTGGAGCGCTGGGAGGTGCGCATTCCCTCCACCGCCTTCGACCTGGCCGAGCACCACTGGCGCGAGAGCAGGGAAGACCCGCTGCACCTGGAGCTGCTCGCGCAGCTGCCCACCTTCTTCGACCTGGAGCTCGTGCACCCGTACGAGGATGCCTCGCTGCTCGAAAGGCTGGAGGCGGCGATGCAGCCGTACCTCCCAGGCTTCCAGGTGCAGCCGCTCCAGGGGCGCGCCGCCTTCCGCCTCCAGCCCGGCGACCTCGAGGTGGAGGCGGGGGAGGGCGGCCGCGACGCCCCCGGCACCACCTTCGCGCCCCTGTTGATGCGGGTGAATGCGCTGCTGGAGGACGCGGGCGCCCCGGTGCGCTGGGTGCCCACGGAGCAGGACTGGCTGCTCGCGCCTCCGGGGCTCGCCGAGCTGCTGGTGCTGCACGGCGTGATTGGCCCGCGTCCAGCGGCGTGAGGGCGGGGGCTACAGCGCGCCCTGCTGGCGCAGGACGCGCGCCACCTCGGAGGCCATGACCTTGTGGCCCGCGGCGTTGGGGTGGATGCCGTCGGCGACGAGCCCCTCGAGGAAGAGGTGCACGTTGTCCGGACGGCACGTCACCGCCTCCAGGTCGATGAGGTCCGTGCCGGTGGCGCCCTTGCGCAGCCAGTCGTTGAAGGCCACGCGCTGCACCTTCACCACCGAGTAGGCGCTGTGGTTCGACTTCTCCTTGGGCAGCAGCGTGCTCACCCACACCCGGCAGAAGGGCTGGAGCCGCTCCACCATCCGCAGCATCCGGCCCTGGGCCTGGTCCAGGGCGCCGTTGCCGCCCAGGTCATTGGTGCCCAGCAGCAGGATGCAGTCGGTGATGCCCTCCAGGGCGAGCACCTCTTCGTCCAGCAGCTCCAGCGCGTCATAGAAGCCCTGGCCGCTCACGCCCGAGTTCACCACCGGCACGCCCAGCTCCGCCTCCACCAGCGCGGGCCACGCGTTGCGGGTGTCGTTCTTCGTGTCCATGTAGCCCTCGGTGATGCTGTCACCGATGGCCACGAAGGCCCGGCCCGTGGGGCCCTCCACGTCCACCGTCGCCACGCCCACGGAGCGCTCGAAGGGCTGACCTCCGAGGGCTCCGGGCGTCGTGGCGTAGGCCCCGGGCCGCGCGAAGCTGCCCGGGAAGGAGTCGATGGCGCTCACGCCCAGCGCGCCCCGCACCTCGAAGCTGATGGCCAGGTCGTCGCGGAACGCCACCGGGAAGTCCACCGCGTCGGACGTCACCCGCGTGCGCGCGGCCGCGGTGAAGCCCGCCTTGCCGCCGAAGGTGAGCGACACCGGCGTGGACGCCAGCGAGCCGTCGGGGCCCGCCTTCGCCACGGTGGCCCGCTGCAGCGTGAGGCTCCCGTCGCCGGAGCGGAACGTCACGCGGATGCGGCCGCCCTCGCGGCCCACGGGCACGCGCAGGCGGAACGTCATCACCCCGCCCACGCTCTCGGACCAGCGCAGCGCCTGGTGGAAGCCGGGCTGAAAGGAGAGGGCCGGCGCGGGCGGCGGCGCCGGAGGCGGCGTCTCGCTCACGCGGCGTTCATCGTTCAACACCAGCGCCGGGGCCACCTCCAGCGGCTCCTGCGGTACGGATTCCACCGCCGAGGGCGTACTGACGTCTCCCGGGACGGTCTCCCCTGAGAGCTGCCCGCCGGTGCTGTCCGCACACGCCAGCAGCGCACTCCCCGCGCATATCAAGACCCCGAGCCACGCCCGCCACACTCGCATCCCCGCTCCCTCCCGGCGCTTGAGAATGCGCACACACCGGCGCCGTGACGAGCGGGTTGACCTGGGCGCGACACCTACCGGCGATGCCTGCCCACTCGCTTGCCTGGCGGGGGAAGGACGCGCGGCGTTCACCGGACGACAGCGCGAGGGGGTTGCTCAGAGGTTGAAGCCCACGTTTCCGACGGAGATGCTCGGCCCGAAGATGAAGGACCACTTGCTGGAGGGGACGACGGTGTCCGTGTTCGGGTCTCCGCTCGTCCGCCGCTTGATGTCGCCGCGGAACTCGCGCGCCACCCACGCCTGGGCGCCGACGGCCGCCCCCGGGCCGATGGGCACGCGCAGGCCCACGCCTCCGACGACGGCCAGCGTGGGAGGGAACTGGATGTCGCCCGACTGGGGGATGAGCCCCAGCCCCATCAGCCCCATCTCGATTCCCAGCAGCCGCTCCTGGCCCTCGTTGTTCAAGAGCGCCAGGCGGGACACCACGCCGAAGTTGAGGGTGAGCTGGCCGCTGGGCTCGGTGGCGCGGTAGAGGCCCGCGGGGATGGTCGCCGTCGTGTAGAGGCGGAAGAGGCCGCCGCGGACGATGGCCGTCCACTGCGCGGAGGGCAGCCCGGTGCGGTCCGACGTGCTCAGCGCGTAGCGGGACTCGTCCGCCACGTGGGCCACCTGGACGAGGATGCGGTCATACTGCCCCAGGTTGCCCGGCACGGAGATGATGCGCTCGTCTCCGCCCGGGCGCAGGAACATGCGCTGCTCGACGTGGCTCTCCGCTCGCGCGGAGCCGTCCGGCCGGGTGACGTCGATGCGGAGGACGACTTCCTGGTTGCCCTCCGCGGGCTTCAGCCGCTCGCGGTGGATGATGACGCGGCAGGTGTTGCGCATGTCGTAGGACACGCGGTGGGGCCGGCTCGGCTCCAGGGGCTGGTCCTTCCCGTTCGCGTCCGCGCAGACGAAGGCGAAGAGGTTCTCCAGGCGGGCGGGCACGCTGGCCTCGCGCACCAGCCGCTGGACGCGCTCGCTGGCGAGGGCCAGGTTCGCGGTGGCGAGCTCCCCCGGAAGCGTCGGCACCTGGTAGCCGAAGCGCAGCGCCACGAAGCCGCCCGCCGTCGTCTCGCCCTGGACGCGCGTGGCGCCGTCGCCCGCGGTGACGGCGTAGGCGCCCGACAGCGGCTGCAGCGCGAAGCGTCCCTGCTCCGTCGCCGCCACCACGTGCACCTGGGCGGGGCGGTTGGTGGGGACGAAGTCGATGGGGCCGTGGCCGGGCAACTCCAGGGTGGCGCGCGGAGCGGGAAGGGGCACCGTCTTCACCGTCTCCGACGCGACCACCGTGCCGTCCTGCCGGGACGTCAGCGCGGTGATGACGGCCTGCTGGTCCGACGTGCCGCCCGTGCGCAGCAGCACGTACGTGCCGTCCGCCGCCTTCACCACGCGCTCCACGCGGGCGCGCTGGTTGTTCACCGTCCACACCAGTGTGCGCGGGTCATGCGCGCAGGACGTGTCGAGCCGTGCCACCAGGGCCGAGTCCTCCGCGTCCCGCAGCACCGTGCCCTCCACGGCCGCGAGCGGGCAGGCCAGGACGGGCAGCGTCGCGGACAGCACCTGCTCGAGCGCCTCGCCGCGGGCGACGAACACCCGGGGGGACAGGCGCAGGCGCAGCGTGACGGTGGCGTCCACGCCGGGCACGTTGCGGACGGAGATGGCGCCTTCGCCCACATCGCAGCGCACCAGCCCGCAGTCGACGGTGGCAATCGCCTCGGAGTGGCTGACGCCCACGGAGCCGGGGCCCTTCGACACGTCGAGGCCGCTGGCGAGCACGAGCGGCTGGGTGAGGATGACGCGGCCGGGACGCAGCCGCATGGACTCGGGGTCCACCACGCGCCCCTGGGCGTCGTAGGTCGTCACCTCCGGCCCGCGCCGCCCATGGGGTGGAACCCAGTACAGCGCCGCGTCCGTGGGCAGGCCCTGCGCCACCGGCACCACGCAGTCGGCGGGGCCCCGTCCCGTGGACGGGGTGAGGCAGACGTCCCGTCCCTCGAGGGGCGTGCCCCGCGCGTCGCCGCGGGGCGTCCCGCTCCAGGCGACGGCCACGTTGAGCAGCCCCGTGCCCCGCAGCTCGAGGCGTCCGTCATCCGGGTAGAAGGTGATGGCCGAGGCGTCGATGCGGGGATGGGGGCCGGTGGCAATCACCGTGACGGTGGCCTGGCTCGTGGCGCACTGGCCCACGCTCTCGGCGACCTTCAGCGACTGCGTCCGCTCCTCGTCCTCCACCTTCGCGGGAGGTTGGACCGAGCGTCCATCCGACTCCAGGGACCAGCCTCCGCGCAGCGGGCCGCACACGACGCCCTTCTCCACGACGGCCACCGGCCGGCCTCCTTCGGGCACCTGGATGACGGGGGCGGCGGCGGACAGCCCCGCGGCCAGCAGCGACGCGAGGAGGAGGGCTCGAGCGGGAGGCATGCACCCGTTCAAAAAGCGGAGGCGCCTCCGACGGTCAAGCGACATGTGCCCCGAGCCACGCGGCCCTCCCCGGGAATCCGGGGAGGTCGGTGCGGCTCAGGCGTCGAGCCCGGCGCCAGCGAGCCCGAGCCCTCCCGCGACAGGGGAGGGCGGTGCCATTCACGACAGGTGCCCGGCCCCCAGGAGCGCGGGCCCTCCCAGTGCTTCGCGGGCCTCGGAGCTCAGGGCGCGCAGGCCCCCACGCCGGGGTTGCCATCCAGCTCGCGGCACGTCCCGGTGGCGCACGCGGGCGCCCCGCCGGGGCGGCACAGCGGACGGCAGGAAAGGCCGCTGCCCGCATTCACGCAGGTGCTCCCGGGGGCACACTGGTTGCTGAAGCTGCACGACTCGCCCTCGCGTCGCGTGCCACTGCCCGCGCACACCGGGCCGGACGTGGACGGGTAGCAGCCGAGCGGCGACGTGCAGTCCTGCCCGAAGGGGTCGCACTTCGCCGACGGCGGCCCGCACACCAGCGGCAGCTCCGTCGTGCCCTCCAGCCGCAGCACCGTGTTGCACTCACCGGACGCCCCGCACTGCGGCGTGGCGTGGCACAGCCGCCGGCAGGAGAAGACGGTGCCGCCGTCCTCCAGCCGCGCGTCCTTGCAGAACAGGCCCTGCTCGCACGTGTCGTACGTCGGCCCTCCGTCCGTGGGCGCGAGCGTGCAGGGCGCGCCTTCCGCCGTCGCGCCCGGCTCCACGCACCGGCGCCGCGTGGCCTCGCCCTCGGTGACGTACGTGCACCGCTGCCCCTGCGCGCAGTCCTGGGCCACGACGTCGCACTCGGCCGCGAAGCAGCGGCTCCCCGTGCCTCCGTCCACCAGGTCCGCGAAGTGGCAGCTCTCTCCCGTGCCGCAGCCCTCCTGCCGCGCCACGTTGCACGCGAACTCCGACGCCGTCCCTCCGCCGTCCACGCCCGCGTCGGTGCTCCCTCCGCCGTCCGGGTCCAGATGTACCCCGGAGTCCTCCGCGGGAGTGGGCCCGGGGCCCTTGTTGTCGTCACTACACCCCACCGCCCAGAGCGCCAGGGCCAGGGTTCCAGTCAACATCACGAGGTGCGCACGCATCCCAAGCTCCCGAATCGAAGTACACAGGGACTTAGCCGACAGAATCCGATACAGGGGCCCCCCTTGAATCGGGCCTGGAAAGCAGCGGACACTTGGCGCAAGCCCGACTCCCCGGGGGTGGCCCGGCGCGTCACCCTCGAGGGATTGGGCGGGCAGTCAGGGGTGTCGCCAGTCGCGTCGAACTTGGGGGTCGCGGGTGCGCATGACAAGCAAGGTGGCGGATGACATGGCAGGCGGGGACATGAGCGCATTCGCGAACCGGCGCTCGGACGAGCGCGTCGCCGCGAGGTTCGAGGTCCGCTTCGAGCAGGTGCAGGACGCCGCGCGCGCGCTGCGGGCCTATTCGCTCAACATCTCCGCCGGGGGCCTGTGCCTGCGCACGCGCAAGGCCTACGACGTGGGCGCGCAGGTGCGCCTGTCCATGGTGATTGAGGGCGAGGAGTTCCACCTCACCGGCATCATCGCCTGGGTGCGCGACGAGGCGGAGGCCATCGGCGTGCGCTTCACGGACATGTCCGACGAGGACCATGCCCGGCTCCAGCGCGTGGTGGACAGCTTCAAGCGGTAGCGCGGAACGAAGCCCCCGCGAGGCGGGGCCGGCGCTCCTGGCGCTCGGGCCCCCTTCGCGTCAGCGGCCGCCTTCGGTATCCACGTGGCGGAACACGCCCGAGTCGATTTCCGAGAAGCCACAGGCGGCGTAGAAGCTGCGCGTCTCGGGCGTGCTGGCCATGGGCGAGACGAGCTGGAGCTGCCGGACGCTGAGCACTTTGCAGCGCTCCAGAATCTGCTTGATGAGCCCCCGGCCCACGCCGCGCCGGCGCCACGTCTCCGTCACCACCAGCTCGTCCACGGTGGCCACGCGGCCGCGCAGGCGCAGCTGCGGCCGGTGCGAGAAGGAAATCATCCCCACGGGCCGGTCCTGCGGGTCTCCCGCGACGAAGATTTCAATCTCCGGATGGCTGACGACCCAGTGGACCGTCTGCTGGTCCGTTCCTTGGGGATAGCCCAGCTCTCGCAGGAGCAAGGCCATGGCCTCGGCGTCGCCACGGCGGGCTCGGCGGATGCGGAAGGCGGGCGCTTCTGCGCCAGCGGCGGGGCTGACGGTACGGACGATTGGTTGGGACAAGGCAGTTGGCAGTCTAACGAAAGGGCCGCCGTACCTTCAAAGAGGAACGGCGGCCCGGGTGCCCATGGGGCGGGGTGACTGTGGGTGTGGCGCTTACGGCTGCTCGGCGGCGAGCGAGCGGATGGCGGCGGTGATGTCGCCCTGCTGGGGGACGGACGCCATCTCCAGGCTGTCCGCCAGGCCGATGCCGGGCAGGAACTTGCCGGCGAGCAGCCGCGGCGGCGCCAGCAGCGAGTAGAACAGCTCCTCCACGGTGCGGCGCACCAGGTGCTCGCCGAAGTTCGTCACTTCGGTGTCCTCGTTGACGAAGAGCACGCGGCCCGTCTTCTGGACGGACTCCTTGATGAGCTCCCAGTCGTAGGGCCACAGCGAGCGCAGGTCGATGACCTCGGCGCTGATGCCCTCGTCCGCGAGCGCCGCGGCGGCCTTGGCGCACAGGGGCAGGGTGCGGCCGTAGCTGACCACCGTCACCTGCGAGCCCTCGCGCACCTTCTTGCCCTTGCCGAAGGGCACGGCGTAGGCCTCCAGCGAGGGCCACTGCGGCTTCCACTGGGTGCGGTCTCCCAGCGGCGCGTCAATCATCTTGGACAGCTGGCGGTCATCGTCCGGCTCGCCGGGGATGCGCTCCTCGCCCTTCACGCGCAACAGCGCCTTGGGCTCCAGGAACATGACCGGGTTCTGCTCCTTGCACGCGGTGATGAGCAGCCCGTACGCGTCCAGCGGCGTGGAGGGCATGACCACCTTCCAGCCGGGGATGTGGGTCATCGTCGCGTCGAAGGAATGCGAGTGGTAGATGGACCCGCGGATGCCGCTGCCCACCGGCGTGCGCACCACCATGGGCATGTTCCAGTCGCCGTTGGTGGACCAGCAGGTGTTGCCCGCCAGCTTGAGCAGGTCGATGGTGTTGTAGACGTAGTCGCAGAACTGGATTTCCGCGACGGGCCGGCCACCGCCCATGGCGATGCCCATGGCCACGCCGATGATGCCGCGCTCGTCGAGGGGGGAGTTCCACGTCGTCTTCAGGCCCTGGGTGCAGGTGAAGACACCGCCCAGCGGCGCGCCCACGTCCTCGCCGAAGATGTCGGTGACGCCGAGGTTCTCCTCGGCGTAGTGGAGGGCCATCCGGATGGCCTGTGCCATGTTGGCCATGGGTTACTTGTCCTCCGCGTAGATGTGCTTCCAGATGGATTCGGGGTCCGGCTGGGGCTCGTCGCGCACCTGGCGGGCGGCGGCGGCCAGCTCCTCGGTGTAGCGGTTGCGCAGGTCGTCCATCTGCTGGCGGGTCATGAAACCCTCCTGCTCCAGCCGCGCCTCGAACTGCTTGAGGCAGTCCACCTCGTCGCCCACGTAGTTGGCGCCGGAGGCGGAGGAGTGCCCGTACAGGCGCGACACCATGGCCTCGATGAAGTACGGCTTGCGCTCCTTGCGCACGTACTCCATGGCCTCCTTCAGCTCGTTGTAGGCCTCGACGGGGTCATTGCCGTTGATGGTCTTCGCCTGGATGCCGAAGGCCTTGGCGCGGTCGCTGATGCGCGCCTCGCCGTGCTGGCCGTCACCCGAGGTGGAGATGCCCCACTTGTTGTTGGTGACGATGATGAGGATGGGCAGCGGGTTGGCGGGGCGGCTGCTCCACACCAGGCAGGACGCGAAATCACCCTCGGCCGTGCCGGCGTCGCCGCCGGTGACGATGGTGATGCCGTCACCGCCGTGGCGCTTCTGCACCATGGCCGTACCCGGAGCGACGGCGTACTGCACCTCGATGGGCGAGGACACCGGCGCCACGTTGTACTTCTTGAGCGAGAAGTGGCCCGCGAAGTTGCGGCCGCCGGAGTAGGGGTCCGTGGCGGTGTTCTTCATCTGCCGCAGCGCGCCGATGGGCTCCTCGCCGAGCGCGAGGATGGTGCCCGACTGGCGGTAGTGCGCGTGCAGGTAGTCGTACGCGGGGCCCTGGCCCTTCTTCATCAGCATGCCCAGGGGGACGTTGAACGCCTCCTCGCCGGGGCCGCCAATCCAGAAGTACCCATGGCCCTGCTTGTACATCTGGATGAGGCGCTCCTCGAGGGCGCGCGTTTTGACCATCAGGTCGTGGATGCGAAGCAGCAGCTCCTTGTCGAGCTGGAGCGGCGCGGACGCTTCTTTGATGAGACGGGGACGGGACACGCGCGGCCTTCCTCTGGCTGGAGGGGACGCCCCTATAACCCGGATGCGCCCCCTCCGCTCAAGGCTGCTGATAGGCCTCCTGTCGACCCGTCAGGCGAAAGACGCCTTGTGATGCGACGCGGCAATCAGTGCCGCTCATTCCAGTTAGAAATTGTGCCGGCGAAGCTCGCCCGCACGCCGCACGAGCGTGCCCTGGCCCGCGGCGCCCGCGCGCTCGGAGATGAGGGCCAGCGTGTCGTCCGACAGGTGCGCGGCGCGGGGGCCGGCCAGCAGCGCCTCCAGCTCCGTGAAGCGCTTGGTGTCCAGCAGGGCCACGACGAGCGCGTGGCCGGTGCGGGGTGAGGGGGCCGCGGAGAAGGCGGTCTGGAGCGGGCGCACCGCCATCGCGGGCAGGCCGCTCTCCAGGAGCAGCTCCCCCACCAGCGCCGGGTCATGCGGCCCCTCGGGCTCCTCCGCCTCCGGCGCTGGCAGGGACGCGGGCGCGCGGCGGGGCGCGGGCTGCTCACCTGGCGGCGTGGCCCGTGGGGTGCTCCGCAGCTCCTTCATCAGGTTCTCCACGGAGACGGCGCCGGCCTCCGCCTCGCGCCGCGCGGCTTTGCGGCGGCGGGGCAGGGTGGCGCTGCGCTCGAAGCGGACCTCCGTCGGTATCCGGAGGAACTGCTCGACGTTCATCACCCCGAACATCAGCGCCAGCAGTCCCATCCACGGCTGGCGCCACCAGACCGCCAGCGCAATCACGCCCACCGCCGTGGCGATGCCGATGCCGAGCAGCGTCCGCTCGTACCGGTAGCCGCTCCGGGCCCGCACCGCCGACGCGAGCAGGTGGCCCCCGTCCAGGGGCTGCAGGGGCAGCAGGTTGAACAGGCCCCAGCCGACGTTGACCCACAGCAGGTCATGCACCACCTCGCCCGCGAGCCCACCCTGCTGTCCCAGCGGCGTGAAGCGCGACAGCGCCCAGACGAGCCCTCCGAGCACGAAGCCCATGCCGGGCCCCGCGAAGCTCACCCACGCGGACTGACGGTGCGTGAGCTGCTCCGTGTCATGGCCCGTGGTGGTGCCGCCCATGCCGTGCAGCTCGATGGAGGCGGGGCTGCCGTAGCGGCGGTAGGCCAGCGCGTGCCCCAATTCATGGAGCAGCACGGAGACGAAGACGACAGCCATCCACAGCGCCAGCCTCGCGGGCGAGTCGAGCAGGTCCCAGCCCGACGCGAAGGCGATGACCAGGAAGAGCAGGTGGACGCGGACCGGGACGCCGGCCACGTGGAAGTGGGGCCGCATGGGTCGTCCATGTTAACCGGTGCCCCCTGGGGACGCCCGGTGGGGGAGCGGGCCGCCCTCCATACCGTGCGTGAAGGGACGTCGAGGGGCCCGTGCCGGCCTCCCCGCAACGTCACATCGCCAGCCAGGCGGCCCTGCCACCCGGGTGGGGGCCGGGGTCTCGCGAAGTAGGAGAAGTGCGATAGAGTCGCCTCTCCCCCCGCTCCCTCGTCGCGCACTGGCGAGACCCTCTGGGTGTGCACTTGTCCAGCACGAACACGCGTCTGAAGCCCCCGTCCGACGACGACGCCCCGGACTCCGCACCGCCGCCGGCCGAGCGGACGGGCACCCGGGAAGTCACCGGCACCGGTACCCGCGAGTCCACCGCCACGCGGCTGACGGGCCCCGTGGCACACGTGGAGGCCACCAGCACCCTCATCGCCCCGCTGGAGGCGGGCGAGCTGCCCAACGTCGCCGCCATCAAGGGGCTCCGGCTGGACCAGGTCCTCCTGCTCACCACCGGCGTGCTGGTGGTGCTCATCGTCGGCCTGCTGGCGGCGCTGTCCGTCGCCTCCACGCAGTCCCAGTTCGAGGAGACGGCGCTGCGCTCCAAGGAGCGCATCCAGGAGCAGGCCCGCGAGCTGGGCCAGACGGTGGGGCAGACCATCGCCCTCACGTCGACCACCAACCTGCGCGACAACAACTACGCCTTCCTGGAGGAGGTGGCGGGCTCCATCACCCAGACCAACCCCAACATCCTCCGCGTCCAGATATTCGACCCGGACGGCGTGCGGATGGCGGACAGCGAGAAGGGCACGGAGAAGGAGGAGGCCGCGGCCGCCGCCGGAGCCAACAGCGGGCGCACCGCGGAGCGGCGGCTGGTCAGCGCCTTCTACCGGGGGCAGCCCATCTCCGAAATCCAGGAGCCCATCGACTACGGCTCCAGCAGCGGCAAGGGGCTGGTCGTCATCAGCTACTCGCTGGGCGGGCTGCAGAAGCAGCTGGAGGAGCTGGAGAAGGACAAGCGCGCCACGGTGCGCGCCAACACGCTGCGCATGCTCGGCCTGGGGCTGGGCTTCGTCGTCCTCGCGGGCGTGCTCGTCGCGTACCAGAGCCGGCGGATTACGCGGCCGCTGGGCATGCTCACCGGCAAGGTGATGCAGCTGGCCGCCGGAGACCTGGGTGCCCGCGCCGGCACCGCCCGGGGCGCGGGCCGCGAGGTGGTGACGCTGGGCGTGGTGTTCAACCACATGGCCGAGCGCATCAAGGTCCTCCTCGACGACGTGCGCGCCAAGGCGCAGCTGGAGCGCGACGTGTCGCTCGCGCGCACCGTGCAGGAGACGCTCCTGCCCGGCCGCGACGCCGTGCAGGTGGGCCCGGTGCGCATCGCCGGCCTCGTCGTCACCGCGGACGCGTGCGGCGGTGACTGGTGGTTCCGCGCGGGCCTCGACGAGCGGCGGGTGGTCATCGGCATCGGCGACGTGACGGGCCACGGCCTGTCCACCTCGCTGGTGGCCACCAGCGCCACCAGCGGCTTCGCCTCCGCGATGACGCTGCGCGAGCCCTCGCAGATCAACGCGCAGATGCTGATTACCGCCCTCAACGTGACGCTGGCCAACGTGGGGCGCGGCGAGCACCAGATGTCCAGCGCCCTGGCCGTCATCGACGTGTCCAACGGCTACATCGACTACGCGGCCGGCGCGCACCCCAGCCCCCTGGTGTTCAACCGCCACAGCGGGCAGGTGGCGTCGCTGCCGGCGCGCGGGCCGCTGCTGGGCGCGTCCGTCACCTCGCAGTTCACCTCGCGGCAGGCGCAGCTGCGCCCCGGCGACATCGTGGTCTGGTACACGGACGGCCTCACCGAGGCGCGCGACGCCACGGGCAGGCTCTACGGCAACCAGCGCCTCGCCGCCGCCGTGCAGGCCAACGCCCACCTGTCCGCGGAGCAGCTGCGTGACGCGCTGCTCGCGGACGCCCGCGCCTACAGCGCCGGCCAGCCGCAGCGCGACGACATCACCGTCGTCGTGGCCGAGTACAGCCCCGTCGCCTGATTGCCCCAGGAAGACCATCCGCATGCGCCGCACACCCCGTACCCCACCGCCGCGCCGACTCGCCTCGGCGCTCGCGCTGCTGGCCACCCTGGCCGGCCCTCCCGCGCTCGCGCAGTACCGCCCTCCGCCCATGTCCGAGTCGCAGCGGCTGGTGAAGGAGGGCGAGACGGCCCAGGTGGCCGCCAGCGCCGCCAGCGCCTCCGGTGACAAGAAGGAGGCCGAGGAGAAGTACCGCAAGGCCCTGGCCCTCTACGAGCAGGCGCTCGCCGCGGAGCCGGGCTCCGTCGCCGCCGCCGCGGGCGTGGGCGCCACCGCCAACGGCCTCCAGGACTGGCAGCGCACGGTGGACCGGGTGCAGCCCGTCATCGCGGCCCACCCGGGCGAGCTGTCCCTGGCGTACCCGCTGGGCGTGGCCCTCTACAAGCTGCGCCGCTTCCAGGAGGCGGTGCCGCTGATGGAGCAGGCGGCGGCCTCGGACGCGGCGGACTACCTCATCGTCCACTACTACCTCGCCAGCTACTACCTCTACGCCCAGAAGGGCGACGCGGCGGTGACGCGCCTGCAGCGCTACCTCGCGCTGCGCCCCGCGAAGCTGGCCGCCAACGACTTCCAGATTCACGAGCTGCTGGGCCGCGCGCACGTGCTGCGCCGGGACGTGGCCTCGGCGCGCGCGTCCTTCCAGCAGGCGCAGGCGGGGCGGCCGGAGTCGCCCTCCGTGCAGCTGGGCCTCGCCAGCGTGCTGGAGCTGGAGGGCCGGGTGCCCGAGGCGCGCACGCTGCTGGAGGGCGTCACCACGCGCTTCCCGCAGGCCGCCGAGCCCAGGGAGAAGCTGGCGCGGATGTACCTGTCCGCGGGCGAGGTGCCGCGCGCGGAAGGCCAGGCGCTGGCGCTGGTGAAGCTGGGCGCCACGCCCGCCGCGCACCTCCTGCTGGGTGACGTGCGGCTGGCGCAGAAGAACGCGGCCGCCGCGGAGGCGGAGTACCGCAAGGTGCTCCAGCTCCAGCCGGGCCTCGTGGTGGGGCAGATGGCGGTGGGCAAGGCGCTCCAGGCGCAGGGCCGGCACGAGGAGGCCATCCAGTTCCTGGAGGCCGCGGTGCGCGCGGGTGGCAACAGCCTGGAGCTGTGGGCCAACCTCGGCTCCGTCAACCGGCGCGCGGGCCGCTTCCAGCGCGCGGTGGAGGTCCACCGGCGCGTGCAGGAGATGGCGCCCCGGATGGCCCTGGGCTGGGTGTTGCTCGGCGCGGACCACTTCGCCACCGGCCAGTGGGACCAGGCCATCGAGGACTACGCCAACGCGCTGCAGGTGGAGCCGGACCACGCCGGCGCGAAGCAGTGGCTGGCGCGCGCGCTGGCCCACCGCGCCCGCGACAGGGCCGGGGCGGGGCGCATGGAGGACTCCGTGAGAGACCTCCGCCGCGCCTACGACTTGGACCGCAGCGCGCCCATGGCCCGCCGGCTGGGCGCCGCGCTGCTGGAGACGCGCGCCTTCCCGGAGGCCCGCAAGGTGATGGAGCAGGGCGCCACGCTGCCCGGCGCCACCTGGCGCGAGGCGCTGCTGCTGGGCTACGCGCGGCTGGCCTCGGGTGACGCGCAGGCGGCGCTGGAGGCCTTCACCCGCGCGGGCAAGCAGACGGAGGAGCCGGACGCGCAGGCCGAGGCCTCCGTGGGCGCCGCCCTGGCCGAGGTGGAACTGGGGCAGGTGGACGCGGCCGTGCAGCGGCTCTCCGAGGTGGGCCCCTCCAAGGTCGCCGAGGGCGTGGCCGAGGCCAACCTGCCGCGCGTGCTGGTGCGCCGCGCGCTGGCCCGCCTGGAGTCCGGCGACGCCGACGCCGCGGAGAAGGACCTGGAGGCGGTGGAGCGGCTGGGCGTGGGCAAGCGCTCGGACCTCGCGAAGCTGGCCCTCTTCGCCCGGGGGCTGACGCGAGCGGAGGCCGGCCGTCACGCGGAGGCGAGCGCCGCCCTCAAGAAGGCCCTCACCCCCGCGCAGAAGTGGGCCTGGCCCAACACGCGCGCCCTGGCGGACGCCTTCATCCTCTACAAGAAGGGGCAGGTGGCGGCGGCCCGCAAGCAGCTCGCCGCCGCCTCGAAGAAGCCCATGCCCGGACAGCCCCGGTGGCTGTCCGCGATGACGGGCGCCCTCCATCGCCGCGAGGCCGCGCTGGCGTACGCCTCCGGCAACATGAAGCTGGCGGAGAAGGCCCTCAAGGCCGCGCTCGCCCTGGACGCGGAGGACGCGCAGGTGCAGCACAACCTGGCTTGCGTGGACTGGCGCAAGGGGAAGACGGCGGACGCGCTGGCCACCTGGCGCCGGCTGGAGCCCGCCGTGCCCGTGGCCGCCCTCAACCTCGGCATCGACGCGCAGGAGCGCCGCCGCGAGCCCGCCGAGGCCGTGGACGCCTGGCGCCGCTACCTCGCCGTCGGCTCCGGCCCGCGCCTGGCCCAGGTGCGGGAGTGGAAGGAGCGCCTGCAGAGCTTGAATGGCCTCGCCGAGCCCGCGGGCTCCGCCACGCCGGCCGCCGCCACGGCGGAGGAGACTCCATGATGAAGGCACACCGCTTCCTCGTGGCCGGCCTCGTGCTGGCCTGCACCCTGGCCGCCGCCCCCGCGCTCGCGGCCGCGAAGAAGGCCACCGTCGGCGTCTTCCTCGCCACCACCCTCACGGACGGCCAGGAGCGCTTCCAGTACGCGGAGGCCCTGGCCGCGAAGCTGGGCGAGTCGTTGGACCGCCCCGTGGCCGCCAAGAGCTTCGGCCGCTACGAGGACTTCTCCCGCGCCGTGTCCGACGGCCTGGTGGACTTCGCGGTGGTGGACGCCTGGGCCGCCGTGCAGCTCGGCTCGCGCGCCACGCCGGTGGCCTGGGCCTCGCGCTCCGGCGACACGCAGCAGCGCTGGGCCATCGTCTCCACCCAGAAGGGCGCCGTGAAGGACCTCGCCGGCAAGCGTCTGGCGCTGGTGAAGGGCGCCGGCCCCGCCGACCCCAAGTTCGTCACCCACGTGGTGCTCGGCGGCGACCTGGATGCGCAGCGTCACTTCAAGGTGACGCCGGTGCCCAACGTGGAGTCCGCCCTGAAGATGCTGGAGGCCAAGGGCGCGGAGGCCGCGCTCGTCCCCCTGGCGCACGTCCCCAAGGACAAGGACGTGCGCGTCCTCTTCCGCAGCGGCCGCGTGCCGGGCGCGGTGCTCGTGGACCTGCGCGGCAACGCGGAGGCCCTCGCCGGAGCCCTCGGGGCCGTGGGCGCCGTGGCCCCCTTCGACACCTTCGCCCGCGTCCAGGGCCGTGACTTCGAGGACTTCCGCCGACTCGTCACCCAGGGCCCGCCCCGCCGCCAGCCCGTCCTGGCGGAAGCAGGCGAGCTCCACGTGGACGCCGAGGTGCTGGTCCGCTCCGAGGAGTTGGGCCCCGCGCTGCCCTCCTTCGTCGGGGACCTCGCCGTCTCCGCCGAACAGCCCGATGACTGAGAGCGCAACCGGGCAGGGCGGCTCCCCGAAATCTTCTTGAGTTTCAGGGAATGAGAGCCGTTGACTTGGCCCGGCAGTGGCTCTGGGGTAGTTTCCCAGTCGACGGCGCAAGTGAGCAGGGGGGTAGTGGTCCGCGAGGACGACGAGGACCCTGCCGCGGGGCCGCCAACCGGGACGTACGTACAGGACCGTGGGTGTTTCCCCCTCACTCACGGATGTGAGAACGATGCACTCGACTGTGTACGGTGAGGCGCGGCAAGGCGCGGTGAAGGCTCTTCCCAGGCGCCGCGGACTTCGCGCCCTGTGGCTGTCCGTCATGGTGTGCGCGCTGGCCGCCGCCGGCCTCGGGAGCACCGAGGCCCGGGCCCAGGACGCCGCGGCCGAGCCGGCGCCCAAGGTGAAGAAGAAGAAGCGCACGACTCCGAAGGCCGCCACGCCTCCGCGCGTCACCCGGACGAAGCCCAAGTCCCGCAAGGCCACCAGGCCCGTCACCCCGCCCGCCGACGAGGAGATTCCGGTGCTGGGCAGCGGCGGGCCGGGCACGGATGATCCGCTCACCGAGCCCGTGGCGGCCGAGCCGCCCACGCCCCTGAGCCCGACTCCGCAGGCGTCCGAGCCGCTGCCGGTGGCCTCGCCGGGCTCGCCGACCGCGGGGAAGCCGGATGCCCCCGTGGGCGCCACGGCGGCGCCCGCCAGCGGCACGCCTCCCGCGCCCTCTCCGGTGGCCGCCCCGGCCCCGTCGTATGCGCAGCCCTCCGACAACGTGCCCATCAGCGCGCCCTTCGCCGAGCCCACCATGGACCGGCCGCTGCCGCCCCCGTCCGGGCTGGCCGGGCTGCCCGGGGGAGATCCGCTGGCCGGGGGTGATCCGCTGGAGGAGTCCGTCAACCGCGTGCTGAGCGAGGCCGTCGTCACCACGGCGTCCAAGCGCAACCAGCGCATCGCGGACGTGCCCCTCACGGTGTCCTGGATTCCGGCCGAGGAGCTGGAGGGCACCGGCCAGTTCTCGCTGTGCGAGGCGATTCAGTACTTCCCCGGCATGGAGTGCCGCCGGGGCTCCATGCGCAAGGCGGCGGTGAGCGCGCGCGGCCTGGGCTCCAACTACCTGTCCAACCGCCTGCTGCTCCTGAAGGACGGCCGGCCGCTGACGGACCCGTGGACGGGCCAGTTCTACGCGGACGAGACGACGCCGCTGACCAACCTCAAGCAGGTGGAGGTCATCCGGGGCCCGGGCTCCTCGCTGTACGGCTCCAACGCCTTCAGCGGCGTCATCAACATCATCGAGCGCCAGCCCGGGGACCTCATCGAGAAGGGCAAGAACGTGGGCGCGGAGGCGCGCGTGCTGGCGGGCCAGGACCAGACGTGGCGCCTGCACGGCACGGTGGCCGGGCGCGGCGGCCCGGTGGAGGCGCTGCTCGGCTACTACGGGTTCGGCTCGGACGGGCCGCAGCTCTTCAACGACCCGAGCGTGGGCCGCGTGGACACCAACGAGGACTCGCTGGTGCACCAGGTGAGCGGCAAGGTGCGCGTGGGCCCGCTGGCGCTGGACGCGGACTTCACGGACGCGGAGATTGGCCGCCCGGGCGGCACGCACATCTCCACCGTGGGCAACTGCGGCCGCTGCCACTACACGCCCAACGACAAGGAGGAGGTGCAGAACCTCAACGCCTCCGCCCAGGTGGACCAGCAGGTGACGGAGAACCTGCGCGTCTTCGGCCAGGCGTACGGCCTCTTCAAGCGGCGCGACGTGCAGATGGAGAACGCCTTCGGCGGCGACCCCGTGCGCGCGCTGGGCAAGCGCCGCCGGCTGGGCGGAGAGGCGCGCGCGCTGCTGTCGGCGGGCGACCTGAACGTCACCTTCGGCGGCGACGTGAAGATGGACACCGTCAACGTGCCCAACGTCCTGCCCGAGCTGACGCTGGACGACACGAAGCAGACCATCCTCGGCGGCTTCGTGGACGCGGAGTACCGCCTCTTCAACCGGCTGGTGTTCGGCGCGGGCGCCCGCTACGACCGCTACCAGATTCCCGAGCGCATCTGGACCCGGCGCACCGACCAGATTTCTCCGCGCGCCAGCGTGGTGTTCCACGCCGTGCCGGAGCTGCTCACGCTGCGCACCAACTACGGCCGCGCCTTCCGTGCGCCCACGCTGGCGGAGCTCGCCATCAACCAGCAGATGTACGCGTCCACGCTCATCGGCAACGCGAACCTGGCCGCCGAGACGCTGGACACCTTCGAGGCCTCGGTGGACTTCTGGCCCTTCGACCGGCGGGTGCGCCTGACGGGCACGGGCTTCTACAACCTGGCCAAGAACTTCATCAACCAGGAGGTCGTGTTCGGCTCCGTGTCCCAGTTCAAGAACCTGGGCGACGCGCGCGTGGCGGGCTTCGAGCTGGAGGCGGCCGCGCAGATTCCGTCCATCAACTCGTCCTTCGACGTGGCCTACCAGTTCCTGGACGCCAAGGCGGTACCGTACGACGACGGGCCGGAGGCGCCGCTGGACTACGCGCCCAGCCACCGCATCTACGCGCGCGGGCGCACCAACATCGGCAAGGTGGCCTTCGCGGAGCTGTACGCCCTCTTCGTGGGCCAGCGCTTCGACCCGGGCTTCCTCGTGGACGAGGCGACGGGCCTGGCCACCACCCGCGTGCAGCTGCCCAGCTACCTCACCGCCGGCGCGCGCGTGGGCTTCAACGTCTACGACGGCATCTCCGTGTCCTTCCTCGGCTCCAACCTCTTCAATGCGCAGTACGAGGAGTCGCACGGCTTCCCGGCACCTCCCCAGTCCTTCTTCAGTGAAGTCAAGGTTCGCTACTAGGCTTTGAGTACCGCATCCCACCTGGAGGCCGGCGGCCTCCTGCTGATCGCCGACGAGTCGCTTTCTCCCGCGCAACTGGAGCAGGCGGCTCCCGCCCTCGCACAGGGGGGCGTGGCCCTCCACCCGGGGCCGTTGCCCGCCGCCGGCCCGCGCCGGCTGGTGCTCTTCGACGGACGGCTCGCCCCGTCCCATGCGGAGCTGCTGCGCCGCGAGCCACCCGCGCTGCTGCTGGCCACGAGCGGCGAGGACGGCCGTCCCTCGGCGTGGGACGTGCGCCTGCTGGGCGCGCTCCTGCGCGGCGGGCCGCTGCTGCCCCAGGGCGCGGCGGTGACGCGGCACCGGCTGCAGCGCGTGGTGGACATCAACACCGTGGCGGACGCGGCGTCGGCGGCGGTGGGGCAGGCCAAGGGCTCCCGTACGGCGGCGGGCCTGGTGGCGGACGTGGTGCACGAGCTGGCCGTCAACGCGCTGCTGGATGCTCCGGTGGATGCCAGGGGCCAGCAGCGCTACGCGCACCGGCGCACCGAGGTGACGGAAGTCGCCGCGGAGGACGCCTGCGAGCTGTCGCACGCGGTGGAGGACGGCCGCATGTGGCTGGAGGTGGTGGACCGCTTCGGTGGGCTGCGTCCGGGGCCGTTCGCACGGGCGCTGGAGGGTTGGGGAGGACGCGTCCGGGTGGACGCCTCTGGCGGGGGCGCGGGCCTGGGGCTGCGGCGCATCCTGGAGCACTGCGCCACGGTGGCGGTCCGGGTGTCCGTGGGGCGTGAGTCACGCGTCCTGTGCGTGGTGGACCTGGGAGAGGCGCGTCGCCGCGCCACCCAGCCGAAGTCTCTGCTGTTTTGTCTGCAATGAGGTCAGGGCCGGTGGATAGCCAGGGTTCCAACGCCATCATCAGCCGGCTCCGCGTGGGTACGATTACCCACGTCCGGGTCTCCGGCGTCATCGACGAAACCTTTCCGCTGACGGCCAGCAGCCCGGATCTCAACGGGCTGTTGGTGGTCGACCTGGGCCGGGTGGAGCGCATCAGCTCCTTCGGCGTGCGCCGGTGGATTGAATTCGCCGCCAAGCTGCCGCCCGGAGCGCTGGGGCTGTACGTCGTCCACGCGCCCCCCGTCATGGTGGACCAGCTCAACATGGTGGAGGGCTTCGCGGGCGTCGCGCGGGTGCTCTCCCTGCTGGCGCCCTACACCTGCCGCACGTGCAACGACGACCGGCTGCGGGTGGTGAACCTGCAGGACGAGGCGAAGACGCTCGAGGAGGAGCGCGCGCCCGAGCACACCTGCCCGGTGTGCTCCAACCCGCTGGAGTTCGCGGACCAGCCCGGCGAGTTCTTCGACTTCGCGCGCCGCCAGCAGTTCGGCACGGTGGACCCGGTGGTGATGCGCTACCTGCGGGCGAGCATGCCCGCGGAGCAGCCGGAGCTGGCGCAGCACCTGAAAATCGTCCAGGACGACATCACGTACATCACCCTGGCGAGCGTGCTGAAGGGCGACCTCAACGTGCGCCGGCTGGCGTCCGGCCTGGAGGGCCGCGTCGCCTTCGACTTCAGCCACGTCAGCAAGGTGGAGCCGGAGGCGCTGCCGAAGCTGGAGCAGGTGCTGGAGACGGCGGCCCAGGGCGCGCAGGTGGTGCTGTGCCGGCTGCCGCCGCCGGCGCTGGCCGTGCTGGCGCGCTCGCAGCGGCAGCCTCCCGCGCGCATCGCCTCGCTGTGGCTGCCGTGCGAGTGCCGCCACTGCGGGCAGGTGAGCCACCAGCGCATCCTCGCCGCGGACTACCTGGCGCAGCTGCGCGCGCAGCAGTCCAACGTGGAGAGCGCGTGCCCCATCTGCGGCGGCATCGCCAGGGTGCCGCACATGCCGCAGCTCCAGGGGCTGCTGGCGCGCGTGCCGCTCACGGACCGGCCGCTGGAGGACATGGAGGCGCTGGAGCCGCGCGCCCTCAGTCAGTACCTCTTCGGCTCCACGAACGTGGACCCGCAGGCGAAGACGGGCAACTCCACCGACATCTCCAACTCGCTGGGCAGCACCAAGCTGAACATCATCCGGCGGCTGGGGCAGGGCGGCATGGCGGAGGTCTTCCTCGCCAAGCAGGTGGGCGTGAAGGGCTTCGAGAAGTTCGTGGTGATGAAGAAGATTCTCCCGCAGTTCGCGGAGAACCCCGAGTTCGTCGACATGCTCTTCGCGGAGGCGCGCGCCAACGCGCGGCTGACGCACCCGAACGTGGTGCAGACGTTCGACGTGGGCGTGTCCGACGGCGTGGCGTACATCCTGATGGAGTACGTGCGCGGGCCGGACCTCAAGAAGCTGGTCAACGAGCTGCGGCGCAAGGGGCTGGCGCTCCCCATGGAGCACGCGCTGCGAATCGTGGCGGAGGTGGCCGCGGGCCTGCACTACGCGCACGCGTACGTGGACCCGGCGGGCACGCCGCACCCGGTGGTGCACCGCGACGTCAGCCCGCACAACGTCCTCATCTCGCTGGACGGCGCCGTCAAGCTGAGCGACTTCGGCATCGCCAAGGTGGCGGGCGAGGAGCACACGCAGGCGGGCGTGCTGAAGGGGAAGATTTCGTACATCTCCCCGGAGGCCGCGTCCGGGCGCTCGCTGGACGCGCGCAACGACGTGTTCGCGCTGGGCGTGGTGCTCTTCGAAATCCTCACGGGCCAGCTGCCGTTCAAGAGGGACCACGACGCGGCCACGCTCAACGCCATCGTCCGCGAGCCCGCGCCGGTGCCGTCGCAGCTCAAGCCGAACATCCCGCAGGACGTCTCCGACCTCATCCTCCGCGCGCTGGTGAAGGACCCGGCGCGGCGCACGCCGTCGGCCGCGGCGATGCGCGAGGAAATCGAGGCGGTGATGGCGCACCACCGCCTCAACTCGTCGCCGGCGGCGGTGGCGCAGTTCTTCAAGGACACGCTGGGAGACCGGCTGACGGAGTTCGCGCCGTCGACCACCTCCGGCACCGGCAGCCACCCGCGGCCCATGCCCTCCGGCACGGGCAGCGGCAACGTGAATACGGGGGACATGGTCGCCCCGACGGACGGTCGCGCGGCGAACCGGGGGAGCGGCTCGCACCCGGCGGGCACCGGCAGCGGCAGTGGGCCCCGGCCCACGGGCAGCGGCCCCCGGCCCGCGACTCCGCCTCCTGTCGCCGCGCCTCCCGCGCGTCCCACGGGGAGCGTGCCGCGCGTGGCGGCGCCGCCGCCTCCGCCTCCGCCCGTGACGCCTCCGCAGCCTCCGCTGCCCGAGCTCCCCGAGCTGGACATGGAGGAGCGCACGGAGGTCGTCCCCCTGGCGAAGGGCCAGCCTCCGCCGGGCATGGACGCGCTGGCGGCCCGCGCGGCCTCGCCGGTGCGGCCGTCGCAGCCGCAGCCCGCCATGGCGCACCCTCCGCGTCCCTCCGCGTCCGTGCAGGCCGTGGCGCCCGGGCCGCATGCGACCCAGACGCGGCAGCCCGCGCATCCGACCGGACAACACGCCCGGCCTCCCGCCGCCGCGCACGCGGCTCCGGCCCGGCCGGCACCGCACGCCGCGGCCCCGGCTCCGCGTCCTCCTCCGGAAGCCGCGGCACCCGAGGCGCCGAAGGGCGCATCCTGGAAGTGGATGGCGCTGGGCGTGGGCGGGCTGCTGGTGGTGGGCGCGGTGGCGCTGGTGATGATGCGCGGCTCGGGCTCCGGGTTCATCAACGTGGAGGAGGGCGAGCACGTCTACGTGGGCGGCCTTCGCCTGGAGCAGGACTCGGCACCGCTTCCGGCGGAGGGGCCGCTGCTCGTCTCCACGGCGGTGGGCGGGAAGCTGCGCCGCTTCGGGACGACGCTGCAGCGCGAGGGCATCGACGTGCGCACGCTGGCGGACGTCCAGCAGCAGCCCGGGACGAAGGGCCTGCTGAGCGTGACGGGCGCCTCCCAGGGCTGCCAGGTCCAGGTGGGCGGGTCGATGCTTCCGGGCGTGACGCCGCTGGTGAAGTCTCCCATTGAAGCGGGCCGCGAGTTGGAAGTGCTGGTGAGCTGCCCGGGTGGCGTGAGCAAGCTGTGGGTGATGGCCGTGCCGGGGCAGGAAATCGAGGTGAAGGCGCGGTAGCAGCACCAGGCAGCGGCGCGTCACACCTCCGGGCGCCGCACGCGCCCCCTGCTCCACGACGAAGGGTGCGTAACGCATGAAGGGTTGGAGCCTCTTCCCCCACCTCGTGGTGCGCACCACGGGCTTCCCCTTCGACTGGCTGGAGCGCCTGGGGTGCCCGGAGTCCGCCGCGGGAGCCCGGCGCCTGTCCGCGGAGCTTCGGGCGCTGGACGCCCTGCGCGCCCAGGGCCCCCGCGTGAAGCGCCCCCCGCGCGCGGTGCTGGCGGCGCTGAAGGCCGGGCGGCCCGTGGACACCGAGGGGCTGGAGTCGCCGGAGGTCTTCACCGCGTGGAACGCGCGCGCCCGGGCGGCCCGGGAGGCGGAGGACGCCTTCACCGCGGCGCTGGAGCGCGAGAGCGCGAGCGTGGAGGCGGCCATGGCCGCGCTGCGCCGCGAGCCGCGCTTCCTGGAGGCGGTGGCCAGCTCCAGTCCGCCGGTGGCGGGAGATTTGCTGAAAGGCCGTGACGATGCGCGGCTGCGGCGGCAGGTGGCCAGCTACCTTCAGCGGCTGTGCGCGAAGAACGAGACGATGGGCTTCTTCGGCCCCATCAACTACGGCCGGGCGGCCGCGGAGGCCCCCACGGGGGTGACGCTGCGCTGGTCCGGGCCGGAGGTGCTGGTGGGGCGCAACACCTTCGCGGCCTCGTGGCTGGTGCAGGGGCTGGTGCGTGCCATCGCCTTCGACCCGGAGGTTGCCTCCTGGCTGGTGCTGCGCCGCAAGGCCTTCGCGGAGGTGCCCGCGCGCAAGACGGCGCCCACGCCGGAGAGCGCGGAGGAACTGCTGCCCCGGCTGGTGGAGCTGGCGGACGGCACGCGCACGCTGGCGGGGCTGGCCTCGTCGCTGGGCGTGGCGCCGGGGCTGGCGCGCGAGGCGGCGCGGCTCGGCTGTGACAAGGGCCTGCTCACGCACCAGCTCGAGGTGCCCGCCGCCGTGCACCACCCGGTGGACGACCTGGCCGAGCGCGTGGCGGGCCTGCCCTGTCCGGCGGCGCGGCGTCACGTGGAGGGGCTGAGCGCGCTCGTGGAGCTGATGGGCCGGTACGGCGCGGCGGACGCGGCGGGGAAGATGGCCCTGCAGGCGTCCTTCGCGGAGCGGGCCCGGGCGACGTGGGGCGTGGCGCCGCCGTCCGAGCGGGGCCCGGCGTCCGAGTCGCACAACTTCTACCAGGACCGGCTGCCGCTCCGGGAGGAGTGCGGCGGGGACCTGCGCGTGGAGGTGGGTGGCGAGCGCGCCAGCGAGCTGGCGACGCGGCTGGAGCCCGCCCTGGCGTGGATGGGTGAGGCGGCCCGGCGCACGCGAGAGGCGGCTCGCGCGGCGGTGGCGGGACTGGTGGGCGCGCGCACGGTGCCCTTCTGGAAGGTCGTGGCCGCGTACGCGGACCGGCCCGTGCCTTCGGACACGTCGGTGGCGGACCTGCTCGCGGGCGCCATCTCCGACGCGTCCGTGCGGCACGTGGAGCTGGGAGGCGTGGCGGCGCCGTCGACGCCGGAGGATGCGCGGGCGCTGCCGCTCGTCACCTCGGTGGACCTGCTCGTCGGCGCACGGGACGTGGAGGCGTGGGGCCGGGGCGAGTACGAGCTGGTGATGGGCGACATCCACGACACCGCGCTGGTGTGGGGCTGGGCGCTCCAGTTCCACGAGGCCCGGGGGAAGGTGGAGAGCGGCATGGTGCGGGCGCTGGGCGCACTGCGCCGGCCGATGCCGCTCCTGACGGTGCTGGCGTCGCGACGCACCGGGCTGTTGCCCTCGGAGTTCCCTGGCCCGGTGGTGGAGCTGGGCGGGGTGAGCGCTCGGGCCTCGGCGTGGCGGATGCCGCTGGATGACCTGTTCGTGGAGAGCGACGGGAAGAGCGCGCGGCTGGTGTCGAAGCGGCTGGGCTCCGAGGTGTGCCTCTACAACGGAGAGCTGGAGAGCCTGGTGCATACCGCCTTCGCGCTGCCGCGCATCCGCCCGCTGCGGGTGTCGCTGGGGGCGCATACGCCCCGGCTGACGCTCGGCGGGGTGGTGGTGCAGCGCGAGCAGTGGCGGCTGGGCGCGGAGGAGCGGGAGGCCCTGCTCGCGGGCAGGGATGACCGCGCGCGGCTGCGGGCGGCGGTGGACGTGTGGGAGGCGCGGGGGATGCCCGACTGCGTCTTCGCGAAGTTCAAGGACGAGCGAAAGCCCGTGCTGGTGGACGTGCGCAGCCCGCCGCTGCTGCGCGTCTTCCTCAACCTGCTGGAGCAGAAGGAGGAGGTCCTCCTGTCGGAGATGCGGCCCGCGCCGGACCAGCTCTGGCTGCGAGGCCCCGGAGGCCGCCACACCGTGGAGCTGCGCTGCACGCTGCTGTGGGGCGCGCCGCCGCCGTCCGACGTGGAGGGTGGGGAGTGAGGAGGCGCGTGTCATCGTGCCCGGGCCCGACGCCCATGCCGGACGCGGGCGTGCAGGTCGTGGAGCGAGCGGGGTTGGGGACCTCACAGCCCCGCCTGCCGCAGGGGGCGGGTGTCAGCCGCTCGGGTCGCCTCGGCGGATGCGCGCGAGTGATGTCGCCGCTCGCCGCCCGTCCTGCCTTCCGCGAAGTCGCACCGGAGGTACGGAGATGAAGCTGCTGGTCCTGCCTCCACACCGCGACGTGACGCTCGCTCCGGATGCTCTCGCCGGGTGGCACGTCCTGGACGTGGCCCGGGACTTCTGTCGCCGCATCGTCTCCGACGCGGCGATGGCGGAGGCCCTCGAGGCGCGTGTGACAGCGCCCGCGGCGCCACAGTCCATGCGGGAGCTGCTCCTGCTGCGCGCGGCTCAGGCGCTGTCGGCTCGCGAGGACCGCCAGGGCCACACCCGGCTCCGGGCCCTGGGCGCGGTGCTCACGGCCCTCTCGGGGCCTCCCAGCGGCGTGCGCCTGCGGCTCGATGACCTGGAGCTGGAAGAGGGCACCACCGAGCGGAGCGTGGACGTGCTGCGCACCGTGGGACAGCCTGCCCCCTACGCGGAGGACCTGGCCCGGGCCGCCGCGAGCTTCACGCAGGCGGAGCGCGTGCGCCTCTGGCTGGAGCGGGACCAGCAACTGCCGGCGGCGGCATGGCTCGCGCGGGCCTGTCCGCCGGAGGTGCCGCTCGAGGTCGCGGGCCCCTTCGCGGCGGCGCACCGCAAGGTGCTGGCGCGGATGCCCATGTTCCAGCGCGCGGAGTTCGTCGACGAAGCCGCGCCCCTGCGCTGGCGCGTGGCTCCGTGGCCCGATGAGCCGGGCCCGGAGTCGCTCGTCTGGATTCCCGAGTCACTCGACCTGCTGGTGTGCACGGTCGCCCCTCCGCGCAACGACTCCGATGCGCTGCTCTTCGACGCACCCGAGCCCAGGGACTTGAGGACACTGACGACGAAGCAGGTGCTCGGCGCCTGCACGCCGGACGAGGTGAAGGGCTTCACCGGCGGCGCTCCCTGGGGTGGCCATGTGCTGGCGGCCTCGCTCCTGCACGCGGAAGCCCTCATCGAGAGCGGCTGCCGCGTGGCGGTGGTGGGGTTCTGCGCCGTGCGCGAAGGCTTCGTGGTGGACCCGTTTGGCGCCCGGATGGACGTGACGGCCATGGTGCGCGGCGCACGGCGTCTGCGGGAAGCGGGCGTGCGGGTCGTCGCGGAGTGGTGGGTGGGGGCGCCGGGCGTGGACGAGGCGGCGCTGGAGGAGACGCTCACCGCGCTCGAGACAGAGCCGCTGTTCGACCACGTGGCCGGAGCGCGTCCCTTCCATTGGCCCCTGGAACATCGGGCCATCGACCGTCCGTTCCAGCGTCTCTCCATGGAGCCGCAGCGCTCTCCGCCGGACCGGGACCTCGCCCGGAGCCAGCCCTTCGAGGCTCCGAACACGATTCCGACTTCACGGCTCCCGGAGGTGCTCGCGGCCCTGAGCACCCGGCTGATGCAGCGAGCCCCCCTGAATCCGGGCCGTGTCGCGGCCGCATGCCTCCGAGGGCCCACGGCTCCGTCGCCCGTGAGAGGCGAGCCCGCGGACACCTCCGAGCGCGCGTCCATCCGCCTGGACGACGACTGCGCGCTGGTCCAGCTGCCGGCGTCTCTTGATGGTGCGCCGAAGCCGACGTGGTACGCGGCGAACCTGCGCACGGGCACGGTGCTCGCGATGGATGCGCGCCTCGCGCCGAAGCTCGCGGGCCTGGACCACCCGCGGCCCGCGGCCGAGGCACTGGGCGCCGTCCCCGAGGCACAGCGGCGCAAGCTGGTGGACACGCTGGTGGGCAAGACAGTCCTGACGAGGGTGCACGAATGAGCGAGACCTGGACGCTGGGCGAGGTCTTCGTGCTGCGGCACGCGGGCTTCCCGTTCGACTGGCTGGAGTCGCTCGGGCTGTCGGGGGAGCTGCTGGCGCAGACCTCCCAACTCCTCGCGGACGAGGACGCGCTGCTCGCGGCGGCCCGGGCCGACGGCGGCGACGCGGACGCTCGGGCCCTGCAGGAGTCGCTGGCCCAGGGCCGCGAGCCCGCGCTCAAGCCCCGCCATGGCCCCGCGCTCAGGGAAGCGCTGGCCCGCTACCTCGAGAGCCGCCAGTCGCTCCAGTCCCGCTACGCCGGGGAGCGCACGGGCCTGCGCCGGCAACTGCGAGAGCGCGCGGCGGACCCGGCCATCCAGGAGGCCGTGTTCCTCTCCAGCCCGGCCATGTTCGACAACGTCTGGTCGCGCTACCTGAAGGGCGGCGAGCGGCCGGACACCTCCGACGCGCGCCGGGTGGAGCGGCAGGTCTACACGTACCTGCAGCGCTTCTGCGCCAAGAACGAGACGACGAGCTTCTTCGGTCCCATCTCCTACGGCGAGCGCACCCACGACGACGGCTACGATGTGCGCACGGTGCCCAGCGGCAACACGCGCCGCCGCACGTTCTTCTCCTTCTGGGCGGTGACGGAGCTGGCGCGCGCCGTGGGTCGCGAGCGCACGCTGCGCCCCCACCTGCCCCTGCGCCTCAACCCGCTCTTCACCGTGACGCCCGGCCGCGCCGCGTGCGCCCCGCTGAAGCTGGACGTGCCCCTGTCCCCCCAGGCGGAGCAGCTGCTGGCCGTGCTGCGCGAGCACCCCACGCCGGTGCAGGCGGCCCGGGTGCTCGGCGTCGCGACGGACGACGTGGAGCGGCAGGCCCTGCCGCTGGTGAAGTCCGCGCTGCTGCTGTGGGGCCTGCCCTTCCGGCCCAACGACTTCGGCACCTTCGAGAGCCTGCGGGACTCCGTGGCCGCGCTGCCCGAGTCCGACGCCCGCGCCCGCTGGCTGGAGCGGCTGGACACGCTCGCGCGCATGCGCGCCGACTTCGAGACGGCGGACCTCACCCGTCGCCGTGAGCTGCTGCCTCGCCTGGAGGCCGCCTTCACCGAGGCCACCACCAAACCCGCCCGGCGCGGCGAGGGCCAGGTGTACGCGGACCGGCTCATCCTCTACGAGGAGGCCAGCTCTCCGTTCCGCCTGCGCTTCGGTGCGCGCTTCACCGAGGAGCTGGAGGCGGCGCTCACGGGCGCGCTGGAGCTGTCGGCCGCGTACGGCGAGAAGGTGCAGCGCGGCTTCAAGGAGCAGGTGCGCGACGCGCTCGGCCCGGACGAGACGCCGGTGGACCTCCTCGAGTACGCGGTGCGGCTGCGCCCCGACAACGTGTCGGGGAGCCGCTTCTCGCCGGTGCCCCCGGTGCTGCTGGAGGAGGACGGCGCCCGCACGCGCGCGCTTCCCACGGACTTCCTCGGCACCTCCACGCCGGGCGGACGCTACGCGCTGCCGGACGTGTGTCTCGCGGCGAAGCCGGACGGCGGCGGCTTCGAAATCATGCTGGCGCGCGTCCACCACCACCTGCTGCTGTGGAGCTGGCTGAGCGCCTTCCAGCCGGAGCGCGAGCGGTATGCCTCGGTGGCCTCGCGCTGGCTGGACGCGGACCCGGCCGCGCGCGGGCTGGTGGGGCTCTCCATCCGCCGCCGCAACAAGGGCTTCTACGTCTTCCCGGGGCGGCGGCTGGTGTACTCGGTGTCGGACGTGCTGGACGTGGAGGACGGCGCGCTGACGCCGGCCGACGTGAAGGTGCTCCCCACGCCCCAGGGACCGGTGCTGGTGGACGGGAAGGGCGAGCGGCTGAGCCTGTACCTGCCGCTGGACGACTTCTCCTCGTACCCGCCCTTCGCGGCGCTCGCGCATCCCCAGGTGCTGCATGCGCCGCTGCGCACCAGGGGCAGCCACCTGCCGCGGCTGAGCGTGGGCGGCGCCGTGTATCAGCGCGAGCGGTGGGACCTGGCCGCGGAGCGGCTGGCGAAGCCCGCGGGCTTCGAGATGTTCCTCGCCGTGCAGCGCGAGCGCCGGGCGGGCGGGTGGCCCCGCTTCGTCTTCATGCGCAGCTCGAAGGAGCGCAAGCCGTACCTCATCGACACCGCGAGCCCCTTCGCCCTGGACCTGCTCTCGCACCTGGCCCGCGAGGCGGAGCGGCTGTCCGTGGAGGAGATGTACCCCGCGCCCGAGCAGCTCTGGCTGAAGGACGCGCGCGGCCGCTACACCTGCGAGCTGCGCATGCAGTTCACCCGGTGGACCGGCGGGCAGGCGTGACGAAGCCGCAAAACGCGGCTGGCGCCCTTTGACATCCGGGGTGTATCAGCGGCCAGAATGCCCCCATGCCCGGGCCTGGCGGGGCTTTCCGCCCCTGCTGGGATGACGGGCCCTTTTTTCTGGAGAGAGAGCCCATGGCTGGAGAGAACCAGGTCGTCCCCCCGCCGAAGAAGCTGAAGAAGCCGGTGGCGGAGCTGCGCGCCGAGCTGCTCGCTGACAAGGACGTCAAGGAGCAGGCCCGCCTGATGCAGATCGACGTGGCCGAGTACGTGGAGAAGATCCTCGACTACGCCCAGAACCCCGAGAAGCCGCCCCAGCTCATCATCACCCCGGACGAGGAGCTGAAGGCCCAGGACCCCAGCGTGCCCACCGTCGAGGAGCTCCAGACGCACCTGGAGAAGATCATCAACGGCGAGGTGATGATCAGCCGCGCGCAGCAGCTGGACGGCTTCAACGACAAGGACGCGGACGCCCGCTACAAGACGGCGCTCGCCTCCGACGCCGCCCAGAAGGGGGCGCCCGAGGCTCGCAAGGGCGCGTCGCCCACGTCCCTCCAGGCTGATCCGAAGAAACCCTCCACGCCGAAGAGCTGAGCCGTCCACCGGGGACGGGCATTTTCCCCCGGATTTCACGCTCCGTTGAATGCCAAACCCCTGGATTCTCAGGGGTTTCCATCGGACGGACAGTTTTTTCGGGTAACACGGAAACAATCAGGCCGGGTCCCCGACAATCTCCTCAACAGGAACACTTGATGGCCGCACCGCGGCCACTACCAAAAGGACTCGACCATGGGTGGAATTGGCAAGGCTCTCGGCAAGGTGATGGACGTCGTCAAGCCGTTCGTGTCGATGGTCAACCCGCTCCTGGGCGCGGCGATGGGCTTCGCCAGCGGCCTGATGCAGGGCAAGAACCCCCTGCAGTCGCTCATCGGCGCGGCCACCGACCTCATCCCCGGCGGCATGGGCGGCGTCATGGGCAACGTTCTCGGCAAGTTTGGCGGGAAGGCGCTCATGGACGGCATGGGCGGCAACAGCCTGCTGAGCGGCGCGCTGAACCTGGCGACCGGCAAGAGCAAGGTCACCGACATCGTGGGCGACTTCCTCAAGAGCAGCACCACGAAGGCCTTCACGGACCAGGGCATGCACAACACCCGCGAGCTCACCGCTCAGCGCATGGCCTCGATGCTGTTCCAGTAATCGATGACCCCCATCCCCTACGTTCCGGAGCTGCACTTCGAGCAGATCAAGGGCTGGCTGCAGCTCTGGAACGAGTCGATGACACACGACGCCCTGCCGCAGACCGGGTTCATCATCCCGGGCCGTGCGGCGGGGTTTCTGTATCGTACGGACAGCTCGGTGGCGCTCATCGAGAACCTCGTCGCCGCGCCGGGAATGTCGCGCGAGGAGCGCTCCACGTACGTCGACGCCATCGTCGACGCCATCTGCAAGGAGGCGGCGAGGCTCGGCTTCAAGATCCTCCTCGGCTACACGCAGCTGGATGCGGTGGTGAAGCGCGCCGAGCGCTTCGGCTTCGCGCACATCGGCAGCAACTTCCACCTGGTGGCCCTGCCGCTCAACGCGGCCAAGGAAACCGGGACTTGATGTGCGGCCCCGCGCAGACCTCGTGATTCTCGGAGCTGGCGTCGTCGGCCTTTCGGCCGCGCGCCGGCTCGTTTCGCTTGGAGCCTCCGTCACCGTGCTGGACGCCGTGGACCCCGGAGGCCGGGGCTCGCGCGCCGCCGCCGGTGTCGCCATCCCCTCGGTGCGGCTGTTCGACGACCTGGAGCTGCTCGCCTTCGCGCGCGCGGGCCGGGCCGCCCTGGCCGCGGACCTCGCGTCGCTTCCCGACGGGGCCCAGCTGCGACGCGGGCAGGGCATCCTTCGCGTCGTCCCGGACGCGAAGACGCGGGACTCGCTCGCGGAGAAGGCCGCGAAGGACGCGGAGGGGCCGGGCCTCTGGGTGGACGCGGCGAGGCTCGTGGAGCTGGAGCCCGCGCTGGAGGGCACGCCCCTGTTCGGCGCCTTCGAGAGCACCCTCGGCCACATGGTGGACACGGACGGCTACGTCAACGCGCTCCGGGACGCCGCCATCCGCGAGGGCGTGCGCGTGCGGACGGGCACTGCCGCGCGCTCCATCACCGAGACGTCCGACGGCGTCGAGGTCCACCTGGAGGGCGAGACGCTGCGCGCGGACCACCTCCTCGTCAGCGCGGGCCCGTGGTCCGCCGTCGTGGAGGGACTGCCCGCCCTGCCGCTGAAGCCCGTGCGTGGGCAGATGCTGGTGGTGCACCAGCCGGGGCTCCAGCTCACGCGGGTGGTCTCCGGCCCGTCGTACCTGGCCCCCTGGCGCGCGGGGGAAATCGTCGTCGGCGCCACGGAGGAGGACGCGGGCTTCGTGGAGCAGGTGACGCCCGCGGGCCTGCTGCACCTGAGCGCCACGGTGGCGAAGCTGGCGCCGCGCCTGAGGGACGCCCGCTTCGTGCGCGCCTGGGCGGGGCTGCGCGCGGTGACGCCGGACGGCCGTCCGTACATCGGCCGCTACCCCGGCACCCGGCACACGTACGTCGCCACCGGGCTGGGAGGGCAGGGCATCCTCACCGGCGCCTTCACCGGGGCCTGCGTCGCGGAGCTCCTGGTGCACGGCCACTGTGACGCAGTGGCTCCATTCGACCCGGCTCGCGCCACGGCCGCGAAGCCCTGACGCCAGGGCCGCCGGCCGGTACCGCTGCCTCGCCCTGAACGGGCGGAGGAGCTTCGTCCGTGCGAGGCAGCATGACCTCACGGCGTCATGCTGAACCTGCCACTCAGTACAGCTGCACCGCGTCGAACGGGCGGTTGAGCTTCGTCCTCGCGCGGGGCAGCGCGGCCTGCACCGCCTTCGCGTCCCCGCTCGTGAGCGCCTCCACGAGCGCCGCCGTCTGCTTCGGCCAGGTGGTGCTCGCCTGGGCGCAGCGCAGGGCCTCGGTCCAGTCGGTGTGGCCGCCGGCCACCGCGAGGCCCGCGAGGCTCTCCGCCACCTTCTGCGGGTCTCCCACGGCGCGGGCGTGCTCCTCCGCGCGGGCGAACCACTCCACGGCGGCGGCGGGCTGCTGCTCGTCCAGGAACAGCCGCCCCAGCTCCGCGGCGATGACCTGCCGGTGGAAGGAGTCCCCCAGCTCGTCCGCGTTGGCGTACGCCTCGGTGAAGTGAGCCACGGCGGCGTCGCGCTCGCCCGCGCCCAGCTCCAGCCCGGCCAGCCGGTAGCGGTGGTGCTTGGCGAAGTTGGCGCCCCAGCGCTCGCTGATCTTCTCGAAGCGCCGCCACGTGGCGATGGCATCCCCGAACTGCCGCGCCGTCTCCTGCAGGTAGCTGGCGTTGGAGATGAGGTTGATTTTCAGGTGCGTGGCGCTGGCGTCGTGCAAATCGCCCACGCAGCGCATGGCGAGCTTCTCCTCCACCACCGCCTTGTCCAGCTTGCGCTCCTGGAACCAGGTGAGCGCGCACACGTTGCGCAGCCAGCCCTCCTGCAGCGCGCGGTCCGGCGCCGTGCTCCGCTCCAGCGCGGCCAGTCCCGCCTCCACCTCGGCGCGCGCGTTCGGCAATTGCCCGAAGCGCTTGGTGAGCGTGAGCGCGCGGAACATGTGCAGCCGCGACACCAGCTCCGGCGGAATGCGGCACGCCAGCCCGCGGCCGAAGGCCTCCATGGCGGCGTCGTGCGAGCCGGTGAACACGTGCACCACGCCCAGGCAGCGGCAGAGCAGCGCGCGCAATTCCTCCACGTCGCCCAGGCTGCTCCGGTCAATCTCGATGGCCGGCGTGGTGAAGCCCGTGTCCAGCGAGTCCCACGCGTCGGCGACGCGGGCCGCCAGCGTCGCGTCCGGGGCGTCGTCCAGCAGCGCCAGCCCCTGCTCCGCGGCCAGCATCGCGCCTTCGTAGTTGGTGGTGAAGAAGCACGCGCGGATGGCGAGGATGGCCGCGGCCACGCGGACCTCACGCGCCTGCGCGCCGTCCACCGCGAGCTGCAGGTAGCGCCCCTCCAGGTCCACCGCGGGCTCCGGCACGCGCGAGGACACCAGTCCCGGCCCGGAGGCGCGTGGAGCACGCATGCGGTCACACAGCGCATCCAGGTAGGCCTGGCGGCGGGCCTCGAAGTCCACCGCGCCGTGCGGCCGGCGCACGTTCCACCCGGTGAGCAGCAGCGTCCCGTCCAGTCCCTCCAGGCGGCTCCACTCGGCGGCGCGCATCACCGCGCGCAGGCTGACCAGGTCGCACTCGCCCGCGCCGTGCAGCACCAGCGGGCGGCCGCTCGCGCGGAGCGTCTCGACGATGGCCTTCGCCGCCACGTTGAGCACCCAGAACATCTGCTCGGACTCGCGGTGGAGCCGGCGCTCGGAGGGCGTCAGCGCCAGGTCGCTCAAGTCGGGCACGCCGAGGATGGAGCCGGGGAAGAGGCGGTTCCACTCCGACGGGTGGGCCCGTGCGAGCGCGCCGACGACTTCCGGCGCCGCTTCCTCACAGGCGCGCAACACCTTCCGCAGCCCACCGAAGGCGACAGGCAGCGCCACGCCCGCGTCGACCTCCAGCGCCCGCGAGGGAAGAACGGAGGGGACTCCGCCCGCCACCGAAACGGCCAGCGCGCGCGTCCTCATGGGCAAGGCCCTACTTCAGCGGCGGGGTGGACAGCGGGAGCATGCGGTGCGGGCACGACGAGGGGGCAGCTCACGGTCGGCTCCTCGGAGGGGAGCTCCATCCTCACATCGTCCGAGAAACCGAGCAATCCACCCCATAACAGAAATCCCACCCCCCTGTACGGGGGCGTCCAGCGGTTGACGGCCGGCTCACGCGGGCTGCTTCGACGCCTCGGGCACGCCCTTGCTGTAGTGGAGGATGAGCCGGGGAATCCACCCGTCGAGGTTGCGGGCTCGACGCAGTGCGGTGAGGTCCATCTCCCGGTACGGAACGCCCCGAGCGCCGCGGGCGTAGTAGTGGATGACCCAGGCATTGTCGACGAGCCACTCCACCTGGTTCTCGGAGAGCTTGAGCTCGCCCTCGAAGCCCGTGTCCGACGGCCAGTTGAGGAGGCCGGTGAACAGCTGGTCCACGCGGAAGCGGCGCGAGTCGAGGACGCGGTTGGCGATGTTCTGGTCCGTCCAGTGGTCCCACTGCGCGTCGGGGATGGCCTTCATGGCGGTGAGCCAGGCCTCGGCGAACGGGTCTCCCGGCGGGCTGGCACAGACGCCGGCGCAGCGGCGGTGCGCGTCCCAGCACTCCTCGCCGATGGTGAAGCGCTCCACCGCGGGCAGCGTGCGCAGGGTGAGCGTGTCGAAGGAGTCCAGGTACCAGCCGCCATGCTGGTGCAGCGCGAAGGCGCGCATGCGGCGCGCGGCCACGTCCATCCGCGTCGTCTGCAGCGCGCTGAAGTACTGCGTCAGGTCCTCGAAGTGGACCTTGGGCAGCAGCGGCTGGTAGCGGGGGATGCTCTCCGGGTTGCAGTAGACGCGGACGACGGCGCTCTTGTTGTGGGCAATGGCCGAGCGCACGGCGGCGACCAGGCTGGGACGGATGATGTGGTCGTGGAAGATGAAGGTGAGGGCGGGAGTCATGGCGGGCCTCAGGGTGCTCCCGCGGCGAGCGGGCGCGGTTCAGCGGGGAGGGCGGCGTTGCGGAGGGCGTCGAAGGCGTCACCCATGAGCGCGCGGATGGCGTCGGTGGGGTGGGCGTGCCAGTAGCGGTGGTGGACGCGCTTGGGGTCGACGTTGGCGTCGTGCACGCAGGCGACGAAGAAGGACGGGTCGTCCAGCACGAGGAGCTTCCGGGACGGGTCGCTCCAGAGGAAGCGTGCGTCCTCGCCGACGTTGATGTCGGGGAACGGATTGCGGCGCCAGGAGTCCCGTGTGTAGCAGAGCGTGTTGCCGGACACCCAGGGGCGCTGGCCGACGGGGTACACGTACTGCCAGGAGCGACCCGTCGTGGGCTGGTGATAGTAGACGCGGGTGAGCCCGCAGGCGCTCGCGCTCGCGCGGAGCAGGGACGACACCTGGTAGGTGAGGCGCGTGGGCGCGGACCAGTCGTCGTCGTCCCAGTGGACGATGACGTCGCCGCGCGCCGCCTGACACGCGAGGTTGCGCTTGGCGCCCAGCGAGTGGCGACGGTCCAGTCGCACGTAGCGGATGCGCGGGTCCTCGGGCAGCAGGTCGCCGACGGGCTCGGTGCCGTCGTCCACGACGATGAGCTCCCGGTGCTCCCAGTCCTGCGCGAGGAACCAGCGCACGGCGAGCGGCACGAAGCGGCGCCGGTTGAGCGTGGGCATGATGCAGGAGACCTGCGTGCCCTCCTTCCCCGGAGGCGGGGTGACGCGAGCGCGGGCGGGAAGGGCGGGCGCAGGGGCCGAAGGCGCGCTGACGCTCACGCTGGCCACGCTGTCGCCCGGTGGGGGAGGCGTCGGTGGCTCCGCGACAGGCGGTGCGGAGACTTCGTTCGCGGCGGCCACGCTCTTGACTGACGGAGGCTCCTCGACGAGCGGTGCGGAGACTTCGTTCGCGGCGACCACGCCGTCACCCGATGGTGCCGTCACCGTTTCCACGCCAGGGCGGGCGGCCACCGCATCCGTCGTGGCCCCTCCGTCGAGCGTGGGAGGAGGCGCGGCCCCCGCATCCGCCCGCGCCACCGTGGCCAGCTTCTCCAGCACGACGAGCGAGCCCGCCATGTGCACGCGCCGGAACCTGCCGCCGCGCAGCAACTCCTGCACGAAGCGCTTCACGCCCGGAAAGTAGTCCGCGCAGTCGTGGAAGGCGGCGAGCCCACCGGTGACGAGCCACGGCTCCAGGTGTCGGAAGTCGGCGGAGACGCTCGCGTAGTCATGCAGCCCGTCCACGAGCAGGAAGCCGATGGGCGCGCTCCACGGCACGGAGGGCGCGCTCCCGAAGTGGACGCGGACGCGCGACGCGAGCCCGGCCTGCTGCAGCGTCCGCAGAAGCTTGTCGCGCGTCGGGCCCGCGTGCTGGAACCCTCCGTCGAGCGAGCCCACCACGCCGTCGCCCGGGTCGATGGCGTGGATGGGCGCGGGCGAGCCCAGCACCTCGGCCACGCGGCCCAGGACGACGGTGGCCTTCCCGCAGAAGCTGCCCACCTCCACCACCGCGTAGGGCTCCGGCTGCGACGACAGCGCGCGGGACGACGCGGCGATGAGCAGGTCCGCCTCTTCGTCGGACAGCCAGCCCTCCACCTTGCGCATCTCCGCGAGGATGGGCCAGGTGAGCAGCAGCTTCGGCGCGTCGTCGTCACCATTCGCGGCCATGTCGGCCAGCGAGACCTCCACCGCCTGCGCCTCCACGGGGTCCACGCTCCGCGCCGCCCGAGCCGTGCCCTCGTAGTCCAGGTACCGCGAGCGCACGTGTGCGCGCAGCGGGTCGTCGAAGCGGCGGGGAATGGGGTGTGCCCAGAAGCCGGCCGGGTGGGCAATGGTCGCGTCGAGCTGCGCGGGCGTGTACCGCACGCGGTAGCGCACGAGCTCGTAGTTGCACGGGCTGGTGAGGAGCTTGTGGCCCATGAGCGCGACGAGGGTGGGGAAGAGCACCTCCTCCGTGGCCCAGATGCGCGAGCGCCGGAGGATGTCGTGCAGCTGCGAGTCCCCGTCCCACAGCCTCACCAAATCTCTCGCGGCGTCCGCGGTGAAGACGGTGGAGGGCCAGAAGGTCCAGTGGACGAACTGGGCCTCGCCTTGCGGGAACCTGCGCAGGAAGGGCCGCCACAGGTCCAGCTCGCGGCGGGCGTTGACGGCGGGGGCGGCGCGGTTGCTCGGGCTGCGGGGCGTCTGCACATTGCCCAGCAGGCCCGCGCCGGGGTTGGCCTTGAGGAAGTCACCGAGGAACGCGGAGTAGCCCGGCCGCAGCCCGAGCTGGTCCGAGTCGACGATGGTCATCGCGTCGAACGGCTCGTTCGCCAGCGCGTAGCGGAAGCAGTCGAGCGCGAAGTCATGCAGCCAGCCCCACTTCATCGGCTTCGGGGAGGGGTGCACGACGGCGTTGTACTTCTCGAACGGGAAGCCCGTGAGCAGGTCCGCGTCGCGGCCGCCGTTGTAGAGCAGGATGCGCGAGTCCGGGTCCAGGTGGTGCAGGTTGCGCACCAGGTCGATGACGCACTCCCGGCTCTCGTGGACGAGGCAGGCGAAGGTGTTACGCACGGCAATCCCTCCGGAGGTCGGGGCGCGGTGGCGCCGGGGTGAATGACTTGCGGTGCCCGGTGGCTGCTGTCACCCTCGTCGGGTGCGGAGGTCGGGGGGACCGTCCCGCTCCGCGTGAGCCCCACCCAGGAGACGTCGCATGCAGGATTTTGCTTCGGAGCCGCACTTTCCCTGGGAGCGCTTCGCGGGTGAGCTGGCGAAGGAAGGACTCGCGCCACCGGACGTGGAGGCCATCGTCCAGCATGCGCGTGAGACAGCCTTTCCGCACCTCGAGCCCGGGCAGACCTCTCCCCCCTCGCTGCTCTCCGTCGCTCATGAGCAACGGGATCGGCTCGGCCGGGAGACCTACAATCGACTCATCCATGACCTGATCCAATGGCTGGCCCGAGGCCCGGTCCCCGGTCCCTCGCGCGGCGTCTGGGAAACGCTGTTCCAGCGTGGCTGCCCGCTCGACCATCTCTGGGCCCTGCTCCAGGACTGCTGCAAGGACCCGGAGGCGGACGTCCAGGACTGGGAGGCAGTCCCGGAGAGCGCCGCACTGGCAAAGGCCTCGGAATACGTGTCGCTCTGCTTCCCCCGTTCCTCGGGTCCATGGCCGGGGTACGGATGCACGACGGTCTTCGAGACGGTTCGTGAACGACTGGCCGTCTTCATCAAGTATCGCCACCAGAGCCCGGGAGACGTGGCCGGCGACCTGCTCATCCTGAGGGGCACGCTCTCGTCGGCGGTGCTGAAGCGGCTCGATACGGAGGCGCCCCTGCCTTCCGACCTGGCGCGGGCGCTGGCTGGTGCCAACCCCCGCTCGGCGACGCCTTTCCTCGACTCGGGGTTGCCCGCCCAGGTCGACCTTCTCGAAGTCCGCAAGTGGGTCGACCACCTGGGGGCGCTTCTCCATCGCGGCGACGTCTCCCGGGATGTCCCCGGCGACCGCTTCGTCCTGAGGGACGAGCAACCCCGTCAGGACGCCTGCGGGCTCCCGGAGCGTGCACTCCCACCGCCTCCGGACGAGGCGCTGTCTCGCGAGGTCGTTCGTCGGGCCGCCGAGCACGATGACGAGCTCACCCCTGATGCACTGTGGGAGCAGAAGCTGTTCATGGACCCGCTGCGCTGGTTGCGGTCGGTCCTGGCTCGCTAGCGTCGCGGGGCTCATTTCCCACCCCCGGCGCGCTTCTCCATCGCGAGCGCTTCGTCGAACTGCATGACGTGGAAGCCCTCGCTGCGCAGCATCTCGAGCGCCTCGATGGACTTCTCGAACTCCTTGTTGCCTTTGCCCGCGTAGAGCACCTTGTAATACAGGACCCACTTATCGACGGTCTTGTACTTGTTCTTCAGCCCGATGAGCTTGGGGGTGCACTTGCTCTTGCAGGGGCTCTGATTGACGAAGACCTCGATCGTGCGCGGCGGGTTCGTGGGATGGGCGGCGGTGTAGCTCGCCAACATCGGCCCGAACATGATCTCCAGCTTCTCCTCCGCGTGCGCCTTGCCGCCGCCCTCGTTGTAGATGGCATTGCCCACCTTCATGCCGTTGACCTGCAGGATGGCCACGACGAAGCCCGTGTCCTTCTTCACCAGGGCGTTGACCAGGCCAACAATCTCCATGGCGCTGGCGGACGCCATGATTGCGAACTTGCCGCCGCTCTGCGGCTGGACCTTCAGCAGCTTGAGTCCCTCGGGCCCATAGGTCCGCGCGATGCCATCCAGCACCGCGGAGAACTCGGCCTTGTTGTTCAGGTCCTTCTGGCCGGACTTGAGGGCCTGCCGCACCTTGGCCTTCACCGCACGGCTCTTCTCGTCGTCCGCCTTCTCGTCCTTCTTCCCCTTCCCGCCGCCCCCGCCAAACAGCTTCTTCACCCACGCCCAGGCCTTCTTCAGCCAGCCGAGCACGGCGGCGCGGACCTTGGTCTGCACCTTGGTGATGAACTCGCGAATCTTCTTGGAGAGGCCGCCCAGGCCGATGAGCCGCGCCAGGAACGCGATGACGATGGGAATCAGGTTCGCCAGCGCGTTTTCAATCCACTTCGCCGCGCCGCCGATGGCACCCGTGGCGATGGCGTGCACCGAGTTCACCACCGCCTCGATGAGCGCGACGATGCGCGAGGCGTTCTCGATGACCCACATCACCACGTTGTAGATGGCGATGATGGCCTGGACGATGGCGCCGGCCGGGTTGAACATCGACAGGATCTTCGTGACGGCCTGCTTGACGATGGTCTCGATGAGCCAGTTCTGGATGGCGTCGATGACCATCTCCTTCAGGTTGGAGAGATCCTCCTTCAGCTTGTCCCAGAGCGCCTGGGGGCCGCCCTTGATGGTGACGGTGATGTACTCGACGAGCTTCTCGAGGAGCGCCACGTTGCGCTCGCCCATCAGCTTCACGGCCTCGCTGCGCATCCACGCGTAGGTCAGCCCGAGCACGTCGAGGACGAGCTTGAGGATGGACCAGACGTTGAGGTCGCTCGGCACCTGGATGCCGGCCTCGGCCAGCGAGCCGAACAGCCACGTCATGAAGCCCTTCTTCAGGTGCGTCCAGATGTTGCCGACGAACTGGGTGAAGCCCAGTTTGATGGCCGCGAGCAGGTTGCCCAGGAAGCCGATGGGGTCCGACAGGATGAGCTTGATGGTCTCCAGCCCCTTGCGGAGCACGGCCATCAGCTTGTCCTTGAACTCGGTGAGGATCTTGATGACCTCGCCGATGGCGTCCGCCAGCTTCTTCAGCGCGCCGGCGTTCTCCTCCTCCAGCTTCTTGAGCGCCGCGTCCGCCTTGTCGTGCGCCTCCTTGTATTTCTGCGCCAGCTTCTGGGCGAGGTCGTTCTTCTTCGAGTCGATGCCGCTGCGCAGCTCCTCGAAGCGGTCGTTCATCGCCTGCTGCGCTTCGCGCCCCACCGCCTGCAAATCCTTCGGCAGGCTCTCCACGTAGGACTTGATGGCGGTCTGTCCCTTGTCCACCTCCGCCTTCGCATCCGCCAGCCGCGTGTCCACCATGGTGGAGATGCGCACCGCCAGCGCGTCCATCTTCGCGGCGAAGCGCGTGCGCGCCTGTCCCAGGATGACCTTGATGCCTTCGGGCACGGGGCGGAACAGGTCCGCGAGCCAGCGCGCCTTGCCGCGCAGGCCGCTGTAGCGGTCGTCCTTGAACTTGTCGATTTCGCGGTTGGCGTACGACTTCATGTCCGCCAGGGCCGCCTCGGCGCCCAGGTCGAACAGCCGCATCACATCCGACTCGAGCGTGGACAGCTTCAGGTCCACCCGCTGCTTCGTCGTCTGGTACAGCTTCTCGATGTGGTCGCTGACCTCCTTGCGGCGCGCCTCGTCGCGCTGCTTGGCCAGCAACTGCCGAGTCTTGACCTTGGTGTTGCCGGAGACCTTCACGCCGCCCATCTGCGTCACGCCGGCCTTCGCGTCGCTGGACGCCTTGGCCTTCGCCTGCCCCAGCGTGGCCGTCTCGCTGGACACGTACTTCCCGGGCGCCGCGGTGGCGACCTTCTCCACGTTCGACTTCTGCGACAGCACGGCGGAGAAGCGCGAGTCGTTCGCCTTCTTGAGCCGCTCCGGCGTCAGCTCGGCCTCCTTCATCTGCTGGTCGGCGTCCTGCTTGGGCTTGCCCAGCGCCTGCACCTGCGCGGCGGGCTTCGGCGCGGGCATGGCCTCCGCGCCGTTGACGGGCGGAACCGCGACGGCGGGCTCCTCGGGCATGGGCGCTGAAGCGCGGGCGGGGACGGCGCCGGTGTCCGGGGGCGCGGCGGAGGCCTGCTCGGTGGGGCCCGCCGCCGTGTCCTTCTGCTCCTTCACGCCTCCGGAGACGGCGTCCTTCACCTGGGCCGTCTCGTTGCCCTCCATGAACTTGTCGGCGTCATCCAGCGTCTTCGGCATCACCTTTTCGATTTCCGCGCGCAGCAACGCGAGGAAACCGTTGGGCTCTGCCTTGGGCGCCTCCGCCGACTTCATGGCGTCCACCTGGTTGGCCTTCGCGCCGGCGGTCCGCTCGGTGGGCGGGGACACGGCGGCGGCCTGGGCCTCGGAGGCCTTCTGCGCGGCGGGCGGGTGCTGCTTCGTCTTCCGCGCGCTCTTCTCCAGCTGCTCCTTCACCTTGCGGAAGCGCGGGTCCTTCTCCGCGTCGCCGCCCACCTTCACCGCCGCGCCGCCCGGGGCCGCGGCCGTGGTGGCGCCGCCCTTGGGACGCGCGGGGGCCCCACCGCGCGCGGGAGCGCGGGAAGGACCTCGTGCGGCGGCTCGGGCGGGAGGCATGGGTGGTGGCTCTCAGCCCCGCAGGGAGGTGGCGCCGGGCCGGCGCAGGGGACAGACATCGCCGGCCTTGCGGTACTCGCGCAGGACGCCGGCCTCCAGGTGTGCCGAGCCGAGCGGCCCGCCGTCCTCCATCGCCAGCAGCGAGGCGTGCAGCACCGCGTTGCGAATCTGCCCGCCGCTGAGCTGGCAGCGCGCGGCCACCTCACGCAGCAGGCCCGCGTCCACCCCATGCGCGGCGGGCAGGTGGAGCTGCCACAGCGTCCAGCGCTCGGACGGGTCCGGGGCGCGGAAGTCCACCACCACGTCCATGCGCCGCTGGAAGGCGGTGTCGATGGCGTCCGCCGCGTTGGTGGTGACGATGAGGAGTCCCTCGTAGGACTCGATGCGCTGCAGGAGGTAGTTCGTCTCCAGGTTCGCGTACCGGTCCGTGGACGAGCCCACGCCGGTGCGCTTCGCGAACAGCGCGTCGCCCTCGTCGAAGAGCAGCACCACGTCCAGCTCCTCCGCGAGGGCGAAGATGCGGGCGAGGTTCTTCTCCGTCTCGCCGATGTACTTGTTCACCACCGAGGACAGCTCCACCCGGTACACGTCCAGCCCCAGCGCCGCGGCGACGAGGCGCGCGGCCAGCGTCTTCCCGGTGCCGCTGGGGCCCTGGAAGAGGGCGCGCACTCCGGGGGTGAGCTGCTTCGCCAGCGAGCCGCCCACGGCCTCGCCCATGCGCTCGCGGCCGCGGCAGCGCGTCTCCAGCAGGCGCAGCTCGCGCATCGTCTCGCTGGCTACGGAGAGCTGGCCCCAGTCGCCCTGCGTGGTGAGTCGCACGGCCAGCGTGTCCAGGGCCTGCCGGTTGAGCGCGCGCGTGGCCTCGCGCACGTCGTCGGGCTTCACCTCCGCGCGTCCGGCGAGCGCGGCGTGGGCCTGCGCCAGCCGCGCCGCGCGGCGAACGTGGCCCCGGGTGAGGCGGAAGGAGGTGCTCAGCTCGTCCACGCAGGCGCAGGGCCGTCCCGCCAGGCCCCGCTTCCAGTGCAGGGCCCGCTCCTCCGGGCCGGGCATGTCCACCGCGAGGGTGAGGGCGCGGTCCACGCCGCCGCCGGTGACGCCGCCCAGCCGCCCGAGCACCACGCCCAGCGGCCCGTCCAGGCCGGTGAGCTCCGGCACCTCGGCAGCCTCACCGGGGGCCGGCTCCAGCACCGCCACTGGAAGCGCGTGGAGCAGCGTGGCCAGCGGGCCCACCATGCGCCACCGCGGGTCGTCCCCCTTGTGCGGCCCCTCCACCTCCAGCATGCCCCGGCCCAGGGCACGGGCCACCGAGCGCAGCAGCGTGCGCCGCCCGTTGTGGCGGGGGCCCCTGACGACCAGCGCGCGGACTTCCGTCGAGCCCAGCAGTGAGGGCAGCCGGGTGAGCGCCTCGCGCAGCGGCTCCGGGACGATGAGCGGCTCGTCGCGCTCCAGCGTCGCGTGCGCGTGGTGCTTCATCCACGGCGCGGGCCGCTCGGGAGCCTCGCCGCGCAGCGCATCCCAGACGGCGCCGGGGACGTGGAGCGCCCACTCGGAGCGAGGGGCCTCGCGGTCCGTCACCTCGACGAGGCCCAGGTCCATCAGCCGGCGCAGGTGCGCGCGCACCTCGCCCCGGTCGTCCTCGCCCCGCCAGGCCGCGTTGAGCAGGCCCAGGGTAGGGCGGTGCAGCGTGGGCGTGCCCTGGAGCGCCGCGAAGAAGGTGCCGAAGCGCGCGTCCTCCTCCACCATGCCCACCGCGAGCAGCAGCGTCAGCGCCTCATGCTCCAGGCCGGCCGCCTGGCGCAGCGCGCGCAGGGGCAGGTGGCAGGACACGTCGGACTCCCAGGCGGCCAGCGCACCGGGCCAGTGGCCGGGGCCGTCCTCGCTCTCGAGCGCTTCGATGCCCAGCCCGGTGAGCTCCTCGCGGTACGACTCCAGGAAGGGAAAGCGCGCCAGCAGGGCGCGCTCGCCTCCGAAGGTGCGCGCGCCGTGGACCAGCACCCGCGTGGCCGCGGCGAAGAAGTACAGCTTGAAGTGCTCGACGGGCTCGGAGCCGGGCGCGGAGGCGTTCGGGGTGTCGGACATGGCGCGGCTCGGGCTCACTCGAAGTGGAAGGTGAGGTGGCGTCCGGCGGACGGGAGCCACCCGATGTCGCGGTCCAGCCCCGCGATGCGCACGGCCAGCGGGAGCTGGGCCAGTGCAAGGACCACGTCGACATGACTCTCTGTGACGTGGAGCCGGGCATCCTGTGAAAACAGCGTTCCCTCCAGCTCGAGTGCGTCGTCCGAAGTCAGGCCCAGCGCGCGGACCAGCCGGGCGCGGCAGTAGGGCACCAGCCACGCGAGCCACCGCTCCAGTGGCGAGGCCTCTTCGCCACCCGGGGGTGGCACCTCTCCGTGGGCCAGCGTGAAGCGCGGCCTGGAGGCGTGGCTGGCCGCTTCGCCCGGGGGCGTCACCGCTTCGTGGGCCAACGCGGAGCGTGAGTCGCCGGTTGCCGCTCCACCCGGCACGTGCTCTCGCGTGGAGGTCGCGGCGATGCCGCGGCTCCGTGGGGCAGGTGCACGCCGGAGGTAGGGCTCCAGCTCCCGCTGGACCTGCGCCTGCGCGTCGTCGTCCACGCGGGGAACATCCAGCACGACGAAGCCCGCCGGGTGCAGCACCCGCAGCCGGCCTCCCTCGGCCGACCACGTCCACACCTGTGTCTCCTCGGTGCGGAACGCGTGCAGCCACTCCTCGGGCACGCGCCAGGCCTCGGGCGGCTCGAAGCCCTGACCGGGCGCATCCCCCGCCTTGCGACCGGCGAGCAGGGCCAGCACCTTCCACACGGGGTCACCGGGGCGCGGGTCCACGAGCAGCTTGCGCCCCAGCAGCGTGACGAAGTCCCAGACGGACAACGGCAGGTGCGGGTGCGCGGGCCGCGAGAAGTCCCCGTACAGCTCCAGGAAGAGGGCCAGGTTGACGAGGTAGAACAGGCCTCCCAGCTCGGTGGAGATGGGCAGGCCCCACGCACGTCCGGGAGGCGGCTCGAAGACCCGGGGCGGTGAGGAATCCACGGGCGGAGGCGCGGGAGGCGCGGCGGCCACCGGCGTTCCATCCGCCACCGCGGGCCCTGCCGGCGCGTGGCCCTCATCACGCACCAGGGCCGATGCCTCGGTCGACGCGGGGGCAGGGGACGAAGTCTCCACCCCGACCACCGGGACGTCACCGCTGGCCGACTCCAGGGGTGCCCCCGTCGGGCCCCGAGCCACCTCGTCGGCACCCACACGAATCTCCCCATCCAGCGCGCCCACGAGTCCTGAGGAATCCTCCGTGACGACCATCGGCGCAGCCCAGGAGACTTCCAGGTCCAGGTCCCCCCCCTGGACCTCCAGGGTTGATGGGGCCGAGGCAGGACGCGGTCGCACGTCCGCCACGTCCGCCGGCCGCGTCGCACCGCTCCGCCACGCCACCACCGCCGGAGCGAACGAGGGCCGCCGCGTTTCCTCGGGAGCTCGGCGCAGCATCAGCGCCACGCCCAGCAGCGCCTCCCGGGCCGCATCGAGCCCCAGCGTGCGTACCTCCGGAACCCACGGCGTCCACGGGGCCTCGACGGCCACGGCGCCGCTCGCCCCGTCCGCCTGCACGTCCCGCACCGCACCGGAGGCCTCCGCCTCTCGCGCGGGCACCTCTTCCTCCACCGCCCGCACCCGCGCCAGCTCCGTGAGCCCGTGGACCCGGGCCACCTGCGCCAGCACCGTCCGTGCCTCGTCCTGGGAGAACAGCGCCAGCACGGGCCTCGCCTCGCGCCGGCGCACGGCGGTCTCCAGCGCGGCGGGCACGTACTCGGGTTGGCGCAGCCACTCGGCCACCAGCGTGCGCGCCAGGTCCACGTTGGGGAACAGCCCTCGCCACCACCAGTGCGCCAGCGCGCTGCCCCGGCTGACGTCACTGGCCAGGCATGCCAGCAGCTCCGAGGGGTCCGCGAACAGCACGGCCTCCGCGCCGGGCGGCACCGCCCCCAGCGCGGGCCGTGCCGCCCTCGCCACCTGGGCCTCCAACAACGAGACCACCGCCGCATCCCACGCCGCCGGAGGGCGCAGCGCGTGGTGCCGCACCGGCAGCACCCCCGGCTTCGGGTCCATCAGCCGGCGGATGCAGACGGTGGCCGAGGGCGGCAGCCCTCCAGGCGCGAGGTGGGCGCCGCTCAGCAGGGACTCCAGCCGCAGCCGCGCGGAGAGCGGCTCCAGGTCCGCTCCGCGCAGCCGCAGCTTCCCGATGACCGTCCGTCCCACCCGCGCCCCCTCACTCATCGTTCCGGCGGTTCCTCCGGCGCGACACGAGCCCCAGCACACCCAGCAGCATCAGCCCCATCGTCCCGGCCGAGGACGTGCGCCTGCAGCCGCACGGACCGGGGTTCGGCCCCGGCCCCGGACCCGGCTCCGTCCCTCCATCGGCACCGGGCTTCGGCGGAGGCTTCGCCGTCACCGGCTTCGGCTCGCCCACGGTGCCCTCGGCGATGGGCGTGCCCGCGACGAAGACGTGGATGGGCGTGTTCTTGTCCACGCCGGTCAGCTGCACCTGGTAGTCGCCCCTCACGTCCGGTGTGCCGATGCTCTTCACCGTGCCCTTGCCGTCCATCCGCACGATGATCTGGTCGTCGTAGCCCGGCCCCAGGACGTTGCCCAGGCCGTCCACCGGGGTGAAGCGCAGCACGAAGTCGCCCGCTCCCGTTTGCTCGCTCTTCACCTCGGACAGGTTGCCGTCCGGCACCACGTCGATGGTGGTCTCCACCGTCTCCGTGCGGCGGATGGGCTCACCGTCCGGGCTCTTCATCTCCAGCTCGACGTAGAAGCGGTAGAGGCCCGGCGTCTTCGTGTCGGTGTACTTGAGCGCGTAGCGCCCGTCGCCCTGGTCCTTCAGGTTCAGGACAGTGCCGTCCAGCTTCTGCCCCATCCGCGCGCGGTAGTCCGGGTCCTTCAGCAGGCCGTCCACCTTGAGCTGGTAGCCGGGGAGCGGCTCCTTCGTCCCCGGCTGCTCCACGCCGGGCATCTTTGCGTTGTGCAGGAGCGTACCGAGCGCCGCCACCGGCCGCTCCACCCGCACCCGCAGCTCCCCGCCGTTCATGTCCTTCACCGGCTCGCCGTCCCAGGTCACGTCCGCCAGCAGGTCCAGCGGTGTGCCCGCCGCGTGCTTCACGCCTGGAATGCTGAAGCGGAAGTCGAGGTGCTTCTCCTCGGCCACCACGCGGAAGCGGTAGGGCATGGCGACGTCCGTGCCCCTGCGCACCGCCTCCAGCTTCCACTTGCCCGGCTTGCCGCTCTTCGGCAGGTCCACGCGCTGCACCGTGTGCGCGATGCCATTGGCGCGGAACGTCGGCGTCACCACCACCCCGTCCGGATTGGTGATGCGCAGCTCCAACGAGTTGCGGCCCGACGCGCCCAGCCAGCCCAGCGTCACCAGCGCGAACTCGACGGTGCCGTCCAGGAAGACCTCCTCGGAGACCGACGCCTGGCCCGCGGCCAGCGTCCCCGACGACTTCAGCAGCGCGGACAGCGTGTTGCCCTTGAGGGCCGCCACCAGCTGGTCCGCGAAGGCATCCGGCAGGCCGCCGTCCACCGACAGCACGTGCGCGCCCGACGTCTCGGCGGAGATGCGCTGCATGGTCTCCACCCAGGGCGACGTCACGGTGCCCACGGACACCGCGAGCACCGGCGTGCACTCGCCGGCCATGAACTTCTCTCCCGAGGGGCTCCCGATGACGAGCATCCCCGAGGACACGCCGCCGTCCGCGTCGATGACCACCTGCGGGTTGACGTTCTGCATGCCGTCCGTCATCAGCACCACGGTGGTGTTGCTCAGCTGGCGCGGGCTCCGCTCCGAGTACGCCTCCAGCAGGCCCTGGCCCATGGCGGTGACGCCCAGCGGCTGGCGGCCGGGCAAATCGTTCTTGAAGATGCTCCAGTTGGTGGAGCCACCATCCGTGGTCGCCACGCCGCGCTCGCGGAGGAACGGCTCGTTGAAGGCGGGAGACTCGGGGGCCGTGTTGGAGAAGTAGATGAGCCCCAGCCGGTCATTCGTGAGCCCCATCCCCGCCTGGGTCGCCGCCGCGGCGCTCTCCGCGGACCAGGTGTTGATGAACTCGTCCACCGCCGCCTTCATCGCGTCGATGCGCCGCACCGTCGAGCCGCCACCGACCGACAGGTCCATGCTGCCGGACTGGTCCAGCACCATGATGACGTCGAGCGGGAGCCGCCCCATGTCCAGGGCCGGCGCGGGGAAGGGCTGGGTGAACACCACGCCCGGCACGCGCCGCGAGGCGCACGAGCAGTAGGAGATGGTCCCCACGCCACCCGGGTCGTCGATGTACGTGGCCGCCAGACCGACCACACCGTAGCGCGCCACCACGGGCAGCCCGTTGAGCGTGATGTCGTAGTTCTTCGCGCCGGCGGTGGCGGACTTGTCGCAGAAGGTGCCGCCGGGCTGCAGCTGGCTCTTGGTCTCCATCAGGAGCAGGGCGGAGTTCCCGTCCCGCTTCACGAACAAGACGTTGTCACCGCCGACGTCGACCTCGACGGGAGCGGCGAGCTCGCTCAGCGGCACCTGGACGGTGTTGACCGTGATGCTCACCCCCGCGCCGGGGTTGATGACGCTGTTGAACTCGAAGTACCCCCGCACCTCGGCGATGGGAGGCCTGGTTCCGGTGGCGGGCAGCACGAAGCGCTCGGCCCGGACCGCCGCCGGGGCCAGCAGGGTGAGGACGGCGAGCGCGGCGGAAGCGACGGCTCGTTTCAGCACGTGGGACATGGATTCTCCTCAGAGGATCAGGGGAGGCCTGACCGTGATGACGGACTGCGCGTTCTCATCGGACTTCGGGCCACTGGGGCCGTTGATCTGCACGCGAACGACGAACTGCTTGTCCACGCTCCCGGTGCCGGAGAGGGTCCCGGGAATCGTGACCGTGAGCGACGTGTCCGAGGCCTGGGTGGGCGCCGCGCCGCCGGCGGGCTCGTCCGTGAAGAACACCCGGACAGGGGTCGTCGGCGAGTTGAACCCCGTCCCGGTGATGACGATCTGCCCACCCACGCGCGGGTTGGTGGGGCTGATGCTGGTGATGACCGGCTTCACGATGCCCGTGGAGGGGCCGACCCGGAGCGTCGTGCTCTCCACCTGCTTGCCGGTGGACTGGTTCACCACCGTCACCGTGACGTTGACCGGCGTCGCGCCCGGGATGGTCGGCACGTTGGGGATGCCGGTGGGCACGATGACGTAGAGCGAGAAGGTGGTGCTCCGGATGGACGCCGTCCCCGCGACCACGCCATTGAAGCGGACGATGTTGTTGCCGGGCTGGCTCGCGAAGTTCTTCCCGAGAATCTGCACCTCGTCGCCCATGGGCACCGAGCCAGGGAGGAACCCGGTGATTTCCGGCCCGTTCGTCGGCGTGGTCGACGACGGCTCTCCCGCGATGAGCAGGCTCACCAGCGAGTTGGCCACCACCCGCGCCCCCGCCGGCGGCACCTGTCCAATCACCCGGCGGAACTGGTTGTCCGGGTGCGTGGGGTTCACCGCCAGCCCGTTGGCGTCCAGCAGCACCGGACCGAGCCCGAGCGGGGGTGTGCCGCTGGTGAGGGCGGTCCTCGCGCTGCCCAGCGTCTCCCCGTACAGGTTGGGCACGGTGACGGGGCCGCCCAGCTTCAGCTCCAGCTCCTTGAGCAGCTTGATGATTGCGTTGATGAGCCTGGCGGTAATCAGGTCGCCCGGCTGGACTTCAGTCAGTTGTTCGTCGGCCATCGCATCCTCCTCGCGGCCTTGCAGGGTGGGAAACCGAAGGGTGAGTTCACCGCAGTGCGTAGTTGCCGAAGCTCCAGTGCGAAGCGTCGAAGCGCGGCTCGCTCACGTCGGGCATGTGGCCGCTGGCGAAGATGAGGTACTCCTGCGTGGAGCCCCCCGAGAGCAGTGCCTGCTGGTTCTCGCGGACCTTGAAGAGCCAGACGAACGGGTCGGTGCTGGACGGTGTCGTCGGCAGGAAGGTGACGGGCGGGAAGGCGAAGGCCAGTCGCAGGAGCGCCTGGATGCGCGCGCCCTCCACGTGGGTCACCACCTCGCGAATCGTCACCCCGTCGAAGAACACGTCCTGCTTGAAGCCGGGGAAGGCCGTGTTGCCCAGCGGCACCACGCCCGCGGGGGGCAGGAACTCGAAGTGCTCCCGCGCCTTCAGCGCCTGGGGGCTGACGGCGCGCAGCGAGTCGAGCTGGTCCTGGAACTGGAGGAACATGGCCTCGCCCTCGGCGGCGCGGCGGTCCCCCACGCCCAGCGCCCAGCGCGCGGGCTGCGCCGAGCGGGTGGGGCGGCGGCGCGCGGACCACACGTCCACGAAGCGGATGCCCTCGCCGTCGCGCCAGTGGATGACGGCCAGCGGCACGTCGCAGTCGGTGAGGAACTGCGGGCGCAGCTTGTCGATGGCGCCGTACCCCGTCGCGGGCACGGAGAAGGGGTAGTCGCGGAAGGGCACCGCCTGCGTGTCCATCGTCCCGAAGCAGTGGTGGGCCACGCGGTTGCGCAGCCGCTGCCGCTTCGCCGTCGTGTTCTGCAGGTCTGCGTCCGGGACGTCCAGGCGCAGCAGGCGGAAGCGCACGCCCTCCACCAGCCGCTTCGCCTCGCAGCCGTTGGTGGGCTGGCCGCCCAGGCCGCTCGTCTCCGCGCGGCCCTCGCGCCCGTCCGCCTCGGAGATGACGAGCAGGTACACGCCCGTGCCGGACACGTACACGCTGCCCGGCGGCGAGCACGCGCCGAAGCCGGCCTGCGCTCCCGCGGCAGTGGCCTCATTGGAGGCGCCGCGCAGCAGCGACACCTCCACCGGCTGCTTCAATTCCAGCGCGCGGCCCTCGCGGTTGAGGGCCAGGCCGCGCTTCACGGTGACGACGGGCTCCGTCGCCGAGCTGCCGCCGATGATGGCCTCCACCTCCAGGCCGTGCACCACGCCCTCGCCCAGCGCGGCGCCGAACTGCTTGAGCGCCTCCTTCCGGGCCTGCTGCTCCCGCGTCAGGTCCTCGGCCGACAAGAGCCGGCCATTGAAGAAGTTCGTCGAGCGGATGCCGTCGTCGAGGAATGCCGTATCCAGGTCGATGCGCATGGCGCGTCACCTCTTCCGGAAGGTGTTACGGAAGTACTGGCTGACTTCGATGACCACCTCGAGGTTCTTGAGGACGTCGGGGCTCGGGTGCTCCTGGGACTGCGTGTCCCAGAAATGGAGCATGAACTCGCCGGAGCCCTCCTCGACGAAGCCGCCGTAGGTGACGGTTCCCAGGTGCGGGAACTCGCCGTGGTGCACGAGCATCGCCTTGACGATGTAGACGTACTCCTCCGGCTTGAAGACGCAGTCGTTGAAGGTGAACAGGGCCGTCCCGAAATCGGGGACGTCCGTGCACCGCAGGCCGTTGTAGGTGTCGCCGCGGTCATCCCCGTTGAGGGGGACGATGCCGGCCGCGACGATGAAGTACTCCGGCAGCTCTGGGGGCCGTCGCACCACGTCCACCGCACCGCCTTCTCCCGGCGGACCCTCGGGACCCTGCGGCCCGACGGGGCCCTGCGGCCCGACGGGACCCTGCGGCCCGACGGGGCCCTGGGGACCGGTCGCGCCGGTGGCCCCCGTGGCGCCCATCTGTCCCGTGGCGCCCGCCGGCCCCGTGGCCCCTATCGGGCCTGTCGCACCCGGCGGCCCCTGGGGACCCGCCGGCCCGGCCGGGCCCGCGGGCCCCGCCGGCCCCGCAGAGCCCGAGCCCCCACCGAGCCCTCCACCCAGCAGCCACTCCTGGAGCATGCGCAGGTGGAGCAGGTAGGGCCGTTCCTCCTCGAGGATGCGGATGGCGTCCGAGGAGCCATCCACCTGCCAGTCGCCGGCCACGCCGGACTTCACCAGCGGGACCTCCACCTCGGCCAGCATCACGCAGTTGCCGTCGCCGGAGGCCTCGGGGGTGACGGGCGCGGAGCAGCCCTGCGCCTCGCCCAGCCAGTTGGGCCGCCACAGCGCGCGCAGCTCCGTCACCCACAGCCGCATGGCGGCGCGCAGGTACTGCTCCAAATACTCCTGGTAGATGATGAGCGGAGCGGGCGGCGAGCCGTCCATCATCACGTCCAGCGGGCTGTTCGGCGGCGACGGCGGAGACAGCGGCGAGGAGGGCAGGGCGCTCGTCAGCGCCGCGTCGCGGATGGCCTTGAGGAAGTCCTCCAGGGACACGGAGGTGGACGGGTCGCTTCCCGCCTGGATGTGCTCACGCAGCCAGCGCACGAAGTCGCGGACGGCGTCCTCCTCCGGCTGGGAGGGGCGCGCCAGGCGCAGCTCCAGGCCGAAGTCGTCCGTGACGCGCGAGGGCGCCATGGAGTCGTCCTCGCTGCGGCACGGCTCGCCGGGGACGGGCACCATGTCCGTGAGGCACTCTCGGTAGCAGAGCACCACCCACAGCCGCAGCAGCTTCGTCACGGACACGTGGGTGTCCACGCCGTCCTTGTTGGCCTTCAGCCAGTCATTGATGGACGCGCACTGCGCGGGCGTCACGCGCACCAGGTGCCCGCGCGGGGTGAGCGCCACCCCGGGCGACACGCGCACCTCCGGGCCGCGCGCGCCCAGGCCGGACGTCACGGCCAGGCCCCAGGCGGTGCCGTAGCCGAGTAAGTCCCTGGCCAGCCACCTGTCCCTCTCGGAGAGGTAGGCGAACTCCTGGTTGAAGTCGTCCACGCCCAGCACCATGCCCAGCACGTAGTTCACGTGCTTCGTGGGGTCGGCGGCCGCGCGCGGTACTGACGTGGAAGTGAAGGTGCTCATTGGATGTCGCTCCCGTGGGACTCACGGCGCCCGAGCGCGTCCCGCCCCAGGATTTGCCGGTCCTTGGCGTCCTGTGGGGGTCTCGGTGCCAGATGGCTTTCCGCCAGGTACTCGCGGCCGAGCTGCATGGCGGGCATCAGCTCGGGGGCACGGCTGCCCAGGTCAATCAGGGTGTCCACGCCCAGGCGGGCTTCGCCGACGCGGAACATGGCCCAGTAGAACTTCACGTCGAACACGGTGTGGGCCGGCTTCTCCACCGCCACCACACGCATCGCCTGCTCCAGCCGCGTGCGCTGCTCCTGCGCGGCGCTTCCCCGCGGCACCGGCAGCACCACCGTGAAGCGGTGCGCCGCGGCGCGCACCGGCAGCACCACCGTCTCGAAGTGGTACCAGTCCGACTGCGCCGGGCCGTCCACCGGCAGCACCGTGGGCAGCGCGGCCTGGGTGAAGTTCGTCAGCGTCGTCACGTGCGCGGCATTGAGCGCGGTGATGTTCCGGTAGCGCCGCGCCAGGAAGTCGCGCCACACCGGCGCGTCCGCGGACGTGGCCGCCGGGATGAAGCCCAGCGCCTCCTGCGTGAAGGAACGCCAGACGGCGGAAACCGTCGCTCCCGCCGGCGCGGTGAGGGGGAAGTTCTCCGTCAGCGCCGTCACGCCCGCCGCCGCCAGCGCCGCCCGGTAGCGCTCCACCAGCTGCGCGCGCCCCTGCGACGGCTCCCAGCGGCTGGACGTGGCGGTGGCCACGGTGTGGATGCCCTCCGTCTGCGGCGGCTCCGGCGCGACGAGGAACGGGGTGCGCGCGGAGCGGAAGCGCTCGACGATGCGGAAGCGCGAGCGGGTGGGGTCCTCCTCCTCGGTGAAGATGGAGTCGTCCGGGCACTCGTCCAGCGCCACGCGCAGCGCCATGCGCAGCCCGCGCGGCGTGCCCCGCCACTGGAAGAAGTCCAGCGTGTGGCGCAGGAACAGCCGCCGCCGGGGCTCGTCCCACGCCGGGTCCATGGCCACGCCGAACCAGGAGGACAGCCAGTCCAGCGCCTCGGGGGGAGCGCTGCGCGCGTCGAAGAGCACCTGCGCCGCGGCGATGCGGTCCTCGATGGAGGTGAACAGCCCCTCCACGTTGGCGAGGAACCTGTCGAGGAAGCTCCCGGACTCGGCGTCCTGCCGGTAGAGGCCGGGCAGGTACTGCGCCAGGTACGAGAAGCGCGGGTACCAGGCGCGCAGCGCGTGGATGCGCGGCGTGGTGGCGCCGCCGCCCACGAGCGTGAGCTCCACCTGCGCGTAGCGCCCCTTCGCCCGCTGGAAGAGCACCTCGAAGGTGCCGCGATGCGGGCCCTCGGTCTCGGCGACGAAGGGCTGCTCGGAGCCGCCGCCGCGCTTGTACGGCGTGGGCTCCTCCATGAAGGGCGTGGCCTCCAGGTCCGCGTGCTCGTTGGCCGCGCGGGTGCGGATGACGATGCGGGCGCCGGGAGGAATGGATGCATCCAGCATCACCCGGTGCCACGCGCAGTCCGGCGCGCGGCCGTCCAGCACCGGCGTGCGCAGCGTGGCCTCGCGCACGTAGCGGGGACGGCGCTGGGGCACCAGGGGCACGAAGGTGTCGGCGAAGTCGTAGAACGCGCCGCCGCCCGCGCCGATGAGCGCCTTGCCGCCGAACAGCCGCAGGGGCAGGTACTCCGGCTGGGGCACCGCGGAGAGCGTGCCGTCCCCGGCCACGTGCAAATCGAAGGCGAAGACCTGGTTGCCGTCGCGGCCCACCACGAGCACGCGGTGGGGCGTGGTCTGCGTGCCGGGCACCAGGGCCATGTCGTGCGCCACCAGCGCGTAGCTGAACGCGGGGCCGGAGCCCTGGAGGATGCCGTCCACCTCCAGCGGCAGCGGCTCGCCCTCGGGCTGGCCGTCGCGGTACACGCCGAGGAAGCTCCTGGCCTCGCCCCGGTCCAGCACCAGCACGCGGCCGTCCGGGAGCACCTCCACGGAGATGGGGTCCTGGGCGGACAGCGGCAGGGACGCGGCCAGCGTCACCGGCTCCGGGAAGGTGACGGCGGGCACGCGGCGCTGCGGGCCGCCGCTCGCGGGCTGGAAGGCCTCCACCCTCTCGGCGGACAGCACGGAGTCCCCGTCCAGGCGCACCACGCGCAGCTCCGCGTCCAGGCGCCACAGGCGGCGGTTCTCCCGGTCCAGCACCACCGCGCCGCCGTCCGGCGTGGCCGCGATGTCCCACGGCGCGAAGGGGATGCCCGCGGGCCACACGTGCTTCACCGGCGGGCCGCCGGAGTGCAGGTCGAACACCAGCAGCCCGGGCGACGGCGCCAGCGTGCCCACCACGAGGTAGTGGTGCCCGGTGATGCCCAGCCCTCCGAGCGGCTCTGGCGCCGGCGTGGCTGGCGGCACCGCCGGGCCGAAGCCACCGAAGCGCGGGGCGGGCACCTCGGAAGGCGGCAGCGGCCAGAAGGTGCTGGTGGCGCGCGAGCCGCTGGACATCACCTTCACGGTGAGGCCGTCGCCGCCAATCCAGTAGAAGCTGCCGTAGCGGTCCCTCGCGGCGCCGCGCCGGTCCTCCAGCTTCGGGGGCACGTCGCGCGGCGCGGCGATGAAGCGGAACAACTCCGCGCGCAGGGACACCTCGGCGCGGATGGCGTCCCAGGCCACGTCCGCGCCGGTGCCGGACGCGTCCGCCCACGCCTCGGACAGGGGCCGCCCCTGGGAGGAGCAGCGGCCCCAGTCGTCGCGGCCGAGCAGCAGATGGAAGCGTGTCCCGTTGGCGTCCATCTACCGGCACTCCTCCGGGACGACGGGCACGGACACGAAGGGCCGCTGCGCCCCGGTGGCCACGGTGCCGGTGCCACGCAGCTCGTCCAGGGACGGCGGGTCCCCCACGGCCACGGAGATGCCGGCGAGCCGGGGCAATTGCAGCCCCGTCAGCGGCACCTGGTCCTGCGCGGCACCGGTGGCCAGCCCCAGCCGCACGCCGCGCACCAGCGCCACGCCAGCCACGCGGCTGGCGACGGCGGCCAGTTCCAGCGACACCACGGCCTTGCGCAGCGGCCAGCCGCGCTGGAGCACCGTCGCCTGCGGCGCGCCGGCCAGCGACACCGTGGGCTCCAGCAGGTCCACGCCCTCGGGCGGCAGCGGCGAGAGGAAGGCGGTGAGCGCGGCCTTCACCGCCTCGCGCACCGTGGCCTGCGACACGCCGGCCACCACCTCCAGGCCCACCGTCACCCAGACGGGCTTGTACACGGCGCGGCGCACGAAGATTTCCGTCGTCACCAGCCGCCGGGGCGCCAGCCAGCAGGCGATGGCGTCCAGGAAGGCGTCCTGGCCTTGCGTCTCCGCCGGGTCCGGCTCGAAGCGCGGAATGGCCATCACCGTCACCGCGCCCGGTGCGTCGCCGGGCTCGTTGGGCGACAGCGCGGGGTGGAAGGCGGGCAGCACCTCCACGCGGCCCACGGCCACGCCGGGGGTGCGCAGGGTGAGGGCCTCGAAGTCCTGCGTCGTCACCAGCCGGTCTCGGTGCTGGAGGAAGCGGGTGATGTGGCGCTCGCCCTCCGTCACGCCCTCCGCGTCCGCGCCGCCCCACGTGGGCAGCGGGTTCTCCACCTGGAGCCCCGGAGGCAGCGCCGGGCCGCTCGTCACCGTGCCCGGGCCCACGTTGCCGGCGCGGCCCACGCCGTGGTCGTAGTCCACGCGCAGGGTGGCGCCGGGAGGCGGCCGTGCGCCGTGCGCGCCGTCGCCGAAGCGCAGCTCGCCGGCCTCGGCGTCCAGGCGGAACACCTTCACCCGCGTGTTGGTGGACGCGGGCGTGCCCGGCGGCAGGCGCGGGTCCGCCACCGCCACCTCGGGCCCCGCGCTCATCAGGTCGTCAATCTCCTCCCACGGCTCGGACTTGCCGTCGGTGGTGACGACGGTCAGCTTCACGGTGCCCGGCAGCACCGGCGCGCGCGCCAGCTTCGCCACCTGGTCCGGCTCGCCGGTGCCCTCGGGCAGGAGCTCCCCCGTCACGCGCTCGCGCTGCGTCACTGGCGCCGCGTTGATGCCCGCCCACAACAGCTTCGTGGTGACGGGCGCGGACGAGGTGATGCGCACCCACGTAATCACGCGCGCATCCAGCTCCTCGTCATCCAGCGCGGGAGGGAAGTCGCGGGTGCCCGCCTCCAGCGGGTCCAGGTTCGTCCACAGCTCCAGCTCGGCCACCGTGGAGGGCAGGGGCACGTCCACCACCACCGGCTCCGCGGGGACTTCGGCCGTGGCCAGCGTGCGCCAGCTCGCGTTGCGGTCGGCGGCGGTCTCCGGCAGCTTGCCCTCGGGCGGCAGCCGCGGGAGCTGGAACTGCAGCACCGCCGAGCCCTCCGGCCGGGCCTGCCCGTTGGGCACCAGGTCGCGCCCGCCCGTGTCGCCGGCAGGGGCAATGCCCACCGTCAGCACCTTGCCCTTCAGCTCCTCTCGAGCGCGCTTGAGCGCGTCCGGCAGCTTCCGGTCCGCGGGCCGCAGGAGCAGCGCCACCCACAGCGCGCGGTCCAGCGCCTGGGTGTTGAGGTCCAGCGGCTCGGTGCCGCGCGGGGAGAAGGGCGTCGTCTCGTAGAACTGGAGCTGGTCGGGCGCCGCGGGCGGCGGCTGGGTGGCGGTGAAGGAGGCGTAGAGCTCCTGGTAGTACTCCTTCACGCGCGCCTCGGGCGCCACGCTCCGCTTGTAGAAGAAGGCGGCCTCCACGGGCAGCACGTCCAGCCCGCGCTCGGTGCGGAAGGGCACGTTGCCGGCGCGCACCTCCACGCCGTCCGTCAGCGTGAGGGCCTGCGGCGGGCCGCCGCGCGCGTTGCTGAAGGCCACCATGCCCTTCGCGGATGACGCCGGCTGCAGCGGCACGCCGAGGAGCTGGAGGAACTTGAGCCGGTTGCGCTCCGGAATCTGGTTGGCGCGGTAGAGGAGGCTCTCCGTCAGGAAGGCGAAGAGCTCCAGCAGCGTGACGCCCGGGTCGGCCTTGTTGAAGTTGGTCCACTCGGGGTTGTGGACGGGGATGCGCGACAGCGCCTCGTCCAGCAGCTGCTGGTACTTCCGGTCGTCGATGGTGGGCAGGGTGAGTGGCAAGGTGGTGTTACCCCGCGAGCGTGATGTTCAGGCTGAGCCGCTCGCGCGCCCCGGTGGCGACGAGCTTGTAGGTAATGGTGGCGGTGGCGGCCCGGGCGTCCTGCGGGTCCGCGTCCACGCTCACCGACTCCACGGAGATTCGCGGCTCCCACTCGGCCAGCGAGCGGGAGATCTGCTCGGCAATCTGGTGCCGCGTCGTGACGGTGTTCGGCTCGAAGAGGTAGCGCGACAGCCCCGCGCCGAACTCCGGCAGGAGGATGCGCTCGCGCGGCTCCGTGGCCAGGATGACCTGGATGGCCTCGCGCACGTTGCGCTCGCCTTCGGACCACTGCATGCGCCCGTCCGGGCCCACGCGCGGGGGGAAGCTGATGCCTCGGCCTATGAGCTTTCCGGCGTCCATGGACTCACCCCACCCTGGGCTTCGGGAGGCAGATCTTCAGGAAGGGCATCCACCAGAAGATGATGTTGAGCAGCGCGAGGAAGATCATCAGGACGATGAACGCGCAGAGCGTGATGATGGGAATGGAGAACATGCACAGCTCTCCCAGGTCGAAGCTCAACCCGTCGTCGAGCTCGCCCTTCATCGTCTTCTCCAGGCCGGCCACGCGGGACATCTGCTTGCGCAGGCCCTTGGACAGCGTGAAGCCGACGTTCTTCTTGAACCTGCGCAGCCCGCGGATGCTGGTGTCCACGGGCAGCTCGATGCGCACCGGCCGCGCGGGCGCGTCCGGGTCGAAGAAGGGCGCCAGCGTGAAGGCCCGCGACGGTGCGCTCACCAGCGGCGGGCACAGCGCGCCGCACGCGGGCTTCAGGTACACGCAGCGCATGACGTAGCGGGTGACGCCCGGCGTCTCCAGCTTGGACACCGGCTCCGGCTGCGAGGGCAGGGTGTACGTGCCCACCGCCGCCGCTGTCGTCACCGCGCCGCGCAGCGTCTCCGGCAGCACGCCGCCCCGGCGCAGGTTGAAGTCCAGCGTGTTGGTGCGCCCGTTGAGCACGGCCTCGCGCTGCTGCCATGCGCTGCGCAGCGCCTTCTGCCACGTGTCCGTCGTGCCGCTCTCCAGCACGCTCCCGGTGAGCAAGTCGTACAGGCCCTGGGTGGCGTCCGTCGGCCGGGGCCCGGGCGTCTGCTTGTTGAGCACCGTCCACAGGGCGGGGAGCCGCTCCTCCAGCAGGGTGGCGAAGTCCACCAGCAGGAAGCGCGTGGTCTCCTTCTGCACCTCCGTCGCCTCGGTGGTGGTCTTCGTCCAGGCGCGGAGCTGCTCGTACGGGACGATGACCTGCCCCTCGGCCTCGTCCGAAATCATCTCCTTCGGATTCAGTCCGGTGCTCGGGTCGTCGTCCTCGAAGGCGCTGGCGGACTCGAAGGTGTCGCGGCTGGACGTGGGCACCAGCCCCACCAGCATCCGCCGGCGCTTGCCGTCCGCGGTGAAGTTCACCGGGAACAGGGGCAGCAACTCCTCGCCCTTCGCGAGCGCGCCCGTCTTCGTCGCATCCAGCTCCTTCCAGATGCGGCGCTTGTTGGCCGGAGTCTCGGGGGCCTCGGGCACCCACGCGGCCTCCTTGCCGTTGCCCAATTCCTTGCGCAGCACGAAGGCGGCCTTCTCGCCCTTGGGCAGGTCCACCACGTGGTCCGGCATGCCGGGCAGGCGGCACACGAGGCTGGAGGCCACCAGGTAGAAGCGCCCGTGCGCCGGCTGGTACAGCTTGGGCGTGCGCGTCGAGTCCACCGGGCCCTCGCCGGGGAAGCGCTCACCGAAGCTCTCGAACTTCGTCACCAGCAAATCGGTCAGGTCCGGCCGGGGCGCCTGCTGGAGCCGCTCGGCCAACTCCTCCATGAAGCGGTCCGAGTCGAACTGGAGGATGCCCGGCGCCTGGATGCGCGCGAGCTTGTCCGTGCCCGCCCACAGCGGCGAGGCCGACACCCACTGCACGGCGTGGGGGAGCGTGGTGGTCATCATCACCATACGTTCCCCGCGCCCGGCGTATAGGAGGCACTGACGACGCTGTTGGTGATGACGGTGTCCGCCTGCACCACGCCGCTGAACTTGGACATGCCCGCGTTGACGGTGAGCATGCCGGCGGAAATCTCCGCGGTGCTGGCGTTGATGGTGACCTTCGCGGACGCCGTCACGGTGATGCCGCTGGACTCCAGCTTCACCGAGTTGCCGTTGCTGTCCACCACCTCGATGGAGCCGGGCCCGTCCTTGAGCGTCACCTTCTGGCCGCCGGGCGTCTCCAGGCTGAGCGTCTCCTGGCCGTCCGTGTCGTCGAGCGTAATCACCACGCCGTTGCGCGAGCGCAGCACCTTCTTCGCGTTCTTCCCCGCGCCGTCCATGCTCTCCGGCGGCGCGTCCTTGCCGTTCCACAGCGCGCCCACGACGTAGGGCCGGCGCGGGTCTCCGGCCTCGAAGCCCACCAGCACCTCGTCCTCCACGTCGGGGACGAACCACGAGCCGCGGTTGTTGCCGCCCATCAGCGTCGCCAGCCGGGCCCACGCCTCGTAGCGCCCGCCGCCCGCCGCGTCCGCCGCCCACGGCAGCGCCACCTTCACCCGGCCCTGGTTGTCCGGGTCCTTGATGTCGGTGACGCGCGCCGGGTACAGCCCGTAGAAGCGGCCGCCCAGGCCGCCGGGCACGCGCTCGTCCGCCACCATCTCCCACGCCGAGCCGTCCATCATGACGCCCTCCCCAGGCCCGCCCGCTCCGCGACGAACTCCGTGCGCAGGCCGCGCTCGGCGTCGAACAGGTGCTTCACCTCCGCCAGGTGGTACTTGCCGCTGAACATCGGCCCCAGCCCGGTCAGCTCCACACGGGCGCCCACGCGCAGCCGCGCGTCCGTCTGCGCCGTGCCCCGGCCCACCACGAAGCGCCGCGCCATCTGCCGGAACAGCCCTTCGGCTCGCGCCTGGGCCTCCTGCTTGTTCACCGGCGCCGCGTGGACCACGGCCTCCTTGCGCTCGGCCAGCTTGGAGGACAGCAGGCTCGCGCCGCTCTCGTCGTTGCCCAGCTCCGCGCCCAGCACGGACGGGCCCGCCTCGTGCGCCACCGCGTCCTTGTCCTGCACGCTCCAGCCGCTCACCGTCACGGCGGAGCGCTGGTTGGCCAGGTCCGCGAGCACGGTGAAGGCCAGCAGCTCATTGCCGCGCCCCAGCTTCGGCGCCTCGCCGCTGGAGCGCGCGCCGCGCTTCTTCGCCTTCAGCGTCCGCCCCTCCACCCACAGCTCCACGTCCACCGCGCGGCAGCGCTCGCGCAGGAAGGCCAGGTCGCTCTGGTTGAGCTGCGCCAGCACCTTGTGCTTCGGCCCCTGGACGTCCACCTCCGGCGTCAGCCCGTGCTTGCTGGCAATCTGCTTCAGCACGTCCGCGTCGCTGACGTCCGCGTACGTGGCCGTCCGCCGCGTCATCCGCAAGTCCTGGAGCCGGTCCTCCGCCAGCACCGTCAGCGTGGGCGGCGAGGCCTCCGGGAAGCCTGCTTCCAACCCGGTGATGCGGCCCTCGAAGAGGATGTCCGAGGTGCCCAGCCGCACCTCGAAGGGCTTGCCGAAGTCCAGCTCCGCGCGGTCGAAGTAGAGGAAGCCCGTGTCCCCGTCCTTGGGGCCCCAGTTTCCGAAGGTGGCCTCGCACCGGTACAGCCCGTGGGCCGTCTCCGCGATGCACAGCTCCAGCAGGGCCAGTCCGAGCGAGGCCTTCTCCTCTCCGCCCACACGCAGGGTGGGGCGGGAGGACTTCAGCTTGCTGTCGGTGCTGTTTCCGTCGGCCATGGGGATTTCCAGCTCAGTGCGCGCGCACGCGCTCCATCCGCTCCTGGTGACGCTTCAGGCCCCGCTCCAGGTCGTGGTTCTTCTGCACCTCGGAGCCGGTGGACGACTCGCCGCCCTTCGCACCGCCCGACGACGCGGACGGTGGCGGCTCGCTGACGACTTCCATCTCGTTGATGACCACGGCCATGTGCCTGCCCCCGCTACCGCTTCACACCGACGTTGAGCCCCGCCTGCAGGTCCACGAGCTGGCCGGGCGCCAGCATTCGCGGGTTCTCGATTCCGTTCGCCGAGGCGATGGACTGCCAGCTGCCTCCCTTGCCCTGGCCCGCCGCCATGCCCTGCATCGTCGAGCCCGACGGCGCGGACGTCATCGGCGCGGTGCCCGCGGGCTTGCCGCTGGGCGTCGTCTTCGCGCCCGCGGGCTTCTTGTCCGGGTCCTCGAAGCGCAGCGTCCCGATTTTCTGCTGCGTCAGCGTGAAGGAGACGCTGGCGCGCAGCGGCACGCCGTCCTCGGAGAACAGCTCCAGGGACTCCTCCATCCCCTCCATGATTCCGTCGAACCGGAAGCTGCCCCACTGGAAGCGCACCGCGGGCGGGATGTACTCCGTCTCCGACTTCTTCTTCGGGGTGATGAAGAACGTCACCTTCTCCGTGAGCTTGCGGACGTCGTCCACGCCCTCGGGCTCGCCCGGGCCTTCCGGCTGTCCCGTCACGTCGAACCAGAGCTGCACGGCCAGCTTGGTGGAGCCGGTGCCCACGAACTGCTGCGCCGCCGTGCCGCGCTGGTCACCACCGCCCTGCGGCTGCTGCACCTGGTTGGCGTACGTGACTTTCAGCGTCTCCGGATTGAACTGCACCTCCACCGACGTCTCCTTCTCGTCGATGGGGTCCTTGAACTTGTCGTCGAGCTGGAGAAGCTTCGCCTTCGCCAGCTTCGGAGCGTCGTTGGCCATGGGCTAGGCGCCTCCCTCGGACACGGCCTTGCGGGTGAGCGACTCGTAGGCAATCTGGAGCTCTTCAATCGCCACCATGCCGTCCTTGGCGTTGAGCGGCGGCGCCTTGAGCTTCACGGGCAGGCAGCGGGTGAGGACGAAGCGCGCGCGCTCCTTCTGCTGGGGGCCGGGGGCGAACACCACCACCTCCGCGCTGGCGCGCAGCCGGGGCCGCGTGCGCATCGCCTCGAACCACCTCCACAGCTCGTCGTTGGCCGTCATGCCGCGCTTGAGCGTGAGCTGGCCGTAGCTGAACGCGCCGGTGAGCCGGATTTGACGGCCGTTGTTGCCACCCTCGCGGATGGTCTTCACGTCCATGGTCAGCTCCAGGCCGTCGCACTCGGAGAAGGCCGCGCTGCAGGCCTTGGGGCTGACGCCGGGGATGTCGATTTCCACCGCGAAGGCGAACGCGGTGAACGGGGCGATGACCGTCTCGTCCGTGGGGGTGGCCATGCGCTAGCGCGCCTCCGTGACGGTGCCGCGCTCGCCGCTCTGCACGAGTCGCACGTTGAGGAAGGTGAGCGGCTGCGACGGCGCCACCTTCAGGTCCACGAAGAAGCGCCCCTGCTCCGCCTGGGTGGGGGTGTTGAGCGCGTCGCCCGTCACCACCTGGAAGGCGCTCTCGGGCGTCTTCCCCGCGAAGGCGCCGCGCGTGAAGAGGCTGCCCAGCAGCGTCTCGAAGCCGCGCTGCACGCGGCGGCGGAAGCTGGCGTCGTTGGGCTCGAAGACGTAGGTGGCGCCCAGCTGCAGCGCCGCCCGGCGCAGGAGCGACAGCAGGCGCCGCACGTGGATGGGGCGCAGGTCCGGGTCCGTGGCCAGCGTGTCCGCGGACAGCGTAAGGAAGGCCCGGGGCTCCTGGCGCACCACGTTCACCTGCGCCTCCTGGAGGTCCAGCCACCGCTCGCGGCTCAGGGCCGGGTTCAACGCCACCACGCCCTCCCACCGCTCGTTGGCGGGGGCCACCCACGCCCCGCGCTCCACCGCCCGCCGTGCCAGCACGCCGCACGCGGTGCCGTCCGGAGTCATGCGCCGGGGCGCGCCCGGCCGGCCCTCCTCGGAGACGAAGGTCCACGGGTGATAGAGCGCGCCGTAGGACAGGGTGTTCTGCTCGGCGAAGCCGATGGGCGGCACGCCGTCCTCCTCCGCGCCCAGCGGGGACTGGAGCGTGGCCGCGTGGCCCATGGCCTCCTCTTCCCGGTAGTGCTCGGGCAGGGACAGCACGGCCAGCAGGTCCCCGCGTGCGCACGCCATCCGCATCAGCGCGCGCTGCACGGCCAACAGCGGCCCCACGTCGTACTGGGACACCGGCACCAGCTGCCACTTCGACTGGGGCGCCACGGTGACGGCCACGCCCGGCGCCCAGGGGCCGGTGACGCCGCCGCGCTCCGCGCGCACCCGGTAGTAGCGCGTACCGGACGTGCGCCCGTACAGCGTGCGCGTGGTCAGCGGCCCCCGGTACAGCTCCGCGGCGTCGCTGAAGTCGGGGAGGGTGGCCTCCTCCAGCACGTAGACGACGTCCGCGCCGGGCACCTGGGCCCAGTCCAGGGTGAAGGCCTGTCCTGCGTCCGGCTCGTCCGGCTGTGCCACCAGCGGCTCGGGCGGAGGCGGCGGCTGGAAGGCGCAGTCCAGGAACGAGCCCCACGCCGGCTCCGGCAGCGGCTCACCCGGCTCGGGCGGAGGCGCGTCCGGGCGGCCGGCGAGCACCCACGGCCGGTGCCCCGCGTCCGGCACGCAGACGAGCGAGGCGTCCAGCCGGTCCAGCACCGCGTGGATGCCCTTGAGCGTCCGGGGCTGGCTGCTCTGGTAGCGCAGGAAGTCCGCCTGCGCGAGCAGCGCCTCCGTGCCTAGCGTCTTCACGTCCGCGTCCAGGAAGAGGTCCGCGCCGAACGTCGCCAGCCCGTCGCGCTCCAGCGAGTCCCCGGCCGGGGGCGTGCAGCCCACGTAGGCGGTGGGCTGGTCCGTCAGGCCCAGGGGCAGGGAGAAGGCCTCGCCCATGGGGCCGGGGCCCGCCAGCGGGAAGCGCTCGGTGGGCACGCCCTGGCGCCAGTCCTGCGGCAGTCGCTCCTCGGGGAGGCGCGAGGGCAGCGTGTCGGCGTCCTCGTGCCGGGCGCGCTCCGCGTCGCCAGGCAGCGCGGCCCAGTGGCGCGGGTGCGCGGGGCAGAAGCCGAGCCGCTCCAGCTGCGCGGGCTGCTCCTCGCCCCGCCGCGTCCACAGGCTGAGCGTCAGCCGCTCGCACCAGGCGGGCGCGGAGCTCACGTCCACCGGCACGGACGTCACCACCCGCGTCGCCACGCCGGACACCTGCACCCCGCCGCCCGCCACCTGGCCCAGCTGCACGGTGTCCACCGGCATCCAGTGCTCACCGGTGGCGCCGTCCACGATTCGCAGCAGCGTGCCCGGCGGCGGCGCCGCTTCCGGGGCCAGGTCCAACGTCAGCGTGAGCACGCGCGGAGACACCGTGGGCCCCGGGTCCTCCAGCGCGGAGACGTCCAGCGACACCTCGTCGCCCTCGCCGCGCAGCCACGACACGAAGGGCGTGGTGTCCACGGGCACCACGTCCGTCTGCTGCCACACCGCGCGAGGCGCGCGCACCCGCGCCGTCACCCGCCGGGACACCGGGCCGGACCACGTCAGCGCCGACTCCTGCGCCACGGGCTCCACCGACTCCACCGGTGCCAGCAGCGTGCAGCCGGTGCCGTCGAAGCTCACCCGCAGCAAGTCACCCACGGCCACGCCGCCGGGCGCCGTCACCAGCAGCTCGGCCCCCGCGCCCGCCACGCTGTCCCAGTCCAGCAGCTCCACCGGCTCGCGGTGGAGGGACGCCGCCACCGTCGCCGCGTCGGACCAGCTCCCCTCGGAGCGGGCGCGGGCGAGCGCCGGCGTCATCGCGCCGCCCTCCGAGCACCGCAGCAGTCCCGGCACGGGGAAGGTGTTGGTGCGCGCCTGGGGCCCGGCCACGCGCACCACCCAGCAGCGCCGGCCGCCGTTGCGGAAGAAGGCCCGCACCGCGGACTCGAGCTGCGCGTACACGGGCTCGCCCCGCTCGGTGTCCCAGGCCAGCAGGGGCGCCGCGCCAAACACCGCCGTGAAGTCCGCCACGTCCTCCACCGCCACCGGCGCGTGCAGCGGGCCGGAGGCCGCGAAGCCGACGAAGGCGGCCACGTCCATCCGAGGCAGTGCGTCCGCCGCGGGCGGAGCCTGTATCTCGAAGCGGAGGCCGGGAAGGCGTCTGGCGGCGGGGCGGCTCACGTCACTCCATCTCCAGCCGCTCGTAGGCGATGGTCAGCTCTTCAATCGCCACGTCCGTGCCCTTCGCGTTGAAGGGGCCGGACACGTGCTTGATGATGCGGGCGCGCAAGAGCTTCCACGTCTGCACCACCGCGGTGTGGTCCTCGTTCTGGAGCTGGATGGTGACGGTGCGCAGCGCGTTGGAGTCGCCGTTGCGCAACTGGTCCAGCCACCTGTAGAGGCTGAGCGAGCCAATCACCCCGCGCTTCATGGTGACGTCCGTGGCCTTGTTCAGGCCCGTAATCTTGCGGACGCTGTTCTCCTTCTCGTTGCCGTTGCGGTACTCCGCGACGGTGACCTCCATGCCCACGTTGGAGATTTCCTGGAAGCCCGCGTCCGGCCCATCGGTGGTGCCGGTGCCCAGGTCGACCAGGAAGTTGAACTGCACATAGGGGCGATCACGAAAGACGGCCATGGTTGGTCTCCAGGAGGGTTACTTCCGGTCGCCGGTCCACTGGCCGATGCGGAAGATGACGAACTCGGCCGGGCGGATGGGCGCCACGCCGATGAGGCAGACCAGACGGCCGTTATCCAGGTCGTTCTGGCTCATGGTGCTGCGGTCGCACTTCACGAAGTACGCCTTGTCCGGCTTGTCTCCGAGCAGCGCACCCGACTGCCACTCGTTGAGCATGAAGTCCTCAATCGTCCGCCGGACGTTCGCCCACAGCTGCTCGCCGTTCGGCTCGAACACCGCCCACTGGGTGCCCTTGTCGATGGAGCGCTCCAGGTAGGCGAAGTAGCGGCGCAGGTTGACGTACTTCCACTCGGGGTCCGACGACGTGGTGCGCGCGCCCCACAGCCGGTTGCCGCGGCCCTCGAAGAAGCGGAAGGCGTTGATGCCCTCGGGGTTGAGCACCTCTTGCTGCGCCTTGCTCAGGTTGGACTCGAAGCCCAGCGCCAGGTTCACCACCTCGTTGGCGGGGGCCTTGTAGACGGCGCGGTTGACGTCGTTGCGCGCGTAGATGCCGGCCACGAAGCCGCTGGGCGGCAGGAAGATGGGCTGGCGCGTGACGGGGTCCAGCACCTTCACCCACGGGTAGTAGAGCGCCGCGTGGCTGGAGTCGATTTTGGCGCGCAGCGCGCGCACCTGCGACAGCGTCTGACCGTTGCCGCTGTCCAGCACCGCGATGCGGTACTTCATCCGCTGCGCGTGGGAGATGAGCAGGTTGATGATGCTGGCGGAGTCGTTCGCGTAGCCGTTCTCGTACCCGTAGGTGGAGCCCGGCGCGGCGACGATGGAGATGTCCTCCAGGTCCTCGAACTGCACCAGGCCCGTCTTGCGGGTGGTGTTGACGATCTGCTGGCCCTTGTAGTCGTCCGAGGTGGGCCGCTCGCCGTCACTGCCGCCCTTGAGCAGCACCTCCAGCGAGCGCTGCGACTCGGGCGAGTCCGTGTTCTCCAGCGCCTCGTCCAGCGGCGGGCTCATGGCCGGGCTGTTGAGGCTGGCGTCCAGGAAGGCCTGCGCCACGCCCAGGCCGTCGGTGATTTCCTGCACGGAGATGATGACGGGGACGTCTCGGTTCTTCGCCGTGTCCGCCGCGTCGTAGCCGAAGCGCGCGGACACCGAGTCCTCCGCTCCGGCGCGCGAGTGCTTCGGGTCCAACGCCAGCCCGTCCCACGTCTGCGCGGAGGCCGGGTCGTCGGTGGGAATCACCGTCACCGCCGCGGTGACGACGCGGATGTCGTAGCCGTCGCTCTCGGTGATGGTGTTGAGGAAGATGGAGGTGGACGGGCCCTGGGTGAACTTCCAGTCCTGCGCGTCCTCGTCCCACTCGGCCAGGTACAGCGAGCCGGTGCCCGTGGGCGCGACGATGGGCGAGCGGATGTCGCGAATCATCACCACGTCGCGCTCCAGCAGCGCGCCCACGCGCGGGGTGCCGGCATCGAAGGAGAGGACGTTCTGTCCCACCCGCAGCGTGAAGCGCACGCGCAGGTTGCCGGCCGAGCCCGGGTAGCGCGCCGTCAGCGCCAGCGTCTTCTGCAGGTCCGTGGCGGTGAGGTTGAGGAGGGTGCGGGCGTGGCCGTCCCTGTACTCGCTGGCCACCGAGGTGCCGTTGCCCAGGTCGATGCTGGGGTCGATGCCCGTGTAGGCCGAGCCGCCGCTGCCATCCGGCTTGCGGTACACGCGGCTCACGTAGAGGCGCTTGCCGCCTTCCTCGAAGAAGGCGCGCACGGCGTGCCAGGTGTAGTTGTGGAGCGCGCCGGCCGTCTTGAAGGCCAGCTGACGGCGGTTGCCGTAGATGCGCTCGAACTCCACCACGCTGGTGATGAGCTCCGGCTCCAGGTCCACCGGGCCGTACCGTGTCGGTCCGATGAAGCCCGTGGTGGTGGTGCTCACGCCCTCGATGGACTTGGCGCGGAAGCTGGTCTCTTCGATGAATACGCCAGGGGCAAGATATTCGGGCATCGGTCTTTCCTAGGGAGTTGGACCCGTGGGGGTGATCCACAGTCGAGAGCCCGGTGCGTCCTGGGTCCGCAGGACGAGCTCCTGGCCGTAGCGCAGCGTTGGCTCGAGCAGCTCCAGCGGGCTGCCCGTGTCGGCCCACACCCCCACCGGGGGCTGGGACAGCGTGAGGCACACGTCCGGCAGCTCGGGCACGGGCGTGTGGCGGGCGTAGTGGACGCGCACCTGCAGCGCCCACGACTGCTCCAGCAGGGGCGGGCCCGCGGGAAGGCTGGACGCGTCCATCGCCGAGCCCGGCGCGAAGTCCACGGGCTCCGGGTACTGGAAGAAGAGGGCGAGCCGGCCGCCTTCGTCCGCCACGCCACGCACGGTGGCGCCTCCGGTGATGGTGGCCTCCACGTAGGCCCACGCCGCGGGGATGCGCGCCTGGATGTCCCACAGCTCGGCGCGCAGCACGGCCAGCGGCACGGCGGCCCGGCGCGCGGGCGCGGAGAACAGCGGCACGGAGGGGCCGTCCCCCGGGGACAGCGGCGACAGCGGGGACAGCGGCGAGGTGATGCAGTCCGGCGCGAAGAGGCCGCGGTGGGGCAACTCCGCGCGGAAGGCGCAGGGGAGGAAGCGCCCCAGCGTGTCCTGGACCTCGACGATGTAAGGCTTTCGGGCGGGGAGGGCGGCCCACCAGGCGTCGGTGCCCGCGTCGCCGTCGCCGTACTCCAGATGCCTCAGGCCGGGCAGGTCCATGAGGACGTGGACGCCGGAGCGGTTGACGACGGAGGGCTTGCGCGCGGCGGGCAGGCCTTCAGGGAAGGCGGAGACTTGAAGTCCGTCACCGACGAGGGCGCCGGTGGCCTCGTCGTGGAAGCGCACGCCCAGCGGGGCGATGCGCGACAGCCGCTCCATGACATGGATGGGCGGCCTCATCGCTCGGTCAACCTCCCCGGCGCGAGGACGCGCGTCTGCACGGGGCCGGCCTCTTCGTCGGCGATGGCGGATTCGATTCCCACCATGCGCGCGATGTACGTGGCGGAGACCTGGATGTTGGGCTCGCCCGGCTTCCAGATGTTGAGCATGTCCTGGATGGACAGCGGGTCGTAGACGAGCGTCACCGTCTCCTCGGGGAGGAAGGTGTCCGTCTCGGGCGTGCCGTAGTGGTTGAGGAAGCTGGCGGTGAGGGTGGGCGTGTCCTCGAGCTGGCGCATGGCCCAGCCCAGCAGCCGGTGCTGCTTCACGGCCGTCTTCGCCCACGGCGTGAGGAGGTAATAGAGGTCCAGCGGCAGGGGCCTGCGGGTGCGGCGGCCCTGCGAGTCCACGCGGCCGGGGAGGTTGCGGCGCACGGTGCTGGGCATGACCCGGTAGAGGAAGAGGGAGACGCCCTCGTCCATGGGGGCCTTGAAGTCGGAGGCCTGGTAGAGGCGGAACTTCGCGCCCTCGAACTCCGGCTTGGGGCAGGACTGCTCCAGCAGGGCAAGCACCCCCTGGCCCACCGCCGAAATCGCCGCGTACGTCGCCAACCGACACTCCCCCGAGCCAGGCCGAGCCCTTGTCCACGCACACCCCCTTGGTGCGGCGGAACCGTCGGAGCGCGGACAGCAACGCGCGTGCCCGCGCTCGGGGGGATGCGGATCGGAGTGATCCCGCACACTTGAAGGGAGCGGCCGGGAGCGCGGAGCGGGGGAAGCGAGAGGGAAACATCCACCCCCACGACCAACCCCGGGAGATCACTACGTAAGGAGGGTGGACGAAAACCTCCACCCGCCCGCGTACCGGGCCCGCCGCGTCCCCCTCACTGGCTTCGCCTCACGTCCTGGGTATCCAAGTTTTCCTGCGCAGTCCGGGCCCGTGGAAGGCAACGGAGCTGTCGTGTCTGCCTTTGTAGGAAATTGCCGTCCGCAACGTTTGACGCGCTGCCGACAAGACGTGTAGAGGCTCCACCCCATCGTTCTGTTGGGTGACTGACATTCATTGGTGCACGGACCCGCTCGGTGCGTGGTGCGTGGTCGGCGGGAGAAAGCGGATGCGTCGGACCTGGGCTGATGTAGGTCTGTCCCTGACGGGATTGCTGGGGCTTTTGCTCGCGGTGGGGGTGGCCCTGCCCACGAGTGCCTTGGGCGCCGAACACGTCACCGTCCTCCAGCATGACGGCACGCCCTACGGAACGGACCCCGCGGCACGGACCCGCGTGGCGAAGAAGTTCTACGAGACGCACGGTGATGCATATGACTTCCTGGTGGTCCTGCCCACGTTCAACGTGGACCTGGGCCAGGAAGCGGCCGCGGGGCTCCACCACCTCGTTCGCAACACCATCCAGGGAATTGGCTTTCCGGCCAATGACCTGGGCGTGCAGTACGGCAGTGCCGCGCGGCTGAAGGGCTTCGTGGACGTTCGCGCCCTGAGCCCGGACACGCAGGGCACCACCGTGGAGTCGGCCGCGGCCATCGTGGCCCATGAGGTCGCCCATCAGTGGAGCGGACGGGTTGCCTATCTCGACCCGGTGACGAAGGCGCGAAAGACAGACCTGGTGGGCCGCGATGGCGCCCACTGGAGCTTCTTCCTCGACTCGGACGCCTCTGTTCTCTATGGCAGTGATTGGACGCAGTTCGCGGCGGGCACCTTCTCCTCGGCGCACTCGCGGCTTCGCTATTCGAGCCTGGACCTGTACCTCATGGGCCTGCTGGGCCCGGACGAGGTGGGCCCGCTGACCCTGCTCACTCCCGGGCCCCAGGTGCCGTACCAGGCGGTGGACCTCCCCCCGGCGGACGGCACCCGCATCGACGCCACCGCGCGGACCCTCTCCATCGCGGACGTGGTGGCGGCCGAGGGCGCGCGCGTGCCGGCCATGGCGCAATCCCAGAAGTCCTTCCGCGCGGCGTTCATCATCCTGACGCCGCCGGGGCAGGAGGCGACGCCGGCACAGGTGGCCTTCGTGGATGCCCTGCGCCGCTCGCTCGGCAACAGCTTCTTCTTCCTCACCCGGGGGCGCGGCCTGCTCGAGACGGAGCTGGTGGAGCTGCCCCCGTCGCCGGGTGCCGAGGAGCCCGACCTCGCGCAAGGGCTCGCCTACCTGCTGGCACGGCAGACGCCGGAGGGCTTCTGGGCGGACGGCGGGGGAACGCGCTGGCGGGAGACGCAGGTGGCGCTGGAGGCGCTGGCGGTCAGCGGCCTCGCGCCGGACGTGACAGCCGCGTCCGGGCGGGGTGGGGACTTCCTCGCGGCGACCGCGGGCGTGGGCGTGGATGAGGCCTCGCGCCGGGTGCTCGGGCTCGTGGCGGCCCGGCAGTCCCCGCAGTCCATCCAGGGGGCGCTGTCCACTCTCGAGGGGCAGCTCAGCGCGTGGACGAACGGAGGCGTGGGGCTGTCGCGGGGCTACACGCCCACCCTCATCGACACCGTGCTGGCGGCCCGCGCCCTGGACGCCGCGGGCGCGACGGGCGCCCGGCTGCAGGCGCTGACGGACTTCCTGCTGGCTCGGCAGTCCGCGGACGGAAGCTGGCCGCTGCTGCCGGGCGGGCCCGGGTATGTCGAGTCGACGGCCCTTGTCATGAACCTGCTGGCGCGGCTTCCGAGGACGCCGGCCTCCTACGCCGCAGCCGGGAAGGCCTGGTCCTTCCTGGTGAGCCGCCGCCACGCGGGCCATCTCTATGGTGACGAGCGCCCCTCCGCGGCCGCCACGGCCCAGGCGCTCCTGGCCCTGAGGGCCTGGTCGTATCTGTCTTCGGCGGAGCAGGCCGCGACGGCCGGCGCGCTCCTGGCGCAGCAGCGGGATGACGGCAGCTGGGAGTCCTCCGTCCATGCCACGGCCTGGGCCATCCAGGCGGTGCGGCTGGCGCTGACGCCCAACCTGTCGCTGGCCCCCCTGGACGTCGCGCTCTCCGTGTCGACGGTGGTGGAGGGCGAGGGCGTCCTCGCGACGGTGTCCGTGCACAACTTCGGAGGCGGCAGGGCGGAGGGCGTGCAGGTGCGCGCCTTCGACGCGAATGGCACGCCGCTGGGGGCGGCCCAGACAGTCTCGGGCATCGACGCGGGGGCCACGGCCACCGTGGTGCTCTCCCTCGACACCACGGGGCACGCGGGGACCACCCAGGTCTTCGTCGTGGTCGACGCGCCCCAGGTCGTCGATGAGACCCGGGAGGATGACAACCGGGTGGCGGTGCCGCTGACGGTCGAGCCGCCGCCGGCCCTGCCGGACCTGACGGTGGCCGCGGGCAGCCTCACCACGACGCCGGGGAGCATCGGCCACCTGCCGGCCACGCTGACGGCGAGTGCCACCCTGGCCAACCTGGGCCTGACGGACGCGGGCCTGGTGCAGGTGTCCCTGCGCGTCCAGGGCGTCCCCGTGGCGACGACGACGGTGTCCCTGGCCGGGCGCACCTCAATCCCTGTCACGCTGACTGGCAATGTCACCAGCGCTCCAGCCGCGGTGTCCGTCTCGCTGGTCGTGGACCCGGGCAACCTGGTCGCGGAGGCGAACGAGGGGAACAACACGGGCGCGGTGCAGGTGCCTGTCACGCCCGCCATCGACGTGGGCGTGGCCAACCTGACTGTCACTCCCTCCCAGACGCAGCAGGGGCAGGACGTGACGGTGTCCTTCCGCGTGGTGAATGCCGGCACGGTGGACGCGGCCGGGACGACGGCGCACATCACCATCGAATCCTCCGGCGGCGCGACGCTCGCCACGCTGCCGTCTCAGTCCTTCACCGTCCCGGCGGGAGGCTCCGTGCAGCGCGACGTGCCGTGGCGCGCCAACGTCGCGGGCAGCCTCGTCGCGAAGGTGTCTGCCTTCTCGGGACAGCCTGTTCCGGCGGACGGCAACTCGGCGGACAACACCGCGACCGCGGGCTTCACCGTCGAGCCGTCCACGCTGGCCAACCTCGACATCCCGGCGGGGGGGCTCGCCCTGTCGCCGCAGCGGCCGCTACAGGGCGCGCAGGCCACTGCCTCCGTGGTGGTGCGCAATGGTGGTGCCTCGGCCGCGGGGCCCTTCTTCGTGGACTTCCACCTGGTGACCGCGGGAGGCACCGACGTGGTGTTCGCCCACCGGGAGGTGACGTCGGTGGCCGCGGGGGGAAGCACCACGGTGTCCGCGCCTTTCACCGTGGAAGGCGCGACCCAGACGAGCGTCCGGGTGGAACTGGACACGGAACAGCAGGTCCAGGAAATCGACGAGACGGACAACCTCGCGGTGGTGTCCTTCCAGCCGGTGTCCCTGGCGGACCTGGTGGTGGCCAGCGCGGACCTCCAGCCGGAGCCGGCCTTCCCTCGCGCGGGCATGGACGTGCCGGTGACGGTGTCCGTGCTCAACAGCGGTGGGCAGGATGCGCTGGGCGCGGTGGTGGAGCTGTACCTGGGGGAGCCGGGGAGCGGCATGCTCCTCGGCAGCCAGACCCTGACGCTGGTGCCGGCGGGGGAGCGCGCGGAGGCCCTCATCCCGTGGAGCACCGCGGGGCTCACCGGGGAGCAGCGCCTGGTCGCGGTGGTCAACGCGTCGCACGCCGTCACCGAGAGCCGGTACGACAACAACCGCGCGGAGCGGAAGGTCCGGGTGCAGGACTCTGCGCTTGCCCTCTCCCAGCCCTTCTTCTCCCCCAATGGGGACGGGGTGAAGGACGCCACCGAGGTGAGCTACCGGCTGGCGTCGGCCTCCGCGGTGGACGTGGAGGTCCGGAACGCTGCGGGGACGCTCATCCGGACGCTGACGGCCGAGTCCACGACGTCGGGCAGTGTCACCTGGGACGGGCGGGACGCGCAGGGGCGCCTGGCGGGGGACGGGGCGTACCAACTGGCGGTCCATGCGAGCACGTCCGGAGCAAAGACAGACATCGGGACGTTGGTGGCCGTCGTCGACAACAACCGCTCCCGCATGGAAGAGGCACCCGGGCCGCAGTGGTTGCTCGAGGAGTCGCTGGAGCCGCCGGCCAGCTCGGGGGTGACGCGGCGGGGGCGTCTGGCGTTGGCGTCCGATGATTCAGGGGCGTATTTCGTCGGCCAGCGCCAGTCTGGCTCGGTCCAGATGTGCAGCATCTATTTCCAGCCCATCGAGGGTGGGAATCCGAAGCGCCTGCAGCCCGAGTGGGATTGCGACATCCGGCGCATCTACGACGTCTCCTTGTCTCCAGATGGGAAGACGCTCGTCTTCCCCATCTATATGCGTTACACCCACTGCGGCTTTTCAATCCAGAGCTGCGGTCACCTTGGCCTGTATGACCTTGTCACGCAGGAGGTGCGGACCCTTGCCCATACCGAGCTCAAGAGGGATGTGTCGGATCTCTACCCAGCCTTCAGCCCTGACAGCCAACAGGTGCTCTTCAGCTCTTGGGTCAGTGCCAGCAATGCCTACGGCATCACCCTGGAGGTCGTCGACAGGAGCGGTGCCAACCGGAGGACCCTGAAGGGGCCGGGGGTGTTCAACCGTGACGAAAACCTGCGGGAAGGTGCATTCTCACCCGACGGGCAGATGGTTTCGTTCTACCTGAATGACAACTTCTTCTATCCCTACACCTATCGCAGACAGGGAGTCTTCACCGTGGGGATTGAAGGCGGGACACCCCAACAGGTGGGGCCGCTCAACTTTCCCTTCTATTATGAGGTAGACATAGCGACGTACGGCAGGCGGCACCTCTGGTCGCCGGGCTCCGAGATCATCTCCGGCTCGGGTGATGAGCTCTTCGCCATCACCCCGCTGACAGGGGCCCGGCGAACTGTCTTCAAGCTTCCGCTTGAAGACTGGGACCGGCGCATCTTCACCCGGCAGATCTATTCCCTGTCCCTGGATGCGCTCCAGCAGTCGCTCTACTTCACCTACAGCCAGGGCTCGAACGCGGGGCTCCCCTGGGAGATCTGGTCGGTGCCGCTGGAGGGCGGCGAGGGACACCCGTTCTACACCGCGCCCATCGGGGCAGGGGTGGAGCGCATGCAGATTTCCCCCCGAGGTGGCTTCCTCGAAGTGCAGCTGAATCCCGGCGGCCTCCGCGCGGTCTCCTCGCTGGAGAACCTGGGGCTGCGCCTGATGGCCACGCGCAAGGCGGGTGCGCCCTTCCTCACCCTGCACGGGACGGCGACGGACAAGAACTTCGAGTCCTATGCCATCTCCGTCCGCTCGCTGCCCTCGGGGACGCCGACCGTCATCGCCCGCGGCGACCGGCCGGTGGTGAACGGGACGCTGGCGGAGTGGGCTCCCTCCGCACCGGGCATGTACGAGGTCACCCTCACGGCGAAGGACAAGGCGGGCAACGTGCGCTTCCGCCGGACGATGGCGTCGTGGAGCAGCACGCCGTCGCTGGCGAACCTCTGGCGCGAGCCCGAGTTCCTCTCGCCCAACGGCGACGGGGTGCAGGACGTTTCGGAGCTGCGCTACACCAACACCTTGCCGCTGACGACGCAGTTCGAGTTCGTCTCCACGGCAGGCACCGTCGTTCGCCACGTCTCGGTGACCCACCCGCAGGCGGGTGATCAGACCTTCACCTGGGATGGCAGGGACGACCAGGGTGTGCCAGTCCCTGACGGCGTCTACACGGCCCGGACGGAAGGTGCCTCGCTGCGCTTCGTCGTGGATGCCACCCCGCCCGCGCTGACGCTGAAGTTCTCGAAGACGCTTCCTCCCGACCAGGACCCGTCGGTGGATGCCCTGTTCAGCCGTTCCTTCACGTCGGCCATGGTCCATCCGGAGGGCTTCCCGGTGTCGGTGCCCGCCGTCTATGTAGACACGAGCTGGCGGGCCCAGGACGCCAACCTGGTCGGGTGGGCGCTGGAGCAGCGGGCGCCGTCGAGCGTGAACGACTACGCCACGGTGATGGAAGGCGAGGCCGTGCAGGCGGAGGCGAAGGTGCTGGCGCACCCCCTGCGGTTGCACTCGCTGCTCGGACGGGCGCTGCGGCTGAGGGCCTGGGACAGGGCCGGCAACGCGCAGGCGACCTCCCCGCTGGCCGCCCCCGAGCGCATGTTCGTCACGGCCCTGGGCGAGGCCTCGCGGGTGGGCCCCGAGCATGGCTACCTCATGCTCGACGGCCGTCAGGTGCCGCGCATCGACAACCTGACCTCGCTCGTGGATGCCTTCGGAAATCCGCGCGTCTTCGCCTTCGAACCCCAGCACTACGCCTTCGCCCTCGATCACTCGTCGGACGCGCCGCTCGTCAGCTTCGCGGTCCAGTACACGCGACGGGGGACGGGGCAGACCGTCCTCGACACGCAGAACGTCAACGCGATGGGAGAGGCCGTGGTGCTCTGGGACGCTCGCGCCATTCCCCCCGGGGCCTACGACGTGGAGGTCGTCGCCACCGCCGCGGACGGGCAGGAGTTCCGCGCGAAGGTGTCGTTCGAGGCGCGGCTCTCGGAGCTGACGCTGTGCACGGCTCCGTCGGGAAGTGGCGAGTCCTCCAAGATGGTGCTCAAGGTGTTGCCGAGCGCCGCCTTCGCCCTCGAGCCGGGGGCCGCGGTGGACTTCATCGCCCCCTCGGCCCAGCAGCCGGAGCGGACCTACCCGCTCGAGGCGGCGACGCTCCAGGTGCAGCCGGATGGGACGGCGACGCTGGAGGCCAGCCTCGATACCTCCAGCCTCACGGGCTGCAACTACCGCGCGACCTTCCGGGGCCGCACCATCCTGGGGCAGAAGCTGGATACGGGCGTGGACGTCAACCTCTGCGGGGCCTTCCTCACGGGCTCCACGGTGACGGGCGCCGGGGCGACGCTGAGACTCGCCGAGACCTTCCGCAGGCCCGTCTCCTCCATGGAGGTCTTCGTCAAGGGCGGCGGCGCGGCGACGTGGAGCCGCGTGGGCACCCTGGGCGCCTTCAATGGGACGGCCCCTGCCCTGAACGCGACGGCGGATGCCTCGTGGGCCTGCAGCGAGCAGAAGGTGCGGGTGGTGACGCGCTTCGCCGACGGCAGCCCGCCCGTGGACTCGCAAGCGTACGCGGCCAGCACCTGCGCGGCGTCCGCCGGATTCAAGATGCCCTGCACCCGGGTGAAGGTGGAGTCCGTGGCGCGCGTGGAAGGCCGGGCGCCCGCCTGTACGCCGCAGGAGGCCACCTTCTCCGTGGCCATCAGCGCGACGGCGGAAGCCGGGGCCCAGGTGAGAGAGCTGGCCGCCTGGGTGCGGCCTCATGCCTCCTCCTCGGTGACGCCGGTGATGCTGGAGCCCTTCACCCCGGGAACCCGCGTCGAGACGAATGGCACCTTCTCGTCCGCGGGCCTTCCCGCCGGCCGCTACCTCGTGTCCGCTCAGGCCACGGACAGCCTGGGCATGACCGCGACGGACATGCTGGATGCCGTCACGGCGGCGGTGGACCGCCAGGCCCCCACCACCCTCATCCAGGTCCCGGCCTCGCAGGGGGTGGTGTGCCCGGTGAGCACCCGGGACGCCCAGGGACGCGTGCGCACGTCCCTCGAGGTGCGAGGCACCGTCTCGGACAACCTCCTCGAGGGCTACGCGGTCCTCCTGGGGGAGGCGGGCCAGCCCCTGGAGCAGCAGACGAGCACGTTCTACGCCACCGCGCAGGCGCGCACGGTAACGGGCCTGCTCGCGCAGGTGGATGCCAGCCGCCTGACCTCGGGCGACTACGAGATGCGGCTCAGCGCCTGGGATGCGAGCGGTGGGAGCTACTGCTCGCCCATCACCACCTTCCGCTACATGGCGGGCGTGGACATCTCCCACTTCTCGGCGGCGGCGGACCTCGTCGCGCCGGACCAGGGCGGCACCACGCTGCACGCCTCGCTGTCGGAAGATGCGACGGCGACGCTCACGCTGGCGCCGCTGTCTGGCAATGTCGAGGGCCCTTCCCTGGGAATGCTCTACCAGGGCTCCCTCGTGGCGGGTGCCAACACCATCACCTGGGACGGGCTGGGCCCGGCGGGCAGCGCCCTGGCGGATGGGGATTACGTGCTCCGCCTGACGGCGAAGAACGTGTGTGACACGGAGGTCAGCCGGACCACGCGGGTGCGGGTGGACGCCCAGGCGCCAGTGGCGCGCATCGACTCGCCGTCTGGCGGCACTGTCCAGGGCACCGTGACGGTGCGCGGCGAGGCCCGCGACACCAACTTCCTCGACTACCAGCTCTCGGTGGGGGAGGGGACGCAGCCTGTCAGCTTCACGCAGGTGCAGGCCGCGTCCGCCCCGGTCACGGGCGTGCTGGGCACGGTGGACACCGCGCGGCTGTCACCGGGGCCGCACACCCTGAGGCTGGTGGTGCGGGACACGGCGGGACACACCGCCACGGCCCTGCTGACGGTGGACGTGGCGGCCCGGGGCGTGCTGGGCGGGTTCTCGCTCGCGCGAAGCCTGCTGTCGCCGAACGGAGATGGCATCCACGACGCCACGGAGGCGCGCTTCCGCCTGCTGACCGCGGGCTCGGTGCGCGTGGAGTTGATGGATGCCGGGGGACAGGTGGTGGGCGTCCCCCTTGCCTCCACGTCGCTGGGCGTGGGTGAGCACACCGCGCCGCTGGACGTGGGGCTCCTGCAGCCGCTCGTGGACGCCACGTACCGCGTGCGCGTGGTGTCCACCGCCGGGACGACGACGGAAGAGGCCGAGGCCTCCCTCACGCTCGACAGGGAGTTGCCGGAGGTGGCCGTCAGCGCGCCGCTGTCAGGGGCCTTCGTCCGCGCGAACGGGGACGTCGTGGGCCGCATCGGCGACGACCATCTGGAGACGTGGACGCTGCGGCATACGACTCCCGCCGGCACCACAAGCGTCCTCGCGTCCGGGGCGGCTCCGGTGGACGGGAAGCTCGCCTCGCTCGGGGCCATGGAGGAGGGCGCGCACACGGTGACGGTCATCGCCACGGACGGGGCGGGCAACGCCCGCGAGCAGGTCATCCCGTTCTCGGTGGACACGACGTCGCCCAGGGTCGCCTTCGCCGCGCCGCTGGACGGAGCGGCCCTTACCGGCCTCAAGGGCCTGGTGCCTGTCACCGCCACGCTGGAGGAGCCGCACCCGCGGCGCATCACCCTGGAGCTGCTGCGCGGAGAGGGCGCGGCGCCGGAGCTGCTGGCCTCCTGGCCGGAGCTTCCTGGCGACGGCATCGTCCTGCGCTGGGACGCGGCCCAGGAAGACGATGGGGACGTCACCCTCCGGCTGAGCGCGGAGGACCGGGCGGGCAACACCTCCGAGAGCCGCATCGCCCTCACCCTCGACAGCACGCCCCCCGAGGCCCACATCGCCTCGCCGCGGGACGGTGTGCTGCCGGTGGCGGGCACGGTGACGGGCACGGCCACGGATGACCGTTTCGCGGAGTACCGCCTGGAGCTGTCCGATGGCCCGCCCCAGACGGCCGCCCGGTTCGTGACGCTGATGAAGGGGACGTCGCAAGTGGTCGCGGGCACCCTGGCCACCCTCGCGTCGACCCCTGTGGATGGCGACTACACGCTGCGACTGACGGCGAAGGACCAGGCCGGCAACGAGCAGGTGGACGTGGCGGGCTTCTTCGTGGACGCCGCGCCGCCCTCCGCGCCCACCGGCCTCGTGGCCCAGCTGCGCCGGCCTGATGGCGTCACGCTGACGTGGACGGCCAGCGGCGACGCGGACGTGGTGGGCTACCGGGTGCTGCGGGCGCTCGGCGCAGGGCCTCTGGCGCCCATGGGCACGGGCCTTGTGACAGGCACGACGTTCCTGGATGACGGTCTGGCGGCCTCCGTGTACCGCTACGCGGTGGTGGCGGTGGACAGGGCGCAGCTGCAGAGCCCTCCCTCTCCGGAAGCCACGGTGGACCTGGAGCCGCCCGAGGTCTCCCTCGACTCGCCCGTGAGCGGGGCGGTGGTCTCCGGTCAGGTGCAGGTGAAGGGCAAGGCGTTCGGCCGGGAGGACTTCCGCGAGTACCGCCTCTCCGTGGGTGCGGGGGCGCTTCCCTCCTCATTCTCCCTGCTGTCGCGCGGCACGGCTCCCACGCAGGGCGATGTGCTGGGCACATGGGACACGAGCACGGCGCCGCAGGGCTCGCAGCAGACGCTGCGGCTGGAGGCGGAGGACGCCTCTGGCAACGTGGCCGAGACCCGCGTGGTGGTGCAGGTGGACAACACACCGCCAGCCGCGCCGGTGCTGGTCTCCGCGACAGCCAGCGGCTCCACGGTGGACGTGCGCTGGTCGGCCAATTCCGATACGGACCTGGCGGGCTACCTGCTGCTGGCCGATGGCGCTCCGGCCAACGCGCCCGCCGGTGCCTCGCCGGGCAACTTCCTGGACTACCTGCTCCCCGCCGGGACGACGCAGTACCTCGACACGGGCCTGCCGGATGGGACCCTGGCGTACCAGCTCTATGCTGTGGATGGGGCCGGCAACCTGAGCGCTCCCTCCCAGGTGAAGACCGCCATCGTGGAGACGCGGGCGCCGAAGGCGGTGCTCGTCACGCCCCTCCAGTTCGCCCGCCTGACGGGGCCGGTGACGCTGTCCGCCGACGCCCCGGACCAGGATGTGGCCCAGGTCCAGTTCGAGGCACGCGCCATCGGGCAGGGGGGCTTCCTGCCCCTCGGGCCCGCGGCGACGAGCGCGCCGTACGCCTCGGCGCTGGACCCCGCGCAGTTCGCCTCGCCGGTGCTGGAACTGCGCGCCGTGGCCACCGACACCCGCGGGAACGTGGACACGGCGCCGGACACCCGCATCGTCTCCGTGGCGCCCGACCTGGTGCCGCCCGCGGTCACCACGCTCGTGAATGGAAGCGCGGTGGCGCTCTCCTGGGCGGACAGCAATCCGCAGGCGCACCTGCTGGGCTTCGACGTGCGGCGCGGAGGCACCTCGGTGCTGCCCGCGCCGCAGCGCCCCGCTGCCGTGGCCTCGGCCAGCAGCAGCGCCAATGGCAACACGCCGGACCAGGGGTACGACGATGACAGCAACACCGTCTGGGAGTCTGGCCCGGGGCTGCCCCAGACCTGGGAGATGGCGTTCAACACGCCAGTCCCCCTGGAGTCGCTCCACGCCGATGTGCAGTACAACTCCACGGTGCAGGTGTCCGTGAAGGTGCAGGGGACATGGATCCCCGTGCGCAAGCTGGTCCAGACTTCCTGGGGCACTTCGGTCACCCTGCCCCGGGTGTGGGGCGTCGAGGGCGTGCGCCTTCAGTTCCTCGAGGGCTCCACCAGTGGAGTGTGGCTGAGGGACGTGTCGCTGACCCTCGCGCGGATGACGACCTCCACCTCACTGTCCGAGGTCGACCTCCCCGAGGGCTTCCACGACTACCAGGTGGTGGCGATGGGGACCTGGGGGCAGCGGGCGGAAGCCACGGCCCAGGCCCGCGTGTACCGTCCGGACTTGTATTGGCCGGACGAGTCGCTGGTCGGGACTCCGACCCTGCGGCTGGCCGGCTCCGGCGTGCCCGCGGGCGCCACTGTCGAGCTCCTGCGCGTGGGGACTCTCGTCGCCCAGGCCCAGGCGGACGCCGATGGAGCGTTCGAGGCGGAAGTGCCGCTGGTCCTCGGGGACAACGAAGTCTCCGCCGTGGCGCTGGACGCCGCGGGCAACAGGAGCATGGCGTCGTATCCGGTGACAATCACCCGGGTGGCGCCGCCCTCCGCCGTCGTGACGCTGCTGCCGGCCGAGGTGTCGGGCCTGGACGTGGCCCTGGCCTTCACCGTCTCCGGTGACACCGCGGACGTCGCGCGGTTCGAGGTGTGGCGGGCCTCGGGTTCCTCCGCCGCCGTGAAGGTGGGAAGCGTGGCGCAGGCCGCGCGGGCGTACACCGACCCGGGAGTTCGCAACGGCACGTACACGTACACCGTGGTGGCGGTGAACCAGGGCGGCTTCCAGGGGACGCCCTCCAACGCGGTGATTGCCACGGTGGACGTGCCGGCGCTGGCGCCGCCCGAGGGGCTCGTGGTGTCCGCGCCCCCGTCCGGAGGGACGCTGGTGTTGACGTGGACGCACTCCGCGGGAGGCGCGGCGGGCTTCCTCGTGGAACGCGCTCCGGCGGAGCAGGGGCCGTTCACGTCCGTCACGGTGACGGGGGCCACCCCCGGCACGACCTTCACGGACCGGCGCCTGGTGGATGGCACGCGGTACTACTACCGGGTGCTCGCGGTGGATGGGGCGGGCAACGCCAGCCCACCGTCCGCCGTGGCCTCGGGCGTCCCGGGCGACACGCAGGCGCCCGCGGCGCCACGGCTGACCTATCCCACGGTGCCGGGCACCCCCATCGTCCTCTCCGACTTCGTCACGGAGGTGGCGGGCACCACGGAGCCGCTGGCTCGCGTGGACCTGTACCGCAATGGGCGCTGGGTGGACAGCACGCGGTCCGGGCCCCTCGCGGTCCAGTCCGAGCGTGTGTATCTGAAGCTGCCGCGCCGGGCCGTCCCGTCCATCTCTCCCGACGGCCGGAAGGTGGCCTACGTCTACCAGGGCGCCACCTCGGCGCGAGGCCTGGCCGTGGAGGACCTGGCGACGCAGACGGTGGTGCAGGCGGAGCTCGCGGGCGTGAGCTTCCAGGGCACGCCCATCTTCTCACCGGATGGCACGCGGCTGGCCGCCGAAGGCACCTCCTCGGGGAAGACCCACGTCTACCTCATGGACGTCGCCAGCGGTGCCATTCAGCCGCTGCTTGCGGCACCCACGGGGCAGGAGCTCGCGCCCTCCTGGGCACCTGACGCGTCCCGGGTGGCGGTGCAGTACCGCGACACCGCCGGCATCGACACCCTCCGGGTGGTGGAAGTGGCCACGGGCGTGGAGCAGACACTGCCCCAGGATTCGGGCATGAATGCCCGGGCACCGATGTGGCTCAAGGATGGACGGCACCTCGTCGCCATCCTCGTGGACGGCGGCGGGCTGTACCGTCTGCGTCGCTTCGACACGCAGGGCGACACCCACGTCGACCTCTTCACCTCCTTGGAGATTCGACTGCCGCTGGCCCTCGCGCCCTCTGGCAACGAGATGGCCCTCGTCTCCCGCGTTGGTTCCGGCAGCTCCCAGACGGCGCTGTACCTCGTGCACATGTGGGGTGGGAGCACGTCGGGGCGGCAGTTGCCCGGTGCGTCCTACCCGGAGTCGCCGGTGTACACCTCCGACGGCGACTTCATCCTCTACACGCAGAGTGGCTATGCATACCGCTACGAGGTCTCCAAAGGCATCAGGGAGAGCCTGGGCTACCTGGGGGAGCGCCTGCTGAGCGGGGCGAGTGGCCGGCTGCTCTCGTACGCCAGCGCCACCGGTTCCTGGGTGTCGACCGTGGAGCTGGCGGGGAGCTTCACCTTCTCCGGAGTCGAGCTCGCGCCGGGCGACAACTTCTTCACCGCCGTGGCCGAGGACGCCTCGGGAGGCAAGAGCGACTCCTCGCTCCCCATCGAAGTGCGGTTCGAGCCGACTTCCGTGGCGGACCTCTCCGTGTCCGCCATCCTCCAGCCCGGCCTGCCCATGGCGACAGACGCCACCCACGCGGTCATCACCGTGTCCAATACCGGCACGGCGGCGGCGAGCGCTCCCCAGGTGGCGGTGACGGTGGTGACGGAGAACGGCGCTCTGCGGCCGGCCCCTGTCGTCCGGCTGGGGCAGGCCTTGGCCCCCGGGGCTTCGGCCTTGCTCCTCGTCCCCATCGACGTGAGCGGCCTGTCGGGGCCCCAGCAACTGAGCGTCGTGGTGGACCCGGCGCATGAGGTGGTGGAGCTCGAGCGCGCAAACAACGAGCTGCTCAAGTCCTTCACCGTCGCGGCGAGCACGCAGCCGCTTGTGTCGGTGGCACTCGACGCGTCCTCAGTGCCAGTGAATGGCCAGCGCACCGCGACGGTAACGGTGGCCAACCCTGGCGCTCCGCTCTTCGGCGAGGTGCACGTGGACCTGGTGGGGGCGGACGGTAGCGTCGTCCTCCCCCTGGGCTCCGCCGAGTTCCTCACGCCGCTTCCCAGTGGTGAGGAGCGAAGCTTCACCCGTACGGTCTCCGTGGGGACGCTGCTGGCGGGCACCTACGAGGTCCGCGCCACGTTGTGGCGGGATGGGGCGGCGGGGGTGATGGGCCAGGCGCCCCTCTCCGTCCTGCCCGAGCGCACCGCCACCATTGCCGTGAGCACGTCGCGCGCGCGCTATCTCCTGGGCGAGCTGGCCGAGGTGAGCACGGTGGTGACGAGCACCTCGCGCAACAGCTTCCTGGAAGGCGCCGAGAGCGTCGTGACGCTGCGGAATGCGGGGGGCGTCGTCGTCGCCTCGCGGAGCATGCCGCTGCCCATGCTGCTGGCGGGACGGCGCGAGACGCAGCTCACCGCGTTCGAAACGGCTGCGCTCATACCGGGCCAGTACCAGGTGACGGGCGAGGTGAAGCTGGGCACCCAGGTGTTGGCCGAAGCGCAGGCCCTGTTCTCCGTGGAGGGACGGCCGGTGCTCTCAGGCCTCGTGTCCCTCTCCGGGACGACGGGCACGCCGCCCGTCGTCCGGGCGGGACAGCCGATGACGGCCGAGGTCCTGCTGGAGAACCGCGGCACGGCGCCGGAACCCGAAGCCGTGGTGAGCCTGGTGCTCACGCGTCCCGACGGCACGCACGTCACCGCGGCCACCTGGCCTCTCTCCGCGCTCGCGCAGGGGACGCCGTGGACGCGGCAGCACGCCTTCTCCACCGAGGGCTGGCCGGCGGGCAGCCATGGTCTGACGCTGCTGGTGGAGCGTCCGGCCGGAGCGCCTGAAGTCCTGGCCCGCCTCAACTTCCAGGTGACGGACGGGCGGGCTCCGCGGCTGGCGCTCGTCAACCTCACCGAGGGCATGTTCGTCCGGGACGTGGTGAGTGCCCGGGTGCGTGCCTTCGACGACGCCTCGGGCGTGGCCGCGCTCCGGGTGGACGTGGACGGAGCGGCGACGGTCGCCGCGGCCCCCGTATCCGGCAACGCGCTGGACGGCGTCTGGGGCGCCAGCGTGGCGCTCACGACGGAGGGGCCCCACACCCTGGTGTTCAGCGCGGCGGACCTCGCGGGCAACGACGGTCGCGTCCTGGCCTCGCTCGACAACCCGGTGAGTGTCACGGTCATCCGGGACACGCAGCCGCCCGTGCTGACGGTGACCGGGGTGCCTGGCGAGGTGCCGGTGCACGGGCCGGTGGTGCCGGTGTTCTCGGCGCAGGACCTGCACCTCTCCACGGTGACGGCCACGCTGAATGGCCAGCCCTTCGCCTCGGGGACCTCCGTGACGACGGACGGCGTCTACGAGCTGCACGTGGTGGCCACCGACAAGGCGGGCAACACGGACCCGGTGGTGAAGCGCTTCACCGTCGACACCCTGTCGCCGCGCATCGTGCTCGGCGGCGTGGCGGACGGGGCCTTCGTCAATCAGGACGTGACGCCCACGGTGGCCGTGACGGACCTTCACCTGGAAACCGCCGCGCCCACGGTGACGCTGAACGGGCAGCCCTTCACCTCCGGCACCATCGTCTCCGCCGAGGCGGACTACACGCTGCTCGCGCGGGCCCGGGACGTCGCCGGTCACGAGACAGAAGCGAGCCTCACCTTCACCCTCGACAAGACGCCGCCTGACATCCAGGTGACGGGCGTGTCCAACGGGGCGGCGGGTGGCTCGTTCACCATCCACTTCGCGGCCACGGACCTCCACCTGGCGGCCGACACCCTCCAGGCCACCCTGGACGGCGCGGCCTTCTCCAGCGGGGCCACCGTGGACGAGGAAGGCTCGCATGAGCTGCGCGTGAGCGTCTCCGACAAGGCAGGGAACACGCGCGTCGAGGTGGTGTCCTTCACCATCGTCACCGGCGACCCGCTGATGCCGCCCTTCCGTTACGCGGTGTGCTCCATCCAGGACACCCTGGTGTACGGCACCGCGCAGGTGGTGGGCCCCTCACCGGGCGACAAGGCCTCCATCGCGGCGGGTTCGCTCGCGTACGTCGGCAATTTCGCCGTCGTATCGGGAGACATCGTCAGCTCCGACACCACCGCCGTGGTGGAGAACGCCACGCTGGCGGGCTCGATGTACTACGGCATCATCTACGGCATTGGCGACTACGCCACCGTGCTGGGAAGCGCCCATCAGGTCACCCCCGTTCCCACCCCGTGCGACTGCGGCTACGACGTCTACGCGAACCTGGCACTGGCGAGCGCTACGAATGACAACACACGTCTGGCCTCGCTGCCCGGCAGCGGCACCTGGTGGGTGGGCGGCGCGCTCGAGCTGAACGGTCACCACGTCGTGCTGCCCTCGGGCCGCTACCACGTGGAAAGCCTCCACCTCACCGGCGGCGCGACGCTTTCGGCCGAGTCCGGTGCGCGCGTGCTGCTCTTCGTGGACAGGGACGTGGTGGTGGAAGACGGCTCCACGCTCGGCGCGAGCCCCAGCGCGGCCCACCCCATGGTGGTCGTGTCGGGTGCCCACAAGTTCGAGGGAGAGATTGCGCGGCTGGAGAACGCCGCGGACGCCTCCCTCATGATGTACGTGCCGGAGGCGGACCTGAAGCTGTCTGGCGGCACGACGATTTACGGCGCTCTGTTCGCCAAGTCGGTGGAGCTCGGGGGCACGCAGCGGGTGGTGTTGAAGCCCGGCCCCCAGGTCTCTCCGCCTCCTCTCTACTGCGAGTAGCCACGACACCATGCTCGATTCATCTCTGAGAACCCCGGGGGTCCTCGTACTGGTCGCCGCGCTGGCGGCGCTGCCGGTGGCTGCGCGGGAGACCCGCGCCGACGGGCTGGATGCGGTGCGCGCGCGGGCCCGTTCCCTCACCGCGTCGCTCCCGGCCCAGGAGCGCGGGGCGGGCGAGATGCCGGTGCTGATCTCCAGCCCTCCGGCTCCGGTCTCCTTCGACTGGGCGGGCTTGAAGGCCCGCACCGAGGAGGTCGAAAGACGCCAGCGGCTGCACGAGGAGCGGACCCGTCCCCAGGCACTGGGCACCGAGCTGGCCCGCGAGCTGGACGGGGCCGTGTCCCGCGTGGGGGCGCCGCTCGGCTTCTGGGCGCGCGTGTTCCGCTACCCCTCCCAGCCCACCGGCGCCGAGGCAGCGCAGCGCCAGGACGCGGCCTCCGCCCTGCTGCGGGTGGAGCGCCTCCTCGAGGAGAACCACCAGGGCGCCGTGCGGCGGCTGGACGCGGTGGAGCAGGCCCTGCCTCCGGGCCAGGGCGCGCTCGTGGAGCGGGTGCGAGAGCGGGACGCCGAGCTCACCGTGCGCGTGCAGTCCACGCTCCAGGTGCTGCGCGAGGTCCGGGAGTCGCTGTCCGAGCCGCGCGACTCCGTCTGGACGCGTTACGTCGCCTACGTCCGGCAGCGCCTGTACGCGGACGAGTCCACGCGGCTGGCGAAGCTGCGCGAGGCGCTGGCCGGGTGGGGCGCCTCGCGGCCCGTGCCCGTGCTGAGCTCGGAGCTCACGTACGTGCAGGGCTCCCTCGCTCCGGCCGAGCTGTCGTCGGACGAGGTGGTTCCCGCGTTCCTCGCCGGGGCCGTGGTGCTGCCCGCGCTGGAGGACACCGCCCAGGGGCAGGAGGTGGAGCTGTCCGCCGAGGTGAAGGCCCGCGCCCAGGAGCTGGGGACCGCGAAGGCCGCCTACGACTTCGTCAAGAACGAACTCGACCTGGACTGGTACCAGGGTGCGCTGAAGGGGTCCACGGAGACGCTGCGGCAGAAGCGCGGCAACGACGCGGACCTGTCCACGCTGCTCATCGCCCTGCTGCGTGCGCAGGGCACTCCCGCCCGCTACGTGCGTGGCACCGTGAAGCTTCCGCTGCCCAGGCTGGCGGACCTGATGGGCCTGCTCACCGGCGCGGAGGTGGATGCGCTGTACGGCCCCACGGGGGCCAGCTTCCAGCTTCCGGAGGCTGTCGAGCAGCGCGTCCTCCAGGGGCTGTCCGCGGCGGGCATTCCCTTCGAGCCGGTGACGGGGGGCGGGCGGGTGGTGGCAGTGAAGCTCGCCCACGTGTGGGTGGAGGCGTGGCTCGCCTACGGTGACTATCGCGGCGCCGGCGGGAATATGGGCGCGCGGCAGTGGGTGGCGCTGGACGCGGCGATTCCGGGCACCGCGAAGTACGCGGCCACGCCTCCCGCCGTGGATGTCCTGGATGCGATGGGCGTCGGCCCGGAGGGCTTCACCGACGGCTACCTCGCCCAGAACGGGCCTCTCTCTCCGCTGGCCTTCTACCGGGCCCGGGTCGAGGACTTCCTCGCCGCGCAGCAGCCGGGGACTTCGTACGAGCAGGTCCTGCGCACCGTGCAGCGGCGCACGGAGACGCTGCCCTTCCTCCCGGGCACGCTGCCCTACGAGGTGGTGTCGGTGCAGGCGGAGTCCGCCTTCCTGCCGGACTCCGCCCGACAGCGCGTGCGGGTGACGGCCTCGGACGGGGCGGGCCTCTTCCTGGACGTGACGCTGCCTCTGCACCAGGTGACGGGCCACCGCACCATCCTGACCTACGTCCCGGCCACGGCCGCGGACGAGCAGGTGGTGCAGCTGCACGGCGGCCTGTACCAGTCCCCCGCCTCCGTGGTGCGCGTGCTGCCGCAGCTGCGCGTGGACGGCAAGGAGAAGGCCCTGGGCTCCCGGCCCGTGGGGCTGGGCATGGAGCACACGTGGGCGCTGGAGCTGCTGCTGCCGGACGGCTCGAAGCGGCGGCTGGAGAACCGCATCATCGCCGGCAACCTGGTGGCCGTGGGCGTAGGCAGCCCGGGCAATGCGTACTCCCCCGTGCTGCTGGACGTGGATGACGCGCGGGACGGAGACGCACCCCGCTTCCTCTACGAGCGCGCCGCGGCCTACGTGAATGCGTGGACGGCGGGGGAGCGCGAGCTGGCGAGGCTGCTCCAGGTGGTGCCCCTCCACCCGACGGCCAGCGTGGTGCTGGTGCAGAACCAGCTCGAGGTGGAGCAGACGCTGGGCGTGCCGCAGCGGCTCATCTGGAAGGGCCTGGAAGTGGACGCGGACCTGCGCACCATGACGCCGCTGGAGCTGGTGCCAGGACGGGGCAAGGCGCTCTTCCGGATGGCTGGCTACGAGGGCAGCTACCAGGAAGCACGCGTGCTGACGCAGGGCACCCAGGAGGACGCCGTGTCCGCGGCGACGGTGCTCCAGCGGGCGCGTGCGGAAGGCCTCGACGTCCTGTCCATCAATCCCGGCAATGCCCAGGCGCAGCTGCTCCGCCTCTCCGCCACGCCCGAGGTGCGTCGTGACGTGGAGGACCTGGTGGCGCGCGGCTGGGAGGTCCTCATCCCGGAAGTGTCCCTCCAGCTCAGGGACTGGGAGGGCACGGGCTACATCGCCCGGAACCCGCAGACGGAGGAGGGTGGCTACTTCCTCTCCGGCCGTCTGTCGGGTGGGCAGACGATTGTCTCCCCCAGCGCATGGGTGGACGACGCGCTGGTGGAGCAGCTCGAGGGGCCGGACGCGCCCAGGTCCACGGACGACGCCTCCCGCATCGCCTACCTCGTCAAGGTCGCGGCCACGGACTTCCAGGAGGTGGAGGTGGGCACGGCCGGCGCGACGCCGCTGGCGGTGTACGTCACCACCGCGGAAGGCGTCCCCGTCAGCGACGCGCCGGTCACCTTCCGGCCGCACATGCAATACAGCAAGGCAGTCCCTCGCTTTGCCACGATGGGGGCTCCAGGTACGCCGCAAGCCACCGTGACGGTGAACACGGACAGGACGGGGCGCGCTCGCGTGCTCGTCATCCCGGACACGGACATCCGCAAGTGGTCCGTCGAGAAGCAGGTGGCGCCGAACGGCACGAATCCCCATCCCGCGCGTCAGCTCCTGGGCCTCAACGAGGTGATGGCCCAGACGACGAATGGCGAGGTCACCCTCGTCCTCGCCAGCCCCTTCACCGTCCTCGGCCGCCCCGGCCCCCTGGCGCGCATCGAGCTGGACGGCGACACGCGCATCGAGACGACCGTCAGCGGCATCGAGACGGGCCACTCCTTCAGGGCCACGGCCAAAGACACCCACGGCAACCCGCTGGCCAACGTGGCCGTCACGTGGTCCGGCGCGCCCGGCACCGGGCGTTTCTTCAACCCGACCCAGGTGCCGCCCGGGCAGGTCCAGACGCTGGGCTCGCCTCACGTCACCCCCACGCTGACGCACTGGTCGCCCACACTCGGTCAGGTGATGACGGGCTATGTCCCGGGCCCCACCGCGGGCGACTACACGGTGACGGCCTCCGCGCTGTCGCCCGGCGGCCCGGTGAGCGCCAGCTATTCCGTCGAGGCCTTGCTGCCCGCGGCCTCCAAGAACCACATGCGCTACGTGCTCAGCCTGGAGACGCTGGGCACCCGCTTCAACGGCATCTTCGGAGGTGACTTCCCGGAGCCCCTGGTGGCCCAGGTGCTGCGCACGTCGGAGGACGACCTCTCCTGGCACCCGGTGAAGGGGGACGAGCCGGACCTCGCCAAGGTGCAGCTGCGCATCCGCGTGGCCTCGGACACGGCCATCCTCTCCGACCAGGTGGAAACGCCCATGACGTTGGGCGGAGCCGGCGGCTTCGACGACGACGAGCACGTGGTGTTCTGGCCGAAGTACCTGGTGCGCAACGGGCGGCAATTCGTCCACGTGAGCGCCTCGGTGGTGGAGCGGACCGGGGACGGGGACGTGCCCGCCACCCTGACCCCCGGCAGCGTCCTCTACTGGTTCGGCTCCAGGGAATCCGCCGTCAGCGCCACCGTGGAGGATGCCGGGGGGGAGTCGGTGGCCAGCCCCTGCAACGGAGCCTCCGTGGACGATGGCGTCGCGCGCGTCACGGTTTCGAATCCCGCGGGCTACCCCGTCTATGTGCGCTTCATCGAGAAGCCCGCGGTGGCAGGAGAGTCGCTCCTCGTGGACGGGCTTCTGGGAGGCTACCCGCGGCTCCCCAGCGATGCGTCCCTCATCGAGCTGCTCCCGGACTCCGTTCACCTCCTCGAGCTGCCGCTGAAGCCGGGCACGCACGGCGGCGAGCTCCAGGTGGAGGTGCACACCATCCGATACAGCCTCTCCAACGCCGTCACGGACGTCGTCAGTCGCGGCACCGTCCGTATCGCGCCTGCGGGAAGCCGGCTGCTGGCCAGCGGCGGTGAGCTGGGGGCGAAGGTCATCCTCCCCGTGCGCAACTTCGAGTCGGCGGCGACGCCCGAGAATGCGGAGCTGGTGGCGGCGTCCGCCACGGAGCGGCCCATCCTCGTGCCGGCGCAGCTGGAGTTCTGCGCGGGAGACGAGGGCGACGTGTCCGTCACGTCCGGCAACACCCTCCTCGCGCGCGGGCGGCTGGTGCGCAACGCGGGCGGACAGCTGGAAGTGCAGCCCCTGGACGGCAACGTCCCGCCGCCGGCGCTGGTTTCGGGCAGCGGTGTGCTGCGCCTCCAGGTGCCGCCGGGAGACCCGGCGGGCCAGGAAGTTCGCATCGACTTCATTCCGAAGGCCGCGCCAACCGAAACGCAGACGCAGCGCCTCACATTGAAGACGTCGGTGGATGACGCGGGCGCGCTTCCGGTGGGGCACACCTTCGTCAAGGACGTCAGCGTGGTGGACGGCCACCTCGTCAAGCAGGCGGAGGACCTGCGCGTGCAGGGGCGTGGCCCCGCGCTGGTCTTCGCGCGCAGCTACAGCAACCAGGGCTTCGAGACGGGCCCGCTGGGACGCGGGTGGACGCACGCCTACCGGAGCTTCGTGGTGCCGGATGGCCGCGGCGGTGAGTTCCGCTACATGGTGGTGGGCGGCGAGGGCGGCGGCCAGGTCTTCACCTGCGCTGGAGCGGGGCAGTGCACCGGACAGCGTGGCTTCCACGGCACCTTCCGTCGCGAGACGGTGCAGGTGGGGAACCTCTCCCAGGAGCAGCTCGTCTTCCGCGCACCGGCCGGCATCGAGTACCGCTACGGCCAGGCGGACTCGTCCGTCAGCCCGCCGCGGCACCGGCTGCTGTCGGTGACGGACGCCTCCGGCAACCGCGCGACGCTGGAGTACGGCGGAGCGGACGTCGACGGCGAGGTGGTGCGCATCTACGCGGCGGGAGCCCGGCGCTTCCTCCAGTTCGGCTACACGCGCCCGCCGGGAGCGCCCCGGGCGCTGCTGGCCAACGTGGAGCTGATGCAGAACTCGAATGCTCCCGCGCGCCTGCCCGAGGATGAAGCGGGCACCTCGCTGGGCGTGTGCGTGGCGTACGGCTACGACGTGCGCGCCAACCTGTCGAGCGTGCGGCGCCTGGATGGCGGCTGCTCGGAGGCGGCGGCGCCCGTCCTGCGCGAAGAGAAGTTCGAGTACGTGGACAGCTTCGACGAGCGGCTGCGGAGCAACCTCGCCGCGTACACGGACGCGAACGGCAACACCACGCGGTACGTCTACTACACCCAGCAGGACACGCTGCCCGGTGAGGCGGACTATCTGCGCTTCGGCGACAAGCGCGAGCGGGTGAAGCGCGTGGAGGAGCCGGAAGGGGCCACGACGGAGTTCGTGTATGTGCTGAAGCCCAACACGCTGCCCATCTTCGGCCAGCCCGTGCGTACGTACGAGACGCGGGTGAGGGGGCCGCGGCCCGGCGTGCCGGAGACGGTGTACCGGATGAACCCGTACGGCGCGTCGGTGCAGGTGGAGCGCCCGCTGAGTGGGAGTCTGGTGGCCCGCACCCGCACCGTCTGGGACGCGGCGCACATGCGCAAGGTGAGCGAGGAGGACGGGCGTGGCCGGGTGACGCGCTACCGCTACGACGCCTTCGGCAACATGGTGGAGCGCAGGACGGAGACGCCGGTGCTCGCGGCCTCGGGCGAGGACCCGGTGGCGACGGAGCCGGTGCGGGATGCCCAGGGGCAGCCCGTGCCCGCGGTGGTGGAGCGCTGGGCATACGACGCGTCGTTCAGCGCGCCCACGTGCCACATCGACGCGGAAGGCCGGGTGACGCGAATCACCCTGGACTCGGCCGGGATGGACCCGAGGACGGCGACGCCCACGGGGACGGGCTTGCCGCTGGAGACGCGGGTCCTGGCCACCACCGTGGCCGGCTCCGCGCTGCTCGGCGAGTCGGACTGCCTCACGCTGGCCGGGACGGTGTCGAATTCCACGTATGACCTCGTGACGAGCCAGCGGTACTGCCAGGTGCAGGGCGGGAGCTGCCCGTCGGGCGCGGTCAAGGGTGACGTGTCGGCCGTCATCGATGGGAACGGCACCACCATTGCCATCCTCACGTACGACGGGAACGGCCACGCGACGCGGAAGCGGACGCCCACGTCCGAGGGACGCTTCGTCGAGACGACGTCCCTGTTCGACACGCGCAGCCGCTTGGAGGACGAGTCGGACACGTTGGGGCACAAGACGCACCGGGACTTCGACGGGCTGGACCGGGTGGAGCGCAGCGAGCGTCGCAACGCGAAGGGCCCGTGGCTGACGGAGGGCTACGAGTACTACGCGGGCGGGCAGGTGAAGGTGCAGACGAACGGCCTGGGCCTGACGCGTCAGGTGGTGCTGGATGGCCTCAACCGGGTGAAGACGGTGACGGAGTCGGGAGGCAACCTCGCCGGGGCCCTGACGACGGGCTATTTCTACGACGAGGCCGGCAACCGGACGGCGGTGGTGGACCGGCGCGGCGTGACGACCCATACGGCGTATGACTTCGCCGACCGGCCGACGACGGTGACGGCGACGGTGGAGGCAGGGGACGCCGCGCGCTTCCTGGCGCAGGGCGGTGACTCCACCCAGGTAGGGCGCGCGGGTGTGGTGGCGCGCTATGGCTACGACACCGCGGGCAACCGTGTCTGGGAGGAGGACAAGCACGGCTTCAGGACGGAGTCCCGGCTGGACTCGCTCTACCGCGTCGTGGGCGTGAAGACGCCCGAGGTGCCCGCCGAGTCCTTCGCGACGTCCACCCCGCGCCGGTACGAGCTGACGCGCCGGTATGACCGCGTGGGCAACCTCCTCTCGGAGACGGACGGCAACGGCCACACGACGACGTATACGTATGACTTCGCCAACCGGCGCACCTCCACCGTGGATGCGGTGGCCCGGCAGGAGCGGCGCGAGTACGACGGCAACGGCAACGTCACGCTGGTGGAAGGCCGGCAGGGCATCGTGGTGCACCTGTCGCGCGTCACCACGTACGACGGGCTGAACCGTCCGCTGACGGTGACGGAGACGGTGGCGAGGCGCGAGGGTGTCAGCCCGGAGGAGTGGGCGTATACGCAGACGAGCCACTACGACGACACGCAGCACCGGGTGCACACGCGCGACAGGCGCGGCTTCGTGACCACCCTGGCCCTCGACGACCTGGACCGCGTCATTACCCAGGTGGTGGACGATGGAACCACCACGCTGACGCGAAGCCCTGACGACGCGCGGGCGGGGCCGGCCCTCGGCCTCACTACGTCCTTCGAGTACGACGCGAACGGCAACCGCAGTGCAATGGTGGACGCGCTGGGGCGGCGCACGGAGGAGTCCTTCGACGGTCTCAACCGGCGCACCCTGCGCACGCTGCCCATGGGGGTGACGGAGAGCTTCACGTACGACGGTGAGGGACACGTCACCTCGCAGGTGGATGGGCGGGGAATCCGGCGCAAGACGTTCTTCGACATGCTGGGACGTCCGACGCGCGACGTACTGGTGGAGAGCCTCTCCGCGGGTGGGCTGGACCTGACGCGGAGTGCACGCGCCTACGTGGACGTGCCCGAGGCGGGGCTGGTGCGGGTGGAGGAGACGGACGCGCGGAGCCATGTCACGCGGCGGTACCTGGATGCGCTGGGCCGCGAGGTGCGGACGGTGGACGCACTGGGCCATGCGAGGGAGGCCCGCTTCGACCACGTCAACAAGCGGGCGGACAAGGACCGGAAGGGCTACGTCACGACGTACGAGTACGACGCGGCCAACCGGCTGCGCTTCCAGCGGGACTTCGACCTGGAGTCCCCGTCCGCCGCCTACACGCAGAGCCACGCGTATGACGACGTGGCGATGACGGAGACGCTGCAGGACCGGCGCGGGCTCGCGACGGTGGTGCGGTCCCTGGATGGGCTGGGCCGGGTGGAACACACCGTCCGGAGCGACGGGGTGGACACCCAGACGGGCGAGACGCGGTACGACGCCGCCGGCCACGCCACGCGGGTGACGGATGCCAACGGGCACGTCATCGAGTCCGTGTACGACGGAGCCGGCCGGCTCCTCGAAACGACGCAGGGCCTCGGGACGGCGGAGGCCGCGCGCACCGCCTCGAAGTACGACGCGGTGGGCAACGTGCTGGAGGTGAAGGGCGCCCGGGTAACGGGCGTGGCGTACGACGTGCGTCACACGTACGACGACCTGAACCGCGCGGTGCGCAGCGAGGACGCGCTGGGCCACGTCACCACGCGTGCCTTCGACGCGAGCGGCAACAAGGAGTGTGAGAAGCGGGCGCTGGGAGGCGCGACGCTGGCGCACGGTGCGGCGGGCGGGTTGGACGTGGCCGCGGTGAAGACCCACGCGTGTACGGGCGACTTCGTCACGAAGTACGCGTACGACGAAGAGGGGAAGCTGCTGTCGGTGACGGACGCGCTGGAGGGCGTCTACTCGTTTATCTACGACGCCCAGCGCAACCTGGTGGCGAAGCAGGACGCCAACAGCCACCTGACGACGTACGCGTATGACGACCTCAATCGGAGGACGGACGAGTACCAGCACCTGGACGCGCACGCGCGGCTGACGCCTCAGCAGCGGGGCAGCGTGCCGGGCGCCGAGGGTGCGAACACGCTGCACTGGCACGTGGGCTACGACGACGAGGGCAACGTGTCCTCGCGTCAGGACGCGGAAGGCCAGCTGACGCTGGAGGCGCACGGTGTGCTCAACCGGCTGGGGGCGCGGACGTACCTGAGCCACAAGCAGCCGCGCGAGCTGCCCTCGGTGGATGCGGAGGAGTACGAGTACGACGGCAACGGCAGCCTGACGTCGGTGGTGCAGACGAAGCAGGCCTCGTCGGGCACGGTGGTGGAGACCACGGTGCGCACCTTCGACGGGTTGGACCGGCTGAAGGAGGAGCTGCGCTACGACGGCAAGCGGGTCGGGTACGGCTACGACGCGAAGGGCAACCGTCAGCGGGTAGAGGACGCGGACGCGGTGGCCACCGTGTACACCCACGACGCGCTGGACCGGGTGCGCACCGCCGCGATGGGCACGGCCGTCACCACGTACGCGTACTGGCCGGACGGGCTGTTGAAGGAAACGACCTACCCGAACGGAGTCGAGGAGCAGCGCTGCTACGACGTGGCGGGGCAGCTCGTGGACGTCGTCACGGCGAAGGGGAGCATCTCCGACACCTGCGGCACTTCTGCCACGGTGGTGAGCCGGTATGGCTACGGGTACGACGTCAATGGCAATCGGGTGTCCCAGACGGAGCAGCGCACCAACCCCGCCACGCAGGCGCTGAGCGCGGCCGAGTCGACGACGTACGGGTATGACGCGTTGGACCGGTTGGTGGGGGTGAAGTACCCCGACGGCCAGGCGACGCTGTACCGGCTGGACGCGGTGGGCAACCGCCTGGGCGAGAGGAAGGCACCGGCCTCGGCGGTGGCGGCCATCACGGCCGCGGCCTTCTTGGCGCTGGCACCCGCGGACCTGCTGGCGGATGTCACGACTGTCTTTGACCGGGCGGACCGGGCGTTGTCGCAGACGGACGCGAAGGATGCGTCGCGCAATGTGACGTTGGTCTGGGACCACAATGGCAACGTCGTCACCCGGCAGAAGCAGGGGGTGACGCGGCAGCTGTCATGGGACATCCGCAACACGCTGACGGCTGCGTACGACGACGGGCAGGAAGTCGGGCGGTACGACTACGACGCCAATCTGCAGCGGACGAAGCGGCGCACGGCCACGGAGAACGTGGAGTACGTGCTGGACGACGACTTCGTGCTGCAGGAAGCGGATGGCAGCCAGACGAACCACCCGACGAGGCGGCGCTATCACTACGGCAAGGGCCCGCTAGCCGTCAGCGAGGTGGCCTCAACCACCACGACAAACTTCCTCGGCACGGACGCCCTGGGAAGTGTGACGGACGCCCTGTCCACCAGCGGTAGCGTGATTGCCGCGCGCCAGTACGACGCCTGGGGCAACCACCGCAATGGAACGGCACCATCCGCAGGTGACTTCAAGCTGGGATTCACGGGGCACCAGTTCGACACTGAAACGGGGCTCACCTACGCCCGTGCCCGGTACTACGACTCGGAGCTGGGTGTCTTCATCAGCCGCGACAGCTTCGAAGGCCGGTTCGACGATGCGCCGAGCCTTCACCGGTACACGTATGCGCGTCTCAATCCCCTGCGCTACGTCGACCTGGACGGGCACGACCCGGAGTTGACGGACTTCGGGAAGCAGATCCAAGGACAGCTCTACAGCGCTCAGCTCTCACAATACAGCGACGAGCAGCTCGCGGGTGTCCTGCATGCGACTGCATACCAATACAGAGGTGAGTCGGCTGCGGACAAGCTGCAGGCGCTGATGCAGGATCGGGAGCTGCTGGAGAAGACCGTCTGCGATTATACGGCCTGCAACACCAGCGAAGCCGGGTGGCGGTTCAAGCAGGCCCGGCAGGCGCTAGGCTCCAGCTGGGACACAACAGGTGATTACCTGTCCGACCTGCCAATCGTCCGCAAGATCAAGGCAGTCGGGCATCAGGGGCAAGAGGTCATCGAATCCGCCAAGGAGAGCATTGGCGAGACGGTCAAGTTCACCGTTAGGGATGCCATTGCCTCCAAGCAGCCCTCCCGCATCGGAGACAAGTTCTCAAATGCAATCGGTGAGGTTGCCGAAGATGGGGCACGGCTCACCCTGAGTGCCGCTGAGGAGTACGTCAAAGGCAAGACTCTGGAATCGGTTCTGGCCGTTACCGGTGCGGCTCTCGTCAAGCTGAGCGCAAAGGGGCCAGAGGGCACGGCGATAGTTCGCATGTACAAGAACCATGACGGAACGCCTCACTTCTCGGTGGAAGTACAGCCGTCGCTTGGCATGCGCATCGAGACACACCAGACGCGGTCTGCGTCGTGGCAGTCCACCTGGGTCAACGAGGTGGATGACGCCAAGCGAAAGGTCCTGGGACGTGCCGAAACACGAGAGATTCGTCTCTCGGATGCCTTCGCTGCGCAGCATAAACAGCTGGAACAACTCGGAGCCGGTGACATGGGGCCGTGGAAAGCTACGGGAGCAGATGCAAATGCCTGCACAACCGCAGTGTGTTCCGTCCTTGGTGCTGGAGGCGTGAATGTGCCTGGCCCATCTGGGGCACAACGGTATATGTACAATCTTTTCGGCATCCCCCTGAAAGGAGCGCCATGATGGTCGAGTGCGAACGCCACGGATTCAGCTTTGGGAGCCGTTGCTGTGACCATGTTGCATTGGCCGTTGATGGATGTCTGCCACTAGTCACCAGGGTCTTTGTGGACGGGATGACCGATCCCCATCATCTTTGTCCAGCCTGCGCCGAGCCGGTCGAGGCGTGGCTTTCTGGGTATCGACGGGGCGCTCAATCAACGCCTGAGCCGGACTACTCTATGACTGGCAGATGTCTTGAGTGTGTGCGCGAATGGTACAGTGCCACTGGCTTGGGTGACCTCAGTGTCGCAGTGCAAAGAGCACGCGAAGACCGTCTGAGAATTGAGCAGGAGCGCGGTGCTTGATACGCAAGTGTTCAAGAAGCCCGCCTCGTCCGGCTCCGCGAGCCGAGGCCCCGCCTCCTGCTTGCTTGGCGGCGTCGGGTACCGCACCCGCGGTTCCTCGCGCAGCGACACCCGGGCGCCCAGCGCCTCGAAGCGCGCGGCCGTCACGCGGGCCTGCTCCCGGTCCAGGTTCCGGCCGAGCTCGAGCGGCAGCCTGCCGAAGCGCCGCTCCACTTCCTCGAGACTCACGTCAGACAAGCGACGCACGAGCTGGATGACCCAGGCCGGGCGCGGGCCCGCGGACTCCAGCGTGATGACGGTGACCGTTTCGGGGAGGTCCTGGGTGAGCTCGAACGCGCCCAGTCACACGGCACGGTTGACCCAGAAGAACCGCTGGCAGGCCGCGCAACGCGAGACGGGGGGCGCCAACCGGAGCATGGGGGTATGGCGAAAGCCATCCGTCCACACGATGGAGCCAAGGTTGTTGCTGGTGCGCAGCGAATGGCACCGGTGGGGGGCTCCACACCGGGGGCAGGCCAGGATCTGGTCGGGACCGTACTGCATGGCGCGGGCAACCCCAGGGATGCGTGAGCCGGGGAGGCTCGAAGCTCGGGAGCAGACCTACCAGCCTCACCCGGCGAGTGCGCCTCCGGGCGCCTGAGCAGCTGTTCTCCACCGTGCCCTGGCCACCTGGCGAGCGCCCACTCCCACCTCGACTGAACCCCTACGCCACGAGCGCCCGCCACGCCTCCCCGGGTCCCCGCGCGCGTCCCCGGTGCCCAGATTCCCAAGGGGTTCCGCCCTCGGGGGAGAGATGCTGGAGCTTCCGGGCTACCAGGAAGTCCAATCGGTCTACAGCGGGCCCCGCTACGAGGTCTTCCGCGTGCGGACGGACAGCGGTGCGTCCCATGTCGTGAAGACCGTCCGCCCCGGTCCCCTCGCGGACAGCAGCGCCGACATGCTTCGCCATGAGCACGCGATGCTCCTGGAGTTGCGCGACGTCCCGGGTGTCTCGCGGCCCCTCGGGCTCGTGGACCTGGCGGGGCTTCCGGCGCTCGTCCTGGAAGACGAGGGGCCGTACTCCCTCCAGGAATGGCTGCGCCGGGGCCCGCCGCGCGTGGAGACCTTCCTGGAGTTGGCCATCGGCCTCGCGGACGTGCTGGGTGCGCTGCACCGCAAGCACGTCATCCACCGCGACCTCAACCCCGCCAACCTCGTCGTGGCACCGGGCGCTCGGCGCCTCGTCCTCATCGACTTCGACCTGTCCACGCGCATCCCCGGCCTCATCCAGGAGATGGGCATCCCCGGAGGGCTCGAGGGGACGCTCCAGTACATCGCCCCCGAGCAGACGGGACGGATGAACCGCCTGGTGGACCACCGCGCGGACCTGTACGCGCTGGGCGCGACGTTCTACGAGATGCTCACCGGAGAGGCGCCCTTCCTGTCGTCGGACCCCGGGGAGCTCGTCCACGCGCTCCTCGCGAAGCCGCCCGTGCCTCCCGCCGAAAAGGCCCCCCAGCTCCCAGCAGTCCTCTCGGAGCTGGTGCTGAAGCTGCTCGCGAAGGGGCCCGAGGAGCGCTACCAGAGCGCCCGGGCGCTGGCGGCGGACCTCCGCGAGGCCGAGAAGAGATGGCACGAGTCGGGCGCCATCGCCCCCTTCGAGCTGGGGCGACACGACGTGGCGCGGGAGCTGGTGATTTCCGACACGCTCTACGGGCGGGAGCGCGAGCTGGCGGCAATGGATGCCGCGCTGGCCCGCGTCCGCACGGGAGCAGGCGCGTGGGTGATGGTGGGGGGCCCCGCGGGGAGCGGCAAGTCCTCGCTCGCGCGGGCCGTGCGCGGACGGGTGGAGGGGGGCGGGAGGTTCCTCTACGGAGGCTGCACGCCGCTCCGGGGGCACGTGCCGTATGCGCCCTGGGTGGAGGCCCTGCGGGGCCTCGTCGCCGGGCTCCAGGAGGAAGCGCCAGAGTCCGTGGCCGCATTGCGCAGCCGTGTCCAGCAAGCACTGGGCACGCGGGGGCGTGTCCTCACCGCGCTGCTCCCCGGGCTGGAGGCGCTCATCGGCGAGCAGCCCCCCGTGGTCGCGCTCGGGCCGAAGGAGGCGGAGAGCCGCTTCCACCTCGTCTTCCAGTCCTTCCTCCATGCCCTCGCCACGCCGGAGCGCCCGCTCGTGTTGTGGCTGGATGACCTCCAGTGGGCGGACGCGGCCTCGCTCGCGCTGCTCGAGCGCGTCGTGCTGGACCCGGAGCTGCACCACCTGCTGCTGCTGGGCGCGTATCGCCCCGAGGAGGTGGGCCCCCCCCATCCCCTCGCGCGCGTGCTGGACTCCCTCCGCGGAGCGGGGGTGAGCATCCAGTCGCTGGAGCTGGGGCCGCTGGACCTGTCCGCGCTGGAGTCGCTCTGCGGCGACACGCTCCGCTGCGGACCGGAGCGCGCGAGCCCCCTGGCGAGGCGCGTGCTGGAGAAGACCGCGGGCAACCCCTTCTTCGTCCACTCCTTCCTGAGGCACCTGCACCGCACCGGGCTGCTGACCTTCGACGTGGAGCGGGGCACTTGGGAGTGGGACCTGGGCCGCATCGAGCAGGCGGATGTCACGGAGAACGTGCTGGAGCTGATGCTGGCCTCCATCCGGCACCTCCCGGAGCGCACCCAGCGCCTGCTGAAGGCGGCGGCCTGCATGCGGGGCCCGGTGGACCTGTGGCTGCTCGCCGCGGTGGTGGGCACGCCCGTCGAGGACACGGCGGCGGACCTCTGGAGCGCCATCCGCGAGGGACTCCTCGTCCCGGTGGGAGAGGTCTCCCGCTTCCACTCCTCGCGTGAAGACGCCTCGGGCCCGCGGGCGGCCCGGCATGCCGCCTACCGCTTCGTGCATGGCCGGGTGCAGCAGGCCGCGTACTCGCTGCTGGCGGAGGACGAGCGTCGGCGGCTGCACCGGGACCTCGGGTTGCAGCTCTGGGCGGAGGCCTCCGAGCTCGAGGTGGAGCAGCGGCTGTTCGAGGTGGTGGACCACCTCAACCAGGGCGTGGAGCGCAGGGACGCCGAGGCGGAGCGGCACTGGCTCGCCGGCCTCAACCTCCGCGCGGGCCGCAAGTTCCGGGACGCATCGGCCTTCGACTCGGCGCTCACGTACTTCCTGCAGGCGCTGGAGTTGCTGACGCCGGAGGCCTGGCACTCTCAACGCGAGCGGATGTTCCGGCTGCACCGGGACGCGGCGGAGTGCGCGCAGCTCACGGGGGACGCCGCCCTGGCCGACTCCCTCCTCGAAACGGCGATGTCCCACGCGGCGACGCCCGTGGAGAAGGCGGACCTCTTCGGACTGAGGATGAGCGCGTGCACGCTGCGGCGCGCGCACGCGGAGGCCCTGCACTGGGGGAGGGAGGGCCTGCGGCTGCTCGGCCAGGAGTTGCCGGAAGGCGACGCCACGGAGGCGTTCCGGGCCGAGTTCGCGAAGGTGGAGGAGTACCGGCGGGGCCGCTCGGACGGAGAGCTGCTCGTCGCGCCGCCCATGACGGACCCGGTGCTGCTGGCCCGCATGCAGTTGCTGATGCACGCGGGCGTGGCGGCGTGGTTCTCCAACCCCGCGCTGTTCTCCTTCATCTACACGCGCATGCTCAACCTCTCGCTGGAGCACGGCAACTCGGTGTACTCGGCCTATGCCTACGTGTGCTTCGGCATCATCTTCGGAGAGGTGCGGGGCGACTTCGCGTCGGGCCACCCGTTCAGCCGGTTGGGGGTGGAGCTGAGCCGGCGCGCGGCGAATCCCCGTGAGGAGTGCCGGGTCCTCTCCGCGTTTCTCTTCTACATGCACCACTGGCGAGAGCCGCTGCGCTCGGCCCTGTCGCTGTTGCGCCGGGGCATCGACGCCGGGCTGGTGAGCGGGGAGCCGCAGTTCGTGGCCTACCTCCTGGCGAGCACGGCCTTCACGCGGCTGCGCATGGGCACGGAGCTGGGCCGCGTGCGGGCGGAGGTGGAGTCCGGCCTCGCCTTCGACCGGAAGAGCGGGCAGCACGCCATGGCCGACGTGCACCTCGCGGTGCGCCAGGCGGTGCGGTGCCTGCAGGGAAGGACGCGCGAGCGCGCGAGCTTCGACGACGACGGCTTCGACGCGCGGGCCTTCGAGGACTCCGCGAGGAGGGACCCCACCATCCTCTGTCAGTACGAGGTCCTCCGCCTCCAGACGTCGTACCTGCTGGGCGACCTGGCGGGGGCGCGGGAGTGGGCGCGGAAGGCGGAGGCGCACCTGCCCTTCGTGCGCTGGCTCTTCACCGTCACCGAGCACGCCTTCTACACGGCGCTGACACTGGCGGCGAGCGAGGAGGACGCCCCCGCCGGGGAGCGCGAGGCGCTCGCGGAGCGGCTGGAGCACCACCACCGGCGGCTCGGCGCGTGGGCGGAGTCCAACCCGGGCAACTTCCGCCATCGCTACCTCCTGGTGTCCGCGGAGCTGGCGCGGGTGAAGCTGCGCCACAACGAGGCGATGACGCTCTATGACGAGGCCATCGACCTGGCGCGCGAGGAAGGCTTCCCCCAGGACGAGGCGCTCGCCAACGCGCAGGCGGGCCGGCTCTACCACTCGCTCGGCCGCCGCAGGGTGGCCACGCTCTACCTGCGAGCCGCGCGGGAGGGCTTCGCCCGCTGGGGCGCGAAGGAAGTGGTGGCCATGCTCCAGGAGGAGTTCCCGGACGTCCAGGCTCCGGAGGCGGGCTCCTGGGAGCGGCCGGTGACGCCGACGGGCGAGGAGCCTCGCGGTGCGGCGTTGGACTTGCTGAGCATCCTGAAGGCGGCGCAGACGCTGTCGGGAGAGATGGCGCTGGAGCGGCTCCTGGAGAAGCTGATGGCGGTGTGTCTGGAGGCGGCGAGTGCGCAGCGGGGCGCGCTGGTGCTGGACTCCCAGGGGGCGCTCGTGCTGCACGCGGTGGGGTCGGTGTCGGAGCCGGTGGACCTGGTGCGCCAGCCGCTCGCGGAGGCGCGGCAGGTGCCGGGCTCGCTCATCGGCCACGCGTACCGCACGGGGGACCTGGTCGTCCTCGGCGACGCCGCCCACCAGGGTCGCTTCGTGTCGGACGCCTACGTGGTGCGCGAGCGGGTGAAGTCGGCGCTGGCGGTGCCCATCCGCCGGCACGCGAGGACGGTGGGGGTGCTGTACCTGGAGAACAACCTGGCCACGCAGGCCTTCAGGCCGGACCGCGTGCAGGTGCTCCAGTTGCTGTCCTCGCAGATGGCCATCTCCCTGGAGAACAGCCTGCTCTTCGAGGAGCGCAAGCGCGCGGAGGAGTCGGTCCGCTTCCTGGCGGAGTGCAGCATGGTGCTCGCCGAATCGCTGGACTTCGAGGCGACGCTGATGCGCGTGGCCCGCCTGGCGGCGCCCGTCCTGGGAGATGGCTGCAACATCGATGTGGTGGACGAGGACGGCGGCCTGCGCCGCGTCGTCACCACGCACGCGGACGCGTCGCTGGAGCCGGTCGCCCGGGAGCTGCAGCGGGACTACCCGCCCGACTGGAGCTCACCCCATCCGGCCACGTGGGTGATGAAGACGAAGCAGCCGCTGCTGCTGCCGGACCTGTCCGACAACATCCTGGCGTCGCTGTGCCGGGACGCGCGGCACGCCGGGCTCGTCCGCTCCCTCCGGGCCCGGACGTTGATGGCGGTGCCGCTCATCGCCCGGGGACGGACGCTGGGGGCCATCACCTTCATCTGCACCAGTCCGGAGCGGCGCTACAACGCCTCGGACCTGGCGTTGGCGCAGGACCTGGCGCGCCGGGCCGCCATCTCTCTGGACAACGCGCGGCTGTACCGCGAGTCCCAGCAGGCCATCCACCTGCGCGACGAGTTCCTCTCCATCGCCGCGCATGAGCTCTACACGCCCATCACCGCGCTCCAGCTCTCCGTGCAGGGACTGGCGCGCGGCGGTGCGGCGGCCTCACCGCAGACGGTGCTGCGCACCGCGAGGGCCACGCAGGCGCAGACGCGCCGGCTGGCCCACCTCGTGGACGAGCTGCTGGACGTGTCGCGCATCCAGACGGGCCGGCTCCATCTGCACCTGGAGCCGGTGGACCTCGCCGCCGTCGTGCGGGACGTGGGGGAGGGGATGAAAGACGCCTTCACGCGGGCCGAGAGCCCCTTGAGCCTCCACCTGGACGCCGCGGGCGCGGGAAGGTGGGACCGCGTCCGGCTGGAGCAGGTGGTGACGAACCTCCTGTCCAACGCGCTCAAGTTCGGCGCCGGTCGGCCCATCGAGGTGCGGCTGGGGGAAGAGGACGGCCGCGTCCGGCTGGAGGTGGTGGACCAGGGCATCGGCATTCCTCCGGCGCGGCTGCCCTTCATCTTCGGGCGCTTCGAGCGGGCCGTCTCGTCGCGGGAGTACGGAGGCCTGGGCCTGGGCCTCTTCATCGTGCGCGAGATTGTCTCCGCGCTGGGCGGCCGGGTGTCGGTGGAGAGCACGCAGGGCCAGGGCTCCCGCTTCATCGTGGAGCTGCCCAGGACGGGGCCTCCCGACGCGCGCGGGGCACCGGAGCCGCCGGCCCACGCCTGAAGCCCCGGGCGCTGGCTACCGCGAGCGCGCCTTCAGCCCATGCCGCCGCATCAGCTCGAAGAACGCGCGCCGGTGCTTCCCGCTGGCCCGCGCCGCCGCGGCGATGTTGCCCTCGTGCTCCGTGAGGGACTCCTCCACCCACGCCCGCTCGAAGGCCTCCACCACCCGCCGCTTCGCCGCCTGGAAGGACTCGCGCGACTGCCGCTGCGCCTCCAGCCGCGCGGCCGACGGCATCACCTCCGACAGCAGTGGCAGGTGCTCCACCTCCACCCGCTTCCCTGGCCGGGTGCACAGCAGGAAGCGCGCGCAGTTCTCCACCTCGCGCACGTTGCCCGGCCACGAATACGTGAGCAGCCGCTCCAGCGCCTCCGCCGTGAAGGACACGGGCGCCTGGCCATACTCCGCCGCGTAGTGCTCCAGGAAGTGCTCCAGCAGGGGAGGGATGTCCTCCGGCCGCTCCCGCAGCGGGGGCACTTCGATGGGCAGCACCCGCAGCCGGAAGAACAAGTCGAACCGGAAGTTCCCCGCCTGGGTCTCCGTGAGCAGGTCCGCGTTGGTGGCGGCGACGATGCGCACGTTCGAGCGGTGCAGCTTCGAGTCGCCCAGCGGCCGGTACTCCTTCTGCTGGATGAGCCGCAAGAGCTTCACCTGGTTCGCCAGCGGCAGCGCGTCCACCTCGTCCAGGAACAGCGTCCCGCCCTCCGCCTCCGCCACCAGCCCCCGGTTGCGCGAGCGCGCCCCGGTGAAGGCCCCGCCCACGTGTCCGAAGAGCTCGTTCTCGAAGAGGTCCGCGGGCAGCGCGCCGCAGTTGACGGGGATGAAGGGATGGGGCGCGCGCGGGCTCTGCTCGTGGATGAGCCGCGCGTACAGCTCCTTGCCGACGCCGCTCGGCCCCTGGATGAGGACTTCCGCGTCATTTGCCGCCGCCGCGGCGACCAGCGCCAGCAGACGGTCATGGACCGGACTGCGTCCCAGGATGGTGATCATGTGCGAGCCCCCCCGCGACACCCGAACGCTAGCGACCTTCCTGGCACCTTCAAGAAAACAGCATGTCTCGAAATGTCGGAGAGAGTCGCGGCGTTCATCGTCCTACCCGTGAGATGGGGACCCGCCTGGGGACCCGGCCGAGCACACGGATTGAACGGGCTTCGAGGATTTTCTTCCCTCACGGGTGCCAGCGGCACTCAGTCGTGGGTACCGATGTGCTCGTCGCCGTGGGCGTCACAGACCCAGTGGAAGGCGCAGGAGCACGCCACGGCGCGGGCGCGAGTACAGCAGCGGCCACCAAAGTGCTCTGGCAGCGGAATGGCGTCATCGTCCGGCGGAGGCTCGGGCAGCAGCAGCGGCTCCACGAAGTCCTCGATGCGCTCACTGCCCCCAAGCTCGTCGAACATGGCCGACCTCCAGGCTCATGAGGGCCAAGGTAGAGAGGGGGTCTGACAGGGAGGGCCGCGGCGGCGTCGGACGGGGCCGCTCCGCCTGCCGTCATGCAAGCGTCAAAGTGGCCACTGTCCGGGGGTGGATCCTTCCATCGGTGAACGCCTGACGGGCCGACTGTGGAGAAGTGAACCTGTTGCGGCGGGTGCACGTGGGCTGCATGGAAGAAGCTGGGGTCCGGGTCGGTCAAAGCGGCGGAGGTGTGGAGGCCATGCGCAGGGAACGGCGGATCATCGGCGTCTTCGGATCAGGCAAGGAGGACCACGAGGAACGGGTCGTCCCGCTCGTCCGGTGGATCGCCGAGGCGGGGTTCGACCTGCTCACCGGAGCAGGCAGCGGGGTCATGCGCGTGGCGGCGGATGCCTTCGTCCAGGTGCAGGGCCGGCGGGGCATCTCCATTGGCATCGTCCCGGGCACGGTGGACGGGGGCGAGTACCGGCCCCGCTCTGGCTACCCCAACCCCGGCGTGGAGCTGGCCATCTACACCCACCTGCCGCTCAGCGGCGAGCAGGGCACGGAGCCGCTCAGCCGCAACCACATCAACGTCCTCACCCCCCACGCCCTGGTGGCGCTGCCGGGCGGGGCGGGCACCGCCGCGGAGGCCGCCCTGGCCCTGCGCTACGGCAAGCCCGTCATCCTCTACGGCCCCCCGGAGGCCTTCCGCCGCTTCCACTCGGAGCTGGAGCGCACGGACTCCCTGGAGAGGGTAGCCGAGTTCATCCGGGACGCCGTCCGGGAACCGGGACGCCTGCCTGCCCACTAGCGGTTACAAACCGTCTAGAATGGTACACAGGGGGGAGATGGGTGGAATCGCTCAAGAAACGGGCGGCCACACCGTCTCTCGTGCGCCCACATGATCAGTGCCCAACATCCACTCGCCAGCTGGTTCCTCTTGGTCTCGGTGGCCTTCTTCCTGCTGGTCTACGCGCTGCCGCTGCTGTTGATACCGCTGACGTGGGCGCGCTGGTTCGGGTGGAAGCCGCAGGAGGGGAACACCGACCTGACGGTGTATTTCGCGCGCTGCCTGGGCGCGGTGGCGCTGGCCATCATCTGCACGGTGGTGCGCTACATCCCGGACCCGGCGAGCCAGCCGGCGCTGTTCGACCTCATCGGGCTGGTGTGCGTGGGCATGGTGGTGGTGCACGTCTGGGGCTTCCTGAGGAAGGCCCAGCCGCTGTCGGAGACGGTGGAGATCTTCTTCTACGCGGTGGTGGGTGTGGTGGCGGCGTATATCCGCTTCGGGACGCTGCCCTGAAGGAACGCCCATGCTGCCAGCGGACACCGACCCCATCCTCACCTCGCTGGCGCCGTACATCCCCGGCGCCGTGCTCCGCAAGCTGGAGCACACGGATGCGCACGCGCTCCCGGCGGTGGAGCCGGTGCGCGGCGCCATCCTCCTGCTGGACATCGCCGGCTTCACGCCCATCGTCGTCAGCCTGAGCGGCGCGGGGCCGCGCGGCATCGACGCGCTCCAGCGCCTGCTGACGAGCTACTACACGGAGATGATCGACGTCGTGAAGGACCACGGCGGAGACATCTACCAGTTCGCCGGAGACTCCATCCTCGCCTGCTTCGAGCCCGCGCCGGGCGAGGCCGACGCGGGCGTGGTGCAGCGTGCGGCCCGGTGCGCGCTGGGCGTGCAGCGGCGGCTGATGCGCTTCGCGCAGCTGGAGCTGCTGGGCCAGCGCTTTACCGTGTCCTCGCGCATCGGCATCGGCTTCGGCGAGTCGCACCGCATCGTGCTGGGCTCCACGGGGATGTGGATGCACCCGGCGCTCATCGGCCAGCCGCTGGAGCAGGCGGTGAAGGCGGAGAAGCGCGCCACGGTGGGCGAGGTGCTGCTCAGCCCCGAGGCCTGGGCGCTCCTGCCGGAGTCCGCGCGCAAGGGCGAGTCGCGCGACGGGGCCTGGCGCCTGGAGCCGTCCGCGCCGCTGCAGGCCTCGCCGCCGCCGTCCTTCACGCTGACGGGCAACGACGACCTGGTGGGGCGGTGCGCGCTGCTGTTGCACCCGGTGCTCTTCACCAAAATCACCACGGCGCACCAGGAGTTCAGCGGCGACTTCCGCGACGTCACCTGCTTCTTCCTGCGCTTCACCAGCACCAGCAAGCCCGGGCAGGCGGAGGACTTCACCCGCGAGCTGAACGCCTTCTACGAGTACGTCCAGCGCGAGAGCGCGCACCACGGCGGCGTGCTCCTGATGACGGACTTCACGGACAAGGGCAACGTCCTCTACGTCATCTTCGGCGCGCCCACCGCGCTGCAGAGCAAGGAGGTGCTGGCGAGCCGGCTGGCCTGCAAGCTCCTCCGCGAGCGGGACAACTTCCCCTTCGTGCAGGAGCTGCAGATCGGCATCGCCACGGGGCACGCGTACTTCGGCGACATGGGCTCTCCGTGGCGCAAGGGCTACTCGGCGCTGGGCGAGGTGGTGAACATGGCCGCCCGCCTGATGACGCACGGGCGGGGCACGGGCATCCACGTCGACGCGAACACGGAGCGCAAGCTCCAGCAGAACGGCTTCGCCACCGACTTCGTGGAGAACGCGAAGCTCAAGGGCGTGGCGCGCGAAGTCCCGGTGTACCGGCTCCAGGCGGAGGTGCGCCGCAGCCTGTTCATCAAGGGCAAGGGCGACATCGTCGGCCGGCGCACCGAGCTGGACGCGCTGCGCACCGCGGTGGGCGAGTCCATCGACGGCACGGGCCGCATCTGCGTGGTGTCCGGCGAGGCGGGCATCGGCAAGTCGCGGCTGGGCGCGAAGGTGGTGGAGGAGGCCGAGGAGCGCGGCGCGCGGAGCCTCTACGGCATCTGCTACTCGTACGAGATGTTCACCCCCTTCTTCCCGTGGAAGGAGGTGCTGGTCCAGGTCTTCGGGCTGCACGACGCGGACGACCTGGACACGCAGCTGGGGCAGCTGCGCCAGGGCTTCGAGGGGCTGGAGGACACGGGGCCGGAGTGGATACCGGTGCTCGCGGGCATCCTCGGCATGCCGGTGGAGGAGACGCCCGTCACGCGCGAGCTGGACGCGCGTCGGAAGAACCAGAAGGTCTTCCAAATCATCCTCCAGCTCCTGGAGAAGCTGGCGCGGCAGACGCCGGTGCTGCTGTTCTTCGAGGACCTGCACTGGGCGGACAACATCTCCGTCGACCTCATCGAGTACGTGGCGGCGCGGGTGGCCTCGCTGCGCGTGACGCTGCTGGTGACGATGCGGCCGGGCGAGCACCTGAAGAACCTCAAGGGGCTGCCCGGGCTGCACCGGCTGGACCTGTCCAACCTGGACGACGAGGACACGCGGGCGCTGTTGCGGCTGCACCTGCGCATGGAGCCGCCGGACACGGCGCTGGAGGACATGCTGCTGGCGAAGGTGCAGGGCAACCCGTTCTTCACCGAGTCCATCGTCCAGGGGATGGTGGAAGGCGGCTTCCTGGGGCCGGTGTCGCCGGGCTCGGAGCGGATGGAGCGCAAGCGGAGCCTCCAGGCGCTGGAGCTGCCGGACAGCATCCAGGACGTGGTGCTGGCGCGCATCGACCTGCTCAGCGAGACGGAGAAGCTGGTGGTGAAGGTGGCCTCGGTGGTGGGGCGCATCTTCACGCTGGAGGCGGTGGCGGAGCTGGCGCCGGGCTCGGTGCCCAGGCGGCGCATCCGCGAGGCCATCGACACGCTGACGAAGCTGGGGCTCATCCTGCTGGAGGTGGAGGAGCCCTTCACCTGCATCTTCAAGCACATCGTCATCCGCGACGTGGCGTACAACACGCTGCTGGTGTCCGCGCGCGAGGACTTGCACCGGAGGATGGCGCGCTTCATCGAGGCGCGCGCGGGGGACAACCCCGTGAAGTCCGCGGGCATCCTGGCCTACCACTCGCTCGCCGGGAACGACGAGGTGAAGGGGCTGGAGTACACGCTGATGGCGGCGCGCAGCGCGCGCGAGCAGTACGCCAACGACGACGCCATCCACCACTACAACCGCGCGATGGAGATTCTCGGCGGCACGCTGGCGTTGGACCCGGACGAGGTCCTGCTCAAGACGCGCAAGGTGATGCAGGAGCTGGCGGAGACGCTGTTGCAGGCGGGCAACTACGCGGGCGCCATCCACATGTTCGAGCAGTGCCTGGCGGACGAGGAGCTGGAGTCTCGCCGGGCGGAAATCCACCTGGGCCTGGGGCGGGCGCACCAGGAGAAGGGCGAGTCGAAGCGGGCCATCCAGGAGCTGGAGACGGCGCTGGTGCTGATGGGCCGCACCATGCCGCGCAACCTGGCGGCGCTCGGGGTGCGCACGGTGCTCGCGCTGGGGCTGCACCTGCTCTACGGCGTGTTCCCCTGGCTGGTGCGCCCGCTCGGCTCCAGGCTGCCGCTGTACCTGAAGCAGCTGTCGACGCTCATCTCGCTCATCAAGATCTACTACTTCGCGGACATCGGGAAGCTGACGTGGGCGACGATGGTGGCCGCGACGATGGCCGAGCGCTCGCGCAGCGAGTACGGGCTGAGCCTGGCGAGCAGCTACTACGGCTCGCTGCTGTTCGGCTCGGGGCTCCTCGGGCGCTCGGGAGTGTGGTGCCGCCGGGCGCTGGAGCACGCGAAGCGCTCGCGGGACTCGGCGGCGGAGGGCATCGCCCTGAGCCGGCTGGCGACGCTGAACATCTTCACCAACGAGCAGTCGCGGGCCACGCAGTACGGCGAGGAGGCGGTGGCGCTGCTGCGGCAGGTCGGTGACATGTGGGAGGTGCAGACGGGGCTGATGATGCTGGCGACGAGCCAGTTCCTCGCCGCGCGCTTCGAGGGCGCGGAGCGCACCTACCGGGAGATGGGGCGGGTGGGCGTGGAGCTGAACGCGCTGATGCACCAGGGCTGGGCGCACGCGTGGGTGCCCATGTGCCGCTACCTGCGAGGGGACGGGGACGTGGGAGAGCTGTGCGCGGAGCTGGAGGAGGGGCTGCGCATCAGCATCGAGGTGCAGGATCTGGCCAACCAGTGCGCGAGCCTGAACCACCTGGTGAACGTGGCGGTGCGTGAGCACCAGGTGGAGGAGGCGGCGCTGATGGCGGTGCGCGCGGACGAGGCGCTCTGGCGCTACCACGTGCTGGTGCCCTTCCTCCAGATTGGCCTGGTGGACGCGGCGGAAGGGGCGCTCTTCGCGCTGGAGCAGGGCGCCGTCTCGGTGCCGAAGGAGCAGCTCTGGGCGATTGTGCGCCGCTGTGCCTTCAAGGCGCGGGCGCTGGGGAAGCTCTACCCGTACCTGCGGGGCCCGGCGATGCGGGTGACGGCGCGGGCGAAGGCGCTGAAGCGGGGCGCGAAGGCGGCGGAGCCGCTGTTCGAGCGCGCGCTGAAGGTGCTGGAGGCCACGCCCAACCGCTGGGAGACGGGCGTGGCCTACCTGGACGCGGCGGTGGCGCTGCCGCACCGGCGCGGGGCGCTGCTGTCCCGCGCGAGGGAGGTGTTCACCTCCATCGACGCGAAGGCGGAGCTGCGGCGCGTGGACCGGCTGGAGGCGGAGGCCGCCGTCGTCGCGCCGGCGATGGCGTCGTAGCGGCCCTCAGGTCAGCCGCTGCGGCTGCAACCCCAGCGTCTGCATCTGTCCCACGTCCCACGCCTCCAGCGCATCCTGTCCGGCGATGTAGCGCCGGGCCTTGTTCTTCACCGGGTTGCGGATGCTCAGGATTTCCGGCCCGGAGAAGAGAATCGTCTGCTTGTACCGAGGCATGTCGCTCATGGTGAGCTTGGACCAGTAGTGCTTCGCGATGTTGGGCAGGCTGCCCAACTCCAGACACAGCCGGTTGAAGTGCTCCACCACCTCGGACGGGTGCAGATTCTTGGGCTGGTGGCACAGGGTGTAGCCGTCGTAGTCGCGGCTGACGGTGCCGGGCAGCAGCCTGCCTTCCGCCTGCAGCTCGCGGAAGAACGGCGTCTCCGGATACGGACAGACGATGCCCAGGAACGTGACGGAGAAGTACTTCAGGTCCGCGAGGTAGGTGGGCAGCTTCTGCAGGTACTCGTTGGTGTCCCCGTCCGAGCCGACGATGAGCCCGAAGGACAGGAGGATGCCGGCGGAGAACACGCGGCGGATGACGGCGTCCACCTCGCTCAGCTTGTTCTGGCCCTTGTTCATGGCCTTGATGGAGTCGGGGTTGAGCGACTCCAGGCCGGTGTACACGTAGCGGCATCCGGCCTTCGCCATCAGCTTCACCAGCGCCTCGTCCTTGAGGACGTTGAAGGTGAGGGCGCAGCCCCAGGTCTTCTTCAGCGGGATGAGCGCCTCGCACAGCTCGCGCAGGTATTTGGGGGAGCCGCCCAGGTTGTTGTCGAGGAAGACGAACGCATCCCCCATGAGCCCCAGGTAGTTGGGGTTCCACTGCATGCGCGTCTGGATTTCGTCGATGACGTGGGCGACGGGGCGGTAGCGGTAGCGCTCGTTGCCGGTGAGGACGCAGAAGTTGCAGGTGAAGGGGCAGCCGCGCGACGCCTCGATGCCGGGCAGGCGCAGCTTGTTGTGGGTGAAGTCGATGAGCTCGTAGCGGTAGGGCTGGATGGCGGTGGGGCCGAGCGAGGGGCGGTTGTAGAGCGGCTGGAGCTGGCCCTTCTCGAAGTCCTCGATGAGGGCGGGGACGTTGGCCTCGGGCTCGCCGGTGATGACGGCGTCGAAGTGGGCCTTCGCGTCGTCGGGGAAGTAGCTGGCGTGCCGGCCGCCGCCCACGGTCTTCATCCCCCGCTGACGGAACAGGGTGGAGAGCACCTTCGTGTGCTCGTAGTACGAGTGCAGGTACGAGAAGAAGACGAGGTCCCAGTGGCGGTCCAGGGGGATGTCGGCCTCCTTCTCGTTGAAGATCTCCACCTCCGCATGCGCGGGACACAGCCCGGCGATGAGCTCCGGCACCGAGGACTGCATGATGGAGGGTTCCTTGATGCGCAGCCGGGTGGGGTGCGTATACGTGGCGATGACGGCGATCCGCATGCGGGTCGTGGCTCCGGGATGGCACGGCGCGGCAGCAGCGCGGACGAGGAGTACACGACGCGGCACCGTTCCCCCTCCGGCCTGACCGTGACGCAGAATCACCCGCATGCAGCGACTTGGCAAAATGACAACCGCGTGGGATGCGAGGAGCATGCCCTCCGAGAAATTGACCCAACCCACCACGTACCGGGTCCGCGTCGCCACCGAGGCCGACGCGCCAGTGCTCCTGGCACTGCTGAAGGAGTTCGCCGCGTACGAGGAGAGCGCGCAGTTCATGCTCGCCACGGAGCCCCGGCTGCGGGAGGCGCTGGGGGCCACGCCACCGCTGCTCCGGGCGGCGCTGGTGGAAGGGCCGGAGGGCGCGGTGGGCTTCGCGACGTACACGGTGGACTTCATGACCTGGGCGAACTCGAGGGTCCTCCGGCTGGATGACCTGTACGTGCGCGAGAGCGTGCGCGGGGCGGGATTGGGACGGGCGTTGATGCGTCACCTGGCGGAGGTCGGCACCGCGGAAGGGCTGCCCGTGCGCTGGGAGATGCGGCCGGAGAACGCGTCCGCGCGTGCCTTCTACGGGCGCATCGGCGCCATCTCTCGGGAGAAGACCGTGTTCCGCTGGATGCCGGACGCGATGCGGCGGTTCCTCGCGGAGACGGGGGCGGACGCGAGTCCATGAGCGCATGATGGAAACCGTGGCCCGTGGGCTGTGTGGAGGCGCGTCGGCCTGATGCTCGGTCGGCATCCTGCCGGACTCCCGGGTGCGTTAATGTGGCGCGGTCCGAAGAGGGTTCCGCCAGGAGCGGCTGCGCTCGGACATGGGCTGGCCCGGTGGGTATCGGTGGGGCACGACGGGGAACGTCGGAGGCTGCTTTGGCGCGCATCGTGTTGCAGGCCCCGGAGCTGGGGGCGGAGTCCGTCGAACTGGCTGAAGGTGAGGCGCTCCTGGTCGGCAGGCAGCCGGAGCCGGGGGACGCTTCATGGGAGGTGCCCCCGGAGCTGGCGCAGCCACCGCGCGGCGTGGCCATCGCCTCGCCGAGTGTCTCGGCAAACCACGCGCTGGTCTGGGTGGCGGGGGACGCGGTGTGTGTACGGGACGTGGGCAGCCGCAACGGCAGCTGGCTGTTCCTGCCGAGGCGCCAGACGGTGCGAGTCCCGGCCGGGCAGCCCGTCATCCTGCAGCTCGCGTCGCCCGAGCAGCGGGAGCGGGGCGGCGACGGGCCCGCGGACGCGTCCTGGTCCGGGAGCGAGGACTTCGGCACGGGGCTCGTGAGGGCGGTGCAGGACTGGCTGGCGCGGGTGGGCATTCCCGCCACGGTGTCCCTGCACGGCGGCAAGGGCGCGGAGGCACTCCCGGACGAGCCCGGCCGCATTCCGGTGGCGGGAGGCCGCGAGCTGCGAATCACCCTCCAGGAGACGATGGACACGCGCTGGGCGCGGGTGCTCCAGCAGCTGTGGAAGTACGTCAGCCGGCAGAACCTGCTCTTCGAGGCGGAGCGGCAGACGCGAGAGGAGGGGCTCATCCTCGCCTCGCGCGCCATCCGGGACGCGCACCGCGAGGTGGTGGAGGCAGCGGCGCGGAGCATCCGCGTCCTGCTGCTGGGGCCCTCGGGCTCGGGCAAGGAGGGGCTGGCGAGGACGTATCACCGCCGCTCGGGCCGGGGAGGCCCCTTCGTGGCGCTGAACTGCTCGATGTTCGGCAAGGACCTCTTGCGCTCGGAGCTGTTCGGCGCGGAGGAGGGCGCATTCACGGGGGCCACGCAGAAAATCATCGGCGCGGTGGAGCGGGCGCACGGCGGGACGCTGTTCCTGGACGAGGTGGCGGACATGCCGCCGGAGGTGCAGCCGATGCTGCTGCGCTTCCTGGACAGCGGCGAGTACGAGCGGATGGGTGGCTACGGCAAGCCAAAGCGGGCGGACGTGCAGATTGTCTGCGCGACGAACAAGGACTTGAGGGCCGCGACGCTGGAGGGGAAGTTCCGGGCGGACCTCTGGTACCGGCTGTCCATCCAGGTCATCGATGTGCCGCCGCTGAAGGACCGGTGGGAGGACATCGCGGCGTATCTGCGCACGCGCACGCTGGGGGAGGGCGTGTCGGCATATGACGCGCTCTCGCCGGACGCGCTCGAGCTGCTGCGCGCGCACCGCTGGGAGGGCAACTTCCGGGAGCTGGCGAACTTCGTCCAGCGCCTGCCGAGGGAGGTGGCCAGGGGCGGAGTCGACGTGAAGGCGTGCCGGCGCGCGCTGGAGCAGGGGGCGTTGCTGCCGGTGGCGCCCCTGCCAAGGGAAGTCACACCGCCGCCGGGGGAGGCCCTCTCGCCGGAGGATGACTGGGAGGCGCTGGCGACGCAGGTGATGACGACGGCCGTGCGGGCGTTCATCGAGGACCACCAGCACGCGCCGCGCACGTGGGATGACCAGAAGGAGCTGAACGAGAAGTTCCTCAAGCCCCTGCTGTTGTTCCACATGAGCGGAGCGGCGCAGTTCCCGGCGCCGCGCACGGCGGAGGAGGTCGTGTCCCTGGCGCATCGGGTGGCCCCCCGTGTGTCCGCGGACCGTGGGACGGCGGTGAAACAGCTCACGCGGTACTTCGAGCGCTTCGGAGGCTGAGCAGGGCTGTAACGTCGATTCGGCAGGCCCGGCCGCTTCGGGGTGCTCTCCCCTGATGACCGGACCTGCCGAAGACGCCCCCCTTGGCGTGCACAGCGGAGAGCAAGACGCACGCCAAAGGGCGGGTGTCGTGAATCCGTGGGGTTCGGCTACGGCCTCTGTCTGAAAGGGTGTGAGCGCGATCGCACGCGCTGGAGCCTTTTCGCATGAGCCCTGAACGAGACCCGGCGTGACTCCCACCGCGTCGCCGCTGCGAGCGCGATCGCGAGATTGCGATCACGTCCCTGCCCTGAAGTACGAAATGGCCTGTGTAAGCCCCCGAAATGACTGGAGCGCGTTCTGGTACGCGCGCTGCTTAGGGAGGGCTTCGGCGCGATTGAGGCGCGCCAGGAGCCCTGTCCATGCGTCCCGATTCTTCCGTTGTTCCTGTGTGCCTGTTCGTGATGCTCGCGGCGCTTCCCGCAACTGCGCAACCCAGTGGAGGAAGCGGCGGTGTGAATGCTCAGCCTTCGATAGCGGATGGCGCGTCTGTCCCTGCCATGTTCCGGCCGAAGGTCCGAAAGGTGCGGGTCGAGGGGGCTGACGAACCCGTCGCGGGGCTCGGAGACACTCTGGTCATCACGTTGGACCCGGGGGACGTGGAGCGGCTCTGGCGCTCGAAGGAGAAGGTTCGGTTGTACCTGAATGCGCGACCCATTTCGGCCCTGCCAGTGCATGCCGAGCCGCTCGCGGACCAGCTTCGGTTCGTGCTGGAGCGGAACGAAACCAACCGGGGGGAGTGGGACGGTCTGCTCGGGGCTTGGACAGACAAGGACATCCGGGTGGCGGTAGGGCAGGAGGATGGACCGGGACTGAGTGAGGCCTCGATTCGCACCAACCTGTTCCCTGTGGTTCGCACAGTGGTTGTGTTCAGTCTCGGCCTCCTGCTGGTGCTTGCAATGCTTGTTCTTGGGCTGAAGTCGAATCTGCTTCGCGACCCGGACCCCGCCGGTGCGGGAGCGGCGCCGGCTCAGCGGCCGTACAGCCTGGGCCGGACGCAGATGGCCTGGTGGACGGTGATGACCGTGTTGGCACTCCTGGCGCTCTGGTGGATTACGGGGAACCTTGAACCGGTCTCCAGTTCGATGCTGGCGCTCATGGGGATTGGCGCCGGGACGTTCCTGGGCGCGGCCCTCATCGACAGTGGTCAGGCCTCGATGCCCGGCACCGCATTCACGGGCAGCAACGGGTTCTTCCGGGACCTCCTCTCGGAGGATGGCCAGCACATAAGCCTGCACCGCTTCCAGATGGCGATCTGGACGGTGGTGGTCACCGTGGCGTTCTGGACCATGGTGGTGAAGAACCTGGCGATGCCGACGCTCGACCCGACGCTGCTCGGGTTGCTCGGCATCAGCAACGGGACCTACTTGGGGTTCAAACTCCGGTAGCCGCGATTCAATCCCTATCGCCCATATCTATCGAAGCCTTGTGTTGTCTCGGATCCTGGGTGGGTTCTGAATCGAGCCTGTCCGGGCCACTCGTGAGGAGAACTAGATGAAGGTCCATATCAAAGCCGGTGATGTGCAGGTCGAAGCCCGGATTCTGGGAGCCGTCTCCACGGAGGCGCTCCATCACATCTCGCTCGTGCTCACCTGGGACGGGAACCGCCCGGCGACGCTCGTCGAGGTTCGCGACAACAGCAGGCGTTTGCCAATCGTCCCCACGACAGGAACTGGGCGTCTGGAGATCTCCTACGATACTCCCATTCCCGGCGCGCATTACATCGAGTGCAAGCTCGAGTTTCCGGGGAGGACGCTCAAGGACCTCAAGGCTACGGGCAGCATTGACGGCGGTCCGTCGAAGACCTTGGACGAGGAGAAGGAGCGGCCCGACCTGTGGCGCGCAGAGGGCACGCTGTCATGAGGATCCTGGGTCTGCTCATTTTCACGCTGCCCATGTTTTCGTGGGCGCAAGCTCAACCGACCGAATCCTTCAGTCCGGCATTCTTCAAGGTGCTTCACGATAATGAAATCGAGGAGAGGCGGTCTGAACGCCAGAGGGAGTTTCCTGGTCGTCAGGAGAGGCTGGATGAGACCAGATTCACCAATGTGACGGTCCGTGCACCAGCCCAGTCTGTGGTGGGCGGACTGACTGCGATTGAGAAGGCCGCAGTAGCCATCAAGACGGACATTGAGGATGCCGAGGCTGGCTTGCAGATTGCTCCGTTCATCGACTCAGGTGGAGTATTTTCGGGGGCCAGTCTGTCCTTGGCTGTACTTGAGGAAAATGTGACTCAGGTGGGATTGGGATGGGCCACCGTCATCTCCGAGAATGAGCCGCAAGTTCTCGCAGAGTTGCAGGGTAGCGATAAACAGCCTCTGAGCTGCAAGTGGGACATGACGGCCTTGTCTCGGGGGCTCTGGGACGTACGCAACGCATTCGCAGAGGCCTGTGACATCGTGGGAGCACTGCCGCCGCTTCCGCTCGATGAGGCTCGACAGCAGGAATTCGCTGAGAAGTTGCACAGGGCACGCGCGGCCTGCACAGGGGAGGGCGCATACCGCATCCTGGCGGAACCCACTTTTTCCTGGGGCAAGGCCCAGCTTGTTGCGTTCTTCGATTACTATAAAGACCTGTCGAAAGATGCGGCGCCAGCGCTCCAAGCGCAGGCCAATGAGTTCCTGGGTCGAGGCAAGAAGTCTACCGAAATTATAGACGCGTTCGAGTTCGGACCGTTCGAAACGTGTCCTGGCCCAGAGGAAATCAAGCGGGCAGTGGAGCAGTGGCGCCGCGAAGAGTTTTCCTTGAAGTTGGGGGCTGGTGTCCAATCTCAATTCTTCCCTTATATAAGCGGATTTGATCCCGAGTGCGAGGGTAAGCAGGACGTACCCGAGTGCGAGAAGGACACGCTGTCGCTCAAACGGATTCAACCGGAGGCCGAGGTCGCGGCGAACCTCTGGGGTGTCAACCTGACACTTGGACTGGGCCTGGCATTCGAGCGTGAGAAGCGAGGCGAAGACCTGGCCCCCTCCCTGGCTATGAGCCTGGGTACTGTCGGGGAGGCCACTTCATCAAAGAGCAAGGACTCCCTGCGGATCATTCTAGGTCTGGAGGCGTCCGCCCGAGTCTCGCTCGACAAGCCGGCGGTTCAAAAGAGCCTGGTTTCCGAAGCGCAAATCACGCCTTATATAGATGTCAAGGTCACGGACGAACTGTCGTTCCGATTGGGCGTGCCTTTGAAGGCCGAGCTGGCGACGCGAGAAGCGGATGGGGCGAATCAGATTCCCGAGTTGCGGTCCCTCCAGTGGTCGGTGCCCGCCTTCATCGCCACGGTGCTGAAGTTGGATTGAAGTCGAGCCAGAAAAAACTTCTCGCCAATGCGACCGGCCGGTCATATGACCGACCGGTCACATGCCCACGAGCACCTTCTTCAACCTCCCCGACGAGCGCAGGGACCGCCTCGTGAACGAGGCCATCGTCGAGTTCTCCGACCGGAGCTACGCCGAGGCCTCGCTCTCGCAGATTGCGCGCCGCGCGAGCATCCCCAAGGGCAGCGTCTACCAGTACTTCGAGGACAAGCTCGACCTGTACCGCTGGCTCCTCACCGACGAGGCCCCGCGCCGCAAGCGCGAGTTCATCGGCGCCACACCGCCGGAGGGAGACTTCTGGGCCCGCCTCGAAACGTTCATCGAGCGGGGCATGGCCTTCCTCGTCGAGCACCCGCGCCTCGCCCGGCTCTCCGCCGCCGCGGCCACGCCGACGGCGGTGGCGGAGGTACGCGGCCTCTACAAGGCCATCTGCGAGGCCGGCATCGTGGAGCTCCGCGGCGTGCTGGAGGAGGGGGCCCGCGACGGCGCCCTCCAGGCCGCGGACCTCGACATCGCCACCCGCTTCGTCGCCACCGTCATCGGCCCCGGCCTGACGGACGTGGTCCTCCAGGAGCTCGGCGCCGAGCTCCATGAGGTCCTCGCCTCGGACGCCCTGCGCAAGCGGCTCAACCTCAAGCGCCGGCGGGCCCTCGCCCATCAGGCGGTCCACTTCATCCGCAACGGGCTGGGCCCGGAAAGGAAATCACGATGATTCGCCAGGACTTCACCGGACGTGTCGCACTCGTCATCGGAGGCACGTCGGGCATCGGCCTCGCCTCGGCGCGAGCCTTCGCCCGGGCGGGCGCCAGCATCGCGCTCGCTGCCCGGGGCGAGGAGAAGGGACGCGAAGCCCGCGCGGCCCTGGAAGCCGAGGGCGCACGCGTCATCTACCTCCCCACCGACGTGCGCGACGGGGCCTCCGTGGCGCGGGCCGTGGAAGGCACCGTGAAGCACTTCGGCCGGCTCGACTTCGCGGTCAACAGCGCGGGCCACGGCGGTGACATGGCACCACTGGAGAGCACGGACCAGGACGTCTGGGACGACGTCATGGCCAGCAACGCCCGAGGCGTCTGGCTGGCCATGCGCCACGAAATCCCGGCCATGCTCGCCACCGGCGGGGGCGCCATCGTCAACATCAGCTCCATCTACGGCCTCGCCGGACGGGCCGCGCACCACGCCTACGTCGCCTCGAAGCACGCGGTGGTCGGCATGACGAAGTCCGTGGCGCTCGAGTACGCGACGCGTGGCATCCGCGTGAATGCCCTCTGCGCCGGAGCCACCCGGACTGCCAGCATGCGCCAGGCGGAGACGTACGTGCCCGACCTCGTCCGGGCGCTCGTCGACGAGCACCCAATGGGGCGGATGGCCACCGAAGAGGAGGTGGCCAGCGCCGTGCTCTGGCTGTGCTCGGACGGCGCGGGCTTCGTCACCGGCGTGCCGCTGCCCGTCGACGGCGGCTTCCTCGCCGCGTAGCCGGCCCGGCTCAGTGGCGCATCCGCTCGCGAAGGCACTCCGCCAGCTCCTCCCGGAGTGCCTCCGGGAAGCCGGACAGCCCCGGGGTGTCGTTGCACTCGAGCAGGACGAAGTCGCCCCCCTGGGTCTCCAGGAAGTCGAGCGCCACGATGTCCGCGCCCAGGTGCTCCCGGGCGCGCCGCGTGTGCACCACCAATTGCTCTGGCGGGTCGATGACCTGGTGCCTGCGCGTCTGCACGTTGGCCTTCCAGCCCGCGCCCGCACGCGACATGGCCCAGAAGCGGTCCCGAATCGCCAGGCAGCGCACGTCGCGCCGGTAGTCGATGTACGGCTCGACGACGGCATAGTCATTGGCGGCGAAGAGCAGGTCGGCGACCTCGAACCAATCGTCCTCGGTGCGGACCCGCGCCTTGCCGTAGCCGCCGTGGTGGTTGCCCACCTTGACGACGAAGGGCGCGGGGCGTGCGATGCGGCGGACCATGTCGTCGCCCAGCGCCACGTCGAAGTGGATGACGGGCAGCCCTGCTTCGCGCAGCTCGGCGAGCATGGACAGGCGGTCCTGGCAGCGGGCCAGCGTCGACGCCGGGTTGACACAGGGCACGCCACTGAGGCGCAGCATGTCCAGCACCGTCCGGTGGCGAGGGTCCGGACGAATCGCTCCCACGCGCCAGAAGACGCCGTCAATCCGCGTGCCCGCCTCGCGGCTGATGCACCACAGCTCGCCGTCACGCAGCACCCAGGACGCGTCCTGCAGCCGCAGCGGGACGACCTCACAGTCCGGAAAGTAGCTCTGCCAGTACTGTTCGCCGTTGATGACCGCGATGGTGGGGCGCATATGAAGAGGCAGCTTGAGGCAAGGGAGCGCCCGGAGCCACGACGGCCCCGGGATTGAGGCCAGTGAGCGACGAAGTCAGCCCGCGATTCCCGAGCCGGTGTCCGAAGGTGGAGCCCTGCCTCCGATTCGCCAGGAATTCAGGGCTTCCCGCGCGGTGTGGGGCAGAGGACGGGGGCGGACGCCTGGCGTCCTGCCTGCCATGCCGGTGGTTCCGGGTGGACATCCCCGGGGCGTCAGGCACATGACACCTGTTCATTCCGCGCCACGGAGTACGCGGCCTGCCGCCTCGTTGGAGGGCGGCTCTGGCCTGGAGTGGTTACCGATATGCCCTCAGGTGGGTGAGCGCGTGGATGCCTGGTCCTCTCCGGGCCAGGGCGTCGGGGTCAGCGCAGTCACACGAGGAGACCAAGGACGATGGCCGAGCAACCCAGGCGCGACAATCCCCAGCCCGAGGACGGAGCAACCCGTCCCGCCCGGCAGGAGTGGCTGGATGCCCTGGGGGGCCCCAGCGAGCTGCGCGAGCTCATCCGCGTGCGGGACTGGGCGTCGACGCCGGTGGGGCCGCCGGAGACGTGGCCGCACAGCCTCAAGGTGCTCGTCAAGACGATGCTGGCCTCGCGCTTCCCCATGATTCTCACGTGGGGCCCCCAGCTCACCCAGTTCTACAACGACGGCTACTCGCGGCTCATCGGCGACAAGCACCCGGCGGCGCTCGGCATCGACATCCGCGTCACGCTGGCGGAGTCCTGGCACATCCTGGGCCCCGTCATCCGGCAGGTGATGGAGACGGGCGTCGCCAGCTGGCTGCCGGCGCTGCTGCTCCTGCTGGAGCGCTCGGGCTACCGCGAGGAGTCCTACTTCGACGTGTCGCATGCCCCCGCGGAGGATGACTCGGGCGCGGTGGTGGGCATGCTCGCGGTGTGCACGGAAGTCACGCAGCAGGTCATCGCGGAGCGGCGCCTGCGGCTGCTCAGGGACCTCGCCGCGCGGACGGGGGACATTCGCGGCCTCGAGCAGACGTGCGCGGACGTGGCGACGGCCATCGCCGGACACCCGCTGGAGGTTCCCTTCGCGCTGCTCTACCTGCGCTCGGCGGACGGCTCGCGGCTCCACCTCCACGGCGCCTTCGGGCTTCCGGAGGGCGGCGACGCCAGTCCCGCCACCGTGGACCTCGCGCAAGGTGATGCACCCTGGCCGCTCGCCCGGGCCGCCGCGGGCGAGACGGTGCGCGTGGACGACGTGGAGCGCCGCGTCGCCCTCACCGGCGGCCCGTGGGGGGACACGGTGCGCTCGGCGCTGGTGCTGCCGCTGGCCTCGGAAGGGCAGGGCGCGCCGCTGGGCGTCCTCGTGGCCGGGGCGAGCCCCAACCGCGCGCTCGACGAGGACCAACGCGCGTACTTCGAGCTGGTGGCGGGGCAGGTCTCCGTGGCGCTGCGCAACGCGCGGGCCTACGAGGAGGAGCGCAAGCGCGCCGAGGCGCTGGCGGAGCTGGACCGGGTGAAGACGGCGTTCTTCAGCAATGTCTCGCACGAGTTCCGCACGCCGCTCACGCTGATGCTGGGCCCCGTGGAGGAGTTGCTCGCGTCGCGGCGCCTGGGCGAGTCGGAGCGCCGGGAGCTGGAGCTGGTGCACCGCAATGCCCTGCGGCTGCTCCGGCTGGTCAACACGCTGCTGGACTTCTCGCGCCTGGAGGCGGGCCGCCTGGAGGCGAGCTTCGAGCCCGTGGACCTGGCGACACTCACCGCGGACCTGTCCAGCGGCTTCCGCTCGGCCGTGGAGCGCGCGGGGCTGGTGCTGACGGTGGACTGCCCGCCCCTGGCCAGCCCCGTCCACGTGGACCGGGAGCTCTGGGAGAAGGTCGTCCTCAACCTGCTGTCCAACGCGCTGAAGTTCACCTTCGAGGGAGGCATCGCCGTGCGCCTGCGCGAGGCGGACGGGCAGGTGCTGCTGACGGTGGAGGACACGGGCACCGGGATTCCCGCCGCGGACCTGCCGCGCCTGTTCGACCGCTTCTTCCGCGTGAAGGGCGCGCGCAGCCGCTCCCACGAGGGCAGCGGCATTGGCCTGTCCCTGGTGCGCGAGCTGGCCCGGCTGCACGGCGGCGACGTGCGCGTGGACAGTCGCGAGGGCCAGGGCACCACCTTCACGGTGGCGCTGCCGCTGGGGAGCGCCCACCTTCCCGCCGAGCGCGTCCATGGCGCGCGCTCCCAGGCGTCGACGGCCATTGGCGCGGGGGCCTTCGTGGAGGAGTCCCTGCGCTGGCTGCCGGACCGCGGCGAGGGCGCGGCCGCGCGCGCGGAGCCACGCACCGAGGGCACGGCCGGCGAAGGGCGGCGCGGGCGCGTCCTGGCGGTGGACGACAACGCGGACATGCGGGTGTACCTCTCGCGCGTGCTCGGCACGGTGTTCGACGTCGTCACCGCGGAGGACGGCGAGGCGGCGCTGGAGGCCATTGCCCGGCAGGGGCCGTTCGACCTGGTGCTGACGGACGTGATGATGCCCCGGCTGGGCGGCTTCGGCCTGCTCAAGGCGCTGCGCGAGGAGCCGCGCACGCGCTCGCTCCCGGTCATCATGCTGTCCGCGCGTGCCGGCGAGGAGGCGAGCGTGGAGGGGCTGGAGGCGGGCGCGGACGACTACCTCGTCAAGCCCTTCTCCGCGCGCGAGCTGGTGGCGCGCACGCGCTCGGCGCTGGAGCTGGCGCGGATGCGCGGCGAGGTCACCCGCCGCGAGGTGACGGAGTCCCACCTGCGCGAGGCCGTCCGGGCGCGCGATGACTTCCTCTCGGTGGCCAGCCACGAGCTGAAGACGCCGCTCACCGCCTTCCGGCTGCAGCTGGAGCTCATCGAGCGCAACCTGAGCCCGGAGGCGCGCACGCACGTGGGGGACCGCATCCTCTCCGCGGGGCGGCAGGTGAGCCGGCTGTCCGCGCTGGTGGAGAACCTGCTGGACGTGTCGCAAATCACGTCGGGGCGGCTGTCGCTCACCCTGGACGACGGAGACTTGAGCGCGCTGGTGGCGGACGCGGTGGCGCGGCTGCGCGACGAGGTGGACGCCGCGGGCTCCTCGCTCACGCTGCGCCTGGAGGCACCGCTGACGGGTCGCTTCGACCGGCTGCGCATGGACCAGGTCGTGACGAACCTCCTGCAGAACGCCATCAAGTACGGCGCGGGCACCCCCATCGAGGTGCGCGTGGAGCGCGACGGCCCGCTGGCGCGCATCACCGTGAAGGACGATGGCATCGGCATCGCCGCGGAGGACGCGGAGCGCATCTTCGGACGCTTCGAGCGGGCGGTGTCCGCGCGCAAGTACGGCGGCTTCGGCCTGGGACTGTGGATTGCCCGGCAGGTGGTGGTGGCGCACGGAGGCACCGTCCGGGTGGTGAGCGAGCCGGGTCGGGGCGCCACCTTCACCGTGGAGCTTCCACTGCTCTCGGACCGCCTGCCGCGCGCCCCCGCGGAGGCGTGCGACGTCTCGTGAGCCCGGATATCCGTGAAGGCCGGCGTCACGCTGTGTGAAGCGTCATCGGAACGTCAATCTCCAGCGCGCTATCAAGTGGCGGGGTGCTGGATTCTTCCTAGGATGAGGCCACCCGCAACGGCCTCATCGCCCTCTTCTTCGAGCCTTCGTCCATGCCCGCCGTGATGAACTGGAACATCGACCCCGCGCACTCGTCACTCCTGTTCGTCGCCCGCCACATGGTGGTGGCGCGCGTGCATGGCCGCTTCGAGCGCATCACCGGCACGCTGAGGGTGGACCCCGAGCAGCCGATGCAGGGGGAGGTGGAGGTGAGCGCGGACACGGCCAGCATCTACACGGGCTCCGCGGACCGGGACACGCACCTGCGCTCGGCGGACTTCCTGGACGCGGAGAACGCGCCGAAGCTCACCTTCCGGAGCACGAAGGTGGAGCCCACCGGCGGCTCCGGCTTCCGGCTGCTGGGGGAGCTGTCCATCCGCAACGTGAGCCACCCCGTGGTGTTCGAGGCGCGCCACACCGCCACGTCCAAGGACCCCTGGGGCAACACGCGGCTCATCTACACCGCGCGCGCCACCATCAACCGCGCGGACTACGGCATCCGCTGGAACAAGACGCTCGACAACGGTGGCTGGCTCGTGGGCGAGAAGGTGGACATCGAGCTGGACATCCAGGCCGTGTCCGCCCCGGCCTGAGCGCCGCGGCCTCCGCGCTTCAGGGTGCCGTCAGGAAGTCCGCGTACACCGCGGCATGGTCCGAGCCCCCATAGCCGCCCCGCGCCTCGCGCGCGGCCTTGAACGAGCCGGGCACGTACGCGCCCCCGCCGCGGGCGAGGTACAGGTGGTCGATGGCCTGGTAGTCTCCGAAGTACGCGTACGTCCACGTCTCGCTGTCCGGGCGGTCGCTGGAGACGCGGAGCAACTCCCCGTCACCCTCCAGCGCTTCGAGCGGCGGCGAGCCGGGCACGTCGTTGAGGTCGCCGCCGAGCACCACGAGGGCGTCGGGGAACGCGCGCACCGTGTCGACGACGATGGCGTGGGCCGCCGTCGCCTCGGCGAGCCGGCGCGCGGGGTCATCGCTCACCTTCGAGCGGAAGTGCGCGGCGAAGACAATCGTCCGCCCGCCCGGAGTGTCCAGGTGCACCTCCAGCAGCTCGCGCGAGAAGCGCGTCATGCCGGCGCCGTTCGGAAGGGGGATTTCCCGCTCCCGGTGTCCGCGCGTCAGCAGGATGGGCCAGGCGGAGAGGACGGCCACGTCCACGGAGGCGGGGGTGTGAATCTCTCCCAGCACCGCATGGCCGAACTCGGGGAGCCGCGTCTTGAGCGCGTCCAGCGAGGCCTGCGTTTCCACCTCGCCCAGCAGCACCACGTCCGCGCCGAGCCGGGTGATGCCCAGGGCGAGCCGGTCGGCCTGGGAGGCGAACGCGTCGGGCGAGGGGAGGGCCTCGTAGTCGCCGGCGTTGCACGCGCCGGAGTCGCACACCGTGTCGAAGAGGCGGTGCACGTTGAAGGCGGCGATGCGCAGGGGGTCCTCGGAGACTCCGGGCGTTTCGCAGTCCGAGGTGGGGCAGATGTCTTCCGTATGCGGCGGCTCCCGTCCCTGGCAGCCCGTCAGGGAGAGGACGAGCCCCAGCAGCGTGGCCGCGCGGTGGAGGGAGGCGCGAGGGAGGCGGCCCGGCGCGAGGGGCTCGCCAGCAAGGAGGAGGGACATGGGGGCGGGAAGCCTAGCACCGCGGCCGAGGGGCGCCGGGTACCGTCATGCCCCGCGCTTCGCGGAGTCGTTAGGTTCAATGGAGGGCGTCCTCCCAGGAGCGCGTTGCGCTCGGGGAAGCGTTGCGGCATGACGGAGGGCGGCCGCCCGGAGGTTGCCTGCAAGGTGGGCGTCCAGGCGTCGGGTGGATGAGCGGGCTTTTCGCGAGCCACGACGCGGGTCATCGCCACAGGGGAGTGTGTGGACATGCTGGTGGAAATCCTCATCGGTGCGGCGGTGATGACCCTCGTCACGGTGCTCTTCACGGGGCCGGGCATGTGGAGCTCCTCGTGGGGCTTCAAGAAGCGGGAGGGGCAGCACGCTCCGCCGCCGGGCTCATCCGACGACGCGAAGCCCTGATGAAGCAGCCAGCCGGGCCTGGGTGACCTGTCGGCCCGGAGCCCCTGCCTCGGGAGCAGGAAGGGAAGTCGGGGATTCCGACCAGGGCTTGAGGGGTGGTGTGGTCGCTCGCTATGGTGGCCCCCCCTCGCTGCTCACCTGGACCTGGCTCCGGGTCCTCTCGGTGCTTCTGGAATGAAGGTCATCTCCCTGCTGATGCGGGCCTCGCGTGGGCTCTTCCTGCTCGCGGTGGTGCTCGGCATCACCTCTGGCGCAAGCAGTGCGCGCCTCATCGCGCTCATCAACCAGGTGCTCACCGGGGAGGGTCCGGTGGAGCGGAGCATGGTGCTCACCTTCGTGGGGGTGGGGCTCCTGGCGATGCTGTCCCGGACCGCCACGCAGATGCTGCTCGTCCGGCTGAACAGCGGCACGCTGTACCAGCTGCGCATGCGGCTCAGCCGCCGCATCCTCTCCGCCCCGCTGCGCAACCTGGAAGTGGTGGGCAACCCCAAGTTGCTGTCCGCGCTCCAGGAGGACGCCATCACGGTCAGCCAGGGCCTGGTGCAGCTGCCCGCCCTGGTCATCGACTCGGCGACCATCATCGGCTGCCTCGTCTACCTGGCGTGGCTGTCCGGGTTCGTCTTCATGGGGATGGTGCTGGTGCTGGTGCTCGGCCTCGCCATGTACACGATGCTCCAGCGCCGCGCGCGCGCGCTGATGTTCCGCGCGAGGCAGAAGGTGAACACGCTCTTCGCGCACTTCGCCGCCCTCACGGGCGGCATCAAGGAGCTGAAGCTCCACCGCCGCCGCCGCGTGGCCTTCCTGGATGATGCGCTGGACCCCACCGCGACGGATATTCGCGCGCTGTTCGTCCGCAGCGCGGACTTCGGGGCGTACGGCCAGGCCTGGGGCTTCCTGCTGCTGTTCTCGCTCATCGGCCTGCTGCTGTTCGCCTACCCCTCCTTTGCCGGGGTCGACCATCGCACGCTCGTCGGCTACACGCTGGTGGTGCTGTACCTCCAGCAGCCGCTGGACAGCGTGATGAACCTCGTTCACTCGCTGCTGCGCGTGGGCGTGGCGGCGGGGAACATCGAGCAGCTGGGGCTGTCCATCACCCAGCAGGGAGCGGAGGAGGCCATCGCCGAGGTGGAGGAGCCGCGCACCTTCCAGCGCCTGGAGCTGGTGGGCGTCACGCACGCCTACCACCGCGAGAACGAGGACACGCGCTTCACGCTGGGCCCCATCTCCATGTCGCTGGTGCCGGGCGAGTGCGTCTTCCTGGTGGGCGGCAACGGCAGCGGGAAGACGACGCTGGCCAAGCTGCTCACCGGCCTGTACCGCCCGGAGTCCGGCGAAATCCGCATGGACGGGCAGGTCATCACCACCGACGCGGAGCGCAACCGGTATCGGCAGCACTTCACGACGGTGTTCTCGGACTTCCACCTCTTCAATCAGTTCCTCGGGCTCGGCTCGCCGGAGCTGCTCGCGAGGGCGGGGGCGCTGCTGCGCCGGCTGAACCTGGACCGCAAGGTGAAGATTGAGAACGGCCTGCTCTCCACCACGGAGCTGTCCCAGGGGCAGCGCAAGCGCCTGGCGCTGCTGACGGCCTACCTGGAGGACCGGCCCATCTACGTCTTCGACGAGTGGGCGGCGGACCAGGACCCGACGTTCAAGGACGTATTCTACCGGGAGCTGCTGCCCGAGCTGAAGGCGGCGGGCAAGGCGCTGGTGGTCATCTCGCACGACGACCGGTACTTCTCGCTGGCGGACCGGGTGGTCCGCCTGGAGTCCGGCCTCGTGCTGGACGCGACTGACACCGCGCTCAGGTCTGGAACAGCTGGATGAGGTTGCCGCAGGTGTCCTCGAACAGGACGATGGTGACGGGGCCGGCCTGGGTGGGCTTGCCCCGGAACACCACGCCCCGCTGAGTCAGCTTCTCGTACTCCTTGTGGATGTCCGAGGACTGGAAGGCCGTCGCGGGGATGCCGTCGTCGAAGAGGGCCTTCTGGTACACCTTCGCCGCGGGGTGGGCGTTGGGCTCGAGGACGAGCTGGAAGTCCGCCGAGCCCTCGGGGGAGACCACGGTCAGCCACCGGAACTCCCCGATGGGGATGTCCACGTGTTTCACGAAGCCGAGGACCTCCGTGTAGAACTTCTCGGCCTTGGCCTGGTCATCCACCAGCACACTGCTCAGCGCGACCTTCATCCTCACCTCGTGGGGACTGCGTGGGGGAGATGCTCAACCACTTGGTTGAGGATAGGGCCGGGGCGCATGATGGTCAACCCTTCGGTTGACCATGCGCGTCGCGCCGCTACTCCACGAGGAGGCGCTTCACGGGGGCGGGGTCCACCGCCACCATCAGCGGGCGGGTGAAGTTGCTGAAGGAGACCAGTGCCTGTCCCGGCGCGAGCCGCGACACCCGGTTCCAGAGCCCCTCGTCGATGTTTCCCACGGTGCGCTGCATCCGGGAGATGACGGTGCTGTCGGTGATTTTGTGGATGATGAAGTTGTTGAGCAGGCCGAGCACCTCGTTGGGAAGGTGCTGCGGCAACTGCGTCACGAAGACGAGCCCGAGCCACCGCTTGCGACCGCGCTTGGCGATGCGGGCCACCTGCTCGAAGAGCACCGGCATCTGGGAGATGCGGTTGGCGGAGAGGAACTCGTGCGCCTCCTCGATGATGATGAGGACGGGGGTGACGGCCTGCTCGTTGTCGTTCGCCTTCTGGTAGTGCGCCTCCTGCGTCTCCTGGAGCCCGCGGAGGATGTCGGCGATGACCAGGTTGTTGAGCTGGGGTGAATCCGTGTCCGACAGGTCGATGACGGAGACGCGCCCTGGCGTGAGCATGGAGCCGTAGGCCACGCCGGGCACCCGGCCCACGTCGAAGATGTTGAGGCGGCGCAGCCGGTGGAGCTTGCTGGCCAGGGCCTTCCAGCTCACCTCCAGCCGGCTGCTCTGCTGCATCACCCGCCCCATCACCATGCCGGGCTTGTTCCGGAACTCGCTGTAGAACACAGGGCCTCTCGCAGGCACTTCAGGCACCTGCGGCTCGTCGGGGTCCAGCCCGTCGAGGATGGAGGCCTGCTTGCTCTTTGAACGCGAGCGGCTCTTGGTCTCCTCCTTGCCTTCATCACTGAGGCTGTAGATGTAGGCATTCACGACGTCCAGCACGTGCTGGATGGTCATCCCGGGGTAGCCGGTGGTGAGCTCGTCCACGTCGAGCGCCTGCTGCCGCTCCTCGTCCGTCTTCGGGAAGATGCCGAAGTCTTCCAGCAGCAGCTTGGTGACGTCGTACGCCTTGAGGAACCGCTCCTGCTGCGCGTCCGATATGTCCAGGATTTCGGCCAGTGCGTAGGGCGAGAGGCTGGAGAAGTTCAGCGCGAAGGGGTGCAGGTTCCGGTGGCGCGGGCTGCGGCTGGCGCGGCCGGTGAGGTGGTGGATGTGCAAGTCCCGCACGCCCTGCGCCTTCTGACCGCGGCGCTTGAGCGCCTCGAGCATGGCGGCGTGGTCCGTGGGCTGGTCCACGTGCGTGTACTCACCCTCCACGTCGAAGACGATGGTGGCGATGCCCGCCGCCTGGGCGCGGTGGATGAGGGTGGCGACGGTGGTGGACTTGCCGCCGCCCGTCGTCCCGATGATGCCGGTGTGGCGGGGGAGGATGGACTTGTCCCGGGCATGGAGGCGCGCCTCCATGTTCTCGTAGCCCACCACGACGCCGAGGCAGAGGTCTCCGCCCACGCCGAGCACGCGCTCGCTCTCCTGTTCATCCAGGACGAAGACGGGGCTCTGCGGCTGCGGCCGGAAGCGGGGCGGCTTCAGCGTGCCGTCGACCTCCTCGCCGAGCAATTCCACCTCCGCGCGGCCGTGGTAGTCGAACGTGTACGAGAGCTTCTTGCCCTGCGTCACCACGCCAATGGCCATGGTGGAATTGGCCGGGACGGCGTTGGGCTCCGCGAAGGGGCCGCGCACGACGACGCCGAGGTACGCGCGGCCGTCCTCGCGCGACTTCACCCGCACCAGCGTCTGCGACGCGAGCAGGTGCAGGTCATCCCGCGTCATCAGGATGGTGATGAGGTTGTCGTGGCTGGACGGGGTGTCGAAGTGCGTGAAGCCCACGGCCTTGTCCAGCTCGGGGTCGAGCTGGCGCGCCGCCTTCGCCTCGCTCCGCAGCGCGTCGATTGCGGCCTGCGCCTCGGGCGGGTTGGGGCGGACGACGTCCTCGCGGGTGCCGCGCGCCACCACGGGCGGTACCGTCTTGGCGCCGTTGGACTGGGGCGCACCGGCGGGCCGGTGGCCATTGCCCGCGGGAGGCGTGCCCGGCCCCGGAGGCGTCACGGGCCGGTTGCCCGCCATGGGGCCCGGGCGCTCAGTGGGGGCCTGCGGCGACCCTGGAGGCCGGGGCACGCCGTTGATGGGGCGCTGCGCGTCCCCGCGCGAGCCATTCACCACGTGGAGCGGAGGCGTCCTGCTGCCGTTCAACCCCTCCGTCCCTGGCGGCCTCGGTCCCTTGCCATCATCGACCATCGTGCACCTCCCCCGGTTAGCGGCGCAGCCCGCGCTCGCTGAAGTACTGGAAGTTCGCGCCCGCGTGGGCGTAGGCGTCCTGGACGAGGCCCTGGAAGCCGTCCTCGCCAAAGGCGGCGCGGCAGGACATCTCCGCGACGTCGAGGAGCATGGGGAAGCCCCGCTCCTGCCGCAGCACGCTGTCGGCCATGGCCACCCGGACCGCCTCGTGGACGAGCTCCCGGTGCGCATAGAACATGCGGGGAGGGGAGTGGTCCGACACGCGGAACAGCCCCTTCACCACGGAGGGGCAGGACTGCCTCACGAAGTGCCGCGCCAGGCTCTTGCTCCTGTCTCCGTACTGCCAGCCGTCGACGAGGCTCTTCCCATCGTTCTCCAGCGTCTCCAGCAGGACGAACTCGCCCGGGTCGAGCGCGAAGCCCATGGTGAGGAAGCCCCGGTCCTGGAGCGTGTTGGAGACGAAGACGAACTTCTTGTGCTCGTGGATGAGCCGCTCGAGCAGGCGAAGTGACTTCTGCAGGAGGCTCATGTAGCCGGAGCCGGTGAGCAGCTCGTGGGCGCAGGGGTTGTTCAGTCCGATGCGCCACTCGGCCGAGGACTTGTCCAGCAGCGCGGCCCGCTCCGCGTAGGCGCGGATGCCGCGGCGGGCCAGCCGGGACTGCGCGTCATGCCGGTCCCTGAAGCGGTTCTGCCGCATGGCGATGTAGTCCATCGCCTCCTGCAGGCCATCCCCGCTTCGCTGGGCCACCTCCTTGCGGTAGAGGCGCTGCGAGAAGGCGCCGGACGTGCCGCCATAGCCGACGATGGCCACCCCAATCTGGGAGATGCCGATGGGGATGCTGTCGTGAGACACGGACGAGCTGGCCACGGCGTCGACGCGGCCCTGGAAGAGCAACCGCTCGTGCATGAGGCTCAGCTCCTCGGGCGTGACATGGTAGACGCCGGCCTCGGGGAAGGTGTTGCTGCGCCCGGGGAGCCGCGGAAACAGCTCGGTGCGGACGAGGCCTCGCAGCCGGTCCTCCTTCGTCACCGCGTTGGCAATCTCCCGGCGGAAGCGCGCCATCACCTGGTCCAGGTCGAGCCCCGTGGACCACTGGTTGAGGTCGAGCGTGACGGCCAGCTGCTCGCCGAAGGCCGCTTCGAACTCCTCGTCTCCGAACAGCTCCTCTTCGACTTCTTCTGGCGGAACCCCTCCCGACATGGTCACCCTCCGTCCAAGCCAAAGAAGCTCTGGCTGGAGAAACGAGGCTTGCGCAGGCGGCGGCGCAGCGTGGAGACATAGGCCCTGGCCACCCGGGTGGGCAGGCCGAAGCGGAAACGCACGCGCTCGACGGCCTCCGTCTCGGAGGCGTCGGCCAGCAGGGGGCGAACCAGCGCCGCCGGAGCCAGCACCTCCAGCGCGAGCTGGTCCGCGCGCCGCTCCGCCGCGGCCACCTCTGCATTGGGGTAGCAGCCGGATTCGCCGCGGCGGATGAGGTTCGGGCGTGACGTCAGGGGCATCCGCTCGAACAGGGCCGTCAGCTCTTCCTCGGGCGTCGGCTCCCGCTCGCCGTCGAAGACCTCGAGGATGGCTTCGCCAAACACCTTCACGGCCCGCTGGAGCGGCATCAGGTGGTCGAGCACGAAGTGCGACGCTTCATGGGCCAGGGTGAAGCGCTGCTCGGCCTCGTCGTCCTGGCTGTTGAAGAAGAGCACGCCATCGCCCGCGTGCCACACCATGCAGCCATGCACTTCATCGGGGAGGTCCTCCGGACGGTGAGGCCAATCCCGCTGTCGCAGCCACTGACTCATGCTGTCGGGATTCGGTTGCGGCATCGGCACCACGGTGATGGGGAACCGCAATTGGATTTCCAGGGCCAGTCTCCTGGGGGACCTGGGTGGGGTCCCCGTGCCGAACACCGCCACGGCTCTTTCCAGCCAGCGTGCCGTCATGAGCCCGTCTCTTCGTCCTTGGCGCGGTCCCTCGCCGCCACCTGGATCACGGGCCGTGTGTCCTCCGGCACATCGGGTATCCGGTGGACCGGGGAATCCATCACCTGGACCCGCCGAAGCACCTGGACCAGGGGCAGCATCTCCACCTGGAAGCGCGTGGCGATGGCGGTTGCATGCTCCTCGAAGTGCGGGTCCTCGGGACGGCGGCACAATGACATCCAGTGGAGCGTGTCCTGTGTGCAGCCCAGCTCCGCCGCGAGCGCCTCCTCGGAGCGGCTTTCGAGCTGGCGGTATCGCTCGAAGACGTGTCCCATCATTCCGGGCTCGGACTGACTCCGCCGGGCCGCCCGTGCCAGCCATTCAGGAGTCGTCATCGGTCCACTCCTTGCCGAGTCGCGCCAGGGTTTTCAGGAGGCGGTCCCGGTGCTTCTTCACCGCGTCCTGGCGCTCCGCCTCCATCATCGGGGGCAGCCCCATGGCCTCGCTCGCGACACGGGTGGACCCCTCTCCCTCGAGGTAGAGCCCGAGCAGGGCCTGGTCCCTCACCGGGAGCGGGTTCTTTTCGAGTCGCTCCATGATCTCGCGAGCCTCCGCGGATGTCTCCATGACCTCTTTCGGAGACCTCGCCCCGACTTCGACAGCGACCCCGAATTTCTGCTCCCGTCGCTCCCGGGCCTCGCGGGAGCGGCGATGGTCCGTCAGCTTCTTCCTGGCGGCCTCGGTGAGGTAGCTGCGCAGGCGCCCCTTGCTGGGAATGAACCGCTTCGGGTCCTGCACATACTTGAGGATGACGTCGATGACGGCGTCGTAGGCCTCGTCACGCTCGAGCCCCGTCATCCTGTTGCCCCCCAACATCGAGAAGATGGGGTCCACGAAGGCTCTGGCGACCTCCTCGGAGGCGAGCCTGTCACCGTTCAAGAGGCGCTCGTGCAGCGCCTCTTCCTCCGACTGTGATGGAAAGTTCATCCCCTCACCTCGTCGGGACTCTCCGGCTCGCATCGGATTGGTTTCATGTCACCTGCTCCTTCGCTACCAACCCACGGAGTTCGACGCAGGGCCCCGCTCATGATCATGCAAGAGGTTGATCTTGGTAGTCCAGCCTGTCCCTACCTCTAGAGGGGTATGTCAATTCAGCCTCACTCCGGGTCGGAGGAGATCCCCTCTGTCTGGAATGGCCGGCTGGCTCACCTCCCGGGAGGCTCAACTCCTGTCGACAAGGGCACAGTGTTGCCAGCGGTGTCAGGAGTCTTCCTCGTCTCGAGCGCCGTCCCTGGCGGCCATCCGCACGCCACGGTTTCCCGTGAAATCACGCTGTGCCGACAACGAGTCCAGGACCTCCACGCGCCGAAGCATCTGCACGAGGACCCCGAGCTCTACCGAGAAACGCTCGGCAATGGCGGAGGCCTGCTCCGCGAAGGCGGCTTCCTCCGGGCGGAGGCACAACGACAGCCATTGGAGCGCTTCCAGGGTGCAGCCGAGCGCATCGGCAAGTGCCTCTTCGGAGCACCCCTCGAGCTGGCGGTAACGCGCGATGACATGCCCCATCATCCGGGGCTCTCCACGGCTGTGTCGCACCGCTCTTCCGAGCCAGACGGGAGTCGACATCGGAATCCTCCTTTGTGCGCATTTTCATGGATTGCCCATGGCCTCTTTCGGAGACGTCGGGCGGACTTCGACAGACGCTCCGCTTCCCCTTCAGCGAGAACCCGCGCCCCCCCGGCGACGTGAGGACGCCCGGGGGGTAGGGGGAGACCTACCTCCCGAGAGGTAGAGACAGCCCGGCACTCGGGGACCATCCTCGCGTTCGAACAGTTGCACCGGATGCGAAGGACGCGCCGCGCGGTTCATCGCCCCGGTCCAGCTCGAGGGAGGGCGCCGTCACGGGCCCGAGCCCCTGGGTGGCGAAGCGCCGGTACAGACGAGGGGTGCAACTGCTGGGCGCCGCGAGCGGGTCTGGAACTTCGAAGGGGCCAGACCCGCTCGTGGCCGCTCGGGTGGGAGGGGGGAGCGGGCGAAAGCCTTCGCGGACCCCGTCAGCCCTTGAAGACCACCTTCATCCCGCTCAGGAGCAATAGGAACACCGTCACTCCCAGCAGCCCGAGCAGGCCGAAGAAGAGCGAGGCGAGTGCCCATACGACGGCGGGTCCGAGGTCCAGCACTCCCTGCCTGCGCGCCTTGACGATGTAGATGAGGCCCCGAAAGCCCGCGACCATCTGGAGGGTCGCGATGAATGCGAGGGGAGGGAAGGTCCCTGCATCGCCAAGGTCGGCGGCCACGGCAATGAAGACCCACACCCAGCCGAGCACGAACATGCCCATGGCGACACCGCCAGAGACCAGGGCCTTGCGCACGAGTGAGTCCGAGTTGGTGGCGAGAGCAGTCATGATTCCCGATGATAACGCGGCAGGTGTGGCCCTATGTTCATGGCGCCATGACCCTCACCGCGCTCAAGCCATTCATCCCTTCCGGAAAGGACTTCGCCGCGGCCCGGAGCTTCTTCCTGGAGCTGGGCTTCACGGTGAACTGGGAGGGGCAGGGGCTCGCGGAGCTCCAGCTCGGTGCGGTGGTCTTCCTCCTCCAGGACTTCCACAACCCGGTCGTGCAGGAGAACCTGATGATGTTCGTCCGGGTGGATGACCTGGATGCGTGGTGGAAGCACCTCCAGGAGTGCGGCGTGCTGGAGCGCTACCCGGGCGTCCGCGCCAGGGCGCCGACCGTGTATCCGTGGGGCCTGCGCGAGGTGCACCTGATCGACCCGGCCGGGGTGTGCTGGCACTTCGCCTAGAAAACCGTGGGCCGCCCACCTCCAGGCGGATACGGTCCCCGGACTCTCGCTGCTGGAGGCACACCCCCTTGACCAACACCTTGCTCGGGACGACGTTGCTCGCGGTCCCCGTGACGGCGCTCTACGGTGCGCTCAGCGCGTTCCTCACGGTGGCGCTGTCCGTCAACGTCAGCCGCGTGCGCGGCAAGCACAACGTGTGGCGCGGTGATGGAGGACACGCCGACCTGATTGCAGCCATCCGCGCCCATGGAAACAACGTGGAGAACGTTCCCCTGGCGCTCATCCTGCTGCTCGCAGCCGAGCTGTGCGGCGGGAACTCGGTGGCGCTCCACGTGTTCGGAGGCGCGCTGCTCGTGGCCCGGCTGGCGCACGCATTCGGGCTCATCAAGACAAGCCGCGTCCAGGTCGTGGGCGCGCTTTCGACCATGGCTGTGCTGCTGGGGCTCTCCGGGTACCTGCTCTGGCTGCGTCCCTGGGGCTGAGCACCGGCCGCAGGGAAGGGGGCGGTAGGGCACGGAAATAGGACTCACCAGGGACGCCTCTCCGCGCTCCTCACCGGCTGGATACAACAGGGGGCGGGGGGGCATTGGATGTACTGGGGCCGGTCACGTCCGTGAACTTCACGCCGGTGATGCCCGCGCGCTCCAGTGCCTCCTTGATCTCCTCGGACACAATCAAGGCCACGGTCCAGCCCCAGGTGCGGAACACCTTGGCGCCTTCCCCTTTCGCCGGGTCGATGCGCATCCCGGACACCGAGGAGTACGTGCCCACCTTCTCGGGCATCCCGTCCTCCGGGGTCCAGTAACGCACCTCCTCGCACGCAGCATCGTCGATGCACTTCACCAGCCGGGTGGCGTTGAGGATGAAGTGCTGAGCGGGCTGGGAGTCGATCTCCACCGGGATGAGCTGCACGTCGTCGGGCGCCACCTCGGTGAAGAGGGAGGCCACCCGGGCGTGGGCGACGGGGATGCTGAATGCCGCGTGGGAATAGTCGAGCGGCTTGCCGGAGATCTTGATGGGGATCTTAATGCGCTCGTTCGACTGAGCCCGTTGCCCGATCCTGAACTGCCACGGGTCATCGAGCTTCCGGCCCTCATGATCAAGAGGATGCCCCAACTCCCACCGGCCGGAGAGGTACACATCATCGGTCAACTTGAAGAACCGCTTCGGCATGAGGTCATTCTTCCGTCATTCGGTTCGGGTCACCAGCCGATTGAGCCTAGTCCCCTGTTTCGAGATCTCGCGCGCCAACACACCGAGGATCTTCGTCAGCGCCTCCCGGCAACGCTCGATGCTCTTGCAGCTTGACGTTGCTTCGTCCAGCCGCTCGTAGACCTCCTCATGGTACTCCCTCGGGTGTGGCCCCTTGTGGCCCGGGACGCGGACCTGGTTCGCCGCATCGTCGAGCGACATGCCCGCCCGGTCGAAGATCTCCTGGTACCTTGGCGTCCAGGGCCCTCCGTTGTTGGTGGACGTGCTGAACTTGTCGGAGGCGATGTGGTGCCAGGGGCCTTCCACGCCCACTGGTGCCGTGCTGCCGGCACTCGTCCCGCGTGCCGCCATGGCCAGCGCACCAGGAGCGAGTGTGATGGTGACAGCCCCCTCGGCGGGGACAGCCACCGAGCTCACTTCCGCGATCGCCGTGAATCGGAACCCGCCCTGGACCTCGGCCAGCCGCACCGCCTGTGCTGAGCCCGGAAGCCCTGGTGCTTTGACCGCCAGCCCTGCGGTGCTCCCAATGGCGGCGGTCGCGAGCATGACAAAGACACGCGCCGCGTTCTCGCCCATGACCTTTCCGTACTTTTCGCCAGCCGTGCGTACCTCATCGAAGGTCGTGGCGACCGCTACCTTCTCGGCAAGCTGTTGCCACCCTGCGATCAGGTTCCAAACGGTGTCCACCCCCAAGTAGGCGATGAGGCACACCGTCAGGGTGGCGGCCACGCCCTTACTCACAGGCTCGGGCAGCAACCATAGGCCGAGGTACACGGCCATGGCCGTGATGATGGTGTTCCGCACTGCCGCCGGATCCATCATTTTTCCCAGCGCATCCAGGGTCTCGTCCATGACCGAGCCCATGGCAAACTGGAGGGCAAGGGTGCGCTTGGCTTCGTCGCCAATAGTGGGGCCGTCTTCCAGCAGATGCAGGCAGTCTCGGGTGCGCTGAGTTTGCTCGCACCAACGGCCGTAGGCGCGCGTGAGTTCTGAATCCGCCTCCGGCCTCCATGCCTCACTCGGTGGGAGGTGATCGCTGTACGAGTCCTGTCCCGAGCCAACAGACACGAGACCGATGCGCCCTCGTGCGCCTGCGTACGCATCATTCGCAGGGAACCAGAACAGCCGCCGAGCGTCCGATCGAGGCTGCGCGGACCCTGGCACGTCCCGGCCCAACTTCGCCACGGCCTCCTCGAAGTCGTCTTCGTCCAGGTCCACCGGTCTCGCGTCACCGGAGCGTGGGGTGAAGGTGAGGGGCTTGCCCCGACCCGTGTCCAGACGCACCGCTCTTGTCGCGCTACCGCACCCGGCCAGCATCACGAGCAGTAGGGGAATCGACCATCGTGGCAGCATGCGGAGCCCTCCTGTCGCGGGCCCCCTTTCGCCGGGAGTCCATCGTCGACACGAGGTCGTGTAATACCAGGTAAAGCTGACAGGTGCTCCGGGCTGAATCGGCGCTGAGTCGAGTGCGTGGGCTGGCGGCGTGCCTACGGGAACTGCACGCCCCGTTCGGATCTCAGCTCGCGGGCGGCTGACGCCTCAAGCAGCTTACCGGTCACTCCTGTTTGAACCGGCATTTGAAGCACCACGCTTGAGGCTCGATCTCGGAGTCTTCTGGCCGCATTCTGCGCCATCCGAAGAGGGTGTCGATGTCCCCAACCTTGTTGCAGTGGGGGCACTTCGTAGTTGGGCCATGGCGCGCGCGAGCGCGGCGCAGCTCGTCTTCGGTGAACGTTCCTTCGTGGGTCTTGGGCTTCTGAGCTGGCTTCGAGAGCGAGATCCCGCGCCACGTATCCGTGGCGAGCCTAGTTACCTCTCCCTGTTCAGCAAGATCACGCAGCGCAACTCGAAAGTCCTTCACCGATCGGTTCGACCCAACGCGCGCGCGGATCTGGTCTGTGGTCAACGCCTCGTCTGTGGTGCTCAGGATCTGGAGAATCACATCAGTCGCGCCGTCTTCCATGCGCAGCTCCGCACTTCCTACAGCTTAGAACGGCCTACAGCCTAGATCGGCCTTGCGGCGGTTGCCAAAGGGGCCGGACGGCCGAAAATACCGTGTCTCCAAGGACGCCTCCGGAACTCCGAGAAGAGCTGGTTCTTGAGGGGATGACACCGCCGCCCAGGCTGTGGATCCTGGCTACCGCGGAGCCTCATGCAGGGCGTACCCGAACAGCCGGTGGGCGGGCGTCTACTTGGTGGGCTCCTCGAACCGAACGGGAGCCACAATCCCCGGCCAAGTGAGGACCAGTCGCGCTGCCCAACGACCGTCCACATGCTCCACGAAGTTCTGATCGTCCGTCATTTGCCGACGCAGGTATGGACCAAGATCCTTGCTGCGCGTTTTCGCCCCCTTCGCACGGATGCGTCGCTCAAGCTCGTGCAGGTCCAGGGGTTCCTGAGCCTTCATCAGGACGCGGTACGCGTGCTGCTTGATCGTCAACCGGTGCGGGTTGGATTTTAGGTCACGCGCGATCAGCAACTCGGCATCTCCTCTCTCCTTCTTCTTGCTCTCCAGCTCCGAGAAGAACTCGGAGATATGTGGCAGCACCTGATCTGCCCCCGTTCTTCGGGCCACGAGTTACGAGAGTCCTGCTGGCTTAAGGTGAAGACGCGCCTGCTGGCTATCGGCGCACGAACCCACGCTCCCCTCATCTAGGCCATGCGCGAGGCGCTCTAGACCGTGCGGCCGCAAGATGCATACGCCTGGTTCGCCTACTCCGGCTACCCGCCGCAACCGCCGTGATCACCGTGGTACGCTGGCCGCGCGGCATTCTTCCCTTCACCTCTGCCTTGTAACGCCGGGACGGCCCGTGCCTGCGTGCCCCGTGTCGCCACCGCACTCAAGAATGGAGACGCCGGATCATCCATGTGACATCCGGCTACTGCTGGCTGCCTGCGAAGCAATGAACGGCTGTTGCGCACTCCCGAGGGGGCGCTATTGCGAAGCGTCCGTGCGTCGATATCCGTACCAGAGGAAGGTGATTCTGAACCTCCATCAGGTGCGGCATGCGCTACCAGATTCCACATGTGGATGAATTCTTGGGAAGCTCTACGATCTACGAAGAGTGCAAGGGGGACTTCAAGGCGGCTGCACGACGCCTCGAAGGAGCGCTGAAACAACAAGAGAAGGATGACTCGCCTCAGGTGCTGGCCGGCCTGCTGCTGTCGCAGGGGCTGGTCCTTCTTCTCCAAGGGCAATGCCACCGGGCCATCAGCACTCTTGATTCAGCAGCGAAGCTTGCGCAGGGCTCCTTGGCTCAGGGGTTCTTGGCCAGCACCTATCTGAACGCCGCGAGGGAGCGCCAGTTCCATCTGCTCCCGGATGGCAGATTCCCAAGGAGCTGGGAAGTGGAGGCCCGTTGGGATGCTCCCGCCGGACGCGAAGAGTCGAGGCACTTCACCAACCTCTACTTGCTTGACCCCGCGTTGCAACGGCACGCGCGCCAGATCGACTTGATGGTGTCGCTTCCCTCCACCCGTGCGCACGTGTCCTCGGCGCCTTTTCAGGAGGCCGCTGTACGTAGCCGTCTGCTGCAAGCGGAGACCTCGGAGCTATGCAGCTTCATTGCTGACGCGTCGATGAACGAGGCACTGGGGGAGAGGCCTGCTTATGAGCTACTGGACCTGGCGGATCATCAGCAGCGGGCAGGGAATGAGGCCCAGGCACGCAAGACCTGGCAGGACGCCTGCTCTGCCTATGAGGCCATGGACGACGCCGCGGGTCGAGGTCTCTGCCATCTGACCCGCGGAGACTGGGGGGCAGCGCGCTGCAGCACGCCTGCTGTTTGGAACTACGTCATCAAGGAATCCCTGCTGGGAGTGGAGCCTACCGAGGTCCCCCTTGAGCTGGAGTTCGATCAACACCCTGTGGGCCCCGATGTCCAGCAAGACTACGGCCGGGCCGAGGAGTTGTTCTCGCATGCCGGTGCCAGGCGAGGACTGGCTGCGGTCTCGCTTCGCAGAGGATACCTAGCGGCACGCGAGGCTCGTTATGAAGACGCTTTGAAGCACGCCTCCGACGCGCTGGCGCTCTATGACGAATCCGGGGATGTCTTGGGCTCCTGGCTGGCCCAGACCCATTGTCTCTTGAGCCGCGTGGGCCTGGGGCTCGAACTCGAGCCGGGTGACAAGCTGAAGGCCCGGCAGATCGGTCTCTGGGGGCGGGATGAGGGGAGCTTCAGCTTTGCGCTGGGGCTAGGATTTCTCCTGAGCCGCGCGGGCAAGGGCTGGCTCATGAGGAAAGGCGACGTGGAGCGCTCCTTGCGCTGCCACTGCTTGGCCGAGACCCTCTTCATCAATCTGGGAGCAAACCTCTGCGCTGCCCAGAGCATCGAGGAACAGGCGTCCGGTTGCCGCACCGTGGGCGATCAACTGGCTCGCCGCGAGCACCTGCAGCGGGCGTTGGAGTTGATACGGCAACCCGCGGAGCCGCAGGTCGGCCGTTCTGCTCCGCAGGCCATGACCACGTTCAAAGCATCTTCCATCTGTGAGGAACTGTTCCTCCTCTGCGCGGAACAACTGGATCCCGATGGCATGGAGCGAGCCCTGGAGGCCTCCCAAGAGGATCTTCCCGCTGAGCCAGAGAATTTCCTGTTGGCGGCCCTGATGCGCTCGCAGGAACCCTCGGAGCAGGAGGACACGGGGCTGGGACGTGACCAGTTCTTGAATTCGACACTGCTGGGGACGCAGCAGATGCGACTCCAGGAACTGCGAGACGAGGCACCAGTCCGGATCCCCCTCGTCCGTGCCCAACAACAGCGGGAGGCCGGGAATGAGCAGGAGGCCCGCTCCTTGCTCGAAGAGGCGTACCGGTCCGCACTACTCCTGCCGCCCGGCAAGTCCGCGTTGTTTCAAAGCGTGGCGTTGCAGCGTCTTGGCCGCTTCGATGAGGCTGCAGACAAGGTACGGCAATACTTCGACCAGGAAGCAGTTCGCCGGGAGCATTTCAACCGGAGGGGTGAAATCCTGCGCCAACACTTCGAATGGGAATCGCGCATGACGGGCATCCCTGGCGGAGGGCAGTCCTTCGACAGGCTTCTCGACATGCAGGCCAGAATGCGCAGACCGGCCGAACTCAGAGAAGCCCTCATCATGTGGACCAACAGCAAGGCCTACCGTGAGGCGAGTGAAATCCTGGTGGAACTGGAGCGCGAGGCGGGGCCTGATTGGTGGCGCGGCCACGGTGAGCCCTGGGACTGGCTCCGGTGCCGTGGCGAGATCCAGGAGGCGCTCGCCGGTCCCGAGCAGGCGCTTTCCACATATGACCAAGCCCTTCAGGAAATGGAGGGATACCGTGGGCAGCTCAGCCGCGAGGAACTGAAGACGTCTCTGGCCTCGATGCGGGGAGCTCAGCGCATCTCCTTCCAGTCGGCCCAGACCGCGGTACGTGCGCTCCGAGAGCGGCTCGCCGGGGTCGACGCCCAGCTGCTTGCCGCGAGAGCCTTCCATTTCGCGGAACGTGGAAGGGCCCGAGCCCTCCTCGACCTCATGGCCGGAACCATCGCGCTTGGCCAAGCCCCCCACATGACGGATCCAGCCCGGGAATGGTACCGGCGGAGCACCCAGGTGCGGGCGCTCCGCGTGCTGAGGGAGCGGACGACCCGCGTTCTCGACGACAGCTCGGATGCCAGGCCCGACGTGTTCCAGGCGCTCCAGGAGCAGCTCACCGCCGCCCAGGAGGCGCTCAACGTAGCGGAAGAGCGGCTGCGGAGGGAGGACCCTCGCTTCCACCGCACGCTCAACCCTCAGGCCCAACTGCTCGCGCTGGAGGATGTCCAATCCGCGCTGCCCGAAGGCACAGCCTTGCTCCAGTACACCTCGTTCAACGATGAGCTGGTGGCCTGGGCCATCACTCGTCATGGCATGGAGCAGACCCACTTGGTTTCGTCCGGTGGAACGCGGCTGGGCGGGATGGTGCGGGAGTACGTCGGTACGTGCGCCTCGCCCAGGTCGGAGGATGTCTTTCTGGGGCGCCGGTTGAGCCGTCTGCTCCTGGAGCCGTTCGCCAGAACCCTGAAGGATTGCGACCAACTGGTGGTGGTCCCCCCGGGCGATGCCTATTCACTGCCTTTCCATGCCCTTCCCTGGCAAGGCGCGCCTCTCATCGCCTCGCACAGCGTCTCCTATCTGCCCAGCGCCAGTGCCCTCCAGTTCCTCAGGGTTTCCCTGGAGCCGAACCAGGGAAGGCTCCTATCGGTCGGCGTACCCCAGGGGGTGATGTACCAGCCACCCATTGGAGGCGCCCGGAGTTATGGCGCACTGGAATTCGCTGCGGCCGAAGCTCGCCATGTGGCCGGACTGTTTCCCAACGGCGAGTCGCTCGTCCAGGAAGCGGCCACTGTCGCGAACGTGCGAGCGCATCTACAGCGAGGGCCTTCCATGCTTCACTTCGCTACCCACGGAGACCTTCTACAGGAGTCGCCGCTCTTGTCCGCGCTCCTGATGGCGGATGGTGAGCCGCTGACGGTGGCCGATCTTCTGGGCCTCTCGATTCCGGCGGAGTTGGTCACACTCAGTGGCTGCGACACCGGCCGTGGCGAGGCAACCCGTGGGAACGAGTTCCTGGGGCTCAGTTGGGGGCTGCTGGGGGCTGGAGCCAGCGCCGCCGTGGTCAGCCTGTGGGCTGTCACCGATGCGAGCACCTGCCTGCTGATGAGCGAGTTCTATCGCCACCTGCGGAAGGAGCGTGCTCCGGCCCGGGCACTGCAAGCAGCGCAGAACGAGTTGCGGACCCTTACGGCCGGGCAGGTGCGTGAGCGCTTCGAGGTCATAGCCGAGCTGCCTCCGGAGATGCGGCCCCAAGGCATGACCTTCCAGTACCCCTTCTACTGGGCTCCCTTCATCCTGGTGGGAGGATTCAAGTCACAGGGAACAGTCGACGCGGGAGAGACATCATGAGCCAGAGCTTCGCTGGGCAGTACCTGTCCAGCCTCCGGAAGGAATACAAGCTTTTCGCCACCTGGCTGCCTGGCGACAGCTTGTCTCCGGGAGACATTGGGGTGCTGGAGAAGAACATCTTCCGTCAGCAGAGCACCCTGCGGGCCCAGGGCATTTCGTTCGACGTGCAAGTGGAACCGGATGGCGATGACATGGACTTCTCGTCAGGGGACGATGTGAGGTTCATCCCAGAGCTAGGAGGCCAGACGCCGTCAGGAGGGTTGCCCGGCCGGGCACAGGCCCGCCTTCGATTGGAGCTGGGGAGCCAGGGCGCATTCCTCATCGAGGCCAGGGATTGCCGCGGCTGGTTCATCAAGGATCTCACCCGGCTGGAATCACAGCTCCTTACCGCGGTGGACCAGGGCAAGTGGCAGATGGACTGGGTCGTGGTCAGCAGGGTGTACCGTGCCGCGCGCGGCACGGTGCTCATCAGCAATTCGAGGCAGGCAGAGGTCGAGTTCCTGCTTGAAGGCACGGTGACCGACTGGCATCAGGAGCTGGCCGGCGTCCGGGCGGGGTTGCAGGTCGTCAGCCAGCGCGGCGACATCCTCCGGATCATCGCCAAGGATGGACTGACTCCCTTGTTCGAGCTGTACCGGCTGAAGCGGCGCTGGCTGGACAACGACACTCGGTTCCGCCGGGTTCGCGGGCCGGACTTACCGGCTGAGACCGCGCTGGAGCTTGCAAGAGTAGAGCCTGATGAAGAGTAGATGGAGGTGCATGTTCTTGCCTTCATGTCACATCTGCGAGAGTGGCTCTCCAACTTGCTGAGGGGACCTGAACGAATGGTCCCGAAGTCCTTGCACGCGATGCCGGAAGCAGGCCGGCGCGTTGAAGATGTGCAACGGACTCTTTCAGCCAGGAGGTACATCATGTCACTGATAGGAAGCGGATTCATTGGGACTGGAGAGGCGGAGTACTTCGACGTCATGCTCCAGAGCGGAATTCCAGTGGGCATCTACGTCGAGCCGACCAATCCGCGGGCCGACTTCGACCTCTACGTCTACGACGAGAACGGCAATCTGGTGGAGAAGGACAATTCGACGACGAGCAATGCGCTCTGCACGGTGACGCCGCGCTGGACCGGACCGTTCAGGATCAAGGTCACTTCACACCAGGGCCTGAGTTCATACCGGATTGTCGTGACGAGCTGAGACGTCCTGCATCACCACTGTGAAACAGGGTGATGCTGCGCTCCAAGGGCACCAGCCCATAATGGCTTGCGGCTGGACGGCGAGGGCTGTGCGCGCATCCTCTCGACGTCCTCCCTCCAGCCAAAGGCTCCGTGCGGTATAGAAAACACAGCATGCACGCAGAGACAGCTCTCGGCCGGTGCTTATATTTGAGGTTGAAGCGGCGACACAGGACAGCGATCAACTCTCCCCGCTGTGCGCTGTATAGAATGGCGGTAGGGCACGGGAATCGAACTCGCCAGGGACGCCTCTCAGCGCCCCTCACCGGTTTTGAAGACCGGGCCGGCCACCAGGTCCGGAGGCCCTACCACCGTCGATTACTGCCGCACGCCCCGGGCTCCGTCAACCAACGCCGCCGCTCACCGCGTCTTCTTCGCGGCCTTCCCCGGCTTCAGCCCCGGCAACCCATGCACCAGGGTGCCCACCAGCAGCTGCGCCAGCTCACCCGCCGGTGAGCCCTTGAACCCCGTGCACGTGAGCCGCAGGCTCACAATCCCGTGGAGCCCGCCCCACAGCACCTCGGCCAGCTTCGAGGGCTCCGCTTCCTCCGCAATCCGTCCCGCGGCCTTCAGGTCCTCGAACACGCGGACCAGCACCGCGAAGGACTTCGGCCCCGCGCCATCCGCGTCGCTGAACAGCTCCGTCGAAAGCTTCGGGTCCTCCATGAAGATGAGTCGATAGCTCTCCGGCTGCTCCAGGCCGAACTTCACGTACGCGTCGGCCATCTTCGCCAGTCGCTCCAGCGGCTCTTCCACCTTTGACGGCGGCTCCAGCGCGGCCAGCAGGTCCTGGAAGCCCCGGACACACAGCTCGCGCGCAATCGCGTCCCGGTTCTCGAAGTGCAGGTACAGCGTCGCCGGGGCGTACTCCACCGCGTCCGCCAGCTTGCGCATCGAGAGGGCCGCGAAGCCCTCGCGCATCACCATGTCCCGCGCCACCCGGACGATCTGCTCGCGCAGCTCCGCCTTCTGCCGCTCCTTCCGCTCAGCAATCCCCATGTTCGCAAGGGTAGGTCTTGACGACCCGAACGGCCAGCAGTAAATGAACACCGTTCACAGAACGGTGTTCATGAATCAACCGCCGTTCGGAGCAGGGGAGCAAGTCATGGACAAGGTGGCGTTGTTCGGCGCCTCAGGCGTCGTCGGGCAGAGCGTGGCGCAGTCCCTCAAGGCGCAGGGGCGGGCCTACCGGGTGGTGGGGCGCTCGAAGGCCGGGCTCGAGCGCGAGTTCGGCGCGGACCCGCTGGCGGAGGTCGCCACCTGGAATCCCGAGGACATGGACTCCATCCGGGCCGCGGCCCGGGGCATCCACACGCTCATCTACATGGTGGGGGTGAACTACTGGCAGTTCCACCTCCACCCGCAGCTCATGCGCCGCACGCTCGACGCCGCCATCGCCGAGGGCGTACAGCAGGTGCTCCTCATTGGCACCGTGTACCCGTACGGACGCCCCCGCACCACGCCCGTCACCGAGGACCACCCCCGCGAGCCGCACACCTTCAAGGGCCGCATGCGCAAGGAGCAGGAGGACCTCCTCCTCGCCGAGCACGCCGCCGGCCGCATCCGCGGCACCATCCTCCGCCTCCCCGACTTCTACGGCCCAGGCGTGGACAAGAGCTTCCTCCACCGTGCCTTCCTCGCCGCGACGCAGGGCACCCGCGCCCAGCTCATCGGCCCCATCGACGCCCCGCACGAGTTCGTCTACGTGCCCGACGTGGGCCCCGTCGTCACCGCGCTCATGGACGAGCCCCGCGCGTACGGCCGCTGGTGGAACCTCGCGGGCGCGGGCGTCACCACCCAGCGCGAGCTCGTGAACGACATCTTCGCCCAGGCCGGCCGGCCGCCGAAGCTCATGGCGTCAGGGAAGGGGATGCTCCGGCTGATGGGCCTCTTCAGCCCGTTCATGAAGGAGATGGTGGAGATGCACTACCTGCTCACCGAGCCCGTCCTCATGGACGACTCGGCGCTGCGGGGGCTTTTGGGCACCGTGCACAAGACGCCCTACAGCGAGGGCATCCGCCAGACGCTCGCGGCCACTCGCGCCGCGTCCGTCAGTCCAGCCCCCGCTGCCACAGGTCGTCCTCATCCAGTCCCATGAGGTGACCGACCTCGTGCATCACCGTGATTCCAATCTGCTCGATGAGCTCCTCGCGCGTCCTCGCGAAGCGCTCCAGGTTCTTCTGGTACAGCACGATGGACGCGGGGAAGTGGTCGTACGCGTTCGTCACGCTGCGCTCGCCCACCGGCGTGCCCCGGAACACCCCGAGGATGCTCGGGGATAGCGGCGGGTCCTGACCCAGCAGGTCCTCGTCCGAGGGCAGGTCCTCCACGGCAATCGTCACGTTGTCCAGGTACTGCTTCGCGTGGTGGGGCAGGGCCTTCACCGCGTCCTCCACCGCGCGGTCGAACTCCTCCTCCGCCAGCTGCACGGGGGGAGGGAACTCCTCGGGCACCAGCGCCTCCGCCTTCCCGAAGCGCTTCTTCGCCTCCTTCTCGTCCCCGCGCCGCTCCGCCATCAGCCCCAGGTAGTGGTGCGCCCACGCCTCGTCCGGCATGTCCTTCAGCACCTTCTCGAAGGCGGCCCGGGCCTCCTCGAAGCGGCACAGCTCGAACAGGGCGATGCCCCGCTCCAGCTGCGCGTCCACCGAGCGCGGCAGGTGCCGCAGCGCCTCGTCCAGGCTCGCCAGCGCCGTGGCGCACTCGCCCATCTGGTTCAGGCCCATGCCCTCCAGGAGGAGGAATTCGTAGAGCATCTCCACGTCATCGGCCTTCTGGGCCAGGCGCCGGCCTCGCGCACACAGGGCGAGGCCCTCCGCCACCGCCTCCCGGTCCTCCCCGGTGCGGCACACCAGGCAGTCCGCGGCGCCCAGGAGCACCTCCAGGTCCTCCGGCGCCAGCTTCAGGGCCTGTCCGTAGGCACGGCCGGCCTCCTCCAGCCGGCCCAGCTCCACCAGGGCCGCCGCCCGGAAGTGCAGGGCCTCGGGGAGCTCGGGGGCATCCGCCAGCAGCCCCTCCGCTCCGGCCAGGGCCGCCTCGAAGTCGCCCGCCTCGAAGGCGTCCGCCACCGCGTCCAGCCGAGCCTCCATCCCCGCCACCCCCTCTCGCTTCGCGGTCCGCTTCCCCATGGGCCGGCACATATGAAGGCACAGCAAGCGTTGTCAACGACGGCCACGGCTGTTAGCTTCCGCCCCCCGTCCACGAGCGACGGAACGTCCCGTGAACATCCTTGTCGTCGACGACGATCTCGAGCTGTGCACCATGCTCTCTCGCTTCCTGGAGATGCATGGGTACACCGTGTACTCGGCGGCGGATGCCTTGCAGGCGCTCGACATCCTGGAGCGCAACCAGGTGGGCATGGTCATCACCGACTACCTCATGCCCCACCTGGACGGCATCCACTTCACGGAAATGCTCAAGGCGGACCCCCGCTTCCAGGCCGTGCCCGTCCTCCTGATGACGGGCAGCACGGAGGAGGGCATCACCGACCGCGGCCTGCGCAAGGGCGTCGCGCTGACGCTCCGCAAGCCCCTGGACATGGGGCAGCTGCTCACCCTCGTGCGCTTCGCCGAGTAGCCCGGCGGAGAGCCCCGCGCCAGCCTGCCCCGGGGGCCTCTGGCCGCGTCCGCTCGCCCACAGGCCCGCCCTTCCTGGTTGACATCGTTGGGCTGGCCCTTATGTTGGCGCTCGCCAGGGCCGAGTGCTAACGGCCTGTGTTGAATCAACAAAATCCCCCAGTAAATTCAGGAGGTTGCGATGGCAGCGAAGGAGATTTTCTTCCACCAGTCCGCGCGTGAGGCCATCCTGCGCGGTGTCCGGATTCTGTCGGACGCTGTCGCGGTGACCCTCGGCCCCAAGGGCCGCAATGTCGTCATCGAGAAGAGCTTCGGCTCGCCCACCATCACCAAGGACGGCGTCACCGTCGCCAAGGAGATCGACCTCGACAACAAGTTCGAGAACATGGGCGCGCAGATGGTGAAGGAGGTCGCGTCCAAGACCTCCGACAAGGCCGGCGACGGCACCACCACCGCGACGGTGCTGGCGCGCGCCATCTACGAGGAGGGCCTCAAGCTGGTGGCCGCCGGCCACAACCCCATGGACCTCAAGCGCGGCATCGACAAGGCCGTCGAAGTCGTCGTGGCGGAGCTGAAGAAGCTGTCCAAGCCCACCGCCGACAAGAAGGCCATCACCCAGGTGGGGACCATCTCCGCCAACGGCGATGAGACCATCGGCGCCATCATCGCGGACGCGATGGAGAAGGTGGGCAAGGAGGGCGTCATCACCGTCGAGGAGGCCAAGGGCCTGGAGACCAACCTCGACGTGGTGGAGGGCATGCAGTTCGACCGCGGGTACGTCTCTCCGTACTTCGTGACGAACCGCGAGCGCATGGAGGTCGTCGTCGACGACCCCTACATCCTCATCAGCGAGAAGAAGATCTCCTCGATGCAGGACATGATTCCCATCCTCGAGCAGGTGGCCCGCTCCGGCAAGCCGCTGCTCATCATCGCCGACGACATCGAGGGCGAGGCGCTGGCCACCCTGGTGGTGAACAAGATCCGCGGCGTGCTGAACGTGGCCGCGGTGAAGGCCCCGGGCTTCGGTGACCGCCGCAAGGAGATGCTGAAGGACATCGCCACCCTGACGGGCGGCATGGTCGTCAGCGAGGAGCTCGGCCACAAGTACGAGAACCTCACGCTCAACGACCTGGGCCGCGCCAAGCGCATCACGGTGGACAAGGACAACACCACCATCGTCGACGGCGCCGGTGCCAAGGCGGAGATCGAGGGCCGCATCAAGCTCATCCGCTCGCAGATCGACACCGTCACCAGCGACTACGACCGCGAGAAGCTCCAGGAGCGGCTGGCCAAGCTGGTGGGCGGCGTGGCCGTCATCAACGTGGGCGCCGCGACCGAGACGGAGATGAAGGAGAAGAAGGCCCGCGTGGAGGACGCGCTGCACGCGACTCGCGCGGCCGTCGAGGAGGGCATCGTCCCTGGCGGCGGCGTGGCCTACCTGCGCACGCTGCCCGCGCTGGAGAAGCTGAAGCTGGGCGGTGAGCAGGACTTCGGCGTGGACATCATCCGCCGCGCGCTCCAGGAGCCGCTGCGCAAGATTGCTTCCAACGCCGGCGTCGAGGGCGCGGTGGTCATCAACAAGGTCCGCGAGGGCCAGGGCGCGTTCGGCTACAACGCCCGCACCGAGGTGTACGAGGACCTGGAGAAGGCCGGCGTCATCGACCCGACGAAGGTCGAGCGCACCGCGCTGCAGAACGCCGCGTCCGTGGCCTCGCTGCTGCTGACCACCGAGGCGATGATTGCCGACCGCCCCGCGAAGAAGAAGGGCAAGAACGGCGGCGGCGGCGGCGGGATGCCGGACTACGGCGGCGACGACATGGAGTACTGAGCCGCCTCCAGCGGCCCGGGGCCAGGCGCCTCGGGTCCGCCGGGTCGGTGACGGATTCTTGATGGGAAGACGCGGCCCCGGATGCCTCCTCGCGAGGCGCCGGGGCCGTGGCTTTTTTCCGGGGCAGGGGAGGGGGTTGCGTCGTGCTTCAGGGCACCCGGCCCACCGCGCCCCCGGTGCCGCTCTCCTGCGAGGTGTAGAGGAGCGTCTCGCCGTCCACCAGCAGGCCGCCCGGGCCCGTGCCCACGGGGCCCACCGGGTCCGACGTGCCGGGCGCGCAGGGGCGCACGCGGCGCAGGAAGTCCGCGCTGCCGGCGCGGGACTCCTTGAAGTAGACGGTTCCGTCCAGCTCCACCGGGAACATGGGGCCCTGGAGCCCTCCGGCGAGGACCTCGGCCGTGCCTCCGCCGCGTGGCAGCTTGAGGACGCGGCCGGTGCCGCCGCTCCCTTCGGTGATGAGGAAGTGCGTGGGTGTCACTTCCAGGGAGCTGCCCTGCGTCGCCGTCGCATCCCGGCGTTCCGCGGGGGCGCTGCCGTCCAGCGGGACGCGGTAGAGGCCGGGCGCGGCGCCTCCGGTGACGAGGAACCACACGTCCGTGCCGACCACCCGCGCGCCTCGCACCTGGGCCGCTCCCGGGCCGGCGTACAGCTCCTGGCGATTGCTCCCATCCGTGTCCAGGCGGACCAGCCACCGCCTGCCGGTGGCAACCACCAGCACGTCGCGGCCGGAGAGGGTGGCGCGCAGCACGTCGGTGCCTCCGCTGGTGACGTTGCGGTCGGTCGCGTCGATGGGCAGGTCGCCCCGCTTCCCCGTCGCCTTGTCCACGCGCCAGAGCCCGTCCAGGTCGAGCACGTAGACGCTCGTCGCATCCACTGCGATGGCATTGGGTGCGCGGAAGCCCGTGGCAAACGGCGTGGCCGCGCCTCCCGCGCGGGAGCGCTTGAGCACCTGGCCCGCCCCCGGCGGCTTCTGCTCGGTGCTCAGCGAGTGCGACTCGGAGATGTAGAGGTCCGTCTCATCCATCGCGAGCCGGCGGGGCGTGTTCAACCCCGTGGCCAGCTCCGTTCCGGGTTGCGCGGTGGGCGCCTCGCAGGCGCCACCGTCGGCCGTGCCCGCATCCGTGAGTCCACCGTCCACGCCGGTGCCCGCGTCGGAAGGCTCCGTGCCTCCGTCGGGGCCGGTGCCTCCGTCCGGCTCCGTGCCTCCGTCCGCCGTGACGCCCGCGTCGTCGTCGCCGCCCGTCCCGGAGTCCACCGTCCCGCCCGCGTCCGGCCGTCCCGGCTGCGGTGACGACCCCGAGGAGCAGGCCACCGCTAGCATCAGGACGGACAGGAGCGCGCGTTTCATGGGACTTCTCTCTTGAAGGCACGGCTCAGCTCGCGGCTGAGGGCCGTGATGTCGGACAGCAGCTTGGGCAGACACGCGGCGGCACCGGCGCGCAGCGACTCCAGCGCCGTTTCCATCGTGAGGTGCTCGGCCAGCACGACGAAGGGCGCGCCCTGCGCCAGCGCCTTGCCCAGCTCCAGCGCCTTGCGCCCGTACGCCGGCGCGAAGTCCCAGCTCACCACCACGCCCGCCGGCTTCTCCATCGCCATCAGCTCGGCCGAGGGAAGGATGCGCGCCTCCAGCCCCACCAGCGCCAGCGCCTCGGTGATGAGCCGCGCCGTCGTCGGGTTGTCCTCCAGCACGTCCACCCGTCGCACCTCGGACGCGGTCCTCGACGCGAGCGGGGTCGACTGCGCCGACAGCGCAGTGCGCAGGAGCGTGCGCACCTCCCGGATGTCGTCGAAGGGCTTGAGCATGTAGTCCACCACGCCCAGCTCCAACGCCTGCTGCGTCGTCACCAGCGACGGGTAGCCCGTCATCAGGATGACGCGCGAGTTGGAGTAGAGCCGCCGCGCCTGCTGCGCCAGCTCCAGCCCGGACAGCCCCGGCAGGTTCTTGTCCGTGACGATGAGGTCCACCGGCGCCTGGCGCAGCAGGTCCAGCGCCTCCTCGCCACTGGCCGCCTCGATGACCTCGCACTCCTTGCCCATCAGGTCGCGGAAGACCATGCGGATGATGGTCTCGTCGTCCACCACCAGCAGCCGCTGGCGCCGCACGGCCGGCGCGTCCGACGCCGGGAAGAGCACCCGGAACACGGTGGCCGGCGGCGGCACGTCGCGGATGACGCCCGGGGCCGCCAGTCCCACCTGCGCGCGGTGCTCCTGGGCGATGCGCCGGCACACCGCCAGCCCCAGCCCCGTGCCCCGCTTGTTGGCGGTGACGTAGGGCTCGAAGATGCGCTCGCGCAATTCCTCGGGGATGCCCGGGCCCCAGTCCGCCACGTACAGCACCGGCGACGAGCCCTCGCGTGCCAGCACCACCTTCACGCGGCCTCGCCCGGCCATGGCGTCGCGCGCGTTGTTCAGGAGGTTGAGCGTCAGCTGCTCGATGAGCCGCGCGTTGCCCTGGATGGTGATGTCCTCGGGCGCCTCCACCTCCAGGGAGATGCGCGCGGAGTCCGGGTTGATGCTGAAGAGCTTCGCCGCCGCCCAGATGGGGGCGGCCAGGGACAGGCTCTGCTGGGGCGCGGGTCGCTCGCTGGCCAGGCGGATGTAGTCGGAGACGATCTGCTCCATCCGCTCCACCTGCGCCAGCAGGAGCCGCAGCGGGCCGGAGGGGCCGCCGTCCTCGGCCAGCAGCTGTGCGTAGGCCTTCACGCCCAGCAGCGGCTGGCGCAGCTCGTGGAGCACCTCCGCGGCGAGCTGGGTCGATTGGGCGCCCGCACGTTGCAGCGCCGCCGCCGCCGCGCGCGCGGCTGGCAGGTCCCCCGCCTCCAGGGCCTGGAGCAGTTGGGAGAGCGGCGCGGGTGTTTCCATTCCCTGAGCATGGCGGACGTAGCGGCTTCTACGCAACGCGGCCGGAGGGATTCCGTTGACCGGGGCCCCGGGGGGCGCGGATGCTCGCCCGCGTTTCTCGCGCCCGGCCTCGGGAGGGCCTCCATGCCGCAGACCAACCCGTTCCACTCGCTCGTGCCCCGCAAGATGACGGACACCGAGCTGGCTCGCTCCATCCGGTTGAACATCGAGGCGGAGCTGGACGCCATCAACCTCTACGCGGCGCACATCGACGCCACCGACAACGAGGACGCCAAGGCCATCCTCCGCCACGTCATGGACGAGGAGCGCGAGCACGCCGCCCTCTTCTGGCAGCTCATCGCCCGGTTGGATCCTGAGCAGGCCCAGCACGATCGCGAGGCGAACGAGAAGTACCGGCTCATCACCTCGGGCGCGTCGCACGAGGCGGTGGAGTCTGTGGGCAAGGAGGGCGGGGACGCGCGCTCCGTCGAGGAGCCCAGCCTCGTGAAGCAGCTCACCGTGGGCAGCCTGCGCCGCTAGCTACGCACCGGTGCCGCCCTGCCGGCGCTCCGCTGGTGGGGCCTCCAGGTCCATGGCCGCCATGTAGACGACGTTCCGGGTGCCGCGCTTGCCCCGGTACATGGCCCGGTCGGACAAGTCCAGCAGCGTGGCCTTGTCCCGGGCGTGCTCGGGGAAGCTGGCCACGCCGATGCAGGTGGTGATGCCCAGCGACAGCCCCTCGCGCGAGAGGAAGCGGTGCGTCTCCATGGTGCGGCGGATGCGCTCCGCCACCTTGAGGGCCCCGCCCGAGTCGGTGTTGCGCAGCAGCACCACATACTCGTCGCCGCCGTAGCGGGCCACCACGTCCGGGTCTCTCACGCAGCCCTTCACCACGCGCGCCGTCTCCACCAGCAGCTTGGAGCCCACCAGGTGGCCGTGCGTGTCGTTGATGGACTTGAAGTGGTCCAGGTCCAGGAAGAGCAGGCTGAAGGGGCGCTGCGTCTGGAGCGAGTCCTGGACCTCGCGGTCCAGCACCATGTGCAGGTAGCGCGTGTTGAACAGGCGGGTGAGGTCGTCGACGTACGCCAGGTCCTCCACCGCCGCGAAGCGCCCGAGGTTGCGCAGCGCCAGCGCCCAGTTGCGCACCAGGTAGCCGGCCGTCTCGCCCGTCCACTCTGCGCCGGTGCCGCTGAAGAAGAGCACCGCGTGCCCCAGCACCGCCTCGCCCTCCACGGCGGGGATGGAGAGGGCTCGCGGGAAGGACGCGTCCAGCCCCTCGAGCTCGCGAGGGGCTCGCGCGTCCGCCAGGCGGGAGATGAGCGTGGCGACCAGGGACTGCTCCACCTCGGAGGGCAGCCCGCGCGTGCCCTGGAGCCGCAGCCCGGAGGCATCCCGCTCCAGCAGCACCACGGCGGTGGCGGCGGCCATGCCCTGCAGCGCGCTCGCGGTGGCGGTGGCCAGTTTCTCCCGGTCCAGCGTGGTGGCGATGCGCTGCCCGGCCTCCAGCATGGCGACGTGCCGGCGCAGGGACGCGTTCTCCTGCATCAAGTCCCGGGTGGTGAGGGCGCGGCGGACGGCGTGCTGGAGGGCCTCCGGGGCCACGGGCTTGACGAGGTACTCGGCCGCGCCGCTCTTGATGGCGCGCACGGCGGGGTCCACCTTCTCCAGGCCGGTGATGACCACCACCTCCACGCCGGGGTGGCGCTCGCGCACATAGCGCAGCACCTCCATGCCGTCGCCGCCGGGGAGGATGAGGTCCGTCACCACCGCATCGAAGCGGTCCGCCGCGAGGACCTCCCGGGCGTCCTGCAGCGAGCCCACCGCCGTGACGGCGTGCCCCACGGCCGTGAGGTAGTCGCCGTAGAGGGTGCGGGCGATCTTTTCGTCGTCGACGAGGAGAATTCGCGCCATCTGAGAAGGGCTTAGCACCAAGGGATGGAAGGCTGCTAGGGTAGGGCCGTGTCACCCTTCGAAAGCGGACGCCGGCTCTGCCTGCTCGTCGAGGCAGGAGAGACGCGCTACGCGGTGGAGGCCACCTCCGTCATGGAGGTGGCCATGCCCGGTGCCAACGGCGGCAGCCTCCGTGGCGTGCTGGAGGTGAAGGACCTGTCCGCCCTGCTCGGCGGCCCTCCAGAGGAGGGAGCGGGCATGGTGGTGGTGCTCGACGTCAGCCCGACGCTGGCCGTCCGGGTGCGCTCCGTCGTGGAGGTGGCCGACGTCGCCCGCGCGCCCTTCTTCCTTTTGCCGCCTGGACTGGCGGACTCGCTGGCGCCCCTGAGCCGCGGCGCGGTGCTGCACAAGGAGCGGCTCTACCTGGAGCTCATCGCGGAGGCGCTGCCCCACCGGGTGGGCCCCCACCTGTCGCCCGCCCCCCTGCGCCCCGTGCACTGGGCCGAGGCCGCGCCCGAGCGCGCGCTCATCTTCGAGTCCCAGGGGCGCCTGTTCGGCGTGCCGCTGGGCCTGGTGTCGCAGGTGGTGGAGCGGGGGGATGCCTTCAGTGTCCTGCCCGTGCAGAGCGGCCCGGTGGCCGGTATCTTTCCGCATGTCCAGGTGCTCTGGCCCATCTGCTCCGTCCCCGCGCTGCTGGGCGCGGCCCCGGCCGCCGAGTCCTTCTTCATCCTCACCGAGCTGGCCGGCCGGAACGTGGGGCTGACGGCCACCCGGGTGCTTGGCGTGCTGCACCGCTTCGAGCCGGACGAGGCCGTGGGCTCCTTTCGCGCCCCCGGTCTGCCCGGCCCCGTGTTGTTCCTGGACCTGCAGCGCATGTTTTCTTGATCGTCCTGGAGCGCGAACCGTAAGCTGCCCCGCTTGATAGAGTGCCGCGACCTGGCTTTAGCGGCATGAATCCCCAACGAATTCAGAGGGGTAGACGCCCTCCCGAGGCCCGAACCGATGCCCAAGAATCTGCTGGTCGCCGATGACTCGCTCACCATCCGCAAGGTGATCGGGATGATCTTCGCGACCGAGGACTTTCAGGTGACCGCGGTGGACAACGGGCTCGACGCCATCTCCCGTGTCCGCGAGCTGCGCCCGGACGTCGTCCTCGCCGACGTGATGATGCCGGGCAAGAGCGGCTACGAGGTCTGCGAGGCGCTCAAGAGCGACCCGGCCACCCAGGGCATCCCCGTGGTGCTGCTGGCGGGCACCTTCGAGGCGTTCGACGAGAATCGCGCCCGCGCCGCCCGCGCGGATGACCACATCGCCAAGCCCTTCGAGAGCCAGGTGCTGCTCGACAAGGTGAAGGCGCTGGTGGGCCAGAAGTCCAACACCATGCCGGCCTCCATGGCCACGCGGGTGATGCCGCCGTCGGCCCAGCCCGCGGCCCCCGCGCCGACGGCCCAGCCCGCGCCGACCGCGGCCGCCCGTCCGGCGGGGATTCCGCAGGGCACCCAGGGTGGCTTCCCGCGTCCTCCGGGGCCGGGCATGCCGCCGGGGGCTCCGGGCGCGCCGCGTCCTCCGGGCCCCGGCGCTCCGCCTCCGGGCATGGCCCGTCCTCCCGGGCCGGGCATGCCGCCGGGTGCTCCGGGCGCGCCGCGTCCTCCGGGGCCGGGCATGCCTCCGGGCCCCATGGCCCGTCCTCCCGGGCCGGGCATGCCTCCGGGCGCGCCGCGTCCTCCGGGGCCGGGCATGCCGCCTCCGGGCGCCGCCGCGCGTCCGGGCGTGCCGCCTCCGCCGGGGGCTCCCGCGCCGGGCATGCCGCCGCGTCCGGGCGTGCCTCCCGGGCCGGGAGCGCAGCCTCCGGGCATGGCCCGTCCGGGGATTCCGCAGGGCACCCAGTCGGGCTTCCCGCGTCCTCCCCCGGGGGGCGCGCCGCTGCCTCCCGCTCCGGCCGCCGCGCCACAGCCGGCCGCCCGGGCGAGGGATCCATTCGGCCTGGGGGCTCCCGCCGCGCCGCCGGCCGCCGCCCAGCCGTCCATCAGCATCGAGGACTCGCTGCCGGACACCCAGGGCGCTGAAGAAATCTCCCTCGACATGGGGACTCCTCCGGCGCCCGCTCCGGTCGCCGCCCGTCCCACCGCCGCCCCGACCGCGGCGCGCCCCACCGCTTCCGATGGGGGCGAGGCGCAGCTGCGCGAGGCGCTGTCGAAGGCCTCCCGTGAGGTCATCGAGAAGATTGCCTGGGAGGTCGTACCGCAGCTGGCGGAGACCATCATCCGTGAGGAGCTCGAGCGGCTCATCAAGGACCGAGAGACGCAGCACTGAGGCGTTCTACGCCGTACCCTCCTGACCCTCCCGCCGGCCCCGTCCCCGGGGCTGGCCGTCTGCAATGACCGACACCACTGAACTGTCCAAGGCCTACGAGCCGACCGAGGTCGAGGCCCGCTGCTACGCCTTCTGGCTGGAGAAGAACTACTTCCGCGCCGAGGCGACCTCCGACAAGCCGGCCTTCTCCATCGTCCTGCCGCCGCCCAACGTCACGGGCAGCCTGCACATCGGCCACGCGCTCACCGCCACCATCCAGGACATCCTCACCCGCTGGAAGCGGATGAGCGGCTTCAATGCCCTGTGGCTCCCCGGCACGGACCACGCCGGCATCGCCACGCAGATGGTGGTGGAGAAGGAGCTGAAGAAGACCGAGGGCAAGAGCCGGCACGACCTGGGCCGCGCGAAGTTCCTCGAGCGCGTCTGGGAGTGGAAGGGCAAGTACGGCGCCCGCATCGGCGAGCAGCACCGCTACCTGGGCGCGTCCCTGGACTGGAGCCGCGAGCGCTTCACCATGGACGAGCAGTCCTCGGCCGCGGTGCGCGAGGTCTTCGTCCGCCTGTACGAAGAGGGCCTGATGTACCGGGCCCAGAAGCTCATCAACTGGTGCCCCTCGTGCCGCACCGCCCTCAGTGACTTGGAGGTGGAGCACGAGGAGAAGAACGGCTCCATCTGGCACATCCGCTACCCCGTGAAGGACAGCGACCGCACGCTCACCGTGGCCACCACGCGCCCGGAGACGATGCTGGGCGACACCGCGGTGGCCATCCACCCGGAGGACGAGCGCTACACGGGCCTGGCCGGGCAGACGGTGAAGCTGCCGCTGACGGACCGCGAGATTCCCATCATCGCGGACGCGGAGCTGGTGGACCCGAAGTTCGGCACCGGCGTGGTGAAGGTGACGCCCGCGCACGACTTCAATGACTACCAGACGGGCCTGCGGCACAAGCTGCCCATGCTCACCATCCTGGACGACGCGGCCCGGATGACGAAGGACACCGGGAAGTACTCCGGCATGGACCGCTTCGAGGCGCGCAAGCAGGTGCTCGCGGACCTCACGGAGATGGGGCTGCTGGAGAAGGAGGAGCCGCACAAGCTCTCCGTCGGCACCTGCCAGCGCTGCGCCACCGTGGTGGAGCCGCGCCTGTCGCCGCAGTGGTTCGTGAAGATTGAACCGCTCGCGAAGCCGGCGATTGAGGCGGTGGAGCAGGGCCGCACGAAGTTCGTCCCCGAGGCGTGGACGAACACGTACTTCCACTGGATGCGCAACATCCACGACTGGTGCGTCAGCCGCCAGCTGTGGTGGGGCCACCAGATTCCCGCGTACTACTGCACCTCGTGCAGCCCCCGGCAGGGTGATGACACGGACCTGCCGCTGGACGCGCCCACGGTGAAGGTGGGCGGGGTGGACTTCGCGCGCGCGGAGCCCATCGTCGCTCGCGAGCAGCCGAAGTCCTGCCCGAAGTGCGGCGGCACGTCGTTCATCCAGGACTCGGACGTGCTGGACACGTGGTTCTCGTCCGCGCTGTGGCCGTTCTCCACGCTGGGCTGGCCGCGCGAGACGCCCGAGCTGAAGACCTTCTACCCGACGTCCGTCATGGAGACGGGCAGCGACATCATCTTCTTCTGGGTCGCCCGGATGATGATGATGGGCCTGCACTTCATGGGGGATGTGCCCTTCCGCACCGTCTACCTGCACGCGATGGTGCGCGACGAGAAGGGCGAGAAGATGTCCAAGGTGAAGGGGAACGTCATCGATCCCCTGGACATCGTCCTCGGCGCCACGGCAGACAAGCTCCAGCCGACGCTGAAGAACAAGTTCCCCCAGGGCATGCCGCCGTTCGGCGCGGACGCGCTGCGCTTCACGCTCGCGACGCTCACCCAGCAGGGCCGGGACATCAAGCTGTCCATGGACCGGCTGGCTGGCTACAAGGCCTTCTGCAACAAGCTGTGGAACGCCAGCCGCTTCGCCCTGATGAACATGGGCGACTTCCAGCTCGACGCGCGAGCGCTGACGGAGCGCAAGCTGACGCTGGCGGACCGGTGGATTCTCTCCCGGCTGCAGCGCGCCACCACCGAGACGCACAAGGCGCTGGAGGAGTTCGGCTTCGCCGAGGCCGCGTCCACGCTGTACCAGTTCCTCTGGGCCGAGTTCTGCGACTGGTACATCGAGCTGGCCAAGGGCTCGCTGTACGGCGAGGACGCAGAGGCCAAGGACTCCACGCGCGCGGTGCTGGTCTACAGCCTGGACCGCATCCTGCGGCTCCTGCACCCGTTCATGCCGTTCATCACCGAGGAGATCTGGCAGAAGCTGCCGATGTCCCGGCCGACGGACAGCATCATGATTGCCCCGTTCCCGGAGCCGGACGCGGCGCTGGTGGACGAGGCGGCCGAGGCGGAGATGGCGCCCGTCATCGCCGCCATCGAAGGCCTTCGCACCATCCGCGGCGAGAGCAACCTGCCGCCCGCCACGAAGGTGAAGGCGGTGGTGCAGAGCCCGGACGCGCGCACGCGCGAGCTGCTGGAGCGGTGGCGTGCCTACCTCATGCCGCTGGCCGGCCTCTCCGAGGTGCAGGTGGGGGCGCCGGGCGCGAAGCCGCCGCAGGCCGCCGCCTTCGTGGGCCAGAACCTGGAGATCTACGTCCCGCTGGCGGGCCTCGTCGACCTGGACGCGGAGCGCGAGCGGTTGAAGAAGGAGATTGCCCGCGCCGAGCAGGAAGTGGCCGGCGTGCTGCGCAAGCTGGAGAACCCCAACTTCGTGGCCAAGGCGCCGCCGGACGTGGTGGAGAAGGACCGCGCCCGCGTCGAGGAGTTGAAGGAGCGCAAGGCCAAGCTTCAGGACCACCTGCAGCGGATTGCCCCGGAGCCCGCGATGCCCGAGAACACGCCGTCCGAGAGCACCACGTCGTCGTCCCAGGAGACCGTCTCCCCCTCCGCCCCGGCCCAGGTGAAGGCCGCCCCGACGCAGGAAGAGAAGGGCGGTGTGGACCTGGGCCAGGAGTTGAAGGGTGAGATGGGTGAATCGGACGGCGCGCCCGAGGCCGCGGACCCGCAGGTCCAGGACGCGCTCGCGAAGCTGCGCGAGCGCACCAAGGAGGGCCTGTCCGCGGCGGACCACCAGGACCTCGGCGTCGCGTACATGAGCATGGGGCTCGTGGACGACGCGATGCGCGAGTTCAACCGGGCCAAGGAGGGCGCCGCCGAGGCTCCGGCCACCGGCACGGACGAGGACTCCGCTCCGGCGAAGGCGCAGGGCGACAAGCTTGCGAAGCAGGTGCCGGCGGCGAAGCCCGAGCGTCCGGCCTCCGCGAAGAAGACGCCGTCCGCTCCGGCGAAGGTGCAGGGCGACAAGCTGGCGAAGCAGGCCGCGCCCCCGGCGGCTCCGGTGAAGACCGCCGCGGCCCCGGCGAAGAAGGCCCCGGCGCCCGCGAAGAAGGCGGCCCCGGCAAAGAAGGCCGCGGCGCCCGCGAAGAAGGCGGCCCCGGCAAAGAAGGCCCCGGCGTCCGCGAAGAAGGCGGCGGCGAAGAAGGCCCCCGCGAAGAAGGCGGCGGGCAAGGCTCCGGCGAAGAAGGCCGTGGCGAAGAAGGCCCCCGCGAAGAAGGCGGCGGCGAAGAAGGCGGCGGGTCGCAAGGCTCCCGCGAAGAAGGCCTCCGCGAAGAAGGCGGCGGCGAAGAAGGCCACCCGGGCGAAGCCCACGGCACGGGCGAAGGCCCGGCGGTAACTGGAGGCGACGTGCAGCAGGATTACCTCGACCGTCTCATCGCGCTCGCCCTCGATGAGGACCTGGGGGCGGCGGGAGACGTCACCTCGCAGGCCCTCATTCCTCCCGACGCGGAGGGCAGCGCGGAGCTGGTCGCCAAGGAGCAGCTGGTGCTCGCGGGGATGGAGGCCTTCATCCGCGTGTTCCACAAGGTGGACCCCGACGTCGAGGTGGAGCTGATCCGCCGCGACGGCGAGGAAATCAAACCCAAGGTGGTCGCCGCGCGCTGCCACGGGCGGCTGCGCTCGCTGCTCGTGGCGGAGCGCACCGCGCTCAACCTCGTCCAGCGCGCCGCGGGCATCGCCACCCTGGCGCAGCAGGCGATGACGTCCGTGCGGGGGTCCAAGCTGAAGGTGCTGGACACCCGCAAGACGCCTCCGGGCATGCGCACGCTGGCCAAGGACGCCGTCCGCATGGGCGGCGCCTCCAACCACCGCTTCGGCCTCTTCGATGGCGTCCTCATCAAGGACAACCACATCGCGGCGGTGGGCGGCTCCATCTCCGAGGCCCTCCGCCTCGCGAAGCTGCACGGGCCCCGGCTGTGCAAGATTGAAATCGAGGTCACCAACCTCAAGCAGCTCGCCGAGGCCATTGAGCACGGCGCCGACGTGGTGATGCTCGACAACATGGACGACGCGCAGATTCGCGAGGCGGTGAAGCTCACGAATGGCCGCGTTCCGCTCGAGGTCTCCGGCGGCGTCACCCTGGACCGGCTGCCCCGCCTGGCGAAGCTGGGCGTGGACTTCGTGTCCATGGGCGCGCTGACGCACTCCGCGCGAGCCATGGACCTGTCGCTGGAAATCACCGGCACGGCGAAGAAGCCGCGCACCAAGGCGAAGCCAGCGTAGAGCGCATGCGAGGGCGGGGGCCTTGTCCCCCGCCTGACGCGCCCTGTACGCGGCGCAGCTCCTGACGGAAGCATTGCCGAGCGTCCTGTAGCTACGTTGTGATAGTAGCCCGCTCGACACCTTCACGAAATTCAGGAGTTGCAATGAAAGCGATGCTTCGCGGTGCCCTGCTGTGCTCCCTGTTCGTCGTCGTGGGCTGCAAGACGGGGACGGGTGGCACCCGGCCGACGCCTCCTCCCGAGGAGACGGCGCCGTCCGTCGTCGAGTCCTGCGACGAGACGCAGAAGGCCCTCTCCAAGGAGGCGGACACGCGCGCCAGCCCCTACGGCATCGACCAGCACGTCGAGAAGAACTTCAAGGACCGCAAGGTGGCGTGGCTGATGCCGGACGCCATCTACCAGAAGTTCATCGTGCAGACGGGCGCGAAGAACTTCGGCCGGTGCAACGACAGCGGCTGCTTCCAGTTCGCGGCCCCCGCGGCCACCATCCAGGATGCCGTCACGAAGTCGATGGTGGATGGGAAGCATGACCCCGCGGTCATCGGTCAGGCGCTCGGGCTGCCCGCGAAGAACTTCGAGGGCCCGCTGCGGATGGTGACGCTGGACCTGGCGGCAACGAAGTCCTGCGCCCGCCTGCCCGTGGATGAGGACCCGGGCGTGTGGAAGTGCCAGACCCCCGAGGACACGGACTGCTTCAAGTTCGGCGGGTACACCTCCGGCGGCATCCCCGAAATCATGGTCATCAACGCGCCCGTGGACCAGGCCAGCATCTCGGAAGTCCCGTGAGCGACGAGGAGGTGCTCATCCAGAGCCCGCTCCTCTACCGGTTGGTGCGGGCTCCGGATGGGACGCTGATTCTCGAGGTCGTGGTGGGCGGCATCGCCATGTACGAGGTCCGCGTGCGCCTCACTCCGGACGAGGCGGAGTCCTACGCTCGGGAGGGGCGCGCCTTCGCGGACCGCATGGCCCAGGCCATCATGGCCAATCCTCCCTTCGGAGGGCGCTCGGTGCGGAGCACGGAGTCGTGAGCTGACGCGGTCTCCGCCCCTTGCTGCTTCACCGCCTGGAGAGGGGCCCGAATTGGCGCCCCTCTCCGGCTCGGCTCACGGCGAGAAGCGGCCCAGGTAGACGTCCTTGCCACCCGCGCTCGTCTGGCCGGGCAGGGTGCCCATCGTCCCACCCACCAGGTACACGCCGTTGCCAGTCAGCGTGGCCGCGCCCAGCGCCACCTCGTCCGTGGCGGAGCCCAGGTGCTGCGTCCAGCCACGCGTGCCGTCGCTGGTGTAGCGGGTGAGGTACGCGTCGAAGCCGCCCGCGTAACCCGGAGCCAGCGCGCCGGTGCTGGAGCCGGCCAGGTACACGGTGCCCGTGGAGTCGGTGGCCACGCCGTAGCCGAACTCCTCCGCGGCGGTGCCGACCTGCCGGGCCCACTGGCGGTCCCCCGCGCTCGTCCAGCGCGACACGAAGGCATCCGAGCCCCCCTGGTTGTCGTACGCCAGCGCGCCCGTGGTGGAGCCGCCCACGAGGATGGCGCCCGTGCCGTCCACCTCCACGTCCTGCGCCACGTCATTGCCAGGGCTGCCCCACTGGCGCAGCCACGTCAGCGTGCCCGCGGCGCTGTACTTCGCGAGGAACACGTCCTGGCCGCCGCTGCTCGCGGCCCCCTGCATGGCGCCGCCGGTGACGCCCGTCACGTAGACGTTGCCGCCGGAGTCCGCCGCCACGCCGTAGGCGACGTCGTCCGAGGCCGTGCCCAGCATGCGCACCCAGAGGAGGGCGCCCGCCGCGCTGTACTTCGCCACGAAGGCGTCCTTCGCCCCGGCGTTGGTGGCCTGGAGCGAGCCCGTGGTGTAGCCCGCGACGAAGAAGCTGGTTCCGTCCGTGGCCACCGCCCGCACCGAGTCCTCGGCGGCCGTGCCCAGCATGCGCACCCACTCGCGCGTCCCCAGCGAGTTGTACTTCGCGACGAAGCCGTCGGAGGTGCCTCCGAGATACGCCTCATCCGCGAGGGCGCTGCCCGCGTTGCCGCCCATGACGACGGCCGTGGTGGTGGCTGCCACGCCGTAGGCGTGCTCGTCACCCGAGGCGCCCAGCTGCCGGCCCCAGTCCCGACTGCCCGAGGCGCTGTAGTGCCGCAGCACCGCGTCGCGGCCGCCCTGGTTGTCGTAGTCGAACGCGCCCAGCGAGTAGCCCACCACGTAGGCGCCGCCGTTCGGGTCCGCCGTCACCGCATAGCCGTACTCGTCCGAGGACGTGCCGGTCTGCTGCTGCCACAGCAAGTCCCCACCCGTGGGGGGCGGAGTCGTCGTCGTGCAGCGCTCCAGCGCGCCCTTGTCCGGCCCGCTGCCGCAGAAGGTGGCGCCCGTGTTGTTCAGCGCGCTGTCCACCGCGGGCGACGTCGACTGGAGCGTCAGGTCGCCCGCGGACTCCAGCGTGAAGGCCGGTGCCGCCATGGAGCTGGTCGGGTCTCTCAGCGTCAGGCCGCCAATGGCGCACGCGCTGCTGCGCCAGCCGCTCAGGTCCTTGTCCCCCTGGGAGAAGTCACAGGCGAGGTGCGCGGCGGAGCCGTCCGCATGGGAGTAGAGGTTCCCATCGGACTCGAAGTCCACCAGGTAGCGGCCATCCGTCACCAGCCACCGCGAGCCGGCCGCGGACAGCGAGATGACGTTGTTCCAGAAGTCCATGTTGCGCACCGTCCACCCCGCGCCGGAGATGACAACGCCCATGCGGCCCGCCTGGGAGATGGTGTTGTGGAAGAAGTCGCCACCATCCAGCTTCTGGAGGTACATGGCGGTGCCGGAGGTGCTGTTGCTGCCGCAGCCCTTCTCGCCCCAGTACAGGTGGTGGAAGCGGGTGCGGGCGACGACGATGTTGGCCACCGGGTCCGTGGCGCTGTTGCCCACGCCCAGGCCCATGCAGGCGTCGGAGATTTCGGAGTCCTCCACGCGGATGCCCTGGGCGCTGAAGTGGAAGATGGCGGTGCCTCCGCCCCGGAGCGTGCCGCTGGAGTCCTTCGCGGCGCGGAAGCCGTGGTAGCGCTCGCGGCGCATCGTGATGAAGTCGCAGTCCTTGATGTCCGTGGCCTCCTCCACGACGCCCTGGTTGGCGGGGCTGGTGAACATGTCGTTGTCCTCCAGCGTGATGTCCGCGGGCCGCGCTCCGGGCGTGTAGCCGTAGAGGGGACCGGCGCACTGGAGCCCGTCGCCGGTGTTGTCGTGGATGGTGTTGCCCTTCACCAGCACGGAGTGCGAGTCGGACAGGACGACGATGGCGTGGCCGTCATCGCGCTCGCGGCAGTAGCGGCGCAGGACGTTGGACGCGTCGTACTCGGGCTTGCAGAAGCTGCCGGCGGAGCAGTTCGCGTGCGTGGTGCAGGCCACGCCTCGTGCGCTGCCCGCGGTGTGCTCGAAGGTGTTGCGCAGCTCGTTGCCCTGGATGAGGACGTGCTGAGCCTGCACGTTGAGCGCGTCCAGCGAGGCGTCACGCACCAGGCTGTTGCGCAGCGTCAGGTGGTCCGAGCGGAAGAGCACCGCGTGCGTCCGCGCATAGCGGCCGTCCAGCTCCAGGCCGTCGAGAATCCAGTACCGCCGGTTGAGGCGGAAGATGGGTGCGCTGCCGTTGCTCTTGAGCACCGGCTTCGCCTCGCCGGGGGCGCCGCGAATCGTGAGGGGGGCGGCGGCCGTGCCGTCCAGCGCCGAAGCGGAAGCCAGGTCCACCTGCACCGCGTCGTAGGTGCCCGCGTGGACGTAGACGGTGAAGCCGGCAGGCAGGCCGCGCACCGCCCGCACCACCGAGCGCCAGGGTTTTGCCGCGCTGCCGTCGCCGGTGGAGTCGCTACCAGAGACGCTGACGTGGACCACCTTGTCGGCGGGTGACACGTAGTTGGCATAGGCGTTCTGTGACTGCACCGTGGCCGCACTGCGACGGTCCCCGGCCACGATGTCCTTGCTCACGGCCGCAGGGGCCTGGGAGGCAAGGGCCAGCACCGCGAGCGCGAAACTCCGCGCCACATTCCCACGCATTCGGAACTCCCGTTCGTTTTGTTAACTGGAGGATGAAGCGCGGCCAGGGTCGCACTGACCCACTCGGAAATTCCATGTAGGGACCGGGGAGGCAGAGAAGCGCTCGATGGCTCGGGCGGGGGGATGGCGCACACATGGAGAAGGCCTTGATCCACTGGTCCAAGGCTGTCGCCACGTGGATGGAGCGCGCGCTCGCGCTCGCCATCCTCGTCGCGGTCACCGCGTTCGCCTGGCACAGCGCGGGCGCCGTGGTGAGCACGGACTGGGAGAGCGCGGATGCGCTCTACGACGTCATCTACCGCGTGCTCCTGATGGTCATCGGCATCGAGCTGGCGCGCACCCTCATCACCCATGACCTCATGGCCATCCTCGAGCTCCTCGCGTTCGTCATCGCGCGCAAGATGCTCAAGCCCGACCTTCCGGCCCTCGACATCCTCTTGAGTGCGGTGGGCTTCATCTGCCTGCTGGCCGCGCGCCGCTACTTCTCCGCGCCTGCCGCCCCCACGGCACCGCCCGCATCAGGCGGGCCGCGGCGGAGCGCGCCTCCGGATTGATGCGCTGGCTGGGATTCCTGCAATCCGATGGCACCTGAAGCTCACTTGCCGGTGAGCACCTCGGCGCGCGGCTTGCCCTCCGCAGACGCGGGCATGCCCATCTCCATCAGCGCCGCCAGGGTGGGCGCCACGTCGACGGGGTCCATCTCCTCCATGTACACGCCCGGCTTGATGCCCTTGCCCGCGAACACCACGGGCACCTGCGAGTCATACGCGTACGGCGTGCCGTGGCTCGTGCCTTCCGGGGCCGTGTAGAGCAGGGCGAAGGGCTTGAGCATGTACAGCACGTCCCCGCCGCGCTCCGGGTAGTAGCCCTTGCGCAGCGGCCCGAGATGGCCCCCCACGTCCGGCGCGGTGAAGAGGTCGTCCCGCGCCACCGCCAGCACCACCGCCGGCTGCTTCGCCAGCCAGGCCGCCGCCGCGCGCCGCACCGCCGCACCGTCCGTCTTGCCTCCCTCCAACGACTTGCCGGAGAGGTACACGTCCAGCTCCTCCAGCGTGGCCGTCACGTCGCCGCCGAACTGCTTGCGCAGCTCCTGCGTCAGCGCCTGGGCCAGCACCGTCGGGCTGATGCGCTGCGCCGGCAGCCCCTGCGCCGCCCACTGCTCCGGAGGCGCCGCGCCGCCATGGTCCGCCGACAGCGCGATGACCAGGTTGGCCCGGCCTCCCGCCGCGCGCTCGGCCGCGGCGATGAGGTCTCCCAGCGCCTTGTCCAGCCGCAGCACCGAGTCCTGCATCTCCCACGAGTACGGGCCGAACTCGTGGAACACCAGGTCCGTCCCGCTGACGCTCACCGCGAGCAGGTCCGGCACGTCATCCTTGCCCAGTCCCTCGCCGACAATCGCCGCCTTCGCCGCCTCCACCAGCACGTCATGGGCGTCGGGGGACACGCCGAACGCCCGGTAGAAGGTCAGCCCCGGCGACGGCAGCCCTCCGTCCATCGGGTGCGGGAAGGTGCGGCCCAGGCCGTACGCATTCACCTCGTGGGGGCGGTCGTCCTCGCCCACGTACTCCGTGCGCGGCCGCGACAGCTCCCACTTCTTGCCGAAGAAGGACTCCGGCAGCTTCCGCGCGTTCAGCTCCTTCACCCACGCGGGGAACTCCTTCGTGTACCAGGTGCCCGTGACGAACTTCCCCACGCCGTCGTCGAACCACCACGCCTGGCCCAGGCGCCCGGCCAGGGCGATGGCCGCACGGGACTTGAGCGACACCGCCACCGCCTTGCCCCGCTCCTGCGTCGCCACCCGGAGCCGGTCCGCCAGCGTCTCCACCATGAGGTTCGCCGGGCTGGCGTCCTGCCCCGGCGCCAGCGGCACCTCCAGCACCGGGTGCGCCGGGTCCACGAAGGAGTTCACCGGCTTGCCCGTGGCGCGGTCCACCCAGCGGTTGTCGATGATGCCGTGCCGCCATGGGTTGGCGCCCGTGGAGAGGGTGGCGTGGCCGGGCGCGGTGCGGCACTCCGCGTAGCCGTAGCGCGCGTACGGGTAGAAGGCGCCCGCGTTGAGCAATTGCCCCAGGCCCCCCTGGAGCCGGGGCCGGTTGCGCAGCAGCACGTCGCTGCCGAGCGCATCCACGGTGATGAACAGCGTGAGCCGCGGCGGACGGGCCGAGGCGGGCAGGGCGGCCAGGGCCGTCATCAACAGGAGTGCTCGAATCATACGTCGTAGAAGCTGCCCTGGTGCGGTGGTGGGAAGCAACCAACATCCCACGCGACTGCTTGGACGCAGAACACCGCCCTGTTACGGTCGGCGCCCTCATGGTCGAGGCCCGGCTTCGCGTCATCTACGGCGACACCGATCAGATGGGTGTCGTCTACTACGCGAACTATTTCCGCTACTTCGAGTTCGCCCGCAGCGAGTACTTCCGCGCGAAGGGCGGCAGCTATGCCGAGTTGGAGCGCTCCGGCACGCAATTGCCCGTCGCGGAGGCGAGCTGCCAGTACCGCGCCCCCGCCCGTTACGACGACCTGATTGTCATCCGCGTCACGGTGGGCGAGTTGCGCCGCGCGTCCATCGTGTTCACCTACGAGCTTTTCCGCGACGGCGAGCCACGCACGCTGCTGTGCACTGGCCGTACCCTGCATGCCTGCGTGGGGCGCGACGGCAAGCCGGTCCGGATGCCGGACGCCATCGTCCGACTGCTGAAACCCTCGGAGCCGAAGCCGGGCTCCCCCACTTCCACCTGAACCTTCAGGGACACTCAAGGAGCACACACATGGATCGCAACCTGGCAATGGAGGTCGTGCGCGTCACCGAGATGGCGGCCATCGCCTCCGCGCGACTGATGGGCCGCGGCAACAAGGACGAGTCGGACCAGGCCGCCGTGGACGCCATGCGCAAGGCCTTCGACGCGCTGCACATCGACGGCACCGTCGTCATCGGCGAGGGCGAGCGCGACGAGGCGCCCATGCTCTATATCGGCGAGAAGGTGGGCAAGCGAAGCGAGGGCGCTCCCGAGGTGGACATCGCCCTGGACCCGCTCGAGGGCACCAACCTGTGCGCCTACGGCCGGCCGGGCTCCATCTCCGTGGTGGCCATGGCCGGCAAGGGCGGCCTGCTCAACGCGCCCGACACGTACATGGAGAAGATCGCCGTGGGCCCCCGCGCCCGCGGCGCCATCGACCTGCGCAAGTCCCCCACGGAGAACCTGCGCAACATCGCGGAGAAGATGAAGGTCTACGTGGAGGACCTCACCGTGGTGGTGCTGGACCGCGAGCGGCACGCCGACCTCATCAAGGAGGTCCGCGCCGCGGGCGCCCGCATCCGCCTCATCGAGGACGGTGACGTGGCCGGCGCCATCGCCACCTGCTTCGACGACACGGGCGTGGAGGTGCTGATGGGCATCGGTGGAGCCCCCGAGGGCGTCATCGCCGCGGCCGCCATCCGCGCCACCGGCGGCGACATGCAGGGCCGGCTCGTCCCCCGCAACCAGGGCGAAATCGAGCGCGCGAAGAAGATGGGCATCACCGACATGTCCAAGATCTACACGGCCGAGGAGCTGGCGAAGGGCGAGGTGATGTTCGCCGCCTCCGGCGTCACCACCGGCGACTTCCTCAAGGGCGTGCGCTTCTTCGGCGGCGGCTGCGAGACGCACTCGGTGGTGATGCGCAGCAAGACGGGCACCGTGCGCTTCATCCAGTCCCTGCACAAGTTCGACAAGAAGCCGGGGTACGCTTTCTAGGCCACACCCCCACGCTGTCACCTGGAGACGGAGTCACCCATGCCTGGCGCCACGCGGACCATCGTCATCAACGCTCCCGTCGAGAAGGTCTTCGACATCATCACCCAGTACGAGCGCTACCCGGAGTTCCTGCCGGAGGTGAAGGAGGTCCGCGCCGCCAACCGGCAGGGCAACACGCTGGAGCTCCACTACAAGGTCGATGTGATGAAGACGGTGCGCTACTCCATCCGCGTCACGGAGGAGCGCCCCCGCCGCATGGCCTGGACCTTCATCGAGGGTGAGATGATGAAGGACAACAAGGGCAGCTGGGTGCTGGAGCCCGAGGGCGAGGGCAAGACGCGCGCGACCTACAACGTGGAGATGGCCCTGGGCCTGCTGGTGCCCAAGGCCGTCGTCAACGCCCTGGTGGACACCTCGCTCCCCAAGATGCTGGAGGCTTTCAAGCGCCGCGCCGAGGGTGCCTGAGGACCCTTCCAGGTCCCCAAAGACGTCTGACGCAGGCCGTCATGTCCGCCATGAGCAGGCGGGCAGGCGGCCCCCGCGGGCGGGTGCCTTGCCGCCCGAATGCCCCGGGTCTGCCCATGGGTTGGACCGCTTGCGGGCCAATTCGAGGGCATTAGAATGAACATCGTCCCAGGCGGTATTTCGCCCTCCCTGACATTTGCGCCACGGTCGCCCTGGCCTGGATGTCGGGTGGCGGACGAGCAACCGTGCGAGATGGCTGCGACGTACCCGTTCCGGAACCGGGGTTCTTAATTTGCATCTGAGACAGGTGGAAGTGGTATTGGGGCGGGACGGCGGGCGTACATCGGGGTACGTAGGCTGAGGGAGACGGAAGACCCATGCTCGACGCCTTCATCATCGAAGAAATCAAGCGACGTGAGCGCCGCCGGGAGGACCATGAGAGGCCGGTGGTGGAGCTGCCGCTGCCCGCTCCTGACGACCGCCCCCGGCGCCGCACGGAAACCGAGGACGAGAAGCCGCAGCGGGGCGTGGTGGTCATCGACCTGCTGTCCTGATTCCAACGCGCGGCCCGGCGGCCGCGACGTGTGTCACCGAGCCCGCGGTGGGAGTCCTCCCTGAGAGGACAGCCCCCCGCGGGCTTCGCACATCCAGGGCCTGGAGACGGGCACTGCGCCCTCGCGGGCCCGGCCTCCTCACACCGCGGCGAGCGCCAGCAGGTGCCTCGGGTGGTACACGTCCCAGAGGGGGCCCTTCACCGTGGACATCGCCTCCAGCACGCCCTTGCGCCACTCGGCGGGGAGCGCCTCCTCGCCGTGGAAGGCGCCCACCAGCGCACCGGTGATGGCCGCGTGGGCCTCCGTGTCGCCCCCCCGGTGGACGACGTCCAGCAGCGCGGCCTCGGCGCTCGGGGCGTGGAGCAACTCCCAGAAGGCCAGCCGGAAGGCGACGCGCACGGCGTGCAGCGGCCGGTGCAGGTGCAATTCCGGGCCGTAGAGGCACGGGTCCTCCTGGCGGGCCAGCACCAGGTCCTCGCGCAGGAGGGCGGCGGCATGCGTCACCTCCTGCACGTAGTCGCTGGCGGAGCGCCCGAGCGCGGCGCCCGCCACGAGCAGGCCGGACTCCGCGGCGACGAGGAGGTCCTCGGGCTTGAGCTCCGCGCCGCTGGTGACGGCGCGTGCCAGGGCCGCGTTGAAGGCGGCGCAGGCGAGCTGGCAGCGCGGGTCGAAGTGGGTGAGGGCGGAGTCCTCCAGCGAGGCCTGGGTGCGCGCGGCGGTGTCGCCCGCCAGGTACACGCCCAGGGGCGCGGTGCGTGCCAGGCTCCCCGCGCCCGCGGGCTGGCGGAAGGCGCGCAGCCACACGCGGCGGCCGGCGCCCAGCGGCAGGCCCTGCTGACATTCCTCCAGCACGTCCTTCATCGGCTCGCTGACGTCGAAGGCGTGGGGCTGCCAGGCGCGGTAGCGGCGGAGCGCGTCCGCGGCGTCATAGCGCCTCAAATCCCTGAGGCTGTGGGACAGGCAGCAGGCCAGCTGCACCTCCTCCGTCACCTGGCCCTTGCGCAGCTCGTGTGGCCCCCCGCCCAACAGCTTGAGGTAGGGGCCCTCGGCGCGCGCGGGGAAGGGCACCGCCATGAAGGGCCGGTGCGCGGTGGGCACGGAGAGGGCGTTGCCCACGGCCAGGCCCAGCAGCGCGCCCCGGCGACGCTGGGCAAGGAGGGGGTCGGGCCCCTTGGGGGCATTGCGGCGGTTGGGCGGCATTCGACGGGTGGACACTGTAGCAGTGACGGATGCGAGCATGCTTGCCCGCTCCGGAGCCCTCCTCTAGAAAAGCCCGCCTATGACCGAGATTGCTCAGATTCTTGCGCGTGAAGTGCTCGACTCCCGTGGCAACCCCACCGTGGAGGCCGAAGTCCACCTGACGGGCGGCTCGCGCGGCCGCGCGGCGGTGCCCTCCGGGGCATCCACCGGCGAGCACGAAGCCATTGAACTGCGTGACGGCGACAAGGGCCGCTACCTGGGCAAGGGCGTGCGCAAGGCCGTGAAGAACGTCATGGACGTGCTGGCCCCGGCCCTGGTGGGCATGGACGCGGCGGACCAGTTCGCCGTGGACCAGAAGATGCTGGAGCTGGACGGCACGCCCACCAAGGGCAAGCTGGGCGCCAACGCCATCCTCGCGGTGTCCATGGCCTGCGCCCGCGCCGCGGCGGACGCGCACGGCATGCCGCTGTACCGGTACGTGGGCGGCGCCCAGGCGCGCACCCTGCCGGTGCCGCTGATAAACATCCTCAACGGCGGCGCGCACGCGGACACCCGCGTGGACGTGCAGGAGTTCATGGTGGTGCCCGCGGGCGCCACGACGTTCGCCGAGGGACTGCGCTGGGGCGCCGAGGTCTTCCACGCGCTGAAGAAGATCCTCAAGGGCCGCAAGCTGGCCACGGGCGTGGGCGACGAGGGCGGCTATGCCCCGGACCTGCCGGCCAACGAGGAGGCCCTCAAGCTCATCATGGAGGCCATCGACGCCGCGGGCTTCAAGGCCGGCGAGCAGCTGTTCCTCGCGCTGGACGTGGCGGCCAGCGAGTTCTTCGACAAGGGCTCGAAGAAGTACAAGCTCAAGGGCGAGGGCAAGGAGTTCGACTCGTCCGGGATGCTCGACTACTACCGCGGCCTGTCCGAGCGCTACCCCATCATCTCCATCGAAGACGGCATGGCGGAGGATGACTGGGACGGCTGGAAGAAGCTCACCGACGCGCTGGGCAACAAGCTGCAGCTGGTGGGCGACGACCTCTTCGTCACCAACGTGGAGCGGCTGGGGCGCGGCATCGACGGCGGCATCGCCAACTCCATCCTGGTGAAGGTGAACCAGATTGGCTCGCTGACGGAGACGTTCGACGCCGTGCGCATGGCGCACAAGGCGGGCTACACGTCGGTGATGAGCCACCGCTCCGGTGAGACGGAGGACACCACCATCGCGGACCTGTCCGTGGCGCTGGACTGCGGGCAGATCAAGACGGGCTCGGCGTCGCGCTCGGACCGCATCGCCAAGTACAACCAGCTGCTGCGCATCGAGCAGGAGCTGGGCGCGTCCGCGCGCTACGCCGGCCGCTCGGTCTTCCGCTCCCTGGCGCAGAAGAAGTGAGCCCGTGAGCGACAAGCAACCGCGCATCCTCGTCTCCAACGACGACGGCTACTTCTCCGAGGGCCTCAAGGCCCTCGTGGACGCCGTGACACCGCTGGGCGAGGTGTGGGTGGTGGCGCCCGACCGCGAGCAGAGCGCCGCCTCGCACGCCATCTCCCTGCACCGGCCGCTGCGCATCAAGGAGGTGCGCGAGCGGTGGTTCGCCGTGGACGGCACCCCCGCGGACAGCGCTTATCTGGCGATCAACCACCTCCTGAAGGATGATCGCCCGGCTCTCATGGTTTCCGGCATCAACCACGGCGCGAATCTGGCCGAAGACGTCATGTACTCCGGCACGGTGGCGGCGGCGATGGAAGGGGCAATCCTCGGGGTTCCCGCCATCGCCTTCAGCCTCGTGGCCCGGGGGCAGTTCGACTTCGGCCCGGCGGCCCGCTTCGCCCGCTCGCTGGTGGCGAGCGCGCTGGCGCGTCCGCTGCCACCGAGGATGCTCCTCAACGTGAACATCCCCGGTGGGGTGGAGCCGGACGGCTACGTGGTGACGCGCCAGGGCCGGCACACCTACGGGTACGAGGTGGTGGAGAAGGTGGACCCGCGGGGCCGCAAGTACTACTGGATTGGCGGCAGCGAGTACCAGCACGAGGACATCCCGGGCAGTGACTGCAATGCGGTGCACCTGGACCGGCGCATCTCCGTGACGCCGCTGCACTTCGAGCTGACGGACCACGGGCGGCTGGGTGAGCTCGCGGGCTGGACGCTCGAGGGCTACGCGCGGCACGAACCGGACGGTGCCTAGCGTTGAAGTCCTCCGTGGCCAGCCGAGCGGGTGGGGCGCTCCGGGTATTCCTCGTGGCCGTGCTGTTCGCCGGCTGCGCGGGAACCCGGGCGGCCGCTCCCGGTCCGGACACGGCGTGGGCCCCGGCGGAGGACGTGAAGGGCGCGGCGCCCGCCGGGACATCCTCCGGGACGGTGTCGACGGGGAAGGGGGGTGCATTCCCCTTCGCCCTGAGGTCCGCGCACGCGGAGCCGGAGTTGGTGTCCATGCGCCATCGCGTGGCGGCGGGCGAGACGATGTACCGCATCGCGAAGACGTACGGCCTCTCAGTGGAGGAGCTGGGGTCGGCCAACGGCATCAAGGCGCCGTGGACGCTCGCGGTGGGGCAGGAGTTGACCGTCCCCGGGGTGGCGCGGAGTGCCCCGGTGGAGGCGCACGAGGTGCTGGCCGAGGCGGACTCGGAGCCGGTGCGGACGTCCTCGGATGGCGGGTCCCGGCGCAGTGTGGTGGCTCGCCGCGAGGAGCCGCCGTCGCGCTCGCGTCCGGCACCGCGTCCGGGCGTGGGCTCGCGGCCGCGGGTGGCCACGCAGGGCATGTTGGACTGGCCGCTGAGGGGCGTGCTGTACGGGCGGTTCGGGAAGAAGGGCAAGGAGCCGCACGACGGCATCGACCTGGCCGCGCCCGCGGGGAGCCCGGTGAAGACCGCGAAGGAGGGCACGGTGCTCTACGCGGGCGAGCAGCGCGGCTATGGCAACATCGTCATCGTCGAGCACTCGGACCGGCTGATTACGCTGTATGCGCACAACCGGGAGCTGCGCGTGCGCACGGGTCAGCGGGTGCTTCCGGGACAGGTGATTGCCACGGTGGGCGAGTCGGGGAAGACGTCCGGACCGCACCTGCACTTCGAGGTCCGCCTGGACGGCAAGCCGATGGACCCGCTCGACTACCTTGGCCCGATGCCGTCCTCTTGAGGCCGGTGGCGGTGCGCACGTGAGGGGCCGTGCGCTGCTGATCGCCCTGCTGCTCTGCACGGGCTGTGGCCATGCGCGACGTGCGGTGGAGGCTCGGACCTATGTCATCTCCGACGATGCACAGGGAGTCGGCGGCTCTGGAGCTCGGGACTGCCATCAAGAGCAGATCCAGTGTTCCATACCCCCATCGCAAGGGAGATGGTTGGCACCACGCCTACTGCACCCGGACCTGCCGGGAGGCCTACGTACAGTGCGTCCAGGAGCAGGAGCAAGAGGAGCGGAACAGGCCTCGCCATACCCTGGAGTTCCCGGATGTAGACAGGGCGCTTTCGTGGTTGGGGGAGCACAAGGCCGAAGTTGCAGTCGGCACTGTCGTCATCGTTGCGGGTGTCGCCTTCATCGTGGCTACTGGAGGCAGCGGTGCGCTGCTCCTGGTGCCGCTTGCGCTGTGACAGGTGGAAGATGGCCTACGACCCAGATTTCGATGTGGATGCCATCATCCGCATCATCGGCACCATCAACGAGAAATACCCGGATGGCTCTTTGGAGGACGAAGCCCTCCACATCGCCGCGGGGGCGCTGGTCTACCTTCGGGACGGCCAGAAGTTGGATGAGTACCGAGCGTACTTCCGGAAGTACTTCGCTCCCGCTACCAGCGTGGCACTCGTCGCTCAGTCGTTCACGTCCCGAGCAGAGGCCGACGCCTGGCTTGCGAGCGGAGCGGCTCCGGATGGCGCGCTCGTAAGCATCGCGGGTGAGGGCTTCACCGTCGTAAGCCTGCCGGGCCGGTGGGAGTTCCTGCGAACCCCTCTTCCCGAAGAGCTGAGCCCACCCGATTAGCTCGGAGCCCGTGCTCGCGTGTGTCGCGTGGGCGTGCGGACGGCAGCCAGCCTGCCTGCCCGGCGATTTTCGGGAGACCGGCTGAAGTCCGCCTCCTCCCTCTCCGTGGGAGGCCCGGGTAGGGATAGAGTCTCGCGCCGTGCCGCGCTCCCTCACGCTGCTTGTCTCCACCTTCCTCCTCCTGACCACGGCTGCCCGTGCTCAGACTCCGTCCGCCGAGGTCAGTGCCCCGCCCGCGCCCGCCGCCGAGGCGCCGGCTCCCGCGCCGGCCCCGGTGACGCCGCCCGCGGTGGAGACACCGGCCCCCACTCCCGCGCCGCAGCCCGAGCAGGAAGCCCTCGTCGTCGCGGTGCTGACGCTCGAGTCCAACGCGTCCGCCCGTGACTCCGCACCCGGCGTCACCTCCCTCATCGCCTCGCGCCTCGCCGAGTCCCAGCGCCTGCGCGTCCTCTCCCAGCGCGACATCGAGACCGTGCTCGACGCCGAGCGCCAGCGGCAGCTCCTCGGCATCAAGTCCTGCGACCGGGGCGCGTGCCTCCAGGAACTGTCCTCCATCACCGGCGCCCGTTACATCATCACCGGCCGCCTGGACCGCTTCGGCGACCAGTACCTCCTCACCGCCAGCCTCGTGGACACCATCGGCGGCCGCAGCCTCGCCAAGCCCCGCGCCGAGGCCCCCGAGGCCGACACCCTCCTGCGCACCGCCGAGGCCGTCGCCGACGAGCTCCTCGCCGCGCTCGTCCACCCCGAGGAGGCCATTTCGGGCCGGCCCCTGCTGGGCGGCCCCAGGACGGGCGGCGGCGGCTTCGTGCTCGGCCTGCGCATCAACAACAACTTCATCGACAACCTCGCCACCCTCAACCCGGGCGGCGACCTGGAAATCGGCTACTGGTTCCACCCCGAGTGGGTCGGCTTCGCGCAGATTGGCTTCAGCTACGTGCGCTCCAACACCGAGGGCGCCAAGGGCGGCCTCAACGTCCTCCCCAGCCTCGTGGGCCTCCGCCACTACCACAACGTGGCGAAGCCCCTCCGCCCCTACTGGGGCTTCGGCCTGGGCGTGCAGCTGTCCTTCGGCGACTTCGGCATCTTCCAGTCCACCGGCCCGCTGCCCACCGTCGTCGGCTTCGGGGGCCTCGAGTACCTCATCGCCGGACACGTGGGCGTCCAGCTCGAGGTCGGCACCAACGTCGCGCAGGCGGTGATGGGCCTCGCCGAGTCCAAGCTCGGTGACGGCCTCAACCTGGACCTCAACGCGGGCATCGCCTACCACTTCTGAGAGTCGGAGCCTCCATGTCCCCGCGCCTGCGCGTCCTGCCCCTGCTCGTCCTGCTCGCCGCCGCGTGTGACGACGGCCCTCCGCGCGTCAACCCCAAGGACCATGCCGAGGGGCTCTACCTCAAGGGCACCGCCGAGTACCTCCAGGGACAGTTCGAGGCCTCCCTCGCCTCCTTCGAGGCGATGAAGCAGATCCTCCCCAATGACCCGCGCCTGCCCGCCGCCCGGGGCGAGGTCTACCTCTCCATGGGCCGCATCAACGAGGCGGCCACCGAGTTCGAGGCCGCCATCAAGCTGGACCCCAAGCGCTCCACCAACTGGAGCCGCCTGGGCTTCATCCAGGCCCAGCTCGGCAAGGTGCCCGAGGCCCAGAGCTCCCTGCGCAAGGCCATCGCCCTCTACCCGAACGACTACAACGCGCTCGAGTCCCTCGGCGAGCTGCACCTCAAGCAGGGCGAGAAGGACGAGGCCGTGCGCCACTTCATGCTCGCCTCGGCCGCCGCGTTCGGTGAGACGAAGTCCCTGCTCGTGATGCGCGCGCTGGACGTGCTCACGCAGCAGGGGAAGAACGACGAGGTGCTGGCGCTCGCCCACCGCGCGGTGGGCGAGGGCGTGCGCACGGCCGAGGTGCTGTCCACGCTGGGGGATGCCCTCGTCCGCGCGGGCAAGCTCCCCGAGGCCGCCGCGGCCTACAAGGACGCCGCGAGCCGCTCGCGCACGGACCCGACCCTCTGGGAGCTCGTCGGGGAAATCCACATGCGGCTGGACAAGCCCGGTGACGCCATCGCCGCCTACAAGGAGTCGCTCAAAATCAAGAACCGGGCCGTGGTGCATGTCGCGCTCGCGCGCATCCACCTCGCCATGCAGGACCGGCCGGGTGCGCTGGACGAGCTGGACGCGGCCCTGGAGTCCGTCTCCGGCAAGGACACCCGCGAGCTGCGCGAGCTGGCCGACCTGCTCGCGGACCTGGACCGCAAGCCGGACGCGCTGCGAATCCTCGCCAGCCTCAGCTCGGAGCAGGAGCACGTGAAGGACGCCGAGCTGCAGCTCACCACCGCCCGCCTGGCGCGGGAGCTGAAGGACGCCGCCGTGCTCCAGGCCGCGTGCGCCCGCGCCACCTCGGCCGATGCCGGGGTGAAGAAGTGTCCGTGAGCCGCGCGGCACGGAAGCGGCCGGCCACGGTACGAAGCGCCCGGCGCTTCCCGGCGCCATTCGCACGGGGCCTGGAGGCGGCCGCGCACGACACGCGGCGCCCGGCCGCCCTCGACGTTATCCGGACGGTGGCCCTCGCGGGCCGTGTCCCTGGAGAACACCCTTGAAGTCCTCGACTCTTCGGCGCGGCCTCGCCCGCGCGGCCCGCTGGACGGGGGCGCTGGTGGCCCTCGCGCTGGTCGGCACCCTCGCCAGCGCCTGGACGGCCTTCGGTGGCCGTGCGGACGGCGCGCGCCGTGCGCGGATGGAGCGCTCACCGCAGTGGCAGGACGGCGCCTTCGAGAACCCGCAGCCGCTCTACAACGACTTCAAGCGCTCCCTCTCGGCCATGTTCAACGCGAGCCCCGTCGCGAGCCCCACCGAGTTGCCGCTCGCCACCGCCTCCGTCGACCCCCGCCTGTGGCAGACGCCTCCGGCCACGGGCCTGCGCGTCACCTGGTTCGGCCACTCCTCGACGCTCATCGAAGTGGACGGCGCCCGCGTGCTCACGGACCCCATCTGGAGTGACAGGGCCTCGCCGCTCACCTGGGCCGGCCCCAAGCGGTGGTACGCGCCGCCCGTCGCCCTGGAGGCGCTGCCGAAAATCGACGCCGTGGTCATCTCCCATGACCACTACGACCACCTGGACCACCGCACCGTCGTGGCCATGAAGGACTGGGACACCACCTTCATCGTCCCGCTCGGCGTCGGCGCGCACCTCGAGTCCTGGGGCGTGCCGCCCGCGCGCATCGTCGAGCTGGACTGGTGGGAGCGCACGCAGGTGGCCGGGCTCGACATCGTCTGCACGCCGTCCCGGCACGCCTCGGGGCGCACGGGCATCGACAAGGACGCCACGCTGTGGGCCGGCTTCGCGCTGCTCGGCCCGAAGCACCGCGCCTACTACTCGGGGGACACGGGGCTGTTCCCCGCGATGAAGGACATCGGCGCCCGCCTGGGGCCCTTCGACGTCACCCTCATCGAGGTGGGGCAGTACCACAGCGCCTGGCCGGACTGGCACATCGGCCCCGAGCAGGCGGTGCTCGCCCACCAGCAGCTGCGGGGGAAGGTGCTCCTGCCCGTGCACTGGGGGCTGTTCAGCCTCGCGCCCCACGGCTGGACGGAGCCGATGGAGCGCGTGCTCGCGGCCGCCGGCAGGGCCGGTCAGCAGGTGCTCGTCCCGAAGCCGGGGGAGAGCGTGGAGCCGGAGGCACCTCCGGCCCTGTCGCCCTGGTGGCCCTCGCTGCCGTGGCACACGGCGGACGAGGACCCCATCGTCTCCACGAAGCTGGACTGACGCGCTAGACGCGCCCGCCCTGCAGCTTGCGGTACACGCCCACCACCTGGCCCAGAATCATCGTGGACCGGAACTCCGCCCGGCTCACGTAGATGGGCTGCATGGTGGCGTTGGCCGGCTGGAAGCGGATGCGGTCCCCTTCCGGGTAGTAGCGCTTCACCGTGGCCTCGTCCTCGATGAGGGCCACGACGATTTCGCCCGGCTGCGCCGACGGCGTCTTCTTCACGAAGAGGTAGTCGCCGTCGTGGATGCCGTCGTCAATCATCGACTGCCCCTTCACGCGCAGGGCGAAGACCTCGCGGCCATTCACGCCCCCCAAGAGGAAGCTGTCGATCTTGACCGAGTCCTCCATGTGCTCCTGCGCGAGCAGGGGCGCGCCGGCGGCGACCTTGCCCAGCAGGGGCACCTCCACCATGCCGGCTTCCTTCTTGGCGCCCAGGCCGAGCGCCAGCCGCGCCCGCTTGGTGGGCACCAGCGAGCGGCTCTGCTGCTCGCCCCGGTTCAGGTAGCCCTTGCGCTCCAGGGCCTTGAGGTGGTCGTTCACCCCGTTGGTCGAGCGGATGTCCATCTGCTCGCCGATTTCGCGAATGGTCGGCGGGAAGCCCCGCGTCTCCGTCTCCTTGACGATGAAGCTGAGAATCTCGCGCTGGCGTTCCGTGAGCTCTTCCATGCGCTCCCTCCCTCGGCTGTCGTCCTGCCAGGGGCACGGACGTCCAGGCAACAGGCTTTCAGTATCCACTCTCCCTGAACATACGTGTAGAGTCAATTCGTTCAGTGTCCCCCTACGCACCCACCGTGCGTGCTGAGCAGTCGTCTTTCTCACACCTTGAGGCAGGACGGCGATCTCTGCGTACAATTCCGCCCGCTTTGTCCGAGCCCCGCCACACGCTGCTGTTCGTCGATGACGAGGCCGACGTCCTGGACATCCTCACGCGGATGTTCCAGCGCCGGTACCGGGTCCTGACCGCCCCCAACGGGTCGGCTGCGCTCGAAATCCTCCGGCGCGAGACGGTGGACGTGCTCATCACGGACCAGCGGATGCCGGAGATGTCGGGCATCGAGCTGGTGGCCACGGTGCGCGCGGAGGGCTTCGACGTCACCGCGCTGCTGCTCACCGGGTACACGGACCCGGAGGACATCATCGCGGCCATCAACCGCGGCCAGGTGTACCGGTACATCACCAAGCCGTGGGACGTGAACGACCTGGTCATCACCGTGAAGAACGCGGTGGAGTTCACCCAGCTGCGGCGGGACAAGGAGCGGCTCATCCGCCAGCTCCACCAGCGCGTGGAGGCCCTCTTCGTCCTGTACGAGGTGAGCCGCGCCTCCGCCAATGACCCGGCCAGCTACGACAACATCATCGACCGGGTGCTCATCGCCGTGGCGCGGGTGCTGCCGTACGACTGCGGCGCGGCGCTCATCGCCCCGGACTCGTCGGGCAGCGTCACGCTGCGCCTGCGCTGCCACGGCACGGTGGGGGAGGAGGCGCTCCTGGGCGTGAAGGAGTCCATGCTCGGCGCGTACCGCAAGAGCAGCGGCCTGTTGTTGCCGGAGGACCGCGTCATCACCCGCGTGGCCGGCACCACCACCAAGGACGCGGCGGCCACCACCGTCTACCCCAGCCAGCTCACCGTGAACCTGGTGGCCGGCGGGCGCCCGGTGGGCATGCTGTCGCTGTTCAGCCAGAAGCCGGACGCCTTCACCGAGGACGACGGCGTGCTGCTGGACGTGCTCGCCAACCAGACGGCGGACGCCATCCAGTCCCTGCGCTCGGCGGAGGAAGAGGCCCGCCACCGCATGGAGCGGATGGTGGAGTCCATGGCGGACGGCGTGGTCCTCACCGACGAGAAGAACGACATCGTGGTGATGAACCCCGCCGCGCGCCGCCTGCTCCAGGCGGGGGACGATGCGGAGGCGCACACCACGCGGATGATGGAGGAGCGGCTGGGCTTCCAGCCCTTCCACCTGGTGCGCGGCTGGGAGTACAGCGGCAACCAGGTGCTGCGCGAGGAGGTGAAGCTCTTCGATCGCCACGTGCAGGTCACTGTCACGCCGGTGAGCGACGCGCGCGGCACGCTGCGCGGGGTGTGCGTGGTGCTGCGCGACATCACCGAGCAGAAGCGCCTGGAGGAGCGCAAGGACGAGTTCGTCTCCATGGTGAGCCACGAGCTGCGCACGCCGCTCACGTCCATGTCCGGCGCGCTGGACCTGGTGCTCAACTTCATGGCCGGCGACATCAACGAGCGGCAGCGCCGCTACCTGTCGCTGGCGAAGGACTCCACCGAGAAGCTCAACGCCATCGTCGACGACCTGCTCGACTTGTCGAAGTTCGCCAAGGGCCGGCTGCGGATGAACTTCGAGGTGGCGTATCTCGACGAGGTGATTCAGCGCGTCGTCGAGAAGTACCAGCCCGCCTTCGGCGAGAAGCGCATCCTGGTGAAGTCGATTCTGCCGCGGCACCCGCTGCGGGCCATGGCGGACCCCAACCGGTTGAACCAGGTCCTCAACAACCTGCTCAACAACGCGGTGAAGTTCACCCCGGAGGGCGGCGACGTGCGGGTGGAGCTGCACGCCACCTCCAGCCTGCCCGGCTACGTGGTGATTTCCTGCTGGAACAGCGGGGACCCCATCGCCGAGGAGAGCCTGGAGCGCATCTTCGACCGCTTCGAGCAGGCGCGCACCAAGGCCAACCGCACCGTGCGCGGCACCGGCCTGGGCCTGGCCATCTGCCGCAACATCGTGGAGGCCCACGGCGGCCGCATCTGGTGCGAGCCCTGCACGGACGGCGTGCGCTTCATGGCGGTGCTGCCCACCGAGCCGCCACCGGAGCTGCGGGGCGACGACGGGGCGGAGAGCGTGCCGGTGCAGCCGCGCCGCAAGGAGAGCCGGGGCCGGGTGCTGGTCATCGAGGGCGAGCCCGAGGTGGGCTACATCGCCAAGGCCCTGATGATGGGGCGCGGCTACGACGTGCGCCTGGCCTTCAACGCCGAGGAGGGCCTGGCGTCCGCGCGCACCTACCACCCGGACATGCTGCTGGTCTCCGTGCGGCTGCCGGACGTGGACGGGCTGCGGCTGGCGGAAATCCTCCGGCACGACCCGGAGACGCGCCGCGCGCCGCTGCTGGTGACGTCCGCCTTCGACGAGCGCCAGCGCGCCTTCCGCGCCGGGGCGGACGCCTTCCTGGTGCGCCCGCTGGCGCCGGACAAGCTGATGGCCACGGTGGACTCGCTGGTGCGCGGCCGCTCGGGTCCCGCCCACGGGCGCGTGCTGGTGGTGGACGACGACGCGAAGATTGCCGCCATCTGCCGCGAGGTGCTGGAGAACATCGGCTTCGACGTGGCCACCGCGGGCTCCATCGAGGAAGGGCGCCGCTCCCTGCGCGAGCGCCGGCCGGACGTCGTCCTGCTGGACGTGACGCTGCCGGACGGCGACGGCTTCGTCTTCCTGGAGGAGATCAAGGCCGAGCGCGCCAGCGGCCACATCTCCGTCATCTTCATCTCCGCGCGCGCGGAGACGTCCTCCAAGGTGCGCGCCCTCAAGCTGGGCGGCGACGACTACCTCACCAAGCCCTTCGACGCGCTGGAGCTGGGGGCGCGCGTGGAGAGCGTGATGCGGCGCAAGGAGCAGGAGCTGTCCGCGTCGCCCACCACGCAGCTGCCGGGCTCCACCGCGATTGAGCGCGAGGTGCAGCGGCGACTGGTGGCGCGGCGGCCGTTCGCCTTCTGCTACCTCGACCTGGACAACCTCAAGGCCTACAACGACTACTACGGCTTCGCGAAGGCGGACGGCGTGGTGCGCCAGACGGGCGACCTGATGCGCGAAATCTTCGCGCAGGACGGCGTGCCCGGGGACTTCCTGGGCCACGTGGCCGGTGACGACTTCGTGTTCATCACCTCCACGGAGTCGGTGGACCGCATCTGCCAGAAGGCGATTGAGACCTTCGACCGCATCATCCCGCTCTACTACGACAGGCAGGACCGGGAGCGCGGGCACATCGAGGCGGAGGACCGCTTCGGGGAGAAGCGGCACTTCCCCATCATGAGCGTGTCCGTGGTGGCGGTGATGACGGACGGCTCGCAGGACCACGCGGAGCTGGCGCGGCGCGCGGCGGACATGAAGAAGCGGGCCAAGGCGATTGCCGGCTCCGTCTTCCTGCGCAGTGACAGGGAGCGGGTGGTACGCTCCGTGGCCGGATGAGGCTCTACCAACAGCTCGTCCTCTTCATGCTGGCCGCGACGGTGCTTCCCCTCGCCGCGGTGGGCTTCCTGTTGCTTTCGCGCGCCGAGGCCGAGCTGGCCGCCCGCATCGACGCGGAGCAGCGCGCCCAGGCCAGCGCCACCGCGGAGGCGGTGGGCACCTCGCTGATGGAGGTGGTGGACGCGCTGGCCCGCTCGGCGGAGCTGTTCGACTGGCAGACCGCCACCGACGCGGAGACGGCGGGCGGCCTGCGCCTGCTCTACGGCCAGTCCCCGGCGGTGAGCGCGGTGCTGAAGCTGGACGCGGAGGGCCGGCCGGTGGGCACGCCCGTCTTCCGGGCGCAGGCGGCGGATGGACACCCCGCGTTCCAGGCCGAGGGGCTGGAGCGACTGGTGCGCTCGGTGCCGGTGCAGCCGCTGCGCGGCGGCGGCAAGGGCCAGGCGGCGGTGGGCAGCGCGTACCTCCATGGCGACGACGGGCTCGCGGCGGTGGCCGTGGTGGTGAAGCTGGCGGAAGGCGAGGGCGCGCCGTACGCGCTGGCGGAGGTGGTCTTCACGCAGCTGGAGGCGGTGCTGAAGCGCCGCGCGGCCGGGGGCCTGGGGCGCATCGACCTGGTGGACGAGGACCGGCGCGTGCTGGCCAGCTCGGAGCCCCAGCGGCGGATGCAGGTGCTGGCGCCGGAGCTGACCGCGCACCTCGTCACGCCCTCCGCGCCGCTGCCGGACCCCGTGCGCAGCTTCCGCGTGGAGCCGCCCGCGCGGCGGGTGAGCGTGGCGCGGGTGCCGCAGGGCCTGCGCTTCGACGTGGTGGTGGAGGTGGACGAGGCCACCGCCCTGGCGCCGGTGAGCGCCATGCGGCGCACGGTGCTGCTCTCCATCGGCGCGACGTTCATCGTGCTGCTCGGGCTGGGGGCCCTCTTCACCCGCCGCCTCAACCGCCGGCTCGCGGACGTGGTGGAGGGCGCCGAGGCCTACGGGCGCGGCGAGCTGGACAGGCGCGTGACGGTGCGGGGCCAGGACGAGCTGAGCGAGCTGGCCACGACGTTCAACCGCATGGGCGCCGAGCTGGAGTCGGCCCGCGCCCGGCTGATGCGGTGGAACGACGACCTGCGCACCCGCGTGGACGAGGCCACCTCCGACCTGAAGGCCGCCCAGGCCCAGCTGCTGGAGGCGCAGAAGCTGGCGGCGGTGGGGCAGCTCGGCGCGGGCGTGGCGCATGAAATCAACAACCCGCTGGCCGGCATCCTCGGCAACGTGCAGCTGTTGATGCTGGACCGCGGCGCGTCCGACCCGGACCTCGGCACGCTCCAGAAAATCGAGCAGAGCGCCAAGCGCTGCAAGGAAATCACCCAGAACCTGCTGCGCTTCTCCCAGCAGCGCGAGCGCGCGGAGCTGCGGCCGGTGGACCTGAACGCGGTGGTGCGCGACGCGCTCAGCCTCACGGAGCACCAGACGCGCGGCGAGGGCATCACCCTCGTCACGGAGCTGACGCAGGGGCTGGGCCGCGTGCGCGCGGACCCCGGGCACCTGTCCCAGGTGGTGCTGGCGCTCCTGTCCAACGCGCGCACGGCGATGCTGAAGACGCCCGTCAAGCGCCTCACCCTGCGCACCGGCGAGCGCGACGGCCGCGCCTTCGTCGAGGTGGAGGACACGGGCAAGGGCATCTCCCCGGACATCCGCCCGCGCATCTTCGAGCCCTTCTTCACCACCAAGGACGTGTGGTCCAACGTGGGGTTGGGGCTGAGCGTGGTGTGGCGCGTGGTGACGGAGGCCCAGGGCACCATCGACGTGCGCTCGGAAGCAGGGCAGGGAGCCTGTTTCACCGTGACGCTGCCGAAGGCGTGAGCCCCCCATGGGGCTGTGATAGCTAGCGAGGCTGCCCATGGCCCAACCCCGCCGCCAGACGCCCTTCCTCGTCGGCCTCGTGCTGATTCTCGCGGCGTTGCCGGTGGGGTGGTTCATCTTCCTGCGCCAGCCGCCGCCTCCTCCGCCGCCGCCCGGGCCGCCGCCCGCCGTCGTGACGGCTCCGGCCGCGAAGAAGCCGCTGGAGCTGGAAATCACCGAGGTGTCCGGCACCGTGGAGGTGCAGGGCGCGGACGGCCTGTGGCACCCGGCGACGGTGGGGACGGCCCTGCGCCGCAACGAGAAGGTGCGCACCGAGGACGGCTCGTACGCCATGCTCATCGGCGGCGAGGCCGTGGAGGTGCGCATGGACCCCGGCACCGAAATCTCCGTGGAGGAGCTGACGGAGTCCGTGTCCCGCATCCTGCTCGGCAGCGGCATGGCGACGGCCATCGTCCGTCCCGGCCAGCGCCACACCTTCGAGGTGAAGGCGGCCAACGCGGACGCGAAGGCCACCCTCGAGCAGGCCGGCGCCTTCACCATGAGCAACAACGGCAAGGGCACCGTGGCGGTGGGCACGCGCGAGGGCGAGGTGACGCTGCTCGGGCAGGGCAAGGTCGTCATCGTCCGCGCGGGCCAGCAGGCCGTCATCCGCCCCGGCCAGGCCCCGTCCGAGCCCGCGACGGTGCCCAGCAGCCTCCTGCTCAAGGTGGACTGGCCGGCGGACCGCACGCGGCGCGAGCGCGAGCTGCTCGTGCGCGGCCAGACGGCCCCCGGCAGCCGCGTGGAGGTGGACGGCGTCTCGGTGACGCCGGACGCCCAGGGCCACTTCGAGCGCAAGGTGGCGCTGCGCGAGGGCCGCAACACCGTGGACGTCCGCGCCGTCGGAGTGGGAGCGGTCGGAGTGAAGCGTATTGAACAGAGGGACAGGCAGGACGTGGTGGTGGACACCACACCGCCCCCTCTGAAGACGGACACTCAGGACATCTGGAATCAAGCAAACAACGATTCCCGGTAGAAGACCGTGCGGGCAGACGTCCGATCGCCTTGACCCCTGGTGAGACGGCTCCCTAGACTCCTCCGCAGTCGTTCCTGTTCAAGGGCAATCCAGGGCGAAAGTCCTGGTGCGCAAAGCCGCGGGGCCTGAAGTACGGCCGGCCGTGACCGCCGTGGGAAGCCAGTACCGGATATGCCGGGTCCCGTGTGCCTTGTGCAGGCGAGGGTCGTCGTCTCGGTCTCTCCGGGAGGTCGTTTCCGATGCTGCGGACACTGGCCCTGGTTTCTTCGCTGCTCCCCGCGCTGTCTCCCGCCTTTGCGCAGATGGAGGCGCGCCCCATCACCGGCACGCCGAAGGTCGTCAATGGTGGACCGGGGGACCAGACGGACCCCCACGTCAGCGGCGCGCTGGTCGCCTACACGAACGAGGTCCGCGGCACGAGCGAGATTCGCTACCACGACCTGCGGACGGAGCAGGACGCGGCCATCCCCAACAACGGCGCGTTCGACTTCGTGTCGGACGTGAGCGGCGGCACGGTGGTGTTCACCCGCGTCGGCGCCTCCAGCGCCATCTACACCTTCGACGTGGTGGCTCCGGGCGCCACGCCGGTGGAGCTGGCGCCCGAGGAGGGCAGCAGCCGGCGCGCGGCGGTGATTGGCGGCCGCACGGTGGCGTGGCAGGACTTCGGCTTCACCGGCAACACGCTGCAGCCGGAGATTGCCGCGTTCGACCTGGACACGGGCCTGCTCACCCGGCTCACCCAGGACGCGCTGCAGGACCGCACGCCGGCGGTGGCACCCGACGGGAAGACGGTGGTCTGGGCCAAGTGTGACGCCCAGGGCCTGGGCTGCGACATCTGGGAGGCGCGGTGGAACGGCGACGGCTTCACCACCCAGGCGCTCACCGGCACCGGGGGCGAGGAGTCGCAGCCGGACACCAACGGCGAGGTGGTGGTCTACGCCAGCACGCGCACGGTGGACGGTGTCTCGGACCGGGACATCTACTGGAAGCCGGTGGGCGGCGGCGCCGAGCAGCGGCTGGCGCTGCCGGGGCTGGACGCCAACCCGAGCATCAGCGGCTCGCTGGTGGCCTTCGAGCGCAAGGCGCCGGAGAAGAACGACTTCGACATCGTCCTCTATGACCTGAAGTCGCAGACGCTCTACGTGCTGACGAGCGGGCCCGAGAACGAGAACCTCAATGACCTGAGCATGACGGCGGACGGCACGGTGCGCGTGGTGTGGACGGCGCCGGCCAACGGCGACTTCAACGTGCACTCCTTCACCTTCCAGCTTCCGACGGAGCGCCCGTGCCGGCCCTTCGAGGAGGTGGACCGGCTCCCCATCGACGTCTGCTACTCGCCGGAGGACTGGCCGCTGCTGACCACGCTGGAGCTGACGCGGACCACCGGCGCCCCCAACGGCGCCCAGGTCGACTTCGCCGGCCAGGGGATAGGGGTCATCTGCGTGGACAACGGCCTCAACGGCGCGCCGGCCACGTCCGGCAAGGTGTGGCTCAACGGCCACGTGAAGGTGTCGCCCGACCAGTTCCACAAGGACGTGTCCCTCATCGCCAAGGGCATGGTGATGGCCACGGATGGCCACAACACGCTGACCGCGCAGATCTCCGGAAACCCCGGAAGTGCGTTCCGCGTCCGCGTCCATGGAATGCCTCCCGTCTGTGAGGACGCGGAGGAGGCCGCTGCGTCCGAGCCTCCCGGGCCCGACGCGCAGGTCATCCCCGGACAGCACGTCTCGCCCGTGTCGCTCGAGGTGGAGGCGGTGTCATCCATGACCTTTGTTTCAGACGGCGCGGTGCGTGGCGCGGGGCCGCTTCCCGGTGGCTGCAGCACGGGCGGTGGCTCGCTGGCGCTGGCGGGGATGTTGCTGACGGCGGTGTGGCTGGTGAGGCCCCGGCGCGCGTTCTTGATGATCCAACGGAAGGATCTTCGGCGCGGGGGCCGCGCCCTGTAGACTTGGAGCCGCCTGAACCGGTTCCTCCACGTTGCCCTGCTGCTGCTGTGCGCCCCGGCCTGGGCGGACACGCTCGAGCTCCTCGGGCCCTTGTCCGCCGTGGCGCCGGATGGATTCCCCGTGGCGCTGGTGCGCAGGGACGCGTCGGGTGCGCCGGTGCCGCTGAGCGCGCCGTCGGTGGTGGCGGAGGGCGCGGAGCTGCGTGACGGCCCCGAGCAGCCGCCGCTGCGCACCTTCGTGGCGGTGCCGAAGCCGGGTGCGCGCGAGGTGGTGATACGCGCCCGTGTGGACGGACTGGAGACGCAGGCGCGCTACATGGTGGGCCCGCCGGCCACCGAGGTGCGGCTGGCGCTGGAGCCTCCCGCGCCGGTGAAGGGCCGGGACAAGGAAGCGGTGCTCACCGTGCGGATGCAGCGCCCGGACGGCTCCGCGGATGACAGCGGCGCGCCGCCGGTGGTGCGCGCGAGCATCGGCCGGGTGGAGGGACTGGAGCGCACCGGGCCGGGCACCTACCGCGCCCGCTACGTGCTGCCGGACACGCGCTACCCGGAGGTGGCCATCCTGGTGGCGTTCTCCGCGTGGCCCCACCCGCAGTCCATCCAGGGGGCCTACGGCCGCGTGCTGGTGCCGCTCGCCGCGTCGGTGACGCTGCCGGGCACCACGGAGCCGGACGCGCAGATTTCCATCGACATCGCGGGCACGTCCTTCGGCCCGGTGGCGGCGGGGCCGGATGGCCGCTTCCGCCTGCCCATCGTCGTCCCGCCGGGGCACCGCATGGGCGAGGGCCGCGTGGTGGACCGGGTGGGCAACGTGCGGCGGATGCCCGTCGACCTGATGCTGCCGCCCACCGACGGGCTGGCGTGCGTGCTGCAACCGCAGCGGCTGCCGGCGGACGGCGCGTCCAGGGCGCGGCTGGTGTGCGCCACGAGCGACCCGCTCGGCCAGCCGGTGGGGGATGCCAGGGTGACGGCCCAGGCGCGGCACGGAACCCTGAGCGGCCCGGTGCGCGCGGAAGGGGGCCTGCTGGAGTGGCGCTACACCGCGCCCCGCGCGCTGGCCGAGGACGAGCGCATCACCGCCGCGTGGCCCCAGCGCGGCGCCGGCTCGCGCGAGGAGCTGGCGCTGCAGCTGGTGCAGGGGCCGGTGGCGGAGGTGGGGCTGTCCGTGTCCGAGGCGCTGGTGCACCACGGGGCCCGGGCGGACGTGCGGGTGACGGCGCGCGATGCGTTCGGCCGTCCCCGGCCTGGAGCGGTGGTGGAGCCGCGGGCGCCGGTGGGCAGCTTCTCGCCGCCGGTGGAGTCGCCGCCGGGCACCTTCACCACCCTGTGGACGCCGCCTCCGTCGGGCGACGCGGCGGAGGTGGCCGTGGGCGCACGGGCCTGGGGGCCCGCGGGGAACGAGCCCGCGCGCATCTCCGTGTGGAGGGACGGCGGCGCGCTGTACGCGGGCGTCTCGGACCTGGCGGGGCTGCCCGTGCCCGCGCAGCCGCTGCGCGTGGATGGCCAGCCGGTGGTGACGGGCGCGGACGGCACGGTGCGGCTGGGGCCGCCGCGGACCGGGACGCTTCAGGTGTCGCACGGGGTGTGGCCGGGCCTGGCGCGCACCGTCCACGTGCTCGGCGCGGAGGGGCTGGTGTATCCGCTGGAGTCGCCGCTCGTGCCGCCCGCCGTGTCGCAGCCGGTGCGGCTGGCGCCCGAGGTCCCCGTCAACGTGCGGCTGAAGGTGGAGGGCACCCGCGTGACGTACTGGGTGGAGGATGCGCGCGGGCAGGTGCTGGAGGGCCGCCACCTGCACGTGGCGCTGTCCGGCGGTGAGCGCGTGGATGAAGCGGTCCAGGACGGGCGCACCTCCTTCACCGTGCGGGCCCCGGGCCCCGTCGGTGTCTCCGTGGCGGATGTGAGCACGGGCGTGACGGCCCTGGCCGAGGTGCGGCCATGAGGCACGTCGCGCGCCTGCTCGTGGCCGTGCTGGGGGTGCCCCTCGTGTCGGCGGCGCAGGGACTGTCGTCCGACGCGGCGTCGCTCGCGTCCACCCTCGCCGGCCGGGTGTGCCTGGACTCGAATGGCGATGGCCGCTGTGGCGCGGACGAGCCGGGCCTGCCGGACGTGCGGCTGGTGCTCACCACCGGCCGCGAGGTGCGCACGGACGCGCGCGGGCGCTACCACGTCAACGGCGTGGACTCGCGCATGCCGGATGCGACGGGCGGGCTGCACCTGCGCCCGGGCCGTCAGCGGCTGAAGGTGGACCCGCGCACGCTGCCGGCCGCCAGCCGGGTGAGCCCGGAGGCCGCCACGGTGGAGGTGCCGTGGGGCGCCGCCGTCCTCCAGGACTTCGCCGTGCGCAGCGTGGCCACGCAGGCGCCGCCGCTGGCGCTCTCCTACGCGGCCGCGCCGCCGGTGGCCGAGTTGGTGGCGGGCGAGGGCGCCGTCCGCTTCCGCGTGGCCGGCAAGGCGGCGTCCGGAGACCGTGTCACCGTGGCGGGCGTGGCGGCGGAGGTGGACGCTCAGGGTGCGTGGAGCGCGCTCGTCCCGCTGGTGGTGGGGCAGAACACGCTGGCCATCACCGCCACCGCTCCCGACGGCGCGGTGCGCCTCTTCCGCCAGCGCGTGGACGTGGTGCGCCGCGATGACGGCTGGCTGGTGGCGCCGCGTCCCGTGGCGCCGGCGGGCTCGCTCCAGCTGCCGGCCGGACGCGACGAGCAGGTGGCCAGCGGCACCACCCGGCTGCGCGTGGAGGCCCCGGAAGGCACGCGCGTGCGCACGCCGAAGGGCGAGACAGTCGTGGGGCCGGAGGGCAGCGTGGAGGTGCCGGTGACGCTGGAGCCGGGCCGCAACGCGGTGCCGCTCCACCTGGAGGTGCCGGGCGAGCCGCCGCGCGACGAGACGCTGGAGATTGCCGCCGCCGCGAGGCCCTTCGCGGTGGGCCTCCTGGACGTGGAGGCCACCTGGGCCCCCGCGGACGGGGACGTGCAGCTGCGGGGCCGCGGCTCCGCCCACGCGGAATGGCGGCTGGCCGACCTGGAGCTGGTGGGCGAGCTGGACCTGCGCGACACCGACGGCCGCACGCTGAACGGCGCCAGCCTGCCGGACTGGCTGCGCCCGCGCCTGCCCGAGCGCTTCGAGCGCGTGCCGGATATCGACCTCACGCCCGTCGAGTGGGGCGACGACTCGGTGGCGCTGACGCCGAATGCCCCGGAGGGACGCCTGAGGATGGAGGCCCGGCACGAGGACTACGGCCGCGCCGGTCTGGGCACGTACCGGGCCCTGCTGCAGGACGGTGAGGTGGGGCGCTACCACCGGCCGCTCTTCGGCCCGTACGCGGAGCTGAAGACGAAGCCGATGCAGGACTCGACGGCGCGCGCGGGCGTGGACGTGTTTGGCGGGAGCCTCTCGGACCCCAGCCGCCTGCTGACGGCGGTGCCCGCGCACGAGGAGCTGCGCGCCACCGGCGGCAGCCTCTACTACCTGGGCGCGGTGTCGGTGTCGGAGGGCTCCGAGCTGGTGCGCCTGGAGGTGCGCGACGGCGTCACCGGCCTGCCGCTGGCGGAGCGTCACCTGGTGCGCGGGCGCGACTACGACATTGACTACTTCTCCGGCCGCATCCTCCTGGCGCGGCCGCTGTCCTTCATCGCGGGCGAGTCCCTGCTGCGCACGGGCTCGCCCACCGAGGCACCCGAGCCGGTGCTGGTGGTGGACTACGCGGCGCTGCGGCCGGCGGACGCGCAAGACACGGCGGGCGGCGAGCTGTGGGGTGAGTGGCTCGGCGCGCGCCTGGGACTCGCGGCGGTGCGGGAAGGACGCGAGGGCAGGCCCTACACGCTGTACACCGGCCGGGCGCGGGCGACACTCGGCGCGTACACGCTGACGGCGGAGGTCGCCTCCAGTCGGGGCACGGCGGTGGAGTTCGGCCGCTTCGGCGTGTCGGACGACGGCGGCCTCAGCTTCCTGCGGCCCGCGTCGGGACTCGGCACGCAGGGCGAGGCGCTGGGCCTGCGGGTGCGCGGGCCGGGGCCGCTGGGTGGCGGCTCGGTGGACGCGGCCTTCCGCCTGCGCGCGAAGGGTTACTCGGACGGCGCGCACACGGACGCGGCCCTGTTCCGGCAGACGTCGCTGCGCCTGCGCCAGCCCGTGGGCCGTCACCTGCAACTGACGCTGCTGGCGGATGAGCGGCGCTCGGCCGACCCTCGCGCGCCCTTCGCGGACACGCCCTTCACCGCGCGGACGGTGGGCGCGGCCGTGGGCTGGGAGGAGGCGCTCTGGAGCGCGCGGCTGGAGGTGCGTGACTCGCGGCTGGGCGCGGCGGAGGTGGCGGGCGTGGGGCCGGCCCTCTTCGGAGGGCGCACTTCGGCGGGCGTCGCAGGCTCGCTGCGTCTGTTCGGGCGCATGGACGTCAGCGCGGCGCACCGGCAGAAGCTCGCGTTGCACGGCGAGGGGCCGGGGCGGATGGACGACACCTTCACCTCGGCGGGTGTGGACGTGGACGTGGCGAAGGACACCCGCGTGGGCGTGCATGGTGGCTGGGGTCCTGAGCTGGGCCCGCGCGCGTGGGCCAACGTGGAGTCCCGGAGCGGGCAGGAGGTGTACTACGGCGGCTACTCGGTGGACGTGGACGGGCCGGACTTCGGCGCGGGCCGGACGCTGACGGGGGCACGCACCGAGCTGCCGGACAGCGGCACCGCGCTCTTCGTCGAGGACGTGGGCGCGCATGACGCCACCTCGGTGCGGCTGGCGCGCGCGGTGGGACTCCAGCAGCAGGTGACGGGCGGCTTCAGCGTGGGCGCGCGGTACGAGCGCGGCGTGCGCAGCCTGCTCGACGTGGACACCGCGCTGAAGCGCGACGTGGCCGGCGTCTTCGGCCAGCTGGTGCTGGAGCGCCTGCGCCTGGAGGGCCGGGTGGAGCTGCGCCGGGAGGAGGGCACGCCGGAGCGCGGCGCCCCGACGCCGGTGGACCGGTTGCAGACGGTGGTGGCGCTGGCCGCGCAGGCGGAGCTGCACGAGGACGTGACGGCCTCCGGCCGCGTGGACTTCGCCCGCACCGCCGGCGCGGAGGCCCTGGAGGCGAGATTCACGGAGGGCTACGCGGCGGTGGCCTGGCGGCCAGGCCCGTGGCTGGTGGTGGCGCGCTACGGCCTCACCCGTGAGCTGCTGCCCGGCGCGCGCGCCGCGTTTGGCGAGCGGGCGCTGCAGCTCTTCTCGCTGCAGCCGGCCGTCAAGCTGGGAGACCGGCTGTCCGTGGCGGCGGGCCTGCACGCGGGCCGCTCCAGCCTCGCGGACTCCGTGCGCTGGGTGTGGACCGGCACGGTACGCCCCGCGGTACGGGTGGTGGGAGGACTGGAAGTAGGCGCGGAACTCGCACGCAGGACTGCATCCCTGGACGGTGAGAGATTGACGGCGGTGAGGGCGGAGGTGGCATACCGGGTCGATGAGCGACTGCGATTGGCTGCCGGGTACACACTCCTGGGCTTCAGCGGCTTGGGGCTGACGGCCGATTCGTCGGAGAATCAGGACCGGCTCTACCTGCGAGCCGAAGTGGCCTACTAGGAGCCAAGCCGTGCGCGCCGCCATCGTCTTCATCCTCTGCATGGGTCTGGCCACGGCGGCATCCGCCACCACGACGAGGGCCAACCCCGTGGTGGGATTCCCCCAGTACGTGGACGTCTGGCGGCCCGGTGTGTACTCGGTGTCGACGACGCTCAGGGCAGAGCTCTGGGGGTACGACGTCCCCACCGGGGTTTACGTCCTCGCCGCGGAGTTCTTCGAAGCGGACGTGCGCGGCACCTTCCTGTCCCCTTCCGGCTGTTTCGCCGCCGTGAAGCAGCACGGCACGCTGGTCAGCAACGGCAACTGCCTGCCTTCCTCGAACGAGAACATCAGCCAGAATGGTCCGACGACCTCCATCACGGACGGGGTGCAGCGCGCACGCTTCACTCCCTCTGGGATTGGCTACGCCATGATGAAGCGCGACATCACCCAGCTCGAGTTGATGACCACGCTTCCGGAGGATACGGGCACACTGCCCTGGACCCAGCTGGTCTTCGACCCCGCGTACTTCTCCACGGATGGTGTGATGGCGGTGACGGAGACGGACGGCGGGGTCCCCCACGCCGTCTTCCACGTCAGGCCGGGGATGGCGAGATTCCTCTGGTTCCGGGGGCGTGACCTCGTGGCCGAGGTCGACATCCCCGACGGCCTGCCGCCGGTGGCGCCCACGACGGTGGACCTCTTCGCCACGGAGGGGCCCAATCCCGTCGCCATCTACGGAAACGACTCCGGGCTCTTCCGGGGCCAGCTCACGCCGCCAACGGGGGCCGGCCCCATCACTCCGTTCTCGGCTGTGACGATTCTCGACGCCGGGACGAGCGTGCGCATCCTCTCGGTGGACGTGAACACCGGCCAGGGCAGTGTGCATGGCCAGGGCTTCGGCATGGCGGTAGGCCTGGACGACAACGACGAGTTCGTGGCGCTGGGGGCTGTGCCGGCCGACAGCGCGGCCGACGCGGGGACGCTCTGGCGCGTCAATCCGAAGGTCGACGTCGGTCTGTCGCCGACGCCGACGCCGGTGGAGGTGGGCTGTGTGGACTCCACCTTCTGCGCCATCATCGTGAACCGCAATGGCGACTCGGCCTACAACGTCTTCCTCTACAACAATGAGAATGCGCCCGACTTCGTGACAGGGACGCAGCCCCTGTCCATCAACGAGGGAAGTGGCACCGTGCCGCTGCGGGTCCTCGCGACCGATGAGGACGGCGACGCGGTGCGTGTCTCGGTGGATGCCACGGGGGCGGCGGACCTGTTCGACGTGAGCGCCGGGTTGCAGCCGGACACCCTGGACCTGCGAATCACGCCCCGCAGGGACGTCTGCAAGCAGGAGACGCGGGTGCTCAACGTCTTCGCCTCGGATGGCCTGAAGTCCCACGACCAGACCGCGGCGGTGAGCGTCACCCTCAACAACATCCGAGGCCCCGAGGTGCCCGGTGTGGCGCCCGTGAATGCCGCAGTCATCGCGGGCGGAACGCCCCTGAGCTTCTCGGCCACGCCGCCCGGAAGCGGGCCGTGTGACACGGTGGGCTACCGCTGGACGTCGACGACGGCGACGCAGCCGGAGCTCGCCGTGTCCCAGGACGGGGGGACGGCCACCTTCACGCCGCCACCGTTCCTGTGCGACGCGCAGGGCGTCCGCCACACGTACAACGTGCAGGGCCTGGACGAGGGCGGACTGGCGTCCCTCCCCACGAGCTTCTCGGTGGACGTGGCGCCCTGGGGACGTCCGCTGGCGCCCTTCGGGCCGGGCGCGGTGCGGGCGCTGACCTCGGGAGCGGGCTCGGGAAGCGACGTGTCGCCCGAGACGCCCCTGCATCCGTGCACCGGCACACCGGGACTGCCTGAGGTGCAGACGGTGTGGCGGCTGAGCGACTCCGCGGCGGGAGTGCCCGCGGCCTTCACGGTGCGGGACGCGGACGGCGGCACCGTCTCGCTGGAGTCCCCGGTGGTGAGCCCGCGGCTGCGGGTGGAGGCCGCCGCATGCACGCGCGACAGCCTGTCGCTCACCGCCTTCAACCGCATCCGGACCGACGCCGGTGTCGTGCAGGACGGCGACGAGGCCACGGTGCGGGTGGATGCGGTGCCGGCCGTGGAGGACGTCACCGCCGCCCAGCTCCAGCTGACGGCGGTGCCGGCGGACGGGGGACAGGTGGAAATCCAGCTGGGCACGTCCGTGCTCTGCACGGCCGAGTACGCGCTGAAGGCGCAGATGTCCCTGCGAGACCTGGACGGCGCGACGGTGGCCGACGCGGTGGTGGCCGTCCCGGGAAGCTGGACGCCGCCGCTGCCGCCCGCATGCTCGGCCCGGGACTACCTCGTCCACGGCGAGCTCTTCGACGACAGCACCGGCACGCGTCGCAACGGAGGCACGGCCGAGACGCGGGTGTCCGCGCCGGCGCTCCCGACCGAGCTGGGCGCGCTGGAGGGCGAGGCGCTGGTGGCCCGCTGCAACGAGAGCGCGACGGCCACGCTGACGCAGACGATTCCCGCCAACGCGTGCCAGACGGTGGACCTCACCTGGAGGCAGGTGGGCGGGCCCGCGCTCGAGGAGGCGGAGCTGGGCGGTGCGCAAGTCACGGTGGCCACGCGCGACACGGGCCTGGAGGGACTGGTGGGCGAGTCCGTCGTGCTGAGCGTCACCGCGGACGCGGGCGGCGGCAACAGCACGACGACGCAGCACGTGGTGCCCATCACCACGGCGCCCTTCGTGGACGTGACGCACGAGACGGAGTCGCCCGCCGGCTCGGAGACGGGCCTGGTGGGCGTGGTGGTGCAGCTGCGCAACACCTCCGCCTGCCAGGTGGGAAGCCTGCGCCACGTCGAGCAGGTGGACGGCGTGGACTGGGTGCCCGGCAGCGTGAAGGTGGACGGCCGGCCCGTGGTGGAGCAGGCGGTGGAGGGTGGCTTCGCGGTGGACGGCGTGACGCTGCCGGCCAGCGGCGCCAGCGCGCTCACCTACGTGGCGCGTCCCCGGCTACTGACCTCACAGCGCTACGGCGCAGAGGTGTTCCTCAATGGCGTGCGGGTGTCGGGCACGGTTCCGGCCCCGCCGTCCTCCGGGTGCGGGTGCTCGAGCGGGGACGCGGGCTCGGCCGTGCTCGGACTGCTGGCGCTGGCGCGGCTGCTGCGCCGCCGTCGTGGCGGCGCCGCGGACTAGAGGCCGAAGGTGATGCGGTGGCGGCGGCTCGGTGCTTCGGGCCGCTCCTCAAGCACGCCGAGCAACTCCAGCCCGCGCAGCGTGGCCAGGGCCTGGCGCTCGGACAAATCCGTGAGGGCCAGCAGGTCCTCCACCGTCTTGCTGCCATCCGCGTACGCGAGCAGCAGCGCCTGCGGCCCCTGCAGCTTCAATTCGTGCAGGCCGTACGGCGGGTCCGCGGTGGGGAACAGGCGGCGCGAGGGCGGCATGCGCTGGCGCAGGGCCACCAGCGTCTCCGTCTTCTCCACGCCTTCCAGCACCAGGTCGCCGGGGAAGACGGACAGCTTCACCAGGTCCGCGCGCTGGGGCCGCATGGCGCTGAAGCCGTACTGGCCCTCCGTCCACGTGAAGGTGGACCAGAGGATTTCCTTCACCTGCTCCTCCAGCAGCTGCCGGCGCCGCTCCGCGTCCATGAGGCCCAGGCGCAGCATGGCCTCGCCGGTGCGCAGGCCGTGCTCCTTTGCGTACGCGGCCACCTCCGCGAGGCGGGACTCGGGCAGCACGCCCCGGCGGACGCTGAAGCGGCCGAAGCGCTCCTGCGCCAGGTTGGAGGCGGCGTAGACGATTCGGCCGGACTCGAAGTAGACGACCTTGAGGATGGAGCCCTGCTTGAGCTTCAGCTCTCCGTGGTGGCGCGCCTCGTAGTACGCGTTGAGCAGCCGCGCGACGGAGGTGTCCTTGAGCTCTCCCGCGAGCGTCCACTCGGGCAGCGAGCCGCGCGGGGCGGCGGACGGGGACGCGGCGGCGCTCCACACCTTCTCGCGCCGCTGGAAGGGCAGCGGGAGGGCGTGCTCCCCGTCGTCGGGCACCGGCAGCGCCTCGGTCTCCGCCACGGAGTGCAGGGGCGCGGAGACGTCGCCGGACTCGGTGAGGACCTCCTCCAGGACGATGAGGTCCTCGCCGTCGAGCAGCTCGTCGGGCGGCGCGGCCTCCGGCACGGGCGGCGGGGCGCGGGGGACGGGGGTGATGCCGCCGGCCTCCTCCAGGGCGTCCATGACGGCGTTCAGCTCGAAGGGCTTGGCGAAGAAGGCGCGCGCGCCGTGGACCTGGACGGCCTCCTGGGCGAAGCGGTCCCCCTTGTAGACGCCGCTGACGGCGATGGCGGGGATGCCGTGGGCGCGCAGGGCGCTGAGCACCTCGCTGCCGCGGATGTCCGGCAGGAGCAGGTCCACGAGGGCGACGTCCCACTTCGAGCCGGGGCCGAGCGCCTCCAGGGCCGCTTCGCCGGTGTACGCCGCCCGCGCCTCGTGACCGCGGCCCTGGGCCGCGGCGACGATGAGGGAGGCCAGCTCGTGGTTGTCTTCGACGATGAGCAGTCGCGCCATGGACGCGCAGACCATAGCATCCGCGCCATGGACGTTCAGGGCTTCCATCATGTTGCAATCCAGGCGAAGGACCTCGAGCGGGTGACGGCCTTCTACCGGGACCTGCTCGGCTTCCCGGAGCTGACCCGGCACCTGAGGCCGGACGGCTCCCTGAGGAGCATCTGGGTGGGCGTGCCGGGAGGCGGCTTCCTGGCCATCGAGGCGGCGGGCTCGGACCCGGAGTCGCTCCCATTCCGCCACGAGCGGCCGGGCCTGCTGCTGCTGGCCTTCCGGATTCCGAAGGCGGCCCGGGCCGGGGTGGTGGAGACCTTCGCCCGGGCGGGAGTGCCGCTGGAGCACGAGACGCGCTGGTCGGTGTACGTGAGGGACCCGGAGGGCAACCGGGTGGCGCTCAGCCACCACCCGGAGGACTAGCGCCGCCCACACCCGGCGGCGTGCGTGCTTGCGGAGCGGGACGGGGCACGGCTACAAGCTCCAGGCCATGCGCCTGGGTGAACTGCTCGTGAAGGAAGGCCTCGTCACGCCCGAGGGAATCGAGGAGGCACTCGAGGCGCAGGTGGTGCACGGCGGGCGGCTCGGGACGAACCTGGTGGAGCTGGGCCTGTTGTCCGAGCAGGACCTGGCGAAGTCGCTCGGTCAGCTGCACAACACTGCTTTTGCCTCCGGAGAGCTGGTGCCGGACCCGAAGGCGCTGGCGATGGTGTCGGCGAACCACGCGGACGACAAGGAGTACCTGCCCATGCGGGTGGACGCGACGCGGCTGAGCGTCGCCGTGCTCAACCCGCACGACTTCGAGACGCTCGACAAGATTGCCTTCAAGACGGGCAAGCGCGTGGTGCCGGTGGTCATCCCCGAGTTCCGGATGAACCAGATGCTGCGGCGCTACTGCAAGGCGTTCCGCTCGCTGCGCGCCATCGACATGAACGCCATCCGCGCGAGGCCCGCGCCGGGCTCGCAGGCGGCGCTGGCGAAGGCGGCCGACAAGGCGCCGGACCTGATGAGCGAGGAGGAGTTCCAGTCCGTCTACGCGCAGGCGCTGCGCGGCGGGGCGGACTACGAAGGGGACATGGGCGAGGCGGAGGAGGTCATCACCGGCGTGGAGGTGATGGAGCCGCTGCCCGTGCCGGAAGTGCCCGTGGCGCCCCAGGCGCCAGTGACGCAGCGGCCCGCGCCGCAGGTGCCGGCGCAGCCGCAGCCGCCCGTGGTGCCAGCGCAGCCGTTCCCGATGACGCCGCCTCCTGTGACGGTGGGGCCGTCCCAGCCGCAGCGGCCGGCCGCGCCCATGGCGGCGGGGGCCACGGCAACGCCACCTCCCGCGGTGCAGCGGCCTCCGGCGCCGCCGCCGACGCCGCTCACCTTCGCGGAGGCGCAGGCGGAGCTGGCGCGCAGCTCGGACCGCGAGGACGTGGCGCGCACGGTGCTGCGCTTCGCGCTGGGCAAGTGGAAGCGGAACCTGCTGCTGTCGGTGCAGGGCAGCCTGGTGACGGGCTGGCACGGCATGGGAGCCGGCGTGCGCGAGGCGGCGGTGCACCGCATCGGCGTGGCGCTGAGGGAGCAGAGCACCTTCCGGCTCGTGCGGGACACGCGCTCGCACTACATCGGTCCGGTGAAGCGGGACGCGGCGATGGGCGTGTTCTACAAGCTGCTGGGCGGCGGCTTCCCGACGACGGCGGTCATCCTGCCGCTGTTGGTGCGCGGCAAGGTGGTGCACCTCTTGTACGTGGACAACGGGCCGGACCAGCTCACGCCTCCGGACGTGGGCGAGCTGCTCATCCTCTCCCAGAGCGTGGGCCGCTCGTACGAGGCGATGATGCGGCGCCGCAAGAGCGCGTAGGTCCTCGCGCCACGGGCCCGCGCTCATCGAGGTCCCACGAGGAGCCTCCATGGACACGACGGACCAACGTGAGACTCCGAGCACAAGGGACTGGGCTTCCGCGTCGCACTGACTGCCGGGCTGCCTACGGCCTGCGCACGGACCCGCAGCGGTTGCAGCAGGTGCTCAAGAACCTGCTCTCCAACGCCTTCAAGTTCACCGACACCGGCCGCGTGGAGCTGCACGTCAGGCCGGTGGAGGACTGCGGAGCTGACCCCGCGCCGTGTGTCACGGCGCGGGGCTCCGTGGAGGCCCACTACTCCTCGGGGGGCGCCTCGAAGTCCACGTCGAAGGCGACGCGCTGACCGGGCTCCACCTTGAACGTCCGCTGCCAGCGCGAGTTATTCACGACGACGAGGAGCTGGTGCGTGCCCTCGTAGAGGTCCAGTTCCTCCACGGGAGCGGCGCCCACGAGGCGCCCGTCGACGGTGACGATGGCTCCCTTCGGTGCGCGCACGGTGGCGAAGCCCTTGTTGAGGAAGAACTGCTGCCCGCTGCGCCCGCCCGCCGGCACGGTGATGATGCGTGTCACCTGGATGCCGAGCACCGGGTTGCTGAGCGTCAGCACATGCCGGCCCGCGGGCACGGACGCGGAGAGCGGCGTGCGCCCCAGGTACTGGCCCGGGATGGACGCTTCCACGCGCGGCTCGACGGTGAGGTCCAGCATGCCCATCGGGATGCCCGCGTCCACGACGGCCACCTTGGTCACCGCTCCCGCGTCAGCGAGGGCCTCCAACGGCGTCACGGAGGCGGCACCCGCGTCGACCTCCGCCTCGATGTTGGCGGGCAGCCGCTTGAGCACGACCGCCGCCGCGCCGAGCGTCAGCACCAGGCCGACGGCCACCAGGCCCACCCAGGCCCGAGAAGGCTTCGCCGCCGTAGCAGCGGCCGCAACGGGAACAGGAGACGCGGAGGGGCTGCCCGCCGGCAGTCCGCCCGCCGCGGGCGCCGCGCTCGAAGTGGCCGGAGCCACCGTTGCATTCGCGCCCGTCGTACCGGAAGAGGCCGCGGCACTCCCCGAGACTTGTGCATGAGAGCCACTGGCCGGTCCTTGCGCGGACGCGGCGCTCCCGGACAGCTGCGCATGAGCGCCACTGGCGGGGCCCTGCGCGGACGTCGAGGCAGGAGCCACCTGCGCATGGGCGCCGCTGGCCGGGCCCTGTGCGGCAACCGCACCGCCCGGGACCTGGGCATGAGAGCCACTGGCCGGGCCCTGCGCGGACGTCGACGCAGGAGCCACCTGCGCATGAGCGCCACTGGCCGGCCCCTGCGCTTCAGAAGCCACCTGCGCGTTGGAGCCCGTCGACGGACCCGAGGCCGCGGCCTCCGTGGAAGCACCGGCCTCCGAGCCCGTGCTGCTCAGATTCACCGGCCCCGAAACAGAGAGCTGCCCCGGCAGCGCCGGCCACTTCGCGGGCAGCACTCCCGGAGCCAGCGTCCCGCGAGCAAGGAACTCCGCCACCGCCGGAGGCGACACGCCCGCCTTCTGCATCACGTCCGCGATGCCGGCCTCAATCACCCTGCGCCGGGCCGCCCGCGCCTCGTGCTCGGGCGGGAAGTACTTCGCCATGAACTCCGCGAACTGCGCATGCGTGGGCAGCGTGCCCACCGCCTCCACCAGCGCCTCGCGGAACGCGAGCGCCGAGGGGTACCTGTCGTACGCGCGCTTCGTCGTGGCCTTGCGCACCACCGCGTCAATCTTCAGCGGCACGTCCTGCGGCAGCGGCGGCAGCGAGCGGTTCAGCACCGCCTTGTCCGGGTCCGCCGTTTCCTTGAACGGCATCTTCCCCGACAGGCTCTCGTGCAGCACGAGCCCCAGCAGGAACACGTCCGACTGCACGTTGACGGCCTCGCGGCCACCGAGCAGCTGCTCCGGGGCGCTGTACTTGCGCCGGTTCTTCACGCGCTTGCCGTCGCGCTCGCGCGGGGCCACGCCGAGCGCGCCGTAGCCCGTCACCTTCGTCACGCCGCCGAAGGAGATCATCAGCGTCTCCGGGCGGATGTCGCCGTGCACCAGCGGCGTGCCGTCGTCATTGCCGGCGACGTGCGCGTAGTGCAGGCCCATGGCCGCGTCCGCGACGACGAGCGCGGCGAACTGCGGCGGCAGGCGGGGGTGGGCTTCCAGCAGGCGGCGCAGGGGCTCGCCGTCGGCGAACTCGGTGACGCGCGCCACGCCGCCGTCCTGCACGGCCAGGCCGTGGACGCGGAGGATGTTGGGGTGCTCGAAGACGAGCGCGCGTGACGTCTCACGCGTCAGCCGCGCCGTCATCTCCGGGTTCTGGGCAATCTCCTGCGGCGCCCAGATGAGCACCACGGAGCGGGGAGGCGCGCCGTCCTCAAGGGCAAGTCCGAGGAAGGCACGCGAGCCTTCCCCGGCCAGCAGGGGACCGAGGGACTGGTAACGGACGGAACTCATACCCCCCATGGTAGTGCGAGACGCGCTGGTCCAGAAATCCCGGACGACCCACCCCGTGTCCGAAACGCCCTAGAGGCTCTGGCCCTGCTGCTCGAAGGGCAGCGTGATGTGGTACCCGTACCGGCCCCGGCGCACGAGCAGCAACACGCTCCGTCCGCGTCGCGCCGTCAGCAGCGCCTCCCGGAACGCATCCGCCGTGGGCACCGGCTGGTTGTTCACCCGCAGGATGATGTCTCCCGGCTCCAGCCCCACGTCGGCCGCGCCCGAGCCCTGCCGCACGCCGGCCACCGCCAGCACCCCCTTCACCTCCTTCACTCTCAGTCCCAGCCGCTCCCACGCCAGCCCCTCGACCATGCGAGCGGGGAACTCCGACGGCGTCACCTGGAGGGTGCGCATGCCGCCTTCCCGGAAGAGGACCATGGGGAAGGGCGAGCGGGCAGGGTAGCCGCGCACGCGGGTGTCGAAGTCCTCGGCGTCCTGGATGCGCGAGCCGCCCAATTCCGCCACCACGTCCCCGCGCTTCACGCCGGCCTGGGCCGCGGGGCTGCCGGGCTCCACGGACGTCACCAGCGCCCCGTAGGCGCGGTCCCACCCGAGCTGCCGGGCCACGCGCGGCGGCAGGTCCGCCGCGTCGACGCCCACCCACGCCGGGCGCACCTTCCCGAAGCGCGTCAGCTCCTCCACGATGCGCCGCACCTTGTCCGCGGGAATCGCGAAGCCGATGCCCTGCGCGCCGCCGCCGAAGATGGCGGTGTTGATGCCGATGATTTCCCCGTCCACGTTGAGCAGCGGGCCGCCCGAGTTGCCGGGGTTGATGGCCGCATCCGTCTGGACGAAGTCGTTGTAGACGCGCCCGTCCGCGCGGAACGTGCGCCCCACCGCGGACACCACGCCGGCCGTCACCGTCTTGCTCAGGCCGAAGGGGCTGCCAATGGCCACCACCGTCTCGCCAATCATCAGGTCCGAGCTGGTGCCCAGCTTCGCGGTGGGCAGCGGCTCGCGCGCATTCACCTTCAGCACGGCCAGGTCATTGGCCGCGTCGCTGCCGATGACCTCCGCGTCGAACGAGCGCCCGTCCGCCAGCACCACGTGGATGGCGGACGCGCCGCGGATGACGTGGTCGTTGGTGACGATGGTGCCGGACGCGTCGATGATGGCGCCGCTGCCCAGGCCCTCGATTTTCTGCCGCTCCTGCTCGCCGCCGCCCATGCCGCCGAAGAACTCCTCCAGCGGGGAGCGCCGGCCGCGGAAGCGCGACTCCACCTCCTGCTCGGTGCCGATGTAGACGACGGCCGGGGAGACCTTCTGCACCACCTCGACGATGGCGTCCCGGCGCCGGGCCAGGTCCGCGCGCGCGCTCCCCGAGGCCAGCAGGGCCACCCACAGCAGGCTCCACCTCATGACTCCAGGCTTCATTCCAACCCTCCGTGCACCACCAGGGAGTGTCCGGGGCAGGACAGCCCGACTGTCGGGAAGACCGCAGCCCATCCCCGCGTCTCTGGTGGCGATGCTCCGCTCTTCATAAACCAGTCCGCCCATCCGTGAACGATTGCATCTCCAGGATGCACGCGCTGGCCCCGGTGTCGCAGCACCGTCGGGGGAGGCCGTTATCCTGGCAGCGCGCCGTCGAGTCGAGGCGCGCTGTAGCCGAGGGAGTGGAAGAGCATGAGTCTCGTCCTGGTCGCGGACGATGAGCCGGCGGTACTGGAAGTCCTCAGCCAGGTGGTGGAGGACCTGGGCCACGACGTGCTGACGGCCCGGGACGGCGAGGAGGCGCTCGGATTGGCGAGGGCCCGCCGGCCGCAGCTCGTGGTGACGGACCACATGATGCCGCGCCTGAGCGGCGTGGAGCTGTGCCGCCGCATGAAGCAGGAGGCGCAGCTCAAGGACGTGCCCATCATCCTCCTGAGCGCGGTGCTGCCGCAGGGCGCGCCGGAGGCCTCGGCCTTCCTCCACAAGCCCTTCGAAATCACCGACTTCGAGTCGGTCATCCGCCAGTCGCTCGCCGCCGCGCCGCGTCCGGAGCCCGTGGACGTGGGCTCACCGGTGGAGGTGCTGGGGCAGTGGGTGGCGCAGACGCTCCAGGGCCCGCTGGACGCGGCCCGCGCGCAGCTCAAGCAGCTGGAGGCGGTGCCCGCGGTGGACCGCGCGGCGCTGGCGTCCCTGGACGCGCAGCTCCAGTCCATGGAGACGCTGGGGAGAGACCTGAAGGACGTGGCGCGGCTGGCGGCGGGCGGACTGACGCTCCAGTCGGTGGACGCGGACCTGGCGCAGCACCTGCGAGGCGCGGTGGCCACGTGGCGGGCGCACACGCCGGTGACGCTGGTGGCGCCGTCGGAGCCGGTGTCCATGCGGTTCGACCCGGAGCGCATCCGCCAGGTGTTCGACGTGCTGCTGGCCAACGCCGTGAAGCAGGACGGCGGCCGGGGCGAGGTGACGGTGGAGATGCAGGCGTCGCGCTCGCTGGTGACGGTGCAGGTGAAGGACCGGGGGCCCGGCTTCCTGGAGGAGGAGGTACCCCGCCTCTTCGCGCCCTTCCAGACGGGGCCCGCGGGAGCGACGGGCCTGGGGCTCTACGTGGCGTCGGAGCTGGCGCGGCTGCACGGCGGCGCGCTGTCCGCCGTGTCGCGCCCCGGGCATGGCTCCACGTTCAGCCTGCTGTTGCCGCGGGGCGAATGACGCGGGCCCTCAGGCCTTCTGCGACTTCAGCATCCAGCCAATCATCTTGTAGAGCAGGCGGGCGCCGACGTTGCCGTCCCACTCGCCGCCCTCGGGGTCCGGAGACACCTCCATCAGGTCGAAGCCGACGATGGTGCGGCCGGAGCGGACGACGCCGGAGATGAGCGCCACCGTCTCGGGGAAGGACAGGCCGCCGGGCACGGGGGTGCCAGTGTGCGGGCAGAGCACCGGGTCCATGCCGTCGATGTCGAACGACAGGTAGACCTGCTGCGGGAGGAGGGCGACCATCTCATCCACCTGCCGGTTCCAGGGGATGCCGTCGAAGCGCTTGTGCTGGAGGGTGGCGTCGAAGAAGCCGTGGACGCGGCCCTTGGAGTCCTCGATGTAGCGGTACTCCTCCTGGCTCATGTCGCGCAGGCCCACCTGGACGAGCGTCTTCACGCCGGGGATGCGCTCCATGACGTTGTACATGATGGACGCGTGGGACCAGGTGAAGCCCTCGTAGGCCACGCGCAGGTCGGCGTGTGCGTCGAGGTGGAGCACGCCGATTCCGGGATACTTCTCCGCGTGCGCGCGGATGATGCCGTAGGAGCACGAGTGGTCCCCGCCCACCGCGCCCACGCGCTTGCCCTGGTCCAGCCAGTGCTTCGCGGTGCGGTAGACGTGCTCGTTCATCTGGTCACAGAGCGCGTTGACGTCGTTGGCGGCCTTGAGCAGCTCGGCCTCGCCGGAGTGGATGCCGCCGGCCTCGATGACGACCTGGGCGCGCTCCTTGGCGCGGGTGTTCCAGTCGCGCAGCTCCTGGGGCTCGTCGAGCATGGCGATGCCGCGCTCGTAGGGGCGGCCCGTTTCCACGTCGAAGAGGTCCACCTGGCGGCTGGCGTCGAGCACGGCGGCGGGGCCCTCGGAGGTGCCGCCGCCGTAGCTGGTGGTGGCCTCGAAGGGCACGGGGATGAGGACGACGTGGGCCTCGTCGGGCGAGTGCGGGAGGCCGAAGACGCCGGAGTCCGGCTGTGCGGCGGCGCTGGGGTCGAAGTGGGTAGCCATGGCCGCGCAGGATAAGGGGACGGGGCGGGGGCGCAACGGTCTTCAGCTCACCGTGGCTTGGGCCTGCACTCCGACCTCTCCGTGCCCTGCACGGCCAGGCACAACAGATCTTCCGCGCAGTCGTTGTCGAGCTTGCAGCCTGTGCCCACCGGGCAGTCACGGCCGGTGCCCTCGTCCATGCCTTTCACCACGAAGTCGATATTCTTGACGGACTCGACGATGGGTCGATTCGCGAAAGCACCCTCCGAGTCAGCCTTGAGCTCTACGCTGTTGTCGTTCAGCGTGGCTTTTAATTCGAGGTCAGAATTGTTGATGGCCTGGGCGATGTCAGTGGCAACCCTGTACGGGTCGTCGCTGTTGCTGTTGATCTTTATCCGTATGCGATTGGGTGGGACATTGTCCGTTGAGCTGAACTCGAAAAACCTGCGCGTTATTCCGTCACTGACGGCAAGAATCTCGCCATCTTTGATGTGTTTCCCAGGTATTGGAGTGATGACTCCCGTCGCATATTTCATGCCTGGGGCGCGCGAACAGGTGGCATCACACGTTCCACACGCGAGGGAGTTGCCGTCATCGCAGGCCTCCCCGCCTTTGACGTTGATATACCCATCCCCACATCGGGCCACCTGGCATGAGCTGAGGCAGTTGTCTTCATTGATGTCATTGCGATCGTCACACTGCTCTTTGAGTTTTTGATTTACGATGCCATCTCCGCACCGTGGGTGTGTGCAGTTGATGTTGCAGATTTCAGACTCTCCTCCGGTATCGCAATCCTCCTTGCGCCGGCCCTGGGTGTTCACTGTCCCGTCACCGCAGAACGCGAGCTTGCACGTGTTCCGGCAATCATCGTCGTCGACCTCGTTGCCGTCGTCACAGTCCTCACCAAGGTCCAAGAAGCCATTTCTACATGCGACGTTGATGGCGCAGTCATGCGGGCACCCGTCATTGTCGTCGTTGTTGCCGTCATCGCACCGCTCTCCTCGCGCCTCGTCGACGATGGAGTTGCCGCAGCTTTCATTGGACTTGCAGTTGTCGCTGCACCCGTCGCCCGAGCGGGCATTGCCATCGTCGCAGACCTCGCCGAGCACCGCGTCGACAACGGAGTTGCCGCAGCGCTCATTGGACTTGCAGTCTGCGCTGCACCCGTCGCCCGAGCGGGCATTGCCATCGTCGCAGACCTCCCTGAGCGCCGCGTCGACAATGGAGTTGCCGCAGCTTTCATTGGACTTGCAGTCGGCGCTGCACCCGTCGTCCGAGCGGGTGTTGCCGTCGTCGCAGACCTCGCCCAGCGCAACGTCGACAAGGGAGTTTCCGCACTTCTCATTGGACTTGCAGTCGGCGCTGCACCCGTCTCCATCCTCGGTGTTGCCGTCATCGCAGAACTCGTCTGCGGTGAAGTCACGGACATTGTTGCCACAGCCCTCGTTGGACGCGCACGTCCGGCTACAGCCATCGCCATCAATGATGTTTCCGTCGTCACATGCCTCACCATCCTGGATGATGCCGTCGCCACAGTTGCCCTGAATGCACACGGCCTGCCGGGCGGCGCATTTCTGGCCGGAGGGACAGACCAGCCCCTCCGGGCAAAGGGCGCTCTCAGGTTCCATGCATGACAGAAGGGACAGGCAGCAGATCGCGAGCGTGAGGATGCTTCCCACCCGCGCGGTGAACAGGGACTTTCGGCTCATGGGGATCTCCTCAGAAACGGAACGCGCCCAGCGCACCGGCAGTACCGGTGCCGATGAGCGGCGTGACGACCACTTCCTGTCCTACGTCTCGCGGCGATCGGAAGTGCGGCTGGGACCGGTTGAAGTAGAGCATCACCACACCGGTGGTCAGAGCCGCCCCGCCAACGGCATACGCGGCCACGGCCGCCTTCTGCATGCCGGAGCCCTGGCTGTGTAGCCGCATGAGCCCGGCTTCGGCGATGCAGCCGCCGCATTGGTTGACGCCCGCGTCGAAGGCGGTGAACCGCTCTCGTGCCTGCAGATGGAGGAGTCCGCCACCCGCGGCCACGGCCAGGCCCGACCCCATCACCGTCCACGGAACCCAGGTCGACCACCGTCGCCGGTACTCGGTGAGCTCGGCCGCGGTGTACACCTTGAGGGCGAACTGCTCCCGCTTGCCCGGCATGAGCGTCGGCGTCTTCTCGGTGGTCAGGTACCCCTTCTTGAGGGCAACGAGGCTGTGCATGCCGGGGCGCACCAGCCCCTGGAACCGGCCGGGCGCGACGAACAGCAGCTGGCCATCCATCATCACCGTGGTGTCGGCCTGCTCGCAGGAGACATCCAGCCAGGTGAGCTGCTGTTCGAGGAGCTTCTTGTAGTCGAGCGCATGCTCGAACCTGTTCAAGTCCAGGGGCTCCGGCCCATGCCGCATCGCCGCCACCAGGTGCTCGTGGACTTCGACGGGCTGGTCCAGGTTCATCAGCGCCAGCGCCAGGTTGTAGTGGATGGCCGGGTGGTTCCAGAGCTGGAGCGCCTGCCGGTACTGCCGGCTGGCCTCGACGAAGAACGACTCCTTCAGCTGCTCGTTGCCTTCCTGGAACAGGGTCTGCGCGGCCTGCTGCTCCCGGGCAGCGACTCCCAGCGCCCAGGGCCGGTTCTCCCCGGTGGCGAGCACGGTCGGCGCCTGCTGCGCGAGCGCGGAGGTTGCCCACAGCGCCATCCACGCCATCGCCACGCCGGGCAGGACAGAATGCTTCGTTCCTCTCATGGGAGCCTCACTTCAAGAGTTCGATGAACCGACTGCCAAGCGCGGCTTCGATGCGGCGGGCCCGCTCCTGCTCACGGCGCAACAGGAGCTCGGCTTCTTCCCGGGCCTCCCTTGCCGCGGCGGCGCTGTTCTCCGCGCGCACCTTCGCGAACCGGGCCCGCAGCTGTGCCCGCTGGGCCCTCTTCAATGCGGAGCGCAGTGCATCGTTCTTCTGAAAGAGCTCGAGGTTCGTGAGCTCGACCTGGGCATTGGCTGTCTCGGCCTGGTGCTGGGCCTGCCTGCGCTCCAGTTCCTTGGCCTGGACCTCCGCCAGGCGCTGCTTCGCTTCGGCTTCGGCACCTCGTGCCATGGCCTCGGCGGTGCGCGCCGCGGATTCGGCGCGCAGGGCCAGGCGGGCCTGGCGTTCGGCCTCGCGCCGCGCGTTGCCGATGACGACCAGGGCCACCGCCGCCGAAACGACCAGCAGCAGGAGAAGGGCCGTCGTCCCCCCGAGCACCGCGCGCCGAAGCCTCGCCGCCCGCGCCGAGCCCGCGAAGACCGCGTCGAGGAAGGCCTGCTGGAGCTGTGGCAGCTCTCCCCGGTAGCGCCGCTGGAAGCGCCGCGCTTCATCCACCATCTCCCCGCGCCAGAGCAGGCCGCTGTCGCGGCTCTTGGCCTCCCATTGACGTGCGGCATTGCGGAGCTGCTCCAGGAAGGCCGCGTGCTCCTGCCCCTCCTCGAGCCAGCGGAGGAGGGTGGGCCAGCCAAGGATGAGGGACTCGTGCACCAGCTCCACCGAAGCGCCGCTGGAGCCGCCTCCCGTCTGGATGACCAGCAGTCGCGCCTGCACGAGGTGGTCGACCAGGCGCTGCACGTCCTCGCCATCCCGGGACAGCTCGCGCAGCTCCTCCAGGGAGACGATGGCGCGCGTGCGCTCCGGGGTGACGAGGCGGAGGAACACGGCCCGCGCCAGCAGGTGCTCCTGGGAAGACAGCCCGGCGAGGACACCGTCGGCATGGGTGGCGAGCGCGCCGGTGATGCCTCCGAGCTTCTGATACGCGCTCTCGGTGAGCAGCCGGTGGGGCGTGTCCCGGGCTTCCCAGAGCCGGGTGGCGGCGAACTGCAGCAGGGGCAGCGCGCCCGGCGCGGACTCCAGGTGCCCGAGCATCTGGTCGACCATGGCCGGAGTCTCGAAGCGGTACCCGGCCAGCTCCGCCGGCTGCACGAGCGCGTCACGAAGCCCCTCGCGCTGGGGGCTGCCGAGGAAGAAGAGGCCCTGTCCCAGCTCGGCCATGAAGCGCTCGTCCTCGGAGGCGCGGTCGAGGAAGTCCGAGCGGAGGGAGAGGACGACGCGGATGGGGGAGGTGGCATCGTCCGCGATGCCGGAGAGGCAGGCGGTGAAGGCCCGGCGCTCGCTGGCGTCGGGCACCAGGGTGTACAGCTCCTCGAACTGGTCGACGAAGAGGAGGATGCGCCGGCGCTCGCGACGGGCCCGGCTGCGCAGCACCGCGCCGACGTAGCCGGGCTGCTCTCGCAGGTGGTCGGTGAGCTGCTGCTGCTTGCGGATGTCCTCCTCCACGGAGGGAGAGGAGGTGACGAAGGGCGCCACCAGGCTGGCCAGGGCCGCCAGGGGATGGCGGCCGGGGCGGATGATGAAGGACTCCCAGGGCACGCCGGAGCGCTTGAGGACGGGCATCAGGCCGGCGCGGATGAACGAGGACTTGCCCGCGCCCGAGGGGCCGACGACGGCCAGCAGCGGCCGGTCCTGGATGCGGTGGACCAGCGCGGCGGTCTCCCGGGAGCGGCCGAAGAAGCGGTTCGCGTCCGCCTCCTGGAAGGAGCTGAGGCCCGCGTAGGGGTTCTCGTCGAGGCGGAGCTCCCGGGTGTAGCGCCCGGGCAGGAAGGGCTCCAGGGCGCGCAGCAGCGAAACGGCGTCCGGGAAGCGCTCCTCCTTGTGTTTGAGCAGGCAGCGGTCCACCACGGCGGCCAGCTCCACGGGCATGTCCGGCGCCACGTCGCGCAGGCGCGGCATGGGCTCGTCGAGCACCCCGGTGACCATGAGCTGCGGTCCGGAGAGAGGCTCCAGCGGATGCCGGCCCGCGAGCATGCGGAACAGCATGATGCCCACCGCCCAGATGTCCGTCCGGTGGTCGATGGCGACGCCATTGCCCCACTGCTCCGGAGACATGTACGGCAGCGTGCCGAGCAGGGCGCCCTGGCGGGTGAGGTTGCCGGCGTCCTCGCGTGAGCCGCTGGCCGGGCCCGAGTGGAGCTCCGCGAGGAGCGCCCTGGGCGAGGTCTCCCCGTGGGCCTCGTCGGTCTGGAGCACCTTGGCGATACCGAAGTCCAGCACCTTGATGGTGCCCGAGTCGGTGACGAGGATGTTCTCGGGCTTGAGGTCCCGGTGGACGATCTTCTGCGCGTGCGCGCAGGCCAGGGCGCGCACCACGGGGACCATCAATTCCACGGCCCGCGCCGGTGGCAGGCGGAGGCCCCCCTTGATGAGCCTGTTGAGGGGCTGGCCCTGGAGGAACTCCAGCACCATGTATGGGCTTGCTCCGAGCTCGCCGACCTCGTGGATGATGACGATGTTCTCGTGGCTGCACTGCGCGGTGGCGCGCGCCTCGATGAGGAACCGGCGGGTGAACTGCGGATCCTGCGTGTGCAGGAGCTTGATGGCCACGCGGCGGCCGAGCCGCGTGTCACGCGCGAGGAAGACGGTGCCCATGCCGCCCATGCCGAGCTGGCGGATGAGCTCGTAGTGATGGATGCGCGTGCCGGGCCCGAGCTGAGCGGGGTCCGTCAGGGGCTTGCTGGGCGCAGGAGTGCCGCGAGGGGCCATGGCCTCGTTCGTATTCATAGCGGGTGGGTCCCCTTCGGAGCGCACGACGCCTGGAAGGGTTTGAGGGTTGTCGGCGCCTCGGTGAGGGGAGGCCAAGGCCGGAGGTCATGGGGCTGCGGGGATGACCTGGGAGCTGCTACGCCTCATGATGGCAACGCTTGCTTCCTTGCCTAACTGAACGCAGGGGTGGGGCAGTGTTGCCTGCGTGGCCTCACGAGCCCGCGGCGCTGCCGGAAATCGGGGGTGAACGTCTACGTAAAGACCCTTCCAACCGAGCAATGACAGCCATGGGTGCTCGCCCATGAGCAGACATTTCGTCGCCCTGGAGGGGGCGTAGTCTCACGCGCGTCGCATGCCCACTCCTGGGGTCTTTCCATCATCCGTCGAGGGGGTCACATGCGTGGTGTCGACAATGCCGTAAAGGCTGCTTTGAACTCAGTGAACTCGTACAGCGACGCCGAGACCCAGCTCCTGAATGCTGCATCAACGGAGGAGCGCCCCAGGCTCGAGGCGCAGTTGAAGCTGCAGAAGCAGGCGGAGGTGACCGCGTTCGTCTCCAACATGCTCAAGAAGCTGCACGAGATGTCGATGTCCGTCATCAACAACATCAAGTAGGCCCGGCGCTCACTCCCACCGCACCACGAGCTTGCCTACGGAGTCGTTGCGCTCCATGCGCTCCAACCCCTGGCGCAGCTCCGCCATGGGCAGCACCGCATCCACCACCGGCTTCAGCGCGCCGGTGCGGAACAGGGGCAGCAGGTGGCGCTCCGCGCTCTGCGTCAGCGCCATCTTCTCCTCCAGCGGACGGCTGCGCAGCACGGTGCCGGTGACGCGCAGCCGCTTCATCAGCATCATCCCCAGGTTCACCTCGGTGCTGATTCCCGCCACCAGGCCGACGAGCATCATCCGCCCGCGCGGCGCCAGCGCGCTCATCGACTCCGTCAGGTAGTCGCCCCCCACCAGGTCCAGGCACAGGTCCGCGCCCCGGCCGCCCGTCTCCGCGCGCACTGCGTCCGCGAAGCTCGGCGGTGAGGACTGGCACAGCACCGTGCGCGCCACGCCCCACTCGGAGGCCCGCGCCAGCTTGGCCGCGCTGCGCCCCGTGCCCACCACGCGCGCGCCCGAGGCCCGGCACAAGAGCGCCGCCGCCGAGCCCACGCCGCTGGCCACCGCGTGAATCAGCACCGTTTCCCCGGGCTTCATTTCCCCCTGGAGCACCAGCGCGTCGTACGCCGTCAGGTACGCCTCCGGCAGCGCCGCCGCGTCCGCGAAGTCCATGCCCTCCGGCATGGGCAGCGCCTCGCGCTCGTGCGTGATGAGCGACTCCGCCCACGCGCCGCCGCCCACCAGTCCCATCACCCGGTCGCCGACCTTGAAGCGCCGCGTGCGCGGGCCCACGGCCGTCACCTCGCCCGCGTACTCCAGGCCCGGCACGTCCGGCGGCACGTCCGGCGGCGCGGCGTAGAGGCCGCGAATCTGCAAGAGGTCCGCCCGGTTCAGCGCGGAGGCGCGCACGCGCACGCGCAGCTCGCCGGGGCCCGGCTCGGGCTCGGGGCGCTCCTCCAGGGCAAGCACTTCGGGACCACCGGGCTCGGTGATGCGCTGGACCTTCATGGCGGGGACCTCCTCGGGAGCTGGAGGCCGGGCACGAAACATCCTGGCCCGCGCGAGCGTCAACGCTTATCTAGTGAACACGCCCATCATGCCCGCCTCGAAGTGTGCCATCTGCCAGAAGCCCGTTCCTCCCCGCGCGGAGAACGCCTCCTTCCCCTTCTGCTCCCGCCGCTGCCGCGCCGTGGACCTCGGCCGCTGGCTGGGCGAGGAGTACCGCGTGCCCGACCGCCAGGCGGATGAGCAGGAGGACGAGCTGCCCTCCGCCCACCATCCCGACCGGCAGGGCGGAGACGCGTGAGCGGCTTCGTCGACCTGCACTGCCACCTGCTGCCCGGGGTGGATGACGGCGCCCGCTCCCTCGAGGATGCACTGGAGATGGCGCGCGCCCTGGTCGACCTCGGCTTCTCCACCGTCGCCCCCAGCCCCCACGCCCGTCCCGAGTACGCCCCCGTCGACGTGGTGCACGCGAAGCGCGCGGAGCTGGCCGCCGCCCTGGAGCGCGAGCGCATCCCCCTGACGCTGGGGCGCAACGCGGAGAACGTGCTCGACGACGCCTTCCTGCGCGGCCTGGGCACACCGTCCGCTCGCACGCTGGGCCCCGGGCGCTACGCACTGGTGGAATTGCCCTACACCGCCCCCGTGCCGGCCCTCCCGGACATCCTCTTCCGCATCCGGACCAAGGGCGTGGTGCCGCTGCTGGCGCACCCGGAGCGCTGCCTGGAGTTCGAGCGCAAGGGCCGCGCGGCGGAGGCCGTCCGGGCGGGGGCGCTGCTCCAGCTCGACGTGGGGGCCCTCACCGGCCGCTATGGCCCCAATCCGAAGAAGCTCGCCCGCGCCTTCCTGGATGAAGGCCTCTACGCGGTGGCCGCCACGGACCTGCACGCCCCGGTGGGGGCCCGGGACTGGGTGGGGCGCTCGCTGGCGGAGCTGAAGAGCAGGGCAGGGGAGCAGGCCTTCGGCCGCCTCATGCGCGACAACCCGTCCCGGCTGCTCGCGGGAGAGTCGCTGGAGTCCGACCCGGACTGACGGTATACCCGGCCGCCGTGAAACGCGCCGTCAAGCTGCTGGCCAGTCTGCTGGTCACCTTCCTCTTCATGTGGTGGGCCTTCCGGGACACGGACTGGGCCACCCAGGTTGCCAGCCTCAAGGCGGCCAACTACGCGTGGGTGGTGCCGTACTTCGGCTGCCTCCTCGTCATCCACCTGTTCCGCACGCTGCGGTGGGGGTGCCTGCTGTCGGGCCTGGAGAAGGTGCCCTTCCGCAAGCTCAACGAGGCCTCCGGCATCGGCTTCATGATGCTGCTGGTGCTGCCCTTCCGCCTGGGCGAGTTCGCCCGGCCCTTCCTCATCGCCCAGCGCAGCTCCATCCGCCGCAGCGCCGCCATGACGTCCGTGGTGCTGGAGCGAATCGTGGATGGCCTCTTCGTCGCGGCGATGATGCGCGCGCTGCTCTTCTTCGTCCCCACCGACACGCCCGAGGTCCGCTACGTCAAGTGGGGCTCCTGGTTGCTGTTCGGCGTGTTCGGCGGAGGGCTCGCGTTCCTCCTCTTCGGCCTCTGGCAGCAGGAGCGCACGGTGCGCCTGGTGCGCGCCACGGTGGGGCGCTTCGCCCCCGGCGTGGCCCATAAAGTCGCGGACATCGTCGACACCTTCGTCGGCGCCATGCGGCAGTTGCCCAACGGCAGGCAGATAGCGCTCTTCTTCCTCTACACGGCGCTGTACTGGGGGGTGAATGGGTTCGGCATGGCCATGCTCGCCAACGCCTTCGACTGCTCGGGTGCGGCGGTGGGCACGGTCTGCCAGCCGATGAGCCTGTCCTTCTTCCAGGCCTACGTCGTGCTCGGCGTGCTGGTGGTGGGGCTGATGATTCCCGCGGCGCCGGGGATGATGGGCACCTTCCAGGCCGCCACCAAGGTGGGCCTCGGCCTCTTCCTGCCGGCGGCGGTGGTGAACGCCAGCGGGCTCGCCTACGCCAACGTCATGTGGCTGTGCCAGACGGTGCAGCAGGTGGCGCTGGGCCTCATCCTGCTCTCCGTCGGCCACATGTCCTTCAAGGACATCGCCGGCAAGCTGGACAAGGAAGGCGAGGCCACGGCGCCCTCCGCCTGAGGGCTCCCTCAAACGCCACGGGGCCGCGGCGAGAGCTCGCGCGCGGCCCCGGGACTGTCGAAGCGGAGGGTGACTACGGCGCCGGCGTGGTGGCCTGCTCGGACTTCTCGGGCGCCGCTTCCTTGCCCGTCACCATGCCCTTCACCTTCTTCACGGCGGAGGCCGGGTCGATGTTGCCCTTGTAGGTGCCGAAGGGCGTTTCGATTTCCTGCTCGCGCTTCTCCTTGGACGCGTAGCCCTCGGGCGCGCAGAGCGCCCTCGAGGTGTCGCGCACGGAGACGATGGGCGTGTCCACCGCGGTGGTGTCCTCGGAGGTGGCCTTGGAGACCAGCTTGTCCTCGCGCATGAGCACGCAGCGGTCCTCGCCGTAGTACCAGGCGGTGGACTGGTCGGGGAACTCCTGCGCGCGCGAGGGGCCCGTGCCCATCGCCTCCACGACCTGCTGGGACGACATGCCAGGGTAGAGCTTGTCGAAGCCACCCGAGGTCGCACAGCCGGCGGCGGCGAAGGCCAGGGCGGCCGTCAGGAAGGAAAGACGCATGGGGTGTGGGGACTCCTGTGAAAAGGGAGCCCCCAGCGTACCCTGTCTCGCGGACCGGTCTCCAGGGAGGGGCCGGCCGCGGGGCTCACAGCTCCTGGTCGAGCCAGCGGACGATGGCGTCGCGGATGGAGGCTGGCCGCTCGGAGGCCAGGCGGGTGCGCGGCGTGCGCACGGCGTCCGAGTCGCGCACGAGCGCGGCGGGGGCGGGCTCGCGGGTGCGCGGCGACGAGCGGGGCGCGAGGGCGACGGCGCTCATGACTGGCCTTCCTCCTTGGCGGTGCCGCGGCCGTACTTGCCGAGCAGGTCATCCACCGCCTCGCGGAGGTACTCGCTCTGGTGGATGCGGGTGCGCCGGGCCAGCTCGCGGAGCTTCTGGACCTGCTCCTCCGGAACCAGGACGTGGGTGGAGACGATGTCGGCCTCGGGGCCGCGCGCGTCGACTTGCGCCTCGGCGGCCGCCGGCGACGATGGAGCCTCGGGGCTCAGGGGGCTGGCGCTTCCATCCTGCATCGGACTTCCTCCGGGCGTGGCTGCTACAGGCCGCTACCGACCTGTCCGCGGCATTAGGCGGGCGGTCCGGACTTCCGTCAAAAAAAGCGTCGGAGGGCGGACAGGGCGCGGGAGCGACAGCGGCCTCTTTCCTCGTGAGGAACCGCTGTAGGAGACTCTCGCCTCCTCCATGCATCTTCGTTCCTTCGTCCTGATGGCGTGCTGTGCCCTGTCCGGCGCGCCCCTTGCCTCGGCCCTCGCACAACAGTCCCCCGCGGCGGAGCCGCTCCCCGGCACCCCTCCCGCGCAGGAGGGGGCCTTGGAGCCGGAGGCGGGCGTGGAGCCCGTGATTCCCCGGACGGTGGTGACGGCCACGCGGAGTCCCCAGTCGACGGACAGCCAGCCGCGCGCCATGTCGGTGGTGACGCGCGAGGATTTGTCGCACCGGCCCGCGCGCACCACGCCCGAGGCGCTCTTCGAGGCGGAGGGCGTCTTCCTCCAGAAGACGAACCACGGCGGCGGCGCGCCCATCATCCGCGGCCTGTACGGGCAGCACGTGTTGCTGCTGGTGGACGGCGTGCGGCTGAACAACGGCACGGTGCGCTCGGGGCCCAACCAGTACCTCAACACGGTGGACCCGTTCCTCGTGGAGCAATTGGAGGTGGTGCGAGGGCCGGGCTCGGTGCTGTACGGCTCGGACGCGCTGGGCGGCGTCGTCAACGTGCGCACCTTCTGGCCGCGCTTCGCGTCGGAGGCCGAGCCCATTGGCGCCGTGCGAGCGATGGCGGGCAGCGCGGACACGAGCCTCCAGGGACACGTGCGCGCGGGCGTGTCGCTCCAGGACACGGCGGTGGCCGGTGCCTTCTCGCTGCGCGACTTCAACGACTTGCGCGGCGGAGACCGCGTGGGTGTGCAGCGCTACACGGGCTACCAGGAGGGGGATGCGGCGCTGAAGGTGCGCCAGCGCCTGCGGCCGGGGCTCCAGCTGTACCTCCAGTACCAGGGCGTGCGGCAGTCGGACGCGCCGAGGTTGGACCGCTCGGTGCCGGGAGACTTCCGGCGCTTCAGCGACCAGGTGCGCGACTTCGGGCACGCGCGGCTGGAGCAGACGGGTACGGGCTGGCTGCGGCGCGGCGCGGTGGAAGTCAGCGTGACGCGGCAGGGAGAGCAGGTGGACCGCTTCCGCGTGTCGCGCGACAGGCTGGAGCGGGACGACGTGAAGGTGTGGACGGTGGGCGTGCGCGCGGAGGGCGAGGCGCCGCCGGTGTCCGCGCTGCCCGGCACACCGGTGCCCCTCTTCGGCGTGGAGGTCTTCCACGACAAGGCATCGAGCTCCTTCGGACGCAGCGCGCTGTCCGGGCCCGAGCTGGACTTCTCGCCCCGGCCGGAGGACGCGCGCTACCCGGGGACGCCCACCGCGCTGGCGGCCGGAGTCTTCGGCCTGCTGTCGAGCGATGTGGCGCGGCCGTTCTCGTACCACGCGGGCCTGCGGGCGCAGCTGCACAGCGTGTCGCTGCCCGAGGACGGGCGGCTCGCGGCGCTGTTCCCCGACGCGAGCGTGCCGCTGCCGGTGCTGCCCGCCACCACGCAGCGCGCGATGGGCCTGGCCGGTGAGCTGGGCGTGCGGCAGCGGGTGGCGGAGGGCGTCTCGGTGCTGCTCAACCTGGGCTCCGGGTTCCGGGCGCCGAACATCGACGACTACCTGCGGCTGGGCGCGGAGGGCCCGGGCTACCTCGTTCCTGGAAGGGATTTGCACCCCGAGCAGTCCTATACGGCAGAGGTGGGCACGCGCGTGGACCGGGGGCCGGTGGGCGCGCAGGTCTTCTATGCATTCACGGTGGTGGACGGGCTGGTGGGCAATGTCCCGACGCTGCTGGACGGGCAGGAGCTCAACCCGGACGGGTTGCCGTACCTCACGCGGCAGAACCGCGAGCGGGCGGTCATCCACGCGCTGGAGGCGGCGGTGTCCGTGAAGGTGCTGCCGTCGGTGACGCTGGCGACGCACGCCACGTACACGCACACGCAGCAGAAGCGCAGGGACCTCACGGCGGAGGGCGAGCCGCTCATCCTCGAGCCGCTGTCCCGCACACCGCCGCTCAACGGGCTGGTGCGTGCGACGTGGGAGCCGGGGAAGGTGTTCTTCCTGGAGGGGTCCGCGCGCTGGGCGCTGGCGCAGGATGCCTTCTCCGCGGCGGACCTGCTGGACATCCGCACCTGCGCGGAGGTGCCGGACTGCGCGCGCACGCCGGGCTTCATCGTCTTCAGCGCGAGGGCGGGGGCGAAGCTGGGCAGGCACCTGTCGGCGGCGCTCACCCTGCAGAACCTGTTCGATGCGACGTACCGCACCCATGGCTCCGGCGTGGATGAGCCGGGCCGTTCCGCGGTGCTCGCCCTGGAGGCCTCGCTGTGATGCGCCGGATGGTGATGTCGTGGCTGTGTGTGGGGGCGTTGAACCTGGGGTGTGCCCAGGGGCTGGGAGATGCGTGTGACGCGCGGACGGCGTGCCCGGAGGACCTGGTGTGCAGCTTCCCCAGCGGGGACGACGGCCCGGCGCCCCGAGGCATCTGTGACTACCCGCTGCGCGGCGAAGGCGAGGAGTGCACGGTGGCGGCGGAGTGCGAGGAGGCACTGACGTGCTCCAGCCACTTCACCCCGGGGGACCGGTACGGGACGTGCGTGAAGCCGCGCGCGGACGGTGAGGTGTGCTTCACGGACAGGGACTGCGAGAGCGGCACCTGCGCCGGGGCTTCGGGCTCCGCGCTGGACGGGGTCTGCGCGGCGGAGGACTGAAGACAAACCCCGCCCCCGGAAAGCAGCCGGGGACGGGGCAGGGTGCTCAGAGGGATGTGGCGCGTGCCGGCTACCGGCCGTCGAGCCTGCCGTCCAGGTTCCGGTCGATGGCGATGCGCATACCGGAGCCTGGCGGAACGGCGGTGAACGTCACCTCCTGGCCCGCCGTGTTCGCCAGCGCGCGCAGGGCCGTGGTGGTGAGGTTCGCGGCGCCGTCGTCCGGCTTCCACGTCCCCGTGGCGCGGTCATACAGGAAGCCCTTCACCCGGCCGGCCACCGCCACCTTCGCGACCAGGTCGGCCTCGTACGTCGAGCCGCCGAGGATCTTCGACGCGAACGGCGCCCGGGCGCGGGCAATCAGCAGGTCGATGCGCGCACCGACGGCGGAGGCGTTGGTGTTCGTGAGGGTGATCTGCTGGCCGACGATGGGCGCCAGGTCGGTATCGGCCGCCAGCATGAAGTCCTCCACGTTGCGGCGCTGGGTGTCGCTCTGGAAGCCCACCAGCGGTCCACCGATGCTGGTGTTGGTGAACACGACGGCGCTGAAGAAGCGGAACAGCGTGTCCACCGCGCCGTCGTTCGTGAAGCCGAAGCCGCGAATCTGGTCTCCCATCTGCCCCGACTCGGGGTGCGTGAAGAAGCTGTTGTCCGGGAAGCCGAACATGCCGACCTTCGTGTACATGTTCCGCACGTGGGGAATCTTCACGATCTGGGTGATGCCCTCGAAGCTCGCCTTGCCGTCCGTGCCGAAGAAGCCCTGCGCCCCGTCGATGGTATGGCAGCCGTTGCAGTTGAAGCCGTTGTCGGCGCCAATCGCGATGCCATCCACGCGGCGGCTGCCGAAGTAGAAGTCCTTGCCGGCCTGCTGTGAGGCGGTGAGCGAGTTGTCCAGCCGGCGGACGGGGCTCGGCGGCAGCTGCACCTGGAGCTGGAAGGCGGTGAACTTGTCCATCTCCGCCTCGGTCGGCATGGATGCGCGGCCCAGCAGCCCCTCGAAGGCCACGATGAAGTTCTTGAACGACAGCTCCTCGTCGTACGCGTCGGCGCCGAAGAAGCCGTTCGCGCGGTCCCCACGCCAGTGCATGGCGCCCTGGTGCGTCATCCCGCGAAGGGTCTGCGTCGTCATGGGGCCCTTCATCGGGTGGAAGGAGTTCTGGTCGCCGGTGCCGTTGACATCCGAGCCCGGGTGACCGGTGAACGCGCGGAACAGGCCAATCTCGAGGCTGCTCGCGAGCCGCTTCTCGATGGGGTTGGACGTCACGACGTCATCCGGGTTGCCCAGGTCCCAAGCGAGCTCGTCCTTGTCGCCGAAGATGTGGCAGCTGGCGCAGGACGACTCACCGTTGGCCGACGAGAAGGTGGCGTCGTAGAGGAACGGGCGGCCCTGCACGACGGAGGCGGGCTCCGGGTTGTACAGCGGCGCCGAGGCCACCTGTCCCCGGGTGGCGAGGTCGATGACCTTCACCGCGTTGTCGAAGCGGGTCATCACGTAGAGGCGGTTGCGCGCCTCGTCCAGCACGAGGCCGCTGGGGCCGCCGCCGCTGACGGGGATGTAGTTGGCGCTCGCGGTGCGCGGGTCGAAGGTGTTGCTCTCCAGCGCGGCCGTGTCGAAGACGCCGACCTTGCTGGAGCTGAACGCGGCCACGTACAGCTTCGTGCCGTCCGAGGAGACGACCATCTCCGTCGGCGTGGAGAGGCTGTGGTTCCTCGCGGTGGGGTCGAAGCCGGGCTTCCCGGCCAGCTTCGAGTAGTCGATGTGCTTGTTGAGGTGGCGCGGGGAGACGGCGCCACCGGAGATGACGGTGATGCGCATCTTCGCGAGGTTGCCCTGCACCGTGCTGCCACCGAACTCACCCGGGCCCTCGAAGCGGACCAGGTTGTTGGCGTCGCTGTTGGACGCATAGATGGCGCCCGACCTCGGGTTGGTGGCGAGGTTGAAGATGGTGGTGCCCACGCCCGTGTAGAAGGCCGTCTCCGTCAGACGGTCCGCGTCGATGGCGAAGACGTCCTTGTCCGGCAGCCGCAGGCGCACGCTGTTGTTGAAGTTGCGGCCAAGCGTGTCCTGCCACTGCCCGGCGGAGGCGTTCCACTTGACGATGAGGCCGGTCTCCGGCGCCTTCTTGCCCTCGATGTTCGTGGACGGTCCGGGCAGGCCGCCCGGGACGAGGTTGTTCCCCCAGGGGAAGGTGTCGGGGAAGACGAGACAGAAGCCCGACTCGTTGAAGCCGTCGCAGACGCCTTCCAGGTTGACGGTGGTCGTCTGGTTGCCGGACTGGGCGATGGCCGCGTAGACGGTCTTCTTGTCCGGGCTGACGGCCAGGCCGCGCGGCGTGTCGCCGAAGAGCGTGACGATGCGCAGGGGCGTGCCGCCGAGCGTCGTCCCCAGGGCGGCGGGGTTGAAGACCCAGACGTCCGCGCGGCCCACACTGGCCGTGGTGAGCTTCGGGTCTCCCGCGCCGGGGACGCTGGCGATGGACGCGTCCGTGCGGTGCTGGCCGCGGTGCGCGGTGGTGATGAACGCGTAGCCGTTGGTGCCGGCGAAGACGATGTCGCGCGGCTCATCGCCTACGAGCAGGGTGCGCACCACGCGAGGTGTGCCGCTCAGGCTCACCACGCTGATGCTGTCCGAGAGGTGGTTGACCACCCAGACCTCCGTGTTGCTGCGCACGGCGACGGAGACGGGCTCCAGGCCCACCGGCACCTCGGCGGTGAGCGTGAGCCCGGCGCTGCTCACCGAGAAGACCTCCAGACGGTTGTCCGGCGTGTTGACGGCGAACAGCTTCGTCCCGTCCGGAGAGAGGGCCATCGGGCGGACGTGCGCGCTGTCGAACTCGATGAACGAGGGCGATTGGGCGGCGGCGGTGAAGGCCGTCAACAACGACACCGCGACGCACAATGAAACAGCGCGAGCGCGCCAGCGGCTCCTGCTCGCGCCCACTTGCTGGGTACCCACCATATGGACCTCCTCGGGACGGGGAAGCGTTGCAGTCCCGGAATTACCAGCGGGTCCCGCGACATCGCCCCCACCGAAGGGAGGGGAAACGCCCCTCCCTCCGCGCGAAGGACTGCTGACACGCCGCGTCGCATGCCGCTGGGGTGAGACGGTTACCGTGAGGACGCGGGTTTACCGGTGCGTGACGCGTCGCGGTGTGGACTTCACGACACTCACGGTGTGGTCTCCGCATTCTGGCCAGGGCTGATTAGCGCGTCTTCCGTGTCTACTTGGTGACGCAACCGGCCGAAGGGGAACGTGCGAATGCCGAGCCTTCGAAACGCAGCAGGGAGCCGCCGTGCGTCAGCGTCAGAGACGGCGGGCGCGGGGGAGGAGCCGGCCCCCACCTCGGGTGAGCTGCACTCGCATCTGCTGCCGACGAAGCTCTCCCCGCCGCAGACGGCGTCCGTGCTGGTGACGCGCAGCGCCGCGCTGCGGAGAATCGACCAGGGCATCAGCGGCAAGCTGGTGCTGGTGACGGCGCCGCTCGGCTCGGGCAAGACGACGCTGCTGACGCAGTGGTGCCGGGACGCCCGCGCGTCGCACCTGCTCGCGTGGCTGTCGCTCGACGAGCAGGACAACGTGCCCGAGCGGTTCTTCTCGTACCTGGTCGGGGCGATTCGCCGGGCCGCTCCGGACTTCGACGCGTACAGCGCGAGCGAGCCGGACCACGCGACGTCCGTCCTCCTGCGGAGCCTGTGGAACCTGGGACGCGAGCTCGTCGTGGTGCTGGACGACTTCCACGTGCTGCGCGAGCGCTCGCTGGTGCGGGCCTTCTCCTACCTGCTCGACCACTCACCGCCGCACGTGCACTGGGTCGTCTCGTCGCGACACCTGCCCGAGCTGGACCTGGCGAAGCTGAAGCTCACCGAGCAGCTCGTGACGCTCGACGCGCGTGACTTGAGCCTGGACGGCGAGGCCATCCGCGAGCTGGGCCAGCGCATGTGTGGGGCCGCGCTCACGGCGGAGGACGTGGACTACCTGCGCTCGCGCACGGAAGGGTGGGTGGCGGGAGTGAAGCTGGCGCTGCTGTCTGCGGGCGAGCACGCGAGCGTGAGCGATGCGCTGCGGAAGGCCATCGGCTCCAACCACGACGTGGCGAGGTACCTCGCGGACGCGGTGCTGCGCGAGCAGGCCGACGAGGTGCGCGAGTTCCTGGTGCTCAGCTCGGTGGTGGAGCACGTCAACGGGGAGCTGTGCAACGCGCTGCTGGGCATCACCCACGGCCCGGCGCTGCTGGCGAACCTGGAGCGGGCGCAGCTGTTCATCCAGCCGCTCGACACCGAGCACCAGTGGTATCGCTACCATCCGCTGTTCCTCGACGTGCTGCGAGCCCAGCTCGCGTGCGACTTCGGAGACCGCGTCCCCCGGCTGCACCGCGCGGCGAGCGCGTGGTTCGCCGAGCATCAATTGCCGGACGAGGCGCTGACGCACGCGTTCGCCTCGGGAGACCGGGGCTGGTGTCTCGAGCTCACCGCGCGCTGCGTGGAGGCGTGGATGCGCGAGGGGGAGATTGCCTCCGTGCTCCACTGGACGGCGAAGCTGACGGCGGAGGAGGTCATCCGCTCGCCGGCCCTCTGCGTGGGACACATCGCGTGTCTCATCCTGTCCCGTCGCTTCGCGCATGCGACGTCGGCGCTGCAGGACGCGCAGCACCGCCTCGAGACGGCGCACGAGAAGTCCGACCCGGAGCGTGAGCGGCTGTCGAAGCGGCTCGCCCACCTCGTGCTGCTCCACGCCGTCCTGTCGGACTCGGCCTCGGGCTCCGGCGTCGAGCTGGACGCGTCACCGGGCTCCGAGGAGCCGGACGTCTTCATGGCGGGAGCGGTGCTGGCGGCGAAGGCGTACCAGGCGCTCCGGATGAACCGGTTCGATGCGATGCGCCGGCTCGCGCTGAGCGCGCGGGAGACGCTGCAGGGGCTCAACAATCCCTTCCTGGTGGGCTACACGGACTCCCTCGTCGCGCTGGCGGACCGGGCGCAGGGGAAGATGAAGGACGCGGCGGAGCGATGCGAGGAGTCCTTCGCGCGCGCGAGCCGCGGAAGGCGCAACCCGGTGTGGGTGAACGCGGCGACGGCGCTGGCCAACGCCCGCTACGAGCAGAACCGGCTCGACGAGGCCGAGGCGCTCTGCGTCGAGGTGCTTCCGCTGTTGTCGCAGGCGCCCGTGTTCGAGACCTTCTCGCTCGCATACTTCATGCTGGCCCGCATCAAGACGATTCGCGGGAAGTACGCGGAGGCCTACCGGCTCCTGGACTACCTCCACAGCGTCCTCGAGGTGAGTCACCAGACGCGCTTCCTCGCGCACGTCTGCGGCGAGAAGATCCGCCTCTTCCTGGTGGAGCAGTCGCCCGCGCGCATGCGAGTCGTCGCGCAGGAGTTCGAGCTGGGCGAGCGGATGCGGCGGGGGGAGTGGAGCGAGAAGCGCTTCTACGAGGAGACATGGGAGCGGCTCGGGCTGGCGCAGGCCTGGGTGCTGATGGCGCGTGGGCGGCACGGCAAGGCACACGCGATTCTGGAGACGCTGCGCGCCAGCGCGCACGACGTGGGCTACGTGTCCCGGGAGACGGCGCTGCTGGCGGCGATTGCGGTGTGCCACTGGCGGGCCGGAGATGCGCCGGCGGCCTTCGCCGCGCTGAACCGGGGCTTCGCGCTGGTGCAGCGGTTCGGCTTCGGGCGCAGCGTGTTCGACGAGACGCCGGGCCTGCAGGAGGTCATCGTCGCGGCCGCCACCCAGCGGAAGCTGAGCTACGCGATGCCCGCCCGGTACACCGAGCGGTTCCAGGACCTGCTGTCGGCCGGGGACAGCGCGCCGGCCGAGTTCGCGGCGCCTCCCAGTGCGCCCCTGGAGCCCCTCACCGAGCGCGAGCTCCAGATGCTCAAGCTGCTCGCGCAGGGGCTGAGCAACCAGGAGATCAGCGAGCGCTCCAACGTGGCGCTCTCCACGACCAAGTGGCACCTGCGGAACGTGTTCGCCAAGCTGGAGGTGACGACGCGGACCGCGGCCATCGTGAAGGCCCAGGAGCGGCTGCAGCGGAACCTGTGAGGGGCCCGGAAAAAGAAAACCCCCGATTCTCCAAGGAGAACCGGGGGTTACCTGTGGCCAGGGTCGGACTTGAACCGACTACCTGCGGATTATGAGACCGCCGCTCTAACCAGGTGAGCTACCTGGCCGCAAAGTGACGCCCGTATAGCGGGACAGGGACGCCGCTGCAAGGGGCTTCGATAGGGGGGAACCTGCGATCGAGCCCCCCTTGTCCCTTACGGCAGGTCTCAAATGTTCCTGACCGCGAGTGAGGCTTCCCTGGTGGCAGGGCTCACCGACACCCGCCCCATGCCAGGACCGCCTGTTGACCGCCGACGGGCAGGACGGAGCCTCGCCTGTCTACATGGACCCCGAGCGGGTGGGGCGGTGGCTCGAACACCTCAGGCGCCAGGGCCGGACGGAACGTGACTGGACGAACGTCCGGAACCACCTCGCGCAGTGGGCGGAGGCGCTCTTCGAGAAGGACCCGCGGGGCCTCCGGCTCCACGACCTCAAGCAGGTTCTGAACGGCTGGTACGACGCCGCGAGGAGGAGGTGCTCACGATGGCCGAGGACCCCATGGGTCTTGGCGGCTGCCCCTGTCGGTGGGTTCTGGCCGCTGCCCTGCCGCGCCCCCGAGCATGACGCCCTTTCCCGCTGGGGGGCTTCTTGAAAGTGCATCGTGCCGTGGTGCTGGTGCTGGTGCTGCTGGCCTTGGTGACAGGCTGCGCCTCGGGGCGCGTGGTGCGCCTGGAGACGGCCCGGGGTCCTCCGCTCGTCTTCAAGCCAAGCAGTGACGAGGCCGAGCCGGTGGAGTTGGAGCGGCGCGAGTTCAAGGAAGCCGTAGCTCGACTGGCGCGGGAGAGGCGGCCCTCGGCCAACCCGCAGGGGGCGGCTCGGCAGCTCTTCGGCGTGGACGCCCGCAGCGGTGCATACCTCTTCGACCCGCGCACCCACCGTATGACTCCACTGGAGGGCTCCGCACTGGCGTCCGAGGCGCTAGAAGCGGAGGCGGAATTGACGCGGACCTATCTGCGCTGGTGCGAGCGCACCGGGAGGACGGGCGACTGTCTGCGCCTGCTGGTGGAGAGCCCCGTCGTCAACGAGGACGGCCGTTTCGCTCTGGCCCTGGCCCTGGCCAAGGGCGCCGTGCTCGACGAGATGCTGGAAGCGTTCAAGGACATGGCCGATCCACACGCCATGGTGGCGGCCGTTCTCTGGACCTGGACGACGTACATGGTCCTCCTCTCCATTCCCGACGTGACGGTCTCGAAGGGTCTCGCGGCGGCGATGACCGCCACACTCATCTCCTACGTGGGCGTTGACACCTTCTGGGGCCTCGTCGTGGGTTTCAAGCGGCTGATGGACGAGGCGGACCGGGCCGCCTCGTTCAACGAGCTGCGCGAGGCGGGGGAGCGCTACGGCAAGGTGATGGGCCGCAACGCGGCGCGTGCGTTCGCCATGCTGGCCACGGTGGCTCTCGGCAACACGGCGACGGGGTTGGGGGCGAAGGTGCCGACGCTGCCCGGCGCGATGCAGGCGGCGGCGCAGGCGGAGACGCAGCTAGGAATCAGCCTCGCGGCAGTGGGGGAGGTAGAGACGGTGGTCGTGAGTGCCGCGACCGTCACCATCACCCTCGCCCCCAATGCGGTCGCGATGTCGGCCGGAGGTGGCCAAGACAACGAGCCTGCCTCAGGTGAGTTGACAAGAGGCGCATCGGATATTCACGTCGACAGGGTGGTCAACAGCAACATGCCGCACGCGGCGGAACGTGCGGTTGAACGGGCTGGTTTCTCAAGCGTGCAGGATGCCCGCGCGGCCTTGCAGGAGTTCGGCCGGCAGATCGAGAAGTCGGGGCTTCCGACCGGAACCATTCGAGACACGGCCCACGTGGACCGTGTCATCGTTCCTGGTTTTGGCCGAGGAGGTGCGGTCGTCTATCAGTTCAGGGATGGTGTATTGAAGCTGAAGACCGTTTTGCAGTGGAGGCCGTAATGGGGCAGACGGATTCCAAGAAGACGCTCGGGCGCTTCGAGCTGCGAGTCTCCGAGGACGATCAGGACGTGGCCTATTTGCGCCTCCCGAGCCACCCCGGTGAAACCTGCAAGATGTCGAAGTCGCTCAGGCTGGCCGAACTCCTGGGTTCCTACACGGGCCCCGATGTGGTGCTCGACTTCGACCAGGATGGAGTCTTGGTCGGAATCGAGATCCTGGCGTGATGCCTTGCCGCTTGTCAGCGCTCGCCCCGTTCTTTGGGGCAGGTTTGTACAGATTCTGTACGGACCGAGTGAGCTACCTGGCCGCAAAGTGACGCCCGTATAGCGGGACAGGGACGCCCCGCCGCAAAGGGCTTCGATAGGGGGAAACCGGGGTTCGTGAGCCCTTGTTCCTTCCGGAGCGACCTCCTTGGCGCAGTTCCCTGGCCGGAAGGGCGGCCTGGCACTCTCCCGGACCACACGGCCTGGACTCGAGCCCCAGACCGGGGCTGCAAGAAACCTGACTTCCCGCCCGAGGACCGCGCAGCCCTCGTCCCGGGGAAATGTGCCCAAGGTGCGCCGGCGGGTTCCCGTGAAGCGCCCCGTGGACCTGGCTGCGCGCGGCGCGGAAAGATGAGCCCCATGCCGAGCGAACGCCCCAGCCGCACCGCGACGAAGATTGCTGGCTTCATGCTGCTGCTCGACTCCGTGCCCCGGCTCGCGCCCGTGCTGCCCCCGGGCGCGGCGTCAGCGGCAGAGACCATCCTGCGAGCCTCCGGTGCGGTCCGGCGACTGCACGTCGAGCTGCAGCGAACACGCCTGACGGTGCGGTTCTATGAAGCCACCGAAGGGCTCCTCGGGCGGGGGCAGCTCCTCTGGTTCGGGGTGCGCAAGCGCTGGATGCATGAGGTCGTCGAGCAGGCCATCGCCGAGGGAGCGCGCCAGGTGCTCGTGGTCGGCGCCGGGTTCGATCCCCTGGCCGTGAGCGTGGCCCGTCGTCACCCGGGCGTGAAGTGCGTCGAGGTCGATGCGCCGGCCACGGCGGAGCCCAAGCGCGCGGGCATCCTGCGTGGAGGGCTCGCGTGTACGAACCACGTCGTCCTCGCGGCGGACCTCGCGACGAAGCCGCTGGAGGTGCTCCTGGGGGAGGCGGGCTGGCGCGCGGACGTCCGGAGCGTCGTCGTGGCCGAGGGGCTCCTCATGTATCTGGCGCCCGCGCAGGTCTCCGCGTTCTTCGCCCAGGTGCGCGCCTGCACCGGCCCTGGAAGCCGGCTCGCCTTCAGCTCCATGGATGCGGACGAGGAAGGCCAGCCTCGGCTGCTCTTCGCTGGGAGTCTGCTCGGGCGGGCCATCCGGTTTGGACTCCGATTCGCGGGCGAGCCCCTTCGGTGGGGAATCACTCCCTCCGCGGTCCCTCCGTTTCTCACGACGGCCGGCTACCGCGTCCTGGACCAGCCAACCCCGCGGATGCTCCGTGAGCGCTTTCTCACGCCCCACGGGCTCGCCGACGAGCCGCTCGCGCCGTACGAGCATCTCGTTCTCGCCGAGGTCCGGTGACAGCGCGGGATGAAGGCGCCGACGCGCCTTCCTCGATGCGTGGGGCAGGGCGCGCGAGCATCAAGTCATCACTTCGCGGCTTCGAGAGAAAATCAGCCCCGTTCTCTGGACTGCACCGATGCAGAGGAAGTCGCCGGAGTCGAAGCCGACATGGAGGACTCGCTGGGCGGCATCCCCAAGGAGCGTCGGCCCCATGAGCTTTGCGAGGTGCCTGACAGCGAGCGCGCCGTACGCCAGGCACAAGGGGTATTCGGCGTCGTTCCCAAGGCCGTTCTCGCGCCCGTAGGCCACGCGATAGATGGCATCAAGGACGGTAGAGCTCGCGTCGGGCGTGTCATCGCCCCAGCGCTGCCTGAAGAGCCAGTCGGGGTCTTTCGCACTGTAGGGTGCCCCGATGAGATGGAGGTCCGCGGTAACGCGGTCCTGCACGACCGGGTTGAAGAGGCCGAACCACAGCCCCGTCACCGGAGCTGGAGGTGGCATGGACCGCATGACGGTTTCGAGCCACCGCTGGAGCTGTTGGAGATCGCCCTCAATGTCCAGCGAACGAAGAGCGGACCAGTCCGGGTGAGGGCGTGCGGTTTCGCAGAATTGAATGACGTGCAGGAGTCCTTCCGTGACGGGGACGTCCGACTTCACAGCGCGCTCGATTTCACTGAAGAGCCTACCGACATTGTAGGAGACCATGGAGTCGCTCCATCTGTGGGGCCTCCATCCGATATCCGGAACCGGGTTGGAGTCCTGGGGGACAGCAATCCTCCAAGCCTATCTCACCAGGCGGGAGAAACGTGCACTACCTGCCAAGTCGAGGCTTGATGCCAGAAAGGGGCGGTCCTCATCGCCCGCCCACTGGGGGTGGGAGTCCGCACGGTGTACGAGTGCCGCCACCGCTGGCGACGTGACGGGCTGCCGGGGATGAAGGACGCCACGAGGACAGGCCGTCCTCCGCTGGCCAATGCGACGTACGTCCGGGCGCTGGTCGCCGCCGTAGGACGCGCAAGGCCGGTTCAGGACGGAGGCCGGCGAGGCAGCTCGTGCTTTCGTCCTGGGGCACCGGTCGATAGCTGGCCGTGTATCACGGAGACGCAGGAGCGGCCGGAACTGCCGCGCTCTCAGCGCTTTCCGGTGACGGTGCTGCCACCGCACAAGTCAAGCCCGGAGTGCGCATATGCAGGATATGCACGTGCGTAAGGGCGCGAGCAGTGGCAGGCGCGGATCCGGACACGCACCATTGGTGGGTAACCCAGGAGGCCCCCATGGCTTGTCGTACTGATGTGACGTCGGAGAACCTTATCAAGGATGGACCGCAGCGGCCCATTCTGAAGTGCGGACACCGTGTTGCCCGGTTGGGGCAAGCTCACTATTGCGAGATGGTTGGTTGTGAAACCGCGCTGTTCGGTGGGGATGGGCCTGTCATTCCGCCCGACCTGGATGCGGAGGCCGCAGCTGGCCTACGGCTCTTCATCGCCGTGCACCGCGCCGTCGAGATCCACCATGCGAGCGCAATCACACATATCCGGGCCGCGATGGCGTCGTTGACCGCAGGCGGCCGGGCTGCGGACATCAGCCTCCAGTACGCGGCGCTGGCCCTGGGAGGGGCCGCTCGGGCCGTGCTGGACCTGTACCACCTGCCTCCAGCCGTCTTCGCCCGCTTCCGGGAGAGCCTCCGCCCCGCGTCGGGGGCTGAGTCTCAGTCCGCGCGCGTGCTGGAGCGGCTGATGGGCCAGGACCCCCAAGCGCCCCATGTGACGCGCGGCAACGTCACCCTGAGTTGGCTGGCGTACATCCGCTCCGGAAGCCAGACCTGCGACCTCCTGACCGAGGAGGTCGCGGCGGCCGTTGCCCAACCGACGCTGCCGGAGGTGCTGGAGTCTGTGCGCCAGCAGTTGACGTCCGAGCAGGTCGGCGCCTTGGCGGACGCGTGGGGACAGCTGGCCGGCCGGTACGACGACCTCCTGTCGGCCCATATCGAAGTCGTCGGCTTCCAGATCGGAAACGCCTCGGGAACCGGCGTCCGGGCGGGACTTGAGCAGCTCAGGGAGATCCGGCGGCGCTGGCGTAGTCGCGCTTGGCCGTACCGGGCCCTCGGCACGGCCCTTTGAGCGTGAAGGCAGGCATTCGTGGACCCGGGGCGTACCGGACGCCCCGGGTCGACTTCCACTCGCAGGTGGAACAGCATTCCCTGGTCCCACGCTATATTTCACCTTGCCCGGTCATCGCGGTGAGGTGGAACCATGGAAGCACAGCGCCCTACAGAGGAAGCCCCCGTCACCTCGGGCGCGGAGAGGGATTGGCCGGCGCGGCCCCCCACCCACGACCGGTATGCCGCCTTCTGGGAGGTCATCGTCCCCGAGCTCCGGGCAGCAGTCGCGGATGAAATCAAGGAGCGGCTTGCCCGCGAGCCATCTCTCCTCCAGAACCAAGTGGAGGCACTCAAGAAGTGGCTGGACGCGGTCAAGGCCACGCTTGAGGTCTTCCCACCACGGAGCCGAGAGGGCTTCAACAGCCTCCTGAGCGCGGTGCCCAACCTGATTTCCTCCTCCATTTCCCAGCCGGAAATCATCGCAACCCTACTGACGTCGTTTTCTCTGTTCCGCCGCAGGCCGTACCGGCGGACCTTCGTCTTCGAGCAGTTCCGCAGCGAGTTGCTCCCCCAGGAACTCATCCAATCCACGATTCTGGGGCTTGAGGCGCCCCTGACCATCGGTGAGGTGGCATTCGCCGCCTTTGCAAGTGATTACAGCAGCCACGCCGAAGGCGTGCTCGTGGTTGACGGGCAGAACAACCTCCGGCGGACCTATGTCCTCATAGACTTGGTCGCTGGCCTGCGGAGTAACATCCTCCTGCCACTGCGCACGCGGGGGAGCCCGCGTCCGGCGCTGCTTGCGCTCGTGGGAGTCTCCTTTCCCGTTCCAGGCATTTTCACCGAGGCCATGCTGCACCGGCTGGCCGTGGTGTGCCGTAAGTACGAAGAGTTCTTTCGGGTGGTCGTCGAGAACGAGCGCGACGAGGAACTCGTCTACCTCCGGGAGCGCTTCAATGCGTTGGGCACCATCGAGCCGGGCGGCATCGCCGGGCTCTTCGTCCCCGATGCAAGCAGTCCAGCAGAGCGGCCCATGTTGCCAGCATGTGGCGTGGTGGAGTGCAACGCTAGGCCCGGCAGGCCGCTGGAGGTGGAGCGAGTACACATCTGCCTCTCTCCCAAGCACGAACGGCTGTTCCTGTTGACGGAGGCCGAGTTGGCGTTCTTCGGGTTCGAGGACCGCCAGTTGAACCTTGGCAGGCTGGAGGGCGGAATCGTCCGGCTGGGCGAGATGCCGAAACGGCAACTCCGCCTCGTTGGCCGACTCAGCGCGGAGGGGGAAGCGCAGCCTCCGGATTGTATTGGGATGTTCCTTGAGCTTCTGGACATGATTTTCGAGGGGGCCCACGGCGCTCCGGAGTCACTCCACCCGGCGGCCGTCGAGCACTTCCGCATCGAGGTGGTTCGCGAGATTGCGAGGTCCGCGCTGGACTACGTGGTGTCTGCGCAAGCGGCGGACTTTCAGCGCTTCAAGAGCGCACTGTCCATCCTCACCGCCTCCACCCGCGTGTCGGACTCCGTGGACTTCGCCAGCGCCGCCAGCATCATCCAGACGATGCAGCAGTGGTTCGCGCAGTTCAGGGAGGAGCCGGGGCTGCTGGCGGTGACCATGAACCGCTACCGGCTGGTGCCCCAGGGCCGCCATGCCTCGTTCCTGGATTGCTTCATCATCGAAGAGGACGGCGGGAGCCCCCGGTTGAGCGAAATCGCGGATAGCGTGCCCCAGGACGGATACGTCGCGCGCGCAATCCACGAACTCTCCTCTCCGCATGGCTTCATTTCCTGGTGCCGGGCAATGACGGCCCTCGTGGACGCCCTCCACGACCAGAACAAGGGGAGCAGGAACTTCGACGCGAAGTTCACTCTCAAGGCGTTCCGCCTCGAACCGCTGGATCGCAAGGTGAAGGCGGTCGGACGCGAGCGGCTTCCCGTCATCACGTCGCTGCTGCTGCCGGACCACAGCCAGCTTCACATCTCCGTCAAGGGACGGAAGGTGACCATCAGCGTCCTGTACGGGAAGTCCAAGCTCAGCTCCAGGTGGAGGTGGGAGCAGGCGCCCATGCCACTGGGGCTCGCCATCCGCTCCGTTCCTTCGGAGGCCACGTTGGGGCGGGTGGCGCTGGAAGGGGCGCTACCCAGGACGCCAAGGGTTTCCTTCAGCGCCAAGCGGCGGAATGCGCTGCGCGACCTCTCCTTCGTCACCGACGACGCGGCGGACCGCTCCATGGCCCTGGAGCAGTTGCTGAAGTCAGTGAGGCAGGCCGCGCCAGGCTTCCTGGAGGGGTTGGACTCCGTCAGCGTAATTCCCCTGGACCCGGTCGACAACGAGGCAGTACCAAACCTGAATCATTGGGCCGACGGCAGCGGAACGCGGTGGTTGTTGCTGGCCGGGAGTCTCCACCACTTCTGGACGAAGCAGGCTCAGGATGGATACTCGGACCCGCTCCGTAAGCGGTTCCACGCGCTCGTGGAGGCCGGCCAGGGGCTGTGCCTGCAGCACAAGCGCATGGGGATCCGCCAGAGCCATGATCTGCTCGCGCTCGCGGTTCTGCACGAGCTCAAGCCGGAGAAAATCGAGGAACTGGACGAACTGGCCAGGGGGAGCAGGAAGGCTCATGGCTTGAGGGAACTCTCCGACGTGCTCCGGAACATCCAGGCGCTCGCCAGGTCCCTGCATGCGCTGCCGATTTGCATTACACCGGGCACCCTTCAGGCGCGCCTCGGGCCCGCTGTCGAGTTGGGGGTGCGGCTCGCGGAGCGCAAGTCCGGAGAGCCGACGAAGAAGCTGAAGGCTCTTCTCCCACCGCGCTTGTGCGCGCAGCGAGGGGCTCTGCCGGGGGAGAGCCAAGCCGAGCACATCGACCTTCTAGTGGCCAACATGATCGCGAACGGCATGGTCGCCGCAGTGAGGACGCCGGAGCCGAAGGTGTCCGTGACGGTCGATGAGGCCACCCTCAAGGTGGAGAATTCGTGCTGGAAGAAGGACCTGGACACACTGGAAAAGCGCTTGCATTTCGGTGGGCCGAATGCTTCCGGCCTTGAGTTCATGCGGGCGTTCGCGAAGTGTCTGGGTCTGGAGGTGAGCCTCGACAAGCATCCCATGGTGAACACGGATCTGTGGTGGGTGTCTCTCAAGCTGAGCCCGAGGCAGCATGATCCTGATTGTTGATGACAGTCTCGCGGATGCGGCACGCGTCAGGGCCGCCCTCGTTCGGCGAGGACTTGATGAGCGTTGCGTGAGGATGGCCTCTTCGGCCGAGGAAGGAGAACGCATCCTGGAGTACTCCCGGGATGTGAGCCTGCTCATCGCGGACTGGAACTTGAAAGGGGAGTTCAGGGCGGACGGGCGGGAACTGTTGGAATGGGCCCGTGGCCGGAACAAGGGGCTCTGGACCCTGCTGGTGTCGAGCCTGCCGGACGTCATCTCCAGGGCGAGGACGTGGCGCGCGAACGGCTCTGTCGTGCCGCATGAGGCTGTGAGCAAGCTGGATGCGGACTGGGAGGACGCCTGCGCCGAGTGGGCTGCCAGCCTCGTTGCTCGCGAGGGAATGAACGGCCCGGAGAGTTTCGTTTCCGAGCCCGGCTTGAGGCGATGTGAGCGCGTTTATGTCTATGCGCCAGACTGGGAAGCGCATTCTGGCCTCCCTCGACCTTTCCGGGTGCCACCTGACCTGTGCAGGGATGACTTCCCGGTGGTGATGTACGGCGGCTGGTTCATCAAGCTGAGCGGTAAATTCGATAAGCCTGTGCCCATGCTGCTGGCGCGCTGGTGTTACCTCGGGAGGAGTGCTGCGTCGCGCGGAGAGACTTCATTCGATTTCAGGGACCTTTTCTGGTGGAGGAAGGAGGACGGGAAACTGGCTCCCGACGAAGTCCTGAAGCAAGCCAGCCTATACAATGTGGCTTCTGAGCTGCGCAATCAGGCGGGAGTCTTCAACAGGCAGATCATGCCCGCGCTGGGCACGCAAAGCGCATGCAATGAAATTCCGACCATTGCCCGCACGACGACTGTGCATACAAATTCCAGGCTGGGGCTCTACGCCACTGCAGATGCCGGCTCGGTGAAGTGCCCTCCCGATTTAATGAGACCAGCAGGGGTTTTGCCTGGCTTGTTCCGGCGGTTGCACGTCCTGCTCGGAAGGAACGGGGGAGCGCTTTTCGAGACGTGGCGTAAGTCGCTGGAGTCCCGCCAGGTTTCTCTCATTGATCAGGGCTCCACCCCGATTACGCGTCGAAGCCCGCTGAAACGATAAGTGGAGTTCCGTGGCGGAGGCCCCGGCCATGCAGGGGGCTGAACTGGACTACATCCGGACGCTCTGTGGTCAGGCGGGAACGGCGGGCGGCTCTGGCGGCCTCGGGCGTCGCGGGGCCCTGCCCCACCTCGCGGCGTTTTCACAGGAAGCCGCCGGCCGGGTAGCCGAGTAGCTTCAGCAGGACGCTGGTGACCAGTCTGCACACCTTTAGCGCCGCGATTCACGTCACCACATCCGCGCCTGTGCCAGTGGACCACATGATGGGCAGCAGGCTTGGCATCGCCCTCGTGGGTGGTGCGAGTGGGTATGGATGGGGGCAGCTGACACGCGGCTCTGTCATCCCCGGTGAGCTTCATCCGCTCCGGGCACGGGAATCTCCTCGCCACGCAGGCGTGCCCGGAACACCGCGGCCCGCATCAGGAAGAGGGTGGTGACCGGCACGGTGAGCGCGATGAACACCGCGATGAGCACCGTATGAACGTAGAGCTGGCCGCGTGCGAAGGAGATCTGCACCACCGCCGCGAGCGTGAAGCCCCAGGTTCCCAGCGTCGCGCCCAGGGTGGGCGCGTGGACGCGCTGAAAGAAGGTCTTCAAGCGCAGCAGCCCGAACGAGCCAATCAGCGCCGCCAGCGCGCCCACCACCACGAGCATCGCGCTCAACGCGTCCACCCAGAGAGGCACCGACCCATTCATTCGATGATCTCCCCGCGCAGGAGGAACTTGGACATCGCGGCGGAGCCCACGAACCCGAAGAGGGCAATCAGGAGCGCCGCCTCGAAGTAGGAGCTGCTGCGGTAGATGAGCCCCAGCGCGAGGATGACCAGCATGGCGTTCAGGTACAGGCAGTCGAACGCCAGGACTCGGTCCTCCGCCCTGGGCCCGAGAATCATCCGTGCCAGCGCCAGCACCATCCCGAGTGCAAGACAGCCCAGGGCGAAGGCCAGCGCCCAGGAGAGCAGGGGGCTCATTCGAAGATCTCCTTGAGCGGACGCTCGTAGCGCTGCTTGATGAGCGCTATCAGCTCCGCCTCGCTCTGGATGGCGAGCACATGCAGCAGCAGGACCCGATTGTCCGCCGACAGCTGCGCCCAGGCAGTGCCCGGCGTGAATGTGACGATCATCGACAGCACGGCCAACGCGTTCGGATCCCGCAGCTCGAGCGGAATGAAGACGAACCCGGAGCGAATGTCGCTCGAGCGCTGGGTGAGGATGGCCCACGTCACCTGGCCGTTCGACCGCAGCATCTCGAACACCACCCGGCAGAAGAGGCGTGCCATGACGAAGGGCTTGCGCAACCGCACGGGAGCGGGCCTGAGCCGGGCGGTCACCGCGGGCCAGAACAGCGCCAGGGCAACACCCAGCACCAGCGTTCCCGCGCTCACCGACTGCATGAGCAATATCCAGAGCAGGAACAGCGCCACCGAGAGCACCGGGGAGGGAATGAGCCGTCTCATGGCCCGGCCTCCCACGCCGTCGCCGACGGCCGCACCTCTGCTCCGAGGACCGCCTGGATATACTCGCTCCGCTCATAGAGCGACTGCGCCGTCGCGCGCGCGAGCTCCAGCGTGGGCCCTGCCGCAATCGTCAGGACTCCGCACGCGGCGAGGAGCGCGACCAGGGGGAGTCCCTCCGGAGCCCGGACCCGGGGCGGCTCTCGCCGCATCTCCGACCAGAAGGTCCGGATGCCTGTCCGCGTGAGCGCGATGAGGGTGAGCAGTCCGCAGCCCAGCAGCACGCCGGTGAACAGCCAGGTCCGAAGGGCGACTGGCGCGCTCGCTCCACCCGACCCGAGCGCCGCCGACAGCATGCCGAGCTTGGCGATGAAGGTCGGCAGGGGAGGCATGCCCGAGGTGAGCAACATGCACGCGATGAAGGCCAGGCCCATCAAAGCCGTGGAGGCGGGGAACGGCAGGGCGACGAGCGGCTCCTCCTCGTCGTCGAGGTTGACCTCCTGGGCTTCGAGCGTCGCGCTGAGGAAGGGCGCCTCGTCCACGAGAGTCGAGCCCGCGCGCCAGCGCTCGATGAGGTCCACGAGCAGGAAGAACGCGCTGGAGGCCAGCGTGGAGCCCACCAGGTAGAACACCGCGGCACCGAGGGCGGCCTGCTCGCCCAGCCCCAGCGCGGCCAGGAGCGTCCCGGCGGAGACCATCACCCCCGTCGCCGCCTGGACCGCGAGCCGCTGCGAGGCGAGCATCCCCAGGGCCGCGAGCACGGCGGAGACCGCTCCGAACACGAACAGTCCGTCCGCGCCGAACCCCGCCAGCGGCCCCCCGGCGAACATCAGCGTCCACAGGCGGATCAGCGCGTAGACGCCGACCTTCGTGAGCACCGCGAACATCGCCGCCACGGGCGGGGTCGCCGACGCATAGGCGGGGACGAGCCAGAAGTTGAGCGGCCAGGCCGCCGCCTTGGCCAGGAAGGCCACCGCGAGGATGGCGGCTCCCGCGTCGATGAGATGCCGGTTGGCCACCTGCCCCTCCGACAGTCGCGCGGAGAGCTCCGCCATGTTGAGCGTCCCCGTGACGCCGTAGATGACCGACACGCCGATGAGGAAGAGTGACGAGGCGGCGAGGTTCACCGCCACGTAGTGCACGCCCGCGCGGACCCTCGGCTTTCCGGAGCCATGCAGCAGCAGGCCGTACGAGGCGGCGAGCAGGATTTCGAAGAAGACGAAGAGGTTGAAGACATCCGCCGTCAGGAACGCGCCCGACAGCCCCATGAGCTGCAGTTGGAAGAGCGGGTGGAAGTGAACGCCCGCGCGGTGCCAGCGCGCGGAGGCGAAGGAGAGCGCGCAGGCGCCCAGGAGCCAGGTCAGCACCAGCATTCCCGCCGAGAGGCGGTCCACCGCGAGCGTGATGCCGAACGGCGCGGGCCAGTTGCCGGGCAGATAGGCCACGACGCCGTACGCGTCCACCCATGCGAGGAGCACCGCGGAGACGGCGAGCCCCAGGAGCGCGGAGCTCATCCCCAGCACCAGCTTGGCGGTGCGCTTCCCCTCGCCCAGGAGGAGCATCACCGCCGCGCTCAGCATGGGCAGGAGGATGGGGACCACCATCAGGTGGGGCATCAGCCCCTGGAGGAGCGCTTTCATTCTTCCGTGCCGTCCACGTGGTCGGTCCCGGTCATCCCGCGTGAGGCCAGGGTGATGACCAGGAGGAGTGCCGTCATCGCGAAGCCGATGACGATGGCGGTCAGCACGAGCGCCTGGGGGACCGGGTCTGTGTAGTGGGCGAGGTCCGGGGGGACGCCGTCCGCGAGGATGGGCTCCTTGTCGATGGCCAGGCCGCCGATGCTGAAGATGAAGAGGTTGACCGCGTAGGCGAGGAGCGACAGGCCGATGACCAGCTGGAACGTGCGGGGCCGCAGCAGGAGCCAGACGCCCGCGCCGGTCAGGATGCCGATGGCGATTGCGAGCACCACCTCCATCAGTCTTCTCCCGACGCCCGGTGCGCGCGGATGGACTGGTGCGCGAGCGCCACGAGGATGAGCAACGAGGAGCCCAGCACCAGGCAGAACACGCCCAGGTCGAAGAACACCGCGCTGCCGATGTGGAGCTCGCCCAGCACCGGCACGCTCAGATGGAAGGTGTGCGAGGTGAGGAGCGGATACCCCGCCAGGAAGGAACCCGCGGCCGTGCCGAGCACCAGCAGGAGCCCGACGCCTATCAACGTGCGCGGTGCGAGTCGCAGCCGCTGCTCGACCCACTCCGTCCCGGAGATGAGGTACTGGAGCAGGAAGCCCACCGACATCACCAGGCCCGCGACGAAGCCGCCGCCCGGCGCGTTGTGCCCGCGCAGGAAGAAGAACGTCGCCACGACTCCCGAGACGGGCAGGAGCAGGCGGACCAGCACCGCTGGAACCATCAGGTAGCCCACCGCCGTGTCATGCGCCAGGCGCGGGTTCACGAGGTCTGTCTGCAGGTCTCTCGGCAGCGCCTGCTGCTGTGGAGGGAGCGCCATCACCTCGGGCGCCGGCCGGAAGCGCCGCAGGAGCGCGTAGACCGTGAGCGCGACGAGCGAGAGCACCACCCCCTCCCCGAAGGTGTCGAACCCTCGGAAGTCCACCAGCATCACGTTCACCACGTTCCGCCCGCCTCCGCCGCTCAGTGAGTTCTCGAGGAAGAACGAAGTGCGCTCGGGAAGCTCGCGCGTCATCACCGCGTAGGCGAGGACCGCCATCCCGCCGCCCGCGCCCACCGCGACGAGGAAGTCACGGGCCCGCCGGCCCCTGGCGCGCCGCAGGGTGTGCGCGTCGTACACGCCGCGAGCCGGCTCCCGCGCCGGGAGCCACCGGAGCCCGAGCAGGATGAGCAGCGTCGTCACCACCTCGACGGTGAGCTGGGTGAGCGCCAGGTCCGGAGCGGAGAACCAGATGAACGTGATGCAGCACACCGCGCCCGCGGTCCCCGAGAGCATGAGCGCGGCGAGCCGGTGGAACTTCGCCTGCCAGGCCGCCCCCACCGCCGCGGCGCCTCCGGTCACCCACAGCGCGATGAACACCGGTGAGAGCGGCACCAGCGGACGATCTCCCTGGCCGATGCCCCCCCACAGCGCCGTGACGCCGACCAGCAGCGTGACGAGCACCATCGCCAGCAATTGTCGCTGGAGCCCCGCGGTGAGCAGCCAGCGGCGCAGCCACCGGCTCGCCGCGGTGAGCCACGCCAGCAGTGACGTGAAGAGCCTCGCGCCATCCCACCGCTCCGCGAAGCGGACGCCGAGGCCCATCCGCCCCGCCTCCAGCCAGCGGCTCCCCCTGTACAACAGCACACCACCGCCGAGCGCCAGCGCACTCATGAGGAGCGGGGGCGTGAACCCATGCCAGAGCTTGAGGCTGTAGGGCGGGGGCTGTCCGCCGACGACCGGCCAGGACGCGGCGTCGAGGACGGGCCCAATCGACACCGCTGGCACGATGCCCACCACCAGGCACGCGAGGACCAGCACCTCGACGGGGACGCGCATCCACCTGGGGGGCTCCTCCGGGACACGCGGGGTGTTCAGCGCGCTGGCGGGCCCGAAGAACACCTTCACCGAGAACCGGAGCGAGTACGCGACGCTCCCCATGCCCGCCAGGGTCGCCGCGATGGGCAGGCCCCACTCCACGGCGGGGTGGGCGTCGATGAAGACGGTCTCCGCGAAGAACATCTCCTTGGACAGGAAGCCATTGAGCAGGGGGACTCCCGCCATCGCCGCCGTGGCGACGAGCGCGAGCGTGCTGGTGATGGGCATCAGGCGGAAGAGTCCCGACAGCCGCCGGAGGTCCCGCGTCCCCGTCTCGTGGTCGATGATTCCCACCGCCATGAACAGCGACGCCTTGAAGGCCGCGTGGTTCATGAGGTGGAACACCGCCGCCACCGCCGCGAGCGGGCTGTTGAGCCCCAGCAGCAGCACCACCAGCCCCAGGTGGGAGATGGTGGAGTAGGCGAGCAGCCCCTTCAAATCTCGCTGGAACAGCGCCGTCCACGCGCCGAGCAGCAGCGTGACAAGCCCCGCCGAGCCGGTGAGCCAGAACCAGGTCTCCGTCCCCGACAGCGCCGGCCACAGCCGCGCCAGCAGGAACACGCCCAGCTTCACCATGGTCGCCGAGTGCAGGTACGCCGACACCGGCGTCGGGGCCGCCATCGCGTTCGGGAGCCAGAAGTGGAAGGGGAACTGGGCGCTCTTGGTGAACACGCCCAGCAGGAGGAGGCAGAGCGCCACCGGGTAGAGCGGGTGCGCCTGGATGGCCTGCGCGCTCCCGAGCACTGCGTCCAACTCGTAGCTGCCGGCCACCTTGCCGAGCACCAGCACCCCGGCGAGGAGGCACAGGCCGCCCATGCCCGTGACGGTGAGCGCCATCCGGGCCCCGCGCTGCGCGTCCTTCCGATGGTTCCAGTAGCCGATGAGCAGGAACGAGAAGACGGAGGTCAGCTCCCAGAAGAAGGCCAGCTGCAGCAGGTTTCCGGAGAGGACCACGCCCAGCATCGCCCCCATGAAGGCCAGGAGGAAGGCGAAGAACCTCGGCACGGGGTCCTGCGGCGAGAGGTAGTACCGCGCATACAGCACCACCAGCGCGCCGATGCCCAGGACGAGCACGCAGAACGTCCACGTGAGGCCGTCGAGCCGCAGCACGAGGTCGAGCCCGAGCGAGGGTATCCACGCGAAGCGCTCGACACGCAGGCTTCCGCCCTGGACGTCCGGGAAATGGAGCGCCACGCCCACCAGGCCCACCAGCGTGGTGATGCCCGCGAGCCCCGCCGCGCGGTTGCGGGCGCTCGTGGGCAGCAGTGCCGCGATGACACTGGAGACCCAGGGAATGACCAGCAGCGCGAGGAGCGACATCAGGAGGACGGGGGGGGAGGGGCCCGTCCCATCGCCGCGGAGAGCGTCACGGGGATGCGCAGCGGATGAAAGGCGCGGGGCCTGGCCTGCCCAGCCCCGTGCGAGGCACGGTGGTCCTGAGTCATGCCGGGAATTGAGCCAGCCTGCTCCTTCCCATGTCACGCCTCACGAGGAAGGCGGCGCTCGCATGGCGTTGGATACGAGACGGATGGAGCGGCCGTCGCCGCTCGCGAGCCGTGCGCTGCTGTCGGCCGGGCTACGCCGTCAGTCCCAGACGAACAGCCACTTCACGGCCTTCCCCAGGCCGTAGAACACCCAGCCCACGGGGCCGGGGCGCACGGGCCGGCGGAACTCCAGGCTCACCGTGGCCAGCGTCACCTGGTTGTCCAGCGACTCCAGCCGCGCCTTGAGGGACTCGTACTCCGCGGTGACGCGCTCCAGCTCCTTCTCCACCCGGAGCGTGTCCTCCACCGTGACGGCCCGCTGCAAGAGCTCCAGGTACCGCTCGCGGACGCGCTCCAGGTTGGCCAGCCGGACCTTCAGGTCCTGGTGCGCCTCCGTCACGTCGTCGGCCGTCACCGACTGCTCGGCGACGTGGCCCAGCGCGGGGACGGCCCCGAGGAACACGTCCAGGCGCTCCGCCGGCACCCGCACCGTGGCGGACTCGGAGGTGACGCGCTGGGCGTAGCCCCCGTGCGTCTTCGCCAGGGACACCGCCTGCGCGGGGCCCTGCTCGGGGTCCGCGCGCTCCACCTCCAGCAGGGCCGTGCGGATGATGGAGCGGTTCGCCTCGACCGACCCCGGAGCCTCCGCCGAGACGGACATCAGCCCGTCCCGGGAGCGGACCGACGGCGCCGTGCGAGAGCAGGCGGTGAGGACGAGGAGCGAGGCGAGGAGGAGGGGACGCACGGCGTTCCTTTCAGGTGAGGGCACAGGCGGCAGGTGCCCTCCAGGACGCGCGCGCCGGGCTCGCGGTTCCTTGCTTCCGCACGAGCCCGGGGGATTTCACTTCGGTTCCGCGAGACGGCGGGTCTCCCTATCAGGAGGCCCGGACCGAGGGGACGACCGCGGGAGTCGCGACGTCACCCTCGTAATAGATGCTGGCGCTGCCCTTCTCATAGACGACGAGCACCCGATCACTCTGCTCCAGCAGATCGGAAGCCTTCTCCGTGGCCTTGCGAACCAGGGCGTCGAACTCTCCCGAGCGCTGCTTGCTACCCGCCCGGACTGTCACGACTGGCATGCGGTGTCCCGCTCCTTGTGTCCCGCGGCGGGTGGCGCCAGGAAGCACCTGGTCCCGAGCCCATCCGCGAGTAACGGACGTGTCATAGCCAACGGAACACTTCGTTGACAAGCGCCCCGCACCGTGGCGGGAAGGGACTCCCATGAACCGCAAGCTCCCCGTTTTGCTGGTTTTTTCGCTTGGTCTTGCTTCCATCGCGCACGCGCAGTCGGAGCGGCCCCCCGAGCACGTGTCGCCGACGCCCGCGTGGCTGCCCCGGGGGCTCTTCCTGGGCACCACTGTGCGTCAGGGCGCCGTCACCCCGCGGGTGAAGGTGCAGTGGCAGCTGACCTTCTTCCAGGACCGCAACGACGCCTTCGCGCTGCTGCTGGAGGGAGGGCTGGGGTGGGCCGTCGCCTTCCCGGAGCCGGAGGCGGGCTCGCCCCAGACGCAGCTCGGCTCCTACTACGAGCACACCGCCCAGGTGGGCGTCGGCTACCGCAACCAGCGGGAGCGCGGCGCGCACTGGGGCTTCCAGGTGACGGGCGGCCCCGTCTTCTACGGCGCCCACTTCGACGGGGGCCTCCCGGCGGACCACCGCACGGCCGGCATCATCGAGGGCCGCATCCACGTGGGCTACCAGTGGGGCGCAACGGGGGTGGGGGCCGCGGTGGGCTACTCCGAGCCCTTTGGTCTCAAGAAGCGCAGCCTCGGGCGTTCCTTCGTGGGAGGCCCGATGTTCGGGTTGTTCATGGATTGGCGCTAGACTCCAGGTAAGGTTCGCGGGCGGGCTGCCCGCACCCTCCGTATGTCCGAGCTGCTCAGCGCCCATGTGTCGCGGTACCTGCGTAACCGCGGCGAGTTCGAGCGGGGCCTGCCGCCCGCGCTGCTCGTCTTCACCCCCTCCCCGCTGGCGCGGGGGACGCTGGGGGAGGAGGAGTACCGGATGAAGACGGTGACGAACGCGGGGGCGCCCACGCTGGGGGCGAGCGAGTCGCTGGCCTTCCCGGTCGTGAAGTCCCGGACGAATGCCTTCGGCCGGGGAATCACGGTGGGGCGTACGGGCAACAACGACGTGGTGCTGGACGACGGCAGTGTGTCCCGGTTTCACGCGTGGTTCTCCCGGGAGGAGGGGCAGGAGGGCTTCCTCCTGACGGATGCCGGCTCCAAGAATGGCTCCTGGGTGGGCGGGGCACGACTCACCCCCCGTCGGGCGGTGTCGGTGGAGGACGGCGCCCGGTTGCGTTTCGGTCAGGTGGAGGTGGCCTTCTACACGGCCAGCGGCTTTGTCCGGATGCTGGCCGTGAGGATGGCTCCCTGAGCCTTGCCACGTCTTCGGCGGCCTGCGTAACGTGCGGCGTCGCCTTCTGTCACACACGGGAGTGTTCGCGGTGGCCTTGACCACAGAAGCCTTCGGACTGACCGACGTCGGCCGCAAGCGGCAGCACAACGAAGACGCGATGCTGGTGGACTCACCGCTCGGCCTCTACGTCGTCGCCGACGGCATGGGCGGCCACGCGGCCGGTGAGGTCGCCAGCGCCCGGGCCACGGAAGTGGTCAAGCAGCACATCACCGCCAACCGGCACCTGCTGAAGGACCTGGGGAACAACCCCACGGCGGACAGCCGCTCGGCGGCCGCGGCGCTGGTGGAGGTGGCCGTGCAGCGCGCCTGCGCGGACATCTACCGCATGGCCATGCAGGACGCGTCCAAGCGCGGCATGGGGACGACGTTCGTGTGCCTGGCGGTGGGAGGCAACAAGGGCGTCATCGGCCACGTGGGCGACAGCCGCGTGTACCTGGTGCGCCACGGCCAGTGCCACCGGCTCACCGAGGACCACACGCTGGTGGCCGCGCAGCTCAAGGCCGGCACGATTACGAAGGAGCAGGCCGCCGCGTCGCAGTACCGCAACGTGATTACGCGCGCGGTGGGCATCCAGGAGTCGGTCCAGGTGGACACGCTCATCGTGGACCTGGTGCCCGGCGACATGTTCATCCTCTGCTCGGACGGCCTGCACGGCTACGTCGAGGACGAGGAAATCCTCCCGCTGGTGTCGGGCATGGCGCCGGCGGACCTGCCCAAGCGGCTCATCGACATCGCCAACGAGCGCGGCGGCAAGGACAACATCACCGCGGTGGTGGTGAAGGTGGCCGGCGAGGGCGCCGCGGTCAGCGAGGAGACGAGCGAGGCGCAGTCGCGCATGGAGGCGCTGCGCAAGATTCCGCTCTTCCGTCACCTCACGTACAAGGAGCAGACGGCGGTGCTGTCCATCGCCACGACGCGCACGTACCCGGCGGGCCGGGAAATCGTCGTGGAGGGGCAGCCGGGTGAGGAGCTCTTCGTCGTCATCCGCGGCCGGGTGGCCATCGAGAAGAACGGGGTGGAGATTGCCGAGCTGCGCGCCGGCGGCCACTTCGGGGAGATGGGGCTCATCGACAACGCGCCGCGCTCGGCGACGGTGCGGGCCACGGAGCCCACGCGCACCATGGTCATCTCCCGGCCGGATTTGATGGGGCTGATGAAGCGCGAGTCCATCCTCGCGGTGAAGATGCTCTGGAGCTTCGTCCAGGTGCTCAGCGACCGGCTGCGCGCCACCAACTCCGAGCTGAGCGAGGCCCGTCAGGAGCTCGCCGTGGCCCAGGCCATCCAGCCGTTCGCGGAGGAGTAGGCGTCGTGAGCATGGCATTCATGCTTACGAACATGGACGCCATGTCGTCAGCGCTGCGTGCCATGCAGGAGAGAACGCGCTAACTGGAAGAACGCTCCGGGAGCGTCCGGGAAAGGACGCGTCCGGAATTTCCACCGGGAATTGCCCGTTCCGGGCCCGACCGCGGGCTATGGTCCTCGCGGCGTGCGCATGCGCAACTGGACTCTCATAGGGTTGACGGCGGCCCTGCTGGTGGCGGGAGCCGCCTGGTTCGCCTCGGGCCAGGCCTCCAGTGCCCGAACGCCCGGCACCTCCTCCGAGACGCCGAAGTCGGCGGCCCTGCCCACGTTCTCCGCGGTGGACGTTTCGTCCGGCGCCAACGAGGGCCTCGCCCTGTCGGGACGGGTGCTGGACTCCGCGGGACGTCCGGTGGAGGGCGCCGAGGTGTACCTGGCCGCCAGCGCGGAGAAGACGCTCGCGGACGTGCGCTGTGACGAGTGCGGGCAGGCCCTGCTGTCCTGCCAGGCGCGAGAGACTTCGCTGCAGACGCTGGCCTTCTTCGAGCACCAGCACGGCTTTCTCACCCCGCGCGCCACCGCGACGACGGACGCGCAGGGACGCTTCCGCTTCGAGCACCTGGCGGGCGTGTCCTTCTCCGTCTGGGCGAAGGCGCCCGGGCTGGGCGTGGCGCTCCGAGAGCGGGCCGCCCCCGGAGACCCGGTGGTGCTCTTCCTCCCGCCGCTGCGGAGCATCGGCGGACAGGTGGTGGACGACGCGGGCCAGCCCGTGCGAGGCGCGCGCGTCCACGCGGTGTCGCGCCGCGTGCCGCTGCCCTTCGAGGCGACGGCGGGCGCGGACGGTGTCTTCTCCCTGGAGGGACTGGGAGAAGGGCCCTTCTACGTGCTGGCCACGGCAGAGGGCTTCCTGCCCGCGGTGGAGTCGCAGGTGGAGGCGGGCCCGCAGCCGGTGCGCCTGAAGCTGACGCCCGCGCGCACGCTGGAGGTGCGCGTCACCCGCAACGGCGCGCCCGCCGCGGCCACGGTGCGGCTGCGCGCGGACCACCTGTCCCGTGCGCTCAGCACCCAGGGTGAGCCGCTGCGCTTCACCGGCCTGTACCCGGACGCGGTGGTGGTGACGGCGGAGGCGCCCGGACTGGGGGCCGCGCCGCGCACGCTGACGCTGGACGCGCGCGTCACCCAGGTGACGCTGGAATTGGAGGTCGCCGGCAAGCTGCTCGTCACCGTGGTGGACGAGCAGGGCGAGCCGGTGCCCCAGCCGGAGTTGCTGCTGCGCACGGCGCGGGGCGAGCTCATCCGCAAGGAGCGAGGCAGCACGGGCGCGCTGGTGGAATTGGGCCCCCTGGCCGCGGGCGACTACGTGCTGGAGGGCCACGCGGAGGGCTTCCGAGACGCGCAGTTGCCCGCGAAGGTGGTGGAAGGCGAGACGTCGCTCGAGCTGGAGATGGAGCGCGCCGTCCTCATCAGCGGGCAGGTGCTGGACCAGTACGGCCGGCCCGCGCCGAGCGTCTCCGTGCTGGTGCAGCCCACCGGCGAGTCGGTGCTGGCGGACGCGGACGGGCGCTTCGTGGCGCAGGTGCCCACCGCGGGCCTGTACGAGCTGCACGCGCACCACTCGGAGTGGGGCGGCGGGCAGCTCAAGGTGACGGCCCCCGCCAGCGGGGTGCAGCTGGCGCTGGAGCCTCGCGCGGCGCTGGAGGTGACGGTGTCCTCCGCCGGCCGCCGCGTGGAGGGCGCGGACGCGGTGCTGTGGGTGGAGCAGGAGGGCATCTTCCGGAGCGACCGCTCCTCGGGCCCGGACGGCATGGTGCCCATGCGCGGCATGCCGGCGGGGACGTACTGGATGGTGGCCTCGCACCCGGACTACCTGCCCTCGGACCGCAAGCAGGTGACGCTGGAGGACGGGCAGACGCTGAAGCTCGAGGTGGAGCTGAAGCCCGGCGCACCGCTGTCGGGTGACGTGGTGGACGGGCAGGGCGCCCCGGTGGAGGGGGCCACGCTGGTGGTGGTGCCCCGTGGCTCCGAGCCGGTGAAGAGCGACGCGCGCGGCCACTTCGAGTTCCGCTCGCTGCGGCCGGACCGGGGCTACCGCCTGGAGGCGAGGCACCCGGGCTACGACCAGGTGGAGCGCGCCGAGGGCAAGGCCGGCGGCCCGCCCGTGCGCGTGGTGCTCAAGCGCCGCGACGTCTTCCGCGGGCGCGTCGTGGGGAGCGACGGCGCGCCGGTGCGCCGCTACCGCGTGGACGAGCACGAGGTGAACAGCCCGGACGGCCGCTTCGAGCTGCCGCTGGCCGCCGCGGGCGAGCGCATCATCGCCGCGGTGGACGCGCCGGGATACGAGCCGATGATGGTGGACCGCCCGGTGGCGCCGGACCTGGGAGACCTGGTGCTGGAGAAGCTGCCCAGCATCTCCGGCGTCGTGCGAGACGCGGGCGGCGGGACGGTGGCGGACGCGGTGGTGACGTGCGACGTGTGCGACGAGTCCGTGATGTCGGGCCCGGACGGCGCCTTCACGCTGGCCAGTCCGCCGTACGTGCCGCGCTTCACCGTGTCCGCGCGCAAGGGCCGGCTGAGCGGGACGCAGTCGCTGGAGCGTGGCGCCCGCGGCCCGGTGGAGCTGACGCTGCGACAGGCGACGCGGCTGAGCGGCCGGGTGTACCTGGCGAACGGGAGCCCCGCGGCGGGAGTCAACGTGGAGGCGGTGAACGCGGACCGCAGCGAGCCGCTCACCATCGTCACCGGCCCGGACGGCAGCTACAGCGTGGAGACGTCTCCGGGCAGCTACCGCTTCGCGCTTGGCGCCAACCGCGAGTTCTCCGGTGAGCCGACGCTGGTGGTGCAGGTGGCCGGCACGGAGATGCACCTGGACCTGGGGCCCGCGCCGGGCACCGCCGCCCTCACCGTGCAGCTCAAGCCCGAGCGCGGCAAGGCGCTCTGGGTGGTGGCGGGGGAGGTGGGCGACGTGGGCAACCCGCCGTCCACGGCGATGATGCGCTCGCGCTGGGCGCAGCTCGTGTACCAGCCGAGGAGTGAGACGGTGATGCTCAACGGCCTGCCCCCGGGCCGGTACACGCTGGTGTGGGGCCACTTCCACGTGGAGACGCCCGGTGGGCCGGAGGTGCGCGTGGTGGACGTGCCCTCGCGTGGCGAGGTGGCGCTGGGGCGTTGAGGCGGTGGCAGCGCCGTGCGGCGCGGGTTGCGAGCCGGCGGGCGTGCGCATTAGGAAGCCCGCATGGACGTGACGGCACTGAAGGGCCGCCGGGTGGTCGTCGGCGTGGGCGGCGGCATCGCGGCGTACAAGGCGTGCGACCTGGTGCGCGAGCTGGGACGGGCCGGGGCGGAGGTGCGCGTGGCCATGACGGAGTCCGCGCGGCAGTTCGTCACCCCGCTCACCTTCCAGGCCCTCAGCGGCCACCCCGTCCTCACGGACTACTTCGACCCGGCCCAGGAGGGGAACTTCGGGCACCTGGACCTGGCGCGCTGGGCGGAGGCCTTCGTGGTGGCTCCGGCCACGGCGGACCTGCTGGCGCGCATCCGCGCGGGCATGGCGAACGACGCGGTGACGACGTCGCTGCTGGCCTTCCGCGGGCCGGTGGTGCTGGCCCCGGCGATGAACGTGGCCATGTGGGACAACGCGATGACGCAGGAGAACGTGGCGGCGCTGCTGGCGCACCCGCGCTTCAGCCAGGTGGGGCCGGGTGCGGGGCTGCTGGCCTGCGGTGACGTGGGCGAGGGGCGCCTCGCGGACGTGCCGAGGATTGCGGAGGCGGTGGCGGCGCGCTTCGGTGCCGGGCCGCTGGCGGGGAAGAAGGTGCTGCTGACGGCGGGCCCCACGCGCGAGTTCCTGGACCCGGTGCGCTTCATCTCGAATCCGTCCACGGGGAAGATGGGGCTGGCGCTCGCGCACGCGGCGCGGAGCCTGGGCGCCGAGGTGACGGTGGTGCTGGGCCCGGTGGGTCCGGTGGAGCGCGGCGGGCTGACGGTGGTGGACGTGGTGAGCGCGGACGACATGGCGCGCGAGGTGCTCTCGCGCGTGGAGGCGGTGGACGCGTTCATCGCCACCGCGGCGGTGAGCGACTGGCGTCCGGAGACGCGCGCGCCGCAGAAGGTGAAGAAGGGGACGTCCGCCACGCCGGAGTCGCTGCGGCTGGTGCGCACGCCGGACGTGCTGGCGGAGGCGTCGCGGAAGGTGGCGGGGAGCGCGAAGCGGCCGCTCCTGGTGGGCTTCGCGGCGGAGACGGAGCGCGTGGTGGAGCACGCGCGGGAGAAGTTGGAGCGCAAGGGGCTGGACGCCATCGTCGCCAACGACGTGACGGCGCCCGGCGCGGGCTTCGGCACGGACACCAACCGCGTGACGCTGCTCACGCGCGCGGGCCTCCAGCAGGACATGCAGGGCAGCAAGCACGAAGTGGCCCGCGCCATCGTCGAAATGCTCCTGGTTCCCCGTCGGTAGGCTCCGGGCCCGCGGCGCGTCCGTCCACTCCGTGACGAAGAACCCGGGACGTTCCACCCACACTGTGATCCCCTGGAAGCGGCCGGAGCGGGCGACTCCGGGAGTGACGCCGGGCTCGGCCCCGAGGTAAGCGTACTGACGAGGCCGCCGGTCGCTTCCTTGCGCTGGACTCCTTCCTCCGCTACCGATCCAGTCAACGTGAACGACGACTTGCCCGACTCCTCGCAGGAACTGAGCGCCGTGCTGGACGAGGTGCGCCGCCACCTGCTCTGGCAGGAGGAGGCTTCCGGCCGCGTCCTGATGATTGACGCGAAGGCGGCGTCCGAGCTCCAGCGCTCCGCGCCCTCGCTGCGCTCGCTCCTGGCCCGGGGCAACGGGACGCCGGAAGCCGCGGCGCCTGCCCGTCCGCCGCCCGCCGCCCGGCCTCCGAGCGCGCCTCCGATGGCGAGGCCCCCGCTTGCTCCCGAGAGCACGGGGACGCCAGTGGCTCCCGCCGCCGCGGGCCTGACGGGCCGTGGTGGGCCCGCCGCGTCGCCGATGGCCGCGCAGGGCCCCGCCGCTTCGAACGGCCACACCGGCGCGCCGATGCGCCCCGCCGTCACGGGGCCCACCGTGTCGCCGCTGTCCGCCCGGGCTCCGGCCTCGCGTCCCGCCCCGGTGGGCGGTGCGGGCCTGCTCCTGGACGTGCCGCAGCAGGCGCCCCGTCCGTCCGGACAGCTTCCGGGGATGGCGAACGGCGAGCGCCCGACGCTGGACCAGATTCGCCGCGAGCTGGGCGACTGCCAGCGCTGCAAGCTGTGCAGCACGCGCAAGAACATCGTCTTCGGTTCGGGCAACCCGCGCGCGGAGCTGGTCTTCGTGGGCGAGGGCCCGGGCGAGCACGAGGACCTCCAGGGCGTCCCCTTCGTCGGCGCGGCGGGTGAGCTGCTGACGAAGATGATCGAGGCGATGGGCTTCCGGCGCGACGACGTCTACATCTGCAACGTCGTGAAGTGCCGGCCGCCCGGCAACCGCAACCCGGAGCCGGATGAAATCGCGTCCTGCGAGCCCTTCCTGCGCGCGCAGCTCGCGGCCATCCAGCCGAAGGTGGTGGTGGCGCTGGGCAAGTTCGCGGCGCAGACGCTGCTGCGCGACAGCACGCCGATTACGCGCATGCGCGGCAACTGGCGCACGTACGAGGGCATCCAGCTCATGCCCACCTTCCACCCCGCGTACCTGCTGCGCAGCCCGGCGGAGAAGCGCAAGGCGTGGGAGGACCTGCAGGCGGTGATGAAGGTCCTCGGCAAGCAACCCGGCTCGCGCGCCTAGCGGCGGGCCCTCGGAGGGGGCAACTCATGAAGGGACAGCTGGAGACGCGCGAGCTTCAATCGCCCGCGCTGGAGGCCAACCCGCTGGGCGACCCGGCCCGGCGCAAGCTCACCGTGTACCTGCCGCCGGGCTACGGCGAGGGAGACCGGCGCTACCCCGTCGTCTACTTCCTGCACGCCTTCGGCAACAGCGGCGGCACGTGGACGAACGCCGCGGGCTTCGGCCCCACCGTGCCCGAGCGGATGGACGCGCTCATCGAGTCCGGCGCGCTGCCCCCCGCCATCGGCGTGTTCCCCGACGGGTGGACCTCGCTCGGCGGCAGCCAGTGGGTGAACAGCGACGCCATTGGCCGCTACCGCGACTACCTGGCCAAGGACGTGCTGGGCTTCGTGGACCGCACGTACCGCACGCTGCCCAAGGCGGCCTCGCGCGCGGTGGTGGGCCACAGCTCCGGCGGCTACGGCGCGCTCGTCATGGGCCGCTACCACCCGGAGCTCTTCTCGCACCTGGGCGCGCACGCGGCGGACTCGTATTTCGAGTACTGCTACCTGCCGGACCTGCCCAAGGCGGCGGCCTCGCTGCTGAAGTCGGGCGGCGTGGACGCGTGGCACGGGGAGTTCCGCAAGCGCGTGCGCGAGACGAAGATGCGCGGCGACGACTTCCCGGTGGTGAACACGCTGGCGATGGCGGCCGCGTACTCGCCGAAGAAGGGCGAGCCGCTGAACGTGGAGCTGCCCTTCGACGCGCAGACGGGCCGCATCAAGCTGGATGTGTGGAACCGCTGGCTGGTGCACGACCCGGTGCGCTTCGTGCCCAAGTTCCTGGACTCGTTCCGCAAGCTCAAGACGGTGTTCCTCGACTGCGGCACCCGCGACGAGTTCAACATCCGCTGGGGCACGCGCATGCTCGCGGAGGACCTCAAGGGCGCCGGCGTCGAGCTGGTGCACGAGGAGTTCGAGGACGGGCACTCCGGCGTGTCCTACCGCTTCGAGCGCTCGCTGGCGGTGCTGGTGCCGAAGCTGGCGCGGGACTGAGCCGTCCGCGCGGAGGCGGGGCGCACGGGCTTCAGCACCCGTGCGACGGGTAGTTGGCGGGCCAGAGGAGCAGCACGCCCTGGTCGTCCACCAGTCGCACCCAGGCGCGATGCTGGACCTGCTGGCTTTCCTCGTCGAACGCGAGCACCTCCGCGAAGTTCCCCTCGCGTCTGCCGAGGCTGACGCGCTCATAGTGCAGGGAGACGTACACTTCGCTCGCGTCATCCCGGGGCTCCTCGCGGAAGACGAGGGGCGGCTGGTCCTTGCGGCGGAGCTCGTCGAACTCGACGCCCCTGTCCTCGAAGGCCTCCATCGTGCGCAGGCTCTCGATGGTGACCCACACCGCCTTCTCATCGTCCGCTCCGCCATCGCGGAGCCAGCCCTTCTTCCCGGTCCGGATGTCGAGGATGACGTGGGCGTACTGGACGGACACGCCGTGCTCGTTGGCGCGCTCGTGCGCGAAGGCGGGGTAGCAATCATCCTGCGAACCACTGGGGTCGCCCCAGCGGCTCAGCGGCGCCGTCTTCGCGCGCGGGATGGAACCGGCCGGCTGGAAGCCGAGGCTCCGGCGCTCGTACAGGGGCACGTCGGACACGCCGTTCAGGGGGAAGGTGGCGCAGACCACGTGCGTGACGCCACGCAGGTGGGCGTCGGGAATGTCGGTGCGCTGCACGAAGTCCTCCGGGGAGATGAGGTCGGCACCGGCACGGCCCGACAGCGGGAGGAGCGCCAGGGTGAGGGCGCTCGCGAGGAGGACCCGGGCGCGGAAGGTGGGGTGGAAGTCCATGCCGGCCCTCACTGCATCGCCCGGGCCAGTCCGTGCGGTACGGCGATTCCCTCGGAACCTCGCGGCCTTGGCGGGAGGAGTGGACTGCCACCGTGGCTGGCGGGCCACGGGGAGTGTGGCAGTGGCGCCGGACGGCCAATGTGGGATGGAAAAGGGGCGGAGTCACGTGGCGCTGGCCCGTGCCCGGGAAGGGCGGCGGCCCGGGGCCGAACGGCCACTCCGGGACGGAAGGGGGCGGGGTGGGGTGACGTGGTGCTGGCCTTTGCCCGGTGGGAGCGGGTAGACGCAGCACCGTGCGCGCCTCGCGGCATGGCGCTCGGACCTTCAGGGAGACGGGAACATGGGCATCGACCTCTACGGGCTGTCTCGCGTCGTCGGAGAGACTGGCGTGCTGCCGCAGCGCGCGCGGAAGCTGGACCCCTCGCTGCCATGCCGCGAGGCGGAAATGCTCATCGACGTGGAGAGCCTCAACATCGACGCGGCCTCCTTCAAGCAGATCAAGGGCGAGGTGGGCGGGGACCCGGCGCGCATCGGCGCGCGCATCCAGGAAATCGTCCGCGAGCGGGGGAAGATGCAGAACCCCGTGACGGGCTCGGGCGGCATGTTGATTGGCCGTGTGAAGGAGCTGGGCCCACAGCACCCCGCGCGCGAGCTGCTCAAGGTGGGCGACCGCATCGCCACGCTGGTGAGCCTCACGCTGACGCCGCTGGTGATTGAAGAGGTGAAGGCGGTGCACGCGGACATCGACCGCGTGGACATCCGGGGGCACGCGCTGCTGTTCGCCAGCGGCATCTACGCGAAGCTGCCGTCGGACATGCCGGACACGCTGGCCCTGGCGGCGCTGGACGTCTGCGGGGCGCCCGCGCTGGTGGCGCGGCACGTGCGGCCGGGGATGACGGTGGCGGTGCTGGGCGCGGGCAAGAGCGGCGCGCTGTGTCTGGCACAGGCCCGGCGCAACCTGGAGAGCCGAGGCAAGCTGATTGCCCTGGACGTGTCGCAGGGGGCGCTCGACATGCTGTCGTCCATTGGCCTGTGTGACGTGGCGCTGAAGGTGGACGCGACGCAGGGCGTGGACGTGATGGAGGCGGTGGGCCGGGCCACGGGCGGCCAGCTCTGCGACCTGGTGGTCAACTGCGCCAGTGTGGGCAACACGGAGATGGCCACCATCCTGTCCGTGAAGGACGGCGGCACGGCCATCTTCTTCTCCATGGCCACCAGCTTCACCGCCGCGGCGCTGGGCGCGGAGGGCGTGGGCAAGGACGTCACCATGGTGGTGGGCAACGGCTACGTGCCCAACCACGCCGCGCTGACGCTCGATTTGCTGCGCACCGAGCCGGCGCTGCTCCAGCTCTTCGCCACCCGGTACGTCTGAGGCGTCGGTCTCCGCCTGGACGCGGCGCACGGCGGTACGGGACTCCACGCGGAGCACCGCCGCGACCGATGGAGGGGCGTGCGCCCCATCCTGGAGCCACGACGCCTCACCGCGCCGATGCGGAGGGCTCCGAAGGTGCGGGCGCAACGGGTGCAGCGGGCGCCTGCGTCGCCGCCCAGTCCTGTGCGGACCGGCCGCTCGCATCGCGCACCTCGGGTGACGCGCCCTGCTTGCGCAATTGCTCCACCACCTCCTTGCGGCCGAAGAGGGAGGCGAACATCAGCGCCGTCTGGCCGAAGCGGTTGGTCTGGTCCACCGCGCACTGCTGCTGGTTGAGCAGCCCGACGATGTCCGCATAGCCCTTGAAGGCCGCGCCCATCAGCGCGGTGTTGCCGCGGTTGTCGCCCGCGCAGGCATCCGCGCCCGCGGCGAGCAGCGCGCGCACCGTGTCCGTGTGGCCGTGGTACGCGGCGAGGATGAGCGGCGAGAAGCCCCGCGCATCGCGGGCCTCCACGGGCGTGCCGGCCTTGATGAGCCCGGTGACGACCTCCACGTCCCCGGCGCGAGCGGCCTCGAGCAGGTAGCGCTCCGCCTCGCTCGTGGCCAGCAGCCGGCCCTGGGGCGCGGGCGCCGAGCGGAGGGACAGCCACGACGCGGTGAGCACCGCGCACACCAGCACCACCAGACCGAGCGTTCCGAGCAGCAGCTTGCGAACCATGGAGTCCTCCAGAAGTCGCGCTCCACGTGAGAGAGAGCCGGGATGAGGCTTACCCGGGTGTGTCCACCACGGCCCTCTCTCAGGCAGAGCAGCGGGAAACAGCGGGCCCCGGCCGGAACAGCGCGCCGGGGCCCGGTACGTCAGGGACGTTCAGCGAGACGCCAGCGGAGCCACGGCCGCCTTCGCGTCGTCCACCTTCACGCCCACCAGCTTCGCCAGGCGCGTGCCGTAGTCGGCGTTGGCCATGAAGAAGTGCCCCACCATGCGGGCCTTCACGCGCGCATCCTTCACCTGGCCCAGGTCCGCGGCGATGTTCTTCACCAGCCGCTCCTTCGCCGCCGCGTCGAGCGCGGAGTAGAAGGCGCCCGCCTGGGAGAAGTTGTCCGTCTTCTCGATGCCGCGCTGCTGCGTCGTCCCGTTCAGCGGAGCGCTCGACAGCAGGTAGGGCTGCGCGTCCTGCGTCTCACGGGTGACGCTCGGCTCGTAGTTCACATCCGACTTCGTGTTGGCGAAGTTCATCGAGCCCGCCTGGCTGTTGTTGTTCACCGGGGCCTTGGCGCGGTTGACGGGCAGCGACTGGTAGTTGGCGCCGATGCGGTAGCGCTGCGTGTCCGCGTAGGAGAAGAGGCGGCCCTGCAGCAGCCGGTCCTCGGAGGGCTCGATGCCCGGGGGCATGACGCCGGGGGAGAACGCCGCCTGCTCGGTCTCCTCGAAGAAGTTGTCCGGCATCTTGTTCAGCGTGAACTTCCCCAGCTTGACGGCGGGCACCTTGTCCTCGGGCCACACCTTCGTCGCGTCGAGTGGGTCGAAGCTGAACTTCTCCAGGTCCTTCGGGTCCAGCACCTGCACCGACAGCTCCCACGAGGGGAGCTTCCCGGCGCCGATGGAGGCGTACAGGTCCGTGGTGGAGTGCTGGAAGTCCTGCGCGACGGTGCGGGCGACCTCCTCGGGGGTGTTGAGGCCCTTCACGCCCTGCTGCGAGGCCCAGTTGAACTTGACGTACTTGTACTCGCCCTTCGCGTTGACGAACTTGAACGAGTGCACGCCGTGCCCGTTCATCTGCCGGTAGCTCGCCGGGATGCCCAGGTCCGAGTACACCTGCGTGAGCATGTGGGTCGACTCGGGCTGGTGCGAGAAGAAGTCGAAGAAGCGATTCGGGTCCTGCTTGTTCGTAATCGGCGACGGCTTGAGCGAGTGCACCATGTCCGGGAACTTGATGGCGTCCCGGATGAAGAAGACGGGCAGGTTGTTGCCCACCAGGTCCCAGTTGCCCTCGTCCGTGTAGAACTTCAGCGCGAAGCCACGAGGGTCTCTCAGCGTCTCCGGCGAGCCCGACGGGTGGATGACCGTGGAGAAGCGCACGAACATCGGCGTCTTCTTGCCCTTGGCGGAGAAGATGGACGCGCGGGTGAGGTGGGAGAAGTTGTCGTAGCTCTCGAAGGTGCCGTAGGCGCCGGTGCCACGCGCGTGGACGACGCGCTCGGGGATGCGCTCACGGTCGAACCGGGCCAGCTTCTCGATGAGGTGGAAGTCCTCCAGCAGCACGCCGCCGCGCGGGCCGGCCGTCTTGGAGCTCTGATTGGTCCCCACCGGGGAGCCGGAGTCGGTGGTGAGAGGGGGCGGTGTCTCGGCCAGGGCCGGACCGCCAAGCAGGGTCGCCGTCAGCAGCAGGGAGCGGAATTGCACGGGGTCTTCCTCGTTGTCGGGGTGAGACGCCGCGCTCCACAGCACGGCCCGTGCCGAGTGCGCACCCTCAGTGTTATCAATGGCTTGAAATCAATTTTGAGCCCAATCCACCCAAATGCCGGTGATTCACCGGCCCCTCGGTGAGGCTTCACACCGCTCAGCCGGTGCACGCGCTCAGAACCGATAATGCGGTGCGCCAGGGGCGCTGCGGGTGCGCTTCGCCGCTTCCGGTGGGCGCTTGGGCGGGTAAGGTGCGCGCATGCCAGGCCCGTTCATTGAAGACGCGCAGATCGACCACGCGCGCAAGCTGGCGGAGGAGATCGTCAACCCGATCTTCGACCTCATCCGCCGCAACACCACCGTATCCACCGAGCGCACCGTGCTGCGCTTCTTCGGCATCTCCGGAGCAGGCGCGCGCGGCGTGCCGCTCGCCAACCTGATGGTCGACAAGCTCAAGGCCGCCGGGGTGCTCAACAAGGGCGCCGCCTACTGGTACGGCCGCGCGCTGCACCTGGGCGCCAAGAGCCCGCTGGAGGCCGTGGAGAAGCTCACGGCGCTGCCCACGGACAAGCTCGGTACGCTGCCGCCCGAGCAGGAGCAGAACCTGCGCGAGGAGGTCCGCGCCGAGGCCCGCGCCGCGATGGAGGACATGAAGTCCCGCATCGCCCAGCGCGAGGAGCTCCGCAAGCAGTTCCCCATGTCGCCCGCGCCGCACAAGTACGTCATCGTCGCCACGGGCAACATCTATGACGACGTGGACCAGGCCCGGGCCGCCGCCCAGGCCGGCGCGGACGTCATCGCCGTCATCCGGTCCACCGCGCAGTCGCTCTTGGACTACGTGCCCCACGGCGCCACCACCGAGGGCTACGGCGGCACGTACGCCACCCAGGAGAACTTCCGCATCATGCGCGAGGCCCTGGACGAGGAGAGCCGCAAGCTCAAGCGCTACATCCAGCTCACCAACTACTCGTCCGGCCTGTGCATGTCGGAGATCGCCTTCTGCGCGGCCTACGAGAAGCTGGACATGCTCCTCAACGACGCGATGTACGGAATCCTCTTCCGCGACATCAACATGCGGCGCACCTTCATCGACCAGTATTTCAGCCGCCGCATCTGCGCCATGGCCGGCATCATCATCAACACCGGCGAGGACAACTACATCACCACCGCGGACGCGTACGACGCGGCCCACACCGTCATCGCCAGCCAGTTCATCAACGAGTGCTTCGCCAAGCGCGCGGGCCTCAAGGACTGGCAGCTGGGCATCGGCCACTCGTACGAAATCGACCCGTACCGCGACGACACGCTGCTCCTGGAGCTGTCGCAGGCCATGCTGGTGCGCCGCTGCTTCCCGGACGCGCCGCTGAAGTACATGCCGCCCACCAAGCACAAGGAGACGGACATCTTCTTCAGCCACGCGTACGACGTGATGGCGGACCTGGTGGCCATCTGGACGCGGCAGGGCATCCAGCTGCTCGGCATGATGACCGAGGCCATGCACACGCCGCTCCTGGCGGACCGCTACGTGGCGCTCAAGTCCGCGTCCTACATCCACCGCGCCGCGCGCGGCATCGACGAGGAGTTCACCGTCCGCGAGGATGGGAAGATCGCCAACCGGGCCCGCGAGGTGTTCGGCCAGGCGATGAAGCTCCTGCAGGAGTGCCGTGACGAGGGCATGGTGGCGGCCATCGGCAAGGGCCACTTCGGCGACGTGAAGCGCGAAGAGACTGGCGGCAAGGGCCTGGATGGAGTGCTGGAGAAGGCCCCGGATTACTTCAACCCGTTCCTGGAACTCCTGGAGGCTGCGTGATGCTGGGTACGATTCTCGCCGTGGTGGTGGCTGCTGGTGGCTCCGCGGATGCACTGGCGCAGTTCCAGGTGAAGAACGTGTCCCTCCAGGTGCCGGCGGCCTGGACCCGCTCGACGGAGGACGGCACGAACAAGTTCTCCGCGCCCAGCGGTGACGCCTACTTCCTGGTGGACGTGGGCGCGGTGCAGACCGCGGGCATGAAGGCCGACACGTGCGTGGACAAGATCGTCAAGTCCATTGGCGGCGCCAACTGGGCGCGCATGAAGGTGGGCGGGCAGCCGGCGGCGAAGCGGCTGGACACGGACACCGCGCCCTCCGGCGGGGCGGTGGACACGGTGACGTACGTCGGATGTGACGGCCGCACCACCTGGTCCGTCGTCTTCTACCTGGAGCAGGGGAAGAAGGAGCGGTTCGGTCCGCTGGCGGAGAAGGTGGGCACCAGCGTGAAGCTGCAGCGGTTCGGGGGGAAATGAGCCGATGGTGAAGCCGAGCAAGCAGATCATCCGTCCCTACGGCGACCGGCGCGACGACGGCGTGGTGCAGCTGTCGTTCACCCTGCCGGTGCCGCTGTCGGAAAAGGCCAAGGAGGCCGCCGCCGTCTTCGCGAAGAAGATGGGGTTCTCCGACGTGAAGGTGGCCGCCGCCGAGCGCGCCGCGGACAACTACACGTTCTTCGTCATCTACGCCCGCTCGGGCATGTACCTGGACTACGCCGAAATCGACGTGCCCGAGGTCATCGTCAAGAAGATGTCCTTCGACGACCTCAACGCCTTCATCAAGGAGAAGGTGGGCCGGCGCATCGTCGTGTTCGGGGCCTGCACGGGCACGGACACGCACACGGTGGGCATCGACGCCATCCTGAACATGAAGGGCTACGCGGGCGACTACGGCCTGGAGCGCTACCCCGGCTTCGAGGCGTACAACCTGGGCAGCCAGGTGCCCAACGAGGACCTCATCAAGAAGGCGCTGGCGAAGAACGCCGACGCGATTCTCGTGAGCCAGGTCGTCACGCAGCGCGACGTGCACAAGGACAACTCGCGCCAGTTCATCGACGCGGCGAAGGCGGCGGGCATCCACGGCAAGGTCCAGCTGCTCCTGGGCGGGCCTCGCGTGGACCACAAGCTGGCGCTGGAGCTGGGCTTCGACGCCGGCTTCGGCCCGGGCACCAAGCCGTCGGACGTGGCCAACTACATCGTCCATGCGCTCCTGAAGAAGGAAGGCAAGGAGCCGCACGGCATGCACTACCAGGGAGAGCCCAAGTGAGCACGGGGACCAAGGCCATCATCCGCCTGCGCATGAGCAGCCACGACGCGCACTACGGCGGCAACCTGGTGGACGGCGCGCGCATGCTGGGCCTCTTCGGCGACGTGGCCACGGAGCTGTGCATCCGCAGCGACGGCGACGAGGGGCTGTTCCGCGCCTACGACTCGGTGGAGTTCCTCGCGCCCGTGTACGCCGGGGACTTCATCGAGGCGGAAGGGGAGATTGTCAGCGCGGGCAACACGTCGCGGAAGATGCGCTTCGAGGCGCGCAAGGTCATCCGGCCGCGCCCGGACGTGAACGATTCGGCGGCGGACCTGTTGCAGGAGCCGGTGGTGGTGTGCCGTGCTTCGGGCACCTGCGTGGTTCCCAAGGACAAGCAGCGAGGCCAGCGATGAGCACTCCCATGGTCATCACCGCGGCGATGGTGGGCGCGGAGACGACGCGCGAGCAGACGCCGCACCTGCCGATTACGGCCGAGGAGATTGCCGAGGACGCCGTGCGCTGCCGCGAGGCCGGCGCCGCCATGGTGCACATCCACGTGCGCACGGCGGATGGCAAGCCCTCGCAGGACGCGGAGCTGTTTCGCGCCGCCATCCGCGCCATCCGCAAGCGTACGGACGTGCTCATCCAGACGTCCACGGGCGGCGCGGTGGGCATGACGGTGGACGAGCGCTGCGGCCCGCTGACGCTCACCGGGGCGGACAGGCCGGACATGGCCACGCTGACCACCGGCACGGTGAACTTCGGCGAGGACGTGTTCTGGAACCCGCGCTCGCTCGTGCGGGACATCGCGAAGCGCATCCGCGCGCTCGGCCTGCGGCCGGAGCTGGAGTGCTTCGACGTGGGCATGATTGACGAGGCCCGCTACCTGGCGAAGGAGGGGCTGGTGGACCTGCCGGCGCACTTCGACTTCGTGCTGGGCGTGCCGGGCACGCTGCAGCCCCGGCCCGAGGTGCTGGACTTCATGATTGCCTCGCTGCCGGAGGGCTCCACCTGGACGGTGGCGGGCGTGGGCCGGCACCAGCTGCCCTACGTGGACGAGGCGGCGAAGCGCGGCGGCAACGCGCGTGTGGGCCTGGAGGACAACATCTACATGTCCAAGGGCGTGCTCGCGAAGGGCAACTGGGAGCTGGTCGCCGAGGCCGCCAGGCGCGCCCGGGCGAACGGCCGCGAGCCGGCCACGCCCGAGCAGGCCCGCAAGCTGCTGCGCCTCACCTGAGCCGCGCTCGGACCCGGGCCACAGCCGGCCCGGGTCCTCACCTCGAATCATCGTCAGGAGCCACGGTCCCGCTCGCGTTGGAGCTCCCGGACACGCCACGGGTGTGCCCGGCTCCAGCGCACGCGGGGCTCACGGAAGGACTAGCGAATGGACACGGAGCTGAAGGGAAGGGGCGTACTCGTCACGGGCGGCGCGGGGGGCATCGGCACGGCGTTGACTCGCGCCTTCGCCGAGGAGGGCGCGAAGGTGGCGGTGCACTACCACTCCAACGGGACGGGAGCGGAGGCGCTGGCGCGCGAGGTGGGCGGCGCGGCGGTGCGCGCGGACCTGACGGTGGAGGCGGACGTGGACGCGCTGGTGCCCGCGGCGCTGTCCGCGCTGGGGCGGCTGGACGTGCTGGTGTGCAACGCGGGCGTATGGCCGAAGCCCGACGAGCCGGTGTGGCAGATGTCGCTGGAGCGCTGGCGCCGCACGCTGGCGGAGAACCTGGACAGCGTGTTCCTGAGCTGCCGTGCCTTCCTGCGGCACGTGGCCACCACGGGCACCGGCAACATCGTCATCATCAGCTCCACGGCGGGGCTGTTCGGCGAGGCGGGGCACTCGGACTACGCGGCCGCGAAGGGCGCGCTGGCGGGCGGCTTCGTCAAGAGCCTGAAGAACGAGCTGGGACGCATTGCCCCGCTGGGCCGCGTCAACGTGGTGTGCCCGGGGTGGACGGCGGTGGAGCGGCACGGCGACAAGATGAACGACCCGGCCTTCGTGAAGCGGGTGACGCGCACCATGCCGCTGCGCAAGGTTGGTCAGCCGGAGGACGTGGCGCGCGTCGTGGTGTCGCTCGCCTCGGACCGAATCTCCGGCCACGTCACGGGCGAGGTCATCACCGTGGCTGGTGGCATGGAAGGACGGGTGCTGCATGACACTTGACGTCGACGTGAGGCAATACAACCGCGAGGCGTGGAACCGGCAGGTGGCGAAGGGGGACCGGTGGACGATACCGGTGGGCCCGGAAGTCATCGCCGCGGCGCGGCGTGGGGAGTGGAGCGTGGTGCTCACCCCCAACAAGCCCGTGCCGCGCGCGTGGTTCGGGGACCTGAAGGGCCGGGACGTGCTGTGCCTGGCGGGTGCGGGCGGGCAGCAGGCGCCGGTCTTCGCCGCGGCCGGGGCGCGGGTGACGGTGCTGGACAACTCGCCGGCGCAGCTCGGGCAGGACCGCCTGGTGGCCGAGCGTGATGGCCTGGAGCTGCGGCTGGTGGAGGGCGACATGCGCGACCTGTCCACCTTCGCGGACGCCAGCTTCGACCTCGTCTTCCACCCGTGCTCCAACTGCTTCGTGGACGCCATCCGCCCCGTGTGGCGCGAGGCGTACCGCGTGCTGCGCCCCGGAGGCGCGCTGCTGTCCGGCATCTGCAACCCGGTCATCTACCTGTTCGACCCGGCGCTGGAGCAGCAGGGCGTCATGCAGCTCAAGTACAAGATGCCGTACTCGGACTTCACCAGCCTCACGGACGAGGAGCGCGCCCGGTACAAGGACGAGCCCCTCGTCTTCGCGCACTCGCTGGAGGACCAGCTCGGCGGTCAGACGGACGCGGGCTTCGCCATCACCGGCCTCTTCGAGGACAAGCACGTTTCCGGCGACAAGCTGTCCGACTACCTCTCCGGCTTCATCGCCACGCGCGCGGTGAAGCCCGTGACGCGATAGGCCGGAGGGCGGGAGGGCGGGCTCCGGCGTCACTCTCGGAGCCCGTCTTCTTCCGGCCCAGGACGGGGCGGATTTAACCTTTTGCCGGGCGCGGGGTTCCTACAGGCAGGAGACGACGGGAGGCTGGAGTCCCGGCGTCGTCGTGAACCCGAGGAGAACCCCATCATGCGTCTGACGTCTGCCCTGCGGTCCGCTGTCGTTGCGTCGCTGCTGTTCGCCGTTCCGGTGCTGGCCGCCGAGTCCACGCCCACGCAGGCCCCCGCGGAGCAGGGCCGCCACGAGGGCCGGGACCACAAGCGCCACAAGCACGGGGGGCGGTTCTTCCACCTGGAGAAGCGGCTGGACCGGGCGGTGGCCGAGGGGCGTCTCACCCAGGCCCAGGCCGACCAGTTCAAGACCGAGGGCAAGCAGCTCCGCGAGGAGATGAAGGCCCAGCGCGAGGCGGCGGGTGGTCAGCTCACCGAGGAGCAGCGCATGCAGATGAAGGACAAGATGAAGGCCTTCAAGGCGAAGGTGAAGAGCGTCGTCAAGCCGAAGGACGGCCAGTCCGCGCCCACGCAGAAGCTGTAGCCCCACGCGCGCCGAAGTCCCGGCTCAGGCGCCCAGGCGCCCGGTCCACGTGAAGTAGGCGCCGCGCGGGTCCTCGAACGGGTCTCGGAAGAGCGCCTGCACCTCGGCCTTCGCCACGCTGCCCGCGTCGAAGGCCTGGTACAGCCTGTCGCCCAGCAGGTACCCCAGCGCGTGGCTGACGCCGTGGAAGAGCCGGTCCTTGCGCAGGGGGAGGAGCTTCACGGCCTCCTCCGGCCCTTCGGTCTCCGCGGCCTTGTGCGCGAGCACGAAGGCGGCAATCTGCCGCTCCACGCCCCGGCCTTCGCCGAAGCGCTTGGCCCACTCGGCCAGCCCCGGACACGTGCGCCGCGGATTGACCAGCTTCGAGCCGAAGAAGCCCAGCGCCTCTTCCAGGCAGCGCGCGTAGAAGGCCTCGGACGCGCGGCGCGGCGCCTCCATGGCGTCGCCCACCGCGCAGTGCCGGACGAAGTGCGCGGCTTCCTCCGCCGCGTGGTTCAGCGACATCGACGCGAGGTACGCCGTGCGCGCCCGGGGGATGTAGCCGCTCTCCCGCGACAGGATGTGCCGCCGCAGCTGCGCCAGTTCCGCGTGCGTGAAGCGCCCGCGCCGCTGGATGCGCGCCAGCACGTCGCCGTCCGCCGCCGTCGCCACGTCCACCGAGTCCAGCGCCCGCACCACCGGGACGCCCGCCAGCCGTCCAATCAGCGAGGACATCTCCCGGAACCGCTCCGCGGCGCTCCGGTCCATCAGCGGCGCGTCGCCGGCCTCCGCCTCCAGGTAGTCCAGGAAGCTCTGCTGGCACACGACGGGGGAGGCGTTCAGCAGGCACAGCGCGCCGTCCGCGAGCTCCACCGCCTCCGCCGCGCCCACGCGCCCCTCGCGCGCCAGCCGCCACCAGACGCCTTCCGCGTTCTGGTACACGGCGAGGCCCCGCCGCGAGTCCGCGCCGAGCGCGCGCTCCACCTGCGCCGGCAGGTGGCAGGGCGCCACGTGGTACTGGCCCACCAGCACCATGACCAGCGGACGGTCCTCGGCCCGGGCCGCGCGAGCGATGCGCTCGGCCGCGTAGGCGTCCCGCAGCGCCAGCGAGCGCTCGCCCTGCGCGCGCCGGTCGATGCCCACCACCTCCAGCTTGTGCCGCCGTGCGAAGGCGAGCACCGCGCGCGTGCCCGTGGCCGAGCCGAAGCCGTTGCCGCTCGCGGAGAGCCCCAGCCGCTCCAGCAGCGCGCGCTCCGGCATCCGGCCCGCGCGCCACGCGTCCAGCGCGGCCTGGTGGCGGCCCTCCACGCACTCGAGCGCGAGCACGACGCGGCGGCCCGAGGCGAGCGCGCGCTCCACCAGCGTCAGGTACGTCTGCTGCGCGAGCGGGAGCGTGTGGTAGTCGCCGACGTACACCACGTCCGCGGCCTGCACCTGCTGGTGCACGGACGGCAGCGTGACGATGCGCCGGTAGCCGGCGGTACGCCGCCGGTAGCGCGCCTCGTAGGCGCGGAAGGCTTCGGTCTGACCGTCCACCACCCGGGCGAGCTGCGCCCTCTGGCGGCGGAACAGTGCGAGGTGCAAGGCCAGCGAGTCGCGCATGGAGTGCGCAGATCCCTCGCACGGCACTGGAGGCCCGGCAAAAAAACGGCCCTCAGTAAGGCGCCGGATGGAGCACGGGCACCGCTGTCGACCCGCGCGGCCCGCCGGCTCGGGATGCCGGTGGGCCGGGCGCGGGCCCGGTTGCTGCGACTACTTCGGCTCGTCCGAGGATGAAGCCGCGGCCACCACGGGCATGGGGGCCGTGGGAGCCACCGACGGAGCCACGGGGGCCACGGCGGGACGCGGCGGCGGGCTCAGCACGTCATTCACGGAAGGCATCTTCCGGATGTCGCCGCGCGCCACCTTCCACGCCTGCTGGACAATCCAGGACAGCGAGCGGTCCTGCCGCGTCGCCTCACGCTGGATCTCCTCCAGCATGTCCTCGGGGAAGTAGAGACTCTGCTTGCGATGGTCGGTCGTGGCCATGCCCTCGCTACTCCTCCCGCGGGTCCTGGCGCTCGTCGCCAGTCACATCGTTGACGGCCGGGAACGACTTGATGCGCTCACGGGCGATCTTCCATGCCTGCTGCACGACCCAGGACAGGGAGCGGTCCTGGCGGGTCGCTTCCTCCTGGATCTCCTTCAACATCTCCTCGGGGAAGTACAGCGACTGCTTGCGCTTGTCAGTGCCTGCCATACCTGGGTCTCCGGGGCGGATTCGAGGTGACGACCTGAACACACCGGGGTCGTTATCCGACAGACTCCCAAGAGGGTCAACGGTTTCGGAGGACTCATTCCGCGACCGCACGCTCAACCCCCGGGCGCGTGCAGTCGCACGTGACGTGTGCAGCGTGGCGCGAAAAAGGAAACGCCCCGGACCTCAACGAGGAAGTCCGGGGCGCTTCGGAAAGAGGGACCGCCGGGAGTGGATCTCCTGGCGGACCCGTGGGCCCAGAGGGGGAGGGGGGGGACCCCTAGGCCCAACACCTTGAAATTCGACCGTCCTTCAACATCCCCGGCGGCAGCGTCTATTTCCGCTACCGCGACCACGCCCATCCGGTGTGACGATCATAAGAACCGCCCCCCCTACCTTCAACCGCACGCGCCTCTGTAACCCAGCCATTCGACAATCCATTCCGGCCCTGTCAGATGCCCCGCACTCGCTCCCAACCCCCGCCGCTGACGAAGACGCTGGAGGCGGCGTACCAGCGCCTCGGCCTCGAGGGCCGCTCGGTGCTGCTCGCCGTCTCGGGAGGCGCGGACTCCACCGCGCTGCTGGTGGGCACCGCGCGCGTCGCCCCCGCGCTCCGGCTGCGCGTGGAGGTCGCGACACTGAACCATGGCCTGCGACTGGAGTCCGAGGCGGAGGTCCAGGCGGTCGCCCGCCTGGCCGCCGAGCACGGCCTGCCCTGCCACGTTCGCGAGCTGCACCTGAGCTCCGGCCCCGGCCTGGAGGCGAGGGCGCGCCAGGCCCGCTACGAGGCCCTGGAGGCCCTGCGCCGCGAGCGCGGACTGGACGCGGTGGCCACCGCGCACACGACGAGCGACCAGGCGGAGACGCTGCTGATGCGGCTCGCACGCGGCACGGCGCTGCGGGGCGCGGGCGGCATCCAGGCCTCGCGCGCGGGGCTCGTCCGCCCGCTCCTGGAGCTGACCCGCGAGGAGGTGCTCGCCTTCCTCACGGCCGAAGCTGTCTCCTATTGGACAGACCCGATGAATGCCGACCCGACCTTCTTCCGCACGCGCATCCGGAAGGACGCGCTGCCGGCCCTGTCGCGGGCGGCCGGCTACGCGGTGGAGGCGCGGCTGGCGTCCTTCGCGCGGCATGCGGCGGAGGACGACGCGCTCCTGTCGCGTCTGGCGGACGAGTCGTGGGCGCGGCTCGTGCTGGAGGACGGCAGCCTGGATGCGCCCGGCGTGCGCGCGCTGGAGTCACCGCTGCGCCGCAGGGTGCTCGCCCGGCTGCTGGACGTGGCGGGCGTGCCGGCGGATGACGCCACGCTGGCGCGCGTGCTCATCGCGGTGGAGCGCGGAGGCACGGCCACGCTGGGGCGGGGGCTGGTGCTGCGCGCCGCGAGCGGGCGGGTGCGCTGCGTGGGCCCGCCGCGGCCTGACGTCGCCACCCGGTTGCAACTGGCGGGGGTGGGCGCAGAGGGGACGCTGGAGGGCACGGGCTGGCGCTTCTGCGTGGAGCAGGGGCCGCCGCCCGCGGGCGTGTGGAGCCTGTCGCTCGCGGAAGGGACGCACTGGCCGCTCACCGTGCGGACTCGCCAGGCGGGCGACCGCGTCCGGACGGACGCGGGACAACGGAAGCTCCAGGACCTGTTGGTGGACCTTCGGGTGCCGGCGGAGGCGCGTGGCGCGTGGCCGGTGGTGGTGGATGCCGGGGGGGAGGTGTTGTGGCTCCCCGGGCTGTGGGCACCCACGCTCACAGGTGTGTCTTCCGGACACTCCCTCTGGGCGGCCCCACCCGGTCCAAGCATTCAGCGGCCCCCTTCGTTATAGGGTGGGAGCAGTCCAGCGAGTGGGGATGGCCGCGCCCCCCTAAATAGTTGAGGGCTTTTTGCTGTTGCTGATACGGTCCGACGTTGGGTTGCTCGCCTGGTGTCGGCCAAATGATGGAAATAGCTGGGGTTCTTCCCAGCGCGGCCCTCATCCCGCCGAGTACCGAAAGGGCAGCTGACACGTGCGTTCGACCTACAAGACCATCGGGCTCTGGGTCATCCTGATCGTCCTCTTCGTCGCCTTCTACAACTTCTTCTCCCAGGGCAATGACCAGGTCCAGGAGCCATCCTTCACGCAGCTGCTGTCGAAGGTGGAGGAGAAGAAGGTCAAGGAAGTCGCCGTCAAGGGCAACACCTACTCTGGCAAGTTCGTCGATACGAGCGAGAAGTTCCGTACGACGGGCCCCGCGCCGGACGCGGCCATGCTCAACCAGCTCCGCGCCAACGGCGTGGACGTGAAGTACGAGCGCGAGGAGCAGAACAGCCTCTGGCTGACCATCCTCGGACAGTGGATGCCCGTCGTATTCCTGTTCCTCTTCTTCATCTTCTTCATGCGCCAGCTGCAGGGCGGTAGCGGCAAGGCCATGACCTTCGGCAAGTCGAAGGCGAAGCTCCTCAGCGAGAGCCACAACAAGGTCACCTTCGCGGACGTGGCCGGCGTGGACGAGTGCAAGGAGGAGCTGGAGGAGATCGTCGCCTTCCTCAAGGACCCGAAGAAGTTCACCAAGCTCGGCGGCCGCATCCCCAAGGGCGTGCTGATGATGGGCCCTCCGGGCACGGGCAAGACGCTGCTCGCCCGCGCGGTGGCCGGTGAGGCCGGTGTTCCGTTCTTCTCCATCTCCGGCTCGGACTTCGTGGAGATGTTCGTGGGCGTCGGCGCCAGCCGCGTGCGCGACCTCTTCGAGCAGGGCAAGAAGAACGCCCCCTGCATCATCTTCATCGACGAAATCGACGCCGTGGGTCGCCACCGTGGCGCGGGGCTGGGCGGCGGCCATGACGAGCGCGAGCAGACGCTCAACCAGCTGCTCGTGGAGATGGACGGCTTCGAGTCCAACGACGGCGTCATCCTGATTGCCGCCACCAACCGTCCGGACGTGCTGGACCCGGCGCTCCAGCGCCCCGGCCGCTTCGACCGGCGCATCGTGGTGCCGCGTCCCGACCTCAAGGGGCGCCTGGGCGTCCTCAAGGTGCACACGCGCCGCGTGCCGCTGGCTCCGGAAGTGGAGCTCGAGGTCATCGCCCGCGGTACGCCGGGCATGACGGGCGCGGACCTGGAGAACCTCGTCAACGAGTCGGCCCTCATGGCCGCGCGCCAGAACAAGGAGCGCGTGGACCTGAGCGACTTCGAGGCCGCCAAGGACAAGGTGTTCATGGGCCCGGAGCGCCGGTCCATGATCATGACCGAGAAGGAGAAGCGGAACACCGCCGTCCACGAGGCGGGCCACGCGCTGCTGGCCAAGCTCCTCCCCGGGTGTGATCCGCTCCACAAGGTCACCATCATCCCGCGCGGCCAGGCCCTGGGCGTCACCTGGAGCCTGCCCGTCGAGGACAAGGTCAACGGCTACAAGAAGCAGATGCTCGACCAGATCTCCATGGCCATGGGCGGCCGCATCGCCGAAGAGCTCATGTTCAACGAGATGAGCAGCGGCGCGGCGAACGACATCGAGCGCGCCACCGAGACGGCGCGCGCCATGGTGTGCCGCTGGGGCATGAGCGAGAAGATGGGCCCGCTGGCGTTCGGCAAGAGCGACGGTGAGGTGTTCCTGGGCCGCGACTTCAACTCGTCCAAGGACTACTCCGAGGACACCGCCCGGCAGATCGACTCCGAGGTCCGCAGCATCGTCGTGGGCTGCTACGACAACGGCAAGCGCCTGCTGACGGAGAACCTGGAGGCCCTCAAGCGCGTCTCCGAGGCGCTGGTGGAGTACGAGACGCTGGACGCCGAGGACGTGAATGTCCTCCTCCAGGGCGGCCAGCTGACCCGTGAGCGTCCGCCCCCGCGCGTCAACGCTCCGCCGAAGGCGACCGAGAAGAAGGACAAGCGGAAGATCCTCGACGCGCTCGAGGCGATTCCGACGATGGAGCCGAAGAAGGCTTAAGTCGCTTCCTCCGAAGTCCTGAAATGACGAAGGCCCTTCCCAGCGGACCGGGAAGGGCCTTTGCGCTTTGCGGGCCTTCACTCGAGCCCGGCCCTCAGGCCAGGTCGAAGAGCAGCGCCTCGACGGGCTCGGTGGCCGTGAAGACCAGCCGCGACTCGTCGGACACGGCCACGCCGTCACCGGCCTTCAGCTCCACGCCGTTGAGCGTGGCCCTGCCGCGCGCCATCTGCACCCAGGCATGGCGGCCCGGAGCGAGCGTGTACTCGGCCGACTCGCCCGCGCCCAGCAGCGTGCCGTGCAGCGACACGTCCTGGTGCACGGTGAGGCTGCCCTCGCGCGCGTCGGGGCTGACCACCACGCGCCAGCGGCCCCGGCGCTCGGCCTCGGTGAAGAGCTTCTGCTCGTAGCCGGGCTTCAGGCCCCGCTTCTCGGGGATGATCCAGATCTGCAGGAAGTGCAGCTCCTCGTCCGCGCCGTTCATCTCGCTGTGCAGCACGCCGGTGCCGGCCGTCATCCGCTGCACCTCGCCCGCGCGCAGGAGCCCGGTGCCGCCCGTGCTGTCACGGTGGGCAATGGCCCCGCTCAAGGGGTAGGTGATGATTTCCATGTCGCGGTGGGGGTGCGTGTCGAAGCCCTCGCCGGAGATGACACGGTCCTCGTTGATGACGCGCAGGGCACGGAAGCCCATGTTGTCCGGGTCGTAGTAGCCGCCGAACGAGAAGGTGTGGTGGGAGTCCAGCCAGCCGTGGTTCGCATGGCCGCGGGCTTCGGAAGGTCGAATGGTCATCATGGTGTGCTCCTTGTCTGCGGAAGGCGTTGGCCACCAGGGCCCGTCCGTCTTCGAGAAGGAAGATGCGACAGCGCCCCCCTCCCCACCAGACGAGGAACTGGGAACCATCGTTCCACCCATTGGACGACCGCGCGGCGTCGTCTCACGCCACCGGGCGGACGGGCCAGCGCTCGCGCAGGAAGTCCACGAAGGCCGTCACCTTGGGCGAGTCGTGGCGGCTGCTCGGGTAGACGGCGTGGACCGGCACCGCGGCCGAGCTCCAGTCGGGGAGGATGTGCCGCAGGCGTCCGGTGGCGAGGTCCTCCGCGTAGTTGAGGTTGGGCAAGAGGGCGATGCCAGCGCCCGCCAGCGTCACCGCGCGCAGCATGTCCGGCTCGTTCACCGCGAGCCGCGCTCGCACGGGCACCTGCACCGGCCTGCCACCCGAGGACAGCGTCCAGGTGCTCCGCTCCAGCGCCGTGCCGAAGAGGATGCAGTCGTGCTTCTCCAGCTCCTTCGGCGCCCTGGGCGTGCCGCGCTGCTTCAGGTAGCCGGGGGAGGCGACGACGATGTGCTCGATGTGGCCGACCCTGCGCGCGATGAGGGATGAGTCGGCGAGGCGCCCCGCGCGCACCGCGAGGTCGAAGCCCTCTTCCATCAGGTCCACCGCGCGCTCGGTGCACACCAGCTCCAGCTGCACCTGCGGGTGGCGCTGGAGGAACTCCGAGACGAGCGGTCCGATGCAGCCGAAGGTGAGCGGCGTGGTGACGCGCAGCAGGCCGTGGGGGGCGGACTGCAGGCGCGTGACGGCCTGTTCCGCCTGCTCGGCCTCGGAGACGATGCGCTCGGCGTGCGCGTAGTAGGCCTGCCCCGCGTCGGTGAGGCGCAGCTTGCGCGACGTGCGGTGCAGGAGCTGCGCGCCGATGCGCTCTTCCAAATCCGACACCTTCCGGCTGACGGTGGACTTGGGCATCCGCAGCAGGCGCGCCGCCGAGGTGAAGCTGCCGGCCTGCACCACCCGCGCGAAGACGAGGAGCTCGTTGAGGTCCATGGCTCCGCATCTAATGCCCGGCAGCCGTCGCTTCGGCGAGAAGTTCAGCGCCGGGGCCGCGGGGTGGGGGTAGGGTGGAGCCCGTGCGTCCAGGAGCCCGCTCCCGATGATTCGTGCCCGTCCGATTGCCGCCGACCGACCGGAGGACCTGCTGCTGGCCTTCCAGCGGATGGGGCTGCCCGCGGCCGCCCGTGAGGACCTGCTCGCGAAGCTGCCCCACCTCCAGGTGCTGCTCACCGGGCTGACGGCGGACGCGGTGCGCTTCCTCCAGGTGCGCTCCGAGGCCACCGCGAAGTACCCCGCCTGGATTCCGGGCGACGCCCAGGCGCGTCCGGGGACGGGCCTGCTCACGGGGCGCAGGGAGCAGCTGGAGCGGCTGGCGGCGGCGGCGCACGCCAAGGGCGGTCCCGTGCTGGAGCTGGCCTCCGCGCTGGAGCGCGCCCTGTCGGCGGACAGGGCCCCGGCGGCGCTGGAGCTGGGCGGGCGCACCTTCGCGTGGGGCTCGCGCACCTACGTCATGGGCGTCGTGAATGTGACGCCGGACAGCTTCTCCGACGGCGGCCGCTTCCTCGACGCGGAGGCCGCCATCGCCCACGGCGTGGCGCTGGCGGAGGCGGGCGCGGACCTGCTGGATGTAGGTGGAGAATCCACCCGTCCCGGCGCCCAGGCGGTGGGCGTGGAGGAGGAGGTGGCGCGGGTGCTGCCCGTCATCCAGGGCCTGCGCGCGCGGACGTCGGTGCCCCTGTCGGTGGACACCACCAAGGCCGCGGTGGCGCGCGAGGCCCTGAAGGCGGGCGCGCACCTCGTCAACGACATCACCGGCTTCCGCTCGGACCCGGAACTGGCCCGCGTGGTGGCCGAGGCAGGGGCGGCCTGCTGCCTCATGCACATCCAGGGCACGCCGGCCACCATGCAGCAGGCGCCGCGCTACGACGACCTGGTGGACGAGGTGCTGTCCTTCCTGGAGGAAGCCGTGGCGCGGGCGGTGACGGCGGGCGTGCCGCGCGGCCGCATCCTCCTGGACCCGGGCATCGGCTTCGGGAAGACGTTCGACCACAACCTCTTCCTGCTCCGTCGCCTGGGGGAGCTGCGTGTGCTGGGGCTGCCGCTGCTGGTGGGCACCAGCCGGAAGGGTTTCCTGGGGAAGCTCACGGGGGGCAAGCCGGCCTCCGAGCGACTGGCGGCGACGCTGGGCTCCGTGGCCGCGGTGGCCGCCCTGGGCGGCGCGGACGTGGTGCGGGTGCACGACGTGGTGGAGACGCGGGACGCCCTCACCGTGGTGGACGCCATCCGGCAAGGATTGGAGGGTGGCTTGCTGTACAGCCGGTAATTTGGTGTGGCTTTCAGTCCTCGGGGTGTGGACTTCCGGGCACTGTCGGGGGGCACGCAGGGAGGCGGCCCCCTCGGCGAAGGCGTTGGTATCGATTTCGCAATCTGAGTGAGGCTGATAAGCCTGCATGCCTGGGTGGTTGCCCAGGGAGCACCGGGTCCGTAGCTTCGGGCCCGTCTAGAGGGCGGGGTATAAGCCCCGACGTCGAGAGGCCGGCGCAGGCCCGGCGTGGGAAAGGTGGAGCGGCACACATGGCGTACAGGATGAATATGCCTCCCAAGGAGGAGCGGGCGTCGCAGAAGCTGTTCGGTACGGACGGCGTGCGCGGCAAGGCGAACGTCTACCCGATGACGGCCGAGGTCGCGATGCAGCTCGGGCGTGCGCTCGCGTACCTCATCCGCAACGGGCCGCACCGGCACCGGGTCATCATCGGCAAGGACACGCGGCTGTCGGGCTACATGCTCGAGCAGGCGCTCGCCGCCGGCCTCACCTCCATGGGCGTGGACGTGGAGCTCGTGGGCCCGCTGCCGACACCGGGCATCTCCAACCTCACCACCTCCATGCGGGCGGACGCGGGCGCGGTCATCTCCGCGTCGCACAACCCCTACGAGGACAACGGCATCAAGTTCTTCTGGCGCGACGGCTTCAAGCTGCCGGACGAGACGGAAGGCAAGATTGAAGAGCTGCTGTCCAGCGGCTCCATCGACTCCATCCGCCCCACGGCCACGAAGATTGGCCGGGCGTTCCGCATGGAGGACGCGCGCGGCCGCTACATCGTCTACCTGAAGGCCACCTTCCCGCGCGAGCTCACCCTGGAGGGGATGACCATCGTCGTCGACTGCGCCAACGGCGCGGCCTACAAGACGGCGCCCGCGGTGCTCGAGGAGCTGGGCGCCAAGGTCATCACCCTGGGCGTCAACCCGGACGGCAAGAACATCAACCACAAGTGCGGCGCGCTCTACCCGGAGAACCTGGCGCGCACGGTGGTGAAGCACGGCGCCCACCTGGGCATCGCCCTGGACGGCGACGCCGACCGCCTCATCGTCGTGGACGAGAAGGGCAAGGTGGTGGACGGCGACGCCATCATGGCCATCTGCACGGGTGAGCTGGTGGCGCGCAAGCAGCTCAAGAAGAAGACGCTCGTGTCCACGGTGATGAGCAACATCGGCCTGGAGCGCGCGGTGGCGCGCTGGGGCGTGAAGGTGGCCCGCACCCGCGTGGGTGACCGCTACGTCGTCGATGAGATGCGCCGCAACGGCTACAACCTGGGCGGCGAGCAGAGCGGCCACCTCATCTTCCTGGACCACACCACCACCGGCGACGGCACCCTCGCGGCGCTGCAGCTCTTGGCCGTCATGTGCCGCCAGGGCAAGCCGCTGAGCGAGCTGGCCTCCATCTTCGAGCCCGTTCCCCAGACGCTGGTGAACATCGTGGTGAAGCAGAAGAAGGAGCTGGGCGAGCTGCCGGAGGTGATGAAGGCCATCAAGAGCGTGGAGCAGCGGCTGGGCAACGCCGGCCGCGTGCTGGTGCGCTTCTCCGGCACCGAGCCCAAGGTGCGCGTGCTCATCGAGGGCGAGGACGCCGCTCGCAACGAGGCGTACGCCAAGGAGATCGCCGAGGCGCTCTCCAAGTCCCTCAACGGCTGAAGCCGCGACTCCGAGCAATTCCGGCTGAGCCGGAACCCCCGAGCCATTCCGGCTGAGCCGGAATTCTGAGCGGTTGACTTCGGGACGCCGGCCGCGAAATGAAGGGCCGGCGCGTACCGGGGCCATCGACAATCCCGTGCCCGCGCGCCAAGCGAGGTGCGGTCGATGGGACAGCGACTGGGTGTCAACGTGGACCACGTGGCGACGCTGCGTCAGGCGCGGCGTACCACGTACCCGGATCCGGTGACGGCGGCGGCCATGGCCGAGCTGGCCGGCGCGCAGCAGATCACCATCCACCTGCGCGAGGACCGGCGTCACATCCAGGACCGGGACTTGCGCATCCTCCGCGAGACGGTGCAGACGCTGCTCAACCTCGAGATGGCGGCCACCGCGGAGATGGTGAAGATCGCCTACGAGCACAAGCCGGACGTGGTGACGCTGGTGCCCGAGCGGCGCGAGGAGCTCACCACCGAGGGCGGCCTCGAGGTGGCGGGCCAGCGCGAGCACGTCGCGAAAATCATCAAGAACCTCAAGGACGGCGAGATTGCCGTCTCGCTGTTCATCGACCCGGACCTGGACCAGGTGCGCGCGTCGCACAAGGTGAACGCGGACCGCATCGAGCTGCACACGGGCCGCTACTGCGAGGCGCGCAACGAGAAGGAGCGCGCGCGGGAGCTGGCGCGAATCGTCGACGCGGCCAAGGCGGGCACGAAGCTGGGCATGGGCGTGGCCGCGGGCCACGGGCTCAACTACGACAACGTGCAGGCCATTGCCCGCATCGCCGAAATCGACGAGCTGAACATCGGCCACGCGATTGTCGGGCGCGCGGTGCTGGTGGGCTTCGAGCGGGCGGTGCGGGAGATGTTGGACCTGATGCGCAACCCGGGGTAGCGCGGCATGGGAATCGTCGGCCTCGGCCTCGACATCTGCTCCATCTCCCGGATTCAGCGCATCATGGAGGGCCCGCGCGCCGAGGCCTTCCTGAACCGCGTGTACACGCAGGCCGAGCGGGCGCTGTGCGGCGGGCGGCACGACGCGGCCAGCGCGTACGCGGCGCGGTGGGCCGCGAAGGAAGCGCTGGTGAAGGCGCTGGGCGCGCCTCCGGGCATCCGGTGGAAGGACATGGAGGTGCGAAGGGACGGCGGGCCGCCGTACTTCGCCCTCTCCGGCGTGGCGCTCGAGGTGATGGAGGCGCGGGGGCTGGAGGCCTTCCTCGCGCTGTCGCATGACGCCGGCGTGGCCGCGGCCACGGTGGTGCTCCAGAAGAAAGGACAGTGAGCCATGTTGCGCGTCCTCACCGCAGCCCAGATGCGTGAAGCCGAGCAGGGCGCCGAAGCGCGCCACGGGATGCCCTCCGCGCTGCTGATGGAGAACGCGGGGCGGGGACTGGCGGAGGTGGCCCGGAGCGTGGCCGGCCCGGACGGGCGCTTCACGGTGCTGTGCGGCCCGGGGAACAACGGCGGCGACGGGCTGGTGGCGGCGCGCTTCCTCCAGGAGGGCGGCGCCCGCGTCACCGTGGCGCTGGTGGGCGACGCGGCGAAGCTGACGCCCGAGGCGAAGCGGAACCTGGCGGCGCTGAAGGCCTTCGGCGTGGTGCCTCGAGCGCTGGCCTCGTTGCCGGAGCTGGGGCTGGGGGACGTGGTGGTGGACGCGCTCTTCGGCACGGGGCTGAGCCGCGCGCCGGCGGGCGAGTTCGCGGAGGCGATTGGCGCCATCTCCCGCTGGTGGAACGCGGGGGCGAAGGTGGTGGCGGCGGACGTGCCCTCGGGGTTGCAGAGCGACACGGGCGAGGCCTTCTCGCCGTGCGTGGAGGCGGATGTCACGGTGGCCTTCGGCTACCTCAAGCCGGGGCAGGTGCTGGAGCCCGGGGCCTCGCTGTGCGGCCGGGTGAAGCGCGTGGACATCGGCATGGGCGGCGAGGCGGCGAAGGAGCTGTCCGGCCCGAGCCTCTGCGTGGTGGAGGAGGCGGACGCGCGCGGCACGCTGCCGGTGCGCAAGGCGGACTCGCACAAGGGCACGTTCGGGCATGTGCTCGCGGTGGCGGGGAGCCGCGGCAAGTCGGGCGCGGCGGCGCTGGTGGCGAAGTCGGCGCTGCGCTCGGGGGCGGGGCTCGTCACGGTGGCGGCGCGCGGGGATGCGCTGGACACCATCCAGTCGCACTCGGCGGAAATCATGGGCACGCCCCTGGAGGGCTCGGGGCCGCTGGGGATGGGGGACCTGGACTCGCTGCTGGCCGCGGCCGAGGGCAAGGATGCGCTCGTCATCGGCCCCGGGATTCCACGCGGTCCGGAGACGGGGAAGCTGATTGGCGAGCTGCTGTCGCGGCTGGAGCTGCCCGCGGTGCTGGACGCGGATGCGCTCAACGCGGTGGCCGATGATTTGTCCGTGCTGCGGCGGGCGAAGGGGCCGGTGGTGTTGACGCCGCACCCGGGGGAGATGGCGCGGCTGACGGGGAAGCCGACGAAGGAGGTCCAGGCACGCCGGCTGGAGGTGGTGAAGCAGCTGGCGTCGGGGCTGGGGGTGACGGTGGTGCTGAAGGGGGACCGGACGCTCACGGCGCACTCGGACGGGCGCGTGTTCATCAACACCACGGGCAATCCGGGCATGGCCACGGGGGGCTCCGGGGATGTGCTGTCGGGGCTGTGCGGTGCGTTCCTCGCGCAGGGCTTCCCGGTGCCGGATGCGGTGTGGACGGCGGTGTATGCGCACGGGCTCGCGGGAGACCTGGCGGCGGCGCGGCGGGGACAGCTCGGGTTGATTGCAGGTGATTTGGTGGAGCAGGGGCTCTGTGAGGTGTGGACCCGGTGGGGGCGATGAGCACCGCGACGCGCGTCAGGACGGTGCGGCTGGCGTCACCCGAGGAGACACATGCCCTGGGCGTGCGGCTGGGCGGGCTGCTGCGGCCGGGGGACTTCGTGGGGCTGATTGGCGACCTGGGCGCGGGGAAGACGCACCTGGTGCGCGGCGTGGCGGAAGGGGCGGAGGTGCCACGCTCGGAGGTGGCCAGCCCCACGTTCGCGATTGTGTATCCGTACTCGGGAAGGATTCCGCTGTACCACGCGGACCTGTACCGGCTGACGAGCTACGACGACCTGTACTCCACCGGCTTCCTGGACATGGTGGAGACCGGGGACGGCGCCTCGCTGGTGGAGTGGCTGGACCGGATTCCCGCCGCCGCGCCCCGTGAGTTCCTGCGCGTGACGCTGCGCCACGGAGGCGGGGACGTGCGCGAGCTTACGGCGGAGGCCTTCGGCGAGCGGCCGGCCGCGTTGCTCGACGCCTGGCTGAGCTGAGGCATCCCAGGTCATCGCACGCTCGCGGAGGCGCTCCGGCGCGGCGGGCTGGCCGCCGTGTCCGGGACCGCCACCGGGATGACGGCCGCGGCGCGCAGGCTCGCCTCCGCCTTGTGGTAGTCGTTGAGCGCGTCGACCTCACGCACGGCGGCCTCGGCGGCGGCCTGCTCGCGCAGGTTGACGAAGAGCAGCGAGCTCTCGCCCAGCTCGAAACGGGCCCGCTCGGACCGCTCGAGTTCCCGCGCCAGCCGCAGCTCCCGCCGCGCCACCTCCACCCGCTCACGGGCCGCGTCCAGGGCGGAGAGGGCGTCCCGCACCTCTGCTCCAGCCCGGTCCTTCTGAAGCCGGAGCTGGGTCTCCAGCCGGGCCAGCACGGCCGCGGCCTGGCGCTCCCGGCCGTTGGCTCCGCGGTTGAGGGTGGGGAGGTCGACCAAAAGCCCCAGCTCCAGCTCGGGCTTGTCCCGCTTCGCGCTGCCCGCGCCCAGGTCCTTCGAGGCCGCCACGCTCACGTCCACTCCCGCCGCGCGTTGGTTGCGGGCGAGCCGGTGCTCCACCTGCTGCTGCCGCCTCGAGGCCTCCAGCCGCAGCACGTCCGGCCGGCGCGCGAGCACGCGCTCCAGCTCCACCGGCCCCACCGCCTGCTCGGCGGACACGGGCTCCGGGAAGCCTCCCGGCAGCCACTCTGGCTCCGGCAGCACGGGCCGGCCCTCCGCGTCCCGCAGGAAGAGGGACAGCTCGATGGCGCTCTGCTGGAGCAGCCGCCCGGCGGACACCACGTGGCCCTCTCGCTGCACCAGCGCCCGTTGATTGTCCACCTGCTCGAAGGCCGCCAGGTCACCGCTGCGCACCCGCTCCGCGAGCTGGTCATCCCGGCTGCGCGCCATCCGCCGCAGCTCCACGGCGATGGCATACCTGCGGCCGGCCGCCACCCAGTCCCAGTAGCGCCACGTGGCGGCGCGCGCGGACTCCAGCCGCGTCTGCGTCACCGCATGCGCGGCGGCGCCGGTGCCCAGCTCCGCCCGGGCGAGGGTGGCCCTGCGCCGGTCGATGGGGCCGTCGCGCCAGAGCGGCACGCTCACCCCGGCGCGCACCTCGCCCAGCGCGTTCGTCTCGTACTGCTCCGCATAGGTGGGAAACTCTCCGCCCCCGTAGCGCCAGCCGGCGAAGAGGTTCGCTCCCCACCAGGGGGTGGGCTGCTCCACGACTCCATCCAGGCGCGTGTACGGGTAGCCGCCCAGGGGTGTGCTCACCGCCCGAGCCCGCACTCGCGGGTCGAACCCGCCCTGGGCCGCCAGCAGCTCCGCGTCGGCCGCCGCCGCGTCCTGTCGCGCCGCCTCGAGGACGGGGTAGTGACGCTCCACCGCGCCAAGCACTTCCTCCAGTGACAATGGCGCCCTCTCCGCCGCAACCGCTGCCTCCGCCCGCGCCAGCCCCGGAGAGGCCAGCAGGCCCGCCAGCAGCAGGGTGCACAGCTCCACCCGCCTCATCCCTTGTCCTCCTTCTTCACCGGCGCCGGCTCCGCGCTGTCCACCACCGGCGGGAAGCCGTTGAAGCGGCGCCACAATTCGTAGCCGAGCGTCACGCTGTCGAGGAACACCCAGCCGTTGACGCGCACGCCCTGGCGCAGGTAGGCGGCCGACGGCCACGGCGCGTCCTCCGGGTCGGGGATGACGAGGACGCGGAACCTCCCCTTGCCGTCGTCGGCGGAGTCGATGAGCGCCACCCGGCCTCCGAAGGTGCCCACCGCCACCGCCGGCCAGCCGCTGAACTGCACCGCCGGCCATCCCTCGAACTGGAGGCGCACGTGCCGGTCCTCCGACAGCAGGGGCACGTCGTTGCCCTCCACCCAGAGCTCCACCGCGCGCGACTCGGTGTCCGGTACGAGCACCGCCAGCGGGTCCCCTGCCTTCAATATCTCCCCGCCCAGCCCGCCCACCAGCCGCAGCACGGTGGCATCCATGGGCGCCCGCACCTGCTGGGTGTGCTGGCGCGCGAGGCGCACGTCCATCCGGGCCAGCTCCGCCTGGTTGGCGGCCACCTCCGCCAGGGCGGACGCGCGCGAGGCGCGGGCGTCCTCCACCGATGCGCTGACGTCGTTGCCCACCCGGCCCTGGTCGGCCCGCAACGCGGCCTGCTCGCTGCGCGCCGCGCTCAGCGCGGCCCGGGCGCGCTCGACCTCGGTGGCGGCGCGCACGGTCTCCAGCTCCGCGAGCTCCACGGCGCGCGTGGAGGTGAGCCCACCGGCCACCAGCCGCTGCTGGCGCTCCTGGTTGAGCTTCGCCGTGTGGTGCGCCGCCTCGGTCGCCTCCAGCGCGCGCTCGGCCGCGGCCACCCGGTCTCCGGCCATGGCCACGCGCGCCCCGGCCGCCGAGGAGGCCTGGGTGCGCGAGCTGGAGAGCTGCTCGATGCGGGCCTCCAGCGCCTCCGCGCGTGTCTGCGCCGCCTCCATGCGGCGGACAATCGCCTCGCGCTCCAGTTGCAGGCGCTCCAGCAGCTGCGGGTCGTTGTCGGACAGCCGCGCGAGCAGGTCTCCCTTCTTCACGCGACTGCCCTCTCGCACCTCCCAGTGCTCGACGCGGCCTTCGATGGGGGCCTCCACGAACTGCTGGCGCTCCACCGGCGCGAAGGCCACCACGCGGCCGGCGCCCAGGGACGTCTGCTGCCACGGCGACAGCGCGAGCAGGAGGACGGCGGCCACCAGGGCCACCAGCACGCGCGCCAGCACATGTGCCCACCGGGGGGCCCGCACCAGGGTGAAGGCGGCGCGCTCGGCGCGCTCGCCGACGAAGGACGAAGTCTGGGGATGGGTTGCCATGTTCAACGCTCCTCCGGGGCCACGCCCGTCATCAGCTCCGACAGCGTGTGGCGCCGGGAGAGGCGCCGCACGGACTCGTCCTCCTCACTGGACAGCACCACCAGCGTCCAGGGCGCCTCGGGCGCCAGCAGCGTGTCCAACACGGCCTGACGGCCGCGCGAGCCCAGCCCCTCGAGCATCTCGTCCAGGACGATGAGCCGGGGGGCGCCCGCGAGCGCGCGCGCCACCATCAACCGCCCGAGCTGTCCGCTCGACAGGGGCGCGCCGCCGGGGCCCAGCGGGGTGTCGAGCCCCTGGGGCATCGCCAGGACGGGCTCCAGCAGGTCCACCGCGGCGAGCGCCTGGCGCGCCTCGGCCGGCCCCACCGAGGAGCGCCCCACGCGCACGTTGTCCAGCACCGAGCCCTCCAGCACCTCCACGCCGCGCACCAGCGCGACCTGGGAGCGCAGCGCGGCCAGCGACACGCGGCGCGTGTCCACTCCGCCCACCTCCACCCGGCCTCCGGTGGGGGTGCGCAGCCCGAAGAGCAGGTCCGCCAGGGTGCTCTTGCCACCGCCGCTGTCGGCGATGAGGGCCACCTTCGCCCCCTCGGGCAGGTCCAGGTTCAGGCCCCGCAGCGCAGGACGTCCGTCGCCGTGAGCGAAGTGGACGTCGCGAAGCCGCACCGGCAGCCCGCCGGGCCCGCGCGGCAGCGGCTCGCGGTGGGCGCCGTCCTCCTCCAGGGGCAGGTCCACCAGGTGCCCGAGCTTGTCCATGGCGGCCTGCAGGTCATAGAAGCTCTCCACGTGCTTGCCGAACTTGATGAACGAGGCGAGTACCGCGGTGACGATGAGCTCGGCCGCCACGAGCTGGCCCAGGGTGAGCTGCCGCTGGATGACGAGCCAACCTCCCAGGCCCAGCAGCAGCGCGCTCGCCACCACCTGCAGGCCGAGCGAACCCACCACCTGCCGGAAGACGACGCTGAAGTGCCGCCGCCGCGCCCCCAGGTAGCCCCGGGTGAGGACGTCCGCCTGCTGCTCGGCATGCGCGGCGCCCTCCCGCGAGCGGAAGGCGAGCGGATGCCGGGCAAGCTCCTCCAGCCAAGCGGCCACCGCATACTTCGCCTTCGACTCCTCGATGGCCGTCTGCGTGCCGCGCTGGCCGAGGACGAGGACGATGAAGGCCGTGGTCGCGACGAGCAGCACGTCGAAGGCGAGCAGCATCGGGTGGTAGAAGGCCAGCACCATCATCCCGATGAGGGCCTGGAGCACCAGGCTGACGCCCTCCAGCAGGAACACGGAGAACGTCTTCTGGAGGGTGAGCACGTCGAAGAAGCGGTTGACGAGCTCCGGGCCGTAGGTGCGGTCGAAGGTCTCCTGGCGCACCCGGGGGATGCGGTGCGAGGCGTCCAGCGCCACCCGCACGAACATGCGCTGCTGGATGACCTCCACCACGTGGGTGTTGAGCGCCCGCAGCACGGCCGCGAAGGCCAGCGCCGCCATCACCAGGATGGAGAGCACCAGCAGCGGCTGCAGCAGGGTGCCGAACGTCACCGTGTTCACCAGGGCCTGCACGGCGACGGGCGTGGCCAGCGACAGCAGGCCCGCGGCGACGGCGTAGACGAGCACCACCTTCAGGTCGTCACGCTCCAGCCACAGCAGTGAGCGCAGGCGCTGCATGGGCGTGGAGTGGCCCTGATGGCCGTCATGTCCACCGCTGCCCAGCCGCTCCAGCGGCGCGACAGGCACCGCCGTCACCCAGTCCAGCGGCAGGGTCGCGTCCTCCGCGCCCACCATGGCCATCAGCGCCGACGCGTCCAGCCAGCCCGGCGGATGCCCGGCCTTCCCGGGCACCTGGGCGTGAACCTGCCCGAGCCGGCGCGCGGTGACGACGCACCAGCCTTCCGGGCCGAGGACGGCGGCGGGTAGCGCGACGCCCCCGGCGAGCACCTCCTTCACCGGCGCGCGCTGCCTCACCCCGTGGAGGCCTACCGCCGCGCAGGCGGACTCCAGGCGCTCCGGCCAATCCCCCGGGGGCCTCTGCGTCCGGGCATGGCTCCAGCGATGGAGGGCCTGGGCATCCACCGTGACTCCCGCGGGCTCGCCCAGCATCACCAGGACGGGGAGCAGCGACTCCAGGGAGAAGCCGTCGGGCGTGGGCACCTGCGGCTCGGGCACGCGGGGCCCGGTCACCGTCACTTCGGTGTCGCCATTCGTCATCGGGAGGGCGCCAGACGGCTGGGGCCCGAGCAGCGTGTGAGCCATGGAGTGTCTTTCTCCACGAGGGCCGGTACCTCCAGGGCCTGGAGGTCCTCGGCGCGTGGGGGAAGGCAGATTTTCGAGGCCACAAGGTAGCTGCGGTTAAATGAATTCCAAGCGAAAGTGATTAGAGAAAACCGAAGACTCGGTTCCTGAAAACCTCTGTCACGGACCTGCAACGCGGCGCACGCGGAGGCCGGACGATGGCTTCGATTCACATCCATTCACAGACAGCGCGGTGACACCGTCCCGGCGCAACGCCGGGCGGGCAGTCCACGGGCGGTGCCACCGGCTCACGAGGCCCTTCACCCGCGCAGCGTCGTGGTCAACGACTGCTTCGCCGTCGAGCTCGACGGCGATGACGAGGGTGTGCTCCAGCGCGCGGCGAGCTTCCGCGCGCGAGCTCACGCCGCGTTGAGCGGGGCTCCCGGATTCACGGGCGGGAACAAGTCGCCCCCGGCCAGTTCCTGCACGCGCCAGCGGTGGAAGACGAGGCGTGCGTCCACGCCGATGACGTCATCCTCCTCCACGTGCGCCCAGTACGGCCCGCCGCACAGCGACTCGCTGGCGACGATGAACTGCGGCACCTGCGTGCCTGGCTTCGGCAGCGCCGCCGTCCCCCCGCACGTCGGCCCCGTGGACACGAGGAGCGTGCGGTTGCGGCGCGAGGCCACCATCACCTCGCCATTGGTGACGAGGAAGTTCATCGCCGAGGGCCCACCCTCCACGCCGGGCCTGTCGGTAAGAGCCGCCACCAGCGACATCGTCTCCGCCACCGCGCGGGCCACGGCCTCCACGGGGACCGGGTGCTCGAGCGTGTGCCTGGCCGCCAGGCGGGTGAGGAAGAGGTAGAAGCAGCGCTCGCTGTCCGTCGTCCCCTTGATGTGGGCGCGGAAGGCCGGGCTGATGAGCGCTTCCACGGCGGCCCGGTGCTTCGCGAACTCGCGCAGCGTTCCGTTGTGACCGAAGGACCAGCGGCCATGGTGGAAGGGGTGCGAGTTGCGCAACTCCACCGCGCCCACCGACGCGAGGCGGATGTGCGCCACCACCGTGTGCGAGGACACACGGCTGCTCACCCGCTCGAAGTCAGGGTCGCTGTGTGCGGGCCCCACACCGTGGGCCACCAGCGGCAGCGGCTCCGCGCCGTAGGCGGCGATGCCCCACCCATCCTTGTGCTCGCGCGACTGGATGAGCAGCGAGTTCTTCTCCGTCACCAGAGCGGGGTGAACGGCAGCGGGCGTCGATGAACGGAATCCAAAGAGTCGGCACATGGCAAGCGGCAGGTATTTATACAGCCCGGCCCCGACGAGAAGTTCTCGTGTCGCACCGGAATACGCCGCCTGTCAGAGCGACGTCAATTCACGCGCAGGAATTCATCTCCTGCCGGACGACGACACGCCCGGTTTTCACCACCACACGCGCGTGACCTACCCCTAGATGGTAGGGCAGATGCCGGTACGAGGCACAGTTGAAGACCACCAGGTCGCCTGGGTCTCCGACTGCCAGCCGTCCATGTGATTGAAGCCCCAAGGAATGCGCGGCTCCGCGGGTGGCCGCCCAGTACGCCTCCGCGGCGGTGAGCCCGTTCTCCAGACACGCCAGGCCCAGCACCAAGGCCACGTTTTCACTCATGGCCGAGCCAGGATTCACGTTTGAACCCAAAGCAACGTTGATACCCGCGTCACGCAACCTGCGCCCGGGGGCATAGGGGCGCATGCGCAGGAACAGCGTGGAGGTGGGGACGAGTACGGCGCTGACGTTGGCCTCCGCGAGCGCGCGCAGGCCCGAGTCCGTCACCTGCTCCAGGTGGTCGGCCGTTGCGGCTCCAAGTTCCGCCGCGAGCTCCGAGGCGCCGCAGGCGGTGAGCTGGTCCGCGTGGAGGCGGGGCACCATGCCCAGCGCGCGGGCGGCGGTGAGGATGCGGCGGGCCTCGTCCACGGTGAAGGCGCTCTCCTCCGCGAAGACGTCGCAGAAGCGCGCCAGGCCCTCGCGCGCCACGGCGGGGATGATTTCGTCGATGCACAGCCGGACGTAGTCCTCGCGCCGCCCGCGGTACTCCTCCGGAATCGCATGCGCGCACAGCAGCGTGGGCACCAACTCCACCGGCGTCAGCCCCGCCAGCCGGCGCACCACGCGCAGCATCTTCAGCTCGTTCTCCAAATCCAACCCGTAGCCGCTCTTCACCTCCGCCACCGTCACGCCATGCGCCATCAGCCGGTGGAGGCGGGGCAGGGCGAGCTTCACCAACTCGTCCTCGCTGGCGGCGCGCGTGGCGCGCACCGTGCTGACGATGCCGCCGCCCGCCTTGGCGATTTCCAGGTACGTGGCGCCCTGGTTGCGCAGGTCGAACTCCGCGGAGCGCTCGCCGGCGAAGACGAGGTGCGTGTGCGGGTCCACGAAGCCGGGGCCCACGAAGCCGCCGCGGGCGTCGACGACTTCCGTGCCGCCGTCCACCGCGCCCTCGGGCAGCCCGGACTCCGGCCCCACGTATGCGACGCGGCCCGCGCGCAGGCCCACGCAGGCGTGGGGGCGAGGGGTGAGGGCCGTCTCGGCCTTCTCGCGGTGGGTGCCCTCCAGCGTGAGCACCTCGGAGGTGTTGCGGACCAGCAGCTCCAACGGACCCATGTGTCAGCGACCTCCGCGCACGCCCAGGATGGGGACGTTCCAGCTCGCCCCCTTGTGAATCTTCGCCCGGCCGAAGCCGCCGGACAGCTCCACGTTGTCCAGCCAGCCCCAGGTGAAGCGCGCCGCCACCACGCCGCCGTAATACACGGCCGTGTCCGTCTGCCCGTGCGAGGACAGCGCGTGCCACGAGAAGAAGGGCACCAGCCCCAGCGACACGCCCTTCTCCGGCTGCATCGTGAAGGCGCACGACGCCTCCGCGCCGAACATGCTCCCGGGGCCTCCCCGGGTGTTGAGCCCGAAGTCCGAGGCCCCGCGCAGCGCCACCGCGGGGCCCAGGCCCAGCTGCTCCGAGCCCACGTAGTACGAGGCCCCCGCGTATAGCCCGTAGCCGGGAATGGGCAGCGGCAGGAAGAACTCGCCCTGGAGGCCGGTGTGCAGCTGCAGCCGCTCCGACAGGGGCCACGTCACCGCCGCATCCAGCGCCATGCCCCACTGCTGGGTGGAGAAGCTGGCGTCGTCCCCGTGGAAGCGGTCCGATTGGCTGATGAACGGCTGCGAGCCGGCGGTGGGCGCGCTCAGCCGGGGGCCGGTGCGCACCCCCAGCTGGGCGAGGTTCTTGTCCGGCGAACCGGGCCCCAGGCGCATCACCATGGGGCCCATGGCCGTGGGGGCACACCCCGCCAGCGCACCGAGCGCGGTGGCCAGCAGCAGGAGGAGGGACCTCGAGCGCGTGCGGTGCATGGCGGGCTCCGGGCGGCTCAGGTGGTGATGCCGGGAATCTTCACGCCGCGCTCTTTCGCCACCTCGATGGCCTCCGGGTAGCCCGCGTCCGCGTGGCGCAGCACCCCCATGCCGGGGTCGCTCGTCAGCACGCGCTCGATGCGGCGCGCGGCCTCGGGCGTGCCGTCCGCGACGATGACCTGTCCGGCGTGCAGCGAGTAGCCCATGCCCACGCCGCCGCCATGGTGGAAGGACACCCACGAGGCGCCATTCACGGCGTTCACCAGCGCATTGAGGATGGGCCAGTCCGCCACCGCGTCCGTGCCGTCCTTCATCGCCTCCGTCTCGCGGTTGGGCGACGCCACCGAGCCGCAGTCCAGGTGGTCTCGTCCGATGACGATGGGGGCCTTCACCTCGCCCTTGCGCACCAGCTCGTTGAAGGCGAGGCCCGCCTTCGCGCGCTCGCCGTAGCCGAGCCAGCAGATGCGCGCCGGCAGGCCCTGGAAGGCGATGCGCTCGCCGGCCATGTCCAGCCAGCGCTGGAGCGAGGCCTTCTGGGGGAACAGCTCGCGCACCACGCGGTCCGTGCGGCGGATGTCCTCCGGGTCTCCGGAGAGCGCCACCCAGCGGAACGGGCCCATGCCCTCGCAGAACAGCGGGCGGATGTACGCGGGGACGAAGCCGGGGAACTCGAAGGCGTTCTCCATGCCGCCCAGCTGCGCCTGGCCGCGCAGGTTGTTGCCGTAGTCGAACACGTGGCTGCCGGCGCGCTGGAAGTCGTTCATCGCCTCCACGTGCATGATCATCGACTCGCGGGCGCGGCGGACGTAGCCCTCCGGGTCTCTCTTGCGCAGCTCGGCGGCCGCTTCCAGGGACAGGTCCGTGGGGATGTAGCCGTTGAGCGGGTCATGCGCGCTCGTCTGGTCGGTGACGAGGTCGGGCTTGATTCCGCGGCGGTACAGCTCGCGGAAGATGGAGGCCGCGTTGCCGATGACGGCGATGGAGCGGCCGATGCGCTTCTGCTGGGCGTCCTTCACCAGCGCGAGCGCCTCGTCCAGGTCCTTGGCGATGACGTCCAGGTAGCGCGTCTCCACGCGGCGCTGCGCGCGGGTACGGTCGATTTCCACGCCGAGGAACACGGCGTTGTTCATGGTGGCGGCCAGCGGCTGCGCGCCGCCCATGCCGCCCAGGCCACCGGAGAGCACGAGGCGGCCGGCCAGGTCCTCGCTGCCGAAGTGGAAGCGGCCGGCGGCGGCGAACGTCTCGTAGGTGCCCTGGAGGATGCCCTGCGTGCCGATGTAGATCCACGAGCCCGCGGTCATCTGGCCGTACATCATCAGGCCCTTCTTCTCCAGCTCGTGGAAGTGCTCCCAGTTGGCCCAGCGGCCCACGAGGTTGGAGTTGGCGATGAGCACGCGGGGCGCGTCCGGGTGCGTCCGGAAGATGCCCACCGGCTTGCCGGACTGGACGAGCAGCGTCTCCTCTTCCCCGAGGCTCTGGAGGCTGGAGACGATGCGGTCGAACGAAGGCCAGTCGCGGGCGGCCTTGCCGGTGCCGCCATAGACGACGAGGTCCTCGGGATTCTCGGCGACGTCCGGGTCGAGGTTGTTCATCAACATCCGGAGCGCCGCCTCCTGCACCCAGCCCTTGCACGAGAGGGTGGAACCACGGGCGGCACGGATGACGCGGGACATGAACAGGCTCCTGGTGAGGCGGAAAACGGAAGGCCCGGCACACTACCCGAACCCGCGCGGCGGGGGCACAGCGCGGTGAGCCCCCGTCGCAGGATGTCGTCCCCCACTCGGAACCACCCCGTCCCGGGAGGGGCGTCCCCCCGGGACGGCGCGCGGTGCGTCACCTCAGGAGTGCAGCCCGCGGTCGTCGCCCGTGTCGGCTCCGGGCTGCTGGATGGGCTCCTGCGAGGCCTGCCGGTGCACGGCGCCCTCGGCCCGGTTGAGGCGGATGTTGTTGACGACCTCCTTCACGCCGAGCACCTCCTCGGCCAGGTCCTCGATGGCGCGCTTCTCGTCGCGGCTGCGCACCGTGCCGGACAGCGTCACCAGGCCGTCCTTCACCTTCACGTCCACGTCCTCGGCGTTCATCCACCCCTGCATCAGCGTGTCACAGAGGTCCGCGCGGATGCGGTCGTCCCCGCGCTGGTAGCTCCGGGGGCCCCGGCCTGTCGCCGTGGGGCGCGTGGAGACGTCCCGCCGGTTCGACGTGGCGGAGCGCGCCGCGCCGCCCATGTAGCCGCCATGGCCCATCTCGTGGTCATCCCGGCGTGACGGGCTGGTTCCGTAGCCCACGCTGGGCGGGGCCATGTTCTCCACGCCCGGGCCATGGCCTCCGGGCTCGGTGCCGCCGAAGTAGGTGTCCTCCTCGGCCACGCGGTCGGTGCCGCGCCGCACGCCGCGCTCGCCGTAGCCGAGGTCGCGCCCGGCAGGACGCCGTGTGTCGCGGAGGTCGTCCATGCCGGGGCCGCGCGTGCCCTGGCCGTAGCGACCGCGGTCCTGACCGCGCCGCCCCACGTCGCCGCCGTAGCGGACCTCCTCGCCCAATCCGCCGTACTGGCCGTAGCCCGAGCGGTCCGTGTCGCCTTGCATGCTCGGGGGCCGGGGACGGTCTCCCTGGCGGCGCGGCCGCTCGCGGTCCTCGTCCTGGAGGGCCCTGAAGTTGCCGCTCGGGCTGTACCCGGGACGGCGGGCGATGCGCTCGGGGTCGAAGTCACGTGCGCGGCGGTCCAGCTCGCGGTCTCGGTTGAAGTCCTGGCCATACTCCCGCGCACGGTCCAGCTCGCGGGCCGCGCGGCCGAAGTCGCGGTCCTGCTCGTAGTCGCGCCGCTCCCTGTCACCCTCCAGGGTGCGGAAGTCCCGGTCCCATTCGAAGTCACGGTTCGGGTGCACGGAGTCGGTCTCGTCCTCGTCGGAGGCGTCGCGGCGGAAGCTGCGGCGTACGTTCTCCGCCATGCTCCGCACATCGCGCTCGCTCACGCCCATCCGCTCGGGGCCGCGCTCGTAGCCGTGCTCGTCCCAGTCCCGCTGGCGGTCTCTGTCATATTCTCCGCGCCGGCCTGCCTGGTACTCCTCCGCCTGCCCCCTGCGCAGCTCCCTGTCCCCCGGCCGCCGCCCGCGGTCATCGTCACGCCTGCCGTTCATCGCGTCGCCTCCTTACGTGTCGCGTTCGCCTTGGCTTCGACTCCAGACGTTTTTGACCCTGAGTGGTCCCGGCAATGCGCCCCTGCCATGCCCGCAGCCCCGACAGGCATGCACCTCGCCGCGGCGCGCTGGAGCCCTCTGGGAATGGCGGGAGGCACACCCTGGAGACCAGGCTCCCGGCGCCCCCGGAACCGCCGATGGGACGCCTGTCGCGGGCCGCACCCCGGGTATGGGCCCGGAGTCCAGGGGAGGGTGATGCCTCATGCACTCGTTCAAGCCCGGGAGGGGTAGACTCGCGCGCGCCACGGCCGGGCAGCCGGCCGTCGGGCGCCTGGGAGGGCGTGACATGGCCGACGGACATCGGAACGAGCAGGAGCCGCGAGAGGCCACGGGCGCGACACTCGCCCCCGTGCCGCCGAGCGCCCAGCCGCCCGAGGAGCCGCATCCTCCCCGCGTGGGCCCGATGTCCGAGGTGGCCGGCGGTATTCCCGCCGTGGTGTCCACGATGAAGCACGCCTGGGGCGAGATGGGCCCGGTGCGGGGCACGAAGCTGCTGCTCAAGGTGAACCAGCAGCACGGCTTCGACTGCCCGGGCTGCGCGTGGCCGGACCCGGCGCACCGCTCCGTGGCCGAGTTCTGTGAGAACGGCGCGAAGGCGGTGGCCGAGGAGGGGACGACGGCGCGCGTGACGCCGGGCTTCTTCCAGCAGTGGAGCGTGGCCGCGCTGTCCCAGCAGACGGACCACTGGCTGGGCAAGCAGGGACGCCTCACGCACCCCATGGTGCTGCGCGAGGGAGCCACGCACTACACGCCCATCTCCTGGGACGACGCCTTCGCGCTGGTGGCCGAGGAGCTGAACGCGCTCGGCACTCCGGATGCGGCGTGCTTCTACACGTCGGGGCGCACGAGCAACGAGGCCGCGTTCCTCTACCAGCTCTTCGTGCGGCAGTTCGGCACCAACAACCTGCCGGACTGCTCCAACATGTGCCACGAGTCCAGCGGCACGGCGCTCAACGAGACGGTGGGCATCGGCAAGGGCACCGTCACGCTGGAGGACTTCGACCAGGCCGACGCCATCTTCGTCATCGGCCAGAATCCGGGCACCAACCACCCGCGCATGCTGTCGTCGCTCCAGGCCGCCGCGCGCCGGGGCTGTGAAATCGTCAGCATCAATCCGCTGCCGGAGACAGGGCTCAACCGCTTCAAGCACCCGCAGGAGGTGCTGCACCTCTTCGGCCCCGGCACGGCGCTCAACACCCTGTTCCTCCAGGTGCGCATCAACGGCGACGTGGCCCTGTTGCAGGGACTGGGCAAGGCGCTGCTGGAGATGGAGGACGCGAAGCCGGGCACGGTGGTGGCGCGGGCGTTCATCGAGGAGAAGACGCTCGGGTTCGACGCGTGGGCGGCCGGGCTGCGCGCGGTGAAGTGGGAGGACGTGGTGGAGGGGAGCGGGGTGCCGCGCGAGCAGATTGTCGCGGCGGCGGAGGTCCTCGCGCGCTCGGAGCGCACCATCTACTGCTGGGCCATGGGGCTCACGCAGCACAAGAACGCGGTGGCCAACATCCAGGAGGTCGTCAACCTGGCGCTGCTGCGCGGGAGCATCGGCAGGCCCGGCGCGGGGCTGTGCCCGGTGCGAGGCCACAGCAACGTGCAGGGCGACCGCACCATGGGCATCTGGGAGCGGCCGAAGGCCGCGTTCCTCGACGCGCTGTCGCGGGAGTTCGGCTTCGAGCCCCCGCGCCACCATGGCATGGACACGGTGGACACCCTCCGCGCGATGCACGACGGGCGGGTGAAGGTGTTCTTCGCGCTGGGCGGCAACTTCCTCTCCGCGACACCGGACACGGAGTTCACCGCCGAGGCGCTGCGCCGCACGCGGCTCACCGTGCACGTGTCCACCAAGCTCAACCGCGCGCACCTGGTCCATGGGCGGCGGGCGCTCATCCTCCCGTGCCTGGGCCGCACCGAGCGCGACGTGCAGGCGGGTGGCGAGCAGTTCGTCACGGTGGAGAACTCCATGGGCGTCGTCACCGCGTCGCGCGGCGCGGTGGCCCCGGCGTCGGAGCACCTGCTCAGCGAGCCCGCCATCGTCGCGAGGCTGGCGGCGGCGGTGCTCGGGGGGCGCTCGGCGGTGCGGTGGTCGTGGCTGGCGGAGGACTATGACCGCGTGCGCGAGCTCATCTCCCGCGTCATCCCCGGCTTCGAGGACTTCAACCGGCGCGTGCGGGAGCCCGCGGGCTTCTCCCTGCCCAACGGCCCCCGCGAGGGACGGTTCACCACGGCGAGCGGCAAGGCGCACTTCACGGTGCATGCGTTGCCGAAGCTGGAGCTGTTGCCCGGGCAGTTGCTGATGATGACGATTCGCACCCACGACCAGTTCAACACCACGGTGTACGGACTGGATGACCGCTACCGGGGCATCCGCAACGGGCGGCGCGTGGTGCTGCTGCACCCGGCGGACATCAAGGAGCAGGGCCTGAAGGAAGGGCAGGTGGTGGACCTGACCAGTCACTTCCAGGGCGAGACGCGCGTGGCGCTGCGGTTCCGGGTGGTGCCGTACAACATTCCCCGCCGCTGTGCGGCCACGTACTTCCCGGAGGCCAACGTGCTGGTCCCCGTGGACAGCTTCGCGGAGAAGAGCCGCACGCCCACGTCGAAGTCGGTGGTCATCACCCTGTCCCTATGTGGGGATGGTTGAGGCAGGGGTAGTAACAGGAATCAAAGGCGGTATGCTTGCTGCGACAAAATGGAGTTCGGCTAACTCCACGACATGGGACTTGAGTTTAGGCTTATGCGGTACTCAGCGGCAAACTAGCTGACACGCTAATTAGAAGGCGTCAATCAGCTCAGAAACGAGTTCAGAGTTCCGGGGTCAGGTGCTTTTCTTACCCGTGGAGAGCTTCAATGAAGGTTGTGAGTTTTTTCAACAACAAGGGCGGAGTTGGGAAGACAACCCTGATATGCAACGTCGCAGCCAACTTTGCCAAGCACCTTGGGCTACGGGTATTGCTGGTTGATTGTGACCCGCAGTGCAATGCCACGCTGTTGGTGCTAGGAGAGGATCAGGTAGCATCGCTTTATTGGTCGGACTTGACGAATAACAAGACCGCTAATCCTGACACCATTTTCGATGCCGTTGAGCCAATCGAGGAGGGTGATCCAGGAGTGAACACGAACATCACCCCTATCAAGGGGGAGGACAATCGATTCGGCTTCGACATAATCCCGGGGCATCCTCGGCTTTCGATTATTGAGGATCGCCTTAGCCAAGCATGGAGGGATACGGTTGGCGGAGACGTTGGAGGGCTGCGCAAGACGAACTGGTGCTTCACATTGATGGCAGCCTTCAAGGAGGACTACGACTACATCTTCCTTGATCTAGGCCCCAGCCTTGGCGCGGTAAACAGAACAGCACTTCTTGGCTCCGACTTCTTTGTTGCCCCGATGGGGGCGGATATCTTTAGCATTGTCGGAATTAAGAATATCGCCGATTGGCTCAAGGATTGGTTGGAAGTCTATAAGGGAGGGGTTGCGAGCTGCAGACGAAGCACCCCGGCGGCGTTTAACAAATACGAACTCTGTGAGGATCCGTCAGTGGCTCACGGCTTCGCCGGCTATACCATCCAATCATACATTGCGAAGTATTCGAAGGGGATTCGGCGGCCAACAAAGGCATACGAGCGAATAATTGACAGCTTTCCGGATGTGATTAGGGAGAATCTGAGGCCGTTCTATGCGCCGGGAGTCACCACAAAGAGCGCCAACCTTGGCGAAGTGCCAAATATGTACAGTTTGGTGCCACTGGCCCAGAGTGTCAGTGCTCCGATTATGGAACTTAAGGCCGGGGACGGATTGGTGGGCTCTCACTTCCAGCAGGCTGGAAAGTATGCTGAGATCCTCCAGTCTGTATCCGAGACTCTGCTCAACAATCTGACCAAGGAGTAAGTGCAATGTCTCTTTGGTCTAGTTCGCTAGTTCCTGAGTTGGCTCAACGTAGATGCATTGTTTTCCTAGGAGCCGGCGCATCCGCAGCCTGCAAGGATCCTGCAGGAAAAAGTCCACCCGACTGGCCAACCTTCCTTAACGATTCCCTTCAATTCGTCAAAACCGCTTCCGACAAAGCAGTGGCTGACGATTTGGTGAAGCGCAAAGAGTACCTTGATGCTGCGGAGGTGATTTTCAGCAACGTCGACCCACCGGAAGCTCGCACATACTTCCGCGACAAATTCATGCTGCCAAACTATCAACCATCTCCGATTCATGAGCTTGTCCTTGAGATGGATCCAAAAATTGTCATAACCACGAACTACGATCAGATATACGACAAGTTCTGCCAAAAAGGCGGCGCCCAAAGCGGGTATAGCATTGTCAGATATCATGACGACAACGTGCTTGAGGAAATTCGATCGACGGCGCGACTTGTCATCAAAGCACATGGGTGCGTAACCCAGCCTATCCAGATCGTTCTATCTCGGTCCCAGTACTTTCAGGCCAGAAAGGAACATCCGGGCTTTTACTCTGTGCTTGATAGTCTGTTCTTGACGAATACAATTCTGTTTATCGGGTGCGGACTGAGAGACCCAGACATTCAGATGGTTCTGGAGAATGTAAACATCGCCGTTCCGTGTGCCCATTCCCACTATGCGCTCATGCCTGCCGGAAGTCCGCCAGCGCTCTCGGCTGCCATTCAGAGGGCTCACAATATTCGTATTGTTGAGTATGACAATGCAACGGGAGACCACTCGAAGGCTGTCGATGCCCTGAAAGAATTGCGTGATGCGGTGATATCCTATCGGGCAACCTATCCATAGCGCAAGGCAGTCGAAACGATCAGGCTTTAGAATTGGAAAGAGAGCATGGGAGATGCGGACGCTTCCTCTTTTTTTGCTGATACCGGTGCGTAGGTGTTTGGACGGCTGTGGTGCCCGGTATTAACCAATGGCCGGATTCGCTCCGGCCGCTCTACGAAAGGGTGACGGGAACTCCGGCCTCGGAGGCCCTGGGCGCGTCCGCGCAGTGGCGTGAGTCCTTCGCGTTGTGGGTGCGCGGGGCCTCGCTGGAGGAGCGCACCCTGGCCGGGTCCGCCGCCTGGGCGTGGCTGGATGCCGGTGAGCGGACGCCCGCGGAGTTGCTGTTCCTGCTGTCGTCGTGCGGTGAACTGCTGTGGCCCTATGAGGCCCCACCGTCCGGCCTGCTACCCCGCTTGCGGCGGCGGCAGGAGTCGATGCTGGGGGCGTTGCAGGAGGCGGGAGATTCCGAGGGCGCAACGCGGGTGCGGAAGGAGACGGATGCCATCGTTTCCACCGTGCTCACGCGCTACCTGAAGCGGCATCCGGAGTCGCTGCTGTCGCTGGTCGGTGACACGCCGTGCACGTTCGACGGGCGGGCGCTGCGTTTCGAGCAGTCGGTGGAGGTGGACCTCAAGCAGGTGCTTGGGTCGGGTGCGAAGTCGATTGGCCTGCTGGAGCAATTGCGGGCGCTGCTGCCCACGACGCCCGAGGAGGGCCGGACGCGACTGGCGGAGTTCATCCGCACGCGGGCCGCCCGCATTCCGTGGCGCGAGGCCTCGGACGTGCTGGCCGAGCGCCTGTTCTCCCTGGCCACGTCACCCGAGGGCCGCAGCGGAATGGGCGGCTTCCTGGCGTGCTACCCGAGTGGGCGCAGGGAGCCGGACTGGTGCGCGCGCGCGGGGCTGCTGCTGTCGCGGACGCTGGAGGTCGGCGGGCCGCCGGAGGTGGTGGAGAACCTCTGCGAGCTGCTGGCACGCTTCGATGCGCCGCCGGTGGATGGCCTGCGCGGAGCCCTGGGCGCGCTGGTGGGCGGAGACTTCGAGTCCGCGGCGAACCTGGAGCCCGTGCGCTTCGTGCTCGACCACTGCCACGCCACGCTGCGCAAGGGTGAGCCCGGCCTGGTGCTGGCGCTGCTGTGGTTGGAGGAACGGTTGTTCCGCGCGGCGGTGCGCCGAGGGCTGCCGGATGCCTTCGAGCGCCGGAGCCGCGTGCGCGTGAAGCTGAAGCCGTGGGCCTCGGAGTTCGACCACCTGGGCTGGCTGGCGGAGGAGTGCGCGGAGCTGTGGCCTCGCTTCGGCGCGGGCGGTGTGCGGCCCGGAATGGATGAGCTGGCGGCGTGGCGGCAGGAGGTGGCCGCGCGCATGGGCCGCAAGCCGGTGCTGCGCAAGGCGGCGATTGAGTTCTTCCTGTGGTGCGCGCCGGATGCGGCGTCGTCCGAGGCGGAGCTCACGGTGCTGGCGCTGGTGCGCACGGAGACGGACCGGCGGCTGGTGCGGAAGCTGAAGGAGCATCCGTCGGCTCGCGTGCGGTTCCGCGTGCGCACGTTGCAGGCGTGGTTGCAGGGGAGCGGGAAGGGTGGGGCGGCGCCTTCCGCGGAGTCCTCGGGAGGCTCTGGGCCGGCCACGCTGACGGAGGCGCTGCGGCATCTGCATGTCACGCGAGCCGTGCCGCTCGGTGGGCGGACGTGGCTGCGCGACAGGGATTTGGAGGAGCTGTTGTTCGGGGCCGTGTCGCGGGTGGAAGCGGAGTTCGCCTCGCGCTACCCGGAGCGGTTCCGTGAGGACACGGAGGAGCTGGTCGCTGGCTTGCTGGAGGGGCTGCGCGTCGAGCTGGAGCGCGTGAAGGCGGACCTGTCCGCGATGTTGGCCCAGGGGCAGCCAGCTCCGCTGGAGCTGGGATTCACGGTGCGGCGGATACGGCAGGCACCGGATGGGGAAGTGGTAGCCATTGAGGACGCCGTTCCTCCGTCCCTCGCGGAGGCGGACGCTGGGGCTGTTGTCCCGAGCGTGCCGGAGTTGGAGGTCCCTCCCATCACGGTTTCGGACCTGGCAACAGCTCCCGCGACGACGCTGGATGCCGCCGTCCCAGCCGTAGTCGGCGGCGAAGGGGCGGCCGCCTCCGTCGGTGCCATGACGTCACCTCAAAGCGAGCACGTCGAGGTGAAGACGCCTGCCATTGCAGCGCCGCGTGGAGCGGTCCGAGCTGCGTGGGAGGCGACGCCGCCCTCCGTGCCGCGCCCGCCGGGCGTGGAAGTGGCCTTCATTCTCAAGGTGAACGTGGACGGCTTCATCCGTACGGAGCGGGTGGCCTTCGTGCAGGTGGTGAAGCTGGAGCAGCGAGGGGAAGGGCAGTGGCTGCCAGCGTTCCGGCTCGGGCGCGAGCACCTGGACGCGCTGTTGCTGCGGACCGATGCGGCGTTCTGCCTGTTCCTGACGCCTCCGTTTCCCCGGGCAGAATGCTGGATGGTGCCGGCACGGCTGGCGCGTGGCTTGACGGAGTCACACCGCTCCCTGTCCGGCGTCCCACGCGACGGTGTTCAGCGGGTGGCCCGTTCGTTGTCGCAGTGGTTGGTGGGCGAGCTGCTGGGACTGTGGTCAGGCGATGAGCGTCCCGAAGTTCTGGCCAGGGCCAGGGCGGAGCAGGGGGGCCCGGACTTCGCCGTGGAATGGGTCCTCGGCTGAGCCGCCCGGACAAGACCAACCAGGACTGCCTTGTCTCGGCGCAGCCCTGGTCCTATCTCCCACGGCTCAGCGGCGGAACTCCCAGTGCCACGGCTCGGAAGGCACGGTGCGCGCGAAGCCGTACTTGCTCGCGTTCGCCGCCAGCCAGCGGTACGTGGAGGTGCCGGTGCCGCCCACGTTGATGTCCACCGCGATGCCGCCCTGGTGGTTGGAGTAGCCAGGCTTCGCCGCGAGGTTGCCCGTGCCGTTCTGGTACGCGCGGTACAGCGCCTGCTGCTCCGCCATGGTGCGGAAGCCGCTGTTCACCTTCAGGGTGATTCCCGCGGCCTTCGCATCCGCATACATGCGGTTGTACGCGGCCGCCGCATCCGAGCGCATCACCTTCCCGTTGGGAATGGAGGCGACGGTGATGTTCCGGGGCGTGCCATTCACATAGCCCGTGACGACCTTGCCGCCACCGCCCGGGCCCTGCGTCACGGGGCCCGACACCTTGATGCCCAGCTTGTCCCACGTCTTCGGGCCCACGACGCCGTCGGCCGTCAGGCCCTTCGCCCGCTGGAACGCCTTCACCGCGGACTCCGTCTTGGGACCGAAGGAGCCGTCTGCCGTGCCCGCATTGAAGCCCAGTGCATTGAGGCGCTTCTGCAGCGCGCGCACCGGCTCGCCCCTCGCGCCCTCGCGCAGCGTGGGGCCGGAGCCACCGGAGGACGCGGGCGGCTTGTTGAGCGCCGCCCACGTCTTCGGTCCCACGACGCCGTCAGCAGTGAGCCCACGGGCCCGCTGGAAGGACTTCACCGCGGCCTCCGTCTTCGGACCGAACGAGCCGTCCGCGGCGCCGGGGTTGAAGCCCGCGGCCTTCAGCTTGTTCTGCAGCGTCACCACGGAGGCGCCCTTCGAGCCCTCACGGAGCGTGGGCGGAGCAGCGAGGGCCGCCGTCTGGCGGAGCGCGGTGGCGGAGGAGGCTCGGGCAATGGCGACCATGGGGGGCTGGTCCTTTCCCTGGAAAATGAGAGAACGCCCCTATTCTCTGAGACTCCACAGAAAAGTTTCCCGCGCTGCGTCAGAAAAGCGCGGAATCCATGGTGTGGCTCCCGTCACTCCGCGGGCGGCGGGGTGGCGACGAGCAGGGCGTAGGCGCTGTTGGTCCACTCCGTATTGTCGGCGTTGATGCCCCCGGTCTTGCTCCACGAGGCCTTGAACTCGTCCCAGGAATAGGCCTCCTCACGGTTCTCGAACGGGTTGTAGACGCGCACCATCCAGTCTCCGTTGGCGGTCTGCTCCACCGCGAGGACGTCCACCCAGTGCGGCACCCGCTTCTTGTCGTTGGCCTTCTTGGCCGCGGCCATCTCGTCTGGGGGAAGGTCCGTGGGCGTCCGGGTGCCGTCATAGACGCGCAGCATGCCGTCCCCGCTCCGGGTGGTGTGGATGGTCACCAACACGAGGAGCTTCTTGCCATCGGCAAGGAGCTTCGCCAGGTCCTCGGGGGGCTGCTGGCCCGGGATGTATTCCGTTGACCAGCCGCCCGTGTACATCTGTTGCAACTGGGCGTTGTTGGTCGCCCCGCTGCCTCGGAGCACGTCTTCACCGCCCTCCACCAGGTCCTTGAAGGTGGTGAGCGCTTCCTCGGGCGACATTCCGAGAGAAGCCCCCGCGGCCAGCGGACCGCACAGGTTGGTGTGAATGGGCTGCCAGTCCTCGCCGAAGACCTTCTGCATGTTGAAGTACTGCGCGGCGAACTCCGGAGCCTCGTTCGCTGCGAGCGCGAGCCACTCGCCCACCTTGCCCCAGCCCGTGTCGCTCCCCACGCCGAGGAACGGATGCTCCATGCGCACTCCGCCGTCAGGCACACCGTCGGGGTTGAAGAGCAGCTCCGTCTGCTCGCGCACGGCCGCCTGCCATTGCTGCTGAAACACGGTCTGCCTGGCATCCACCGGCATGTGGCTCCACGACTGCCTGTCGATGAAGGGCGGCGGCGGGGCATTGACGTCGAACTCCGGCTGCGGCCAGGCCTTTGCCACGGCCTTCTCCCGCTCGGCCTGGATGTAGTCCTTCTGGCCTTGCGCTCCCAGGTCGTTCCAGGTGCTGGCGCTCATGCCGGGCGGCTGGGTGCCCTGCACCAGCCACTCGGAGAAGCGCGGGGGCGCGGGCGGCGGCGGCGGCGGAGGGGGCGGTGGCGGCGCTTCGGTCCTCGCCAGGTTGTGCTTGTACACCACGCCCTGGGTTCCATCCTCCAGCTGCACATTCAGCCAGTCGCTGTCTTCGTTCGGGCCAAGGACCTGCATCTTGGTCCCCTTCGGCAGCAAGGTCTGGATGGTCCCGTCGTCTTCGTAGGAGGGCTCGCTCCGGAGGTTGGTTCCCTTCTCCACGGACACGGCCATCCAGAGGGGCTCCTCGTCCGCCACCTTCCGGTTGGCCACGCCGGACAGCCCCAGCTGCCCGATGAGCGCGTCGCGCTTCTCTCCCGGAGGCGTGGAGAGCACCTGCTTCACCTGGGCGGCAGGCACCGTCACGGGCTGGCCGTAACGCGGGTGCAGCGCCTGCCACTGGCCCAGCGTCTCGTACCGCACCTCCGGGTGGTTGGGGTCCACCACGGAGCCATCCGGCCTGCGCACGAGCGCGTGGCCGACGCCGTCCTTCGAGTCGCTCATCAGGATGATGGAGTCCCCGGGCCGGGCCAGCCCCACCGCCTTCTCCAGACAGTTGGCGCGGCCGTCGCCCAGCTGCTCCGTGCGCAGGGTGCTGGCCACCGTGAGGTTCGGCGGCTTCGCGCCTTCGAACGTGCTCACGTTCTTCCCAGGCACCTCCGCCGGCTTCGGGGGCGGCGGCGGCGCGGCCGGGGCGGGCGTGGGCTCGCGGCGGGCGGACTGGAGCGGCGGCGGGGAGCGGAAGAACTGGATCATTGCAGGCGACCTCGGAGCGGAAACTTTCCATCCAGTTGTCGCAGGGAGTCCGAAGCGGGGTGAATTAAACCGAGTTAAATCAGCGCCTCCCGTGAAGCCGCCGGGTGCGCTTCGGGCCCGTCCACGCTGACCGAGGCCCCGGTCGCCTGTCGGCGCCATCCTCCTCTGGAGGTCGTCGCTACCTTTGGCGCGAGGGCCCGCGGACGGTGGGCCCTCCGACCTCAGGAGGTGGAGAGTGGCCACGCCCGAAGAGCTCACCCGGACGGTTCACGACGCACTGAGCGGCGAGCCGCGCATCGACCTGCGGCGTCACCCCATCCGCCTCGGAATCGAGTGGGGTGACCTCCTCATGGAGGGCGAGGTCGAGGACGTGGCCGCGAAGAAGCTGGCCCTCGAGCGGGCGGCCGCCGTGCCGGGTGTGGACCGCATCATCGACAAGCTCCGCGTGAGGCCGGCCCGGCCGATGACGGATGGCGAGGTGCGCCAGCATGCCTGCGATGCGCTGCTCGGGGAGTCAGCGCTCCGGCACATCGGCGTGCGCAGCCGGGATGGTACGGAGGTGCGCGAGCTGCGCGCCCCGGTGCAGGGCTCTCGGGGCGGCGCCTTCGAGGTCCGGGTGGAGGACGGGGTGGTGACGCTCGACGGTGATGTGGGCGGGCTGGGAGCCAAGCGGCTGGCCGAGGTGCTCGTGTGGTGGATTCCCGGGGTGCGGGACGTGGTGAACGGCCTCGGCGTGGAACCGCGCGAGCAGGACAACGATGGTGAGATGGCCGAGGCGGTGCGAATTGCCCTGGAGAAGGACCCCTGCGTGGACGCGGGGAACATCCAGGTGGCCACGCGGAGCAGCGTCGTGACGCTGACGGGCGTGGTGCCGAGCCCGGAGCAGCGGCACATGGCTGAGATGGACGCCTGGTACGTCTGGGGTGTGGACCGCGTGGTCAACCAGCTCCGGGTGGTGCACTGACGCTCCGGCGCGGGGCGAACGGTGCGGAGTGCCGTCATCCGGAGCGTGGAAGCTCCGCCCCCGCGCAGGTCGCGGCCGTCGTGACGGCCTGGTCAGGAGCGGCCCGACAGCGTCGGGCCGCTCACCCTCGGGGCGCGGACCTCAGCCCCGCTCCACGCGGATGCGCGCGGGGAGGCCGTTGAGGCTGACCTCCTCCTCGTTACCGGCGAGGCCTTCGGGGCCGACGTGGATTTCAGCGGCCAGCGTCTCGCGGGAGATGAGCTCACGGGCCTCGTCCGTCACCCGCTTCACGCGGGCATCGCCGTCCACCCACACCCGGATACGGTCCGAGTAGCCGAGCTCCATGTCCTTGCGCGCGCCCTGCACACGGGCCAGCAGCTCGCGCACGAGGCCCTCGTCCACCAGCGCCTCCGTCAGCTCGGTGGCCAGCACCACCACGCCCACGCCCGCGCCCGCCGCCGCGTAGCCGGGCGTGGCCTCCACCAGCGTCTCCAGCTCCTCCGCCGGAAACACCATGTCCTCGCCGGCCACGTTCATCGCCACCCGGCCTGTCCGGAGCAGCTCGTTGTGCAGCGCGCTCCCATCCCCCGTATCGAACGCCTTGCGCACCGGCGCCAGCTTGGGCCCGAGCCGGCTGCCCACCGCGCGCAGGTTGGGCCGCACGCGGAAGCGCACCACGTCCGCCTCCTTGCTGCCCGGCTCCAGGAAGCGCACCTCGTGCACGTTCAGCTCGTCCGCGATGAGGTCGCGGTACACCGCCACGCGCTCCGTCAACTCCTTGCGCGCGAGGATGACGTCCGCGCGCGACAGCGGCTGGCGCACCTTCAGCTTGTTGTCCGTGCGCACCTTCAGGCCCAGCGACACCAATTCGCGCACCGCGCCCATCTCCGCCGCCAGCCCCTCGTCCATCAGGCTCGCGTCCACTTCCGGGAAGCGCGCGAGGTGCACGCTCTCCGGCTGGGACACCGGCCAGGGCTTGCGCACCAGGTTGCCCCACAGCTCATCCGCGAAGAAGGGGATGAAGGGGGCGGACAGCGCGGCGATGGTGGTGAGCGCCTCGTACAGCGTGAAGTACGCGTCCCGCTTGTCCTGCTCGAAGCCGGGCGCCCAGTAGCGAGGGCGGCCGCGGCGCACGTACCAGTTGGAGAGCGCATCTACCAGCGCCACCAGCCGCTGGGCGGCGTCGTAGACCTGGTAGGTGTCCAGGGACTTGGAGACCTCGCGGAGGGTGAACTGCACCTCCGAGAGAATCCACCGGTCCAGCACCGAGCGCTCCTTCACCTCGCGCCAGCCCTGGCTCTTGCGCACCGCCAGCCACGGCGCCTCCGTGGCGTCCGCGTTGCCCGCCGCCGGGTTGAAGCCGTCGATGTTCGCGTAGATGGTGAAGAACGAGTAGACGTTGCGCAGCTTGACCTGGAAGTCCTTCTGCAACAGCCGCACGTTGGCCAGCGAGTGGCGCGTGTTGGACCACGACGGGCTCGCCGCGAAGAAGAACCAGCGGAACGCGTCCGCGCCGGGTGCGCGGGTGGAAGGGTCCTTCAGCACCACGCGCTCGGAGGGCGCCAGCCGGGGCACCTCCACCGGCATGACGTCCGCTCCGCGCTTGGAGGGCGCCACGCCGAGCGCCTGCAGCTCAGCGGGGGCGAGCAGCGCGACGCGGCGCTTGAGCTTCTTGTGCACCTTCAGCGTGACGGTGACGGCGGTGTCCGGCCGGTCTGGACGGAAGAGCTGCACCTTCGCACCCTCCAGCAGGTCCAGCCCCTCCAGGTCCTCGCGGGCGATGAGCGCCACGCCGGCCTCGCCGGGCATGCCGGCCTCCGCGGCGGTCAGCACCGCGAAATCCATGCGCACCTCGTCGAGGATGATCTCCGGCGGGGTGTAGTTGCCCTTGGACTTGGACTCCTTCTTGCCGTCCTTGTCCGAGACGTGCCCGAGCACGATGCAGTTCTTGTACGGGTGCGGCCAGCCGCGTGGCGGCGTGAGGCCCATGCGGGCTTGCGTCTCCTCGTCGAAGACGAGCGTGCTCACCATCAGCAGCGAGTAGAACCAGCCGCGCGTCTGGTCGATGGCCTCGGAGATGAAGTCCGCGGGGAAGGTGCGGTTGAAGACCTCGCGCGAGCCCGGCGCATGCGGGAAGCCCCACTGCGCGAAGGGCATGCAGCCCGAGTCGAACCACACGTCCACCACCTCGGGCACGCGTGCGAAGCGTCCCGAGCTGCCGGGCTTCTGGTACGTCACCTTGTCGATCCACGGCTTGTGGACGATGAGGTGCTCGGCGTTGGCCTCGTGCGGCTTGCCGGCGAGGAAGGCCGCCAGCTCCGCCTCCACCGCGGCCAGGTTGCTGCCCGGCTTCTCGCGCAGGGCCTGGAGCGAGGGGACGGCCTCCACCTCGCCCGTCTCCGAGTGAATCCACAGGGGCAGCGCCGTGCCCCAGTAGCGCTCGCGCGACAGGGCCCAGTCCACGTTGTTGGCGAGGAAGTCGCCGAAGCGGCCTTCCTTGATGTGCTCGGGCACCCAGTTGACGGCGCGGTTGTTGGCGATGGCCTGGTCCTTCACCGAGGTGGTGCGGATGTACCAGGCGGGCCGGGCGTACTGGATGAGCGGGTCGTTGTCCGCGCGCCAGCAGAAAGGGTACTCGTGCTTGTACTGCTCGGCGACGAGCAGCAGGCCGCGCTCCTTGAGGTTGCGCTGGATGTCCTTGTCCGCGTCCTTCACGAAGCGGCCGGCGACGAGGGGAACTTCGTCGACGAAGGTGCCGTCCGGCTTCACCGCGCAGAAGATTTCGAGCGCGTCCGGGTTGGCGAAGCGCGGCCTGTCCTTGCGGAACGTCTCGTAGTCGTCCTCACCGAAGGCCGGCGCGGTGTGGACGATGCCCGTGCCGCTGTCGAGTGTGACGTAGTCCGCGCCCACCACGCGCCAGGCCTGCGCGTCCGTGCCGCCGGCCTTGAGCGGCAGCTCCACGTCCGAGGCGCGCTTGAAGTAGGTGTCGAAGGGTGGGGTGTAGCGCTTGCCCACCAGTGCGCTGCCCTTCTGCGTGGCCAGCACGGGCAGGTCCTTCTTGAGCTTCTTGGCCAGCTCCTCGCGCAGCGCGGCGGCGAGGATGAGCTTGCGGTCGCCTGTGTCCACGGTGACGTAGTCCACGGACGGGTTGACGGCCGCGTACATGTTGGACGGCAGCGTCCAGGGGGTGGTGGTCCAGATGAGGAGCGCGGTGTCCGGCGTGTCGCGCAGCGGGAAGGCGACGTAGACGCTGGGGTCGTCCACCGTCTTGTAGCCGAGGCCCACCTCGGCGGCGCTCAGCGCGGTGCCGCCCTGGGGCCACCACCACACCACCTTGTGGCCCTGGTAGAGCAGGCCCTTGCGGAACAGCTCGGCGAGGGCCCACCAGACGCTCTCCACGAAGCTGCGGTGGTAGGTGACATAGGCCGTCTTGAGGTCGACCCAGAAGCCGATGCGCTCGGTGAGGCGCTCCCACTCGGTGGTGTAGCGGAAGACGGACTCGATGCAGCGCTCGGTGAAGGGCTCCACGCCGTAGCGCTCGATTTCCGCCTTGCCGTGGATGCGGAGCTCCTTCTCGACTTCCACCTCCACGGGCAGGCCGTGGGTGTCCCAGCCGGCCTTGCGGGGGACGTAGTGCCCGCGCATCGTCTGATAGCGGGGGAACAGGTCCTTGATGACGCGGGTGAGGACGTGGCCGTTGTGGGGCAGGCCGTTGGCGGTGGGCGGCCCCTCGTAGAAGACGAAGCTGGGGGCGCCCTCGCGGCCCTCGAGCGTGCGCTCGAAGATGCGGCGCTCCTTCCAGAAGGACAGGATGCGGCGCTCGTCGGCGGGGAAGTCGAGTTCGGTGGAGACCGTGGAGAACAGGGGCTGAGCCATGGCGCGCGGAAGATAGCACCGGGCTCACGGCGCACTACGCAACCAATTCCAGCTCCACCTTCTCCAGGTACCCCGGCACGTACGCCTTCCAACCCTTCGCCCGTACTTTCTGCCGGAGGCCCTCCAGCGCCTCCGGCTCTCCGTGGACCAGCAGCGTCTGCCGGGGAGGCGACTCGAAGCCCTCCATCCAGCGCATGGTCTCCGTCCAGTCCGCGTGCGCGGAGAAGCCGCTCACCGTCTTGATGTCCGCCGCCACCGGCACCATCTGCCCGTGGATGCGGACCTCCTTCTCGCCGTCCAACATCCGCCGCCCGCGCGAGCCCACCGACTGGTAGCCCACGAACAGCACCGTGTTGCGCGGGTCCGGCAGCCGGTGCTTCAGGTGGTGCAGCACCCGCCCACCCGTGGCCATGCCCGACGCGGAGATGATGACCGCCGGCCCTTCGTGCATGTTCAGCCGCTTGCTCTCGTTCGGCGACGTCACGAACTTCGTGCGCCGCGTGGCCAGCGGAGACGCCCCGCGCTCCACCAGCGACTTCATCACCAGGTCGTGCTCCTCCGGGTGCGCCAGGTAGATGGGCGTCGCGTCGCACGCCATCGGCGAGTCCACGAACACGTCCACCACGGGGATGCGCTTCTCGTCCTCCAACTGGCGCAGGTGGTAGAGCAGCTCCTGCGTCCGTCCAATCGCGAAGGCGGGAATCACCACCACGCCGCCGCGGTCGAACGCGCCCTTCACCGCGTCGCACAGGGCATCCATCGGCTTCGTCTCGCGGTGCTGCCGGTCGCCGTAGGTGCTCTCCACCACCAGCGTCGTCGCCGAGGCCACGCTCTGCGGGTCTCTCAGGATGGGCGCCTGGTAGCGCCCCAGGTCTCCACTGAACACCACCCGCTGCCGCGTGCTCTTCAAATCGAACACGCACACCGCTGAGCCGAGGATGTGGCCCGCCCGGTAGAAGGTGAGGGTGATGCCAGGGAGGATTTCCTTCGGCCGCTCGTAGCCGAACGTCTCCATCAGCCCCACCGCCCGCTCCGCGTCCGGCACCGTGTACAGCGGCAGCGCGGGACGGTGCTTGGAGAAACCCTCCTTGTTCGCGTAGCGCGCCTCCTCCTCGTGCAGGTGTGCCGAGTCCGGCAGCAGCAGCGCCGCCAGGTCTCTCGTCCCGGGGGTGGAATACACGGGGCCGTCGTAGCCCTCGCGCACCACCCTGGGCAGGCCGCCCGTGTGGTCGATGTGAGCGTGCGTCAGGACGATTGCGTCCAGGCTGGAGGGCGGGAGGGGAAGCGGCTGCCAGTTCCGCTGGCGGAGGTCCTTCTGTCCCTGGAAGAGGCCGCAGTCCACGAGCACCTTCCGACCATCGTGCTCGAGGAGGAACTTGGAGCCAGTCACGGTGCCGGCGGCGCCGAGGAAGTGGAGAGAGGCCATGCGCTCACTCTAGCGTGATAACGTCCAGCGCCCATGAGCATCTCCGAGCGACCGCCGGGCGCGGGCCGTCCACCCGAGGGCCCCGAGGACGTCCAGCAGACACGGCCTGTCGGCGAGGGCCGGCCGGGCTTCTCCGGCGCCGTCCGCCGCTTCCGCTTCACCGTCCTCGAGGGGCCCCAGCCGGGCCTCGTCAAGGACTCCAACGCGGACACCTTCTCCATCGGCTCGCACGCGCTCAACGACCTCGTGCTCGAAGAGCCCACCGTGTCGCGCTTCCACTGCGAGGTGAAGATCGACCGTGACGGCGCCCGCGTGAGGGACCTCGACAGCCGCAACGGCACGGTGCTCGACGGTGTCCACGTGCGCGAGGCCTACCTGCGCGGCGGCAGCGTGCTCCGCCTGGGCCGCGTCAGCGTGCGATTCGACTTCAGCTCCGAGAGCAACCGGCTCCTCATCTCCGAGCGCACCACCTTCGGTGAATTGGTGGGGCACGCCGCGGTGACGCGCGCCAGCTTCGCCCTCATGGAGCGCGCCGCGGCCAGCGACGCCACCGTGCTGCTGGAGGGCGAGACGGGCACCGGCAAGAGCCGCGCGGCCCTCGCCATCCACCGTGCGAGCGCCCGTGCTTCGGGGCCGTTCCTCACCGTGGACTGCGGCGCCATCCCCGGCAACCTCCTGGAGAGCGAGCTGTTCGGCCACGAGAAGGGCTCGTTCACCGGCGCGCTCCAGCGCCGCGTGGGCGCCTTCGAGGAGGCGGACGGCGGCACCATCTTCCTGGACGAGATTGGCGAGCTGCCCGCGGAGCTGCAGCCCAAGCTCTTGCGCGTGCTGGAGGACCGGGAGATTCGCCGGCTCGGCTCCAACACGTACCAGCCCGTCAACGTGCGCGTCATTGCCGCCACGCACCGGGACCTGCGCGCCGAGGTGAATGCGGGCCGCTTCCGGCCGGACCTCTTCTTCCGGCTCGCCGTGGTGCGCATCCTCATCCCCGCGCTGCGCGAGCGCCCCGAGGACATCCCCTTCATCGCCCAGCGCATCCTCGCGACCTTCGGCGCGGACGCCGCCCAGATGGAGTCGCTGAGCACGCCCGAGTTCATCTCCCTGCTCCAGCACGCGGCGTGGCCCGGCAATGTGCGTGAGCTGCGCAACCACCTGGAGCGCTGCCTCGTCTTCCAGGACGCCATGTCGCCCGCCACCGAGGACGTGAGTCCCCAGGGTGTGCTGCGCAGCCTGGTGGACCCGAAGCAGCCCTACGCCGATGCCCGCCGCCGCGCCCTGGAGGCGTTCGAGCGCGAGTACCTGGACGCGCTCCTCAAGCTCCACGGCGGCAAGGTGTCCCAGGCCGCCACCGCCGCGGACATGGACCGCGTGTACCTGTACCGGCTGCTGCGCCGGCACGGGCTGCGGACCTGAGCCGCCGGGCCCACCCGCGCCGCGAGGCGGCGTTCGCAAGCGCGCCGCGGGCAGGAGCTCGGCACGCGGCGCACCCTTGCTTGCCGCGGATGCCCGCCGCCCCCGGCGCACACGGGAGCGGCCGCTAGCAGGGCTCGCTGGTGAAGGTGATGGCGCCGGGCGACGAGATGAGGCCGGGCACGCCGAACTGGAACTGGAAGGTCGTGGTCTGTCCCCCTTCGATGCGCCGACGCTCGATGCCGTCACGGATGGACGGGGGAATCCTGCCCGCCAGCGCGGGGTCGCTGCTCGCCGTGGGCCAGACGATGGCGTCCTCCACCGGCGACCAGGCCGCTGGCGTCACCGTGCTGTTGTAGTAGCGGATGGGACCATTCCAGAACACGGACAGCGTGCCGTTCCTGGCGAAGGTGTCGTAGGTCGGCCGCTCGGTCGAGCCCACCAGCGCGTAGCCGACGAACTCGGCCCGCACGTACATGCAGGTGGTGCTGCTGTTCGTCACCGTGAAGGCCTGGTCGTAGAAGACGCCGTAGTTGCCGAAGTTGAGCTGCGCGGAGTCCAGGTAGCGGAACTTCGCGCCGAAGCTCTGCGCCGCGTTGGACACGATGTAGCCGCGCGCGAAGTTGGGCCCGGGCAGCGAGAAGGACTGGCTGCCCGCGTATTTGTCACCCGAGAACACGCTGGACCCGCGTCCATAGCCCGCCCCCCCGTTCCAGCCCACCCAGGCCACGTTGCCGCGCGCGGGGAAGGTGGGCAGCTGCGTGGCCGCCGTCGTCGACGACTGGGCCACCGTGTGGACCCAGAAGCAGGCGGCGGGAGCGCCCTGGGCGATGCGGATGTTCAGCCGCCCGTCGATGTAGTTCCCGGAGCCGCCGGCCACGGCGACCTGGTTGTAGCGGCCGGACGTGACGGCGACATTCACACGCCGCATCCCCGTGGGGTTGAAGAAGTACTCCTGGGCGACCCAGTTGGACACGAAGTCCGGGCTCTGCGTGTCCCACGGGCCAATGGCCAGGTTGCCCGCGACCTCGACGGTGGTGTTCACCGTGGGGGTGACGCCCAGGCTCACGTAGCCGTTGTTGGCCATGATGTGCGCGATGTACACGCCAATGTCTCGCACCGCCCCCAGCGGACAGGTGGGGTCCAGGTTCCGGTCCCCCGTGAAGGTGGCCTGCGGCGCGTTCACCGTGTACGCCCAGGGCTTCACGTTGTTCCCATTGACGAAGTTCGGGTCACCGCGCTGGGCGGCGAAGTCCACCTGGGTGCTGAACAGCACGCCGTTCTGCGACACCGTCTCCGGGTTGTTGCTGCTGAAGAGGATCTTGCCCGGCGTGGCCGAGTTGAAGCTGAGCGGCTGCAGCTGCGACAGCGTGGGCAGCCCCAACGTGCCGTCGGCGACCTGCGCCGCTTCCCGCGTCTCGAGCGTGTCGGCGGCCTCCGGGGCCTCCTGGGAGCCGCAACCCATCAGCGCCAGGGCGCTGGCGAACGCCAGCCCCTTGGCGAACATCCCATGCTTCGAATCACCAGACATGAAGGATTCCTGTGTTTGTGAAAGGCAAAGGCTGCGCTTTCATGCGCTGCCACAGGACTGGATGGAAATCCGAGGTCCCGGTTGCGTTGAAAACGCGCAACGCCAGGCCTTTCACCGAGAGCGATTGGGTTTGAACCCAAAGCGTTACTTCGAGGCGGGCGGCGCCAGCCGGGCCAGCAGGGCCTCCAGCGCCGCCTTCTCCTCCCTGTCCCAGGGGTGGCGCACGTAGAACTCCAGCGCCTGCCGCGCCAGCTCCCGCGCCCGCTCGTGTTGGTCCGGGCGCGCTTCCAGCATCTTCGCCACGGTGAAGCGCGCCTCGGCGAGGATGGGCTCGTACTGCTCGATGCCCTGGAGCCGCAGAACCCGCTCGAAGCTCGCGAGGGCCGGGGTGGGGCGGCCCATCGCGAGCTGGACGTTGCCCAGCCGCAGGAGCGTGTTGCCCAGCGTGAAGTGCTCCGGCCCGAGTCCCTGGACCTGCTGCTCCAGGGCCCGCTGCATGGAGAGCAGCGCCTCGGCGTTGCGCCCCTGGGCCGAGAGGACCTCTCCCCGGCCCGTGAGGATGTCGGCGAGGTCCGGCGAGGTGGGGCCGAACACGCGCTCTCCGACGGCCAGGGCCTTCTCCATCTCCTGAAGCGCCGGTGCATGCTCCTTGCGCAGCAGGTGGGCGTGGCCCAGGAACATCCTCGCGCGGCTCTCTCCCGGGCTCTCCTGGCCCGAGGCCTCGTAGGTCCGCACCGCCTCGCGAGCCAGTGGGAGCGCTTCGTCCGCCCGCTTCTGCTGGAGCAGCAACGTCGCCAGGTTGTTCTGGATGTGCGCCACCCGGGGATGGCGGGGCCCCAGCCACTTCAGCCCCAGCTCCAGCGCATGGCGGACCGCCTCGGTGGCCTCCTCGAAGCGGCCCAGGGCGCTCAGCCCCATGCCGCAGTTGGCCCACATGCCCGCCATCCGCGGGTGGTCCTCGCCCAGCACCGCGCCGGCCTGCTCGCGTGCCTTCAGGAAGTGCTCGGTGGCCTCCGCGTACCGGCCCTGGTCGTACAGCGCGCCGCCCAGGCTCCGGTGGAGCAGGTACTGGAGGTGGGAGGCGCCCCCCAGTCGCTCCAGGGTCGCCTGCGCCTGCTGGCCCCACGCCCGGGCGGGCTCCAGCTGGTGGCGAAGCAGGCCGTGCACCCAGACCAGCTCTATCTGCGCGCGGGCCTTCAGCTCGTCCATCCCCAGCGCCTCGGCCGCGAGGGCTGCCTGCGTCAACAGCCGCTCCGCCTCCGCCTCCTCATTGAGCCCCAGGTGCATCAGCCCCTGCCAGAAGAGGCCCTCGGCCTCGAGCGCTCGCGCGCCCAGCTCCCGCGCGCGGGCGTGGACCGCCCGGGCGTGCTCCAACCCCTCCCGCTCCTTGCGGGCCGCCTGGAGCGCCTCGATGCGCGCCAGCCGCGTGCGGAGCACCTCCAGCTCCGGGGAGGCCCGCGGCGCCTGCGTCATGGGCGCCCCGGCGGGCTGCACACCCCGGGCGGTGCAGGCCTCCAGGCCGGGCAGCGTCCCCAGCAGGTTGGCGGCCTCGCGCACCTCGCTGGCGGAGGCCTGGACCCACAGGTCCGAGAGGGCCCGCACCTTGTCCCGGCGCCCGTCCAGGCACTGGTTGCGTTGGTGCAGCACCTCCCGCGGCTGCCGCCGCTCCACCCACGTGGCCTCGCACGCCTCCGTCCACTCGCGCGTCCAGCGCGCCGTGTAGTCGTCCAGCGTGCGCTCCACCCGGGCCCAGGCGTCCCGCGCATAGGGCTGCCTGGTGGCCAGGAAGACCTCGGAGAGGGTCCGCTTGCGCTCCGCGTCCCAGATGCCCGCGAACCGCGTGCCCGCGTCCTGGCATCGCTCCCGCCGCTGATGGAGGTCCTGGTAGCCCGCGACGCCGGTGCCCAGCAGCAGCAGCACCGCGCCCACCGCCGCCCGCCGCCGCCGCACGGCCCGCGGACCGCGCTCCAGCTCCGACAGCAGCGCGTCCATGGAGGGGAAGCGCGCGCCAGGCTCCCGGCTCAGGCCGCGCAGCACCACCCCGCGCAGCCAGCGCGGGACGCTCACCCCCCTGGGCGCGGCGCGCACCTCATGGCCGAGGATGCTCTGGCGCAGGGCCTCCCATGTCTCGCCGGCGAAGGGCCGCTCACCGTGGAGCGCCTCGTACAGCGCCACGCAGAAGCTGAACTGGTCCGTCCGGGCATCCACCGCGTCGCCGCGCACCTGCTCCGGGGCCATGTAGGCCGGGGTGCCGAGCAGCGCGCCGGTGCGCGTCAGCTGCGCCGCGTCCGTCACCTCCATGGGGCCCGGGGCGGGCAGGGCGGCGGCGCTGGCTGCGCCCAGCTCCCGGGCGAGGCCGAAGTCGGTGACGCACACGCGCCCGTCCTTGCGGATGAGGACGTTGTCCGGCTTGAAATCCCGGTGGACCAGGCCCGCGGCGTGGGCGGCCGCCAGCCCGCGCCCGGCGCCGAGGAAGGTGTCCAGCACCTGCCGCCAGGAGCGCCGAGCGGACCTCAGCCACTGCGTGAGGGTGCTGCCGTCCACCAGCTCCATGGCGATGAAGACCTCGTCGCCGAAGGTGCCCGCGTCGAAGACGGCCAGCACGTTGGGGTGCTGGAGCCGCGCCATGGCCTGGGCCTCGCGCAGCAGGCGGGCCTGGCCCTCCCGGCTGTGCGCCGTGCCCACGCGCAGCAGCTTCACCGCCACCTTCCGATTCAACTCCGGGTCATACGCGCTGAAGACGACGCCCATGCCGCCCACGCCCAGCCTGTCCAGCAGCAGGTAGCGGCCCACCAGGCGCCCTCGCTCCAGCCGCGCCTCCAGCAGCTGCTCCTCGGAGGAGGCCGGGGGCTCGGCCAGGGGACTCCGGAGGCCGGAGGGCCCGGGGGCAGGGGCGACGACGCTGTCGCGGGCCAGCGCGGACAGCAGCTGTCGGCAGGCGACGCACCCATCCACGTGGCGCTCGATGGCCTCCACCTGCTGGGGTGTGCACAGCCCCTCCACGAACTCGATGGCCGTGTTGTCGTCCAGACAGCCCGACTCCGGCGCCAGGGGACCAGACCCGGAGGAGGGGGGCGCGGATGGCATGGCAGGATTCTAGAGAGAACGGTACTTCATGTAAAAATGGTGCGGCCATCCGGCCGGAACGGGGAGGCGCTGAGTGAGCGCAGAGCAGGACGCGCAGCTGGCGGGGCTGGTGGAGGCGGCGCGGAGCGCCTGGCCTGACGTCGCCGTGGCCCCCGCGGACTTCCTGCGCTGGCTGGCGGGGCGGCTGCCGCCGGCGGGCCAGGGCACGGAGGCGCTGAAGGTGGCGGACCTCTACCTGGTCTTCGCCTGTACCCGGGGGGACGCCGCGGCGCTGAGGGGCTTCGAGAAGCACTACGTGCCCGAGCTGGGGGCGGCCCTGGTGCGCCTGCGGCTGTCCGCCACGCAACGGGACGAGCTGCTGCAGGAGCTGCGGCGCAAGCTGCTGGTGTCGGAGGACGGAGCCGAGCCGCGCATCGGCCTGTATGGGGGAAGGGGAGAGCTGCGGCGGTGGGTGCGGGCGGTGGCGACGCGCGAGGGCCTGATGCTGCTGCGCCAGCAGTCGCCCGAGGTGGGCGTGGACGAGGAGCTGTTCGACAGCTTCCCGGCGGCCGCGGAGGACGTGGAGCTGCAGCACGCCCGGCGTGAGTACCAGGTGGAGTTCAAGCGCGCCTTCGAGGAGGCGCTGGCGTCGCTGGAGCCCGCGGAGCGCAACCTCCTGCGGCGGCACTTCATCGACGGGCTCAGTACGCCCCAGCTGGCGGCGCTCCATGGCATCCACCGGGTGTCGATGTTCCGGCGGCTGCGCCAGGTCTGCGAGGCGCTGGTGGGGCGGACGCGGACGCTGCTCCTGCAGCGGCTGCCGGTGTCCGAGGCGGAGCTGTCCAGCCTGAACCGGCTCATCCGCAGCCACCTGGACATGAGCCTGGAGCGCCTGCTCCCACCCGAGTAGCGGCCGCCGGAAGGCGCGCGCGCAAATGCAACCGGAAATCCGGGGTTGCATCCTCGGGGACAGCCGCCCGCGCTCGTGCCCTGACTCCCATTCTCCCCCCGGCCCGAACGCGGTGCGGCCCCTCTGAAGTAGCAGCGGGCCACGGCCACGGCCTGCCCCAAGGACGCCACCCGTATCGCCATTTCATGGCCGGCAAGGGCGTGTGCCCGGGGGGGCGAGCCTTGCACGGCGGAGCTGCGACCTGGATTCGAACATGGAGAGCACGATGCGCACGATGATGCAGGGATGGCTGCCTTCTTCCGGTAGGGGCCTCGTCTCCGGACTGCTGGCGGCGATGCTGGCGGCGGGCTGTGGTGAGGACGCCGGTGACCTGCCCGTGGAGGCGCTGGCGGAGACGCCGGTCAGCCAGGTGGAGCAGTCGGTGTCGGGGCTGTCCTGGCCGGTGGTCCGCCAGGGCAACAGCGGCCGTGACGTGGTGACGGCCCAGTACCTGCTGCGGCACAACGGGAGGACGCTGAGCGTCAACGGCTCGTTCGACAGCGCGACCTACTCGGCGACCGTGGCCTTCCAGCAATCCAAGGGACTCGTCGCCGACGGCATCATCGGCCCCGCCACCTGGGAGGCGCTCATCGTCACCGTGTTCCAGGGCAACTCGAACAACGCGGTGCGCGCCGTGCAGGACCAGCTGCGCAACCGCTACAGCTACACCGCCATCACCGTGGACGGCGTCTTCGCCACGGCCACGGACACGGCGGTGCGCGACTTCCAGACGAAGAAGTGCCTGACTCCCGTGGACGGCGTCGTGGGGCTGAACACCTGGAACGCCCTGGTGGCGCAGACAACGCGCTGTGGCGGCGGCAACAGCGCCACCGCGCAGAGCATCCTCAACGCCCACAACGCCGGCACCATCACCCTGTGGGACCAGACGTTCGGCCGCTTCGACGGCGCGGACCCGCTCAACAACATCAAGGACGCGGCCGCCGGCCGGGCGTCGAAGACGAGCTGCTACGGCAACGCGCCGTGCACCACCGTCTTCCTCACCGGCAACCTGCTCAATGGAATGAAGAACCTCATCTCCAGCCGCAACTACCGCTACTTCGTCACGGCCATCGCTGGCGCGGACCACAGCCCCGGTTCGCTGCACTTCCAGGGGCGCGCCTTCGACGTGGACGAGGTGAACGGTGTGCGCATCTACGGGGACAGCGCGACGGCGCGCGCCTTCATGGATGCGTGCCGCGCCCTGGGCGCCACCGAGGTGTTCGGCCCCAGCAACGACCCGGCCGGCCACTACGACCACCTGCACTGCGGCTGGTAGCCGCCCTCGCGGCGCCGAAAATCCGCTCGAAAGGCAACCGATATTCCCAGGCTGCATCTTGCCGGCAGTGACAGCCGCGGACACCCGGGTCGGTGCCGTGCCCACCCTTTGAGGGCCCCCCCATGAGCGTTTCGAATGTTGGCAATGCCGGCAGCGTGCGGACTCCCACCCTCCCCACGGAGCCTCCCAAGCCGAAGCCTCCAGCGCCGGAGGTCAAGGCGCGCACCCCGGGCTTCTCCGGGGACAGCAGCTTCCAGGTGGCGGATGCCCGGGCCAAGGGCGCCGAGAAGGCGGAGCAGAAGACCCCGCTGCAGCAGGCCTCGGAGGTGAGCAGCACCCTCAACTCGTGGGGAGGGGCCGCCGGCAGCCTGTTCTACGCCCTGGACAAGAAGCTCCACATCGGGGCGAAGCTCCAGAATACCCAGCAGGGCGTGAACACGGCCCTCAACAACCGCGCCAACATCGCCGTTGGCCGCGCGCTGGTGGCGCGCGGGTTCGACAAGACCATCGGGCAGATCAACAACCTGCTCAAGAACCCCACCGTCCAGAAGCACCCCGAGGTGGTGGCCCGGCTGCGCAGCCAGCTGCAGGTCGCCACGCAGCTCAAGGCGGACAAGCTGAAGCCGTTCGACTCGGCGCTGCGGCGGGCGGACGACTTCCTCGCCGCCAACAAGTCCAAGCTGGCCAACCTGACGAAGCAGACCCGGGCGCTGGGCGCGATTGGCGACGCGCTGACCGCGGCCGGCGCGGCGACCAACGGCTTCAGCGTGGCGGCCAACAGCCCGGCCCAGACGAAGGCGGGCAAGGTCGTGGACGGCGTGCTGGCGGGCGTCACCAACTATCTGTTCGGCAAGGGGGCGGGCCTGGCGGGCCTGGGCGCGGTGGATGCCGTGACGGGCCAGCACGTCTCCAACGCGCTCAACGGCGTCGTCGGCACGGCGGTGACGCTGGCCGAGGCCGCCATCACCGGGGACACCCAGGGCCTGGAGGCGCTGGCCCAGAAGTCCCAGAACGGCGACTACGGCATCTTCCTCCAGTCGGGCAATGCGGCGGGCAACGCCATCGCCAGCCTGGGCGACCCCGACGCCCGGGAGCGCTTCGTGGAGGATGCGGCGTCGGGCAAGTACGGCATCGTCGGACAGTTCGGCAACGCGCTGGGCGAAGGCCTGGGCCGCCTGTTCTTCGGACCCTAGGAAGGGCGCCTGCCCGCGACGCCTTCCAGCCCCTTCACGCAGCTTCATTCCCTCAACCGTCAGACGGCGCTGGACACGTCCAGCACCCGCAGCCGGCGCAGGCGAGGTGGGGGAAGGGCGAGCGCGTCCGCGTCAAACGACGACAGGTCGAACGCGAACAGCGAGAGCGTGATGGGCGTCATCGCCGCGGCGCGCGCGGGGCTGGGCGCCGCCATCCTCCCGGAGAGCGCCATGACGGGACTGCGGGCCCTCACCGTCGAGGAGGGCTTCCCGGACCTCGGGGAGATAGAGCTGGCCATCTTCGGAGAGGAGCGCGCGGAGCGGAAGCGGCTGATGGCCACGCTCGTGCGCTTCATCGAGGAGAGCCTGCGTCCGCTGGACTCGCCCCGCCTCGTCGGGTGACCCGGCGCGGGACGGGGCGCCCCCCCGTCCCGTCGCACGTGTGCGGCTCAGCGCATCTTGAGCACCACCCGGAAGCGGGCGTGGTTGCTCATCATGCGCTCGTAGGCCTCTGCGGCGCGCTCGAGGGGGAACACCTCGTTGCGTGAGCGCACGTCGGCGAGCTTGCTGAAGGCCATGGTGTCCTGTGAGTCCTGCGGGACGCCGCTCGGCCAGCCCTGCACGCGCTGGCGCTTCGAGAGCAATTGCAGGCCGCTGACCTGGATGGGTTCACTGCCCGCACCCAGAATCAGCAACGTGCCGTTGCGCCCCAGACCCCCAACCAGCTCACCCGCGAGGCTGCTGCTTGACGCCGTCACCATGATGACGCGCGCCCCGCCGAGCTTCTGCAGGGCCTCGGCCGCCGAGCCCTTCTCCGTGTCGATGTACTCGTGCGCTCCGAGCTCGAGGGCGAGCTGCCGTTTGTCCCCACCACGTGAGATGGCGACGGTGCGGTAGCCGAGCTTGCGGGAGTACTGGATGCCCAGGTGTCCGAGCCCGCCGATGCCCTGCACCGCGACCAGGTCTCCCGGCCGCACTTCCATGTTGCGCAGGGAGTTGAACGTGGTGACGCCCGCGCAGAGCAGGGGCGCGGCGTCCTCCGAGCTCATGCCCTCGGGCACCCGGGCGAGTGCATCCTGCGGAGCCACCATGTACTCGGCGTAGCCGCCGTCGTAGCTGATGCCGCACACCTGCTGCGCCACACAGGTGACGAAGTCGCCGACGCGGCAGGCGTCACACTGGCCGCAGTGGCCGCCGTGCCAGCCCACGCCCACGTGCTGGCCCTCCTTCCAGGCAGTTACCCCGGGGCCCACCCGGTCGATGCGCCCCACCACCTCGTGGCCCGGTATCCGCGGGTACTGGACGGGCATCCAGCCCTCCTTGGTGATGGCATCACTGTGGCAGATGCCACACGCCTCCACCGCGAGGCGGACCTGCCCCGGGCCGGGCTCGGGCACGTCCCGCTCGACGATTTCAAGTGGACCTCGGGCCTGCCGCACCTGAACCGCCTTCATCTTCCTGGCCATCGCGTCTCCCTGTGGGTGGGTGGAACGTGAGTGAATATGGGCAGGGACGCGGAGCGCGACTGAAAACGCCGGGGTAGGAACCGGGCAGTTGGGCGGATGCCACTCCTTCGCGCATCGTGCGGCGGCACGAGCGTCTGTCGCTGGGGAGCCGCCGCCCTCAGCGGGGCAGGGTGCTGTCGGCCCACGTCACCGTTCCGGGCGCGCCTCCCGTGGTCCAGAGGTCCAGCCGCAGCAGGTCCCCGCTGGCGAGCCTCGGCCGGCCCTGGGCGTCTCGCGTGACTTCGCCCGTCGCCGTGTGCGCGTAGACGCGGACGTGGACCCTGGAGCCAGCCACCTCGCACGCTCGGATGAGGACTTCTTCCGCGAGCGCCCTTGCGGCGGTCAGCGCCTGGGCCCGGGCCTGTGACTCCGCCGGGAGCGCATTCCAGGCGAGCAGGACGTTGCCGCCGTCCACCGCGAAGCTCCACCCCGCTGCCTCCAGCGCGGCGCGGGCCGCATCCAGCGCCGCTTCCTTCGCGTCGAAGTCCTCGTCCGTGAGCTCTTCGTGGGACTCGGGGAAGCGCACGTCCACGTAGAGGCCCGCGGCCCACGGGGGCGATGTGACAGGCGCCAGCGCCGCGCGCAGGGCTTCGAGAAACGCGGGCACGTCCGGCCACCGGTCTTCGGGGCGCTTCGCGAGACAGCGCTGCACCACGGCCTCCAGCACGGGAGGTGCCTGCACCCGCTCGCCCAGGCGCGGGGGCGGGGCGTGCAGGTGCTGCTCCTCCACCTCCACCGCGCTCGTGCCTTCGAAGGGGAGCCGTCCGGTGAGGATTTGGTAGAGCAGGACGCCGAGCGCATACAGGTCCGTGCGCGCGTCCACGGCCTGTCCGCGAATCTGCTCCGGCGCCATCGCCACCGGGGTGCCGAGCACGGCGCCCGCGCTCGTCAGGCCGGAAAGTCCCTCGGGCGCCTGGACTCGCGCGATGCCGAAGTCCACGAGCTTCACCGTGAAGCCCTCCGCGCGCGGGAGGACCATCACGTTCTGCGCCTTGAGGTCGCGGTGCAGCACGCCCCGGTCGTGCGCGAAGTGCAGCGCTCCGCCCAGTTCCTCCATCACCGTGAGCGCCTCGGCGACGGAGAAGGGGCCCCGGTGCGCGAGCCACCGGTCCATGCTCTCTCCCTCCAGCCACTCCATGGCGAGCCACGGCCGGCCATCGCGCAGCTCGCCGTATTCCAGCACCTCCACGATGTGCGGATGGCGGAGCGCCTGGAGCGTGTCCGCCTCCTGCTTGAAGCGGCGGAGCACTTCGCTCACGTGGTTGTACTGCTCGCGCACCACCTTCAGCGCGGCGGGCGCGCGGGTGGAGAGATGGCTCGCGCGGTAGAGCCACGCGGTGACGCCGGGATGGACGCGGGCCTCCACCACCCAGAGGCCTACCAGCGCTCCGGGCTCCAGCTCGTCGCCGTAGAGGGACAGCTCCGCTCCGGGCGCTGTGTCGTCACGTGGGGGTGCTCCGGCCATGGACCCTCCGGCTGCGCGTCGTCTCCCCACTGCTAGCACGGGCCGGGCTGCTCAGGAGGGCCCGCGTGCTTCCCGCACCAGCGCTCGCACCCGCTCCGTCCAGAGGGGCGCCTCATGCGCCGTGGCCTCGACTTCCTGTACGCGGGACAGCACCGTCGCGTCGTCTCCAGCGGCCCGTGCCGCTCGCGCCGCCCAGACGAGGATTTCCAAGCGCTCGTCCGGCGTGGACTGCTGTCGCGCCGCTTCCACCAGCGCGGCCCATTCCGGCGCGGCATAGGAATGCGTGCCCCGGGCTTCGTCCACCACGCGGCGGACCACCGACAACATCAGCCGGTCCCCGGGCAGCAGCCGCGTCTGTGTGGAGGGCTCTTCCAGCCACGTGAGCTGGCGCGCGGCTTCCGGCAGGTCGCCCAGCTCGCAGCACAGGCGCGCCACGAGCAGCGCGTCCTGCGCCATGGAGCTCGGGAAGAAGCGCTGGCTGAGCACTCCCGCGCGGCGGGCCAGGGGGAGCGCCTCCGCAGCCCGTCCCTGATAGCCGAGCAGCAACGACAGGTTGAAGGCGGAGGTCCGCTCTATCTGCACGTTGCCCAGCTCGCGCCCCAGGGACACGGCGCGCTCCAGGTCCGCCCGGGCGCCCTCCGCGTCACGGCGTTGCACGTGCAACACCATCCGGTTGTTGAGCGCCACGCCCAGGTGCAGGGTGTCCCCCGTCGACTCGCAGAGCGAAATCGCTTCCTCGAAGCGCCGCGCCGCGTCCTCCAGGTGCCCCGTCCACGCCAGCATCGCGCCGAGCATGGACAGCGCAATCGCCTCCGTCTCCGCGTCGCCGCCGGCCCTCGCGGCCTCCACGGCCCGCTCCAGCGGAGGCACCGCGCCCGTGATGTCCTCCCGCCTCACCACGACGCGTGCCTGCGCCAGCGCATGGCGCGCGGCCAGCTCCGGAGGCACGGCATCCCCCAGGCGGCGCAGGGCCTGCTCCAGCAGGGCCGTGGAGCCGTCCGGGTCGTCCTGCCAGTCGAGCGCGGTGGCCTCCTCCAGCAGCAGGTCCGCCTCGCGCACCCCGTCCCCGCGGGCCTCCGCCAGCGCTCGCGCGGCGCGCAGGTCCGCCAGGGCATCGTCGATGCGCTGCAGCCGGTAGCGCACGCGCCCGCGTCCGGACAGCAGCTCCAGCCGGACGGCGTCGTCCCCGCGTGGCAGCAGGTCCAGCGCGGCCGAGTAGTGGCGCTCCGACTCCAGCAACCGGTGTGCGCGGCGGCCGGACTCGGCCAGCATGCGGTGGAGCGCGAGCGCCTGGGGCAGGTCTCCCGCGGCCTCGGCCAGCCGCGCCCTTCGCACGGCGGGGGCCTCCGGCAGGGCCCGCAGCGCCGCCGCGCAGACGCGCTGCCGCAGGGACGTGGAGAGCAGGGCGCCGAAGGCGTCGCGCAGGGTGGCGTGCTCGAAGCGCCAGCGCCGGGGGCCGCGCGGCTCCAGCATGCCCGCACGCGCCAGCCGCTCCAGGGCGACGCCCGGGTCCAGGGACAGGTCCAGCGCGTCGTCCGCCTCCAGGTGCGCGAGCGTCGCGGACAGCTCCTCCAGCCGCACGTCGTCACCCAGCAGCGCCGCCACCTGGAGCAGGGAGCGCAGTCCGGAGGGCAGGGCCGCGAGGCTCCGCTCCGCGAGCCGCTCGTCCGGGCGCGGGCTGTCCGACGCCAGCCCGTGCAGCGCGTCCGCCGCCAGGTAGTTGCCACCGCCCGCCTGAGAGCGGATGGCTCCGGCCGCGCGCAGCGCCCGCACCGTCTCCAGCATGCGCAGCGGTGAGCCGCCACACCGGTCCACCAGCTCCCGCAGCACCCCCTCGGCCAGCAGGTCCACGGGCCGCAGGAGCTGACGCAGCAGCTCGCGGGCCGCGTCCGCGCGGAGCGGAGGCAGCTCCCGCTGCGCCGAGTCGCGCGCGCGCTCACCGAGGTACGGACGCAGGCCCAGCAGCCGGTGCCTCCCGGCGAGCACCACGCAGAGCGACGCGTGGATTCCGGCCAGCGTGGCCAGCTCCAGTGCATCGAGCGCAGTGGGGTCCAGCGTGTGGGCGTCATCCACGAGCACCACGAGCGGCCGCGCCGCCGCGAGCCGCCACAGCCGCGAGGCCAGGGCCCGGGCGATGAGCTGCCGCCGCGCGGCGGGATGCGACGTGGGCCCGGAGCCCGCGAGGAGGTGGCGCACCGCCTCGTCGGGAGGCGTGGACGCCGGCAGCCCGAGCACGGTGGTGATGAGGTTGCGCAGGCCGCTCTCGCTGGCGCTGCCCTCGTCCGGCTGGGCCTCCACGAAGAGGACGGACACGCTCGGAGTCCCGCGCAGCTCCCGGTGCCACTCCGCGAGCAGGCGCGTCTTTCCCAGTCCCTCCTCGCCCAGCAGCGTGCGCAGGGCCGGCGCGCCGCTGGCGCGGACTCGCGCGAGCCCCTCCCGCAGCCAGGCCAGCTCCGCCTCCCGGCCCAGCGTGACGTCGAGGGAGGGCAGCACCACCTCGGGCGCCAGCGAGCGGCCCGGCCCGGCATCGCCCAGGTGTGCGCGGGCCTCCTCGGTGAGCGCGGGCTGCGCGACAGCGCCGGGCGGCGGGGGCGCGGGCCACCAGCGCTCGAGGCGCTCCAGCGCGGCACCGCCCACCGTCATCCTGCCCGCACGCTCGCGGATGCGCAGCGGCGCGCAGTGGATGACGCGCTCCGCGCCGGACGGAAGCACCGGGGCCAGCACCTCGGCGGACTTGAGCGCCGCGCGCAGCCCCACCTCCACCGTGCCCACATGGGGGAAGGCGAAGACGGCCCGCCCGGCGTCCACCCGCGCCAGCTCCGCGCCGAACGCCGCGAGCTGCGAGAGCATGGTCGGCACGTCCATCGACGTCTTCACCCCGAGCAGGGCCACCTCCCGCGGGCCCTGGGGCGCACGGCTCGCCTCCGTGCCGTCCCTTGAAGACGAAGACACGGACGCGGAGGGCTCCATGCTCCGCCCCGCCGTGTCCGCCAGCACGCGCCGCAGGTCCGCCGCCAGGGCCTCCGCGCTCGGGAACCGCTCCTCCGGGTCCTTCGCGAGCAGCCGCTGCACCAGGACTTCGACGGGCGCGGGCACCGGCCAGGGCGCCAGCTCCCTCAGCGCGGGAGGCCGGCGCGACACGTGCGCCTGCAGCACGGCCGCCGAGTCACCGACGAACGGCGGACGTCCGCACAGCAGCTCGAAGAAGACGACGCCCAGGCTGTACAGGTCCGCCCGCGCGTCGATGCTCCGGGCGTCGCGGCACTGCTCGGGTGACATGTACTCGTGGGTGCCCAGCCGCTGGCCCGTGCGCGTCAGGGTGACGGCGGGCGCCGTGTCGTCCTCGGTGGCGCCCAGGCGCGCCAGGCCGAAGTCCAGGAGCACGACCCGGGCCCCGGCGACCATCACGTTCTCCGGCTTGAGGTCCCGGTGCACGACGGCCGCGGCGTGCATGTGCCCCACGGCCTCCGCCAGCGCCAGCATGAGGGGCGCGGCCTCGGCCCACGGCAGCGCGCCGGGCCCGGGCAGCTCCGCCAGCCTGCGCGCGAGCGTGAGCCCGTCGATGCGCTCCATCACCACCAGGGGCTCACCGGCGCGCGTCAGCCCCTGGTCCAGCAGCCGGGGCGCGGCGGGCGGGCCGATGCGGCGCAGCGCCTCCACCTCGCGCTCCAGTCGCTCGCTCGCCAGGGGCTCCAGCACCTTGAGGGCCACCTCGCGTCCATCCTCCTGCCGGAGCGCGGAGAAGACGCGACCGAAGCCGCCGCGGCCCAGGGGGCCTCCCACGGTGTAGCCCGTCACCTCCGGGGGCACGGCCGGGGCCGCCGGTGGACGCGGCTCGGCCGAGGGGTGGAGGGGGCAGCGCTCCGCCACGCGGCGGTGACAGGTGGGACAGCGCATTCGAATCGAGAACGCCTGACCCGGGAAATCATCGCCGGTCGGCCGCGCGGACGGAAGGAGGCCCTGCGTCCAGACCTCGCGGCCACCGGGGAGGGCGGGGACGGCCCGGCCAGAGGGGCCCTCCCGGGACACTCAGTCCGACATCTCCGGCAGGTCGGGCAGCGTGTCCGGGTCCAGCTTGAGGATGACGCACAGCCGCGTCAGCGTGGAGATGGTGGGCACCATGACTCCTCGCTCCACCCGGGCGAGGACCTCCACGGGAATCTCCAGACGCTCGGCGACCTCCTCCATGCCGAGCCCCGCCTGCTGGCGGGCGGCCTTCAGTGCCGCTCCGAGCACCTCGGCCTTTTCCCTCCGACTCGTGTTCATGGCCCCGAGCATGACGCCATCCGGTCCGTCCGTCATCCAATTCACCACATGGACTGTACGCGACGCATGGCCTCGAACATTGCCGCCGGGCCCGGGGCGCCCCGCGCAAGCCGTCCTTCCGTCCCCGGCAAGTGTGCGGCCTGGCCGGCCAGGACTGGCCGCCCCGTCAGGTCGTGTGCAGGGTGACGGTAGGGGGCTGTGGCATTGGCGCCAGGGGCTGTGTTAGGTCGCCCCTCCCCGGTATCCCCCTGGGCAGGAGACAGGAGAAGCGAATGGCCCGTCGCCACGTCCGCGTCGTCGGTGCAATGCTCCAGAACGACGGGGGGCGCTACCTCATCACCCAGCGCCCTCCCAAAGCTTCGCTGCCTCTGCTGTGGGAGTTCCCCGGCGGCCGCGTGGAGGAGGGCGAGGACGACGCCACCGCGCTCGCCCGGGAGATTCAGGAGGAGATGGGCGTGGCCGTGTACGTGCTCGAGCAGGCCATGCACACCCGCCACGAGTACCCGACCTACGACATCGACTTCCGCGTCTTCCACTGCCGGATGGCCGAGCCCGAGGGCAACATCCGCCACCTGCGCGTGCACGACCACCGCTGGGTGACGCTGGAGGAGATGTCCGGCTACCGCTTCCCGGATGCGGACGCCAAGACGCTGGCGAAGCTGCTCGACCTGGACTCCTGACGTGTCGGCCCGACTGGCCCTCGTCCTGGCCCTGCTCGGGGGGCTGCTCGCCGGCTGCTCGCGCTCCAAGCCCGTCCCCCCCGGAGACACCCCTCCGGACGCGGGCTCCCAGGTGCCCGCCGTCGGGGTGCCCGGCTGTACCCTCTATAGCGAGCCCCGCCAGACGGGCACCGTGCCGGACGTGCTGCCCGAGTTGTCCGGCCTGGCCGCCAGCCAGCGCCACCCGGGCGCCTTCTGGGCGCACAACGACTCCGGCAATGACTTCGAGGCGTTCGCCATCGACGAGAAGGGCGCCGTCCGCGCGAAGCTGACGCTCACCGGCGCCGACCCCCGCGACGTCGAGGACGTGACGGTGGGCCCCTGCGCCCCCGGGGACTCACGCCCGTGCGTCTTCCTGGCGGACATCGGCGACAACTTCGAGCGACGGGACGTCCTGCGCCTGTACCGCTTCCCGGAGCCCGAGGCGCTCGCCGACGCCACCGTGCCCGTGGAGGTGCTCTCCTTCTCGTACCCCGACGGCTCGCACGACGCGGAGTCGCTCATCCTGGACGCGCGCTCCGGACGGCTGGCCGTCATCACCAAGACACGCAGCTCGCTGGGGGATGTGTTCGCCCTGGACGGGGCCCGGCCGGGCGCGACGGTGGCTGCCACGAAGCTGGGCTCCTTGGAGGTGCCGGAGGGGTTGGACGTGGCGACCACCGCCGCGTCGCTCCACCCGTCCGGCCAGCGGCTGCTGCTGCGCACCTACAGTCGGGTGTGGGAGGTGCGGCAGCCGGACGCCGCTCGCCTGGAAGACCTCCTCAAAGGGCAGGTGGTCGAAGTGCCGGGTGCAAGCCAGGCTCAGGCGGAGGCCATCGCGTTCTTGAAGGATGGCAACGGCTACCTGCTGGGCACGGAGTTCACCAGTCAACCTCTGTGGCTCACGGGATGTCGCTGATCTGGCGCAAAGGGCGGCACAGCCGGTGAAGCCCGCCTGCCGGGTTGACGGTATGGCGACGGTGAACATCTTTGGCCACAGCCAGGGTGCCCCCACATGGGCAAGGTGTCCCTGTGAGTGGGAGGGGGAGGGCGAGCGTGCCGACGATGAAGCCACAGGATTTGCCGCCGGGTATGAGCCCGCGCGGGAAGAAGACGGACAAGCCAACACCGACACCGGGGAAGGGCTTCAGGTTTGGCTCGCCTCTGGGCTACATCCTGTTGCTGGTCCTGGGCTTCCTGCTGTTCCGCAACGTCTTCCAGGACGCGGGCGTGCGGCGAGTGAGCTACAGCCAGTTCCGTGATGCAGTGGAGGCGGGCAACTTCAGCCGCGTCCAGATTTCCAACGAGTGGGTGAAGGGCTTCCTCAAGGACACGGCCCAGCAGCCGCCGCCGTCCACGACGGGGGACCGCGCGCTGCGCAGCGAGCCCAGCGCCCTGCCGTGGATGGCGTACCGCGTCCCCGGTGACGAGGGCCTCATCCCCGTGCTGGAGGAGAAGGGCGTCCAGTTCGAGGCGGTGCCGCAGTCCGGCCTCGGCGAGGCGCTATGGATATGGCTGCTGCCCCTGGGCCTCTTCGTCTTCTTCTGGAGCTTCATGATGCGCAGGATGGCCGGCGGCATCGGCCAGGGCCCGCAGAGCGTCATGAGCTTCGGGAAGACGCGCGCCAAGGTTCAGGCCGAGGCCGACACCGGCGTGGGCTTCAAGGACGTGGCCGGCGTCGACGAGGCGGTGGACGAGCTGCGCGAAATCGTCGAGTTCCTCAAGACGCCGGAGAAGTTCCGCCGACTGGGCGGACGCATCCCCAAGGGCGTGCTGCTCGTGGGCCCTCCGGGCACGGGCAAGACGCTGCTGGCGCGCGCGGTGGCGGGTGAGGCGGGCGTGCCCTTCTTCAGCCTCTCCGGCTCCGAGTTCGTGGAGATGTTCGTCGGCGTGGGCGCCGCCCGCGTGAGAGACCTCTTCGCGCAGGCCACGGCGAAGGCGCCGTGCATCATCTTCATCGACGAGCTGGACGCCATCGGCAAGAGCCGCAACGCGGGCGTCGCCGGTGGCCACGACGAGCGCGAGCAGACGCTCAACCAGCTGCTGGCGGAGATGGACGGCTTCGACAGCCGCGCGGGCCTCATCATCCTCGCGGCCACCAACCGGCCTGAAATCCTGGACAGCGCGCTGATGCGCCCGGGTCGCTTCGACCGGCAGGTGCTGGTGGACCGGCCGGACAAGCGGGGCCGCGAGCGCGTGCTGGAGATCCACTCCAAGGGTGTGAAGCTGGGGTCGGACGTGGACCTCAAGTCCATTGCCTCGCGCACGCCGGGCTTCGCCGGCGCGGACCTGGCCAACGTGGTCAACGAGGCCGCGCTGCTCGCCGCGCGCCGCAACCGCGACGCGGTGATGCGGGCGGACTTCGAGGAGGCGATTGAGCGCGTGGTGGCGGGTCTGGAGAAGAAGAACCGCCGCATGAACGAGCGCGAGAAGGAGATTGTCGCGCACCACGAGGCGGGCCACGCGGTGGTGGGCTGGATGATGCCGTACGCCGAGCGGGTGACGAAGGTGTCCATCATCCCCCGCGGCCTCGCGGCGCTGGGCTACACCATGTCGCTGCCGCTGGAGGACCGCTACCTCATGTCGCTGGAGGAGTTGCGCGACAAGATGGCGGGCATGATGGGCGGCCGCGCGGCGGAGGAGATCTTCATCGGAGAGATTTCCACCGGCGCCTCCAACGACATCCGCCAGGCCACGGAGATGGCCCGGATGATGGTCCGCGACTACGGCATGAGCTCGCTGGGCCCCGTCGCGCTGAGCGCCGACCACGGGCCGGGCTTCCTGCGCTCCGCCGGCATGCCCGAGTCGCGCAGCTACTCGGAGCAGACGGCGCGCATGATTGACGAGGAGGTGCGCAAGCTCGTCAGCGAGGCGCTGGACCGGGCGCGGGAGACGCTCACCCTCCACAAGGACAAGGTGCAGGCCGTGGCGGCCCGACTGCTGGCCACGGAGGTCATCGAGGAGGACGCGATGACCGCCATCCTCGGTCCCAAGGTGGTGGCCCAGCGCGGGCTGCTGCACCCGGAGGCGCGTCAGGTCATCTCGGCGCACCCCGTGGGAGTGGGGGAGCACGACGAGCAGACGCCGCCCACGCAGCACGCCACCAAGGCGCCCCTGGATTCCTGACGGGACGCCTGGGCGCCTGCCCTGCTGCCGTCCATTCGCCCACCGACGCCGCGGCTGCCTGCGGTGTCCGGTGGGCGAAATTATCTTGAGCGCTAAAGGAGGCGTCGCCGTGGAGAACAGGATCGGCAAGAGCTACGTGGCCCGGAAGTCCCTTTTCGCGAAGGGCCTGAAGGATGGACGGCTCACGGTTCAGGAGATCGAGGAGGCGCTGCCTCCGGGGACCCTGACGGCGGCGGAGCGGTGGCTCCTCTACTACTCGCTGCGCGCGGCGCAGGTGGAGATCATCGACGAAGTCACGGGACAGGTGGACCACGGCTTCATGGCCGAGGCCCCCGCCGCGCCGCAGGAGCATTAGCGCTCCTGGCGCGTTGACAGGTGCGCGCTCGCGGTTACGTTCCGGGGAATCCAACCCACCCGCGCACGCGCGCACTTCCCATCGCCTCAGGTTCTTCGACATGGACGGCAACTCCCGCAGCGACGCAACCCCCGAAGCCCAGCAGGCCCAGACCGCCAACGGCGGGGCGCCCGGCCCGGCCTCCGAGGAGGCCACCTCGCAGCAGCCGGAGGAGCCCACCGCGTCCAAGGCCGACCCGGAGAAGGAGCGGCTGGCGGCGGAGCTGGAGGCCACCCGGAAGAAGTACGACCAGCTCGCCCGCGCCTACCAGGACGTGAATCGGGACCGGGAGGAGTTCAAGCAGCGGCTCACCCGCGAGCGCGACCGGATGATGGACGTGGAGCGCGGCAACGTGGCCACCACGCTGCTGGAGGCCATCGACGAGCTGGACCGGTGCCTGGCGGTGAGCGGCCAGGACACGTCCCCCCTGGCCCAGGGCGTGCGGATGATTCGCGACGCGCTCTTGACCAAGGTGCAGGGCACCGGCATCGAGCGCATCCAGGTGGTGGGGCAGACGTTCGACCCCAACGTGGCCGAGGCCTCGGACATGGAAATCACCACCACCCCGGACGAGGACCAGCGCGTCGTCGCCGAGGTGCGGGCGGGCTACCGCCTGAAGGACCGCATCATCCGCCCCGCGCGGGTCAAGGTGGCCAAGTACGTGGCCCCGGCCCAGGCCTGAGGGCGAAAGTCGTACCCGCCCGGGAAGGGGGCGACCGGGGCCGCTGTTGGCCCCGCTCGCCATGGCCCGCCGTATAAGCTGCCCCTCCGTGCTCTCCCGACTGCTTCCCGTCCTCCTCGTGCTGGCGCTCGCCCCCGTGGCCCGTGCCGACGAGGGTATGCTCGACTCATGGCTCCAGGCGCGGGTGCGCGAGCACACCGCCTGGTTCGCCGCCCAGGCCGCGGGGGAGGGGGGCCGCTCCGGCACCGCCCTGAGCCTCTGGAGGGAGCGCGCCCCGGGCGACAAGGTCCTCCCCGACTTCGTGCCGCCCACGTCGCTGGCCCCGCTGATCCGCGCGGTGGAGGCGGGCGTGGTCAACATCACCACCGTGGCCCTGCGCGAGAGCGGGCTCGGGGGGATGAAGAAGGCCACCGGCTCCGGCTTCGTGCTGACGCCGGACGGCCTGGTCGTCACCAACAACCACGTGGTGGCCGGGGCGCGGCAGATTGCCGTCCGCCTGTCGGACGGCCGCGAGTTCGCCGCCGAGGTGGTGGGCCGCGACGCCTCCACGGACGTGGCGCTGCTGCGGCTGAGCGGCGCCGACCTGGGCAACCTCCCGGCCGTCTACCTCGGTGACTCGGACAGGCTGGAGGTGGGTGACTGGGTGGTGGCCATCGGCAACCCGTTCGGCCTGGACCACTCGGTGGCGCACGGGATGATTTCCGCCAAGGAGCGCGTGCTGGGCGTGGGCCAGTTCGACGACTTCATCCAGACGGACGCCCTCATCAACCCCGGCAACTCGGGCGGCCCGCTCTTCAACATGAAGGGTGAAGTCGTGGGCGTGACGACGGCCATCATCAGCCAGGGGCAGGGCATCGGCTTCGCGGTGCCCATCAACCTGGTGAAGGACCTGCTGCCCAACCTCCGGGAGAACGGGAAGCTGGAGCGCGGCTGGCTGGGCGTGGTCATCAACGACGACGGCGGCAACGGCGAGCGGCGCGCCCCGGTGGTGAAGGACGTCTACAAGGACAGCCCGGCCGCGACGGCCGGCATCCGCCCCGGGGACAGGCTGGTGGCGGTGAATGGGCGCGCGATTGCCTCCTACCTGCAGCTCTTGCGCAAGGTGGCGCTGCTGGCGCCCGGCACCGAGGCGCGGCTGACGCTGCAGCGCGAGGGCGTGACGCGGGAGGTGTCCGTGCGGCTCATCGTCCGGCCGGCGCAGGAGGCCACCGAGGGGCTCATCCAACGGACCTCCAGCGAGCAGGACGTGGGGCTGGCGCTGAGAGACCTCACGCCGGAGGTGGCGGCGCCGCTGGGCGAGGACGCCTGGTCCGGGGCGCTGGTGTCCACCGTCACGCCGCGCAGCCCGGCGGACGAGGCGGGCCTGCGCGCGGGGGACGTGGTGACGGAGGTGAATCGCCGCCGGGTGAAGGACGCGGCCGGGGTGCGCGCGGCGCTCGCCAAGGGCAGCGCCGGGGCCAGCATCCTGCTGCGGGTGAAGCGGGGCGACGCGCTCCAGTACGTGGCCATCGCCCGGTGAGGGCGGGGCGACGCGCCGCCGCACGTCGCCAGCGTCGGGTGAAGCGGGGCGACGCGCTCCAGTACGTGGCCATCGCCCGGTGGGGCGGGGCGGGGCGACGCGCCGCCGCACGTCGCCATTGCCCGGTGAGGCGGGGCGACGCGCTCCAGTACGTGGCCATCGCCCGGTGAGGCCGCGGAGGTGGGGCGTGGGGTGCCACCGCCTGCCGGTGCGTCGCGCTACTTGCCGGCGTTGGCGTCCTTGCCGTTGAGCCACAGGCCCATCTGCCCGCCGGTGCGGCCCTCGGTGACGAGGAGGCCCTCGATGCGGGTGGTGACGCCGAAGTTCTTCCCGCCGCCCTTCTTGGGCAGGCTCCACACGCCCTGCGGGGTGAAGACCACCTGCACGCGCATGCCGCGCATGGAGAACATGCGGGAGAACATCTGCCCGTTCCACCCCTCCGGCAGGGTGCCGGTGACGGTGAGGTAGGGCAGCAGCGGGTTGCCGTTGGCGTCCGTCTTCTTCGGCGTGCCGTGGGTGAGGGCGTAGCGGCCGCCGGGGAAGAACGGGGTGATGTTGATGGTGTACTCGCTCGTGGCCGGCGAGTACGGGCCCGGGGACAGCATGGTGGCGTCGTCCTCGGTGACGATCATGTACAGCCGCTTGCCCTGGTACTTCTTGCGGAAGGCCTCCGCCTGCGCCTTGCACTGCGGGTCCACGAAGGCCCCCTCGCACGCGCCGATGTACTTCTCCAGGAAGGCCCCCAGCCCGCCCAGCGGCTCGGCGTCGTCACGCAGCTTCGCGAAGCGCGGGTCCACGTCGGCCAGGGCCAGCGCGGGCAGCAGGAGGGAGACAGCGGCGGCAAGGAAGCGGCTCACGGGAGGGGACTCCAGGGAAAACGAGGGGTTCAGTCCGCCATGGTGCCACCGAGCCGCCCCCCGGGCACTCCTCTTTCAGTGGGTGGGGAGGGGTAGACGCAGGTGGATGCAGGTGAAGAACTTGCCTACATGTGGCTACCATGTAGTTTGCGCCTGTCACCACCTGTTCCGGGAGGTAGCCCCCAGTGTTCGAGCGTCCCCAAGAGCGCCGCACCCACCTGCGTTTCGACAAGGTCTTCACCGTGTACCTCACCACGCAGGACGGGATGATGCGGGGGGTGGGCCGCAACATCAGCGCGCGGGGCATGTTCGTGGAGGTGCGCGACTCGGTGGGCCTGGGCGAGAAGCTCAAAGTCACGTTCGCCGGCGAGGACGGCACGGAGATGACGTGCCTGTGCGAGGTCCGCTACCAGGTGGCCCTGGCCTTCGGGCGCAAGGACGGGCGCGAGGGCAGCAGCCGCGGGGTGGGGCTGCGCATCGTCGCCTACGAGACGCAGGACGACGCGCCGCTGCTGCTGGTGGACCGCGAGCGCGTCATGCACTGACGCCGCCTCCAGGCCCGTGAAGGGCTTGACGGCCCGTCGCTCCCGGAACCGCGGGGGCCGTGGAGCCACTCCTCACAGGCCTTGAAACGACAAGGGCACGTCCTCCGCGTGGGTGGACGTGCCCTTCGTCTTTGCTACGGCAGCGGGACGGTTACTGCGAGAAGCCCTCGAGGAGGTAGTGGGCCTCGATGCGCTTGAGCGCGAGGATCATCGCGGCGCAGCGGGTGTCCACGGCCTCGCCGATGCAGTACTGGCGGCTGTCGTGCATCTCCGTCTTGCGCGGCTGGTTGCGCGAGATGTCGCGGATGATGCGGTAGTTGCGCTTCATGGCGCGCTCGAGGCGCTGGTCGACCTCGGCCTCGCTCCAGCGCTCCATGCGCTTGTTCTGGATCCACTCGTAGTAGCTCACCGTCACACCGCCGGCGTTGGCGATGATGTCGGGGATGAGCTCGATGCCGCGCTTCTGGAGGACGCGGTCGGCCTCCGGAGTGGTGGGGCCGTTGGCGCCCTCGGCGATGAGCTTCACCTTGAGGCGCTCGGCGACCTCCGCGGTGATTTCGCCACCCAGCGCGGCGGGGATGAGGATGTCGGCCTGGACTTCCCAGAGGTCCTTCTTCTCGATCTTCTGGGCGCCGGGGAAGCCGAGCACGCTGCGCTTGAGATTCTTGGGGTCGGCCACGTAGGCGGCCAGCGCGTTCACGTCGATGCCGTCACCGTTGTAGATGGTGCCGTCGGAGTCGTTGACCGCCAGGAGGCGGGCGCCCATGTGGCCGAGGATGAGGGCGGCGTGGCTGCCCACGTTGCCGAAGCCCTGGAGGACGAAGGTCTTGCCCTTCACGGACTCGCCGCGGTCGGCGTAGTAGTCCTCGATGCAGAAGGCGACGCCCTGGCCGGTGGCCTTGCCGCGGCCCTCGGAGCCACCGATGCGCACGTCCTTGCCGGTGACGATGCCGCGCAGGTTGTGGCGCTCGCGCTCACCGTCGGAGAACTGGCGGTACAGGAGCGCCATGATGTCCGGGTTGGTGCCCACGTCCGGCGCCGGGATGTCGATGTTCGGCCCGATGAGGCTCTTGAGCCGGTACATGAAGCGCAGGGTGATGGCCTCGATCTCCTCGCGGCCGTACTCGCGCGGGTCGATCTGGATGCCGCCCTTGCCGCCGCCGAACGGAACCTCGCTGATGGCCGTCTTCCAGGTCATCTCCGCGGCGAGCGCCTTGAACAGGTCCAGGGAGACTTCGCGGTGGTAGCGGAGGCCGCCCTTGTAGGGGCCGCGGGCCTGGTTGTGCTGGACGCGGTAGGCCTTGAAGCGCTGCGACTCACCGGGGACCAGCTGGTACACCTTGCCGTCCGGCAGGCGCAGGTGGCCCTGGCGGATGGCCACGTCGGAGCCGAGGAGGGCGCGGCCGTTGAGGATGATGTTGCCGTTGGCCAGCAGCTCCAGGCCTTCCTTGTTGCGGACCTGCGTCTCGGGCAGGTCGGAGAAGGACTTCGCGCGGTCGGCGGCGAGCGGGACGAGGCGGTCCTTCAGCTTGGCCGTGACGTAGAAGATGTGCTCGTAGTCGGGCTCCTCGAGCTCGAGACGGACGCGCTTGTCCAGCTTGATGAGGTCCGCAGCGCGATGGAAGATCTCCATCGCCTCCGTGTAGACGGTGCGCTTGGGCGAGGGGGCCGGGGCGCGCATGAAGTTCTCTTCGCTGGCCATGACGGGAAACGCTCCTTGTGGGCCTCACCGGGTAGGGGCGAGGCACGCGGGGATGGCGGCCCTTATGTGCACAGCCGCCTTGCGCTTTCAACCGCGCGGAACGCCTGCTCTTCCTCCGGAATGTGGAGAGATGACGGGCACTTATGGCAACGCGCTGTGTCACCGAGGGCAGACGCGGTGTGTCATGGCTGTCACGGTGGACGGGCGGTGGATCTGGGGCAGGCCGGGCGGGTGGGGGAGCAAAGGAGCAGTGCTGATCATTTGTCCTTGCCGGCCCGAAAACCCCGTGGTACTTCGCGCCCACCTTCCGCCGACATAGCTCAGTGGTAGAGCAACTGATTCGTAATCAGTAGGTCCCCAGTTCAAGCCTGGGTGTCGGCTCCAATAAAATCAAGACGTTTCAGGCCGGTTGCGAAAGCACCCGGCCTTTTTTATTGGCCCTGTTGCGGGGGAGGGGTTGAGACCGCTGGGTCCAACGGCAGCTTCATGCCCATGAACGCCCACGAGCCCAGGCGGTCCGCCTCGACCACAGAGGAGGACTGTCAGGACTGCAGCTGCGGTGTGTAGCGGCGCGCCCCCCGCAGGGCTGCTCGAGTGAAGGTCGTCGGACGTGGTTGGCGCACGCGAGCGTGTCCTGTGAGCTTGCCTGCCCGCGCTCCCTCTTGTCGGGCGCTCGGCTCCGCCTCACGGCCCCCGGCAGGGACGCCTGAGCAAAGCCCGGGGCCCGGGGTGTAATGCCCCACGTGGCATCTGCGTCTCCTCTGGTGCTGGGCATCTCGCACTTCCGGCGCAGCGCTGATGGGCACCTTCTTCCTGGGGACGCTCTTCACGCAGCACGTCTTGCACTTCAACGAGGAGTTTCCATGAACCGCATCAAGCTCAGTCTCAGCCAGGTGTTCATTCATCTCATGCTGGCGGGCGCCTTCTTCCCCGCCCGCGTCCTTGCCGGCACGACTGCTACGCGCGCCGACGCCACCGCGAGCTCGCACGCGCACCGCGCCCAGGAGGGCACAGGCATGTACCGCACCCACTTGCAGCTGCACCCCGCACCGGCCGAAGCCGGCCAGCCGGTGACGCTCACCCTCACCGTCCGGGATGGGGAAGGGCGCGCCGTGTCGCGGCTCACGCCCTCGCACGAGAAACCCCTGCACCTGTTCGTCGTCTCCAGGGACCTGCGCCACTTCGCGCACGTGCATCCGTCCGTGGTCGGCGACTCCTTCCGTGTCCAGCACACCTTCGCGGCGGCGGGGGAGTACACCCTCTTCGTCGACTACCAGCAGCCGGGTCGCGGCCAGGTGGTGGACCGGCACAGGGTGCACGTCGAGGGCGCCGCGCCCCCGGTGGCCGCGGCGCTGACGGAGTCGCCCAGGACGCAGCGCGCGGATGGACTCGAGGTGACGCTGCACAGCGACGCGGAGCTTCGCGCGGGCGAGGCCGCCATGCTGCACTTCGACGTCACGGACGCGGAGACGGGCAAGCCGGTGGTGGACCTGGAGCCCTACCTGGGCGCGATGGCGCACTTCATGGTGCTGAGCGCCGACGGGCAGGACTTCGTCCATGTGCATGCCCTCGACACCCGCAGCAGCGCCTCGCGAGTGTCGGCGCATGCGGTGTTCCCGCGCTCGGGCCTCTACAAGCTCTGGATGCAGGTGCAGCGCCATGGCCGGGTGGCGACGGTGCCATTCGTCGTGCGTGTGGACGACGCCGAGGCACGCCCCAAGGCTGAGCCCGCCTCGGGGAAGAGTGGGCACGGGCATCACCAGCACTGAGCACCTTCCCGTCTGGGCCCGCAGTGCCTCGGGCAGCGCGCGTCCCATCGGGTGCCGGCATTCGGGTGCTGCTCCGCCAGGGGGCTCCTCGTCGAATCTCGAAGGACTTCAACGTGGGTGCGGTGCCGCGGAGGCCGAGGGCTCACCGCCACCCTGCGCCAACGCTTCCCGGTTCTTGAAGAAGATGAAGACGCCCATCACGACGAGGAAGACGGAGAAGGCCCGCTTGAGGGCCGCCTGCGAGACGTAGTGGGAGGCCCAGGTGCCGAGGAGGATGCCCGCCACGGCGATGGCCGTGAAGATGCCGAGGTAGCGCCAGGGCACCTCGACGTGGCCGAGGTAGCCGGCGAAGCCCACGAAGGAGTTGAGGGCGATGACGAGCAGGCTGGTGCCCACCGCCTGCTTCATCGGCAGGCCCACCAGGAGCACCAGCGCCGGGACGATGAGGAAGCCGCCGCCCACGCCGACCAGGCCCGTGAGTCCTCCCACCCCGAGGGCGGCCAGGGCCATGAGGGGGAAGGACGCCTTGTTCGGCTCGGGCGCGTGTGCGGACTCGTTGCGTGCCGCGAGGGCGGCCTCCCTACGGCCATTGCGGAACATGAAGAAGGCGGCCACGAGCATCACCGTGGCGAAGAGCAGCAGCTGTACGGCACCCGAGACGAGGGCGGACAGGCGCGCCCCGGCGTAGGTGCCCGCCATGGCCACCGCCCCGAAGAGGAGGGCCGCCCGGAGCTGGACGTTGCCCTTGCGCCAGTGGCCCGCCGCGCCGAAGAGGCTGGTGACGCCCACCACGGCCAGTCCCATGGCGATGGACTCCTTGGCCCCGAAGCCCAGGACGTACACGAGGATGGGAACGGTGATGATGGAGCCGCCGCCGCCGAGCAGACCGAGCGACAGGCCGATGAGGGCCGCGAGCGAGAAGCCGATGATGGGCATGGTGTCCGTGCTGGCGCGACGCGCGCTCAGCCCTTGGGCGTGAGCGTCTCGCGCACGGCGAGCATCCCGCCCGCCAGGTTGTAGAGGTGTTTGAAGCCACCGCGGGCGAGCGCCTGCGCCGCCTTCGCGGAGCGTCCGCCCGAGCGGCAGATGAGCAGCACCGGCTGTTCGCGCGGCCACGAGGCGCAAGCCGCCTCCAGCGTGCCCAGCGGGACGAGCTCCGCCCCGGGAAGGTGGCCCAGCGGACCGGTGTACTCATCCGGCTCGCGCACGTCGATGCGCCGCACCTCGGGGCCGAGCGTGTCGAGCTGCGAGGGAGTGATGTCCTGGTAGGGGTGGGGTGTCATGAGAGGGCCTCGGGGGATGAGGGCAGGGGACTCAGGCCCCCTGCGGTGAGGGCGCCGTGTGCCCGCAGGCGCGGTTGGCCGGGACGGCAAGGTCAATCTTCCTGGGCTTGGGCAGGTTGAGGTTCTCCATGATGTGGATGAACTCGTCGCGACTCTTGCCGGCCACGCGCGGGTTGTGTCGCTTCTCCTCGGCGATGCTCGTCACCGTGCGGCCCTTGTAGTCGTGGCCGGGGTAGACGAGCGTCTCGTCGGGGAGGGAGAAGAGGACGCGGGTGAGGCTGTCGTAGAGCTGGCTCGCATTTCCATTCTGGAAGTCGGTGCGGCCGTTGCCGCGCACGAGCAGGGCATCCCCGGTGAAGACGCGGTCGCCGAGCAGGTAGCTGATGCTGTCGTCCGTGTGCCCCGGGGTGGCGAGCACCTGGAAGACGAGCTGCCCGACGCGCACCTCGTCCCCGTGGCGCACCTGGACGTTGGCGCAGGCAGCACCGTCCACGCTCCCCACCACCTTGGCCTGCGCGCGCTCTCGCAGTACGCCCGAACCGGTGACGTGGTCGGCGTGCACGTGCGTGTCGAAGACGTGGGTGAGGGTGAGGTCCAGCTCGCCCACCAGTTGCAGGTCGCGGTCGACCTGCTCCAGCACGGGGTCGATGAGGACGGCCTGGCGCGTGGCCTCGTCACCGATGAGGTAGGTGTACGTCGAGGACTCGGCATCGAAAAGCTGACGGAAAATCATGTTGAAGTCTCCTGCCCGTGAGAGCCAGGGGCGGGAAAAAGGATTCAGGACCTTCCCGCTGTTCATCTTGCTCATGACCGGCGAGGGCAGGGCGGGCAGGGGGGCGGGGGCCCTCGGGGCCGCACTGGTGCAGGCGCGGATTGACGCCTGCCGCGTCCTCGCCCACCTCGCCCCCTCGAACCGGCCCTTGCAGCCCCGGAACGCACGCCCCGTCACCCTGACCCGGGGGGCGGGCTCAGGCTCGCCCGCTCGCCCGCGGAGGTCTCCGTGAATCCTCGGGAGCACTCCATGGCTCTTATGCATCACCATGGACTCTCTCTGGATTGCGCTGGCCTTCCTCGTGCTCTGGGTCCTGCTCCAGCGGTGGATTCTTCCCCGCTTCGGGGTGGGCACCTGAATGGCACCCCCGCGGACCCGGTCCGGGTCCGGCAAGAACGATGACAAGGACGGCCCGTCGAAGCGGGGCTGCTGAGCGGTGAATCCTCTTCCTGGAATCTGGCTCTAGAAGAACATGACCTCTTCCATTCTCCCTGCGCTCCTGGGCGGGGCGCTCATCGGGCTGAGTGCCTCATTCCTCTTGCTGGCCAACGGCCGGGTGGCTGGCATCAGCGGCGTCGTGGGCTCGCTGCTGGCCCCCGTGCGCGGCGACATCGCCTGGCGCGTGCTCTTCTTCGGGGGGCTGCTCACCGGCGGCCTGCTGCTGGCGTGGCTGCGCCCCGGCTCCTTCGCGGCCCCGGTGTCCCTGAGCACGGGCGGCGCGGCGCTGCTGGTGGCAGCGGGGCTGCTCGTGGGCTTCGGCTCACGGCTGGGCAACGGCTGCACCAGCGGGCATGGCGTCTGCGGCATCAGCCGGGGCTCGGCCCGCTCCCTCGCGGCCACGCTGACCTTCATGGCCACCGGCGTCCTCACCGTCTTCCTCGCCCGCCACGTCTTCTAGAGAGAGCTCTCCATGCGTCCCTCCATCAGTGCGTTTCTCAGCGGCCTCATCTTCGCCGTCGGCCTGGGCATCAGCGGCATGACGGATCCAGCCAACGTCCTCGGCTTCCTCGACATCACCGGGGACTGGGACTACCGGCTCGCGTTCGTCATGGGGGGGGCCATCGCCGTGCACGCGGCGCTGCGGCCCCTCATCCACAAGCGGGAGCGGCCCCTCTTCACCCCGAAGTTCTCCTCGCCCTCCGCCAGCGGGGTGGACCGCAAGCTCCTCGTGGGCGCGGGCCTCTTCGGCGTGGGCTGGGGGCTGGGCGGCTACTGCCCCGGTCCCGCGCTCACCTCGCTTGCCAGCGGTGCGACCCAGCTGTTCGTCTTCGTGCCCGCCATGTTCGCCGGCATGTATCTCGCCCAGGTGCTGCAAGCGCGGCGCAGCGTGAGCGCGGGGACGCCGGGCCTGGGCGCGACGCCCGCTCCGTAGCCCGGGCGTGCCTGCCGCCGGAGGAGTCCTCCTCCGCGGTGGCGCCCCCCTCGGGAACTTTTCTCAACCACCATCGTGTCCTGGAGAAACGTGAGCAGCCGGTCCTTCATCGAACGTGCCCTGGAGCATCTGCCCGCCCTGCGACGGGTAGGCTGTCGGCTGACGGGCAGCCCGGCGGAGGCGGATGACCTCGTGCAGGAGACGGTGGCGCGCGCGCTGGAGCGACGCAACGAACTGCGCGACCCGGAGCGGCTCAAGGGATGGTTGCTTGCCGTGCAGCGCACCGTCTTCCTCAATTCACGCCGGGGCCTGCGCCCTCGGCTGGAGGTGCTGGAGGGCGGCCTGGGGAAGGAGGCTGCTCCCGAGCCTTCCGCGGACCTGGAGGCGGAACTGCACGCCCAGACGCTCAGCTCGGGCATGAAGGCGGCGCTGGAGTCGCTGGACCCGGAGTGGCGTGACGCGCTGTGGCTGCGAGAAGTCGAGGAGCTGACCTACGAGGAGATTGCCCAGGTGCAGGGCTGCCCGGTGGGCACCGTGCGCTCGCGCCTTGCGCGGGCCCGGGGGGCGATGCTCGACTTCCTCGAGAAGGAGAAGGCACATGGAAGCCTGTAGCCCGGAGTGGCAGGAGCGTCTCTCCGCGTGGTTCGACGGGGAGGTCCAGTCGTACGAGCGGCAGGCCGTGGAGCAGCACCTGGCTCGATGCGTGGGCTGCGCCCGGGAAGCGGCCCGCCATGCCTCACTGAGCGAGTCGCTGAGGGCGCAGGCCGCCACGGAGACGCACGTGCCGCCCGCGCTGGTGGAGCGCGTCGCCCGGCTGGCGGCGCCGCCCCCGCGTCCGGCCTTCCGGAGGCGGCGGCTGACGGCGAGCCTGGCCGCGGCGCTCGCGTCCGTGGGCGTCCTCTGGACGTCCTGGCCCAGCGGCATGAATGACGCGCTGGCGATGGACCTTGAGCGGCACCACCTCAAGGCCTTCTCGCGCACCACCCCCTGCGAGTTCGAGTCCTCGGACCCGGCCGCGGTGAAGGCCTGGGTGGAGCGGGAGCTGGGCTACGCGGTGGAGGTGCCGGTGGTGCCCGGCGCCACGCTGCTGGGCGCCCGCCGCTGCAAGCTGCAGGGTCAGCTCTCTGCCTCCCTTCTATACCGGCACGAGGGCGGCAAGGCGATGACGCTCTTCCTGCCGCCGCCGGGCTCGCCCGCGGCGCGGGAGGCGGCGAGCTTCGCCGGAGAGGAGACGCGCTGCACGCAGGGTCCCGTGGGCGAGCGCATCTGCGTGGCGCCGCGCAGGGGCGGGCAGGCCGCGCTGGCCGTCTCCGAGTTGGAGCAGCCGGTGCTCCTCGCGGCCCTGGCCCGCCTGGCTCCTTGAGGACGCGAGGCCGGGGACTGTCGAGGTTCCCGGTCGCGTCCTCGGGGGCATGACCCTCGGCCTCCCCGGCATCTTTCTCGCGGGCCTGCTGACGTTCTGAATCCTTGGTCCGCCTCCATGGCTCTCACCGCGCTGCATCTCACTTCCCGGGGCCCATGGGGCCTCCGGTGCCGGTTGGAGCCGCGCCATGAAGGTCGTTCTCGTCATCGCCGCCGTATTCGTCGGCCTGTTCCTCGTCTCCTGTGCGCGCCAGCGGCCCGCCGGGGCGGCGGCCGGGCCCGAGGCCCGCCGCAGGGTGGAGGCGGGCGCCACGCTGGTGGATGTCCGCACGCCGGAGGAGTTCGCCGCCGGGCACCTGCCTGGCGCGGTGAACATCCCGGTGGATGAGCTGCCACAGCGGCTCGGAGAGCTCGGCTCGCCGGAGAGGCCCCTGGTCCTCTACTGCCGCAGTGGCGCGCGGAGCACCCGCGCCGAGCTCCTGCTGAAGGAGCGTGGCTTCGAGCAGGTCTTCAACCTCGGCCCCATGTCGGCCTGGGAGTGACGCGAGGGGAGCGGCCAGGGTGGCAACCACGGCTGACCCGCCGCCCGGGAACTTCGCGCGGCGCACCTCGTGTCCCCTCCGCTGTCTCTTTCCACTCCTCGCAAGGTGCTCCACGATGACCCGTCTCCTCTCCCTGCTCGGCGCGCTGCTCGCCCTGGCCTCCGGCTGTGCTTCGCCGAGGCCCGTGGTCACCGGCGCGGGGGCCGCCAGTGCTCCCGCTTCCAAGCGCAAGCAGCTCACCGTCCTCTACGTGGCGGACCTGCACGCGCAGCTGCGCGCCCACCCCGAGCTCTTCTGGCGCGACGGCAAGGAGCGCATCGAGGAGGCGGGAGGCTTTGCCAGGGTGGCCGCCGCCATCCAGCGGATTCGGGCCGAGCGCGGTGGTGACGTGCTGGTGCTCGACGCGGGAGACACGATTCAGGGCTCGGGCGCGGCGGCGCTCACCGAGGGCGGCGCCCTCATCGAGCCGCTCAATGCGCTCGGGCTGGACGGGGCGGTACCCGGCAACTGGGAGGTGGTGTACGGCCCCAAGGTGCTGCGCCAGCGCGCCGGTGAGCTGAAGCATCCGCTCTTCGCCGCCAACCTGCGCGATGCGGCCAGCGGTGAACGTCTCTTCCCGCCGTACCTGGTGAAGGAGGTGGGCGGAGTGAGGGTGGCCGTCGTCGGCTTCACGGACCCGGACGTCCCGCGCCGTCAGCCCCCGGGTTACAGCCAGGGCTTGCGCTACGACGGCCCGGAGGAACTGCCGGCCCTGGTGCGCGAGGTGCGCGAGCGCGAGGGCGCCCAGGTGGTGCTGCTGATGACGCACGTGGGGCTCGCCAAGGCGGAGGGGCTCGCCGCCCGGGTGCCCGGCGTGGACGCCCACCTGTCCAGCGACACGCACGAGCGCACCTATACGCCGATTGAGCAGGCCGGCAGCTGGGTGGTGGAGCCCGGCGCCTTCGGCTCCTTCCTCGGCCGGTTGGATTTGTGGGTGGAGGAGGGGAGGGTGGTGGACCGCCGCTGGGAGCTCATCGAGCTGACCGCCTCGCGCTTTCCCGAGGACCCGAAGGTGGCCCGGTTGGTGGACGCCGCGCTCGCTCCGCACGAGGCGAAGCTGTCCGCCCCGGTGGGCCACACCGGCGTGACGCTCGCGCGCTACGCGGTCGTGGAGAACCCACTGGACAACGTGCTGGCCGACGCCATCCGCGCCGCCGGAGGGACGGAGATTGGCCTCTCCAACGGCTTCCGCTTCGGCACGCCGTTGCTGCCCGGGCCGGTGCGAGAGGCGGACCTGTGGAACCTCTTCCCCATCGTCAACAAGCTGAAGACGGGCAAGGTGAGTGGCCGCCAGCTTCGTGCCTTCTGGGAGCAGGAACTGGAGAACGTCTTCGCGAAGGACCCGGAGAAGCGCTTCGGCGGGTGGCTGCCGCGCCCCTCGGGGATGACGCTGCGCTTCCGCGCCGACGCACCCAAGGGGCAGCGCCTCCGCGCCCTGGAAGTCGGGGGCGAGCCGGTGGAGGACGAGCGCCTCTACACCGTGACGGCCTGCGAGCGGGAGGGGGATGCCCCCGACATGGTCTGCCGCATCCCCGGCATCCAGGAGCCGCGCGTGCTGGACGTGGATGCGCATGAGGCGGTGCGCCGCTTCCTGGCCGGCAAGCCGCGGCTGCACGACTCGCTGGAGGGCCGCGCGGTGGGCGAGGACCTCCCGGCCGTGCTGCGCACCCAGCAGGTCCAGCCGTGAGCTCCATCCCTTCCAACCGCACGAAAGACACTCGAATGAACCTTCACGGTCCCAGGCTTCGCGCCGTCACGCAGCTCGCCTTCCGTACCCTCTTCAGCCTCATCTTCCTCGCCGCTGGCGCGAAGCACCTGCTCGCGCCTGATGCCATCGTGGGGCGCCTGGTGGAGGCCCCGGGGGCCGCCCTCGTCAGCGCGCTGGCCTCTCCCAAGCTCCTCGTCGTGCTGAGCGGTGCGGTGCTGCTGCTCGGCGGGCTGGCGCTCCTCACCGGGACGCTGACGCGCTGGGCCGCCGTCGCGCTCTTCGCCGTCCTGGTCCCCATCACCCTCACCGTGCAGGTGGGAGCCGCCGAGGGCATGGGGCCGCTTTTGAAGAACATGGCCCTCCTGGGCGGACTGCTGCACTGGGCCGTGGAGGGTGGAGGCGCCTTCAGCGTCGACGCATGGCTGACCACGCGCTCGCGACTCCGGCTCCCCCTGGTGGGGCAGGCCAAGGGTGTTCGCTCGGTGGAGCTCTAGCCGCGAGGGGCATTCCTGCCGCGATGGCCTGACACGAAACCGAGCTGGAGGAGCGCTTGGCCCGGGTGCCCGTTACCTGGGCGCGTGCCCCTCCGGATGGAACCGAGAACACGAAATGACCACACCTCTTGCCGCACCCGCCTCCACCACCGTCGCGCCTCCGCCTGGAGGCGTCTGGCGTCGGCGCTTGCCGGGCCTCGGGCTCGCCGCCGGGCTGGCGGTGGCCAGCTACTGGCTCGCCATGCTTCCTGGCCTCAAGGTGGTGGGGCCGCTCACGGTGGCCCTGCTCATTGGAATCACGCTGCGCACGTCCCTGGGGCTGTCTCCTGTCCTGGTGGAGGGCACGCGCTACTCGGCTCGCACGGTGCTGCGGCTGGGCATCGTGCTGATGGGGGCGCGGCTCGACTTCGGGCTGGTGGCGAAGGTGGGCCCGCGCGTGCTGCTGCTCGCCCTGGCCGTCATCGCAGGCGGCATCCTGGGCATCCGCTGGGTGACGAAGCGCTTCGGCGTGCCGGAGAAGCTGGGCACGCTGCTGGCCGTGGGCACCTCCATCTGCGGCGCCAGCGCGGTGGTGGCCGCCAGTTCCGTCACCCGCGCCGAAGAGGAGGACACCACGCTGGCGGTGGGCCTGTGCGGCATTCTGGGCACGGTGGGCGTGCTCTTCTACGTCTTCGCGGGGCCGCTGCTGGGGCTGAGCACCGCGCAGCTCGCCATCCTCTCGGGCGCCACGCTGCACGAGGTGGCGCAGGTGATGGCCGCGGCCTTCACCTGGGGCACCTCGGCGGGGGACCTGGGCACGCTGGTGAAGCTCACCCGCGTGGTGCTGCTGGCCCCCGCGCTCGTCGTGCTGGGGCTGGCCTCCGGTGCGGGCGGGAAGGTGCGCTACTCGCTGAAGGAGCCGCCCATTCCCTGGTTTGTCATCGGCTTCCTCGCCGTGGGCGTGCTGGGCTCGGTGGGCGTGCTGCCCGCGGCCGCCAGGGCCGGGCTCTCCACCACCAGCGTCTTCCTCATGGTGATGGCCATGGCGGCCATGGGGCTGGGTACCCACCTGAGCATGGCTCGCCGCGCGGGCATGCGCGTCGTCTACGCGGGCCTCGTCGGCTTCGCGGCCCTGGCGCTGTCCGCCTGGGGCCTCATCCAGCTGCTGTCCATCCAGTAATCCTCAACCTCGAAGTGGAGTCCCCCGAATGAATCGCCTCCTGTTGCTGCTCGTCACCGCGCTCGTCACCGCTCCCCTGGCCACGCTCGCCGCGCCGCCGTCCCAGCCTGCCCAGGCCACCGGGAAGAAGGTCCCCGCGCGCCAGGGCAAGCTCGTCTTCGTGGCCACCACGGGCCTGGAGGACATCGGCACCCTGTCCAGCTCCTTCCGGCACGCGGTGAACGCCAAGGAGTCCGGCTACCTGTCGGACGTGGTGTGGCTCACCTACGGTCGCGCGGTGGTGGCTCTGGACCCGACGGTGAAGGCCGTGCCGGAGTCGGTCCGCAAGGAGGCCCAGGCGGCGAAGGCCGCGGGCGTACGGCTCGTGGCCTGTGGCACCGCGCTCGCGAAGTTCGGCATCGACCCGACGAAGCTCCAGCCGGAGGCGGAGGTGGTGGACAACGGCGTCGCGGAGCTGTCGCGCCTGGTGGCCGAAGGCTATCAAGTCATCCGTTACTAGAGAGCCGCATCCGCCCCATGGCGAGCGCGACACGGAGAAGGCGGACCGTGCTGTCCATCTGCCTGCTGGCCATGGCTGGCGTGGCGTGGCCTGGCCGAGCCGAAGAGGTGGCGTGGGAGGAGGGGCCGCGGCTGGAATTCGAAGAGGCGCTTCATGCCGGACCCGGGGGCTACACCAGTGTCAGCCTCCGCACCCGTAGGGCACCTGGCATGTTCCTTCAGCATCGGCGCCAGGCTCCCGCTATGTATCCTCATGGAGACGTCCAGGAAGGCATCCTGGCGGCCGAGCGTTCTCCAATACGGAAGCGGCGGAGAGCGAGGAGGAGGCAACGGGCGGATGGCGACGCGAACCGATGAGCAGCTGATGGAGGCCGCGCGCTCGGGCGACGACAAGGCCCTGGATGAAGTCCTCGCCCGCCACGAGAAGCAGGTGTACCGCTTCGGCCTGCGCATGTGTGGCTCGGAGGAGGACGCCAAGGAGGTGCTCCAGGAGACGCTGCTCGCGGCCTTCCGGGGCATCCACGCGTTCCGGGGCGACGCGGAGCTCTCCACCTGGTTGTACCAGGTGGCCCGCACGCACTGCTTCCGCCTGCGCCGCCGGCGCGTCGGCGCGCCCGAGGACTTCCAGCCGCTCGACTCGCCCGCGGCCGCCCACGTTGCCGCGGAGGAGGCAACGCCAGACATGGTCTCCCATGCGCGGCAGATGGGGGAGGTGTTGCAGGCGGCCATCCTCGCGCTGCCGGAGACCTACCGCGAGGCGCTCATCCTCCGGGACGTGGAGGGGCTCTCGGCCGAGGAGGCGGCGCAGGTGGTGGGAATCGAGGTGCGGGCGCTGAAGAGCCGGCTGCACCGCGCGCGCCTCCAGCTGCGCGAGCACCTTTCCACCCTCATGGGGGAGGGCGCTCCGGGGCAGGCCCAGGGGTGCCCGGAGCTGGCGCAGGAGTTGTCGGCGTTCGCCGCGCAGGAGGTGGACCAGGCCACCTGCGTTCGCCTGGAGGACCATCTGTCGCGCTGCCCGCGTTGTGCCGAGGCGTGCGACGCGCTCAAGCGCACGGTGTCCCTGTGCCGGCGCATCCCCGGGGACGAGGTGCCCGCGCCCGTGCGCGCGGCGGTGCGCCAGGCGCTGGCACGCGCACTGCCAGCCTGAGCCCGCCAGCTCGAATCCTTCTCCGTCCCCCATGGCTCCAACCCGCATCACGCGAAGGAGGAGTCCATGGCAACGGTGGAGATGACGTTGGAGAACTTCGAGTCCGTGGTGAGCGGGCCCGGCATCGTGGTGCTGGACTGGTGGGCTTCCTGGTGTGCCCCTTGCCGCGCGTTCGCCCCCGTCTTCGAAGCGGCTTCCGAGGCGCACCCGGACCTCACCTGGGGGAAGGTGGACACGCAGGCGCAGGCGCAGCTCGCGGACGCGTACGGAGTCCGCTCCATCCCCCTGGTGTGCATCTTCCGCGACGGTGTCCTCGTCTTCGAGCAGCCCGGCATGATGTCTCGCTCCGGGTTGGAGATGGTCGTGCAGAAGGTGCGCGCGCTGGACATGGACGAGGTGAGGCGCCGGTTGGCCCTTGCCGGGCCGTAGGCCCTACGAGCAGTCCGGCATGAGGGGGTGAATCCTCGTCATTCTCTTCGGGCTCACACCTCCATCCCCATCGCATGGAGGTCGAACGTGTCCAATCTGCATCACCGGGTGCTCATCATCGGCGGAGGCACGGCGGGACTCACCGTCGCCGCACGGTTGAGGCGCAAGGGCGTGCGTGGCGTCGCCATCATCGAGCCCTCGGCTCACCACTACTACCAGCCCCTGTGGACTCTCGTGGGCGGTGGCGCCGCGGACATCGCGAGCACCGTGCGCCCCGAGGCCGACTACATCCCGAAGGGGACGCGCTGGGTTCAGGACTGGGCGGAGGAGGTGGACCCGGTGCGCCAGGAGGTCCGCACGCGCGGAGGGCTGCGCCTGGGCTATGACTTCCTCGTCGTCGCCCCGGGAATCCAGCTGGACTGGGACAAGGTGCCCGGCCTGCGCGAGGCGCTGGAGACGCCGTGGGTATCGAGCAACTACGACTTCCGCCTCGCGCCGAAGACGTGGGAGATGGTCCGCGCGTTCAAGGGCGGCACGGCCCTCTTCACCCACCCGGCCACGCCGGTGAAGTGCGCGGGGGCTCCGCAGAAGATCATGTACCTGGTGGCGGACCACCTGCGACGCAGCGGGCTCGCGGAGCGCTCGCGCGTCGTCTTCGGCTCGGCCGGCAAGTCCATCTTCGGGGTGCAGCCGTTCGCGCAGGTGCTCGAGGGCGTGGTGGAGCGCTACGGCATCGAGACGCGCTTCGGCCACAACCTCGTCGAGGTGCGCCCAGGCCAGCGAGAGGCGGTCTTCGCGGTGATGCGAGAGGGAGGGGAGGAGCGGGTGACGCTGGGCTACGAGATGCTGCACGTCACGCCCCCGCAGAGCGCGCCCGACTTCATCAAGGCGAGTCCGCTCGCCCACCAGGAGGGCCCGAACGCAGGCTGGGTCAAGGCGCACAAGCACACCCTGCAACACCCCGACTACCCGAACGTCTTCGCGCTCGGGGACGCGAGCGACCTGCCCACCTCCCGCACGGGAGCGGCCATCCGTGCGGAGGCCCCGGTGCTTGTCGAGAACCTGCTCGCCGTCATGGAGGGAAGGGCCCTCACGGCCCAGTACAACGGCTACGCCTCCTGCCCGCTCGTGACGGGCTACGGGAAGATGCTGCTTGCCGAGTTCGACTACGACGGCAAGCCCGCGCCCAGCATCCCGCTCATCAATACCCTGGTGGAGCGGCGCGACATGTGGCTGCTCAAGAAGTACGGGCTGCCGCGCATGTACTGGGACCTGATGCTCCGCGGGCGCGCGTAACGCCCGAGCCCGCAGTCCCGAGGCGATGCGCCAGACGCCCTGCATCTCCGGCTGGGAGCGCAGCGTCATCCGGCCCCATTCCGAGCTCCTGCTCCTACGAGAGGGTGGAGCCGGTCCGGGTCGGCGCGGCGCCGCGCGCGCCGTGCGTCTCGCGCATTCGCAGGGCCACGAGCATGCCCGAGGCGCCCGTGAGGATGGCCACCAGGGTGATGGCCGCGGGGATGCCCAGCGCATCGGCCGTCACGCCCGCGACCACCGCGCCCGCGGCGTAGCCCGCGTCGCGCCACAGCCGGTAGACCCCCACCGCTGACGAGCGCCACGAGGGGTGCGCCACGTCGCCGATGGCGGCGAGCAGCGTCGGGTACACCATGGCGGTGCCGAGGCCCAGCAACACGCCCGAGAGCACGAAGAGGGCCGTGCTTCGCCCGGACACCATCAGCACGATGCCGCCCGCCTGTACCCACATGCCGGAGGCGATGAGCCATTTGCGGCCCAGCCGGTCCGACAGCGCCCCGGTGAAGAGCTGCGCGAGTCCCCACACGGCCGGATAGACGGCGGCGAGCGTTCCCACCTGCGCCAGCGAGAGGCCCGCGGCTGCGTACACCAGGGGGAAGAGGCCCCACGCCATGCCGTCGTTGAGGTTGTTGACGAAGCCGGCCTGGGTGACGCTCGACAGCTCGCGGTCGGTGAAGCTCGTTCGCACGAAGATGCCATGTGGGGGCGCCGCGGGAGCGGCGTGCGTGCGGGCCTCGGTTTCGGCGTGCTCGCGCGTTTCACGCACCAGGAGAGCCGACAGCAGGAGGCCCAGCGCGGTGTAGGCAATGCCCAGATAGAAGGGCTCGGGCCGCAGGCCGTGGCGCGCCGCGAGGTAGCCCGTGGCGAGCGCGGAGAGGGCGACGGCCACGTAGCCGGCGAACTCGTTGAGGCCCATGGCGAGGCCGCGGCGCTCCGGGCCGGCCAGGTCAATCTTCATGATGACGGTGGTGGACCAGGTGAGGCCCTGGCTGGCGCCCAGCAGCACGTTGGCCCCGAGAATCCACGCCCAGGACGGGGCCCACATGAGCAGGAAGGGCACCGGCACGCCGACGAGCCAGCCCGCGACCAGCACCCCCTTGCGGCCCCAGGCGTCCGAGAGGCGCCCCGCGAAGTAGTTGGTGGCCGCCTTGGACAGGCCGAAGGCCACGATGAAGGAGAGGACCGCTGAGCGGGCGACGAGGCCGAACTCCTGCTCGGCCAGGCTGGGTAGGATGCTGCGCTCCAGTCCCACCATCGCGCCCACGAAGGCGTTGACGAGCACGAGGAGGGAGAACTGGCCGAGGTTGGCCCGCAGGCCCAGACGCACCTGGGGAGCGCCGCCCCTGGCGCTCACGGCCCCCGCCCCTGGTTGAAGCGGAGGATGGCCTCGGACCCGGTGGGCTTCGCGGTCACGCTCCGCGTCAGCTCGCGCACGAAGTCCTCGCGCGAGAGGGACAGCAGCCGGTTCCACCGCCGCTCCGCGGCCATGGTGGAGGAGGGCTTTCCGCTCATGCCCGCCCCACAAGCGCTCCCCGCGAAGTGCGCCGGGTACACCTCGACGTCATCGGGCAGAGGCAGGAGCTTCTGGTGCAGCGAGGCGTGCAGCTGCGCCGCGTTGGCTTCCGCCTGGCCGGGCAGGTCCGGCCGGCCCACGGCCCCCACGAAGAGGGTGTCCCCGGTGAGGACGAACCAAGGCTCCGGTCCCCTCCGCAGGTCGCTCACCAGCAGGCAGATGCTCTCGGGCGTGTGTCCGGGCGTGTGGAGCACCCGGACGAGGGTGTTGCCGAGCTCCAGCACCTGTCCGTCATGCAGCGGCTCGAAGGGGAAGCCCACGTCCGCGGAGGCATGCAGGCAGTACCGGGCGCCCGTGCGTGCCGCGAGTGCGCGCCCCCCGGAGCGGTGGTCCGCCTGCAGGTGGGTGTCGATGACGTGCGTAATCCGCATGCCCTTCTGGGCCGCGAAGGCGGTGTACGCCTCGACGTCCTCTTCGTGCGCATCCACCACGGCGCAGAAGCCCTTGCCTCCGCACCCGAAGAGGTACGCCGCGCAGCCGGTGTCATCGGAGTAGTAGGGCTTGAAAATCATCGGAGCGCTCCTCGTTGAAAGAGTGGAATCAGCCGGTGGTGGCCTCGGTGGGCAGGCCCGCGGCACGCCACTCCGGGAAGCCTTCATGGAGGCGGCGCGCCTTGCGGCCATGCGCGAGCAGGAGCTTCACCGCCTCGTCCGCATAGACGCAGTAGGGGCCGCGGCAGTACGCCACCACCTCGCGGCGGCGCGGCAGCTCGCTCAGGCGCGCCTCCAGCTCCGTGATGGGGATGCCTAGGGCCCCCGGGATGTGGCCGGCCGCGAACTCCTCGGCCGGGCGCACGTCGAGCACGACGACTTCTCCAGCGCGGACGCGCTCCAGCAGCTCCTCGCGTCCCACCGCGTCGAGCGCCTTGCGGTCCTTGAGGTAGGTGTCCACCACGCGCTGCATGTCGGCCAGCTGGGCTTCCGCCACGCTGCGCACGCACTGCACCAGCGCGAAGACGGCGGGGCTGGCCAGCCGGTAGTGGACGTAGAGGCCGTCCTTCCGTGCCTCCACCACGTGCGCCTCGCGCAGCACCTGCAAGTGCTGCGAGGTGCTGGCCACGCTCAAGGAGGCCTCGCGGGCGAGGGCCTCCACGGTCCGCTCGCCCTGGGCCAGCAGGTCCACCAGCTCGAGACGCCGGGGGCTGGCGATGGCCTTGGCGATGCGCGCGAGCTGCTCGTACAGCGCATTCTTGAAAGCTCGGTTTCCCATGGTCTCTCGTTCAATTGAATTATTGAATAGTGGCCGCCAGCAGCCATGTCAACTCGCCCGAGGTGCCAGCGTTGGGGAGTACACCCTCTTCGTCGACTACCAGCACTTCGACGTCACCGACGCGGAGACGGGCAAGCCGGTGGTGGACCTGGAGCCCTACCTGGGCGCGATGGCGCACTTCATGGTGCTGAGCGCCGACGGGCAGGACTTCGTCCATGTGCATGCCCTCGACACCCGCAGCGGCGCCTCGCGAGTGTCGGCGCATGCGGTGTTCCCGCCCTCGGGCCTCCACAATCTCTGGGCGCAGGTGCGGCGCCATGGCCACCGCCCCGAAGAGGAGGGCCGCCCGCAGCTGGCCGTTGCCCTTGCGCCAGTGGCCCGCCGCGCCGAAGAGGCTGGTGATGCCCACCACGGCCAGGCCCAGCTGCTCAAGAAGTACGGGCTGCCGCGCATGTCCTGGGAGCTGATGCTCCGAGGGCGCGCGTAGCGCCTGAGCCCGCAGTCCCGGGGCGATGAGCCAGGCGCCCTGCATCCGCGGCCGGGAGCGCCACGGAACCGGGGCAGCTTCGCTTGCTCGGTCTTGAACGCGTCCATTGACCCGCGAGTCACCATGCGCGAGCCTCGCGCGCCGCTGCGGAGGCACATCGATGCGGGCACGCGAAGAGGGCCGTGATGGCTGCGGCGGCGAGGACACACGAGTGACAGGCAGAAGGCCTCCCGTGCCGGAGCTCCCCGCTGGAGTCCTTCTCCATACCCTCTTCGAAGCCCATGCGGCCCGAGACCCCGACGCCCTGGCCGTGTGGCACGAGGGCCGGGGGCTCACCTATGGAGCGCTGGACCGCGAGGCCAACCGGCTCGCGTGGCGCCTTCGGGCGGCGGGCGTAGGCCCCGAGGTCCGTGTCGGGCTCTTCCTGGACCGGTCGCCCGAGGCCCTGGTGGGCCTGCTCGCCATCTGGAAGGTCGGGGGAGCGTATGTCCCACTGGAGCCCACGCTTCCGCCACAGCGACTGAGCTTCCTGCTCGAGGACACCCGTCCTCGGGTCATCGTGACGCGAGCGAGCCTGCGCGCCTCGTTGCCATCACCCCCCGCGGTCATCGTCTGCGTGGACGAAGGCGGGGAGGAGGGGATGGCTCCTCCGGATTGCCAGAGCGCTCCGGACACGCTGGCCTACATCATCCACACCTCGGGCTCGACGGGTGTGCCCAAGGGCGTGCTGCTGGAGCATCGCGGGCTCGCCAACCTCGTCAGGACGCTCGTTGACACGCTCGACGTCCGCCCGCGTGACCGGGTGTTGCAGTTCGCGTCGCTCTCCTTCGACGCGTCTCTTTTCGAAATCGGCATGGCGCTGGCCGCCGGTGCGTCACTCCACCTGGTGACAGGGGAGGCGCGGGCGTCGGGACCGGAGCTCGGAGAGCTGTTGTTCCAGCACGCCATCACCCACGTGGCGCTGCTGCCCTCGGTGCTTGCCACCGTACCGCCCAGGGCGCTCCCGGATCTCCGGGTGGTGGTCTGTGGCGGCGAGCGGTGTCCGGAGGAGTTGGTTGCGCGCTGGCGTGAAGGCCGCCGGTTCTTCAACACCTACGGTCCGACCGAGGCCACCGTCTCGGCCACCCTGTTCGAGTGTGATGGAGCCGGAGCGCCGCCGCTCGGGCGTCCGCTCCCAGGGGTGGTGGTGCACGTGCTCGACACGGCGGGCACCGAGGCGGCGGAGGGCTCCGAGGGCGAGCTCGCGATTGGCGGCGTGGGGCTGGCCCGCGGCTATCTCGACCGCCCGGAGGTGGAGGCCTCGCGGTTCGTCCCCGACCCCTTCGGCCGGGATGGGCGGCTCTACAGGACGGGAGACCGGGGCCGCCGTCGCGCCGACGGCAACCTGGAGTTCCTCGGCCGCATCGATGACCAGGTGAAGGTGCGGGGCTTCCGGGTGGAGCCCGGTGAAATCGAGGCGGTGCTCCTCGGGCACCCGGAGGTCCGCGAAGCGGCCGTGCTCCCGCGCGACGACGGCTCCGACGGTACTCGGCTCACGGCCTACATCCTGCCCGCCGGAGCGCACCCGCCCTCTGTCACTTCGCTCCGCCGCTTCCTGGAGGCGCGGCTGCCGGAGTACATGATTCCCGCCGCGTTCGTCTTGCTGGCGGCGCTGCCGCGGCTTCCCAGTGGAAAGGTGGATCGCCGCGCGTTGCCGTCGCCGGGGGCGCTGCGTCCCGCGCTCGACACGCCGTTTGTCGAGCCACGCACGCCCGTGGAGCAGACGTTGGCCCGGGTCTGGTCCGAGGTCCTCCGGGTCTCGGAGGTCGGAGTCTCCGACGAGTTCCTCGCGCTGGGCGGTGACTCGCTCTCGGCAGCGCGAGTGAGCACCCGACTGCGAGAGGTGGGCATTCCGCTGTCGGGACGCGACATCCTCGTGCGCCGCACGATTGCCGCGCTCGCCGAGCACGTGGCGGGCGGGGCGACTTCCTCGGGGCCGGACGGAGAGCCTCCGAAGCGCGCGGGAGCCGAGCCGGCCCCGCTCTCCTTCGTGCAACAGCAGCTATGGCTGCTCCACCAGCTCTCGCCCCAAGGCGCCGCCTACAACCTGCCAGCGGTACTCCGCCTGCGCGGCGCGCTGGACGTCACGGTGCTCCAGCGAAGTCTCGAAGCGCTCGTGCAACGCCATGAGGTGCTGCGGACCACGTTCCAAGGAGGGGAGGGCACTTCCCCGGTGCAGCAGGTCCGAGCCGACGTCGCCGTGCCGCTGCCCGTCGTCGACCTGTCAGCACTCCCGGAGGCCGAGCGCACGTCGCGCTTCACGGCGCTCTCGGCGGAACAGGCGCTGTGTCCCTTTCAGCTCGTGGAGGGCCCGCTGGTCCGTGCGGTGCTGGTGCACCTGGAGGCGCACGAGCATGCGCTGCTCCTCGTCTTCCACCACCTCGTGTGTGATGGCGGGTCGATGGAGGTCCTCCTGCGCGAGCTCGCGGTGCTCTACACCGCGCTGCTCGAAGGGACCCCGGAGCTCCTGGCACCACTGCCCATCCGGTATGGCGACTTCGCGGCCTGGCAGCGCCAGTGGATGCGTGGAGAGACGCTCGATGCGGAGCTTGCATTCTGGACGCGGGAGCTCGCGGGTGCGCCCACACGGATGACGCTTCCGCTGGACCGGCCCCGTCCCGCCCTCCAGAGCTTCCGCGGTGCACAGCTCCCCTGGTCGCTTCCGGCGGACACGACGCGTGCACTCCAGGACCTGGGGCAGGCGCGGGGGAGCACGCTGTTCATGACCTTGCTCGCCGGCTTCTCGGTCCTGCTCCATGCCGAAGGCGCGGAAGCGGACCTGTTGATTGGCACCACGGTCGACGGGCGCGAGCGAAGTGAAACCCATGGGTTGATCGGGCACTTCGCGAACACGCTGGTCCTGCGGGTGCAGCTCGGCGAGGCGCTGCGCTTCGGCGAGGTGCTGGACCGCGTGCGGGAGCGGGCGCTCGCGGCATATGCGCACGCGGCGCTTCCCTTCGAGAAGCTGGTGGAGGCGCTGCGGCCGGAGCGCGATGCCAGCCACAACCCGTTGTTCCAGGTTGCGTTCGGCCTCCACCCCGGCCTGCGGCCCGTCACTGCCGGTTCGCTCGAAATCGACCTCGCGCAGCTGCACGCGGATGCCGCACCGTTCGACCTCTCGCTGCAGCTCTGGACGCGTCCCGGAGGAGAGGGCCTCGAGGGAGTGCTGCTCTATTCCACGGACCTCTTCGACGCAGCCTCGATTGCACGACTCGGGCGCAGGCTGAGCGCGCTCCTCGAGAGGATCTCCGCGGAGCCGGAGGTCCCCGTCGCGGAGCTTTTGTGGCTCGACGCACCCGCGGAGCGGCGCGACTGCGAGGTGCTCGAAGCCGCGCTGGCGGAAGAGACCTCGGTGCTGGATTGCGCCGTACGGATGCGACCGACCTTGTCCTCCGGGTCGCAACGGGTGGCCTACGTCGTCTCCTCGGAGCCGCTCACTCCAACGTGGCTCGCTCGGCGGCTCCAGGGAAGGCTTCCAGCGGAGCTCCATCCGCGGGCCGTCGTGCCGCTGGCCTCGCTTCCACGCAGACCCGGCGGGCAGGTGGACGAGGACGCCCTCTCCCGCATCCCGGTCCCTGGCAGCGGCCTCCCCCAGAGGACCGAGGCGATGCTGCGCGCCACCCCGGGTGTGGGCGATGTCGCGGTGCTCGTCCACGCCCCGCCCGAGCCCGCGCCGCGTCTGCACCTGTGGCGGGTCCTGCCGCGGGAAAGGCGGGGTGCCAGTCACGAGCTCGACGCGCCCGCGAGGTCCGCGAGCGCGCCCACCGTGCCCTCCAGACCGCCAGCCTTGAGCGACGGTGGTCCCCTGGTCCTTCCACAAGGAGCGCCAGAGACGCTCGTGGACGCGCTGGTCCGTGCGGCCTCGGGAACCAAGGGCGTCCGCTACGTACAGCCCGGCGGAGCCGTCATCTTCCAGAGCTACGCGTCGCTGCTGCATGACGCGCGCGCGCTGCTCGCGGGGCTGACACGCGCCGGCCTGGAACCCGGAGCCAGGGTCATCCTCCACGTGGAGGCCCTCAAGGACCTGGTGACGACCTTCTGGGCCTGCGTCCTCGGCGGCATCCAGCCGGTCACCGTGGCGCTCGCGCCGTCGTACGACGCGCCGAACGGCGTGCTGACCAAGCTCCAGGGAACCTGGGCGCTCCTCGGCCGTCCCCATGTCATCACGAGCCGTGCGCTCGTCGAGCCACTCCAGGGACTGCGCGCGTTCCTTCCCATGGAAGGGCTGCGCGTGCTCGCGGTGGAAGACCTGTGGGGAGACCCTTCGCGGGCTTCACCCGCCGCGCTGCGCCCGGACGACATCGCCTTCTTCCAGCTGAGCTCGGGCAGCACGGGCATGCCCAAGGTCATCCAGGAGACGCACCGGGGCATCCTCCTCCATGCGCACTCGGTCTCCCGGTTCTGTGGCTATGGCCCGGACGACGTGACGCTCAACTGGATTCCCTTCGACCACGTGGTGCCCATCCTCACGTGCCACCTGAAGGACGTCTGCGTCGGCTGTGAGCAGGTCCACGTGAAGGCCGAGCGGATCCTCGCGGACCCGCTGGCCTGGCTCGACCTCATCGAGCGATACCGCGTTACCCACACCTTCTCCCCGAACTTCGGCCTCAGGCTCGTTTCGGACGCCGTCGCCCGGGCCCCGGGGCAGCGCACGTGGGACCTCTCCTCGCTCAGGTACCTCCTGAACGCGGGCGAGCAGGTGACCCTGGGCGCCATCCGCGACTTCCTCCAGGCGACCGCGCCCTTCGGCGTCAGGCCCGAGGTGATGCAGCCCGCCTTCGGCATGGCCGAGGCGTGCACCATCGTCTCCTACCAGAACGCGTTCTCCGTCGAGCGCGGCGCGCATCACGTGGCCAAGGCCTCACTCGGTGGCGCACTGGAGTTCCTCCCCACTGGGGACGACACGACCATCGCCTTCATCGACCTCGGCCCGCCCGTGCCGGGCGTGCAGCTTCGCATCACCGATGCCTCGAACCGGCTCCTGCCCGAGGGTTCCATCGGCCGGCTGCAGCTCAAGGGCGGTGTGGTGACGCCGGGCTACCTCGACAACCCGTCCGCCAACCAGGAGGCCTTCGTCGGGGACGGCTGGTTCAACACCGGAGACCTCGGGTTCCTCTGGCAGGGACGCCTCACCATCACCGGCCGCGAGAAGGAGGTCATCATCATCCGTGGGGCCAACTTCCACTGCCACGAAATCGAGGACGTGGTGGGGAGCGTCCCGGGCGTGGAGCCGACGTTCGCGGCCGCGTGCGCCGTGGTGGACCCCGACGGTGGCTCGGAGGGACTGGCCCTCTTCTTCGTGCCGAGAGCGGCGTCCATCGAAGTGGCCGCCCGGGTCGCGGGCGCCGTGCGCGAGCAGGTGACGAAGCGACTGGGTGTCGCGCCCACGTATGTCATCCCGCTGGCTCGAAGCGAGTTCCCGAAGACCACGAGCGGGAAGATCCAACGCGTGGCCTTGCAGCGGGCCCTCACGGCGGGGCGCTTCCGGAGCACCATCGAAGCCGTCGACCTCCAGCTCGGGAACGAGCGGACGCTTCCGGACTGGTTCTTCCGACCGGAGTGGAGGTGCAAGGCAACGCACGGTGTCGCCGTCAGGAAGGGCTCCTGCGTGTTCTTCTCCGACCCGCGAGGACCCGGTGCGCGCGTCGCCCGCCAACTCCAGGCGGAAGGCCGCACGTGTGTCATCGTCGAGCCCGGGGATGGTTTCGCCCGGCTCGGCCCGTGGCGCTACAGCATCAACCCCACCGTGCCCGAGCACTACCCGCGCGTCCTCGCAGCGGCGTTCGAGGAGGCTGGCCCCATCGCCGAGGTCATCCACCTCTGGACCCATGGAGCGCCAGGGACGGAGGTGTGCACTTCGGAGAGCGGCGTGCGGGGCCTGCTGCTCCTGGTCCAGGCGCTCGCTTCCGTGGCGGGTGCGGAGCCGAAGCAGGTCCGGCTGTTCGTCGTTTCGAGTCACGCGCAGGCCGTCTCCCCTGACGACACGCCCGACTGGACGAAGGCGCCGCTCCTCGCGCTCGTGAAGACCGTTTCGAGGGAGCTGCCCTGGCTCGATTGCCGCCATGTCGACCTGCTCGCCGCCGACCTCGAAGAGGACGCGGTGTGCATCACCCGCGAGCTGGCGGCCCGCTCCCGCGACCGGGAAGTCGCCTATCGCGGCAATGAGCGCCGCGTGGCGGGCCTCGTACGCGTGGACCCGGCCGTCCTCCCGGAGCAGTCGCCCCCATTCGAAGAGGGCGGGGCGTACCTGCTGGCGGGAGGGCTTGGAGGAATCGGCGTCGAGCTTTCGCGCTACCTGCTCCGGCAGCACCGGGCACGGCTCCTCCTGGTGGGCCGCACACCCTTCGCGCGGCTTCCCCAGGAACGGGCCAGGGCCCTCACGGAATTGGAGCAGCTTGCGCACCGCACCGGCGGACAGGTGCGCTACGAGTCCGTGGACGTGGCGGATGCCCCGAGGCTGCGCGACACCGTCGCGCGCGCGAAGGCGCACTGGGGCCGCGAGCTCTCCGGCGTGCTCCACCTCGCGGGAACGTTCGAGGAACGCCGCCTGCTGGAGGAACGCCCCGAGGACTTCTCCGCGGCGCTCCACGCCAGGGGCGCGGGAGCCCTGGCGCTGCACGGGCTGCTCGACGGCCGCACCGACCGGCTCTTCGTGGCCTTCTCCTCCGTCAACGGGTTCTTCGGCGGGCACTCCGCGGGCGCCTATTCAGCCGCGAGCTGCCTGGTCGAGCACTTCGTCCAGGACCTGCGCCGCAGGGGACACACCCGGGCGTACTGCCTGTCGTGGAGCTTCTGGGATGCCATCGGCATGAACCGCGAGAGCCCTGCGCGCGAGGCAGCCGTCGCCAGCGGCTTCCAGGCCATCTCCGCCACGGCGGGGCTCACCTCGCTCCTCGTCGCCCTGCACCGGAGCGAGCCCCAACTCCTGATTGGCCTCGACGGCCGGCACCGGGCGATAGCGCGCATCCGGTGGGACGCCGCACCCGAGTCACCCCGGCTCACCGCCTGGGTCACGAGCACCGGGGACGCCTCGTCGCTCCCCGAGTCGCTCCCGGTGCGCGATGACTTCGGCGTGCCCATGACGTGCCGGCTCGTTCGTGTCGAGCGCATTCCACGGACTCCCGAAGGGCAGCCCGATGTCGCGCTGCTCAGCGGTGGTGAGGCCGGGCGGAGCCGGCCGCCGCACGTGGCGCCGCACTCCGAGTCCGAGCAGCGCATCGCCGCCATCTGGCGCGAGGCGCTCGGGCTGGACCGCATCGGCATCCACGACAACTTCTTCAGCCTCGGGGGGCACTCCATGCTCGTGGCCCAGGTGAGCGCGCGGCTCCAGCAGGCCTTCAGCCGGGAGGTGGCCGCGGTGGACCTCTTCCGGCACCCGACGGTCCGCTCGCTGGCGGAGTACCTGGGCCGTGCCGTGCAGGCACCTCCGGAGCTGACAGGGGTGGATGAGCGGGCCCGCAAGCAGCGGGATGCGCTCGAGCGTCGTCGGCTGGCCGCGGAGTCCATGGTTTCACGGCGAGGACGATGAACCCGCGCGAGGGGAGTGGCGATGGGGCCCGCCTGCTCCCGGCGACGCGGTACGCTGTGGCATCGTGGAAGGGTTGAACATGCAAGTGGCTTCCACCGGCCTGACGGATGGCGTGGCCATCGTCGGAATGTCCGGACGTTTTCCAGGCGCTTCGAGCATCGAGGCGTTCTGGAAGAACCTGTGCGAAGGAAAGGAATCCATCGCGCGCTTCACACCCGAGGAGCTCATCGCCGCGGGTGAGGACCCGGCGCGGCTGGCCAGTCCTCGCTACGTCCGGGCGCGGGCCGTCCTCGGGGACGTCGGACAGTTCGAGCCGGAGTTCTTCGGCATGAGCCCGCGGGAGGCGGAGCTGACGGACCCGCAGCACCGCCTCTTCCTGGAGAGTGCCTGGGAGGCGCTGGAGCGCGCCGGGTATGACCCCTCGCGCTACCCCGGCACGATTGGCGTCTACGCGGGCTGCGGGCCGGAGGGCTACCTGCTCCACCACCTCCGAGGCCTCCCGGAGGCCTCCGGTGGAATGAGCGGGCTCGGGACGCTGCTCGGCAACGAGAAGGACTACCTGACGACGCGCGTCTCCTACAAACTCGACCTGCGCGGCCCCGCCATCACCGTGCAGAGCGCCTGCTCGACGTCGCTCGTCGCGGTGCAGCTCGCGTGTCAGGCCCTGCTCAACTTCCAGTGCGACATGGCCCTGGCCGGCGGCGTGTCCATCGCCTTTCCCCTGAACCACGGCTATCCCTACCAGGAGGGCCACATCGGCTCGCCGGACGGACGCTGCCGGGCCTTCGACGCCGACGCGGGGGGGACGGTTCCGGGCGATGGCGTGGGAGTGGTCGTCCTGAAGCGCGCCGCGGATGCACTGGCCGACGGTGACCACATCCACGCAATCATCCTCGGCGCGGCGGTCAACAACGATGGCGCGCACAAGGCGGGCTACACGGCACCGGGTGTCGCGGGGCAGGCCGAGGTCATCGCGATGGCGCAGGCCCTGGCCAACGTCGAGGCGCGGTCCATCGGCTACGTCGAGGCCCACGGGACGGGCACGCCGCTCGGAGACTCCATCGAGCTCGCCGCGCTCACGCAGGCCTTCCGTCATCGGACGGAGGAGCGCGGGTTCTGCGCCATCGGCTCGCTCAAGGGCAACATCGGGCACCTCAACACCGCGGCCGGTGTGGCGGGGTTGATCAAGGCCGCGCTCGCTGTCGAGCACGGGATGCTGCCGCCCAGCCTCCACTTCCGCGCCCCGAATCCGGCACTCCAGCTCGAGCGCAGCCCGTTCGTCGTCAATGCCTCTCTGCGGCCCTGGGCGAGTGACACAGGGCCGCGACGGGCCGGGGTGAGCGCCTTCGGCTTCGGTGGCACGAATGCCCACGCGGTTCTCGAGCAGGCGCCGCCCACGAGCTCGGACGTCCCCGTGAAGCCCTGGCAGCTCCTCGTGCTCTCGGCGCGCTCGCGCTCGGCGCTCGACATCCTGGCCGCGCGGCTCGCGGACCACCTGGAGGCGGAGCCCGACGCGGCTTCGTTCGCGGACACGGCGTACACGCTGCAGGTGGGTCGGAAGGCCTTCACCCACCGCCTCGCGTTCGTGTGCCGCGATGCCGCGGACGCCGTGGCGGTCCTCCGCGACGTGGGCTCCTCGAGGAGGATGCTCCACGCCGTCGAGGCCACCGAGGAGCGCTCCACGGTCTTCCTGTTCCCGGGGCTCGGCGCCCAGGCACCCGGCCTGGGAGCGGAGCTCTACCAGCGCGAGCCGGTGTTTCGAGAGCACGTCGAGCGCAGCGCGGAATGGCTCCGCGCCCGTTACGGCTTCGACATCCGTCCGGGGATGTTCGACGAGGGCGCAGCGCTGGCCGGGTACGCGCAGCCCGCGCTCTTCGTGTTCGAGCATGCGCTCGCCCGGCTCTGGATGTCCTGGGGGGTGCGCCCCCGGGCCCTGCTGGGACGCGGGGTGGGGGAGTACGTGGCCCTGTGCCTCGCCGGGGTGCTCTTGCTGGAGGACGCACTCGAGCTGGTGACCGAGCGCGGACGGCTGATGCAATCCCTCCCCGCCGGTGAGCGGTCCACCGGGGTGTCTCTCGCGCTCGCCGAGCGCGTGCGAGGGATGCAGCGAAGACCTCCCGAGCTGCCATGCCTCTCCAGCGTGACGGGCACCTGGTGGACCGAGACGGCCATCGCCGAGCCCTCCTCCTTCGCCTACCTGGACGAGGAACCCACGCGCTTCGCGGAGGCGCGTGCGCAGCTCGTGGAGACTCCAGGGAGCATCCTGCTGGAGTTCGGTGAAGGGGAGGGGATGGCCGTCGCGCGGGAGCTCGGCCGGCTCTGGGCCTCGGGAGTGGAGGTCGACTGGGCGGCGGTGCACGTTGGCGAGCGCCGCCTCCGGCGCCCGCTGCCGACCTATCCCTTCGAGCGGCGGCGCTGCTGGGTCGACCCTCCACGACCTGGCGCTGCGAATGCCGCACCGGCACGTCCCGAGCGCTCGCTGGCCGAAGCCGAGGTGGCGCTCCGGAGCACGCTGGCTCCTCCCTCCCTGGACGCGCATCCCGGCCTGGTCTCCGGGCTCGAGGCCCTGAGCACGGCCCATGTCTGTGCGTACCTGCGCTCGCAGGGCGTGGACGTGAGTGCCGGCGCCAGACACGAGGTGGACGCGCTGTCAGGTGCACTCGGCATCCTGCCCAGGTTCCGGCGGCTCCTGCAGGCCATGCTCCGGATGCTGGCCGAGGACGGCATCGTGCGCGCCGAGGGCTCGTCGATTGTCTTCCTGAAGGACGCGAGCTCGGTGCCCGCGCCCTCCGTCCTCCGCGCCGAGCTGGAGCTCCGCCACCCGGCCTTCACCGGCCTGTTCGCGTTCCTGGAGCACTGCACGAGCCACTATGCCGCCGCGCTCAGCGGACAGCGCGAAGCCATCAGCGTGCTCTATCCCGGAGGCAGCTCCGAGGTCATCGACCGCTTCGAGCGCGACACGGCGGCGTACCGCGCCGACACCGTCTACCTCGCGCTCCTTCGCGAGGCCGTGCTCCGGCTGGCCGCGTCCCGCCCCGGGCCGCTGCGCATCCTGGAGCTGGGAGGCGGGCAGGGCCTGCTGACGTGGCCGCTCGCCTCCGAGCTGAAGCCCCTCCAGGACCGTGTCACGTACCACTTCACGGACCTCGGGAAGGTCTTCGTCGACGACGCCCGCCGCGAGGCCGCGCGCCAGGGGCTCGAGGGGCTGATGCGCTTCGGCGTGCTCGACATCACGAAGGACCCGGTGGCGCAGGGCTACGAGGCGCACGGCTTCGACCTCGTCGTCGCGTTCAACGTCCTCCACGCCGTGCGCCATGTCCCCGACGCCCTCCAGCACGTGGAGCGGCTGCTCGCGCCTGGAGGGACGCTGGGGCTGGTGGAGGCGACCCGCTTTGGCCGCTGGGACATGCTCACCTGGGGCCTCGCGGAGGGCTTCTGGTACTACGAGGATGGACTGCGCCAGGACTCGCCGCTCCTGACGCTGGACGGGTGGGAGGCGGCCCTGCGACAGGCCCGCTTCGAGCAGGTGGAGGCCCATCCCCGCGCGCCGGAGGCACGTGCGCGGGTGGACCATGGGCTCATCCTGGGACGGCGCGCGGCCTCCGTGGCCGCCCACGTCGCTCCTGCGCGAGCCAGCTCGGCGCCCGCCGCGGGTGACACCGCCTCACGCCATCCACGGCCGGACCTGCGCACGCCCTACGAGGCCCCGCGGACCGACCTGGAGCGCAGGCTCGCCGTCCTCTGCGAGGAGGTCTTCGGTGTCACGCCCATCGGGCTCCACGACGACTTCTTCGAGCTGGGCGCCGACTCGTTGGTGATGCTGCGGCTCTCGGACCGGGTCCAGCAGGTGCTGGGGGTGGAGGTCCCCCAGCATGCCGTGTTCAGGGGTGTCACCCTCCAGCGCCTGGCGCACACGCTGGCGCCGGTGGACGCGCCGGTTGCCGCGACCGGACCAGCGCCGGTGTCCGCCCATGCGTCGGTGCTGGTGCCCCTCCAATCCGGTGGGACGAAGCCGCCGCTCTTCTTCGTCCATCCCGCGGCGGGGGTGGTCTTCCCGTACGTCGGGCTCGCTCGCGCGCTGGGGGCCGAGCAGCCCTTCTACGCCCTCCAGGCGCACGGGCTGGACGGGCTGGCGCCTCCGGACCGGAGCATCGAGGACATGGCCCGGCGCTACGTCGACGCCATCCGGAGCATCGCCCCGCGAGGGCCCTATCACCTGGGCGGCTTCTCGTTCGGCGGCCTCGTCGTGTTCGAGATGGCCCAGCAGCTCGTCAGGATGGGAGAGGAGGTCCGCACGCTCGCCATCGTGGACGAGCCCGCTCCCGTCCCCGGCCACCGGCCCTCGCCCGCGGTCATGGCCCGGCTCCTGGCCACGGGCATTGCCCGCTCCATCTGGCCGCACCTGCACGACTACCTCTACCTGTGGACCACCTCGCGCGACGGGACGGAGGCGGCCGGGCCCGCCCGGCCTCCGGGCTTCAACTGGCTGGAGTCCTTCCTCGCGCGGTCGACCATGGCCAACTTCGTGCCCAGGGAGTCGCGACTGCTCGCGCTCCGGCAGCCCGCCATGCTTCCGATGTTCCGGCTCTTCAAGCATCACCTCCAGCAGACGCTTGACTACTCACCGCGCGCCTATCCCTCGCGGGTGACGCTGTTCAAGGCCACGGAGCTGCCGGGCCGGAATGGCGGAGACCCGACCCAGGGCTGGAGCCAGCTCGCCGCGGGAGGCGTGGACGTGCACCGGGTTCCCGGCGAGCACCTCACGCTGCTCCGGCAGCCGCATGTCCAGGTGCTCGCGTCGAAGCTCCAGGCCTGCCTCGCCGCGGCACGGTAGTCCGCGAGCCGATACGGGGGCCCAGGACTCGACGCACCGTCAGCCCCCACTCACGGACAGGACGTCGTGAAGCGCGCGGCGCGGTGCGCGCTGGTGGGGTGGGAGCGGTGGGGAGCGCCCCGTGCGGAGCATCCACACGGGAAGCTCCGCGCGTGGGGCGCCGAACCCGCGCGCGATGAGCTCCGGTCCCCGTCGCAGCAGCGCGACGTACTCGGGACGGGCCGTCGGGGGCAGGCTGTCCGTCACGGCGTTGTAGGCCAGCAGGGCCGGGCTCGTGAGCGGCTGGACTCCGAACCCGGCCTGATTGAGGCGCAGCCACGCCCGGAGGCCCAGTCCGCCCGCGGCGACCAGGTCCTCCCGGCGGGTGGAGCGCGCCGTCAGGCACACGAGCGCGGCCGAGGAGCGCAGCTGCAGGGTGAGCCAGCGCTTCGCGACCACGCCCAGGGCACGGCCGGCAAACTCCCCGCCCAGCAACGGTGAGCGCGACAGGCTCAGCAACCGGGAATCCGGGATATCGAAGCCAAAGGTGTTCCAGGGCATGCCGTCCCGCGTGCGCTCCAGTTCTTCACGGGTCAGCCGCATCCAGCGCATCACATCGCGAAGCGAGTCCTCGTGACGCCACACGTAGGATTCGGCCTCGGAGAGGTAGCCGAGCAGCTCCTTGGAGAAACGGGCGGCGACATGCAGGCCGCTCCCCGGGAAGTCCCCTGCGTCGCTCCGGAGCACGTCGAACACGGGGTGGGTGGGGGTGCCGCCCTGGAAGAGCCGCCGGTCCGTCCCACGCGTGGGCAGCACCGGGGCCAGCGGGTGCACCTCCCGAGCGCTCGCGCTGAAGCCCAGCGTGGCCCAGACGGTGCCCGGCCCGTCCTCCAGTGACAGCGTCGGCCAGGCCAGGAGTCCCTCGGCGGTGGCCGCGATGGCGATGGACTCGAGGACACAGCCGAGCGTCACGTACGTGGCGTGCTCGTTGCGATTCAGCACGTGCCGCGAGCGCTCCGCGTCGTGGCGCACCGAGAGGACGGTGCCATCCCAGGAGAAGCTCCAGGGCTGGCAGTTCTCCGTGCTGGGCGCCTGGATGGCGGCCCTCACGATGCGCTCGAGCGCGGAGCGGGGAACGTGACACGGCACGACGGTGGTGGCCGGCGCGTCGCTCATCGTGCTGCTTCAGCCCTCCGCGGCGATGCGGAGGTCGGGCTGCGCGCCCACGAGGGGGGCCTGCATCCACTCCTTCCGGGCCCAATCGACGAGGCGGCGGAAGCCGGGGCCTTCACGGAGCCGCAAGGCTTCCTTGTCCATCGTGTCGAGCAGGTCCTGGGTGTCGCCAAAGAGCAGCTGGAGCAGGAGGTGCAGCTGGTCGATGCCCGGCGCGTAGCGGCAGTACTGGTCCGGGTGGAGCAGGTCGCCGCACTGGATGGCGACGGTGTCCATCGCGTTCTGGAACCAGGCGTAGAGCCCCAGGTCGATGAGGTTGAACTCGTAGTTGAGCAGCCACTGGAGCCAGCCCCAGTCCAGGCTCTTCACGTACTTGCCCCGAGGCACCAGCTTGGAGAGCGCCTTCAGGATGAGCATGGCCGTCGGGCGGGGGATGTGGACCTTCTCCACGCCCCCATTCAGCGGGCCGCCCCGCTTCGACTCCCGCCGGGCCACCGTCGAGCCGAGCGACGCCACGACCATGTTTTCGATGGGGTGCCCCCCCATGTGGCGCCGGAGCCGGGGGCCGCCGTGGTTCGTGCAGAGCGCATTCACCGCGGCCGCGACGGCGGACATGGTGGGGTTGTTCGTGGCCAGAGAGCCATCGAGGTAGTAGTTGCGCTCGTCCGGACGCTTCGGGTCGATGAAGCCCGGGAGCGGAAGCATCAGGGGCATGGCGGAGCTGGCCAGCGCGAGCGCGGAGAGCAGGCTGTTCGGAGCGTCGGCCCCGGGCCCGAAGTTCTGGAAGATCTGCGGGCGCTTCTCCGTCATGTTGAAGCTGGCGATCACCACCTTCACACCGCTGTTCGTCAGGTCGCCGAGCGTCTCGTTGCCGAAGCGCTGCTCCACGAGCTTCTGGAATTGGGTCTTGGTGGAGAACAGGCCCGGGGAGAGCAGGGGCTGGATGCCGATGGTGGCCATGAGGGTGCCCCACAGCGAGGCATGCAGCGAGGCGGCCATCTCGTTGCTGAACTCGATGGCGTCGTCAATCGCGGCCAGGGGCTTCATGCGGTTGGGGCCATGCAGCCGCGAGGCGAGGTAGACCCCCAGCAGCGTCCCGTCCGAGGCTCCCGCGAACAGCTCCGCCCGCTCCAGGAACCCGGGCACTTCCTCCTCCAGGTACTTCAGCATGCGGATCTGGAGGGACGTGCTGGCGGCACCGTCAAACGACAGGATGTTCATGAGGGCTCCCCTGGCGCATGGGCGCAGCACCGCTGGCCTCTTCTGGCGCGGCGCGCATTGTCGTCCGCGTGGGGTCGTGAACGCAACGCCAGCAGGTCCGTCCTGGCGGGTTGGAACGCGGCAGTCGCCTGGTCGCTCACGTGGCAGTCGTTGTTCCAGGTGGGTATGCTCGACGGCGCCTCACCGTGCCTTCACGCCTGCCCCAGGTCTCCGATGGCTCATGATCCCTCCGAAGCGAGCGCGGTCGAGTTCAATCCCTTCCTTCCGTCCCAGCTCGAGAATCCCTATCCCACCTATGCGAAGGCTCGCAGTGAGGCGCCGGTCTTCTTCAGCCCGATGTTCCATGCCTGGGTCGTGAGCCGGTACGAGGACTGCAGCGAGGCCGCGAAGGACACGGAGCGGTTCTCCAACAAGGTCGCCCTGGTCGAGCTGCCGCCCGAGGTGAAGGCGCTGCTGCCCATCCCGAACGAGGCGCCCGGGCTCGTGAACAACGACCCTCCGTCCCACACCCGGCTGCGGGCCCTGGTCGGCCGGATGTTCGCGCCCCAGCGCATGGCGAAGCTGGAGCCACACATCCGCGAGGTCGCGAACTCCCTCGTGGATGGCTTCGCGCGGGAGGGCCGCGCCGACGTCATGGCGCGCTTCGCCTTCGAGCTGCCGCTGAGCATCATCGTCGAGCTGTGTGGTGCGCCGCACGAGGACCGCCATCAAATCAAGCGCTGGTCCGACGCGTGGCTCACGCTCAACACGCCGGGGCTGCCGCTGGAGCAGCAGTTGCTCTGCGCCCAGGGCGCCGCCGCGCTCTACCACTACGTCGCCGCGCTCATGGCGCAGCGCCGGAAGGAGCCCCGGGACGACGCCCTGAGCGCGCTGCTCACCGCGGGAGCGGAGGGCGAGGCCCAGGCCAGCGAGCAGGAAATCATCAGCACGGCCATGCAGCTGTTCTTCGCCGGCCACGAGACTGTCACGGGCGCCATCTGCAACACGCTGCTGCACCTGCTGCGCCACCCGGAGCAGCTCCAGGCCTGCCTGCGGGAGCCCGGGCTGCTCCCCCAGGCCGTCGAGGAGGGACTGCGCTACGACACCTCGAACCCGGCGATGTTCCGCACCGCGGCGACGGACGTGGAGCTGGGGGGCGTGCGCATCCCCAAGGGGGCCCGGGTGATTCTGCTCTTCGGCTCGGCCAACCGGGACGAGAAACAGTTCGAGCGGCCGGACACCTTCGACATCCACCGGAGCAACGCGAGCCAGCACCTCTCGTTCGGCCGCGGCCCGCACTTCTGCATGGGCGCCTCGCTCGCGAGGCTGGAGATTCGCATCGCCATCGAGACGCTGCTCGCCCGGCTGCCGAACCTCCGCCTCCCACCGGCTCCGGAGCTGACCTTCACGACCAACCTCGTCCTCCGATGGCTCAAGCACCTGCCTGTCGAGTGGGATCCGGCCTGAGCTGCGGGTAGCATCCCGGGCGCTCGCGACGGGTGGGCGAAAGAGCGAAAGCAGGCGACCGCAATGCATGTCATCCCGGGTTTCACGGTGGCGGAGGTGCTGGCCGAGGACAGCGGCACGGTGCTCGTGCGCGCGCGGAGGAGCGACGGACAGTCGGTGCTCCTGCGCCACTTCACCAGGGAGTACCCCAGTCCCGAGGAGCTCGCCCGGCTCGGCTACGGCAATGAGCTGACGAGCGGGCTCCAGCTCCCGGGTGTCGTCAAGTCGCTGGGGCTGACCCGGGAGGGTGGCCGCTACGTGCTCGTGCTGGAGGACTCTGGCGGCTCACCGCTCAGCAGCCTCCTCGCCGAGGGGCCGATGGAGCCCCTGGAGGCGATTGGCATCGTCACCCAAATCTCACGGACGCTCGGAGAGCTGCACCGCACCCGCGTCATCCACAAGAGCGTCCAGCCCGCACACATCCTGTACAACCGGCGGACGGGAGAAGCGAAGCTCACCCACTTCGACTTCGCCTCCCGGCTGGACCGCGAAACGCAGGTCCTGCGGAGCATCCACCGCCTCGAAGGCCACCTGGCCTACATCTCGCCCGAGCAGACGGGGCGGATGAACCGCGCGGTCGACTACCGCTCGGACCTCTACTCCCTGGGCGTCACCCTCTACCAGTTGCTGACGGGGCGGCCTCCCTTCGAGGCCACCGACCCCGTGTCGCTCGTGCACGGGCACATCGCCGTCGAGCCCACGCCGCCGCACGTGCTCCGCCCGCAGGTGCCCCCCGCGCTGTCGGACATCGTCCTCAAGCTCCTGGCCAAGCGCGCGGAGGACCGGTACCAGAGCGCCTATGGGCTGACGGAGGACCTGAAGGAGTGCGCGGACCGGCTGCGGGTGGAGGACTCCCTCGACGGCTTCGTGCCCGGCCGGCACGACGTCTCGGCGACGTTCCGCATCCCCGAGAAGCTCTACGGCCGCGACGCCGAGAAGGCGGTGCTCATCGGGGCCTTCGAGCGCGCCAGCCACGGTGCCGCCACCATCGTGCTGGTGAGCGGCTACTCCGGCGTCGGCAAGTCGGCGCTGGTCAGCGAAATCCACAAGCCCATCGTCGCGCGCCGCGGCTACTACAGCTCCGGCAAGTTCGACAAACACCGCAACGAGCCCTACGGCGCGTTCATCCAGGCCTTCCGGGAGCTCATCCGGCAGATTCTCGGGGAGGACGCGCGCACGGTCGACCGGTGGAGGGAGCGCATCCGCGAGGCGCTCGGGCCCAACGGGCGCGTGGTGACGGACGTCGTTCCCGAAGTCGCCCTCATTGTGGGGCCGCAGCCTCCCGTGCCGGACCTGGGGCCATCCGAGGCGGAGAACCGCTTCAACATCGTCTTCCAGCAGTTCGTCCGCGTCTTCGCCCGCGAGGAGCACCCGCTGGCGCTCTTCCTGGATGACCTGCAGTGGGCCGACTCGGCGTCACTCAGTCTGCTGTCCCGGCTGCTGCACGACACGGGCAGCCGCAACCTGTTCTTCATCGGCGCCTACCGCGACAACGAGGTCTTCGAGTCCCACCCGCTGATGGTGGTGCTCGACGGGCTGCGCAAGAGCGGAAGCGTGGGAGGGGAAATCGCGCTCAAGCCGCTCGGGCTGGAGCACGTGCGGCAGCTCATCGTCGACACGCTCGGGGGCGAGGGCGAGTCGCAGGTGGACGAGCTCGCGGCGTTGGTCTTCAACAAGACGGAGGGCAACCCGTTCTTCGTGAACCAGTTCCTCACCTCGCTCCACGCGCGCGAGCTGGTGACCTTCGAGTCGGAGGCGGGGCGCTGGCGCTGGAGCCTGGAGCGCATCCGCGAGGAGGGCATCACCGACAACGTCGCGGTGCTGATGGCCGAGAAGATTCGCGCGCTGGCCGAGCCCTCGCAGCGGGTGGTGGAGCTGGCCGCCTGCATCGGCAGCACCTTCGCGCTGGACACGCTCGCCACGGTGAGCCGGCTGTCGGCGCAGGTGGTGGCCGCGGCGCTGTGGCCGGCGCTGGAGGAAGGGCTCCTGGTGCCCATCGGTGACGCGTACAAGTACGTGGCTCCGCTGCGCGACGACGCGCACGGCCCCGCTACCGGACGCGCGGCCGTCTACTCGTTCCTGCACGACCGGGTGCAGGAAGCGGCGTACTCGCTCATCGACCCCGCGGCGAGGAAGGCCGTGCACCTGCGCGTCGGGCGGCTCCTGATGGAGGACACCCCGAAGGAGGAGCTCGACAAGCGCGTCTTCGAAATCGTGGACCACCTGCTGGTGGCCGCGGAGCTGCTCGAGACGCGCGAGGAGCGACTCCAGGTGGCGCAACTCGGCCTGCTCGCGGGGACGCGCGCCCGGGCCTCGGCGGCGTATGCCTCCGGGCTCCGGTACCTGGAGGCCGGCATCGGGCTGCTGCCGGGGGATGGCTGGGAGCGGGAGCGCGAGCTCGTGCACTCCCTCCACCGCCAGCGGGCGGAGTGCTTCTACCTGCTGGGCCAGTTCGACGCCGCCGAGGCGGACTTCGAGCGCCTCCTGGCCCATGCGCGCTCCCAGCTCCAGAAGAGCGAGCTCCACAGCCTGCGGGCGGCGCTGCTCATCAGCCGGGGGGCCTTCGCCGCCGCGGCCCAGGCCGGGCGCGAGGCGTTGCTCGCCGCCGGCATCGAGATTCCCACCTCGGGCTACGAGGCGGCCTTCGCCGCGGAGCTGGGGGTGGTGGGCGGACTGCTCCAGACGAAGCTCGCGGGCCGTCCCGTGAGCAGCCTGCAGGACTTCGAGGAGGCGAAGGACCCGGAGCACCGGGCACGCATCCTGCTCGTGTCGCGGGCCACCATGTTCGCGGGAGACAACCTCGCGTTGTATGGCCTGCTCGCGGCCATCGTCGTCCGGCTCTCCCTGGAGCACGGCAACGCGGCCGGCTCCTCCATCGGCTACGCCACCTACGGGATGCTGCACGGAGGGATGACCGGCGACCAGGCGACGGCGTACGAGCTGGGCCGCGTGGGCCTCGTCCTGGCGGAGCGGTTCGACGAAGCGAGCACGCGCGCGACGGTGTCGAACTTCTTCGGCGGCTACATCAACCCCTGGCGCAAGCACCTGCGCGAGGGCAAGCCGCACCTGGAGCGGGCCTACACCGGCGGCATGGAGTCGGGAGCCATCCTCTACGCGGGCCTGGCGATGCTGCATGCCACCGACCAGGGCTTCCTCGGGGGGGCGGAGCTGCACGGGCTCCGAGAACGCGCGAACCGGTTCGCCGACCTCCAGCAGCGGCTCAATCAGAAGGACATCAGCACCACCTTCCGGTGCTTCGAGCGCGCCTTCGCCCTGCTGTCGAGCGGCGTCGCGCCGGACGACCAGGAGCTGGATGCCGCCGCGCTGGAGAAGAAGCTCGCCCACTATCCGATGAATGTGGCGACGCTCCTGCTCCTCGAGGTGCAGGCTGCCTACGTCCTCGGAGACCCCGCGCAGGCGCTCGCGCTGGGCGCCAGGACGGAGCCGTTCGTCCCGATGCTCGTGTGCAACATGCGGCAGACGGATTTCAGCTTCATCCTCCCGCTCGCGGCGGCGGCCCTGTGGGCGTCCGCCACCCCCGAGGAGCAGGCGCGCTACCGGGGCCTCATCGACGCGCAGCTCAAGCGCCTGGAGCAATGGGCGGCGAGCTGTCCGGAGAACTTCGAGCACCGCTGGCTGCTGGTGCGCGCGGAGGACGCCCGCATCTGTGGCCGGGAGCAGGAGGCGATGGAGCTGTATGACCAGGCCATCGAGTCCGCGACGCGCCATGACTTCACGAACATCCAGGCCATGGGCAACGAGCTGGCGGCGCGCTTCTACCTCGCGCGGGGCCGGCGCAAGCTCGCCCGCGCCTACCTGCTCGACGCGCGCTACGCCTACGTGCGCTGGGGCGCGGACGCGAAGGTCGCGAAGCTCGACGCGGAGTTCAAGGAGCTGCTGCCGCGGGATGGGACGGAGTTCCCCTCCGCGGGAGGCCCCACCAGCGCGTCGCTGGACCTGATGGCCATCATGAATGCCTCGCAGGCCATCTCCGGCGAGCTGGTGCTCGACGAGCTGGTGCGCACCCTGATGCGCATCCTCATCGAGAGCGCCGGAGCGCAGCGCGGCTTCCTCATCCTGTTCGGGGACTCGCCCCTCCTGGTCGAAGCGCCGAGCAGCGGGGGACAGGTGCACATCCACACCACGCCGGTGGACGACCGTGACGACCTCTCCACCGCGGTGGTCCGCTACGTCGAGCGCACCGCCGCGCGGGTGGTTCTGGGCAACGCGGCGGAGGCGGTGCAGTTCCAGGCGGACCCGTACATCATGCACGCGCGGCCCGTGTCCGTGCTGGGCATGCCCATCCTCCGGCAGAAGAAGCTCGTGGGCGTCCTCTACCTGGAGAACAATCTGGCGGCGGAGGCCTTCACCCCGGAGCGGTGCCGGGTGCTGGAGCTGCTCTCCGCGCAGGCCGCCATCTCCATCGAGAACGCGCGTCTCTACGACACGCTCGACAACCGCGTGAAGGAGCGGACGCGGGAGCTGCGCGAGCGCAACGACGAGATGGTGCAGACGCTCAAGCGCCTCAAGGAGACGCAGCGCCAGCTCGTCACCCAGGAGAAGCTCGCGTCCCTGGGCGCGCTCACCGCGGGCATCGCGCACGAGCTCAAGAACCCGCTCAACTTCATCAACAACTTCGCGAAGCTGTCCGTGTCGGCGGCCATCGACCTCGAGGAGGAGCTCCAGGAAGCCGCGGTGACAACTGGCCGCCCGGTCCAGGAGCTGCTCACCACCCTCAAGCAGAACGCGGCCAAGATTCACGAGCACGGCCGGCGGGCCGACAAGATCATCAACGGGATGTTGTTGCACTCCCGCAGCGGCAGCAGCACGCAGACGGAGACGGACCTCAACGCCCTGCTGGCCGAGAGCGTCAACCTCGCGTACCACGCGGTGCGCGGCAAGGAGCCGGAGTTCCACCTGGAGCTCGAGACGGCCTACGACTCGACAGTCGGGCTGGTGCGCCTGTCCGCGTCGGACGTGAGCCGGGTCTTCCTGAACGTCATCGACAACGCGTGCTACGCCACGCGCGAGAAGCTGCGCCGCGGGGTGCCGGGCTTCGTGCCCAGGCTGAACATCCGCACGAAGAACCTGGGGCACTCCGTGGAGGTGCGCATCCAGGACAACGGCTTGGGCATTCCGCCGGACGTCGTCGGTCGCATCTTCGACCCGTTCTTCACGACCAAGCCCGCGGGCGACGGCACCGGCCTGGGGTTGTCCATCTGCTACGACATCATCCAGTCACACCTGGGTGAAATCGGCGTGGAGACGGTTCCCGGCGCGTCCACCGCGTTCGTCATCACCTTTCCCCGAAGGCAGGGAGTGTAGACGGCCCTCCACCCCTGAAGACCGCGGGAGGAGCGGAGGGCGCGGCTGGCGACGCAAAGTCCCTACCACTTCTCCACGGACGTGACGGTGAGCGGGTACATGGGGCCGACGAAGTTGCCGTCCGACGTGCACGGGCGCTGGGCGACGTCCGAGAGGTTCGCGGCGTAGTAGCCGAAGGTGGAGCCGTTGCCCTTCTCGTAGAACGTGTTGCCGTTGGGGAGGACCACCTTCCAGACGTAGTCGAAGTGCTCGTACCACTTCGGCGAAGTCCGGTTGGAGATGATGCTCCTCACCGTGATGCTCCACGTCCAGGGCGCCGACGCGGAGACGGGGAGCGTCTGCGTGTTGTCCCAGTCGAACGGGACGAAGCTGTCGAGTCCGCCCCAGCCGTGGATGAGATACACGGAGGTGCCCCAGGGAAGGGTGTAGTTCTGGTAGGCCAGATTCAGCTCCGCCTCGTAGGAGCTGGCGTAGACACAGGCGTGGAGCACCACGCGCCCCTGCACCCACTGGTCCGACGCCATTGCCGACGAGGACACGAAGAAGAGGAGAAGCGCGAGCCCGTTTCGAGAGAACACCGTCATGGGAAGACTCCGGGGAGAGAGAAATGCGACCGTTACTTCTACCACGAAGTCGCAATAACTCTGCTTGGCGAAGCTCGCGCGGAATGCTTGTTTCAGGTCTTCCCCCTCTCCTGGAAAGGACCTCATCCATGCGGAACTTCCTCGCAGTGACTGTCTCGGTGTTCTCGCTCACGCTGATGGGAACGGTGGCCTGTGGCGGCACGACTCCCGAGCAGGCGCCGGAGACCACGGAGCAGAAGCAGGGTCTCAACGCGACGGGCAGCGGCTGCAGCGCGGATTCGGAGTGTGCGTCCGGGCTGTGCTGGACCGAGTCGGACTCGTATCCCCTCTACAACCCGTATTGGATTCGCGCCGATAGCTGCACGGAGGAGTGTGGCGGGGAGACGGACCATGCCTCCTGCCAGGCTCTCGCCGCGGACCTGAACGCTCCGTATCCCAACTCGGCGCGCTGCATCCCGGCGCGGGGCGTCTACGACAACTACCCCTACGACGACATCTTCTACGTGTGTGACCTCATCCCCGCCGGCCTGGGCCAGGTCCACTGGGTGGAGTAGTCCGTTTCATGCCCCCGGCGGTGCTTCACGCCCGCCGGGGTGCCGTGCTCGCGGGTGCGACGGGCGTGCGTAGGATTCGCCGGGAGTGTGGGACTGGAGCTTTGAATGCGGCTGCCATGGCTGGTGCCTTGCCTGGTGTGGGCGCTGGTGGGGTGCAGCGGAGCCACCAGGGGCGTTCGGCTCGATACGGGCCGTGGCTCGCCCGTCGTCCATGTTCCCCGCGCGGAAGGGGGCACCGAGCCGATAGCGCTCGATGAGGACGAAGTGAAGGAGGCCGTGGCACGGTGGGCTCGGAGCCTTCGGCCGTCACAGCGCCCCCAGGAGGCCGCCCAGCGCCTGTTCGAGGTGGACTCACGGAGTGGCGCGTATCTCTTCGACGTGGGGAGCCGGCGGCTCACCCCATTGGGGCCTGGAGAGGCGCTTGCCGTCGAGCTTCCCCGGTCCGAGGTCGAGCTGACGCGCGCCTACCTGCGCTGGTGTGAGCGGACCGGGCGCAGGGGTGACTGCCTGGGGCTGCTGAGCGAGGGCCCCGTCGTCATCGGGGACGCACGCTTCACGCTCGCCCTGGCGCTGGCGAAGGGAGCGGTGCTGGATGAGCTGTGGGAGGCCGTGAAGGACATGGCCAACCCGGAAGCCCTGGTGCAGGCGGCTCTGTGGACAGCGGGCACCTATGCGCTGCTTTGGACCGTACCCGAGCCGGCAACCAAGGGCGTGGCGGCGGTTTTGACGGCGGCACTCATTGCCTATGTGGGGGTGGACACCTTCTGGGGGCTCATCCAGGGCTTCCGTCAGTTGATGGAGGAGGCCGACCGAGCCGTCACCTTCGATGATTTGCGCGACGCGGGAGAGCGCTTCGGGAAGGTGATGGGCAGGAACGCGGCGCGCGCGTTCGTGATGCTGGCGACGGCGGCCATCGGAAGCACGGGGGCGACGCTGGGCGCGAAGCTGCCGGGGCTTCCCGGGGCGGCTCAGGCCGCGGTGAGGGCCGAGGCACAGGCGGGGGTGGCGTACGCCGCGGTGGCCCAGGTCGAGACGGTTGCCGTGGCTGCGGACGGGTTTGTCATCGGCCTCGCGCCGGGCGCTGTGGCCATGTCATCCAGTGGCACGCGTGGAGGCGGAGGCGCATCGGCGGGATACCGGGAGTGGCAGACGCACGGCGGCCTCTACAAGGGCAGGGGCAGTGCGGGCAAGGGCAAGCAATGGCACCACATTGTCGAGCAGACGGAGGGCAACGTTCGCCGGTTTGGACCCGAGGCCATTCACAATACAGAGAACGTCATTGCCCTGGATAAGGCACTCCACGAGGTTGTCAGCGCGTTCTACTCACGGAAGTTCCCGCTCCTCACCCGCTCACCCAACCTTACCATACGAGAGTGGCTGGGTACGCAATCCTATGCGGCGCAACGGGATTTCGGCTTGCTCGCCATTGAAAACATCAGAAAAGGCGTCTGGCGATGACATTGGAAGAACTTGTCAGAGAATTCGCCGAGAATGTCGCGGCGCAGACAGAGGCGATCTTCCAGGTGGGGGCAGATCCCGAAGACACGCACGGAGACCGATACATCGCAGCGTTCCAGGAACTTCGCGCTCGCGGCGACAAAGGTAGAGAAGCGCTATGCGTTCTTCTCAAGCATCCAAAGGTGGATGTGCGGACAACAGCCGCTGCGTTCTTGCTCCGATATCGCACTGCTGAAGCCAAGGCCGTTTTGGAGGAAGCCGCAAAGGGAGAAGGACTCATCGCCTTTGGAGCCCAACAGACGCTGAGGGGGTGGGAGGAGGGGACCTGGGCCCTCGATCCGGAGTAACAGCCAGATCAGACTCAGCGCGATCTCGGACTTCAGGCTATTGAGAACATCAGGAACGGGATGTGGCAATGACGCTCGACCAACTTGTGGAGGAGTTCGCAACGAACGTGACTGCACAGACCGAGGCCATCTTCCGTGGGGATGCCAGGGTCGGTAACAAGCACGTTGATCGATACATTGCCGCATTCGAGAGGCTGCGCGCCCACGGCGATGAAGGACGAGAAGCGCTCGCTGTTCTTTTGAAACACCCCAGCGTGGATGTGAGAACGACGGCTGCCGCATACTTGCTTCGCTACCGGACCGCAGAAGCCAGGGCCGTGCTGGAGGAGGCCGCGCGGGGAAAAGGGATGGTTGCTTTCGAGTGTCAATATACACTCAAAGGGTGGGACGAGGGCACCTGGGCCCTCGACCCGGATTCTTAGAAAATCTCCTCCATGGCAAGGGCGTCTGGCGATGACACTGGAAGAGCTTGTCAGAGAATTCGCCGAGAATGTCGCGGCGCAGACAGAGGCGATTTTCCAGGTGGGGGTAGATCCCGAAGACACGCACGGAGACCGATACATCGCAGCGTTCCAGGAACTTCGCGCTCGCGGCGACAAAGGAAGAGAAGCGCTATGCGTTCTTCTCAAGCATCCCAATGTGGATGTGCGGACAACAGCCGCTGCGTTCTTGCTCCGATATCGCACTGCTGAAGCCAAGGCCGTTTTGGAGGAAGTCGCAAAGGGAGAAGGACTCATCGCCTTTGAAGCCCAACAGACGCTGAGGGGGTGGGAGGAGGGGACCTGGGCCCTCGATCCGGATTCGTAGCAGTTCCACTCCCAGCTGGAACTTCGGAGGGCAGGGGGATTCAGGGCTGCGGGTTCTCAGTCAGTTTGGTGCCAACTCATGAAGGTAGATGATTGGAAGACGCTCACCACGGATGCCCTGGTTGGCAGGTACAGGGAAGCCTCCGCGAATCATGGGCGCTTGCTGGATGCGCGCAAGACACTGGCTGCAAACAAAGAGTACGACCGAGCTACCGCCATCGAGGCTGAGTTGAGAACACGTGGTGCCGAGGCCAGCGAAGGCATCACGAAACTGCTTGACGACCCAGAACCAGGAACGCGGTTCTGGGCCGCCTCGGCCGCTCTGAAGTTCGCCCCCGAGGAGGGAGCGCGTGTGCTTGCCGAACTGGCAACGCCTCCCCTGAGCATGGTCGGGCTCAGTGCAGCGATGACGCTTGAGGAGTGGAGAAATGGGACATACAAGCCAGAGTGATGATCGTGGTGTCCTTGGAATAGACCCGTTTCCCTTCAACCCCACGACGCGTCCGGAGAAGGGGCGCAGTTCGCGAACCGAACTCACCCGATCGTCAGGGCGAACTCACGAACGCCATCATGGGTGCGCTGGACGCGCAGTTGACCCGCTGACCGTTGAAGATGTCCGAAAAGGTATCTGGCGATGCGTCTGGAGGAACTTGTAAAGCAGTTTGCGGAAAACGTGGCCGCCCAGACCGACGCAGTCTGGCGAGGCGAGGCCCGAGCCGGAAACAGACACGCAAGAATGTATATCTCCGCTTTCGGCACACTCCGTGCGCATGGCGATGCGGGACGCGAGGCGTTGACAGCGTTATTCAATCACCCGCGTATGGATGTGCGCGTCATGGCTGCTGCCTACCTGCTTCGTTACGGGACGAAGGAAGCCAGAGCCGTCCTGGAGGAGGCGGCCAGGGGGGAGGGATTCGTCCCCTTCAAGGCGGGGCAGGCGCTGAAGCGCTGGGCGGAGGGCACCTGGGCCCTCGACCCGGAGTAACCGCCTCGGGCGGCGATGAAGCTTGAGGGAGGTGACGGGTGACTGGCGTGGCTCAAGGGACGGAGCGCCCGCCGATGGCTGGGAAGCGCGCGTAGGCCCGCAGGAGCGCGTAGGGGACAGGCGCTGAACGGCTCGGAGGAGGGCATCGCCGCTGTGCGCGACGATTCTGGATGTCCGGCAGGACGGACACTGGCAGTGCGCGCGACGCAACGATGGACACCCCCCCACCGAACGCTGCGCTAGTATGCCCGGGTAGCACCCGGGCGGCGGCGCGGCACTCCATGCTTCGCCCCCTCACGGTGCGCCTCGAGGGCTCCCAGCAAACGTAACCATGAGTGAACCCAACCTCTCCAGCTTCATCTGGTCCGTCGCGGACCTGCTGCGCGGCGACTACAAGCAGTCTGAATACGGCAAGGTCATCCTCCCGTTCACGGTGCTGCGCCGCCTCGACTGCGTGCTCGAAGCGACGAAGCCCGCCGTCCTCGCGGAGAAGAAACTGCGCGAGAGGGCGGGGCTCAACCCCGAGCCCTTCCTGCTCAAGAAGTCCGGCCAGCACTTCTTCAACACGTCGCCGCTCGACCTGAAGCAGATCATGGGCGACCAGGACAACATCGGAGAGAACCTCCGCACCTACGTGGAGGACTTCTCCCCCGCGGTGCGCGACATCTTCGAGCGCTTCGAGTTCCACACGCAGGTCGACAGGCTCGAGAAGGCCGGGCTGCTGTACCTGGTCACCGAGAAGTTCGCGAACATCGACCTGCACCCCAAGGTCGTGAGCAACGCGCAGATGGGGCTCGTCTTCGAGGAGCTCATCCGCAAGTTCGCTGAACTCTCGAACGAGACCGCCGGAGAGCACTTCACGCCCCGCGAAGTCATCCGGCTCATGGTCAACCTCATCTTCATCGAGGACGACGACGCGCTCGCGAAGCCCGGCGTCGTGCGCTCCCTCTACGACCCGACGGCCGGCACCGGCGGCATGTTGAGCGTGGCCGATGAGCACCTGCATGGACTGAACCCCAAGGCCCGCCTCGTTATGTACGGACAGGAGCTGAACCCCGAGTCCTACGCCATCTGCAAGGCGGATATGCTCATCAAGGGGCAGGACATCGCCAACATCATCTTCGGCAACACGCTCTCGGCGGACGGGCTGCACGGCAAGCACTTCGACTACATGCTCTCCAACCCGCCGTTCGGCGTGGAGTGGAAGAAGATCGAGAAGGAGGTCCGCAAGGAGGCTGAGCAACTCGGCTTCAACGGACGTTTCGGTCCCGGCCTGCCGCGCGTGAGTGATGGCTCGTTGCTCTTCCTGATGCACCTGGTCTCGAAGATGCGCCCATTGAAGGACGGTGGGAGCCGCTTCGGCATCGTCCTCAATGGCTCGCCGCTCTTCACCGGCGGGGCGGGCTCGGGCGAGAGTGAAATTCGCCGCTACATGCTGGAGAACGATCTGGTGGAGGCCATCATCGGCCTGCCCACGGACATGTTCTACAACACGGGCATCAGCACCTATGTCTGGATTGTAAGCAACCGGAAGCCCGGGCACCGCAAGGGCATGGTGCAGCTCATTGATGCGAGCAGCTTCTTCCAGAAGATGCGGAAGAGCCTCGGCAGCAAGCGCAAGGAGTTGAGTCCCGCGCACATCGAAGACATCACAAAGATCTTCGGCACCTGCGAGGAGGTGACGCGGGAGGGTGTGCCCATCAGCCGCATCTTCAAGAATGAAGACTTCGGCTATCGCACCATCACGGTCGAGCGCCCGGAGCGTGACGACAAGGGCCGGCCGGTGCTGGGCACGAAGGGCAAGGGCAAGGGCAAGCCCGTGGCGGATGCGGACCTGCGCGACACGGAGAATGTCCCGCTCTCCGAGGACGTGGAGACGTACTTCCAACGTGAAGTGCTGCCCCATGCGCCGGACGCCTGGATCGACGACGAGAAGACGAAAGTGGGCTACGAGATTCCCTTTAGCCGGCACTTCTACGTCTTCAAGCCACCGCGGTCACTCACGGAGATCGACGCGGAGCTGAAGGGTGTCACCGACCGCATCCTCACGATGATTGGGGGGCTCTCGCAATGAGCTTTCCGCGCTACCCGAAGTACAAGGACAGCGGCGTGGAGTGGCTTGGCGAGGTGCCCGCGCACTGGGAAACAGTTCCCCTGAAGCGCCTCGCGGACTTCGTAAACGGTGACGCCTTCAAGCCCACCGATTGGGCAGAGTCTGGAACTCCAATTATTCGCATTCAGAACCTCAATGGAGGTGATGATTTCAACTTTTATGCTGGAGAGGTCGAGGACCGTTACATTGTGCGGCGAGGCGATCTTCTCTTCGGCTGGTCTGGCAATCGAGGTACTTCGTTCGGTCCGTTTCGTTGGGATCGCGACGGAGTCTTCGCTCTAAATCAGCACATATTCAGGGTGGTTGCGAAGAAGGTCGATCGTCTGGCTCTCTACTGGATCCTGCGTGCGGTCACGGCTCACGTGGAGGAGCAAGCTCACGGGATTATCGGAATGGTGCACATTACGAAGGGCGACCTTGGCGTGATCAAGGTTCCTATTCCGCCCAATTCCGAGCAAATGACCATCGCCGGATTCCTCGACCGCGAGACCGCCAAAATCGACGAGTTGGTGGCCGAGCAACAGCGACTGATCGATTTATTGAAGGAGAAACGCCAAGCCGTCATCTCCCACGCCGTCACTAAGGGAGTGAATCCCAACGTGCCCATGAAGCCCTCGGGTGTCGAGTGGCTGGGTGAGGTGCCGGCGCATTGGGAGGTAGTACCGCTCATGTGGCTGACCGATCCCGAGCGCCCAATCATGTACGGCATTGTGCTGCCAGGCCCGGACGTGGGGAGCGGCATTCCGATTCTGAAGGGTGGAAACGTCAAGCCGTCTCGGATGAACCTGGAGTCGATGGCCAGGACAACGGCGGAGATTGAGGCGCCCTACGCTCGGGCACGGCTCCGAGCCGGGGATCTTGTGTACTCGATTCGTGGGTCCATCGGGGACTGTGAGCCCGTCCCGGCCGCATTGGAAGGAGCCAACATTACGCAGGACGTTGCGCGAATTGCTATCTCAAGCGGCTTCCACGCAGGCTGGGCACGGTGGGCGCTGTTGGCGCCAGCAGTGCGGGAGGAACTTGCAAGTGGCAGCCTCGGTGCTGCGGTACGTGGCATAAACATCTTTGACTTGAAGCGTGCCCGTATTCCGACCCCCCCAATTGAAGAGCAAGTGGCTATCGCAACAGCCTTGGACACAGCCACGAGGAACTTCGACGAGCTTGTTGCGGCAGCGCAGCACGCCATTGATCTTCTCCAAGAGCGCCGGACCGCGCTCATCTCCGCCGCCGTGACCGGACAAGTCGATGTCCGAGGCGCGGCCCACAGGTCCGCCGCGTGAGCCTCCACAAGGAAATCAGCTTCGAGACCGAGATCTGCGAGCACCTCGCGGCCCACGGCTGGCTCTACGCCGAGGGCGACGCCGCTGCCTACGACTCCGCACGCGCGCTCTTCCTTCCAGACGTGCTGGCCTGGGTGCAGGCCACACAGCCCAAGGCATGGGAGACGCTGACGAAGAACCACGGCAGCAAGGCTCAGGAGACGCTGCTCAACCGTCTGCGGGACCAACTCGACCAGCGCGGCACGCTCGATGTCCTGCGCCACGGCATCGAGTTGCTGGGCCTCAAGCAGCCGCTCAAGCTGGCCGAGTTCAAGCCCGCGCTCGCCATCAACCCCGAGATCCTCGCGCGCTACGCGGCCAACCGGCTGCGCGTGGTGCGGCAGGTGCACTACTCCGTCAACACGAAGGAGAAGAGCTTCGACCTGGTGCTCTTCCTCAACGGAGTGCCGGTGGCGACCGTCGAGCTGAAGACCGACTTCACCCAGGACATCAAGGACGCCATCGACCAGTACCGCTTCGACCGCCTCCCGCACCCCAAGGGCCAGTCCCCCGAGCCGCTGCTCTCCTTCCCGAGCGGCGCGCTGGTCCACTTCGCGGTGAGCAACAGCGAAGTCCACATGGTCACCTGGCTCGAAGGCCCGGCCACTGAGTTCCTCCCCTTCAACCAGGGCAACGACGGCGGCGCCGGCAACCCGGTGAACCTCAACGGCCACCGCACCGCGTACCTGTGGGAGCAGGTCTGGGCGCGCGAGAGCTGGCTCGAAATCCTGGGGCGCTACCTCATCGCCCAGCGCGACAAGAAGAAGACCCTCACCCGCGTCATCTTTCCGCGCTACCACCAGCTCGACGTCACCCGGAAGCTCCAGGCCGCCGTGCTCGAGGACGGGCCCGGCACGAAGTACCTCGTCCAGCACTCGGCCGGCTCGGGGAAGACGAACTCCATCGCCTGGACGGCGCACTTCCTCGCCGAGCTGCACGACGCGCAGCACAAGAAGGTGTTCGACACCGTGCTGGTCGTCTCCGACCGCAACGTCATCGACACCCAGCTTCAAGAGGCCATCTTCGACTTCGAGCGCACCACCGGCGTGGTGGCGACCATCACCAACAAGGATGGCAGCAAGAGCGGCAAGCTCGCCGAGGCGCTCTCGGGCAAGAAGAAGATCGTCGTCTGCACCATCCAGACCTTCCCCTTCGCCCTCGAAGAAGTGCGCAAGCTGGCCGCGACGCAGGGCAAGCGCTTTGTGGTCATCGCCGACGAGGCCCACAGCTCGCAGTCCGGCGAGGCCGCGTCCAAGCTCAAGGCCGTCCTCTCCCCGGAGGAACTGGCCGCGCTCGCCGACGGCGGAGAGGTGAGCAGCGAGGACATCCTGGCGGCGCAGATGGCGTCACGCGCCGAGGACTCGCGCATCACCTTCGTCGCCTTCACCGCCACGCCGAAGGGCAAGACGATGGAGCTGTTCGGCACCCGGCCGGACCCGTCGCGCAAGCCCGCGGACGACAACATCCCCGTGCCGTTCCACGTCTACTCCATGCGCCAAGCCATCGAGGAGAAGTTCATCCTCGACGTGCTGAAGAACTACACGCCGTACAGCCTCGCCTTCAAGCTCGCGCACGAGGGCCGGCAGCTCGACGAGAAGGAGGTCGAGAGAGATGCCGCGCTGAAGAAGATCATGGGCTGGGTGAGGCTCCACCCCTACAACATCGCCCAGAAGGTGCAGGTCGTGGTGGAGCACTACCGCGAGTACGTCGCCCCGCTGCTTGACGGCAAGGCCAAGGCGATGGTCGTCGTGGCCAGCCGGCTCGAGGCCGTGCGCTGGCAGCTCGCCATGGAGAAGTACATCCAGGAGAAGGGCTACAAGCTGGGCACGCTGGTGGCGTTCTCCGGCGAGGTCATCGACACCGAGTCCGGCCCGGACCCCTTCACGGAGCACAGCAAGTCGCTGAACCCGCACCTGAAGGGGCGCGACATCCGCGAGGCGTTCAAGGGCGGCGAGTACCAGGTGCTGCTCGTCGCGAACAAGTTCCAGACGGGCTTCGACCAGCCGCTGCTCTGCGGCATGTACGTGGACAAGCGGCTGGCGGGCATCCAGGCGGTGCAGACGCTCTCGCGGCTCAACCGCGCGCACCCGGGCAAGGACACGACGTACGTCGTCGACTTCGTCAACGAGCCCGCCGAGGTTCTCGCGGCCTTCAAGACGTACTACACGACGGCGGAGCTGTCGGCCACGACCGACCCGAACCGGGTGTTCGACCTGCGCGCGAAGCTCGACGCAGCCGGCCACTACGACGACTTCGAGGTCGAGCGCGTGGTCGCCGCGGAGCTCGACCCCCAGTCGAGGCAGAGCGACCTCGTGAAGGCCATCGAGCCGGTGGTGGACCGGCTGACGAAGCGCTTCAAGGCCGCGCAGTCGGCGTACAAGGCGGCCAACGAGAAGTCCGACGACAAGGCCAGCAAGGACGCGAAGGCCGAGCTGGACGCCCTGGTCCTCTTCAAGTCGGACATGGGCGCGTACCTGCGCCTCTACACGTTCCTCTCCCAGATCTTCGACTACGGCAGCACCGCCATCGAGAAGCGCGCCATCTTCTACAAGCGCCTCCTGCCGCTCCTCGAATTCGGACGCGAGCGTGAGGCCATTGACCTCTCCAAGGTGAAGCTCACGCACCACACGCTGAAGGCGCGCGGCAAGGCGTCGATGCAGCTCGAAGCGGGTGAGAAGCCGTTGCTCTACCCCGTCACCGAGTCAGGTGGCGGCAGCGTGCAGGAGAAGGAGCGCGCCCGGCTCAATGAAATCATCGAGAAGGTGAACACCCTGTTCGAGGGCGAGCTCTCGGACCAGGACAAGCTCGTCTACGTGAATGACGTCCTGATGGGGAAGCTGCTGGAGTCCACCACGCTGGTCCAGCAGGCCGCGAACAACACGAAGGAGCAGTTCGCGAACTCGCCGGACCTTCAAGGTGAAATCATGAACGCCATCATGGGTGCCCTCGATGCGCACACGTTGATGAGCACCCAGGCGTTGAAGTCCGAAGCCATCCGCGCCGGCATCAAGGACATCCTGCTCAACCACGCACGGCTGTGGGAGGCCCTCCGCTCCAGGGGGAACGCGGGAGGCGCGGAGGGGGCGGAGCCGTAGACGGCGACCAGCAATCACCAAACTCCAATCCCTTCTGGAACTGCGGAGGGTGCGGAGCCCTGGCTGGCGCCATGCTCTCTACCACCGCTCTACGGACGTCACGGCGAGCGGGTACCATGCGTCCTGCCAGACTCTCGCCGAGGACCCAAGAGCGGTCCGCTTCAGCTCCCGGCGGTGCGTCACGCGCGCCGGGGTTCCTCGCACGAAGCCGCGTTGTTGCGCAGGGAGCCTACTTTCGATGGCGCAATCGTCTTCATGGACTGGTGCTGAGATGCCGGCCTCGCAAGAGAATGAACTGGGCATCACCGTCTTCGCGCCTGCTCTCGTGGGGGGCGATGTCCGCTCATTGGCCGTTGTTCATGGGATGGAGCGTGCGGTCCCCGGACTGCGATTGGGGTGGTTCATCTCCCCCGAGGGAAAACTCATCCCATTGCCGAGGCGCGATGCGTGGATTGCCCAGGGGCGGTCCGACGGGCCGGGATTTGGGCTCCTGTGCAACGACGACGAGAGCGCCCTCGTGACGATTTCTGGATGCGAGAGACCCGCAGGCGACTCTTCGGGGAGGCAGCCACAGTTCGAAATCCATGCAGCACTGCCGCTGGACGTCGCCAGCATCGCGGTGGCAGTGGATGTGCTGGAGGGGGTCGCGGAGGGCGCCCGTGCGTTCTGGGGGTATGCGACGCCGTCCAGCGCGGAGCTGGAGATCGCCCGTCAGACGAAGAACCAGGCGGCCAATCCACGGCCGCCACCCCGCGGGCTGCCGGCGCTCAAGCTCGCGTGGGACATCCGTTTGCCGGAGATTCCGCATCGGCTGGGCTGGCTGAACTACTGGTCGGCCGCTACCGCGAAGGCCATTGGTTTCCCGGACCCGGTGCGTGACGCGGAGCTGCTCTCGCGCTCACGGCGCACCGCGACGGGCGGGTGGGTGGTACCGCTGACGGAGGCGCCGCTCGACCTCGACAACCCCGCCCATCTGGATGCGCTCCTCCGGGCCTACGCGCGCTTCCCGGCCATCGGCGGGCGCTCCGCTTCTTGAGTCGCGCCCCTCTCATCGAGGGTTGCTGTGACGCACCGGATTGTCGCACTCCGGGTGTATCAGCCCGCAGAGGCTGTCGTGGCACCATGCGCGCATGGACGACTCGAACGACTCCATGGCCATCGCCGTCGTGGGCCTGGGCCTGCGCTTCCCCGGTGCATCGGAGGAGCGCCGCTTCTGGGCCAACCTGGCCTCGGGCGTGGAGTCCATCACCCTCCTGGATACCGCGCAGCGCGCGAAGGCGGGGATGCCCACGGCGCCGGAGTGGGTGGCGGCGGCGGGCGTGCTCGAGGGCGCTGAGCTGTTCGACGCCGCCTTCTTCGGCTTCTCCCCGGGCGAGGCGGAGCAGATGGACCCGCAGCACCGCCTGTTCCTCGAGTGCGCCTGGTCCGCCCTGGAGTCGGCGGGACATCCGCCCCGGGGCTCGCCACTGCGCGCGGGCGTCTACGCGGCGTCCTCGTTCAGCACCTACTTCCTGTCGAGCCTGCTGCCTCGGGCAGGGCAGGATGCGGCCCGCCTGGGCGACAGCCTCTTCGCCACGGGCATCGACTTCGTCGCGACGCGCGTGTCCTATGAGCTGGACCTCACCGGTCCGGCCCTCACCGTACAGACGGCCTGCTCCTCGTCACTGGTGGCGGTCCACCTGGCGGTGCAGGCGCTCCTGGCCGGCGAGTGTGACCTGGCGCTCGCCGGTGGCGCCTCCGTGCGCGTGCCGCAAATTTCGGCCCATCGCTTCCAGGAGGGCTCCATCCTCTCGCCGGACGGCCACTGCCGCCCGTTCGACGCGCGAGGAGCGGGCACGGTGACGGGCAACGGCGTGGGCGTCGTCGTCCTCAAGCGGCTCGCAGACGCGCTCGCGGACCGGGACCCCATCCGCGCCGTCATCCTCGGCACCGCCATCAACAACGACGGCGGCGGAAAGTCGGGCTTCAGCGCGCCCTCCGTGGACGGCCAGGTCGCCGCCCTCAACGACGCGCTGTCCATGGCCGGCGTGGCTCCGGGGGACATCTCCTACGTCGAGGCCCATGGCACCGCCACGCCGCTGGGAGACCCCGTGGAGGTGGCCGCGCTCCAGGAGGTGTTTCGCGGCGCCGCGCCCGGCAGCATCGGCCTGGGGGCGGTGAAGTCCAACGTCGGGCACCTCGACGCGGCGGCGGGCGTGGCCGGCCTCATCAAGACGGTACTGGCGCTGGAGCACCGCCTCCTGCCCCCCACCGTGCACTTCACCTCGCCCAATCCGCTGCTGGGGCTGGAGGGCAGTCCGCTGTACGTGGTGGCGCGGCCCACCCCCTGGCACGGGCCGGCGCCGCGCCGCGCGGGCGTCAGCGCCTTCGGCATCGGCGGCACCAACGCGCATGCCGTGCTGCAGGAGGCCCCGCCCGTCCCAGGCGACGAACCCCGGCGCGACGAGGAGCTGCTCCTGCTGTCGGCGAAGTCCGAGGCCGCGCTGGAGCGGATGACGGCGGAGCTGGCCGAGCACCTGCGCTCGGGCCGCGAGCCGCTCGCGGACGTGGCCCATACGCTCCAGGTGGGGCGCGCGCGTTTTCCCTGGCGGCGCTTCGTCACCCGCGGCCGGGGGGAGGACGCGGCGGCGCTGCTGGCAGGAAGCGAGTCGGGGCGTGTGCGCACCGTGCTCGACGCGGCCGAGCGGCGCGGGGTGGCCTTCCTCTTCCCCGGCGGTGGCTCGCAGCACGTCAACATGGGCGCGGAGCTGCTGCGCGAGCCCGTCTACCGCGCGGCCATCGACCGGTGCGCCGAGCTGCTGCGGGGGCCGCTCGGCGCCGACCTGCGCGAGGTGACGTTCGCCGCGCCCGAGCGCTTCGACGCCGCGAGCCGGGAGCTGGCCCGCCCGCTGTGGACGCAGCCCGCGCTCTTCGCCTGCGACTGGGCCCTGGCCGAGCTGTGGCGCTCCTGGGGCGTTCAGCCGGAGGCGATGCTGGGGCACTCGCTGGGTGAGTACGTAGCCGCCTGCGTGGCGGGCGTCTTCACGCTGGAGGAGGCGCTGGAACTCGTCGCGGCGAGGAGCCGGCTGACGGAGGGCCTGCCTCCGGGGGCCATGGTGTCCGTGCTGGCGCCGGTGGCGGAGGTGGCGCCACTGCTGGGGCCGGAGCTGTCCGTCTCCGCCATCAACGGGCCCGCGACGTGTGTCGTCGCCGGGCCGCCCGGCGCCGTCGAGTTCTTCGAGCAGGCACTCACGGCGCGCGGCGTGGAGTTCCGGCGGGTGCGCTATTCGCGGGCCATGCACTCGTCGATGATGGACCCCTTCCTCGCGGACTTCGCGCGGGTGGTACGGCGCGTGACTCCGCGGCCTCCGACGCTGCCCGTGGTGTCGAGCGTCACCGGACGCTGGTTGGAAGCGCGCGAGGCGACCGACCCCGAGTACTGGGTGCGCCACCTGCGCGAAACGGTTCGCTTCTCCGACGCCCTGGACTGCCTGCTGTCCTCCGGAGACAGGGCGCTCATCGAGGTGGGGGCGGGCAGCATCCTCTCGTCGCTCGCGCGGCAGCATCCGGCGCGGACGTCGCAGCCGGTGATTGCCTCGCTGCCGGGCGGCTCCGAACGGAAGGTGAGCCCCCTGCACGCACTGGGCGAGGCCTGGCAGGCCGGAGTGCCCATCGACTGGGAGGGCTTCCGCGCCGGGGAGCGCCGCCGCCGGGTGGTGCTGCCGACGTACAGCTTCGACCGGGAGCGGTACTGGCTCGAGCCCGTCGACTCCACGACCCGCGGCACCGCTCGCATCGAGCCGCCTCCACCGCCCGTGCCCCGCCACGTGTCGCGGCGCGCGGGCCCGGCGGCGCCACCACGCAACGAAACGGAGCGGGCGCTGGCAGGCTTCTTCCAGGAACTGTTCCGCATCGAAGAGGTCGGCATCCACGACGACTTCTTCGCGCAGGGGGGCGACTCGCTGCTGGCGCTGCGGCTGACCGCGTGGATTTCGGACCGGTTCGGCGTGCGCCTGGCGCTGAAGGATGTGCTGGAGGCGCCCACGGTGGCCACGTTGTCCCGGCGGCTCGGCGGAGCGGGGGAGGCCGCACCCGTGGAGAGGACGGGCCCCTCGTGTCTCGTCCGGCTCCAGGAGGGCACTCGGGGGACGCCGCTCTTCTTCGTGCACGCGGCCGGAGGGGAGTCCCTCTTCTACCGCGAGCTGGCGCGGAGCATCGGTCCGTCGCGGCCGGCATATGGGTTCCAGGCGGCGGGGCTGGACGGCGGGCCGTGCCACACCACGGTGGAGGAGATGGCGGCGCACTACCTGGAGGCGCTCCGGACGGTGCGGCCGGAAGGGCCCTACCTGCTTGTCGGCGCGTCCTTCGGCGGCAGCATCATCTTCGAGATGGCGCGCAGGCTGAGCGCCGAGGGCCACGCGGTGCCGCTGTGCGCGCTGCTCGACGCGCCGGGCCCGGGGGCCTTCCCCGAGCCCTTCGAGGACGACGCCGAGGCGCTGGCCTACCTGGCGGGCATCTGGGTGGAGGTGCCGGCGGAGCGGCTGCGCGCGATGACGCCTGACGCCCGGCTCCAGCACATCATGGACGAGGCGGCGCGCGCGGGCGTGCAGGCCTTCTCCACCGTCGACCAGGGCCGGCGGTGGTTCGCGGTGTGGAAGGCCAACCTGGAGGCGATGCTCCGCTACACGGCGCCGCGCTGGGACGGCGAGGTGCAGTTCTTCCGCGCCGCCGAGCGGCTCCCGCGAATGCCGGGGTTCATGGAGCAGGCCTGGGCCGAGCGGTGCGCGGTGCTGCGGCTGGAGGTCGTCCCCGGCAACCACGAGAGCATGCTGCGCCCACCGCACGCGCAGGGACTGGGCGCGCGGCTGGCGCGCCTGCTCCCGGACTGAAAGCGCCTCACGAGCCCGAGCGTCCCCGGCGCTGCGCCATCCTCCGCAGGTTCTCCCGCCGGCTGTCTCCCGTGGGGCTCGCCTTGGGCGCTGGCGCCGTGGGCCCGCCGTCACCGACGAGGTGCGCGGCCTGCGCCCGCACCGTGGCGTGGCGGAGCAGCTCCAGCAGGGGCACCCTCCGCCCCACCAGCGCCTCCACCTTCGCCTGGAGGGACTGGAGCAGCAGGGAGGTGCCGCCGACGTCGAAGAAGTTGTCGGCCGCGCCCACCCGCTCCAGCCGCAGCACGTCCACCCAGATGGCGGCGAGCGCCTGCTCCAGGCCCTCGGTTGGCGGTGTGAAGGCGCCTTCGGGCTCGGAGCGCTGCGGGGCCGGCAATGCGCGCCGGTCCGGCTTGCCGTTCGTCGTGAGCGGGATGGCCTCCAGCGTGACGAAGAGGGCGGGCACCATGTGCTCGGGCAGGGTGCGGCGCAGAAAGGCGCGCAGCGCGTCGGGGGTGGGAGGCTCACCCGGGGCGGGGACGCAGTACGCCACCAGGTGCCTGCCGCCGGGGCCGTCCTCGCGCACCACCACCACGGCGTCCTTCACGGAGGGATGGGCGAGGAGCGCCGCCTCGATTTCGCCCAGCTCGATGCGGAACCCCCGCAGCTTCACCTGGGTGTCCTTCCGTCCTCCGAACTCGAGGTTGCCATCTGGCAGCCAGCGCACCAGGTCGCCCGTGCGATACATCCGGGCGCCCGGGGCCGCGTCGAGCGGGTCCGGCAGGAAGCGCTCGGCGGTGAGGTCCGGGCGGTCCAGGTAGCCGCGCGCCACGCAGTCCCCTCCGAGGTACAGCTCGCCCCAGACGCCTGGCGGTACCGGCCGCAGCGCGCCGTCGAGCACGTACCCCCGCACGTTGGCGAGGAGCCGGCCGATGTGTGGCAGCACGCCTGCCTCGCTCTGCGAGTCCACCGCGCCCGTGGTGACAAACACCGTGCACTCCGTGGGTCCGTAGACATTCACCAGCGTCGAGGGAAAGCGCGCGCTGGGGCGGCGGTGGAGCCGGTCGCCGCCGGTGAAGAGCGCCCGGAGCCGCAGTCCCTCCGGCCAGGCTTCGTCCAGCAGTGCCTCCGCCATGGGCGTGGGCAACAGGCCCAGGGTGATGCCCTCGTCGGCAATCCATTGCACGAGCCTGCGCAGCTCCATGCGCATTTCCTCCGGCGGCAGGTGCAAGCTGGCTCCCGCCGTCAGCGGCGCCCACAGGTCAAGCACCGTGGTGTCGAAGGCGAGGCCCGCCGCCGCCATGTTCCGGTCCTCGCGCGTCACCTCGTAGGCCTCGTGGTACCAGCGCACGAGGTTGTCCACCGTCCGGTGCATCACCGCCACGCCCTTGGGCCGGCCGGTGCTGCCGGAGGTGTAGATGACGTACGCGAGGTTCTCCGCGGACACCTCCGTGCGCGGCGCGTGCGTGGGCTGGAGGTCCAGCGAGGGCTCCGCGTCCAGGCAGAGCGTGCTCACGCCGACGCCATGCAGGGCCGGAAGGAAGGACTGCTGGGTCACCACCGCGAGGGCTCCGCTGTCCCGCACGAGCTGGCGCTGCCGCTCTTCCGGGTACGTGGGGTCCAGGGGCATATAGACGCCTCCGGCCTTGAGGATGCCGAGCGCCCCCACGACGTAGTCCACCGAGCGCTCCGTCAGCAGGGCCACCACCCGCTCCGGCCCCACGCCCCGGGCGCGCAGGAGCCAGGCGAGCTGGTTGGCGCGCGCGTCCAGCGCACCGTACGTCAGGGACCTGCCGGGGTCCGCCGCCGCGAGCGCGTCCGGGTGGCTGCGCGCGAGGGCTTCGAAGCGCGTGTGGAGACAGGCGGCCTCCGGCCACGCGACGCGAGGACCATTCCACTCCACGAGCACCTGGTGCCGCTCGGCCTCGCTCAGCAGGGGCAGCTCGCGCACGGGCTGGCCGGCATCGGCCACCGCGGCCTCCAGCACCGCGCGCAGGTGCCCGGCCATGCGGGCCATCGTGGCCGCGTCGAACAGGTCCGTGTTGTACTCGAAGGCTCCCTCCAGACCCGACGCCGTTTCCCACATGACCAGGGAGACGTCATGGCGGGACACCCGGCTGTCCGCGTCCACGAGGCGCTCCGTCAGCCCGGGCAGCTCCAGCGTCAGCGTGGCGGTGCTCTGCAGCGTGAACATCACCTGGAACAGCGGCGAGCGGCTCACGTCACGTGGCGGCTTGAGTGCTTCCACGAGCCGCTCGAAGGGCACGTCCTGGTGGGCGTATGCGCCCAGCGCCGCCTCTCGCACCTGTCCCAGGAGCGAGCGGAACGGCGCGTCGGGTGTCACCCGCGCGCGCAGCACCAGCGTATTGACGAAGAAGCCGATGAGGCCCTCCACCTCCTGGCGGCCGCGGCCGGCGATGGGCGAGCCGACGACGATGTCCTCCTGGCCGGTGTAGCGCGCCAACAGGGCCTGGTAGCCGGCCAGCAGCGTCATGAAGAGGGTGGTGCCCTCGCGCTGTCCGAGCTGGCGAAGTCCCTCCGCCAGTGACGAGGGCAGTTGGAGCGAATGGATGGCTCCGCGGAAGGTCTGCACCGGCGGGCGTGGCCTGTCCGTTGGAAGCTCCAGGGCGGTGGGCACGCCGGCAAGCTGCTTTCGCCAGTAGTCGAGCTGGGGCTCCAGCGCGTCGTCCCCCAGCCACTGCCGCTGCCACACCGCGAAGTCCGCGTACTGCACCGGCAGCGCCGGCAGCGAGGGCTCCCGGTCGGTGATGGCGGCCGTGTACAGCTCCCGCAGCTCGCGCAGGAGCACGCCCAGCGACCAGCCATCCGAGATGATGTGGTGCATGTTGAGCACCAACACGTGCCTGGCATCGTCGAGGCGCAGCACCCCCAGCCGCAGCAGGGGGCCCTTGGTGAGGTCGAAGGGGCGGCGCGCTTCTTCCTCCACCTGCCGCATCGCCTCCGCCTCACGCACATCCTCCGGAAGCTCGCGCAGGTCCACCGCCGCCAACGGCACCTGGACCTCGGGAGCGATGAGCTGTCTGGCGCCGTGTTCGTCCTGGCGGAAGGTGGTCCGCAGGGACTCGTGCCGCTGGACGAGGGCATGGACTGCGCGCTCCAGCGCTGACGTGTCGAGCACCCCCTCCAGCTTCAACGCCAGGGGGATGTTGTAGACGGGGCTGCCCGGCTCCATCCGGTCGATGAACCACAGCCGCTGCTGGGCGAAGGACAGCGGCAGGGGGCCGTGCCTCGGCATGGGCACCAGCGGTGGGACTTGTCGTGTCTGCCCTGCGCCGACGAGGGGCTCCAGGCGCCCCGCGAGCTCGGCCACGGTGGGGGCCTCGAACAGCGTGCGCACCGGCACTTCTATCTGGAATGCCTGCCGCAGCCTGGAGACGACCTGGGTGGCCAGCAGGGAGTGGCCGCCCAGCTCGAAGAAGTTGTCATGGGCGCCCACGCGGGCCTGGCCCAGCAGCCGCTCCCAGATGGCGGCGACCTGCTTCTCGATGGGCGTGCGTGGCGGGACGAAGTCCTCGCGCGGGCCGTCCAGGTCCGGGGCCGGCAGGGCCTTGCGGTCCACCTTGCCGCTGGGCGTCAGGGGGAAGGCGTCCAGCGGAACCCAGGCGGCGGGGACCATGTACTCGGGCAGCCGCTCCTTGAGGAACGTCTTCAGCGCGTCTGTCTCCGGCGTTTCGCCCTCCACGCCGACGACCCAGGCCACCAGTCGCTTCTCGCCCGGCCCCTGCTCGCGCGCGGCGACGACGCAGTCGCGCACGGCGGGGTGTTTCGCCAGCGTGGCCTCGATTTCACCCAGCTCGATGCGGAAGCCGCGCACCTTCACCTGGGTGTCGCGGCGCCCGAGGAACTCGATGGCCCCGTCCGCACGGTAGCGGGCCTGGTCACCCGTCCGGTACATGCGCGCCCCGGGCCGCGTGCCAAACGGGTCCGGGAGGAAGCGCTCCACGGTGAGGTCCGGCCGTCCCCAGTAGCCGCGCGCCACCTGGAGGCCACCGATGTACAGCTCGCCGGGGACGCCCACCGGCACCGGCTGCAGGTGAGAGTCGAGCAGGTGGATGCTCGCGTTGGCGATGGGCGTGCCGATGAGGGGCAGGTCAGGCCAAGGCTCCGGGTCACCGGAGAGGACGCAGAGGGTGGCGAGGTGCGTTTCCGTCGGGCCGTACTGGTTGTGCAGCACCGCGCCGGGCAGCCGCTTCATCAACAGGCGCAGGGCGGGGGTGATGCGCAGCTGCTCTCCGGCGGTGATGATTTCCTTGAGGTGCCGGGGGACGAGGCCGTCCTGCTCGGAGACCTCCGCGAGGTTCTGCAGGGCGACGAAGGGAAGGAACATGCGTTCCACGCCGCGCGTGTCCATGAGCTGAAGCAGGGCGTGAGCGTCGCGGCGGACGTCCTCGGAGATGAGCACCAATTCGCCGCCGCCGGCCCAGGTGGCGAGCATCTCCTGGAAGGAAACGTCGAAGCTGAAGGCGGAGAACTGGAGGGTGCGGGCCGAGGGGACGGAGGAGCTCTGGCGCTGGAAGAGGATGAGGTTGACGAGTGAGGCGTGATGCATGGCGACGCCCTTGGGGGCGCCGGTGGAGCCGGAGGTGAAGATGACGTAGGTGAGCGAGTCGGGCCCGGCGGTGGGCGTCGGGTCGCCATCGGGCGCGTGAGAGAAGGCGTGGGCGTCGTCGAGGATGAGGGCGGTGGCGGAATTCGACGGCAGCACCAGCTGGAGGTGGCGCTGGGTGAGCAGCACGCGAGCGCCAGAGACTTCCAGCATCGCGGCGAGGCGCTCGGCGGGGTAGGCGGGGTCCAGGGGGACGTAGGCGCCGCCAGCCTTGAGGGTGGCGAGGACGGCGAGGGGGAGGTGAAGAGAGCGCTCCACGCAGATGCCGACGAGCGAGTCAGGGCCGACGCCGAGAGAGCGCAGGTGGTGGGCGAGCTGGTTGGCGCGGCGGTTGAGCTCGGCGTACGTCAGGCGCGCGTCACCGAAGCTGGCGGCGATGGCGTCGGGCTGGCGCGCGGCGGTGGCCTCGAAGAGGGCATGCACGGTGCGCAGGGCGGGGTAGGGGACGGCCGTGTCATTCCACTCTCGCAGCACCTGGTGCCGCTCGGTGTCCGTCAGCACCGGTATCGCGGCCAACTTCTGCTCTGGCCTCGCGAGGGCACCTTCCAGCAGGCGCGTGTAGTGCCCCGCCATGCGCGCCACCGTCGCCTCGTCGAAGAGGTCGGTGTTGTACTCCCAGAGGCTCGTCCACCCGGCCGGTGTCTCCCGGACGAAGAGGGTGAGGTCGAACTTCGCCATGCCCGGCTCGAAGGCGAATTCCTCCACGGAGATGCCGGGCAGCTCCCACGCGGCGGAGCCCTGCTGGAAGACGAACATCACCTGGAACAGCGGCGTGCGGCTCACGTCCCGTACGAGTACGAGCGCGTCGACCAGCTGCTCGAAGGGCATGTCCTGGTGCGCATAGGCACCGAGGCTCGCTTCGCGTACCCGGCCCAGCAGCTCGCGGAAGCTGACGTCTCCAGCGGCCTTGATGCGGATGGCCAGCGTGTTGGTGAAGAAGCCGATGAGCCCTTCCACCTCGCGGTGGTTGCGGCCGGCGATGGGCGTGCCCACGACGATGTCCGGCTGTCCGCTGTAGCGCGCCAGCAGGGCGTGGAAGCCCGCCATCAGCAGCATGAAGGGCGTGACACCCGCTTCGCGGCTCAGCGCCTGGACGGCGCCGGGCAGCTCGGCCGGAAGGCGCCGGTGGAGCTGGGCGCCGCGGAACGTCTGCACCGGAGGCCGGGGCCTGTCGGTGGGCAGCTCCAGCACGGGCGGAGCGCCCGCGAGCTGTTCCTTCCACCAGGCGCGCTGGGCCTCGAGCACCTCGTCCCGCAGCCAGTCGTGCTGCCAGTGCGCGAAGTCCGCGTACTGAATCGGCAGCGCAGGCAGCGTAGCTTCCTCGCCGCGCACGTGCGCCACGTAGAGCGCCTTCAGCTCCCGCGCCAGCACATCCGAGGACCAGAAGTCGCAGACGATGTGATGCATCACGAAGAGCAGCACGTGCTCGTCGGCCGAAGCGCGCAGCACCGTGGCCCGTACCAGCGGCCCGTGCTCCAGGTCGAAGGGCCGCCGGACTTCCGCTTCCGCCCGCTGGCGGATGGCCACCTCCAGAGGCTCTACGGGGTGGGGCCGCTCGGCCCGGGATGCGATGCGACGCCCGGGCTCGTCGTCCGAGGTAATGGCGGCGCTCGATGCGGGTTCTCGTGGCTCAGGGGTAAAGGGCCGCTCGGCCCGGGCTGCGATGCGCCGCCCGGGCTCGTCGTCCACGGCAATGGCGGCGCTCGATGCGGGTTCCCGTGGCTCAGGGGTGAAAGTCAGCTCCGAGCGGGGAGCCATGCGACTCGCCGAGGTGGCCGCGCCCGACGCGGCCTCCAGGGACTCCACCGTGAAGGGCAGCTCCGTACGGGGGGCGATGCGCTGCACGGGCCCGCCGTCCACCTCGATGAACGTAGTCCTCAGTGCCTCGTGCCGCTGCACGAGGTCCGTCAGCGCACGCTCCAGCGCCGCAACGTCCAGCCGTCCCTTCAACCGCAGGAAGAAGGGGACGTTGTAGGAGAAGCCTCCGGCGTCCAGCCGCGCGAGGAACCACAGCCGCTGCTGCGCGAAGGACAGTGGCAGCGCGGCGTCCCGCGACACGGGGACGAGTGGCGGTGGAGGAGGCCCCGCGTCCTCGCGCGAGGACTCGATTCGGCGGGCCAGCTCCGCGACGGTGGGCGCCTCGAAGAGCACGCGCACCGGCAGCTCACGCTGGAGCACTTCGCGCAAACGCGACACCACCTGCGTGGCCAGCAGCGAGTGGCCCCCCAGCTCGAAGAAGTTGTCGTGCGCGCCCACCCGCCGCACGCCCAGCAGCGGCGCCCAGATGTCCGCCACCACTTCCTCCAGGCCCGCGCGCGGCGCGACGTAGCCCTCGCGTCCCGCTTCCTCCTGGGGCGCGGGCAGCGCCTTGCGGTCCACCTTGCCACTGGGCGTCAGCGGCAGCGCGTCCAGCCGCACGAAGGCGGAGGGCACCATGTACTCGGGCAGCGTGGACTTCAGCTCCGAGCGGAGCACGGAGGGACGCACGTCCGCCCCCGCGTCCGGCACCACGTAGGCGACGAGCCGCTTGTCTCCGGGCGAGGGCTCACGCACCACCACCGCCACGTCGCGCACGCCCGCCTGCCTGCGCAGCGCGGACTCGATTTCGCCCAGCTCGATGCGGAAGCCGCGCAGCTTCACCTGGTCGTCCGCGCGGCCGACGTACTCCAGGTTCCCATCCGGGCGCTGCCGCACCAGGTCACCGGTGCGGTACAGCCGCGCGCCCGGCTCGGTGCTGAAGGGGTCCGGCACGAAGCGCTCGGCCGTGAGGTCCGGTCGGCCCAGGTAGCCGTGCGCCAGGACGATGCCGCCGAGGTACAGCTCTCCCGGCACGCCCATGGGCACCTGCTGCTGATACGCGTCCAGCACGCAGGCGCGGGCCCCTGGTGTCGGACGGCCAATGGGCACGAAGCCCCAGCCCAGCTCCTCCTCGGTCACCGCGTCCAGGTCGCCCACGACGCAGATGACCGTTGTCTCCGTGGGGCCGTACTCGTTGGTCAGCCGCACGCGCGAAGGAGCCACCCGCCGCCACCGGAGCACCTGCGACGCGGGCACCTTCTCGCCACCCGTGGCCACCATGCGCACGCTATCGGGCAGCCGTACCGCGCCACTCGCGAGCGCGGACGTCAGCTCTCCCCAGAAGGCGGTGGGAAGGAAGAGCAGGGTGATGCCCCATTGCTCGCAGCGCTCGCAGAAGGTCGCCGGGTCCAGCATCGCCTCGGTGCGCAGCACCACCGTCCCTCCCGTGAGCAGGGCGGGGAATATCTCCTCCACGCTCTGGTCGAAGCTGAGCGTGGAGAACTGGAGCACCCGGTCCGCGGGCGACAGCGCGTAGATGCGCGCGTTGCCGAGCACATAGGCCGCCACCGCGCGGTGCGGCGTCATCACCGCCTTGGGCTTGCCCGTCGAGCCGGAGGTGTAGATGAGGTAGGCGAGCGACGCGGCCGGAACGTCACGGCCTGGATTCGTGTCCGCCTCGCATTCCACGTCGGCGCGACATGCCTCCACGTCCAGCACTTCGACGTCCAGGCCGACCACCCGCTCCAGCAACCCGGAGCGAGAGACGAGCAGCCGGGTGCCGGAGTCGGACAGCATGTACTCCAGGCGCTCGCGCGGATACTCCGGGTCCAGCGGCACGTACGCCGCCCCCGCTTTCAACACGCCCAGCAGCGCCACCAGCGCTTCCTGCGAGCGCTCCAACAACACGCCCACGACCCTCCCGGTCCGCACGCCCCGCCGCACGAGGTGGTGCGCGAGCTGGTTCGCACGGGCATTCAGCTCGCGGAAGGTGAGCGAAGCGCCTTCGGAGACCACCGCCACCGAGTCGGGGGCCCGCTCTACCTGGGCCTCGAAGAGTCGGTGGATGCACGACTCCGCCTTCGCGTCCGCTTCCCCCCCGCTCCACTTCACCAGCGTCTGGCGCCGCTCCAGCTCCGTCAGCAGCGGCAGCGCCCGCAGTCGTTGCTCCGGGTCGGCGACGGCGCCCTCCAGCAGCCGCACGTAGTGCGCCGCCATCCGTGCCACCGTCGCCTCGTCGAAGAGGTCGGTGTTGTACTCCCAGAAGCTCACCCAGCCCTCCGCCGACTCGCGGACGTACAGGGTGAGGTCGAAGCTGGCCACCCCGGGGTCGACGTCCAGCAATTCCAGGGACACGCCGGGCAGCTCCACCGCGGACGAGGGCACGTTCTGCTGCGCGAACATCACCTGGAAGACCGGGGAGCGGCTCAGGTCGCGCACCGGCTGGAGCGCATCCACCAGCTTCTCGAAGGGAAGGTCCTGGTGGGCAAAGGCCCCCAGGCACACCTCGCGCACCCGGCGCAGCAGCTGGCGGAACCCCAGCTCGCTGGAGACCTCCACGCGCAGGGCCAGCGTATTGACGAAGAAGCCGACCAGGTCCTCCACCTCGCGCTGCGTGCGGCCGGCGATGGGCGAGCCCACCACGATGTCCGACTGCCCGCTGTAACGCGCCAGCAGCACCTGGAAGCCCGCCAGCAGCGACATGAAGAGTGTCACGCCCTCCTGCTGGCTCAGCCCGCGCAGCCCCTGGGTCAGCTCCACCGGCAGGGGCACCCGCAGCATGGCGCCACGGCTGCTCTGGACCGGCGGCCGAGGCCGGTCGGTGGGCAGCTCCAGGGCGGGCGGCGCGCCAGCCATCTGTTCACGCCAGTAGCCCAGCTGCGCCTCCAGCGCCTCGTCACGCAGCCACTCCCGCTGCCAGCACGCGTGGTCCGCGGACTGCACCGGCAGGGCCGGAAGCGACGGCTCCGTTCCGCGCGCGAAGGCCCGGTACTGGGTCTCCAGCTCCCGTAGCAGCACTCCCACCGACCAGCCGTCACAGACGCAGTGGTGAATCACGAGGAGCAGCACGTGCTCGTCCACCGCGAGGCGCAGCAGCTTCGCCCGGACGAGCGGGCCCGTCCGCAAATCGAAGGGACGCTGGGCTTCTGCCTGTGCGCGCAGTCGCAGCTCCCGCTGGCGCTCCGCTTCGGGGAGGGACTCCAGCGCGTCCACCGGCAGCGGCAGCTCCAGCTCGGGCGCGATGCGCTGCACGGGCTGGCCGTCCACCTCGGCGAAGGTGGTCCTGAGGGCCTCGTGGCGCAGGACGATGGCGCGCAGGCCGCGCTCCAGCACGGCCACGTCGAGCCGCCCGGTGAGCCGCGCGAAGAGGGGCACGTTGTAGGTGAAGGCCCCGGGGGTGAGCTGCTCGATGAACCACAGGCGCTGCTGGCCGAAGGACAGCGGCAGGGGGCCCGTCCTCGGCACCGGCACCAGCGGGGGCGGCCGCCATTCCCGCGCGGCGTCTCCCAGGGACTGGAGCCGCTCGGCGAGCCTCGCGACAGTGGGCGCCTCGAACAGCGCGCGCACGGGCAGCTCCACGCCGAGCACCGCGCGCAGGCGTGACACCACCTGCGTGGCGAGCAGCGAGTGGCCTCCGAGCTCGAAGAAGTTGTCATGCGCCCCCACGCGGGACTGGCCCAGCACGAGCGCCCAGCTCTCGGCGACCCACTGCTCCAGCACGGTCCGCGGCGGCACATGCTCCCGGGTGTCCGCGTCGCGGTCCGGAATGGGCAGGGCCTTGCGGTCCACCTTGCCATTGGGAGTCAGGGGAAGCGCCGGCAGGGCGACGAAGGCCGAGGGCACCATGAACTCGGGCAGCTTCGCCTGCAGGTGGGTGCGCAGCTGTGCCGTCGCGGGTGCCTCGGCGTGGGGAACGAAGTACGCGACGAGCCGCTTGCCGCCGGGCCCGTCCTCGCGTGCCACCACCACCGCCTCGCGCACGCCGGGGTGGCGCAGCAGGGCGGACTCCACCTCGCCGGGCTCGATGCGGAAGCCGCGCAGCTTCACCTGTCCGTCCAGGCGGCCGGCGAACTCGATGCGGCCGTCCGGCAGCCAGCGGGCCCTGTCTCCGGTGCGGTAGAGGCGGGCTCCGGGCTGCGCACTGAAGGGGTGCGGAACGAAGCGCTCCGCCGTCAGCTCCGGACGGCCGAGGTAGCCCCACGCCAGTCCGTCCCCGCCCGTGTACAGCTCGCCCCAGACGCCCACGGGCACTGGCTGCAGCGCCGCGTCCAGCAGGTACACCTGCGTGTTGGAGATGGGCCGGCCGATGGACACCGTGTGCCCCACCTGCCCGGGCTCCGTCATCGGGTGGCAGCAGGTGAAGGTGGTGTTCTCCGTGGGGCCGTAGCCATTGACGAGGCGGCCCTGCGTGAGCCGCGCTCGCACGGCGGCAGGAGAAAGCACGTCGCCGCCCGCGAGCACCTGCCGCACGCCCGAGAGGGCTTCCGGCTGAGAGGCCACCATCTGCTCGAAGAGCGCGGCGGTGAGCCACAGCGTGGTGACTCCGTGCCGCATCAGCGCACGGCCCAGCTCCTCCAACGAAGGCGCGTGCTCGGAGAGGAGCACCAGCTTCGCGCCGTTGAGCAGTGCGCCCCACAGCTCGAAGGTGGACGCGTCGAAGGAGATGGATGAGACAGGGAGGACGACCTCGCGCTCCGTCAGCTCCACGAAGCGCGAGCCCTTCACCAGGCGCACCACGCCCCGGTGGGGAATACCCACGGCCTTCGGCCGTCCCGTCGAGCCCGACGTGTACATGACGTACGCGAGCCCGGCGGCGGGCATCGGCACGCCGCCCAGGTTCGCGGAGCGCTCTTGCCCCGTGGGCCCGTGCGGCCCGTTCGCATCGTCCGTGCCGGAAGCCATCACGGGCTCCAGGGGCACGATGTCCACTCGCAGGTCCGGAGGCAGTCGGGAGAGGAGCACGGGCTGCACCAGCAGCACCTGGAGCCCCGAGTCCTCCACCATGAAGGCCAGCCGCTCGCCGGGGTAGGCGCTATCGAGAGGCACGTACGCGCCACCCGCCTTGAGGATGGCGAGCGTGGCCACCACCAGCTCCAGCGAGCGTGCCGAGCACAGGCCAACGCGACTGCCGGCCACCACGCCGTGCCGCCGCAGATACCGGGCGAGCTGGTTGGCTCGCCCGTTCAGCTCGGCGTACGTCAGCCGCGCATCCTCGAGTTCCACGGCCACGGCGTCCGGGGTGCGCGCCGCCTGCGCCTCGAAGAGACCGTGGATGCTCGCCTCACGGGGGTACTCCGTGCGTGTGTCGTTCCACTCGACCAGCGTCTGGTGGCGCTCGTCCTCGGAGAGCAGCGGCAGCTCCGCGAGGCGCAGCTCGGGCCGGGACACCGCGGCCTCCAACAGCCGCGCGAAGTGTGCCGCCATGCGGGCGATGGTGGCTTCGTCGAAGAGCGCGGTGTCGTACTCCCACAGGCCCACCAGCCCCTGCTCCGTGTCGCGCACGAAGAGCGTGAGGTCGAACTTCGACACGCCGGGCTCGAAGGCGGGCTCCTCGGCCGTCACGCCCGGCAGCCGCAGCTCCGCGCAGGGGGCGCCCTGGAGGACGAAGGAGACCTGGAAGAGTGGCGTGCGGCTCGCATCTCTCACCGTGCCGGTGCCGTCCACGAGCAGCTCCAGCGGCGCTTCCGGGTGGGCATAGGCCCCCAGGCACACCTGTCGCACGCGGCGCAGCAGCTCGCGAAAGGTCCACGCTTCGGAGGACACCACCCGCAGCGGCAGCGTGGTGGTGAAGAGGCCGACGAGTCCTTCCACGGCACGCGGGCTCCTCCCGGAGCTGGGCGAGCCCACGACGATGTCCGACTGCCCGCTGTAGCGCGCGAGCAGGACATGGAACCCCGTCAGCAGCGTCATGAAGAGGGTGACGCCCTCGCGGCGGCCCAGCGCACGCACCTGCTGGGAGAGCTCGGGCGACAGGGGCACCGGGAGGACGGCACCCCGGAAGGACTTCACCGGAGGCCGGGGCCTGTCGGTGGGCAGCTCCAGCGCGGGCGGCGCACCGGCGAGCTGCTCCTTCCACCAGGACACCGCCGGCGCGAGGGTCTCGTCCGTCAGCCAGGCGCGCTGCCAGACGGCGTAGTCCGTGTAGCGCACCGGCACTTCCGCCAACGCGGGGGGAGTGTTGGTGGAGAGCGCCCGGTACAGCTCCGTCAGCTCGCGCTCCAGCAGGCTGAAGGACCAGCCGTCACAGACGATGTGGTGCATCACGACGAGCAGCACGTGCTCGTCGCGCGACACGCGCAGCAGCCGCGCCCGCAGCAGCGGCCCGTGCTCCAGGTCGAAGGGGAGCCGCGCCTCGTCCTCGGCGCGCTGGCGGACGGCTGCGTCCCGTGCGTCCCCCGCGAGCGATTCCAGGTCATCCACCGGCAGCGCCACCTCCAGCTCCGGCTCGACGCGCTGCACGGGACGGCCCTGCACCTCGGGGAAGGTGGTGCGCAGTGCATCGTGCCGCCGGACGATTTCCGACAGCGCGCGCCGGAGCACGTCCGCGTCGAGCGGGCCCTTCAGCCGCGCGAAGAATGGCGCGTTGTACGCATGGCCTCCGGCATCCAGCCGCGCGAGGAACCACATTCGCTGCTGGGCCAGGGACAGCGGCGCTTCGTTCTGCGTCGACGCCGGCACGAGCGGAGGCGGCCTGCGCAGCCGCCCCGCGCTCGAGACAGACTGCCGGTCATCCTTCACGTCCTGCGACGCTGGGTGTGTGTTCTCGGGCATCTGGAAAACAAGAATCTACCAAATAGCCCGGTTGAGCCGGCTTCCGCGAAGCGAGGGGATACGACGCCCGGCCGCGCGTGTGCTGTCCGTGACGACGGTGCCGACTTTCGAATGAGGTGCGCGTGCGGTGCCCACGGCCTCCAGCCTGTCAGCCATCCGGGCCAGGGGGTGGGTGCGGCGGGGCCGGGGGGTGGCCAGCATCAGTGTCGGGCCACCGGGCGTTTCCGGCGATGCGAGAAGGAGGCCGTGGTGGAGGGAGCAGACCGGCCAACGCTGGCGGGAGCCGCTCGCTTCAGCGGGCGCTGTCTGCTCATCATCGGCTTCCTGTACGTCGTGGGCCGCGTCGTCCAGGCGATGCCGCTCGTCTTCCTGTCGCTGTTCGCCGCGCTGCTGCTCACCAGCCTCCTCATGCCGGTGACGAACGGGCTCGCCCGCCTCCTGCCACGGAGCCTGGCGGCGCTGGCCTCGGTGCTGCTCGGCGTGGGCGTGGTGGGCGGGCTGCTCGCCTTCATCATCCCAAGGACGGTCTCCCGCATCTCCGCGAGCTCCGACATGCTGGCGCGCCGCGCCGAGCACCTGGCGCGCCAGCTCACCCGGCTCTTCCCGGGCCCGCAGCCCACGCTGGAGGAGATGGGCACGCGGGCCGAGCACTGGGTCCGCCAGAACGCCCAGGAGCTCGCGCTGGGCGCGGCCAGCGGGCTGACGGCGCTCACCTCGGTGCTCACCGGCGTGCTGCTGGCCATCGTGCTCGTCTTCTTCTTCGTGAAGGACGGACAGGGGCTGGTGCGCGCGGCGCTCTCTGCATTGCCGCCGGAGCGGCGCCGGCTGGTGCGCACCGCCGTGGAAGGGGCCTGGTGGACGCTGAGCCGCTGGGTGCGGGGCACGGTGCTGGTGGCGTTCATCGACGCGGTGGGCATTGGCGTGGGCCTGCTGCTCCTGCGCGTGCCGCTGGCCCTGCCGCTGGCCCTGCTCACCTTCCTGGGCGCCTTCGTGCCCATCATCGGCGCCATGGTGGGGGGGACGGCGGCGGTGCTGGTGGCGTGGGCCCTGGTCGGCGTGAAGGCCGCGCTCATCACGTTGGCCATCGTCCTGGCCGTGCAGCAGGTGGAGGGCAACATCCTGCAACCCATCATCATGGGCCGCGTCCTGCCGCTCCACCCGGCGGTGGTGCTGCTCGCCGTCACTGCGGGGACACTGTTCGCGGGCGTGGCCGGGGCCTTCGTGGCCGTGCCGCTGACCGCCGCCGTGACGGCGGGGGTGCAGGCCCTCTTCGCCGAGCAGCGCGGGCGCGGGCCGCGCGAGCCACCGCGGCCCGAGAACCTGGAGGGTCCGGCCGACGGCATGGACACCCAGCCGCACGCCCACCACTGAAACAGGCGGGATGCTTCCATGCGAGCCGCGGGGGCGCCAGGTGGGGCCCCGGCTCCATGCGCCGTCGCCAGCCAGGGCTTCCAGCCGCGCCCGACAGGGGCTCAATGGACGGGCGCCTGCTCGGGAGGGGGCGCCCGGACGCGGGCGAGCGTCTCCGGGGGCGCGTCGTTCGAGCGAAGCACGGACATGGAGCCGTCCGTCTCCAGCACGACGGCCTCCACCTCCTCGAGCCGGCTTACGCCCTGGCTCCTCAGCACGGAGAGCACCTCGTCCTCCACCACGCGGGCCCGGCGCATGGCTCCGCGAAGCAGGCGCCCATGACGCACGAGCAGCAGCGGCTCGGACTTCACCATCCGGCTGAAGCGGGGCCAGCGCACGGACGTCCAGGTGAGGAGCAACTGGAGGCCGATGAGCACGGCGAAGGCCAGCAGGCCCTCGGCCAGGGACACGTCCTGGGTCAGCAGCACCGTGGCCAGCGTGGAGCCGAGCGCCACCGTCACCACCAGGTCGAAGGCGTTGAGCTTGGAGAGGGTGCGCGGCCCGGACAGGCGCAGCATCACCACCAGCGCCACGTAGGCGGCCACGCCCACGACCAGCACCCGGCCCAGGCCACTCCAGCTGTCGAAGAACATGCCGCTCCCTCCCTGGTGAAGGCCCGCGGGCCGTGACTCAATGTGGGCCATGCCCCTGCGGGCTGGCGTCGCGGGCCATGGCGGCCTCGCGCGGGTCCGGGAAGCCGCGTCCCACGCTCGCGTCCAGCAGGGCGAGCTGCCGCACCAGCTCGGCGCGCCGGAAGAGCGGAGCCACCCTCAGCAGGTCCTCCAGCAGGAAGCGCAGGCGCCGGGCCACCTGGAGCGAGCCCTCGCCGTACTCGCGGACTTCATCCACCGCCAGCCGCACGTAGGCGTCCCAGTCCGGGCGCGGGCAGAGGAGCCGCACCGTACCGCCCTCATCCTTCCGCGCCGACGCGGGGAAGCGACGGTGCGCCAGGCGGCGCAGCAAATCATGGAGCTGGTCCAGGGCCTGCACCGCCGTGGTGGGGTCGTTGATGCCGGGGGACAGGGCCCGCTCGGCGATGTCCACGAGCTGGCGGAAGCCGAACGCCGTGTCCTGCTGCATGGTGCGCTCCGCGCCGATGGAGACCGCGCCGGTCAGCTCCTTCACGTCCAGGCGCGCGGCATCACCCCACACCTCGAAGAGGGGGCTGCCCTGGGGAACGAAGTCGCCCAGCCTGGGCACCAGCGCCACGGTGACGCCGGCCCGGCATGCGCAATGGAACAGGTGTGACTCGTCCACTGCCTCCAGCACGCCGGAGTCGCCCGGGGCGGGCACCAGCAGGGTCGGCTCGCCGTCGGGCCTCGCGAGGCTCGCGTCCTCCTCATCCGCCCCGACGCCCTCCGGGTACATGCGCTCCAGGGTGTGGCGCGTCTCGTCGCGGATGCGCGTGAGGATGACCACGGCGCGGATGGATTGGGCGACATGGTGGATGTAGTAGATGAAGGCGCCCACGCACAGCAGCACCAGCACCACGGCGAGCCAGACGGACAGCGACGGCACGTGGCTCTCGATGTCCAGCCCCTCCGCGGTGCCCCGCACGCTGCGCAGCCCGAGCAGCGCGTAGACGAAGGTGCCCATGAAGATGCCCAGCGCGAGCTGGCTCTGCCTGTCCCGCAGGAAGCTGCGCAGCACGCGCGGGGAGAACTGGTTGCTCGCCTGCTGGAGCACGAGGATGGTGACGGAGAAGACGAGGCCCGAGAACGTCATCATCGACGAGGCCACCGCGGACAGCACCGAGCGCGCGCCCTCGGGGCCACCCCGGAAGAGGTACCAGGCGTGCTCGTCCTGGGACAGGTGTGCGTCGACGAGGCCCGCGAGCTTCGCCAGGCCCATGGCCAGCGCCACGCACAGCGAGGGGACAAGCCAGTAGCTCATGCCCAGGCGCTCGCGGATGCGGGAGATTCGCAGTCTCATGGCTCCCTGCGCGCGCTCGAAGGTGGGCGGGCGGGCCCACCGGCCGTCCGCATGGCGCCCCCGGCCGGCACCTCTCCGGCCCGCTCGCTCCGGGGGGCAGCGACCTTTGGCAGGGGCCCGTGCACCAGCTCCACCGTGGTGGACGCCAGCTCGATGCCCTCCTCGCGGAAGCGCTCCAGCACGCGCCGGGAGATGACGTCCTTCACCTCGCGCACGCCGTACGTCTTCACGAGGAAGCGCACGCTCATCTCCACCCAGTTGTCCGTCAGCCGCAGGTAGGCGCGCGGCTCCAGCTCGTCGGCGTGGATGAGGTAGCGCTCGCGCATGTTGTCCAGCTCGCGGTGCCCCTCGTCGATGATGCCGGCGGTGGCCTCGCGCACCGCGGCCAGGACGACGGCCTCGGCCCGAGGGAAGTCCGTGTCGTAGCGCAGCGGCAGCCGCAGCTCCTCCCAGAGGAAGTTGAAGTTGCGGGTATAGTTGTAGGTCGGCTGCTTGAAGACCTCCGCGTTGGTGATGGTGACGACACGGCCCGTGTACTGGCGGGCCCCCACCCAATGGAGCGGCTCCGAGCGCAGGAGCGCGGGGACGCCCATCTCCATCACCGTCGTCTTCAAGAGGCCGATGTCCAGCACATCCCCGCGCACGTCGCCAATCTGGATGCGGTCTCCCAGGTCGAACGTCTTGCCAAAGACGATGACGAAGTAGCCGGCCACCGACAGCACCGCGTTCTGCGAGGCGAAGGCGAGCCCTCCGGCCAGCAGCCCCAGGAAGGTGGCGAAGCGGTTGGGGTTGTCGAACCAGATGGACAGCAGCAGCAGCGCCCCGAGCCCGCCGAAGGCGAGCCGGATGGACTTGCGCACCCAGATGGAGCGGCGCGACACGCCCGTCCCCAGCCCGACCACCACCGTCAGGAGCGCGCGCACGCCCAGCACCACCGCGAGCACGGCCAGTGACAGCACCACCTTGTGCAGCGTCTCGGCGTTGAGGCCGAGGATGCGCACGCCGAAGAGCTCCATCCCCACCAAGCTGTTGCGGCCCTCGGGAAGGCACAAGGCGCCGGCCTCCGACGCGGCGCGCCCGGCGGGCACCGGTCGGCCGGCTTGCCCTCCGGGTGGAGGCCGCGAGCCCCGGCCAGGACCGCCCTCCCGAGGCGCGCGCGTCCTGCCGCTCGGGCGGTGGGCAGGCCTGCGAGCGGTCATGCGAAAGCAATCCCGGGGCTGGACGGGAGGCGGCGTTCGCGCTAGTTGGTTTGAGGTCAAACAAATGCGCGCTCCCCTCATGCTCATCCCTCCGCTGCTGTCCGCCCTGCCGACCTCCGCCGCCACGGGGGCCAGCGACGTGCTGTCCACCGAACAGGGCACGGCCCTGCGCGAGGCGCTTCCCGCGTTCCTCTTCTCTCGCTCCTTCAGCGGGGTGGAGCTGTGGCAGTGGCTGGCGCTGGCGCTGATCCTGATGGGCGCCTGGGTGGCCGGACGTTCCCTGGAGGGCCTGTTGCTGCGCCTGGGGGCGCGCGCCGCGGGGCTGACGAAGTCGGGCTGGGACGACCAGCTCTCCGCGTCGGGCCGGGGGCCGCTGCGCTACCTGTTGTTCGCGGTGGTGGGCTCGGCCGCGCTGCTCTTGCGGCTGCCGCCCGCGGTGGAGCACGTCGTCGCGCTCGGGGCGCGCTCGGTGGTCATCGCCACCGTGGCGTGGTTCCTCTTGCGCTTCGTGAAGCTGGCGTCGCGCTTCGTGGAGCAGGCGGTGGCGCAGGAGGGGAGCGGCGCGGACGTGGCCCGTGCGCGAGGGCTGCGCACGCAGCTCGCGGTGCTCCGGCGCGTCACGGAGGTGGTGGTGTCGCTGGTGGCCGCCTCGCTGCTGCTGCTCCAGTTCGAGGCGGTGCGCAACGTGGGCGTGTCGCTGCTCGCGTCCGCGGGTCTGGCGGGTTTGGTCATCGGCCTGGCGGCGCAGAAGTCCATCTCCACGCTGCTGGCCGGCATCCAGCTGTCCATCACCCAGCCGGTGCGCATCGGCGACACCGTCATCGTGGAGAACGAGTGGGGCTGGGTGGAGGAAATCACCCTCACGTACGTGGTGGTGAAGGTCTGGGACTTGCGGCGGCTGGTGATTCCCATGAGCCACTTCCTGGACAAGCCCTTCCAGAACTGGAGCAAGGTGTCGCCGGACATCCTGGGCACGGTGGAGCTGTACGCGGACTTCCGCGCGGACGTGCAGTCGGCGCGCGCGGAGCTCAAGCGCGTGCTGGAGCAGGAGTCCCAGGGGCTGTGGGATGGCAAGGTGCAGGGGTTGCAGGTGACGGACTGCACGGAGCGCACCATGAAGCTGCGGGCGCTGATGAGCTCCACGGATGCGGGAAAGTCGTGGGATTTGCGCTGCCTGGTGCGCGAGAAGCTCATCGCCTGGCTGCAGGGGCAGGCGCATGGGCTTCCGCTGGTGCGCGCCGAAACGAACCAGGAGCTCTCCGCTTCACCGCCGCAGGCGGGGGCTCCCTCGCTCGGCCGTCCCGCGGTGAACACGCTGGCCGCCTTGCCGGGGAAGTAGGCCCGCCCCGCGCGCCAGCTCAGCCCGAGCCCTTCTTTCCCAGGAGGAAGGCGTCCGAGAAGCCCTGCACGCGCCGCTCGGGCTTCGTGAAGATGAACGTGATGACGCTCACGCGCCGCTCCGCGTACGCCGTGGCCAGCTCCGCCACGGAGCGCACGTCGTCCGAGCGGATGGGGCTGTAGCGGTACCGCGCGGGCTTGCCGCCGTCATCGACCAGCAGGCCGCTCGCGGTGAGGTCCGCCATCCGCGCGGCGGCGGAGGACTCGGTGATGCGCAGCTCCAGGGCCGTCTCTGATGCCGTCCACTCCCGCTCCACCCGGTTGCGAAGCAGGAGGAGGACCTCGAGCTTCTCGATGGAGTCGATGTGCGCCATGAGAAATCGCTGGACCCGCTGAGTAAGAGCGGTGTCAGTCACACATGGGATATAGGCACAACTAGTTTGAGCATCAACTAGTTTTCGCTTCGCGCCATGCCATTCCGGGGATGGCGCGTGTGCTGACCGACAGTCCCTTCGCGCGGGTGAACGGGGTCAGCCCACGCGTCCCACCTGAGGGCCGTGCTCGACGGCGGCTCGTGCCTCGTCCAGGCAGTCCTTGAGCCGGGCCGCCAGCGTCTCCACCTGGGGCCGCGTCAGCATGGAGTAGTGGTCTCCAGGCACCTCGTTCACGGCCAGTCCGCCCGGGGCCCGCGACGTCCAGCCGTGGTCCCAGCGTGACTCGCGGGCCACGAAGAGGGTGACGGGCCCCGCGTACGGCGGTGGCTCGTAGGCCCACGCCGCGCGGAGGTTGCTCTCGAAGACGCGGCGCAGGGCAGGGTACGGGAAGGCCTGGCTTGCGTCCTCCAGGGCTTGGAGTCTCTCCTCGGGCGACTTCCCCTCCAGCGCGGGCATGGGCTGTCCCGCCGCGCGCAGCAGGTCCTCGAAGAACAGCTCGCGCAGCTCCTGCGGCCCCGCTTCCCTGGGGCCTTCACCGCGGAGGTCCGCCGAGGTGTCGAGGAGCGCGAGCAGCGCCACCTCCTCGCCCTCGCGTCGGAGCTGGCACGCCATCTCGAAGGCAATGGCGCCGCCCATGGACCAGCCGCCGAGCAGGTACGGCCCGTGGGGCTGTACCGCGCGCACGGCCGTCACGTACAGCGCGGCCATGGCGGGGATGGACTCCGGCGGCACCTCGTCGCCCCCATCCAGTCCGCGCGCCTGGAGCCCGTAGAAGGGCTGCTCCGCTCCCAGCCGCCGCGACAGCTCCGCGTACGGCAGCACGCTGCCGCCCACGGGGTGGACGCAGAAGAAGGGACGCCGCCCGTCTCCCGCCTGCAGCTCCACCAACGGCGACCAGGGCCCCGCATCCTCGTGCAGCAGCTTCGCGAGGTGCTCCACCGTCGGGTTCTGGAACAGCGCCGTCACCGGCAGTGGCCGTCCCAGCTTCGCCCTAATGGCGGACTGGAGGCGCAGCGTCAGCAGCGAGTGCCCACCCAGCTCGAAGAAGTTGTCGCGCACGCCCACCGGCTGCACGCCCAGCACTTCCTCCCAGATGCGCACCAACCGCAGCTCCAGCGGCGTGCGCGGGCCGATGAAGGCGCGGGACGCCTCGCGGCTTCCCTCCGGTACCCGCAGCGCCTTGCGGTCCACCTTGCCGCTGGGCGTCAGCGGGAAGGCGTCCAGCGGCGCCCAGAGGCCGGGCACCATGTACTCGGGCAGCCGCTCCTTGAGGAAGGCGCGCAGCACGCCGGGCTCGGGCCGCTGGCCCTCGGTGGCGATGAACCACGCCACCAGCCGCTTCTGGCCCGTGCCGTCATCCCGCGCGTCGACGACGCAGTCGCGCACGGCGGGGTGTTTCGCCAGCGCCGCTTCGACTTCGCCCAGCTCGATGCGGAAGCCGCGCACCTTCACCTGCGAGTCACCGCGCCCGAGGAACTCCAGCTCGCCTTGCGCGCGGTGGCGGGCCTGGTCTCCCGTCCGGTACAGCCGCGCCCCGGGCTCCGTGCTGAACGGGTCCGGCAGGAAGCGCTCCGCCGTGAGCTCGGGCCGGCCGAGGTAGCCCCGGCCCACCTGGACGCCGCCGATGTAGAGCTCGCCCGACACGCCCAGGGGCACGGGCCGCAGGTGCTCATCCAGCAGGTAGATGCGGGTGTTGCTCAGCGGCCACCCGATGGAAGGCAGGTCCGGCCAGGACTCCGGGTCTCCCTTCAGCGTGAGGGACGTGACGGCGTGGGCCTCGGAAGGGCCGTAGTGGTTGTGCAGCACGCCGCCCAGCCGTTGCAGCAGGCGCCGCAGGGCCGGCGTCATCCGGAGCTGCTCGCCCGCCACCATGATTTCCTTCAGCCGCGAGGGCACCAGTCCCTCCCGGTCCGAGACCTCCGCCAGCCCTTGCAGCGCGACGAAGGGCAGGAAGAGCCGCTCGATTCCGCCGCGCTCCAGCAGCCCCAGCAGCGAGTGCGCGTCCCGGCGGACCTCCTCCGTGAGCAGCACCAGTTCCCCGCCCGCGGCCCAGGTGGAGAACATCTCCTGGAAGGACACGTCGAAGCTCAGCGCCGAGAACTGGAGCGTCCGGCCACCTGGTGCGACCGAGTCGCGCAGCTGCCAGTGCACCAGGTTGACGAGGGCGCCGTGGTGCAGCGCCACGCCCTTGGGCAGGCCCGTGGAGCCCGAGGTGAAGATGACGTACGTGAGCGACTCCGGCCCCGCGGTGGGCGCCGGGTCCTCGTCGCGCTCACGGGCGAGCGCGTCCCCTTCCTGGTCGAGGAACAGCGGGGTGGCCTGCCCGGAGGGGAGCGTGTCGCGCAGGGCGCGCTGGGTGATGAGCAGCTTCGCGCCGGAGGTCCTCAGCATCAGGGCCAGGCGCTCGGCGGGGTAGGCCGGGTCCAGCGGGACGTAGGCCCCTCCCGCCTTGAGCGTGCCCAGCACCGCCACGGGCAGGTCGAGCGAGCGCTGGACGCAGACGCCCACCAGCGTGTCCGTCGTCACGCCCCGTGCGCGCAGGTGGTGCGCGAGCTGGTTGGCGCGGCGGTTCAGCTCGCCGTACGTCAGGTGCGCGTCGCCGAAGCGGACGGCGATGGCGTCGGGGGTGCGGGCGGCGGTGGCCTCGAAGAACGCGTGCACGGTGGGCACGGACGGGTAGGGCACCTTCGAACCCGCCTGGTCGACGAGCGGTTGCTGCTCGGCGTCCGTCAGCAGGGGCACCGTGGACAGCTTCCGCTCCGGCCGCGCGAGGACGCCTTCCAGCAGGCGCGTGTAGTGCCTCGCCATGCGCGCCACCGTCGCCTCGTCGAAGAGGTCGGTGTTGTACTCCCAGAAGCTCGTCCACCCTTGCGGTGTCTCCCGGACGAAGAGGGTGAGGTCGAACTTCGCCATGCCCGGCTCGAAGGCGAACTCCTCCACGGAGATGCCGGGCAGCTCCCACGCGGCGGAGCCCTGCTGGAAGACGAACATCACCTGGAACAGTGGCGAGCGGCTCACGTCGCGCACCGGCACGAGCGCGTCCACGAGCTGCTCGAAGGGCATGTCCTGGTGGGCGTACGCACCGAGGCTCGCTTCGCGCACCCGGCCCAGCAGCTCGCGGAAGCTGACGTCGCCGGAGGCCCTCACGCGCATGGCCAGCGTGTTGGTGAAGAAGCCGATGAGGCCCTCCACCTCGCGGCGGTTGCGGCCGGCGATGGGCGTGCCCACGACGATGTCCGGCTGTCCGCTGTAGCGCGCCAGCAGGGCGTGGAAGCCCGCCATCAGCAGCATGAACGGCGTGACGCCTGCCTCGCGGCTCAGCGCCTGGACGGCGCCGGGCAGCTCGGAGGGAAGGCGTTGGTGGAACTGGGCCCCGCGGAAGGTCTGCACCGGAGGCCGGGGCCTGTCCGTGGGAAGCTCCAGCACGGGCGGCGCACCGGAGAGATGCTCCTTCCACCAGGCGCGCTGGGCCTCGAGCACCTCGCCCCGCAGCCAGTCCCGCTGCCAGTGCGCGAAGTCCGCGTACTGAATCGGCATCGCCGGGAGCGTGGCCTCCTCACCGCGCGTTCGCGCCGCGTAGAGGGCCTTCAGCTCCCGCACCAGCACGTCGGACGACCAGAAGTCGCAGACGATGTGGTGCATCACGAAGAGCAGCACATGCTCGTCGGCCGAAGCGCGCAGCACCGTGGCCCGTACCAGAGGCCCGTGCTCCAGGTCGAAGGGCCGCCGGACTTCCGCTTCCGCTCGCTGGCGGATGGCCACCTCCAGCGGCTCCACGGTGTGGGGTAGCTCGGCCCGGGATGCGATGCGACGCCTGGGCTCGTCGTCCGAGGCAATGGCGGCGCTCGATGCGGGTTCCCGTGGCTCAGGGGTGAACGTCAGTTCCGAGCGGGGAGCCATGCGATTCGCCGAGGTGGCCGCGCCCGACGCGGCTTCCAGGGACTCCACCGTGAAGGGCAGCTCCGCACGAGGGGAGATGCGCTGCACGGGCCCGCCGTCCACCTCGACGAAGGTGGTCCGCAGTGCCTCGTGCCGCTGCACGAGGTCCGCCAGCGCACGCTCCAGTGCCGCAACGTCCAGCCGTCCCTTCAGCCGCAGGAAGAAGGGGACGTTGTAGGAGAAGCCTCCCGCGTCCAGCCGTGCGAGGAACCACAGTCGCTGCTGCGCGAAGGACAGCGGCAGCGCGGCGTCGCGCGACACGGGGACGAGCGGCGGCGGAGGAGGCCCCGCGTCCTCGCGCGAGGACTCGATTCGGCGGGCCAGCTCCGCGACGGTGGGCGCCTCGAAGAGCACGCGCACCGGTAGCTCACGTTGGAGCACTTCGCGCAACCGTGACACCACCTGCGTGGCCAGCAGCGAGTGGCCCCCCAGCTCGAAGAAGTTGTCGTGCGCGCCCACGCGCCGCACGCCCAGCAGCGGCGCCCAGATGTCCGCCACCACCTCCTCCAGGCCCGCGCGCGGCGCGACGTAGCCCTCGCGCCCTGGTTCCTCCTGGGGCGCGGGCAGTGCCTTGCGGTCCACCTTGCCGCTGGGCGTCAGCGGCAGCGCGTCCAGCAGCACGAAGGCGGAGGGCACCATGTACTCGGGCAGCGTGGACTTCAGCTCCGAGCGGAGCACGGAGGGACGCACGTCCGCCCCCGCGTCCGGCACCACGTAGGCGACGAGCCGCTTGTCCCCGGGCGAGGGCTCACGCACCACCACCGCCACGTCGCGCACACCTGCGTGCCTGCGCAGCGCGGACTCGATTTCGCCCAGCTCGATGCGGAAGCCGCGCAGCTTCACCTGGTCGTCCGCGCGGCCGACGTACTCCAGGTTCCCATCCGGGCGCTGCCGCACCAGGTCACCGGTGCGGTACAGCCGCGCGCCCGGCTCGGTGCTGAAGGGGTCCGGCACGAAGCGCTCGGCCGTGAGGTCCGGTCGGCCCAGGTAGCCGTGCGCCAGGACGATGCCGCCGAGGTACAGCTCTCCCGGAAGGCCCGCCGGCACGGGCTCCAGCTGTGCATCCAGCACGCATGCGCGCGCGCCGGGCGCCGCCTGACCGATGGGAACGCGGCCCTGTCGCAGGTCCTTCTCGGGCACCGGCCCCAGGTCGCCCACGATGCAGATGACGGTGGCCTCGGTGGGGCCGTACTCGTTGGTGAGCCGCACGTGTGCGGGCGCCACGCGCTGCCAGTCCAACACGCGCGAGGCCGGCACCTTTTCGCCGCCAATGCCCACCACTCGCACCGACGGCGGCAGGCGCACCACGCCGTGGGTCAGCGACGCCGTCAGCTCCGCCCAGAAGGCCGTGGGCAGGAAGAGCACGGTGAGTCCCCACTGCTCGCAGCGCGCGCAGAAGGCCACGGGGTCCAGCATCGCCTCGGTGCGCAGCACCACCGTTCCGCCCGTGAGCAGGGCGGGGAAGATCTCCTCCACGCTCTGGTCGAAGCTGAGCGTGGAGAACTGGAGCACCCGGTCCGAGGGCGTCAGCCCGTAGATGTGCGCATTGCCCAACGCATAGGCGGACACCGCGCGGTGCGGCGTCATCACCGCCTTGGGCTTGCCCGTCGAGCCGGAGGTGTAGATGAGGTACGCGAGCGACGCGGCTGGCACCTCACGGCCCGGATTCGTGTCCGCCTCCCGCGCCACGTCCGCGCGGGCCGCCTCGACATCCAGCACCTCGACGTCCAGCGCGCCAGTCCGGGCCAGCACTCCCGCGTGGGTGAGCAGCCGCGTGGCGCCCGAGTCGGACAGCATGTACTCCAGGCGCTCGCGAGGATACGAAGGGTCCAGTGGCAGGTACGCCGCGCCCGTCTTCAGCACGCCCAGCAGGGCCACCATCGCGTCCAGCGAGCGCTCCAGCAGCACGCCGACGATGTCGCCCACGCGCACGCCCCGGCGGAGCAGGTGGTGCGCGAGCTGGTTCGCCCGGACATTCAGCTCTCCGTACGTCAGCCGTCCCGCCTCGGAGTCGAGCGCCACCGCGCCGGGCGTGCGCGCCGCCTGCGCCTCGAAGAGCGCGTGGAGGCACGATGCGCCCTCCGCCTCCGTCCCGGGTGCATTCCACGCGGCCAGCACCTGGCGCCGCTCCGCCTCCGTCAGCAGCGGGAGCGAGGACAGGCGCCGCGCCGGCTCCGCGCAGGCGGCCTCCAGGAGGCGCGCGTGGTGCGCCGCCATGCGGGCCACCGTCGCCTCGTCGAAGAGGTCGGAGTTGTACTCCCAGAAGCCCAGCCAGCCCCGCGGCGTCTCGCGCATGTAGAGCGTGAGGTCGAACGTGGCGACCCCGGGGTCGATGTCCAGCAACCCCAGCGACAGCCCGGGCAGCGCCACCGTGGGCGGCGCGTCCTGGAGAACGAACATCACCTGGAACAGCGGCGAGCGGCTCAGGTCGCGCACGGGCTGCACCGCGTCCACCAGCTTCTCGAACGGCACGTCCTGGTGCGCGAAGGCCCCGAGGCTCGTCTCGCGCACCCGGCCCAGCCACTCGCGGAAGCTCGGGTCGCCGGAGGCATCCAGCCGCAGCGCCAGCGTGTTGACGAAGAAGCCGACCAGGTCCTCCAGCTCGCGCTGCGTGCGGCCGGCGATGGGCGTTCCCACGACGAGGTCCGGCTGTCCGCTATAGCGGGCCAGCAGCGCGTGGAAGGACGCCAGCAACAGCATGAACGGCGTGACGTCCTCGCTCCGGCACAGCTCGCGGATGGAGTCCGACAGCGCCTCCGGCAGCGGCACCTGCATCAGCGCGCCCTTGAAGCCCTGCACCGGAGGACGGGGCCTGTCGGTGGGCAGCTCCAGCAGGGGCGGTGCGCCCGCGAGCTGGCCCTTCCACCAGGACAGCTGCGCGTCCAGCACCTCGCCACGCAGCCAGTCCCGCTGCCAGCGCGCGAAGTCCGCGTACTGCACCGGGAGCGGTGCCAGCGCGGGTGCCTCGCCCGCGAGCGCCGCCGTGTAGAGCGCCTTCAGCTCCCGCAGCAGCACGCCGAGCGACCAGCCGTCACACACGATGTGGTGCATGACGAGCAGCAGCACGTGCTCGCCCTCCGCCGCGCGCAGCAGCGTCGCGCGCACCAGCGGTCCCACCGCGAGGTCGAAGGGGCGCTGGGCCTCTTCGCGTGCACGCCGCGCGAGCGTTGCCTGGCGCGCTTCGTCCGGCAGCGCCGCCACGTCCTCGACCGTCAGTCGCAGCACGGGCTCCGGTGCGATGCGCTGCACCGGCCGGCCTTCCACCTGCACGAAGGTCGTCCGCAGCACTTCGTGCCGCCGGGTCAGCTCGCGGAGGCCCAGCTCCAGGGCGGCGACGTCCAGCCGCCCCTCCAGCCGGAAGACGAAGGGGACGTTGTACGAGAAGCCTCCGGCGTCCAGCTGCGCGATGAACCACAGCCGCTGCTGGGAGAAGGACAGGGGCAGCTCGCCGTCCCTCGGCGTGGGCTCGAGCGGCGGCGGTCGCGCGGCCGACGTGCCTCGCGGCATGGCATCCAGTCGCTCCGCCAGCTCCGCCACCGTGGGGGCTTCGAAGAGCACGCGTACCGCAAACTCCACGCCCAGCGACGCGCGCAGGCGTGAGGCCACCTGCGTGGCCAGGAGGGAATGGCCGCCCCGCTCGAAGAAGTGGTCATTGGCACCTACGCGCGGCAGCTTCAGGAGCGGCGCCCAGATGTCCGCGACCAGCGCCTCCGTCGGCGTCCGGGGCGCCACGTACGCCACTTGCGCCTCCTGCCCGGGGTCCGGCAGCGCCTTGCGGTCCACCTTGCCGCTGGGCGTCAGCGGCAACGCGTCCAGGTGCACCCACGCGGTGGGCACCATGTATTCGGGCAGCCGCTCCTTGAGGAACGTCTTCAGCGCGTCTGTCTCCGGCGTTTCGCCCTCCACGCCGACGACCCAGGCCACCAGTCGCTTCTCGCCCGGCCCCTGCTCGCGCGCGGCGACGACGCAGTCGCGCACGGCGGGGTGTTTCGCCAGCGTGGCCTCGATTTCACCCAGCTCGATGCGGAAGCCGCGCACCTTCACCTGGGTGTCGCGGCGCCCGAGGAACTCGATGGCCCCGTCCGCACGGTAGCGGGCCTGGTCACCCGTCCGGTACATGCGCGCTCCGGGCCGCGTGCCGAACGGGTCCGGAAGGAAGCGCTCCACGGTGAGGTCCGGCCGTCCCCAGTAGCCGCGCGCCACCTGGAGGCCACCGATGTACAGCTCGCCGGGGACGCCCACCGGCACCGGCTGCAGGTGAGAGTCGAGCAGGTGGATGCTCGCGTTGGCGATGGGCGTGCCGATGAGGGGCAGGTCAGGCCAAGGCTCCGGGTCACCGGAGAGGACGCAGAGGGTGGCGAGGTGGGTCTCCGTCGGGCCGTACTGGTTGTGCAGCACCGCGCCGGGCAGCCGCTTCATCAACAGGCGCAGGGCGGGGGTGATGCGCAGCTGCTCTCCGGCGGTGATGATTTCCTTGAGGTGCCGGGGGACGAGGCCGTCCTGCTCGGAGACCTCCGCGAGGTTCTGCAGCGCGACGAAGGGAAGGAACATGCGTTCCACGCCGCGCGCGTCCATGAGCTGAAGCAGGGCGTGAGCGTCGCGGCGGACGTCCTCGGAGATGAGGACCAATTCGCCGCCGCCGGCCCAGGTGGCGAGCATCTCCTGGAAGGAAACGTCGAAGCTGAAGGCGGAGAACTGGAGGGTGCGGGCCGAGGGGACGGAGGAGCTCTGGCGCTGGAAGAGGATGAGGTTGACGAGTGAGGCGTGGTGCATGGCGACGCCCTTGGGGGCGCCGGTGGAGCCGGAGGTGAAGATGACGTAGGTGAGCGAGTCGGGCCCGGCGGTGGGCGTCGGGTCGCCATCGGGCGCGTGAGAGAAGGCGTGGGCGTCGTCGAGGATGAGGGCGGTGGCGGAATTCGACGGCAGCACCAGCTGGAGGTGGCGCTGGGTGAGCAGCACGCGAGCGCCAGAGACTTCCAGCATGGCTGCGAGGCGCTCGGCGGGGTAGGCGGGGTCCAGGGGAACGTAGGCGCCGCCAGCCTTGAGGGTGGCGAGGACGGCGAGGGGGAGGTGGAGGGAGCGCTCGACGCAGATGCCGACGAGCGAGTCAGGGCCGACGCCGAGAGAGCGCAGGTGGTGGGCGAGCTGGTTGGCGCGGCGGTTGAGCTCGGCGTACGTCAGGCGCGCGTCACCGAAGCTGGCGGCGATGGCGTCGGGCTGGTGCGCGGCGGTGGCCTCGAAGAGGGCATGCACGGTGCGCAGGGCGGGGTAGGGGACGGCCGTGTCATTCCACTCGCGCAGCACCTGGTGCCGCTCGGTGTCCGTCAGCAGCGGCAGCCGGGACAGCGACTCCATGGGATTGGCGCAGGCAGCCTCCAGCACGCGCGAGTAGTGCGCTGCCATCCGGAGGATGGTCGCCTCGTCGAAGAGGTCGCGGTTGTACTCCCAGCGACACACCCAGCCGCCCGGGTCCTCGTAGAAGAAGAGGGTGATGTCGAAGCGCGCGACACCGGGCTCGTACGAGACTTCCTCCACGGTGACACCCGGCCACTTCAGCACCGCCAGCGGCGTGCTCACGTGGACGAACATCACCTGGAACAGCGGCGAGCGGCTCGCGTCCCGCACCGGCACGAGCGCGTCCACCAACTGCTCGAAGGGCATGTCCGGGCGGGCGAAGGCGCCCAGGCACCCCTCGCGCGTGCGGCGCAGCAGCTCCAGGAAGGACAGCTCTCCGGACGCGTCCAGCCGCAGTGCCAGCGTATTGGCGAAGAAGCCGATGAGCTTCTCCACCTCGCGGCGCCCCCGGCCCGCAAAGGGCGTCCCCACGACGAGGTCGGACTGCCCGCTGTAGCGCGAGAGCAGGACCCCGAAGCCCGCCAGCATCGCCATGTACGGCGTGACGCCCGCCTTGCGCGCCAGCTCGCGCACGGCCGCCGGCAGCGTCTGCGGCAACGGCACCGGGAGGATGGCCCCGCGGAACGTCTGCGCCGGGGGACGCGGCCTGTCCGTCGGCAGCTCCAGCACGGGCGGCGCGCCCGCGAGCCGCTCCGTCCACCACGTGCGCTGGGCCTCCAGCACTTCCCCCTGGAGCCACTCCCGCTGCCAGTGCGCGAAGTCCGCGTACTGCACCGGCAGCGCCGGCAACCGGGGCTCCTCGCCGCGCGAGTGCGCGAGGTAGAGCGTGTTCAGCTCGCTCGCCATCCAGTAGAACGACACTGCGTCACAGACGATGTGGTGCGTGACGAAGAGCAGCACCTGGTCTTCGTCCGCCACGCGCAGCAGCGTCGCGCGCACCAGCGGGCCTGCTTCCAGGTCGAACGGGTGGCGCGCCTCCTCCTCCGCGCGCCGCCGCACGGCCTCCTCGCGCGACTCCCCGGGCCCCGGCTCCAGGTCCTCCACCGGCAGGGGCAGCGCCAGCGCCGGGGTAGTGCGCTGCACGGGCTGGCCGTTCACCTCGGCGAAGGTGGTCCGCAGCGCTTCGTGCCGCTGGACGACGTCCGCCAGGGCGCGGCGCAGCGCGGGCACGTCCAGCGGGCCCTTGAGCCGGACGAAGAAGTGGACGTTGTAGGTGGCCGCACTGCCCTCGAGCTGCGCGAGGAACCACAGCCGCTGCTGCATGAAGGACAGCGGCAGCAGGTCCGTCCGCGAGACAGGGACGAGAGGCGGACGCTTACGCCCCGGAAGGGCTTCCGGTTTCGCCCCCTGGGACTCGGGGGCGCGCTCGTGCTGGCTCATGGTGTCAGGTCTCCAGGACGGCGAAGGCGCGCGGACGGAGCGAGCGCAGCATCACCGCGAGGACGAAGAAGGAAAGCGCCGCGCTCGCGGTGACCAGGCGCACGCCCAGCCGGTCCGCCAGCGCGCCCTGCAGCCACACGCCGGCGGTGAAGCCCGCGTAGAGCAACATGCCGCTGAGGCTGGCGATGCGGGCCCGCATCTCCCCCGGCACGCGCGACTGGCAGAGGGTGGCCAGCCCCGTGTTCGCCAGCATGTAGAGGCCGCCCAGCCCCAGCACCGCGAGGACGGCGAAGGGCAGTGAGGGGGCCAGCCAGTACGCCGCCGCCATGAGGCCGATGAGCAGCAGGCACCACTCCAGCAGGCGCCCCTTCCCGAAGCGGTCCGCCAGTGAGCCCGCCGCGAGTGCGGCCAGGAGCGAGCCCGTCCCCTGCGCCCCGACGAGCAGCGACGTGGCGCCCGCGTCCAATTCGAGGACGCGGATGGCCATCACCGGCGCCAGCGCGGTGAAGGGCGCGATGCAGAACGCGACGGCCAGCGTGCCCAGCAGCGCCAGCGCGATGCCCGGCTCCCCACGCGCCACCTTCACGCCCTGCGCGATGCCTGCCCACAGGCTCTCGGAGCGCACGGCCTCGGGGGCCGGCGCCACGCCGCGAACGAAGCCCAGGGCCACCAGCACCGCGAGGAACGAGAGGGCGTTGACGAGCAGCGCCCACTGCACGCCCGCCAATGACACCACCGCCGCGCCCAGCGCCGGGCCGCAGATGCGCCCCACGTTGTACTGCGCGGAGTCCAGGCTCAGCGCGCTGTGCAGGTCCTCCTTCGGCACCACGCTGGCGATGAGCGCGGTGAAGGCGGGCAGGAAGAGGCTGGTGACGCAGCCATTCAGGAACGAGACGACGGCCACCGCCTCCACCGTGAGGTTGCCGGTGAAGGCGAGCGTCGCCAGCGTGCCCGCCAGGAGGAACTCCAGCGCCGTCCCCAGCGCGACGTAGCGGCGCCGGTCGAAGCGGTCCGCCAGCACTCCGCCCAGCGGTGACAGGACGATGGCGGGGAGGAACGTCAGCGCCGCGATTCCTCCCGTCCACTCCGCGCGACCCGTGACTTTCGTCACGTACACGCCCAGCGCCAGCACCTCCATCCAGGTTCCGATGTTGGAGAGCGCCGCCCCCGTCAGGATGAGGGCGAAGTCCCGGTGCTTCAGGGCGCGAAGCGAGGAGAGACGCGACAGTCGGAGCGCGGACACGGTGGCCCTTTTCTACCTCACCCCGGAACAGCTTGCCCGGGGCTTACAGGGCTTTAATGTCTCACCAAATATTTCCAGACTGTCAGTCATTGACGCGTCGCGCGAGACATCAGGCGACGCGGTTGTGCAGCTCCTCGAAGAAGCCGACCCACAGCGACCAGATTTCCTCGGCGCCGCGGACGATGGTGGCCATCTCCTCGTCCGTGTACTGGAGGCCCACGGTGTGGCCCGCGGTCTCCACGTGGTCCGGCTCCTGCTTCACGTGGATGTCCACCCACGGCAGCGACTTGAGGCCGGTGGTGCGGCGCAGGAGCTTGCCCAGCTTCGCCACCATGGTGAGGTCCGCCACCTCGGTGCCGTACAGGAAGCCCAGGCCGGTGAGGTAGTTGTCCGTGGAGCGCTTGTAGCCGTCGATGAGGCGCTGGGTGGCGGGCGTCATCGCCGCCTCGGACACCGCCGCGCGCGCCAGGCCCGCGTCCGTCATCGTCGTGATGAACAGGCGCTCGTGGGCGTTCGCCGGGTCCCCCTCGCCGACCTCCTGGTCGAGGATGTGGGACACGGCCGTCTTCATCTCCAGCTGCGGACATTCGGCGAGCAGCCGGCCCAGGAAGTTGGGAAAGTAGTGCATCGGGTGCCACCACTGCCCGAGCACCGTCTCCGCGTGCTCCTTCGGGAGCTGACGCTCATCCACCATCTGGAAGAAGCGGTGCTTGAGCAGCTGCTCGCGGTTGGGATTCTTGTTCAGCGCCGCCTCGATGGATTGGTTCCGCATGGCGTCTCCAGGGCTTTGAGGTCCGCAGTCTCAACGGCGCGACATCGTAGTCCTTGAAAACGGAGAAAACAACGTCAGGCCGGTGAGTACCGCTTACCGCGATATAGGACTGAGACCCGCTTTGCGTGTGGGACAAGGGAGCTGGTATCAATCCGCCCATGTTGTCTCATGCGAGGCTGACCGCGGCCCTGCTGGTGGCGCTGTGGGGGACGGGGGCCCGGGCCGCGCTGGAGGGCCCCGGACGGGAGCAGTTCCTCCGGGCGGCGCGCACGCCCGGCGCCATCGTCGTGGACGGGAAGCTGGATGAGGCGGTGTGGGGCACGGCGCCCGTGTTCGACGGCTTCGTGCAGCGCTTTCCCAAGGCGGGCGCCCCGCCCACCGAGCGCACGGAGCTGCGCGTCCTGTACGACGACGACACGTTGTACGTGGGCGTCTACGCGCACGACGCGGAGCCCGCGCTCATCGACTACCGGCTGGGTCGGCGTGACAGCCTTCCCCGCGCGGACAGCGTCCACCTGCTCATCGACTCGGCGCATGACCACCGCACCGCCATGGTGTTCTCCCTGAGCGCCAGCGGCGTGCAGAGCGACGGCCTCTACTTCGACGACCGCAACTACACGCAGAACTGGGACGGCGTCTGGGACGCGGCGGCGGGCCGCGCGCCGGATGGCTGGGTGGCCGAGTACGCCATTCCCCTCTCGCTGCTGCCGTTTCCCCAGGCGCAGGTGCAGACGTGGGGCTTCTCCGTGCGCCGCGACATCGGCCGGAAGAACGAAGAAATCGAGTCGGTGGAGAACCCGCGCACCACCAACGCAGTGGCGTCGCGGCTGGGGCACCTCACCGGCATGGAGGCGCTGCGCCCGCATGCGCGCTGGGAGGTGCGGCCCTACCTGGCGGCGCGCGGCGTCATGCGGCCCCAGTTCTCCTCGCCCAACCAGCCCACGCCCCGGCTGCTCAGCCCGGTGCTGGACGTGGGCCTGGACGCGAAGGCGGCCGTCACCAGTGACTTGACGCTGAGCGCCACGCTCAACCCGGACTTCGGAGAGGTGGAGGCGGATCAGCTCCTGCTCAACCTCAGCACCTTCGAAGCTTTCTACCCGGAGCGGAGGCCCTTCTTCACGCAGGGCCTGGAGCTGTTCGAGCCGGTGGGCATGACGTCGGAGACGGCGCCGATGTCGCTCTTCTACTCGCGGCGCATCGGCCTGGGGACGCCCATCCTCGGCGCGGCGAAGATGACGGGCACGGTGGGCAAGGGGGTGCAGGTGGGCGTCATGGAGGCGCTCGTCACCTCTCCGTGGCAGGAGCGGGACGAGACGACTCCGGACCGCGGGCTGCGCCTGGACGCGAGCCGGCCGCTGCACCTGGGCCCGGGTGTGGAGCTGCCCGGCGCCCCCACGGCCACCACCAACTTCCTGGTGGCGATGGTGCGCACGAAGGTGGGGACGAGCTCGCGCGTGGGCGGCTCGATTGCCTCGGCGCAGCCCTTCGAGGGGACGTGCCGGCCGGAGGACCTGAGGCCTGCCTCGGAGCTGCAGCCGGCGTCGTGTACGGCGCTGGGCTCGCTGGCGGGCTCGCTGGACTTCGACCTGAAGACGGGCGACAGCCAGTGGGGCGTGCTGGGCCTGCTGACGGCGTCGCGCGCCATGGCGGGGCCGCCGGAGCGGCTGCTGCGCGACGGCACGGTGCTGCGGCGCGGCGACATGGGCGCGGGCGGCTACGTGCGCGCGGGCCGCTTCGGCGGCAAGGGCTTCCGGCCGGAGGTGGGCCTGGACCTGGCAATGCCGAAGCTGGAGCTGAACGCCACCGGCTTCCAGCGCACGCAGAACGCCACGGCCCCGCGCTTCCAGTTGATGTACGCGCAGCCGGACGGCTTCGGGCCGCTGAACGACTTCTTCGCCACCCTCACCGTGAAGCCCCAGTGGACGGCGGACGGGCGGGGCGTGTACCGCGGCACGTCCGCCAGCCTCAGCGTGGACTCGCTGCTGCCGTCCTTCGACGTGCTGGGCGTGCAGGGCAGCCTGGACGTGGGTGGCTACGACGTGCGCGAGCTGGCCGGCACGGGCATCCCCCTGGAGCGCACGGGCGTGGCGTACCTCGGCCTCTACGGCAACACGAAGGCCACGCGCCGGGTGTACGTGGGCGGCAACGTGGGCACCAACCGCCGCCTGGCCACGGACGCCGCGCCCGCGCACTGGGACTGGGCGGCCAGCGTGTACGCCGTGATGACGCCGCACCCGGCGCTGCAGACGCGCGTGGAGGTGGGCAGCGACAGGACGCGGCACGGGCCCCGGTTCGTGGAGCCGCTGGACGAGCGCCATTTCCTCTTCGGCGACCTCGACTCGCGCTACCTGTCGCTCACGCTGCGGCAGCAGTGGATTGTCTCGCCGAAGCTGACGCTGCAGGGGTACGCGCAGCTCTTCACGGCGTATGGCGTGTACGGGCGCTACTTCACGGCGGACTCGGGGGACGGCCGCTCGCGCATCGACCTGGACACCCTGGAGCCGACGGTGCGGTTCAACAGCGCCAACTTCCATGACACGGCGCTGAACGTGAATGGCGTGGCGCGGTGGGAGTACCGGCTGGGCTCCACGCTCTTCCTCGTGTACTCGCACACGCAGCAGGGCCTGCCCACCCCCGCTGGAGAGGTGGCCCCGGCCACGCTGGGACCGAAGCGCCTGCTCAGGGGCCCGGCGACGGACGCGGTGATGCTCAAGTGGAGCTACTACTGGGGCGCGTGAAGCGCACCCGCCCCGGAGATGACACCCATGGATGCGCGCTTCACCCCGGAGCACGAGGCGTTCCGCCGCACGGTGCGCCAGTTCGTCGAGAAGGAGCTGACGCCGCACGCGCTGGAGTGGGACCGCGCCGGCGCCTTCCCGCGCGACGTCTACAAGAAGTGCGGCGAGCTGGGCTTCTTCGGCATCGACCATGACCCGAAGTACGGCGGCAGCGGGCTGGACTCCTGGTACGTCACCGTCTTCGCCGAGGAGCTGGCGCGCTGCCAGAATGGCGGCGTCAGCATGTCGCTGATGGTGCAGGGGCAGATGGCCACGCCCGTCATCAACGAGGTGGGCACCGACGAACAGAAGCGCGAGTTCCTCGCCCCGGCGCTCGCGGGCGAGCGCATCGCCGCGCTGGCCATGAGCGAGCCGGGCGCGGGCTCGGACCTGGCGCGCCTGGGCACCACCGCGCGGCGCGACGGCGACGACTACGTCCTCAACGGCTCCAAGATGTGGATTACCGGCGGCGCCCGCGCGGACTTCCTCGTCCTGGCCGTGCGCACCGGCGGCGAGGGCTCCACCGGCATCTCCCTGGTGACGTGCCCCACGGACGTGAAGGGCTTCCACGTCTCGAAGAAGCTGGAGAAGGTGGGGCAGCGCTCCTCGGACATGGCCATCCTCTTCTTCGAGGACTGCCGCATCCCCGCGCGCTACGTGCTGGGCCGGGAGAACGACGGCTTCTCCCTCATCATGAACAGCTTCCACGCCGAGCGGCTGGTGACGGCCGTCAACACCGTGGCGGTGATGGACGTGCTCCTGCGCGAGGCCATCCGCTACGGCCGCGAGCGCAAGGCCTTTGGCGAGCGGCTGGTGGACTTCCAGGTGTGGCGCCACAAGTTCGTGGACCACCTCACCCTGGTGGAGGCGGCGCGGCGGCTCACCTACCACGCGGTGGACCTCTACGAGCGCAAGCGCCGGCAGAAGGTGAAGCCGGTGAAGGAAATTTCCATGGCCAAGCTCCTCACCACCGAGCTGGCCCAGCGCGTCGCCTATGACTGCCAGCAGTTCTACGGCGGGCTGGGCTACGTCGAGGAGACGCACGTCGCTCGCGCCTGGCGCGACGTCCGCATGCTCACCATCGGCGGGGGGACTTCAGAGGTCATGAAGGAAATCATCGCCAGCATGCTCGCACTGTGACGGTGCGTCGCTGGCGCGCCGCGCCACGAGTCACGAGAGGTGGCGAGAGGTAGGGGCTGGCCGCAAGCCGTGCTCCAGTCTGCTTCACGTTAGGGCGGGTTTTCGTGGATGATACGTCTCACGGTCGAATCCTGATTCACGGGGATGTCTCGTGAGTCAGGGTCCAAGCATCGGCTCGCGCCCGGGCGCGAGAAGGGAACCCAGCCAATGTCCGCCACCGAGTCCGCGTGCCCTGTCAGCTCGTACAACGAGTGGGACCCCCTGGAAGAAGTCATCGTGGGCATCGTGGATGGGGCCACCGTCCCGCCCTCGCACATCGCGCTGAAGGCGACGCTGCCGGAGGACCAGCACGACTTCTTCCGGAAGCACGCGGGCAAGCCGTTCCCGGCCGAGCAGATTGCCGCGGCGAAGAAGGACCTGGAGGAGTTCGTCCACATCCTGGAGGCGGAGGGCGTGAAGGTCCGCCGCCCGGAGCCGATGGACCAGCTCAAGGCGTACGGCGCGCCGGGCTGGACGAGCACCGGCCTGTACGCCGCCATGCCCCGGGATTTGCTGCTGGTGGTGGGCAACGACATCATCGAGTGCCCCATGGCGTGGCGCTCGCGCTACTACGAGACGTCCGCGTACCGGCCGCTGCTCAAGGAGTACTTCCACGGCGGCGCCCGGTGGAGCGCGGGCCCCAAGCCGGAGCTGAAGGACGAGCTGTACGACTATGACTGGACGGAGGCGCACGACGGCGGGCCGTTCCGCTCCGTCATCAGCGAGTTCGAGCCCACCTTCGACGCCGCGGACTTCATCCGCTGCGGCAAGGACATCTTCGCGCAGCGGAGCAACGTCACGAACAGCTTCGGCATCGAGTGGCTGCGCCGCCACCTGGGCCCCGAGTACCGCATCCACGTCTTCGAGTTCGACGACCCGCACCCGATGCACATCGACGCGACGCTGGTGCCGCTGGCGCCGGGCAAGCTGCTCATCAACCCGGAGCGCGTGACGAAGGTGCCGGAGCTGTTCAAGGGCTGGGACGTCTTCAAGGCGCCCAAGCCCATCATGCCGGCCGAGCACACGCTCTACATGACGAGCAAGTGGATCAACATGAACGTCATCATGCTCGACGAGCAGCGCGTCGTGGTGGAGCGCTCCGACGAGCCGATGATTGCGTCCTTCAAGAAGTGGGGCTTCAAGCCCATCCTCTGCAACTTCCGCAACTTCAACTCGTTCGGCGGCTCGTTCCACTGCGCCACGCTGGACGTCCGCCGCAAGGGCCTGCTCCAGTCCTACTTCTAGGCCGCTCTCGGAGTCCTCGCGATGAAGGTCTGGAAGAACTCCCCGCTGGACGCGGTGATGCTCGGCTTGAGCGTCCTGCAGACGGGGACGATGCTGTGGCTGGCCGCGGGCTGGGAGCACGCCTCCGTCCTTCAACGGGCCGGGGGCTTCGCGCTCCTGGTCTTCATGATGACGTACAACATCATCATCATCTCGCACCTGTTCACCCACACCCCGTGGTTCGAGTCGCGCTGGCTCAACGCGGGGGTGTCGATGCTCAACTCGCTGAACATCGGCCAGTCGGTGCAGGCGTACCAGCTGACGCACGTGCGCAACCACCACCGGTACAACAACGACCGCCACGGGGCGGACGGGCACTCGCGGGACAGGTCCTCCACCTTCGAGGACGGGCAGGGTGGCGAGCACGACAGCGTGTGGCACTACGCCTTTGGCGGGGCGCTGCACACGCTGCTGGGCACCGCGCGCAACGTGCTGGCGGTGTGGCGGCTGTGGGGCGTGGGGCCGCATGAGCAGGCCCTGCACGAGCTGGCCACGAAGGACCCGGTGCGCCGCGCGCGCGAGCTGCGGCAGGTGCGGCTGGACCGGGTGGCGCACGTCGTGGGGCTGGGCGTCTTCCTCGCGCTGTCCTGGCAGTGGACGCTGGTGTGCTACGTGCCGGCCTTCTACCTGGCGCTCGCGCTGGTGAACGTGCAGAACTACTACGAGCACTACGGCGCGGTGCCCGAGAGCCGGTACACGGACTCGGTGAGCCACTACGGCCGGCTGTACAACCTGCTCACCTTCAATGACGGCCACCACCAGGAGCACCACCTGCGGCCGCAGACGCACTGGAGCCGCATGCCGGTGGTGCGCCGTGAGCACGCCGCCGCGCTGGACTCGGTGGAGCGCGTGGTGTCGCCCGTGCCCGCCATCGTCGGCTTCCTGTACTTCGGCCGGCCCCTGCTGCACCGCAAGGCCACCGCCGCCGCGCCGCCGCCACCGCCCGAGGAGTCCGCGGAGGCCAACCTGCTCGTGGGGTAGCCACTGCGCGCCGAGGCCCTCCTGTTGTGCGTGGCCGTGCTCGCCACTGGCTGCGCGTCGCTACCGCCGGCACCCGGCAGGGAAGGGCGCCTGGGCTATTCGTCGCATGCGGGCGCTGGGGCCGGCATGGGGCCACGCGAGAGCGTGACGCGGGCGGGGCCAGGCATATGAGGCGCTATAACCTCCCGATGAACTTCACCCCCGGTAGAGGGCGATGAGCGAGGGCCATGCCTGGCGGGGCAATTGGGTGGCCCGCCTGTATGAGCGGGTTCGCGAGCGCGGCTACGCCTCACTCACAGCCTTCGCCGAAGCGCGCCCCACTGCCTCGTTGGTGGCGCTGGCTGAGGAGCTTGGCAAGAACGACTTCGCAGCCGTGCAGGTGTTCAGCGGGTTGGTCGAAGAGGCAGAGCGAAGCAATCAGCTGACTCGACTGGTGCGCAGCCAGTTCGTGCGCGAACTATGGGAGTGTCTCCCCAACGGATGGCCAGAAGTAGGAGACGAACCAGGCCGCTTCAAGCTCGCGCTGGCGCTCGGTTCATGGTCCGCCTACACCCCTGAAACCCACCAGGAGCGGGTGAGTCAGGTGAGGGCCGCACTCCGCGCATCGCCGCCTCCGCCCGGATGGCGCCCCCTCGGTTCCGAGGACGAGCTGCTCCTTACGCTTCTCCCTGACGATCAGACCTGACGAGCGACGTCAGCTCGGGACGTGCAGTGCCCTGAGCAGGGCGTCACAGGCGGTGACCGCCTCTTCCAACGTACCGACCAGCTCGCCCATCTCCGGCCGCACGCCCAGCTCATCCTCGATGAGGTTGGCCAGGTTCGTCGCCAGCAGCGAATTACCGCCCATCTCGAAGAAGTGGTCCTTCGGCGTCACGGAGTCCACGCCGAGCAGCTCACACCAGTAGCCGGCGAGGCGCTGCTCCAGGGAGGGTGTCGAGGACGCGATGGCGGTGCTCAAGAGAGGCTCCTGTGGGCTCGGAGCAGGAAGGCTACCAACACCGGCTAATCGGGCAAATGTGGTATCTCAAGATACACGCACTTCGATACCAGGACGCACCGCGAAGCCGGCCTGCACGCACAGGCTCAGCAGTAACGCGGCAACGCCGTCGTCGCGTACTGTTAGATCCTGTCTAGATAGAATCCCTGTCTTAACAGTAAGTCCTGATTGGTGGCAGAGTGCGGACGCCTTCAACTTCTCGTCCCCTCACCCTCCCGCCCCCCGGAGAGCGCGCGTGAAGACACTCCTCGTCACCCAGGCGGACCTGCGCAAGCTCGTGCAGATGGAGGGCATCGACGCGCTGATGGACACCGTCATCGAGTCGCTGGAGCACGCGTTCCGCACCTTCGACGAGGAGCGCACCGAGCCTCGCAAGCGGGACGGCTTCACGCTGCGCAACGAGCGCACCGGCGTGCTGGAGTGGATGCCGGTGATGCAGCGCGGGGAGACCGTCACCATCAAGGTGGTGGGCTACAACCCGAACAACCCCTACCGCTACGGGGTGCCCACCATCATCGCCACCAACAGCGTGTACGACTGTGTCACGGGGCGGCTGCTGGAGCTGATGGACGGAGTGCTGCCCACCGCGCTGCGCACGGGCGCGGCGTCGGCCATCGCGAGCAAGTACCTGGCGGACCCGGACAGCCGCGTGGTGGGCATGGTGGGCTGCGGCGCCCAGGCCGTCACCCAGCTGCATGCCCTCGCGCGCCTGTTCCCCATCGAGCGCGTGCTCGCGTACGACGTGGACCTGGGCGTGCTGCGCACGTACCTGCGGCGCGTGGGCTTCCTCGGGCTGGACGTGCGCCCGGCGTCGCTGGAGGAGCTGGCCGCCGAGTCCGACATCATCTGCACCGTCACCTCCGTGGGCGTGGGCGAGGGCCCCGTCATTCCGGACGTCCGATTCAAGCCGTCGGTGCACGTCAACGCAGTGGGCTCGGACCTGCCGGGCAAGACGGAGCTGCCGCTGTCGCTGCTGGAGCGCAGCCTCGTGTGCCCGGACTTCCTCGCGCAGGCGCTCGTCGAGGGTGAGTGCCAGCAGCTGCGGCCGGAGCAGATTGGCCCCGGCATCATCGAGGTCGTCCAGAATCCGGAGCGCTACGCGGACTGGCGCAAGCGCTCCACCGTGTTCGACTCCACGGGCTTCGCGCTGGAGGACCAGGTGGTGACGCGGGCCCTCACGCGGCGCGCGCGAGAGCTCGGGCTGGGCACCGAGGTGGAGCTGGAGAGCCTGTCGGGGGACGCGATGAACCCGTACGACGAGCTCCTGCCCACGCACGGCTCCCATACGGGCCTGCGCACAGCCCGCGTGGACTGACGCGCCCCGTTCGTTTCTCCGAAGAACGCTCCTTCCACCTGGATTTCCCCCGGGCTCGCGCAAGCGCGCCCGGCGGGCTTGCGCGAGGTCAGGTGCACCATGACGCAGACACAGGCTTCCTCGGATGAAGGCACGCGGCAGCGGGGGGAGGCACCGGGACGAAGGCCTCCGCTGACGCACCAGCCGCACGAGGGCGAGGCGGTGCTGTCCTTCGCGCAGCAGCGGCTGTGGTTCCTCGCGCAGCTCGACCCGGGTGGCTTCGCATACAACGCCCCGTTCGCCACGAGGCTGAAGGGGCCGTTGGATGTGCGCGCGCTGGAGGCGGGCTTCCGGGAAGTGGTGCGGCGGCACGAGGCGCTGCGCACCACCTTCGCGCAGGTGGACGGCCAGCCGGTACAGCGCATCCACGCGCAGGTGGCGCTGACGCTCGAAGTGGAGGACGTGGCCGAGGCGGACGTCATCGCCCGCGCGGAGCAGGAGGCCCGCACGCCCTTCGACCTGGAGCACGGCCCGCTCTTGCGCGTGCGCCTGTTGCGTGTGGCCCCTGACGAGCACGTGCTGCTCTGGACGGTGCATCACCTCGTCTTCGACGGCTGGTCCATGGGCGTGCTGGAGCGCGAAGTGGCCGCGGTGTACGGCGCGCGGGGAGGGGGAGAGGCGTCCGAGCTCGAGCCGCTGCCCGCGCAGTACGCGGACTATGCGCGCTGGCAGCGCGAGTGGCTGAAGGGCGAGGTGCTGGAGCGGCAACTGGAGTGGTGGAAGGAGCGGCTCGCCGGGGCACCTCCCGTGCTGGAGCTTCCCACCGACAGGCCGCGTCCTCCCGTGCAGTCCTTCCGAGGCGCGCTGCTGCGCGTGCCGCTGCCGGAAGACCTGACGTCCGCGCTGCGCGAGCTGGGCCCCAAGGAGGGCGTGACGCTCTTCATGACGCTGCTGGCGGGCTTCCAGGCGTTGCTGGCGCGCTACAGCGGCCAGTCCGAGGTCGTCGTGGGCTCGCCCTTCGCCGGGCGAAGCCAGCATGACCTGGAGGGGATGGTCGGCTTCTTCGCCAACACCCTGGCCCTGCGCGCCGACACGGAGGGCGCGTCCTTCCACGAGCTGCTGGGCCGGGTGCGCAAGGCGTGTCTCGGAGCGTTCGTCCACCAGGACCTGCCCTTCGAGCAGCTCGTGGACGCGCTCCAGTCCACGCGGGACTTGAGTCGCTCGCCCCTCTTCCAGGCCGCCTTCGTGCTCCAGGGAGAGCCCGGCTCCGAGCTGAAGCTCTCTGGGGTGGGCGTGTCGGACGTCGCCTTCGAGCCCGGCGTGTCGAAGTTCGACCTCACGCTCTTCGTGCGGGAGACGCCCCAGGGCCTCGTGGGACTGTGGGAGTACAGCACCGGCCTCTTCGATGAAGCCACCATCGCCCGCATGGCGGAGCACTACGCGCGGTTGCTGGCGGCGGCGGTGGCTCGGCCGGAGCTGCGGGTGTCGGAGCTGCCGCTGCTCTCCGAGGACGAGCGCCACCAGACGCTGGTCGAGTGGAACGACACACGCACGGAGTACCCCCGTGAGGCGAGCATCCACGGCCTCTTCGAAGCGCAGGCGGCGCGCACCCCGGACGCAGTGGCCGTGGAGCTCGAGGATGCGCGGCTGACGTACGCCGAGCTGAACGGGCGGGCCAACCAGCTTGCCCGGTATCTGCGGCGGCACGGCGTGGTGGCCGGCAGTCGCGTTGGCCTGTGCGCGGCACGCTCGCTGGAGCTGGTGGTGGCCACGCTCGCCATCCTCAAGGCGGGCGGCGCGTACGTGCCTCTCGACATCTCCTATCCAGGCGAGCGGCTGGCCTTCATGGTGGAGGACTCAGGGCTCCACGTGCTGCTGGTGCAGCCCGCGCTCCTGTCACGGCTCCCCGCGGACCTGCGAGTGGACATCGTGCCCCTGGAGCCCGTGATGGCTTCCGGCACGGACGATGCGAACGGGCCGCACGGGCCCATGGGGGAAGAGCGTTCCGAGAACCTGGGCGGCGCGCCGATGCCCGCCGCCGGGCTCGCGTACATCATGTACACGTCGGGCTCGACGGGACGGCCCAAGGGCGTGTGCATTCCCCACCGGGGCGTGGTGCGCCTGGTGAAGGGCTCGCGCTTCGTGGAGCTGTCGGAGCGCGAGGTCGTCCTCCATGTTTCATCCATCTCCTTCGACGCGTCCACCTTCGAGCTGTGGGGCGCACTGCTCAACAGCGCGAAGCTGGTGCTCCTCTCCGAGCACGCGCCTTCATTGGAGGAGCTGGGCCGTGCGCTGGTGCGGCACGGAGTCACCACGCTGTGGCTCACCGCCGCGCTCTTCGAGCAGATGGTGGCCTCTCAGCCGGAAGCCCTCTCGGGCGTGCGGCAGGTGCTCGCGGGCGGCGACGTGCTTTCGCCTGCCGCCGTGCGGGCGCGCCTCTCCCGGGGCGGGCTGCTCGTCAACGGCTACGGCCCCACGGAGAACACCACCTTCACCTGCTGCCACCCGATGACGGAGCCCGGACAGGTGGGGCACACGGTGTCCATCGGCCGGCCCATCTCCAACACGCAGGTGTACCTGCTGGACGCGGCGCTGCAGCCGGTACCCGTGGGCGTCTGGGGCGAGCTGTACACGGGCGGGGACGGACTGGCGTGGGGCTACCTCGGCCGTCCGGAGCTGACGGCGGAGCGCTTCGTTCCGCACCCCTTCAGTGCGCAGCCCGGAGCCCGCCTCTACCGCACCGGAGACAGGGCCCGCTGGCTGCCGGACGGACGCATCGAGTTCGCCGGCCGGCTGGACGGACAGGTGAAGCTGCGCGGCTTCCGCATCGAGCCCGGAGAGGTGGAGTCCGCCCTGCTGCGCCACCCCGGCGTGCGCGAGGCGGTGGTGGTGGCACGCGAGGACGGGCCCGGCGGCAAGCGGCTCGTCGCGTACTTCGTCCCCCATGCGGAGACACCCACGACGGCACAGCTGCGCACCCACCTGCAGGCGAAGCTGCCCGAGTTCATGGTGCCCTCGGCCTTCGTCGCCCTGCCGGTGCTGCCCCTGACTCCCAATGGCAAGGTGGACCGCAAGGCCCTGCCGGCCCCGTACGTGGAGGCGGCCGCCGGAGACCCAGTAACGCCCCGCACCGCGATGGAGCAGGTGGTGGCCGGCGTGTTCGGCCCGCTGCTCGGGCTGGAGCACGTCGGAGCCGACAGTCACTTCTTCGAGCTGGGCGGCCACTCGTTGCTGGCCACCCAGGCCGTCTCACGGCTGCGCGAGGTGGTGGGCCGTGAGCTGCCGGTGCGTGCGCTCTTCGAATCACCCACCGTGGCGCAACTGGCCCGGCGGCTGGAGGAGGCGGCTGGGGCGACGTCAGCGCCGCTCACGCACCAGCCGCACGGCGGCGAGGCCGTGCAGTCCTTCGCCCAGCAGCGGCTGTGGTTCCTCTCGCAGTTCGACGCGAGCGGCATCTCCTACAACATCCCATTCGCCCTGCGCCTGAAGGGCCCGCTGGATGTGGAGGCCCTGGAAGCGAGCTTCCAGGAAGTAGCGCGGAGGCACGAGTCGCTGCGCACCACCTTCGCGGAGCAAGACGGTCGGCCGATACAGCGCATCCACTCGCGGCTGGAGTTGAAGCTGGGCGTGGAGGAGGTGGCCGAGGCGGAAGTCGTGGCCCGGGCGGAGCAGGAGGCCCGCCGGCCCTTCGACCTGGAGCGGGGCCCGCTGTTGCGCGTGCGCCTGCTGCGCGTGGCCGCCGAGGAGCACGTGCTGCTCTGGACCGTGCACCACATCGTCTTCGACGGCTGGTCCGTCGGGGTGCTGTACCAGGAGCTCTCGGAGTCGTACTCGGCCAGGGTCCGCGGAGAGGTGTCGCGGCTGGACGCGCTGCCGGTGCAGTACGCGGACTATGCGCGCTGGCAGCGCGAGTGGCTGAAGGGCGAGGTGCTGGAGCGACAGCTGTCCTGGTGGAAAGATCAGCTCGCCGGGGCGCCTCCCGTGCTGGAGCTGCCCACCGACAGGCCCCGTCCGCCCGTGCAGTCCTTCCGAGGCGCGCTGCTGCGCGTTCCGCTGCCGGACGCGCTGGCGAGCGGACTTCGCCAGCTCAGTCAGCGCGAGGGCGCCACGCTCTACATGACGCTGCTGGCGGGCTTCCAGGCGTTGCTCGCGCGCTACAGCGGCCAGTCCGACATCGTCGTGGGCTCCCCCATCTCCGGGCGCAACTGGCGTGAGGTGGAGCCGCTGCTGGGCTTCTTCGTCAATACGCTGGCCCTGCGCGTCGACACCGGCGGCGGCGTGTCCTTCCGCGAGCTGCTGGGCCGGGTACGCAAGACGTGCCTGGGGGCCTATGCCCATCAGGACCTGCCCTTCGAGCACCTCGTCGACGCGCTCCAGCCCACACGGGACATGAGCCGCTCGCCGCTGTTCCAGGTCATGTTCGTCATGCCCGGGACGCCGCAGCCGCTGGCGCTGGAGGGCGTCACCGCCGGGGAGCTCGTCTTCGAGCCCGGGGTGGCGAAGTTCGACCTCACCCTCTTCGCGTGGGAGCAGCCGCGGGGGCTGGAGACGTACTGGGAATACAACACCGACCTCTACGACGAGGCGACGGTGGCCCGCATGGTGGGGCACTACGTGTGGCTGCTGCAGGCCGCGGTCTCCGAACCCGGCCAGCGTGTGGCCTCACTGCCACTGCTGGGCGAGGCCGAGCGCAGCCGGTTGCTGCTGGAGTGGGGCGCGCGCGAGGATGCCACCTATGTCCCGGGGCTCATGCACCGCTGGGTCGAAGCCCAGGTGGCATGCACGCCCGGGGCCGAGGCGGTGACGGACGGCACCCGCTCGCTCACCTACGCGGAGCTGGATGCGCGCGCCAACCAGCTCGCGCACCACCTGCTGTCCCTGGGCGTGCGGCCCAATGGCTCCGTGGGCCTGTGCCTGGACCGGGGCAGCCTGGACATGCCGGTGGCCGTGCTGGCCACGCTCAAGGCGGGCGCGGCCTTCCTGCCGCTGGACCCCACCTGGCCCGCCGAGCGTCTGGCGCTGATGCTGGAGGACACCGGCGCGCCGGTGGTGGTGGCGCACGACCATCTCGTCCCGGCGGTGCCTCCCGGCTCGGGGGCGCACCTGCTGCGCCTGGATGAAGCGGCGGATGCCATCTCCGCGTGCCCCACGCACGCGCCGCCGGTGGACGTGTCGCCGGAGACACACTGCTACTTCGTCTACACCTCGGGCAGCACCGGCCGGCCCAAGGGCATCGTCATGTCCCACCGCGCGGTGGGCAACATGCTGTGGTGGCTGCTCCAGCGCTCGGTGAAGCCGGACGCCACCACGCTCCAGTTCGCCTCGCTCAACTTCGACGTCTCCTTCCAGGAGATGTTCGGCACCTGGTGCCTGGGCGGCCGCGTGCTGCTGATGACGCCTCCGCTGCGCCAGGACCCCACCGCCATGCTGCGCTACATGGTGCGGCACCTCGTGGAGCGGCTGTACCTGCCCTTCGTCGCTCTGCAGGCCCTGTGCGACGCGGCGCTCGGTGAGGCGGAGCTGCCACCGCTCACGGAGGTGGTGACGGCGGGCGAGCAGCTCCAGGTGACACCGGCGCTGGTGGCCTTCTTCGAGCGGCTCCCCGGCTGCGTGCTGGAGAACCAGTACGGGCCCTCGGAGGCGCATGTCGTCACCGCGTGGCGCGCGTCCGGCCCCCCGTCGTCCTGGCCCGCGCTGCCACCGGTGGGCAGGCCCATCCCCAACGTGCGGCTCCAGGTGGTGGACTCCGAAGGAGAGCCCTGTCCCATCGGCGTGGCCGGTGAGGTGTACGTCGCTGGCGCGAGCCTCGCGCATGGCTACCACGGGCGCCCGGACCTGACGGCGGACCGCTTCGTCCCGGACACCCTCGGAGGCCCGTCGGGGGCGCGCACCTATCGCACGGGCGACAGGGCGCGGTGGCTGGCGGATGGCAACCTGGAGTTCCTCGGCCGCCTGGACGGGCAGGTGAAGCTGCGCGGCTTCCGCATCGAGCTGGGCGAGGTGGAGGTGGTGCTGCGCGCCTTCCCCGGTGTGCGCGACGCCGTGGCCATCGTTCGTGAGGACGTGCCCGGAGACCGGCGCCTGGTGGCGTACGTGGTGCCGCAGGAGGGCGCGTCGGTGGAGCTCGCCGGGCTTCGCGAGCACCTGCAGGCGAAGCTGCCCGAGTACATGGTGCCCTCGGCCTTCGTGCCGCTCGACACGCTCCCGCTGGCGCCGACGGGCAAGGTGGACCGAAGGGCGCTGCCCGCGCCGACGGCGGACGCGGCACAGGCGGGGCTCGTGGCGCCCCGCACCGCGATGGAGCAGGTGGTGGCCGGCGTGTTCGGCCCCCTGCTGGGCCTGGAGCGGGTCGGGGCGGAGGGCCACTTCTTCGAGCTGGGCGGCCACTCGCTGCTGGCCACCCAGGCCGTCTCGCGGCTGCGCGAGGTGGTGGGCCGCGAGCTGCCGGTGCGCGCGCTCTTCGAGGCGCCCACGGTGGCGCAGCTGGCGCGACGACTGGAAGAGGTGCTGGAGAAGGAGCGGGGAGAGCCGCCACCGCCGCTGGTGCACCAGCCACACGGCGGCACGGCGGTGCAGTCCTTCGCGCAGCAGCGGCTGTGGTTCGTCTCGCAGCTCGACGCGGGGGGCTTCTCGTACAACATGCCCAATGCCCTGCGGCTGAAGGGCCCGCTGGACGTGGGCGCACTGGAGGCGTGCTTCCAGGACGTGGTGCGGCGGCATGAGGCGCTGCGCACCACCTTCACGGAGGTGGAGGGCCAGCCGGTACAGCGCATCCACGCGAAGGTGGAGCTGCGGCTCGAAGTGGAGGACGTGGCCGAGGCGGACGTCATCGCCCGCGCGGAGCAGGAAGCCCGCACGCCCTTCGACCTGGAGCACGGCCCGCTCCTGCGCGTGCGCCTGCTGCGCGTGGCTCCCGAGGAACACGTGCTGCTCTGGACCGTGCACCACATCGTCTTCGACGGCTGGTCCATGGGCGTGCTGGAGCGGGAAGTGGCTGCGCTGTATGGCGCGCGGGTGAGGGGAGAAGTGCCTGCATTGGAGCCGCTGCCGGTGCAGTACGCGGACTATGCGCGCTGGCAGCGAGAGTGGCTGAAGGGCGAGGTGCTGGAGCGACAGCTGTCCTGGTGGAAGGAGCAGCTGGCCGGAGTGCCGCCCGTGCTGGAGCTGCCCACCGACAGGCCTCGCCCCACCGTGCAGTCCTTCAACGGCGCCCACCTCCCGATGCGGCTGTCCGCGGAGCTGGCCGGAGCGCTGCGTGAGCTGAGCCGCAAGGAGGGCGTGACGCTCTTCATGACGCTGCTGGCGGGCTTCCAGGCGCTGCTGGCGCGCTACAGCGGCCAGTCCGACATCGTCGTGGGCTCCCCCATCTCCGGGCGCAACTGGCGTGAGGTGGAGCCGCTGCTGGGCTTCTTCGTCAACACGCTGGCCCTGCGCGTCGACACCGGCGGCGGCGTGTCCTTCCGCGAGCTGCTGGGCCGGGTGCGCAAGGCGTGCCTGGGGGCCTATGCCCATCAGGACCTGCCCTTCGAGCACCTCGTCGACGCGCTCCAGCCCGCACGGGACTTGAGCCGCTCGCCGCTGTTCCAGGTCATGTTCGTCATGCCGGGCGCCACGGTGCCCATGCCGCTGCCGGGCCTCGTCACGGAGGAGGTGGCCTTCGAGCCGGGCATGGCGAAGTTCGACCTCACACTCTTCGTGCGCGAGCTGCCCCAGGGACTCGTGGCGTACTGGGAATACAACACCGACCTCCATGACGAGGAGACGGTGGCCCGCATGGCCGGGCACTACGTGCGGCTGCTGCAAGGCGCGGTGTCCCAGCCGGGCCAGCGCGTGGACGCGCTGCCGCTGCTGGGCGAGGCCGAGCGCCGCCGATTGCTGGTGGAATGGAACGCCACCGAGGTACCGCTCCCCTCCGAGCCCCACGTGCACGCGCTCTTCGAGACGTGGGCCGAGCGAACCCCGGACGCGGTCGCCGTCCGCATGGGAGACGCGCGGCTCACGTATGGCGAGCTGAATCGCGCGGCCAACCAGCTCGCCCACAGCCTGCGTGGCGCGGGCGTGGGCCCGGACGTGCTGGTGGCGCTGTGCGTCCGACGCTCGTTGGAGCTGGCCGTGGGCGTGCTCGGCATCCTCAAGGCAGGGGGCGCCTACGTCCCGCTGGACCCGGCGTATCCACAGGAGCGCCTGGCCATGATGCTCCGGGCCTCGCGCGCACCGCTGCTCCTCACCCAGTCGACACTGCTCGACGTGCTGCCCTCGGACGAGGTGCGCACGCTGTGCCTGGATACGGAGTCCTTCGCGGGCGAGAGCGATGCGAATCTCCCGGACGTGGCCGGGCCGCAGTCGCTGGCGTACGTCATCTACACCTCGGGCTCCACCGGCGTGCCCAAGGGCGTGGCCATGCCGCACGGGCCGCTGCTCAACCTGCTGCACTGGCAGCTGGGCGCCTTCGTGACTCCTCGCGCCAGGACGCTCCAGTTCTCCGCGCTCAGCTTCGACGTGAGCTTCCAGGAGTTGCTCTCCACCTGGGCGGCCGGCGGCGAAATCGTGCTCATCACCGAAGAGCAGCGCATGGACGCCCGCGCGCTGCTGGAGCTGATGGACCGCCAGGAGGTGGAACGGCTCTTCCTTCCCTTCGTCGCGCTCCAGAACCTGGCGGAGGTGGCGGACCGTGAGGAGCGCGTGCCGCGGCGGCTGCGGGAGATCATCACCGCGGGTGAGCAGCTCCGGGTGACACCGGCCTTGCGGCGCTTCATGAAGAGGCTGGACGGCTGTGTCCTGCACAACCAGTACGGCCCGACGGAGTGCCATGCCACCACGGCCCTCCTTCTCTCGGGCGATGCCGGGGCGTGGCCGGACCTGCCGACCATCGGCCGGCCCATCGCCAACGGCCGCGTCCACCTGCTCGACGAGCACCTGTCGCCCGTACCCGCCGGTGTGCCGGGCGAGCTGTACATCGGCGGCGAGCTCCTGGCGCGCGGCTACCTCCACCGCCCGGAGCTGACACCGGAGCGCTTCATTCCCGACCCGTTCAGCTCGCGACCGGGCGCACGCCTGTACCGGACGGGAGACTTCGCGCGCTACCTACCGGACGGGGCCCTCGAGTTCCTCGGGCGCAGGGACGCACAGGTGAAGGTGCGCGGCTACCGCATCGAGCTGGCCGAGGTGGAGGCGGCACTGGCGCACCACCCGGCGCTGAAGGACTGCGTGGTGGAGGCGCGCGAGGATGGCTCGGGCCACAAGCGCCTGGTGGGCTACGTCGTCGGCGCGGGAGGTCCTCCGCCCCCGGCCGCGGAGCTGCGGGCGTTCCTCAAGGAGCGGCTCCCCGACTACATGGTGCCCGGCCACTTCGTGCCCATGGACGCCTTCCCGCTGTCACCCAGCGGCAAGGTGAACCGCCGCGCGCTGCCCGCGCCCGAGGGCTCCCTGAGCGACGCCACGCGCGTCCGCGTCGCGCCGCGCACCGCGCTTGAGCTGCAGCTCGTCCGCGCCTGGGAAGAGGTGCTGGGCCTGCACCCCGTGGGCATCCAGGACGACTTCTTCGAGCTGGGCGGCCACTCGCTGCTGGCCGTCCGCCTGCTGGGCCGCATCCGCGAGCTGACGGGCCGGGCGCTCCCCCTGGCGGCGCTCTTCCAGGGCGCGACGGTGGAGCAGGTCGCGGGCCTGGTGCGCCGCGAGCAGGGCCCCGCCTCACCCCTGGTGCAGCTCAGGGGCGGCACGGCGAAGCAGCCCTTCTTCTGCATCCACCCGGTGGGCGGCACGGTGCTGGCCTACGCGGAGCTGGCGCACCTGCTCGGGCCGGACCAGCCCTTCTACGGCGTGCAGTCCCCGGGGCTGGAGGGGGAGATGCCTCCGTGCGAGAGCCTGGAGGACCTGGCCGCGCTCTACCTGAAGGCCGTGCGCGCCGTTCAGCCGCATGGCCCCTACCTGCTCGGCGGCTGGTCGATGGGCGGCAGCCTCGCTTTCGAGATGGCCCGCCAGCTCCAGGCGCAAGGCGAAGAGGTCGGACTGCTGGCGCTCATCGACGCCTATGCGCAGGCCTTCCCGGGCGGCACGGTGACGCCGGAGTGGCTGGAGCCCGCGAGGTTGGGCGCGCTCTTCTATCGGGACTTGCTGCGCGCCACGGGGGCGGACCTTCCGTGCTCGGAAGAGGCGCTCTCACGGCTGGGGCCGGACGAGGCGCTGCGTGTGCTCGAAGCAGCGGGCCACAAGGCGGTGGCGCTTCCCGAGTCGGGCATGCAGACCCTGCACACGCTGCGGCGGGTGTTCGAGTCCAACCTCCGCGCGGCGTGGAGCTACGTGCCCCGGCCGTACGCGGGGGCGCTCCTGTCGTTCGAGGCGAGCGAGGCCACCCGGCCCCACGGCTGGGAGCCGCTGGCGCGGGGCGGAGTGGAGGTGCACACGCTGGAAGGGGACCACTACGCCCTCGTGCGCGGCCCGGGCGTCAAGGCGCTGGCCGCGCTGCTGCGGGAAGCCCTGGAACGGGCCCACGCGGGTCGAGCATGGGCGGAGCGGAGTGATTCTGCCTGAGGCAGGTCGGCGGAGGCCTGCCGCAGGCGTCGGGCTGCCACTCGACGGGGCGGGCTTCACCTCGCTGCCTTGTTGTCGCGGCGCCCATGTCCTGTTCGCGGGCCCCGACACTGGACCTCGGGCATGGGCGTACAGGCCCGGAAGGCACGGACGAGTCTGCCTACCTCGGAGGGAATCCATCCTCTCCCAACCCACCATGTCAGCTCCCTCCGGTAGAAGGAGATGGTGGAAGGAACGTTCCTTCCACGAGACGGCTGCCCCGGAGGGGGCAGGAGGGGGTAGGGGATGGGGTTCGCGGAGCATTACCTGTCGGGGATGATGCAGAACTCGGCGGAGGTGCTGGGCCGGCGCGGCTACGAGCACGTGAAGGCCGAGGAACTGGCCCGGTCCGCTGGGATGTCGGTGGGCAGTTTGTACCGGCGCTACGGCAGCAAGCGGCACTACGCCCGGACGGTGCGAACCTTCCACGAGGAAACCTTCTGCCAGGAGGTGGACTGGGCCTTCTTCTGCAAACATGGAGCGGACGGCGTCACCTTCCGCGAGGCCTTCTTCACCTTCTGGAATGCGCTGACGCACTGGGCACTGGGGCTTCCCGGCCCTTTCGTCTTCACCTTCCTGCATCGGCACCCGGACGTCGCCGGGCAGCCCGCGCCCGGCAGTACGGCACGGGCCCTGGTGCGCGAGGTGCTACTGAAGGGAGAGCAGGACGGGGCGCTGGTGCCGGGCTGCGCCAGAGTGGGCGAAGCGCTGGTGTGGGGCACGCTGGCGGAGTGGGTGCGCGCCCAGGCGGAGAGAAACGAGGAGGTATTCCGGGAGGACGTCCTCGCGTCGGCCGAGGCCCTCTGGCGCGCGCTGGCGAAGGCGGACGACTCCGGCGGCTCCCGTGGCGGCGGCATTCCGCCTGGCGCCGCCCAGCCAGATGCTCAGTCGCCGGATGCGGGCACTTCTGGTGTGTCCCAGGACAGTGGCATGGCTCCTGCCACTGTCCCGCCTGAGCCGCGAACGCCAACTCCGGCTTGTGACACGGCCCCATCAGGCGGCATTCCTCCTCCCGTCGCCACGCAACCGGAGGAGAGGGTGGTGTCGTGCGGCTCCACACGCGGCCCGAAGCCGTTCGCCACCTCGCCCTCCCCTGGAACGAGGACGCGGGGAGATGCCTCAGGGCTTCTCGGCGTAGACCACGGCGTACTCGTCGCAGTTGAAGAGATTGATCCACTGCGTCTGATCGAGGGGCGTCAGCCGGGCCTGCTTCACGCTCTCTCGGACCTTGTCGAGGGTGACGGCGCCGAGCTTGCGCTCGAGGGCCGCCAGTCCGCGCAGCGCGGGGATGGCGGTGTTGGCCCCGTGGTAGACGTCCGCAGCGTGGGAGTCCAGCCGCGCCTTCTGGAAGCCCGCCTGCTCGAGCTCCGAGACGTAGCGCTGCGTCGACCAGACATTGGCCTCCGGGAAGGCAATCAGGCCGCGCCAGTAGCGGTGCTGCAGGCGGCGGCGCAGGCCCAGTCCGGCCTCGCGGTCGGTCTTCTGGCACATGTCCGCCATGACGAGCCGGCCTCCCGGGCGCAGCACCCGGAACGCCTCGCGCAGGAAGTCACGGCGCGTCCGGAAGTGCATGGCGGACTCGAGCGCGAAGACGACGCTGAACTCGCCAGCGCCGAAGGGCAGGGCGGTCGCCGAGCCCTGCTCCAGGCGGACGACGCTGTCCATCCCCGTGAGCCGCACGCGCTCGCGGCCGATGCGAACCTGGTTCGGGGTGATGTTGACGCCGGTGATGCGGGCGGGGCGGTACTGCTCGGCCCACAGGAGGTCCTGGTCCGCGTAGCCGAAGCCGCAGTCCAGCACCGTGTCTTCCGAGCCCAGGCGCGCCGTCTTCGCCAGCAGGTGCGCCATCTGCTCCTGGGCGGACCTGAACAGCTCGCCCACGCGCTCGAAGTTGTTCTCGTCGACGCGCTCCACGTCCCGCCAGTAGCCGAGGTTGATCCAGTACGGCTCCCGCCCCGTGCTGATGCGAATCTCCTGCGGCGTCGGCAGGCCGGTGACCCAGGCGCCTGTTTCGTTCGTGTAGAAGTGCTCCGGATCCGCCAGGACCGCGCTCTTGAGCTGCTTTGCCACCTTGATGACGTCGATCATCGCGAGCCTCCTCGAGTCCAGCGGCCAGCATGCCACCGGGCACGGATTCCCGGTATCACGGGTTACGCGAGGATGACCTGTCAACAGTCCGGAGGCAGGGGGATGCCGCACTCGCAGTGCTGCTTGTCCCGTCCCAGGGTGGCGAAGGCAGGGAGGATGCCCGCCGGCCGCCACGAGGCAGCCGGCGCTTCCCCCGCCTGGAGACGCCCTAGAAGAAGACGTGGGTGAGACGGGCACCGACGAAATTGCCCTTCGTCACTCCCTGGGAGCCGTAGATGTCCGGCTGGAACTGGAGCATGACGGTGGTCAGCTTCTCGATGCGCACGCCCATCGTCAGGCGCAGCGAGCTGACGGTCTGCTTCGGGGAGACCTCCACCTCGCCTGTCGGCGTTTCGATGGTGCGCTGCCCGTTCCGGTCGATGTACAGCGCCGCACCCGTGAAGAAGCTCTGGGACAGGTCCATGCCCGCCGCGAGGATGCCGCCCAGCGACGGCGACTGGCTCAGCTTCAGCTTCGCGACCTCCGTGCCCGCCAGCACCGGGAACTCGTCGTTGTCGCCGTGGATGGCCACGTTGGCCATGGCCTCCAGCGTGAAGGCCTTCAGGAAGCGCTGGCCCACGACGAGCTGCGGGCGGACCGTCCAGCGGTTGCTGCCGATGTTCAGGAAGCGGTCGCTGCTGTAGTTGCCCACCGGAATGGTGACGTACGGGGTGAAGGCGAACCACGTGTGCGTGTTCGTCTCCGCGTCCTGGACGAGGCCGTAACCCACCGTGGGAATGTAGGTGAGGTCGCCCACGCCCGAGGCCCGGAGCGCCGTCTTCGGCGCGGCCGGCGACGCCGGGTTGGCCTGGAACACCGTGACATCCACCACCGGCATGCTCACGTCGAAGGGAACGACGACCAGCCCGCCCTCGCTCTTGAGCACGTACGTGGCGCGGAAGGCCGCCTGCGTCTGCGAGAAGTCACGCTCACCCGAGGCGGACGCGTGGCGCAGGTACGTGTGCGCGATGACGCTCCGGTTCGGGACGTAGAAGCCCGCTTCATAGTCCCGGAAGTCCGCCTGCTGGGCCCGGGCACCGGTCGCCGACACGAGGGATACGAACAGGACAGCGAGGAACGCGCGATTCATGGTGGGTCTCCTCTGCGGGGTAAACGTCGAGTCTGGCGGGGCCTTCAGTAGCGGAAGGGCCACGCAAGGAAGTACCGGCGGATGCGCAGCCACACGCCGAACAGCCCCATGGGCTCGAGCACGAGCACGAGCACCACGACGACGGACAGGAGCACCGTCGCCTGCTGCGCGGAGGTGAGCTGGTTGATGAGGGGAATGGCGTGCCCCACCGACTCCGCGAGGGGGCTCAGGAAGGTGAAGGCGAGCGCGCCGCTGACCGCGCCGAAGACGCTGCCCACCCCGCCCAGCACAATCATGGCGATGAACTGGATGGACAGGTTCAAATCGAACGGCGGCTCGACGGTGATGTACTGCTGCTGGAAGGCGAACATCGCCCCGGCGATGCCGGCCAGGAACGAGGAGACGCCGAAGGCCTGCAGCCGGGCCTGCGTCGTGGAGACGCCGAGCACCTCCGCCGCGAGGTCCTGGTCCCTCACCGCCATCATCGCCCGGCCGCTGTTGGAGCGCTGGACGTTCTTCGTCAGCCACACCGTGCCCGCCGCCAGCGGCAGGAAGAGGAAGTACAGCTTCCGCTCGAAGCCCAGCACCACCGGCCCCACAAGCCACGTGTCCCCCACCGAGGCCGTGCCGCCCGATTCGCCCCGGAACCACCAGTACATGGGGACGGACGTCCCGCTCAGCCCGCTCGTCACCTCCGGATACGCGAGCAGCACGTGCTGCGTGAGGAACACCAGCCCCAGCGTGACGATGGCCAGGTACAGCCCCTTGAGCCTCAGCGCGAAGACGCCGATGACCACCCCCACGAAGGCGGACACCGCGCCGGCCAGCGGGAGCGCCAGCCAGAAGGGCCAGCCCCACTTCGTGCCCAGCACCGCGACGGTGTACGCGCCCAGCGCGAGGAAGGCCGCGTGTCCCAGGCTCACCTGGCCCGCGAAGCCGGTGAGCACCATCAGCGCGGCGGCGCCGACGATGGCCACCAGGCCCAGGTTTCCGACGGTGAGCCACCGCGCGCTCGCGAGCCACGGGTAGCCCAGGGCGACGGCCAGCGTCACCACCACGCCGGCCTTGTGCCACAGGCCGGGGAAGAGCTTCAGGTCGTCCTCGTAGCGAATCACCAGGGGGCGGGTTGGCATGGTGTCGTCTCGCGGGCGTTCAGACCCGACGCACCTCGTGCTCGCCCCACAGGCCGCGCGGCCGGAGCACGAGGAAGAGGATCATCGCCGCGTAGGGAAAGACGGCGTGGAAGTTGTGTCCGAAGGCGCCCAGGTGCGGGTTGACGTACGCCTGGGACAGCACCTCCAGCAGTCCCAGCATGAACGCCGCCACCACCGCGCCCACCACCGACTCCAGGCCCCCGACGATGATGGCCGGGAAGGCGCGCAGCGCCACGTAGCCCAGGTTGGAGTCCACCGAGCGGGGGAACATCCCCAGGAAGATGCCCGCCACCGCGGCGGTGGCCCCGGCCAGGAACCAGGTGAAGGCCAGCACCCGGCCCACGGGGATTCCGAGCGCCAGCGATACCTCCTGGCTCTCGCTCGCCGCGCGCATCGCCACGCCCAGCGGCGTGCGCTGCACGAGCGCGTGGAGCAGGACGAGCACCGCCGCCGTCGCGCCCAGCGACACCAGCGACGACAGGAGCACGGTGGCGTTGCCTACCTGCACCTCCGCCATGGCGTCCCAGGGCGTCGGCATGCCGCGCGTGTCCGTGCCGAAGGCGATGACGATGGCGGCGCGCAGCAGCAGGCCGAGGAACAGCGTCAGGATGATGGTGGTGAAGACGGGCCGGCCCACCATGCGCCGCAGCACCGTGCGCTCCAGCAGCGCCGCCAGTCCGCCGGTGAGGCCCGCGGCGGCGAGGAGCGCCAGCCACCAGGGCAGCACGTCCACCAGCGCCGTCATCAGGAACGCGCCCAGGCTCAGCAGCTCGCCGTGCGCGAAGTTGAAGAGCCGCGAGGCGCGGTACACCACCGAGAAGCCCAGGGCGATGAGCGCGTAGCTCGCTCCCAACGCCAGTCCGGAGATGCTGAGCTGGAGCAGTTGCGTCATTCGCTTTTCCTCGCGTACATCGCTTCCACCAGGGGGGCGTGCAGCTCGAGCACCGCCTTGCGGCGGACCTTCAGGGACGCGGTGACTTCACCCGCGTCCTGGGTCATCTCTCGCGGGAGGAGCCGGAAGGCGCGCACCTGCTCCACGCGGGCCAGGCCTTCGTTGGCGCGGGCCACCTCGTCCTCCACCAGCTTCAGCACCTCGGGCTGGGTGGTGAGGTCGGTGTACGAGGTGAAGGCAATCTTGCGGCGCAGGGCCCAGTCCGACACCGTGTCCGCGTCTATCTGGATGAGCGCCGTGACGAAGGCGCGCCGGTCGCCAATGGCCACCGCCTCCTTGATGTACGGGCTGTTCTTCAGCGCGTTCTGGATGCGCTCGGGCGACAGGTTCTTCCCGCCGGAGGTGATGAGGATTTCGCGCTTGCGGCCGGTGATGCGGAGGTACCCGTCGGCGTCGATTTCCCCCAGGTCTCCGGTGTGCAGCCAGCCGTCGTCCTGGCGCACCTCGGCCGTGGCGTCCGGCCGGTTGAGGTAGCCGAGGAAGACGTTTGAGCCGCGCACCCGCACCTCGCCGTCCTCCGCGAGCTGGCACTCCACGCCCGGCACGGGGCGCCCGACGGTGCCGATGCGCGTGGCCCCGGGGATGTTGAGGTGGCTGGTGCCGGCGCTCTCCGTCTGCCCGTAGCCCTCGTAGATGCGGACGCCCACGCCGTCGAACCAGGTGATGAGCTCCGGGGAGATGGGCGCCGCGCCGGAGATGGGAAAGCGGCAGCGGCGCAGCCCCAGCCTTTCTTGAAGGGGCCGGTAGACGAGCAAGTCACCCACGAACCACACCAGCCCGTCCCACCAGCGGCGCTGGCCGTTGCGCTCGCGCTCGCGAATCCGGCCGCCCAGCCGGGTGAAGGTGTCGAAGAGGGTGCGCTTGAGCCACGAGGCGTCGCGCATCTTCACCATCACCATCGCGTGCATCTTCTCCCAGATGCGCGGCACCCCCAGGAACACCGTGGGAGACACTTCCGCGACATCCGACTGCACCGTCTCCAGCGCCTCGCCGAAGTGGACCTTCCCACCGACGACGAGCGGCAGGAGCAGGCTGAACAGCTTCTCCGCCACGTGGCACAGGGGCAGGTAGGAGACGACGCTGTCCTCGGGCGTCAGGCCGAGCTGCTCCACGAAGGTGGCCGAGCCCTGGAGCATGTTGCGGCTGGACACCAGCGCGCCCTTGGGCGAGCCCGTGGTGCCCGAGGTGTAGATGACCATCGCCGCGTCGTCCGGGTCCCGCTGCGCGAGCTGCGTCCGGAGCCACGCGGGCTCCTGCTCCGCCAGGGCGCGCCCGTCGGCCAGGAAGCGCTCCCACGTGCGCAGCCGGGCGTCCTGCACACCGTGCAGGCCGCGCGGCTCGATGACGATGACGTGCTGGACGGAGGGCGTCTCGGCGGCGACGGTGGCCACCTTGTCGTACTGCTCCTGGTCCTCGCAGATGACGACCTTGCAGCGGGCGTCATTGAGGATGTACGCGACGTCCGGCGGCGGGTTCGTCTGGTAGATGCCGACCGTGCGCGCGCCCACCACCTGGGTGCCCAGGTCCGCGAACAGCCACTCCGGCCGGTTGTCGCTGAGGATGGCGACCGAGTCCCCCGCGCGCACGCCCAGCTCCCACAGCATCCGGGCCACGTGGGCGACGCGCTCCAGGTACTCGCGGAAGGACAGCTCCCGCCAGATGCCCAGCCGCTTCTCTCGGATGGCCACCGCGTGGGGGCGCTCCTCGGCGTGCTTCCAGAGCTGCGCCGGAAGGCTCATGGGCAGGGCCGCACTCATGCCGCCACCGTTCCGCCCACGTAGGCGCTCAGCACGCGGGTGTCATTGCGCAGCGCCGACGGCGGCCCGTTCGCGATGACCCGGCCCCGGTCCAGCACCGTCACCTGCGTCGCCAGGTCCATCACGAAGCGCAGCTCGTGGCCGATGAGGACCTGCGTCACGCCCAGCTCGTGCCGGAGGTCGAGGAGGGTGTTGGCCATGTCCTCGGTCTCCTCCTGGTTGAGCCCCGCGGTGGGCTCGTCCAGGAGCAGCAGCTTCGGCTCCATGCACAGCGCGCGGCCCAGCTCCACGCGCTTGCGGATGCCGTAGGGCAGCACGGCGACGGGCATCCACCGGAAGTGCTCCAGGTCGAGGAAGTCGATGACCTCCTCGGCCTTCTCGCGGTGCCTGACTTCCTCCGCGCGCGCGCCGCGCGTCCAGAACAGGTGGCTCAGCAGGCCCGTCCGGTAGCGCTGGTGGCGCCCCAGGAGGAGGTTCTCCAGCACGGTGAGGTGCTCGAACAGCGCCAGGTTCTGGAACATGCGCGACACGCCCAGGCGTGCAATCTCCGTGGGCTCCACGCCCGTGAGCTCCTGGCCGTCCAGCCGCACCCGGCCCTCCATGTGCCGGTGGATGCCGCTGATGCAGTTGAAGAGGCTGCTCTTGCCGGCGCCGTTGGGGCCAATCACGGCGTGCAGCGCTCCCGCCTCGATGGAGAACGAGACGCCGTCCAGCGCCCGCACGCCGGAGAAGGAGAGGCCCACGTTGTCGAGCTCGAGCAGTGCCATGCCTTGCGTCCTCAGGACAGCCAGCGCCGCTTGCGGCGGTAGCGCTTCAGCTCGTGGTAGCCGCGTTGGCCCTCGCGTCCGAAGCCCAGGTAGAACTCCTGCACGTCCGGGTCGTCGCGCAGCCGGTCCGCGGGGCCGTCCAGCACCACCTTCCCCGTCTCCAGCACGTAGCCGTAGTGGGCCAGCCGCAGCGCCACCCTCGCGTTCTGCTCGACGAGGAGCACGGAGACGCCCTCGGCGCTGATGCGTTGGATCAGCTCCGACACCTCGCCCACCGCCTTCGGCGACAGCCCGAGGAAGGGCTCGTCGAGCAGCAGCACCTTCGGCCGCCGCATCAGCCCGCGGCAGATGGCCAATAGCTGCTGCTCGCCTCCGGAGAGGTAGCCGGCCTTCTGGCGCCTCCGCTCCCGGAGCAACGGGAAGCGGGTGAAGGCGGACTCGACGAGCTCCGCGCGCGCCTTCGCGCCCATGCCGAAGCCGCCGGCGAGCAGGTTCTCCTCCACCGACAGCTCGCCGAGGATGCGGCGGCCCTCCAGAATCTGCACCACGCCCTCTCGCACCCGCGCGTCCGCGGGCAGGCGCAGGAGGCTCTGTCCGGCCAGCGCGACGCTGCCCTTGGTGATGGCGCCGTCGTGCAGGTCCAACAGCCCGCTGATGGCGCGCAGCGCGGTCGACTTGCCGGCGCCGTTGGGGCCCAGCAGGGCGACCACGCCCTGCTGGGGGACCTCCAGGGAGATGCCCCGGAGGGCCCGCACCACCGAGTGGTAGACGACCTGGAGGTTGCGCACCTGGAGGAGGGGCGGACTACTTGCTGTCATCGCTGGCCTTCGCGGAGGAGGCGTCCAGCGCCTTCGGCTTCGCGTAGCCGGCGACGACGCGCCAGCTGCCCTGGTCCATCACCGGCTTGAGCACCCGGACGCTGACGGACGTCTCATAGGGGAAGCGGGACAGGTCCACCGGCTCCGCCGCCATGCCGCGCGCGGTGGTGCCCGTGATTCCCTTGAGCGCCTTGAGGTACCCCGCGCGGGTGACGTCCTTCGCCTCGATGGCCTTCTTGAGCGCCTCCACCTGGACGAGCCCCTGGACGTAGGACGACAGCGTGTAGAAGTCCTTCGGCACGTCCGCGTGCTGGCCATGGAGCGCGAGGAAGTCCTTCATGCCCGGGACGTCGTCGCCCCAGTAGGTGAGCCCCGTGGCCCAGTAGAAGTTCGTGAAGACGGCGGCGGGGATGACCTTGGGGTCGAAGAAGCGGTCCACCCAGGCCGGCGTCTGCCCCACCCAGGTGGGCAGGTACTTGAGCTGCGCCGCCGTGCCGAGGATGGGCCCCGACGCGCTGGGGAGCACCGTGAGCAGCACGTAGTTGGCGCCCGACTGCTGGAGCGCCGTCACCACGGCGGCGAAGTCCTTCTGGCCCGGTGCCACGGTTTGCTGTGACACGACGGTGACGCCGTGGAGCCGCGCGGCCGCCGTCCAGCCGTCAATGCCATCCTTCCCGTAGTCATCGCCCTGGTAGACGATGGCTGCCTTCACCTTGTCCGCGCCGCCCGCGTGCTCCACGGCCCAGTCCATGGCCCGCATCGCCTCCAGCTTGTAGGAGGCGCCAATGGGAGGCGTGTACTGGTTGCGCGCCATCTCCGAGGACTGCGACGCCGGGAAGGCCACCATCCCATCCGCCGCCAGCTTGTCCCGCAGGGGCAGGGTGTTGGGCGTGCCGAAGCTGGTGCCCAGGAAGAGCACCCGGTCGTGGATGTCGCTGTACGCCTGCACCGCGTTCTGCGGGTTGTAGGCGTGGTCCTTCTCGACGAGCTCCAGCTTCCAGCCGTCGGGGAGCAGGCCGCTGTTGCCTGCGTTCACCTGCCTGGCCAGCAGGCGCTTCCCCGCGGCGAATGGCTTGCCAATGGCCGCCCCGGGGCCGCTCTCGTCATTGAGCGCGCCGACGTAGACGACCTTCTTCTCCAGGTCCACGCCCTTGTCTGTCTTGATGTCCGAGACAGGCCGGGACTGCGATTGCGAGCCTTCAGACGCAGGCGTCGTGGCTTCTTCTTTCTTGCATGCAGTCAACCCGAGAGCCGCCGCCATGAGCCCGAGTACGAGCCGTCGCATCGCATCCTCCCCGCTGGATTGGTGGCGGCAGCTTTGCCACAGACCCGAGAGCCTGAAAAGATATCAAATACGAATTCCTTGACTGTGTTTCGCAGGGCGGAATGTATCGGTGCTTTCATTGACTGTGTTTTGCAGAGCGAAACGAGACACGCGGATGACACGGCGCGTAAGTCTATTCCACTGCACGATGACCACAGGACTGCACCGTGGCATCATCCCGCGCGCATGAGCGACACGAATGGCGACGGCGGCAGCCCCCCTACCGGCGAGGTCCGCCCGGAGCTCGCGGCGCTTCGCGAGCGGCTCGCGGCCACCACGGACGCGGGCCGCCCGGAGGCGGTGGCCCGGCGGAGGAAGACGGGCCAGCGCACGGTGCGGGAGAACATCGCCGACCTCGTGGACGCGGGGAGCTTCTCGGAATACGGCGGGCTCGCGCTGGCGGCGCAGCGCTCCACGCGCTCCATCGAGGACCTGGTCCGGGCGAGCCCCGCGGACGGCCTCGTCTGCGGGGTGGGCACCGTCAACCGCGCCCTCTTCGACGACGAGCGCGCGCGCACCATGGTGCTCGCCTACGACTACACCGTCTTCGCCGGCACGCAGGGGCTGGTGGGCCACCGGAAGCTGGACCGCATGCTGGCGCTCGCCGCGCAGTGGCGCGTGCCGGTGGTGCTCTTCGCGGAGGGAGGCGGCGGACGGCCCAACGACACGGACACGCACACCGTGTCGGCATTGGACACGCCCAGCTTCCTGGCGTTCGCCGCGCTGTCGGGGCTCGTCCCGCGCGTGGGCCTCGTCTCCGGGCGGTGCTTCGCCGGCAACGCGGCCCTGCTGGGCAGCTGCGACGTCATCATCGCCACCGACGACAGCAACATCGGCATGGGCGGCCCGGCGATGATTGAAGGCGGCGGGCTGGGCTCATTCGCTCCGGAGGAGATTGGCCCCGCGGACGTGCAGACGCGCAATGGCGTCATCGACGTGCGCGTGCGCGACGAGGCCGAAGCGGTGGCCGTCGCGAAGCAATACCTCTCCTATTTCCAGGGCCCCGTCGCACCGGGGGTGTGCGCACCGCAGGAGCGGCTGCGGGACGCGCTGCCGGAGAACCGCCGCCGTGCGTACAAGGTCCGCCCCATCATCGAGACGCTGGCGGACACGGGCTCCGTGCTGGAGCTGCGCAGGGACTTCGGGCGCAGCCTGGTGACGGCGCTGGTGCGAATCGAGGGGCAGCCGCTCGGGCTCATCGCCAATGACACGTTCCACCTCGGCGGCGCCATTGACGCGAGCGCCGCCGACAAGGCCGCGCGCTTCTTCCAGCTCTGCGACGCGTTCGGTCTCCCCATCGTCTCGCTGTGTGACACGCCCGGCTTCATGGTGGGGCCCAAGGCCGAGGAGACGGCGCTGGTGCGCCACGTCTCCCGCATGTTCGTGGGCGCCGCCAGCCTCGGCGTCCCGTTCTTCACCGTGGTGCTGCGGCGGGGCTACGGGCTGGGAGCGCAGGCCATGGCGGGTGGGCACTTCCACGCGCCCGTGTTCAACGTGTCCTGGCCCACGGGTGAGTTCGGGGGGATGAACCTGGAGGGGGCCGTGCGCATCGGCATGCGCAAGCAATTGGAGGCCATCGAAGACCCGGCGGCCCGGGAGGAGATGGCGAAGGCGCTGATTGCCGAGGCCCACCAGCGCGGCACCGCCCTCAACATGGCGTCGCTGCTGGAGCTCGACGCCGTCATCGACCCCGCACAGACGCGCGCCTGGCTTCTGCGCGGCCTGCGCTCCGTCCCGAAGCCGGCGCGCGAGGGGCGGCGCCGGTTCATCGACACCTGGTGAGTGGCGGGCCGTGGGGCGGGAGGCCCTGGGGTTTCAAAGGGGCTCACGGCGAGTGCGCGATGGGCTCCTCGGCTGGAAACGCGGTGGGGAGCGTGAAGGAGAAGGTGCTCCCCATGCCGGGGCTGCTCTCCACCCAGAGGCGGCCGCTGTGGGCATCGACGAGCCCCTTGGCGATGGCGAGCCCCAGCCCGGCGCCTTCCTTCCTCCCCACCCGCGCCTGCCAGAAGGGCTCGAAGAGATGGGGGATGTTCTCCGAGTCAATCCCGGCCCCCGTGTCCCGCACCGAGAATCTCAACATGCCTCCATCGGGCACGGCCCGGACGACGATGCGTCCGCCCTCGGGGGTGAACTTGAGCGCGTTGCCAATGAGGTTCGAGAGGATTTGAAGCACCCGGTCGTGGTCGGCGAGGAGGGGAGGGACGTCCTCGGGGACGTCGGCCGTGAGCTGGAGGGACTTCATCTCCGCGAGCGCGCGGTGCTGCTCGATGGCCTCTCTCACGAGGGACGCGGTTCGCAGCGGAGCGCGCTCCACCGAGAGGTGGCCGGCCTCCATGCGGGCGACGTCCAGCAGGTCCTGGATGAGCCGGTGGGAGCGCTGCACCGCCTTCCGGATGGTCTCCAGCGGCCGCGTGTCGGTGGCCCGCTGCTCGGGCGCCCGCTTCAGGAGTGTCTCGGCGCTCAGGGCGATGACGTTCAGGGGGGTGCGGAGGTCATGGGCCACGACGCGAAGGACTTCGTCGCGGGTGCGCGTCGCCTGCTCGGACCGCTCATGGAGACAGGCGTTGTCGATGGCGAGCGCGGCGCGACTGGCCAGCTCCTCGGCCAGCGCCAGGTCCCGGGCGCCGAAGTGGCGCCCCGACTCGGAGGTCCAGAGGATGATGGCCCCCAGGATGTGCCCGCGAGCCGAGAGGGGCACGACGATGCCGGACAGGGGGGCGATGTGTCGGAGCAGCTCCAGGTGGGGGCCGTCCTCGGCCATCGACTCCAACACCGTTCCCGGGACATCCTGGAACAGGGCGGAGCGTCCCGTCTGGAGCACGCCCGCGACGATGCTCCCCTGGCGCGACGGCTCCTGGGGGTAGGTGTGCAGCAGCGTGTCCAGCAGGCGCGAGCTCTCCGGTGAGGCCGCCACGCCTTGCACCGACTGGAGGCGCCCGTCCTCATCCACCAGCTCGACCACGCACCAGTCCGCCAGGGCAGGGACTGCGAGCCGCGCCACGGTTGCGAGCGTCGTCCGGGACTCGAGCGAGCCCGCGAGGCGCGGCCCCGCCTCGGCCAGGAAGCTCAGGGCCTGCTCGAACTGCTTCCGCTCGGAGATGTCCAGCATGTGTGCGATGAGGTGGAGGGGTTCCCCCCGGAAGTCGCGTACCAGCGAGGCAATCAGCTGGATGCTGACGACGTGGCCCTGTTTGTGGACGTAGCGCTTCTCCCGCTGGTAGGTGCCGAGCTCTCCCGTGAGCAGCCGCTGGAGGCCGGCCAGGTCCGCATCGACGTCCTCGTGCCAGGTGATGTCCCGGAAGCCCCGGACGAGGAGCTCCCGCTGCGAGTAGCCGACCATCCTGCACAGGCAGTCGTTCACGTTCAGGAAGCGGCCGTCCAGCCCGACGATGGCCATGCCGATGGGGGCATCCTCGAACGCGGTGCGAAAGCGCTCCTCGCTGGTGCGGAGCACCTCCTCCGCGTGCCTGCGTGTGGAGATGTCGCGCAGCATGACGGTGAGCACGTGGCTTCCACCCACGTCCACCTTGGAGATGCTGGCCTCCGCGGGGAACTCCTCTCCATTCTTGCGTCTGCCGATGATGGGGCGCCGCTCCGCCATCTGCCGCGAGGCGTGCGTGCCCGCCGCGAAGCGCTCCACGTGTTGTCTGTGGATGGCCCGGTAGCGTTCCGGGAGGAGCAGGTCCAGGGGCTGGCCCAGGACTTCCCGGGCGGAGTGGCCGAAGATGCGCTCCGCGCCCTCGTTGAAGAGGGTGATGCGCTGCGCGTCGTCGATGGAGATGATGGCGTCGGCCGCGCCGGAGATGATGCCGCCGAGACGGGCCTCGGACAGCCGGAGCGACTGCTCCATCCGCTGGCGCTCCGCCTCCAGGAGGGAGAGCGTGCGCGCATCCCGGGTGAGCAGCACCAGGAAGAGCGCCAGCGCGAAGAGCACGGCGATGCAGGCGTCGATGTAGGCGTGGAGGACGTTCATGTCGCCCAGGCCCCACGCCAGCAGTCCGCCCACGGCCATCACCAGGGCGAGGCCGGCCGCGAAGGGCCCCAGTCTGGCGACCACCTGCTCGAGCCGGGAAGCCCGGCGGCTGCCGGGGCGCGTCTTCATAGGTGCCCTGTCCGGGCTGCCTCCAGGAGCAGCCTTCGCTCCGCCGCCGCGATGACCCTGCGTGCCGCCCCCGCGGCCCCCGGGTCCACCGAGATGGAAGTGATTCCCGCGCGCACCAGGTGCTCGGCGAACTCGGGGTGGTTGGACGGCGCCTGGCCGCACAGGGACGAGGTGAGGCCGGCCTCGCGGCTGGCCCGGATGATGTGGAGGATGGCGTCCAGCACCGCCGCGTCCGACTCGTCGAACAGCTCCGCGCACAGCTCCGAGTCCCGGTCCACCCCGAGCATCAGCTGCGTCAAGTCATTGGAGCCGATGGACACGCCGGTGATGCCCAGCTTCGCGTACTCGGGAATGCGGTAGACGACGGAGGGCACCTCCGCCATCACCCAGCGCTGCAAGCCCCGCTGCCGGCCCAGCGGGCCGCGCTCCATCGCCTCCAGGCACGCCTCCAGCTCCCACTTCGTGCGCACGAAGGGAATCATCACGTGCAGGTTGGGCGTCTCCTCGCGCACGCGGGCGAGCACCTCCAGCTCGAGCTGGAAGACCTCGGGCTCGCGCAGGTAGCGGTAGCAGCCGCGGTAGCCCATCATCGGGTTGGCCTCGGTGGGCTCGAACTCGTCGCCGCCCTCCAGGCCGCGGAACTCGTTGGTGCGGAAGTCCGTGGTCCGGTAGACGACGGGGCGCGGATGGAAGGCGCGGGTGATTTCCAGCAGCGAGCCGGCCAGCTTCTCCACGAACTCCGCGCGCCGGCCCTGGGCCAGCAGCCGCTTCGGGTGCACGCCGCCGAGCGCTTCCGTCAGCATGAACTCGGCGCGCAGCAGCCCCACGCCGTCCACCGGGAGCGCGGCCACCGCCTTCGCCTGTCCGGGCAGGGCGAGGTTGACGTAGAGCCGGGTGGCGAGCGGTTCGGGCTCGCCGGCCACGGTGGGGGCCGGAGCCCGGGTGGCCTGGACGGACTCGGGCGCCGCTTCCAGCCCCGCGCGGACCTGGCCGGTGGAGCCGTCCACCGTCACCTCCTCGCCGTCGCGCAGCACCCGCGTGGCCGAGCGCGTGCCCACCACGCAGGGGATGCGCAGCTCCCGGCTGACGATGGCGGCGTGGCACGTCATGCCGCCGCTGTCGGTGATGATGGCGGCGCAGCGGCGCAGGGTGGGCACCCAGTCCGGAGACGTCATCGGCGCCACGAGCACCTCGCCCTTCTGCAGCCGCTTGCCCTCCTCGGGCTTTTGCAGCACGCGCACCCGGCCGGACACGACACCGGGCGACGCGCCCAGGCCGGTGACGAGCGGTGCGCCCTTCGCCGCGGGGGGCTGTGGCTCCGGCGCCGTCCCGCCGGCCGCCAGCGTGGTGATGGGGCGCGACTGCACGAGGTACAGGCGCCCTCCCGACTCCGCCCACTCCACGTCCTGCGGCGAGCCGTAGTGCTGCTCCACGCGCAGCCCCAGCCGCGCCAGCTCCAGGACCTCCTCGTCCTTCAGCACCCGGCGGCCGGCCTCCTCGGGGGACAGCTCGACGCGGTGCTCCTTCCCGTGGCTCTCGCGGACAATCTGGAAGGCCTTGTGGCCGATGCGGGCCTCCAGGATGCGCAGGCGCTGCTTGTCCACCACGTACGTGTCGGGCTCCACCTGCCCGCCGACCACGACCTCGCCCAGCCCGAAGGCGCCCTCGATGACGAGCCGCTCCCGGTTTCCGGTGGACGGGTCCACGGTGAACATCACCCCCGAGCGCGCCGAGTCCACCATCTCCTGCACCACCACGGCGAGGGTGGGCTCCTCGGACAGGCCCTGGCTGCGGCGGTAGGCCACCACGCGCTCTCCGTAGGCGGAGGCCCAGCACTCGCGCACCCGCTCCAGCACGGCGGCGTCGCCGGCGACGTTGGTGAACGTCTCGTGCATGCCCGCGAAGGAGGTGTCCGCGGTGTCCTCGGAGGTGGCGGAGGAGCGGACGGCGACGGCGCGCTCCTTCCCGAGCTGCCGGTACGCGTCCAGGAGGGCCGCGCGCACGGAGGCGGGAGGCTGCACCTCGCGCACCAGCGTCTTCAGCTCCCTGGAGAGGGTGGCGAGCGACTCCGCATCGTCCGGGTCGATGCGGCGCCACAGCTGCGTCAGGCGGGAGCGGATGGGCTCCAGGGAGGCGGAGAAGGCGGCGGCGGTGACGACGAAGCCCCGGGGGACGGGCAGGCCGGCCCGCGTCAGCTCGCCGAGGTTGGCGCCCTTGCCTCCCGCGATGGACGTGTCTTCGCGCGACAGGGACTCGAACCAGACGACGGGGGCAGGGGACTCCTGCTGGGACTCCGCCACCACTCCCGCCGAGCCCTCCGGCGACCCGCTCCCAGGGGTCATCGTGGTCTGCATGGCCAGACTCCTTCTCGGTCCATGACTCTTAATGTGTGTCGTCACGGTCCCCGTCCGAACCAGTGGGTCTCTCGAAGCCACGGCCGCTTGCACAGGGTCCTCGCTGGACATGCTCCGCGAGCACCTCGCGCAGCCAGTCGATGCCCGCGGTGGTCAGCGCGTCGAGCTTGCGCTCCAGCGCGCGGTCCTTGAACTCCGTCGGCCCGTCGGGGACGTGGCCAAAGGCCCCGCGGGCGGGTCTCCCTGTCGCAACACCGCCCTCATCAGGGTGCGTCAGGCCGAGCGCGCCCGCTCTCTCGAAGTGAGCCCTTGAAAATGAACCGTATTCTTCCGCTCGTGTTGTGCGCCGCGCTCTCGCTCATGGGCTGCGGAGACGATGCGGTGTCGTACTCGGCGCCCGTCGGCATCAACCTCAAGGCCAAGTCGTCCGACACGGTCAACGCCACCGTCACCGCCCAGAAGGGCATCTCGACCGAGTCGGGCAACCCCTTCAAGGTCTTCGTCGATGACGCTCGCAGGGCGCTGGAGGGCCAGTCGCCCTCTCGCGTGGAGCTCGCCACGCTCACGCTCACCCTGGGCGCTGGCAGCGTGGGCGTGGCCTCGCTCGCGGAGGTCTTCAGTGGCCGCGTGGAGACCCTCTTCCGCATGGACGAGTCCAACAACACCTACGTCGCGGGCCATGTGGAGAACCCCACGGGCAGCGGCCCGGTCTCGTTCCTCGTCGACTTCGACTCGACGGCGATGGCGCCGGACGACTACACCCGCTTCCTCGACGGCAAGTTCAACGTGGTGCTGCGTGGCCCGGCTGCCTCCAGCTTCATGAGCAAGGGAGCGGAGGTCGACTTCCAGTCCACCTTCTCCTTCACCGCGTTCGAGTAGGTCGCCGCCATCATCATGGCGGCGACGCCTCGGTGAAGCAGCGCGCGGGCCACCGAGGCTGAGCGGTCAGGCCTGCTTCGCCAGCTCCGCGTCGATGGCCTGGAGGAGGCGGGGGTCTTCCGCCGTCACGTCCGGGGCGAAGCGCCCCGCGACGCGGCCATCCCGGCCGATGAGGAACTTCTCGAAGTTCCACTGCACCTCGGGGACCGGATTCGGCTGGATGCCGTAGCCCTGGAGCCGCGCGCGCATCGGCCCTTCGCCCGTGGCAGCGGGGAAGGCACGGGTCAGCTCGCGATAGAGCGGGTGCTGCTTCTCTCCCACCACGGCGACCTTCGAGAACAGCGGGAACTTCACGTCGTAGGTCAGCTTGCAGAACTCCTGGATCTCCGCCTCGGTGCCGGGCTCCTGGCCGAGGAAGTCGTTGGACGGGAAGCCGAGCACCTCCAGCCCCTGGTCGCGCTTGCGCTCGTAGAGCTTCTCCAGTCCTTCGTACTGGGGCGTCAGCCCGCACTTGGACGCCACGTTGACCACCAACAGGACCTTGCCCTTGAACGGGGTGAGGGTCTGCGCGGTACCTTGAATGGAGGTAAGGGGGATGTCGTAGAGGTTCTGGCTCATGCACCGGCTCGGGTTCGGGTGGGGGGGACGACATGAAGAGCGCATACCCTGGTGGGGGCGGTCGACCCTGCCTTCCTTCGGGGGCAGACTCAAGGGGTTGAGCGTCCGCCGATCTCCGGGAAGCGCTCGTAGGCGCGCAGGAGCGCTTCGAGGTGCGCCGGGTTGTCGAGCTCGAGCGGCGCATCCGTGAGCGGAACGACCCATCCGCCTGTCGCAGTGCGCCGGGCCCGCGAGAGCAGGTCTTCGTCGCGCGAGGAGTCCGGGAATCCGATGGCCCGTGCGGTGGCGGCCGACCAGAAGTTCAGCCACCCCAGGCGATGTGGAATCTCAGGCGAACGGATGTCCCATGGAAGCTTGAGTGCTGGCAGCCCACGGGGCGGGCGGGGCGGCCCTGCAAGCGTGGGGCTCGTCTGCTCCCCGATGTCACCGGCTGGGCGTCCAGGCGTCGCCTGTCCCCACAGGGCGCGTGTGCTCTCCGCCACCCGCTCCAGCAGGTCCGCTGCTGCCCCGAGGCCCTGCGCATCCAGTGGCCACTCCGCGTGGACCTCGAGAAGGCGCTGGCCCCCCGGATTCTGGCTGGCGGGCGGTTCCGACCAGGTGAGCGTGACGAGGCTGCTCTCATCGTCATTGCTGAGCAGTGGAAACGCACCGGTTCTCACGCCTTCAGTCATCCACTCGTCGCGACCCGGTAGGGGAATGAATCGGCCCGCGTCCGAAATCGTCCAGCCCAGCCGCAGGCCGGGAAGCGCGTGTTCCATGGCGTGGGCAACAGCCACCGGGCGACGGTCGTCGCCCGTGAGTGCTGGCGCGTAGACCCTGAGCAGGAGGGAGTCTTTCGACGCTTCCATTTCAGCACCAGTCCATGACGACAATCGTGAGGGATGGGTCCGAGTCTCGCAGCACAGCCCGATGCGTTGCGCTGCGTACGCCCACGGCGAACCGACACCCGCAGGCATTTGCGAGGTCGCGTTCGCGCTGCAGCTCCGTCACCTGTTTTGCGATCACAATCTTCCGGAGGGCCGCTGTTTACGTGTCGAAGTTGTCGGTCTTGACCTCCCACAGCACGCCTGCGGGGATTTGCATCGCGTCGAAGCGCTTGCCGTTGACGAGCACGTCAAAGCCACTGAGGCCGTTCAATGGGACCTTGTCTGCACACTGATTGTGCAGGGGATCTCCGCCCAGGTGCGGAACGACTTCAGGAATGCACTCAGGGCGGGGAACCGAGGTTGCCGGAACCGGCGGGGCCCGGTTTGAGCCGGACTTTTCCGGTGAGGGGGACGCTCCCGGCTCTTCCTGTGGCTGCGCGGCAGGATCCACCATGATGGTTGCAGGAGGCGTCAGGCCGACGGGCACCGGAAACGCGATGGGCTTTGGCGCGGCGAGGGGCGCAACCCATGGAATGGCGATCTGCTCCAGTGGCTTCGGCTCCGTCGAAGCGCACGCGGAAAGCAGGAGCAGAAGCGCGCTACACGGTCGGAAATCCAAGGACGACGTCCTTTCATGTGGTGCCCAGGTTGACGCGCACGAGCCCTGCCTGTCACGCGTCAATTGCGGCGCCTCACTACGACTCCTGCATCCTTGCTGTACGAGGGCCGGCTACCAGATGAACCAGGAGCCCCTCCGCGGCGCGGGCATGCGGCGCAGTAACCGGCGAACGCTTGGACCGGGAAGGCCGGCGGACGACTGCATGCCACCCCGCGCCCTCGTCGCCAGGCCGGTCTGCCGTGGTGCGGACTGGTTGCCCCGACCCCGGTCCGTCCTCACTCTTCCTTCACGGGCTCTCTACAGCCGCGGCCGTCGTGCTGGCGGGAAGGATGGAACGCTGATGGGCAAGGAATCGCGAGCGAGCCCGGTGGAGGCCCTTCGCAACCTGGCCCTGGGGCTCGAACGGCTGGCCGCGCGCGAGGCCGTGGTCGGCGCGGTGAGCGGCGCGGCGGATGGGCTGCGCAAGGAGATGCCGGAGCTCGATGGTCAGCTTCGCGGCCTCCTTCAGGACGTGCTGACGGTGGTCGGCCGCCTGGTGCATGACGCCGCCCAGCACGAGCACGTGGAGCCGGGCGGGGTGGCCCATGCCATGGCCAGCGCCGCCACGCAGGGCGCCCTGGAGGCGCTGGAGCGGGAATGGCAGGACGGCGGCCTGCCCTTCCATGCCTTCGCGGAGCGCATCAACCGCCTCCTGGATGGCGTGGCGTCCTATGCCCGGCACCGCACCGAGGAGATTCGCACCCCGGGAGAGCGCGCGCAGGTCATGGCCCGGGGCATGGTGAAGGCGGTTACAGAAGAGCTTCATGCGGCCGCGCCGGGACTCGTCGAGGACGCGCGGAGGTTCGCTCCCGCCGGGGCGGAGATTGCCTCCAAGATTGGCAGAGGCGTCGCCGACGGCCTCGGGTCGAAGCTGCGAGAGGACTCCGATGCGCTCGTGGGCCTGCTCGAGCGCGCGGGCCGTGGACTGGTGCGCGGAGTGGCCGAGGGCATTCGCGAGGAGGTGGCGAAGCGCCCCGCGGACACGGGAGCCGCGCTGGTCTCCTCCCTGGAGACGCTCGCCGAGCGCGCCGCCGCGGCGACCGTGCGAGGCGCGAGCGGGGCGCTCGAGGTCCAGGGGCACCGCTGGCGGGAGGCCCTTCGGCGTGACGGCCTCGTGCGCAAGGCCAGCCGCGAGCTCGTGGGCGGCGCGCTGGAGGCACTCGGGACGGGACTGCGCCGTCCCGTGATGGCCGTGGTGGGCGCGGGCAGCGCGCTGGTGGCCCTGTCGGTGCTGGCGGTGCGGTGGCGCACGGCCTGAGCGGCTGACACCTTGCCGCGGGTGGTGACAAAGACCCACGGCCAGAGTGCCGCTGGTCAGGCGCGGTCCAGACCCCAGCTTCCCGGCTCCCTTCGCGGAGTGTGCATGAAAGTCCCGGGTCGCTGGACGCGCGCAAGCGCCATCTGTCTCTTCGTCTGTCTTTCCTGGAGCCTGCTCGCGCACGCGCAACCACCCGCGGGCTTCGCGATGGAGGTGGTGGCCTCGGGCCTCCAATTTCCAACCACGTTCGCCGCGCTCCCGGACGGACGCCTCCTCATCGCGGAGAAGGCCGGCGTCGTCCGGCTCTTCAAGAACGGGGTGCTCCAGCCCACGCCCTTCATCGACCTCCAGGCACGCGTGAATTCCCACCATGACCGGGGCCTCCTCGGGCTCGCGGTGGACCCCGCCTTCGCCACCAATGGCTTCGTCTATCTGCTCTACACCTACGACGATGACGCCACGGACGACAGCGGCCGGAAGACCGCGCGCCTCGCCCGGTACACGGCGGCGGGGGACACGGCCTCGCCGTCCAGCGAGTACATCCTGCTGGGCACCACCGTGGGCACCTCCTGCAATGACTTTCCCCCGGGCACCGACTGCATCCCCTCCGACAGCGCCTCCCACAGCGTGGGCAACGTCCGCTTCGCGCCGGATGGCACGCTCTTCGTGACGCTGGGGGACGGGGCCCGCTTCGACACGGTGGATGAGGATGCCTTGCGAGCCCAGAGCCTGGACTCGCTCGCGGGCAAGGTGCTGCACATCAACCGCCAGGGGCAGGGCGTGCCGTCGAATCCGTTCTGGAATGGCGATGCCAATGCCAACCGCTCGAAGGTCTGGGCCTACGGGCTGCGCAACCCCTATCGCTTCAATCTGCGCCCCGACACGGGCGTGCCGTACCTGGGCGACGTCGGCTGGGGGACCTACGAGGAAATCAACGTCGCGAGCGCCGGGGCCAACCTCGGCTGGCCCTGCTACGAGGGGGACTTCCGCCAGCCCGGCTATGAGCCCAGGCCCCCCTGCCAGGCGCTCTACGCCCGGGGCCCGTCCGCCGTGAAGCGTCCGCTGTATGTCTGGGACCACGGGGTCGGCCAGACGGCCACGGGCGGGGCCTTCTACACGGGCGCGGCGTATCCGGAAGCGTGGCGCGGCGCCTACTTCTTCGCCGACTACGCCCAGCGCTGGATTCGGGCCCTGCGCGTGGACGCGAATGACAACCTCGTCCCCGGCAGCGTCACGACGTTCGCGACCGACGTGGGCGGAATCGTCGCGCTCGACGTCGGGCCGGACTCCAACCTCTTCTACGTCGACATCCTCGCGGGTGAGCTGCGCCGCATCCGCTACACGGCGGGCAACACGCCTCCCACCGCGGTGGCCTCGGCCACGCCCACCTCCGGCGACCTGCCGCTGCTCGTGCGGTTCTCCAGCGCGGGCACCCAGGACCCGGATGGAGACGCGCTCCAGTACTCGTGGGACTTCGGGGATGGCGCCGTGTCCAGCCTCGCCCACCCCGAGCACACCTACGCCACGCGCGGCATCTACACGGCCCGCCTGAGCGTGAGCGACGGGCGCGGCGGCAGCCACGCCGCCACCGTGCGCATCGCGGCCGGGCACCGGGCTCCTGTCGTCTCCATCACCGCGCCATCACCGACGTACCGGTTCAGCGTGGGCGACGTGGTGGCGTACTCCGGCGGCGCGAGCGACGCGGAGGACGGCCCCATCCCCGGTGACAGGTTGCGCTGGACGCTCACGCTCCAGCATTGCTCCGGCGGGACGTGCCACGCGCATCCCTACGCCACGAGCACCGGCCCGAGCGGTACGTTCACCGTCCCGGACCACGGGGACGAGGTCTTCTTCCAGCTCACGCTCACCGCGACGGACTCGACGGGGCTGACGGGCTCGAGCACCGTGGCGATTCACCCCCGCACGGTGCAGCTCACGCTGGAGACGTCACCTCCCGGGCTGGAGGTGGTGTTCGATGGGACGTCGGGCCCGTCGCCCCGGGTGCGCACGGCCATCGTCGGCTCCACGCATACCCTCTATGCGCCCTCGCCCCAGGGCGGCGCGTACTTCCAGGCGTGGGCGGACGGAGGGCCGCAGCAGCGCGAGGTCGTCGTCGGGAGCACCGATGCCCGCTACACGGCCCTCTTCGGGCCCGAGTCCCAGGACGAGTGCCCCGACGGCATGTACCGGGCGGAGTACTTCAACAACATGGGGCTGTCCGGCGTGCCGGCGGTGGTGCGGTGCGAGTCCGCGCCGCTCTCCCACAACTGGGGACTGGGCAGCCCGTCGCCGCCGTGGGTGGGGGCAGACGGGTTCTCCGTGCGCTGGTCCGGCCGCTTCTACCTGTTCTCCGGCGGCTACTTCTTCGCCGCCGAGGCGGATGACGGCATCCGGGTGTACCTGGACGGCAGCCGCATCATCAACGCGTGGAGGGACCAGCCGCCCACCACGTACGTGACGTGGCGCTACCTGCGCTCCGGCATGCATCGCGTCGTCGTGGAGTACTACGAGAACGGCGGAGGCGCCGTGGCGCGGCTCCGCTGGTACCGGTAGCGGGCATCCAGCTCGGAACGTCGCTGGCTGCCCAGCCGCCCAGCAGACGACCGGCCGCGCGTTCCGGCGGGGCCCTTGTTCAGTGCCTAGCATGCCTACATGCCCAGGCTCTTCTTCTCCCGGCGTGCGGAGCGTCAGCTCCAGCGACTCCCTGGGGAGGTGCGCATGCACCTCGAAACCCATTTGGAGAACCTCGCGCTCCTGCTGGGGAGCGCGGTGCCGCTGGGGCAGGTCCTGGCGCGCATGGAGCGCGACGAGGAGGGCTTCGTCACCACGGTGGAGGGCATGCGGCTGTCGTTCGCCCTCGACACCGTCCTGCGCGTGCTCCTCGTGCACTGCATCTCACCCGTCGAGACGCCGCGTGCCCCGGAAGCGCCGGGCCTCCAAGGCGCCCAGCCCTCGACCTAGCGAGCGGACGGGCGCGGGGGCCCGTAGCTCAGGGCGTCGCCGGGTGGGCCGAGCCGGCCCCGTCCGCGGTGACGGCAATCTCACCGAGCACCTTCTCGTCGACCTCCACCTTCGTCCTGCTCCGCAGCGAGGTGACGAGGTCGTCCATGAGGCGCGAGCGCTTCTCCATCTGCAGCCGGCTCTCGATGCGCGGCCTGACGGTGTCGAATGACTGCTCCAGTCCCGGCTGGCGTCCGGTGAGCTTCAGCAGGTGCAGGCCCCGCTCCGAGGCCACCTGGCCCAGCTCGCCCAGGGCGTTCAGCCCGAAGGCCGCATCCGCCACCGCCTGCCCCCACTTCGCCGCCAGCTCCTCGCGCGTCTGGTAGCCCAGGTCGCCCGCGGCCTCCTTCGACGCCGCGTCGTCCGAGCGCGTGCGCGCCAGCTCCGCGAAGGCCACCTTCACCGGCCCCGCCTCCTGGCGCTTCACCTCGCCCAGGAGCTTGTCCGCCTCCGCCTTCACCGCCGCGCGCTTCGCGTCGTTGCTCGTCGAGGCGAGGAACACCTGGCTCACCCGGACCTTCTCCGGCCGCACGAATTCGCCCAGGTGCTCCTGGTAGTACTTGCGCAGCTCCTCCTCCGCGAGCGGCGTGGCCGCGGCCGTCGCCGCGTGCTTCTGCATCAGCCGCTGCACGATGAGCTTCTCCAGCGTCGCCTTCACCTCGGGGTCCTGCTCCAACCCCTGCCTGCGCGCCTCCTGCACCAGCAGCTCGAAGCGAACGAGGTTGTCGAGGAACTCCTTCTTCGACGCCAGCGAGGTGTAGCGGGAGCGCAGCACCGGGGGCTGCTCCTCCAGCCGCGCCTGGAACCCGCTCGCGGTGATGACGCCGTCTCCCACCTTCGCCACCACCGGGTCCGCCTTGCCCCCGGACGCCTCCGAACCTCCCGAACCCTTGCAAGCACAGACGAGCAACACCGCGACTGTGACTATGGGTCTGAAGAGACTCATGGGTGTGATTCCTGACTTATGTGGGGCAGGTAGGGACAAACCCCGTGCTGCAGTGCCAGTGGGACACGCGATTTCAGTAGCAAATGACGCGTGGATTCACAATTGGCGGCACATTGCAGACCAGTTGAATTCCTCGTGACAGATCGCGGACGATAGCCAGCACACCAGGTGCGCCACCACGTCGACGGAGCGTCGTTTGTCATACATCGGGTACAGCCGCTGGCTCGTCGTGACGCTCGCGCTGATGGGCTGCGAGGGGCGCCAGTCCGGGGACGCCCGTGGCTCCGTGGCGGACGCCGGCGCGGCGTCGGGAGACGTGGTCGCCCGGTACAAGGGCGGCGCCATCACCCGCGAGGAATTGGTGCGTGAGTCGCGGAGGCTGCCTCCGGCGCTGCGCGAGCAGTTCGAGAGTCCGGTGGGGCAGGAGGAGTTCGCCCGCTCGCTGGTGGACAAGCGGCTGCTGGTGGAGGAGGCGCGGCGTCGCGGGCTCGCGGAGCAGCAGGACATCGCCCGGCAGGTGCGGGAGCTGGAGGAGCGGCTCCTCGTCCAGGCGCTGCTGGCGGAGGAGGAGCGCGGCGCGGGGCCCGCGACGGAGCAGGAGCTGCGCGCCTGGTACGACGCGCACCGGTCCGAGCTGCGCCAGCCGGAGCGCGTCCACCTGGCGCGCGTGCTGGCGTCCACTGGAGGCGGCAGCGCGGCGGAGCGCTCGCGAGCGCGGGCCCGGGCGGAGGAGTTCGCGCGGCGCCTGCGGGCCGGGGAGCCCCTGGCGCGCGTGCAGTCCGCCGGAGACGGGCCCGAGCGGGCCCGGGCGGGGGACATGGGGATGTTCGCCCGGGGCGAGCTGAAGGACGCGCGGCTGGAGGAGGCGGCCTTCGCGCTGCGCACCACCGGGCAGGTGTCCGCGGTGGTGGAGACGGCGGAGGGGTTCGCCGTGCTCCAGCTCCTGGAGCGGCGGGGGGAGCGCATTCCTCCGTTCGAGGAGGTGCGCGCGGAAGTCGAGGGGCGGCTAGCGCCGTCGCGCCAGCGCCGGGTTTTCGATGCGTTGCGGACGCGCCTGAGGGGCGCCGCGGATGTGCACGTCGAGGTATCAGCGCGTCCCTGACGCGCGGGGCAGAGGGGGAAGTCACATGCAGCCACGTCGCGCGCCGCGCCTGGGGGCGCTGGGCGTCCTGTGCGCGGTTCTCGTCTGTGTCGTGCCCGCTCTGGCCATGGGGCAGGCCGCGCCGTCCGTCGTGTCCGTGTATCCCCTCCGCCCGCTCCAGGCCGGGGCGCGGACCGTGGAGCTCGGCTTCGAGGTGGAGGGCTCCGCCGCCCAGGTGGTGGTGAGCGTCAAGGGCACCTCCGCCACGGCGGGCGCATTCGTCGACCTTGCCCGGGCCGTCGTGTCGCGGGACATGGCCGGTGCCGTTCCCTTCCACATCCTGGTGCCGCTGACGGCCGAGCTGCCGGCGGACGGGCGGCTGGAAATCACCGCCGAGCCCGTGGCGGCCGAGGGCGCGCAGGTGACGCCGGTGCAGGTGGTGCTCGACGGAAACGCGCCTCCGCCCGGCTTCGGGGCGAATGCGGTGAAGGTCCGGGCCTCGCCGGGCTCCGGCGAGCTGCTGGTGGACGTGGCGTACCAGGGCACCCTCGCGCGCGTGGAGCTGACGTTGCTGGGTGCCTCGGCGGAGCTCTTGCGCACGCTGAAGGGGGACCTGGAGGAGGCCGAGGCCCACTCCTTCGCCACGGCCCGCCGCAAGGTGGCGCGGCCCCGGCTGACCACGCCCGGCCAGGTGACGTTCTCCGTGCCCGTCACCGCGGAGCGCATCCCCGTGGACGGCGTGGTGGTGGTGGACGTGGCGCTGGTGGACCCGTACGACCGGGTGGTGCACACGTCCGAGGTGGAGTTCACCGACTCCACCGCGTTCGACCCGGTGCTGGCGCTGCGCGCCGGGCCCTCGCCGCTGCTGCTGTCGGAGGGCTTCGGCCAGCGCGAGCCGCTCAAGGTGTTCGCCGACTTCGCCATCGCCGGAGAGGTGGACGTCAGCGGCGGCGCGAATGGCGCCACGTACGAGTCCTCCGACGAGTCGGTGGCGGTGGTGACGCGGGAAGGGCACGTGGTGGCTCGCGCCAACGGCGAGGCCCAGGTGACGGCGCGGTACGCGGGCTACACGGCCACGGTGTCGGTGGTGGTGGACTCCACCGCGCAGCTGCAAGAGCTCGTCATCCTCCCCGTCGCGCCGTCCATCCCCCACGTGGAGGGCTCGGTGGCGCTGCGGCTGGAGGGCCTGCTCACCTCCGGCCGGCGGGTGGACCTGACGCCCGCGGCCGTCGGGACGAAGTGGAGCGTGGAGGACCCGAGCACGCTGAGGGTGTCTCCGGACGGCAAGGTGACGTCGCTGCGGCCCGGCCCGGCGCGCGTCGTCGCCACGTACCCGGGCCAGCCGCCGGTGTCCGTCATGGTGGAGGCCCTGGACGCGCCGCCCGAGGTGCGGCTCACCGCGCCCGCGACGGTGGTGGCCGGTGGCAGCCTCGAGGTGAAGGCCGTGGCCACGGACGACGTGGGCGTGGCGCGGGTGGACTTCCTGGTCAACGGCGTCCCCACCGTCTCGGACACGTCGCCGCCCTACGTGCTCCAGGTGAAGGCGCCTCCGTATGGCGGCAGCCCCCTGGTGCTGTCGGCGCGCGTGGTGGACACCGCCGGCCAGCAGGCGCAGTCCGCCGAGGCGCGGGTGCAGGTGACGGGCGCGCGAGCGCCCAGCTCGCGCTCGGTGGTGTACGAGGCGCCGCTGGCCGGTGAGCTCCTCGTCGCCGGGCTGCCCCGGACGCTGCGGGTGACGAGCGGCGACTGGCGCGGCGGCACCCTGAGCGCCAGCGACTTCCAGGTCGTCCGCTTCACCGTGGATGACGCGGCGCTGGGCGTGGCGAGCGCCCCCCGCGTGGAGGTGCGGATGCGGGAGACGGACAAGGGCCCCGTGCCCGTCCTCGTCCCGCTGTGGGAAGTCACCTACGTGCCGTCGAGGACGGCGGCGGGCACCTCCGCCATCATCCGGGCCACGGCCGTGGACGGCTCCGGGGCCGAAGTTCCGGTGGAGGCGCTGCCGGTCCGCATCGTCGCGGACTCCGCGCCGCTCATCACCCTGCGCCAGCCGGTGGGCCCCATGGCGGACGCCACCGTGGGCGTGCCGCTGGGCGTCGCGGGCTCGGTGGGGGACGACGCGCTGGCCTTCGGCGTGGACGTGCGGCTGCTGGTGGACGGCGCCGTCGTGGCCAGCACGCGGCTGACGAAGGGGGGCCTGGCCGGGACGCCGTCGGGCTCGCAGGACTTCTCCTTCAGCTGGACTCCGCCCGCCTCCAGCCTGGGCCGGCAGCTGAAGGTGGAGGTGCAGGCGCTCGACGTGGGTGGCAACGAGCGCCGCGCCGTCTTCCAGGCGGTGGTGCGCGCGGACCAGCCGCCGCAGGTCTCCATCCACTCGCCCATCAACCAGAGCAGCCTCATCGCCGGCTCCCGCATGGTGCTCACCGCGGCCACGCAGGACGACTCGGGCCGGCCCGTGCAGGTGACGTGGTTCGTCAACGGCGCGCCGGTGGGCCTGTCCAGCGTGCCTCCGTACCTCACCACCTTCGGCGTGCCCGCCTCCGCCGCGGGCCAGACGTTCACCGTGGAGGCCGTGGCGCGCGACTCCTCCGGGCAGGAGACGAAGGCCCGTGCCACGGTGTTCGCCACGCCGGACGTCACGCCGCCCTCGCTGGCCATCGTCTCTCCCGCGGAGAGCGCGCGAATCGTGCGCACGCAGGACCTGCTCGTCAGCGTGGCGGGCCTGGACGACGTGGAGGTGAAGCGGGTGGAGCTGCTCCTGGACGGGGAGGTGCTCCACACGGACTCCACCCCGGCGCCCAACGCGGGCGTGCCGGGCTCCTTCGTCACCCACGCCGTGATTCCGGCGGCCCTGCTGCAGGGGCACGCGGACCACCGCCTCCGCGCGCGCGCCTACGACTCCTCCGACAACGTGGGCTTCTCGCCCGAGGTGCTGGTGCACGCGGTGGCCGACGAGGCGCCCACCGTGGCCTTCCTCCGGCCCCTGGCGGGCACGGTGGCCACGCTGGGGGCCTCCGCGGAGGTCGTCGTCGACGCGCGGGACGACGTGGCCATCAAGGCCGTCGCCCTGTTCCTGGACGGCACCGCCGTGGGCACCCGCACGCTGCCGCCGTACCGCTTCGAGGTGCCCCTCTCCGGCGCGCCGCGCGACGCGGTGCTGAGGGCGGTGGCCACCGACAGCGGGGACAGGACGACCGAGGCCACGCTGCCGCTGCGGTTGTCCGCGGACCAGAAGGCGCCGCTCGTCGGCTTCCGCGCTCCGGCCGAGGGCGCGCGCGTGTTCGCGGGCCGCACCGTGCTGGTGGAGGTGGTGGCCTCGGATGACGTGGAGGTGGCCTGGGCGGAGCTGTACGTGGGCGCCACGCGCGTGGACCGGCTGACGGGCGGCGTGCTGGAGGGGCTCTACCGCGTGTTCCGCTTCCAGCTCCCCGTGCCGGCCTCCGCCGAGGGCACGCGGTTGCAGCTGCGCGCGGTGGCGGCGGACCGCTCCGGGCTGACGGCGGAGCGCACCCAGGAGTTGCAGGTGGTGAAGGACCTGCCTCCCACCGTGACGCTGCTGGCGCCGCCGCCGGGCAGTCCGTACCGCGAGGGCGAGGACGTCCAGCTGTCGGTGGCCATGGGCGACGACGAGGGCGTCATCGGCTGGGTGGGCCAGTCCGGCGGAGTCCAGGCCGGCGCGCTGCCGCTGTCGGGGCCGATGAAGGATGTGGCCGCGCCGCAGGTCCTCGTCGTCACGGCGCCCATCATCTCCAAGGGGCAGCCGGACACGGTGGGCATCACCGTGCGCGACACCGCGGGACAGGACACCACCCGCACGGTGTCGCTCGGCATGCGGCGCGACACCCAGCCTCCCTCCGCGCTGCTGACGTCGCCGCTGTCGCCGCGCGAGGGACTGCTGGAAATCCCGGAGGGCGGCTCGCTGGGCGTGCGCGTGGAGGTGCGGGACGATGTGCGCGTCTCGCGCGTGGCGGTGCTGGTGGACGGCACGGCCCTCACCCCGGGCGGCAAGGAGCCGCTGGGCGTGGCCGAGGAGCGCTTCGAGGAGGTCCGCACCCCGGACCCGCTGGGGCCCGGCTCCATCCTCACCAGCCGCGAGTACGTGGGCACCTTCGCGGGCACCGTGCGCCTGGAGGGCGTGGCGCCCGGTGAGCACACGCTGCTGGCGCGCGCGTATGACCCGGCGGGCAACGTCACCGACACGCACGAGGTGCGCTTCCGCGTGAAGGAGTACGTGGACAGCGGCCCGCCCCGGCTGACGCTGCTCCTGTCCGGCGGCCCGGACGACACCACCTGCGTGTCCGGCACCCCGGTGAAGCTCCGCGTGTCGGCCAGCGACGACGGCGTGGTGCGCACGGTGTCCGCCAGCCTGGACGGCGTGGCGCTGGTGCTGCCGGACGTCGAGCCCGCCCCCTCCGTCGGCGCGGAGGTCTCCGTGCTCCTGCCCGTGCTGGCCGCGGGCGAGACGTCGCGGATGCTCACCTTCACCGCGCGCGCGGTGGACGCCACGGGCAAGGCGTCCGAGGCGAGCCTCACCCGCACACTGCGGCCCGATGCCGCGCCCACCGTGGCCCTGCTCGCGCCCACGGCCGGCGCCGAGCTGACGGAGGAGCGGCGCGAAGAGGTGAAGGTGGAGCTGCGGGACGACGTCTCGGTGGCGTCGGCGCTGGCGGTGCTGTCCACCACCGGAGCGCGGCTGGCCCCCGGCGTCGCGGGGGCCTTCGAGGTGCCGGCCACCGGCGCCACCGCGGGCGGCGCGACGCCGTCCGTGACGTGGAGCTTCGGGGCGGAGCAGTCCTTCCAGCTCTCCGTGGACGCGGGCCTGGTGCGCGTCCTGCCGCACGGCCCGGCGGGGCAGGGCGGCTCGTCCGGCCGCGCCGTGCTGAAGGTGGGCGCCTCGCCGTCCGGCCTGGGCGCGCGGGCGCGCGTGACGTGGCGCTACCGCGTGCACCCCGGCCAGGAGCAGTCCGCGGCCGTGGAGGACTTCCTGGCCCAAAACCCGGGCGGGCGGCGCGAGCTGGTCCTGGAGGCTCCGTCCTATTCGGCGGACCTGTCCTTCCCGGCCTCCGCGCTGGCGGTGGACGCCATCGACGTGGAGTTGCTGTCCGCTTCCGGCGCCAGCGAGCCGCTGGCCGTCACTCGCACGGGGCTCGTCTACGACAGCTCCGGCGTGCAGGTGCGGGCGGTGGCGGGCGGCGAGTGGCTCGCGGTGAGCCCGCTGGCGGCCCAGGCCCCGGTGCCGGGGCGCGTGAGCCAGGTGGCGACGCACCTGCGTCCTCCCATGGGCTGGTCGCCGCGCGCGGCGGTGCTGAGCGCGCTGGTGTGGGATGGCGCGGGCGTGGGCGCCGTCGCGACGCTGCCGGTGGGCGTGCGTCCGGACACGACGTCCCCCGTCGCGGCGGTGACGTCGCCCGCCAACGGGAGCGCCACCGTCGAGGGCGCGCCGACGGCGGTGACGCTGTCCTTCCAGGACGACGTGGAGGTGGAGTCCGCCGAGCTGCTCGTGGACGGCATCGCCTCTGAAACGCTGACGCGGCCGGGCGCCGAGGTGCGCCGCACCGTGGTGCTGCGGCGTCCCACCAGCGGCGCGCCCGTGGCGCTGTCGGTGGTGGCTCGCGACAGGGCGGGCAATGCCTCCGTGTCCCAGCCCGTCTACGTAGACGTGCGCCTGGACGAGGCGCCGTCGCTGGCGCTGCTCTCGCTGCGCTCCAGCGTGGAGGACATCACCGGCCCGGAGCTGGCGAGCGGCTTCGTGCGCCTGCTCCAGGGGACGGACGCCTCGCTCCAGTTCGAGGCGAGGGATGACGTGGGCGTGGTCTCCATCGAGGCCACCTTCCGGGGCGAGGTCATCTTCAGCCAGGTGTTGTCGCCCGCGCCGGCCACCGCCGCCCGCCAGCTCACCTTCCGTCCGCCGGTGAGCCGCGACGGCGAGCCCTCCGTGCTGCTCCTCACCGTCACCGACACGTCCGGGCGGCAGGGGCGCGCCCGGCTCGTCGTCGAGGGCCGCCGCCCGCAGGCGCCCGAGCTGGCCATCTCCGTGCCCACCGCCGCCAACGCCACGCTGGCCGAGGGCAGCATCCAGCTCTACTTCCAGGCCATCGCCGGTGACGACACCGCCGTGGAGCGGGTGGAGCTGTTCATCAACGGCCAGCCCGCGCTGTCCGTGTCCGAGAAGGCCGCGCAGGGCATCCCCACGCTGGGAGACGCGCTCGGGGAGGACGACCTGCCCGTGGCGGTGGACCCGGCGGTGCGCGAGGCCGCGCGTGAGCTGAAGGAGCCCTTCCGCGACGTGACGCGACTGAAGACGTATGGCGGCCTGGTGCGCCTGCCGCCCGGCTTCGTGGCGTTGGAGCCGGAGCGCACGCAGACCACGCTCCAGCTGCGGGCGGTGGCCACGGACATCGAGGGCCACCAGTCCTCGTACGAGCGCGTGGTGGTGGTGGTGCGGGACACCACCGCGCCGGTGGCCGAGGTGGTGCGGCCGACGCTGGGCCGGGACGTGGTGGAGAAGACGCCCGTGCTGGTGGAGGTGGTGGCGCACGACAACGTCTTCGTGGACCGGGTGGAGGTGCTCGCGGGCCCCAGCCTGGAGGCGCTCCAGGTGGTGCACGTCGCGGGCGGCTTCCCCGCGGAGAACGCGGTGCCGGGCTCCGACTTCGACGTGTACGCGCCGCCGGTGCGCTACGAGGTGGTCATGCCGCCGCTGGCCCAGCTGGGCATGGCGGACAGCGCGCCGTACTTCGTGGCCACGCGCGCCCGGGACGTGAGCGGCCGGTGGAGCACGCTCTACCTCCAGCCCATCGACGTGGTGCGAGACCGCGAGCCCGCGGTGGCCATCATCTCCCCGCCCAACGGCAGGGCCGTGGTGGAGGGCAGCCCCGTTACGGTGACGGTGGCGGCCGAGGACGACGTGGCCCTGCAGGCCGTGGAGCTGATGGTGAACGACGCGCCGCAGCCGCTGGTGCTGCGCATGCCGCCCTTCGCCTTCCAGGTGCCGGTGCCGCAAGGGAGCGGGACGCTCGAGCTCCAGGCGTCGGCGGTGGACTCGTTCGGGCATCGCGTCAACAGCCAGGTGGTGCTGCTGCCGGTGGTGGCGGATCAGGCGCCCACCGTGGCGCTCGCTCAGCCGCGCCAGGGCGACACGCTGACGGAGGGCCGCGACTTCGGCCTCGTCGTGGCCGCGCAGGACGACGTGGCCATCTCCTGGGTGGAGGTGCTCGTCGAGGGAGGCGCGAGCGGGACGCTGCGGTACACGGGCACCACGCGCCCCTTCACCTTCCGCGTGCCGCTGCCGTACGGCTCCGCCGGGCGCACGCTCACCGTGCGCACCCGCGCGCGGGACTCGCTGGGCAAGGAGGCCGTGGCCCCGGTGGTGACGCTGCCGGTGGTGGCGGACACGAAGCCGCCGGACGTGGCCTTCCTGTCGCCAGCGAACAACTCCGAAGTCGTCGAGGGCATGCGGCTGGAGGTGGAGGCGCGCGCGGACGACAACGTGGGCGTGGCCAGCGTGGTGTACCGCCTCGCGGGCAGCACCGAGCCCCTCGCCACCATGCCGGTGGCGCCCTACCGGTTCAGCTACCGGGTGCCGAAGAGCGCCCGGGGCACGACGCTCACCTTCATCGCCGAGGCGACGGACACCTCCGGCCTGAAGTTCCAGCGGCAGGTCTCCGTGCGGGCGGTGGAGGACGCGCCTCCCGTGGTGTCGCTCCAGGCCCCCGCGCAGGTGGTGGCCGGGCTGAAGCGCCGCTTCAAGGTGACGGCGGAGGACGGCGTCGGCGTGGCCCAGGTGTCGCTGCACCTGGGCACGGGCGAGACGCCGCCCGAGGTGATGCGCCGCTTCGTGCTGCCGTACGACTTCGACTTCGAGGTGCCCGCGGCGTGGGTGGACACCACCGTCACCGCGCGGGCGAAGGCGGTGGACGTCGCGGGGCAGGAGGACTGGTCGGCGCCGGTGCAGGTGCGGGTGGTGAAGGACCAGCCGCCGGTGGTGGCCATCAAGAAGCCGGTGCCCGGCACCAACGTCTTCGACGGACAGCCGATGCGCATCCAGGCCGAGGCCACGGACCCCGATGGCGGCATCGTCCGGGTGGCGTTCCTGGTGGACGGCAAGCGCGTGGACACGGCCCTGGTGCCCGCCGGCATTCCCGGCGCGCCGGCCGTGTACGTGGGCACCTTCGTCGCGCCCGTGGGCAGCGGCAACCGCCTGTTCGAGCTCACGGCGGTGGCCGTGGACACCGCGGGCCAGGAGACAGTCTCCGCGCCGGTGCAGGTGGGCACCGTGCGCGACACCGTGCCTCCCGAGGTGGAGCTGGTGGACCCGCCCGAGCGAGACCTCGTCACCGAGGGGGAGCTCGTCACGCTGTCGGCCGCCGCCGTGGACAACTCCGGCGTGAAGTCCACCGAGTTCTGGGTGGACGGCCTGCTGCTGGGCAGCACCACCGTCAGCCACCCGGGGCCCGCGAACCGGCCGCTGTACTCGCTGTCGTGGCTGGCGCCGAGCGGCCGCGCGGGCGAGCTCGTCACCGTCCACGCCGAGGCCACGGACGCCTCCGACAACCGGGCGCGCTCGCAGGGGGTGAAGGTGGAGCTGGGCCTGCGGCCCTCGGCCACCCTGCAGCCCATCTCCGGCGCGGCGCGCCTGGGGCCGGTGGCGGCGCGCGCCGACGGCCGCCTGGCCGTGGGCGGGAGCCTGGAGCAGGGCGGTGGCGCGCTGGCCTTCGCGCAGGCGTCGCTGGGGGACAATCCGCTGCTGGGCCTGGGCGTGGTGCCGCTGGACTCGGAGCCCGTGGCCGTCGCCTTCTCCGGGACGCGCGCGCTGGTGACGACGCCGCACCGGCTCAAGGGCAACGGGGTCTTCGTGCCGCCCCTGCTGTCGGTGGTGGACGTGGAGCCGCGCGTGCTGCGCGGCAGCGTGGACCTGCCCGGCAACGACGTGGGCGGCGTGGCGGCGCGCGACAGGGTGGCCTTCGTGGCCAACGGCGCCGCGGGCGTGGCGGTGGTGGACATCGGCGACCCGGCGGCGCCCCAGCGCATCCTCACGCTGCCGGTGGTGGGCGAGGCCCGGGACGTCTTCATCTCCGGTGACTTGCTGCTGGTGGCCGCGGGCCCCGCGGGCCTGCGCGTGCTGGACCTGAAGCACCCGCGGCTGAAGGAGAAGGGCTTCGTGGCGGTGCCCGGCGGGGCGCGCGCGGTGTCCGCCGTGGGCAGCCGCGCCTTCGTGGCGTGCGACGGCGCCAGCGCGCAGCTCGCGGTGGTGGACCTGACGCAGCCCGCGCAGCCCCGGCTCCTGTCGCTGCTGCCGCACACTCCCGGCCGCAAGGACTTGCTGGCCACGGGGCTGGGGGCGGTGAGCGCCTCCGGCAACCTGGTGCTGGGCGCCACGCAGCTCACGGACCAGGACGCGCAGCCGGTGAAGGGCATGCTGTCGGTGTCCATCGTCAAGCCGGAGGGCGGGGCCCGCACGCTGGTGCGCGCCAACCTGCCGGCCGGCTCCCACGTGGCCCACGCGGCCGGCGGCGCGGTGGCGACGCTGGGCGGGCATTTGGCCCACTTCGCGCTCCAGCGGCTGGTGGTGACGTCCGTGCAGCCCGCGGACGGGGAGCGGCAGGTACCCGTGGCCGCGCCGGAGCTCGCCCTCCAGGTGGAGCTGTCCACCGCGCCGTCGGCCGCCAGCATCGGGCCGGGCACGGTGGTGCTGCGCGCGGCGGACGCGCTGCTGGGGCCGCAGGTGCCCGTCACCGTGGCAGTCGAAGGACGCCTGCTGCGCGTCGTGCCCCAGCGCCCGCTGGCCGTGGGCATGGACTACTTCCTCGCGGTGGGCCCGGAGCTGGCCACCTCCACGGGGCTGACGCTGGGCGAGACGTTCCGCTCGCGCTTCAGCACGCGCGCGGCCGCGCACACGCCGCCGGCCGTGGCCGAGGTGCAGCCCGCGTCGGGGCCGCTGGACGGCGGCACGGCCGTCACCGTGTTCGGCGCCGGCTTCAGCCAGGGCGCCCGGGTGTACTTCTCCGGCGCCGAGGCCACCGAGGTGGTGGTGGCCGGTGACGGCAGCAGCCTCACGGCCCGCACGCCGCCGCAGCTCGAGGGCGCGGCCACCGTCACCGTGGTCAACCCGGACGGGCTCGAGGGCGCCCTCTACGGCGGCTTCATCTACCTCAAGGTCCTGGAGCTCCAGTTCGTGGTGCCCTCCACGGGAAGGCTGGAGGGCGGCAACACGGTGGAGCTGTCCGGCGGGGGCTTCCAGCGCGGCGCCACGGTGACGGTGGGCGGCCAGCCCGCGACCCAGGTGCGGGTGCTGTCTCCGGGCCGGCTGACGGCCCGGGTGCCGCCGGGGCCCTTCGGTCCCGCGGACGTGGCGGTGCGCAACCCGGACGGGCGGCGCGTGGTGGCGGCGGGGGCGTACCTCTACACGGACCTGACGGTGTCCACGGTGCTGGGGCGGTACGACCCGGAGCAGGACGGCCCCATCCGCCCCGCGCACCGGATGCCCAGGCTGGCGCCGCTGAAGGTGACGCTGTCCGGCAAGAAGGCCTGGGTGCTGTCGCCCGCGCAGGTGGACATATCCGCGAAGGAGCCGGTGGAGCTGCTCCAGGACAGCGTGCACGGCGCGCTGTCACTGGTGGACGTGAGCGACGCAGCGGGCGCGTTCCTGACGGGCGGCGTGTCGCTGCCCCCGCCGTACGAGCCGGCGGCCCTCGCGGTGCGGGGGACGCGGGCCTACGTGGCCGCCAACGCCGAGGACCTGCCCTTCGTGGACGTGGTGGGGGAGGGCGGCCCGTCGCTGCTCGTCATCGACGCGGCCACGCCGACGGCGCCCGTGCTGGTGACGGCGGTGCCCGGCGTGGGGAAGGCGAGTGGCCTGGCCCTCGCGGGAGACCTGGCGCTGATGGCGGCGGGGCCGGGGGGCGTGGCGCTCTACTCGCTGGTGGAGCCGGACCGGCCGGTGCTGCTGGGTGCGGTGACGCGCTTCCGCTTCAACGGCACGCAGCAGGAGCCGTCCATCCTGGACGTGCAGGTGTCCGGCCGCTACGCGGTGCTGCTGGCCGAGCTCGGCTCCGAGCGCCGGCTGCTGGTGGCGGACCTGTCGCTGCCGGCCATGCCGGTGGTGGGCGAGCTGGCCACGGCCGCGGGCGACGTGGCGCTCTTCTCACGCCGCGGGCTGACCGTGGCGGAGCAGGCCCTGCGCACGCTGTCGCTGGTGCCCGTCACCCGGCCGCGCGAGGTGGCCCCGGTGACGCCGCTGGTGGGCGGCATGCGCTTCGCGGGTGGCGCGCTCGGGCCCCAGGTGGGCGCGCTGGCGGGCTCCGGCGGCTCGGCGCTGGTGCAGGTGCTCGTCGCGTCGGACCCTTCGCGGCCCGTCTCCGTGGACGCGGTGGATCTGTACCCCGCGGCGAAGCTGTCCGACGTGGCGGTGGAGGGTGACGTGGTGGTGGCCACCGTGAAGACGACGGTGGCGCCGTCGCCGGGCGCGCCCCCGGCGCTGGATGCGCTCGCGGTGGTGGGGCTGCCCTTCCCGGTGGTGACGGGAAGCGTGCCGGAGGATGGCGCGGAGGCGTTCCCGGTGGGCACGTCCCTCCAGGCCTTCCTGAGCCGGCCGGTGTCGGACGTGAGCGCCACCACGGTGCGGCTGTTCCAGGTGGACGGCACCGCCCAGGGCGCGCCCGTCCCGGCCACGCTGGAGGTCCAGGGCACCACGGTGACGCTGACGCCCGCGCAGCCGCTGGAGCGGAGCAGGACGTACCAGCTGCGCATCGAGGGCCTCCACGCGCAGGTGGACGGCGCGCCCATGCCGGGCGCCTTCCTCGCGGAGTTCACCACCGCGTCCGACGTGACGGCGGTGCCGGTGGGCTTCACGCGAGTCACGCCGCGCCAGGGCCCCGCGGCGGGACGGGTGGACGTGACGCTGGAGGGCAACGGCTTCAGCTCGACGATGGAGGTGCGCATCAACGGCGCGCCGGCCACGGTGAAGTCCGTGGCTCCGGGCGGCATGAGCGCCGTGGTGGAGACGCCGCCGAGCATCGCCGGCCCCGCCACCGTCAGCATCATCGGGCGTGGTGGCAGCCGCGTGGACGCCATCGGCGCCTATCTGTACGTGGACCCGCTCCAGCTCACCGCGGTGTCGCCGCCGCGCGGCCCCACGTCGGGGGGCACGCGGGTGCTCATCTCCGGCAGGGGCTTCGCGCCGGACGGGGCGGTGCGCGTGCGCTTCGGCAACGCGGATGCGGTCCAGGTCCGCGTGCTGGGCACGGGCCTCATCCAGGCGTACACGCCCAACGGGCTGCGCGGCCCGGTGGACGTCACCGTCACCAACCCGGACGGCACCACGGCCACGCTGGCGCGGGCCTTCACCTTCGACCAGCCGGCCGGCGCGTCGGTGGCGCTGGGCGCGGCGCTGCGCGACGTGGTGGTGGTGGGCGACCTGGCCTACGTGGTGGGCGACTCGGGGCTGGAGGTGGTGGACATCTCCGGCCTGCACCGCTTCGGGCCGCACGTGGGCGAGCCGATTGCCCCGGACCGCCGGGGCGACCTGGTGGACGAGAACGGCGACCGCGTGGATGACCGCCGCGTGGCGCACCTGGACCTGCCGGGCGAGGCCACCTCCATCAGCCATCCGCCCTCGGGGGGAGACCTGATGTACGTGGGCCTCATCTCCCGGCGCGGCTCCAATGGAGCCCCCATCGAGGGCGCGGTGGCCCGGGTGGACGTGGACAGGCCGGACCAGCCCCGGCTGCTGGCCGTGACGCCCTCGGGCGCGCACGGTGTCTTCGGCGTGGACGCGCGCGGAGACCGGCTGCTGGCGGCGGCGGCGGCCAGCGGCCTGCGGGCCTTCGACACCTCCGTGGAGGTCTTCCCCGTGCACACCCAGGAGGTGCTCCCCGGGGTGCAGGCGGTGGGCGTCTGGGAGGGGCAGGCGGCGCTGGGCGTCGGGCCTCGCGGCGCGGATGACCGCGTGGCGACGGGCAGTCTCCAGCTGTGGTCCGTGGAAGGCGCGCCCGCGTTGCTGGGCGTGCTTCCGGACATCGCCGTGCAGCGCGTGCGCCTGCGGCGGGAGCTGGCCGTGGTGGCGGCGGGAGCCGAGGGCCTGGTGCTGGTGGACGTGTCGCAGCTTCCGCCGCGGCGCCTCGCCTCGGTGGACGTGAAGGGCTTCGCCTCGGACGTGCGGCTCTCGGGAGACGTGGCCTACGTGGCCGCCGGGGCCGCGGGCGTCGCGGTGGTGGACCTGAGCGACGCGCTGGCGCCGCGGCTGCTCCACCACGTCATCGGCATGCAGGGCGGCGACGCCCGCACGGTGGCGGTGGGCGGTGGGCGGCTGCTGAGCCTGAGGGACCGTGGACCGCGCGGCTGGTCGCTGGAGCTGGGCCCCGCGGCGGAGCTGTCCGTCACGGGCGCCAGCGTGGCCTCGGGCGAGGTCGTCCCGCGAGATTTGGATTCCGTCACCGTCTTCTTCTCGGCGGCGTTCAATCCGGCCACGGCGCCGGAGGCCTTCGCCTTCACGGCGGACGGCCTGCCCGTCGCCGGCACGCTGGAGGCGGGGGGCGAGGGCGACCTGCGCAGCACCATCGTCTTCCGGCTCGCGGAGCCGCTGCCTTCGGGCGCCGCGCTGCGCGTCTCCGTCTCCCAGGCGCTGAAGACGCCGGACGGCCACGCGCTCATCGCGCCCTACACGCTGGACTTCCAGGCGGCGGTCGGCGTCGGAGTGCGGCCGGTGCTGTCGCAGGTGGTGCCGCGCGTGGGCTCCATCGCGGGTGGCAACGTGGTGGAGGTGCTGGGCGCGTCCTTCGAGCCGGGCGCGAGCGTGCGCATCGGCGGGGCCGAGGCGGACGTGCTGGCCGCGTCCTCGACGCGCCTCACGGTGGAGATTCCTCCGGGCGCGGTGGGGCTGGCGGACGTGGAGGTGGTGCAGCCGTCGGGACTCTCCGTGCGCCGGCCGGGCGGCTACCTGTACGTGGCGCCGCTCTTCGCGCACTCGGCCACGCCGCGCTTCCTCAACCCCCGGGGCGGCAGCACCGTGCGCGTCACCGGCGAGGGCTTCCTTCCGTGGTGGGCGGATGCGCTGGGCTCCACCCGGGTGCTGGTGCGCGGCCTGCCCGCGTCCGGTGTGCACGTGGTGTCCTTCAACGAGCTGACGGCGGTGGCGCCGCCGGGCTCGTTCGGCGCGGCCGAGGTGTCGGTGGTGTCTCCCGACGGCATCTCCCGCGTCACCGCGCCGAGCCCCGTGGGCTACGGCCTGCCGTTCTCCGGTGAGGAGCGCGCCGTGTCGGTGCGTCCGCGCGCGCTGTTCGTCAACCCGGAGCAGCCGCTGCAGGTGTTCGCCGCGGCGGGCGCCGGTGGCAACGGCAACCGCTTCGACCAGCCGTACCTGGGCGCCATCACCGGCCAGGGCGTCATCCCCGAGTCGTTCCGCGCCGTGGTGTACGACGCGACGCTGGCGGGCCGGCCGCGCACCTCGGGCGCGCAGGTCGTCGACGCGCCGGACGCGCTGGTGGACCGCTACTTCGCGCTGCGGATGGGCTACCTGCGCGACGAGCCGCTGCCGGACATCGAAATCATGCCCGACTCGCTGGACGTGGCGGCGAGGGACGGCCGGCTGTACGTGGCCAACGGCCTGAGCGGCCTCGCGGTGCTGGACGCGACGGACACGCTGGGGTTGCCGCTGCTCGGCCGGGCCTCGCTGGGCGGGGGCGTGGATGGCCTGCACGCCACCCGCGTGCTGCCCACGCCGACGGGCGCCTGGGTGCTGGGCACCGAGCTCACGATGAGCCTGGAGGGCCGCTGCCCGGGGACGCCCGCGGCCTACGGCTCGGGCGGCGGGGTGATGCTCTTCGACACGCGCACCGCGAATGACCCGGTGCGCATCGGCGCGCTCCCGCTCGCGGAGGACGTGTTCGGCGCGGCGCTGGCGCGGGGCCGCGCGTTCGTGGTGACGGGCCGGCACGAGGGCCTCTACTTCTGCCCGCCCGAGCCGTATGACCCGATGAAGCTGCCGCCGCCTCCGGAGACGTCCGTCACGGGGACGGCTTCGGGTGAGCAGGCTCGCGCCATTCCCGGCGAGCCGCCCTCGGGCAGCCTGCTCGTGTACGGCTCCGCGCGTCCGGGCGCCTTGGTGGAAGCGTCGCTCACGTTCCCGTACTCGCTCACGGACGTGGTGGTGGTGCGCGACGTGGCCATTGTCGCGGCCGCCGAGTACGGCCTCATCTTCGTGGACGTGGCCGACCCGGCCCATCCCCGGAAGCTCGACGCGGCCAGCATCCCCTTCGACGGCACGCTGTCCAACAAGCCGGGCCACCCGCAGCGCCTGCGGCTGCTGGGAGACCTGCTCTTCGTCTCCGCGGCCGACGGTGGCGTGGTGCTGGTGGACGTGTCGGAGCCGCGCGCGCCGAAGCTGGTGAGCGGCGGCAACCCGGAGCCGGCGTGGGACTCGGCGGCGGTGCAGGACCGGCTCCTGCTGGCCAGCCGGGACCGCTTGACGGAGCTGTCCGTGCCCTTCCTCTACGTGACGGGCTACGCGCCCGCGCGGGAGTCGCTGGTGGCGCCCGAGGGCGTGGAGCTGGTGGTCCGGTTCAACCGGCCGCTGGCCGCCTCCAGCTTCACGGACGCGAGCGTCCGGCTGCTCGGCGCGGATGACGAGGCCGTGGACGTGGACCTGGAGGTCTCCGGCTCCACGCTGGTGGTGCGTCCGGAGTCCGCGCTGGCGGCGAACCAGGCGTACCGGCTGGAGGTGGACTCGCGGGTGACGGACCAGCGCGGCGGTGCGCTGCTGGTGCCGCTGAGCCTCGGCTTCCGGACGGGCGCGGTGGGCAGCCGGCTGCCCGCGCTCGTGTCCGTGGCGCCCTCCGCGGCCTCGCGCGCGGGAGGCACGGTGCTGACGGTGGCGGGGCAGCGCCTCGGTGGCGTGGCCCAGGTGCGCGTGGGCGGGCAGCCCGCCAGCTTCCAGGTCATCTCCGAGACGGAGCTGCGCGTCACCGCGCCCGCCATGGCCGAGGCCGGCCCCGCGGACCTGGAGGTGGTGGACCAGGGCGGGCCCACGGCGGTGCTGCCGTCGTCCGTGCTGTACCTGGACCCGCTGGAGGGTGCGGGCGCAGCGCTGTCTCCGGACCACGGGCCGGTGGAGGGCGGGACGCGCGTGCAGCTGGCCGTCTCGGGGCAGGCGCTGGCGCCGGGGACGAAGGTGCGCATCGGCGGCAGGGACGCGGTGGACGTGGACATCCAGGACCTGGCGTCGCTGAGCTTCACGACGCCCGCGGTGGATGACGCCACGCTGGCGCCGGTGGAGCTGGTGCGGCCCGGCGAGGAGCCGGTGCGGGTGGGCCTGTTCTCCTACGACATGCCGGTAGGCACCACGCTGGACCTGCCGGGCTTCCCGCCGAGGGTGGCGTCGGAGCTGCGCCTGTCCGGGGACACGCTGTACGTGGGCGTCTCCAACAGCGGCTACGAGGGGTTGGAGCTGTTCGACGTGAAGATTGAAGAGCGGCCCATCCGCCTGGGCGGAGTCCGCACCGAGCGGCCCGTGCGCGGCCTGGACGTGTCCGGCGCGCTGGCGTACCTGGCGACGGATGAGCTGGGGCTGGTCGTCGTCGACGTGTCCGACGCCGGGTTCCCCTTCATCGCGGACCGGGCGGTGACGTACGGCCGGGCGACGGGCGTGCGGCTGGAGGGCGCGGACGCCTACGTGTCCGTGACGGACCCCGGGAGCAGCGCGGGCGCCATCCAGCGCTTCCACGCGGCGGGGCCCCAGCTGTCGCCTCCCGAGTCCGTCGTGCTGGACGCGGATGCGCTGGCGCTGGACCTGGGCCCGGACCGCTTCTACACGCTGACGTCGCAGGTGGTGGGCGGCTCGGGCTCCGGCCTGGCGCTCACGCTGTACACCCGCGCGGGCACGCGGGTGGGGCGCGTGACGGTGCTGCCGGGAACGCGGCCCTATGAGGAACTCGTGCGCAGCCGCCTGGCGGTGCGCGGGGGCCGCGCGTACGTCAGCGTGGGCACGAAGCTCTACGTCTTCGACCTGAGCGACGAGTCCGCGCCGCGCGTGCTCCAGTCCACGGACCTGGGCTCGCCAGTGCTGGGGCTGACTTTCGCGGGCGGGGCGCTGCTGGCCGCCACGGAGGGTGATGCGACGGTCATCGAGATTCCGCCCACGGACCTGCTCGCCGTGGAGCTGGACCCGCCCCAGGGTGGGCTGGCGCCGCCGGGCACGCTCATCCAGGCGCGCCTCACGCTGCCGGTGTCGCCGGAGTCGGTGACGCCGCAGACGTTCGAGGTGCAGGCCAATGACGGCACCGGCTGGCGCGTGGTGGAGGGCTCGCGCGAGGTGGTGTTCGCCGTGCGCGGCTCCACGCTCGTCTTCCAGCCGACCGTCCCGTTCCGTCCGGGCGACGAGGTGCGGGTGGACCTGTCCACGGGCATCAAGGCGTTCGACACGCGGCCGCTCGCCGCTCCGGTCCACTCCACCTTCCACGTCACGGGCGCGGATGCGCTGAAGCCCTTCATCACCCGCCTGGAGCCGGCGTCCGGCCTGTCCAACGCGCACACCACGCTGCTGCTCACGGGCGCGGGCTTCCGCGCCGCCACGTCCGTCCGGGTGGGCGGCCAGGCGGCGGCGGTGGAGTGGCTGGCGGACGACACGCTGCGCGTGACGGTGCCTCCCTCCGTGGGGGCCGCCGCGGGGCCGGCGCTGGTGGAGGTCATCGACACGCCGTCGGGGCTGCGCGACGCGCGGCTGGGCGGCTTCCTCTACCGCGAGCCGCTGCGCCTGCTCTCGCTGTCGTCCAACCAGTCGCCCCAGCAGGGCGGCAAGGACATCCTCGTCACCGGCAAGGGCTTCGTGCCCGGGCTGGCCGTGCGCTTCGACACCACGCCGTCCTTCGACGTGCGCGTGCTGTCCATGGAGCAGGCGGTGGTGCGCGTGCCTCCGCACGCGGCGGGGCTGGTGGACGTCACGACGACGCTGCCGGGCCAGTCCTCCGTGCTGACCCGCTCGTTCATCTACGGCGCGGGCGCGGTGTCGCGGCTGCCCACGCCGCCGGTGGCGCAGGTGCTGGTGGACCAGGGCGTGGCCTACGCGGCGCTGGGCGGCGAGACCGCCATCGTCGGCGCCGACGGCACCGTGTACGAGGCGTCGAGGGCCACGTCCTCGGGCGGGCTGCTCATCGCCCGCCTGTCGGAGCTGCCCACCATCACCGAGGTGAAGACGCTCACCGTTCCGGTGTCGGGCGGCGTGCGGCGGCTGGCCAAGGCCGGCAGCCGCGTCTACCTGGCCGCGGGCGCGGCGGGCGTGAAGGTGGTGGAGGTGTCGCAGGTGGACGCGCCCGTGGTGACGACCACGCTGGGCGTCACCACGGCGGCGCGGGACGTGCTGGTGCGGGACGACCTGCTCTTCGTCGCGGACGGCGCGGGCGTCTCCGTGTACCGGCTGGGTGAGACGGCCGCACCGCTGCCGGTGGGCCGCCACGCGGTGTCCGGCGGCGCGAGCGCGCTGGCCACCTGGGGGCCATATCTATTGGTGGCGGACGGCAACGAGAGCGCGCCGAAGCTGCACGTGCTGGACGCGCGCAAGGGAGGGCTGCCGCAGGTGGGCACCTTCCCGCTGTCCGCGCCCGCGCTGCACCTCACGGCGAGCGGCACGCGCGCCTACGCGTCGCTGGGCCGGGCGAAGCAGGTGGCGGTGGTGGAGCTGGTGGACCCGGCGAATCCCGCCCCGGCCGGCCAGCTGGTGCTGACGGATGCGCAGGGGCGCACGTGGATGTCCGCGGAGCAGACGTGGGTGTCCGGCGGCGTGGCCTACGTGGCGGCGGGTGGCGGCAAGGTGCAGCGCTTCGCGGTGCCGGTGGGCCTGCCGCCGTACGCGCTGGAGCGCGCCCAGGTGGTGGGCGATGCGCGGACGCTGGCCTTCGCCGACAACTACCTCCTGGTGGGCACGCTGCTGCTGGACGTGAATGGCCGGTCGGTGGAGCTGCCGCTGGAGCAGGCCTCGGACCAGGTCGGCACGCTGGCGGGCACGCTGGCCGCCGTGGCGCTGGACCACCTGGAGCTGGTGGGCACCACGCCCGCCGACGGCGACACCGTGGCGCCGGGCGAGCCCGTGCGCGTGCACCTGTCGGAGCTGCCGGACCTCAACACGGCGGACGCCATCACGCTGACGCGGGATGACGGCGCGAACACGCCGGTGGCGGTGTCGCGGCGGGTGATGGCCACGACGGAGGGCGCGGACGTGGTGCTGGAGCCGTACGCGCCGCTGGCCACGTCGACGGCGCACCGGCTGCGCATCGGCCAGGACCTGGCCAACCTGGAGGGCGGCAAGCTGGGCGTGGACGTGGACGTCCGCTTCCGCACGGCCACCTCGGCGAGCGCGGAGCGTCCCGTGGTTTCCCGCGTGGAGCCGGCCTTCGGCCTGGAGGCGGGTGGCGACACCGTCACCGTCCGGGGCGAGCACTTCGTGGCCGGGTGCACCGTGGCCTTCGGCGGCACGCCGGCCCTGGTGACGTCGGTGGCCGCGGACGGGCGCTCCATCACCGTGCAGGTGCCTCCGGGCACCGCCGGTCCCGTCTCCGTGGAGGTGGTGAACGTGGGCGGCCTGTCCGCCCTTCGCCTGGGCGCGTACCGCTACCTGTCGCCTCCGGCCATCACCTCGCTGACGCCGGAGTCGGCTCCGTTCAACAGCGGAGAGCTCGTCACGGTGCGCGGGCAGGGCCTCTTCGGTGGCTCGCAGGTGACGTTCGGCGGCGTGCCGGCGGCCAGCGTGGAGTTGCTGTCGGCGGAGGAGCTGCGGGTGGGGGTGCCGGGCAACATCACGGGCCCGGTGGACGTGCGCGTCTCCACCCCGGCGCCGGGCGGTCCGGTGAGCGCGGTGCGGGCAGGAGGCTTCACCTTCACCCTGCAGCCGCTGGTGACGTACGGCCAGGGAGCCGAGGCGCTGGCCCGGGTGGGCTCCGCGCTGCTGATGGCGGACAACGGCCGGCTGGTGGCGGTGGACCTGTCCATTCCGGAGAGCCCGGACCGGCTGGGCGACGTGCCGGGCGTGCCGTACGCCACGGCGCTGGCCGTCAGCGGGGACGTGGCCTACCTGGCGGGTGCGGGCGTGCTGGTGCGATACGAGGTGGGCGCCTGCGGCTCCGCGCCTCGCCTGCCGTGCGAGCTGCGCGAGCAGGAGCGGATTGCGCTGTCTCCCGGTGACGTGGTGCCCTCCTCCATCGTCGCGACGCCGGGCTCGGCCTATGTGGCCATCGGCGGCGGCAACGAGGTGACGCTGCTCGGCCAGGTCGAGGGTGCGTTCCAGGTGGTGGCCCGCGCGTACCTGTCGGGCGGCAACATCCGCGCGATGGAGCGCATCCGCGGGGCGCTGGCCGTCCTGGTGGACGCGGGGTCCACGACGCGGCTGGAGCTGCGCAGCTTCGACGACGCGGCGCTGACGCTGCTGGGCGAGGTGGACGGGCTGCCGGACGGCGCCTGGTCGCTGGCGACCGAGGGCAACCGACTGCTGCTGGGCCTGGGCCACCAGGCTCGCCTGGTGGACGCGACGGAGCCGCACGCCCCGGTGGTGGTGGGCAGCTTCGCGTCCGCCAGCACCAGCAATGACCTGCTCGCGGTGTCGCTGTCCGGCCCGTGGGCGTGGCTGGGCGGAGACGAGCGGCTGTCGTGGGTGGACACCACGGACGGCATGGTGGAGCGCACGTGGGCGCCGGTGCTGCCGTCCTCGGGGCAGCGGGTGCTGGTGGCCGCGGGCGTCGCGGCCGTGTCCAGCCCGTCGGAGCTGCGCCTGTTCCACCTGCCGTATCCGGTGACGGTGGGCTCCACGCCGGTGTCGGGCGGGGCGCTGCCTCCGGGGGGCACCGTGTCCGTCGCGGTGTCGCCGCTGCTGCCGCAGGCCCTGGCCACCAGCAGCACGCTGGCGCTGTGGCAGGGCTCCACGTCGGTGGCGGGTACACCCTCCAACACGGGCTTCACGGTGGGCTTCACGCCGTCGTTCGAGCTCGAGGCCGGTACGGTGTACACGGCCCAGGTGTCCCTGGCCGCGACGTCGGCCGTGGGCGGCGGACTGCGCGCTCCGTGGCGCTTCCCGCTGGTGGGCGGTGTGGCGGACACCCTGATGCGGGTGGATGCAATCACTCCGGACCATGGTGGGCCCGGCGGAGACCTGCTGGTGGACCTCACCGGCGCCAACCTCCAGGCCGTGTCCGAAGTCACGTTCGGCGGGCGGCCCGCGCCGCTTCAGCAGGCCCCCACCGCCACGCTGCTGCGCGTGCGCGCGCCGGCCGTGCAGGTGGCCGGCCCCGTCACCGTCGAGCTGCGCACGGGGGCGGGTGAGCGGCTCCAGGTGCCGGGGGGCTTCGTCTACGTGGCGCCGCTCCAGGTGACCGGCCTGTCTCCGTCGCGCCTCCCGCTGGAGGGCGGCTGGGTGTCCCTCACCGGTACCGGCTTCACGCGCGGCATCACCGTCGAGGTGGACGGAGTGACGGTGCCCTCGGCGGCGACCAGCGACACGGCGCTGTCGTTCCGGGTGCCGGCCGGCGCGGCGGGCTACGTGACGGTGACGCTGTCGCAGCCCGGCACCGCCCCGGTGGTGCTGACCCACGCCGTGAGGCGCGCGGACACGGAGCCTCCGGCGGTGGTGTCGTGGCAGCCGGTGGAGGTGGCGCAGGGCGGGAGCAACGTGCCGCTCGACAGCGTGTTCGCGGTGCGCTTCAACGAGCCCATCGCTCCGGAGAGCGCCACGCTGGCGCGGCTCGAGCGGACGGCCACGGGCGTGACGGAGGCCTCCACGGTGACGGTGGACGCGGATGGCCTCGGCCTCACGCTGGTGCCCTCGTCGCCGCTGCCGCCCACGACGTCCTACCGCCTCTCCGTGGTGGGCATCACCGACGTGGGCGGCAACGCGCTGCCCTCCAGCTCGGCGGCGCAGCGGACCTTCCGCACGGTGGACACGGTGCCGCCGTCGGTGAGCCTGGTGCGGCGCGTGTCGGGACGGCCGGTGGAGACGGGCGACCTCTTCACCGTGCAGGTGGACCACGTGTTCGACGTGACGGCGGAGGACGACTCGCGGAGCCTGCGCGCCCTCACCCTCACGGTGGACGGTGTCCCGGTTCCGAGCTCGGGCAACGGCTTCACGTACCAGTGGCCGCTGGCACGGGCCGGGGACACGTCGCGGCTGGTCGCCGTGGCGGAGGACTCCGCGGGCAACATGACGGAGTACGCGGTGACGGTGCAGGTGGTGAACGACGTGCCGCCCGCGGTGTCCATCACCGTGCCGGCCACGGCGCACCTGACCCTGGAGGAAGGCGCGCCGCTGAGCGTCACCATCTCCGCGACGGACAACACCCGCCTGAGCAGCCTGGAGCTGCGGCTGGACGGCCAGTCCGAGAAGCGCGTCACCGGCCTCAATACCGCGAGCGCCACGCTGACGCATCAGCTGCGCATGGCGCCCGTGGGCTCGGCGCCGGTGGACCGCGTGCTCACCGCGCTGGCCATGGACGAGGGCAAACTGCCGGGTGTCTCCGCGCCCGTGACGCTCACGGTGACGCCGGACGTCACCGCGCCGCAGGTGGCCTTCACGTCGCCCCAGGCGGACGTGCGGGTGGTGTCCGGAAGCAGCGTGATGCTGGCGGTGGACGCGGCGGACTACAACCCCGTGCGCTCCGTGGTCTTCACGGTGGATGGCGTGGAGCAGGAGCCGATGACGTTGTCGCCGTGGGTGCTGCGCTGGAGCGCGCCGACGGTGACGCAGAGCCGGCAGGTCGTCGTGTCGGTCCGCGCCAGGGATGCGCGCGGAAACACCGGCACGGCCACGCGGACGCTCACGGTGGAGCCCGCGGACGTGCCACGTGTGAGCTTCGCCGCCCCGGGCTCGGGCGAGACGTACACCGAGGGCGCCGCGCTGCCGGTGAGCCTCGTGGTCGCGAGCCGGGGCGGTGCGCACCGCGTGCGCCTGTCGCTCGACGGCCAGGAAGTGGTGCTCACGGGCGAGCCGTGGAGCCACACCTTCACCGCGCCCTCGGTGGGCGTGGAGGGCGGCTACGCGCAGCTGAGCGCCGTCGCGGAGGACGCGTCGGGACAGCAGGGCCCCGTGTCACGGCGGCAGGTCCACGTCGTGGACAGCGGCCTGCCCGCGCCGACGGTGTCGGTGACGGCGTCGCCGGAGGGACCGGTGTTCGTGGGCGGCTCGACGGTGACGGCGCGAGTGGCCGCCACCGATGCGACGCTCACCACGTACCAGCTGCACATGGGTGGCGTGGCCCTGCCCGCCACGCCCGCCGGGGACTTCGTGCTTCCGACGAGTCCGGAGGGCGCACAGGTGCGCCTGGCCGCGCTGGCCTCCGGCCTGGGTGGCACCGCGTCCGCCGAGCTGAGCGGGACGCTGGCCCTCTTCGCGAGCGGAGCCCCGACGCTCCACACGCTGTCCGGCGTGGAGCCGGCGGTGGACCTGGCGCTCCAGGGTGAGCGACTGGCGGTGCTGCGGAGCAACGGTGGCGGTCGTGGCGCGGTGGAGCTGTATGACCGCCTGGATGCCGCCGCCGGGCCGAGGAGGGCGCTGGAGGGCTCGCCCATCGCCGTGGCCTTCGCGGCGGACCGCGTGGCCGTGGCGCTGAGCGTCGAAGGGGAGGGCGCGCTGGAGTTGCTCTCCGCGTCCGACTTGTCGCCCGTGGCTCGGGTGGCCCTGCGCCGCGTGCCCGTCGCCGTGGCGGGCTTCCGGGGCGGTGTGGTGGTCGGCTCCGATGAGGGCCTGGAGGTGCGCTCGCGCGAGGGTGCGCTGGCCGCGCGCCTGACGCTGGGCCCGGTGGCCGCGCTCGCTACCCGGGGTGACACGGCGTACGCGGTGGTGGGTGGCCGCGTGGTGGTGGTGGACCTGTCGGTGCCTCCGGCGCCGCGCGTGGTGGCCTCGGCCGAGGCGACGGGCGCGGTGGCGGTGACGGCGCCTGGCGCGGACCGGGTGTGCGCGGCGGGCGCGGAGCTGCGCTGCTTCACGCTGGCCGGCACCGTGCTGACGCCGGGCGAGGCGCGGGAGCTGTCGCCGGCGGCGGTGTCCGTCCAGGCGGTGGGCCCGTGGCTGATGGTGGGGAGCGACGCCGGGCTGACGGTGATGGATGCGCGGGAGACGCCGCGCTCGGCGGGTGTGTTCCCGGCGGTGAAGGGCCGCGCGGTGGCGGCGGCGGGCACGGTGTTCGCGGCGAGGGGCCTGGAGCTGTCACGGCTGGGCCTGGGGCGTGGGCCGGGCGTTCCGCTCGTCTCGCTGGAGCTGCCCGCGACGGCGGCTCCGGGCGCGCGGCTGGCGCTGGTGGCCTCGGTGGTGGATGAGGCCGAGCCGCTCAACGCGTACACGGCCGAGTTGCTGGTGGATGGCCGCGTGGTGGAGGTGCTGGACGATGCGCTGCCCGCCTCGGTGGACCTGCCGCTGACGGGCGCCTCCGCGCAGGTGACGCTGCGGGTGCGGGACCTGGCCGGCAACGTGGGACTGGCGCAGCGGACGGTGACGCTGACGGATGACGGCGCGGGCCCGGCGCTGCTGGCGCTGGAGCTGCCCTCCGAAGTGCTGGAGGGCACGGCGCTGGCGGTGCGTCCGGTGGCCGTGGACCCGGCGCGCGTGGCCTCCGTGGAGGTGACGTTGGAAGGGCAGGCACCCGTCGCCTTCACCGCGCCCGCCTGGGCCGGTGTGCTGCGTGCGCCCTCCGTGAGCGCGGACACGCAGGTCACCGTGACGGCGGTGGCGGTGGATGCGCAGGGCCGTCGTGGCGCGGCGGTGCAGGCGCAGGTGTGGATCCGCGACGACGCGGGCTCCGCACCCGTCGTTTCCTCCGTGGAGCGCCAGGGCACGGGCCCCATCCTGGAGGGCTCGCGCGTGGCGGTGCTCGCGACCACGTCGCCGTCTGCCGTGCGCGAGGTGCGCTTCCGGGTGGACGGCGTGGAGCAGCAGCGCGTGGCAGTGGCGCCCTACTCGGCGTCGCTGTGGATGCCTCGGGGCGTGGGCTCCCGGAGCGTGATGGTGGAGGCGGTGGCGGTGGACGCGCGGGGCCGCGAGTCGGCGCCCGTGGGCCTGTCCCTGCTGGTGGTGGACGACCTGACCGAGCCCACGCTGTCGCTCGTGCTGGAGCCCGCCGGGTTCGACCGCATCGCCGCGGGCTCGTGGCTGAGCTCCACGGCCACGGTGACGGACACGGCGGGAACGCCGCGCGTGACGCAGTCACTGCTGCGCAACGGGGTCGAGGTGGCCACGGGCGGCGTGGTGCTGCGCTACCGGGTCCCCGAGTCCACGCCGGCCGGGACGGAGCTGCGCCTGGTGGCGACGGCGACCGACGGCGCGGGCAATGTCCGGACGCAGCAGCGGAGCTGGACGGTGCTGGCTCCGGCGGCGCCTTCCGCCGGGACGCTGGTGGCGGGAGCATTCGTCGGCGCGGAGCAGCTCGCGGTGGGCGGGGACACGGTGTACGCCCGCACCGCGACGGGCTTCGCGGTGGGCATGCTGGGCCGGGGCGCGACGCCCTCGCTCACCCACGTGGGGACGTACTCCGCGGCCCGCCGTCCGCTGTCCATGGCGGTCTCGGGGCGCGTGGTGCTGCTGGCCTACGGCGCGGCGGGCGTGGACGTCATCGACGTCTCGACGCCGGCCAACCCCGTGAAGGTGGGGCACGCGAGCGGAGACCTGGGCCGGCTGGCGTCCTACGCCGGGCGCGTCTATGCAACGCACGCGACGCACGGCTACCTGTACGTCATCAACGTGGACGACCCGTCCCGTCCGTCCGTGGCCCTGCTCAACGGCTACCAGGGCCGGGTGCTGTCCGCGCACGTGGATGGCATCGTCTACCAGGATGGCGGCTGGCTCCTCACGCACTACCGCCCCCCGAGCCAGCCCACCGGCGCGTACGAGACGCGCAGTCAGTGGCTGGGCAATACGGCGACGTTGCTGGCCGAGCGCGACACCGGCGTGGTGGTGCTCGCGGACGCCGGGCTGCGCCTCTACAACGCGAACCTCGACCTCGAGGCGACGCTGAGCCTGCCCGCGCCGGGCCGGGCGATGCGGATGGTGGATGGCCGCGTCTACGTGCTGGGCACGGACGGCCGGCTGCGCGTGGTGGATGTGCGCGAGCAGCACAACGCGGCCGTGGTGGCGTCGGAGCCGCTGGACGGCACCGACCTGCTCCTCTCCGGTGGGGTGATGCTGGTAGCCACCCCGGCGGGCGTGGAGTTGCGCCGCATGCCGGTGCCTCCGGCCGAGGTGGCGCAGGTGGCCACCGCGACGCAGCCGCTGGCGTCGCCGCCCATGGGGCTGACGGCGTACCGCGGAGGTGTCCTGGCCGCCGCGGGCACCGCGGGGCTCGCGAACCTCGAGCTGTCCCTGCCCGGGCGGTTCCTGTCGCGCGCCAGCAATGTGAACATCACCGACGCGCGGCAGGTGGAGCGCGTGGGGCGGACCGTCTACTTCCTCACGGGGACGTCGCTGCGGGAGGCGTATGAGCAGCCCGACGGCTCGCTCGCGTACGCGTCCAACTCCGGCAACAACGTGTACCTCGACCAGCTCGGCGCGCTGACGCGCTTCCACGTCGCCTCGCGCAGGCTGTGGGCACTGGGAGGCGGCCGGGTGTCCACCGCCACGCTGCCCGGCTCCGAGGCGCGCGCGTCGCTCCTGATGGCGGGTGGCGCGGTGGACGTGTCGGGTGACGAGCGCCGCGCGGCTGTGGCGCACGGCGCGGGTGGCTGGAGCCTGGTGGGCGTGGAGTCCTCCGGTGAGCTGCGCCGGCTGGCGACCTTCGTGGGAACGGCCGCGAACGCGGTGGCGCTGGAGGGCGGCCTGCTGGTGACGGGCAATGCCCAGGGCTTCACCACCTGGCAGGTGGACGGCGCCGAGGCCGTGGCCCGGGTGCAGGTGACAACAGCGGGGCCGGTGGTGCGGGCGCGGCTCCACGGCCGGCTCGCGGTGCTGAGCGAGGCGAGCGGTGGCGTGCAGCTCTTCGACGTCACCGACGCGGACGCGCCCGTGCACGTGGCCACCTTCCCGGCGGACCGCGCGGACGATGCGGTCATCAGTGGTGGCGACGTGGTGGTGGCGGACGCCTTCAACGGCGTGCTGCGCTTCCCGCTGCCCGCCACGGCGGCGGTGCCGACGGTGAGCATCGTGGCGCCGGCGGACGGCTTCGAGGTGCGTGCGAATGGCGCCTTCCACCTCGCGGGCGTCACCTCCGGCGCGTCCGTGGACTCGGTGGAGCTGCTGCTGAACGGCCAGGAGATGGGGCCGCTCGACGACGAGGACTCGCGCGCCATCCTCCCGGTGCCCGTGGGCGTCAGCCCGGGGAGCGAGTGGCAGGTCCAGCTCCGGGCGCGTGCTGGCAACGGCACTGTCGCCCTGTCGCGCCCCGTGCGCGTCCGCGTGGCGCCGTTCGAGGGTGCGGCTCCCTCCATCGCCATCGCCCACCCCGGGCCCAGCTGGACGCTGCCCTCGGGCGCGCGGACCGAGGTGCAGGTGTCGCTGGAGAACGCCGTGGCTCCGGCCCGGTGGACGGTGCGGTACGGCGACCGCGTGCTGGGCGAGCAGCGCGTCACGCCCGGCGACAGCTACCCCCTCCAGTCCGTCACGCTGCCGCTGGTGGCGAGCACGGAGTCGGGCACCCTCCACGTCGAGCTCGTCGACGGGGCGGGCCGCACGGCCTCCGCGTCCGTTCCCATCACCCTCTCCGTGCCCCCGGAGTTCCATGACCTGCCGTGGGGGCTCCCGGATGCGGTGCGGGTGCGGCCGTACGTCAACTGCGTCACCGGTGCCTACTACTACCCCAACGGCCCCTACACGCTGTCCCTGCGAGTGGATGGCGGGGAGGTGGCCTCCACGGAGAACCTGTCCCAGAACTACTCGACGTCGTACGTGTCCCACTGCTTCGAGCTGCCCGAGTCGCGCCTCGGGGAGATGCTCACCCTGTCGCTGGTGGTGACGGACCCCGCGGGTCGCTCCATCCACACGACGCAGACGTACGACATTCGCGCAGACGGGGACCCGCCCGAGGTCGCCTTCTGGGACGAGTCGCGGCCCCCCAGCAGCGCGCGTGAGGGCGACGTCGTCCAGGTGTCGGTGCAGGGGTATGACAACAACGGGGACCTGACCTCGCTGCGCCTGCTGGCCAATGGGGTGGAGGTCGTCTCGACCAGTGACGGCTGGCTGGAGACGACCTACACCCTGCCGCTGCGCAGCGTGGCGACGGAGGTGGTCTTCACCGCCATCGCGCGTGACAGCCGGGGCAGTGAGACGCGTCAGACGCGGACGGTGGCGCTGATGCCCAACGCGCCGCCGGAGGTCTTCGTCGAGCCCACGGTCTACGAGCTCGTCAGCGGATATCCGGAGCGACTCTGCGCCACGGCGTCGGATGCGGCCGGGGTGTCGCGGCTGGAGCTGCGCCTGGGGGGCACGCTGCTGGAGACCGAGCCCGAATCCTGCTGGTTCCAACACTGCGTCCGGCGGTGCGCCAACGTCACCATGCCGGAGGGCGCGCAGCTGGTCTTCACCGCGACGGCGGCGGACGCGCTGAACGCGGAGTCCATGGCGACGTGGACCTACACCCTCCACGCCAACCAGCCGCCCACGGTGGCGCTGTCGCGGCTGGACTACCTGGTGGCGGGACGCCCGGTGTCGGTGCAGGGCACGGTGCAGGACGAGCGGATGCCGCTGGCTTGGTCCGAGTTCCAGCTGTCGGGCGTGCCCGTGGCGCCGCGTGTCGAGAACGGGGACTGGCAGGCGTATGCCACCTTCACCCCGGTGGCGACGGGGCCGGCGGTGCTGTCGCTGGAGGTCATGGACCGCGCGGGTGCGGGCGCCTCGGACGCGTGGAATGTGGAGGTGCTGCCGGCGGGCACGGGCTCGACGTGTGACGTGCCGATGCCGCTGAAGCTGGGAGAGACGTGGCTGCCGATCGGTGACGCCTCCGACGCACCCCAGGAATGCGGGTGGGGCACGCGCGGCCAGTGGGTCGCGCTGCCCTTCGACGGCCCCGTGGAGCAGCTCACGTTCTACTCCCAGGACTTCGTGAGCGTGCGGGATGGGTGTGACCAGCCGCAGCAGCTGTGCTCGTCCGGCACGCTGACGGTGGGCCCGCTGTCCGCGAACGCCCGCCTGTTCCTGCGCAACTGGTACTACTCGGGCGAACAGACAATCGTGCTCACCAGCGCGCGCCTGGGCCTTGGCGCGAAGTGCGAGCCTTCCTCGCCGGTCTTCGTCTGTGGCCAGGGCGCCTGCGTGCCGGCGGAGGAGGGCGTCCACCGGTGCAGCGCTCGGGAGTGCAGCGATGGCCTCGACAACGATGGCGATGGCCGCATCGACCACCCCGAGGAGCCCGGCTGCGAGTCGCCCGCCGACACGAGCGAGGAGGACCCGCCGGTGGCGCCGGCCTGCGCCAACGGCGTGGATGACGACGCCGATGGTCGCTCGGACTACCCGGCGGACCCGGGCTGCGCGAGCGCGGCGTCCTCGGCCGAGAGCGGCGATGGAGAGACGTGCGCCGCTCCGGCCGAGCTGACCGGAGTGGTGACGCACGTGCCGCTGGCGGGTGCGAGCTCCGACGCCCACCTGTCGTGCACGTCGGGGAACCTCCCCGACCGGCTGGTGGCCTTCCGGATGCCTGGCGAGGGCTCCTTCCAGTTCAGCGCCGCGAACGCCCACCTGGCGCTGCGCAGCGGCTGCGGCGCGTCCGGCGAGGAGCTGTCGTGCTCCTCCGCGTGGATTCCCGAGAACCCGAACGAGGGTTCTCCGGGCTCCATCTGGCGCAGCTTCACGCCGGGCGTCTACCACCTCGTGGTCAGCGGCCCGCGCGACGCGACGCTGCGCGTGGAGGGGCAGCTGAACGAGGGCTCCATCTGCGACCCGGCCCAGCCGTGGTTCCGGTGCGGCCCCTCGAGCACGTGCCTCCCGACGGACGGAGAGATGCGCTGCAGGGTGGCGGCGTGCCAGGACGGCTGGGACAACAACGAGGACGGCCGCGCGGACTTCCCGAATGACCCCGGCTGCTCCAGCCCGGGTGACGACAGCGAGGACGTCGGTCCCGAATTGCCCGAGTGCTCCAACGGCGTGGATGATGACGGCGACGGCTACTTCGACTGGCCGGAGGACCCGGGCTGCGGCTCCGCGGCGGGGCAGTACGAGAGCAACGGCGACGGTGAGAGCTGCGCCAGTCCGGCCGAGTGGGTGGGCGAGACGACCTACGTGTCGCTGGCAGACGCCACGGACGAGGAGACGCTCTCCTGCGGCACCGCGAATCCGGACCGCGTCTTCGGCATCCGGATGCCGGGCGACGGGCGCCTCGACGTGGAGGCGACCTACGCCACCGTGGAGCTCCGAAGCACCTGCCACTCGAACTGGTACATGAACTGCGGTTCGAACGGAGTCAGCCAGGGCGGCGGAGGCGACGGCGGCACGGACGGTGGCACCGATGGCGGTTCGGACGGTGGCACCGATGGCGGTTCGGACGGTGGCACCGATGGCGGTTCGGACGGTGGCACCGGCCCCACGCCGTACCCCGGCAGTGTGTCGTCGTGGGTGGGCAGGGGCACGTACTACGTGGTCGTCAACGGCGCGGAGGACGCGGTGCTCAAGGTGGGCGGCGTGCTCTACCAGGGCTCGACGTGCGACCCGGCCCGGCCCTGGTTCGCCTGCGACACGGGGACGACGTGCCGGACGGTGGGCGAGGAGACGCGCTGCCTGAGGGAGGCCTGCCAGGACGGGCTGGACGGCGACGGCGATGGCCGCACGGACTACCCCGAGGACCCGGGCTGCGAGTCTCCCGAGGATGTGGACGAGACCGACCCGGGGGTCGCCCCCGCGTGCGGGAATGGCCTCGATGACGACGGCGACGGTTTCGCGGACTACGCGGAGGACCCGGGCTGTGCGAGCGCCGCGGGCCAGACGGAGAACGGCGAAGGCGAGAGCTGTGCGGATCCGCTGAAGCCCACCGCGGCCTCGTCGGAGGTGCCGCTGTCCACCTCGAGGGACGACGCGCCGGTGTGCTGTGGCCCGGATCGCGTCTTCGGCATCCGCATGCCGGGACCGGGGAGCTTCCAGGTCTCGGCTCCCGGGGCCATGCTCATGCTGCGTGAGATTTGCGGCTTCGAGAACAACTGGGTGACGTACGGGGACAATCAGCTCGAGCTGTCCTATCTCTCTGCGCGCAACTACTTCCTGCTGCTGAGCGGAGCGTCGGACACCACGCTCCAGCTCTCCGGGCAGCTCGAACCGAATGCCACCTGCGACCTGGCGCAGCCCTGGTTCACGTGCTCGCCGGGGCAGAACTGCCGGCAGCTCGGCGAAGAGGTCCGGTGCGCGCCGAACCGCTGCGGGGACGGCTACGACAACGATGGGGACGGGCGGGTGGACTACCCGGCTGAGCCGGGCTGTGACTCCGCGGATGACGACGACGAGACGGACCCGGCGACGCCGCCAGCCTGCTCGAATGGCGTGGACGATGACGGCGATGGGCTGACGGACTTCCCGGCCGACCCGCACTGCCAGGCCGCGAGCAACACCCACGAGCTGCCGGTGTGTGGGAACGGCCTGGACGACGACGGCGATGGCCACGCCGACTGGCCGGCGGACACGGGCTGCTCGGCGGAGGAAGGGGGCAACGAAGCGTTCTGCTCCACGCCTGCCTCGGGGCTGATTCCCAGGGCCCTGCCGGCCAGCGTCGCGGGGAGCACGGCGGGCCAGCCCAACAACTTCACCGCCACCTGCGGCAGCCAGGCGCGCTCACCCGACCGGGTCTACGAGTGGGTGGCGCCCGCGGCGGGGTACTACCGGGTCGAGACGACCCAGGCCAGCTACGACACGGTGCTCCATGTGAGGGACCTCACGTGTGGCGGCCCCCAGCTCGCCTGCAACGACAACTTCGGCTCCGGAGGCCTGTCGCAGGTGTGGGTGGAGCTGCGGGCACGCCAGGCCATCGCCGTCATCGTGGACGGCTATGGCACCAGCCAGTCCGGAACCTACACGCTGGGCATCTGGAAGCAGGACGAGCTGGGACTCTGTACTGGTGGCGCGGACGAGGACGGCGACGGCGCCGTCGACTGCGAAGACTGGGACTGCGTGGCGGACGTGGCCTGCCAGCAGACGCCGGGAGACGGACCGTGAGGGCTTCGATGCGATGGACGGGGGCGCTCCTCGGCGTGCTGCTCGTGGGCTGCGGGGACAGGGACGTGGTGGCGGACGTGGGTGGCACGGCGCTGAAGCGCTCGGACGTGGCGTGGTTCTGGGAAACGCGGGACCGCGACGCGACGCCGGAGCAGGCGCTGGACGCGCTGGTGGACCGGGCGCTGCTGGCGGAGGGCGCCGTCCAGGCGGGGTTGCTGAAGGACCCCGCGGTGGCGGCGAGGGTGGAGGCCGCGCGGCGCGAGGTGCTGGCCAACGCGTACCTGGACAAGGTGGCGGCGGAGTCCGGCACCGAGGACGCGCTGCGGCAGCGGTACGAGAAGGCGAAGGAGTCCCTGTCGCGCCGTGAGGTGCACGTCGCGCACCTGGTGGTGCGCCTGCCCGCGGAGGCGGATGCGAGGGCGAGGACGGAGGCCCAGGCGCGCATCAACCTGCTGTACGCGCGCGTCCAGGGCGGAGAGGACTTCGCGGCGGTGGCTCGCGAGGCGTCCGAGGATGCCGCCACGGGCGAGAAGGGCGGGGACCTGGGGCCGGTGCGCGAGGGACAGGTGGACCCGCGCTTCTTCCAGGCCGTGGCGGAGCTGAAGCAGGGGGAGTTGTCGAAGCCGTTCGAGACGGCGTTCGGGCTGCACGTGGCGCGGGCGCTGGAGTCGCCGCGCACGGTGGTGCCCACGTTCCAGGAGGTCCGGGGCGAGCTTGCGGCGCAGGCGCGGCATGAGGCCGCGAAGGCGCTCGAGGAGCAGCTCCGGAACCGCATCTCGGTGAAGCGTCATCCAGAGCGTCTGCGTGAGCTGGCCCGGCCGGCTCGCTCCGAGGGGGAGGAGTCCAAGTGAACCGGGGGATTCGGTCGGTTGCTCTCTGGGGAGCGCTCCTGCTGGCATGCTTCGCGGGCAGCGGGTGCGATGACACTCCCCCCGAGGTGACGTTCAGCGGCGTCGAGGAAGGAGCGCACCGCGACGCGCCCGTGGCGGTGACGTTCACCGTCACCCATGCGGACCCGCCCGAGGGCTCGGTGACGTCCACGCTGGACGGCCAGCCCTACACCAGCGGCGCGACCATCTCCTCGGAGGGCGCGCACATCGTGGAGGTGGTCGCGCGCAACGAAGCCGGCACCGAGACGGTGGCGCGGCGGAGCTTCACGCTCGACTTCACGCCTCCGGCCGTCACCTTCAGCGGCTTCGTGGAGGGGGCGCACGTCGAGGCTCCCGTGACGCCCGTCTTCAGCGCCACGGACACCCACCTCCAGCAGGCGGAGGCCACGCTCGACGGCCAGCCCTTCACCTCGGGCACCGCCGTCTCCGCGGAGGGGGCGCACGTGCTCTCCGTGACGGCGCGCGACCTGGCGGGCAACGTGACCACGGCGGTGGGCCACTTCACCATCGACACCCAGGCGCCGGTGCTGGTGGTGACAGGCGTGGAGGCGGACCGGCACTACCGGCAGCCCGTCTCCCCCGGCTTCAGCGCGGCGGATGCGAACCCGGTCACCGTCACGGCGACGCTCGACGGAGCGGCCTTCACCTCGGGGACGGAGATCTCCGCCGAGGGCGAGCACACGCTGGTCATCACGGCGGTGGATGCGGTGGGCCACACGGCCACGCGCACGGTGCGCTTCGTGCTGGACCTGACGGTGCCGGTCGTCCAGGTCTCCGGCCTGCCGGCGCAGCCCCTCGTCAACCGCGCGGTGACTCCGGCGTGGACCGTCACCGATGCGCATCTGCTCCGGACGGAGGCGAAGCTGGATGGCCAGGACCTCGCGTCCGGGACGGCCATCTCCGCGTCGGGTGCCCACACGCTCGTCGTCTCCGCCTGGGACCAGGCGGGCAACACGGCCAGCCAGACGGCCACCTTCACCATCGACACCGTGGCGCCGGTCATCACGGTGACGGGTGTCGCTGACGGGCAGCGCCGCAACACCCCGGCCACGGTGTCCTGGACGGTGCAGGAGGACCACCCCGGCACGGTGAGCGCGACGCTGGAGGGCCAGCCCTTCCAGAGCGGCGGCCAGGTGTCGGCGCCCGGCTCGCACACGCTGGTGGTGACGGCGCGAGATGGCGCGGGCAACGAGGCGTCGGTGACGCGTACCTTCGTCATCGACACAGCGCGGCCGACGGTGGCGGTGGAGTCCCCGGAAGACAACCTCATCACGAGCGTGGCCGACGTGCCGCTGGTGGTGGTGGCGACCGATGACGGCCCGCTCGCGGATGTGCGGGTGGGCGGCATCTCGATGACGCGCGCGGCGGACGGCAGGTACCGCCACACGCTCCCGCTGATGGAGGGTGGCAACGCCTTCACGGTGGAGGCGCTCGACGCGGCGGGCAACTCGGCGACGGCGTCGCTCCAGGTGGTGCGCGACTCCCAGCGGCCGGTGCTGGTGGTGACGTCCCCGGAGGAGGCCGCCGTCGTCACGGCGGCGACGGTGACGGTCTCCGGCACGGTGACGGATGCGACGGCGGTGACGCTCACCATCACCGGTGAGGCGGTGACGTTGGGCGCCGGTGGCGCCTTCTCCGTGACGCGGCCCGTGCAGGTGGGGGAGACCTCCATCGCGCTGGTCGCGACGGATGCGGCGGGCAACCGGACGACGGTGAACCGCACGGTGCGGCGGCCCGGCAGCCCGCCGACGCTGGTGGTGACGGACCCGCCGGACGACTACGCCTTCTCGGCGGCCTCCGTCACGGTGCGTGGCGAGGCCACCTCCTCCGTGGCTGGAGACGTCCCCACCGTGACGGTGGAGGGCCACACCGCGGTGGTGGATGGGCGCGGCCGCTTCTCCTACACGCTGGACGTTCCCGTGGGGCCGAGGACGGTGCGGGTGGCGGCGGTGGACCGCTACGGCCAGACGACGGAGACCTCGCTGCGGCTGCTTCGCCTGGGCGACGCGTCGGATGCCGGAACGGACGGCACCGACGGCGGCCCGACGGGCAGCGACGGTGGCTCCTCTGGAAACGACGGTGGCTCCTCGGGAACGGACGGAGGCTCCTCCGGAACCGACGCGGGCTCGTCGGGGACGGACGCGGGCGGCGGGTCCGGGCAGGAGGCCGCGCCCGTGCTGGTCGTGGAGTCGCCGCAGGACGGCACCGTGGTGGGAGGCATGCGCTTCGCGGTGCTGGGGCGTGTCGAGGGCGGCGCGCTGCCGCTGCAGGTGACGGTGAACGGGCTGCCCGCGACGGTGTCCTCGCGGAGCTTCAGCGCTTCGCTGGCGCTGCTGGAGGGCTCGCAGCAGGTGGAGGTTCGCGTGCGGGACGCGCTGGGCCGCACCGACTCCGCCTCGCGGAGCGTGGTGGTGGACCGGACCGCGCCCTACCTCGAAATCACCCGTCCGACGACCAACCCCGCGCGCGTGACGGAGAGTCCCTACCTGCTCACGGGCACGGTGGGTGACGCCAACCTGGCGTCCGTGACGCTGAACGGCGCGCCGGTGCCGGTGGTGGCCGGTGGCTTCTCCGCGCTGGTGACGCTGGTGGCGGGCGACAACGCCGTCACCGTGGACGCGCTGGACCTGGCTGGCAACCGCCGCTCGGTGGTGCAGCACCTCCTCATCGACGCGGTGCCCCCGGTGGTCTCCATCCTCCAGCCCCTGGACGACGCGGAGGCGGAGGCCGCGGTCGTCGAGGTCCGCGCGCGGGTGACGGGGGGCTCGGGAGCGCTGGACGTGCGCATCGGCACGGGCTCGGCGACGCGCGGGGCGGATGGCCTCTACACCGCGCAGGTGCCGCTGTCGCTCGGGGAGAACGTCATTCCGGTGACGGCCACGGACGCGCAGGGCCTCACGGGCACGGCGAGCGTGCGGGTGCGCTACCGCGACGCCACCCAGGAGCCGCTGGTGGTGACGGGCGCGGACCCGCTGCCCGGCGCGATGGAGGTGGACACCGCGGCGCTGGTGAGCGTCGCCTTCAACAAGCCGGTGCGGGCGGAGGACGTGCCGGAGCGCCTCGAGGTGTGGGCGCGCGGCGCGAAGCTGGCGGGGGGCTACTCGGTGGCGCCGGGCTCGCAGACGGCGACGTTCATCGCGGCGGACCCGCTGCCCGAGGGAGAGCGCGTCACCGTACGCGTCAGCGGCATCCGCGCGGAGGCCGGTCCGGGCATGGCGTCGCCCTACGCCAGTGAGTTCACCGTGCGCCGGCCGATGACGGTGGTGCGCGGCGCGGTGATGGATGACGGGCTGCGCCCGCTGCCCGGCGTGAAGGTGGAGGTGGAGGGGCAGACGCTGAGCGCGCGCACGGGGCCGGACGGCAACTGGGCGCTGGTGGGCGTGCGCGGCGGCACGCAGGTGGTGGTGCGCTATGAGGGTGGCGTCACCTCGGACGGACGGACGCTGCCGGTGATTCGCCGGCAGGTCTTCGTCGCCGCCGAGCAGGAGACGGTGGACCGACGGCTGGCGCTGGTGGCGGTGGACAGCGCGTCCGCGCAGGCGGTGGATGGCGCCGCTGGCGGGGCGGTGACCTTCGGTGGCGTCCACGGCGCCCTGAAGCTGGAGTTCCCCGAGGGGGGCCTCGCCTTCGCGAGCGGCGCCACCCGGGGTTTCCTCACCGCGACGGAGATTCCGGTGGTCCACCGTCCGGTGCCCGTCGAAGACAAGGTGTCGGTGGACGCGCTGTGGCAGCTGGGCCCGGACCAGGCCCGCTTCCTGAAGCCCTTCACCCTGACGCTGCCCAACCGTACGAAGCTCCCGGCGGGGCGCATGGTGGTGCTGCTGGGCTTCGACGAGCGGAGGCTGTCGCTCAAGCGCATGTCGCTGGCGCGGGTGCGCGCGGACGGCGAGGCCATCGTCTCGGACGGCCCCGTGGCGGCGGGCTCGCTGGAGTTCTTCGGCTACATGGCGCTGACGCCGGAGCAGCAGACCCAGGTGGAGGCGGCGCTCGCCCGGACGGGCGGCTCGGGGACGCAGCAGGGCGGGGCGACGGACGGAGGCCTGGGGCTGCTGCTGGACTCGCCGGTGAAGGTGCGCGAGCCCTCGCTCTGGGAGCGCGCGAAGGACCTCATCATCCCCAGCGCGCACGCGGACATCGGCAGCGCGCTGATGTCGATGTGGGCGCTGATGGACAGCTTCCTGCCCGGTGTCGCGTACGTCTCGGGCCAGGTGCGCTCGCCGCGCGAGCACCAGACGCTGCTGACGATGGAGCTGCCGCAGCTCCAGGCAGGCGTCGAGGTGGAGATGCCTCACGCGCTGCTCATCGAGTTCGAGGCGAGCTACGAGGTCAATGGCGCCCTCAGCCCGACGGAGAAAGTGGTCGCCACGCTGTCCGCGGTGGGCCCCAATGGCAGCCCGATTGCTCCGGCCGCTGGCGAGGAGTGGATGAAGGAGGGCCTGGGCCGGGCCGCCATCTCCTCCGAGGTCTACGTGCCCTTCGGCACGTCGACGCTGCTGCTCACCGGCAAGACGCGCTACGACACGCGCGCCATCCGCCTGACGGCGAAGGTGGAGCCCATCATCCCGGACGCGGGCGGGCCGCCGACGAAGGGCCGGCTCACCGTGTACAAGGAGCCCGACAGCTCGGACGCCGAGGACCCGTTCCACGGCGTGGTGCGCTTCCGGAACCTGCCCGTCAGCATCACCAGCTACGTCGACACGGGCGGCATGACGGACGACAAGGGCGTGTTCCGCTCGACGGTCATCATCCCCGGCAATGAGACGGCGGGCATCGCCTGCGCGGACGTCCCGCTGGGGCCCCGCATCGAGGAGAAGGAGGGCTGGTTCGGCAGCCGGCACGTCGTCGCGGTGAACACCTCGTTCCCCGTGTGCTCGAGCACCTTCTACATGTTCAAGAACGGGTACTCCTGGGCCGACGTGCTGGTGGACGTGCGGCTGCTGTACGGGAGCCTCACCTTCAAGAACAAGGACGGCACGGCGGTGCCGGCCACGTGCACCAGCGGCTCGGAGACGCAGCGGGACCCGGCGACGGGCGAGCTGGAGTCGGTGTCCGCGGAGGACTCGGCGACGACGGAAGTCCACTTCTTCCGCGAGGACGACCTGGAGCACCCCGTGGCCCGGTACGCGGTGACGAAGCCGCTGACGAAGGCGTGCGGGGACCCGGAGAACCCGCCCACCGGCCCCCACGGACAGTACTCGCGCGTGCGGCTGGGGCCCTCGCACTACTCGAACACGGAAACGCGCAACCGCTGCCAGCGGCTTGCGGGCATGGCGGGGACGCGCACGCCGGAGGACGAGTCCTTCTACCGGCTGGAGTGCGGGCCCATGGCGGGCTCGTTCCTGCGGCTGGCGGCGGGGCAGCGGCTGGTGGTGTTCGCGGTGAACCACGCCACCGGCTACTCCGGCATGGCGACGGTGACGGTGCCGTCCATCAACCGCGACACGCGCGCGCCGGACGGCACGTGCCCCGCGGACGCGGCGGCGGGCGGGCCGCTGGAGGTGAGGGAGGGCAGCCAGACGTACAGCATGTCGCGCTGCTCGCGGGCGGAGCTGGGCATCCCCGGCGACATCGACCTGTATCCGCCGGAGCTCGACGTGCGCGTGAAGCGCCAGGCCCGCTCCGAGGGACTGCGGCGCGACGACGAGCCGCGGCACCTCATCCGCACGGGCGGCGCGGGCACCACGCGCGACGACTACATCCAGGTCACCACGCACTGGCGGGTGCGACAGAGCCCGGTTCCCCCGCCGCCCGCGGACGGAGGCACGCTGGACGGCGGCCTGCCGGATATCTGGGATGCGGACGACGAGGGCTGCGAGAAGGGCCTGCGGGACGGCGGAAGCTGCAAGCCCGGCGCCATCACCGACGATGACGCCGACGCGGGCGCGCTGCTGGAGATGTACTGCTCGGAGCTGGCGCCGGGGGCGTCCCGGAAGCAGTGGGAGATGTGCCTCCGCGATGCCCGGCAGCTCAGCGACGTGCCCCGGGGCGTGCCTCCGCTGGCGGGACAGATTGTCCGCGTGACGGGCAGCGTGCTGGAGCAGCCGGCGGTGACGGTGTTCGAGGTGGAGCCGGGCCTCAACACCGTCAACGTGCAGTCCGCGCTGCGGCGGGTGAATGCGAACGGGCAGCAGACGACGCACAACAACCTGGCGCGCGCGAACTACTACCTCCACGTGGTGGGCAACCGCCTCCTGGACCGCGACACGAACGGCGACGGCTACGTGGACGCGGAGGAGAGCCGGGAGCGGCCGCCGAACTTCGAGGAGCCCCGCCCGCGGCGTGACAGTCCCCCCGGACTGCCGAAGCAGGCGCTGTATCTGAAGAACGTCTTCAAGCGCTACGACGCGCGAGGCACGCTGGTGGACCAGTATGACCAGTCGCGCGAGCACGAGTTCCGCATCCTGGAGCTCGAGCCCCGGAAGGTCCTCGCCTCCCAGGGCGCGGAGCCGCGGGACATGCGCGACCCGAGCACGCCCCCCGCCGCCGAGGCGAAGGACTTGTCGTACCAGTTCCTCGCGGGCCTGCTGGCTCCGGACGACCCGGGCCGAGCGGGGACGCTGAGCGGCGACTACCGGGTGCGACTGGGCACCGACGAGTTCGGCATCGACTGCCCGTTCACCATCGACGAGGTGAACCACACCATCACCGCGACCTGCGGTGGCGAGTACATCGGCGACATCCTCAGCGCCAGCGACGTCCTCTACCTGGAGCTGTACCTGAGCGGGAACGCGGAGAACATCCTCTACCGCTTCAACTTCCAGGGACTCGCGCCCCGCAGGGACTTCGTGTCCTCGTCGGCGGCGTACACGATGGACGCGGCGATGATGCAGGACGACCCGGGAACCGGCGAGCCGGCCATCGGGCGTCCGGTGTCGCAGCCGTCGACGGCCAACTTCTACGTGGACCCCACGGAGCTCTCGTCCGGCACGCTGCGGGTGTGCCTCAACCCGAGCTGCCTGCCGTCGGGCCAGAGCCTGCTGAAGGAGGTGGCGCTGGACCTCCAGCCGGATGGCTCCTACCGCGTGCAGGACTCCGGGCAGGGCCTGCTCAGGCAGCTCAAGCTCTTCCAGGCGAAGCGGAGCTCGAACACGGGCGCGCGGCGCTTCCGGCTGCCGCTGCCGCCGCACCTGACGGGCATGGCGGGGGGCACGAAGGAGCCGACTCCGGTGTTCCTGGTGCTCAACTCGACGCTGCCCACGCGGGCCGATTGGGTGATGGAGCTGGGCCGTCCGCGCGGCTCGTACACGGGCGCTCACGCGCGAGCGGTGGGGCAGGAGACGGTGGCGGGCGTCAACGTGGCGGACGGACACCTGTCCTTCGAGCACGAGGACTTCTCGCTGCCGTTCCTCAAGGGGCAGTTCGCCTTCAAGCGCATCTACAACAACCAGGACAACATCGCGACGCACCTGGGCGTGGGCTGGCGGCACAACTTCGACGGCTGGCTCCATGAAGAGCGGGTGGGCCGCTACGTCGCCGTGGTGGGCGGGCAGGGCTTCGTCTTCCCCCACTGCGCCGCGGAGCCGAAGGACTCGGAGCACTACGGCAACACCCTGGGCACGGACCCGTGCAGGGTGACGGACAACGCCCACGGCTTCGAGCTGCGCGTCATCGCGCCCATGGACTCGGACGGCTCGGCCGACAGGGTGGTCCTGAAGACGGAGGGCGGCTGGACGTTCGAGTTCAATCGTCCCGCGAAGGGGCCGCGCGAGGAGGGCCACCGCCGCTGGATGCTGACGCGCTTCTCGGACAGCCATGGGCGGCTGGGTGGCGACGACACGGGCTGGACGAAGCTGGAGTACGAGGGCGACTCGGAGCGGCTCCAGAAGGTGACGCAGAAGGCGGACGTGGGGTCGGTGTCCCTGGCCTTCACGTACGAGGACGTGGACCTGGAGGCCCAGGACCTGCCGGAGACCATCCGCATCCAGGCGCGCTCGCGCGGCTTCAAGTGGATGCGGTCCGCGGTGCTGACGACCGGCCTGGCCGGTGGCTACTCGCTGAGCTTCGAGCAGGACCGGAAGGGCAACCTCATCCGGGTGGAGCGCTCGCCGGGCCAGCCGTTCCAGACGTACGCCTACGAGTACGCGCCGGTGCCCACCTCGCTGAAGGATGACGAGAAGTGGGACGCGGTCAACGAGCTGTCCTCCGCGCGCCTCATCCACGGTGGGCTGCCCGCTTCGAACACGCCGGTGCAGTGGCGCGCCACCTACGGACGGACGCCGAGCACGACGGCGTACCAGCACTTCAAGTGGCACGAGGTGATTACCTCGGTGTCGACCACCGGCATGCAGGGCGGGGCGGTGAACATCACCTACGGGCCGACTCGGCGCACGGTGACGTGGCCCGACAACGTCAAGGCGGAGCTGGTGCTGAATGAGACCGGCAACGTGCGGAGCTCCGAGACGGGCACGCTCGTGTCGGCGACGGCGTGGGGCAGTGACACGCGCGGAGGGCAGGTATTCGCCAACCAACGGGCCTCACCCGCCGGACGGGTGCTCCAGATGGCGTCCTCCTCGCGGCTGGTGCTGACGGGGGTGTCGCTGGCAGGCGCTCCCGTGGACAGCAAGCCCGTGCACGGACTCGCGATTGGCGATGCGCTGGTGCAGCACGTGCTGGACGCGCGCTTCGGTACGCCGGCCAGCTCCACGACGCCGTTGGGGACCGGCGCCGCGACGGTGAACAGCCCACGCGACGCCAGTGGCAACCTGGCGAGCCTCTCGGTGACGGCGGGGGGTATCACCCGCGACGTCATCAAGGACGCGCGGTACTCGGCGGACGGCCTGCTCGAGGCGTACACGGACGCGCAGGGCCGGGAGGTGGTCCTGGGGCCGTTCAATGCCCTCGGCCAGCCCCAGCAGATGTCGATGACGCTGAGCACGGCCTCCTCCACGGCGCTGTCCACCCTGAGGCGCACGCTGGCCTATGACGGCTATGGCCGGCTGGCGCGCACCGACGACGTCCAGACGGGCAGCTACGAGACCTTCACCCATGACGCCCTCGGCCGGGTGCTGAGGACCGTCCGCTCGGGTACGCCCGAGGCGGATTGGACGTACACGTATCAGGCGCAGGACGACGTCCTGACGGTGACGGAAACGCTGGCAAAGAAGACCGACGGGACGAAGCGCGCCCACCAGCGGACGCTGAAGTACCAGGAAGGGCTGCTCGTGGAGGAGTCCTCCCTGGTGGGCGACCTCGTGGCCCCCGTCAAGCGCGTCAACACGTACGAGAACGGCCGGTTGGTCAAGACGACGGACGAGCTGCTGAAGGAGCACGTCTACGCGTACGACCCGGCGGGCCGGCTGACGGGCGTGTCGGTGGATGGCGTGAGCGAGGTGACCTACGCGCTCGACAAGGACGGCAACCCGCACACCGTCACGGACCACCTGGGCCGGGTGACGAAGCTGGCCTACGACGGGCTGGGACGGCCCGTGGCGTGGGACTGGGGAGACGGGGACTCGCTGGAGCTGGAGCGGGACGCGCAGGGCAACGTGGTGAGCCGCAAGGAGGGACGCTCGGGACAGCACACGCTGCTGATGACGTCCCTGGACCCGCTCGGCAATCCGCAGACGACGAAGAGCCAGAGCACCACGGGCGGCATCCATGAGGTGCGCAAGTACGACGGCGCGGGGCGTGTCATCGAGCGCGAGGACAAGGAGCTCGGCCTCCTCGAGACGTACGAGTACAAAGACGTGCTGGGCCGTACGACGAAGCACGAGCGGAAGGTCCTCTCGCGAGGCGAGACGCTCACCTGGACGGAGACGCGCGCGTACGACGACGCGCAGCACGAGGTCGTGGTGCTGCGGACCATCGACACGGGCGGGGGCCAGCGCCGGACGGAGTCGGAGTCCCTGACGCTCGACGCCGCCGGGCGCATGCTGAGCGTGGAGCGCCTGGTGGGCGGAGTGCTCGCGAAGGAGGCATTCGCGTACACCGAGCGTGGCCAGGTGTGGAAGCACACGTCCGCCGAGGGCGCGGAGACCGAGCGTCACTATGACCCCCAGGGCACGCTCATGCAGGTGGTGGACGCGGAGGACAAGACCACCACGTACACGCTGGACGCGGCGAGCCGGGTCCACGTGGAGAAGGGGCCGCACCCCGGCTACGAGGTCACCTACGAATACGACGCGCTGGGGCGGATGACGTCGAAGACGGTGGCCGCGCATGCCACCACGCCCGAGATGAAGTGGACGTACGCGTATCTGCACCAGACGCAGCAGGTGAGCGAGACGGCGGACCTGGGCGATGGACGCACCATCACCACCTTGCGGAAGTTCAACGCCAGGGACCGGCTGCTGAGCGAGACGACGTCGGGGAGCGACGGCGGCCAGCGGACGAAGACGGTGGTGCTCGATGGGCCCTGGGAGAAGTCCGTCACGGTCCGCGAGGGCAACGACTGGAAGGCGGAGACGGTGTGGAGCTCGCGCGACGACCGGGGCCGCGTGCTGGATGAGGAGGAGACCTGGTCGGCGGACGGGCTGTCCTACCGCTACGAGACGAAGATGTCGTGGGACCAGCGCGAGGCGAGCGTCACCGCCACAGACGTGACGGGCGGCAACAGCCAGACGTGGACCACGGACCTGGAGGTGGACTCGCTCGGGAACGTGGTGGAGATGACGCGGGATGGCCGTGAGGACGTCTGGTTGTACGACGCGGCCAGCGTCCTGTCCCGGGAGCAGCCAGCGGGCCTCAGCGCGACGACGTACACGTATGACAATGGCCGGCTGACGCAGAGCTCCTTCGGAGGCGAAGTCACCGAGTACGGCTACGACAAGGATGGCCGGATGACGTTCCGGAAGGGGCCGGACGGGCGCGAGCTCACGGTCTCCTACTCGCCTCGGGGACTGGTGACGGGGGAGCAGTTCGGCCGCAATGGCAACTTCCAGCGGACGGGCTACACGTACGACGCGAACGGGGCGCTGCTGTCGGTGACGGAGGGGGCGGGCACCGTCGATGCCGCGACGAAGACCTATACCCGTGGCGCGCGGGGCGAGCTGTTGTCGGTGGTGCAGCCGGGGGCGGGGACCTTCACGTATGCCCATGACGGCCTCCTGCGGCTGACGGCCGTGACGCGGCCCTCGGGTGGCGTCGCGAGCGAGTCGTTCGATTACGACTTCCTGGGGCGGCAGACGCGGAGGAAGCGGGACTCCGCGACCTGGACGACGACGTGGGTGGGCGGGATGGCGCGGCGGGTGGACGCCAACCTCGACGCCATCGAGTCGATGATGGACGGGCGAGGGCGCGTGGCGCGGGTGGAGTACAAGCCCGGCGGGGCGAGCCAGCCGGACACGGACCTGACGCTGGTGACGTACGCGTACACGGCGGACGACGCGCCGTGGAAGGTGACGGAGCGGCAGGGCTCCTCGGACGTGGAGAACCTCTACACGTATGACGCCGGGCGTCTGCTCCAGCGCGTGCGCCGTGGCGGTGACACGGTCTCGTACTCCTATACGGCCAGCGGTCAGCGCAGGACGGTGGAGAGCGGCTCCCGGTCGGTGACGTACGCCTATGACACCCGGGGTCGGCTGTCGGGCATCACCAGCCCGGCCGGGCCCATGACGGTGGAGTGGGAGGACGGCGGCGAGCGGTTGCTGGCGGTGTCGGGAGACTCGCTGACGGAGCGTCGGTGCCATGACGACCGCGGGCGGCTGTTCCGGGTCATCAACGCGGAGGCTTCAGCGGAGTGCGGCAATCCGGGCGCCGCCATCGGGCTGCACAGCCGCTTCGAGTATGCGTACGACGGGCGCGGCAACCGGGTGCGCGAGACGTACCGGGACGGGCACCTCACGTCGGACGAGGTGACGACGTACGGCTACGACACGGCCGACCGGCTCACGGGGGTTCGCTACGCGGATGGGGTGGCGCAGCTCTACAAGCTCTCCGGGGATGGGACGCGGCTCGAGGAGAAGGAGGTCGCGGCCTACGGTGGTGCGCTGGGGCCGTCGGCCTTCGATGGGGCCTCCGCGCGGCGGCACTGGCGTTACGAGCTGGATGCTCGCGGTGCACTGGAGGGCATCCACGACCAGCTCCAGGGTGGGCAGCTCATCGCCACGTACAACACGGACGGGGTGGGCCGTCTCCGCTCGGAGCAGACGCCGAGTGGCCGGAAGGACTACGGCTGGGACGCGGCGGGCCGCCTGACGCGCGTGACGGTGCAGCCGGCGGTGTCGGGTGGAGGCGGGGGCAACGTCACGGCCGAGTACACGTACGGCTGGGACGGGCTGCGTCGCAGCCGCACGGTGGGGGCCCAGACGACGCACTGGCTCTGGGCCGCTGGAGAGCTGGTGGATGAGCGGCTGCCAGGACAGTCCACGCTGTTCTATGCGCAGGGCCCGGGGCTGACGGTCTCCGTGGGGACCGACCGTATCGCCCACGATGGGCTGGGCAGCTCCGTGGGGCGTGTGGGGGCGACGGACTCGTGGCACCGGTATGACGCGTGGGGTGGCTACCGCAAGAGCTCGGCGCACTGGAAGGTGCCGGGCTCCGCGGAGGCGAGCCTGGGCTTCACGGGCCATGCGTATGACGCGGACGCGGGGCTGACGTACGCGCAGCAGCGCTGGTACGCGCCGGAGCTGGGCCGCTTCCTGAGCGAGGACCCGCTCTTCGGCGATGAAGCGAGCCCCGCGAGCCTGCACCGGTGGGGCTACGCCAACGGCAATCCCACGCGCTACGTGGACCGGGACGGGCGCATTGCGTTCATGCCGCTGCTCATCTACGCGGGGCTGACGGCGGTCATCGGCACCGAGGCCCACGTCATCTATCAGGAGGCCTTCGAGGGCGCGGGGAGCAGCAAGCCCATCGAATGGGGCAGGGCGACGATGTTCGGCGGTGCCGCCGGGGCGACGGTGCTCTCCGGCAACCTCTTCGGCCTGGGCGCGACGGCGGGCGGCATGACGCTTGGCGGCGGCTTCGACGTGGCCTCACAGATGATCATGCAGGGCCGCTCTTTGGGTGACGTGAACCTGGAGTCGGCCTTCGTGACGGGAGGCTACGGCTCGCTGCTCGGAGGCGGTCTGGCGGCCGGCATGAAGAGCTCGGTCGCGGCGGTGCGCCTGGGAACGGGGGCGACAGCGACCGGCCTCAACGTCATGGGCATGGCGGTCGGTCAGGAACATGCTCGCCAGGGGCGGGAGAATGGCAACCTGGCCCAGCAGATATTCGGTACAGCGGAGTTCATGCTGGGGGGGCTGGGGGCGATCGCTTCGGCGGGGTTCACGACCCACACCGCATTCGAGATGGCGGGGTATACGCTGAAGACCCGGGGCCTCGGCTCGAACTTCGGCAACGTCCGGCTGGAGAAGATTCAGCATGAGGCGCCGCTGCATGGGAGCGGCCCCGTGCCAGGCGTCATCGAAGTCAGCAGCCGTGTCAAGTCAACTGCGGCGTTTCGAAACTACCATCCTTCCGAGGGCGGGATTGAATTCATATTCAAGCCAGAGACAGAGGTCTTCCTCGTAGGAAAGACATACCCAGGAAGGGGTCCCACCAGTCCCAGAGGTCTCTCGCCTCATGAAAAGCTGGCTTCGCTGGCGGACGCCGACAATTCAACCGTCGTTGGTGGAATGTTCAGCCGCAAGGCAGATGGCGGATACTTCACGAGAGAGTACAGCGGCCATTACCATCAGAACTGGACGCCCGAGGTCCGGGCGCAGTTCGTGACAGCCATGAAGCGCATGACGGGTATTGATATCGATCACTATCCAGGGATGTGAGCTTGGATAGACAAGCTCGTGCCGAGCGGAGGGGCTACTTGCACAGCCCCTCCGCATAGCGCTAGCCGGCAGTGCCAGCCGCCCCCTCCGCATACAGCCGCTTGTGCTCACGAATCTCCGTGAGCCGGAACGCGCCCGGAGCCGGGGCCACCGGCTCCGGCGCATCCGGTGCCAGCTTCATCAGCCGCTCGTACTCCTCCACGGAGACGCGCTCGCGCTTCGCCAGCACGGACGCCAGGTCCGCCCTCGCCATGCGCTCGGCGGCCTTCTCTCCGACGACGCCCGAGTAGAACTCCGCCATGCAGCCGCTGCCGTACGACAAGAGGCCCATCCGCTGCCCCGCGAGCTGCGCGGCCTCTTGCTGGAGAAGGCCGGCCAGCGCCAGGTAGAGCGACGCCGTGTACACGTTGCCGATGCGCGCGTTCAGCCCCAGCGACGTGGCCACCTGTGCGTCGTAGCTCGCCAGGGACTTCGCCACCTCCTCGCGAGCCTCCGGCGTCCCGGGCCCCGGGCCCACCGCGTCCTCCAGGTCACACAGCCGCAGCTGCGTGTGCGCCTTGCGCGCCATCTTGCAGAAGGGCACGTGGTAGGCGATGCGCGCGAGCTGCTCGCCGGGCAGCGTTCCCGACCAGCGCACCACCCCGTGCGCCAGCGCCTTCTCGCGCCAGCCCCGGTACGCGCCCGACAGCGCCTCCAGGTAGCAGTTGATGGAGTAGTGCCCGTCCACCAGCGCCTCCCGGCGGCCCACGGGCCTCCAGAAGTCATACACGTCCATCGTGCACACGCCGTTGAGACCCACGTCCATCGCCAGCAAGTCGGGCTGCTCGGAGACGAGCAGCGCCACCGCGCCGCCGCCCTGCGTGGGCTCGCCCGCGGTGTTCAGGCCATAGCGCGCGATGTCCGAGCACACCACCACCGCCACCTTGCCGGCGCCCGCGCCGGAGGCAATCCACTCCACCGCCGCCATCAGCCCCGCCGTGCCGCCGTAGCACGCGTGCTGCGTGTCATACGTGCGCATCGTGCGCGGCAGCTTCAGCAGCCCCTGGACGTGCGACGCCACCGGCTTCGAGTGGTCGATGCCCGTCTCCGTCCCCACCACCAGCATGCCGATGCGCGCCGGGTCCACATCCTGCTGCCGCAGCAGTCGCGCCGCCGCCGAGGCCGCCAGCGCCACGGTGTCCTCGCCGGGGTCCGTGACGGCCATCTCCCTCGCGCCCAGGCCCGCCGTGTACTTCGCGGGGTCCACGCCTCGCGCCCGCGCCAGGTCCTCGATGTCCACGTACCGGGACGGCACCGCCACCGCCAACGCTTCGATTCCAACGCGCTTCTTCATCGCACACCTCGAGTCTTCTTCGTGCTCCGAATCCCAGACACCTCGCTCGCGCTCACGCCTCGGGCGGCACCAGCACCAGCCGGCCCGCCACCTCGCGGTTCTCCAGCCGGAAGTGCGCCCGCGCCGCCTCCGCCAGCGGCACCTTGTCCGTGACGTACTGGCGCACGCCGCCCGTGGCCGTCAGCCGCAGCGCCTCGTCCAGCTCCTGCTGGTTGGTGGCGTACGCCCCCAGAATCTCCAGCTCCTTGACGATGACGAGCCCCGGGTTGATCTGCACCAGCCCCGACTCCAGGTTCCCCACCACCACCACGCGGCCACCGGGCGCCATGGACTTGAGCGTCTGGTCGAAGGTGGCGCTGCCCACGATTTCCACCGCCACGTCCACGCCCGCGCCCCTGGTGCGCTTGCGCACGTCCGCCGCGAAGTCGAGCCCGCGCGACAGGATGACCTCGTCCGCGCCCGCGTCCTTCAGCGCCTGCACCTTCGCCTCGCCGGACGTCACCGCGATGACGCGCGCTCCGTCCAGCTTCGCGAGCTGCACCGAGGACAGGCCCACGCCGCCGCTGGCGCCGGTAATCAGCACCGTTTCGCCCGCGCGGACCTTCGCCCGCGTGCGCACCGTGTGCACCGCCGTGCCCGTGGTGCAGCACACGGTGGCGGCCTCGGCCCAGGGCAGGGACGCGGGCACCCGGCCCAGCCCCGCCACCGGCGCCACCATGAACTGCGCGTAGCCGCCCGGCAGCTCCTCGCCGAAGAAGCGGTTGTCGTTCTTGCACAGGCTGTTGCGGCCGCTCTTGCAGAGCGCGCACTCTCCGCAGGACAGGCGCTGCAGCGTGGCGGCGCGGTCGCCCGTCTTCCAGTGGGGCGTATCGGGGCCCACCTCCACCACCTCGCCCGCCGCCTCGTGGCCGAGGATGGCGGGCACGCTGGTGCGCGGCAGGTTGCCCCGGCGGTTGATGACGTCGTGGTAGCAGACGCCGCACGCGTGGACCTTCAGGAGCACCTCTCCGCGACCCGGACGGGGCACGGGGACGGTCTCCATCTTCAGATTCCCTGCCTCACCAAAGCTGCGCAGAACGACGGCCTTCATCTCCATGCCTCCGTGATTCCAGAATCTGTTGTGAGCGGTGTGTCAGGCGCCGACGAGCGGGTTGCGCTGCTCGCACGGGTCGATGGCGCGGATGGCCGCCAGCGTGCGTGCGTCCGGCAGCGGGGTGACGGGAAGCGACTCGGGCACGCGGAAGGCGAAGCCGGTGCGCTCCGTCAGCATCTCCTCCGTCGTCCACGGGTGGCGCGCCAGCAGGCGGGCCCCCTCGGCGCCCAATTCGAAGACGCCCAGGTCGGAGATGAGCATCGTCGGCCGGCGCGGATCTCGCGTGGTGGCGACCTGCACCTCGGGCACGAGGTTGCGGCGCGACTGCCGGGGCACCAGCAGCACCGGCCGCTTCACCCACTGGCGCAGGGTGGCCGCGCCCGCCACGCCGGGGAACTTCGTGCGCGGTCGCTCCAGGCTGCCGCTGGCCGTCATGTTGGTGCTGCCGGTGGCATCGACTTCCGCCGCGCCGAAGAAGACGGTGTCCACCCGTCCGCGCCGCGCGTGGTCGAAGAGGTCCGGGATGGTGATTTCCGCCGAGCGCCCATCCAGGTAGCCCAGGTCCTCGGAGGAGGGGAGCAGCGTGGGGAGGTCCGGGTCCAGCGAGCCGACACAGGCCAGGTACGTCAGGCCCGGCGCATGCGTGGCCCGCGCCACCGCAATCGCGAGGATGGCGAGCGGCGAGGCCACGCCCGTGGCCACCACGGCGCCGTCGTCAATCTGCCGCGCCAGGAGCGCAACCACCGTCTCCGCCGGAGTCGCATCGAGGCACGCACTCATGCCGCCCTCCGCGCCATCAGCGGTTCCAGGAACTCCGCCTCCCGTCCCGTCTCGGCCAGCGCGAGGTAGCGGCTCAGCGCGGCGTCGTCATGCGGGTACAGGCCCACGCAGCCCGTGGGCAGCGCGCCGCCGGGGGACAGGACGATACGGTCCACCTGGAAGCCGGGAATGGTCGCGCGGGGCAGGCGCGCCACGCGCTCCTCCACGGTGGCAATCACCCGCCGCGCGGCGCCGGCCACCAGCAGGTCCGTCGTCGGGTCCTCCATGTAGAGGTTGCCGCGCTCGTCCGCGGCGCGCGCGTGCACCAGCGCCACGTCCGGGTAGAAGGCCGGCTCCACCGTCACGCTCTGTCCCGTGAAGGGGTCCACCACCCGCTGCGGCGGCTCCGCCTGTGCCAGCCCGGACACGTCCGCGTCCGGCGCGGGAATGAAGGGCAGCCCCATGGACGCGGCGCGCAGCCGCTGGACGACGCGGTAGCCGTCATGCTCGCGCCAGGAGAGGGTGCCAGCTTCAATCGCCCGCTTGAGGCACGGCATGGGCCGCACGCGGCCCTCCAGGCTCAGCGCGCCGAAGGCCAGCTCCACGCGCTCCAGGCAGCCGCCCGCGACGAGGAACTCCGCCGGCAGCGGGTTGGGCAGCGAGATGAGGCCGAGCCGCCGCTTGCCCTGGGCGATGAGCTCCATGACGAGCGCCATGGGCGCGCGGCCGAGCATGAAGCCTCCAGTGGCCAGCGAAGCGCCGTCGGGGATGGACGCGACGGCCTCCGCCAGCGAGCACCAGCGGGCCGTCTTCACGGCTTCTCCTTGTCGCCCGAGCCCGAGCCGGAGGAGCCCGCATCGGTGCCGGTGGCGGAGCGGGGCGGCACCACGCGCAGCGACGACGTGCCCGGCTGTCCCTCCACCGCCGCCGCGACGACGGGCGGGAAGAGCATGTCCACCATGCCGTCGGCGATCTGCTCGTCCGAGAGCCGCCCGTCCGGCTTGAACCACTTGTAGACCCACAGCACCATGCCCAGGAACGAGAACGCGCCGATGGTGGGGTCCACCGGGCGGATGCGTCCCGCCGCCGAGGCCTGGGCGAAGGCCTCCTCCAGGAAGTCCACGTACTTCTTCTTCCGGGCGTCGATGAACGCGCGCGCCTCACCGGTGAGCGTGGCGTGCTCGTGGAGGATGATGATGACCTCCTTGCTCCACCCCCGCGTCACCAGCAGGATGTTGTGGCGCATGCACGCGCGCAGCCGCTCCACCGGATCTTCGATGCCCTGCACGCGCGAGAGGACCTGCTCCTCGAACACGTCCATCCCGTAGTTCATGATGGCGAAGAGGAGCTGCTCCTTGTTCTGGATGTGGTGGTAGAGCCCCGCCTTCGTCATCCGGCACGCGGCGGCGATCTCCTGCATCGACGTGCCCTCGTAGCCGCGCTCGCAGATGAGCCGCGCCGACGTCTCGAGGATGGCCCGGTAGCGCTCTCCCTCATCCGGCTTCCGCCCGCTGTGCGTCACGTGTGCTCCTTCCATTAATGCTGTAATTTTGTTTGTTATTTATGACCTACCGACCGGTAGGTAGCACGCAGCAACGCAGGGTGTCAATCCTCTGCGTGCGGGTACTTCTGACGAACGGTGCTGTGTTTTCAGGGGTTTCGCGGAGTTGCGCACGCAGGGCAGGCGGGCGCGCTGTCACCCGATTGGCAGGGTGGGCGTCAGGCGAGCCACTTAAGGTGCGCGCCTCACCCCGTCACGCAGCATGGAGGTTCGCATGCGTCTCATCCCCCTGTGGGCTGGTGCCATCCCCCTCTTCGCGGCCGCGTCCGCGCAGGCGCAGTTCATCACCCCGACGGAGGGCACCCGCTCGGTGTCCGCCACCGTCATCGCCAAGGATGAAGGCCTCACCAACGTCAACGAGGAGGACTCGCGCCGGACGTATGGCTTCGAGGACTTCAACGAGAGCCTGGTGCTGCGGGCCAGCGACTTCCCGCAGTACGACGACACGCACAGCCACGCGGACGCGAATGGCTCGGGCACGGAGACGTCGAGCATCACCGCGTCGAGCATCAGCGCGGAGGTGTCTGCCAGCGCGAATGGCACCACGCAGTCCGCCGCCTCTCGCGGGTACGCCACGGGCAACGCGGACTTCTACCTGACGTTCCAGCTCAACCGCTTCGCCCGCTACACCGTGGCCGGCGACGCGCGCGCCGACACCACCGCGAACGTGTACGGCGGCTCCACGGCGCTCGTGTACATCGCGAGCCTCACCACCGGCGAGCCGGTGCTGTCCATCGACATCGGCAACACGGATGCGGACTCGGTGCGCCGCAAGGGCTGGCTGTTCCCGGGGCCCTTCACGCTGCAGGGGGACGTGTCCGCGCTGGTGGACGCGAGGGCTGGCACCGCCGGCACGGCGAGCTCGTGGTGGAAGATGGACATCCGGTTCTTCTGCCCGTCCGACTACGACACCAACGGCACCGTGAACCTCGCGGACCGGGACGCGTTCCTCAACGCGTGGAGCGCGGGCAGCCTGGACGCGGACGCGGATGGCAATGGCGTGGTGAACACCACGGACCGCACCACGTTCCTGCTGGCGTACGGCGCGGGCTGCTGACGCCGAGCGCGTCACTCCTTCGCGTGCATGGCTGAAGGCTCCGGTGTGGGAGATGGCTTCCCGCACCGGAGCAGGACTTCGCCCCCTGGCAGCGCGTTTTTCAGGGGGACGTGCAGGCTTCAGCGGCGACGCGCGAGGCCTCGGCAGGCGTAGAAGCACACGCAGACCTCGCCGGCGCAGCGGCCGTGGCTGGCCCCCTCGGCGATGCAGTCGTTGACACAGTATGCAGCACGCGTCACCAGCGCATAGAACACAGCGTCATGATTGACCATACAGGCATCGGTGTCGCGGACATGGCCCGCTCCGCCGCCTTCTACGATGCGGCGCTGGGGGTGCTCGGCCTCCGCCGCGCCATGCAGCTCCCCGAGAACGAGGGGACCGATGGCATCGGCTACGGGGTCGACTACCCGGTCTTCTGGATCGACCGCTATCACCCGCATGGCGTGAAGCAGCACACGGCCTTCGCGGCGAAGAGCCGCGCCGAGGTCGACGCCTTCCACGCCGCCGCGGTGAAGGCCGGCGGGACTGACAACGGCCCCCCCGGAATCCGCCCGACGTCCAAGGGGAACCCGCCGGGCTACTACGCCGCCTTCGTGCTCGATCCAGACGGCAACAACATCGAGGCGGTCTTCCGCGAGCGGTGAGCGCGGCGGGGCGCCCCTCGTCGTCGCGGCGCCCCGCGCCCACGGGCCGCACGTCCTCCCGTCCGGCTCGCGCATGGCGGAATATGCCTTGACAGGTATATGTCGCGATGGGCATATCTTCGCCGTGTCGAGCGCGTTCGCCGTCGTGGCGGAGCCGAACCGCCGCGCATTCGTGACCTGCTTCGCGGCGGGCACCCGAAGCAGGAGGAAGCGATGAAGCATGGAACGCTGACGAAGAAGGGGGACCACGTCGAGCTCCGCTTCGAGCGGCGGCTGGCCCACCCTCCCGAGAAGGTCTGGCGCGCGCTCACCGACAACGCGGAGCTGACCCACTGGTTCCCCGCGCGCATCGACGGGCCTCGCGAGGCGGGCGCCTCGCTGAGCTTCGTCTTCGCCGGGGACCCGGGCGAACCCACCACGGGGAAGATTTCCGTGTTCGAGCCGCCGCGGCTCCTCGAATACACGTGGGCAGGAGACGTGCTGCGGTGGGAATTGAAGCCTGAGGGCACCGGCTGCCTGCTGGTCTTCACCACCATTCCCGGGGACCGCGCCAACGCGAGCCGCGACGCCACGGGCTGGCACTTCTGCCTCGACAACCTGGAGGCCCGGGTGGACGGGCGTCCCGCCGCCGCGTTCGACAAGGAGCGCTTCTCGCGGCTCACCGCGGAGTACGACGCGAAGTTCGGCCTGGGCGCCTTTCCCGCCTTCCTGCTGAGCGCGGCGAACCGCGTCGCGCCCGCGTCGCTGAACCTCTCCGGCGTCGACGCGTACGTGTTCGACGGCGCGGACGGCAGCCAGGTCCTCCTGTGCCACGCGAAGAGCGACGCCGCCACGGGCGAGCAGTGGCGCGACTTCGACGAGTACCTCACGGTGCTGGAAGGCACGTACGTGCTGACCATCAACGGCCTGCAAATCGAGCTCGGCGCGGGGCGGGAGTTCGTCGTTCCCCGAGGCGCGAAAATCTCCGCGCGGTACGCCGCCGGGACTCGGACGCTTCATGCCCTGGGAGGGCGGGGCCTGAAGCGCGACGGAGCCACGTAGCCTCGGGTCCTCGTGGAAGGGGAGCCACCGCGCGGCACTGCATGTGAAGTCCGGCGGGCGTCGAGGCCGGCTCCACGTGAAGGCGTGCTGGTGGCCAGGCGACAGAGCGGCCGTGAGGAAGCGCGGCTCCTTCGAGTCACGAGGACGCTTCGGGGAGGCCGGGTTGCCTCGCGCCAGCTAGACTCGCCGCGCCCATGCGGTACGCCCTGCTCCCCATCCTGCTCCTGTGCGCCGCGCTCACCTGCGTGGGCATGGGCGTGCTCACCCTGCTGGAGAGCAACCGCGCGGCGCTGGCGCGTCAGTTCGCGGTGGACCGGCAGGCCCAGCTCGACGAGGCCACGCGGGGCGTCTCGGAGACGCTGGAGGACGTGGGCGAGGACTTGCGCTTCGCCGGCGAGCTGATGTCCCAGCCCGGCAGCGACGCCGAGCACCGGCGCGAGCTGCGCGCCCTGCTGGAGGCGGTGGGGCAGTACAAGGTCATCGTCGCCTACGACGCGGAAGGGCGCGAGCGGCTGCGCCTCCTGGACCGGCGCACCGGCAAGCAGGTGTCTCGCGGCACCATCCTCCCGCAGATGGCGGAGGCGGCCCGGCGCGCCCTGCAGCGGCCTCCCGGTGACATCACCACCTCTCCGCCGCTCGGAGAAGGCCAGGGCTGGCTGCGCGTCATGGCCACCGCGCTGCCCGTGGTCAAGGGGCGGCCCGCGGGCGCCGTCGCGGTGCTGGTGGACACGGAGTCCTTCTTCACGCCGCTGCGCATCGTCACCTCGGACCCGGAGGCGCGCCTGCTGCTGGTGGGCGCGCATGACCAGCCCACTTCCGCCAGCGATGCGAAGCTCGCGGACTGGTACCGGCGGCTTGACGCGGAAGGAATGCTCGTTCCGGGCTTCGCGTCGATGGCGGCGCGGATGAAGGAGGGCGAGCGCGGCACGCTCCCACTCGGAGAGGAAGAGGCGGAGCGGCTGGGGCTCGGGCGCGCGGAGGCCGTCGCCGTCTTCACCCCCATCCGCCTCCGGGGTGGCAACAACTGGGCGGCGGCCACGCTGGTGTCCACCGCCGCGCTTCGCTCGCACGAGCAGGGGCTCATCTGGAGGCTGGCGGGCGCGGCCGGGCTGGTGGCGCTCTTCCTGGTGACGTTCGCCGTGTACGTGGTGCTGGCCCAGCGCCGCGCGGCCGCCCTGCGCGAGAGCCGCCGCCATGCGGACCAGCTCGCCCACCTCCACGACAAGACGCAGAAGATTCTCGACCACATCCCCGCCGGAGTGCTCGCCCTCACCGAGGATGGGCGCATCAGCGCCGTCAACCAGGTGCTGCGCGCCCGCATGCCGGAGCGAGCCGTGGGCGCTCCCCTGGCCGCCGCCTTTCCGCAGGCTCCGGAGGCCGTGGTGTCCCGCCTGCGCGCGCTGGCGGAGGCCGCCGCCGCCGAGGCGCGCCCGCACAGCCTGCTGGGCGAGCCGCTCGCCCTCTTCGGAGACGAGGGCCGCTTCAACCTGCACGCGGTACCGCTGGAGGCGAGAGACCCGGATGTCCGCACGCTGCTGGTGGTCGAAGACCTGAGCAACGTGCGCGCGCTGGAGACGCAGCTGTTGCGCGCGGAGAAGCTGGCCACGGTGGGTGTGCTCGCCGCGGGCATCGCGCACGAGATTGGCACTCCGCTGGGCGTGGTGCGCGGACGGGCGGAGTACGTGCTCGGCAAGCTGGGGCCGGCGCACCCGCAGGGACCCGGCATCGCCGTCATCATCGAGCAGATCGACAGGGTGAGCCGCACGCTGCGGCAGCTCCTGGACTTCTCCCGCCTGCAGCCCACGGCGGTGCGGCCGGTGTCGCTCGGGCCCATCGTCCGCGACGTGCACGAGCTGCTGCGCGTGGAGGCGGAGCGCCGCAAGGTGAGCCTGGAGCTCGACGTGCCGGAGGTGCTGCCTCCGCTGGCCGCGGACCCGGACCAGCTGCAGCAGGTCCTGGTGAACCTGGCGCTCAACGCGTGTGACGCGTGTGGCCCGGGGGGACGGGTGCGGCTGGCGGCCTCCGGGCCGGATGGCTCGGCGGCGGGGACGTGGGGGCTGGTGTCGCTCACCGTGCGGGATGACGGCTGCGGCATTCCTCGCGAGAGCCTCAACCAGGTGTTCGACCCGTTCTTCACCACCAAGAAGCGGGGGCAGGGCACGGGGCTGGGCCTGACGATGGTGGCCCACGTCGTGCGCAACCATGGCGGGCGCATCGAGCTGGAGAGCGAGCCGGGGCAGGGGACCTGCGTCACCGTGCTGTGGCCCGCCACGCCGTCCGCCGTCGAGGAGCGACATGCCAGCTGAAGGACGCATCCTGGTCGTCGACGACCACGTGGAGATGGGGCGCATGCTGCTCGAGCCCCTCACCGACGAGGGCTACACGGTGGACCTGGCCACGGGCGGCGAGGAGGCCGTGCAGCTCGTGCGCTCGCGCCTGTACGACGCGGTGCTCAGCGACTTGCGCATGGAGAAGGTGGACGGGCTGGACGTGCTGGAGGCCGTGCACGCGGTGGACGCCGAGGTGCCGGTGCTGCTGATGACGGCCTTCGGCGGGGTGGAGAGCGCGGTGGAGGCGATGAAGCGCGGCGCCTACCACTACTTCACCAAGCCCTTCCGGCTGGACGAGGTGCTCGTCTTCCTGAAGCGGGCGCTGGCGGAGCGCCGGCTGCGCGCGGAGAACCGGGCCCTGCGCCAGGCCGCGGCCGAGCGCAGCAGCCTGGGCGCGCTGGTGGGCCGCAGCGCGGCCATGCGGGCCCTCTACGAGCTCATCGGCAGGGTGGCGCACTCGGGCGCGGCGGTGCTGCTGCGCGGCGAGAGCGGCAGTGGCAAGGAGCTGGTGGCGCGGGCGCTGCACTTCGAGGGGCCGCGCGCCGCCGGGCCCTTCGTCGCCGTCAACTGCACCGCGCTGCCGCATGACTTGCTGGAGAGCGAGCTGTTCGGCCACGTGAAGGGCGCCTTCACCGGGGCCACGTCGGCGCGGCGGGGCCTCTTCGTGGAGGCGGACCGGGGCACGCTGTTCCTGGACGAGATTGGCGACATGCCCATGGAGCTGCAGGCCCGCCTGCTGCGCGTGCTGGAGGACGGTGAGGTGCGCGCGGTGGGCGCGGACGCCAGCCGCACCGTGGACGTGCGCATCATCGCCGCCACGCACCAGGACCTGGAGGCGCGCGTGCGCGAGGGCCGCTTCCGCGCGGACCTCTTCTACCGCCTCAACGTCGTCACCCTGCGCCTGCCCGCGCTGCGCGAGCGCCGCGAGGACATTCCCCTGCTGGTGGAGCACTTCGTCAAACGCGCCAGGGCCCGCAACCCGCGCTCTCCGGTGCAGGCCCTGGCCCCCGACGTGGTGGCCGCGCTGGCCGCCATGCCCTGGCCGGGCAACGTGCGCGAGCTGGAGAACCTGGTGGAGCGACTGGTGGTGCTCGCGCCGGGGGAAACGGTCGGGATCGATGACCTGCGCCCGCACCTTCCCCCGGAGGCGCTGGAGTCGCGGCCCCTGGTGCTCGCCCAGCAGGAGCTGTGGCCGCTGCGCCGCCTGGAGGCGGAGTACATCGCGTGGATGGTGGCTCGCTGCGGCGGCAACAAGACGCGCGCGGCGGAGCTGCTGGGCATCGACGTGTCCACCATCCACCGCCGCGAGCGCGAGCGCGGGTAGGGCGCTACAGGGGCTCCAGCGTGAGCGGCAGGGCAGGTGAGTCCTTCACCCGCGCCTGGTGATTCACGCGCGTGCCCAGGATGAAGTGCGGCTCGAAGCCGAGGACCTCCTCCGCGCCGGCGTACGCGGTGAAGAAGCGGTCATTCCCATAGGCGACGTCCGGCAGGTATTCCTGTGGCTGTTCTCCCTGGGAGATGGCGAAGCCGGCGGGGTCCCACACGTCGCCGTCCTCTCCCAGCCGCGCGCCCCAGATGCGGTGCGGGCCGTTTCGCGTGTCGTCCCAGACGACCAGGGACTTGGAGTTGTGATGGGCGACGCGAGGCACGGTCTGCTCGCCCGGTGCGGTGGAGATGGGGATGCCGTCGGTGTCCTCCACCGTTCCATTCGGGCGCACGCGCGCGGCGTAGATGTCGGCTTCACCGTCCCGGGTGTCCGACCAGACGACGTGGTAGCGCCGCCCGCTCCAGGTCACGTCCGGAGTGCGCTCGGCCCCGTCCGCCTGGGAGATGGGAAAGCCATATCCGTCGAGGATGGTGCCGTCTTCCTTCACGCGGTTGCCGTAGATGTCCTCCAGTCCGGCGCCGCCGCCGCGCTGGTCCGACCAGACGACGAGGAACTCCTTCTTGCTGTTGTTCCACGCCACCGACGCTTCACCCGCGAAGTTGAAGCCGGGGCTGAGCGACACCGCGAGCGGGTCCAGGACGAGGCCGTCCTTCGACACCCGCTTGAAGTAGACGACCTCCTCGAAGTCCCCCGAGGCCATGAAGGTCACCAGGCAGAGCTTCTCGGAGCAGGCGATGCCCACCGGGCCGAAGGTCTCACCGGAGAAGATGACGTCGAACGCGGGGCCCACGACGGTGCCATCCGTCTGCACTCGCACCCCCGCGACACCATCCCCGGTGTCCCAGACGACGAAGAAGTCCGTGCCGTTGTAGGCGACCGCGGGAATCCCGCCCGACTCCTCGCCGATGTTGATTTGGATGCCCTCCGGGTCGAGCACGGTGCCGTCCGTCTTCACGCGGGTGCCGTACACACCGCCGTCCCGCACGTCGTTCCAGACGACCAGGTACTTGCCCCCGCCGTACGCCACCGCCGGTCCGAACCGGGCCAGGGGCGCCGGAGTGAAGTCCTCCAGGTCCACCCCGAAGGCACGCGTCTCCAGGCTCGTGTCCTCGGGCTCCACCGCGGCGGCTCGCTCGGACGCTCCCTCTTCGGACGCCGGCCCGCAGGCGTACAGCAGTGTCCCGAGCAGCACCCCACCGCACAGCCTTGCCAGGCTGGACTCCCATCCCCATCCCATGTGCGTCCCCCCTCGATTCAGGACTGACACAACCTCGGGTGTCCCTGGCGGGCTCGCCATCCGTCCGGCGGCGCAGTCGGGATGTGGGGTGCTGTCCGCCGCCTCGGTCTGGAAGGCACTTAACCCCGAACGAGCGAGGGGCGAGCTGGTGCCGTGGCAATCCGCCATATCAGGCTGGCGCGATGCCACGGTGCGCGGCCCGCAGGCCGCGGTTCCACGGGGTGTGGCGCGGGCATGAGCATTGCTTGATTCCCGTCGGTGGAGTCTTCGCGCACAGCCCGGGCCCTCCTGCTGGGAGGGGATGTCTCACTCAGCTCGCTCCTGGCGGACGTGCTGGGGGAGCTGGGCATTGCCCTGGAGTTGGATGGACCTGCGGTGGAGGCGCGGCCCGACCTCGTGCTGGTGCACGTGGAGCGGGGCGAGGGCATCCATCGACTGCTGGCCCGGGCCCGGGAGCTGACGCGCCACGGACCGCTCATCGTGCTGGTGCCGTTCGCGGATGAGCGGCTGGTGCAGCTCGCGCTGCGGCTGGGGGCGCAGGACTGCTTCGCGCTGGGCCATCCGCTGGAGGAGCTGCGCCGGATGGTGCGGGCGCACCTGCCCGGCGCATGGGGCTCCACGTTGACCTCTTCCGGCGGGGCCGTGCCGCCGTCCTCAGGAGACGATTCATGATGAAGCCACAGGCCGCGGTCCTGCTGCCCAATGTCCTCGTGTTTCCGCAGCGCCCCGTGGCGGTGGCTCCGCCTCCCGCCGAGCTGCCGCTGTTCCAGGCGCACGGCGTCCTCGTCACGTCCGACTGCGTGGTGGCCCGGGGCCACACCCAGCCCCTCGAGGACGTGCAGCGTGTGGAGTCCATCCGCCGCTCGCCGAGCCTGCGACCCGTGCTGGCCACGCTCGCGCTGTCCATGAGCGTGGGCCTTCCGCTGCTGTCCGCGCTGTCTGTCGCCGCCTCTGCGCAACGCGGGCTCTACGAGGCCGGGCTGGTCCTGCTCGCGCTCGTGTTCTTCGGCTCCATCGCACGGCTCCTACTCGCGGAGGACTCGTACCAGGTGGTGGTGCATACGCGGGCCGGCGCGTGGCGGGTGCTCTCCAGCCAGGAGTCACGGACGAGCACGCGGCTGACCGCGCTCCTTCAAGAAGCGGTGGCCTCCGCGGCGCGGCGGCGCTGAAGTCAGACAGGGAGAGAGGCACGGCCTGCCCGCTTCGGGCTTCCAGGGCGGGCGCGTGGAATGACGCTTCCTTCCGTCCCGTCGGCCTCCGGCCCCGAGGCCGAGCTGGAGGCACGTGCCACCGAACTTGCCCGTCGCCGAGCCGGTCCGTGTCACGGAGTGACGGGCCGCTCCGCCCCCGCGGTGCCTGCCTGGCGCCCTGGACGCGCAGGAGCAGGCCTGGGAGGAGGCCCCAGGCTCTCTGCCTGGAAGCTGGGTGGAGGGCATTCCCTCCGGGCCTCGTGCTGGTGGCGTGCGTACCTTCAAGGCTGTTGCATGCCCGCGTGGCGACCCGCCTTCCCAGGGCAGCAGGAGGGGACGGCCCTGGCCGGCTGACCGGGTACGCCCGACGGGCCCGAGGAGGTGGGCCATGGCAACTGGCAAGCAGGCCGACATCGTCGTGGTCGGTGGAATCAACACGGACTTCCTGGTGCAGGGCCCGCGCCTGCCCGGGCCCGGTGACAACGTGCAGGGGCACCTGTTCCTGGAGAGCCTCGGGGGCAAGGGGGCCAACGGCGCCGTGGGCGCGGCGCGGCTGGGCGCTCGCGTGGCGCTGCTCGGCCGCGTGGGCATGGATGCGCGCGGGCTCGCGCTGCTGGAGCAGCTCGAGGGCGAGGGGGTGGACATCGGGGCGGTGGCGAGAGACCCGTCCGCCCTCACCGGCGTGGTGCTGGAGATGGTGGACGAGGCCGGAAGGAAGCAGACCCTCGCCTCGCCGGGGGCGAATCTCTGCATGAAGGTCGCGGATGTGCTTCAGGCGGAGGAGCGCATCTCCGCCGCGAGCGTGCTGCTCGTCGACCTGGAGGTGCCGATGGACGTGGTCAGCGCCGCCGTCCACCACGCCCGGGCGGCCGGCACGCGCGTGGTGCTGGACCCGGCGCCCGCGATGTCGCTGCCGGAGGACCTGCTGGAGGCCGTCCACGTCATCCGCCCCAACGCGGAGGAGGCCGAGGCCCTCACGGGCGTGGAGGTTCAGGACAAGGCCTCGGCGCGGCAGGCGGCGGAGAACCTGCTGCGGCGGGGCGTGGGAGGCGTGGTGGTGGCGTCGCCGGACGGCAGCCTCGTCCTGTCCTCCGAGGGTGAGCTGTGGCTACCGGACCTGTCCGTGGAGCGCGCGGATACCACCGGCGCGGGAGATGCGTTCTGCGCGGCGCTCGCCGTGTCCCTGGCGGAGGGAAAGACCTTGGCGCAGGCGGCGCGTTTCGCGCACGAGGCGTCCGCGCTGGCGACGATGCGCCTGGGCGCGCTCGGCGGCCTGCCCACCCGCGAGCAGGTGGAGTCCCGGCTCGCGCTGCTGGGGCCCGCGGGACTGTCGGCCGAGATGTCCCTGCTTTAGCCCCGTTCACCCCCGGAGGCGCTCGGCCTCCAGGGCGTCGTAGACGGGGCGGAGGTAGCGCTCCGCCATCTCTCGCGACACGTCCGAGATTCTGCGCGCCTTCTCCTCGGCATCGTCCGCGAAGTTCACCACGGGGTTCTTCGCGTCCCGCTCCGCCGCGACACGCAGGCGCTCGACGTCCTCCGGCGTCAGCTCCAGGCCGAAGAGGTCCGAGAGGAGCGCCGCGCCGTCCGTCGCAATCCGCCGGTAGTCCAGCAGCCGTGCCGGACTCTGTCGCTCCCGGTAGCCCCGCAGCCCCGCCTCGCACAGGCGGGCCAGGACCCGGGCCCCGTACTCCTCCAGCCGCATCCCCTCCAACGCCCCGGCCTCCAGCCCGAGCAGCGCGGGCTCCAGGGGGCCCGGAAGCATGTGCGCGCCCCGGTGGTTCTGGTGCGACGCCATGACCTCCACCGGCTCCCGGTAGAGGAAGAGCCACGGCACACCCGGAAAGGCGCGCTGGAGCAGTGGCAACTCCAGCACGTGCCACGCGTCCAGCTTGAGGAACACCGCCTCCTCCTCGGGGAAGCGCCGCTGACCGAGCGCCCCCACCACCGCCCGCAGCCACGCAATCCGCTGCGCGTCCGTGATGCCGGGCACGCGCAGGTGGGCGCGCAGCACCGTGTCCACGGGCCCGGCCTCGGACAGGACGATGTGGCGAGGGAGCGCCGCCAGCAGCTGCGCCACCAGCGTGGAGCCGCAGCGGGACATGTGGAACACGAGCCCTCGCACCGGCAGCCCGGGCCGCGCCGCGTGGCGCCGCACCAGGTCCTCCATGGAGGTCTGGTGCCGGAAGAGCAGGGCGAAGGGATGGCGGAGCCGGCGCTCCAGCGTCTGGTCGAAGAACGGGTCCGTGAAGCGCTGCGCTCCCAGGTGGCACCACTCCACGCGCGGCGCGCCGTCCGCGAAGAAGACGCGACAGGGCGCCCAGCCCTCCAGCCGCGCGTCGTCCGGCCCGTCGCTCATACCCAGTGCTCCCGCCACGTCCGGCGGGCGGCGCGCATGGCCTCGCGCAGCTCCTCCTCGGTGAAGTGACACCCGCGCTCGGCGCCCAGCCTCCGCGCCAGCGCGAGGAAGGCCGACACGTCCGCCGTCTCCTTCAGCGCCTCCTGCAGCATCACGTCCTCGAGGACGAGCCGGCGGAAGCGCTCGAAGTCCTCAAGCGGCATGGGCGGTGGCCCGGGCGAAGACGGCGCGCAGCCAGTCATCCACCACGCAGTCCAGCACCAGGTGGACGCGGTCCGTGTCGCTGGGGTTCTCCACCCGGTGGGGGAGGTTGAAGTCGAGGTACCAGCACTCGCCGGGCTGGAGCACCACGCGCCTTCCCGCGAGGAAGAAGGCCACGTCCGGGTGGGTGACGATGGGGATGTGGAGCCGCACCTCGCCGTCCGCGAAGCCCAGGTTGTAGTCGGTGTGCTCGCGGATGACGGCCCCCGCCGCGAGCTTCAGCAGCCGCGCCGAGCCGATGGGGCACTGGAACGCGGACAGCGTTTCCTGGAAGGCGGGGCACCGCGCGAGCAGCGGCGTGTCCGCGTAGCGCTCCCTGCCGGTGGGGTCGGGGTAGATGCGCCCCTCCATGCCGCCAATGGAGCGCAGGGGCACGCCGCTCCACTCACCCTCGTAGTAGCGCTTGTTGAAGTGCGGCACCCAGATGTCGGGGCCCAGCCGTGCCAGGTCCTCCTGGAGCCGGGCCGCGTCGAAGTGGAAGGGCAGCTGGAGTCGGTCGGGCACGGCGGACGAGGACATGCGGGCTCCGCTTCCGTGAGACGTGCGGAAGCCCTCCCTTCATACACCGGTCCGCGGGCCGGCTCACCCCGGGTGCGCCGCCCGGTGCTCCGCCTTCGCCCGGACCAGCGCCGCCTGGGCCCGCGAGAGGGTGCGCTGCGGGTCCTCCTCGCCCTCGACGGTGACAGTGGCGGACACCACCTCCGGCGCCCCCTGCGCGGCCTGGAACTGCTGGCGCAGGCCCTCCGCGCCCGTGGCATCCACGCCGGGCAGCGCCCCCAGCAGCGTGCCTCCCTCCCAGCGCACGGCGAACCCGGAGCGCGCGCACACGTCCTCCAGCCGGCGCGCCACGTCGCGCAGCACGGCATCCCCGGCGTCGAAGCCCCGGGTGGCGTTGAGCCGGCCCAGCCCCACCAGGTCCACCAGCAGCAGGCTGAAGGGCAGCCCGTCCCGCCGGCAGCGGCCAATCTCACGCAGCAGCCGCTCCTCGCCCGCGCGCCGCGTGTCCAGGCCCGTCAGCGCGTCCACGCGCAGCAGTCGCTCCCGCTCCTCTCGCGGAGAGCGCGCGCCCCCGACGTCCACGAGCGTCAGCATCTGCGCCATGCCGCCGGGCACCGGGAAGGGCCGTGCCACCCACCGCAGCCGCCGGGGCTGGGGACGCTCCAGGGCCAGGGTGAGGTGCAGCCCGCGCGAGGACTCGGAGGCCAGGTCGAGCTGCCGCAGCGCGGCCGCCGGGTCCGCCGTCAGCCCCGCCACGTGCTGGCAGAAGGCCTCCAGCGTCATGCCGGAGAGTCGCTCCGCCGGCAGGCCCAGCCACTCCGACAGCGCGCCGTTGCCCGCGTACGGCCGCCGTCCCGGGGCCACCAGCAGCACCGGCACGTCCACCGCCTGCACCGCGTCTCGCAGCAGCGCCAGCGCCGTGGCCTCCGTGAGGGCGGGCTCCGGGGTTGCGCGCGCCACGTCCGGGGCCTGGGCTCCCTGCCGCAGGCGCCCCTTCTGCTCCAGGTCCTCCGCCACGCGCCGGGCCAGCTCGCGCAGGGCCGCCAGGTCCTCCGCGCCGAGCACCAGCGGCCGCGTGTCGATGACGCACAGCGAGCCCAGCACCTCGCCCGTGGACGTCAGCAGCGGCGCGCCCGCATAGCTGCCGACGATTCCGTCGCGCACCAGCGGGTTGTCGCGGAACACCGGGTGGCGCGTGGCGTCCGGCACCACCAGCGACTCTCGGCCCTGCACCACGTGGTGGCAGAAGGCCCAGTCCCGGGGCGTTCCCCTGTCCCGCGCGAGCGACGGCGGCAGCCCCACGTGCGCCTTGAACCACTGCCTGTCTCCCAGCACCAGCGACAGCAGCGCCACCGGCACCCCGAAGGCCTGCGCCACCTCGGCGACCAGCTGCTGCAGCTCCTCGTCCGGAGGTCCCTCGTCCACCAGCCGCATCGACTCGATGCGCGCCAGTCGCTGGCGCTCCTGCTCGGCGGCCGGCTCCGTCAGGTCCGGGAGGGTGGAGCGCTGGCCTTCCAGCACCCGCCTCACCGTGTCCCGCACCAGCTCCGGCGTGGCGCGGCGGCTCAGGAGCGAGTGGATGCCCAGCACGTCCTTGAGCTGCCAGGCGCGCACACGCAGCTCGTCGAAGGCCGTCACCACCACCACCTGCGTCGCGGCCGCGTCCTCGCGCTCGCGCAGCCACGTCAGCAGGGCGAAGCCGTCCACCCGGGGCAGGGCCAGGTCGGTGATGAGCAACCGGGGCGCGCCGCGCTGGCGCACCACCTCCTGCGCCTCCGCGCCGTCACGAGCCGGCACCGCCTCCAGCCCCTCTCCCCGGAGGAGGGCGACGAGGAAGGCGGCCCGGCCCGGGTCGGGCTCGGCGATGAGGACGTACGGAGCCATGTCTCAAGGATGCTGCCACGGAACTCCGGTGGCCGAAGCATTCAGGCAGGCGCGCCGCTCAGGACGGCGCCTGCGGATAGCGGGAGAACAGCCGGCGCAGGGCGCTGCGCTGCCGGCCCAGTTCCTCCCCGCGCGCCACGGCGTCCACCAGCAGCATCAGCGCCAGCCCCGCCCACGCGGGCACCAGCGGCACCACCCAGCCCGGGTCCGCCGCCAGCCAGCCGACGAGGCCGCCGTGCAGCACCGCCAGCAGCAGCGCCAGGCCCACCACCGCGCGCAGGGAGCGCGCGCGGCGGCAGAGCAGCGCGAAGGCCAGCAGCACCGCCGCCGTCTCCAGCACGCCCGTCAGCGCCACCACCCCCGACGAGCGCAGCAGCCGCCGCGCGCGGAGGTTGTCCAGGGCGAAGGCGTGAATCTCCACGCCGGGCACCGCCACCAGGCCGGGCAGCGTGCTCTGGCCGTGCAGCCCCGTCGCGGTGACGCCCACGAAGAGCGTCTTCCCGCGCAGCGCCAGGTCCAGCCCCACCGAGCCCGGCTCCGCCGTCAGCACGTCCGCCAGGCTCACCCGGGGCAGCCACTCCGGGGCGGGCAGCCGCATCAGCGGCGCCCCGTCGTCGAGCGCGGCCATCGCCAGCAGCGACGTGGCCCGCTCGGGCATCAGGTGCAGCGCGGTGGCCAGCGCCAGGGACGGCCACGCCCGGCCGCCCACATTCACGGCGTAGGGATAGCGGCGGATGACGCCGTCATCGTCCACCAGCATGTTCAGGGTGCCGCTGCCTCGCGCCGCCATGCGCAGCGGGGCGATGCTCCCCGCCACCGCCGGGGCCTGGAGCCGCAGCGCCTCCACGGGAACCGGCAGGGCCAGCGGCGCCCCCGGAGCGCCATCCTCCAAGGGAGCCATCACCGGGACGTCGCCCGTCAGCGCCGCCGCGCCGAGGATGACGCCGCTGCCCTCCGAGAGCGCCTCGGCCATCCGGGCATCCCCGTCCGCCGCATGCAGCCGGGTCTCCAGCCGCGCCACCAGCGCGGCCCCCGCGGGCTGGGCCGCGAGCCCCGAGTCCTGGAGGGCCTCCAGCACCTCGTCCCCCAGGTCCAGCGCGTCGCGCGGCCCGGGCTGGTCGAACACCACGTCCACCGCCACCGCCGCGGGGCGCTGCGCCGCCAGCGCGCGGAAGGCCCGGGCCCACGTCGCGCGGGACAGCGGCCAGCGCTCCCCCAGCGTCGCCAGCGTCCGGTCATCCACCTCCACCAGCACCAGGTCCGCGCTCGTGGGCACGCCGGGGAGCCACCGGCTCACCGCCGCGTCATAGATTCCGTGCTCGAGGAAGCCCGGCGCGCCGCCCGTCGCCGCCGTCACGCCCGCGAGCGTCAGCCCCACCAGCGCGCCCAGCACCCGCCACACCGCGGTGCGGGGGCGCCCGGGGCGGGCGTCGACGGAAGGCTGGGGAGGCTGGGGCGTCATCGGCGGAGACCGTCAGGAGCGGGGCCCCGCCATCATACGGCTCAGGGCCGGACGTCGAAGGCGAAGATCTTCGACGGGAAGCCGACGAAGCCGTCCGCGTCCACCGCCAGCACCCGCCAGAACCACTTGCCCTCGTGGGAGCCCGGCACCTCCAGCTCGGTGCCCTGGGACGGGTACGTCTGCACGCCCGCGGCGAAGTCCGCCGTCCGCGCCAGCTCCACGCGGTACGTCTTCGCCCCCGGCACCGTCCACCACGACAGCCGGGGCGCCGCGCGGAAGGTGCCGCCCCGCGGGTCCGCCAGCGTGGGGGCCACCAGCAGCGGCCGGACGGGCTCCGGCGCGGAGTCCGGCATCGCGCGCGAGCCATAGCCCCCGACGACGTCCAGGTCGCCCTTCTTGGCAATCAGCCCCACCCGGCCCTCCAGCGTCTCCAGCCGGTGGGTGCCGTCCTCCTGCGCCGTCACCCGGAAGTGGGTGCCGCGCACGCCGGCCACCGCGCCGCGCGTGCGGACCTCGAAGACGGAGCCCTCGCCGCCGGGCGCCGCGGTGGTCTCCACCGTGCCCCGCAGCAGCTCCAGCTCCACCTTGCGCCGCAGGTTCGCCATCAGCTCGACGGAGCCCAGCCGCACCAGGCTGCCCTCCATCACCCGCACCGCGCTGCCATCCGCGAGCACCAGCTCCGCGCGCGCCGCGGGGCCCGTGTCGAACAGCTCGCCGGTGTAGAGCGCGTCACCCACCGTCCTCGGCCGCAGCTCCGCCGGAGCCGGCCCCGCGGACACGTCGCCACTGGCCGCACGCACGCGCGCCACCGCCGGCTGCGCGGGCCGCTCGACGTAGGCGAGCTGGAGCTGCCCCGGCTCTCCCGGCATGGACGGCGGCGCCACCGCCGACACGCGCGTGCGCGGCAGGCCCGCGGCCACCAGCACCTCCGCCGCGGCCTTCGCCACCGCGAGGCCCTGGCCCTCCAGCCGCTCCACGTCCGGCAGCCGCGCAGCCACCGTCACCGAGCGGATGGCGGGCCGCGCCTTCAGCGCCTCGGCCACGTGCTGGAGGCAGGCCGTCGTCTCCGGCCCCTTCGGCGCGAGCGGTCGGCCCGTCTCGATTCGCCCGCCCGAGAAGCGCAGGCCCCCACACGGCGCCCCGGCGTCCGCCGCCAGGGCAGGGGAGGCGAGCAGCACCAGCGCCATCATCCACGGAGCAGTCCGCTTCACGGCGTCCCTTCCTCCGCCGAGGGCTCGGCGACCTTCACGATGTTGAACTCGACGCGGCGGTTGTTCTCGCGTCCCTTCGCCGTCTGGTTGGTGTCCACCGGCTTCGTCTCGCCGTGGCCCACCGCCTCCAGCCGCTGGGCGGCGATGCCCTCCTTCACCAGGAAGGCCTTCACGTTGTTGGCGCGGCGCTGGGACAGGTCCAGGTTCTTCACGTCGGAGCCCTGGTCGTCCGTGTGGCCCTCCACGCGCACCTGCTCCAGCTGCGGGTTGGCCTTGAGCACCGACGCCACCTGCGCCAGCAGCGGGTAGGACTTCGCGAGGATGACGTCCTTGCCCGTGGCGAAGTACACCTTGTCGAGGATGACGATGCGCGAGCCCTCCACGCGCACCTGCGTCTTCCCCTTGTCCGGGCACCCGTCGTCGTCCTTCGCGCCGTTGATGACCTCGGCCTCCAGCGGGCACGCGTCCTGCGCATCCGCCACGCCGTCGCGGTCATTGTCCGCCTCGGGGCAGCCATCTCCGTCCTCGAAGCCGTCCAGGTCCTCGGGCGCCTTCGGGCACCGGTCCTCCACGTCCAGCAGCCCGTCCCCGTCCGAGTCCACCGCCCCGGGCGGCAGCGCCAGCGGCGCGGGAGGCTCGACGGGCTGGCCCTCCGCCGCCACCGGCTCCCAGGCCCTCGGGTCGTCGGGGCAGCCGTCCGCGTCCTGGAAGCCGTTGCGTGTCTCCGCCTCGCCCGGGCACACGTCCGGGCCGTCGAGGATGCCGTCGCCGTCGTCGTCCGCGTCGAGGCAGCCGTCCTCGTCCTGGAAGCCGTCGAAGTCCTCGGGCCCCAGCGCGCACGCGGCCGGCGCCGCCGGAGCGCCGGAGGCGGAGGGCGTCCACGCCAGCCCCGCGAGCACGCGGAAGCCCGGCGTGCCGTAGCCCCGGGTGAGGCCCGGCCCGGCGCCCACGTGCGCGGCCAGCCCCTCCAGGAAGCGGTACTTCAGCGCGGCCAGCAGCTCCAGCGGCCGCTCCTCCGTGTTCGTCTCCTTCAGCCCCAGCGCGCCCGCGAGCGAGCCCTCCGCGGACAGCTTCTGCGTCAGCGGCACGTCCACGCCCACGCCGTAGGCCAGCTCGTTGCCCACGCGCAGGTTGCGCAGCTGCGCCTCGCGCCGCAGGTTGAGGCCCACGTTGGCCAGCAGCCGCAGCGACGTGCCGGCCCACTCGGCCACCAGCCGCGGCTGGAACGTCAGGCCGTCCGCGCCCAGGTACTTCGAGCCCCCCGCCGTGGGCAGCGTCACCGGCGCCGCCACGGCCAGGTGCAGGCCGCCTTCGGTGGACAGCAGCCGCACCTTGGGCACCAGCCGCAAGTCGCCCACGCCCGTGGCGTTCACCCCGTTGGCGAGGCTGGGGGCAACGGCGCCGGACGGCTCGGACGTGGTGGCGGAGACGGGCAGCGACATGCCCAGCTCCAGCCTGTCGTAGAGGGCGATGGCGCCCATGACGTCCAGCGTGAGCTGGCTGTCGACGATGCGGTAGACGAACGTGTCCTGGCGCGGGTCCAGGAAGTTGAGCGGGTCGTCCGAGTAGTTGAGCGACAGCCCCAGGTTCCAGCCCAGGTGCGGCCCCACACGCGCGCCGTGCAGGCCGAGCACGTCGAAGGAGCCCGGGCCCGGCTTGTACTGCTGCACGTCGATGGCCTGCGACGCCGCCGGCTGGGCCAGCGCCACGCCGCCGGGCACCGCGAGCGCCAGCACCAGTCCCACCAGCGCCGCGGCCCGCCGCCGCAGCCCGCGCCACCTCACGGAGAACGAGGCGATGGAGCCCACGTCCGTGGTGTCGGGGGGAATGACTTCTGTCTCAGGAGTGCAGTGGCCATCCATGTGCTCACCGCTCCGGGGTGAGGAGTTGGGACACGTGCCGTGCCAGCGCCGGCAGCGGCTGGGGCTTTGGCAGTACCAGATCCACCCCCAATTCGCGCGCCTTCTCCGTAATCTCCTGCGTGGCGAACGCGGTGAGCAGCACCACCCGGGTGTCCGGCGAGAAGCGGCGCACGAAGTCCGCCAGCATCAGCCCCTCCTCGGACTGCGTCCCGCTCAGGCGCAAGTCGCTGATGACCAGGTCGTAGCGGCCCGTCGTCATCAAATCGAGCGCCTCGTCGAGCGCCTGCGCCGAGTCCACCCGGTAACCGGCGCTGGCGAAGAACTGCCCCAGCACCCAGCAGAGGGACGACTCGTCATCGACTATCAGGAGGTTCCGGTCCACGTCCGGGCCGTCAGCAAGCCCGGGGCCAGGGTCCGAAGTGCCCCCGATGCGTTGGGATTTCCGGTACTTGCGCGGCGAGACCCGGCTGCCTGCCCGGCCCTGTCCGGGTTATGGATCCGATTTCTGGAATCCAGACCGGTTGATGCCCAAACGTTTTAGCCGCTCATAGAGGGAGGAGCGGGGGATGCCGAGCCGGGCGGCGGCGCGCTCCACGTGGCCATTCTCGCGGCGCAGCACGCGCTCGATGTGGCGGCGCTCCAGCTCCTCCAGGGTGAGGTCCTCCTCGGCGCCGGACTCCTCGGCGGGGGCCTCGAAGCGCAGGTCATTCCGGGACAGCGGGCCGCCGCCGGACAGCAGCAGGGCGCGCTCCAGCACGTTGCGCAGCTCGCGGATGTTGCCGGGCCAGGGGTAGCGCACCAGGGCGGCCTCCGCGTCGGTCTGCAAGCCCACGGCGCCCCGGCCGCGCGCCCGGCCCAGCTCCTCCAGGAAGTGGTGGGCGATGGCGGGGATGTCCTCCGGGCGCTCGCGCAGGGCGGGCACGTGGAGGATGAGGGTGCTGATGCGGAAGTAGAGGTCGCTGCGGAAGCGCTTCTCGCGCGCGGCGGCGCCCAGGTCTTGATGGGTGGCGGCGATGAGGCGCACGTCCACGCGCCGGTCGCGCACGTCGCCCAGCCGCCGGAAGCGCTTCTCCTCCAGCACCTTCAGCAGCTTGGGCTGGACGGCCACGTCCATGTCGCCAATCTCGTCCAGGAAGAGGGTGCCCTGGTCGGCGACTTCCAGCAGGCCCTGCTTGGCGCTGACGGCGCCGGTGAAGGCGCCCTTCTCGTGGCCGAACAGCTCCGAGTCGAGCAGCTCCTTGGACAGCGCCGCGCAGTTGAGGTCCACGAAGGGCGCGTCCGCGCGGGGGCCGCCCTCGTGCAGCCAGCGCGCGAGCACGCTCTTGCCGCTGCCCGTCTCGCCGGTGATGAGCACCGGGGCGTCGCTCTGCCGCACGCGCTCGGCCTGGTCCTGGAGGACGCGGATGGCGGCGCTGGTGCCGATGAAGGGGTTGATGGGGGTGTGCGCCGTGCGCGAGCGGTCCGCGAGCTGCCGCTGCCGCTCCCGCCGCTGCGCCACCAGCCGCTCCAGCACCACCTTGAGGACGCTCAGCTCCACCGGCTTGGTGAGGAACTGCTCCGCGCCCTCCTTCACGGCCTGCACCGCCAGCTCGATGGAGCCATGGCCGGTGAGCACCACCAGCGGCACCGACGCGTCCAGCTCCTTGAGACGCGGTAGCAGCTGCAACGCGGTACCGTCCGGCAGGCGGTAGTCCACCACGGCCGCGTCCGGGCGGGTGGTGCGGAAGGCCTCCTGCGCCTCGGCGATGCTGGTGGCCTCGTCCACGTCGAACCCATGCGCGGTGAGGAAGCCCCGCATGCCCAGCCGGATGCCGGGCTCGTCTTCCACCAGGAGGATGCGGGTGCGCGTCATGAGGCCAGGGAGTCTACGGATTGGGTTGCCGGAGGCGAGGAAACAGCCGGCAGGAGGAGCGTCACCTCGGCGCCTCCTGTATCGGCGTTGCGCAGGCGGATGGTGCCCTGGTGCTCCTCGAGGATGCGCTGGACGATGGACAGGCCCAGGCCGGTGCCGCCGCGGCGCTTGCTGAAGAAGGGCTCGAAGACGTGGGGAAGGTCATCCTCGCGGAAGCCCGGCCCGCCGTCGTGCACGATGCAGCGCACCCACGCGCGCCCTTCCTCCTTCACCGCCTCGGTGGCCACGCGCACGGTGGCGCCCGAGGGCGAGTGCTGCACCGCGTTCTCCACCACGTTGCGGAAGACGTGGAACAGCCGCCGCGAGTCCATGCGCACCGGCGGCAACTCCTCCGCCACCTCGCGCACCACCGCCACGCCGGCCTGCTCCGCGGCCAGCGCGCACGCGGACAGGGCGTCCTCCACGACGGGCCGCACGGGGCCGTCCACCCACTCGCCGCGGGTGGGGCGGCCGTACTCGAACAACTCCTGCGTGAGGTGGTTGAGCCGCTTCACCTCGCCGCGCAGCACCTCCAGGTACGGCTGCAGCTCCGCGCGGGAGCCGAACGTCGCCTCCACCGCGTCCACCACGGCGGAGATGGAGAAGAGGGGGTTGCGCACCTCGTGGGCCACGCCGGCGACGATGGCGCCCATGGCGGCCATCGTCTCGTGGCGGCGCAGGCGGGCCTGCAGCTCCATCAGGCGCGTGACTTCGGTGGCCACGAGGATGATGCGCGAGTCCTCGCCGCCGGCCTCGTCCACCCACGCCGCGGACAGCTCCCATGCGCGGCGCGACGGCGGGTCCGTCACCTCGCGCGAGGCGCTGCCGTGGGTGTGGCGCAGCAATTCCACCAGGAGCAGGGCGCTGGCGCGCAGCGGCGAGTGGGGCGCGGTGGACAGCGGCTGGCCGGACGGGTCCAGGCCGTCGAACAGGGCGATGGCGGCGGCGTTGAGGCGCTGGATGATGCCGTCCGCGCCGAGCACGATGAGGGGCGAGGAGACGGCGTCGAAGGTGCGGCGCCACTCCTGGGCGGAGCGGCGGAAGCTGGCGTGGAGGCGCTGGCGCAGGTCGTCAGCGAGGCGCCTGTCGGTGACGTCGGTGACGACGCAGCCCACGTGCAGCTCACGCTGCGAGTCGAGCGCGGAAGCCGCGGCGCGGCTGCGCACCCAGCGCACGCGGCCGTCGGAGCAGATGAGGCGGTGCTCCAGCTCCACCTCCGCGCCGGGCGCGAGCCCCTCGATGCAGGCGCGGTAGCGGGCACGGTCCTCGGGGTGGACCATCTCCGCCCAGAGGGGCGGGGGGCCGCCGTCGGGGCCGGGCTGGGCGAAGGCGGAGGCGGGGTAGCCGGTGGTGCGCTCGATGACGGGGGTGCAATAGAAGTCGCGCAGCACGCCGCCGCGCAGCTTGCCGCCCCAGAGGTAGTCGGGCAGCGAGCGGGTGAGGACGTCGAGCCGGTCCTCGTGCTCCTGGAGGCTCTGCTCGGCGCGCATGCGCTCGGTGAGCTCGGACAGGGCGGCGATGACGCCGAGCACCTCGCCGCCGCTGCCGCGCACGCGCGAGTAGCTGCCGAACCAGAAGCGGGGCTCGCCAGGAGCGGCGGCGGTCTCCACCTGGAGGCAGGGGTCCTGGATGGGGGCGTCCGTCTGGAGGGCCCGCTGGAGCTGGGGGGCGAGGAGCCGGCCCAGGTCGGGCATCACCTCGGTGACGTGGTGGCCGAGGTGACGGGCGGCGGGCAGGCCGTTCATCGCGGCGAGCGCGGTGTTGACGTGGACGTAGCGCAGCTCGCGGTCGAAGAAGGCGAAGCCCACGGGGGTGACGTCCATGACGGCCTCGCGCAGGGCGCTGGCGTCGGTGGCGCTGCGCAGGGCGGCCTCGCGCTCCAGGTGGGCGCGCCGCGAGGCGCGCGTCCACAGCACGGCCAGCGTGCCGGCGGTGACGAGCACCAGGGCGGCCGGGGTGAGGACGCGGGCCGCGAGGCTCTCGGCGCCCAGGCGCCAGCTCACCCAGGCGATGAGCGAGGCGAGGGCCGAGGCCCCGAGGACGGCGAAGAGCAACTGTCGGTGGGAGGGGGACTCGTGCATACGGTGCGGGCGCGCGAGCCTAAACCGGAATGGGGTTGCCGACTCTTGCAACGAGGCCTCCGAAACGACGCCCCGGAGGCAGGGCGGGCGGGAGGGCGGGCCCTCCGAGGCGTGGCCCGGGGGGCAGTGCCGTCACGGTGCCGAGGGCTGCTCCGCCCCCGCCTGCCGCTCCAGGGACGCGAGCGTCAGCAGCTCCCGCACCTCCTCATCCGAGGTCTGCGCGAAGTCGCGATACCACAGGCCCACGGCGTAGAAGGGCTCCGGCCGGCGGGCGCAGAGGACCTCATCCGCCTCCGCCGCCAGGTCCTCGCACGACTCGACGGCACCCACCGGCACGGCGACCACGATGCGGGCGGGCTCCTGCTGGCGGAGCGCGGCCACCGCGGCACGCATGGTGGTGCCCGTGGCCAGGCCGTCGTCCACCAGGATGACGGTGCGCCCGTACACGTCCGGAGGCGGGCGCCCATCGCGGTACTTCACCTCCCGCCGCTGCAGCTCCCTCGCCTCGCGCTCCGCCGTGGCGTCGATTTCCTCCCGCGAGATGTCCAGCTGCTCCACCACCTCGCGGTTGATGACGCGCACGCCACCGGACGCGATGGCCCCCATGGCCAGCTCCTCATGCGAGGGCGCCCCCAGCTTGCGCACGAGGAACACGTCGAGCGGCGCGCCCAGCGCCTTCGCGACCTCGTAGGCCACCGGCACGCCTCCTCTCGGCAACGCCAGCACCACCGTGTCCGGCCGATGCGCGTACTGACGCAGGAGCGCCCCGAGCTCACGGCCTCCCTCGTAACGGTCCAGGAAATCGGGCCCTCGCATGTTCCGCTCCTCCCGTCCCCACCTCGGGACGAAGCTCCCTCGAAGAAGCTGGGCACCTCGCGAGGGGAGGGGAACGGCCCCGAGCGCCGCTAGGCGATGATCTCCGGCTTGCCCGGCGTGGTGGGCATCGGCGGATCATGGATGCCGGGCGGGGTGATGTCCGGCGGCTGGGGTGGCTCGATTTCCGGAGGAGCGCGCGTGGGCGGCTCGATTTCCGGAGGCTGGCGTGTGGGCGGCTCGCGCTCGGGCGTCGGGCCTGGCTCCGGGTTCTTCACGGGTGCCCCAGGCGTGGTCTGCGGTCCAGCCATGCGTCGTGTCTCCTCGCTCCATAGAGGTTCAGCAGCCCGTTCACCTTGGGCACGCCCGGGCAGGCGGGCACCGCCCCCGTCGCCCACTGAACGAGGGGCCCCCGTCTGGCTGCCTGCTCGGGAGCCGGGGGCACCAGCGCCATGTGCGCACGTCCGCGCCCGGGCCCGCCTCCAGGGCAGGCAGGCGCTCTGCTACATTCCACCTCCATGCGCGCATGGCTGAGCTGGGTGGTCCTGTTCTGCGCCCTGGGCACTCCCGCCCTGGGCGTCACGGTGGAGAAGGTGCCCCGACCGCCACGGGGAACCTGGGTGGTGGACCACACGTCGTCCCGCGTCCTCACGCCGGAGACGAAGGCGGAGGTGGACCGGCTTGGCACCGAGCTGAACGACAGCGGACGGGGCCAGCTCGCGGTGGTGGTGGTGGACACCACGTCGGGACGCCCCTCGCGCGAGTTCGCGCTGGCCCTCTTCAACCGGTGGGGCATCGGCCATGCGGGGCGGAACGACGGCGTGCTGCTCTTCGTCGCGGTGGGCGACCGCAAGGCGGAGATCATCCTCGGAGACGGGGTGGATGGGCCCGACGACCAGCAGGCCAGCGACGCGGTGATGGCACAGGGGGTGGTCCCCGGCTTCAAGCGGAAGGACCCGAACGCCGCCGTGCTCCAGGGGGCGCGGGGCTTGAAGGAGCTCATCGAGGACTCGAGCCTGAACAATCCCGGCGCGGCCTCCCCGGGTACGGAGTCGCAGGACACCACGGACGCCGTCGCCGACACGGGAGCTCCGGTCTTCACGCCCGAACCGGAGGTGTACCGGCCGATGGAGGAATCCTCCTCGCCATCGGGCCTTGGCATCCTCGCCGGAGGCGCGGGCGTGCTCGGAGCGGCGGGCCTGGCCGGCCGTGCCGTCTACCGCCGCCGTCCGCGCAAGTGCGACACGTGTGGCAACCCCCGGGTGCGGCTCGACGAGCGCGCCGATGATGCCCACCTCGACCGGGGCCAGCGGCTCGAGGAGTCGATGGGCTCGGTGGACTACGACGTCTGGTGGTGCAGCCCGTGCGAGGACGCGCTCGTGGACCGCTATGGCGCGCTGTTCACCCTCCGCGTGCGCTGCGAGAGGTGCAACTACGTCACCGTCAAGAAGACGAGCCGGACGCTGCGCGCCGCGACGTATGACCATGGCGGCGAGGTGGAGGTGACACGCAACTGCCACCACTGCCACCACACCTCCACGTCGCGCCACTCCACGCCCCGCCGCACCCGGTCCAGCTCGTCCTCCAGCTCCTCGAGCCGCAGCAGCTCCTCGTTCGGCGGCGGGCGCTCCTCGGGCGGCGGCTCCAGCGGAAGCTGGTAGTCGCGCCCCGGCGCAAACGGGCGGCTACGGGAGCGCCGCCTCGTCCGAGCGCGTCAGCGGCAGGCGCACCGTGAACACGGTGCCCTCCTCCGAGGACGAGTGGACGGTGATGTCTCCGCCGTGGGCCAGGACGAGCTGCTGGACGATGTAGAGGCCCAGCCCCAGCCCCCGCCGGCCGCCGTTTCCTCCCGCCTGCTTGAACGGGTCGAAGATGCGCGGCAGCAACGCTGCGGGCACGGGACGCCCGGCGTTGCGCACGGTCAGCACCACGTCCGGGCCTTCCGCCCCCACCGTGACATGCACGGGGGACACCTCGTCCCCGTGCGCGAGCGCGTTGCCCACCAGGTTGGACACCACCTGCGCCAGCCGGTCCGGGTCCCACGAGCCCGCATGGGCTCCGCGCGCGCAGGCCAGCCGCACGCGGCCCGGGTGCGTCAGCTCGAACTCGGCCACGGTGTCCTGCACCAGCGCGCACAGGTCCGTGGGCCGCCGCTCCAACGGAATGCCACCGCCCACCGAGGCCCGCGTGAAGTCCAGCAGGTCGTCAATCATCCGCGCCATCCGGTCCGCGCTGGTGGCGATGCGCCGCACGCCCGTGAGCAGCGGCTCGGCAATCTCCTCGCGCCGCAGGAGGAGCTGCGTGGCGAGCGAGATGTGGGTCAGCGGGTTGCGCAGGTCATGACCGACGATGCCCAGCAGCCTGTCGCGGAACAGCTCCGCGCGCTTCTGCTCGGTGACGTCCCGGAAGAAGACGGCGATGCCGCCCTCGCGCGTGGGGTAGGCGCTGACGCTCGTCCAGAGGTCGAGCGGAGGGTAGTACGCGTCGAAGCGGACCGGCACCCGCTCCTCCACCACGCGGTGGTACTCCACCCAGTACTTCGAGTCGGGACGGGCGATGCTGGGAAACAGGTCCCAGAAGACGCGCCCCAGCGTCTCCTCGCGCCGCGTGCGCGACAGGCGCTCCTGGTTCTCGTTCACCATGATGAAGCGGAACTGTCGGTCGAGGACGAACATCGCGTCCCCGTGCTGGAGCACCTCCACCGCCCGCTCGTGCTCTCCCAGCAACTGTTCACGCTCGGCCTGCTCGTGCTTGCGCCCGGTGATGTCGTGGAAGAAGACGGACAGGCCTCCGTCCTCGCTCGGATGGGCGCGCACCTCGAACCAGCGGTTCCACGGAGCGTAGAGCGTCTCGAAGGACTCGGGAGTCCCCTGGGCGAGCACGCGGCGGTAGTACGCCTCCAGCTCCGAGCCGCGGGCCTCGGGGAAGACCTCCCAGAAGGTGCGCCCCACGCTCTCCTCGCGCCGCAGCCCCAGTATCTGCTCCGCCCGCGCATTCACGTCGGTGAGGAGCCACTGCCCGTCGAACGCGTAGAAGCCGTCCGACATGCTCTCCAGCAGGCGCGCCCGCTGGAACTGCGCCTGCTCCATCGCGACGCGCTCCCTCACCCGCTCGGTGATGTCCACGAGGGTGCCCAGGAAGCGCGTGGGCCGGCCATCTCCATTGAAGAGCGTCCGCCCGTTGGCGGCCACCCAGCGCCCCCCGCGGCTGGTGTGGATGCGGTACTCCACCGAGTAGTGGCCGCTGCCCTCCGGTTGCAGTGCCTGCCGCACCGCGGCCTGCGTCCTCACCCGGTCCTCCGGGTGCACGCGCAGCAGGAAGTCCTCCAGGCCCATGGGGGTGCCGGCGGGCAGGCCGAAGAGGGCCCTGGCCCGCTCGTCCCAGGTCAGCGCGCCCGTGCGCGGGTCATAATCCCAGGTGCCCAGGCCGGTGGCCTCCACGGCCACGCGCAGTCGCTCCCGGTCCTGCTCGATGAAGTCCGCTTCCCGGGCCATGCCTCACCCAGGCCCCGAGGGTGGAGTGTGGCGGGGGCCTCTCATGGGAGGTGGACCCTGGCCGGCCGTTTCGGAAGGGGTCCGGCGGCTGCCTGCCCTCCGGCCGGCGCAGGCTTTGCGCCGCGTCCGCGCGAGCGGGTGCGGGGCGCAGTTCCTGCGTCCGTACCGAGTGCCACGGGCCCGTGCGGAGTCTGGCGCGAGGCTTGCTCAACCGCCCGGTGCCACGCCCCGGTGGGCGGGTGGATGGGAGGCTTCCATGGCCCTGCGTGACGCGATTCCGATGTGCCTCTGCCTGTTGCTCGCCGCGAGCGTGGGGGAGGCGAGCGGGCTGGAGCCCGGCTCTCCCCTCATGGCCCCGCCGCGCCCGGTGGCGGAGAAGGCCGCGCCCCAGCGCGCGCCGGAGCTGTCCCTGGCGCGCTTCCTCGAAGCCCCGGGCAGGGAGCCGGCGCGGGTCAAGCTCTGGCTGCGCCACAACCGCGAGGCGCGGGAGATTGAAGAGGGCGTGCGCGAGTTCCTGGAGCGGCTCATCCAGCTCAGCGCCGAGGCGCCTCCGGAGATGGTCTTCTCGCACGAGCGGGTGGTGCTCGACGCGGAGGCCCTGGCCACGGACGGCGAGCTCGTCGCGCTGGCGGACGCGCGCTCGGAGCTGCTCGGGCGGCTGGGCCGGATGGACCCGGACTTCCATGTCCTCGAAGGGGAGACGCCGCCGCCCTGGTCGCCGGACGAAAGGTTGGACCGCGAGGCGCTGGCGGGCCTCATCCTCGCTCGCACGGGCCGGGGTGCCGGGCTGCCTCCCGACCTGGACCGGTTGCTCGTGGAGCTGGCCTCGCTGGACAAGCGGCTGGGCGCACACGAGCAGCAACTGCTGCCGGTGGCGGAGGAAGCGCTGGGCGCCGTGCTGCTGGGCCTGGCCTCGGGGGAGGCGACGATGGGAGAGGTGGTCCACGGCCTCCACTTCCTGAAGCACCAGCAGCGGCGGCGGCTGGACCTGCGCCTCCAGCGGGAGCTGCTGCTGCTGGAGGTGGCCCGCCGGGCTGGCTGCTCGGTGGAGGCCCTGCCCCGGGCCGCGGCGCCCGAGCCGGGCTGAAGGTTGCGGCGGACGACACGGACCGGGAGGAACTTCCTGCTCCCGGACGTTGTGAGCGGTTAGGCTTTCAACCCAGAAATCATGGCGGAAACCCTGCTCGAGGAATTGAAGCGTTACGTGGGCTTCAGCGAGGCGGATGAGCATGCGCTCATCGCCCTGCATGCCATCGCGAAGCCGCACTTCGCGCGCATCGCCCGCGTCTTCTACGACCGCATCCTGGAGCACGAGGGGGCGCGCCAGGCGCTGGAGGGCGGGGAGAGCCAGGTGGGCCACCTGCGCGGCACGCTGGAGGTGTGGATGAGCCAGCTCATGCGCGGCCCCTGGGACGAGGCCTACTACGAGCTGCGCTGCCGCATCGGCCGCATGCACGTGCGCATCTCCCTGCCGCAGCACTACATGTTCGGCGCCATGAACGTCCTGCGGCAGGAGCTCAATGCCGTCATCGACGAGGCGTACCTGCGCCAGCCGGAGCAGCTGCGGGCCGCGCGCGCGGCGCTGGGGAAGATCCTGGACCTGGAGCTGGCCATCATGCTCCACACCTACCGCGAGGACCTGCTCACGCAGCAGGCGCGCAACGAGCGGCTGTCCACCTTCGGCCAGCTCGTGGGCTCCATCGGCCACGAGCTGCGCAACCCGCTCGGCGTCATCGAGACATCGCTCTACATCCTCAAGAGCCGCCCCGGCTCCGTGGACGAGCGCACCGCCAAGCACCTGGGCCGCATCGGCGAGCAGGTGGGCATCGCCAACCGCATCGTCTCCGACCTGCTCGACATGATTCGGGACCGGCCGCTGCAGCGGCAGGAGGTGTGGCTGGACGAGGTGTGGCAGGAGGCGCTCACCGCCGTGCAGCGGCCGGAGTCCGTCACCGTGCGCGAGGAGGGGCTCGCCTCGCTCCCGCCGGTGCAGGGAGACGCGGGCCAGCTGCGCCAGGTGTTCGTCAACCTGCTCGACAACGCCGTGCAGGCGCTGGAGGAGTCGGGCGGCAGCGTGGCGCTGTCCGCCAGCACGCCCGAGCCTGGAGTCGCGGAGCTGGTGCTGGAGGACTCCGGCCCCGGCGTGAGTGACGCCATCCGCCGCCGCCTCTTCGAGCCGCTGATGACGACGAAGGCGCGCGGCATCGGCCTGGGGCTGCCGCTCGTCAAGCGCATCCTGGAGCGGCACGGCGGCACCATCGCCTACGCGCCCCGCGAGGGCACCGGCGCGCGCTTCGTGATTCGTCTTCCCCTCATGCCCGCGGAGGACGCGCATGCGTCAGTACCTTCTGCTGGATGACAACCGCGCCTTCGCGGAGAACCTCGCGGAAATCCTCCGCGACGAGGGCGCCCAGGCCGTCGTCGTCACCAGCGGAGACGAGGCCCTGCGCCTGGCGCGCACCACGCGCTTCGACGCGCTGCTGACGGACATGCGCATGCCCGGCATGAGCGGCGCGGACGCGGTGCACCACCTGCGCCGGGTGGACCCGGGGCTGGCCGCGGTGGTCATCACCGCGTACCCCCGCGAGGATGACCTGGAGACGGCGCGCCGCGAGGGCCTGCTCGCGGTGCTGCCCAAGCCCGTGCCCGTCCCCCTGCTGGTGGGGCTCTTGTCCGGCGCCCGGCGCGACGGGCTGGTGGTGCTGGTGGAGGACGACCCCGCGCTGAGCGACAACCTCAGCGAGGTGCTGCGCGCGCGGGGCTTCTCGTGCGTGACGGCGGCCTCGGTGCTGGACGCGGACCGCATCGCCTGCGCGGAGCCCTTCGCCGCGCTGGTGGACCTGCGCCTGCCCGGCGGCCCGGACGGAGAAGCGCTGCGGCGGCTGCGCGAGCGCTACCCGCGCCTGCCCATCTTCATCATGACCGCCTACCCGGACGTGGCACCGATGGAGAGCGCCGCGGGCGTCTTCTCGAAACCCTTCGACACCGGCGTGCTGGTGGAGGCGCTGGAGACGGCGCACGCCGCGCGTCCCTCCCGCACCCCATGAGCGAGCCCGGCCCCAAGCCGCCCCCCACCATCCTCGTGGTGGATGACAACGCGGCCTTCCTCGACAACCTGCACGAGCTGCTGGGCGACGCGGGCTACACCGTGCGCGGTGCCTCCAGCTGCCGGGCCGCCCGCGACTGCGCGAAGGAGGGCTTCGACGTGGCGCTGGTGGACCTGCGCCTGCCGGACGGGGACGGCACCGCGCTGGCGGCGGAGCTGAAGGAGGGCGCGCCCGACTCGGAGGTGGTGCTGCTCACCGGCTTCGCCACCCTGGAGACGGCGGTGGCGGCGGTGCGCGCGGGCGCGTGCGCCTACCTCATGAAGCCGTGCGCGCCGCAGGAGCTGCTGCTGACGCTGGAGCAGGCCATGCGGCAGGTGCGGCTGCATGGCGAGAAGCGCGAGCTGGCCCGGCGCGCGCAGATGACGGAGAAGCTGGCGGCCGTGGGCACGATGACGGCGGGCCTGTCCCACGAAATCCGCAACCCGCTGAACGCGGCGGCGCTGCAGCTGTCCGTGCTGGAGCGCCGCCTGCGGAAGCTGCCGGACGGCCAGCAGGGCCCCCTGCTGGAGCCGCTGTTGCTGGTGCGCGACGAAATCCGCCGGCTGGACCACATCCTGGAGGACTTCCTCCAGTTCGCGAGGCCCCGCGAGTTCCGCCCCAACCGGGTGGACGTGCGCGCGCTGGTGCGGCGCGTGGTGGACCTGCTCGGCGGTCAGGCCGAGGCGCGCAGGGTGGCGCTGGAGACGGCCCCGCTGGATGAGACGCTGCCGCCGGTGGCCGGGGAGGAGGAGCGGCTGCGGCAGGTGCTCATCAACCTGTGTCTCAACGCGCTGGAGGCGACGCCCGCGGGCAGCACGGTGACGGTGTCCGCGGGCCACGAGGCGGGCCACGTCTGGCTCACCGTGGACGACGCGGGCCCCGGAGTTCCGCCCGAGGTGCGAGATCGCATCTTCGAGCCCTTCTTCACCACGAAGGCGCAGGGCTCGGGGCTGGGGCTCTCCATCGTCCACGCCATCGTCACGCAGCATGGCGGGACGCTGGAGGTGGGCTCGGCGCCCGGTGGGGGCGCCCGCTTCATCCTCCGGCTGCCGGAGGCGCGGTAGCCGTCAGAAGGCGGCGCCAGAGCGGAAGAGGACGCGCCCGTCGGTGGTGAACCGCTGGCAGACCATGCAGGAGTGCTCCCCCGCCGCGCCCCGGAACTGGGACACGTCCACGCTCGCCAGCTGCTTGCCCGGCGGGTCCTGGCGCGCGCCTCCGGGCTGGGTGCTGAAGACGATGTCGAAGACGTAGCGCACCGCCACGGGCTTCCCGTCGAGCATGGCCGGCTCGTAGCGCCACGTGGTGAGTGTGCGGATGACGTTGTCTTCCAGCCCGCCCAGCCCCTGCAGCGACTTGCAGTCGGTGACGGAGCCCTCGGTGGTGATGGTGCAGCGGGCAACCACCGAGCCCCTGGGGAAGGAGGACACCGCGGAGCGGATGCCGTAGGTGAGGCTGGGGTAGTGGAAGCGCTCGCCGGAGACGAACCGGGGCGGGGTGATGCCGGGGCCCAGGTCCAGCACCGCGGGCCGGGACTTCTCGGCCGGAGGCGAGACGGTGACGGCGAAGTCCTCGAGCGGGGCGGCGTCCGTTTCGGGCGCGCCCGGCAGCACCGGGGCGGAGGGCTCGGCGTCCAGCGAGTACGGGACGCGCGGCAATTCCGTGCGGGCGATGCCCCGCGTGTCCGGGATGAGCAGCGGCGCGGCGCGCGGCGCGCGGGCCTTCACGACGGGCGCGGCGGGGGCGCGCTCCTCCTTCGGGAGGCTCCGGGGACTCGGGCGCGCCATGCGGCTCGGCGCGGCGCTCGGAGACGCGATGGGGGCGGGGGCCAGCAGGGGCCGCTGCATCGGGGTGCTCGCCGCCAGGGCCTGCGTCACCTCCAGGCGGGGCGCGGCGGCGGCCGGCATGGGGCTGGGAGGCGGCTCCGCGCGCGCCGTGTCCGGCACCTGCGAGGTGCCGAGCGCCACCGCGAGCAGCGCGCTGCCGACGCCGCTGGCCAGGCGCCAGGGGCGGCGCGTGGCATGGGGCTCCGAGGAGACGAGGAGGCGGCGCACGCGGGTGAGCAGCGAGCCCCCGGCGGCGCCCAGCGCGGGCTGGGGCGAGGGCATGACGCGCAGCTGCTCGATGTGGGCCAGGGCGCGGGCGTAGAGGTACGCATCACCGCAGCACTGGACGGCCAGGTCGTCGGCGCAGTGCTCGCGCTCCTCGCGGATGCGGTGGGACAGCCACCAGACGGCGGGGTGGTAGAAGAGGAGCGTTTCGACGAGCGACTGCAGCAGGTTGACGAGGTAGTCGTGGCGGCGGATGTGCGCCAGCTCGTGGGCCAGAATGGCCTCCAGCTGGGAGGCGCTCAGGCCCGTCATGGCGCTGGCGGGCACCAGGATGAGGGGCCGCCACAGGCCGATGACCATGGGCACGTCGATGGAGGCGGAGGCCAGCAGGCGCACGGGCCCGGACATGCGCATGCGCACCAGGGCCTTCTCCAGCGCGAGCTTCCAGGGGCTGGCGGCCTCGAGGGTGGAGCGGCGCGACAGCCGCTGCGTCATCGCCCAGGCGAGCAGGGTGCGGGAGGAGAGCAGCAGCACGCCGCAGCACCAGGCGGGAAGCAGCCAGGGACGGAGCGCCTCCATCCAGGGCGAGTCGCCCAGCGGCACCGTCGTCGTCATCACCGTGAAGGTGACGTCGGGAGCGAGGGCGGGGGACGGGGCGCCCGCGGTGACGGTCTCCGTGAAGACGAAGCGCGAGGCCTCGGCCAGGGCGGAGAAGAAGGTGATGACGGGGAGCACGGCCATGGTCAGCAGGCCGACGCAGGCGGTGGCATAGCGGGCGCGAGAGGCGCGCTCGGGGATGAGGGCCAGGCCCCCCGCGACGACGAGGGCCACGGCGGCGCCCTGCCAGAGGAAGCCGAGCAGGGCCTGCTCCAGGGCCAGGAAGACGGGCTGCTGCGACAGCGTATGCAGTGCGTCCATCTTCACTTCCCCCGCTTCTCGTGCTCGTCCAGCAGCTTTCGAATCTCCGCCAGCTCCTCCGCGGAGGCGCGCTTCATGGAGAGCGCCTGCGCCACGACGGTGGTGGCCGAGCCGCCGAAGGCCCGGTCCATGAGGTCGCGGAGCAGGTCGCGCTGGGTGCGCTTCTCGCTGAGGGCGGCCTCGTAGACGTGGGTGCGCTCGCTCTCGTCGCGCTGGACGATGCCCTTCTCCGTCATGTTCTGGAGGAGCTTGAGGACGGTGGTGTAACCCGTGTCCTTGTCCTGCGTGTCACGGAGCGACTCGTGCACCTGTCGCACCGTGCAGGGTCCCAGCTTCCAGAGGACTCGCAGGATGGCCAGCTCGGCACGCGTGGGTTGCGGCGGGGCGGGGGTCATGTGCGGAAGTATTACGACGTATGTCGTAAGAGTCAACGACGTCCGTCGTAGTTCTTTTCGCGGGAGGCAGGCCCCGGGCCGCGGAGTCTACGTCACGTGTCGTATTTCATGCAGGAGGCCCGTGTGCGGCTCAGGGCGCGGAGTCGGCGGAAGCCGGTGCGTCGGGCGTGGCGCGGAGCTTCTTGAGGCGACTGATGTCCTGGAGGCCGAGGGATAGGAGGATGCCGGCGACATGTCGCCCGGCGAGGGCGCTGGGGAGTCCGGAAGACCACGCGGGCAGGGAAGGCAGCTGGCTGTCGGCCGGAGGCGTGTCCTTGATGGTGGCGCCCCGCTCCCAGAGCGTCTTCGCCATCGAGGTGGGGCAGGGCGCCGAGGCCACCGTCTCACCGAGCGCGGCATAGGCCGGACGGTACGCCCCTTCCGCGAGCGGCTGGAGGTACCGGGCCATTCCCACCGCCTCGTTCAGGCCGGTGCACAGGGAGACGGCCGAGCCACAGGTGCGCGCCTTCCGGGCCACCTCGACGGGAGCGGCGATGCTGGAGAAGGACATGCCGGACCAGAGGACGCCGCGCATGCGCTCGGTCTGCGCTTCGCTCATCGGCCGCCACTCCGGGGGAGGCGACTGCATGGAGTCGTGGGCCTTGCGCTCGATGCCCAGAATCGCGGTGGCAATCATCGCCCCCAGCAGCGTGTCCGAGCGGTACGCGAGCCACGCCAGGTGCCGCACGTCCCGGGCCGCCTCCAGCGGCTGTCCGGTGCGGATGCCATGAACCAGCCGGAACTTCGCCCAGGTCTGCAGGGGGATGAAGTTCGGCACGGCGGCCGTCATGTGGAAGTACGGCTCCTCGAGTGGGAAGGGGGTGTTCTTCAGCGTGTCCCACCGGTCGAAGGACTGGAGTTGGCGCATCCACCCGAAGTCCAGGGTGGCGAAGTCCACCTCCGAAGCGAAGAGCACGTCCCAGTCCTTCTTCCCCTCCAGCGAGGCGGGCACCTGGAGCGGCGAGTCCGCCGGCATCTTCGGGCCCGGCGGCTCCCAGCCCAGCCACGCATTGAGCAGGGGCCCCGCGTCGCCCTCGGTGCGCGGCTCGTGGAACCACGGGTCCTTGGCCAGCTTCGCCTGCTCCTCGCAGAACAGGTCCACGTTCGCGGTGAGGTCCGCGCGGAACGTGTCGAGCGCGGGCTCGTATTGCCCGCGCACCCACCGGTCCGCGGCCACCAGCCCGATGACCGTGAGCAACAGGAGGATGCTCGCGGCCCACACCAGGACACGCGCCACGCTTCCACGGGACGACCGGCGAGTCCGACGCATGGGGGGACTCTACCAATCCCCGCATCCGCCCCGCCTGGGGCCGCTACGACTCCGCGGCCAGGTCCTCGTCCTCGTCCGCCACGGGCTTCAGCGGCGCGCCGTCCTTCAGGCCGTACTCCTTGAGGCGGTATTGAATCTTCCGCACGCTGATGCCCAGCACCTCTGCAGCGCGCGACGTGGAGCCCTGCACCATCTCCAGCGTGCGGAGGATGGCCTCGCGCTCAATCGCCGCCAGCGTGGCGCCGGGGATGAGCGCGCCCGCCGAGGCGCCCGCGGGACGCGGCCCGCGCAGCACGGGGGGCAGGTCGTCCGTCGTCAACTCCTGGCCCTGCGCCAGCACCACCGCGCGCTCAATCGCGTTCTCGAGCTCGCGGATGTTGCCCGGCCAGTCATGGGACAGGAGCGCCTGGAGCGTGCCCGGCGCCAGGCCGCCCACCTCCTTGCCGTACGACTCGCCGTACTTCTCCAGGAAGTGGTTCACCAGCGCGGGGATGTCGCTCTTGCGCTCGCGCAGGGGCGGCAGCGTCACGCTCACCACGTTGAGGCGGTAGTAGAGGTCCTCGCGGAAGCGGCCCGCCTTCACCTCGGCGGCGAGGTCCCTGTGCGTGGCCGCGACGATGCGCACGTCCACCTTCAGCGTCTGCGTGCCGCCCACGCGCTCGAACTCGCGCGACTGCAAGACGCGCAAGAGCTTCACCTGCACGGCGGGGGAGATTTCACCCAGCTCGTCCAGGAAGAGGGTGCCGCCGTCGGCCAGCTCGAAGCGGCCCTCCTTGCGCGCCAGCGCGCCGGTGAACGAGCCCCTCTCGTGGCCGAACAGCTCGCTCTCCAGCAGGTTCTCCGACAGCGCCGCGCAGTGCACGCGGATGAAGGGCTTGTCCCGGCGCGGAGACTCCTGGTGCAGCGCCTGGGCAATCAGCTCCTTGCCGGTGCCGGACTCGCCCAGGATGAGCACCGTGGCGCGCGTGCCCGCCGCGCGGCGGACCACGTCGTAGATGCCCTGGAGCGGCGGCGACTCGCCGATGATGTCGTGGAAGCGCTTCACCCGCGAGCGGACCTGGTCCCGCAGCGCCTCCGCCTCCTGCCGCAGGCTGCGCTTCTCCAGCGCCTTGCCCAGGATGACCAGCACCTGGTCCGCGTCCAGCGGCTTGAGCAGGAAGTTGTCCGCGCCGGACTTCATCGCCTCGACGGCGGTCTCCACGCTGGCGAAGGCCGTCATCATCACGAACGTCGCGTCGCTGCCCTGCTCGCGCGCCGTCTTCAGCAGCGTCAGGCCGTCCATCTGCGGCATGCGCACGTCGGTGAGCACCACCGCGGGGGAGAACTCGGCGACGCGGGCCAGGGCCTCGGCGCCGTTGGCGGCCTCGGCGACCTCGTAGCCCTCCTCCTGGAGGATGGTGGCAATGGCCCGGCGGGCATTGGCCTCGTCGTCGACGACCAGGATTCGCTGTGGGGACATGGGGCTTTCGGGTCAGGAAGCAGGAGCGCTCGCGGAGGACACCGCATGTACGTCACGGGGCGGGCCGGGGTGGACGTTCCACGTCTCCACCACGGGCTCGATGCGGGGGGTGAGCTGGATGACGGAGCTGGGGAAGCAGTGCGCGGGCAGCTCGGAGAAGATGAGGCGCGCCGCCTCCGCGGCGGCCTCGGTGGGGACGGCGACGTGCGGGCGGACGATGAGGTCCGTCAGGTGGGGCTGCTCGCCGGGGGTGCCCACCACGCGGGCCATGGCGGAGCTCTGGTAGAAGAGCACCGGCACGTCCGCCGCGCGCGCCCGGTCCAGGAAGGCCAGCAGCGTGCGCCCCTCCACCGCGCCCACCAGCAGCGACTCCGGGCCCCACTGGCCCGCGTCTTTCAGGGCGGGCTCCGTCAGTGGCCGGCCGATGGGCAGGGGAGGCGCCTGGTCGCTCGTCAGGACGGCGCCGCGCTCCCCCTGCCAGAACAGGCGCGTCTCGTACTCGGTAATGGTCACGGACGTCATGGGCCAACCTCCCGCTATGCCCGGTGCGGGCAGTACCCCTTCAACTCGCGTGCCGCGCGAGTGCTTCTGGAGAGACGTGCCCCTGGTACGTAAGGACAGGGGCGGCCGGGGAAGGTAGCTCATGGCAGCCCGAAGAAACGTAGCACCGCGGGGCCGGTGAGGCTCACCAGCAGGCACCCGGCCAGCATGAGGGGAATCCCCAACCGCATCAACTCCGACGAGTCGAGCCCCTCGCCCGCGGCCATGGCGTTGGGCGGGGTGCTGATGACGAAGGGGATGCCGAAGGAGCACCCCAGCGCGACGAGGACGGGCGTGGCGGCCGAGGGGTGGAGCTGCATCGCCAGGGGGATGAGGAGCGCCGCGGTGCCGGTGTTGCTCATCAGCGCGGACAGCACTGCCGCGGCCACCACCAGCACGCCCAGCCGGGACGCCACCGGCCAGCCGCCGAAGTCCGTGTCGGCCAGCGCCCGCGCCACCAGGCCCGAGTGCTCCATCAGCCGGCCCAGGGTGATGCCCCCGGCGATGAGCAGCAGGGTGGACCAGTCCAGCTTCCCCAGGTCCTCACGCGCGAGCAGGCCGCTGCCGAAGAGGAGCGCCGTCGCCCCCAGGGCCACCACCGGCGCGCTCACGCCGTGCAGCGGCTCGGACAGCCACGCCACCACGCAGGCCGCGCTCACGGCGAGCACGCGGCGGCCGGAGCGGGTGAGCGGCCGGGGCTCCTGGGCGGGCAGCTCCAGCCGGCCGCCCACGCGGAAGCGCAGCAGCACCAGCCCGAAGCCCAGCGCCAGCATCAGCGCAGTGAGGGGCAGGGCCAGCGCCATCCACCCGGCGAACGTCACCTGCGAGTACGCACCGGCGGCGGACACCGCGAGCGCGTTGGGGCCGCTGCCCACCGGCGTCGCCATGCCTCCGAAGTTGGCGCCCAGCGCCACGCCCAGCAGCAGGGCGGGCCGCAGCGGCGCCCCGGCCGGGGTGGCCTGGAGGATGGGCCGCAGCGCGGCCAGCATCATCGCCGCCGCGGCCACGTTGGACATCCACATGGAGAGGAAGGCCACGCCGCCCATGACGAGCAGGAGCAGCAGCCGGGACCGCCCGCGCGACAGCCGCACCACGTGCCGGGCCACCGCGTCGTCCAGGCCGTGGCGCATGGCCGCCACCTCCAGCGTGAAGCCGCCGAGGAAGAGGACCAGCACCGGGTCCACGCCCCACGCCAGCACCGCGCCCAGGCGGTAGTCCGCGGCCAGCGGGCCCAGCAGCACCGGCGTGGCCCCCAGCAGCAGCAGGGTGGGCACGAAGGGCGGCACCACCTCCGTGAGCCACAGCACCAGGCACGCCCCGCCAATCAGCACCGCGCGCGAGGCCACCGGCTCCTCCACCGCGAGGCCCGCCACCAGCGCCACCACCGCGAGCCCGCCCAGCGCCAGCGCGGGGCGCAGCCAGCCGCGGGGCTCGGAGCCGGCGTCCCCGGAGAGGGAAGGGGCGGGCGAGGCCACGGCCGCGTTCGAAGAGGGGGAGGAGGAGGTCATGGGCGTCACGCGTCCGGAAGGACGAAGGCCTGCCACGTCGGGTGCGCTGGAGCGGGCGCGCGGCCGGGACGGCCCCGGGCACTTCCGGCTCCAGCGGGATGCGGAGGAGGCACCGCCCGTGTGGCGGGCCGGCAGGGGAGCGGCGCCCGGTAGCGGGCGCCGGCAGCGGACTTCAGGCGCCGAACTCCTGCGCCATCTCGTGCCTGTCCCGCTCTTCGATGAGGTACTGCGCGTACCGCACCAGGTCCGCCTCCGTGAGGATGCCCAGCAGGCCGCCGCTGGCGTCCACCACCGGGAGGCAGCCGTACTTGTGCCGGAGCATCAGCGCCACGGCGTCCTTCAGCGGCGTGTCCGCGCGCACCGTGTCCACGTCGCGCGTCATCACATCCGCGGCCCACAGCGGCTGGGACGCCGGGTCCGTGGCATGCACGGTGGCCGCGCGCAGCAGGTCGCGATGGGTGACGAGCCCCACCAGCTTGCCCTGCCGCAGCACCGGGAGGTGCCGGATGCGGTGGAGGCGCAGCAGCTCCTCCGCCTTGGCCAGGTTCTGGGTTTCCTTGAGGGTGACCACATCACGGGTCATCAGCTCTCCGACAATCTGCATGGGCGGCTCTCCGGGTTCGTCGTTCCCCTGACGAGCGGTACCCATTGCAGGTCCGGGGCCAGCGGGCAGTGCTCCAGGGAAACGGTGTCTCCCGCTCCCGGCGCGCGCAAGGATTGCGCGGGCCCCTGCTCACCCGCAGCCTTTGCGCCCCGATGTCCGGTGCCGGCCTCCGTCCTCCTCCAGGAGGGCGGTTGAAGGCCGCCGTCCTGTGCGCTAAGTGCTCACCCTGTCGCTAGGGGTGCCCCTGGAAGGGGCTGAGACGGCCGTCGGCAACGGCCAACCCTTTGAACCTGAACCGGGTCATTCCGGCGGAGGGAAGCGGCCTGGGGCCCTGCTCCTCGCCTGCTCGCCATCCGCCGCCGAGGAGATGCGAGATGAGCGGAGCGTCCAGGAGCCTGAAGGTCGATGGGAAGGTGCTGGAGGGAATCAGCCGGGGCGCGCTGCCAGCGTCGCGCAAGGTGTACGTGTCCGGCGCGCTGCACCCGGACCTGCGCGTCCCCCTGAGGGAAATCAGCCAGACGCCCACGCGCCACGGCCACGGGCCGGACGCGAAGGAGACGCCCAACCCGCCCATCCACGTCTATGACTCCAGCGGCCCGTACACGGACCCGTCGGCGCCCATCGACGTGCGCCAGGGCCTGCCCCCGGTGCGCGAGTCCTGGATTGCGGGCCGCGGCGACACGGAGGAATTGCCCGGCATCAGCTCCGAGTACGGCCGCGCGCGCGAGGCGGACCCGCGGCTGAACGGCCTGCGCTTCAGCCACCGCCGCAAGCCCCGCGTGGCGAAGAAGGGCGGCAACGTCTCCCAGCTGCACTACGCCCGGCGCGGCGTCATCACCCCGGAGATGGAGTACGTCGCCATCCGGGAGAACCTGAAGGTGGAGGCCGCGCTCTCCGCCCAGCACCCGGGCCACTCCTGGGGCGCGTCCATTCCGCGCACGATTACGCCCGAGTTCGTGCGCGACGAGGTGGCCCGCGGCCGCGCCATCATCCCCGCCAACATCAACCACCCGGAGCTGGAGCCGATGATCATCGGCCGCAACTTCCTGGTGAAGATCAACGCCAACATCGGCAACTCGGCCGTCTCCTCCTCCATCGAAGAGGAAGTCGAGAAGATGGTCTGGTCCATCCGCTGGGGCGCGGACACGGTGATGGACCTGTCCACCGGCCGCAACATCCACGAGACGCGCGAGTGGATTCTGCGCAACGCCCCGGTGCCCATTGGCACGGTGCCCATCTACCAGGCGCTGGAGAAGGTGGGTGGCAAGGCGGAGGAGCTCACGTGGGAGCTGTTCCGAGACACGCTCATCGAGCAGGCCGAGCAGGGCGTGGACTACTTCACCATCCACGCCGGCGTGCTGCTGCGCTACGTGCCGTGGACCGCGAAGCGCCTCACCGGCATCGTCAGCCGCGGCGGCTCCATCATGGCCAAGTGGTGCCTCGCCCACCACCAGGAGAACTTCCTCTACACGCACTTCGAGGACATCTGCGAAATCATGAAGGCGTACGACGTCAGCTTCAGCCTCGGTGACGGGCTGCGGCCGGGCTCCATCGCCGACGCCAACGACGCGGCCCAGTTCGGCGAGCTGGAGACGCTGGGCGAGCTGACCAAGGTCGCCTGGAAGCACGACGTGCAGACGATGATTGAGGGCCCGGGCCACGTGCCCATGCACCTCATCCAGGAGAACATGACGAAGCAGCTCGCGGTGTGCGGCGAGGCGCCCTTCTACACGCTGGGGCCCCTCACCACGGACATCGCGCCGGGGTACGACCACTTCACCAGCGGCATCGGCGCCGCGATGATTGGTTGGTTCGGCACGGCGATGCTCTGCTACGTGACGCCCAAGGAGCACCTGGGCCTGCCGGACCGCGACGACGTGAAGGAGGGTGTCATCACGTACAAGATCGCCGCCCACGCCGCGGACCTGGCCAAGGGCCACCCGGGCGCGCAGGCACGCGACAACGCGCTGTCCAAGGCCCGCTTCGAGTTCCGCTGGGAGGACCAGTTCAACCTCTCGCTGGACCCCGAGCGCGCTCGCGCCTTCCACGACGAGACGCTGCCCGCCGAGGGCGCCAAGGTGGCGCACTTCTGCTCCATGTGCGGCCCCCAGTTCTGCTCCATGAAGATCACCCAGGACGTGCGTGACTACGCGGAGAAGCAGGGCCTCTCCGAGGACACCGCGCTGAAGACGGGGCTCGAGGAGAAGAGCGAGGAATTCAAGAAGGCCGGCGGCCAGTTGTACCGCTGAGACCCGGGCCCGGGCCGAAAGGTGCTGGGGACGACCCGTCAGATCACCTGTCCGCGACGTGACAATCGGAACGGGTGCATGTCATGGTAGGTGCGCAAGGGCGCGCTTTTCGCGCCCCCAGATATCTGGAGGGGAACGTTCATGGAGACTCCGCCGCGGGAGCAGATGGGTTCGTACATCAGCGGTTCGCCGATGCCGACCCAGGATGAGAAGACGATGGCTCTGCTGGCCCACATGGGCACCATCCTGGGCAACTTCGTGGGTCTGGGCTTCGCGGTGCCGCTGGTGCTCATGCTGACCAAGGGGAAGGAGTCCTCCTTCGTCCGCGCGCACTCGGTGGAGTCGCTGAACTTCCAGATCACCGTCCTCATCGCCGGGTTCGTCAGCGCCATCACCATCTGCATCGGTATTGGCGCCATCCTGCTGCCCGTCGTCTTCGTCGCGGCGCTGATCTTCTCCATCATCGCCGGCTTGAAGGCGAACGAGGGTCTGCTCTACAAGTACCCGGTCAACATCCGGCTGATAAAGTAGGCCGCATTGCTTCAGGCCCTCGTCACGAGGGCCTGGCGTGCACGGGCGGGCCAGGCGCGAGCGCGCGGGTCCGCCCGTCGTGTTTCCGGAGTCAGCCGCCGATGCCCATCATGGGCAGCAGCGTGGCGCCGTTGCCGGGCTCGGTGAAGCGGTGCCCGTCCGGCTTGTCGCCCAGGGCGCGGCGGATGGCCACGGCGAGGTCCGCGTCGGTGGCGCCGCCGCGGATGAGCTGGTGCAGCGGAGCCTGCGCGCGTCCGCCCAGGCAGCTGCGCAAGTCACCATTGGACGCCACCCGCACGCGGTTGCACCCGCCGCAGAAGTTCTGGGTGAGCGGGGAGATGAAGCCCACGCGGCCCGCCGGGGTGCGCCAGTAGCGCGCGGGGCCGGAGGTGAGGGAGGCCGCGGCGTCGCCCTGCTCCTCGGGCTCGGGCTCCAGCGGCAGGCCCTGGGCCTGGAGCTGTGCGACGAGCTCCGCGGTGGGCACCGGCTGGCCCTGGCCGAAGGGCATCAGCTCGATGAAGCGCGGGGTGAGGCCGCGCGCGTGCGCGTACGCCACCAGCGCGGCGGCCTCGCCGTCATTCACGCCGCGCATCACCACGACGTTGAGCTTCAGCGACGCGTAGCCCGCCGCCGCCGCCGCGTCGATGCCGCGCAGAATCGCGTCGAAATCGCCCTGCTTGGAGATGCGGCGGAACGTCTCCGGCGACAGCGTGTCCAGGCTGATGTTGAGCTGGGTGACGCCGGCCTCGCGCAGCGGCACGGCCAGGTCCGCCAGGTGGCTGGCGTTGGTGGTGATGGCCACGTGCTGGATGCCGGGCAGCGCGGCGATGCGCCCGGACACCTCCACGATGTCCGGCCGGATGAGCGGCTCGCCGCCGGTGAGGCGCACGCGGCGGATGCCCATGCTCGCGAAGACGGAGGCGATGCGCTCGAACTCCCCCGCGGTGAGCAGGTCCTTCTTGCCGCCCCACGAGGCGGGCGAGCAGTAGGTGCAGCGGAAGTTGCACCGGTCCGTGACGCTCAGCCGCAGGTACGTCATGCGGCGCCCCTGCGCGTCCAGCAGGGGCGGGGCGAGCGGGTCCGGGCGGAGCTGTAGGGCAGTGGTCGTCACGGGGCGCCTGTCCTCATAACAGCCACCCCCGGGCCGGTCATCTCCGTCCCGCGGGGACTTCCGCGAGTCAACCCTCGGTGCCGGTCGCCGAGCGCTTGACGACGGCGTCCTTCGTCTCGGTGCCCTCGGACGCGGACGCGGGCCGCAGGGGGGCGTCGCTGTCGTCGTCCAGGTCGGTGAGGCGGGCCAGCTCGGCCTCGGCCTCGGTGGCCTCCACCTCCGCCTGGGGGAGGTTGAGCTTCTTGAGCGCCATCTCCTCCTTGATGCGGATGAGGCCCTCTTCACCGATGTCCAGGAACGCGCGCACCACTTCCGGGTCGAACTGCGTGTTGGCGCAGCGGCGGATCTCCTGGATGGCGTTGGCGAACGACGTGCCCTTTCGGTACGGCCGGTCGCTCGTCATCGCGTCCAGCGTGTCCGCCACGGCGAAGATGCGCGCGCCGATGTGGATTTCGTGCCGCTGCAGGTTTCGTGGGTAGCCGGCGCCGTCCCAGCGCTCCTGGTGCGAGAGGACGATGGAGGCGGGCGTGTCCAGGAAGGGGATGGCCTGGATCATCTGGAAGCCGATTTCGGGATGCTTGCGCATCTCCATCCACTCGTCCGGGGTCAGCTTGCCCGGCTTGAGGAGCACCGCGTCCGGCACGCCAATCTTGCCGATGTCGTGCAAGAGCGCGCCGCGGCCAATCTCCTCCAGCTCCTTGCTCTGGATGCCCATGCGCTGGGCGATGGCGGACGTGTAGCTGACCACGCGCTGCGAGTGGTCGCTCGTCTCGTGCTCGCGCGCGTCGAGCGCGGCCACCAGCGCCAGCAGCGTGTTCTGGTAGGTGTTGGCGATGTCGCGCAGGGCGAGCCGCAGCTCCGCCGTCCTGTCGCGCACCTTGCGCTCCAGCTTCTTCTGGTAGCGCTTGCGGGCCATCTCGATGCGGCGCTTGGCGAGCGCACGCTCGATGGCACGGATGAGGTCCGTCAGCTTCGGTGGCTTGAGCAGGTAGTCCACCGCGCCGCGGCGCAGGCAGTCCACGGCGGACTCGGTGTCGCCGTAGCCGGTGAGCATGATGACGGATGTGTCCGGGAGCCGCTCGCGCAGGTTCTCCAGGAGCCACAGGCCGTCCTTGCCCGGCATCTTCATGTCGCTGATGACGAGGGGAGTGTCCTCCTCGTTCGCGACATCCAGCGCCATCTCGGCACCACTCGCGACGACGCAGTTGTAGCCCTCCTCCCGAAGGAGGACGGAGATGACGTCTCGGACGGAGTCGTCATCATCGACGATGAGGATTCTGGGTGGGGCAGGAGGGATGGCTTCCACGGCGGTCGATTCTAGAGGTTTCCGGGTTTCAATGGCGAACGAGTGCGCGAAATTACCACCCTTCCAGGGTTGGCGGTTGATCCTCCAGTGGACAGGGAGGGAGGGCCCCGGTTGGTGGAGGTTGGGGCGGCCAGGCGCGAATCCAGGCCCTTTTTCCCTCTGAAAACCCCTGTCGGCGGTTGTCTGCCTGGCTGTGTCCCGGGGGGGCTCACCGCCCCGGGAAAGGGGGTGGCGTCACCCCGACGTCCCGGGTTGCGCGCGCGCCCCCGGAACCGGGGGGCGGTCGTACCGGAAGGGGGTCAGGTCCAGGGTGGAGCGCTCCCCGAGCACCGCCTGGGTGAGGAGCTTCGCGGTTATCGGCGCCAGGAGGATGCCGTTGCGGAAGTGGCCGGTGGCGAGGAAGAGGCCGGGCACGGGGCCCTCGCCGAGGTAGGGGTTGCGGTCCTCCGTCCAGGGGCGGAAGCCGGCCCAGGAGTCGGTCACGGGCGCGGAGGCCAGCTCGGGACACAGCTCCAGCGCCATGTCGAGGATGCGGGCCAGCCCCGCCGCCGTCACCTGCTTGTCGAAGCCGACCAGCTCCATGGTGCTGCCGGCGATGACGCGCCCATCCGCGCGCGGCACGAGGTAGCCCTTCTCCGACGTGAGGATGCGGTCCAGCACCGGCAACCGCGTCTGCAACTGCACCATCTGCCCGCGCGCGGGCCGCACCGCCTTCGGCTCCACGCCGGCGCCCTGCACCAGCGCGGACCACGAGCCCGCCGCCAGCACGACGGCGCCCGCGCTCAGCACCTCTCCATCCAGGTCCACGCCCACCGCGCGGCCCTGCTCGTGCACCACGCCGCGCACGTAGCCGCTGCGGAACTCCGCGCCCACGCGGGCGGCGGCCATGGAGAGCGCGCGCACCAGCAGCCGGTTGTCCACCTGATGGTCGTCGGGGAAGTGCGCGGCGCCGAGCGCCTTCGGGGAGAGGCGGGGCTCCAGGGAGCGAGCGGCCGTGCCGTCCAGCAGCTCCGCGCGCAGGCCCAGGCCGCGCTGCCACGCCACCGTGGCGTCCAGGTGGTGCAGCTCCGCCTCGTTGAAGGCCACCTTGAGGACACCGCACGGCCGGTAGGCCACGTCCACGCCGGTCAGCTCGCGCAGCTCGGAGGCAAAGGAGGGGTAGAGGCCCCGGCTGCGCAGGCACAGCTCCAGGAAGGGGCCGGGCCCGTCCGACTCCATCTGCGGAGCGAGGATGCCCGCCGCGGCGCTCGAGGCCTCCGCGCCGGGAATGGAGCGCTCCAGCACGGTGACGCGCACGCCCGCCTGTCGGAGGCGCAGGGCGATGCCGCAGCCCATGATGCCGCCCCCTACGATGATGACGTCCGAGACTCGCATGGCGTGCTTCCTGCTCGCCCACCCCCGGGTTTGCAAGCCTGGCGAGGGGCTCCCGCAAGGGCAGGTTGACGGCGGGGGGCATTGTCGTTACTGATAGGGCCGTGCTTTCCGCGTTCCATCACCACCATGCGCATCATCGGCTCGGCCCGGACGGGTTCGATCGCCATGCGCATGCCTGGGTGAACCGCTAAGCGCACACCCACCCGGCACAAGCCGCAGCGACGAAGGCCCGTCCCCCCAAGGACGGGCCTTTTTTCGTTTCCGCGCACCCCTTTCCCTCGCAGTCCCCGAAGGCCCACCCATGCTGCTGAAGATTGCCCTTCCCAACAAAGGTCGTCTCTCCGAAGAGGTGCGGGAGCTGTTCAACGACGCGGGCCTGGAGGTGAAGGCCCGGGGAGAGCGCGCCCTCACCGCGTCACTGGGCGGCGAGTTCGAAGCCATCTTCGTCCGCGCGCAGGACATCCCCGAGTTCGTCGCCGACGGCGCGGCGCACGCGGGCGTCACCGGGTGGGACCTGGTCCACGAGTCCGGGCGCGAGCTGGACCTGTTGATGGACCTGGAGTTCGGGAAGTGCCGCCTGGTGGTGGCCGCGCGCGAGGAGAGCGGGCTCACCAGCGCGGACGGGGTGAGGAACGGGAGCCGGGTGGCGTCCTGCTTCCCCAGGCTGACGCAGGCCTTCTTCGAGAAGCGCGGGCAGAAGGTGACGGTGGTGCCGGTGTCGGGCGCGGCGGAGATTGCCCCCCACCTGGGAATCGCGGACATCGTGGTGGACCTGACGTCCACCGGCTCCACGCTGAAGATGAACGGGCTGCGCGAGGTGGCCACGGTGCTGGAGTCCAGCGCGCGGCTGGTGGCCTGCAAGTCCAACGTCCCGGAGGCGCAGCGCAAGCTGGAGGAGCTGACGCTGGCGCTGGGCTCGGTGCTGGCGGCGCGGGGCAAGCGCTACCTCATGGCCAACGTGCCGAAGACGGCGCTCCAGCAGGTGCGCGAGGTGCTGCCGGGCCTCAACGGCCCCACGGTGGTGGACGTGCTCAACGGCGGCAACTTCGTGGCGGTGCACGCGGTGGTGCCGTCGAAGACCATCTACCGGACCGTGAATGCGCTCAAGGCCCTGGGCTGCGAGGGCATCCTCGTCACCCGCATCGAAAGGTTGATGGCGTGATGGAAACCCTCACTTCGTCCATCCTCAGGTATCGCGGTCCGCTGTCCGCCCTGTCCTCGGAGGACCGCCGCAGGCTGCTGGACAGGGCAGGCGGCTCCGATGCGCGCGTGGCCTCGCGGGTGAGTGAGCTCATCGCCCGCGTGCGTGACGACGGCGACCGGGCGCTCTTCGAGCTGGCGCGCCAGTTCGACCGCGTGGAGCTCAAGGCGCTGGAGGTGCCGCGCGAGCGCTGCGAGAAGGCGCTGGCCTCGCTGGACACCTCCGTGCGCGAGGCGCTGTCCCGGGCGGCGCGAAACATCGCCCGGGCACACGAGGCGCAGAAGCCGCGTGCCGTCGAAATCGAGACGGAGCCCGGCGTGTGGGTGGGGCGGCGGCCGGACCCGCTGGGGCGCGTGGGGGTGTACGCGCCGGGGGGCCGGGCGGTGTACCCCAGCAGCGTGTTGATGGGGGTGGTTCCGGCGAAGGTGGCGGGCGTGGGCGAGGTCATCGTCTGCTCGCCGCCGGGGGCGGACGGGCTGCCCCACGCCAGCGTGCTGGGCGCGGCGGCGCTGGCGGGCGCGGACCGCGTCTTCGCGCTGGGCGGCGCGGGTGCGGTGGCGGCCATGGCCTACGGGACGGAGAGCGTGCCCCGCGTGGACCGCATCGTCGGGCCGGGCAACGCGTATGTGGCCGAGGCGAAGCTCCAGGTGGTGGGCGCGGTGGCGATTGAGGCGCCGGCCGGGCCCAGCGAAATCCTGGTGATTGCGGACGGCACGGCGAGCCCGGACGCGGTGGCGCGGGAGATGCTGGCCCAGGCCGAGCACGACCCGGAGGCCGCGTGCGTGACGCTGGCGGTGGGCGAGGTCCACGCGGATGCCATCGCCCGGGCGGTGGAGCGGCTGGCGCAGGGGGCGAAGCGCTGGGAAATCGTCACCTCGGCGCTGGGCTCGCGAGGCGCGGTGCTGAGCGTGGCGTCTCTGGAGGAAGCGTGGCCCTTCGCGGCGGACTTCGCGCCGGAGCACCTGCTGCTCGCCACCACGTCGCCCCAGGCGGACCTGGCGCGCGTGCGCAATGCGGGCACCGTCTTCCTGGGCGAGCGCTCCTCGGTGGCCTACGGCGACTACATGACGGGCTCCAACCACGTGCTGCCCACGGCGGGGCTGGCGCGGGCGTACTCGGGACTGAACCTGCTGGACTTCTACCGGTGGACCACGTGGCAGCGCGTGGAGGCCCCGGCGGCGGCGGCCCTGGCCGAGGACGTGGGCGTGCTCGCGGACAGCGAGGGCCTCTTCGCGCATGCGGACGCGGCGCGGGCCTGGAGGCGCCCGTGATTCCCACTCGCGCGTCGTACCGGGACATTCCCCTCTACTCCCCGGCGAAGAAGCCGTGCCGGGTGGACCTGAGCGACAACACCAACCTCTTCGGCACCCCGCCGGCGGCGGAGCGCGTGCTGCGCACCGCCTCGCTCCGGAGGGTGTCGGGCTACCCCGCGGGCTACTCGCCGGACCTGCGCCGCGCGGTGGCCGCGTATGCCGGGGTGACACCGGAGGCGGTGGCGACGGGCTGCGGCTCGGACGGCATCATCGACAGCGCCATCCGCGCCTTCCTGGAGCCGGGCGACGTGCTCGCCTTCATGGACCCCACCTTCGTCATGGTGCCGCTGTACTCGAAGATGAACGGGGTGAGGGCCGCGCCGGTGCCGCTGCGCGCGGACTTCGACGTGGACGCGGATGCGCTCCTGGCGACGGGCGCGAAGGTCATCTACCTGTGCTCGCCCAACAACCCCACCGGTACGGCGCTGTCGCGCGCGGCGGTGGAGCGGGTGGTGGAGCGGGCGCCCGGCCTCGTCATCATCGACGAGGCCTATGTGGAGTTCGCGTCGGAGCCGGGCTTCCTGGACCTGGCGCGCACGCGGCCCAACGTGCTGGTGACGCGGACGTTCTCCAAGGCATACGGCCTGGCGGGCATGCGCGTGGGCTGGGCGGTGGGCGCCCCTTCGCTGGTGGCCGAGGTGGAGAAGGCGCGGGGCCCGTACATGCTCACCGCGCTGTCGGAGGCCATGGCCACCGCCGTGCTCACCGAGGACCGCGAGTGGGTGACGGCCCGGGCGCAGGAGGCGGTGGCCCACCGCGAGCGGCTGCGCGGCGAGCTGGTGCGACTGGGCCTGCGGCCGCTGCCGTCGGAGGCCAACTTCCTGATGGTGCCGCTGCCGGGCGCGGCCAACGTCGCGGAGCGGATGCGGGAGCGGGACGTGAATGTGCGGGCCTTCCAGGGGCTCACCGGGGTGGGGGACGCGCTCCGGATTGGCAGCGGCCCCTGGCCCCTCTTGGAGACGGCGCTGTCGGCGCTGCGGGAGTCACTGCGATGAGAGTCACCCTGTTCGACTACGGAGCGGGCAACCTGCACTCGCTGGCCAAGGCACTGGCCACGGTGGAGGGTACGGAGGTGCGCGTGCAGGAGGACCCGGTGCGCGCGCTGGACACGGACGTGCTGGTGCTTCCGGGCGTGGGGGCCTTCGGCGCGTCGGCGGCGCGGCTGGAGCCGGGGCGTCGGGTCATGCGCGACGCGCTGGAGCGCGGCCTGCCGTGCCTGGGCATCTGCCTGGGCATGCAGCTGCTCTTCGACAGCAGCGAGGAGGGCGCGGGCGCCGGCCTGGGCTACTTCTCCGGGAAGGTGACGCGGCTGGCCTCGCGGCGCGTGCCGGAGATTGGCTGGAACACGGTGGAGGACGACCGCACGCTGGCGGGCGCGAAGCTGGACACCGTGTACTACGCGCACAGCTTCGTCTGCCGGGCGACGGACCCGTCCGTCGTCACCGGGTGGACGACGCACGAAGAGGACCGCTTCCCCGCGGCGGTGCGCAGGGGGAAGGTGGTGGGCGTGCAGTTCCACCCGGAGAAGTCGTCCGTGTCGGGTGTCCGCTTCGTGCAGGCCTTCCTCCAGGAGGTGGCGCCGTGATTGCCAGTCAAGGCATCAACTTGCGAGAGCGCGCGGGCGTGCGACGCGTGCGCGGCCCGTCGGAGGTGGCGCCGTGATTGCCATTCCCGCAATCGACCTGCGCGAGGGGGCGTGCGTGCAGCTGGTGGGCGGCTCGTACGACGCGGAGCGGGTGCGCGTGAACGACCCGCTGGACGCGCTGAGACAGTGGCGCGAGCACGGCTTCCGCACCTTCCACGTGGTGGACCTGGACGCGGCGCTGGGCAAGGGCTCCAACGCGGACGCCATCTTCCGGCTGACGTCCTACGAGCGCGGCCTCACCTTCTCGGTGGGCGGCGGCGTGCGCGACTCGGACCGGGCGGAGGCCGTGCTCGAAGGGGGCGCGTCATCCGTGGTGGTGGGCACGCGGGCCATTGAAGACACCGCGTGGCTGGCGGAAGTCGCGGGCCGCTACCCGGGCCGGGTGGTGGTGGCGGCGGACGTGAAGGGCCGCGAGGTGGTGACGCGCGGCTGGACGGCGGGCAGCGCGCGGGACATCCGCGATGTGCTCGCCGCGCTGGAGCCGCTGCCGCTGGCCGGGCTGCTGGTGACGGCGGTGCACAAGGAAGGGCAGCTGTCGGGCGTGGACCTGCCGCTGATGCAGGAGGTGGCGCGCACCAGCCGCCACCGGCTCTACGCCTCGGGTGGGGTGACGACGCTGGAGGACTTGAGGGCGCTGGCGGCGGCGGGAGCATACGGGGCGGTCATCGGCATGGCGCTGTACACGGGCAGGCTGGACGCGCGCGCGGTCGCGCAGGAGTTCGCGGGATGACCATCGTCATTCGGGAGACGAAGGAGACGAAGATTCACGTGGAGCTGGCGCTCGGCAAGGGCGTCACCCAGGTGGACACGGGCCTGAAGTTCTTCGACCACATGCTGGCCACCTTCGCGCGCTACGCGGGCCTCGACATGAAGCTGCACGCGCGGGGCGACCTCACCCACCACGTCATGGAGGACGTGGCGATTACGCTGGGCACGGCGGTGCAGCGGGTGATTCCCGCCACCGCGGCGCGCTTCGCGGAGCGGACCATTCCCATGGACGACGCGCTGGTGCAGGCGTGCCTGGATGCGGGCGGCCGCTTCTACTACCAGGGCCCGCTGAAGAACCGGCTCTACGAGCACTGGATGCGCTCGTTCAGCGAGCACGCCAAGGTGACGCTGCACCTGCGGGTGCTGCGCGGCAAGGACAGCCACCACGCGACCGAGGCCGCCTTCAAGGCGCTGGGCCTCGCGCTGCGAGACGCCATGGTGGACTCGGGCACGGTGTTCAGCATGAAGGGCTCCGTCGCCCTGGAGGTGAAGTGATGCTCACCCGGCGACTCATCGTCTGCCTGGACGTGAAGGGCGGGCGCGTGGTGAAGGGCGTCCAGTTCGAGGGCCTGCGCGACGTGGGCGACCCCGTGGAGCTGGCGAAGCGCTACGAGCAGGAGGGCGCGGACGAGGTGACCTTCCTGGACATCTCCGCGAGCGCCGAGGAGCGAGGCACCCTCTGGGATTTGGTGCAGCGCACCGCGGAACGACTGTTCATTCCGCTCACCGTCGGCGGCGGCGTGCGCACGGCGGACGATGTGGGCCGGGCCCTGCGCGCGGGCGCGGACAAGGTGAGCATCAACTCGGCGGCGGTGGCCAACCCCGCGGTGCTGACGGCGTGCGCGGAGCGCTTCGGCGCGCAGTGCGTCGTGGCGAGCATCGACGCCAAGAGGGAAGACGGGCGCTGGCGCGTCTACACCCACGGCGGCCGCAAGCCCACGGACCTGGACGCGGTGGCCTGGGCCCGCGAGTGCGTGGCACGCGGGGCAGGGGAGGTGCTGCTCACCAGCATCGACCGGGACGGGGCGCGCACCGGCTATGACCTGGAGTTGACGCGCGCGGTGGCGGACGCGGTGGACGTGCCCGTCATCGCATCGGGTGGGGCGGGCAACGCGGCGCACGTGCGGGACGCGCTGAAGAAGGGCGGCGCGGACGCGGCGCTGGTGGCGGGCATCCTCCATGACGGCGTCACCACGGTGGGCGCCATCAAGTCGCTGCTCCGCGAGGGCGGCCTGCACATCCGGAGCGTGACATGAACGACAGACAGGCGTTGATGCAGGCGGCGGCGGAAGTGGCGCGGAAGGCCGGGGACGTGGCGCTCGGCTTCTTCCGTGGCGGCATCGCGGTGGACACCAAGTCGGATGGCACGCCGGTGACGGTGGCGGACCGGACGGCCGAGCAGGCGGCCCGGGACTGGATTTCGGCCCGCTTCCCGGAGGACGGCATCCTCGGCGAGGAGTTCGGCGAGACGCGCCCGGGCGCGGAGCGCCGCTGGATTCTGGACCCCATCGACGGCACGAAGACGTTCATCCGGGGGGTGCCGCTGTGGGGCACGCTGGTGGCGGTGGCCAAGGGCGAGCGCATCCTCGCGGGCGCCGCGTACTTCCCCGCGGTGGGCGAAATGCTCGTGGCCGCCCCCGGGCAGGGCTGTTTCTGGAATGACAAGCCGACGCGCGTCTCCAAGCAGGCGGAGCTGTCGAAGGCGGTGGTGCTGTCCACGGACGAGCGCTTCCTCCTGCACCCGGCGCGGGGCGAGGCCTGGCGCGCCCTGGCGAAGGAGGCGGCCATGGACCGCACCTGGGGGGACTGCTACGGCTACCTGCTCGTCGCCACGGGCCGGGCGGAGGTGATGGTGGACGAGGTGCTGTCGGCCTGGGACGCGGCGGCGCTGCAGCCCATCATCGAGGAGGCGGGTGGCGTCTTCACCGACTGGACGGGCCGGCAGACCTCCTTCGGCGGCGACTGCATCGCGACCAACGGCGCCCTGGCGCGCGTGGTGCGCGAGCGGCTGGGCGCGACGGAGGTGGTGCGATGACGGCGGTGACGCTGGACCTGGACCGGCTCGACTTCACCAAGGGCGGAGGCCTGGTGACGGTGGTGGCGCAGGATGCGAGCACCGGGGACGTGTTGATGGTGGCGCACGCGGACCGCGAGGCGCTCGAACGCACGCTGGCCACCCGTGAGATGCACTACCGCTCGCGCACCCGGGGCCTGTGGCACAAGGGCGCCACCAGCGGGAACGTGCAGCGCGTGGTGTCGCTCAGCGCGGACTGCGACGGGGACGCGGTGCTGGCCCGGGTGGAGAAGGCCGGCCCCGCCTGCCACACGGGCGAGGAGACCTGCTTCGGCCCCGGACGGTGGGACGCGCTCGCCGCGCTGGACGCCACCATCGCCCGGCGCGCCGCCCAGCCGCCCCCCGAGGGCGAGAAGCCGAGCTACACGCGCCGGCTGCTGGACGACCGGAACCTGCGCTTGAAGAAGATTGGCGAGGAGGCCGCGGAGCTGGTGACGGCGTGCGCGGATGGCGACAAGGAGCGCGCCGTGGAGGAGGCCGCGGACGTGCTCTACCACGTGCTCGTCGCGGTGAAGCCGCTGGGCCTCACGCTGGAGGAGGTGAAGGCCGTGCTCGCCCGTCGCGCCGCGCGCTGAAGCCGCGCGCGTGGCCTCCGTCGCGAGGGCAGTGGCCATTCGCACCGAGCGTGCATACCTGCACACGCAAGGAGGAAGTCACGCATGGCCGCGAAAGCGAAGAAGCAGGTGAAGTCCTCGGCGAAGAAAGCGGCGAAGGCCCCCGCGAAGAAGAAGGAAGTGAAGTCCTCGCGGCGCAAGACGCACCAGGCGGGGCGCGTCGCGAAGGACTCGCCGGAGATGAAGGGGCAGCGCAAGAAGGTGGACTCGAAGAAGACGGGCGTGCGCAAGACGCGCAAGCAGCGCGACGTGAAGAACCAGGGCACCCCGTCGCGCTCCGTCAGCAAGAGCCCGCGCCGCGCCGCCGCCAAGAAGAGCGTGCGCCGCGCCCGCAAGCCGTCGTCACCGACGACGACGCCCGCCCCCGCCGACGCCGGGATGCCGGCGGCGCTGCCGCCGACGGAGAGCCAGGGCTGAGTGGATCAGGCGCCCCACCGCGGGTGCCTCCAGTCCCGTATTCAGGGTCGGGACTTTCAAGCCTTCCTGAGACATGGAGGGGGCACAGGGGCAGTGTCACCCTCGACCCGGACGGTTTTGTCCGCCAGGACTGCAGCTCGACAGCGTGGCTGCCAAGTAATGTGGATCAGGGTAGGTGCTCACTCTCTTCAATGAGGGGAGTGTTCCTGCTACACATTCGAGCGCACGGCGAAGTGGAGATCGCCGGGCGGGCGCTTGCAAAGCGTCCGCCTCACCGGAGGCATCGTGAACGGCCCCACCTACAAGGCTGAAATCATCGACCGCGTCATCTTCACCCGCTGGCCGAACCCTCCGACGAAGGAGGACGTCACGACGATCCTGGCGCAGATGCAGGATGCGGCCAAGCGGCTGGGCGCGAACCTCATCTACGTGGGCTCGGTGAGCCCCAAGTCGAAGGTGCCGGACGCGCAGGAGCGCGCGGTGCTCAACCAGTTCCTCCTCGATGCGCGCCGCACCTGCGTGGAGCAGGCGTGGCTCATCTACGAGGGCACGGACCTGCAGCACAACCTCCAGCGCGTCATCATCTCCGGCGTGCTCATCCTCACGCGGACGTTCGACAACTTCCTGTCGGTGGCCAAGTCGGGTGAGTCCATCGTCAAGGACGTCAGCGCCGTGCTGAAGAAGGACGCGACGCCCATCTTCACCATGGCGAAGGAGAAGGGCCTCCTGGGCTGAAGAGGCCCTCCCGGCGCTGGCACCTACCGCGCGCCGATGACCTCCAGCTCCTTCACCTCCACGCCCGCCCGCTCCGGGAAGACGCTCACCGCGTCCACGTCGAGCAGCGGCACCGTGGGCTTGCAGTCCTCCCACTGGCCGGTGCCGCGGAAGCGGCACACGGTGGGGTTGACGAAGGAGAAGCCTCCTTCCGGATCCTTCAGCCCCACCCCCGAGGGGGTCCGGATGATGGCCCGCAGCGAGCCCGGCCCGGTGGCGCGGATCCGGATGGAGGCGAGGTGCTTGAGCTCGGGGGCATAGCCCGCGCGCAGCGCCCCGTCCGCGGCCCACCGCTTGCCGGGCGCGGCGTTGCTCACGGCGACGCCGGTGTTCACGTCCTCGTCGAAGGCCTGCCGCCCGGGCTCCGCGCCCGTCACCCGGTCCGGCTCCACGGCCTTCGTCTCCACAGTGGGAGCGGTGACGAGCGCCACCAGCTTCGGCGCCGCCTGGAGTCCCTGCTGCGCGGCGGCGGCCCGCAGGACGGCGTCCGGCAGCAGCTCGGCCTTCGCGCACGCGGGCGCCAGCTCCGTCACCAGCGTCCGCACCGCGTCGTTGACCGGAGTCTCTGACTGGGCGGACGGCGCGAGCCCCAGCCGGACGAGCGAGTCACAGGCCGCCTTCGTGCCCTCCTTGCCGGCGTGGGCCAGGTTCCAGCGCAGCTCCGCCAGCGCCGTCGCGTCGGGCACCCGGCCCACGGCCCCCTCCAGGAGGGCCTGACCCACACTCTGGGCGCAGGCATTGGCGGCGGGCGGGCAGCGCTCGCACAGCGACGCGAGCAACCCCCGCAGGGGGGCGGACTCACCGGCGGCGAAGGGCGCCCGCACGGCCAGCGCGCCGCCAAGCTCGCAGGCCCGCTCCGGGAGCGCGGGGCAGGCGTCCAGCTTCTGACGGGCCTCGTCGTGGGCCCGGGCGTCCTGGGGGGCCCGGAGGGCGCCGTCGAGGGCCCGCTCCAGGGCGCGGCACTCGGGAGAGGCCACCGGGGGAGGGGGGGCGGTGGGCGGCGCTTTGCCGGCCGCGTCACGCCGGGCGCGCTCCTCCGGCTGGCCCCCTGGCGGCGCATCTCGGTGCGTCACCCAGTAGAGGCGGGCAAAAGCGGCCAGCGCCAGCAGCATCAGTAGAAGCGTTCGGACGGGGAAACGGCGCACGAGCAAACTCCTTGATTCCAACCGGGACCGGGGGTTATCAGCCCCCCCGGGTTCCATCCGCAATAGTTACGGAGGCGTGCGTGGCTGAGACGTTCGACGTGGTGATCATCGGTTCGGGCCCTGGTGGCTACGTGGGTGCCATCCGAGCGGGTCAGCTCGGGCTGAAGACGGCCATCATCGAGAAGGACAAGAAACTGGGCGGCACCTGCCTCCACCGCGGCTGCATCCCCACCAAGTCCCTCCTGTGGACCGCGGAGCTGTTCCACCACGTCAAGGAGGCGGCCGACTTCGGCATCGACGTTTCCAGCCCGACCATCAACTGGGCGAACGCGCTGAAGCACAAGAACAAGGTCGTCACCAAGGGCGCGGGTGGCATCGACTTCCTGATGAAGAAGAACAAGGTGACCGTGGTCAAGGGCCATGGCCGCATTGCCGGCAAGGGCAAGGTGGAGGTCACCGCCGAGGACGGCTCCAAGCAGGTGCTGGAGGCGAAGAACATCATCATCGCCACCGGCTCGGTGCCCAAGTCCCTGCCCAACGTCCCCGTGGACCACAAGCGGGTGATGAACAGCGACTCCATCCTGGATATCGACCACGTCCCCAAGAGCATCATCGTCCTGGGCGCCGGCGCCGTGGGCTGCGAGTTCGCCTCCGTGTTCAACCACGTGGGCAGCAAGACCTCGATTGTCGAGTACATGCCCGCGCTGCTGCCCATTGAAGACGCGGACATCTCCAAGGAGCTGGAGAAGCTCTTCAAGCGCCGCGGCATCGACGTGCACACCGGCTCGGCGGTGGAGAAGGTGGAGCACACGGCGGACGGCGTGCGCGTCACCATGAAGGTCGGCAACGAGACGAAGACGCTGGAGGCCGAAATCCTCCTGTCGGCGGTGGGCCGCGCGCCCGTCACCGAGGACTGCGGGCTGGACAAGACGAGCATCAAGCCCGAGCGCGGCTTCATCAAGGTCGACACGATGATGCGCACCACCGAGCCCAACGTGTACGCGGTGGGCGACGTCATCCCCACGCCGATGCTCGCCCACATGGCCAGCGCCGAGTGCGTGGTGGCGGTGGAGCACATCGCCGGGAAGAACCCGCAGCCCATCAACTACGACCTCACCCCGTCCGCCACGTACTGCTACCCCGAGGTCGCCTCGGTGGGCCTGACGGAGAAGAAGGCCAAGGAGCGCGGCTACGACATCAAGTTCACCATCGCCCCCTTCGGCGCGGTGACCAAGTCGGCCATCTCCAATGAGTCGATCGGCATGATCAAGGTCATCTCCGACAAAAAGTACGACGAGGTGCTGGGCGTGCACCTCATCGGCCCGCACGCCACCGAGCTGCTGGCCGAGGCGTGCGTCGCGCTGAAGCTCGAAATCACCACCGAGGAGCTGGCGAACACCATCCACGCGCACCCCACGCTCTCGGAAATCATGCACGAGGGCGCCGAGGCCACGCTGGGCCACCCGCGCCACTTCTAGTCGCTTCAGGGCTCACGCCTGTGAGTCGCTCAGGCCGTCCCGGGCTCCACGCCCGCGGGCGGCCTGTCCATTTCTGGAGGCACGTGCACCGGTACCTCCAGCAGCTCCGCCAGGTCGAATGCGTCCAGCAGCGCGTGCCCGTGCAGATCATTGTTGAAGTACACCCACGCGGTGTGGCCGCGCGCCCGCCAGGACTTCAAGTCCCTGGCCACCGGCCGCAGGGCCGCGCGCCCGTAGCGTCCGGCGTAGCGGCTGCCCGCGCCGTGGAAGCGCAGGTAGCGGAAGGCCGTGGTGGGCTTCGGGGCGGGCTCGGGGGCCTGGACGAGGTCGTGCTCGCACAGCGCGGCCTTGTGGCGGCGCAGCACGTCCAGCACCTCCGGGTGGTACCAGGCGGGGTGGCGGAACTCGACCACCTGCTGGACGCCCGCGGGCTGCGCGGCGAGGAAGCGCGCGAGCCGCTCCGGGTCCGGCTTCGTCATGTGCGGCGGGAGCTGCCAGAGGACGGGGCCCAGCTTGCGGCCCAGGCGGAGCACCGGCGTGTAGTAGCGCTCCAGGCCCTCGCCCACGTCGGACAGGCGCTTCATGTGCGTGAGGAAGCGGCTGCCCTTGCACGCGAAGCGGAAAGCCGGGGGCACCGCGTCGCGCCAGCCGTCCACGGCCTGCGCGGTGGGCAGGCGGTAGAAGGTCGCGTTGAGCTCCACCGTGGTGAAGGCCTGGGCATACCGGGGGAGCCACCGGCTGGCTGGCAGCCCGGCGGGGTAGAGCAGTCCCTTCCAGTGCTTGTAGACGTACCCGCTGGTGCCCAGGTGGATGACGGCCATGCCCACAGCCTGGGCATCCGGGCGTGGCGGTGCTCCTCCTGCTCGGGCTGCCTGCCCGCCGCCTGGGCATTAGTAGGGAGACGACAACAGGGAAGCTGCTGGCGGGGGCTGACGCCTCGCGTTAGAGGCTTCCCGCTTGAACCTCTTTCGTCCACCCCATAGAAGGCGCGCGATCCATGGCGACTCCCGACCGGTTTCCTCTCCCCCAGGTGACTGAGACCACCCGCAAGCCGGAGTGGCTCAAGGTCCGTCTGCCGCACGGCGAGGGCTACGAGCGGGTCAAAGCGATTGTGAAGCGGACGAAGCTGGCCACCGTGTGCGAGGAGGCCCGCTGCCCGAACATCGCCGAGTGCTGGGGCGGCGGCACGGCCACCGTCATGCTGATGGGCGAGGTCTGCACGCGCGCCTGCCGCTTCTGCCACGTGAAGGTGGGCGCGCCCCCGCCGCTGGACCCGATGGAGCCCATCCATCTGGCCCAGGCGGTGAAGGAGATGAACCTCGAGTACATCGTCGTCACGTCGGTGAACCGTGACGACCGGCCGGACGGCGGCGCCAGCCACTTCGCGTCCGCCATCCGCGAGCTGCGCAGGGAGAGCCCGAAGACCATCGTCGAGGTGCTCATCCCGGACTTCAAGGGCGTGGAGAAGGACCTGACCACGGTGGCCGAGGCCAGGCCCCACGTCGTCGCCCACAACGTGGAGACGGTGGAGCGCCTCACCCCCACCGTGCGCGACAGGCGCGCCACCTACCGCCAGTCCCTGCGCGTGCTGGAGTACCTCAAGAACCGCCCCGAGGGCCTCTACACCAAGACGTCCGTCATGGTGGGCCTGGGCGAGACGGACGCGGAGCTGGAGCAGACCTTCAAGGACCTGCGCGCCGTGGGCGTGGACGTGCTGACGCTGGGCCAGTACCTCCAGCCGTCGCAGTACCACCTGCGCGTGGAGCGCTTCGTCACGCCCGCGCAGTTCGAGGCGTACAAGTCGCTGGCCGAGTCGTACGGCTTCCTCTACGTGGCCTCGGGCCCGCTCGTGCGTAGCAGCTACCGCGCGGCCGAGTTCTTCATGAAGGGCCTGATGGAGCGCGAGCGCCTCGAGCGACTCGGCTGAGCCGGGCATGGCCACCCTGACCCTCGTCCAGGCCATCCACGACGCGCTGCGCACGGCGATGCGCGCGGACGCCCGTATCGTGGTGCTGGGCGAGGACGTGGGGAAGTTGGGCGGCGTGTTCCGCGCCACCCTGGGCCTGCACGAGGAGTTCGGTCCGGAGCGCGTCATCGACACGCCGCTCGCGGAGGGCGGCATCGTCGGCGCGGCCATCGGCATGGCGCTGTACGGCCTCAGGCCCGTGCCGGAAATCCAGTTCGCGGACTTCATCTACCCGGCGTTCGACCAGATTGTCAGCGAGCTGGCGAAGCTGCGCTACCGCTCCGGCGGCGAGTACCCGTGCCCCGTCGTCATCCGCGCCCCGTACGGCGGCGGGGTGAAGGGCGGGCACTACCACTCGCAGAGCCCGGAGGCGCTGTTCATCCACACCGCGGGCCTCAAGGTGGTGGTGCCCTCCACGCCGTACGACGCGAAGGGGCTGCTGCTCTCCGCGCTGCGGCAGGAGGACCCGGTCCTCTTCTTCGAGCCCAAGCGCCTGTACCGTGCCGCGAAGGGCGAGGTGCCCGAGGGCGACTACACCGTGCCGCTGGAGTCCGCCGCCGTGCGCCGCGAGGGCACGGACGTCACGGTGGTGACGTGGGGCGCCATGGTGCCCGAGTCGCTGGAGGCGGCGGAGGGCGCGGCGAAGGCAGGCATCTCCTGCGAGGTGCTCGACTTGCGCACGCTGTGGCCGGTGGACATCACCACGCTGGAGGCGAGCGCCCGGAAGACGGGGCGGGTGGTGGTGGTCCACGAGGCCGCGCGCACCTGCGGCTTCGGCGCGGAAATCGCCGCCCTAGTGCAGGAGCGCTGCTTCGTGCACCTGGAAGCGCCGGTGAAGCGCGTGACGGGCTGGGACACGCCGTTCCCGTACGCGCTGGAGCCGCAGTACCTGCCGCTGGCGCCCCGCATCCTCGCGGGCGTGGACGAGACCTTTCGATTCGTGGCTTGACGCACACCCCCTTCCTCTCGGAAAGACGACCCCATGGCGATCTTCGAATTCAAGCTCCCCGACCTCGGTGAAGGCGTGATGGAAGGCGAGCTGGTGAAGTGGCACGTGAAGGAAGGCGACGCCGTCAAGGAAGACCAGGTGCTCGCCGAGGTCATGACGGACAAGGCCACCGTCACCGTCCCCACCCCCAAGGCGGGCCGCGTCGTGAAGACGCACGGCAAGGAAGGGGACATGGCGAAGGTGCACCAGCTCCTCGTCACCCTGGAGATTGAAGGCGCGGCGCCCGCGCAGGCGGCGGGCCACGGCGCGGCGGCTCCGGCTCCGGCGGCTCCCGCTGCGTCGGCGGCCCCGGCGGCTGCGGCTGCCTCGGCGGGCGCGGCGGCTGCGGCTCCGGCCACGAAGGTGCTGGCCACGCCGGTGACGCGGCGCATGGCGCGCGAGCATGGCCTGGACCTGGCGACCATCGCCGGCTCGGGGCCGCAGGGCCGCGTGACGAAGGCGGACGTCAAGGCGGCGCTGGAGGGTGGCGGTCAGAAGAACGTGGTGGCGCCCGCGGCCCAGCAGGCGCGTCCCGCCGCTCCGCCGGTGTCGGCCGGCCGCGCGGACGAGCGCGTTCCCCTGCGCGGCCTGCGCAAGAAGATCGCCGAGAAGATGGTGCGCTCGAAGTTCACGATGCCGCACTTCGCCTTCGTGGAGGAGGTGGACGCCACGGACCTGGTGGCCCTGCGCACGCGGCTCAACAAGCAGCTGGCGGCGGCGGGTGAGAACACCAAGCTCAACTACCTGCCGTTCATCATCAAGGCGACCATCGCCGCGCTGAAGAAGTTCCCGCACCTCAACGCCAACTTCGACGAGGCGACGCAGGAGCTGGTGGTGCGCGGCGAGTACAACATCGGCATGGCGGTGGCGACGCCGGACGGCCTCACCGTGGCGGTGGTGAAGGACGCGGACCGGCTGACGCTGGCCGAGCTGGCGCAGGAGACGGCCCGCCTGGGCGCCGCCGCGCGCGAGCGGAAGCTGAAGATGGAGGAGCTGACCGGCGGCACCTTCACGATTACGTCGCTCGGCCAGAGCGGCGGCCTGTTCGCCACGCCCATCATCAACCACCCCGAGGTGGGCATCATGGGCGTGCACAAGATGAAGCAGCGCCCGGCGGTGAAGGATGGCCAGGTGGTGGTGCGCGACATGATGAACCTGTCGCTGTCGTGCGACCACCGCGTCATCGACGGCTCGGTGGCGGCGGACTTCGTGTACGAGGTCATCAAGTACCTGGAGAAGCCGGACCTGCTGTTCCTGGCCATGGCGTGAGGTGAGCGTCATGACGGCTCCGCTCTCCACGCAAGCGGACGCGCTGTCGCCGGAGGCGCTGGTGGCGCTCTACCGGGCGATGGCGCGCATCCGCGTGGTGGACGAGCGGATGGCCACCCTGCAGCGCGCGGGGCGCGTGGGCTTCTACGGCGTGTGCACGGGGCAGGAGGCCGCGTGCATCGGCAGCGCGGCGGCCCTGCGCCCCTCGGACTGGCTGTTCCCCTCGTTGCGCGAGGGCGCGGCCATGCTGCTGCGGGGCTTCCCGCTGGTGACGTACCTGGCGCAGTGCTTCGGCAACGCGGGGGACGTGACGCGGGGCCGGCAGATGCCCTCGCACCAGTCGGGGCGCGCGGTGAACCAGGTGAGCTGGTCGTCCTGCATCGGCAACCAGCTGCCGCAGGCGGTGGGCGCCGCGTGGGCCGCGAAGCTGAAGCGCGAGGACACGGTGGTGCTCGCGTACCTCGGCGACGGCGCCACCTCCACCGGGGACTTCCACACGGCGCTCAACTTCGCCGCCGTGGCGCGGGTGCCGGTGGTGTTCGTCTGCCAGAACAACCAGTGGTCCATCTCCGTGCCCTTCCGCGCGCAGACGGCGACGGCCACCGTGGCGGAGAAGGCCGGCGCGTATGGCATGCCCGGCGTGAAGGTGGACGGCAACGACGTGGAGGCGGTGTTCACCGCCACCGCCACCGCCGTGGCGCGGGCGCGGCGGGGGGAGGGGCCCTCGCTCATCGAGGCGGAGACCTACCGCGTGGGCGCGCACTCGTCGGCGGATGACCCGACGCGCTACCGCGAGGCGGCGGAGGTGGAGCGCTGGCGCGCGAAGGACCCGCTGGTGCGCACGCGGGCGCGGCTGGTGGCCGCGGGCCTGTGGGACGAGGCGCGCGAGGCGGCGCTGTTGTCGGAGCTGTCGGACGAGGTGGCCGCCGCGATTCGGGAGGCCGAGTCGCTGCCGGCGGTTGCGGCGGAGTCCCTGTTCGAAGACGTGTATGCCCGGCTACCCTGGCACCTGGCCGAGCAGCGCTCGGAGCTGCGGGCCATCCTGGGAGGCCGCGCGGCGGTCCCCCGAGACGATTAGGCTCACTGCGTATGGCCGACAATCCTCGCGACCTCATCCGTGCCGCGCAGTCCGCCGAGCTGCAAGGGGACGTGGAGCGCGCCGTGGACTGCCTGAAGCGGGCAGCGGAGCTGTATCAGAACGCCGGCAATGCGCCCCGCGCGCTGCAGCTGCTCCGCCACGCGCGAAAGCTGGACGGCAGCCGGGTGGACATCGCGGAAGCGGTGAACCGGCTGGAGTGGATGCCGGAGACGCTGCTCGCGCGTCCCGGGCCCGGGGATGACGAGGATGCGCGGCTGGCCTCGGAGCTGGACCGCTCCCTCGGAGAGGAGCCCCTGCCGGAGCTGGTCCGGAGGCAGCGGCTCATCGAGGACGCCCTGCGCGAGGCCGGCATGCACGGGGGCGATGACGAGGACGCGCCTCGTGATGGCAAGGCGTGGGTCATCGAGACCGAGCCCGCGGAAGACCTGCAGCGACTGGAGGCACAGCTCGCGCGCGTCGCGGCCTCGGTGGACGCCGCCGAGGTGGCGCGCGCGGGTGGGGCAGGGGCCTTGCCGGTGGAGGCCGTGCGTGCGGCGGCGGCGGCCGACGTGGAGGCCGCGCGTGCCGACGTGGCGACAGCCGACGCTCTGGGCGGGCATGGCACGGAGGCTCCGCACACGGAGGCTGAGAAGGAGTCCGCTGCGACAGGTCCGAAAGTGCCCGGAGCGCGGGCCCCTCTGCCAGGGGCCAGGGTCGTCTCGGGCACGGGCCCTACCGCGCTTGCGCGTGGGCCGGCAGACAATGAGCCCACCTCGGGCATGGCCTCACGCGCGTCCGCATTCACGCGCGAGCTTGCGGGGGGTGGGGCCTCGTCGGACGGGGCCGCGCCTGAGGCTGCGCGCGAGAAGCGCGACTGGCGCCCTGCCCGTGAAGGGGCTGCGCAATCAGGCACACAGGCCTTCGCGGATACTCAGGATGGAGCCCCCCGGGGCCTCCCTGCCCGGGGCGACGCATCCACGGAGCTTCATGTGGCCCCGGAAGAGGGGAGCGCGGACGCCGCCCCCCGGCGCAGGCGCGAGAAGCGCCTCATCGAGCGGGGACCGACGCGCGCGGACGCGACGCTGGATGCGTGGTGCTCCTTCTGCTGCCGCCCCCGCTCCGAGGTCGGCGACCTGGTCGCCGGCCCCACGGGCTCGTTCATCTGCGCGGGCTGTCTGTCGGAATCCGTATCCCTGCTCGCGGACGTCACGCCCGTGCCGCTCCCCGCGCGTCAGCGCCCCGCGGAGCCGCCCGGTGCCTTCATGGCGCTGGTGGGCCAGGCCGAGGCCCAGGCCCTGCTGGAACGCGCGCTCCAGACGGGCGCGCGCTGCCTGCTCGCCGTCGGCCCCGAGGGCTGCGGCAAGAGCGTCTGGTTCCAGCAACTCCAGCGTCAGGAGCGCGGTGTGCTCGCCTCCCTCCCCGCGCTGGAGCAGGCGCCCACGGCACAGCCCCTCCTCCTCGAGGACGTGGACCGCATGGACCCCGAGGCGCACGCGACGCTCACCGCGTTCCTCTCCCGTCACCCCCGGCACACGGTGGTGCTGAGCGCGCGGGGACTCTGCCCGGATGCGCGCGGCCCCGTGCTGCGCAACGACACGGGCGCGCTGCCGGTGCCCACCACGGCCGCGCTCGCCCAGGCCGTGCGAGGCACGGTCCCCGTGAGCCTCCTGGAGCACGTGCAGGTCCTGCTGCCCCTGCACGCGCCCACGCAGGCCGAGCTCATGGACGTCGCCCGGAAGCGGCTGGCCCTGCGCGAGCCGGCGGTCTCCCTCTCCGAGGACGTGCTCGGCGCGTTCGCCGCGGAGGCCGTGCGCTCGCCCCGCGGCGGACATGAATTGCACGCGCTCCTCAACCGGGTGCCCGAGGGGAGCTGGGGCCTGGACACCGCGGCGAAGCCGGCCGCTCTGCGCAAGGGCCGGCGCAAGGGGAGCCCGTGAACGCCATCACCGTCTACCGGCTCGGCCGCGTGGAGTACGAGGACGGCCTGAACCTGATGCGCCTCTTCGGCGAGTCCCGGCGCCAGGGACTCGCCGGTGACGCGCTGCTGCTCCTGGAGCATCCGCCCGTGCTCACCCTGGGCCGCGCCGCGAAGCGGGAGAACATCGTCGCCAGTGACGAGCGCCTCGCCGCCGAGGGCGTGGAGGTCTTCGAGACCAACCGCGGCGGCGACGTCACCTACCACGGCCCCGGGCAGCTGGTGGGCTACCCCATCTTCCTGCTCCCACCCGAGCGCCATGACGTGCGCCGCTACGTGCGCGACGTGGAGCGCTCCGTCATGCAGGTGCTCTCCCGCTGGGGCATCACCGCGGGCCCCATTCCCAAATGGCCCGGTGTCTGGATTGGCGAGGAGGGCTCCCCGGACGCACGGAAGGTCGCCGCCATCGGCGTGCACCTGTCCCGCTGGCTCACCACGCACGGCTTCGCGCTCAACGTGAATACGCGCCTGGAGCACTTCCAGCTCATCGTCCCCTGCGGCATCCGCGAGGCCGGCGTCACCTCCATGCAGCGCGAGCTGGGCCGTCCCGTCCCCATGGCCGAGGTGGAGGACGCCATCGCGGACAGCTTCTGCGCCGTCTTCGACAGCGAGCGCGTGGATGCGCCGCCGCCCATGAGGACGGTCAGCATCGCGGTGGTGCACGGCCACGGCCCGGAGGCCCGGGTGCTGCTGGTGCGCCGCAAGCCGGAGCGCGGTGGCTTCTGGCAGGTGCTCACCGGCCGCCTGGAGCCCGGCGAGTCCCCCGCGCGGGCCGCCGCCCGCGAGCTGGAGGAGGAGACGGGGCTGCGTTTGACGCCGGTGGACCTGGACTACCGCCACGCGTTCGCCCTGGGCGAGACGCTCCCTCCCAGGCTCGTGGAGGAGCATGGCTTCGCCGTTCGCTGCGCCCCGGACGCCGAGGTGCGACTGGGGCCCGAGCATGACGCTTTCGAGTGGGTGGACGTGCCCACGGCCCTGGCGCGGCTGCCCTTCCGGGGCCTGCGCGAGACGGTGAAGCGCGCCGTGGCGACTACAGCTTGATGACCATCGACTCCTTGGCGGCAATCGCCTCGGGGCGGTGCTTGCGCACCTGACGCAGCAGCTTGTCCATGCCCGCGTCGTCGCGCCCCGGGTCATGGTGGAAGAGCACCAGCGTCTTCACGTCCGCCGCGTCCGCCGCGCGCACCGCCGCCTGCCACGTGGAGTGGCCCCAGCCCGTGCGGGCCGGCCCCTTGCGGCCCTGGTACTCGTCATCCGTGTACATCGAGTCGTAGATGAGCAGGTCCGCCCCGCGCGCGAACTCGAACAGGCCCGGATCCGTCGCGCTGGCGTGCTCCACGTCGGTGGCGTACACCACCGAGCGGCCCTCGCAGTCCACCCGGTAGCCCAGGTTGCCGCCCGGGTGGTTCAGCTCCAGCATGCTCACCTTCGCCGGGCCGACCTCCAGGGTCTCCGTCGGGGACAAGTCCCGGTAGGTCAGCTGCGCGCGGAACACGCCCTCCGCCGTCACCGGGAAGTAGGGCTGCACCATCTGCCCGCCGAGAATCTGCTTCACCGTCTGCCCGTTGCGGGGCGAGCCATACAGCGTGAAGGCGTTGCTCGGGATGAAGATGGGGCCGAAGAAGGGCAGCCCCTGCAGGTGGTCGTAGTGGTAGTGCGAGATGAAGATGGAGCCGCGCACCGGCTTCGTCGCGGCCAGCAGCGAGTCACCCAGCGCCCGCGCTCCCGAGCCCAGGTCGAAGATGAGCAACTCGTCCCCGCAGCGGACCTCCACGCACGGCGTGTTGCCACCGTAGCGCTTCGTCTGCGGGCCGGGCGCGGGGATGGAACCACGCACGCCCCAGAACCGCACCTCGAAGGGCACGCGGGACGGCTTGCGCGCAACGGCATTGCGCCGCCGCGCGGGCGGCTTCTCAGCCGGCTTTGGCTTCCGTGTCGTCGTCCTCGGCGAAGAGCTCAATCAGGTGCCCCGTACGCTCGCGCTTCGTCCTCAAATAGTCGACGTTATGCGGATTGTGCTCGGTCCGGGAAGGGATTCGACGCCGGACGGGGACACCCTCTTCGACCATCCCCGCGATCTTCAGCGGGTTGTTGGTGATCAGATCAACCGAGCGGACATCCAGGCTGCGCAGCATCTCCGCCGCGATGTCGTACGTGCGCAGGTCATCCGCGAAGCCCAGCTGCCTGTTGGCCTCGTAGGTATCCAGGCCCTTGGCCTGCAGCGCGTACGCCTTGATCTTGTTCCCCAGGCCGATGCCCCGGCCCTCCTGGCGCAGATAGAGGACGACGCCCAGGCCTCCCTGGGTGATGAAGTCCAGCGCCCGGTCCAGCTGCTGCCGGCAATCGCACTTCAGGCTGCCGAAGACCTCGCTCGTCAGGCACTCCGAGTGGATGCGCACCGGCACCCCCTCCATGCCCTTCACGTCGCCCACGACGAGGGCCACGTGCTCGCGGCCGTTGCGCTTGTCACGGAAGACGATGGTCCGCAGCGTGCCGCGCTCGGTGGGAACGTCCGCCTCTGAAAACCGCTCGAGGTGCTGAGTGTGCTTTCGGGTCGGAAGGACCTGGGGTGAGCGAATATCCGACATGTCGAGTCGTCTCCGGGTGCAGGGTCCCTCTTTGAGGTCCCCACGGTCGCAAGTCAAGGCAGCCTCAAAGCTTTTTCACACCGTCGGCTACATGGATGCACCGGACGGTCGTGCGTTCCTCAGGCCACCCAGGAGAGCGGAAGCAGATCCACGGGGTCTCCATGAGCCAGGCTTTTGGCTTCCTGGGGAAAATGCAGCAGATGGGTGGCCGCCGCCGCAGACCGCAGAACACCCGAAGTCTGGGTGGCGAGGGGACGGGCCCAGAGCCCGCCCTCCCTCCAGGCGGCCGTGACGCGGACGAAGTGGGCCAGGCCGGCGGGCTTGGACAGGCGGCCGTCCAGGCGGCCGGTGACCCGCCCGGGCTCCACGTCGGCGTGCCCGAGCAGCCGGCGCAGGGCGGGGCGGACGAACAGCTCGAACGTCACCAGGGACGAGGTGGGGTTGCCGGGCAACCCGAAGAACAGGGTGTCGCCACGCCGGCCCACCACCAGCGGCTTGCCGGGCTTGATGGCCACGCGCCAGAAGTGCTGCTCCACGCCCAGGGCGGCCAGCACCTCCTTCACGTAGTCGTGCTCGCCCACGGACACGCCCGCGCTGGTGAGCACCACATCGAAGCCGTCCACCCGGGACAGGGCCGCCTCCACCGAGTCGCGCGTGTCCCGGGCGATGCCCAGCAGCACCGGCACCCCGCCCGCGCGCCGCACCGCCAGCGCGAGCGACGGGGCGTTGGTGTCCACGATGCGCCCCTGGGGCTGCTCGTCGGCGCGGCACAGCTCGTCGCCGGTGGAGAGGATGGCCACCCGGGGCGCGCGCGGCACCGGCGCGCACAGCTGGCCCTGCGCCCACAGCAGCCCCAGTTCGGGGATGCCCAGCGGCGTGCCCCGGGGCAGCAGCACCTGGCCCTCCCGCGCGTCCTCGCCGCGCGGGCGCACGAAGTGGCCGGGCCCCACCGCCTCCAGGATGTCCACCTGATCCACGCCCCCGTCGGGCACCGGCCGGGTGCGCTCGCGCATCACCACCGCGTCTGCGCCGGCGGGCAGGGGAGCCCCCGTCATGATGCGCGCGCACGTCCCGGGCCCCACCTCCCGCTTCGGCGTGGCCCCGGCGTAGACGGTCTCCCCCACCACGAGCCGCACCGGCGGGGCCCCCGTCAGGTCCGCGCTGCGCACCGCGTAGCCGTCCATGGCCGAGTTGTCCCAGGGGGGCAGGGTGCGCTGCGCCGTCACGTCGTCGGCCAGGGTGCGGCCCAGGGCGTCTTCCAGGGGCACCCACTCGGCGGGCAACGAGGGAGCCAGGGCCAGGATCTGGGCCCGGGCTTCTTCGACCGGCAGCAATGTGGCGGCGTCGTTCATGCCCGGCTTATAGCCATGTGCGGGGCACGTGGCCCGGCCGTCCAACTCGGACAAAGTCCGTGAGAAAATCAAGTGTTAGTTTGACAGCCCAGCTGATCACCATTACAAGCAATCGTGATCGCGAGGCTTGCCTGCCCCCTCGGGGCGGCCCGCCAACCCGTTGAAAGGACACGGGAACTCTCAAGGAGACTGCGTCGATGGCCAAGCCCAAGTCCGGGGCCAAGAAGACGACTCCCGCTGGCAAGGCTGGCGCAAAGCCCGCTGCGAAGAAGGACAACACCGCCCGGCTGGATCTGATCAAGAACGCCTCAAAACGGGTGGCAAAGGCGGCGACGAAATTGGTGAAGGCGGCGTCGGAAGTGACCAAGGGAGCCAAGAGCGCGGCGAAGAAGGCCGCGTCGGAGAAGGCCCCCGAGGAGAAGGCTCCAGCGGCGAAGGCCCCTGCAGCGAAGGCGCCCGCCGCGAAGAAGGCGGCGCCCCCTGCCAAGACGGCTGCCCCTGCCAAGGCCGCGCCCGCGGCGAAGGCCGCGGGTGGAAAGGCGGCTTCGAAGGCGGGTGGCGCCAGCGGCGCCGGGCCCTCCATTCCGGCCGCGGACCGTCCGCGCCCCCGCGCCACCAAGCTGCCGCCCCCGGGCGAGCCGCTCACCAAGCGTGAGATGGAGCAGCTGCTCACCGCCGGCGAGGGCCGTGGCGTCATGGGGGAGGGCAGCCTCAAGGGCCGCCTCGCCCTCGTGAGCGACATGCCGCACCTCGTGGTGGTGGGGCGCGACAAGCGCGAGCTGACCTTCCTCCTCCAGGGGCCTGATCAGGAGGTCTTCCCGGCCTACGTGGACCACAAGGTCTCCGTCAGCGGGATGATCCGCAAGACGACCAACCACAGCGGCGTGGTGGACGTGCGCAAGTACTCGGCGAAGAAGCCGGAGACGGAAGTGGTGGAGGTCGCCCCCGCGGAGACCGAGCCGCGGCTGCGCTACCTGTCCCCCGGCGAGGTCTCCATGGTGACGGCGGCCGGCATGGGCGCGGGCGTCAAGGGCTTCGCCACCATCCGCGGCAACCTCGAGATGACGGGCGAGGACTACGTCCTCGTGGTGTCCAACGGCGGCACCCGCCAGCAGGTCTCCTTCATCATCGAGGGCAAGGCCGCCAGCAAGCCGCTGCGCAAGCACGTGGGCCACACGCTGCAGATCCAGGGCGTGGTGGACAAGACGTCCGGCTGGGGTGGGCGCATCACCGCGGAGAACGTGGAGCCGCGCCCCTCCGAGGCCCGCGCCGTGTCTCGCGACGAGATGGAGCTGGTCCACATCGAGGGCGAGGTGCCCACGTCCGTGGACGTGAAGCTCAACCACGGCCTCACCGTGCGGCTGCCGGAGCAGCCCGGCTTCACGTGGGCCATCGAGCCCACGGTGGCCAAGCGCGTGGGCCTGCGCGAGGCCAACTTCGAGCCCGGTCCCAACGCCGGTCCGGCCACCCGCGAGTTCTTCTTCACCCCCCGCAACCCGGGCACCTTCGAGGTGGAGTTCTTCCTGGCCAAGGCATTGACCCCCGGCCTGGTGGACCGCTCCTTCAAGATCAACGTCACGGTCAAGCCCTGAGGGGCGCCGCCCGGAGAAGGTTCCGGGAGGCGGCCGGCCGCTGGGGGGTTCCCGTCCGGGCCCTCCGGGCTTACCCGTTCCCGTAGCGGCCGAGCCGCGACCCCACCGTGAGCCTCTCTCCAGACCAACTCAAGCAGATCCTCGCAGACGCCGACCACCCGCTGGGCATCAAGGAGCTCCTGCGGCTCGCCGGCCTGCACCCCGGGCAGCAGACCGAGCTCAAGCGCGCGCTGCGCGAGCTCGTCCGCAAGGGGGCCGTGGCCAAGGAGGGCAAGCGCTTCCTGCCCATGGAGGCCCCCGCGCCCGCGCGGCGTCAGGAAGACGGCGGGGCCGAGGACCGTCCAGCCAGCCCCTGGCGTCCCAAGGGGCCTCCCGGGGCCGCCCGCTTCGAGGAGCGCGGCCGCGAGCCCGGCACGTTCCGCGGCTCCCAGGGCCGCGGACATGCCGCGGGCCGGGGCGCGGAGAGTCCGGCCTTCCGGGGCCGGGGCCCCGAGCGGCCGGGCCGGGACTTCGGGCGTCAGGGAGGCCAGCGCGACGGCCGGGGCCGCGAGCGCCGGGGCGTCTCCGGCCAGGAGTCCTCGCGAGGCGGCGGCTTCAACCGGGGCGGCGGCGCGGAGCGCTTCGGTCCGCGCGGGCGTCGGGGCGGTTTCGAGGGCGGAGACCTGCCCACGGTGGAGGGCATCCTCCACGTCCACCGCGACGGCTACGGCTTCGTGCACCCGGTGACGGGCGAGGGCGAGAACATCTTCCTGCCGCCGGGCGAGGCGCAGCGGGCGCTCGACAATGACCGGGTGGTGGTGGAGGTGTCGGGCCGCCCCGGACGCTTCGAGGGCCGGCTGGTGCGCGTGGTGGACCGCCGGCGCGAGATGGCGGTGGGCACGTACATGGCGCAGGGCCGGTACGGGGTGGTCTACCCCACGGACACGAGCCTGTCCGGCTCCATCACCGTCCCCCTCACCCAGATGGCGCAGGAAGGCGATCTGGTGAAGGTGCGGCTCGGCGTGGGCGCCGAGTTGCTGGACCCGGACCGTGGTCTCTTCGGCGAGGTGGCCGGCTCGCTCGGCAGGCCCGGGGAGCCGAGCGCCGAGGTGCTGGGCACCGCCTTCTCCCAGGGCTTCTCCGACGAGTTCCCGCCCGAGGCGATGGACGAGGCGGACCGCTACGCGGTGACGGTGACGGCCGAGGAGGCGCGCGGCGAGGGCCGGAGAGACCTGCGCTCCATGGCGCTCATCACCATCGACGGTGAGGACGCGCGCGACTTCGACGACGCCGTGTACACCGAGCCGCACGGCGACGGGTGGCGGCTGGTGGTGGCCATCGCGGACGTGTCCCACTACGTGCGCCGGGGCACCGGGCTCGACGCGGAGGCGCTGCGGCGCGCCACGTCCGTGTACCTGCCGGACCGCGTGCTGCCCATGCTTCCGGAGCGGCTGAGCAACGGCATCTGCTCCCTGAAGCCCGACGAGGACCGGCTGTGCATGGTGGCGGACATGACGTTCGACCGCCAGGGCCAGCGCCGCTCGTACGAGCTGTACCCGGCGGTGATGCGCAGCGCCGCGCGATGCACGTACAACGAGGTGCAGGACGTCCTGGACGGCAAGGACGTGCCGCACCGCAATGCCTTCAAGCCGCAGTTCGAGCAGTTGATGGCGCTGGCGCGCGCGCTGATGAAGATGCGCAAGGAGCGCGGCGCCATCGACTTCGACCTGCCCGAGCACAAGGTGGTGCTCGGCAAGGACGGCCTGCCGCTGCGCATGGACAAGCGCGAGCGCAAGGACAGCCACCGGCTGATTGAGGAGTGCATGCTCGCCGCCAACGAGGCGGTGGCGCGCTTCTTCCAGGACGAGGGCCTGCCCACGGTGTACCGGTTCCACGGCGAGCCGGACCCGGAGAAGCTGGCGACGTTCGCCGCGCTGGCGCAGGCGTATGGCTTCAAGCTGCGCTTCGAGGACGGGGTGGACTCGAAGGAGCTGGATGCGTTCATCAGCCAGCTGGCGGGGCACCCGGAGCAGCGGGCGCTGAACCAGCTGCTGCTGCGCTCCATGATGCAGGCCGTCTACACGGCGTCGCGGGTGGGGCACTACGGCCTGGCGGCGGAGCACTACCTGCACTTCACCTCGCCCATCCGTCGCTATCCGGACCTGCTGGTGCACCGGCTGCTGAAGGCGCACTGGGCGCGGGAAGGGCGCAAGCCGTCGGAGGCGATGCTGGAGCGCGAGGAGGGCCAGCTCGAGGACATGGCCTTGCAGTGCTCCGAGCGCGAGCGCGCGGCCATGCAGGTGGAACGCGAGGTGGTGTCCTTCTACGCGTGCCTGCTGATGAAGGACCGCGTGGGGGAGGAGTTCGCCGCGACGGTGGCCGCGATTACGGACTTCGGCTTCTTCGTCGAGCTGGACGAGGCGCACGTGGAAGGGCTCGTGAAGGCGGAGACGCTGGGCCCGGGCGCGAAGCTGGACAAGCAGACGCACGCGCTGGTGTACGCCGGCGGGCGCCGCGTGCGCGTGGGGCAGAAGCTGCGCGTGCGCCTGGCGTCCGTGAATGTGACGGCGCGGAAGATGGATTTCGAGGCGCTCCAGTTCGAGGGCGAGGCGATGCTGTCGCGCGCCGAGCAGGGCGCCCCGCATCGCCGCCGCGAATGGCAGGCGGAGGCCCCGCGAGGCCATGGCCGCGAGCGGGCCGGACGTCCAGGCCGCCGGGAGCGCGAGGCCGCCACGCAGGGTCCGCGGGAGGAGGCGGCCAGCGGTGGCCCGCGTGGCCGGTTCTCGCGCGAAGGTCGACGCGAGGAAGCCGCTCCGCAGCGCGCCGGGTCCAGGTTCCAGCGCTCCTGGCAGCCCCCGGAGCCGCAGCAGCCCACCGCTGCGGCGGGTCCGACGCAGGGGCCGAAGCGGAGGATGTTCGTTCGGCCGGAGGCCCCGGCCTTCCCCGCCACGGAGGCCGAGGCGCTTCCGCGGACGCTCCAAGGGTCCGAGGTCGAGGGGGGGCTGGTGGCGCCCGAGGAGCCGCGCCTGCCCACCGCGCAGCCGTGGGAGGCTCCCGCGGAGTCCGCGGGAGATGAGGCCTCGCGGTCGCCGCATCCAGGCTTCGACCGCCTCCGTGCGCTGGCGTCACAGCGCAAGGGGGGCAGGGGCGAGGCACACGGCACGGCCCATCCCAAGCACGGGACGAACAAGCAGGGGCGGGAGCGGCCACAGGCCGGCTTCACGCCCCGGTACCCCGCGCCCCGCCCCCGGCCCGAGCCGATGGAGGTCACCGAGGCGCGGCCCGAGTCTGTCGAGACGCCCGCCGTCATGTCCGGCCAGGGCCCGGGTGTTCCGGAGCGGGTCGAGGCGAGGCCGTCCACTCCCGTCGAGCCCGTGACAGCCGAGCGTGAGCCCGCCATGCCGGAGCAGGTGAGCGCCACGCCCGAGGCAGCCCCCGCCGTCCGCGAGGAGCCCGAGGCGGCCGCCCCGCGGGGCCCGAAGCGGAAGGCGCCGGCCAGGAAGGCCGCGGCGACGAAGAAGCGCGCGGCCCCGAAGAAGAAGGCCCCCGCCAGGAAGGCTCCGGCGAAGGCTCCGAAGAAGAAGGCCGCGGCGAAGAAGGCAGCAGCGAAGAAGGCGCCGAAGGCGAAGGCCGCGAAGTCACCGAAGGCCCGCGCCGCGAAGGGCGCGAAGCCGCGTGCCACCGCGAAGAAGTCGCCGGGGCGCAAGCGGCGCTGAGCACCGCCGGCTTCATCCCTCCGTCGCGAAGAAGTCGCCGGGGCGCAAGCGGCGCTGAGCACCGCCGGCTTCATCCCTCCGTCATCAGGGGATGAAGCCGGTGAGCCGCGTCTGGCATGAGCGCGGGCTCAGGTGGTTTCGCGAGGGACTTCGTGGGCCGTGCCCCCGACGGAGTACAGCCTCCGCCAGCCGCGCTCGCGCAGCAGCCGCTGCATGGGCTCCCGCAGGGCCGCGCGGAGCTGTCGCTCCTCGTCCGGGGTGGTGCTCGCCTGCGAGGGCAGGTTCCAGCTCACGCCGTCGGACGCTCCCGTCGGCGGGGCTTCACCGGGAAGTACGAGCCGTACCACGAGGGGAGGCAGTCCACCCGGTACTGCCGTTTCGGGCGCATTGCCGACGATGGCCCGCGCGCGCTCGGGGGACGCGAGCTGGTTGAAGAGCGCCGCGGCCAGCTCGGCCACCCGAGGCTGCGAGCACTGGAAGATGAGGGTCCAGGTGCGCGCGGGCTTCGCGGTGGGCGCCTGCAGCCAGCGGAAGAGACACACCGCGAGCGCCGCGCCGAGCAGCTGGGCGGCGACGAACGCCTCGACGTCCATGGCATGCACGGCGCTGGCGCGGGTGCTGACCGCGCGGGCGAGGATGAGCGCCGGATTGGCCAGGGAGCGCGAGTCGGTGAACCACACGGTGGCGGCGACGTAGCCGGCCACGGCCAGCGGCATGGCGGACGGACGGCTCCGCACGCAGCCCCGGACCACCACCAGCAGACCGAAGGTGCAGACCACCTCCGTGAGGAACTGCGCCAGGCTGGCCGAGGGCAGGCGCGTGGCGATGAGCACCGGCTCGCCGCACATGACGTGCGCGACGAGGCGCCCCACCAGGCCGCCGCCGAGCTGGGCCAGCACGTACCGGGGCACGTCGCCCCACGGCGTCCCGTCCTCCAGCGCGTCGGCGAAGGTGAGGGCGGGGTTGAAGTGCGCCCCGGACAACGGCTGGAGCACCAGCGTGAGGCACGCCAGGACGGCTCCGGCCGCCAGCGACATGAAGAGCCGCCCGTCGGTGGCGCTTACGCCCAGGTGCTCGGCGCCGTGGTGGGCACCCTCCAGGGCCACCACCAGCAGCCCGCAGCCGAGCGCCTCGACCACCATGCGCCGGGGTCTGCTCAGGCGGCCGTCCGCGGGTGTCTCGGGGGATTGGGACGCAGCCGTCATCGCATGGCCCTCCGCCGCTCCGTGCAGGCCCTCGGGAGTCCGGCTCCGCCTCCGCACGCGGATCGCACACCCTAGGCATCACCCGCGCATGCGTCAAAGGCAGGCGGGGAGCCGGGTGCCCGTGGCTTCTCGGAGGCAACACCCTCGCTGGGCCCCGCGGCCGGACGGGCGCGGGTATGCTCCCCGCAGGAATCGCAAGGAGGCAGCACGTGGGAGTCGTCCGGCTCGTGGGAGTGATGCTCGCCGTCGCGGGGGGCGTGTTGCTGTGGACGGGGCTGCGCGCGCGGGACTCGCTCTCCGAGCGCGTCACCGAGGCCTTCACCGGCCGCAACACCGAGAGCACCACGCTGTACCTCGCGGGCGGCGGCGCGGCGCTGGCCGGGGGTGTCCTGCTGCTGCTCTTCGGGGGCGGTGGCCGCCGCCGGCGGTAGACGCGCGCCGGGCCTTGCACCAGGGCCGCCGGCCTCCAGCTCCGGCGGCCCCGCCGCGCTACGCGTTCAGCGCCGCCGCGTGGTGGCGGACGTGGTCCTCCATGAACGTGGAGACGAAGTAGTAGCCGTGGTCGTACCCCTCGTGGATGCGCAGGTCGAGGGGCTGGCCCACGGCCTCGCAGGCCTCGCGCAAGAGCTCCGGCTTGAGCTGCTCCTGGAGGAACTTGTCGCCCGTCCCCTGGTCCACGAGCAGCGGTGGCAGCCTCGCCTTCGAGGCCCGCAGCAGCTCCGTGGCGTCGTACTCGCGCCACGCGGCGGTGTCCTCGCCCAGGTAGCCGCGGAACGCCTTCTGCCCCCAGGGCACGCGCATGGGCGCGGAGATGGGCGCGAAGGCGGACACGGAGCGGTAGCGCCCGGGCTGGCGCAGCGCGCACACCAGCGCGCCGTGCCCGCCCATGGAGTGGCCGAAGATGCCCTCGCGGTCCGCGCGGGCGGGGAAGTGCGCGGCGATGAGCGCCGGCAGTTCCTTCGTCACGTACGTGCCCATGCGGTAGCGCGCGGACCACGGCGCCTGCGTGGCATCCAGGTAGAAGCCCGCGCCCACGCCGAAGTCCCAGGACGCATCCTCACCGGGGTAGCCCGCGCCGCGCGGGCTGGTGTCCGGGGCCACCAGCATGATTCCCAGTTCCGCCGCCACGCGCTGCGCGCCGCCCTTGATGAGGAACGTGTCCTCCGTGCAGGTGAGGCCCGCCAGGTAGTAGAGCACCGGCACCTTCCGCTCCCGGGCCTGCGGCGGGACGAAGACGCCGAAGCGCATGTCGCCCCCGCACGCCTCGGACGCGTGGCGGTAGAAGCCGACGGTGCCTCCGAAGCAGCGGTGCTCGGAGAGGAGGGTGGGGGCCGCCGTCATGAGTACTTCACCACGCTGCGGATGGACTCGCCCCGGTGCATCAGGTCGAAGCCCTTGTTGATGTCCTCCAGCGCCAGCGTGTGCGTAATCAGGTCGTCGACGTTGATCTTCCCCTCCATGTACCAGTCGACAATCTTCGGCACGTCCGTGCGGCCGCGCGCGCCGCCGAAGGCGCTGCCCTTCCACACGCGCCCGGTGACGAGCTGGAACGGCCGCGTCTTGATTTCCTGCCCCGCGCCGGCCACGCCGATGATGATGCTCTCGCCCCAGCCCCGGTGGCAGCACTCCAGCGCCTGGCGCATGGTGTTCACGTTGCCGATGCACTCGAAGCTGTAGTCCGCGCCGCCGCCGGTGAGGTTGACGAGGTACGGCACCAGGTCGCCCTCCACCTCCTTCGGGTTGACGAAGTGGGTGAGGCCGAACTTCTCCGCCATGGCCTTGCGCGCGGGGTTGATGTCCACGCCGACGATCTGGTCCGCGCCCACCATGCGCGCCGCCTGCACCACGTTGAGGCCGATACCGCCCAGGCCGAACACCACCACCTTCGCGCCCGCCTCCACCTTCGCCGTGTACACGACGGCGCCGATGCCCGTCGTCACGCCGCAGCCGATGTAGCAGACCTTGTCGAACGGGGCGTCCTCGCGAATCTTCGCGACGGCAATCTCCGGCAGCACCGTGTACTGCGCGAAGGTGGACGTGCCCATGTAGTGGTGCACCGGCTCGCGGCCGAGGCGGAAGCGGCTGGTGCCGTCCGGCATCAGCCCCCGGCCCTGCGTGGCGCGGATGGCCGTGCACAGGTTCGTCTTGCGCGACAGGCACGACTTACACTGGCGGCACTCGGGCGTGTACAGCGGGATGACGTGGTCGCCCTTCTTCACCGACGTCACGCCCGGGCCCACGTCCACGATGATGCCCGCGCCCTCGTGGCCGAGGATGGCGGGGAACAGCCCCTCCGGGTCGCTCCCCGACAGGGTGAACTCATCCGTGTGGCAGATGCCGGTGGCCTTCAACTCCACGAGCACCTCGCCCGCCCTGGGCCCTTCCAGGTGCACCGTCTCGATGCTCAGGGGCTTGCCCGCCTCGAGCGCCACCGCTGCGCGGATGTCCATACGCCACTCTCCCAGTCTGGATGTTGAGGCTCAAAGCGTACGGCCGGGCCCGGGGAGGGGGACAGGAAGATTTCTGCAAGGCGCGATGAGTGGACATTCGCGGCCTGGGCGCACGCGTGCGCAGAAATGCGAAGGGCCCGGCACCGGCTCGCGGTCCCAGGCCCTCGCATGTGTCACAGGTGGCGTGACGGCTACGGCGTGTTCTTCGCCTGCGCGGGGGCGGGCTGCGCGGCGCCAGCGGCCTTGGCGGCCTTCGTGGCCTCGCTGAACTTCTTGGTCATCTCCGCGAACTGCACCTGGAACTCGTCCATGCGCTTCTGGTGCTCCTCGGCGCGGGCGTTGGCCTCCGCGACGATGGTCTTGTCCTTGGCATTCTCCGCGGCCTCGGACAGCGCCATCTCCTTCTGCTGCCGCTCGTACTCCATGAGGCGGCCCATCACCACGCGCTTGTTGAGGTACGTGTTGGCGGAGTTGGCGTTGATGGCAATGACCTGGTCGTAATAGTTGAGCGACTTCTCCAGGTCCGCCTTGACGATGGGCGCCGACATGGAGCGGGCGCCGCCGCGCTGCGCGTAGATCTCCGCGATCCACCCGAGGGACGCCTCGTCCTTCGGCTCGAGCTTCAGCGCCTCGTTGAAGTACTTCTCGGCGTCATCGGTGGTGCCCGCCGTCATGTGCATGCTGGCGAGCGTCCGGAGGACCTCGGCCTTCTCGGCCGGCGTGGCCTTCATGTCCATGATCTTCATGACGGCCTGGGAGGCCTCGGCCATCTGGCCGACCTGCATGTGCGCGTAGGCCTTCTTCTCCCAGACCTTCTCCTGCTTGGGGTCGGCCTCGAGCGACAGGGCGTACTCGGCCGCCGCCTCCTTGAACTCCTTCTTGCTCAGGTGGTCGGTGCCCTTGATGCGGTGCGCCTTCGCGGCCTCCTCTTTCTCGTCCTTACAGCCGAAGGGGCCACCCAGGGCGAGAACTCCGAGTACCAGACCGACCTTTCCCAGACGCTTCATGTGCATGCCTTTCGAGCGGGGCCTGGGTGCTTCGACCCGGCCCGGTCCTGAACTGCCAATGGAGAGCTTTCCGCGGACCCGCCCTCACGGGTCCTGATGGGACTGGGAGCATACCCGAAGTCGCTCGACTGCCGCCTCCAGCCTTGCGACGCCTGCCTCCCTGGTCTCCGGGCCGCGCTCCGCTCCGGTGGCGGATTTTCTGCCCCATCTGGACGGCAGAGCGACTCCGGGTATGGGCGCTGGCGCGACTCGCGACTAGCCTGCGCGCTCCCGCGATTGGAGGCCCGCGCAATGCCCGTCCTTCCCCGCCGCACCGTGCTCCAGGGGCTGGTGCTCACAGCCGCCGGCTGTGCCGCGCCGTCCTCGCTGCGCCGCACCGTCGCCCCGCGTCCCGCGCCCACGCTGCCGCTGGGGGCCCAGCTCGGCGACGTGCGGGCCGGCGCCGTCACCGTGTGGGGCAAGGCGGACCGGGTCGCTCGACTGGTGGTGGAGTGGAGCGAGGACCCCCGGCTCCAGAAGGGCGTGCACCGCGTGGAGGGGCCGGTGCTGAGCGGCGTCTCGGACTTCACCGGCGTGGTGGACCTCACCGGGCTGCCGGCCGGGCGCGAGGTGCACGTGCGGGTGCTGGCGGACGACGGTGGCCGCGCGGGCGAGGCGTGGCAGGGGCGCCTCCTCACGGCGCCGGACGGCCCCCGCGACCTCCACTTCACGTGGAGCGCGGACGTGTGCGGGCAGGGCTGGGGCATCAACCCCGAGTGGGGCGGGTACAAGGGCTATGGCGCCATGCGCGCGCTCCGTCCCGACTTCTTCCTGCACGTGGGGGACGCCATCTACGCGGACAACCCGCTGCTGCCCGAGGTGCCGCTCGCGGACGGCCGCGTATGGCGCAACCGGGTGACGCCCGCGAAGGCGAAGGTGGCCGAGACGCTGGAGGAGTTCCGCGGCAACTTCGCCTACAACTTCCTGGATGAGGAGCTGCGCGCCTTCGCCCGCGAGGTGCCCATGGCCTTCCAATGGGACGACCACGAGGTGCGCAACAACTGGTACCCGGGCCGGAGCCTCGCGGATGACGCGCGCTACACGCGGGTGTCGGACGCGGGCGTGCTGGCAACGCGGGCCCGGCAGGCCTTCTTCGAGTACTCGCCGGTGGGCGGCGCCGCGCGGGCCGAGGGCCGCATCCACCGGCAGCTCGCGTACGGGCCGCACCTGGACGTGTTCATCCCCGACGTGCGCTCCTTCCGCGGGCCCAACACCGTCAACCGCCAGGAGCGCCCCGGCGCGGAGACGTCCTTCCTGGGCCGCGCGCAGCTGGACGGGCTGAAGGCGGCGCTGGCCGCATCCACCGCGACGTGGAAGGTGATTGCCACCAGCATGCCGCTGGGGCTCATCATCGCCGACGGCAAGCACGCGGACGGGCACCACATGGAGGCGTGGGCCAACGGCCCGGGAGCCCCGCTGGGCCGCGAGCTGGAGCTGGCCGAGCTGCTGTCCTTCATCAAGGCCCGGAAGGTGCGCAACGTGCTCTTCCTCACCGCGGACGTGCACTACCCGGCCGCGCACCACTACCACCCGGACCGCGCGCGCTTCCGCGACTTCGACCCCTTCTGGGAGTTCGTCGCGGGGCCGCTGCACGCGGGCACCTTCGGCCCCAACATGCTCGACGACACCTTTGGCCCCGAGGTCCGCTGGCAGCGCCCCGTCACCGGCGACAACCCGGCACCCTGGGACGGACAGCAGTACTTCGGCAGCGTCCGCATCCTCGGGAAGAGCGGAGCACTCACCGTGGCCCTCCACGACCTCACGGGCGCGGTGCTGCATCAGGTGGAGCTGGAGCCTATGTCATGAGCACGGTTGCACTCCTGGCCGCGACGGCGGCCCTGGCGGGTGGGCTTGGAGCGTGGTGGCTGCGTGCCCGGGCGAAGGGCTCGGACCCGGCCCGCTGCGAGCGCTGTGGGAAGGAGCGCGTCCTGCTCGACGAGGAGTCGGAGGACGTGCACCTCGACGAGGGCCAGCGGCACGAGGAGCGGCTCGGCACGGCGGACTATCACGTCTGGTGGTGTGAGGCGTGCGAGCGGGGCGCGGTGGTGCGCCAGGCGCTGGTGGCCACCCGGCGCCGGGTGGCCTGCGAGAAGTGCGGGCATGACGCGGCCCAGGAAGTCATCAGGACGGTGAATCCCGCCACGCCGGCGCAGGGCGGCGAGTTCCAGATTCGCCTCTCGTGCGACGGCTGCGGACACAAGCAGCAGTTCTGGCGCTACACGCCCCGCCTGCGCGCGTCCTGAGGGCGGGGGCTCACGCCGTCAGCACGAGCTTGACGATTTCGGGGGGACTGCCGACGCGCATCGGCGGGCCCCAGAAGCCGCAGCCCCGGCTGACGTAGATGTGCGAGTCGCCGTGCGGGTAGAGCCCCGCGGCGTGCTCCCAGGCGAGCCCGATGAAGAACGTCATCGGCACGAGCTGCCCGCCATGCGTGTGGCCTGATATCTGGAGGTCCATGCCGCGCTCGGCGGCGACGGTGAAGTTCGCCGGCTGGTGCGCGAGCAGCACCGCGGCGCGGTCCGGGTCCCTCCCGTCCAGCGCCCGGTCCAGGTCGTAGCCCGGCTTGTTCCGCCGCCGCCCGCCGCTCCAGTCATCCACGCCCACCAGGTCCAGCGAGGCCCCCGCGTCGCCGATGCGCACGTGGCGATTGCGGAGCACCTGGATGCCGAGGCCCTGGAGGAACTCCGTCCACGCGTCGTCACCCGAGTAGTAGTCGTGGTTGCCGGTGACGAAGAAGCTGCCGTAGCGCGACTTCAACCCCGAGAGCGCGGAGACGGCTCCGCCCAGGGTGGGCACGTCGCCGTCCACCAGGTCCCCGGTGATGGCGAAGAGGTCCGGCCGGAGCGCGTTGGCCTGCTGGACGAGCGCGTCCATGTACCGACGCCGGATGAAGGGGCCCACGTGGATGTCGGTGAGCTGGACGATGGTGAGCCCGTCCAGCGCCCGGGGCAGCTTCGGAATCTTCACCGCGAGCTCGGTGACGAGCGGCGGGGAGAAGGCCCGCCAGCTCCCGTACGCCGCCATGCCTCCGCCCGCGACGAATGCGCCGCCCGCCAGGGTCCGCGCGAGGAAGCGGCGCCGGTGCTCATCCACCTCTGGAGCGGGAGGGGGCGCCTGCTCCGGGCCCACCGTGCCGGCCGTCGCCGTGGGGGCCAGGGCCTTCCAGCCCTGGAGCCGCCGAGCCACCGCGAGCAGCCCCCGGCCCAGGTCCAGCACGAGGAGCGCGATGACGAGACAGAGGGCCACGCCCATCCACGAGTACGTCGCCACGGTGACGAGGTCGGCGAGGTGCTCCGGCACGGCGTCCAGGAAGGTGCGCCGGGCCATCAGCACGAGCGTCAGGAGGCCGAGCACGGCCAGGGCCAGGAGCCTCGGCAGGCGGCCGTGCACGAGCTGCCGCACGAGACGCCGGTACAGGTACAGGTGGCCCAGCACGGCGCCGAGCCCGATGAGCAGGGAGAAGGAGAAGATCCGGAACGGCATTCGGTGGAACCCGCGGGGAAACGAGAGCGGAAGGTACCACGGGCGGGAGGGCCCGCTGGCGCCCGGGGGGGCATGCGGCGTGTCGATGTTTCCTGGCACGCCCGCTCGCGCGGCTACATTGCAGGCGGCGGAGCCGGGCGGGCTCCTCCAGGAGAGGCCATGGACAAGGTCATCGTCATCACGGGAGCGAGTGCGGGCATCGGCGCGGAGCTGGCGCGGCAGCTGGGCGCGAAGGGCGCGAAGCTGGTGCTGGCCGCGCGCAGGAAGCCGGAGCTGGAGGCCGCCGCGGCCCGCGCGGGCAGCGAGGCCCTCGCCGTGGTCACCGATGCCACGCGGCGCGCGGACATGGAGCGGCTGCGGGACGCGGCGCTGGAGCGCTTCGGGCGCATCGACGTCTGGGTGAACAACGCGGGGCGCGGCATCACCCGCTCGGTGCTGGAGCTGACCGACGACGACATGGACTCCATGTGGCGCGACAACGTGAAGAGCGCGCTCTACGGGATGCAGGTGGTGCTGCCGCACTTCCAGTCACGCAACGCGGGGCAGATCGTCAACGTCTCCAGCGGGCTGGCACGCCTTCCGCTCGCGTCCTTCCGGTCTGCGTACAGCGCGGCGAAGCACGGGCTCAACGGGCTCAGCGCATGCCTGCGAATGGAGCTGCTCCAGACACACCCGGGCATCATGGTGACGGTGGTGATGCCCGGCATCGTCGCCACCGGGTTCGGCACCAACGCGCTGGGCGGAGGGCCCGACTCGCGCGTGCTGCCCGGAGCCCAGAGCGTCGAGGACGCCACGAAGGTCATCGTCGACGTCATCGAGACGCCGCGCCCGGAGGTCTACACGCAGCCGAACATGCAGGCGGAGGTGGAGCGCTACTACCACGACGTCGGCGCGTTCGAGGCGCAGGCCGCCGCGCGCTTCCGTCGTTGAGGGGCGGTGGCCAGGACGGAGCTCGGGTGGCCTCCGTCCCGCGGCCGCTGGCTGCGTCAGTGCGGCGACTTCCTCGCCTTGAACTCACTGGCCCAGCGTCCCACCGTGGACAGCACCTGGTCCTGCTCGGTCAACGGCAGGGTCCCCTGGGCACTCGGGCTCGAGCTGACGCCCTTCCGGGTGGGGATGACGGCCTCCGCCTTTCCCTTCTTGCGGACGAACATCCGGGGCTCGGCCACCGGACGCGCGGCCTCGGTGGCGGTCTCGGCGACGGCCTCTTCCCGCTTTCGCTCTCCGCGGCGCTTCCGGGGCGGGATGACGTCCGGGACGCTGTGCGGAGCGGCGTTCTCCACCCACTCGGCGTGGAGGCGCTGGGAAGCAATCATCTGGCGCCGGCGCTGGGCGTGAATCACGCAGTAGCCCAGGCTTCCACGTGGAAGCTTGCAGTTGATGACCGCACAGGCCGGTGGCGGCGGCGCGAGGGGCTCGGCGACCGGCTCCGTGACGCGCACGGGTACAGGCGTGCGCGGGAGCCCGCCGGCCAGTCTGTCCGCGATGCGGAGCAGGATGGTCGCCAGCTCGGAGACCGGTTCCGCGAGCTCATCGCGGAAGACGGCCCGCAGGGCACTCTCGAAGGGAACCGGGCCGGAGCTGGCCGCCTTCGAGGGCACACGGGGCTTGGATGGACGTGAAGGTTGCGAGGTACGGGGATGAGGGACTCGAGCTCTGGCTTTGGGCATGTGAAGCTTTGGCCGTCTGCACGCCGCACGTGGAAGAGGGAGGGGCGGGGACGGGGTGACCAGCCCTCCGAGGCGTCAGGGCCAACCCTGGCTGATGTGCCCGGAGAGGGCAAGGACAGAGGGAATGGAGCGTTCTGAATACTGCGGAGGGGCCGGTTCCAGGGGAGGGAACCCGCCTGTCCGGGGCTACGGCTTGGGGATGATGATCAAATCCTCATCCTGCTCCAGGCGGTACAGCCCGTCAGGGCCCCGGCAGCGCTCGGCGTGGACGCGAATCTTCTCCTCGAGCCCGCGCACCTCGTCCTCGCTCAGCGCCGCGAGCCGCGCCGCCGTGAAACAGCCTTCCAGCACGAAGAAGCGGCAGAGCGTGTACATCTCCTCGAAGGTCTTCGTGAAGAAGCCGCTCATGGTGGGAATCACCTCGTGCGGCAGCCCCATCTGCTTCACCGTGTCGACCAGGTGCTCACCGAAGAGCAGCGTGTCCGAGAAGTCGCGACACAGCTCGTAGGTCTGCCCCCGGGCGGCGGTCATGGCAATCAGGCAGTAGCCGCCGGGACGCACGAACGTGAGCAGCCTGTCGATGAACCCTCCCCAGTCGGAGAGGGGCACGTGGTACAGGACGTGCGAGCACACGACGAGCTCGTATTGCTCGGACGACTGGTAGCGCTCCAGGGGCTCCAGGAGGACCTTCGCCTTGCCGTGGTTGAACCCGGCAATCTGGTCCCGGTTGGGCTCGAGCAGCGTGAGCAGCTCGAAGTGCGGCGCGAGCCTTTCGGCCACCTTGCCCGACCCCGCGCCCACGTCCAGCAGCGCGGGTTGCTTCGGCAGCCGGGGGAGGATTCGTTGTTCGACGACCTGCCCGATGTTCTCGGGGTGCCGGGCGGTGGCCGCGAGCACGCGGAACGCCGTGGCATAGTCCTGCGGCGACATCGTGATTCCCATACCGAGCTCCTTCTCCTGTCGGGACCGACGTAGCGGTCCCCGGCCGTGCATGCTACCCGTAAGCCGCACGGTTGCCCGGGCGGTCGGGTGCCAACCATTCCGCGCCGGTAACCCCTCGGATGTTCTACTCTGACTTTTTTCTCGGAAAGGTCGGGTGCTCGTTTCATGGGTGGTGGTCGCGTCCTCTCGCCAGTCCTCCTCGTCGGCGCCGGAACGGGCGAGGCCACGTGCGGCATCCTCTACCTCGCGAGCTACCTGCGGCGCGGCGGTATCGAGGCCTTCGTGCGGCTGTGGGACGGGGACGAGACCGAAGCCGAGGTGGTGCGCTCGTTCGAGAGCCTCGTCACCCGCGTGCGTCCGAAGCTGATCGGCATCAGCCTCAAGTGGTTCCACCACGTGGACCGCGCGCTGCTCATCGCGCGGACCGTGCGCAAGCTCGACCCGCAGATTCGCATCGTCGTGGGAGGCAACTCCGCCTCGTACTGGTGGCGGGAGCTGCACGCCTACGACTGCATCGACGACGTCGTGCTGGGCGACGGCGAGGTGCCGCTGCTGGCCATCTGCCGGGGTGACTCCGCTCCGCCCAACTGTGTGACGCGGACGCCCGACGGGCGGCCGCGCAGGTTGCCGCTGGCCTACGTGCAGGGCGCGAAGAACACCGAGGACATCTACTACTCGCACTTCAACGAGCTCTTCCTGAGCCAGATGGACCAGCACTCCTTCTCGGGCTGGGTGGCGCCCGGCAAGGGGTGCGGCGAGAACTGCCTCTACTGCGGCGGAGCGCGCGGCAATCAGAAGGCCGCCTTCGGGCGCGCGAAGCCGTTCCTGCGGTCCGAGGAGAGCGTGCGCCGGGACCACCAGGAGATCGCCGACCGGACCTGGCAGATGCGCTACGACTTCGCCGGAAGCACGGCGGAGTTCCTGGGGAGCACCTGGGCGGGCGTGGACCTCTCGCGCCACTGCTGCACGTACTTCCTGTGGGGCGTGCCCAAGCTGGAGCTCGTCGCCGAGCTGGCCAAGACCTTCCAGCGCATCCACATGGTCATCGACATCGGCTGCTTCTCCGAGCAGCAGCGCCTGGAGCAGATGGGCCGCGGGCTGCTCAAGCCGTGTGCGAAGGACCGGGAGCTGCTCGACGTCATCGAGGCGTGCCGCCGCCATCCGAACCTGGACGTGGAAATCTCCGGCATCGGAGGCCTTCCCTTCGCGAGCAAGGCCACGCTCGCGGAGGAGCTGCGGCTCGTGGAGCGAGTCATCAGCCTCGACTGTGTGGTGGGCTATCAGCGGCTCGAATCACAGCCCGGGGCGCTGGTCACCGAGCACCCCGCGCGGTTCGACATGGTGAGCGAGGCGAGGACGTTCACGGAGTTCCTCGACTACTTCGAGCGGCGCGAGCCGGGCGACGTGTCGGTGCCGATGATTCGTTTCAAGGACGCGGCGCTGGAGGCGGCGGTGCAGCGCAACTCCGACCGCGTGGATGCCCTGGCGTGGGAGCACCGGGCCACGAGGCGGAGCATCGACGTCGACGGCCGCACGCGGCTGCGGAACACGGCTCCCTGGACGCAGCGCTTCGCACTGGGGGACTGGTTGGGCAACCACCGGGCGCCTGCGAAGGTGGCGCAGGAGCAGGTGACCGTCGTTCGCTCGGTGGATGGAATCACCTTGAGCTGTGCTCCGTCGGTCAGCCCGCGCAGGTTCTCGGACCCGACGCTCGTGCAGGGCGAGGACGGTGCCATCCTCCTCGCGGCCCTGGCCACCTTCGAGCGCCCCACGACCGTCGCCAGCGCGGTGTCGCAGCTGGGTGCGAAGGCGAGGCTCGACCCGGGCTCCGCGCGCGAGGTCATCGACCACCTGATGGAAGGGCGCTTCCTCCAGCCCGCGTAGCGCGGAGGACCGGCCGAGCTGACGACGGCTCCTCCACGCTCGACGTGCGAGCCACATCGAGCGCGTGCCCCTGAAGCAGGAGCGGGGCCCTTCGAGGAACGCGTCCGCCCCTCGCCCGCCTCTCGATGTGCTCACAAATCCGCGGCGCGATTCCAACCTGGGCCAGGGGGATGGAGGGCCCCGCCATGCAAAATCACATCATTCTCGTGCCCGGCTTCGGTGGATTCGATGCGCTGGGCTCGCTTCGTTACTACCACGGCGTCACGAAGGTGCTGGAGTCCTGCGGGTACACGGGGCTCGTGCACTACTTCTCCAACATGCCCACGGCCAGCGTCCTGACCCGCGCCCAGGCGCTCCGGAAGTGGCTGGCCATGATGCGGGTCCGTCGGACCATCAGGCCTGATGACGACATCCACCTGATCGGCCACTCGACAGGAGGACTGGACCTTCGTCAGCTGCTCATCAACTTCCGGCACGAGGCTTCGGCGAGGAGGGGCGAGGGGACGCACCCCATCATCAAGCAGATCAAGAGCGTGCAGTTCCTCTCGACGCCCCACCGGGGGACGGCGCTCGCGCACAACCTGGCGGGGAAGGGTCTCCAGATCTTCGCCTCCCGGCTCATCCTGCGCGTGCTGTACGAAGGCGCGCACGGGCTGCGGGGCGCGGGACTGTGGGGCCTCGGCAGTGGACTCAAGTGCCTGTCCCGCGCCCGGAAGACGTCGAACTGGCTCGATGCCACCATGGATACCCTGGTGGGTTGCCATTCCTGGTCCGGAGGCCTCGAGTCCGCCGAGGCGCGAGGCACGTACTCCGAATTGCTCCGCTGGCTGCTCCATATGGCGAGTGACTTCTCCGTCATCACCGACCTGGACCCCACTCCGTACCACTGCCTGTGCAAGAGCCCGGTGCATGCGAGCGACGACGCGGTCAAGGAGGAGCTCGCCTTCATCCAGGACCGCGGAATCAGGGTTCGCTCCATCGTGACCCGTGCGAGCCCGGACCCCACGGCCAGGTGGACCTTGTTCAAGACACTCCACGGACTGACGGCCCAGCATCCTCCCAAGCCCCTTCAGCAGACGCGCAGCATCCGGATGCTCTGGGACGACGGTGAACCGCACGCGCTGGGTCCGAGCGACAATGATGGGCTGGTCAACAGCGTCTCCCAGGTCTGGCCGGATGAGTCCCGCAGCTACCTGCTCCCGGGGGACCATGCGGACGTCATCGGGCACTTCGGCCCGTCGACCTCAGGCAACGCGGGTGAGCCCGAGGCGTTCCGCCAGTACGACCTGCTGAACGCGCCCTCGGGGTTCGATGCCCGGCGGTTCGCGAACCTGTGGAACAACATCGCCGCGTTCGCGGTCCCCAAGGAGGTCAAGTCGCCGCTCCTCGCCCTGGGGTGATTCGAAATGCGGGCACTGGGCCTCACGCCAGCGCCGCGAGCGCGAGGACCTGGTCGCGCAGCCTCGGGCCTTCCCGGACGAGCTGGGCGATGAGGAAAATCCAGCCGATGAGCCCCTTGGCCGCATCGGCCACCAGCCCTATCACCAGGGACAGCACGGACGCGGCGAGCTGGAGCGCGAGCCCCACGCGCTCCAGCCGCTTCAGCATCCCCCTCGCGGCGTCGAAGCCGCCGTCGCCCAGCACCAGCAGGTCCGCGTCGCCGTCCGGCCGGATGCGGCAGGCCACGAGGGCATCCGGCGTGCTCTCGCGCAGCTCGCCCTTCAGGTAGAGGCCGACGCCATCCACGAAGACGGTGGTCGCCTTGCGGATGAGGGTCAGTACCTCGTTGGCCTTCTGGAAGAGCGCGCGGAAGACGTTCTTCACCAGCGTGACGGCGTAGTCGACGCCCCGCCGCAACAGGTCCACCAGTCCCTCGGCCAGCCGCTTCACCTGGCGCCCCAGCCACCGCGCGGCGCGGTGGAGCCCGTCCCAGAGGAAGAAACCGGAGTTGGGCACGTCACGCGTCCAGTAGTCCTGCAGCGCGGGCTCGTTGGCCTTCACGAAGGCGGCCAGCTCCTCGGGGGACACCTCGGGCTCGCGCTGCTGGCGTGAGAGCTCCTGGACGGTTTCGAGCCGCAGCCGGTCCGTGAGCTGGCGCAGCGCGCTCACGGACAGCGGCGTGGGCGCCACGTGCCGCCAGTGCACCTGGAGCGACTCCCGCATGGGCTTCTCCTTGACGGGCTCGCGGATGTCGCCAATGGGGTAGCCGTTGAGCCACAGCTCGGCGCGAACGAGCCGCAGCAGGTAGCGCTTCGTCGCGGGCCAGTCGGTCCGCTCGTTCAGCTCCAGGCCATTCTCTAGCGCATCCCTGACCGCATCCCCGCCCTCGGCCACCGCGTCCAGCTGCACGTCATGGTCGAACAGCAGCGCGATGAGCGCCCTGTTCCCGCTGAAGTCCTCGAGCCCCTTGTTCTGGAGGCTGGCCGTGTCCGCCAATCCCAGCATGGAGACGACGGCGCGGAAACGGGCGAGGGGAATGCTCGTGTACTGGTCCACCGTGCTGTCCACGGGCCTGTTGTCCCGCATCCCGAGCACCGTGAGCCGGAGCTGCACGGCGCGCGTCAGCACGGGGTTGAGCTTGCCCTCGGGAGACACCCAGCGGTCCACCTCGAAGGGCGGCTCCAGCGCGACGAGCTCCTGGAGCGCGTCCCAGGTGGGCGGGTCGATTCCCACGTTCCTGGGCAGCCCCGCCTCCTCCCGGAAGCGGTGCAGCGCCTTGAGGAGCTTCACGTCCATCTTCCCGCTGTCGAGGTCCCCCACGTCCGCATAGCCCAGGCTGTCCAGGCGGGTGCGCACCGCGCGGACGCGCAGCTCGTACTCCTCCTGGGCCTGCACCGGAGCGACGGACGGGGGCAGCGGGGACAGGCCCGCCGCGTCCTCGAGCCGGCGGAGGTTCTCCTCCAGCAGCGCGGCATCCTCCAGCCCGTCCGCGCCCACCTGGAGCTGGACGCCCTGCGTGGCGGCGGGCAGCTTCCGCGCCCCCGTGAACGCGAGCGTGAGTGTGTCCAGCTCCGGTGACGGAGGCATGGCGGCGGACTACTTCACCAGGTTCTTGATGGAGTCGGAGAAGAAGTCGGTGATGGCCTTGCGCGCCTGGAGGCTGCTGTTGATGGCCTGCTGGTGCAGCGCCAGCAGCTCGGCGATGCGCGGCAGGTCCTCGTTCGTCTGGAAGGTGTAGCTGTCCCCGTCGAAGTTGAGCTGGGTGGCCGCGACCAGCTTCACGTCGCCGTTGGCCTTCGCGCCCTTCTTCAGCCCATCCCAGTCGATGGCGCCCGCCGCGTTGATGGCGACGTCCACCTTGCCCGTATACGTGACGACCTCCAGCTTGCTGAGGTCATCCACCTGATTGCCGAGTTCCCGGATGGCGTCCTTGAGTCCCATGGTGTGCTCCCCCTCTTGAGGTGAACGCGGGCGCCGGAAGGGCGCCACATCCGGAAGTAGACGGGGAGCGGACCGGCGAGTCAAACGCCCCCGACACGTGCCCATGGGCACCTTGACGCGCTCGCGAGGACCTTTTCACGATGGAGGCCCATCGAACGAAAGAGGGAGTCCCATGACGAAGCGTCTTGCGAAGCTGCTGTCGGTGCTGTGCGCCCTGCTGCTGCCCACCCTGGCCTCGGCGGAGGAGGTCTGGGTGGCGGAGACCCAGGCGACCTCGAGCGGAGGGAGCTACTACTCGTACTACCTCACGGTGCGGGTGGGGGTCTGGCCCGTGGCGCCGGGCCACTCGGTGGGGATGGTGTACACGAATGACAACTGGCACACGACCCACCAGGTCGACCTGACGTGGCAGTACAACCAGTCCAACGCCTACGGCTCACAGGATGAGCTCTGGCGCACGCCCACCTTGTACGTGAGCGACAGCGCGCCGGTGGAGTACGCGGTGTACGTGGACGACGCGTACGGGAACCGGACGTGGAACAACAACAACGGTCAGAACTTCCGGTTCAGCCGGATGTGACTCGCCGAGGTCCACCCCGAAACGCCGCTCACCCGACGGCGCTCGTGAGCCTGCCGCGCGAAGTCCCGGGCCACGGAGCCAGCTTCTCCTGCTCGTAGCGCGCGAGCAGGGCGCCGAGCTCCACGGCCTTCTGGGAGACCTCGGTCTGGCGCGGAGGCGGCACCGTGGGCGCCAGCTCCGGGAAGGGGCCGTTGACGGCCAGCAGGTTGTGGGACTCCAGCGGGTCCGTCTGCAGGTCGTACAGCTCCCACTGGTCCGCCTCCACGCCGTGCGGGTCGAAGTAGCGCGCCAGCTTCCAGGTGCCGCTTCGCACGCAGCGGATGTGGTTCGGTTGGCGCACCGGTCCTGGCGCCAGCTCGGGAACCCGCTCTTTGCGCAGCACCTCCACGACCTTGCAGAAGAAGGCGTAGTTCTCCAGGTCCTGGACGGAGTGCGGGTCTCCATCCGGCGGCAGGGGCTCGGTGATTTCGTCGTCCGTGGCGAAGAGCACGCCCGCGCGCTCCGAGCCGTCGGGCTCGCGGACCACGCTGTCCTCGCCCTTCACCACCGGGGTCAGGTCGGTGCCCACGAAGGGAGGCACCACCCGCTGCAGGCGCAGCTGCTCGCGGGCCAGGTCCAGGTTCTTGCCCTGGACGCCCATGAGGCCCAGGAGCGTGGGCACGAGGTCCACGTGGCTGGTCAGCGCGTCGACCTGACGGGGCGCGAGGTCCGAATTGAGGGATGGGTGACGGAACACCACCGGCACGTGCAGCGCCTCCTGGTAGGCCGCGTGCCACTTCTCCATCATCATGCCGTGGGCGCCGCCGTACTCGCCGTGGTCCGACATGAAGACGACGAGGGTGTCCTCCTGCAGGCCCACCTGCTCCAGCGTTTCGAGCACGCGGGCGATGTGCCCATCCACGACCTGGTGCAGGTACGCGTAGTACTGCACGAAGGCGGCGACGGAGTCCTCCGGGTTCACCGTCAGCTGGAACGGGATGTTGGACGCGAGCGTGACGCCGAGCGCGACGGCCTCGGGATTCTCGGGCGTCTTGCCGGCCGCCACGAGTCCCCGTAGCGCGCCCATGCCCGTCTTCGCGGCGAGCCCGAGCCCGACCTTGTAGGAGTAGTCGAGCTGGCAGGACGGCTTGTCGGGCCCGAGCGCCATCGCGGCCCGAGGCGGAGGCCGGGCGCACGTCGCGTCCATGCCAGCGGGGTTGAGCGGGTAGCGGAAGGTGCCGCCCGCGGGTGTGGTGGACAGCGTGTGCTTCGCGGGGATGCGCAGCGGTCCCACCGGCGCGGCATCGGGGTCCAGGGTTCGCGGCAGTGCCGGGTAGGTGGCGATGTCGTGGGGATTGGCGAAGGACACCACCGCCATCCACGGCGCCTGCTCCGAGGGAGGGGAGGGTTGCAGGGGCGCCCGCTCGGTCGCGACGGCCTGGACCCTGTCGACACCGACGGCCAGGGCCTTGCGCCTCAGGAAGGTGCAGGCCAGGTCGGCGCAGCCGAAGTCCCGGTAGAAGGCCAGATTGTTGGGGCTGGAGCCGTGCGGCTCGGGGTAGCTGAGCTCCCAGTCCTCGAAGCCGTAGCGCGTGAGCGAGTGCTCCGGCGGGTTCGACACGTGCCACTTGCCGAAGTAGTGCGTGCGGTAGCCGGCGGCGCGGAACCAGTGGCCCAGCGTGGGGATGCCGTCGGGCCGCAGCCAGGGAAAGGCGGCGGCGTCGCCGCTCTTGAACAGGCCATCCGTCTGCGTGACGCCCGTCCGCGTGCCGTACTGCCCCGTCATGATGGCCGTGCGGCTGGGAATGCAGGCCGAGGAGGCGATGGTGTGGTTGCGCAGCACGACGCCGTGCCGCTGCAGCTTCACGAAGCCCGGGAACATCGACGCGTAGGGGTTGTCCTCGCGGAGGGGCTGGAAGCCGAGCAGCTCCTTGAGGGGCTCCGCGAAGCCTCCCTCCGGCCCGTAGGGGAAGCGGGGGAACCGCATCTGGTCGACCATGATGACCAGGAGGTTACGGGGCGGTGACGCGGGCTTATGACGCATGGGGACGGAGCCTCCAGGGCGGAGCACGGGTCCAGCGGGAAGGTGCGGCGCGACGAGCATACGCCCGCGCCGCGCTCTTCCGCGAGGCGCCCCGGTACCTCATCTGCATCTGCAATCCATGCCGCGCTGTGTCTGGAACCACCCCAGGCGGAGCCGCGGTGCGGGGCGCTGAGGTCACTCCTGCCTGGACTGCGTTGCAGCCGTGCCGCTCAGCTCCTGCCCCAGGAACGCGCGCCAGTCCGCGATGAGCTCCGGCGACACGTCATGGCCGAGGCCCGGGTACGTGCGGAGGTCGACGGGCACGCCTCCCGCCTTCAGGGACTCCACGCGCGCAGCGGTCTTCCGTGTGTCGATGATGGCGTCGGCTTCGCCCTGGAGCACGCGCACGCGGCTCGACCCGGGCAGGGCCTGCGTCGGGTCCCCGAGCAGGCGCGAGCCCATGGGCACGGCGACATCGACCAGCTCCGGGTAGCGGATGGCGAGGAGCCAGGCCAGGTCCCCACCGTACGAGAAGCCCGTCACGCCGACGCGGCGGATTTCGGGATGGGCCCGCCGCACCTCACGGATGAGGTCCGCGACGCGCGCGGCCATCTGCTCCACGTCCGCGAGCTTCGCGGCCTCGTCCTTCTGCTCGTGGCCGGGGGCGAACCAGGTGAAGCCCTCTCTGCGCGGGAGCGGCCCCTGGGGGAGCAGCACGCGCACCGGCGCGCCCCAGTCCTTCACGTACTCGTTCCAGAACGCGGGCGTGCCCCCGGAGTAGTGCAGGGCGACGAGCAGCGCCGCGGGCCGCTCCCCACCCAGCGTGTACGTCTCGTGGACGAGCTGCTGCGACGTGTCCGCCGCCGTGGCCCCCGCCCGAGGGCCCGCGCACGCCATCAACAGCGCCATCATCACGAGGGGAGCAGCAAGGCCGAAGCGCTTCAGGGTGGAACCTCCTGGCGGGAATGAGGCCCGGAGGATACGCGCAGCCCGGCTTGGGCGCTGAAGCCAGTCATGCTTTGACTACGTGCCGCATGCCATTTCTGCTGACCCTGCCGGATGGCCGCCACGTCGCGCTGGAGAAGCCCGTGGTGTCCGTGGGCTCGGACCCCGCCTGTGACGTCGTCCTCCTGGAGGCCGGGCTGAAGCCCAGCCACGCCTTGCTCTTCCGCGACGAGCGCGGCTGGACGGTGTCCGCCGCCACCAAGGGCTGTGACGTGCGCGTGCGCGGCAAGCGCGTGGACGTGTCCCCGTTGTCCCCGGGGGACACCTTCGTCCTGGGACGGGCCACGCTCACCCTGGGCCACTCCGAAGAAGCCCCGGCGGTGACTCGCTCCGCGTCCGAGCCGGCCCCGGATGGCCAGCTCCGGGCCGTGCTGACGGGCTTCGCCTCGCGGCTCCTCGTTCAGCGTCCCGCCCCGGAGCTGCTGGAGGTGACGATGCGGGGGCTCGCGGAGGTGACGGGCGCCGACGTGGGCTTCCTCGTGTCGGTGGAAGGAGAGCGGCGCCACGTGCTGTGCGCCACCGGCCCGGTGCCGGAGGCCGCGGTGGTGGACAGCCTGGTGAACCAGGTGGTGGCCTCGGGTACGCCCGTGCTCGTGCCGGATGTGGCTGCGGACGCGGCGCTCGCCGGTGCGCCCAGCGTCGTGGCCCTGCGCCTCACCTCCGCGCTGGTGTTGCCGCTGCGCGTGGGCTCGGCGCCTCTGCGCGCCGTGTACCTGGGCCGGCGCCTGGGGCGCACGCCGTTCACCGCCGTGCACCTGGAAGAGGCGATGGCCCTCTCCTCGCTGGCCGCGCTGCTGCTGGCCACCTCTCACGAGCTGACCGAGCTGCGCACGCGCGTGGACAACCTCACGCAGCGCATCTCCGCGGCCACCTTCGAGGGGCTCATCGGTGAGTCGCCCGCCATGCGCGCGCTCTACCGCCACGTGGAGCGCCTGGGGCCCACGTCCCTCCACGTCCTCATCCAGGGTGAGACGGGCACGGGCAAGGAGGAGGTGGCTCGGGCCCTCCACCGTCGCAGCGGGCGGCGCGGGCGGCTGGTCGCCATCAACTGCGCGGCGCTGCCCGAGTCCCTCATCGAGCGCGAGCTGTTCGGCCATGCGCGCGGCGCCTTCTCGGGCGCGGGGGCGGACCGGGCGGGGCTGGTGGAGGCGGCGGACGGCGGCACGCTCTTCCTCGATGAAATCGGCGACATGCCCTTCGTCCTCCAGTCCCGGCTGCTGCGCGTCGTCCAGGAGCGCGAGGTGACGCGCCTGGGCGAGAGCCGTCCGCGCAAGGTCGACATGCGCGTCATCTCCGCCACGCACCAGCCCCTCAAGGAGCGCGTCGCGCAAGGCACCTTCCGCGAGGACCTGCTCTACCGGCTGGACGAGGTGCGCGTCGAGGTACCGCCCCTGCGCGAGCGCGGCGACGACGTGCTCCTCATCGCCCACCACGTGCTCAAGCAGGAGGGCCGGCGCGCGAAGGGCTTCACGCAGAAGGCCACCGAGGCCCTGCGGGGTCATCCCTTCCCGGGCAACGTGCGCGAGCTGGTGTCCCGCGTGCGGCGCGCGGCCATCCTCGCGCCGGGGGAGCTCATCGGCGTCGAGGACCTGGAGCTGGAAGCGGACCCGACGCCCCTGCTGCCGCTGGACGAGGCCCGCGAGGCCTTCGTGCAGCGCTACGTGCGCGAGGCCATCGCTCGCAATGGCGGCAGCAAGAAGGAGGCGGCGAAGGCGCTCGGCATCGGTCTGCGTTCGGTGTTCCGCTACCTGGGCGAGGAGGAGTGACGGACTGGCCTTGTGACCCTCACCCGAAGTACTCCTGGCCCCGCATGCGTCCCCCCGTCCCATGGTTCCTCGTGCCGCTCGCGCTGCTGGTGGTGCTCGGCTGCCCGCTCGACATCCAGGTTCGGCCCGACGAGACGGCGGACGCGGGCTGCCAGGGGGAGGACTGCGAGACGCCGTGCGTCGCGGACTCCGAGTGTCCCGACTCGCACCGCTGCGACGGCTTCGAGGAGCACTGTGTGCCGGGGCCTCGGCTCACGGAGGCGTGCACGAGCTTCGGCTCGTGCCAGGGGTTCGCTACCTGCCAGGACGGCCGGTGCGAGCTGCGCTGCGCCTATTATGACTGCCCGCCAGGCTACCAGTGTGGTCCGGACAAGGTCTGTGTCGAGACGTGCACCGCGGGCCCGCCGGAGACCCTGGGCGCCTTCTGTGACTCCTCCCTCGACTGCAACCGCTGCGGCTTCTGCGTGAGTGCCGGAGGCTCGAAGCGGTGCCACCAGCCGTGCAGCTCCGACCGGGACTGCCCTGGTGGCGTGACGGGCTCCTGCCTGCCCGTGCCAGGAGGCAGCCTGTACGTCTGCCGCCTGCCCTGAGCGGAGTCATTGCCCACCCCGGACGGCCTCTCTAGGATGCGCCCGCGATGAGCGACGAAGTGCTGGCGGGCCGCTACCAGTTGGAACAGGAACTGGGGCGAGGAGGAATGGCCACGGTCTTCCTGGCCATGGACCTCCGCCTGTCGCGCCGGGTGGCGGTGAAGGTGATGCACCCGAGCGAGGACACCCGCCGCACCGAGCGCTTCCGCCGTGAGGCCGAGCTGGCGGCCTCGCTCAAGCACCCCAACGTGCTGGAGGTCCACGACTTCGGCGAGGACGCGGTGCGCGGCCCGTTCCTCGTGTGTGAGTGGGTCCAGGGCGAGAGCCTGCGCGAGCTGGCGCGGCGACTCGCGCCCGTGCCGCCCGAGGTGGCGGCGGTGCTGGGCTGGGAGCTGGCCCGGGCGCTGGAGGCCGCGCACTCGCGCGGCGTGGTGCACCGCGACGTGAAGCCGGAGAACGTGCTGGTGTCGAAGGGTGGCCCGCTGAAGCTCGCGGACTTCGGCATCGCCGCGCTGGCCGACCAGGAGCGGCTGACGAGCACCGGCGCCATCACCGGCTCGCTGGCGTACATGGCGCCCGAGCGCATCGACACCGGAGCCTGGTCCCCAGCGACGGACGTCTACGCGGTGGGCGTCATCCTCTTCGAGCTGTGCACCGGCACGACGCCGCACGCGGGGCAGGGGAGTGCGCACCTCGCCGTCTCGGTGATGACCCGGGACGCGCCGCCCTTGTGCGAGGTCGCCCCGGGGGCACCGGCGCCCCTGGGTGCGCTGGTGGACCGGTGTCTTGCCCGCGACTCTCGCGCGCGGCCCGTGGATGGCGCGGAGCTGGCCGCGTGCCTGGAGGCCGTGGTGCAGCAGCTCGTGGGGCCTCCCTCCGAGGCCTCGCGACGGTTCTTCCATGGGCCGGAGGCGTATGCCGCCGGCTGGCGGGAAGCCCGGTTCCAGCGGCTGCTGCACGAGGGGCGCACGCTGCTTTCCGCGGGCGAGGGAGCGAGGGCCGCTCGGCTGCTCAACGAGGCCCTGACGCTCAAGCCGGGTTCCTCCGAGGTGCTGGCGCTCCTGCGCGCCCGCCCGAAGAAGGGACGCGCGAAGGTGCTCGGCGGGAGCGCCCTGCTGATGGGCCTCCTGGGTGCCCTCGCGCTCTGGGGATGGCGCTCGCGGGAGGACGCCCCGTCCGAGGTGGCGGCGGAAACCCCCTTCGTGCAGCCGCCCGCGGAGGCCGGGCAGCAGGACCCACCAGCCGAGTCGATGCTCCAGGACGCACGCCCCGATTCGCTGGAGCCCGCTCCGCCCGAGCCCCCGTCCTTCCCTCCGATTGCCGCGCGCGCCAGTCGAACGGAGACCATGAGCGGAGGAGTTCCCCGACGCGGGGCCACCGCCTCGCCCGCGGGAGTGAAGCGCACCCCGCCGCGTTCCGACCGGAGCCCGCCCGCGTCCTCCGGCTCCGAAGCCATGGCGCCCGAGCCCCCGACATCCGAGGCCCCGGGCCCCGCGACGCAAACCTCCCCGTCCACCGGGACACCGCCGTCCGGGGCGCGGGGGTATGCCACGCTGAGCGTGGTGACCCGCCCGTGGGCCGAGGTGTTCGTGGACGGGCAGAGTCGCGGCTACACGCCGCGCGTGCGCGAGGTGCGCCTGACGCCCGGCACGCACCGGCTTCGCTTCGACAACCCGCTGTGTGACGTGCTGGAGGAGGACGTCCACGTCACCGCGGGACAGACGGTGACGCGCGAGCTCGTCCTCCAGGTGCGCAAGGCCGAGGTGGTCATCTTCGCCCCCGAGGGCGCACGCGTCTTCGTCGACGGGACGGAGGTGGGCGTGGCCCCGCTGCGAGAGCCCGTGAAGCTCACGCATGGCAGTCATGTCTTCTCGGCCCGAGGGGCCGCGGGCGAGGTCATCCGAAAGGACTTCGACGTGGTCGCCGGTGAGCGGACGGAGGTGGACCTGGGGTGGGGCCCGTGACGGGCCTCCTCCTGGCGCTGGTGCTGGCGGCGTCCCCCTCGCTGGAGCCCGCTCGGGAGGCGTACCAGTCCGGGGAGCTGCCACGTGCACGCAGCCTGCTCGAAGCGCTGCTCCAGCCCCTCCAGTTGACGGACGCCGCCGAGGAGGCCGAGGCCCGGCTGCTGCTGGCCGCCACGTACCACGCGCAGGAGGACACGGAGCGCGCCGAGCCCGAGGTGGTGCGGGGCCTCGCCGTGAATCCGGACGCGAAGCTGGACCCGCTGGTGTACCCGCCGGACTTCATCGCCTACGTCGAGCGCGTGCACGTTCGCCACCAGCAGCGCATCTCCGAGCTGTCCGCGCAGCGCAGCGCCCCCGCCGTGGCGCCCTGGCATTCCACGGTGCCGCAACCCTCCCCGGTGCAGGTCGCACGCATCGCGGACCGGCCCGTGTCGCGAGGGTGGTACCTGGTGCCCTTCGGCGTGGGCCACTTCAAGCATGGCCAACGCACGAAGGGCACCGTCCTGGCGGTGACGCAGGGAGGAGCCTTCGCGCTCTCCGCCGCCTCGCTGGGCGCGGCGCTGGCGCTGCGCGGCCCCGACGGGCTGTACAGCGCCGATGACGCGCGCGCGGCCCGAGGCTTCAACGTCGCCTACCTCGTGGGGGCGTATACCTTCGCGGCGCTCTACGCGTACGGCGTCCTGGACGGGTGGCTCGCCACGCCGGAGCCGCTCGCGCCGCGAGGCCCTCAGGGCTGAGTCGGCGGCGCGGGGATGACGGTGAAGACCATCTGCCCGCCGCACGAGGTGTTCTCGAAGCAGCCGGCCCGCATCACGTAATGCCCGGTGCCGCAGGCCGGCACCCGGTAGCGGAGCTTCGAGCCCGAGCCCTTGCAGGCGTCGTCATTGGCGGCCACCTCCAGCCCATCCGGTCCCAGCAGGCGCAGGTAGGTGTCATTCGTCGCGACCGCCGTCGGCAGCCCGCAGGTGCCCATCTCCAGAATCTGTCCGGCCTGGAGGTAGATGGCCGTGTCCTTCGTCGCCAGGTTCGCGGAGTCCGTGCCCGTCGCGGTGTAGACGACGTACTTGTGGGTGGGGGGCAGGCTGGGGCGCTCGCAGATGTACGGGAAGTACTCGTTGCAGGGGATGTCGTTCCAGCCGCCTCCTGGGATGGAGCCGACGGGCGGCACGTTGTTGACGGCGCACTGCTCGATGCCGCCGGAGTTGTTGGGCTCGTACTGGCGCCAGTTGAGGTAGCCGCTCGGCGTGCCGTCCGCCCACGTCCAGGTGCCCGGCTGCGAGAGGTTGTTGTAGCCGATGAACGACGCGCGCCCGGCGGGCACCTGCTGCTTCAGCCAGGTGTCTTCCGCGCTGTCATCGATGGTCACCAGGTCGAAGCCCCGGCTCGTGCAGTCGTTGCGCGCCTGGGTCCAGGGCTTGCGCGTCCCGTGGAACGAGTAGTCGTGCCCGTTGAACTGCGCGTAGACCGGCTGGAGGCTCTCGCACACGAACGTCCGGGAGATGGAGCAGGGCGCGTCGTGCCACCCGCCCAGCGCATTGAGGAACAGCCCGCAGTCCTCCGTGGCCTGGCCGTTGTTCGGCTCCCCTGGATTCCAGTGGACGTAGGCGGACGGGTCTTCAGACCAGACCCAGGTGCCCTCGAGGTCGCGGTCGCTGATGCCGAGCCACCACTCCGTGGACGCCGTGGCCATCTGCCCCTTCAACCACTGCTCCTCCGCCGCGTCGTTGAGCGTCACCATGGCGTAGCCCATGTCGGCGCAGGCCTTCCGGGCATCGGTCCACGTCGCGGGCGACGTGGAGATGAAATACGCGTGGCCGCCGTAGTAGCTCAGCCCCTGCCGCGCCGTGCCCGAGGACTCCGGGCTGCCCGCCATCGACTCGGCGGCACCCAGGCTCTCGGTGCCGCAGCCGTACAGGGTGGCCACGCTCAACACCAGGGCGAAGCCCGACTTCACCCGTGAACCGCCGACCGCGCTGTTTCGCTCTCTGCTCATCGTCTTGTCTCCTGGGGTGGGTTCGACATTCGCGGACCGCTGCGAATGACCAACCCCAGGGCAAGGGCGGTGCCAGGAGCCTTCACGGGCCCGAAGCCACGCGATTCCGCGCGGTTGGGCCCGCGCCAGCGTCACGTCGCACAGCTCCCCGGAGGGAAACGTGCCAGGGCTGGCACGCGCGGGACGCCTCCACAGGGGACAGCCGTGTCAGTCCGCCTGCCGCCACTCGCCTTCGAGCAGCGAGAGGATGACGCTGTCACTGAAGCCGTCTCCCTCGACGAAGCTCTCGCGCAGCAGGCCCTCGCGCTGGAAGCCGGAGCGGGTGAGCACCCGCAGCGAGGCGGCGTTGCGCGGGTCCACCCGGGCCTCGACGCGGTGGAGCCGCATCTCCTCGAAGCCGAAGCGCAGGAGGGTGGGCATCACCTCCTTCATCACGCCCCGGCCCCACTGGTCGAAACGGAGCACGTAGCCCACCTCGGCGTGCCGGTCCGCCTGGCTCCAGTGGAAGAGCCCCGCGGAGCCGATGGGGGTGTCGTCGCCGCGCTCGCACAGCAGCCAGCGGAAGCCCTCGCCACGGGCCGCGGTCTCCAGGTCGCGCGCCAGCTTCTGCTGGGTCTTCTCGATGCCATCGCTCGCGGAGAACCCGATGTACCGCGACGTCTCCGGATGGCCGTAGATGCTGGCGAGCGCCGCGGCATCCTCCAGCCGGGGCTTGCGCAGCCGCAGCCGCTCGGTGGCCAGCTCCGGGTAGGTGTCGAAGTAGTGGGTCTGCATGGCGCGCACTCTATCCCGGGTTGCGCGGGGCCCGACGTGGGGATAGGGAAGGGGCCTCGTATGTCTGTGACCGCGGAGCTGCTCGAAGCCGTCCGGGAGGAAGCGCGCCCGGACACCTGGTCCGCCGGCATGGGGCTCGCTCGCGCGGGCGCCGTCTCGGTGCAGTCCGTCGGAGAAGAAGAGGCCGTGCTGCGCGTGCGCGTCGCCGGCCGGCCGGCGCCCCTGACCACGGTGCTCTACCCGGAGGACGACGTCTGGGAGTGTGACTGCCGCGGCAAGGTGGACCCCTGCGAGCACGTCGTCGCGGCGGCCATCGTCCTCCATCAGTCCGTGACTCAACGCGCGCCCCTGCAGCGTGCCGCGGCTCGGCCCACGGCGAACCGGCTCGCCCCCTCGCGGCCGCAGGCGGCGCAGGCGGCGGCCCCGCGCCCCGGTGCGGCGTCGAAGCCGGAGCGCATGGTGTACCGCTTCAAGCGGGAGAACGGCGGGCTCCAGCTCGAGCGACTGCTGGTGCGTCCGGACAACACCGCGCGGCTGCTCGCGCGCAGCCTGGCGTCCGTGGTGGCGAACCCGGTGGAGGCAGCGCGAATCCAGGTGGAGCCGTGGGACGTGCTCGCGGACAAGCTGCTGCTGAAGCCGACGAAGGGCGCGCTTCCGCCCGAGCGGCTCGACGCGCTCCTGCGCGTGCTGGAGCCCGCGCGCACCATCATCTTCGAAGGCACGCTGGTGTCCGTCGCCCGCGAGCCGCTCCTGCCGCGCGTCACCGTGGAGGACCGCGGCGAGCAGACGGTGCTCAAGGTGGAGAAGGACCCGCGCGTCACCGAGGTGGTCAGTCCCGGCGTGGCGCTGTGCGGGGACATCCTCTGCAAGCTGGGGGAGCAGGCCCTCACCGGCGCGTGGCTGGAGAAGCTGCCCCAGGAGCGCGTCTTCTCTCCCGAGCAGATGGGGGACCTCACCGGGAAGGTGCTGCCGGACTTCGCGCGCCGCATGCCGGTGGACGTGAAGAGCCAGCGGCTGCCGCCCATCGACCGCACGCTGAAGCCGCGCATCTCCCTGGAGCTGAACCAGCTCGACTCCGGCCTCTCGGTGCTGCCCACGCTGGTGTATGGCTCGCCGCCCGCGGTGCGCATCGACAACGGGCGCATGGTGTACCTGGACGGCGCGGTGCCCGTGCGCGACGAGGCCGCGGAGCAGAAGCTCGTCCACGGCCTGCGCGACGAGCTGAACATGGTGCCCGGCCGCCGCGTGACGGTGCAGGGCAAGGAAGCGGTGCAGCTCGCCGACAGGCTGCGGCGCTGGCGCGGCGGCCTCACCGGAGACGCGGCGCGCGTGGTGAGCCCCAACGTGAAGCTGCGCCCCACGCTGTCGGTGGACGCGGGCGCCACCGAGGCCGGCGTGCCGCGCGTGGGCTTCTCGTTCGACTTCCAGGTGGAGGGCGCGGAGCCGGGCGCGCCGCGGACGGTGGACGCGGGCGCGGTGATGCGCGCGTGGGAGGAGGGCCTGGGGCTGGTGCCGCTGGAGGGCGGCGGCTGGGCGCCACTGCCGGGCACGTGGCTGAAGGAGCACGGGCAGCGCGTGGCGGACCTGCTGGCCGCGCGCGGCTCGGACGGGCGGCTCGCCAACCACGCCATTCCCCAGCTCACCGGCCTGTGTGAAGCGCTGGAGCACCCGTCGCCGCCCGGGCTGGAGCGGCTGGCGCCCCTGGTGCAGGGCTTCGAGAAGCTGCCCGACGTGCAGCTCCCGAAGGACCTCACCGCCACGCTGCGCCCCTACCAGCTCCAGGGCGTCAGCTGGCTCACCTTCCTGCGGCAGGCGGGCCTGGGCGGCGTGCTCGCGGACGACATGGGCCTGGGCAAGACGCTGCAGACCATCTGCACGCTGGGCCCGGGCACGCTGGTGGTGGCCCCCACGAGCGTGCTCCCCAACTGGGAGGCGGAGGTGAAGCGCTTCCGTCCCTCGCTGAAGGTCTCCGTCTACCACGGCCCCGGCCGCGCCCTGGACGAGGCGGCCGACGTCACGCTCACCACCTACGCGCTGCTGCGCCTGGACGCGGAGGTGCTTGGTGCGAAGACGTGGGACACGGTGGTGCTGGATGAGGCCCAGGCCATCAAGAACCCGGACAGCCAGGTGGCTCGCGCCGCGTACGCCCTGCAGGCGCAGTTCCGCGTGGCCCTGAGCGGCACGCCCATCGAGAACCGGCTCGAGGAGCTGTGGAGCCTGATGCACTTCACCAACCAGGGGCTGCTGGGCGGACGCAAGCAGTTCGACGAGCGCTGGGCCCGCCCCGTGGCGGACAACCAGAAGGGCGCCGCCGAGAAGCTCCGCGCTCGCATCCGGCCCTTCGTGTTGCGCAGGCTCAAGCGGGACGTGGCCCCCGAGCTGCCGCCGCGCACCGAGTCCGTGCGCCACGTCACCCTCAACGAGCGTGAGCGCGCCGTCTATGACGCCGTGTACGCCGCCACGCGCGAGGAGGTGGTGTCGCAGCTGGAGGCGGGCGGCAACGTGCTGAAGGCGCTGGAGGCGCTCTTGCGGCTGCGGCAGGCGGCCTGCCACCCGGCGCTGGTGCCAGGCCAGCAGGCGAAGTCGTCCTCCAAGGTGGAGGCGCTGCTGGAGGCGCTCGGCACGGCGGCGGAGGAGGGCCACAAGGCGCTCGTCTTCTCGCAGTGGACGTCCATGCTGGACCTCATCGAGCCCGCCCTGCGCGAGGCGGGCATCGGCTTCATCCGGCTGGACGGGAGCACGTCCAACCGGGGCGCGGTGGCCGCTTCGTTCCAGGACCCGAAGGGCCCGCCGGTGATGCTCATCTCCCTCAAGGCGGGCGCCACGGGGCTCAACCTCACGGCGGCGGACCACGTCTTCCTCGTGGACCCGTGGTGGAATCCTTCCGTGGAGGCGCAGGCGGCCGACCGGGCGCACCGTATCGGCCAGCAGCGGCCGGTGATGGTGTACCGCCTGGTGTCCCGGGGGACGGTGGAGGAGAAAATCCTCACCCTCCAGGAAAAGAAGCGAGCGCTCTTCGAGTCCGCCCTCGGCGGCGCCGACGGGGCCGCGGCCATCACCCGGGCGGACCTGATGCAGCTGCTCGACTGACGCGGTTTCTGGCACTCCAGAACGAGCGAGCGGGGGCCGGAACCGGGTAGGATGCCCGACCCATGCGCCGCCTTCTTTTTCCATTGTGGCCCCTTCTGCTCCTTGCCGCCTGCAAGGAGAAACTCCCAGACGCGCAGCAGGCCGCCGTGAAGCTGGAGGTCTCCTTCGACTTCAACGCTGGCTGCATCGCCGTGCAGGCCGTCGACAAGGACGATCCGGGGCACACGAGTCGCGGGACGGCGCCAGTCCTGAACCGTGATTCGCGGAGGGCGGTTATCAGCGTCTACCGGAAGGACGACTGGGGCCGGACGCTGGAGCTCATCACCACGGCTCACGAGCAGACGTGTGAAGGGCCCGAGGTGGCGCGCGACTCGCGGCCCGTGACGCTGGACACGGCGGGCGTGAAGGATGTGTCCATCTCGTTGCACGCGGAGGATGTCGACGGTGACGGGTACATGCCCACGGCCGGAGGGGGCACCGACTGCGATGACACCAACGCCACAATCTCGCAGCGCACCTTCTACCGGGACGGGGATGGGGACGGCTACGGCGACGACAACGACACGAAGACGGGCTGCGTCGCACCCACCCAGTATGTGGCCCGGGGCGGTGACTGCGCCGATGGAAACCCCGAGCGGGCGCCGAGCAGGACAGAACTGTGCGATGGCGTGGACAACGACTGTGTCGGCGGCATCGACAACGGCCTGACCCTGGGCAGCTATTACCTGGACGGGGACCAGGACGGCGTGGGGGGAGGGCCGGTGGTGATGGCCTGTGTCGCGCCGGCCAACCACGTGGCTTCCGGCAATGACTGCGACGACAACGACAACCAGCGCAAGCCCGGGTTGGCGGAGACCTGCGACGACAAGGACAACGACTGCGACAACCTGGTGGATGACGGGCTGCCGGTGAGCACGTACTTCCGGGACGGGGATGGCGACGGCTTCGGCACGGCGTCGGACTCACGGCAGAAGTGCAGGGCACCGGACGGCTACGTGGCCACCAGCACCGACTGCAATGACGCCGCGATGGCCGTGAACCCCAACGCGCAGGAAGTGTGCAACGAGATCGACGACAACTGCGTCGGCGGCCCGGACGAGACCTTCAACAAGACGTGGTACCGGGACGTGGACGGAGACACCTTCGGGCGCCAGAGCGACATGCAGACCGGGTGCGACAGGCCCGCGGGTTATGTGGCGCCGACCGCGACCTTCGACTGCAACGATGACAACATCGCGGTGAAGCCCGGGGCCACGGAGCTGTGCAACGACGTCGACGACAACTGCGTGGATGGTGTGGATGAGCCCTTTACGAGCGGGACGACACGGAAGGGCAACGCCTGCGGCAGCCCCTGCTCGGGCATCTACGTGTGCAACGTGGGGCAGACCGCCACCACCTGCAACGCGCCCACGCCGACAAACTATTACACGGATGCGGACGGTGACGGGGACGGCAACCTCTCCCTCGCCGCCCAGGTCGTCTGCCCCGGTCAGCCCATTCCGGCCAACAGTGTGGCGGATCTGCACTCGGACTGTGACGACGTGGACAAGCACAACAAGGGCACCGGCACCGAGGTGTGCGACCAGCGTGACAATGACTGCGACAGCGCGACCGACGAAAACAACGTGTGCATGGGCGCGGGTTGGAAACTGCTGACGGACCCGGCGACCACCAGTCGCGACTGGAATACGGTGGCCATCAGCAAGGCCAGCACCACCGGCTACCCGGTGTGGATTGCCGGCGCGGGAGGCGCGCTGGCCCGCCGCGATAGCGCGAGCGGCACGTTCACGAGCTTCGACGGCGCGTGTGGCACCACCACCTGGAACGCAGCCTGGGTGAGCAGCGATGGAAGCGTGTTCCTCGCGGGCAATGGGGGGCGGGTGGCGCAGCACGACGGCACCACGTGCGCCCAGCAACACCCGCTGGCAGGCGGCGGCAACGCCACGGGCATCATCGGCTTCGACGCCACCCTGCCACTCCTGCCATCCCTCTACGTGGTGGACGACACTGGCCGCCTGCACGTCTGGATGTCAGGCACTGCGCCTACGGAAGTGGATGACAATGCACCAGTCTACCGAGACATCCACGGGCTTGACGCATCGCGCATGTTCATCGCGACCCAGGAGCCGACTGGACAAAGACGCCCTGTCATCGACACCTATACTGGTGGAACGGATACCAGCAACGGAGTCGTGCCGGGGCCGACCGACTCCAGCCTCCAGAGCGTCTGGATGATGTCGTCGGTGCTCGCATACGCGGTGGGAGACAACTCCAACATCGTGAGATGGAATGGCTCGGCCTGGCAGTCCATGCCTCCCCCTCCGGTGGCGGCCCAGTTTACGAGCGTCTGCGCGCCGGACCGCACGACGGTCTACGCTACGGACGCAGCAGGCGTCATTCGCCGCTTCACGGGGACGATCTGGCTGCCGTCGCTGTACATCTCGGCGCCTGCGGGTGTGATCAAGGACATCGCGAGCGTCGCCCCGACCAGCATCTGGGCCGTGGGCCCGGGTGGACGCGTCGTCCACTTCCCGGAGCCGCTGCCGTAGCGCTCCCCAGAAGTCCCTGTGATTCCGGGTGGTTGGAGAGGTCTCCGGGAAAATCGACCCCCGTGTCGATCTCCCGGAGCCTCATTCGTCGTCTCGATGAAACCAGGAACCCGAATCCCAGCGAAACCGAAGGGGAGCCCCCCATGACGACGGACACGACGCTCAGCGCGGATGCAGTGGCAGGCCAGACCTCGAAGTCCTTCACCCGGCACCTGCCGACGGTGGGGAGGGTGCTCCTCGGCATCCTCCTCTTCATCCCCGGGCTGAACGGCTTCCTGAACTTCCTGCCGCCGCCCCCGACGGCCCTTCCCGAGTTCGCCGAGGCGCTCATGAAGACGGGCTACATGTTCCCGCTCATCAAGGGCACCGAGGTCCTCGTGGGCGTGCTGCTGCTGACCAACCGCTTCGTGCCGCTCGCGCTGGCCCTGGCCGCGCCGGTGGTCGTCAACATCGTCGCCTTCCACGCCTTCCTGGCGCCGGAGGGAATGGTCATCCCCATCGTCCTCCTGGCCTTGAACCTCTCCCTGGCCTGGTCGTACCGGAAGCTGTACCGCCCCATGCTCGCCCTGCGCGCGAAGCCCGGGTAGGCCTCGCGACGCATCGGTCGGACTGCTCCCTAGTTCTTCGCGTCCGCGAAGCACGGGCCCAGCTCGCGCACCTCGACGGTGGCCCATTCTGCAGCGGGGCACTCGTGGGCAATCGCGAGTGCCTCCTCCCGCGTCTTGCAGTCGAGCAGGAAGATGCCGCCGACCATCTCCTTGGCCTCGGCGAACGGGCCATCATTCACGAAGCGCTTGCCGCTGCGAACCCCGATGCGCACCGCGGAGTCGTCCGAGCGGAGCGACTCGCCCGCCTTGAGGAGGCCGCGGGACGCCAGGTCCTGGCTGAAGCGGACCATCCGGTCCATGGCGTGCTGCGCCTCCTCCTGCGTCCTGCCCTGCCTCTGTCCCCGTGGCTCCAGGATCATCAACGCAAACCCCATTGCGCGCTCCTTTCAAAGGGGGCGGATCCTACCTCGCCGGTCTGACGAAACCTCGGAGTTCCGCAGGTCCGGCCCCCGAGGCACCCGGGCGCTCAGGCCTCCCCAGCGCCCTGGGCCAGCAGTCGGGAGAGCAGGGCGGACAACACCTCCAGCTCCGAGGGCTTCAGCCGGGAGAGCTCCTCGGGAGGGGCGTACAGCCCTTCCAACAATTGACGCTTCAGGCGCACGCCCTTCGCGGTGAGGACGACGGAGCGGACCCTGCGGTCCTCCGGCCTGGGCCGCCGCTCCACCAGCCCGCGCGCCTCGAGTCGGTCCACGATGAAGGTCGCGTTGGAGGCGTCGCAGTCCCAGGCCTCCGCGAGCGAGCGCATCGTGCGCCCCGTGGTCGCCTCCAGGCCGCTCAGCCCGCGTGCATCATTGGGGGTGAGCCCGAGCCGGCTCAGGAGGCGGTCCCGCCGCGGTCCCGTGCGCATGAAGAAGTCGAAGAACAGGCGCCAGGCCTGGGCCTCCAGCTTCACCTGCTCTCCATCCCCCGAACGTGGCATGGGCGCTGTCTCGCAAGTTCCCGGGGAGAGCGCCAGCGACATGTTTCTCGATGACAACCATGGTTGAAGTACTTCAAGCAGATGCCGGAGCCACGGGCCGGATGGCGACCGCGGGGTTGCGTCTCACCGCGCCCGGGGACACGCCGATGAAGCGCTTGAACGCACGGCTGAACGCGGCCTCGGACTGGTAGCCGAGACGGCTCGCGAGCTCACCGAGCCCGGCCCTGTCCTCCCTGAGCCACGTCACCGCCACGTGCATCCGCCAGCGGGCGACGTAGTGCATCGCGGGCTCACCGACGAGCTCGGTGAAGCGCGCCGCGAAGGCCGAGCGCGACATCGCCACCTCCTTCGCGAGCGAGGCCAGCGTCCACGCGCGCGCCGGCTCCCTGTGGATGAGCATGAGGACCCGGCCCAGCTGCGGGTCCTGGAGCGCGCCAAGCCACCCCTTCCGCGCGGCGGGGTCCTGCTGAATCCACGAGCGGATGGCCTGGACGATGAGGATGTCCGCGAGCCGGGTGATGACGGCCTCCACGCCCGGGCGCAGGGCCTTCGCCTCGGCCGCCATCAGCCGCAGCGTGCTCTCCATCCAGTCCACGTGGGGCGAGCTCGCGGCGTCCAGGTGAATCACCCGGGGCAGGAGCCGGACCACCGCGTGGGCCGCGGGATGCTCGAAGCGGACGGCGCCACAGATGAGCGCGCTCGGCGTGCCACCGCCGCCATGGCGGAGGACGGAGTAGCGCTCGCTGACCTGCTGCTGCGGCAGCTCATGGGCCAGGGGCGTGGGGACGCGGGGCCCGGTCCAGAGGCGATGCCCCTCGCCGTGTGTCACGAGCGCGAGGTCCCCCGGCCGCAGCCCGACGGGCGCGGCGCCCTCGACTTCGAGTGAGCACGCGCCGGAGGTGATGACGTGGAACCACATGCACCCGGGCATGGGCGGCAGCGCGAGGCCCCAGGGCGCGGTGAGCTCCGACTGGCAGTAGAAGCTGCCCGTCATGCGCAGGAAGTGCAGCGCCTCGCCGAGCGGGTCCACGGGGGCCCAGAGCTGCTTGTCCACCATGGGCGGAGCATGCCCCTGGCGGGACGAGAGCGTCCAGCGCCCCGCCTGGACGAACGAGCATGAAACCGCGACTGCCGGTCATTGAGAGCCGCGGGCCCGGACGACATGTTGTGCGCAGGCAATCAAGCCGGAGGGAGTCGTGATGAAAGTCCTCGTGGTGGGTGCAACGGGAGGTTCCGGACGCGCGGCAGTCGAGGTGCTGCTGTCCGAGGGGCATGACGTGACGGCCTTCGCCCGCAGGCCGGAGGCGCTTGGCGTCTCGTCGCCGCGGCTGGCCGTCGTCACCGGGGACGCGACGCGTCCCGGGGATGTCGAGCGCGCGGTGCAGGGGCAGGACGCGGTGATTGTCACGCTCGGCATCCGTGAGAATCCCGTGACGGTCCGGATGCGCGGCAGCGCGCGGACGCCCATGGACGTGCGCTCGGTGGGGACCCGGAACGTCATCTCCGCCATGCGAAAGCACGGCGTCCGCAAGCTGGTGGTGCAGACGACGTACGGAGTGGGGGAGACGCGGGGCCGGCTGTCGCTCAAGTGGAAGCTGCTGTTCTCGCTGCTCCTGAAGCCGCAGATTGCAGACACCGAGCAGCAGGAGCGGGAGGTGCGCGAGAGCGGGCTCGACTGGGTGCTCGCGCAGCCCGTGGGCCTGACGGATGAGGCCGAAGCGGCGGCCCCCTTCGCCTCCCCGGCGGGAGAGGCCCGGGGGATGAGCGTGTCGCGGAGGAGCGTCGGCCGCTTCCTCGTCGAGGCGGCGCAGAGCGCGAAGTACATTGGCAGGTCGGTGGCCCTCTCGGCCGCGTGAGGTCCTCCATGTCTCCAGGTGTCCTCCTCACATTGACGTGGCTGTCGGCGCTCGGCTCGGGCGTGGTGGCCGGGGTCTTCTTCGCGTTCTCCTCGTTCGTGATGAGGGCCCTCGCCCGCCTGCCGCCCGCGCAGGGCATCCTCGCGATGCAGTCCATCAACGTCGTGGCGGTGACTCCGGCCTTCATGGCCGTGTTCTTCGGAACGGCGGTGGCCGCGCTGGCGGTCGCCGTCTCGGCGCTGTTCTCCTGGGAGAAGCCCGGCGCGCCGTACCTGCTGCTGGGCGGCGCGCTGTATGGGCTGGGCGTCTTCGCGGTGACGGCGGTGTTCAACGTGCCGAGGAACAACGCACTCGCGGCCTTGGACCCGGCCCGGGCGGACGCGGCCCGCCTGTGGGCGCTCTACGTGTCGGGCTGGACGGCCTGGAACCACGTGCGAACCGCCGCGGGGCTTGCCGCCACGGTTTGCTTCATCCTCGCGCTCCGGGTCCGAAGCTCAGGGTGACGGGGCGAAGCGGACATCCACCCAGTAGTTGGTGTCCTTGTAGCTGCTCGCGGGGAAGCCACCCGCGCCGTAGGCATAGACGCCGTTGCCTCCCACGCTCGCGCTGGCGGGGGCCGTCAGGTTGCCGCTGGTGACGGCGCTCGCGAGTCCCGAAGGGTCCCTGGCGAAGAGGCCATTCGACGTGTGGTACGAGACCACGTAGAGCGTGTTCGCGCTGATGGAGACGGGCGTGGGCAGGACGGCCTCCTGCCACCCGGGGATGCGGCCGTCGCTCACGGAGACCTGGGCGAGCAGGGTGCCCGTGCCGGTCCAGAGGCGGGCGACGTAGCCGCTCACGTTGCCCGTGCCCCGGTAGAAGCGCAGCGCCTGGATGGTGCCGGGGACGTTGCTGCGGAAGCGCACGCCCACCTCGACGGCGCGGGTGTCCGCCTCCTCCACGGCGTTGGCGGGCGCGCGGTCGCCGAAGAGCGTCTGGCTCCAGGGGAGGATGAGCGTGGCCACCACGGGCCGGTGGTCCGACTGCGACGTCGCCCCCACCACGGCCGCCGTCACGGGCGACGTCCACGCGGAGCCGAGCATCACGTAGTCGATGCGGCGCGTGGGGAAGCTCGCGTCATGCGTGTAGCCGCTGCCCGAGCCGCCGCGCGTCCAGGCGTCGGAGAGCAGTGTCTTCAGGCTGGTGATGCCGGACTCGGAAGGGGAGGCGTTGAGGTCGCCGCCGAGCAGCGCCCACGGCTTCCCCGCCAGGGCCGCCTTGACGTCCTCGGCCTGGTTGAGCCGCTCCGTGGCGCCGGTGGTCCCGAAGTGGGTGACGGCCACGGGCACCACGTGCGTCGCGTCCAGCTCCACCTCCACCAGCCCGAGCACGCGCTGCTCGGCGGCGGAGCGCAGGGGGATGCGCTGCGAGGAGCGGATGGGGTAGCGCGACAGCACCGCGAGCCCGTACTGCCCGCCGTCGTAGCTGAGCAGCGACGGGACGAAGGCGGAATGGAGGCCCGTGAGCTGCCCCAGCCGCGTGGCCTGGTCCACCTTGCCGGAGCGGTGGGTGAGGACGTCCACCTCCTGGAGCACGACGAGGTCCGGCGACTGGCCCTTGATGACGTTGGCGATGCTGTCCAGGCTGCTCAGCTCACCGTGCTTGATGTTGTACGTCATGAACCGCAGCCCGCCGCCCGGCGTCAGCGGCTGGGAGGACTCGCCGGTTGGAAGTGCCTCGCCCGCGGCCTCCGGTGGCGCGCACCGGGGCAGGACGGCGAGGAGCAGGACGGCCAGGACGGACGCAAGGGATTGCCGGAGGCGCATGGTCAGGGCTTTCAAGGGGGCTGGCATTGGCCCGGGGGTCGGGGGAACCCCACGAGAGGACCGCGGCTGCGAAGGATAGCCGGGCGGAAGAAAGTCACACCGTCCGTGCGACATTTTCGGCGCACTCCCGTTTTCCCGGGGAGCACATCCTCGAGGGGGAGTCACAGACATGAAGGCATGGATCCTGGCCGCCACGCTGGCCTACGCGGCGCCGTCCCTGGCGCAGGGCTTCGCGTCCAAGCAGGTGAGCCACCAGTGGAACACGAAGAGCGACGTCTTCGCGTCCGTCAACGTCACCGCGCCCGAGGGCGCCATCGGTGAGATTTCCCGGGGTGGCAAGGTGGTGTTCCGCGCGGAGATTCCCTTCCGGTGGGAGCCGCGCGACCTCGGCCCCTACCAGTTCACCGTCACCAGCTCGAGCGGAGAGACCTGGTCCAAGGAGCTCAACGTCGAGGACAGGAAGTCCCACCAGCTGCGCGTGCAGATGACCTCGTCGTCCTCCGGGCGCGGCGGTGGCTCGGCGCCCGCGCCCGCCGCGAGCGCTCCGGCGCCCGCGGATGCACCGCCCACCGCCAACGTCGCCATCGGCCCGGAGACCTTCACCTGGGACGTGAGAAGTGACGTGACGTGCACGGTGAAGGTGCTGGAGCCCGAGGGCGCCACCGGCGAAATCTGGGCCGGCAACCGGCTGGTGAAGCGGCTGGAGATTCCCTTCCTCTACAGCCCCAGCGACGTCGGCTTCTACAAGTTCGTCGTCCGCACCGCCGACGGGAAGGTGTGGGTGAAGAAGCTGGAGGTCGAGGGCATGAAGATGCACAAGCTCACGGTCAAGGCCCTGGGCTCCGCCCCTGCCGTGCCCCAGGAGCCCGCGCCCCGTGCCCAGGCCCCCGCGCCGGCTCCGGCGCCCGCGCCCAGGGCCGAGGCTCCGGCACCCGCGCCGTCCCCCGGGCACGTCCCCGGGGCGGTGAGCGATGAGGACTTCGAGCAGCTCACCGAGGTCATCAACGACCAGTCGATGTCCGACGACAAGCTGCGGGTGGTGGAGATGGCCTCCCGCCGCGGCCGGTTCTCCGTCTACCAGGTGGGCCAGCTCGTGGACCTGTTCTCCATGTCCGGCGACAAGGTGAGCGTCGTGAAGCTGCTGCACGCCCGCATCGCGGACCGGAAGAACGCCTACCAGCTGATGAGCAAGTTCACCTTCTCCGGTGACAAGGAGCAGGTGCAGAAGCTGCTCGCGGGTAACTGACCGTCGAAGCCCTTCACGCGTGGAAGGCTCGCGGCGGCCCGTCTTCCGCGAGCGCCTCCAGCAGGGTCCGGGCCTCGCGGAGGTCCGGCGAGTCGCTGTGGCTGGCCAACCGGCCATACACCGTCGCGAGCATGCGCGAGGCCGCACTCTTCTTCCCGACGTCCTGGAGCAGCCGGCACAGGCTCACCGTCGCGCGCAGCTCGAAGAGGTGGGCCTGCTGCTCGCGAGCCACGGCGAGGGACTGGAAGAAGCAGGCCCGTGCCTGCTCCGTGCTCCCGAGTCGCCGCAGACACTCTCCGCGCAGGCGGTGCAGCTCGGCCTCGTAGAAGCGCTCGCCTGAAACCGAGATTCGTTTCAGCGCGGCCCGCACCGCGGCCAGTCCTTCCTCCAGCTGCCCCAGCTTCAGGTGTATCTCCGCCAGCATGGCGTAGCAGTGGGGCATGTAGGCGCGGATGCCCGACCCATGCCAGTGCGGGAGCACCATCCTCATGCGGACGAGCGCCGCCTCGGGCTGGCCGAGCTCGGCCAGCGCCCAGCTTCGCAGTGGCATCACCCAGGCCAACCACAGCCGGAAGCGATGCTCGCGGCAGAGCGTCTCGCACGCCTCCGCCCACCTCGAGGTCTCCGGGCCCTCATGCCGGAACTGGCTGACCAGCGTGCGCGCGCACAGCACCGACGCCAGCCCGTAGGGCTGACCAATCCTCTCGGCCAGGCTCATGGCCTCCTGCTCGTAGCGGCGGGATTCGTCGGGCTGGCAGGCCACCGCGGCCAGGAGGCTTCCATGGACGAAGGCGGACACCCTCGAGTCGGTCCAGTTCCTCGCGGCCATCGCCTGGCGCTGCGCGATGTCGACATCGGGTTCCGCGAGCACCTCGTCGACGAGCCTCCGTGCCCCCACGTTGTCGCCCATGACGGACAGGCAGCGGCACAGGGCCATCTTCAACCCCAGGCTCTTGTGGGTCGGCCTCCCGGCATGCTGGCGCTGCTCGAGCGCCAGGTAGCGCTGGACCAGCTCCACCACGACCTCGAACCTTCCCCGGATGAGGTAGTACGTGGTGAACCCCCAGAATGGCAGCCGGAGCCGGGGCAGCTCGTCCCCCACCTCGCGGAGCAGCTCGCGCACCCGCTCGTAGAGCCGCGCCAGCTCGGGGGCGTTGTAACGCCGGACCTGGGACATGGGGGTTCCCATGTCCATCAGCAGGTGCAACTCCCGGCGCTCGCGCTGGGCCGCATCCGGCAGGCCGGGGAGCAGCTTCAGCGCCAGGTGGAAGTAGGTGAGGGCTTCCTGGTTGTCCGAGCGCCGGCTGGCGCGCTCTCCCGCCAGCTGCCAGGCCCGGATGGCGGACTCCAGGTCTCCGGCCTCCGTGTGGTGGTGGGCCAGCAGCTCGGGCCTCGCCTCCACCAGCTCGGGGAAGCGCTCCTCCAGGACGCCGGCGATGAGCTGGTGGTGCTTGCGTCGCGTGCCGCGCGAGAGTGACTGGTAGGCCGCGTCCTGGATGAGCGCGTGGCGGAACTGGAACACGGTCGCGTCCGCACGCGGGGGCTCCTGGAGCAGTCCCGCCCTCACGAGTCCAGCCAGCTCGCGCCGCAGGGTGGTCTCGTCACGCCTCGTGAGGGGCTCGAGCAGCGCCAGTGAGAACTCGCGGCCCACCACCGAGCAGAGCTGGACCAACGCCTTCAGGCGCGAGGGCAGCGTGTCGAGCCGGGCCAGCAGCAGCTCGTGCAGGGTGACGGGAATGGAGCGCAGGCTGTGGCCCGGGCTCGCGCCCGCGGAGGCCCGCTCCAGGACCATGCGCGTCATCTCCTCGATGAACAGCGGGATGCCATCCGTCTTCCGGACCAGCTCCCGCACCGCATCCGCCGGCAGGCCGTGGCCGTGCGACACCTCTCGCACCAGGTCCTCCGCGAGCTCGGCCGGGAGCCGGTTCAGCGCCATGGCGTGGAGCCAGGGACGGGGAGACCAGGCGGGCTGGAAGTCCGGCCGGGAGCTCACGATGACGAGCACCGGCCGTTGCTGGACCTCTTCCAGCAGCAGCTCCAGGAAGCGGAGCTGCGACGCGGTCGCCCAGTGCAGGTCCTCCACGATGGCGAGCACCGGGCGCTCCCCGGCGAGCTCCAGCACCAGCGCCATCAACACCTCGATGGTCTTCTCCTGGCGCCAGTCGAGCGAGAGCCGGTGCGCCGGTGCGCTCGCGGGGACTGGCAGGGACAGGAGCAGCGCGATGAGGTGCACGTGCGTCTCCGAGAGCCCCAGGCACCCCAGGTGCTCCTGGATCCGCCGGAGCTGCTGTTGCGGAGGGTCCTTCGGCGAGAGATGGAGCAGGTGCTGGATGAGGGCGGTGGCCGGGTGCCGGATGTTCGTACTGAACTGGGACCAGCACTGGAAGCGCAGCAGGTGGACCGGCTCCGTCGCGACCCGCTCGCTCAGCTCTTGAAAGAGGCGGGACTTGCCGATGCCGGCCTCGCCGCTCAAGAGCACGAAGGCGCCCCGCCCATGCCGCGCCTGCTCCCAGTGCTCCAGGAGCAGTCGCAGCTCGCGCTGCCGCCCCACCATCCGCGACAGGCCCCCCACGGCCAACGTGCGCTCGAACCGGGACGGAGCCTCCCGCTCGTATTGCACCCTGCGCACGTCCAGGGCGCGCGGCCCCGCCAGTCCCTCGAAGACGCGCGGCCCCAGCTCCTCCGTCGCGAATGCCCCCCGGACCAGCTTCCAGGACTCGTCGCCCAGCACCACCTCACCCGGCCCGGCCTGCTGCGCCAGCCAGGATGCAATCCTGGGCGACTCGCCCTGGAGGGTGAGGTGCCCGCCCCGCGAGTCCGGCGGCTGCGCGCACAGGGACATCAGGTCCGTGAAGATGCCGACCCGCACGCCCATCCCGGAGATGGAGAGGTGCGGCAGCCTGCGTTGGAGCTCCACGCGCGCGTCCCGGGCGAGCTGGAGTCCCGTATGGACCGCGCGGTCCGCGTCGTCCTCTCGGACCTGGGCGCAACCGAAACAGCCGAGCACCTCGCCCGCCAGGTACTGGGTGGCGGAGCCGCCGTGGTGCTCGATGAGCTCCGCGCACGTGCGATGGAAGGCGAGGTCCAGCTCGCCCATGTCCTCGCTGTCGAGCGGCTCCGTGAGGCTGGAGAGCCCCATGAGCTGGCAGGACACCAGCGTCACCTGCCGCCGCTCGGGCGTGCAGGAGCGCAGCGCGTCGGGCTCGGGCGTCAACCGCCGCTTCAGCTCGCGGACCTCGTCGCACAGCTCGTGGGCCGAGGAGAGCCGGCGGGCCGGGTCCTTTGCCAGCAGGGTGGCCACCAGGGTCTCCAGCTCGGGCGGCACGTCCGGATTGCGCGCGCGCACCGGGGGCAGGGGCTCGGTGGACGTCACCCTGGCGCGGAACTCGGCGAGCCGCTTCAGCGGCAGGGGCAGGGCTCCGGCCAGCATCTCGTACAGCACCATGCCCGCCGCCCAGAGGTCGGTGCGTGCGTCCTGCGGTTCATCCCGCCACTGCTCCGGCGCCATGTAGGCCGGCGTTCCCTCCGTGAGCAGGTGCAGCTTCCGCGGGGCGTTGGCCCCCCGCAGGTGCGACAGCCCGAAGTCGAGCAGCTTCACCCCGTCCCGCCGGGTGAGGAAGACGTTGCTGGGTTTGAGGTCTCGATGGATGACGTGGTGCTCGTGCGCGTGGGCCAGCCCCGCGGCGATGCCCTCGAGGATGTCCAGCGCGCGGGGCACCCCCAGGGCGCCCTCCCGCCGCAGCATGGTCGCGAGGGACTCTCCCGACAGGTATTCCATCACGAGGAAGGGAATGCACGGCTCCTCGGGGGAGGCGCACCACTCGGACACGTCGAAGATGTGGATGATGTTCTCGTGATTCAGTCGGGCAATGGCTCGCGCCTCGCGCAGGATGCCCTCCTCGCGTCCCCGGAAGGACAGGAGGAACTTGAGCGCCACCACGCGCTGCAGCTTCGCGTCGTGGGCCCGGAAGACGACGCCCATTCCGCCTTCCCCCAGCCACTCCAGGATTTCGAAGCGGCGGCCCTCCTGCCCTCCGAGCCGGTCTCCAGGTGCTGGCAGGCGTGGCGGCGGCTCGTCCCGGAGGACCTCGCGCAGGAAGGAGTCATCGGACTCCTGGACGTCGTCGAGCATGCTCTGCCGTCCGTCAAAGCTCTCGCCCACTTCTCTCCTCCCAACGAGACCATGGAACAGCCGACTCCGAGGTAAAGGTGGGGAGCCATCGCCGAACCGAGGAGCCCCGGGTCCCGGTGGCGCAATCCGATGATTCTCTGGCGCGATCGGATTGGCGTGGAAGGGAGCCGCCCGTGACTCTTGGCGCACCGAATTTCCGGTGCGTCGAAGGATGGTTCCCATGTCGAAGGTCTGGCTCATCACTGGTAGCTCCCGCGGCCTCGGTCGCGACCTCGCGAAGGCCGTGCTGGCGGCCGGCCACCGCCTCGTGGCCACGGCACGCAAGCCGGAGCAGCTGCGGGAGCTCGTCGAGCAGTACGGCGAGCGGGTGCTTCCCGTCGCCCTCGACGTCACGGACCCGGCGGCCGCCCGGGCGGCCGTCGCCGCGGCGACCTCCACCTTCGGCCGCCTGGACGTCGTCGTGAACAATGCCGGCTACGCGAACGTGGCCTCCATCGAGGACGTGGCGGAGGACGACTTCCGCGAGCAGCTCGAGACGAACTTCTTCGGGGTCATGCACGTCACGCGCGCGGCGCTGCCCGTCATGCGCGCGCAGCGTGATGGGCACATCATCCAGATCTCCTCCATCGGTGGGCGCGCGGGGAGCCCCGGGCTGGCGGCCTACCAGTCCGCGAAGTGGGCCGTGGAGGGCTTCTCCGAGGTCCTCTCCAAGGAGGTGGGGCCGCTCGGCATCCGCGTGACGCTCGTCGAGCCCGGGGGCTTCCGCACCGACTGGGCGGGCGCTTCGATGCGCGTGGACCCCGTCAGCGACGCGTACGGGCCGACCGTCGGCGCCTTCATGGAGAACGTCCGCAAGCACGCCGACGCCGGCCGGGGCGACCCGGCGAAGGCGGCGCGGGCCATCCTCCAGATTGCCTCGGAGAAGCAGCCGCCGCTCCGGCTGCTGCTCGGCTCCGACGCGGTGTTCCTCGCGGGCACCATCGCGGTGCAGCGTGCGGAGGAGGACGCCCGGTGGAAGGCGCTGAGCCTGTCGACCGATTACGATGGCATGGTGGACTTCGCCGAAACCCCCGTCGCCAGGATGCTGGTCGCGAAGAGGAGCTGACGTGACGGCCGATCTCGTCCCCATGCCGAGCGTGCTGCTCGACCGCCTCGCCACGCTCGGTGTCGACGTCGAGCGGTTGCTGCGGCACGCGGGCCTCCTGCTCTCGCGGTTCCAGGAGCCCAGGGCCCACCTGACGACCCGCGAGTTCATGGCGTTCTGGCACGCCGTGGAGGCCGTGGGAGGGGGACGGGAGCTCGGCCTGCGCATCGGCTCGGAAGCGAGGCCCCACCAGTACGACGTCGCGTCGATGGCCGCGCTCCACTCACCGGACCTCGGCGAGGCGCTGAAGAAGCTCGCGCGGTACAAGCGCGTCGTCTGCCCGGAAGAGGTCGTGAACGACGTCTCCCACGGCGAGGCCCGGGTCCGCTTCCACTGGCTGCTCGCCGAGGGGCCGCTGCCCATGTTCCTCGTCGATGCGACGTTCGCCTCCACCCTGGCGCTCGCCCGCCGCGGCACGGGCAAGCCGCTCGTGCCGCGGCGCCTCGAGCTCGCGCGGCGGCGCTCCGACGCGGAGCTGCTCACCCGTCACTTCGGGTGCAAGGTCCGCTTCGACGCGCCGGTCGACCTGCTCGTCTTCGACGAGAGCGCGCTCGCCGAGCCCTTCGTCACGCACAACGCCGACCTGCTGTCGCTCCTCGTGCCCGGCCTCGAGGGGGCGCTGAATGAGCGGTTGGACCGGCGCAGGCTCGCGGACGACGTGCGCACGGCGCTGCGCCGCCGCATGCACGGCGAGCGCCCCTCCGTGGAGAAGCTCGCGAAGGAGTTGCACCTGAGCCCCCGCACGCTCCAGCGGCGGCTCGAGGAGGAGGGGACGACCTACCAGGGCCTGCTCGACGAGGTGCGCCGCGAGTCCGCGCGCAGGCTGCTGGCGAGCACCGACCTGGATGCCAGCGAAGTGGCGTTCCTGCTGGGCTACGAGGAGCTGAACTCGTTCATCCGCGCCTTCAGCGGCTGGGAGGGCACGACTCCCAACCGCTGGCGTGGAGCCGAGCGCAGCCGTCCCCACACGGCCTCCTGACGCGTCCATCCGCGCCAGGAAGGCCCTCGTGTCGGGGCAGCCGTGGAGGGTGACCCCGTGCGCGGTGCCCCCCGGGGGCGCCGTCACAGCTCGTCGAAGATGAGCAGCCCTCGCGAGGAGTCCACGACGTACACCTGGCCGTCGCCCGGCACGCGGATGCCGTAGGCGCCCTCGAAGATGCTGTCGCCCCGGTGCGGGTCTGTTTCCCGGAAGGTGTTGTAGTGCGCCACCTGGCGCGGCCGGGTGGGGTTGGACACGTCCAGCACGCGCAGCCCCTCGTGGTACCAGGCCACGTAGAGGAGGTTGCCGCGCAGAATCAGGTTGTGGATGGACGTGACGGGCCGCATGCGGAACTCGCCAATCTTCACGATGCGGGCGGGGTCGGTGACGTCGAGCACGCGCAGGTGGGAGCTGTGGAACTCGCCGCCCTCGAAGGCGAGCGTGCGCCCGGCGAAGGTGCCCACCGCGCTGTGGTGCGCGAAGCCGAAGTCCGGGCGGAGGAAGAGTCCCAGGTGCCGGACGTCGTCCAGGTTGCTGACGTCCATGACGAAATAGCCGCCGAACGCGTTGCTGATGTACAGGCGGTCCCCATACGCGAAGGCGTCATGGGGGCCACCCTGCGCGACTTCTTCGGGCATGGAGATGATGGTGCGCAGCACCGGGTTCAGCGGCTCGGAGACGTCGTAGACATGGGTTCCGGTGTTGGGGACCATGGCATACAGGCGGTCGCCGTCGACGAGCACCGTATGGGCGCCGAAGTCCCCCGTCGGCAGGCTGCGCACGAAGCCGGGCGTGGCGGGGTTGGAGATGTCATAGACGAGCGTTCCCGAAGCACTGCTGGCCACGTAGAGGGCGTCGCCCTTGGCCCAGACCCCGTTCCAGAAGTTGTCCTCGGGCAGGCTGATGGACGTCGTGAGGACGGGGTTTCGTGGGTCTCTCACGTCGAAGACGGTGAGCCCGCCGTAGCGCCCGAAGCGCGGCAGGGAGACGACGTAGGCATGGCCCTTCGTGACATAGACATCCACGGCCTCGCCCGTCGCCGCGGGGCGCTCCGAGAGCAGGCTCAGCCCGCCCGAGGACTCGGGCTCTTGCGCCGACCGGGCGACACGGTGCGCTTCGAAGGTGCCCTGGAGGGAGAGCTTTCCCCGGCGGCAGTAGGCGAAGCAGCCGGTGATGATGTCGGGAGCAGGCGTCTGACACCCCACCATGGCGATGGTGACGTTGGTCCGCGGCTGATGGCCGATGATTGAGAAGTTCCCGCCCTGCGTGTCGCGGTGGCGGAGGGGCTCGTCGTACATCGTGCTCGTGCCTCCGTCGCCGCGGAGCTGGAAGCCGACGGGGCCACTGGTGATGCTGACCCCGCCATCCGCCAGCGGCCGCTCCTCCCGGATGTTGGCCAGGTAGATGCCCTCCTGCGGTACGGCGGCGAGCGCGTCCGGGGCGCACTGAGAGACGTCGAACCGGGACAGCTCCTCGCAAGCCCCGGTGGAGGCTCCCACCGTGTCGAAGGTGCACGGCGCGAAGCGTCCGGGGTCCACCCAGTCCCCGTGCTCCTCCAGCTCGGTGTAGGTGCCATCCCAGACATAGGGGCCGGCGTCGGGTATCCCCGCGTCGGTGGATGGGCGCGTGGGTGCGTCATCGCACCCGGAAAGGACCTGGAGCAGCAGGAGGGCGAGAATCGTTCCAGTGGAGCGGAGGGAGACTGTCATGGGGATCTCACGGGAAGGTGCCATGCGGAATATTCGAATGACATCCATCTGGAACGTCCCTGGCACGTGTGGTCCCTCCCGCCTCCGGGAATAGTTGCGCCGTGAGGGGTATCTGGCGCGCCCGATTTGAAACGGCGATTGGGATTGATTTCCACGAAAGTGAGCTGGCGCATCAGACACATAAAAAGCCGTCAATAACGGACTTGCATGACTTACATTGATTAATTGTTTTGATGAGGAGTAAGAGATGGTTGGCGCGCTCGTGCGCCCAGAGCCTCCTCCGAGAGGAACCATGCTCAACAAGAAGCTGCTACTTGCGAGCCTGCTGATGTCTGGCGCGGCCTCGGCCTCATGGGTTGACCGGCCCGTGACGCTCATCGCCCAGCAGTACGACCAGTGGTGCCATGCGGCGTCCATCGACATGGTCGCCACGTACTGGGGAGACAGTTTCTGGACCCAGTGTGACATCGTGAAGAAGGAGTTCGGCTCCACCACCTGTCCCAACTCGCCCACGGCCTCCATCGACCAGACGTGTACGGGCCTGCAGGGAATGGGCTACCTGTGCAGCGTCGCGTACGCGCCGCTGACGTTCGCCCAGTCGTTCTCGGACGTGTACACGAACAACCGTCCCTTCATCCCGCGCATCGGCTGGACGAGCGGTGGCGGTCACATCATGGTGATGCGCGGCGTGGACGACGTGGGGCAGTACGTCAAGTACAACAACCCGCTGCCGGTGGGGACGGGCTCCACCTCGGCGTGGGTGACGTACACGTACTTCAAGAACAACAGCAGCTGGAACTGGACGCACACCGTCTGGAACATCCGGAAGTAGCCCCTTCAGGCAACCACAGGTGAATCCCATGAACGCGATGAAGTCTTTCGTTTCGACGTGTGTGGCCCTGGTCCTGCTGGCGGGCACCTCCTCCCTGGCGGCCGACGCCGACCAGGCGCGCATCGACGAGCAGGTGGCCTTCGGCCTCAAGGAGGTCCAGCGCATCCTGGAGCGTGAGTCCGCGGGCCTCGCGGATTTCGGCATCCAGGACCGCGGTGAGCTGCAGAAGCTCCAGGTGGGCGCGCCCATCGAGGCCTTCCGGTTGGACCCGCGGGGCCTGGAGGCGTACACGCCGGGCAAGAAGATTGCCCCGCTGCTCACGCCGATGGAGGAGCTGTACTACCCGGTGCTGGTGAACGGGAAGGCGCGGCTGGTGATGTGGCTGGCGAAGCTCGACGGCATCTGGCAGTTCGCGGGCTTCGGGCAGGCCGACCTCGGCCCGGCGCTGTCCGGGCTGACGGCGCGGCACCTGAAGGCGGGCGCCCGGCTGAAGGTCGTCATCCAGGCGCAGACGCAGGCGAAGCTGCTGCTGGTGGAGCAGGGCGGCTCGGAGAAGGTCTTCTACCTGTCCAGCCACCCGTGGAGCTTCAACGCCGCCATCCGCAGCGACATGACCGAGCTGCGTCAGCCGGAGCTGATGGAGCAGCTCAAGGAAGCCACGCGGCAGATGCTGCGCAACTGATGGCGTGACGTCTGACTTCGAGTGCCCGCGGCCCGCCCGGAAGTCCTCCGGACGGGCCGCGGTGTTTTTCGACGTGTCGTGGGGGGCCGGTGTAGACAACACCCATGGTCCTCCTCACGGAGAATGGCGCCCGGCGGGGCCCGAAGGTGCGCTGTCCTTCCTGCACGCGCTTCAACGTGCCGGGCCTTCCGTGTCCGGAGTGCGGCTGCGGCCCCGTGCCACCCGAGCGCCATGGCGCCGCCCGGATGCTGTTCCACGCCGGCGTGGACCGCTTCGCGCTAGCCGAGCGGCTCGAGGCGCTGGCGCCGTCGCAGGTGGAGCAGCTGGAAGGCCAGTACGCCACGCTGTGGGCCGGGGTGCTCCGCCTCCTGGAGGAGGTGCGCCGCCTGGAGTCCGACCTGCTGCTCGAAGGCTTCTCGGAGGAGGTGGAGGACCTGTGGGCGCGGCAGCTTCCCTGGCGGGTGCCTTCCCTGGAGGCCGGTGAGTCCTGGGGCTCCCTCGACGAGGTGTACTGGCTCACGGCGCTCTCGGCGCTGAACCGGGGCGAGGCTTCGTCGGCCCACCTGTCCACCGCCCTTTCCTGTCTGCATGACGAGGGGCGCTTCGGTCTGGAGGCGGCGCTGGCCCTGACGCGATGGCGGGTATGGCCGTATGTCCGGCTCTCCCGGCAGGCGCGGGAGCGCATCCAGCAGAGCGCCCGGGTCATCGCCGCCAGGCACCCGGAGCACGAGGCCCGCGCCGCCGTGTCCTGGGTGCGCGCCGCGGGGCGGGAGCCGGAGGTGGACATCCTCTTCACCCTGCGAAAGGGGCTGCACCACCCGGATGTCGACGTGCGCTTCGAGTGCGCCCTCTGCCTGGATGACGAGGATGGGCTGCTCTCGGCGCTGGACTCGCCCGACGCGAGGGTGGCGACCGAGGCCCGCCACAGGCTGGCGGGGCAGGGCTCCGCGAAGCTCCTGGAACGCCTGGCCGCGAGCGGCGACGCGGACTTCGCCCGCGACGTGCTGAAGCGGCTGCCCGCGTCCGCGCCGCCGGGCGCGCTGGGCGTGTTGCTCTCCGTGTCGGCCCGGGTGAAGGGCGGGCTCGCCAGCGAGCTGCTCGGCTGGGCAAAGGGGACGCCCTTCGCGGAGCTGCCGGCGGAGGCGCAGGCGCGCTGGGCCGCGTGGGCACGGAGCACCCTGCGCGAGCTGCCCGCCGAGGACGCGCTGCGCTTCCTGGACTGGGCCGCCGCCGCGCCGGACGCCGGGGACTCGGACGCGGTGCGGGCCTTCGAGTCCGCCGCCGCCGAGGCGCTCGCGCGGGCGATGCCCTCCGAGCGCGCACGTCTCTTCCGGGACTCCGACTTCGTGCGGTTCCTCTCGCTGGCGGGGCCCGGGGAGAGGGTCCTGCTGCACATCTGGTCCCGCCAGGAGGCCTGCGCGGCGCCGCTGCTCGACACGCTGGCGTCCCTGACGGGCCGCATGGACCGGTGGGGGCGTTCCGCGAACGGGCAGGCGGCGCGGCTGCTGATGGCCGTATGGGCACCGCCCGCGCGCGAGCGGCTGCTGGGCCCGCTGGCGGCGGCGGTGCGGTCCTGGAGCGGCATCTCCGGCCGCGAGGAGCTCATCGAGGCCGTGTGGCGGCGGTTCCAGGAAGCGCCGGAGGAGCGCGCGGACCTGCTGGCCACCTTCGGGCCCTGGCGGCGCGAGCTGTGGGAGCGGCAGCTCGCGGAGGAGCCGGACCCCGTCGCGCGCTTCGACGCGTGGTGGCACGTGGATGCGCCCACGCTGCTGCCGGAGCGGGTGAACGACCTGGTCCGCGAGTCCCCCATGCAGGTGGAGGACCTGCCCCGGCGCCTCGCGCGCGTGTGGGCCGCCGCGGAGTCGCGCGTGGAGGCGTGGCCCCGGTCCACGTCCCTGGCCGTGTCGTACGCGGCGGCGGTGCTGTCCGGCGAGCTGCGCAATGGGACGGACGCGCTCGCTCCGGAGGCGGAGCGCTTCCTGGCCTGGTTCCCGGACTTCGAGCGCCGCGTCCTCGCGGCGCCGCCAGCGGAGGGAGAGTCGCGCTACCACCGCCACTTCCTGGAGGACGTCCACGTCGACGTGCGGATGATGCGGGAGCGGCTCGAGCGCCTGCGTGAGGACGCGGAGTGGGAGCGGGAGGAAGCGCTGCGACTGAAGGTGGAGGAGTCCCGGCGGAGGGACGAGGAGCGACGGGCGGAGGCGGCCCGGCTCGACGCCGAGCGACGGGCCGAGGAGGCTCGCGAGCACTCCGCGAAGCTCCAGGCCTCGCTTCCGCCCGTGACGACAGTCCTTCCGCATCCAGGGGTGCCGGGCCTGCCCATCGACGAGGAGGTCGTCCTGGAAGGCGCACGGCTCTCCACGCTGATGGCCTACGTGCGGCTGCTGAAGGCCATGAGCGGCGGTGCCGACGTGCTGGCGCTGTTCGCGGCGCACGGGCTGACGGTGGAGACCTGGACCGTCGAGTGCAACGCCTGGGGGCAGGTGATGCTCCGGCGCCCGGACCTGGCCATGCGCTTCGGTGCGCTGATGGCGGCGCCCTGGGCCTGAGCGTCCCCGGAGCTCGCTTCACAGGCGCCCGTGTCCACCGTCAGGAGGGTGGGGGCGCGCTCGGGTCCCCTGGAACTTCTCTCCAGCAAGGACTGACGTCATGGCTCCCACGCTCGCCCCCAGGCAGTATCCGTTCACCGTCGTTGGTGTCCTGGAAATCTTCTACGAGGACGACGGCGTGCTGAAGAAGTGGGTCGGCACCGGGTACCTCCTGAAGACGGCCAGGTACCCGGTACGCAGGGACGTCGTCCTCACCGCCGCGCACAACCTCGTCTACCTGCGCAAGCCGAAGCTTCAGGAGGTGCACTTCACCGTCTACGGAGACCGCGACGTCTACTCCATTGCGTCGCGCGAGGACGGCACCCTCCGGTATGCGATTCCCCCGGGCTACGACCAACAGCCGAACAACCCGGCGTTCGACTTCGCGGTGATGATCCTCCAGGAAGGGGCGAAGGGGGCGAATGCGCCCCTGTCGCTGACCGTCGTCGGCGACACGCTCCGGGTGGCCGCGACCATCGCCGGAGGCCTGAGCGCCCGGGTGAAGGAGGGGGACCGCGCGGTGTATCGCACCGCCGTGATGGCCGAGAAGGAGAAGAACACGCCCCTGTATTACCCGCTGGAAGCCACCGCCCACGGCATGAGCGGTGGCCCCGTGCTCGTCGAGGGGAACGCCGGGTGGACCTCCATTGGCGTCGTCACCGGGACGGGGGACGTGAAAGACACCCTCCGGGGAATCGCGGCGCCCATCTTCGCGGAGACGGCGCAGATCATCGACACGCTGATCGAGCTGTCACTCGCCGGGTGAGTCCCTGCGGGAGCGCCCGCACCGCCGATTCGTTTCGAGGACTCAGGTCAGGGTGCCGCACTCGGCGATTCGCTGGACCCGCAGCGCGGCCAGCCGCTCCAGCGGCGCCGCGGCCTCGTTCCCTTCGAGCAGCGCCACCGCGCGAGCAATCGCATCCAGCGTGGACATCCCGGAAGGGTGTGAGGGCTCGCGCAGGCGGAGCAGCCCGGGCTCGGGCGGCGGGAGCACCAGCCGGGGAAGCGTCCGGAGCACGGGGTGCCGCTGGGTCATCCGCCGGGCTTGAGACCAGCTCGCGTCCAGCACCACCACCTGCGCTGGCGCCGGAGCGCCCGGCGGCGCGGTGGGGCCGTCCGGGTAGAGCAGACACGTTCCCGGCTCCAGGAGCAGGGCGGGGTCCAGGTACTCCGCCGGGGAGCCGTAGGTGAGCACCCGGGCATTCGCGAGGGCCAACGCGGCCACACGTCCGGTGTTGCTCTTCTTGCCCGCCTCCATCACGTGCTGGAGCAGGAGGAACCGGGTGCGCGTCTCCACCCGGGGAATCTCCTCACACAGGCACAGGTGCTCCGGAAGGTTGCAGCGCTGGCAGCGGGGGCGGCGGTAGACGCGGTGAGACATCTCCCGCACTCGTACCTCACCGCTTCGAAAGGTGCGAGGAGGCTTCCGTTGCCAGGGCTTCGCGGCGCGGGCTTCACTCAGAGTGCAGGGGCTCTGACTCGAAGGCCACCGATACGCTCAGCCACCCCGTGCTCCCCATGGGGGCGTCGTCGAAGGGCGACCGCCCCGGGGACGTTCCCCGGGGCGCTCCAGGGCCCCGTCGGCGTGTTACTCGCCGTCCAGCTGCCGCACCTCGCACTCGACGTTCCACTCTTCGCCGTGCACCTCGAGGAAACGCCGGGTCAGCTCGAGCGCCTCTTCCATCGAGTCGGCCTTGAGCATCGCGTAGCCGCCGACCACTTCCTTCGTCTCGGTGAAGGGCCCGTCGGTGCGGCTGAGCTTGCCGTGGTTGCTGCGCAGCCGGACGCCCTCGGAGGTGGGGCGCAGGCCGGCGGTATCGAGCAGCACGCCCCTGGCGGTCATCTCCTCGATCAATTTCCCCATGTCGGCCATCAACTTCTCGCTGGGCATCTGGCCGCTGTTCTCCTGGATGCGAACCATGGACAGGAAGCGCATGTGGGTCTCCTTCGTCGGTGGGGTGGATGAATCCGGGCGGAAATTGCCCGTTTCAGGCAGGGCGACGAATGACCGGGAGCGGAATCGACACGGCCTTTCCGAAATTCCGGCCCCCCAGAAACCACAGGGGTGGCGGGAGGGGAGGGCGCCAGGGCTCCGCGAACCCGGGCCCCCTCACTTCTGGATCTTCACTTCCTCGTAGTCGTCGGGGTTCAGGCCGAGGCTGCGCAGGGAGTCCAGGTCCATGCGGATATCACCGCCCAGGTACGTGTGATCCCGCTTGTGCATGAAGTACCGCTGATAGCTGCCGTCCACCTGGTACGTCTTGCCGTTCGAAGCGACCACCGTGTTCTCTTCGTTGACGTAGTTCAGGAAGTTCCGGTGCTGGGCGTCGCCAGCGGCCATGCGGTCGTAATAGCTCTTCATGCTGGCGTCGCCCTGCTGCTGGATTGCCTCCATCCGCTGCTGGTGTCGCTGGGCGCTCTGCTGGATGGCGGCCATGTTCCGGTGGTGCTGGGCGGTCATCTGCCGTCCGAACTCCTGGATCTGCGCCATGCGCTCCTGGTGCTTCCGGTTCTGCTCCGCCTGCCAGGCGGGGTTCGTCTGGTGGGAGCGTCCCATGGCCTCGATCATCGGGATGTACTGCTTGGGGTCGCCCGAAGTGGTGATGCCCGTGACGGTGACAATCCAGAACGGCCCGCTGTCGGTCGTCGTGCCGATGACCAGCGCGTTCAGGGGACGGCCACCGTCCGTGTAGCTGAAGGCGACATTCGCGACGGTGGCGTGCACACGGTGGCCCGCCTCGGCGAACCGCTGTCGCAGCTTCTGCTCGGATTGGGCATCCGCCTCGGTCGACAGGAGCTTGAAGTCCGGCAGTCCGCCGAACTTCCGCTTCACGTAGGCGGGGAAGTACTGCGTGGCGGGTACGAATGGCTCGATCTTCATCCGGGGATGGAACCGGGCCATGTCGTAGTGGATGGGAGTCGCCGCGGCCGGGCTCCAGTACTGGGGGATGCTGGGGTCGCCGCTGAAGATGAGGACGCTCCCGTCCGGGCTGACCGTGGTGGTCACCATGCTGTGGATGTCGAACACCCGGACCGAGTAGGTCCGGTTGTGCCAGCCCTTCGGCATCCCCAGCGAGTAGGCGTTCTCCACCGGGTCGCGCATCGTCACGAGGTCGGTGGTGGGCGGCGTGCTCTTCGGTGCGCTCGTCATGGCGGGCTTCTTCGCGTCGCCGCCCCCGGCGGGGGTGGCCTCGTTGGGTTTGGAGCAGGCGGTCGTCAGGGCGAGCGCGAGGATGGCGAAGTGACGGCTCGAACCCATGGCATGACTCCTTGAAAGCTTCCGGCCCCTGCGGACTGCACCACGGCCAGTCGTGAGCGCGAGTGATACGTGGTTGCGATGGTCATTGTCGAGGGGGTGACCTGGGATGGAGGTCCGCCTACCGCTGCGACGATTTCTGTCGGAGGATGGAAGAATGAAAGAATCGGCAATTACACCTCCGTTCTACATCACGGCGGACGAAGAACAGCGGCTTCGCATCGCCGCGGCGCGGCTCTCACCCTCCCTGGTCATCCAGCCCGCGACTTCTTTCGACGACTACGTCCGCCAACTCATGATTCCGACGACGGTGATGGAGCTGGCGCGCAAAGCCGCGCAGCTCCGGCTGTCGACCTGGGAAGCGGAAGGCATCCGGGCGTTTCTCGCGCCAAACGGCGGCGGAATCCTCCGCTACATCCTCGAGCAGAAGGCGAAGAAGGATCCGTCGCATCCGCCCTACATCCGTGTCGCGTGCACGGGCAAGGGCGACTACGACGACGACGCGTCGAGATTTGGTTATCGCGGCCCCGCGGGCGATGAGCACAGGGGCGACTTCGGGTCGCCCGTCGTGCTCGAGATCTGGCCCGCACAACACTACTCACCGATGCATTCGCATGGCGATACGACCGGCATCATCTATTGCCTCTACGGTCAGCTCGACGTGATGGCGTACGCGACGTTGGACTGGAGCGCAGAGAAGGTGGGCCTGCTGACGCTGACGCCCGGACAGTGCGCGTGGCTCGCGGGCGAGCGCTTCGCGGTGCACAAGGTCTACTGTCCGACCGACGGCGGGGCGAAGCCGGTCGGACCTGACAATCTCCTCAACGACAGCAGCAACTTCGGCGCGTCATTCCACGTGTATCTCAACGAATCCGAGCTGCCGCTGGTGCGCATGGCGGCGAAGGAGCCGGAGCCACACACGCGCGACATCTTCAACTTCGTCGACGAGGCTCCGCCGCACGAGGTGAAGGCGTTCGATACGTACTCCGACCTCTCCTGGAGCGTGCTGCGCTGGTTGCTCGCGGAGCATGCGGCGAAGTCGGGGTTGTAGGCGTCGAAGTTCCGGTACAGTCGCCGGTCCGCCGCCTGGGAGGAGCACCCCATGTCGATGTCCACGCTGAAGCTCGTACCGTGCCTGTCACTCGTGTCCGCGTTGCTGCTCGGGGCCTCGCCGGCCCACGCGGATGACGCCATCCACTCCATTGTCGCCGTCACCACGGAGGGTGGCTGCGCGAGTGCGCTCGGCTACGTGGTGGAGGTGGGTGAGCCCCACGCGGCCAGGAAGGAAGCCGAGGCGAAGGCCCGGGCGCAATACCCGGCGCTGAAGCGGCTCCACCACAGGAACAACTTCAAGAAGACCACCAACCTGGGGCGGCACATGGTGGTGGTGTCCGCCGGCGTGAAGAAGGAGGGCTGCACCGGGCGCGCCATGGGCGTCGGGTTCGGCGCAGACGAGGCCTCGGCCCTGAAGGATGCGAAGAAGAACCAGGGGATGAACTTCCCGTTCAATGACGGGGTGCTGAAGGTCGAGCACAGCCAGCGCTATTGATGTGGCGGGGGGGCATGGCGGTGGACTCCTCCACACCGCTGGGAGGCGCGGCGCACGCGCCTCCCAGCTTCGGGAATCAAGGCGACTTGGGCTCGTAGTACGAGTTGTTGCTGACACGGACCACGGTGCACTCGCCCGTGGAGTCCCACTGGAACTCGAGCTCCGAGTCACCCTCGAGGCTTCGCACCGTGTTCACGATGGCCGGGTCGCTCGAAAAACAGGAGCCGAAGAGGCTGCTCGCGTCATTCGCATAGCAGAAGGCATCCGCTCCTCCACCCGCGCCGGGAGCATAGGTGTAGGTGGTGCAGCCAATGTATTCCACCGAGTTGGCGCTGTTTCTCGCGCTTCCCAGCGGGCCCGAGGCAAAGCCACTGCCGCCCAGGTTGAGGGTGATAGAGACACCGGTGCTGACCTTGGCTCCCGCCCACGCGGTCATCCCGACGAGTCCCGCTACAGCGATGCCTGCCCACTTCGCGTTGCGCTTCGTCATGCGTCCTCACAGTCGGAGTTGCGGAGGGGACTGTACCGTGGGCGCCTCGGCAATCGTCACGGCGCCAGCTCGCGGTTCAACGCCTCGGCCATTCGCGAAACCGCCCCCGGCAACGAGTCAAGACTGTGGGTGCCGCCGTCGTACTCGAAGTAGGTGAAGGCATTGCTCGGGGAAGCACGCCCGGCGTCCGCCATCGCAGCGGCGAGCGCGCGCGAGTATTGGACGGACGCCGTGGTGTCGGCGGTTCCATGGTGGACCTGCGTCGCGGGCAACCTCGACGGCGCGGCCAGCGCGCTCGTGGCCGCCATCCGCCGCCGCATCTCCACGTAGCCGGCCTCGGTGATGAGCAGCCCGGCATCGGGATTCACCGTGACTTCAGCGACCGGGATGAGTGAGCGCAGCAGCAGCGTCGCCGGATCTCCCGGATTGGCCACCGCGCCAGCGACAGCCGCGCCGAAGAGCTCCGGTGTCACTCCGGCGAGCGCCACCCTGAAGTCCGTGGGGCCGAAGGCGTCGATGACCAGGTCGAAGCGGTCGTCGACGGCCCCCAGCGACAGCGCCACCATTCCACCGCGGCTCTCCCCGAAGATGGCCACGCGGCTGCTGTCCGCGAGCGGCGTCGTGGTGAATACCGCGGACAGGAGCGCCGCGGTATCCGTCAGGTCGGTGGTGCCCAAGAGCGTGTCGCCACCGGAGCCGTACGTCGTGTTGGCGATGCGGAGCCGCTCACCCCTGTAGGCGGGAATGACGTAGATGAGCCGCTCCCTGAGGGGCTGCCCCGGAATCCGGAATGCGAGCTCCTCCACGGTGAACGGCGGCAGTCCGCCATCTCCCGTGTAGCCGCCATGCGTGTACACGAGCACCGGCGCGGGCGCGGTCAACGCGGACGGCACCAGCACGACGCCGACGTGGCGTGCGCCGCCGACGAGGTGCTCGAGCACCCGGTAGGCCATCGGGACGGTTCCCAGGGTCACCGTCCCACTCGCGAGCTGCGTGACGTCGCGCGCCGTGATGTCGCGAGCAGCCCACTCCTGCTCCACGAGCTGCAGCTCCGCGGGCGTCACGGGCGCCAGCAGGTCCCCGAGCACGAGCGGTCGAGGCGTCCCTGCATCGGCCTCATCCGGGATTTCGCCGCCGCCCGCCGGCGAACTGCTGCAAGCGACGGAGGCGCCGACGATTCCAAGCACCGCGGCTCCGAGCGCCGCCAGCATCCGTGTCTGTGTGCTCATGGGTGGAGTCTCCTGTGCCGCCAGTCGCGATGCCCGACCCCGGTCGTATCAGGAGCCTTGGAACGAAGGGGTGCTGCTCAGGGCCTGGCAGGAAGGGACGTCATGGAAATGACCGGGCGCGTACAGAAGCTCCTCGGCGTGCTGACGAACCCTCCATGAGCCCCACGCGGCCCTGGAGGCCGCTGGCGCCTTCCAGCCGCGAAGTGTGCTCCCGGCGGCCCCACCGGCTTTTCCATGAAAGCTGCGTTGACCGCGTTATCAAGAAAAGCTAATTCCACGGTCTGTGCGAGGGCTTCCGAACCGGTGCCCGCACGTTCCCCGAGAGGCCGAATGAAACTGAAACTGACGCAGGTGGTGGGTGCCATCTCCCTGCTGGCCGCGGCCTGCGGCCCGATGCCCGAGGCCCAGGAGTCCGACACCGAGCAGCTCGGTCACACGGCGCAGATGGTCCGCCGTGCCCGTGCCGTCCCCAACGAGTACATCGTCGTCCTGCGCGACTCCACGCAGGAGGTCCGGCAGCAGGGGGCGGTGAACATCGCCCGGGAGCTGGTGGCCCTCAACGGGGGCAGGGTGCTGCGGACCTACGAGCACAGCATCCACGGCTTCCTGGCCAACATGAGCGAGGCCGAGGCCCGTCGCCTCCTGTCCGACCCTCGCGTGGAGTTTGTGCAGGAGAACGGCCTCATCCACGTGTCGGCGACGCAGACCAGCGCGACCTGGGGACTCGACCGCATCGACCAGCGGGACCTGCCGCGCAACAGCTCCTACACCTACAACGTCGACGGCACCGGCGTGCATGCGTACGTCATCGACACCGGTATCCGGCTGACCCATACCGAGTTCACCGGCCGCACCGGTAACGGCTACGACTTCATCGACAACGACAGCGACCCCACGGACTGCGATGGCCATGGCACGCACGTGGCGGGCACGGTGGGCGGCACGACCTGGGGCGTGGCGAAGAAGGTCACCCTCCACGGGGTGCGGGTGCTCGACTGCACGGGCTACGGCAACGACGCGCAGGTCATCGGTGGCATCGACTGGGTGGCCGCCAACCACATCAAGCCCGCGGTCGCCAACATGAGCCTGGGCGATGTCGGCATTCCGGCCATCGATGCCGCGACGGAGCGGTTGATTGCCGCGGGCGTCACGACGGTGGTCTCCGCCGGCAACGAGAGCAGCAACGCCTGCAACTACTCGCCGGCCCGCACGCCCAACGCCATCACCGTGGGCTCCACCACCAGCAGCGACGCCCGCTCGTCGTTCTCCAACTACGGCACGTGCGTGGATATCTTCGCGCCGGGCTCGAGCATCACCTCGGCCTCGAACTCCGGCAACTCGTCGAGCACCTCGATGAGCGGCACGTCCATGTCCTCGCCGCACGTGGCCGGCGCCGCGGCGCTCTACCTGAGCGCCAACCCCACCGCGACGCCCGCGCAGGTGCGCGACGCGCTGGTGAACAACTCCACGCCGAACAAGGTCACCAGCCCGGGCACCGGCTCGCCCAACAGGCTGCTGTACACGCTCTTCATCACCGGCGGAGGCAGTGACACCACCCCGCCCACGACGTCCATCACCTCGCCCGCGGGCGGCGCCACGCTGAGCGGCACCGCGAGCCTCTCCGCCAGCGCCTCCGACAACGTGGGCGTGTCGCGCGTGGAGTTCTACGCGGGCACCGCGCTGCTGGGGACGGCGACGAGCGCGCCGTACAGCTTCTCGTGGAACACGACGACGGTGGCCAACGGCACCTACGCGCTGACGACGAAGGCGTATGACGCGGCGAACAACGTGGGCACGTCGGCCACGGTGTCCGTGACGGTGAACAACGGCACGGGAAGCTGCTCCATCTCCGAGCAGCTCCTGGCCAACGCGGGCTTCGAGAGCGGCAACACCGGTTGGACGACCTCGTCGGGCGTCATCGACGGCACCACGTCGGGCAGTGCGCCTCGCACGGGTACGTACAAGGCCTGGCTGAACGGCTACGGCGCCACCCGCACCGAGTACGCCTACCAGCAGCTCACCATCCCCTCCACGGCGTGCAGCGCCACGCTCAGCTTCTGGGCGCGCATCACCACGACGGAGACGACGACCACGACGGCCTACGACAAGCTGGCCATCCAGATCCGCAACAGCGCGGGCACGGTGCTGGCGACGCTGGCCACCTACAGCAACCTGGACAAGGGCACGGCCTACGTGCAGCGGACGTTCGACCTGGCCGCGTACAGGGGCCAGACCATCCGCGTCTACTTCAACGGCACGGAGGACTCGTCGCTGGGCACGAGCTTCTTCCTCGATGACACCGCGGTGAACATCGTCCGGTAGTCCTCGGGGCAGCACGGACGGTCCTCGAGGCCGTCCGTGTCGCCCTGCTCGCGGCGAGCCTCGCCTCGACCTTCACACGGGGCCCGCGGCGGCGCCGCGTCGTGGAGCCGCACTCCCTCCGCCCCCATTTCTGTTGGGGGCGTGACGGGCCCCTGCGACAGGGGGCCGGGAGGCTCCGGGCCGGTGCTCATGCGACGCTGGGCAGTCGCATGAGCGACTCCTCCCAACCTCCGCCCGACGAGTCCTCCAGGCTCGCGCTCGACAACACCCACATGGCGGCGACGCGGACCCTGTTCTCGCTGGTGAGGACAGGCGCGGCGATTGCGGGTGGAGGCGCGCTCGTCACCGACCTGCTCATCAAGGGGTCGCCACGCTGGGTGGTCCTCGCGCTCTCCTCCGCCTTCGTCGTCCTCGGCTACTCGCTGATGTGGTCGGCCTTGAAGACGGGCAGGCGCCTTCGCGCGCAGGTCGAGGAAACGCAGCACGGAGAAGCGTTCCTGTTCCCGCTCCGCAAGGTCACCGCCTGGACGCTGTCGCTCCAGTTCCTGATCGTGACGGTGCTGGTGCTCTATTTCCTCGGCTGACGCCCCTCCCTGGGAACGCCCCCCTGGCCAGGAGGTCTCACGAGCGGGGCAGGGCGGTCACGACGGGTGACGGCGAGCCTCGTGCCGACCCATTCCGTCGTGTCCCGTGCTCATCCCCGCTGGAGGGGCACACCTGGGCACTTGCGGACCCAGGGGGCAACCCGCTCCCGGACGCGAGCGGGTCAGGACCGAGGCGGCGGATCGTCCAGGCGGAAAACCTACTTTCCGCTTTCGCGGATAATCCAGCACACTTGTAGGGCTGCAGTAGCGACAGTCCAGGGAGCAGACACGCATGAGACGAAGCATCAGACGAACGGCGGCCGGCGCACTCGCGCTGGCCTCCGTGGCGGTGGGGTGTAGCTCGGGAGATTCCTCCACGGACCCACTGAAGGACGCGAAGCAGGGGCTGGGAGGCCCCGACTTCGTGGTGACGGCACTGAGCGGCCCCACCAGCACGACGCCGGGCAGCTTCTTCAACGCGACGGTGACGGTGTGCAACCGCGGCGACATGGGCGGCGGAACGGAGGTGGCGCTGGTGCTGTCGGATGACAGTAACCTGTCCATCTCCACGGACTTCTGGGGCGCGAGCGAGTACCTGGGCTATCTGCCCGCCGGCGTGTGCGACACGCGCACCGTCCCGGTGAGCCCCGCGCCGTCGGAAGGCGCGTGGTACCTGGGGGCGCTCGCCGACCCCTACGAAATCGAGTTCGAGTCCGACGAGAGCAACAACTCGCGGCTCAGCGGCCCCATGGGCGTGGGTTACGGGCCGGACTTCCTCGTCACCGCAGTGGAGGGCCCCACCAGCGCGCAGTCCGGCCAGAGCCTCGCGGCGCGGGTGACGGTGTGCAACCAGGGCACCAGCCCGGGTGACGCCCAGGTGGAGCTGTACCTGTCCGCCGATGAGTTCATCCAGCCCTCCGGAGGGCCGGGGCCGCAGGAGGACATGTTGGTGGGTGGCGCCGCCTCGGGCTGGCTCTTCCCGGGCCGGTGCGCCACCGTGCAGGTGACGGGCCCGGCCTGGCTGCCGCCCCCGGGCACCGACGGTGCCTACCACCTGGGCGCCGTGGTGGACCCGCAGCACGTGCAGGACGAGCTCATCGAGGACAACAACACCTCGTCCGGCTACCGCATCGGCTTGGGCTACGCGCCCGACTTCGTCGTCACTGCCGTCACCGGACCCGCCAGCGTCCAGGACGCTCAGCCCCTCACCGCGCAGGTGACGGTGTGCAACCAGGGCACCCAGCCGGGTGACGCCCTGGTGGAGCTGTACCTGTCCGAGGATGGCTACATCCAGCCCAACACCGGGCCGGGGCCGATGGAGGACTCCTTCGTGGGCGGCGTCCCCTCGGGCTGGCTGATGCAGGGCCAGTGCGCCACCGTTGCCATCCAGGGCTCGGCCTGGCTGCCGCCCCCGGGCACCGACGGTGCCTACCACCTGGGCGCCGTGGTGGACCCGAACAGCTACCACCCCGAGCTCATCGAGGACAACAACACCTCGTCCGGCTACCGCATCGGCGTGGGCAGCGCGCCCGACTTCGTCGTCACCAGCGTGAAGGGCCCCGCCAGCGTCCAGGACGCTCAGCCCCTCACCGCGCAGGTGACGGTGTGCAACCAGGGCACCCAGTCGGGTGAAGCCCAGGTGGATCTCTACCTGTCCGCCGACGCCACCATCCGGCCTCACACCGGGTCGGGGCCCATGGAGGACTCCATTGTGGGCGGCGTCCCCTCGGGCTGGCTGATGCAGGGCCAGTGCGCCACCGTCCCCATCCAGGGCTCGGCCTGGCTGCCGCCTCCGGGTCTCCAGGGTGCCTACCACCTGGGCGCGGTGGTGGACCCGAACAACAACCACCCGGAGCTCATCGAGGACAACAACACCTCGTCCGGCTACCGCATCGGCGTGGGCAACGCGCCCGACTTCATCGTCACCGGCGTGAAGGGCCCCACCAGCGTCCAGGACGGTCAGCCGCTCACCGCGCAGGTGACGGTGTGCAACCAGGGCACCGTGTCGGGTGAAGCGCTGGTGGAGCTGTACCTGTCCGCCGACGCCACCATCCAGCCCAACACCGGGCCGGGGCCGATGGAAGACTCCTTCGTGGGCGGCGTCCCCTCGGGCTGGCTGATGCAGGGCCAGTGCGCCACCGTTGCCATCCAGGGCTCGGCCTGGTTGCCGCCTCCGGGCCTCCAGGGTGCCTACCACCTGGGCGCCATGGTGGACCCGACCAACAACCGCCCGGAGCTCATCGAGGACAACAACACCTCGTCCGGCTACCGCATCGGCGTGGGCAACGCGTCCGACTTCGTCGTCACCTCCGTCACCGGCCCCGCCAGCGTCCAGGACGGCCAGCCCCTCACCGCACAGGTGACGGTGTGCAACCAGGGCACCCAGTCGGGTGACGCCCAGGTGGAGCTGTACCTGTCCGCCGATGCCATCATCCGGCCCTATACCGGGTCGGGGCCCATGGAGGACTTCGTTGTGGGCAACGTCCCCTCGGGTTGGCTGATGCAGGGCCGGTGCGCCACCGTTGCCATCCAGGGCTCGGCCTGGCTGCCGCCTCCGGGACTCCATGGTGCCTATCACCTGGGTGCCGTGGTGGACCCGACGAACAACCGACCGGAGCTCATCGAGGACAACAACACCTCGTCCGGCTACCGCATCGGCGTGGGCAACGCGCCCGACTTCGTCATCACCGGTGTGAAGGGTCCCACCAGCGTCCAGGACGCGCAGCCGCTCACCGCGCAGGTGACGGTGTGCAACCAGGGCACCCAGTCGGGTGACGCCCTGGTGGAGCTGTACCTGTCCGCCGACGCCACCATCCGGACCAACACCGGGCCGGGGCCGATGGAAGACTCCTTCGTGGGCGGCGTCCCCTCGGGCTGGCTGATGCAGGGCCAGTGCGCCACTGTTGCCATCCAGGGCTCGGCCTGGCTGCCGCCTCCGGGCTTCCATGGTGCCTACCACCTGGGCGCGGTGGTGGACCCGAACAACAACCGCCCGGAGCTCATCGAGGACAACAACACCTCGTCCGGCTACCGCATCGGTGTGGGCAACGCGCCCGACTTCGTCATCACCAGCGTGAAGGGCCCCGCCAGCGTCCAGGACGGTCAGCCCCTCACCGCGCAGGTGACGGTCTGCAACCAGGGTACCCAGTCGGGTGACGCCCAGGTGGATCTCTACCTGTCCGCCGACGCCACCATCCGGCCCCATACCGGGTCGGGGCCGATGGAGGACTCCATTGTGGGCGGCGTCCCCTCGGACATGCTCTTCCCGGGCCGGTGCGCCACCGTTGCCATCCAGGGGTCGGCCTGGCTGCCGCCTCCGGGTCTCCAGGGTGCCTACCACCTGGGTGCCGTGGTGGACCCGAACAACAACCGCCCGGAGCTCATCGAGGACAACAACACCTCGTCCGGCTACCGCATCGGTGTGGGCAACGCGCCCGACTTCGTCGTCACGTCTGTCACCGGACCCGCCAGCATCCAGGATGGTCAGCCGCTCACCGCACAGGTGACGGTGTGCAACCAGGGCACCCAGTCGGGTGAAGCGCTGGTGGAGCTGTACCTGTCCGCCGACGCCACCATCCAGCCCAACACCGGGTCGGGGCCGATAGAGGACGCCTTCGTGGGCGGCGTCCCCTCGGGCTGGCTGATGCAGGGCCGGTGCGCCACCGTCCCCATCCAGGGCTCGGCCTGGCTGCCGCCTCCGGGCCTCCAGGGTGCCTACCACCTGGGCGCCGTGGTGGACCCGACGAACAACCGCCCGGAGCTCATCGAGGACAACAACACCTCGTCCGGCTACCGCATCGGCGTGGGCAACGCGCCCGACTTCGTCGTCACCTCCGTCACCGGGCCCGCCAGCATCCAGGACGGTCAGCCCCTCACCGCGCAGGTGACGGTGTGCAACCAGGGCACCCAGTCGGGTGACGCCCTGGTGGAGCTGTACCTGTCCGCCGATGCCACCATCCGGCCCCATACCGGGCCGGGGCCGATGGAGGACTCCGTTGTGGGCGGCGTCCCCTCGGGCTGGCTGATGCAGGGCCGGTGCGCCACCGTTGCCATCCAGGGCTCGGCCTGGCTGCCGCCGCCGGGACTTCAGGGTGCCTATCACCTGGGTGCCGTGGTGGACCCGATGAACAACCGCCCGGAGCTCATCGAGGACAACAACACCTCGTCCGGCTACCGCATCGGCGTGGGCAACGCGCCCGACTTCGTCATCACCGGCGTGAAGGGTCCCACCAGCGTCCAGGACGGCCAGCCGCTCACCGCGCAGGTGACGGTGTGCAACCAGGGCACCCAGTCGGGTGACGCCCTGGTGGAGCTGTACCTGTCCGCCGACGCCACCATCCGGACCAACACCGGACCGGGGCCGATAGAGGACGCCTTCGTGGGCGGCGTCCCCTCGGGCTGGCTGATGCAGGGCCAGTGCGCCACCGTCCCCATCCAGGGCTCGGCCTGGCTGCCGCCTCCGAGCCTCCAGGGTGCCTACCACCTGGGCGCGGTGGTGGACCCGAACAACAACCGCCCGGAGCTCATCGAGGACAACAACACCTCGTCCGGCTACCGCATCGGTGTGGGCAACGCGCCCGACTTCGTCGTCACGTCCGTCACCGGGCCCGCCAGCGTCCAGGACGGTCAGCCGCTCACCGCGCAGGTGACGGTGTGCAACCAGGGCACCCAGTCGGGTGACGCCCAGGTGGATCTCTACCTGTCCGTCGACGCCACCATCCGGCCCCATACCGGGTCGGGGCCGATGGAGGACTCCATTGTGGGCGGCGTCCCCTCGGGCTGGCTGATGCAGGGCCAGTGCGCCACCGTCCCCATCCAGGGCTCGGCCTGGCTGCCGCCTCCGGGACTCCAGGGTGCCTACCACCTGGGCGCGGTGGTGGACCCGAACAACAACCGCCCGGAGCTCATCGAGGACAACAACACCTCGTCCGGCTACCGCATCGGCGTGGGCAACGCGCCCGACTTCATCGTCACCGCCGTGAAGGGCCCCACCAGCGTCCAGGACGGTCAGCCGCTCACCGCGCAGGTGACGGTGTGCAACCAGGGCACCCAGTCGGGTGACGCCCTGGTGGAGCTCTACCTGTCCGCCGACGCCACCATCCGGACCAACACCGGGCCGGGGCCGATGGAAGACTCCTTCGTGGGCGGCGTCCCCTCGGGCTGGCTGATGCAGGGCCAGTGCGCCACCGTCCCCATCCAGGGTTCAGCCTGGCTGCCGCCTCCGGGTCTCCAGGGTGCCTACCACCTGGGTGCCGTGGTGGACCCGACGAACAACCGCCCGGAGCTCATCGAGGACAACAACACCTCGTCCGGCTACCGCATCGGCGTGGGCAGTGCGCCCGACTTCGTCATCACCTCCGTCACCGGCCCCTACAGCGTCAAGCCCAACACGTCCTTCAGCGCGAGCGTCGTCTTCTGCAACCGCGGCCAGCAGAGCGGCACCGTGGACGTGGACCTGTACCTGTCCGCGGACAGCGTCATCCGGCCGCCAGCGCCTCCGCTGCCGCCCGAGGACTTCTATCTGGGGACGGTGCCGGGGGTGACGCTCAGCGCCGGCCAGTGCGTCAGCAGGAGCGTGAGCGCCACGTCGCCCGTGGTGATGGACGGCGCGTACCACCTGGGAGCGATGGCGGACCCCCGCAACAACTCCCTGGAGCTCATCGAGGACAACAACCTCCTTACGGGCAACCGCATTGGCGTGGGCAACCTGCCGGACTTCGTCGTCACGTCCGTCACCGGGCCGTCCAGCGTCAGGCAGGGCAACACGTTCAGCACCAGCGTCACCGTGTGCAACCGGGGGCAGCTGAGCGGCCCCGTGGACGTGGACGTGTACCTGTCCTCGGACAACACCATCCGTCCGCCGGCTGCGCCCCTGCCGCCCGAGGACTTCTACCTGGGCACGGTGACGGGCTTCTCGCTCAACGTGGGCCTGTGCGCGAGCAGGACGCTGACCGTGACGGCGCCGTCGGTTCCTGACGGAGCCTGGTTCCTGGGCGCGGTGGCGGACCCCACCGGCAGCCGCGCGGAGCTCATCGAGGACAACAACACCCTGGCGGTCAGCCGCATCGGCGTGGGCATCAAGCCGGACCTGGTCATCACCTCGGTGACCTCCGCCTCCAGCGTGCGGCTGGGGGCGGCGTTCACCGTCAGCTTCACGGTGTGCAACCGGGGGCAGACCGCGGCCGTCACGGACGTGGACCTCTTCTTCTCCTCGGACAACGTCATCCGCCCGCCGGTGCCGCCACTGCCGCCCGAGGACCCCTACCTGGGCAATGTGACGGGGGTGTCGCTCAACGCGGGCCAGTGCGTCACCCGCTCCCGCTCGGTGAACGCCAACGCGCCGACCAACGGCTCCTGGTACGTGGGTGCCTCGGCGGACACGTACGGGGCCATCTCCGAGTTCATCGAGGACAACAACACCCTGGCGGGTACGCTCGTCTCCGTCACGCCCTGACGGACAGTCAGCTCCCCAGGTCACGGCCCGGCCCGCGGCGCCCCTCGCACAGGGGCGCCGCGCGCGCCGGGCCGCGCTGTTTCCGGAACCCTTGGCGAGCATGGGGCGGCCCCGCTGCCGCCGAGCCAGGGATGGCGCCCTGAGCCGGTTTCCGCGCTCTACGTCCCCTCGGCGTGAAGATGCCGGCCATCCTCGTGGAGACGGCCTTCCTGTTCAGGGCGAGTGACAGTTCCAGGGGGCTGGGGTGTTTGACATCCCGATACGGCCCCACGGGCGACCGCCGTCATTCCGCCATGAAAGGGGGGACCTCCATGTTTCCTGAATCCGGGCTCAGCAACCTCGCCGCCATCGCGCTGATGACCGTCGCGACCCTGGCCTCCGCGGCCGGGGCGCCCCTCCCATCGCAGTCCGCCTTCTTCCTGTCCCGCAGCGAGAACCGGAACCAGGTCCACTACGCCCTGCGCCTGGACGAGGCCTGCCGCCCCGTGGGGACACATCCCGTGCAGGTGTACTGGCGAATGTTGGAGCGCGGGGAGTCGGAGGTGGAGGAGCTGCTGGGGGTCGAGCAACCCGTGTACGGACTGGAGGGCCCGCAGCCGGTCGACGCCACCGCGGAGGGCTGGCGAGTGCGGGTGCGCCTGCGGGCCTTTCCCTCGCGCCCCATCGACATCACCACCGTGCGGGTCGACGGCGAATGCCAGGTCCAGGCGTGGACGAAGCTGGGCAACAGCGTCTCCCGACTGGAGCACGTCTTCGTGAAGACGTCCTGGCCCTTCTCGGTCGACTTCGTGCGGCTGGATGGCGTGGGTCCGGAAGGGCAGCCAGTCCATGAGCTGATTCGCGGGTGAGGTGAGATTCCTTACAGTTCTACAGGTGCAACTCCATGGCGGAATGGGCGCATATCGTGATTCGATACCGCTCAACCCCTCAAGGAGAGACACGCCATGAAGAGCTTCCTGGGTGTGCTGACGGTGCTCGTCGTCCCGGTGCTGGTGGCCTGTGGTGGATTGGAACCTGTCGAGGCGCCGGAGCTGGGGCAGGAGTCGAGCGCCCTCGTCACGTGCTCACTGACCTGTCCGAATGGCTCGACGGTGTCTTGTGAGGGGAACACCTGTTCGGTGCATGCGGACTCCGTCGAGTGCGATGGCCTCCACAACATCTGCTTCACGCCCACCCCCATCTGTACACTGACCAATCGCTGCAGCAGGCTCGCGGGGACCCCGTGCTCGCCCGTTGGAGGGTCGCGGAGCTGCTGTCTGCCGGGCCACCCCAATCCCAATTGCTACTGCACGCCCCTTGGCATCTGGGCCTGCAGCGCGTTGTGACGCGGCCGGTGCGCCACCACGCCCCCATCCGCGCACCGGCTTCACCCGCACGGTGTCCGCGAGGACGCAGGTGATTGGCTGTGCCTGAGAGTAAAATCCTGGCAGCCTGCGGGAGAAACCCTCTTGAAGGAGCACGGCATGATGAAGCGAGTCCTGATGACCCTGGTGGTGGGCCTGTGCGTGGGCGCGTGTGGCGGAGTGATGACGGGCGAGGAGCCGGTGGCGGAGGAAACGCCGTTGGAGCAGGCAGGCCAGCCGGCGCGCTGTGGCTTCTGCGGCGACGACTACTGCTGTCCGGGAGTCGAAACGAGCGCCACCTGCCCGAACGACTGCGGGCAGCCCTTCTGCGGTGATGGCGTCTGCAATACCAACGAGTCCAGCGCCACCTGCCCCAGCGACTGCGGTCCCGCGTATGTCTGCGGTGACGGTGTCTGCAACGGGGGAGAGACTGGCGGCACCTGCCCTGCCGACTGCGGCGCTCAGCCCTACTGTGGCGACGGCATCTGCAGCACCGGGGAGGGCAACATCAGCTGCCCCGCCGATTGCCCCTGCGGACTGGGGAAGTGCTGGTAGACGCACGGAGTCTGCGCCCGGGGCCCGGAAGCTCGGAGCCCGGGGCGCTCCAGCCTGATGCGCCTTCACGGGTTCGCGCGCAGGATGGCCCACTCGTCCTTCTGGAACGTGATGCGCGCCTCGTGCAGCACGTCCGGAGCGAAGAGTGCATCCGCGTTCCTCTCCGGCTCGGCGGGCCCCGCCACCACCGCGCCTCGCCCCCGACCGGGCGGGACCGCGACTCGAAGACCGGGCCCTGCCAGGGGCTCGGGCGTCCACTGCGGACCCGGGCGCAAGCGGGGCGACTTCGCTTGCGCCCGTTCCTCCCGGCGCGGCGCACTCAGGGCGTGCGAAGGATGCCCGTGAAGGCGTACGCGTAGGCGTTGGGGAAGTCCTGGCGGAAGAGGTACCTGCCCAGGTCCACGTTCCCCTCGCGCAGGGAGCGGATGCGCACCACGTACGTCGCTCCCGGAACGAGGGCGCCCGGCGGCACCGTCAGCTCCCGCGAGGTGGTCCGGAAGGAGACCGCGCCCTGGGTCCGGGTGCGCGTGCCGTCCTCGACCACCCGGAAGAACGTCACCGTGTAGTCGCCAGGGCGGCCCACCGCCGGCGGGGACCAGCGCAGCGTGGGCGTCAGCGAGCCGAGCACCTGGTCCTCGTCGGCGGACACGCCATCCACCCGCACGTCACGCACCGGGCTCATCAGGGGCTCGATGCGCTGGTACGCGGACCCGGACAGCTCGGCGGTCGACCCGATGACGCCCGTCGTCACCCACGGCTGCGTCCCATTGAGGGAGTACGAGACGGTGCTGTAGCTCGAGACGGCGAGCACGAGCGGCCAGTCTCGCGGGTACGGGTTGCCGTAGGTCATGGGCACCGGATGCCCCTCCTTCAGCGGCGCGGCCAGCACGTCCGGGATGGCGCTCGCGTAGTACCCGTGCTTCGCCGTATAGGGCGCGACGCTCACCGTGAGAAAGGGCGCGAGGGACGCCGAGGGCACGGCGCGGGGGTGGACGTCGGCACGGTGGACGTCGTAGCTCGCCGCCCGGTAGTCGTAGGCGAGCAGCTCCCGCTGGGGCACGTCCTGGAAGCTCCCGTGGAGGGCCGTCTCCTGGCCCGGCACCATCGTGAAGGGCAGGGGACGGAAGACCTGCGTCACCGCCTGGTAGGACTTCGTCCCGGACACCTTCGCCGACAGCCGCGTCACCAGGGCCGTGTCGCCCTTCGTCCCGTCGATGAGCGTCCCGAAGGGCTGGGTGGAGAAGTCCACCAGCGCGCCTTCCAGGCGGGTGTCCCCCTCCGCTGGAGCCCCCACTTCGAAGGAGTCCTGCACGTCGAACAGCGCGGTGGCGGCCCCTCCGGAGAAGAGCTGGAGGCTGTCACCCGCTCGCCATGGCGTCAGGCGGTCCACGTTGAAGGTGAGCGCCGTGGGCTCGGAGGGCGCGGCCGCGTCCGGACGCCCGAGGTACTCCCGGCTCAGGTCCAGCTCGCGCTCGGTGCCGACGACGTAGAAGTCGCCCACCCACAGCGCGTACGTGGCGCCCCTGGGCACACCCGCGACGGTGAAGGTGCCGTTCGCGGCCCCCTGGCCCTCGTAGTACGCGAAGCCGCTCCCCGTCTGGACCCACGCGTAGATGGAGACCGCGGACAGGTCCTGGGGAAGCTCCACCCGCTCCCTGTCCTTCAGGTAGATGGAAAAGCGACGGCCTCGGATGCCGGACTGCTCCCTCGACGTCTCCGGATGGGAGCCTTCCACCTCCGCCCCCACGGCGTACGCGGGTGCGGCGGAGAGGAACAACAGGCCGGCGGCCATGACACCACTGCATGAGCGAGCTCTTCGGTTCATATGCGGCCGGAACGCAAGGCGGTTCGCCGCATATCCGTCCCCCCGGAAAGTGGTTGCCGGGTGATGCCCAGTCACGGGCCCTGGGGGCGTCGGGCGGCTGCCGGCTCACCGGCCGCGCGAGCAGTCCGCCACTTCGGGAGAGAAGTGCAGCCGCACGTCGCCGTCCCGCTCCAGCAGGAACCGGTAGGTCCCCGCATGCAGGTACTGGACTGGCGACAGCGTCCACATCATGAGCGCCCGCGCCGTGGTTCCACGGGCCGGAAGGATGGCCAGCTCCGGTTGCCTGGAGACTGGCTGCAGCGTGCCGAAGGTGAGCGCCTGCACGCGAGGCGGCGGCGCCTCGGGATCCTCCGCCATCCGGAGGTCTGCCCAGCCCAGTCCCGGGGCTGCCTGCTCCTCCGCCTCGACGGTGACACACGCGGGCCGCGCTCCTCGGGCCCCGAGCTCCGGCGTGAGGGTGACGGTGGTCCCCTGGTCGCTCGCGGAGTGGAAGTACCTGGAAGCGCGAAGCTGGTAGCGATGACCGGGGAGCAGCGGCACCCAGTCCTCGCGTGTATGGACACCGTCCATGTCCTTCCAGCGCATCCACAGCCGCACGGCACGCGAGGGCGGAACATCGACGGTACGGGTGGTGACGCCCTGGAAGGACGGCGTGGGGCAGCCAGGGCACAGGATGCGCCGGTCATCGAGCCAGACCTCCTCGAGGGCGCCTTCCATGCGCTCATTCCCAGCGGGCACGATGCGCAGCTCGGCCTGCCCGATGGACGGACCGGGCCTGGGCGGCGGGCGCAGGCGAGCGGCCCACGCGCGTCGCAGGGGCACCCAGAGAGGCTCGACGCCAGTGTCCACCTTGACCCGGGATAGCGCTTCGAGCCTCCGCGCCTGCTCCGCGCGCTTCGGGTCCCTCGGGTCCAGCGGGTCGTTCAGGTCACGGCTGATCAGCTCGAGGACGAGCTGTCGCCAGGCGGGCGAGACCTGCTCCGGCGGAGGCGCTTGCAGGAGCTTTTCCCACGCGAGCCCGAGACTCAGGAGTGAGTCGACGAAATCGTCGTGGGCAGGGAGGAAGTCGGGGTCAGGTCGTTCGAGGAGCGCGATGGCGTCGCGCGACGGCCCGAGCAGGATGCGGATGTCCGCCGGGGCATTGGAGCCAGGGAGCGGAGGCTGGGGAACAGAGAGGATTCGCCGTGCCTGGGGCTCGTCCTCGCTGTAGTGCAGCGCCCGGGCCTCCCAGGTGACGTCCAGCACGGGGATGCCCGCGTTCTTCACCCGGGCGCGAAGTCGCAGCGGCGGGTCTTCCATCATCAAGCTGAGCAGCCTGGGCGAGTCCGGGTCCGTGGTGAGAGACACGGGGATGCAGGCAAACCCCTTTCGCCTCAGCACCGCAGGGGAGAGCGTCATCGTCAGCTCGCCCGTCAATGGCGGCGGCAGTGACAGCGGCGCGCGGAAGCCAGGGGGCTTGCCAGCCAGCGAGTGGACGGCGACGAAGGACGGCTCCATCCCGTCGTCGTAGCCGGCCCCCGACGCGTCCTGACGGTAGGAGGCTCCCGCGAACCATCCCCGCCAGAACGGGTGGCGAAGGAGAGCCTCCTCGTCGATCCGCTGGAAGGAAACCCGCTCCTCACACGGCGCCAGGGCCTCCTTCGCGGGAGGCTCTGTGGCCAGGAGGGCCAGCAGCAGGACACGGGCAAGCATTCAGGCCTCCAGCAGGCGAACACGTCCAACGCACCGTGTCCACCGCGATTCAAACCTCAAGGAAGCAGTTCCACCTTCGCGCAATCCTGTCGCAGGTACACGTGTGCCGCCCGGAGTCGTCGCAGCAGTACGTCGTGGTCTGGTACATCGCCTCACAGCGAACGTTATGCACGTCCCGGCAGAAAGGGTCATTCTCTACGCACAGCTCCATGGCGCTGTGCGTGTCCTCCTCCGCTCCGGCGGGTGGCGCTTCCTCCAACACTCCGCCACACGCCGACAGCCCGAGTGTGAACAACAACGCCGCGAGGGTACGCCGCATGGGTGCCTCCTGAGCACGTGAGTCCTGGAGGATGGCTACCGCATCTGGCACACCTCCGCCATGGGCGGCGACCCGGTGTGGGCGACATTGAACGGCCAGCAGAGTGGCCTGTTCGGGTACACCGCCGCCCCCATCACCCCCGATACCGAGCACTCGGACCAGGGTGCCCCAGGTCGCGGATTCGCACGCCCGAGATGGGATGAGCCGTCATCCAAGACGTTGTGATCCTCTACCTGGCTCGTCACACGCGTGAAAGGCCGCACGGTGAGCGGCCTGTTCCAGGGGCTACCGGAGTCGGCCCGGCGTCGGGCCCACGCTCGTGTCCGTGTCCAAACAGGGGGTGTGGACGACGAATGCCCAGGGCGCCATCGTCCGGACGTGCTCCACCTGGGGTGGCTACACCGGGCAGCAGATGGAGCAATACGCGGGTTGGGGATGGCTCTCCGCCATCCATCCTGAAGTACGGCGCCGGGACGCCGGTGGACATCCAGCTCTCCGGAGACGAGGCCCACGTGCGCATCGTCGTGAAGGACGCGGGCATTGGCATCGCCCCCGAGTACCTCGGCCTCGTCTTCGAGCTCTTCGGGCGCGCGGTGAGCGATCGCCACTACGGCGGGCCTGGCCTCGGGCTCTACATCACCCGGCGGATTGTCGAGTCCCACGGCGGCGAGGTCTGGGTGGACAGCAGCCCCGGACAAGGCAGCCGCTTCGAGGTCGTCCTGCCGCGCTGAGGCTCCGGGGGCTCCCCCGAGCCTCTCAGCAGCAGGCTCCCTCAAGCAGGTGCGGTGCCTGGGCCGGAGGAGGAGAGCCCCGCCTGTGCCGCGACGGTGGAGGAGCCGAGGAAGGAGAGCACACCCTGGTTGGACCAGGCCGGGCTGCTGGGCTGGGCAGGTGTGTGTCTGCTGGAGATGAAAGGCTTCTGCGCCGGCTCGGCGTGCGGCTCATGGGCTCCCGTCAGCGTCTCTCACCTCCCGCTCAGCTCCCACCCGCTACGCCCAAGAGGGTTCCTGTCCTTCCTATGCTCCGCCCGGAAACAGCGACACGTACGTCAACCCGACGAACCCGGCGGACACCACGCTGTCCGCGGGGGACCCGCCACACCTTGAGCACGGTAGTGGCCGCGAAGGGGTGACAGCTGGCACTGCCAACGCGGTGGTCCCCGGTTGAACGACAGGGCTCGAGCGTCTCACCTGGGTTGGCTGTGGTGATGAATGCCCACTCAAACCGCACTGACGACTTCAAGACAGTGGAACTCCCAGTAATCAGACGATTACCTGCGCCGCCTCCACATTCAGGGCCCTTAGGCGTGCATAAAATGATGGCGCCATTAAAATAAGACTGACAGATGGGCGCCACAGTCCGCTCCCATCGATCGTGAGTGAGGCTTCGAAATGCTCGCGCCACATTGGTCTCCGGAGTTTCGGACCATGGCAGAGCTCGGCCAGGGGAATTGGGATTGATCCTGCTTGTCGCAATCCTTGCCACTGTAGCGGGCCTCGCACTCTGGGGTCTGCTCCTCAACAGACATCCAAGCCCACCTCCATCGCCGCCACTTCCAGGCGACAACGAGTTCAACGAACTGTTCGGTCAGCCGATCGTACATAGCAGCGTGACTGATCTTCACTCTCGCGACGAGAGTAGCCCCTTTGGGAGCACCGAAGTCCCGCAGGTCGCATTGTGCAAATCCACCGGGGAGGAATGCACGCAGTACAGGACGCATTGCGCATACAGGGGGTGCATGCGCAAGGAGAATTGACAATGAGCATCGACGTACGCCTCAACGAGCCATTCTCTCGCGAGCGTCTGGCGGGGTATTCACCCGAGATCCTGGAACGCAAACTGCTGCTGTTGGGGGCTGGGGCACTGGGTTCCGCGCTCGCGCACCAATTCACGATGTGGGGCTTCTCTCAAGCCACAATCGTGGACTTCGACACCTATGAGCGCTCCAACCTCACGCGCACACTCGACTTCCCTCATCGACGGATACGGCAGGGACACGCTTGTTATAAATCGCAGGAAGTCGCCAGGAACTGGCAGCGCCGCCTGCGGAACGCCGGCACTTCATCCGACCGCATCAAAGCCGTTGTTTCCTATGTGCAGGAATTGGCTCCGCGGGAATGGCGCAACGCCGACATCGTTGTTGCCGCGGTCGATCATCCTCGCGCCCGGCACGATGCCGCCATGCTCTCCAGACGCTATGGCAAGCCGCTCGTCATCGGCGGGTTCGACGCTCTCTCCAAGAGCGTCATGGTTCAAAGCTTTCCTGGCACCAGCGACAGTCCCTGCTACGCGTGCTGTCGCGGGAACACACCGGAGTATGCCGCCTCGGACATCTCCTGCACCGCGGAAGGCGCACGAGCGCGTGAAGCAAGAAAGATTCCGGCGACTCCGACTCTGGCTGCGCTGACGGCATCCTTGATGGTCCAGCAGGTTGTCGATTGGCTCTCCAACGACGGCGAGCCCATGGCTGCAACCACCGTACGAATCGACCATGCGGTGCCTTCGGGAATGCCGCTGGGCACTCGCAATGGCATTACTCGAGTACCCGATTGTCCGCATCATGCGACCAACGCCCCTCTCCCGGTTCAACTCGTGGGAACTCGCATTGATGTCGTATTGCAAGAGTTGGAGCGCCAATTTCCAGCCGTCGCCGTCCCGCTGAATGCCCGCTTTCCTGTCTACGTTCCGGATGGAGCGAGCTTGAAGCGCGTCGCGCTGCCTCCATGGAGATGCCCAAGCCAATTCACCCCAGCTCTCTTCCCGGAGGCCCCACCGGACATGAACCCCCTCGCTCTTGATGAAGTCAATCTGACGGTGGTCACCAAACACAATCTAGGTGGATTGCCTCCGGAATATTTTGGCCTGCAACCAGGCGCCATTTTCAATCTGATGCACGCAGAACGCACAACTGTTACGGCAATGTGGTCCCCCACGGAGGCTGGCACGTAGCCATCAGCAATGTCCCGACCATTTGAGGAACCGATGATCATCAATCAGCCAATAATCGTAAAGGTGCGGCATCCGGACAGTGGGGCATTTGTACGCGTGCCCATCAAGGCTCCCGAGCGGGCGACCGTGGCGAAGTTGCTGGAATTTCTTCAGCACTCGAAAGCCATTCCTCCCGAGGACCCTCAGCGACCCTATCTGGTTTCCAGCCAGGGCATGACACTGGCTCCCAACCTGTCCCTGCATGCCCAGAACATCCGGGATGGTTCCGAGATCGTCTTTCAACGTGAAGGGTACGCCGCGTAATCGGAGGTAGCCGTGCACAACGCGAAACAGGAAAGCCGCAGGACCCTGGACTTCTGGACCATGGAGGCTTCGTTTAGCAAGACACGGCACCCTTGTGTGGTTGCATGGCGTGCATTCGCATCGGTCGCATTGGCGGATTGCGGCTCGCCCACACGGAACCCAGCGGAGGCACGTGTGTACGAAGTGGAGTACAGAATCCCCTCTCCGAAGAGTGCCAACGCCTATCACGAACGGTGGGTCGCGAGAATCGATGCCTCGGCCCCTCGGTTCCCCTACGAATCACCGACAGCCCAATTCCTGGGGCGACCCGTTCCCTGGCTCCCGCATGTGGGGCCTTTCGGGCAGGTTTGTCTCGGCACGGTCTGGGAAGCGAACCGGGTCCTGGCTGAGTTGGTGGCGGACCTCCTCAAGATTCTCAACTTCGATGAGTCTCTTGAAAAGCTGCGAAAGGCCGATCGGCATTTCAACGCCGAATCGATTGGCTGGTGGGAGAAGACACACGGAGCGCGTCCCATCAACAGCATCGCCTATCCGGTGATCATCCCGAGCAAGGGCGAGGGCCACCCACCGGACGACATTGACGACCTCTTTGGGCCGATCAGCGGCACGTGAACGATTGGCCGCAGCCTCCGAGCGCACGATGAATGGCTCAAGTCATGATGCTGAAAGCAACCCGGATGATTCCAGCCTGTTCGGGCCAATAGTCCGGCAGAGGGGACGCTCCCGCGATGCGCTCTTGGGGAACTCCGCCTACCTCCATCGGGACCTGGGAAAGCGGAAGGTCTACATCCGGAAGGAAGCCCTTGACCAGATGATGGCGCTTGGCAGGGAATATGGCAGCGATTCCCAGACTTCCGTGGAGATCTCCTTCCTGTGTCTCGGGCGCAAGGCGCAGGACGACGAAGGGGAGTACACCATCATCGAGAAACTGCCCTTCATCGCCAAAGGAGAGCGAGCGACGGTCAAACTGCCAATCGAGGCCAAGGAGCGCGCACGAAGGGGAGCCGCAGCGCTGGATGTCGTTGGCTGGGCCCATACCCACCCTGGATTCGGGGTGTTCTTCTCGGATCCGGATCTCCGCACCTGCGCTGACTTTGGCGATGACGCAGTGAACCTGGTCTATGACCCCATTCGCAGCGAAATGGGGTTCGCGCTATCGACAAAGATGTTGATCTTCGAGCCGGTGTCACGAGTCAGCGGAGAACCCCAGACGCCCCCCTGTGACCCCGTCGATTTCTCATCGCCGGCCACGAGCCTTGTGGAAGGCGCCCTTGCGCAGATGCACGGCCCGCTCTCCGGGCAAAGAGGGTCCGGACCACAGCGCGGACTCGTTGAGGAAGAAGTCCCTCGGAAGGCATCCCTGCTCCCGCTTCTTGTGGCGATGGGGATTGTTGGCTGTATGGGCCTGGTCGGAGTGCTCCTCTGGGAGACCGAGGAACTACGTGGCGACCTTCGGGGGAACGCGGAGTCTCTGCGGGAAGTCAGCGCGCTCATGACCCATGTTGCATATGAAGTAAGTGCCCTCCAGGCTCGGACACCCTCAGCGCCACTCTGTACCGACCTCTGGCAACCCGGCCAACCGCCGGGCACCGACGAGCCCTACAAGGTGACCAGCCCCACCTCGAGCACGCAGTAAGTGACTTCTCCGGACACCACAGCGGCCTCCCACTCCCCACCTCAACAGCATACGGTGCCCAGATGAATTCCTGTGCTTACGTCACGGGGCTGCAATGAGTGCCGGCTCGAGTCGACATGAAAGCAGGGAGCGCACGCAGGCACGGACGAGCACTCACACCGGACGGGTCGCATCCTCGGTAGCAGCCCGTATCGAGCCTGTGACCCGGTTCGACGGTCGTCATCTTCAATCCATCGAACCGGAGCAAGAGTTGGAACTCCATGTCAGGCTTCTACTGACACAGGAGGTTCAATTCGACACGTTTTATCAACCAGGGTTAGGACGACTTCCCACCAGCGTGCACGCGACCTCCGGCGAGCCGCAGCTACGTCAAGAACTCCAAGACGAGCTGAGTCGCGTCAGACGGGAGGCCATACCGGCCATCCAGGCATGGGTGAGCCAGGCGCCTGGGGCCTATATGCGGCGGCTGCCAGAAAATGCCTGCCTGCTTCGTCCCTTGTCGACGTTCGGGTATGAATACCGCTGCACTTCTTGCAGCGGCCAGGGCCACGTCTCATGCGGCTCTTGCCGGGGCACTGGCCGCCATACCTGTTTCGGCTGCTTCGAGAAGAAACGAGTCGATTGCCATGTCTGCTACGGCACCACGAAGCTACAGTGTAGCCATTGTCGCGGTGTCGGTATCCATCAGGAGACTGTTCGGCACGATTACTGGGACTCGAACCGCTACGAGAACGTGGTCGAGTACAGGCTGGAATCCAGGGTCTGCACCACGTGCAGAGGGCAGCGCACGACTCAATGCTTTGAGTGCGGCATGGACGGCATGGTGGACTGCCCGAGGTGCTCAGGTCAGGGCACCCATCCATGTTTCGGCTGTGGCTCCAGCGGCAGGGTGGCATGCGGCGAATGTCAAGCGACGGGCCTGAAGCACGTCCAGGGCCGCCTGAACGTGTTCGTGCACGTGAGGGGGACGCTCGAAATCGATTCGGAAGACCTCGAGCTGCGCCGGCTGGTGTCACATGTCCTGCCGACGCAATTGCTGCCCAGCTATGGCGTCCTGGATGCCGTACGGCACCACGTCAGCCCGGACGGGCTGGTCAGCCGCCATGAACTGCGGCTGAAAGTCATTCGAGCGGCGCTGATGGTCAATGCGCGGCGGTTCGTCTTGTTCGGCTTTGGGGCTCAATCAGAGGTCTTCGACTTCCATGACCTCGCGGGGCACCTTCTCGAAGATGACCTGGCCCTGCTCGAGTCTCATGCCCGCGAAAAACCTCGCTGGAGGCTCCGGAGGCGAGAAACGGGACTTCGGGATGCGATCTCGCGTTTCTTGGAGTCGGAGCTCAATCTCCTGATTGCCGAGCAGGTCAGCCTTTCGAAGCTCGGTCAGGAGGATGCCGCCCCACTGGTTGAGCAGCACTTCAGGGGGCTGGTAGGAACCGACTATGTGAAGCGTGCCAGTCAAGCACTTCGCGTCGCCCTCTCACGCCTCTACGGCGCCGCGCTTGCATTCCCAGCCCTTCTCCACATCGGACTGACCAGCCTTGTCGCTTCAATTCTGCATGTGCTCCCCTGGCCCCATCCTGGCGTGGAATATGCCGCAGCACTGGGTTGCACCGTCGGCGCGGTGGGCTGGCTCGTCCTGGAGCGAATGACCTTGCGGCGAATCCGCCGTGACTTCGGCAAGCCAGGCGCGCAGCGAGTGCTTGCCCAACTCAGGAACGGCGGCCACATTCTTCGCTGGCGCCTTGGCATGGCTGCGGCACTCACCTTGAGTCTGGCAGCCACACTCGCCATCAGGTTCTGGCCCTCGTGAGACTGGGGCGATTGGAACGGGGGCCACCCGGTGTCTCCAGCGGAGACACCGGGCGACCGCCTCACGGGCTCAGTCACAGCCCTGCACGTTGGTTCCGGACGGCGTCTTCGTGCCGCGGGAGGGCGGCGTGCGCGTCGAGCCGTTGCCTCCGCCCACGCAAGCACAGGTGGAGCGACTGCTGCGGGTGGTGCGGCACCGGGGGCTGCGCCTGCTGGAGAAAAGAGGGGCCCTGCCCGCGCAAGGGCCCGAGGACGCGCTGCAGGCATACCAGGCGCAGGCGCACTCCCTGCAGCAGCGGCTGCGCTGAACGGAGGCGGATGTGCGGCTCCCTCCCCGAAAACAGCCTCGGTGCTTTCTTGGAGGGATTCGAGGCGAATCCCTTCAACGCGGCCACCTACTGGAACGTGCGCGCGAAGCAGGAACAGGCCCTCAACTGGTCCCTGGCCCGCTCGACGCACCATGGCCAGCGGGGGATTTTCGTCATCCCGTACGCGTGGCTCCGTGGCACGGGGCAGCCCGAGGCGACGGCTTCGACCTATTTCGACTTGTTCAAGTCTGGCTACAAGGACGCGTATGCCGCGGCCCGGTACCTGGAGGCCATGGCTGCATACGAGGAGCTGCAGCAGGCGGGCCTGGTCTCCGTCCAGCTGGGAAGCACGGATGTGGCCCAGATGCGTGCCAACGATGCCGCGCAGTTCGTGAGCAGCTCGGGCGGCGTGATGAGCTGGGTGGGGTGCAGTGCCTGGTCCGGCCTGTCCTCGCCCCTGTGCAACCCGCTGGCCGTGGATGACCTCTCGAAGCAGCATCCCCATGACGTGGGCTGGGTTCCGGCGACGGCGGTTGCCGCGCGTCTCTTCCCCTCGAATACCGCCGTGCAGCAGTCCTGGTCGTCGATGCGGGACGTGTCCCGGGTGGCGGCAGGCCATTTCCGGACGAACGTCACTCCCGTGGAGAGCGTGAGCCCGGACATCTGGGCGTCAAGCGCCGATTGGGCCGCGAAGACGACGAACCCCGCGGGATTTGCCTCGAAGGTCCCTTCCGTCGGCGGTGACTGGCACCTCTTCGCGGACGGCGTGGGCCGCTGGACACCCCGCCGCTCGGTTGAGCCGGCTGGGTGTCGCGGACTGGCGGAGCTGGGACTCCTGCCCATCCGAGACGCCGAGCCGGCTTGCCCACAGGTGGCGATGCTGTTGTTGCCGGAGTCGCTCAGGCTGTCGCGGAAGACGATGAGGGCCGACTGGGCCCGCGAGTGGAAGGGAACAAGCGCCATCAGGATGACGGCGAAGAGGTGGAGGCCGTTCTTCTTTACCGTGGTGATGGAGCTGGACAGGCCAGCATCGAGCTGAAGCGAGCAGGCGAGCCTGCTCCGGGGCTCAGGGCTCGAAGTACCCGGTGGTCGCCTGCGCGTCGAGGTAGGGCTCCAGCGCCTCGGCCATGTCATCCGGGAGCCGGTCCAGCATCTCCTCGCGGAAGGCGGAGAAGTCGCCGGTGTGGACCGCTTCCCCCAGCGACGTTTCCAGGGCGTACGGGTTCGACAGGAGCTCGTCGAACGTGTTGCCCGCTCCGGCGTAGGTCTGGATGAAGTCGACCGCCGCGTCACCCGTCACGCCGAAGGCGGCGAGCGTGTCGAACATGGAGTTGGGCTGGCTCTGCTCCTCGTAGCTTCCCAGTCCATCGGAGTAGGCGAACAGCGGCGGGCTCTCCTGGGTGAGCAGCTCCCGGATCTGCTGGGGCTCCAGGCCCAGCCCCTGCAGCCGCCTCCCGTAGCCGTTCGCCGTGTTCCGCACCAGCAGCTGCACCTGCGCGTCCGAGAGGCCGAGCGTCTCGTGGAGGATGTCGCGCACCTCGAACAGCGAGAAGTCCTCGAGGTCGGGGGCGAAGTCGCCGTTCAACAGGCCGCCCACCGCGCGGAGTGCCTCGCCGGCGACCGTGGCCACCACGTCCACCGCCGTGCCCGCGACCGGGACGAAGCCGGCGACGTCACCCGCCAGCGACACCACCGAGCCGGCGAGGTTGAACACGTCGCCCGCCGAGACGCCATCTCGCAGCGCCTGGACGTCCTGATACGCCTGGATGGCGTCAGCGGCCAGGCCGAGCACCGGGAGGAACTTCGCGCCGAACTTCGCCACGTCGGTGGCCGCGCCCGTCTTGCCCAGGGTGTTGAGGATTCCGGAGGTCAGCTCGATGCCCGAGGAGGTCGAGGTGAGGGTGTTCTTGATGGCGTCCAGGTACTCGCCGTCGGCGAGCTGGGAGGGCAAATCGTAGAGGCCGAGACCGAAGGCGGTGACCGCCAGCGACCTGCCCAGCGGGGAATTGTTCTCCCAGGAGTCCAGCACGTCCTGCACCTTGTCCTGCGTGAAGGTACCGGCGCGGATGTCCCGGATGTCCTGCAGCATTTGCTGGAAGTCGCCGGGGATGGTCGTGAGCGACTCGGCCGTCTTCAGCCCCTTGACGAGCGCGCTGAACGTCTCCATCGCCGCGTCGAAGCCGCCCTCGCCCGCCTCGGCGATGGCCTCCGCCTGCGCGTTGGGCAGCGCCGGCGCGAGGATTTCATCGGACAGCTTCTGCTCGAACTCGTCGCCGTACTCCTCGCGCAGCTCGTCGGCCAGTCCGGCCTCCTGGTTGACGCGCCCGGCGAACTGGATGGACTCATCCGCGTGGTTCGGCGTCCCGGCCAGGGCTTTGTAGCCGTCGAAGAGGGCCTTCTTCGCGTCGGTGTCTCCCTGCGCCGCGAGCGTCTCCAGCTCGGCGGTGCTGGCGGCGAGCGTCTCGGAGAGGGTGTCTCCCGCCGCGCGCGCCGCGTCGCGAATCTCCGCGTTCTCCTTCCGCGCCCAGAAGGCCTCCTTGAACTCCTCGATTTCATCCGGCGTGAGCGCGGGCCCCAGCTGGCCGAGCTCCTCGTTGAGCCGCGTCTCCACCTTGGTCAGCTCTTCCGCCTTCGCTTCGTAGTTCGTGCGGACCTTGTTGATGGCGGCCGTCGACGTGTTGAGCACCGCGTTGCCCGCTTCGAGGCGGCCGAAGTCGTTGATGAGCTTCTCCGCCACGGCGGAGGAGAGCGTGGCGCCCACGCCGTCCTCGGCCAGCTCGCCGAGCGCGTCATCGAACAGCCTCAGCTGCGCCGAGCCCGCGGGCACTGCCTCGGAGAGCTTCCCGGCGACGGAGGTGGCCACCGCGTTCCGCCCGGTCTTTCCGGCGAGGGCAACCGTGGCGTTGAGGTCGCGGAGCACATCCCGGTTCGTGCCCTGGTCGAGACTGTTGTCCTTCACGCCGTTGGCGAGGTCCGTGGAGATGCGGTCGACGGTGGGCCGCGCCGCGGCGAGCAGCTCGTCGACCTGCTCCGGGCTGACCATGAACTCGGCCTGGGCGCGGAGCTCGGCGGCGGCGGCCTTCGCCCCCCCGGACGTGTAGGCATCCTTGATGGCTCGTGATGCGTCACGAACGCTGTACGAGCCGCCACCGGCATCGGGCTTGGAGGCGACCTGCGTCGCCACGGTGGGCAGGGGAGTGGCCGTCGGCGCCACCGTCCTGGCCCCGGGAAGGAGGGGCGTCGTCCCCACCGTCCGGGGAGGGGGAGGCGGAGCCGTGAGCGCCACGGGAGCCCGGGTCGGCGCCTCGAACGAGCTGGTGCCGGTGTACCCTGTCGGCCTGTTCGCCGGCTGCGGCACGGGCGTCTCTCGCTTCGGGGGCGGGGGAGGGGGAAGAAGGGGGAGGATTCGGCCGCGAAGTCCGTCGATCATGGAAGAGCGCTCCTGTCCCCACTGGTACGACAGCCCCGCTCTGGCGGTTACATCGGGCCATCAAAAAGCTTCCGGGGGTTGAGGCGCCGGGAGCCTTCAGCCGGTACTACGAGGGAATCGCGTCTGGCCGCTTCATCAGCGCGGGAAGAGCACGATGACAATCACGCAAGAACTGTATGCGTTGGGGGATGACAGGACTGCGCGGTTCGCTCGAGGTTTCCTCGAACGCTTCCTGCCGGAGCGGGAGCGGCTACAAGCGGAGTTTCCCGTCCCGGAGAACGAGGATGCGCCCCGGGAAACCTTCCAGACCGAAGACGAGATCCTGGCGTATCTGGAGGCAACTCCCGGTGAGCCCTATGGCTTGTATTGGGGCGACAGGAATCCGGCGTCTTCTCGTCAGGCGATGCTGTTCTACACGCGAGATGGAAAGGTGATTTTCGGGCTCGCGGAGGCCGCGGTAGACGCGGCGGAGCGGCTGCGAGAGCTGTCGCGTTTCGTCGGGGCCCAGTACGCGCTCATGGGCTCCGAAGAGCGCCCGCCCGAAACCGCGCGCGAGTTCGTCGAGCTCTGCCGGCGAAGCAGGTGATGCGTTCCGGAGGTGGGCGGCACAGCCTGTCCTCCAGGCCTGGCACCAGCCTCTCTGCCTCAGCGCGAACCCGCGAGGAGGCGTCCGGCCGCGGCGAGCCGTGCTCCGTTTCCGGCCCTGGCATACGCTCGCGCCAGGTTTTCGATGCTCTACACCGCCCACACCCCCAAGGCGCCGCTCGCGGACTTCGTGGAGTACTTCTGGTCCCTCAGCGACGCGCCGGCCCACGCGCAGGAGCGCATCGTTCCCAGCGCCACGCTCGAGCTGGTCGTCAACCTCCACGAGGACGTGGTTCGCATCTACGACCCGGTCGACCCGACGCGTTGCCGCCGCTTCTCGGGCGCGGTCGTCTCCGGCGCCTACCGCAGCTACTTCGTCATCGACACGCGCGAGCATGCCTCCATGGTCGGCGTTCATTTCCGGCCCGGCGGCGCCCGCGCGGTCCTCGGCCTCCCGCCGGGAGAGCTCGCGGACACGCACCTCGACCTGGAGACGCTCTGGGGAGCTCGCGCCCGCCGGCTCCGCGAGCGGCTGTGCGCGGCGCGCACCCCGGTGGAGCGCTTTCGCATCCTCGAAGAGGTCCTGCTCGCCTCGCTTCGCGCCACGCCGGAACGCCAGCGAGTCATGCACTTCGCCCTCGAGCGCCTCGGACGCGGAGCAAGCAGCGTCGGCGACGTCGCCGAGGAGCTGGCCCTCAGCCGCCGCCGGTTCATCGAGCTCTTCACCGCCGACGTCGGCATCACGCCCAAGCTCTTCGGCCGCGTGCGGCGCTTCCAGCGCGCGCTGGCGATGGCGGAGCGGCCTCGGCTGCCTGACTGGGCCCAGCTCGCACTCGAGTGCGGCTACTTCGACCAGTCGCACATGATTCGCGACTTCGTGCACTTCTCAGGCTTCTCGCCAGCAGTGCTCCTTCGCCACCGGGGAGCGCGCGTGAAGGAGAACCACGTCGTGCCGCCGGACGGAGAAGGGTAAAATTCGTCCAATCGCGCTTCCTGCTCCGCCCCTAGCGTCCGGGCGACGAAAGGAAGCGATGCCATGGGAATGTCTCGAACGTCGTCTTGGAGTTGCGTCGCGCTGTTCGCGGTGGCTGCGCTCGGAGGGTGCGTGAGCGAGGCCGCACCGCCACTCGGCCCCAGCTCCGGGCGGCTCGGGGCCAGTGTGGCCCTGGTGGTGGGGCTGATGAGCGTGGTCATCGGTGGGCCGGCGCTCCGCTCCGCCGGTCGTATCGGCACCGGCAAGGGGCGGGGTGGGGGGATGGTGGCCCTGGTGGTGGGACTGCTCGGCATGGCGCTCGGCGGGCTGCACCTGGTCCGCTCCTCCGGCGCCATCGGCACCGGCAACGGGCGGGGCGGGGCCATCCTGGCCCTGGGGGTGGGGCTGATTGGCATGGTCCTCGGTGGGCTGGCCCTGGCCCGCTCCCGCCGCACCGGCTGACGTTCCCGCTCAGTGGAAGTCCGGCGAGGTGGCCACGCGCAGGCGGCTGGCCAGGTCCTCCGCGTCCATCCGCGCCGGTCCGGACAGCCCAGGCAGGGACGCGTCCACGGCGTCGCGCGCCTCGCGCAGCACGGCACAGGCTTCGTAGGTCTGAAGCTTCTATGGCGTTGTCCTCCCCATGGTGCTGGCCGTCGCGTGCGAGCTGCACGTGCCCGTCCACGCCGGGCCCCACGCCGGGGGCTGGGCATTCGACATGGACATGTCCTACCCGGACGCGGTGAAGCGCAAGCTGATGCGCGTGGCGGAGTTGGTGGAGGCGGGTGGTTTCTGCGCTCGGCCGGAGCTGTTCACCCAGAAGCTGGACGCGCTGAGCCGGGAAATTCCTCGGAAAGCTCTCCTGTGGAAAGTGGACGCTCACCACGGACGGCCTGGACTACCAGCCTGGTGGCCCGGGGTGTGCTGGGGCGAGCAGCCTTCAGGAGAAGCCGCGCCGCGCGTGTCCTCACGGGCGTCGGCATGGCGTGCGGCACGGGTCCACCGGGGCGCCGCTCCCACGCCGGACGCTGCAAGTGGGGGCGTGAACCATGCAGCAAGAGTACTTCGTCTTGCTTCGCGAGCGCTCGCAGCAGCACCCGCTGCTGGCATGGGGCCAGAGCTATCGCGCCTACCTGAAGGCACGGCCCGTCGAGGCATTGGAGCCGGTGAAGCTGAGGATGGGCGAGCCGGTGCCTCCTAGGCCCGTCATGGTGGACCGCCACAGCCTGCCATCGCCGGTAGTGTCCTCTCGGGTGAAGGAGGTGCTCGAAGCAGCGCAGCGTCAGGGCGTGCAGTTGGTCCCCGCCGACGTCCAGGCCGGCGAGTGCTCGACGAGGACGTGCTTCGCGAGATTCCCCTCCAAGAGCGGCTCGCCTTCCGGTTGGAGGAGGCCGTGGTGCACCTCTTCCACCGCGACGTGGTGGACCGGGTGTTGAGCATGACGCCTCCGCCGGAAGGACTTCGCTTCGTCCCCGTGCCGGACTGGAACGACTCGGCCGCATTCCGCTGAGCGGACTACTGCGCCAGAGCGGCGACAAGCTCCTGCACGAGGGCACACACCGCTGGCGTCTCGGCCCGCCTCCCACGCGCTTGTAGGCCTTCCACCGGGGCGTGGCCACCGCGTCTGCCGCGGTGCCCACTAACGGCCCGAAGCCAGCCGTTCTCCCGGTACGCGGCGAGCACCTCGAGCGTGCCCCGCCGCGGAGAGAAGGACACGGCGGGGAGCGCATGGACGAGGGGGCCCCGCGTAGTGGGAAGCAGGCCGAGGGCTTTCAGGGCACGGCGGACGAGGGATGCCATGCCCGGGAGAAGGGGCGGGCACAACCTCACGTTACTTGGTGCCGAGGCGCTGAAGGAGTTCGACGACGGTCGCGTGCGGCAGTGGTTCTGGTTGGTCAGTCGAGTATCCGCTGGGTTGCGGAGCGAATATTGTGCTCGCTGCTTGAGCGAGAATCACGTCTTTAACCTTGGGATCGGTCGCCGCGGCGGTGAAGACAGTGAATGTATTAAGCGCAACAGCCCGGTGGCGATTGATGATGAAGTTGTGGCGGCTCGTTCTGTAATTGCGCGCACAGAGCGACAGCGCATAAAAAGCAATGGAGAGGACGACAAGACGGGGAATGAACGCCGCTACGGTTTGTGGTAGTGATCCGGGATCTGGCAGGGGTGGCGGCACCCACGCAGAGTATGCTGCGACGCCACTAACGCCTAGCGCTGAGATCACTATTGCACCAAGCCACCAACGCGCGTCGATCATGTGGCTCTTTGCTTCTGTATCGAAATGTGCCGCCTGCTTTGTAACAATTGAGTCTATGTTGAATGTTTTCTGTGCTTCGTGCAGTTTCTCGGCATCTGACTTGATGGCAGAGATGGCCTCAAACAACATCCGAGCACGGTGCTCAAGTCCGCTCGCGTTTGTTCCTTGGTTTCGTGCGAATGCGACAATCGAGGCCGATTTCTCGAACAGCCTATCATAGCTACTGGGAATGGCATTCCATGTTTGCTCGCGCCTCGTCCGGTCAAAGTCGCCGGTTTTGTGATATCCTTCAGCGGCCTTGAGTATCTGCACGAGCCCATTTACGTCTTTGAACAAGTCTTTTAGGCGCGGTTCTGGTATGAGGTCGAAGTCACATTCGGAAATTGCTTTCAACAGCTCGAGTGATGCTTCGATGTACCCCCTAATGCCTTCGAAGGTGTAGTCGGTCGGCCGACCAATGCCGACGATGCTGTCCGCGGAGGTCTGTGCCATTGCACCAGCGGCTTCCCTGATCGCCGCTTCGTTGCCTGGTGTTTCAGAGCGCATGGTGGAACAATAGACAATGTTGCACGTCAGGGCGAGGGGCTAGGCATCCACCTCCTGCTCCTCGTCGTCCTCTGCCTCGGCTGATGCTTCCGCACGCTCGGTGGCGCCCTCGTTCTTCCGCTTCTTCACCACGTACTTGAAGATGGGCCACACCATGGCGTCCACGCGGTCGTCGCGCCCGTGGCCACCCTCCTGGCCAGTGAAGCTGGCGAACTGCTCCTCAAGCTTCTCGTGCTTGCCCACCATGTGGACGTAGCCGGCCTCCGCCCACATGGGCTGGCCACCGCGCTCGCGGGCCTCGTGGCGGCCGCGCTCGTCGCCCTCACGCGGAAGATCCAGGCCAAGGCCGGGGAGCCGAAGCTCGCGCAGGTGGCCACGCGTGCCAGCATGCTCGCTGAGGGCGTCGTCCGGGACATTGAGGTGACGCTGAAGCCGAAGCTCAAGGCCGCGTCCGCCGACGGTATCCTCACCGCCGCCGAGCTGAATCAGCTCAAGGACGAGGCCTTGGCGGAGCTGAAGCGCAGCCTGGGTCAGCGCGGCTTGGCCGAGCTGCAGACGATGGTCGGCGCAGGCTTGGCGCGGGCGGCGTTCCGGAGGGCCGCATGGCACAGGAACCCAACCCACGGTTCGACCGACCTCCAGGAGATGGCCGCCATCGTCGCACAGCACCGCGCCGCCCTTCCGGAGAAGGAGCCCCGGAGGCAAAGGAGTACGCGCAGGTCTCGGACGACCAGTTGCTCGACGTCTACGCCCGCATCGCCGCCACGCGGTTCCCGGCGCGCTTCCGGGCCCTGCTGTGGGCCACTGGCGGCGCGCGTGGCTGTGGCCTCGGATCCCGCAGCCGTCTCCGACTCGCCGCCTCAACCCTGACCCAGTCCGGTCTGTCCCCCGGCTGATTGCCCCTTCCGGTTGCTTCGATCCGGGAGCCGTGAGCGGACGGCCCGCATGCTCAGGAACGCAGTGCGTTGTATTATGGCCCGCCCATGCGCGACTCCCAATCCAAGCGGCTGCTCTTCACCCCGGATCTGATGCGTCTAGTGAACCCGAATCGGCCGCACTCTAGTCCCTTGCTCCATCGCCTCGCGCTGATCGACGGGCCCGAGGGCGAAGTCCTCCGTGAGCAGATTGAGCGCGCAGCGGCAGCGGTCCCCGAGGATAAACACCAGCGGGTCTTGGGACCGATACGTGGGAAGAAATCCTCCGACGGCCAAGTCGAGGATGCGCTCGGTACGATCTTGCTAGCCAAAACACTGGCTGACATGGGCTGGGAGGTGGAGCATGAACCGGACGAGGCCGGAGGAACACCTGACCTGCGAATCCGCAAGGGCGGTGCCATTTACCTCGTGGAAGTGCGCCGTGTAGCGGGCCCACTGCAAGACGTATTTAGCACAGGCATCTCGCTCCTTCGTGATGCGCTGAGGGAACTCAAGACGAGAAAGCCCATTAGCATTCGGCACACTCGGATCGATGGCCAATCATCACTTAAGCCTTTCGTGAAGCACCTTAAGGAGCTTCTAGCAGGCCCTAGTCCGGACGGACTCCAAGTGTTCGACCAGAACGGCGTGTGCGTACATTTCGATGTCCACAAGAAGCTAGACATTGAGGTCTCCGCAATCGCCGGCTGGACGGGGGAGCCCATGCTCGGGGCTGGCGACGACGATATTCGCGCGGCCATCCACGAGAAATTGGGAAGGTACAAGGTTCCCCTGATTGTTGCACTCGACCTGAGGAACCTGCCGTGGTCGTTTCACGCCGTTGAAGACGTCGTTTTGGGGCACAATGTTATTAAGGTTCCGATCCGAATGGATGGGGGCGATGTCGATAAGCCAGTGCGGGTAGCACGTGCTGCCGACAGCATCTTCGCAGAACCTGGTAGCAACGGCGAGCGTGCGCGGACGAGGCTTCAGGCTCTACTCCCTTTTCGGCTGCGCTCATTGGATTCGAGACTCTATTCTGTACAAGCTCGGGCCATTGCGAACCCGGCTCTGAATCCTTTCCCACAGCTTCGCGAGTTCGACCCCATTCCACGGTTAGTTGTCACCGAGGAGACTGCGAAGGGCAGAGTGATGAACTACATGCTAGGAGGCGCGAGGGTAACTGATACGGAGGAGTTGGCTAACTGGCACCACGTTCCGTAACGCGGTCAGCGGCAGGACCTCCTCGTACGGCTGCTCTGGAACAACCAAGGTGTCCCGTTTCGGGAGCAAGGTACGTAATTGGTACGTAGTCAGTCGGTCTCCAGTGAACACGGACGAACGCCCGTGTTTAGCAATCACGGGGATATAGCCGCCACCACCGAGGACCAAGAGGCCCTTCAAGGGTTGGGAAACCGCCGCTCTATCCAACTGAGCTGCGGAGGGGGCATGGTTCGGGAGCGCGGGCACGTACAACGTGGGCTCTTCGCCGTCGGGCGCGTCGAACACCTCAAGCCGGGGCGGTTGGGCATCCGGCTGCACCACGCGGAGGCGTCCGGCCTGCCAGCGCACCACGGATGTGGAGGCGGCCTGGCCCTGGGCTGCTCGTGGCACGGGGACCTCCGGGGCGGCGCCGCGAAAGAGCCTGCGCAGGAATGGTGGGGGATTCCCTTCCGGCCCGGGCGGGCGCCATGAAGTAGCGCCACAAGAACAGCCCCGCCGAGCCCATGCCCGGCGGGTGTGGTGGACGTCACAGGCCAGAGAGCCGCGCCAGAGAGCCTATCGCCACCACGACAGGCTCAGTCGTCGTGCGCCGCGTACGCGCAGACGCGCTGGCCGCCTACCAGCTCCCTCAAGCAGGTGCGGAGCCGGGGCTGGAGGAGGAGGGCCCCGCCTTTGCCGCGACGGTGGAGGCGCCGAGGAGGAAGTGCTGCGGGGCCTCGTGCCGGGGCCAACCTCGCATATGCCGTGTGCAAGCCCAGGTGCTCCAGAATTGCCCGCCCCCGGGGCCGAGCGCTCCATGACTCGCGCCCCGTGCGCATGGCCTTCGGGTAGCGCCTCCAGTCGCGAAATCGCGTCGAGCCGGAAGCACCGCAACTCCACGGCGGGGCGCGGGTTGACGGGGCATGCGCTACTCCCCACTCCTGCTCCCTGTCCTCCTCGCCTGCGTCGCCTGCGGCGCCGGAGAATCGAACCCGAAGCCCCCCAGCGACGTCGCGACCGACCTGCCCAAGCGGCAGGACGTCACGGGCACGTCGAACGATGGAGTCATCCACCCCGAAGCAATGGCGGCGGTGTGCACTCCGGGCGCCTCCGTCGCCTGCACCAGCCTGGCGGCCGTGTGGTCCGGCGGCTCCGCCACCTGTCGGGCCTCGGGCAATGGCTACAACGTCACCTCCTGTACTCGCGCCGGCAACCCCACCCGGCGGCTGATGGAGACCGTGCGCCCCGCGCTCCGCGACCCCCGCTGGGCAGAGGCGCGCTGCAACGTGGGCGACGAGTTCGTCTTCCAGGTCACCTTCCCCCCCGTGCCGCCCGATGGAAGCCCTCTCACGCAGTGGGTCCTCCGCCTGGAGGGCGGCGGCTTCTGCGCGTTCGACAGCACCAGCCCCTATGGAGGCTGCTCCAACCGGGACATCGACCTCGTCTCGTCGGTGAACCTGCCCGCCGACCGCGCCCTGCGTGAGAGCGCCCCCGCGCAGCCCGACGACTTCAGCGGTGCCATCGACGTGCTCGGACACTACTGCTCGAGCGACCTGTGGACGGGCACCGCCCTCGACACGCCCGACATCACCTACAAGGGCACGAAGCGGGACTGGCGCTACATGGGCGCCGCCAACGTGGAGGCGATGCTCGCGGTGCTCGTGGAGCGCTATGGCCTCGACGACAGCAAGCCGCTGCGCGTGCTCCTGCGCGGAGGCTCGGCGGGCGGCTTCGGCGCCTTCAACAATACCCACCGCGTCGTCCGGCGGCTCCCCAGGGCGGCGAAGCAGGGGCGGCTGCTCGTCTTCCCCGGCTCCGGCTACGTGCCGCTCAACTGGGATGAGCCCGACTACCCCGTGCTGGGCCTCGGCTCGGGCCTGGAGGCCTTCGGCCAGTTGACGACGATATGGAAGTCCTCGCTCACGCCGTCCTGCGTGGCGGCGCGGACTCCCGGAGACCCCGTGCACCCGCCGCACGAGTGCATCAGCGGCCCCGTGCTCTACGACATCCTCACCGCTCCGGAGTCCGAGGCAGGCTTCGACCTGCCCACCCTCGTCTGGCAGAACCGGCAGGACCAGCTCTACATGTCCAACTCCGGCCTGCCGTACCTGTCGGCGACCAACACCCCGGCCGAGCTCGCCGTGCGCGACAGGTGGGTACAGACCTTCAACCAGGCGATGGGCATCACCGGCAGGAACACGTCGTCGCGCATGACGTGGCTCTATGCGCCGAGCGACCCCCTCGTGCAGCGAGCCAACGGCTCGCTCGAGCCGAACGTGCACGGGGCGCAGCTCTACAGCACCGAGCCCCCGAGCGGCCAGGCCAACTCCCTCAACGCGGTGCTCTCGCGCTTCTGGAACACGATGCTCGGCTCGGGCCCCGGCCGCGGCCGCGCCGCCGGCGAGGTGCACACCTTCGACTGCAACTGGGTGCCCGACCGCGACGCCAGGGGCTGCGAATAGCCTGGCGGTGGTGCGCGCCGCGTGGCACGGCGCGCACGAATAGAAGGCCTGTTGAGGGGGAGGGCAGGGCCGCCCGAGTGATGCTCCCGTCCGCCGGCATCACGGGGATGGCCCCTGACAGCCACGTCCGCTGGAGCGCCGTGCGCACGTGCCAGGACTGGCACGTTCCGCCACCTGTCGTCATGCCTGGCAGACACCCGCGTCCTCCAATCCCATGATTTACGGCCGGGTTTCTCCATCCGCGCGCCCTGGCCCCTCGCTTGCTCATGTGTCTCCCCGATGCCCGCCACGAAACGCCAAGGCGCTCGCGGCATGAACCGGAGCTACACATGAAGAAGCGGCTGCTGGGATGTCTGATGTTGTTGGCGGTGACCGGCTGTGGTGAGGACACGCGCGCCCCGGAGGGCCCGGCGGAGGCGCTCGCCCGGAGCCAGGGCGCTCTCGTGGGAGACATCCGCTCCATCCGGGGCGACACGGTGTGCCCGCCCGATGAGTACCTGATGCCCGTCGCGGAGGCGCGCGCCCACCAGGAGGCCCTCTGCGCGCAGCTCGGCAGCTTCGACCTCATCCGGCTGGCGGGGGGAGGTACGCTGGCGGGGCCTGCCTACGGCTGCACCGTGCAGGACCTCGATCTCCGCACGCCGGGAGCCAGCCTCTGCATGCCGCGGCCCCTGCCGCCGTACTTCAAGTCACAGGGAGACAACGTGTGCCCGGCGAACGCCGCCCTCATGAGCCCGGAGACCGCGGTCGCCAGACGCACCGAGCTGTGTGCCTATCTGGGCAGGTGGGACATCGTCCGGCTGTCGGGAGGCGGCTCGATGGTGGGGTCCGGTGCGGGCTGCATCATCCGGACTCAGGACACGCAGCCCATGGGGTGGTCGCTCTGCGAGCCCACGGGCTTTCCCTTCTCCGTGGTGACCGCGGAGGGGCCGTGCGCGCCCGGGACGGCCGAGCTCACCCCTCAGGAGGCCAGGGCCCGGCAGAGCGAAATCTGCGCCACGCTCGGCAGGTGGGACATCCAGCGGCTCTCGGGGCGGGGAACGATGAAGGGACCGGGGGCAGGCTGCGTCATCAAGGACTGGGAGCCCAACCCCGTCGGAGCGACCCTGTGCAAGACGCTCCAGTGACGTAGCCTTCCGGGCGGGGCCAGCAGCTATGGCTCCGGCGGAAGCAGCGCGTAGGCGACGTCCACCAGGCGCCGCAGCTCCGCATCGCTCATCTTGAGGTGCGTGGCCGCGGCGGGCAGGTCCTCGGGCGGGAAGGCGCGCATGGCCCGGGGGGTGAACCAGTTGAAGAGCGTCACCACGCCTCGTGCCAGCGCGGAGCGGGTGAGGACCGCCGTCGGAGGAATGACGTAACCCTTCGGGAGCTTGTTGAGCACCTGCTGCCGCTGGGTGGCATCCGGGCCCGGGCCTTGCGACAGCACGAGCTGCGCCGTGAAGGTGGCGTGGTGGGCGGCCACGAGGTCGCAGTAGCGCGCCCACTCCTCGCGCGCGGGGTGCTGCGAGCTGTGGGACACCACCAACACGGTGCCCACCTTGGCCACGCCCAGCGTGCGGCCCTTGAACACGCCCTGCACGTCGGGCGCTCCGAGCGCCGCCGCCGCGTCCGCACGCCCAGGAGGTGAGCTCATGGCGGGAATGCTCACTTGGATGTGTCGAGCACCGCAATCCACCGCCGGTGCGCCCCTGGCCTGAGTTGGGGCGCCTGGGGCTGGCGTCATGCCCCTGACAACAGGGCCGTTGAATTTCCTGAGCTCCGTCCCGTATACGCGGCTGCCTCGCGGCAGTTGCCGAGAGGCCTTGGAGGTTCCGACACGTGATGGGGATGCGCTGGATGTGGAGCTGGACTCTTCCGTGGTTGGCCCTGGGTTTCTCCGCGGCTGCTTCCGCCCCTTCGGAGGCCCCGAAGGCTCCACCGGCCGCGAGCACGCACGCGGCCCACGGGGCTCAGGCGGCCCCGAGCACTCCGGAGGCACCGCGGCCCGTGGCGCTCGCCTACCAGCCGGCGAGCTGTGACCCGGAGAAGGAGCTGCGGTGCATGTGCGTGGGGAGCGTGGGCTCGGCGGAGGCGGCGCTGAAGGAAATCGGCCTGGACGCGCAGGTCATCCGGACGAGCGGCGTGCCCTGCATCCAGGGCGACTTCGACCGCGACGGCAATCCGGACTACGCATTCCCGGGCGCCGGCTACGCGGCGTGCAATGGCGCCGCTCCCGTGCGCATCGTCTTCACGATGAAGGGGCTCGTGCGGGAGGTCCAGCCGCTCCCTCGCGAGATGAGCTGCTTCCAGCTCTACCGCCCGCACAAGAAGCCGGGCCGTGACGGCGTGCCGGCCACGAAGCGGGACGCGCTGGTCGACTGGGGCGAGGGCAACGCCACCTGGTTCTACCGCTACGACGGCAAGCGCTGGCTGGCCACGAGCCATGCGTCCGAGTCGAACTGACTCCTAGTACTACTCGGTCATATGCGCGACGGCCCACGTGGAGGGTCGCGCGCGTTGATGGGGCGCAGGCACAAGGGGCACTGGCCGATGCGGCGCAGCAGCAGGCGTTGGAGCTGTCTGCGCACCTCGGGCAGTGTCCATCGCGTCTTCCTCCGGGGGGAAAAGCGCCCGGTGCAGCGCGAGGAAGCCATGGGCCACCATGCAGAGCGTGGTGTGATGATGGAAGCCTCGCCAGCTTCTGCCCTCGAAGTGGTCCAGGCCGACCTCGCCCTTCATCTCCTGGTAGTCACGCTCCACCCTCCAGCGCAGACGGGCCAGCCGCACCAGTTCCTTCAGCGGCGTCTGCTCCGGCAGAGAGCAGAGGTAGTACTTCGTCGGACGCGCCTCTCCACGTGGCCACTCTATCAGCAGCCATACCTCGTCACTGGGGGCGGCTCGTTCCACCTGACGCTCTGCGGTCCGCACGCGCAGTGCCGCGAAGCGAGAGGACTGCACGCCACGGCTGCCTTGGCGCCACTGCACGCGCCGGAAGGCGGAGCGAGGCAGCTGCGCAGCCACCTTGTCCAGACTCACCGGGCGCTGACCGTCCGCATCGAAGTAGCGCGTGCGAGGGCGGCCTCGCTGGTGCGGCACGCGTTGGGGGGCCTGCGGCTTGGAGTCTGGAGGCCAGACATGGGTGTTGCTCTGCACGCCGACCAGGAAGTGCAGGCCCTTGGCCCGGACTGAGTCACGGAACTGGCGGCAGCTGCCGTAGCCGGGGTCGGCCAGGACGACATGGCTGCGCACCCCCCAGCCCAAGGCCTCGTCCAGTTGCTCCAGCGCCAGCTCCCACTTGCGTTTGAAGTCGACCTCCGACGGGACGTCGGCCGCTCGCATCCGGCGCCTGTCCGTCGTCCACTCTTCGGGCAGGTACAGACGCATGCCGATGCAGCCACTGCCCTTCTCGCCTGCCAGATGCAGGCTGACTGCCACCTGGCAATTGTCCGTGCGGCCCAAGGTGCCGGAGTACTGGCGGGCCACGCCGACTGAATGCACGCCCTTCTTCGGGAAGCCCGTATCGTCGATGACCAGGGCTTCCAAGCCTGGCAGGTCACGCTCCAGCTTGCGCGCCAGGCGCCGCCGCATCTCGCCGTCGTCCCAGCTCGCACCGGACACGCATTGCTGCAACCGTTGGCGCATGGCCTCCGTCTGGCCCGGCTCCTCGACGAGCCGGGCCGCCATGGGCTCGATGCTCTTGCGCTCGCCGTCCAGCAGCAGCCCGGTGACGTAGCCTCCGAGGGCACGACGCCTCTCGGTGCGGCCCATTCCCACCGTCATGGACTCCAGGAACTCGCTCAGTTCCCGGTCGAGCTTGCTCAACTGTGCGGGCGTCATGCCCCATCAACACAGGGCGCCAGCGCACGATTCATCTGACCGGGTAGTACTAGAAGGGGCTCCAGGCGCAGCTCGCGGCCGCCCCAGGTGAAGGGGTATCGGTCTGCGTGGGGGAGGCGGCGGGAGTCGAACCCGCAGACAAGGCGATAGGAAACCCCAGGACGCGCTGTTACCCACTATCGCCTTGATCTCACGTCGGTTCGTTGTGCCTCCCCATCCCGTCTTCCCCCGTCTTGTCCCGTTCTCATCCCCGCTGGAGGGGCACGCTGGGGGCACATGCGGCCCCACAGGGTCAACCCGCTCACGGACGCGAGCGGCCCGAATTGTCAGTGGAATGTGGGACGTCGTGAACGGCGTCACCGCCTGGCCCGCCCACGACCTGTTCTGATTCCGAGCGTCCAGCTCGGGGAGCGCGCTTCAACCTCGAAGCGCGCGCCTCGAAGCGTGGCGGCGGGGCCGCCGTCAGAGCAGGTCCATGAGGTAGCCCGAGCTCACCATGAGCGACCAGCCGGAGAGGCCCGGCGCGCTCGTGCGCAGGTTGGCGATGTCCAGGGGAACGACGGACAGCTTCTCCTGGGGCTGGGAACGGAACTGCTCGGCGGCGGTCTTGAATGCAGCGAACGTGTCGCGGGCCGTCACTGCCTGCTCCACGCCCCAGTGCTTGCACACCGTGGTGCGCAGCTCCAGCGCCGCGGCGGAGTTGGCGATGCTGATGCTGCACTCGCCGTCTCCCGCCAGGCTGCGGGCGCTGAAGTTCGCGCTGCCCACGAAGGCCACCTCGTCGTCGAACAGGGCGAGCTTGCTGTGCACGTACACGGAGCGGAACTTCGTGTCGAAGTTGCCGACCAGCTGGAACTTCTCCGGGTTCTCCGTGAGCTGGGAGAACCAGCGAGCCGGGGAGACCAGGATGAGGTGGCTGCTGGCGCTGAGGCTGACGCTCTCCACGTCCCAGATGCTCACCCGGCGCTGCACGTGGTCGGCGGCGCGGGTGTAGACGAACTCCGCCGAGTCCACGCTTCGTCCCGCGGGTATCTCAACCGTCGGCGTGCCTTCCAGGTCCGCGGAGTTGATGGTGACGCCTCCGGCGAACCGCGCGGTCGTCCACTCACTCTTCGGGGCGCCAAGGACCAGTGCGGCAAACGCCAGCCGCATGGCGAAGCTCTGGGCCTCCTGGATGCCTCCGTCGTTACCCTTGGTCGGATGGGGTACCAGGATGACGATACGGAACGTGCTGGAGACGGCCGACCTCAGCCTGGCGGAGAGTGCCTTGATGATATCCACGTCATGGAACGTGTAGTTCTCGAAGTAGATGTAGTGCGAGGCCGCGCTGATGCGACTCAGCAGCTCATCGCGGTTCTGGTAGACGCCGGTGGGGAACTCGGTGTTGGTGACGAGGGTGCTGCACGCGGCGGGAGACGAGAGCAGACCGCTCATCGGGTTCTTGTAAGGTGACACCCGGCCGGGGCGATCCAACCTCGTGGCGGCGTCCACCTCCCAGCCGATGAGCTTGACGTAGGTGTCGTAGCTGCCGTCCTCGTGCTCGCCGGTATCGAGGTTCGTTGCGCGCCAGCGCCGGTCGAACTCGCGCTCCACGGGCCCCACCGCATCGCCTTCCAGGAACACCGCGGTGTCATGCCAGGTGTGGAAGTTGGTCTTGTCGTACATGGGGTGGTTGGCGTCGTCGTAGTAGTTCGACACCAGGTTGAAGCCTCCCACGAGGGCGCACTTCTTCCCGCCAACGGAGACGATGGCAATCTTCTGGTGATACGAGTTGAACGAGGCCTGGTCTTTCAGCGGCGGGGACAGCGCGTGTTTCCACCATTGGTAGGGGTTGTACTTCTGCAGTCTCGCCGTGACCCGCGTCAGCGCGTTGAGCTCGGCCTGCGTGCGGCCGTTGCTCGTGCTGTCACGCCCGTTGAGCACCATGTTGGCCAGTGACTTGACGGCGCCCACGGGGCCCTCGGCCGCCTGGATGACGAGGCTCTTGTCCCAGAGGAGCACGAAGGAGCGCGCCTTCGTGTTCCGGTTGACGAGCCCCAGGCAGTTCGCGAGCGTTGGCTCGCCCGTCAGCGTGGGAGGAGGGCCGTCGTAGCTGTTGCCGGCCACGGCGTACAGCATGTCCCGCAGCAGGGGGAAGTACTCCTCGCCATCCATGATGAACTTGAGTCGCCCCGAGCCGGTGCCACCGAAGGTCGGGCTGCCGACTCCCATGGAGTTCGACATGATGGGCGCGAGGGTGCTGACCGAGGCCTGATGCATCTGGGCCACGTTGACCACCATGCTGCCGACGAACACGGCGCCGCTGGCGACCAGGATGGCCGGGGACATGACGGCGGCACCCGCCGCCACGGCCACGGCGGCGCCCACGATGGCGACTCCGGAGATGGTAAGGCCTGCCCACGTGCCCACGTCCGTCCACGACCACGCGAAGGACTCCGCGCTCAGGGCCCGGAACCGCTCGAGGTCCACGGACGGGTCCCTGTCCCGGGGGACGGCGCGGGTCAGGAGCACGCGCTGGTGTGAGGCGGAGGGCTCGCTGTACAGGGCCTCCAGGGCCGTGCCAATCGTTGTGGACGTGTCGCGGGCCGGCACGGTCTGCACGGAGAGGAGCAGGGGCAGGTCGGTCGGGCACTCCACATGGAACTTCCAGGTCCCGGGCTGCGGGTTGCGGATGCAGAAGGCCACCACGGACCCATGGCCATCCGTCTTGATGAACGTGGTGTCGGTGTTGACGTCCTGGGTGAGGCGCGTGCCGTCGGGCTGCGTGACGTGAACGACCGCGTTGGGAGGGAAGACAATGGTTTCACGGGACTTGTCTGTCGCGAAGCCATAGATGGCGGGGCTGCCCGGCTGCACGCGCAGGTTCTGTGTCCGCTCGGCCTGATGCGCCACCTCCACGTACTGGGGCAGGGTGCCGGCGGGAGCGTTCGTGAGACGGACCGGGTTGTTCACCGGTGACGCGTCGGTGAGGTCCAGGTCGAACCTCCAGAAGCCCACCAGGTTCTGGGGAAGCCCGACCAGGGGGACCTCGTTGAAGCGGGTGTATTGGATCTGCTCGGTCGTCAGCGCCTGGTTCCACAGGGTGATGTCTTCCAGGGTGCCTGTGAATGGACGGAGCTGCTGCAGGCTGTAGCCGATGGTCAGCGGGTCGGAGCTGTTCACGTTCAGCGGCGAGGTCCTGTTGCCGGTGCTGGTGGTGGCCAGCTCCACGCCGTCGAAGAAGACCTTCATGGCGGCGCCCTGGCGTACGCATGCCACGCTGTGCCAGGAGCCGTTACACGCGGAGGTGGGCGCGGTCTCGACCCGGCGGTAGCCAAAACCATCGTCCTGGTTGAAGACGAGGGCACCGTTCTCCATGACGATGACCCAGTACCCGCCCGCGCCGCTGCCGCCGCCGCCGGGCTTCCGGGCGATGAGGGTGCCGCCCTGGGTGGTCTGGAAGAGGGCGGTGAGGGTGAAGTCACCCGTCCCGAAGTTGTATTCCGCCCGGGAGTCGGCAAGCAGGTACTGGCTGGCACTGAGCCGGACGCCCCAGTCCTGCTGGGCATGGTCGTGCATGTCCATGGACAGGTAGGAGTAGGCGTTCTCGGTCTCCGTCCACAGGCAGTGGAAGATGGGAACGAAGCGGACCGAGCCCTCGGCCTGCAGTGTGTTGCGGGTGGGGGAGCTGTCCGCGAAGCTCCTGTTCATCTCCCAGAGGCCCACCAGGCCCGGGTCGCTGTCCTGGACCTGGTTGCGCATGGTCCTGAGGATTTCGGAAGGGCTCAGCGCGCGGCTCCACAGGGTGATGTCTTCGATGGTGCCCGTGAACTGGTGGCTCTGCTGGAGGCTGTAGCCGATGACCAGCGGGTCGGAGCTGTTCACGTTCAGCGGCGAGGTCCTGTTGCCAGTGCTGGTGGTGGCCAGCTCCACGCCGTCGAAGAAGACTTTGATGGCGGCGCCCTGGCGCACGCACGCCACGCTGTGCCAGGAGCCGTCACACGCGGCGGTGGGCGCGGTCTCGACCCGGCGGTAGCCAAAACCATCGTCCTGGTTGAAGACGAGGGCGCCATTCTCCATGACGATGACCCAGTACCCGCCCGCGCCGCTGCCTCCCGCGGCAGGCTTCCGGGAGACGAGGGTGCCACCCTGGGTGGTCTGGAAGAGGGCGGTGAGGGTGAAGTCACCCGTCCCGAAGTTGTAGGCGGCGTGGGAGGGAGCCCAGGCACGACCAGCGCCAGTGATGCGGAGTCCGTAGTCGGCTTCCATCGCGAAATCCTGTTGAGAAAATGCTTGGGTGGGTGCGCAGGGCCGGGTGCCGCGTCTGGAGAAACCCTGTTCAGGAATGACTGATGGAAAGTTAATGACCCGGTGGTGAAGGCGTCAACGTTGGATGGAAATGCGTATGTTTGAGAATGCGTTGGGTCAATCCAAGACAGACAGGCTGCTCCGCCCGGGGAGTTGCGCCCAGACAGGCAGGAAGCCGGATGCGGGGCGTCGGGAACAGCCCGGGTGTCCGGCGCGGCGTGTGGCCGCGGGGTGCCGGGGGCTGAAACCCCACGGTGCACCTGCCGGATTGCCTTGGGCGTCGGCCCTGCTTGGATTCGCGAGAGGGTCAAGCTGGCGCGGTGGTTCCGCTGAAGCCGCGCACCGGGCCGGGGGGCAGGCCGGGCAGCCAGCCCCCGTTCCGCCGGGCTCGCTGGCGTCTTGCATCGGAGCGCGCTCTTGCTGAGCATCGGTCCGTGCCTTCAGCTCTCTTCACGTCGTCCTGCTGCGCGCACTCCTCCCGGGTGGGACGGCCTTGAGCGCGGGCACCGGTGCTCCGCAGGCTCGCGTCGAGGCCGACGTCTTCGCACGCACGCGCCTCCATCGGTGTCAGGGCCAACGGGCAGCTCAAGGTCGCCATCGCCGGCCTGGGGACGTCCCTCGCCCGGAGGCACGTCCGGCTCCGCGCTCAGGCTCACGCAGCGGACGCGTAGAGCTCGTCGAGGATTTCCGCCCGCGCCGGGTGCATGGCCCGGAACTCGGCCAACTCCTCATGCCCCGCATCCATGGCAATCATGTATCGCCGGTACGACTCGGCGAAGTCCTCGGTGTAGTTCCCGTCCTTCTCGAAGTCGGCCTTGGCGTAGTCGCTCACGTCGTTGCCGTCGGACTCCGCCGCCGTCTCCCACCCATCGGGAATGGGAGGCGTCTCACCGGACATGGACTCCTCGAACTTCGTGATGGAGTTGTCGGCGTTGTTCTCCGCCTGCCTGCCGAAGAGGTGGGCCAGCTCGTGGTGGAAGGTGCCTTCGTTCAGGTGCTTGCCGTCCTCGTAGAAGGTGATGGTCCCATCCCCCGCGCTCGCCGCCGCCGCTCCTCCCGTGGCCGTCGTAAAGCCCTTGTCCGGAGTCACCACGATCTTCTCGAGCGCGTCGCGCAGCCCGGGCGGGTTCTCGCTGAAGGAGTCGATGACCCGCGTGAGGAAGGGCTTCCGGTCGGTGGTCGTCCCATCCTGGAACTCCACGGTGAAGGACTCTTCACCGACGCGGACGGTGTACGTGTCCGGCCCGGAGGAGGACGTCTGCGTGATGGAGATCTGCTCCGTCTTCCCGTCGGAGTTGACGAAGTCGACCGGCTTTCCGTTGCCGGCAAGGGCCTCCGCCACCACGGCCTGCTGCTCCTCGGGCGGCTCCTCCTGCCGGAATTCCAAGGTGTTGGAGGGGTCCGCCTTCGCGAGCGGGTCCGCCTTCGTGCTCGGCTTCGCCGGGGCTGCCTCGAAGAGGCTGGCACCGCCAATCGTCCTCAGCGCCGCGTTTCGGGACGTGGTGAGGTCTCGCGTCGGCTCCGCCTCGGCACGTGCCGGGCTGGGGCTCTTCGACACCTGAGGCTGGGGCGCGGCGACGTTCGTCGAGAACTGCCGGATGCGGCTCTGGAGTATCGAAAGCATGGGGACTCTCCTTTCGCACCCGTACGCAGTTCGCCCGAAAATGGTTACATCATTCCACCCCGTCCCACGCCGTTCCCCGGTGTGCCGCCTCGAACCACGCTGGAGGGGCACACTGGGGGCACATGCGGCCGCCTGCCAGGGAACATGGCCCACGTTACGGGCAGGGCGCAGCCCCCAGAGACTCGTCACGGGACGCATTCACTGGACTCCATCCGGCGCCATGCCGAATCAGGCGACCCGTGAAAACCACTCCCCCGTGGAGAACTGGGCCTCCAGCACCGCGGCCAGGTGCGTGTCCTCCAGCAGCACGCCCACTTCGATGTTCCGTGTCTGTCCCCGGTTCGTGAAGTTCGCGGACGTCACGAAGACCCACCGTGCGTCCACCACGACGCATTTCGCATGCAGGCTGGCGAAGACACCCCTCCTGGGCGAGAAGCCGTGGCACTCCGGAAAGGGAGGACCGAAGGGCCAGTGCTCCCGCAGGAACGCCGAGGCCACCGGTGCGCTCGCATAGAGCCTGCAACTCACGCCTCGCTGGAGGGCTTCGTGCAGCGGCCCCAACACGTCCGCCGCGTGGTCGAACGTGAACCCGGCCACCAGCACCGTGCTCGTCGCCTTGTGGAACAGGTCCGCCAGCACCACCGCCGTGTCGCGAGCGCCGCTCCAGCGGGTCTCCGGCCCCGTCCAGACCAGCTCTGGCCGCCGGGCACCCGCGCGCCGCTCCACGAGCACCGTGTCCAGCAGCACCAGCGTTCCCTCCCGTCCCAGCGCGTTCAACGCCGCGACCTCCCCCGTCAGCCGCTCCAGCCCCTCTCCCTGGAGCGCCAGTCGGGACAACGGAAACCCGAGCCGCCGCGCGCCCACCACGGCCATCAGCCGCTCCAGGTCCAGCGTCGCCACGCCGCTCAGGTCCACGGCGTCTTCAGGAAGGCGACGTCCTCGTGGCCCAGCGTGGGCACGACGAGCGCGCGATCGAGGTACTGGTTGAAGCGCTCGCAGGAGCACTCGGGGAGGAAGAGGCACCCGTGGCACGCGGCGCCCTCCAGGTCGCGGTCGTCACGGCCCGTGGGTTCGTGATGCGCGCAGACGGGGTCGTTGGAGCAGAGGCGCGCGTCCTCCAGCGCCCGGGCAAGGTGCTGCCCCAGTCGCCGACCCTCCTCCACCAGGCCGCCCAGCGTGCCTTCCGCGCCCGTGGTGCCCGTCATCAACAGGATGCCCGCCATGGGGACGGCGTCGCTGTGCGGCGCGCAGTAGAGCCGCTCACGGATGGAGCTCGCGGGGTAGCCACACTCCAGCGCCACCTCCGTCATCAACAGGTGCGCCAGCGAATGGAGCAGATAGAGCCGAACGCCCGGGAAGGGGAGCTTCGAACCGGAGCCCTGCTTCCAGCGCTCATATCCAGCCCTGAGCACCTCCTCGCGCCGCAGCACGGGCTCGGACATCTCCCAGGCATGCACCTGCTGCTCGTCGAGCACCAGCAGCATGCCCTCGCCCTGCATCTCCGTGACGGGTACCCAGTCCCGGTGGAGCGACATCGGCGCGAGCGCCACGTCCAGGTCGTAGCGGCCCTGGAGGTCCTTCGACAGGGGCTCCAGCCGCGTGAAGCCGACCTGGGCCTGGACCTCCCGCAGCCGTCGCGCCAGCACCACGCGTTCGACCAGCGAGGGCAGCCCCTGGGGCCGAGCGATGCGTCGGGCCCAGAAGACCTCGGTGCGGTCCCGGGGCATCTCGCCAGGCTTCTCCTGTGGCTGCCCGAGGAACTGGAGCCACTCCGCGGTGCGGATCTCCGGGACAGCCTCGGGCGTGTGCTCGCGCTCCGCCGTGATGGCCGCCAGCACCTCCGCGTTGGAGGCGGAGCCGAGCGCCGCCTGCACCTGGGCAATGGTCCGGAAGGCGGGCAGGGTCTCCGCGGTGGCTGACTGGAGGATGCTCCACGCGGACTGCACCTTGCGCCGGAGCGACTCCGGTTCAGGGATGGTGATGGCGCTGGTGGTCTGCGCGAAGTAGCCGTTGCTGGCGGTGCGGACCAGCAGCCGCTGCTTCTCGTCGCAGCGCTCCCGCGCCTCCAATCCCAGCCAGGGCCGCTCCCCGTCGCAGTGGGCCTGCTGCTCCTTGTGTGTCATGTCAATGAGGCGCCTGCGCTTGCCGCACGTCGAGCACGCGACCTCGATGTCACTGAAGTCACCGCTCACGCCCTCCTCGAGCTTGAGCTGTGGGGCGTCGCAAGGCTTGCGCTCGTGCATCCACCAGGACCAGTCGATGTCCGACAGGTGCCCCCGCGGACAGGCCGCGACGAAGCGCACCGGCACGCAGCGCTCGGGCTTCGCGTCCACGCCCGCGCAGCGGTGACGGTACTCCTGGTTCACGCGCTCCAGGCTGTTGGCCCGCACCAGCGTGCGGCAGTGTGGGTTCTGGCAGACGAACCAGCGCGGAAACTCATACACCTGGATGCCGCAGGACTCTGTCGGCTCTCGCTCATCCCCAGCGGGGGGCTTGCGGAAGGGGGCCTCCTTGCTGAGCGGCCACTTGTTGCGGTGGTAGAGCGGTTCGACGATCTCCAGCAGCCGTGGCTCGTTGACCACCTCGCCCTGGCCCTTGAGACGCCAGAAGTCCAGGCCTCCCACGAGGACGGCGTCGTTCAGGAGGTCCAGCATGCTGCCCGGACCGAAGGTGGAGACCACCTGGCTCTGGCGCACGCGCCCATCCGGCGGCCGCGTCGAGCGGGCCCTGGTCCACTTCCTACGGTTCGTCATGCGCCACCTCCTCCGTCGCTGCCTTCGGGGCGCGGTAGCCGCCCAGCGGTTGACGTGAAATCCACAGGTGCACCGAGGACTCCACGTCGCGCATGGAGGTGGGCGCCTCGAACTTGAGCTCGTCCTGGGTGAGGTTGTCGGTGGGGTCCAGGAAGCCGCGCAGCAGGGGCTTGAGGCCCTTTCCCTCCGGGTCGTAGGGCGAGTACGCGCGCTGGGCTGCGTCCTTCTTCGCCTGCTCGATGATGTTGCGCCACGAGTCGAGCAGGCTCCGCGCGCGCTGCATCACGATGCCGCTGGCGCGCTCCGACTCCTCCTTGGGCAGACCGCGTCCAGCGCGCTTCGCCAGCGTTTCGAGCTTTTGTTCCAGCGCGTCCCGGTGCGCCTGCAGCGACTTCCACTCCAGGGGTGCGGTCATGGCGGTGTCCAGCAGTCGGCCCAGCGCCACCACCACGCCCGCGAGCCCCCGGTCGAGCGCCGGTGCGGAGAAGGGCGTCACCGAGGTGGCTTCGACGAAGCGATAGAACGACTCGTGGTACGTCGCGAAGCGCTCGTAGTGGCTTCGGTCGCGGGGCTTGGCCGCGTTGAGGCACGTCACCACGAGGCCGGGCTTGTTCATCTTGCGGCCCACGCGGCTGGATGCCTGGATGTACTCGCTGGTCGTCTTGGGCTGCCCCGCCACGACCATGAGCCCCAACCGGTCGATGTCCACGCCGACGGAGATCATGTTGCTGGCGAGCACGACGTCGATGCTCTGGGGCTGACCGTGCGTGAGCTCCAGGCGGCTCTTCGATGCCTTGATGTCAGCGGTCTTCTCCCGGCTGGTCAGCTCGATGGGCTCGCCGCGGATGGTCCTGCCCTGGTACCAGGGATGCTCGGCCTCTCTGTCGAAGTCCTCCGGACGACGGCGGGCGCGGTCCATCACCAGTCGGCGCACCTCGTCCTCGACCAGCCGGCGCATGCCGCCCAGTTCGCGCAGGCTGTTGAAGTAGCCGACGAGCGTCAGGTACGGGTCTGCGCTCACGGCGCCGTGAAGTTGTCCGCCGCGCGCGGCGGCGGCGAGCAGGCTGACATAGACGCGCAGCAGGATGGCCTTCATGGGCCGCCCGGGTGCCGCCACGCCCACGTATTGGCGCGCGCCCTTCTTGCCCACGGAGGCGAAGAACGTCTCGGAGGCATCCACGCCGGGCGGAGGGAAGAGCGCCACGTCCCGTCCATAGAGGCGACTCACCTGTTGCCGGGAGCGGCGGACGGTGGCGGTGGACGCCACCAGCTTCGCCCGGGGCGCGAGCGTCAGGACGGCGCCTTCGTAGAGGCCCACCATGGAGCCCAGCGGGCCGGAGATGAGGTGCAGCTCGTCCTGCACGATGAGCTCCGGGGGAAGCAGCCCCTTCGGGAGCGTCACGAGCGCCGCCTTCACGTCCGCGGCATCGTCGCACGGGCCGACGAAGCGCTTCCCGGTGCGGCCCAGGGCGCGGCCGAAGAGCAATCCCGTCTCTCCGCGCCACGGCAGCATGGCGAACTTGTCCACGGTGGCGACGAGGAAGCAGGGCAGCTCGCGGTAGATCTGCTCGTCGACGAAGAGGACGGGGATCCCTTCGGGGTTGCGGCCCAGGTTGAAGGCGCATGCGATGTTCGCGCAGCCGACGAGCACCTCCTCCGGCTTGGACTTGGAGGGCCGGAGGATGAAGCACTCCCGTTCGAAGGGCGTGGCGCACCAGGGGCAGGTGGCGAGAGGGAATGGCGATTGCGCGCGGGCGCTGTTGTCGTTCTTGTATTCGGTGATCTGCGTGGACGCCTGCTCCAGCGTGTTGGCGGTGGCGGAGCGGCCGACCCACAGTCCGATGGAGAAGCGCACGGCTCCCAGGCGTTTCGGCTCTTGCTGGCGGAGCACTTCGAGCGCGCAGATGAGTGTCGCGGCGCGACCGAGCTGGTCGAGTGTGAGCAGCCGCAGCGTGTAGCGCAGCAGCACGGCCACGCCCAGGCCGCCGTGGAGGTGGGCCTGACCTCGGAGGCGGCGCAGGAGGAGGGTGAAGGCAATGAGTCCCAGGTAGGCCTGCGTCTTTCCGCCGCCGGTGGGGAAGAAGATGAGCTCCACGAGCTCACGGTCCGCGTGGCCTTCGTGCTCGACGGAGGGGAGGTTGAGCAGGATGAAGGCGAGTTGGAAGAGACGCCATCTGGGCGCTTCTTCCTGCCGTACCTTGCGTTCCGCTTGGGCCATGACGCTGTTCATCCAGCGGAAGGCGTCGAAGGCGAGAGGTTCCCGAGCCAGGAGTTGGATGCCCTCCTCGATGCGATCGGCCGCGCGTCGAGCCCTGCGGATGAGCTCATCCCGTGTCTCCTCGCGGCGTTCGCTGCCCACGGCGACAGTGGCCTGGGTGGCCACCCATTCACGGTAGGCCCGCACCAGGGGGAGCAGTGCCGCTACGGCCTCTGATGGGGTCGTGAACGCGGCGAGCTGCTCCATTCCTACCGTGACTTCTTCAATCTGGCGCGCTTCGACGGGGAGCACCTCGACGCGGGGCAGCCAGTCCGTTTCCACGCGGGTGACGGGCACGGAGGTGGAGGGGACACGCACGGAGATGCCATGGCCCACGGCCCACCGCTGGCGGTCGCGGAACTGGAGGTCGTTGACGCGGTCGTCGTCATCCTCGCTCCTGGCGTCGCTGGAGTCCTGTCGGCTGACGAAGCCCTGAGCGCATTCCAGGGCGAGGTGGGTCTGGAAGGCATAGGCCTCGTCCCGGTCGACGGCGGTGCTGATGGGCGGGCGCGCGTTGACGAGGAAGATGGCGACCGCGAGTTCGCCTTCGCGCGTCTTCTCCACATGGCCTTCCAGGCGCAGGCCCCGGCTGTCCTGGAGGTACACGCCTTCGCGCAGCACCGAGTCGTTCAGGGATAGGGTGACGGTGCGTTGGTGGAAGGTGCGGCTCCACGGCTTGCGTCCCTCTGCGTCGAGGCGCTGGTAGTCGGCCCAGCAGACATGGGCGGTGAGCTGGGACGTGCCCGCGGGGACGAAGACGGACAGGCCCATGGAGGCGGGCAGGCGGCGCACCTTCTTGGCGCTCGGGTCGGGGCGGGAGGCTTCCTCGTTGTCCTCGTCATTGCCCGCGGCCAGGTCGTCTTCCTCGTCGTCGGGGTCGTCCTCGATGACGCCCTGGTCGAGCGGGACGAGGAATCCCGTCAGGTACCAACGGGACGGCGGATTGCGGAGCACTTCCGGGGCGTCCGAGACAGGAGCGCCTGGAGGCTTGTGGAAGGGACCGACGAGGTCCGCTTCGAGCGCATCGATGAGGTGGGAGCGGACCGCTCCCGTGTCAGGGACATCCATGGGAGAGCTCAGGCGGTCTGGGCGCGGGACTTCGAGGGACGGCGGACGGAGGGGTGGGCTTCCTCGTGGGCACGCTGGGCGTTCAGGTCGAACAGGCGGTCGAGAACTTCGTCCTCGAAGGTTTCGAGCTGTTTGGTGGTGGCGCCGCAGTACGGAGGGGCGTGGATGTCCTTCCTGCCGTAGGCGTCCAGGACGGCCTGGTCCACGGCCACGTGCAGGTCCCGCAGACGCTGCGTCGCTGTGTCGGTGACGGACTTGTCCTTGAGCCGGTTGTACGTCGTCGTCAGGCCGATGTTGTGGGCCTGCATGTACTGGCTGCGCTCAAGATGGAGTCGCTTGCCTAAGGCATTGAGCCCTGATGCATTGCCTAGAACAGGGAAAGGAAAGGTCTCGAAGCAGTCGCTGGGGGTGTAACGAAGTCGGTCTTCGAGGGATGACGACAGCAGTCGCGCCCAAACCTCGTGCACGCGTGACTGCAGCGCCGTCAACCAGTGGTCTTGTTCCACTGGAATGACAACGACGCCCTCACTGAAGATCGTAGAGGACTGCTGCCAGGAGAACATCAGGTGCTTCGAGACTCGAGATGTCGTGAGGCAACGGCTTAGCGGGCAAAGTGCTTCCTGGAGCTCAATGCGCTTCTCGCCAAACTGCCACCACCACTTGCGGTAGCTTTCCCTATTGTTCTTGTCGCGTTCAGGCTTTACCGAGTCTCGCACGATGCGGATGAGGTCAGGCCAACGTTCAGCTTCTTTTAAATCCATCTGCCCGAAATTGATGACATGCCTTTCGAGTTCTGGGCTCGGGTCGGAGTTGAGTTCCTCGCCACCCACATAGCGAAAGATGCGCTCCGCATTCTTGGATGAATCTGCGACAAGGGCTGAGCGTTGCTCGGGGTTTAGCACGAACCCCATTCCAAGGACGATGCATCCCTGGAAGCTCTTCCCCGTGTTGGCGGTAAGTGCCACGGGATCTGCTCGCTCGGGTTTTCCTCTCAGTCGAGAGTTGAGGTGTTTCACGGGCAGCCGATCGAGGCGAGGCTCCAACTTCAAGTCTGAGACGTGGCCCTTTGCCAGATGCACCACGGACACAGAGACGTTGGCGCCAGCCACCGGCCACTTCATGGAGCGCACGGCGTCGTAGAGGTGGCCGCCGTGGTCCACCAGGCACTTCAGTCCCGTGGCTCTCGTGTCCCCCTGCGCGATGGTATTGGTGGCGATGAATCCGAAGCTGCCGTGCTGCCCCAGCAGGTGGAACGCACGGCGGAAGAAGTGCGCGGAGAGATCCGCGTTGCCGTGCGCTCCCTCATGAACCGCCTGGAGCCAAGGGAGGTAGTTCTCTCCGCCCGTCTCGATGATGGCGTTCTTCCCCGCGAACGGCGGGTTCCCCACGAACCCATCGATCCATGCAGCCTTGTTGGGCTGCTCGTTGTCGAGCGGATCCGGCCGGCTCCCGTGGAAAACCTCCGGGAACTCCAGCGGCCAGTGGAACGTCCATGGCGGCGCGGAGAACGCCGCGATGTCCGCCGGCATGGGAGGCGGAACCCCATTCTTCGCCTTGGACAGCCACACCCCAATCCGGTCCAACCGGCGGACGCGCTCCTTCTCCCGCTCTTTGTCCGAGCCATGGGCGAAGAACGCCCCGACGCACGCGTTGGCGATCGTCTTGATGTCCTCCAACGCCGCGTCCGCGTCGCGGAGAAGACCCTCCTTCACCCGGCCGGGATCCAGGTCCAGTTGCAGCGGCTTGCGCTTCGGCCCTTCCAGGTCGAGCGCGAGCTGGAGGATCTCCTCGCGCTTCTCCAGCGAGCTCTTCAGCGCCTTCGAGATGAACGCCCAGGACAGTTCCGACTGCTTCTTGCTGGCCGGGTCCCAGTGGAACGCTCGAAGCTGATCCAGGTCGAGCCCGACCAGCGAATCCCCGCACTTGAGCGCATGGTCCAGGAATGTGAAGGGCTCCGTCTTCGCCAACGTCACGAGCCACAGCGACAGCTTCGCGAGCTTAACGGCCCATGGATTCTTGTCCACGCCGTACAGGCATCGCTGGGCCACCAGCCGGCGTGCCCGCATCAGCTCGTCCTCGTGCTTGTCATGCTTCAGCACGCCCTCACGTGTCCAGGCGGCGACAACCTGGTCCGCGAGAAAGCGGCAGGACTCCACCAGGAACGCACCCGACCCCATGGCCGGGTCGCAGATCTTCAGGTTGAGGAGTCTTTCTGAAGACGGCTGCGGCCCCATCGTCTTGAGCAAAGGCTCCAGAGCCCGGCGGACGATGGGCGCTGACAGACTTCGAGGCGTGTAGTGGCTGCTGGTCCGTCGCCGCTCGTCGCCAGGCTGGAGCACCAACTGGGATGCTCGCCGTGTCTCGGTCCCCTTCACGAGGTACGGCTCCAGCGCGGTAAGAACCATCTGCTGCGTGGAGGCCTGCTCCAGCGCCTTCGACAGGCCTTTCACTGCCTTCGCGTCGAGGCCCGCCTCTTCTTCCAGCCATGCCGCACGCCGCTTCGCGGGCTGGGCCAGCACCTCGTCCACGGAGACCCATACCTTCGAGGGCTTGAGGCAGATTCCAGCACCGGTCAGGCGCTTCACGTGGAAGCCCATCAGTCCCTCGTACACGGAGCCAATCTGCTCCACGTCGAGCGACTTGAAGCTCAGTCGCTGTCCCTTGAGGAAGATGAGCCGTTCCAGGACCTGGAGGACCGTCGCGTCATCAATGGGAGGCACCCGCGCATCCGTGCCCGCATCGGCGGAACTCGCGCTTCCCAGGAAAGGGAACGTGTCAGGGTCGAAGAGCTGTCCGCGCCGTGCCGGCATTCGCAGCTTGTCGTGCGAGGCTCCCAGGTAGATGCACCGGAAGAGCGCCAGCAACCGTGGCCACGCACCGAACCGCCGGTTCATCGAATCGGGGTATTGGCTGGAGTCCTCGACGAGTTGCGCGTGAAGTGCCTTCACCGACAGGTCATCGCGGTAGGGCTCCTGGTCCACGGGAAGCAGACCCTGGTCTTCCGCGTAGAGGATGAAGACGAGCCGCAAGAGCGTGGAGAGGAGTCCGCCGTAGACATGGTCCTCACCTCGTGAGAACGCTTCGTCCAGGGAACGAGAGCCATCTCGCTCAGCGGCCGTCTCGAAGCCCGTGAGGAGGATGCCGAGCGCTTCCAGTACCTGGTCGGCCAGTTCGTCGGTGACATCCGCCTGCCGGAGGCGCGACTGCTCCAAGAGCGCGGGAAGCTGATACTCGGGCAGCACGCCGAAGAAGCGGCGCGCGTGCAGGAGCATCACCATCGCGTCGAACAGTGGCCGCCCGCTGGCGGTGACGATGTCCTTGAACCGGAAGGTGATGTGCCCTGACGTCTCTCCGTGGGGCGCATAGAGCAGGCGCACGGAGTCCTCATTGAACAGCAGGCCGATGGGGACACGGGCCGCGCGCAGCAGGCGGTCGAACTTGGCGGTTGGCTCGTAGAACCATGCGCCCGTGGTGTCTTCCTTCTTGTCCAGGTCCAACCCGGCCGGCAGTTCCCAGGTCAGGAGCGCGAAGCCTTCCGCGGCGCGGCTGATGGGCGTGGAATCATCCGGCAACCCTTCCGGCTTCGCGGGAGGAGGCCCTCGTCGCAACAGCCCCCGCGTGGGCTTGATCGTCTGTTGCCCCTCCGCGATGTCGAGCTGGAGGTCCTCCGGAAACACCGTGGTGAAATCATCCTCGGTGTAGCCCAGCACCTCCCGGAGGAAGCGCGGGACATCCGTCACGCGAGGTGACTCCCGGCCCGCCAGCAGGACGAACCGCGACTGCGCGGACACCGGCAGGCGCTGCATGCACTGCGCGTCCTCGAGGACCGGGATGGAAACCACCAGTCCTTCGATGGGCTGTGCCATCCCCATCCATGTCTGGTGATAGCGACGCTCGACGTCTCCGCCAAAGTTCTGTCCGTTCATCAGCGCGCCCCCGGCCACAGGTAGACCATGCCCACGGGCACCAGGCGGGCGACCCGCACGGCGTAGGTGGCCTTCAAGAATTCGGGTTGTTCGACGAGCTCCCTTTCGAGCGCGGTCAATCGCTGCTCGAGATGGACCTTGTCCCTCCTCCACTGGTCCTGCTCCGCCCGGGCGTCGAGCTTGAGCTCGAGCTGCGCGCCCAATGCCTCCTGGATGGCCTCCCGCTGCGTCATGAGAATCTGAGTCAGCGCCTTGGCTTCGGACGCCCCCCGCGCCGCCAGCTTCTTGCGAGCATCCTGCTCCCGCACCGAGGCCTGTTCCTCGATGGCGGACCAGAGCTTCGAGAAATCGGACTCGACACTGGCCAACAGCCGTTTCTGGACGGCCTTCGGTGTCGCGGAGAGCGCGGGCGCTTCCGCCAGCGTGGTCTCCAGTTGGTCTATCGCCTTGCGGTCCGCCTCGTCCGCGAAGGGCTTCAGGTGCCCGCGGCCGCCGCCGTCCAGCCACCTTGCCGAAACAGAGACCACCTCGTCATGGAGCCGTGCGGCGCCCTCGCCAAAGAGCGACAACCGGCCGAAGACGACGACGCGCGCCACTGCGTCGCGCTGGGTCTGGACCACCGTGACACGGCTCAGGTCGTTCGCGGAGAACCCCTGCGCCAGGAACCGCTGGAGCACCCGCTGGACGAGCGGATGGGACAGGTGCAGGTGGACGAGCTTGCTGGAGACGCCCGGAGGTGCCTCGAAGACGACGGGAGACAGGGGGCGCTTGCGCCACTCCCATGCTGCCTCGTCGTGCTCTCGGCGCGGACGAATGGAATCCAGGGTCGTGCTCCACGAAGCGGGAAGGGTGGGGACCTTCCAGGCCTCCAGCGTCCGGCCCTCTTCCGTGAGGGACTCCCGCTCCAACCGGCCCGCGCCGGCCAGCTCGAACCCCACGTCCAGCGCATCGCGCAGCAGGGCGGGATTGAAATCCATCACCTTGCCGCTGCGCTCGCGGAGCTCTCCAATCGCATCCAGCTCCTTGCGCAGGGATTGGAGCGTGCGCTGGGACTCCAATTCCCGCTTCGTCACCTCCGTGCGGGAGGAGGTCGCGGCACGGGAGAGGCTCTCCAGCGTGCCCTTCGTGATGCCCGAGACGAGGGCATCGTGCATCTGGTCCATCAGCACGCAGCCCAGGCTGCCCAGCTCGCGCGTGATGGTCTCTACCTTGCGCGCGAGGGTGTCGAGCACCGCATCCTCGGCGCGCTGGCCGTAGACGAAGTAGCCGCAGCGCACGGCGGGCGCGGGTTGCAGGGCCCGGTCGATGCGACCGTTGCGCTGCTCCATGCGCGAGGGATTCCACGGAATGTCGAAGTGGAACAGGTCCGCGCAGTGTCCCTGCAGGTTGATGCCTTCGCGCGCGGCGTCAGTCGCGAGGAGGACCCGCACGGGGAACTCCTCCATCGAGCCGTTGAAGGCGGCCTGCACCTCCGCGCGCTTCACGTCATCGATGCCGCCCGTCAGCGTGAGGATGCGCTCATCGCCCCGTTGGGTCCCCTCGAAGGCGGCGGTGAGCTGCTCCTTGAGGTAGCGGAGCGTGTCGCCATACTCGGTAAAAACGATGACCCGGCGGGGCTTCCATGCGGCGCCTCGGGTGAGCGGGCATTGGTGCTCGCGAATCCAGTGGAGCAGGGCCCGCAGCTTCGCGTCCCGGGCAGCGCGGTGCCGGGCGCTCAGCTTGAGCATGTCATCCAGGAGCTTGCGCGCCTGGACGCTGGCGGACAGCTCCTGACTGTGCTCGCGGATGGTCTCCGCGAACGACAGCTCGAGTGTGTCGTCCGTCTCGCCGTGCTCCTCGGACTCAGGAGCCGTGTCGCCGGTGAGCGCTCCGCCGTCGGGAGCCATCGCCCCCGCGCCGAAGGCCGCCGCGTGGACGGAGAGGGTGCGGTGGAACGCCTCGATGCTGGAGAGGAGGCGCTTCTGGAGGTTGATGAAGACCAGGCGCCCCTGCTTCGTCCCGGGCGCCATGAGCTCCGTGTAGCGCGCGAGCTTCTGGGACAGCTCCAGTTCCGGAGCGGAGGCTTCGCCCAGATCGACACGCTGCTCGACGGTCTTTCCGTCCGGGGCGAGCCATTCGGCGTGCCAGCGTCCCGAGTCATGCGTCAGCCGCACGCCCACCACGTGCCGCTCGGGGTAGCGCTGTGAACTGCCCAGGGCGCGAAGGTCGCCCTTGAGCCGGCGCACCATGACGGGAGCCAGCTGTGATTCGCGGACGCGGGTGCCCCGCGTGAAGCGCTGTGGGTCCAACATCTCGAGCAGCGCGGAGAAGCTGTTGGAGTGGCCGTTGTGGGGTGTAGCGGAGAGGAAGAGCCGGTGCTCGAAGCGCTCCGCCAGTGAGCGGATGCTGCGAGTGGTCTCCGTGTCGATGGCGTACCGGCTGGCCGATGCGGGCGCGACGACGTGCGCCTCGTCGAGCACCAACAAGGACTTGTGGGGACCCTTCTCCTCCAGGAGGGTCTTCAGCGGCTCGAAGTATTCGCTGCGCCGCAGCGTCTGGTACGACACGATGAAGCGTGAGTGCGTGGCCCAGACTGGGACCTGGAAGCCGCGCTCCTGACGGCGGCGGGAGACGAACTCGCTGTTGAAGATTTCGAAGCGCAGACCGAAGCGCTTCTCCATCTCATCGCGCCACTGGAGCGTCACCGACGCCGGGCAGACGATGAGGACGCGGTCCACGCGCTGGCGGAGGATGAGCTCCTGCAACACCAGCCCCGCCTCGATGGTCTTTCCGAGACCTACGTCGTCGGCGATGAAGAGATTCACCCGAGGCAACTCGAGCGCCTTCTTGAGAGGCGTGAGCTGGTGATTCATCAAGTGGATGCCCGCGCGGAACGGCGCCTGGAAGAGCCGGGCGTCAGTGGCGGTGACGGAGCTCCACTTGAGCGCGTGCAGATACGCGGCGAAGTGACGGGGCTCGTCGAAACGCTCAGGCGATCCCAAGCCACCCTGTTCGGGTCGGATGACCTGAGCGGCGAGTTCACGCTCCCACAAGACAGACAGGGGGCGACCCTGCGCGTCATCATCGAGACACGTGAGACGAACGAGGGTGTGTTGCTCCCGGACATCCGAAGGAGCGATGACCTCGTTGACCAGATACTGACGGTGTCGGACCTGCGCGATATCACCCGCGCACGGCATGGGAGCGGTGGGCACGGGAGCAACGTGCCGCTACAGGCATGTAGCGGGCCATCACCCTTGAGAGGTATAGCGGATTGGGCCGGGCTGAGGCACCGGCGGGCCATGACCTGCGCCGCACCATGAGAGGCCCTCTGCGCCGAGGTGGCGAAGCTCCAAGTGCAGCGGCATGAGCGCGGCCAACTCGCCCGGCTGCCCCTGGCGGTGAGGTGAGCCGCGCCTCTCTCTCCTCCGTGAGGGGGCCGGGGGGAGGGGGAGCGCGTACCTCCTCCTCTCCTCATGGCAGAGGGGTGGGCGGTGGCCCCCCGCGTGGCCAATATCGTGGCGAAAGGGGCTTCTCCCCATGGCCACACTTGCTCCTGCTCCTCCAGCTTCGGGCGTCCTTGCGCACGGTCTGCCAGCCGGTGCGCGCGCACCCGAGCTGGACCTTCCATCCACCCCTGATGGGCGACGGGTCAAGCTCTCGGACCAGGAGGGCTCCCCCGCCGTCCTCGTCTTCTACCCGGGGGACTTCACCCCTGTCTGCACCAACGAGCTGGGGCTCTTCAACGAGCTGATGCCCGTGTTCGGCCAGTTCGGCGCGAAGGTGTTCGGCATCTCGTGCGACTCCCTCTGGAGCCACATCGCCTTCGCCAAGGAGCTCCACATCCAGATTCCGCTCCTCTCCGACTTCCATCCGAAGGGAGAGGTCTCGCGCCGCTACAACATCTACCGGGAGGACGTCGGCATCTGCGAGCGAGCGCTCTACGTCATCGACGGCAAGGGCGTCATCTACTGGAGCTACGTCTCGCCCATCGAGCTCAACCCTGGCGCGGACGGCGTCATCGACGCGCTCGAGCGGCTGACCGGCAAGCAGATGGAGTTCCCCACCTTCCAGCCACAGCAGCAGCCACCTCAGCCGGAGGCCCGGACATGAGCAGACTTCGCAGAGGCGTGGACGCCAATGACTGGGCGAAGGGGCCGGCCGATGCCCCCGTCACCCTCCTGGAGTACGGCGACTTCGAGTGTCCCTTCTGTGGGCGCGCCTCCTGGGAGCTGAAGCGGCTCGAGAGCGCTGTCGGAGACCGGGTCCGCTTCGTCTTCCGCCACTTCCCCCTCTCCCAGCTTCACCCGCACGCGCTGCTGGCCGCGGAGGCCGCGGAGGCCGCCGGCGCGCAGGGAAGGTTCTGGGAGATGTACGAGATGCTCTTCCAGAACCAGCAGAACCTGGAGGCTCCCGCGCTGCTGACGTACGCGGCCGACCTGGGGCTCGACATGGGCCGCTTCACTCGCGACCTCCAGGAGCACCGCTCCCTGCCGAAGGTCCAGCGCGACTTCCTCGAGGGCGTGCGCAGTGGCGTGAACGGCACCCCGACCTTCTTCATCAACGGGGAGCGCCACAACGGCGCCTACACGGCTGAAGCGCTGCTCGCCGCCATCGAGCAGCGGGTGGGGCCCGACATCGAGCCGATGACGGGGCTTCCCTGGGAAGGCGACCGCGTGCCGCGCATGGGCCGGCCCCAGTCGCGCATGTAGGGCGCAGGGGCTCTCCGTGACGGCATCGCGACGAGAGTCCTCGGGGGCGAGCGCGAGCGTGAAGCGCGCGGACCAGCGGTACATGGGCCGCGGCTCCCCGCCGCACGACGTCCAGTTCGTCGGCGCCCGGGGCAGCTACGTCCAGGGGGCGGACGGGCGCCGCTACGTGGACTTCATCACCGGCTGGTGCGTGGGCAACCTCGGCTGGGACGTGCGGGAAATCCGCGCGCGCCTGCGCCGCTTCGACGGCCCCGACTACGTCCACCCCTCCTACCTGTATGGGCCATGGACGGAGCTGGCGCAGCAGCTGGCGGACATCACCCCGGGCCGTCTGCAGAAGAGCTACCGGGCCACCGGTGGCACCGAGGCGGTGGAGATTGCCCTCCAACTGGCCATGGCCTCCACCGGCCGCTCGAAGTTCGTGTCCATCGAGGACAGCTACCACGGCAACTCCCTGGGCACGATGAGCGTGGGTGCCTCCGAGTACCGGGAGAACCTGCCCAACCTGCTGCGCGGCTGCCTCAAGGTGAAGCGCCCCCTGGACGCCAACGCGGTGGACCACGTACGGCTGGCACCCGCTCAGCGTGGAGGCGGCGCTCGCCAACCTCGCGTACCTGCGCGCGCACCAGGCGCACCTGCTGAAGAACGTGGCGGAGCGCAGCGAGGACTTCCGCTCCCGGCTCCACCAGATGGACTTCGGCTCCCCGTGGACATCCGCGTCACCGGCCTCGCCATCGGTCTGGAGTTCGAGGATGGGGCCTACGCCGGTGCGCTGGCCGGCCGCTGCCGGAGGGCGGGGCTCATCCTCGGCATCGACGACGACACTCTCACCCTCTTCCCCGCGCTCAACATCTCCAGGAGGACCGTGCACGAGGGCCTGGACATCCTCGAGCGCTGTCTCTGAGGGACGCACATGCACGGCTGGCTGGAACAGACAAGTGGCCTCCTGCTGCTCGCGCTGGTGCTGCTGGACGTGTTCCTCACCGTGCTCTACGCGCGGCTGGGCACGGGAATCCTGGCGCCGCGGATTTCACAGGGGGTCTGGCGGCTCTTCCTCTGGGCGTCCCGGCCCCTGGGCAGGCGGCGTCGCGTCGCCATGTCCTTCTGCGGGCCGGTCATCGTCGGGGTGCTGGTGGTGACGTGGGCCTTGGGGCTGACGCTCGGAACGGCGCTGGTCATCCACCCGGTGCTCGGCACGGCGGTCCGCGCCAACAGCGGACCGACTCCCACCGACTTCCTCACCGCCATGTACGTCGGCGGCAACAGCGTCTCCATCGTGGGGGGTGGCAACTTCTCCCCGCAGACGGGGGCCTTCAAGCTCTTCTTCCTGTTCAACTCGCTGCTGGGCTTGTCGGTGGTGTCGCTCACGCTGACGTACCTGATGCAAATCTACTCCGCGCTCCAGCGACGCAACGCGCTCGGGCTCCGCGTCTACCTCTTCTCCGCGCAGCGCGAGGACGCCGCGGAGCTCATCGCCCGGCTCGGCCCGCGGGGGCAGTTCCAAGGCGGCTACTCCAACCTGTCGGAGCTGGCCGGCGCGGTCGCCGAGATGAAGGAGACCCACCACTTCTACCCGGTGCTCTTCTACTTCCGCTTCCCCGTGACGTACTACTCGGTGTCCTCCATCAGCACGGTGAGCCTGGACGCCGTGTCGCTCATCCTCAGCGCGCTGGACGAGCGGGAGTATGGCTGGCTGCAGGAGTCGGGCGCGGTGGCGGAGCTGTGGGCGGCGTCCAGGCTCGCCATCACCTCCCTGGCTGCAACCTTCCTGTCGGAGGGAGCTGCCCATCCGGGGCCGCCGAGCGCGGAGGCGAAGGAGCGCTGGCGCCAGCGCTACGGCGTCGCGCTCCGCCGGCTGCAGCAGGCCGGCATCCAGACCGTCGCCGACGAGCAGGAGGGGGCCCGTCACTACGTCGCGCTGCGCGCAGAGTGGGACGGCGTGGTGGGACAGCTCGCGTCCGCCCTGGCCTACACGCGGGAGGAAATCGACCCGGCGGGCACGCACCCGGAGCGGACGGTGAAGGGGCCCCCGCCGACGACGGCGCTGGCGCGCGAGCCCTTCCCGGAGGGGCCCCAGGAGGGCCCCGGTCCCCTGCACTAGTCCGCAGACAGCCGACGTCAGGGCAGGCCCTGCGGTGCTTCGGTCACCCTTCCGCCGCGCGGCCGGCTCCCTCGGTGGGGCGGGTTGTCCTGACGTGCGTTCCTGCCAAGGCTTGTCGAGGACTGCTGCAACGCCATGCACAAGGGGGCACCATGAAGGCACTCGTCTACGAGGGACCGCGCAAGGTCAGTGTGAAGGAAGTGCCGGACGCGAAGATTGAGCGGCCCACCGATGCGGTGGTGCGCATTCGCAGTACCAACATCTGCGGCTCCGACCTGCACATGTACGAAGGCCGCACCGACATGGAGTCGGGCCGGGTGCTCGGGCACGAGAACCTCGGAGAGGTGGTCGAGGTCGGCTCGGCGGTGGACAAGCTGAAGGTGGGCGACTGGGTGGCCGTTCCCTTCAACGTCAGCTGTGGCCACTGCGAGAACTGCGAGCACGGCCTGACCGCCTTCTGCCTCACCGCCAACCCGGCGGGGACGGCCGGCGCCGCCTACGGCTTCGCCGACATGGGGCCCTACAACGGCGGGCAGGCCGAGTACCTGCGCGTGCCCTGGGCCGACTTCAACTGCCTGCGGCTGCCGGAGGACGCCGAGGAGAAGCAGCTCGACTACGTGATGCTCGCCGACATCTTCCCCACCGGCTACCACGTCACCGAGCTCGCCGGGCTCATGCCGGGCGAATCCGTCGTCATCTTCGGTGGAGGGCCCGTGGGACAGATGGCCGCGCTCTCCGCCACCATCAAGAGCGCGAGCAAGGTGATGGTCGTCGACCGCCATCCGGACCGGCTCGCTCTCTGCGAGAAGATTGGCGCCATCCCCATCGACTACTCGAAGGTGGACCCCGTCGAGCGGGTGAAGGAGCTCACCAACGGCAAGGGCGCCGACCGCGGCTGCGAGTGCGTGGGCTACCAGGCGCACGACCCGCAGGGGACGGAGCACCCCAACCTGACGATGAACAACCTGGTGAAGGCGGTGAAGTTCACCGGCGGCATCGGCGTGGTGGGCGTCTTCATCCCCAATGACCCCGGCGGCCCGGACACCTTGGCCAAGCAGGGTGAAATCGTCTTCGACTGGGGCATGCTCTGGTTCAAGGGGCAGCGGGTGGCGACCGGCCAGTGCAACGTGAAGGCCTACAACCGCCAGCTGCGAGAGCTCATCCACCTGGACAAGGTGAAGCCCTCGTGGATCGTCTCGCACACGCTCCCGCTCGACAAGGCGCCTGACGGCTACCTGCACTTCGACAAGCGCGACAGCGGCTGGACCAAGGTCGTCCTGCAGCCGGCTGCATGAGCCGGCGCGAAAGCGGAGAAAGGGAGGGGGCCGCTTGATGGGCCCCAGTGCCTCGTGAGCCGTCAGAGGGGCCTCACCTCCTGCCGTGTGCGCCAGGTGGGGCCGCAGGTGCGGGCGTGAGGCAGCGGCAGGCGCGCTGCGGAGCGCCGCACGCCCCGCGGTTCGAGCAGGCAGCGACTCGGGACCTCATGGTGAGGATGCGTTGCGGTCCCCAGCTTTACGTTCAACCGAGACTCGGGGCGCCACCGGTGTGACGGCCCTGAAGGGGGACTCTGCGCCATGGCCAACCTTTGTCAGCTCTGCCAGCAACGCCCCGCGACGACGCGGGTGATGCGGGTTGTGGGCAACCGGAGGACGACCGAGGAGCTGTGTGACGTATGCGCCAGCCAGCGCTCGCGCTTCGGGCGCGTAGGACTGGGCACGTCACTGTTCGACCAGTTCTTCAGCGGCTTCGATGACGAGGACTTCGGGGGCCTGCGCGGAACACCCGAGGCCATCCGGCAGCCGGTGGAGCGCTACGACATCACCGAGGCTTTCTCGGAGGACACCCGCCGGGTGCTCGCCTCGGCCTTCGAGGCAGCGCAGAAGGCGGGCGCACCCGCCATCGACACCGAGCATCTCCTGGTGGCCATCGCACGGGACCCGGGCGGCCAGGAGGTGCTCACCCGCCTGAAGATGGACCCGGCCCGGGTGGCCCAGCGCGCCGAGGCGGAGATGCGAAGGGGCAAGCGGCCCATGGAGCGGCCCGAGCTGTCGCCCCATGCCAAGCGCGCGTTGGAGCTCGCCTACGAGGAGGCCTACGCGCTCGGCCACTCCTACGTGGGCCCGGAGCACGTGCTGCTGGGTCTGCTGCAGGAGGGCGAGGGGACGGCGTCGGAAATCCTGCGGGAGCTGGGCGTCAAGCACCAGGACGCGCGCGAGGCCGTCAAGGAGGCGCTCGCCCCGGGGGCGGAGAAGAAGCGGTCGGACACGCCCACCCTGGACGAGTACTGCCGGGACCTGACGCAGCTGGCCTCCGAGGGCAAGCTGGACCCGGTGGTGGGGCGGGCGAGCGAAATCGAGACCACGCTGGAAATCCTCTCCCGCCGCACGAAGAACAACCCCTGCCTCATCGGCGAGCCGGGCGTGGGCAAGACGGCCATCGCCGAGGGCATCGCCCAGCGCATCACCTCCCAGTCCGTGCCCGACACGCTGCGCGACAAGCGCGTGCTGCAGCTGGACCTCTCCGCACTGCTGGCGGGCAGCAAGTACCGCGGTGAGTTCGAGGAGCGGCTCAAGAAGGTGATGGACGAGGTGAAGGACCACAGCGAGGAAATCATCCTCTTCATCGACGAGGTGCACACCCTCGTGGGAGCTGGCGCCGCCGAGGGCGCCATGGACGCCGGCAACATGCTCAAGCCGGCCCTGGCCCGCGGGGAGCTGCACGTCATCGGGGCCACGACCCTCAACGAGTACCGCAAGAACATCGAGAAGGATGCGGCGCTCGAGCGCCGCTTCCAGCCGGTGCTGGTCCCCGAGCCCACCCCGGAGCAGGCCATCGAAATCCTCGAGGGCCTCAAGGACCGCTACGAGTCGCACCACCGCGTGCGCATCAACGATGAGGCCATCGTGGCCGCGGTGGAGCTCTCCGACCGCTACATCCAGGGACGCTTCCTGCCGGACAAGGCCATCGACCTGGTGGACCAGGCCGCGGCGCGCGTGCGGCTGAGGCAGTCCGCACGCCCCGAGCGGCTGACCCACGCCGAGCACTCGGTGGCGAAGGTGCAGCGCTCGCTCGCCGAGGCGCGTGACCGCAAGGACACGAAGCGCGCCCAGGAGTGCGAGGCGAGGCTGAAGGAGGCGAAGAAGGAGGAGTCGGCCGCGCAGAAGGAGTGGAAGTCCGCCAGGCGCGAGGAGACACCGGAGGTGACGGACAGGGACATCGCCGAGGTGCTCTCGCGCATGACGGGCATCCCCGTCACCCAGATGACCGAGGATGAGCGCAAGAAGCTCATGTACCTGGAGCAGCGGCTGCACGAGCGCGTCATCGGCCAGGACGATGCCATCCGTGCGCTCTCGCAGGCCATCCGCCGGGCGAGGGCCGGGCTGAAGGACCCGAACAAGCCCATCGGCTCCTTCCTCTTCCTGGGACCCACGGGCGTCGGCAAGACGGAGCTGGCCAAGACCCTGGCCGAGCTGATGTTCGGGGACGAGAAGGCGCTCATCCGCTTCGACATGAGCGAGTACATGGAGAAGCACACCGTGAGCCGGCTGGTGGGCGCCCCTCCGGGCTACGTCGGCTACGAGGAGGGCGGTCAGCTGACCGAGGCCGTGCGGCGACGCCCCTACTCGGTGCTCCTGTTCGACGAGGTCGAGAAGGCCCACCCTGACGTGTTCCACATCCTGCTGCAGGTCCTCGACGACGGGCGGCTCACCGACGCCCAGGGCAAGGTGGTGAGCTTCAAGAACACGGTCATCATCGGCACGAGCAACCTCGGCTCCAAGAGCATCCAGGAGGCGACCGAGCGCAAGGAGCCGCAGGACCGCATCCGCGAGCGGGTGATGTCCGTGCTGAAGGGGCACTTCCCGCCGGAGTTCCTCAACCGCATCGACGAGGCGGTGATGTTCGAGCCTCTCAACCGCGCGCAGATCCGTGAGATCGTCAACCTGATGCTCGAGAGGACGCGGCGCCTGCTCCACGGGCAGGCCATCCAGATGGAGGTGACGCCCGCCGGCATCGACGCGCTGCTGGAGCGTGGGTGGGACCCCACCTACGGGGCCCGGCCAATGCGGCGCGAGATCCAGCGCTCCATCGAGGGCCCCATCTCCGAGTCCCTCATCAGCGGCAAGCTGCGCGAGAACAGCCGGGTGCGCGTCGACTTCCGCGATGGTGAGTTCAAGTTCGAGGAGGTGGAGACCGTGGAGGAGCGGGCGGAGCGGCCCGCCGCGGAGGAGCAGCCTCCAGCGGTCCATTGAGAAACCCGGCGTCGGACTGAGAGCGCCGGGTGACGTTCACTCGTACCGCAGCGACTCGATGGGAGCGAGGCTCGCCGCGCGCCGGGCGGGCCAGATTCCGAAGAACACACCCACCGTCGCGGAGAAGGCGATGGCCACGATGATGGCCTCGGGCGCGACCACCACCGTCCACCCAGCCACCTTCTGCAACACCGTGGCGCCGCCCACGCCCAGCAGCAGCCCGAGCGTGCCACCCGCGAGACACAGCACCAGCGACTCCACGAGGAACTGGAGCATGATGTCCATGCCCGTGGCGCCCAATGCCTTTCTCAGGCCAATCTCTCGCGTCCGCTCCGTCACCGACACCAGCATGATGTTCATGATGCCAATGCCTCCCACCAGCAGGGAGATGGCGGCGATGCCGGCCAATAGCAGGGAGAACGTCTCCGTCGTCTCCTGCATCGTCGTGAGCAGCGAGGCCTGGTCGCGGATGTTGAAGTCCGCCTGCGCCTCCGGCCGCAGCCGGTGCTCGCGCCGGAGCGTGGTGTCAATCTCTATCATCGCATCGTCCATGGACTTGTCGTCCGTCGCCTGCACGGCGATGGAGCGGATGCGGTCGCTGCCCATCACCCGGAACTGCGCGGTGGAAAGCGGGATGTAGAGGCTCTCATCCGGATTGGAGAAGCCCTGGGCTCCCTTCTCCGCCAGCACGCCGATGACCTCGAAGGGGATGCCGCGGATGCGGACGCTCTCGCCCACCAGGGACGAGGAGTCCTTCAGGCCCAGTTGCGCACCCGCCAGCGCGCCCAGCACCACCACGCGACGGCGGCCCCGGTCCTCCGCGTCCGTGAAGAGCCGTCCCGTCACCACGCGGCCCTGGTTGATGTCGAAGTAGTCCGGCCAGGTGCCCACCACGGAAAGGTTCGCGTTGGCCGCGCCGTACTCCACCTGGAAGCGCGACTCGATTTCGGGGGCCACGGCCTGGATGTGCTTCGGGTTCGCCCGCAGCGCCTCCGCGTCGTCGATGGTCATCGACGCCTGTCCTCGCCCCAGGCCCCCCGCGAAGGACTGGCCGGGACGCACCGTGAGGACGTTGGTGCCGAGCGTCTGCAGTCGCTGCGCCACCGAGCGCTGCGCGCCTTCGCCCAGCGCCACCATGGTGATGACCGCGGCGATGCCGATGACGATGCCCAGCATCGTCAAGAGCGACCGCAGCTTGTTGGCGAGGACCGCGTCGAACGCGACCCGGATGATTTCACCCATGACCTGGCCTCCTCCTGACTACCGCGCTCCACGCCCGCCAGCGCCACCCGCGCCGGGAACGATTCCGCCGGCCATCTGACGCATCCGCTCCGTGCTCCGCTGCTGCTGCGCCTTGAGCTGCGCGACGGAGATGAGCAGCACCTTCTCACCGGGCTCCAGCCCGCTGACCACCTCCGAGCTCTCCCAGTCGCTCATGCCCAGCACCACGCGCCGGGGCTCCGTTCCCTTCGCGCCCTGCACGAAGACGATGCCCGGCCGCGTGTCACCCGTGGCCTGGCTGCCAGCGCGCGCCCCCCGGCCGCCACGGCCTCCGCCCTGGCCCGCCGCCGGCACCACATTCGCGCCGCCGGCACCCGCCACGGCTCCGGCCGCGCCCACGTTGGCTCCCGCCGTGGCAGCGCCGCCAGCGGTGGCGGTGGTCGTCGCCCCGCCCGCAGTCCCAGAGCCTCCCGCATTCGCACCGCCCACCGCATCCCCATTGCCCGCGCCGTCGCCACGGCCGCGTGCGCCTCCACCCCTGGCGACGACTCCCCTGCCTTCCGCCGCGTTCCCATTGCCGGCGCTGTCACCGCTGCCCGGGCCGTTCGCGGAGGGCGCACCGCCTCCCGCGCCGGGAGCTCCACCCGCCGGACGCATCACCGCGCGCACGGCCTCCTCGGAGACCCCCACCGCCGTCGCCGCGGAGCGGGCATCGCGCATGCTCGCCACCGCCGCGTTGGGCACGGTGACCGCGTCACGTCGACGCGAAATCTCGATGGAGACCTCCGCGTTCATCCCCGGCCGCAGCAGCCCCTCCGGGTTGTCCATCCGGACAATCACCGGGAAGAGGGTGACGTTCTGCTCGACGAGCGCCTGCGGCTCCACCTTGACGACGTCGCCCATGAAGACGCGGCCCGGGTAGGCCTCCATCGTCACGCGGGCCTTCTGGCCGGCCTTGATCTGCCCCACGTCCGTCTCGTCCACCTTGGCACGCACCTGCATCACCGACAGGTCCGCCATCTTGAACAGCGTGGTGCCACCCGACACGTTCGACGTCGCCGAGGCGATGATGAGGCCGGGCTGAATCGTCCGCTCCAGCAGCGTGCCGGCAATCGGCGCGCGAATCGTGACGTCCCGGCTGCGCTCCTTCGCGAGCTGCAGGTTCGTCTCCGCCCGCACCTTCGTCGCCCGCGCCGTGGCGGACGCGTCCACCGCGGCCTCGTACTCCTGCTGGGTGACGTAGCCGGACTTGCGCAGCTCCTCCAGGCGCAGCCGCTGGGCCTCCGTGGTGTTCATGCGCACCCGCGCGGAGTCCACGTCCGCCTGCGCCTGGGCCAGCGCGTTCTGCACGTCGCGCGGGTCCACCTCGGCGAGCAGCGCGTCCTTCTCCACCTTGTCGCCGGTGTCGAAGTGGACGCGCAGCACCTCGCCCGAGGCCTTCGACTTCACCTCCACCACGCGCAGCGGCTCCACCAGGCCGGAGGCCTCGGCGACCACCTCCATGTCCTTGCGCTCCACCACCGCCACCGACGTGGACTGCTCCTGTACCTGCGGCTCCGCGGTGCGCGTCTTGATGACGTAGCCACCCGCGCCGAGCAGGAGCGCCGCGGCGCCCGTGATGACCCACTTCTTCGTCTTGCTCACGACGTCCTCCAAGGTCCATGTCGCCGCGCCCGAGGCACGGCGCTGCTCAGTCCCGCTTCCGCTCGTCCCGCTCGATGACGCCGTCCTTCAGGAACAGCACCCGCTGCGCGTGCGCCGCGATGTCCGACTCGTGCGTGACGAGCATCAACGTCTGGCCCTGCGAGTGAAGCTCGCCGAAGAGGGCCATGATTTCTTCTCCCGTGCGGCTGTCGAGCGCGCCCGTGGGCTCGTCCGCCAGCAGCAGCGCCGGGTGCGTCACCAGCGCGCGGGCAATGGCCACGCGCTGGCGCTGACCACCGGACAGCTCGTTGGGCCGGTGGTCCTTGCGCGCTCCCAGGCCCACCTTCTCCAGCATCGCCGCCGCGCGCTCGCGCCGGACCTTCTTGGGCACGCGCGCGTAGATGAGCGGCAGCGCCACGTTGTCCAGCGCGGAGGCGCGGGGCAGCAGGTTGAAGCTCTGGAAGACGAAGCCCAGCTCCCGGTTGCGGATGCGCGCCAGGTCGTTCTCGGACATGCCCGCCACCGGCTGCCCGTTGAGCCAGTACTGCCCGCCGCTGGGCACGTCCAGGCAGCCGATGAGGTTCATGAAGGTGGACTTGCCCGAGCCGGACGGGCCCATGACGGCCACGTACTCGTTGCGGCGGATGGTGAGGTCCACGCCGCGCAGCGCGCGCACCACCTCCGAGCCCATCTTGTAGTCCTTGCGCAGCCCCTCGACGCGGATGACCACGTCCGAGATGTCCCGCCCGCTGGTGGGGACGGGGCCCGTCGCCGGCTGCGCCTGCGTGCTCGCGGTGGGATTCACAGCCGCCTCCCGGCCAGCGCCTCCAGCTCGGCGCGGGCAATCTGGTAGTCGAAGCGCGCGGCCACCAGGTTGATCTGCGCCTGGACCAGGCTCTCCTGGGACGTCAGCAGCTCCAGGATGGTGGTGGCGCCCAGGCGGTAGCGCTCCTGCTGGACCTTGATGTCCTCCTCGGCCACCTCGACGGACTGCTTCGCGAAGTTGATGCGCTCCGACGTGAGGTTGAGCTGGCTCAGCGACTGCCCCACGCCCGAGCGCACCGCGCGCCGCGTGTCCGCGAGCTGCACCTGCGACACCGACTCCGCCGTCCGCGCGCGCACCACGCGCTCCTCGCGCAGGAAGCCGTCGAAGATGGGGTAGGAGAGGCCCAGCCGCACGGACCAGCTCGTCCGGCCGCCCACGAAGCCCAGGTCCTGGTTGAACCAGTCATAGCCGGCGGACAGCCGCACCGTGGGCAGGTACTCCGACTTCGCCGCGCCCACGCCGGCTTCCGACGAGCGCAGGTTGGCCTCCGCCGCGAGCACCGACGGCGCCCGCGCCACGATTTCATTCACCAGCGCGTCCTCGGTGAGCGACAGGGGCTTGGGCTCCATGGTGTCGAGCGGCTTCGCGTCCACCGCACCGTCCTCGCCGATGAGCCGCCCCAGCGCCAGCGACGCCGAGTTGCGCTGCGTCTGGGCGGTGAGCAGGGCCTCGCGCGCCGTGGTCAGCTCGAGCTGCGAGCGCAGCACGTCCGAGCGCGTCGCCGAGCCCACCGCCAGCCGACGCTCCGCGGCCTCCGCGTTTCCCTTCGCCCGCTCGATTCGCGAGCGCGCCACCTCTTCCAGGCCCTGCGCGCGGAGCACCTCATAGAAGGCGCGCTCCACGTCGAGCACCGCGGTGGATTGCTGCGCGGTGAGCTGCGCCTCGGCCGCGCTCGACTGCGCCTTCGCCTGACGGCGGTTGGCCCCGCGCTGGCCACCCGTGAAGACGTCCCACCCGGCCGACAGGCCCGCGCTGTACGTGTCGTTGGAGCCCGACGTCACCGCGCCCGTCTCCGGGTCCAACCGGTTGCTGCTCGCCAGCGAGCTGCTCGCGTTCGCCGACAGGCTCGGCAGGTATGCCCCGAAGGCGCTGCGCTCGGCCGCCTCGGACGTCGTCACCGTGCCGGCGGCCTGCGCCACCTGGGGGCTCGTCTTCAGCGCCCGGGCAATGGCCTCATCCAGGGTGACACTCACCGCCGGGCGCGGCAGGGGCATCTCCTCCGGGCGCCGCTGCTGTTGCTGCGGCTGCGCCGCGGCGGGCGGCTGCGCCAGACCCACGCCCGGCGCCGACACCAGCCCGAGCATGCCCAGGGCCAGGGCCGTCATCCGGTGGGGCCGCTTCTTCGACCACGCTGTCTGGGGCGTCTTCATCACAAGAGGGGACTGCATACGCCTTGCCAGCCTCCAACTCTTTGAAATGATAGGTGAATTCGCCATGGCCCCGGCGGAAACCGCGCCCTGACTGCGGATTTCGCATGCCCGCCCGGCAGCCCTCCACGCCAGGTGGCACCCGGGAGGCCCGCGTCCCTCGGGAGCCCGCGTGAAAAGCGCGTGGGCCCCCTGATTGCAGTGGAACAGGTGACGCAGAGGATCTGCGAGGCCCCCGTGCCCGCCCGTCCTCCCAGCCTGCGGCCTGAAGAGTCGCGCTCCGTTCCCCTGGGGAGGTGCCCATGACGTTGGAGACAGCCGAGCGAGGTGGTGCCCGCGGGACGGGGTGCCCGGCTGGAAGAGAGTGCGGATTCCGCACTCCGCATGCAGAGTTCGCAGTGTGGAAGGCAAGCCCCTGGACCTGGAGTCCCCGCAGCGGAGGCCGGCGATGAGCGCCACGTCGTGGTGGCGCCCGCGAGGCCCGCGGCTGCCGTGGGTGGCGGCGGTGCTGATGTGCGCCGTGCTGCTGGCCGCCGCGCTGTTCATCCGCCGCTCGGCGCTGGAGTCCTCTTCGCTGGTGAAGCGCGGCATGGCCAACGTGCTGATGCTCGCCGGGGTGGAGGCCTTCCGCGACTCGACGGGCGTGCCGACCCAGGACTCCATCGAGGCCTTCCTCGAGGCCCACCGGGACGGCGGGCTGCGCTACGTGGCCATCGTCCAGGACGGGAAGGTGCTGGCCTCGGCGGGAGAGGGCTCCGTCGGCGACCTCGTCCACCAGCAGGACGGGCCCCAGCTGCGGCTCGACGGGAGCCGCGCCCGGCTCGTCCACCGGCTGCGGCGGCCGCGCTCGCCGGCCAGCGCCGTCGAGGCGCCCGTGGTGACGCCTCCGCCGGAGCCACAGGACCCGCGCAAGATGCTGCGCATCGCCTACGAGTTCGAGCCGCTCACCGCGCAGGAGCTGGAGTCGCGCTCGCAGCGGCTGCTCATCGTGGCGATGGTGTCGTGCGGTGGGATTCTCGCGCTCGCCTTCGCCTTCTCGCGGGCGCTGACCCAGCGCGAGGCCCTGGCGGAGGAGCTGGAGCGCGGGAGGCGGCTCGCGGCGCTGGGCACCATGTCCGCCGTGCTGGCGCACGAGCTGCGCAACCCGCTGGCCTCGCTCAAGGGCCACGCGCAGCTGCTGGCCGAGCGGGTGGAGCGCGACGAGGCGCTGCGCCCCAGGGTGGACCGCGTGGTGAACGAGGCGGTGCGGCTGGAGCAGCTGCTCAATGATTTGCTCGGCTTCGTGCGCGGCGGCGAGCTGCGGCGCGTGGACGCGGACCCGAACGACGTGCTCCGCGCGGCGGTGGAGGCCACGGGCGAGGCGAGCGTGGAGGCCCGCTACCTGCCGGCGGGCACGCACTGGCCGCTCGATGCCGGGCGCCTGCAGCAGGCGCTGGAGAACGTGCTGCGCAACGCGGTGCAGGCGAGCCCGCCGGGGCAGCGCGTGGAGGCGCGGGTGGAGCAGGAGGGCAAGTCGCTCGTGTTCACCGTGAAGGACCACGGGCCGGGCATCCCCGCGGGGGAGGAGGAGCGCATCTTCGAGCCGTTCGTCACGGGGCGCCTGCGCGGCGTGGGGCTCGGCCTGTCCATCACCCGCCGCATCGTCGAGCTGCACGGCGGCACGGTGAGCGCGCGCAGTCACGCGAGCGGGGGCGCGGAGTTCCGCCTCACCGTTCCTTCCCGGGGGAGCTGAAGCGATGGCGCGAATCCTGGTGGCGGATGACGAAGAGGGCGTGCGCTCGTTCCTGGCCGACGCGCTGGAGTACGAGGGCCACGCGGTGACGACGGCCGCCGACGGCGACGAGGCGGCGCGGCTGTTGGCGAAGCAGGGCGTGGACCTGCTGCTGACGGACTTGAAGATGCCGGGCCTGGACGGGCTGTCGCTCCTGCGCAAGGTGCGCGAGGAGCAGCCAGACGTGGAGGTCATCGTCCTCACCGCCGTGGGCTCCGTGGAGAGCGCGGTGGCGGCGATGAAGGCCGGCGCCTTCGAGTACCTCACCAAGCCGGTGAGCAGCCCGGCCGAGCTGCGGCTGACGGTGGCGCGGGCGCTGGAGCGCCGCTCGCTGCTCAACTTCAAGGCCGAGGCCCGGCACTCCGCGGGCGAGGTGGTGCTCAGCTGGGGCGCGCCGTCCATGGGCCCGGTGGTGGAGGCCCTGCGCAAGGTGGCGCCCACGCAGGCCACGGTGCTGCTGGTGGGCGAGAGCGGCACCGGCAAGGAGGTGGCCGCGCGCGCCCTCCATCAGCAGAGCGAGCGCGCCGACGGGCCCTTCGTGGCCGTCAACTGCGCGGCCCTGACGGAGACGCTGCTGGAGAGCGAGCTGTTCGGCCACGAGAAGGGCGCCTTCACCGGCGCGGTGGCCCAGCGGCGCGGGCGCATCGAGCTGGCCCAGGGCGGCACCTTCTTCCTCGACGAGGTGGGAGAGCTGAAGGCGGAGCTGCAGGCGAAGCTGCTGCGCGTGCTTCAAGAAAGGCGCTTCGAGCGGGTGGGCGGCGCGCGGACGCTGGAGGCCGACGTGCGCTGGGTGGCCGCCACCAACCGCGACTTGCGGGCGATGATGGCGCGCGGCGAGTTCCGCGAGGACCTCTACCACCGCCTCGCCGTGTTCCCCATCCGCCTGCCCGCGCTGCGCGAGCGGCGTGAGGACCTGAAGCCCCTGTCGGAGCTGCTGCTCCGGCGCATCGGTGAGGAGCTGGGGCGCCCGGGGCTGCGGCTGTCCCCCGAGGCCGCCGCGCGCCTGGAGGACTTCTCGTGGCCGGGCAACGTGCGCGAGCTGCGCAATGCGCTGGAGCGCGCGGCCATCCTCGCGGACGGCCCGGTGGTGGAGTCACGTCACCTGTGGCTGGACCCCACGAGCGCACCGGCTTCATCCGGGGACGCTCCAGGCGCTCCGGCGGCGCCCGGCGACGGCGCGCGGGTGCCGGACACGACGCTGGAGGCACTGGAGCGGATGGCCATTGAACAGGCCATCGCGGCCGAGGGGGGCAACCGCAAGCGCGCCGCCCAGCGGCTGGGCATCGGCTTGCGGACGCTCTACGACAAGCTGCGGCGCTACGGCATGCAGTGAGCGCGAAGGCTCACGGAGGGCCGTAGCCCTGCACGCGCGAGTTCAGCTCCACCGCGGTGGCGTAGATCTGCGCCCAGGCCCGGAACTTGAAGCGGTCCCCGAAGCCCTTCTGGTCATTGGCGTAGTCGAACAAGTCCTTGCGGAACTGCGCGTCCGCGGCCTTGCGCGCCTCGGGGGCGAGCGGGGTGCCCTTCTTCGCGTAGTAGCGGAGGATGTCGTAGCCGTAGTCGTGCGTCTTGGCGGCCGGGTCGAACTCCTTGTCCGGGCCAATCTTCCCGGGGGCCGACGCGGCGCCATGCGGGTCCTGCATCCGCTGGCCGTGCTTCGTCTGGATGGCGTAGGGCTTGTAGCCCATGACCTTCTCGAAGTCGGCCGGGGGCGGGCGGGCGCCGGTGAGGTACTCGCTCATCAGCTTGCCGTGGTCCCCCGCCGGAGCGGCGCCCACCTTCGCGGTGCGCTGCGCCGCCGTGGGGGCGCCGGTGAACGTATCCTTCGGCTGGGGACGCACCGGAGCGGCGGTGTTGGGCCGGGCGGCGGCGGGCTCGGTGGAGACGGGGCGGCGGGCGGGGGCTGACGGGGGACGGACGAGCATGGGAACCCTGGGGGAGAAGTTTCCTATGCGCTCATTGTCGGAGATTGTAGGCCTCGAGTTGCGTGAAAATGACTGACGCACCGCGTGGTGCGAGGAGACCCTGGTGGCAGCGGACCTGTATCGCGACGGAATGGCCCGGCTGGAGGCCGGAAACGTGGGGGAGGGGCGCCGCCTGCTGGAGGAGGCGCTCGTGCTGTCACCCGGCTCCGTGGAGGTGATGCACGGCCTGGCGCGGGCCCTGGACATGGCGGGAGAGCGCGCCCGGGCGGAGGAGCTGCTGGAGCTGGCCCATGCCCGCGCTCCGGACGCCCCCGAGCCCGCGTGCGACCTGGCCATGTTCCTGCTGGAGAAGGGCGACGACGCCGGGGCGGCGCGCGTGCTGGCGCCGGTGCTGGCGGCCCATCCGGACCATCCGCGAGCGAACCTGCACCTGGCCATGGCCCTGGCGAAGACGGACCCGGGCCGGGCGCGGGGGCACGCGGAGCGGGCGCGCCGGGGGCCAGACGCGGAGATTCAGCAGCAGGCGTTGGCGCTGGAGCGCGTGCTCGAGGCCGCCACCCCGCGCTGAGAAACACGACGGGCGGCCTCCCGTGGGGGAAGCCGCCCGCCTTGCTTCAACGACTTCGCGGCGTGACTACGGCCGCGTGTAGTTGATGGTCAGGCTGTACGAGGCCGTGCCCGAGCCGGCGCCGCGCACCATGACGTGCGCGGCCGTCTGCCCGGCGGGCACCGTCAGCGAGCACGTCTCCGAAGCGCCGGACGTGTTGGGCCGGCAGTCGTAGAGCTGCTGGGTGGGGGCCGTGCCGAAGCGGACATACAGGTCCGGGTTGCGCGTGCCCGTCATCACCACGCTGAAGGTGGTGCCGGGAACGACGCTGTAGGGGCCGAAGCGGTCGTTCTCGTTCTTCGCCACCGTGCCGGACGCCGTCGTCGTCGTCGGCGTGCCGCCGGTGCCACCGCCGCCGTACGTGCCCGTGAGCGTCACGCCCGAGTAGGAGCTGTACCCGTTGACCATGACGTACCAGGTGCCGGCCTGCGGGTTGGTGAAGGTGCACGTCTCCGCGTTGCCACCGGTGTACGGACGGCAGTCGTAGGTGCCGCTGTTCGGCGCGCTGCCGAAGCGCACGTACAGGTCCGCGTCACCCGTGCCGCCGGAGGTCTCGAACTTCAGGCTCGTCTGACCGGCGGGCACCTCGAGCGTGTAGTACTTCTTGCTGCCCGAGCTGCCGGACAGGCCCGTCACCGGCACCGCGTTGGTCAGCGGCGTCGTCACCGGGGGCGGGGGCGGCACGCCCACGGCGAGCCACGCGTCCGTCACGGCCTGCACCGTGGCCGCGTCGTAGCCGAGCGCCTGCGCGGCCTGGATGGTGTACGTCTTCGCCTGCTCGAAGGTGGTGCTCGGCGTGAAGAGGTCCGTGTTGGCCTTGTAGAAGATGCGGCCGGCCTTCTCCGGGCCAATCGCCGTCACGTTGATGCTCGTCTTGCCGCGCGGGTGCGTGCCGCCCTTGGAGAGCAGCGAGAAGACGAGGTTGCTGATGCCGGAGCTGTAGTGCACGTCCACGCCGGACGAGTAGTCGCCGTAGAAGTCCAGCGAGACGTCGTCGGCGGCCGGGTCGTCCATGTAGCGCAGGGCGTCGCCGGAGATGCCGGGCGTCCAGATGTCCTCGCCCACCTTGAAGACGTCCGCGTCCGTGGCCCAGCCGCGCGTCCAGCTCTCGCACACGCCGGCGAAGATGTCGGACATGGACTCGTTGAGGCCGCCGGACTCACCCGAGTAGATGAGGTCCGACTCGGTGTCCGTCACGGCGTGGGTCAGCTCGTGGACGGTGACGTCCAGGTCCTTGCCCAGCTCGATGGAGTCCACGCCGTTGCCGTCGCCGTACACCATCTGAGTGCCGTCCCAGTAGGCGTTCACGTAGTTGGTGCCGTAGTGCACGGTGCTGATGAGCGCCGCGCCGGCGTTGTCGTACGAGTCGCGGCCGAACAGCGTCTGGTAGCAGTTGTACGTGGCGCCGAGCTGGTCGTAGTTCATGTCCACGTGCGCGTCGCCGATGGCGGCCTGGCCCTCGCTGCGCTTCAGCGTGCCCGGCGTGGTGGAGCCGTTGTTGGCGCTGTAGACGCGGCGGTTGATGGCCGAGTGGAGCTGCGGGTGCACGGCGAGCACGCCGCCGCGCTGCGCGTCCACGTAGACGAGGTCATCGGCGGGCATGCCGTTGCGCTCGCCCACGGTGCGCACCTGCCAGGCCAGCCGCGCCTCGCCGGAGCCGTCCGTGTGGATGAAGACGAGGGTGGCGGGGCCGCGCGCGGTGGCGCCGCTCGCGCCGGAGCCCAGCTCCGCGGCCTTCAGCGCGGCGGCGGAGGCCACCGTCGGCTCGGCGGAGACCTTGCCGCCGCCGTGGGCCGTGCCGTTGGCCGCGTAGATCTGACCCTTCGAGTCCGCGTGGAGCACGAGCTCGGCGCCCACCACGGGCAGGCCCTGGAGGAGCTGCCGGAAGCGCAGGTGCTTGTGGCCCTGGGCGTCCACGGTGGAGCGCCGGAAGACGAGGTCGTCGTTGCGCAGGCGGAAGGCCGCGGCGATGCCGACCAGCGCCTCGCGAGCCTCGCCGCCCGCGTCCAGGCGCGCCTTCTGCGCGGAGTCCGTGGCCAGCTGTCCCAGCTCGCCGCGGATGAAGTAGGGCACCTCGCCGTCACGTCCCAGCACCTCGGCGCCCGGGAGGCGGGCCAGCGCGGCCTGGATGTCGGCGTCCTTCGCGTCTCCTGCCGCCGGCTGCTCCGACTCCGGCTGTACCGAGCCACACGCCGCCAGCCCCGCGCCCAGCCACGCCGCCCAGAACGTCCTCGAGAATCGATTGCTCACGCGCACGACCTTTCCTGAAGAAGGACGGATTTCATGACACATGAGGAATTCTGAATTCAAGTGGATATTATGTGTTCATGGTATTTTGAGCATACTGCTTGACGATGCCCGTGTTGTCTCAGGGGGCCTGGGCGGACCAGCGGCGCACGCACTCGGCGACGTCGCGGGGGTGCTCGGCGATGGCGTCCGGCCCGGCCTGCCGCAGCAACTCCAGGGCGTCGGCGCCCCAGCGCACGGCGATGACCTTCACGCCGACCTCCTGGCACGCCGCGATGTCCCGGAGCTCGTCGCCCACGTAGACGAGCTGCTCCCGCTGGAGCCCGGTCCGCTTCATCATCGCCCGCAGCAGCCGGGCCTTGCCGAAGAGGTTGCTGCTGCAGTGGATGCCCTCCACGAGGTGCTCGGAGTCGTGGTGCCGCAGGAAGGCCCGGATGTTCTCCTCGCGGTTGCTGGACAGGATGAGGACGTGGAGCCCGCGGCGCTTGAGCTCCTGCAGCAGCTCGGGGATGCCCTCGTTGAATCGAATCGAGTGCATGGCGCTCCGCAGGCTGCGGCCCACCTGCACGACCAGCCAGGGCAGGCGGTACGGGGGCACCTTGAGCCGGCTGCACCGCTCCAGGATGGAGAGCTCCCGCAGCTCTCCGATGTTGTCGAGCGTCAGCTTGCCGTAGTGGTTCTTCTCCGCGAGCTCGTTGTACAGCCGGACGACGACCTCCATCGAGTCCGCCAGCGTTCCGTCAAAGTCGAAGACGACGTGGGTAATCACGGGGCCGCATCTTGCCGCAGGGCGTCGCCGGACGCCTCCCTCCGAGGCGGTTGAGGCGGAAAAGGCGCTCGTGCCAGCGTGCCCCCCATGGGGGATTCCGAGTCGACAGGAGCACCGACGCTCGCACCCGAGAAGGACGGCGCTCCGCCGTCCCGGGGGGCGCTTCCGGTGGAGGACTGGGATCGTTACGAGCTCGGCTCGCTGCTGGGCCGAGGCGGCATGGGCGAGGTCTACGCGGCGAGAGACCGGCGCCTGGGGCGGAGCGTCGCGCTCAAGTTCATCCGTGGCGCGGACCCCGACCGGGTGATGCGCCTGCTCCAGGAAGCCCGCGCCCAGGCGCGCATCCACCACCCGGGCATCTGCGAGGTGTACGAGGTCGGTGAAGTCGCCGGCCGGGCCTACATCGCCATGCAGCGCGTGGGCGGGGAGCGGTTGGACGTCGCGGCCCGCGGCATGTCCCTGCCGGAGAAGGTGCGGGTGATGCAGGCGGTGGCCGACGCGCTCCACGAGGCGCACCGGCTGGGCGTCATCCACCGCGACCTCAAGCCCTCCAACATCCTGGTGGAGCGTGGGCCGGACGGGCAGTGGCTGCCGGTGCTGGTGGACTTCGGCCTCGCGTACGAAGTGCAGCAGGGCCACGGCCTCACCGAGACGGGGGCGCTGATGGGGACGCCCGCGTACATGTCCCCGGAGCAGGCCCGTGGCGACGTGCGGAGCATCGACCGACGCTCGGACGTGTATGGGCTGGGCGTGACGCTCTACGAGCTGCTCACGGGCACGGCGCCGTTCGCGGATGCGACGGCCGTGGGCACGCTGGCGAAGGTGCTCCACGACGAGCCGCTGCCCCCACGCTCGCACGTGCCCCAGCTGCCGCGCGAGCTGGAGACCGTGACGCTCAAGTGTCTGAGCAAGGAGCCGGACCGGCGCTATCCGTCCGCGCGGGCACTCGCGGAGGACCTCGGCCGCCATCTCGACGGGGAGCCCATCCTCGGCCAGCGTCCGGAGCTGTCGTATCGGCTGCGGCGGTGGGCCCACCGGCACCGGCCGCTGTTCGTGCTCTCCGCGCTGTCGCTGGTGAGCCTGGTGCTCGTCGCGGGCCTCGGGGTGCGCTCGGCGTGGGAGGCGCGACATGCCCGGGAGCAGGCAGAAGGCCGCGCGCGGCTGGCCGAGCGGCTGGGGCAGCAGGTGAAGGAGTCGGAGTGGTTCCTGCGCGTGGCCTACATGCTGCCGCTGCACGACACGGGGCCGGAGCTGCGGCACGTGCGGGAGCGCATGGAGCGAATCGCCGCGCAGCCGAATGCGCTGGGCAGCGCGGGCGAGGCGCTGGTGCACCACGCCGTGGGACGGAGCGCCCTCGCGATGCTCGACTTCGAGCGGGCCCATGCGGAGCTGACGCGGGCGAAGGCGCTGGGGCTCGACTCACCGGAGCTGCATGCCGCGCTGGGGCGGGTGCTGGGAGAGCTGTACCGCCGCGCGCTGGAGGACGCGCGGCGCAGCGGTGGACTGGAGTGGCTGGCCGGACGGCAGCGCGAGCTGGAGCGGCGGTACCTGGAGCCCGCGCTCCAGGCGCTCGAGCGAAGCCGTGGGGCGGAGCTGGAGGCGCCCCGCCATCTCGAAGGGCTGATTGCCTTCTACCGCCGGGACTACGAGGCCGCGTCACAGGCGGCGTCACGGGCCATGGTGGAGACGCCGTGGATGTACGAGGCCCGGAAGCTCGCCGGGGACGTCGCCTCCGCGCGGGCGATGGAGCTGCTGGAGCGGGGCGAATACGAAGGTGCGCGGGCGGGGTTCCAGGAGGCGGGCCGGCTGTACGCGGAGGCCGAGGCGCTGGGGCCGAGCGATGCGCGCAACGCCGAGGCGCTCGCGGAGTCGTGGCAGCAATTGGCGGAGATTGACCGGCGGCAGGGGCGCTCTCGCAAGGAGTCGCTGGAGCGCGCGCTGGAGGCGTCCAGCCGGGCGCTTCGGGCCGCGCCGCTGCGTGCTTCGGGGCACACGCGCCGGGCCTTCATCCTGATGAACTGGTACCGGCTGATGCGGTTCCAGGCGGGAGGCTCGGACCCGAAGCCCATCCTCCAGGAGTGGATGGCCACGGCGACGCGCGCCGTGGCGCTGGAGCCCGGGGATGCCCCCGCCTACGACACGCTGGGCACCGCCCACGCCATGCGAGGACTCCAGGCGGCGCGAGACAGCGAGGACCCGAGACCCGCCTGGGACGAGGCCATCCGCTGCCTGAAGCAGGCCCTGGTGCTCCAGCCGCGCTACCCGTGGGCGCTGAATGACCTGGCGCTGGTCTACCGCTGGAAGGGGAACCATGCGCGGGAGCACGGGCGCTCGCCTCGTGAGTCGTACGAGGAGGCGGAGCGCGCCTTCCTACGCGCCGTCGAAATCGACCCGAAGTACCTCTTCGCGTTCTCCAACCAGGCAGACCTGTACAACGCCATGGCGGAGGTATCCGTCGCGCACGGGCGCTCTCCTGAAGCGGAGGTGACGAAGGCGCTCCAGGCGGCACGGCAGGCCCTGTCGCTGGACGGCCGCTACTACGCGGCGATGAACCAGGTGGCGCTCGCGGAGCTGACGCGGGCTCGCTACCTCCTCGAGAGCGGTGGCGACCCGCGCCCGGCGCTGGCGCGCGCGTTCCAGCAGCTCGACGCGTCCGTCGCCATCAACCCGGGCTTCGCGAGGACGTCTTTCTACCGCGCTGTCGGGCATCAGCTCGCCGCGCTCCATGCGCTGCGGGAGGAGGGGGAGCCGCGCGCCTCGTTCGAAGCGGGGCGCAAGGCCCTGGCGGAGGCGTACCGTCTGGAGCCGGGCTGCGTGGACTGCCGCGTCGTCAGCGCGCGGCTGGGGCTGGCGGAGGCCGGGTGGGCGAAGCGGCGGGGACAGGCTTCACGGGCCCTGATTCAGGGGGCACTCACGGACGCCCGGCGCGCCGTGGAGCTGTACCCCCATGGCGAGGCGCACCAGGAGCTGGCGCGGGTGTACCTGGCGCTGGCCGAAGCACACCAGCCCGACGCGGTGGAGCTGGGGCTGGCGCAGGTGGAGCAGGCGCTTCGCATGCAGCCAGACCTCGCGCAGGCTCACGCCCTCCGGGGGAGCCTGCTGTGGATGCGCGCGCGAGCGGAGCGGGACGTGCCCGCCCGGGAGACTGCGAGACAGGCCCGGGCTGCGCTGGCCCGGGCGATGGAGCTCAACCCGCTCCTCGTGCGGGAGTACGGAGCGCGCGTGACCGAGTTGGAGTCAGGGCTCTCCGGCGCGCGTTAACGCCTGCCATCGCAGAATCCCTCGAGCCTGAAGGCGCCCGGACCGGTGGCGAGCTTGCCGTAGGCGCTCCAATGCGCCTCGGTGCAGTAGGGCACCTGTGACACGAGCTCGGCGGGCAGGCAGATGTCGAGGCGCCGCCGGTCCCGTGGGTTGAGGCACACCGCGCCCTGCGGGCTCCAGATGGCCTCGAGCTTGTTGAGGGAGTCAGACTTGATTCCATACTGGTCCCGCATGACGATTTGCGTCCCATTCTTCGTGTAGCTCGTCGTGTCCCCCAGGCCGACGAAGTAGGCGGCGCGCTTTGCCTGCAGACAGGTGCGGAACAGGTACTCGCTCGCAGCGGGTTCCCTGGGCTTGGGGTTCCAGGGGGAGTAGCCCCAGAGGATGCACGTGTCGATGGCGCCCGAGACACAGCTCATCGTCGTTACGTCGGAGACGTCCTGGACCTCGGCGGTCACCCCGTCGACCTCCTTCCCGACGAGGAAGGATGCATTGACACTGCTGCCGCCCACTTTGCAGTGCTGCTTCCAGTCCCCATCGGAGTCCAGCTCCCTGTACGACACGGTGTAGCGATGGAGCTCCGTGGGCGGCTCGTCCACGTACTTCAGCTTCATCTCATAGCGATAGACCTGGAGGGGAAGCGGGTATGGCGCTGGCCGCGTGAAGCTGAAGCGAAGCCTGAACGCCTCCAGGTCGTGCCCCTGCGCTGTGAAGACCGTCGTGGGGTGAGGCTCCTCCGGTGAGGGAGGGTTCATATACTGGAGGGTGAGCGAGGTCCGCTCACCGCCGACCCTGATGAGGTTCACGGGCGACTCTCGCCCTGAGCCATCCACGATGACGGCGCTGACCGTCCCATACACCTGGAGGAACATCCTATCCCGGAGCCTGATGTAGACTGTGCGGTCGATATTGACGAAGGCTTCGGGACATATCCGGGGCCACCCGTGGGAGTTCTCCAGGCAGTAGTCATTCTGGTTGGCGATGTAGATGCCCCGGGCATTCCAGTCCCCCGGGTCGCAGCTCCCCGTGGTGCAGGCGAGCAAAGCCCCGAGCGGGTACACCTTGCAATTGCTATTGAGGGTCTCGCACGCGTCCGTGGGCAGGGCGGCGTCGTAGCTTCCAGTGGGTAGAGGCTGCGCTGAGGCAGACGGGGTGCCTCCCCACAGGGCCAGCAGCAGGGCCGTACAACGCAGCGACAACAGGACTGGCTTCATGGGTGTATCCCCCTCGTGTGCTTCGGTGATGCCATGGCTCATAGCCAACGCCGTGCCAGGAATTGCTTCGGCGCGGATTAGGGCTTCGCCTCGGAGTCGGAGCGAAAAGGCACACGCGTGACACGCCGGGTGGCACGCTGACGTGTGCCACGCGGTGCCGCCTGTACTCGTCGAGGTGCGTGCGGCTCAGCGCACGGCACGGGCTCGCCGCGGACAGGAGCGGCGAGCCCGGGTGAGCAGCCTGGAGCCCCTGCTCAGGGGTACCAGGTCTCGCTCCAGGCGCCGGTCACCCCGATGCGGCTGTAGGGCAGGAGGGACAGGGAGATGCTGCCGAAGGGGGCGTTGTTGCAGGCGTGGTTGGACGTGAGGCAGAGGTCCGACGCGGCCCAGCCGCCGCCCAGCTGGAAGTTGCCGGTGCCCAGGTGGAGGTACGGCTGGCCGTTGTACGTTCCCCTGCCCACCCATGCGTAGGGCAGGTTGACGCCGGACTTCAGGTCCAGCAGGCAGCGGACGCCATTCGTCGCCACGCCATTGATGTACACCTTCATCTCGTTGAGATTGGGATTGCCACACTTCGTCATCTCGAACGGGAGCAGCTCATACAGGAGGGTGTCGTAGGACTCCGCGCGATACCAGGTCTCATTGATGGGCCCCTGGAGGGTAATCTTGCTCGCCCCCCCAGGCTGGTCGATGGGCTCCAAGGCCTGGATGTTCAGGGTCTGGTTGACGAACGCCTGCCCGTGCTCGCCATTGCCGTAGATGTCCGCCAGGGAGCCCCAGAACCTGACGCCGCCGTTGAAGTTGTCGCCCGCGGCGTAGCCGACGTGACGATAGATGTAGCTGCCCCAGCGCCCCTCGCCGTACCAGGCGAAGGAGTGGTTGTTCACCACCTTCACGCAGCGGATGCCCGCGATAGTCGGCGAGTTTACGTCCTTGACGTAATACGTCCGGGTGTGAGGCCCGCAGCGGAAGTTCGTCAGCAGCGCCGCTTCGGTGCTGGCCGGAGCCTGCGGCTCCAGTGGCGCCGCGTCTTCCACTCCGCCGCAGCCGACGCCCACAGCCGTACACAGCGCCATCACGAGGATGGCCCGTGTGAATGCATTCCCACTCATGTCTTGCTTCCTTTCAAGGATGATGGATTGACGTGTCGGGCGAAGCGCGCCGCTCCGCCAGACACCCGTCCCTTGAGCAAGACGCGGACCAGGATTGGGGGTCCGGCACATCAATGACTTGCATCGCGAGGGCGGCATGCTGACACAGCCGAGGTGTCACGCGAGCGGTGCCAGGCTGTGCCACCTGCGAGGGGCAAGGCTCAGGACGACTGTCTACGGACGCGCTCCCACGCTTCGATAATCCGGCGCGTTTCCTCCTGCGCCAGCGCCTGCAGCTTGGGGCCGAGCTGCGCGACCTTGTCGGGGTGGTACTGGGCCACCAGCGCAAGGTAGGCGCGCCTGACTTCCGACAGCGGAGTGTTTGGAGCGACTCCGAGCACCTCCCACGGCGAGGGCGGTGGCGGCTCCCTGGGGGCGGCTGGCTTCCGCGGCTCTTCGTCCGCTTCCCGCTCGTCCTCCTCGTCCGCGTCGGACGCATCATCCGCGTCCTGCTCGTCCTCGGCGGCTGCGTCGCCATCGTCCGCGTCGGACGCATTGTCCGCGTCCTGCTCGTCCTCGGCGGCTGCGTCGCCGTCGTCCGCGTCCCGCGCATCCGCGTCAGGCGCGTCCTGCTCGTCCTCTTCCTTCTGCGCCTCCTCGTCGTCCGCGGGCAGGTCGAAGCCCACGCCACAGGTGGAACACAGCAGCTTCTCCTGCTGCCCCCCGGTCTCCAGCGGGACGACGCGGGTGTCGAAGCAGTCACCGCAGACGATGTTCCGGCAGCCTTCACACCGGGCGGCGGACCCGGCCTCCTCCAGTCCCTGGCCGCAACGAGGACAGTCGTCCGGCAGCGGCGCCTCCTCACCGCAGCGCACGCAGAACGCCCACGCCCGGTCGAGGCTGCTGTCGCACCCCGCGCACTCCAACTCACTGTCCGCGTGCTGCCACTGCTTCGCCTCGCCGCACCAGGGGCAGAAGGGCATGAGCCAGGCCAGCTTCCCCGCGCACTCGCTGGAGTCGCAGTCGAACTCGAGCCGGAAGCCCCTCGTGACTGTCTGGGGAACGTTGTCCTCCTCGAAGGACTCCCCGCAGGCCCAGCAGCAGTTGAAGTGGCGGTGGGACGGCGCTCCACAGGCGTCGCAGACGGGACTGCCGGGCTCGGCCTTCCAGGGGACCTCGTCACCGCAGCCGGGACAGAAGCCCATCCAGGGCTTCACGTCCGCGTGGGTGCAGGCCTCGCGCGCGGCGCGGGCCGCCCGCTGGCGCTGCCCGGGTGGGGCAGGGAAGGGCGGTGTGTCGCCCCGGTCCGTCACGACTTCCCACAGGCAGGAGCGGCACACCCGCCCCCGGACCTTCCGGCTCTCGTTGCCGGGGATGCCCACGCGCTTGCGGAAGGCGCCCGCTTCCAGCACCTGCGTGCTCACGCATGTCTGGCACACGGCGTCGCCGCAGACCTCGCACTTCCCCGCGAGGCGGCGCCCCCCGAGGCCCAGGAGGCCGGACGTCAGCGGCTCCAGGCAGCACGGACAGGCACGCATGCCTTCTCGAATGCCCCAATCCGCCGCCAAGGTCCAGAAACCACCAGGGCCAGAAGGCCGCGCTCTCAGCAGCGGCTTCCGGCCCCGGTGTACTCCTGTCCCTGATGGGCTTCGCGAGCTACGCCCGCAGCGACACCACCGTCACGCCGTCGCCGCCCTCGTGGGCCTCTCCGGGGCGGAACATGCGGATGTATGGAGACGCGGCGAGGTAGTCACGGATGGCCTGCTTCAGCGCGCCCGTGCCGTGGCCGTGGATGATGAGCGCGGCCTCCTCGCCGCTGCGCATGCCCCCGTCCAGGAACGTCTCCAGCTCCTTCAGCGCGTCGTCCGAGCGCATGCCGCGCACGTCACAGCGGAAGTTCGTCGCCTCCACCTGCGCGGGCGCCGCCGAGGCCGCGCGCTTCAGCGCCGCATCCTGCTTCTGCCGCTCGGGGAACTTCGCCTGCTGGGGCTTGCGCGTGCGCGAGCCGGAGAGCTCCGACGTGGGCACCCGCATCTTCAGCGCGCCGCCCGCGGACACCACCGCGTGCGAGTCCGTCAGCTCGATGATTTCCACGTCCCGGGCGAGCCCCGAGTGGTGCACCCACGCACCCACCTTGAGGTTCGCCGGCCCGGGCGCTTCCACCTGGAACAGCTCCGCCTTCGCCGCCAGCGCGCGCTTCTGCGCCTCCTCCGCCCGCTGCTGCAGCTGCAGCCGGGCCTCCGACAGCGCCTTCTCGTTCTGCTCGGCGCGCAGCTTCACCAGCAGCTCTCGCACCTCGGCGGCGGCGTGCTCGCTGGCGGCGTGCACGTCCTCGTTGAACTGCATCATCCGCGCGCGGCGCTCGCGCTCGAACTGCGTCTTCTGCTTCTCCAGGTCGGCCCGGAGGTCTTCCGCCTCCTTCGCGGCCACGCGCGCCCGCTCCAGCTCCTCGTGGAGCTTGCGGCGCTCCTCCTCGGCCGCGGCCAGCGCCTTGGACAGGGGGCCGCCGGCGTTCAGCGACAGCTCCCGCGCGCGCTCGCACACCCGCTGGGGCAGGCCCACCCGGGCCGCCATCTCAATCGCCGAGGACTGGCCCGCCGCGCCAATCTGCAGGCGGTACGTGGGCGACATCCGCTTCGAGTCGAAGCCCACGCGCGCGTTGAGGAAGCGCGGGTCCATGTGCGCCAGCGCCTTCAGCTCCTCCAGGTGCGTGGTGACGAGCACCACCACGCCCTTGGCCATCAGCTCCTCCAGCACGGCGATGGCGATGGCGGCGCCCTCGCGCGGGTCGGTGTCCGCGGCGATTTCGTCAATCATCACCACCGAGCCCTCGCTGGCCGCGGCGATGATGTCGCGCAACATCGTCACGTGCGCGCTGAACGAGGACAGGCCCTGGGACAGGTCCTGCGCGTCGCCCACGGTGGAGTGCACGGAGCGGTACAGCGGCATCCGCGAGCCTTCCGCCACGGGGATGGGCAGGCCCGCGCGGAGCATCAGCGCGCACAGGCCCACGCCCGTCAGCGTCACCGTCTTGCCACCCGCGTTGGGGCCGGAGACCACCAGGGCCCGGGCCTCGCCGGTGAGCGTCACGTCGTTGGCCACCACCTCCGTGCCCCGGAGCACCAGGCGCGGGTGGCGCAACAGGCGCAGCTCCAGCTCCGTCACGTCGGCGAAGGCGGGTGTGGTGGCGTCCAGGTCCGCGGAGAGGATGGCCACGGCCTCCACCTCGTCCAGCTCCGCCACCGCCGCCAGGCCTTCCAGGATGCGGGTCGACTCCCGGCCGAGCAGGTCACTCAGCTCCTGGAGCACCCGCCGCTCCTCCTCCGTCACCACCGACTGGGCGATGGCGAGGTCGTTGCCCAGGCCCACCATGGCCTGCGGCTCCATGAAGAGCGTCTGGCCCGTCTGGCTGGCGTTGTGGACGATGCCGTCCACCTCGGAGCGGTAGTTGGACACCACCGGCACCACGTAACGCCCGTTGCGGATGGTGTAGTAGTTCTCGCGCAGCTTGGGCAGGAAGCTCTCGTCGTGGAGCAGCTCGTCCAGGCGCGACTTGATTCGCCGGTGGAGCCCGCGGGCCCTGTCGCGGGCCTCGCGCAGCTCGGGGCTGGCGCGGTCGGAAATCTCTCCGTCCGGCTCGAAGCACTGGTCGATGCGGCGGGCCATGGACTCCAGCATCGGCAGCCGGCGCGCAATCTCCATCAGCCTGGGGACGCGCTCCTTGCGCTCATCCAGGGCTTCCCGGGTGCGCACGAAGGCGAACAGGAGCTGAGCCGCGTCGATGAGCTGGCGGGGCTCCAGCATGCCGCCCTTGGCCGCGTGGCCGATGGCGGTGCGCAGGTCCACCACGCCGCCCAGGGGCATGGAGAACTGTTCCTGGGAGAGGGCGCGGGCCTCGGCGACGAGCGCGAGCGCCTCCGCCACCTGCTCGGCAGAGTCGAGGAACGGGCGGGCGAGCACGCGTTCTCTTCCGGGCTCGGTCCGACAGCGCTGGGCCAGCGCGCGGAGCACTTCCGAGAAGCCGAGGTCTTCGAGCGTCCTTTGGGATATCTGCACGGTCATGGGTTTCATGCGCGGCCGCTCGGCCGTCAAGAGGATCTATTGAGGAGCCCGGCCTGGCTCTGTTATCAGCCGGCCATGAAGTGGGTCTTCATGGCGGCGTTGCTGACGGGCGCGACCGACGCGGCGCAGCCTTCCGACCTGACGGCCCCCCCGCCACGGGTGGCCACGCCAGCCCCTGCTTCACTCCCGGAGGCCCTGGCCCTCGAAGCGGCCGGGGACGACGCGGGCGCGCTCGCGGCGGTGGAGGCCCTGGTCCGGGCCCGGCCCTCGTGGGAGCTGCCCCGCCTGGAGGCGGCGCGGCTCCTGTTGAAGATGGGCGGCGCCCTGGAGCAGGCCGAGGCCCACCTGGACGCCGTTGCCGCGGTGGCTCCAAATAACCCCCGGGCCTGGTACTTGCGCGGCCTGTTGTGGGAGGAGCGGGGCGACCGCATGCAGGCCGTGCGGGCATACGAGCAGGCCGTGCGCTTCCGCGGCTCGTACGAGGAGGCCCGCTTCCGGCTCGGGGGCCTATGGGCGGCCCAGGGGGACTGGCTCAAGTCGGAGCTCCACTACCGGTACCTGGCCCGGGCGAAGCCGGAGTGGGTGCAGGTGCGCCTCCAGCTGGCGGAGGTGCTGGAGAAGCAGGAGCGCCCGCTGGACGCGGAGACCGAGCTGTTGGCCGCGAGGAGCTTCCAGCCGGACAGTCCCCTGGTGCTCCGGAAACTGGCCGACTTCTACGAGCGGACCGGACGGCCCCAGCTGGCGGAGAAGGTTCGCAAGTCAATGGAGCCGCAACAGAAGCGGCGCATGCGTGAGCTGAAGCCTTCGCGTCGCTGACAGCAGCCGGGCATGCGCAACGTCATGGCGATTGCGCCCCGGGCGTCGGCACGTACACTGCGCCGGCTTTGAAGACCGCCAACCTCGCCATCGTCTTCACCGACATCAAGGGCTTCACCGAGCGGACCAGCCGGCAGACGCTGGAGGAGAACCAGCGCCTGCTGCAGGTCCACAATGCCCTGCTGGCGCCCCTCTTCAAGGCGTTCGGTGGCCGCATCATCAAGTCCATCGGTGATGCCTTCCTCGTCACCTTCGAGTCCCCCACCCAGGCGGTCCTCAGCGGAATTGCCATCCAGGACCGGCTCTGGCACCACAACCGCAACGTCGTGGAGGCCGAGCAGCTCCACGTGCGGGTGGCCATCAACGTGGGCGAGGTGCGGCTGGAGTCCAACGACGTCTTCGGTGAGCCGGTCAACATCGCGGCCCGCGTGGAGGGGCTCGCGGAGGCCGGCGAGGTGTACTTCACCGAGGCCGTCTACCTGGCGATGAACAAGGCGGAGGTGCCTTCCAAGGAGGTAGGCGCCTTCGAGCTCAAGGGCATCCCCGGGAAGATTCGAGTCTTCCACGTGCCCCGCGCGCCGTACCGGGTGGAGGCGCCGTCGGCCTCCGCCATCGCGGAGGCGCCGGGCTCGGCGGTCATGCCGCCCTACGGCAACCTGGCGCTGTCGCGCGTGCCCGAGTCCTCGCTCGGGCCGGCGATGGACCTGGGGCAGCGCGCGTCGGTGCTGGGCCAGCGCGCGGCCGCGGGGGCGTCGGTGCTGGGGCAGCGCGCCGCGGCGGGCGCGACGGTGTTGGGACAGCAGGCGTCGGTGCTGGGGCAGCAGGCGCGCACCGTGGGCGGGTCGGTCTTCTCACGACTGGTGGCCGCGCTTCCCCCCGGGATGGGCGAGCGGGCGCGGGCGGTGGCGGGCGAGCGGCGCAAGGTGCTGGTGGGCCTGGGCCTGTTCGCGGTGGTGGCCGGCGTGGCGGTGGTGGCCTTTGGCGGTGGCGCGGCGAAGCGGGCCATCGACGCGGTGGAGGATGCACCCGAGCAGGAGCGGGGGGCGCTCGCGAAGGAGGCCCGGAGGCTCATCCGCGAGGAGAAGGACGCGGGCCGGCGCTACTACCTCGAGGGCCAGCTGGAAGAGGCGCTGGGCAACGTGGCGGGCTCGCTCGGCGAGTACGGCCGCGCGGTGAAGGCGGGCAACGGCGCCGCGGAGGACCGCATCATCGACCTGCTGGAGCACCCGCAGTGCGGCGTGCGCTCGGCGGCGGCCTACTCGGTGGCGCAGCTCAGGCTGGAGAGCGCCGTGGGTGAGCTGGAGGACCTGGCGGACGACGGCGGGCCGGACGACGGCAGCGGCGGCATCCTCGGCATGGGCAAGTGCGACTCGAAGAAGGCCGCGCAGAACGCCCTCAAGAGCTTCAACAAGAATTGAAGGCCCGGCCCACGAGGCCCGCCTCGAAGGAAGGGGACACCGTGACGAAGGTGAAGACGGGACTGGATGTCTGGGTGGAGCAGGGCTTCTCCGCGCTGAAGGGCAAGCGCGTGGGCGCCATCGTCAACCCCACCAGCGTGGACTCGCGCTTCCGCCACCTGGCGGACCTGCTGGCCGGCACGGACGGCGTGAAGCTGGCGGCGCTCTTCGGCCCCGAGCACGGCATCCGCGGCGAGGCGCAGTACATGGTCGCCGTGGGCGAGGCCCGCGACAGGCGCACCGGTGTCCCCGTGCACAGTCTCTACGGCTCCACCTTCGAGTCGCTGTCGCCCCGCCAGGAGTGGTTGCAGGGGCTGGACGCGCTCGTCTTCGACATCCAGGACGTGGGCAGCCGCTACTACACCTACGTCTACACCATGGCCCTGGCGATGAAGGCCGCCGCGAAGGCGCGCGTGCCCTTCTACGTGCTGGACAGGCCCAACCCGCTCAACGGCGTGGCCATGGAGGGCAACCTGGTGGGGGAGGGCTATCGCTCCTTCGTGGGGCTGTACGCGCTGCCCAACCGCCACGGCATGACGGCGGGCGAGCTGGCCCGGCTCTTCAACGTGCAGGAGGGCTTCGGCTGTGACTTGACGGTGGTGCCCTGCGAGGGCTGGCGCCGCGGGCAGTTCTGGTCCGACACGGGGCTGCCCTTCATCTCCCCGTCGCCGAACATGCCCACGCCGGACACCGCGCTGGTGTACCCGGGCATGTGCCTGGGTGAGGGCACCAACGTCTCCGAGGGCCGGGGCACCTGCCGCCCCTTCGAGCAGTTCGGCGCCCCATGGGTGGACACGGACTCGCTGCTGGCGCGGCTGGCGAAGGAGGACCTGCCGGGCGTGGCTTTCCGCGCGGTGGGCTTCACCCCCACGTTCGACAAGTACAAGGGCGAGTCCTGCAACGGCGCCTTCATCCACGTGACGGACCGGCAGGCCTTCCTGTCGCTGCGCACCGGCATCGCCATCTTCCAGGCGCTGCATGACATCGGCCCCGGGAAGTTCGGCTGGCGGGCGGACGCGTACGAGTTCGTCGAGGACGTGCCGGCCTTCGACTTGCTGTGCGGCACGGACCAGGTGCGCCGGGGAATCGAGGCCGGGTGGTCCCTGGACCGGCTGATGGAGGGGTTCTCCGCCCAGGCGGATGGGTTCGCGAAGCAAAGGGCGCCCTACCTGCTGTACGCTTGAGCGTGGGGTGTTCCACACGTGATTGGCGTCTTCTCCGACAGCCACGGCGACCTGGCGGCCTTCGACGCGGCGTACGAATTGCTGCGCTCGAAGGGCGCGCGACGCTTCATCTTCGCGGGAGCGCGCTACACGGACCTGGACGAGTGGGTGCTGTGGCGGCGGCAGAAGGCCCGCGGCGGACGCGAGTACTCGGACGCGGACTTCCTCTCGGACGTGTCCAACTGGCTGGGGAGCCAGGACGCGCTGCCTCGCACCCCGGCGCGGGGGGCGGCTCCGGCGGACGTGGCCTCGGAGGCTGACCGGCGGCTCGTGATGGAGCGCTTCCTGCGCGTTCCGGAGCGCGAGTCGCTCCAGTATCGGGACCCGTCCATCAACAACAAGGTGATGGACCTGGTGGGGGACACGCTCTGCTGCGTGGTCCACGACAAGAACGACCTGACGCGTGATGATTTGCAGAACGCGGCGGTGTTCATCCACGGGAAGGAGTCCGAGCCGAAGGTGGTGCAGATCGGCCCGCGCTACTTCATCACCCCGGGGCGGCTGGTGGGCGCGGCCGAGCAGACGTGCGCGCTGTTGGAGAAGGTGGACAAGGACCTGGGCTTCTCCGCGTTCCGGCTGGACGGGCACGTGGTGGTGGAGCCCCGGTTGCTGGTGCTGGAGAAGAAGTCCTCGAAGCTGACCCTCAAGTGACGTGAGGCCCTGACGTGCAGGTCGCGCTCCTCGGAGGTTCTTTCAACCCGCCCCACGTGGGACACCTGATGGCCGCGAGCTACGTGCACGCGACGCAGGGCGTGGACGAGGTGTGGTTGATGCCGTCCTGGCAGCACCCCTTCGGAAAGCAGATGGAGGCCTTCGAGCACCGCGTGGCCATGTGCGAGGCCCTGTGCGCGGAGACGTCCGGCTGGCTGAAGACGACGCTGATTGAACGCGAGCCGGGGCTCACCGGGCGCACGGTGGACACGCTGTCCCTGTTGGTGCGGCGCTATCCGGACATCGAATGGTCGTTCATCATCGGCAGCGACATCCTCAGGGACCTGCCCCACTGGAAGGACTTCGGGCGCATCCGGGAGATGGCGCGCGTGACGGTGCTCTACCGCGCGGGATACCCGGCGCCAGAGACGGTGGGGCCTCCGCTGGCGGAGGTGTCGTCCACGCTGGTGCGCGACATGCTGGCGCGGGGGCAGGAGCCCTCGGAGCTCGTGCCGGCGGGGGCGATTGCGTATGCGCGGGCGCGGGGGTTGTACGGGCTGGGACACCCGAAGTAATGCGTGCAATGTCTTCAGCCCGGCAAGGCTCCTCAAGACAATGCATGCGAAAACTCGCCCAAAGCCATTCTGACCCGACGCTGCGTTGACAAGAAGTCTTCATACACGTCGCCCGACTGGACAAGCGGAGCAATACGGGAAAAGGCTTGCTGGCACCCGGCCCGGGAAGTGGCCTTTCCATATTGATAGTAAAGCGCGAGCTTTTCCGGACTGTCGAAACCTTCTCTGATGCACGCCGAGACAGTGGCAAGTGATATCGGCATTCTGCCGCAATCTCCGCTAGTGTCGATGCGCCGTCGGTGTATCTGGGCAAGCAACCCAATTGAATAGCTAAGCTCGGGAATAGCTTTGAGAACAAACGCGCGCGCATTCTCACAATGCCCCAGCTTGGACAGAGGAGTGCCAAACATGATCTCAATTTCTCTTAGCGACTTGGCGGAGATCCAGGCATGAGTGAGTCTCTGAATCAGGAGCAGGGTCTCCTGTGGCTTGAGTTCGACATCCTTGAAGACGTCCATAAGCCTAGTGACGGCTATGATTGAGGTGGACTTTTCGGGATCGTTCAAGAGCAACTGAAAGAACCAGTCAATCCAATCAACGGTAGTCCCCCCGAGTTCGCGCTGCCCCCCATGCAATGCCTGGTCGAGCTTCCGAATTATGCGCACAGGAATGCCAACCTCACTGGCAAGCCTGTCAGCCCAGGAAAATGGTTCTTGGGAGATGGACAAGCTACGTCGCAGGCCAAGTGCCAAGTTGATTTGGCGCTCAAAACCAATTGAGGCATTCCTTTTGAATGCGCTAAACGCGGCAAAGGAGCGTCTAAGAAAATCCCTCGCAGGTGCATCGTCGTGCTGCTCCTCGACGGGCAGTCTGTTCAGGAAATAGACTGCCTCACTGTCTTCCGTTGCTCCAGACTGTATGAGGTCAAGCATGTGCTCGACAGGATCCATAATCTCAAGGCACTGATCGCTCTTTGAGAAAACAAGACTCCGCAGGTCTGTCCAGCGCTTGTTAATCTTGCTGTTCTTTGCATCAAAATCCACCACGGCACCAGGGATAACTAGCACGAGCCCTTGGGCTGAGTGGCCGGCTCGACCAGCTCGACCTGCCGCGTTGAGGAGTTCGTGAGCTTCAAGCCTTTGTTGTCGACCGATTTGCGGGTCAAAACGCTCATCACCAGCGATTATTACAACTTCCGCAGGTAGGTTCATTCCCTGGGCCAGGGTCGACGTCGCAGCAAGGAAAGTAAGTCCATCGCTCTTTGAAAACAGCGACTCATTCAGCAGTCGTTCCACAGGGAGGAGGAGGCTGTGGTGGCATGCAGCTGCATTTCCGAAAGAGCCAATCACATGACTCTCGTCTCCAAGCTCTTCGATCGCCAACCTCTTCAGTTCCTGTTCGCGATCTGTCAATTGCATTTCGGATGTTCGCCGGATCAAGGAGGCGGCAGTCTTTGCTATCGAGATGCAGTCTCTCTTGTACTGGGCAAACACCAGTGTTTTGATGCCTTGGCGTGCGAATCCCGCTCCAATTTCTGCTGCCACCATGTTCTTATTTGGAGTGAGTTGCCAGTTATCATTGGCGGTAAGGCTTGCTGGAGAATCGGCTAGCCGTATGAGCGAGTAGTCGTTTCGTTGACTTGTGTTCCATGTTTGCCGAAGGCCGAACAATCCAAAAGGCAATGCTGTAAGTCTCTTCTTGAAGGCAGTTGAAGGCGGCGACTTTGCTAGCTTCCTTCTTGCGCCGACCTTCTTGACTTTTTCCTTTCTTGGTGGGGCCAGTGCTTTTTCGGAAGTGAGCAGTTCTCTTAATTCACGAACCCGTTCTGACTCAAAAACTACGCAGCCTCGGGCTTGACGTGTCGGCTTCCAGTCGAGCGTCAGCGGTATCGCCTTCTTGCCGAAACTGACATTTAGCCATGATGAAATGTCGTCCGCATTGCTCATCATTGCGGACATCAAAATAAAATCAGCCTCCCGAGCAAGTTCAAGTAGCTTGAGGAGGCAGAGCATGGCGTCTGTACTTCGACGACTAGATGCTCCTTCGCTTGAATGGATGATGTGGCACTCGTCCATGACAATCAAGCCAATGAGGGGAAATGCCACAGGATAAATGCCTATGAGAGCCAGGCATCGTTCTGGCGTCATCACGGCTATGTCGGGAAGCTCGGTTGGCTCAATTTCTGAATAATTTGCATCAAGAGTAAATGAGTTCCTGATGGTCTTTCCCGGAAATGCTTGGCGGAGATTGCTCGTCACTTGAGTCACAAGGGCGTGGGTTGGCGCCAAGAACAGTGTCTTTCTTGGCTGACCTGATGCAATTTTGAGCTCCGCCAACGTCGACTTTCCTCCGCCAGTCGGGAAACTCACGACGGCAGAAACGCCAGGCGTCAAGTATCCGGTGTTGATTGCCTGCATGTGATTTGGCCAAAGATAGGGCCTTCTGCGTGCAAGCGCCTTTAGGTAATCACTCCAGCCCCCTTGGTCGACAGTCGGGGGAGAGGGCAGAGCAGCAACGGATAGGCCACGCAGTGTTTGTTCGGCAGCAATTAACAGTGTAGCGAGATGGTGAGGGCCGGAGTATGTTGTGTAGGTATTGTTCCATTGACGTTCGGGCCAGACATCGCTTAGATCGAGTGGCTCGACAGAATTTGCTTGGGCTCGGCGGAATCGCTCTATCGAAGTCTCGAGTGGTTGACTGGCGCCCCCGAGCAACCGCGCGGCGAGTTCCTGTATACCAGTCAAGAGTTCGAACCACAGTGCGTCTAAGGCTGTTTTGTCCCATGGCGAGGTTGAAGAAGGAGAAGGCGCGTCTGTGTGAAGTTCCGCGATCGTTGAAAGCTTGCCGGTGGCTAGATTTATTATCGCGGATATCAGATTCTCTTCGAGGCCCGTGGAATCTGTTCTGGGTATATGCTCTGCGAGTTCTGCGGCATCTGTGATGTAGCCCGCAATAATAAAGAGCAGAACAGCTGAAATGTCGGGGGAGATAGAGCTTTGGGTTAGTCGCGCACTCGGGCGGCTGGGATGTGGTCGAATTTGGTCGACCAAATAAAGCAAGTGGTGGGCCGTTGCACTTACGTATGCTGCTGCATTTCGATGACCACTGGGCGGCAGCAGTGTTGCGTAACTCTCGTACGTGTTCGCTAGTCTCCGAAATTGTTGATACTTCTCATCAATGTCGGAAGGTATCTCTGTGGACTCCTTGGTGATTCTTGCTCTAAATGAGATTATCGAAGCGTATGCATCCGTCAGTTCTTGCGGAAGTCGCTGAAGGTCTAGACCATCTAGAGATGGGGCGTTCTGGATTAGTTCGCTGGTTGCTGGATCGTACATGATTTATGGGATTTGCTTAAGTTCGTTAACTACCATCTTGGAGAAGTCGTCCATCCAGGCTCTTAGATCTTGCAATTCAAAAGTCTCAGCGCGCCTGCGTGCACAGGGATCTTTGACTACTGCTTCGTATCCGTCGAAGAGTCGCGCCCTTCCAGTTTTGGTCGCATGTGTGTTGGTGATCGTGATTCCTACTCGGTAGTGGCGCTGGTTCTTCCAGTTGATGTTCTGAATTATCTGATCGACTTCTGGTGGGCGACTGCGTTCCAGTATTGTCGTCACTTCACAGGTCAGTTCATGATCGCGATCCCCGTCCTCGCATGACTTAAGACTTGGCCACACTTCCTCGCGAATGGTTGTGCGACTGTTTTCGGTGGCTTTGTCTTCGCAAATGGTCACCCCCGCAAGAGTGTTCCCTGTCAGATGGACAATGAGTCCATCAAAGCCCTTGTTGGAATGCCTGGGATGAGGTGGGGCGCATGCGATGGGGTTGGAGCTGGCCTTATGGGCAGCAATCCAAGATATCATCTGGAATAGCCAGCCGTCGCGGTTCCAGTTGTGAGGGGGCTCATTCGACTCGTTGAGGTAGTCGATCAGCTTGCTCTTGGCGTTTGTTGTTGCATTGGGTGGTTGGCTTTTGAGCCCCCAGAGGATCTTTTCAACGTGTCGGTATTGTCCGAGCACTAGTCTTGCGGTTATCGCCGCGAGTTGCTGCTTGTTATTGACGTGCCATGTGTAGCCTACGCAAAGAGGATTGTCGTCGAATTGCGTAGTGGTAATTGGCATTCAAGCGCCCATCTAAGCTGAGACTGCGTTGTGGTTAGTGGTCCGGATATAGTGCCTGATGTTTCCACAATTCCGGTTCGATCGAAATAGGTGCCGATCGAATCTAGCCAGTCTACCTCAGTCCTCTTCGAACAGTGGTTTCGCGGTCTGTCGCGATCAACCAAAACCGGAGGGTGTTTTCGTACCCCTGCGGGCGACTGTGTCCCACATATCCAATTCCCAGTGATGGCGGGGGTCGTGTCGGACCCGAATGGGTGGATTTGTATTCACCGCGCTGTTCTCGATGACAATCGTTAGCGACTGAATCACCATTGCCAAAAAGGATGGCATCCTCTCGGTGCAACTCACGGGCATGCAGAGGGATGCGTTGAAGGCGACCAGCATCTGTCAGCCTTCTTCGTCCTACCGGCGCGTCCGCGAGTAACTGCAGGCCGGCGACTTCCGAGAATTCTGGTGGCATGGGATCTTGGCGTATGCCGGCTTGGGGGAGGCTGGCACCAAGAAGAGATTGGTGACGGGCTCAAGGGACTCCCCTGGGCCGCGTGGCCGGTGGCGCCAACACTAACGATTCAAGCTGGCGCGGGCAGTCCCCTGATTACGCCCACTGAAGCCTCGCGTCAGCGCCTCTGGGGGGACAGAGGCTATGACAACGACAAGCCCACGTCTGGCGGAGGAATTGGGCTTCACGCTGCACCTGCCTCGATGTGGGTAGGGTGCGCGTACGAAGACGAGCTACTCTCGCAAGAAAGCGCGCCGATGGGGCGATGAGGTGTCACGCGGTCACTCCCGGCTCGGTCGCTTCGATTGCTGGCGCGCCAAGAGAAGCGCGAGGAAACCTACTTGGGGATGCTGCACCCCTCGTTGAGCATCATCACCTGGTTCCACGTGCGCCTACCGAATCATGTCGTAGAGCGCTGCGCACTCGTCAAGCCGGGAGCCAGAGTTGACGACTTTTCGTTCGTAATAAATGCAAGGCTGACGTCCATCTTGGACCTCTCGTCCTCGGATCCTTCGTCATGTTGCTGCGCAACCGCTATCTCATAGCTTTAGACGTTTTTAGAGACCGACGCCGAACAGGTGCAGATCGCCCAGGCCTCGCTCGAAGCGCCAGGCGTACTGGTAGAAGAGGGTGACGGGCACGGCCTGCCCGAAGGTGAGGCGCAGTGACGCCGCGCCGCCCACCGCGCCGAGGTTGTTCCGGTTGTCCACCCGCGCGAGCGTGCCGAAGCCCTCCACTTCGAAGTCGCTCACGAAGAGGGACGGGAAAATCCAGAGCGTGGAGGCCCAGCCGTAGTCGATGGGCACCCGGTAACGGTACGTGGCGCTGCCGATGAGCGCGCTGCGGGCCCGCGTCGTCAGGTCCTCGTAGCCGCGCAGGTATTCGCTGAAGGCGATTCCGGGCTGCAGCTGGAGGGGCAGGCGCGACGTCTCCCTCGAGCTGCGGCTGCTGTACCAGGTCTCTCCCGCGGTGATGCCTCCCACCTCCAGCAGGTCGGAGGGTGAGCCGGGCAGGAAGCGGGCCACCGCGGTGAGCTGGAGGTTGTCGTTGCCCGTGAAGGGCAGGCCGCCCAGGAAACCGTCCACGCCCAGCCGCACGTCGCCCAGCGTGGATTCGCGGAAGAAGGCGCCTGGGTACACGCCTCCCGCCGCTGACAGCCCCAGCCCGCGCTGCGTACCGCCGTACGAGGTGGAGTCTCCCGCGAAGTACGAGATGGATACCTCGGGGCCGATGAGCTTCGTGGTGAGACCGGGGAAGCTCTCGGTCCGGTCGTACTCGCGTCGCAGGGCCAGCACGCCGAACGTCACCGGCGTGGACCAGAACGTGCGCGTGCCGAACAGCGTGCCTTGCAGGTCCGTGCGCGTGTTCTCACGGATGCGCGCGGCGGAGGCCAGGATGTACCAGGGCGCGAGCTGCGCGTTGCCGTACGAGAGGTTCACGCTCGGCCCGTCCTCCTCGGTGCTCGCGGACAGCAGCAGTGAGTACGCGTGGAAGCCGAGCCGGTCCTGTCCCGACAACGCCAGCCCTCCGCTGACGATGGTCTGGTCGGTGTCGTCCTCGTCCGTCGTCAACAGGATGTACGGGAGGCGGAACTCGGGGATGAAGAAGCCCTCCAGCGTCGAGTAGCGCTCGTCGGAGATGATGTTCAGGTCCACTCCCGGGTCGGGCGGGGAGACCACCGGCATGTCCAGGTCCGCGAGCGCGGTGGGCGCATCCGTGGCCACGGGCGCGTCAGCGGGACTGCCCGCCGCACCTTCCGTCGAGGGTTGCTGTGTCGCTGGGGCCGTGACCTGCGCGGGAGCTTCCGGCTCGGCCAGTGACGGAGGTGTACCGGGGGGAGTTGATCCTGGATTGCCCGCGACGCCTTCCGTTGTCGGTGGCTGCGTCGCGGTGCCCGTGGCCTGGGCGGGAGCGTCGGACGAGAGTGGGGCGCCCGCGAGCCGCGGAGGTGTCTCTGGCGACGCGGGCCGCGAGGCCGCACTCGGGAACTCGGCGAACTCCTGGGGTGGCTCGGCAGGGGATTGCGCTGCCGCTTCGGGGGAAGTGAGCTGCGACGTCGCGTCGGGACGCTGTGCGCCCTGTGCTGGAAGCGCATCCGCCGTCACGAGCGGAGGCGCCACGGCCTCCCCGGGTGCTTCCGGTGACTCGGCGGACGAAGGCCCGGCTTCGGCGGGCATCGGGACGCCGTCCTGTTTCGCTCCGGAGGCAGCGGACGCCGCCTCGCTCTCCGCACCCGGCACGGGCGCCACCGGCGCATGGTCCACGGTGAAGTTCGTTCCATCCCGGTTGAGGAACGCCACCGCGTTCGTCCCGAGGGGACTCGCGTCCATCACCAGGTGCGGTGCGTCCGTGATGCGCGTGAGCTGCCGCGTGGCCACCGTCATCACGTGCGCCTGGAGCCGGCCCTCGTGCTCGCGCAGGAACACGATGCGCTCCGCGTCCAGCCAGTGCGGCGAGTAGTTGAAGCGCCCGTCATGCGTCAGCCAGCGCAGGCTGCCGTCCGCCTCGCGCAGCACCAGGTCCCATCCGCCATTCCCCGCGAAGGGGAACACCATCCGCGTCCCATCAGGGGATACCGTCGGCGGCCCGATGGACTCGCTCGCGGTGAACTTCGTCAGCGGCTCCCGCCGTCCCGACTCCAGGTCCAGCCTCACGAGATTCGCCGTGTCACCGTCGCTGACGCTCACGAAGACGTAGCCCGTGCCATCCGGCGTGACGTCTCCGCCCATGCCATCCACGCCGTCCCACGTGCGCACCACCTCACCCGTGCGCGCGTCCATCCGCCACAGCCGCGCCGTGTAGCCGCTCTCCGTGTTCAGGTCCGCCATCACCAGGTACAGCCACGCGCCATCCCGGCTGAAGGCCATGCCGCTCACGAGCGACGAGCTGCCCAGCACCCAGCGACGCCCCGGCAACAGCTCCGTCAGCGGCCGCTGGAAGCGCACGCTTCCGTCCGCCTCGCGCACCGTGAGCCGCGTGTATTCCTCCCGGCCCACGCTCACCAGCGCCGTGGCGCCGCTCTCTGCATGCGACGCCAGCCGCGAGAAGTAGCCCGCGTCCTTCAGCCACACCTGCTGCGACGCCGGCCGCGCGCGCGCTTGCAGCCCCTGGCGCAGCGACTGCGTGTACTCATCGAACAGCGAGCCGATGTCCTTCCCGTACACGCGCTTGAAGCGCAGCGTCACCGCGAGCGGAGGCAGCAGCGACTCGCCCTGCTCATCCACCAACTGCCACAGCTTCTTCTCGCCGTACTTCGCGGCCAGGTACTCCACGAAGTGCATGCCGGTGAGGTAGTTGCCACCGAACGGGTCCAACGCCCGGTGCTCGGGCGAGAGGTAGCCCGGGTCCAGGTCGCCCCCTTGCGCCTGCGCGGCGGACTCGAACCAGCCGCGCCACACCGGGCTGTGCGGGCGCCCCGTGTCCTTGCCGAAGCGGCCCTCGTAGTACGTGGCCAGCCCCTCCAGGAACCACGACTCGGTGAACGAGTTGGCCTGGAACAGGCCGCCGGTGACGGTGTTGAGGAACCCCCAGACGCCGTCCGTCTGCTGGAGCTGCACGTAGTGCACGGCCTCGTGGCAGGCCACGTCGCCGATGTCCACCTCCCCCAGGTTGAAGAGGTGGAACAGCTCCAGCGTCACGCGCACGGGCACCACCATCTGCTGCGGCGTGCTCGCGTAGTCCGGCACCACGTACGCGTTGTTGAAGTCCGAGCTCGTCAGGTAGACGAGCACCCGCTCCCGCTCCGTCCGGCTCCAGACCTGGCCGCGCAGCCGCTGCACGCAGCCTTCCAGCCTCGCCGCCATCCGCAGCGCCGGGCCCTTCTGCGACGCGGGGTAGTAGAGCTCCAGCGAGGACGTGGTGAGCTTGCGCATCTCCTCCCGGGCGAAGGACGCCTGGATGTTCTGCGGGAAACGAGGTGTGACGAAGGCACACCCCGCGGTTGTCAGCAGGAGGAAGGAGGCCAGGGCATGCCAGCAAGGCAGCCGGCGGGGGCGGGGCATGCGGGGCATCCTAGCGGGCACAAATCGTAGCCACGACCGCGTTTTTCACGGTATTGGGGGGCCCGTCGCCTCCCTTTTCGATTCTGGATTCCTCCATGTCCGATCCCGCCGCTCCCCAGGGGCATCCCGTTCCCCAGCATGTCCACCAGGCCCAGCTCCAGGTCGCCGCCGCGCTCGAGAAGTCCGAGGGCAAGCCCGTCGATCTGCTCGCGGCGCCCTGGGCGGACGTGGAGAAGGCCGTCATCAAGCTGCTCGGCGGCCCCTTCCAGGTGAATCAGCCGGAGCACCAGACGCTGGCGCTCGGCCTCGCCGGCGCCTTCGCGCTGCGCCTCATCCAGGAGCACCAGTCGTTCTGGTTCCCCAACCGGGACTCGCCCGAGGGCGCCACGCTGGGCTTCCCCGACGCCATCATCATGCTGTCGCCGTTCGGCGCGGTGATGGACTCGCTCGGCCAGGGCAAGCTGGCCCGGCTGGACGACCTGGCCTCGGACATCCGCCGCTCGCTGGGGCAGGCGCGTCTGAGCGTCAACCCCGCCCAGGCCCTGGGCGGCCAGACCCAGAAGCTGTCGCCGGTGGACTACCAGCGCCTGTTCGACCCGGGCTTCCTCCAGTTCGTCGTCCTGGACCCGAACAAGACCAAGACGGCGCTGGACACCAAGCCCGACGCGCTGAGCCGCGACGTGCGCAACGCGCTGGGCCGCACCCAGCCGCCGCTGCCTCCCGAGGCCCGCCAGCAGTTCGACGGGCAGATCGTCCAGTCCCTGGCGCGCCTGGATGCGACGAAGCCGCTGCTGGACCAGGCCGACCGCGCCCCGCGCCTCGCGGAGCTGATGGCGCACCTGTTCGGCACCATCGGCGGCACGGGCTCGGCGCCCGAGGACTTCTGGCACGAAGTGGTGCTGCCGCTGCTGTTCATCGGCAACCCGGCGAGCTTCCCTCCGCTGGATGACGAGGAGCTGGAGGCGTTCCGCCAGGGCGTGGACGTGCTGCCCCTCTTCGTGGACATGGTGCCGTACGCGCACAAGGCCCCGGACGAGGGCCTGCTGGGCGCCTTCGAGATGAGCGACATCGGCCTGGTGCACCCCGGCTTCGCCAAGGTGGGCGCGCTGCGGCTCATCCGCATCAACTCCGCGCGCATCAAGCCGCTGCTGGAGCAGTTCGACCCGGCGAAGACGGCGGACACCCTCAAGCGCTTCACCGAGTACGTGGCGAAGGCGGCCGGCAAGCCCGCCACCACGTCGGCCCAGGGCGACGAGATGCTGAAGGCCGCCCTCACGCTGCTGGCCGACCTGAAGCGCTCGGTGACGCAGGTGCAGGGCGACCTGTGCCTGCGCCGTCTCACCGAGGCAGAGGCCGCTTCCGAGCAGGCGCTGGCCGTGGTGCGCAAGGCGCTCCAGGGCTCGCTCATCATCACGGCTTGAGCAGGGGCTCCAGCGCGGCGCGCGACTCGGGGCGGAGCCGGTCTCCGGCCAGCTCCAGCGCGCGCCGCGACAGCAGTCGGTAGAGCGGGGCGACTTCTTCCGGAAGCGCCTCGAGGTGGGCCGACACCACGCCCGCGTCCCCCCGGACGATGGGGCCGGTGAGCCCGCCGGAGAGCCCCCGGGCCTCCACCCCCCGCAGCGCCGAGCGCATCAGCGGCAGCAGCGCCGCCAGCGCCGCGTCGGGGGCAATGCCCGCCGCGCCCAGCGCCGCCACCGCCGCGTCCGCCAGCGCCACCAGCCCGCCCGCGCTCATCACCGCGCCCGCGTGGTAGGCGGCGCGGTGCGACTCCGGCACGTCGAGCACCTGGAGCCCGACGTCCCCCGCCATGCGGCGCAGCACCTCCCGCAGTGCGCGCGAGCGGGTGCTCACCGCCACCGCGTGGCCGGCCAGCGAGTCCCGGGGCGAGGACACCGCGCACAGCGGATGGAAGGAGCCGCGCGTGCGTCCCTTCGCGGTGCCCAGCGCGTCCAGGGACAGCGCGCCTGCGGTGTGGACGAGCGCGGCGGAGCGGGGGAGGGTGGAGGAGAGCTCCTCCGCGACCGCGGGCACGGCGGCATCGGGGACACAGAGCAGGACGACGCGGGCGCGCTTCAGGTCCGCGGGGGTGGCGGACTTCAGGCCCAGGGCCTCGGCGCGCTCACGCCCTTCGGTGCCGCGCGAGTGCAGCCGCACGGGCCAGCGCTTCGCCGTGAGTGCCAGCGCCAGGGCGCCCCCGAGCCGGCCCGCGCCGACGATGACCAGGGGCGGGCGTGAGGCACGGGGGCTGCGCTTGCGAGCGGGGGTGACGGGCATCGCGACCTCGGGGTCCTTCGGTGCGGGTGCCATGTCACCACGCACGGGACTCCGAGGCACGCGCGACGCGCGCTTCAGTGCGAGTCGCGCTGGAACTGCAGCTGGCCGGACTGCACCGCGACGCGGACGCGGTCCCCGGAGCCGAACTCGCCGGAGAGGATGCGCTCCGCCAGCGGGGCCTCCACCAGCCGCTGCACCATCTGCCGCATGGGCCGCGCGCCGAGCTGCGGGTCGAAGCCACCGGACTTCAGCAGGTGGCCCACCACGTCCTCGCCCGCGACGTACTCGATGCCCCGCTCCGTGGCGAGCCGCTTGCTGCTCTCCTCCAAGAGCAGCGTGGCGATGCGCGCCACCTCCGTCTCCTCCAGCGGACGGAAGGGGAGCCGCTCGTCGATGCGGTTCCACAGCTCGGGGGGCAGCGCCTTGCGCGCCGCGGAGGCCGCCAGCTCCATGGCGTCCGCCGGCCCGCTCGCATCCGCGCCGAAGCCCACCGGCCGGCCCGTGCGGGAGAACGCCTCCGCGCCCAGGTTGGTGGTCATCACGATGACCGTGTTCGAGAAGTCGATGTGGCGGCCCTTGCCGTCCGTCAGCCGGCCCTCCTCCAGGACCTGGAGCAGGAGCAGCTGCACCTCGCGGTGCGCCTTCTCGATTTCGTCCAGCACCACCACCGAGGACGGCCGGCGGCGCACCGGCTCCGTGAGCTGGCCACCCTCGCCGAAGCCCACGTAGCCCGCGGGCGCGCCGATGAGCCGCGAGACGCCGTGCTGCTCGGACATCTCGCTCATGTCCAGCCGCACCAGCGCGTCGCGGTTGCCGAAGAGCACCTCCGCCAGCGCCCGCGCCATCTCCGTCTTGCCCACGCCCGTGGGGCCCAGGAAGAGGAAGCTGCCCATGGGGCGCCGCGACGCGAAGCCGGCGTAGTTGCGGCGGATGACCCGCGCAATCCGCGCCACCGCCTCCGTGTGGCCGATGACGCGCTCGGACAGGTCCTGCTCCAGCCGCAGCAGACGCGCCGAGTCATTCATGAGCAGCCGCTCCTCGGGCACCCCCGCGAGCTTCGCCACCACGCGCGCCACGTCCGCCGCCTCCACCACGTCCCGGCCCTCGCGGTGGCACCGGCTGCCCGCCAGGTCCACCACGGAGATGGCCTTGTCCGGCATGAACCGGTCCGTCACGTAGCGGCTGGCCAGCGACGCCGCGGCCTCCAGCGCCTCCGGCAGGTAGCGCAGCGCGTGGTGCTCCTCGTAGCGGCCGATGATGCCCTGGAGGATTTCCACCGTCTCCGGCACCGACGGCTCGTTCACCACCACCGCGGTGAAGCGCCGCTCCAGCGCCGGGTCCGCGCTGATGAACTTGCGGTACTCGTCGTGCGTCGTCGCGCCGATGCAGGGGAATTCGCCCCGCGCCATGGCCGTCTTCAGCTCGTTGGCCGCGTCCTGCGGGCCCTCGCCCGTGGAGCCCGCGCCCACCAGCGTGTGGATTTCGTCGATGAAGACCACCACGCGCCCCTCCGCGCGGCGGACCTCCTCCTTCAGCGCGTTGAGCTTCTCGGAGAACGAGCCCCGCAGCTGCGTGCCCGCCACCAGCGAGGCCATGTCCAGCTCGACGAGCACCTTCTCCGCCAGCGAGCCGCGCAGCTCCAGCAGCCGCTGCGCCACGCCCTCCACCACCGCCGTCTTGCCCACCCCGGGCTCGCCCAGCAGGCACGGGTTGTTGGTGCGGCGCTTGCCCAGGATGTCGATGACCTCCTCGACCTCCCGCGCCCGGCCCACCACCGGGTCCAACCGCCCCTCGCGGGCCGCCTGGCTCAGGTTGCGGCCCAGCGAGGTGAGCAGCGGGAAGGCCTTCGCGTCCAGCGTCACGGACGCGTGACGGACCCCGGGCACCGGCGGCGCCACCGGGCGCGACAGCGGCGAGGACGGGAGCGCGGGCGGAGGCGGAGCGGCGCGCGCCACCACCGGCGGGGCGGGAGGAAGGACGGGCTCGGCGGCCAGCGCCTCCGGCTCGTCCACGTCGATGAGGTCCCTGGGAGACAGGGCCGGCGTGGAGCGCGACGGGCGCGCCGACGGGGGCGGGGCGTCGATGAGGTCCCTGGGGGACAGGGCCGGCGTGGAGCGCGAGGGGCGCATCGACGGGGGCGGGGGCGTGGGCGGCCCGCCGGGGAGGGCGCGGGGCAGCGTCACCGCCACGGCCGGCAGGGGGGAGGGCGGGGCGCCCAGCGGCCGGGCCACCGGAGGCCGGGTGGCCACCGTGTGGGTGCGGCCCAGGTTCAGCTTGCGCGGCATCCTACCGCTCACGAAGTACGACACGGCCGTGGTGCGCAGCGTCGCCAGGTCCAGCCCGGCCATCTGCAAGAGCTCGTTGGCGGCGCAGCGCACCCGCGTCACCGCGATGAGCAGGTGGAGGCAGTCCGCCTCCGCCGAGCCACAGCTGACGGCAATCTCCCGGGTCTTCTCCCGCAGCTCGCGCACCACCCCGTCCGTCTCGGCCGGGGCCGCCGTGAGCAGCTGCAACAGGGCGTCCTCGTCCACGCCCCGCTCCTTGAGCAGCAGCTGGGCGCGGTTCTCCACCGTGAAGAGGGCCAGCAGCACGTGCGCGGAGGTGAGCCGCTGCACCACGCTCTGTGCGATGTCGTTCGCCTCGTGGAGTACCTGCGCGAGATCCGTGCTATCGACCATTCGAGCTCCGGCAAGCGGGCAGGCAGGCGGAATACACCCTCTCCAGGCGTCCAGCAAAATTTCCGCTACAGGTCGCTACATGTCCGCTGAAACACTGGGGTAGAAAGCGTCTCCAAGCGGAATTCGGTTGGCTGCCTGCTCGTTCTCCGCGTCTATTCCGGCTGGCCGGGCAATTGCCTGAGGGCGAGTGCCGTACATCGCTCCGAGACACTCAACCATATGACCTCTCTCGTCCAACCGGTACGCGTCTTCGTCGACCCCTTCGAGGGGACGCGCACCGCCGTCGAGGCCCGCCGCTGGGTGTGGCCTCTCCTGATCCTCGCACTGTGCGTGTCCGCCTCCGGGACGCTCTATTCCCTCCGCTGGGACGCCGCGCCCGACGTCATCCGTGAGCTGCAGACGGCGGGCACGCTGGCCGGCATGTCCGAGGCCGACCTCACCGACAACATCCAGACCGCCACCCGCAAGGCGCTGGTGGGAGGCATCGCCAAGGGCGTCTTCGTGATGCCGCTGATGGCGCTGCTGCTGGCGTGCGTGCTGTGGGTGGTGGGGTGGCTGTTCGACCGGCCGGCGCCCTTCGAGCGGCTGATGTCCGCGGCGGCGCTGGCGATGCTGCCCATCGCCCTCTACCACGTCATCTTCACCGTGTGCCTCGCGGCGCAGCACTCCGTCACGGCCGCGCGCGCCGCGGAGCTCGTGCCGTCCAACCTGGGCGTCATGCTCCAGGGGCTGAGCCCGAAGATGATGCGGGTGGCCAGCGTGGTGGACTTCTTCAACCTGTGGAGCGCGGGCCTGCTGGGCCTGGGCTTCTCCGCCGCCACCGGCATGAGCCGGGGCCGCGCGCTCCTGCTCGCGCTGGCGCTCTACGTCATGTTCGCGGGCGTGACGATGGTCGGCCTCCCGGCGATGGGAGGTGGCAAGTGAACGCCCTCCTCGTCGCCGCCGTCCTCTCCGCCGCGCAGGCGGACGCCCCCCAGGCGCCCCCGAGCGCCGCCACCCAGGACCCGCTGTCCCCGGCCTCCACCGCCACCGTTCCGTCGAGCCCCGCGGTGCCGACGGACGCCACCAGCACCATCTCCCTGGACCAGGTGCGGCAGCTGGGCCGCAACAACGCCAACGCCATCCAGGCCCTCCTGGACGTGGAGGTCGCCGAGCAGGACGTGCGCGTGACGCGCTCCGCGCTGCTGCCGCAGCTCAACCTGGGGGCCTCCGCGGGCAAGACGTGGGCGGGCCGCCAGCGCAGGACGGTCACCACCACCGACCCGAACGACCCCAACCAGTCCATCACCCGCGAGTTCGAGAACCCCTCCTACGACATCGCCAACTACGACCTGGGCCTGTCGCTGACGCAGGTCATCTACGACCGGGCGCGCTTCAAGCAGCTGGAGCAGAGCGGCGTGCTCCGGGACGTGGAGAAGAGCCAGGCGCAGGAGGAGGCGGACACCTCCGAGCTGGAGGCCATCCGCCGCTTCTTCGTGCTCTTCCGCACCCAGGCCACCCTCCAGGTGCTGGAGGCCACCGTCAAGCGCAGCGAGGAGCAGCTCGAGCGCGCCCGGGCCCTCTTCCAGGCGGGCCGCGTGGGGAAGAACGAGGAGATCCAGGCGCTCGTCAACCTGGGCAATGACCGCATCTCCTTCACGGAGACGCTGGCGCAGCTGGTGAACGACCAGACGCAGCTGGCCATCTGGCTGGCCCGCCCCGGCACCGAGCCCCTGCAGGCGGCGGACCCGGGCGTGCTCCAGACGGAGCCGGCGCCGGCCCCCGCCATGGACACCGCGCTCGCCCAGGCCCGCGAGCGCCGGCCGCTGATTGCAGCGCTCCAGGGGCAGGTGCGCTCCGCGGAGCTGCAGCGCGCCATCGCCCGCGCTGACTACATCCCCCGCCTGTCGGCGCGAGGTGACTACTCGCGCGGAGGCCCCAGCGCGGAGGCCGTCTTCACGGAGCCGCGCCTGCAGAACACCTTCACCGCCGGGGTGCAGCTCACCTGGGACCTCTTCAACGGCTTCGCCACCGATGCCCAGTCCGCGCGCGCCGAGGCGAACATCCGCCGGGCGAAGGTGGTGATGGAGCAGACGGTGCGCGAAATCGAGGCGCAGGTGCGCAGCGCGCACCGCTCCCTGGAGGCCCAGCTGGAGGCCGCTCGCCTGGCCGCCGACAACCGCGAGGCCGCCGTCCTGGGGGTGAGGCTGGCGGAGGAGCGCTTCCGCGCCGGCGCGGGCTCCACCCTGGAGGTCCGCGACGCGCAGCTCAGCCTGACGCGCGCCGAGCTCAACTTGCTGGAAAACAGGATTGATGTCGAAATCGCCCGCTTCACATTGCTGCGGGCCATGGGCGCCCTGAGCCCGGGAGAGTCGAAATGAAGTGGTGGAAGGGTGCCATTGCTGGCGTGTTGTTCCTGGGTGCGGCGGCCATCACCGTCGGCGGCCTCAAGGAGCGGCCGCCCCCGTCATTGGAGGTCCAGGTCGCGAAGGCGCGAAAGGGCACCATCACCCGGACCATCACCGGTGCGGGCAAGGTGCAGGCGGCCACCACCGTGAAGATCTCCTCCAGCCTCTCCGGAGACCTGGTGGAGCTGCTCGTGAAGGACGGCGAGCCGGTGAAGAAGGGCCAGGTGCTGGGCCGCATCGACAAGCGCATCTACGAGGCCGCGATGAAGCAGGCGATGGCGTCGCAGAACGCCTCGCGCGCGGACACGCAGGTGGCCGAGGTGGAGGCGGTGCGCACCGCGCAGGAGCTGGCGCGCGTGACGGACCTGTCGAAGAAGGGGCTGGCGTCGACGGCGGAGCTGGAGCAGGCGCGCGCGGCGAAGAACACGGCGGACGCGCGGGTGGCGTCGGCGAAGCAGATGCTGGCGCGCAACGTGGCCTTCGTGGACCAGGCGCAGACGGACCTGTCCCGGACGACGCTCCTGTCGCCCATCGACGGCAACGTCATCGAGCTGTCTCGCGAGGTCGGTGAGCGCGTGCGTGGCTCGGAGCTGGCCGAGGACGTGGTGATGACCATCGCCGCGCTCAGCGCCATGGAGGTGAAGTTCGAGGTGGGCGAGCACGAGGTGGTGCACCTCAAGCCCGGCCAGCCCGCCGAGGTGACGCTGGACGCGCTGGAGGGGCAGACCTTCAGCGGCTCCGTGGTGGAGATTGCCCAGAAGGCGCTCATCAAGAACGCGGGCACCGAGGCCGAGGTGACGAGCTTCCCCGTCACGGTGGCGCTGGACACCCGGCCTCCGGGCGTGCTGCCCGGCATGAGCGCCGAGGTGCGCATCTCCGCGGAGACGCGCAAGGACGTGGTGCTGGTGCCCATCCAGGCGGTGACGGTGCGCTCGGCGCGCACGCTGCCGGACTTCAAGGAGCCCATCGAGGGCGCGGCGCTGACGGCCAAGCGCACCGAGTCGCTGGCCAAGGTGGTGTTCGTGGTGGACGCCGAGAACAAGGCGCGGGTGCAGTCGGTGACGACGGGCATCGCCTCCGACACGGAGCTGGAGATCCTCACCGGCATCAAGGACGGGGACCGCGTGGTGGAGGGCCCCTACCGCACGCTGTCCAAGGAACTGAACGACGGCGACGTGGTGCGCGAGCCCGAGCCGGGTCCGGGCCCGGGCGGCATGAAGGGTGGGCGGAAGTCGTGAGCGACGGAAGCGGCGCGGGGCCCCTCATCCAGGTGGAGAACATCACCCGCGTCTTCCACGTGGGCGGCGAGGAGGTGCGCGCGCTGCGCGGCGTCTCCTTCGGCATCAAGCGTGGCGAGTGGGTGGCCATCATCGGCCAGTCGGGCTCCGGCAAGAGCACGATGATGAACGTGCTGGGCTGTCTCGACACGCCCACCAGCGGTCGCTACATGCTCAACGGCAAGGACGTGTCGCGCATGAGCGACGACGAGCTGGCCGTCATCCGCAACGTGGAGATCGGCTTCATCTTCCAGACGTTCCAGCTGCTGCCGCGCGAGACGGCGCTGGCCAACGTGGAGCTGCCGCTGGTGTACCGCGGGCTGCCGGCGCGCGAGCGGCGGGAGCGGGCGAAGGCGGCGCTCGACAAGGTGCAGCTCACGCACCGCATGCACCACCGGCCCAACGAGCTGTCCGGCGGTCAGCGGCAGCGCGTGGCCATTGCGCGCGCGCTGGTGTCCGAGCCGTCCATGCTGCTGGCGGACGAGCCCACGGGCAACCTGGACTCGGCGACGGGCGAGGAAATCGTCCGGCTGTTCGAGCAGCTCCACCAGGCGGGCCACACGCTGGTGCTCGTCACGCACGAGCCCAAGCTGGCGGCGCGCTGCCCCCGGGCCATCCGCCTGAGCGACGGTGAGATTGTCGCGGACGGCGTGGGCCGCGACGTGGCCATGGGCACGGCCGCGGCGGTGATGGCTGCGGGGGGCGCATGAGCCTGCCGCCGGGCTTCCGAGTGGACGTGCTGGAGGGCGCGCGCATCGCCGTCTTCTCGCTCAAGGCCAACCGCCTGCGCACGGTGCTGACCACGCTGGGCATCGGCATCGGCGTGGCCACGCTGCTGGCCATCGTCGGCATCATCCAGGGGCTCAACACGTCCTTCCACCGGCAGCTGGCCGGCTTCGGCGCCAACACGCTCTACGTCTCCAAGTTCCCATGGATGATGAAGGGCGACTGGTGGCTGTACCGGAACCGGCAGAACTTCACGTTGGACCAGGTGGAGCGACTGCGGGCGCTGGCGCCGTTCCTGTCGGCCCTCTCGCCCTACGTGCAGCGCGTGTCGGACGTGGCGCACGGCGGCGAGCAGATGTCCACGGTGCGCATCACCGGCGTGAAGCAGGAGTACCTCAACATCGCCGGCTATGAAGTCACGGGCGGGCGCTTCATCACCGACGCGGACGACGAGGTGACGCGGTCGGTGGCGGTGATTGGCGCGGACGTGGCGGATGCGCTCTTTCCCGGCATCAGTCCCGTGGGGCGCTCCATCCGCATCGACAACCGCTCGTTCCAGGTGGTGGGCACGCTCAGCCGCAAGGGGAAGATTGTCAGCGAGAGCCTGGACCTCGTCGTCTTCATCCCCTTCAAGACGTTCTATTCGAGCTTCGGCAAGGGCCGCAGCTTCGAGATAGCCATGGCCGTGGAGGACGCGGGGCAGGTGAAGCGGGCGGAGGACCAGCTCATCGGCATCCTCCGGCGCATCCGCTCCACGCCGCCGGACGCGGACGACGACTTCAGCATCAACAAGCCCGAGGCCATGGCGCAGACGTACGAGCAGCTCACCGGAGCGCTGTACGGCGTGGCCGTGGGCGTGGGCCTCATCACGCTGCTGGTGGGTGGCATCGGCATCATGAACATCATGCTGGTGTCCGTGCGCGAGCGGACGCGCGAGATTGGCGTGCGGCGGGCGCTGGGCGCGCGCAAGCGCACCATCGTCTTCCAGTTCCTCATGGAAGCGTCGAGCGTGTCCGCGGTGGGAGGCCTGCTGGGAACCACGGTGGGGCTGGGCACGGCGAAGGTCGTCTCCCTCATCACCCCGCTGGCGGCGGACGTGCAGGCGGGCACGGTGATTGGCGGGGTGGGCTTCGCCGCGCTGGTGGGCCTGCTGTTCGGCATCTGGCCCGCGGCGCGCGCGGCCAACCTGGACCCGGTCGAAGCCCTCCGGTACGAGTGACGCGATGCGAGCCTTCCTGGACAACCTGCGGCTGGCCCTGGGCACGTTCCTGGGCAACCCGCTGCGCTCGCTGCTGACGCTGCTGGGCATCGTCATCGGCGTGGCGACGGTCATCACCATGATGGGGCTGATTGAAGGGCTCCGCATGAAGGTGAACAAGGACCTGGGCCGCATGGGGGCCCACACCTTCCAGGTGACGAAGTGGCCCGCGGGCGGCTTCGGCCGCATCAACTGGGCGAAGTACTCCCGGCGGCCGGCCATCACCATGGAGGACGTGCGCGCCATCGAAGAGTCCTGCCCGTCGGTGGGCGTGGTGGCGCCCGCGGACGACGACAACGGCCAGAAGGTGTCCACGGCCACCCAGGAGACGCGGCCGTCGGTGCGCGTCTTCGGCACGCAGACGAACTACTCGGTGACGAGCGGCCTGACGCTGCAGTCCGGGCGCTTCTTCAACGAGGTGGAGGCGCTGGACGGGCGCCCCGTGGTGGTGCTGGGCACGGACGTGTCGGACGTGCTCTTCCCCGGCATGGACCCGGTGGGCCACGAGGTGCGCATCAAGGGGCGGCCCTTCCGCGTCATCGGCGTGCTGCAGCGGCGCGGCAGCATGCTGGGCATGATCAGCCTGGACAACCAGGCGATGATGCCGCTGCTCGCCTTCCAGCAACTCTACGGGAAGAACCGCTCGCTGGACGTGGACGTGCAGGCGAAGGAGCCCGGCCTGTTCCAGAAGGCGCAGGACGAGGTGTCGACGCTGCTGCGCCGCCGCCGGGGCGTGTCCGCGGACGAGCCCAACGACTTCGAGATGCACACCAACGAGTCGATGACGGCGTCCTTCAACCAGCTGTCCATCGTCATCAGCATCGCCGGCATCGGCGTGTGCCTGCTGTCGCTGGTGGTGGGCGGCATCGGCATCCTGAACATCATGCTGGTGTCGGTGATGGAGCGGACGCGGGAGATTGGCGTGCGCAAGGCGCTGGGCGCGAAGAGGCGGCGCATCCTCGGGCAGTTCGCCACGGAGGCGGTGCTGCTGGCGCTCATGGGCGGCGCGATGGGCCTGGGGCTGGGCTTCTTCCTGGTGTTCCTGGGCAACTGGATGCTGCGCTTCCCCATGGTCGTTCCGCCGTGGGTCGTGGGGCTGGCCCTGTTCATGAGCTGCGGGGTGGGGCTGTTGTTCGGCATCTACCCGGCCGCCCGCGCCGCGAAGCTGGACCCCGTCGAGGCGATGCGCGCGGACTGAAGGCCCCGCGTGGATTGCCGCCGACGGCGGCCCGGCGTCACTCCTCGCGCAGCACCGTGAGGCCCGTGTCCGTGAGGACGTACAGCATCGCGGGCTTCACGGTGGGGTCGTAGACGAGCTGCAGCACCTGGTCTCCGTTCACCGTGTCCACCCGGGTGGGCGTCTCGCCGTCCCCGGTGATGCGCCACAGGCCCGCGTCATGGGTGCCCACGTAGACGCTCCCGTCGTCCGTGGCCGCGAGCGCCGTCACGTTGTCGGAGGGGAGGGCGGTGAGGCGGGTGTAGCTCGCGCTGGAGCGGTCCTTCTGGTCCATGCGCCACAGGCCGAAGTCGCGGCTCCCCACCCAGGTGACGCCCGCCTTCGTGCGGGTGATGGCGCGCCAGGAGTCGAACGTCTCCAGGGTGTTGAGCTGCGCGTTGTGGCCCTTGTAGCGCCAGGGCACCGGGCCGTCCCAGGTGCGCTCCTTGTCGAAGTCCTCCAGCACGCCGTTCGGCTCGAGGATGCCCACCATCCAGTCGTTGGCGACGAGCACCTCGCCCGCAGGGCCGATGCCCAGGCCCCAGTTGAAGCCGGCCTGGAGCGAGTCACCGTCCGCGTACCAGGCGGCGTGGCGGTGGCTGTTGTAGGTGAGGCCCCGCACCAGCGTCACGCCGTGGTTGGTGCCGATGTAGAGGTCCCCCTTGTCGCGCCCGCGCAGCACCCGCTGGCAGGTGAGGACGGAGCGGTCCTCGTCGTAGTGGAAGTCGTTGGTGTTGCGGATGCCGAGCTGCTGGCTGCCGCCGGACACGCCCGCGCTGCGCCACAGGTGCTCCTCCAGCGCCACCGTGCCGTCGGACTGCAGGCGCACCGCGTCCAGGTCCCCCTTCTGGTACTCCGCGAAGCGTGCTTCGGAGTAGTGCGGCTCGCCGGGCGCGGGGACGTAGGCGTGGGGCCTGTCCGGCACCTCCGGCTGCAATTCGTAGGTGTGGTAGCCCACGTAGGCGCGGCCCGCCTCGCCGCCGCAGATGACGGTGGAGCCGAGCGCCTTCTTGTCCCGCCCGAAGCCTCCCGCGGCCTGGCCCACGCCGCGCGTCCACGTGGGCGCCGTGTCGCCGGGACGCAGCACGCCAATCTCCGCGCCGCGCAGCAGCCAGATGTTGTGCCCCTCGTCGACGCCGATGCTCTTCACCCCGGCGCCGATGCGGAACTCCGCCGAGTAGTTCTTCACTGCGTCCGTGGGCCAGGGGCCCGGGCCGCTCGGTGCGTCCGCGTCGCTCCCGTCCTTCGACTCACCGCAGGCGCCCAGCAGCACCGCCGCACCCACCACCGCCCATCCCCAACCGCCGCGCATCCATCCTCCCGGCTGTCTGCCTCTGGCGGAAACCCAGCAAGGCGCATGCCCGGGCGGGATGGGAATTCCACTTCCCACCGTGGCGACTTCAGGGGAACGGCGGCGGAGGGCAGGGCTGTGAAGGCGTGCGGACGGCCACGGCCCCGTCGTCGTCGGCGCTCGACGCGCACGCGGGCCCGAGCGCCTTCAGCAGCTCCCCGTCGCTGTCGGACGCTACCGGGGCATGCCCGTGGCCGCCTCCGGCGCGTCCTCGTCCGAAGGCAGCCGCCACCGCACGCCCACGAGCCCGCAGTCGCGGATCAGCGCGTCCACCAGGGCGCCGTAGTTCTCCTCCACCCACTGGCGGAAGTAGACGTCGGGCACGGCGAGGATCAGCCGGCCGTCCTGTACGTCCACCGGATGGGCCTTCTGCAGCCACAGGAGGGCGTAGCGCTTGCCCTGCTCGTGGAGCCGCGTGAGGCACCGCTGCCACGCGCGCCCGGCCTGGGAGGACACGTCCACGCTCGGGGGCGCGGACACCTCGGTGGGCTCGGCGGCGTCAGCGTGCTCGTGCGGGACGTAGCGCACCCAGACCTTGGGCGAGCAGAAGGCGACGGACGTCCCCACCGGCTGCCGGGAGCGGCCCCAGTCGGACTGGAGGTAGCCGCGGCAGGCCGTCAGCAGACGTCCCTCGTCACCACCCACCTTTGCCAGGGCGTGGCGGTACCAGTCCGACCAGCCGGGAGGCATGTCCTCGCGGGGCACGCCGCGGAAGGCGCGGGTGCGCTCGTCCTGGAAGGTCTCGAAGAAGGCCTCCGCCTGGGCCTGGGGGGCGCGGGGCGGGGCGGCCTGCTCGGGCGGGAGGGAGACGGGGACCAGGTGGGTGCCGGGCAGGGCGAGCTGCACGGGGTCGATGTCCTCGGACAGGACTTCGTCCGGCGGAGGCGGCGGTGGGACGGGGGCGAGATGTCCCAGGGATGAGCCACCTTCCATCGCTGCTGCTGCAGAAGAAGAACTCTTCTTCTCTGTCTCCTTCTCCCTCTTCCTTCTAGCGGCGGATGTCCCGGGCGCGTCCGCGGGACGTCCGCCGGACGCGGCGGCCTTGTTGGCGCGCTCCCTGCGCTTTCGCTCGGCCTCCTTCTTCCTCTTTTCGAGGACTTGCACGTAGCGGTCGCAGAGGGTGAGCCGGACGCTGTCGTCCTCGCGCACAAGGATTCCGGTGCGCAGCAGCGCGTCCCAGAAGGCGCCGGGGGAGCCCGTCCAGCGGACGGCACCCTCGACCGCTTCACACCAGATGGACTCGTCCGCGGACGCGTCCCGCGGACGTCCGGCGGACGCGGGAAAAGGCTCGAAGCGTCCGGAGGGGAGGGCCTGCACGGCCCAGATCTGGAGCTCCACGATGGCGCCGAGGAATGCCCGCCGCTCCATGCCCAGCGAGCGCGCGGCGCCCACCACGGCGAGGCTCATGGGGAAGCCGACGTCCACCTGCACCCAGTCCAACCCGCCCACGGTCATGCCTCCCACGGTCCCGCGCTCGAAGCGTCGGGCCCCTGCGTGCGTCCGGTGCTCGTCGGTGTCCCCAACCGGTTTCCAGGTGCGCGGGACACCGTGGCGCACACCTTCCAGGCCTGTCCCACCCTGTCGCACCCGGGGTACAGAAGGGCCCCGGGCGCGTGAGCAGATCGCGGCCCACCACTACGACAGAGACACGTCGCTGATCCAGGCCCGCGCGATCTGCGTCTTCCCGGCGGAGGTGTCTACCCCTCGAGTGGGGTGAACCACTTGTATTCACTGGGCGTGTATCCCAGGAAGGCCGTGATCCGCTCCCGAAGCGAAGCCACTACAGCGTGCAACAGGTTTCACCCCGCGCCTGATGCACGCTGGCGGACGTCCCGCGAATCTCACCCGGCGTGGTGATCAAGCGAAGGGATCTCATGGATCCAGCGCACGAAATTTTCTGATCGCGATCAGCGCCTGGATCAGGCTCCGAAGCGCACCCTGGGTGTGGATGTGTGCGTGTCAGTGTGTCGATGGATGTCCAGGTGGGCGGATCACGCAAGAGGCCCGGATACCGCCGACGACGGGCGTGCGGCCTGCTGGAAGGTGTCGGGAGGGTGGGTTCCGCGCGAAGCCGCCCTGCACGACTTCTGCACAATCATTCCTCATGAAGCGCACGAGCGGGTCATCCGGGTTGCACACCGGGCGCCCATCCTGCGCTCATGAACGCACCGCCTCTTCCTCCCCGCCCGCCGCGCGCGCCTGACGGAGCCGTCCGCAAGGCCCTGCGCTGGCTCGTCGCGCACCACGTCTTCGGCAGCCTCTTCATCGTCGTGTTCGCCACGGCCGTCATCGCCGGGCAGGTGGCGAACCGGACGAACTTCGCGAACTCCGAGCTGGCCGCCGGAGTGGAGGACCGCTGGGGCGCACCCGTCACCCAGCCCGCGCCGTCGCTGCGCTACGTGCACAGCGGCACCATCTTCACCGAGCTGAAGCCGCTCGCCTTCGACCGGCAGCACGTCCAGGTGAAGGCGCAGATGAACTACCGCAAGCGCGGCCTGCGCTACTTCTCCGGCTTCGACTTCACGCTCGACGCCGACTACGCGGTGGTCAACCGCGAGGGCCGCGACATCGACGTGGCGTTCATCTTCCCCATCGAGATGGACAAGTCCCAGGTGCTCCTCTCGGAGCTCCAGTTCCTCGTCGACGGCAAGGAGTCCAGCCTGGACCTGGGCGAGTCCGGCAACCGGCTGGTGTGGACGGGCCGCATCGCCAAGGACGCCACGTCGCGCTTCTCCATCCGCTACCGCGCCCGGGGTCTCAACTCCTTCGTGTACAAGCTGGACCCGGCGCTGCCCGCCCGCGACGTCCGCGTCCACTTCGCCGTGCAGGGCGGGGAGAACTACGACTACCCGGCCGGTGTGCTCGCCGCGTCGTCCGTCCAGACGGCGAGCGACGCCGTGACGCTGGACTGGGCCTTCCAGTCGCTCGAGTCCGGCGTGAGCCTGGGCGTCATCCTCCCGTCGGAGAAGACCTTCGACGCCATGGTCTCCCTGATGGCGGGCCGCGCGTGGGTGCCGTTCCTCGCGCTGCTGGCCCTGCTCGCCGCGCTCAGCCTGCGCCACCGCCGGCCCATGGCGCTCCACGAGACGTACCTGCTGGCCGCCGTCTACGGCTTCTTCTTCGTGCTGCTCTCGTATCTGGCCGCCTTCATGAACTTCTACGTCGCCTACGCCATCTCCGCTCTGGGCCTGGGCGCGGCGGTGGTCGCCTGGGCCCGGTGGCTCTTCCCCAAGGAGCGCCTCGCCGTGCTCGTCGGCCTGTGGGGCGCGACGCTCATCGTGCCCACCGGCGCCGTCATCCTGGAGGGCTACACCGGCCTCATCTACACGCTGGAAATCCTCGCGGCCCTGCTCGGCCTGATGGTCCTCTCCACCCGCCCCAGCGTGCGCGCCTTCCTCTCCGATTTGTCGCAGCCCGGTGAGCCGCCGCGTGGCGCCGCCGCCGTCGCCGCCGCTGTTTCCGCCACCCCCGTCACCCCGGAAGCGAGCTAGCCGCCATGTGGACCCTTCCTCTCGTCGTCGGACTGCTGCTGGGCACGGCCGATACCTCGACTCCCGCTGGCACCGCCACCGTGCCGCTGGAGCAGCTCATTCCCCTCTACGCGCAGCGCGAGTCCGCACCGCCCGCGCCGCCTCCCACGGAGGCCCTGGTGAAGAGCCAGCTCAAGGGCCGCCTCTCCGCGGACACCCTCCACGTGGAGGGCCAGTTCGACGTGGAGGTGCTCGCGGACAAGCGCTGGACGCAGGTGCGCCTGCTCCAGCTCGACGCGGACACGTACCCCAGCGAACTGCCCACGCTGGAGGACGCCACGGTGGGCGTGGTGGACGGCTACCTCTGCCTCCTCACCCGCAAGGCCGGCCGCTACGCCTTCGAGGTGGGCCTGGACGTGCGCTCGCCGGGCACAGGCCCCCTGCGCCGCGCGCAGCTGCGCTTCGGGCCCGGCGTGGCGCCGGTGCCGCTGACGCTCGAGGCGGACACCGCCGTCTTCACGCTGCTGGAGTCGCTGTCCGCCTCGGACGGCGAGGCCCACTCCGTCTACCCCGTGCAGGGGGCCCTGCGCGTCGGCTGGCGCGCGGCCGTGGCGCAGGTGGAGCAGAGCCCGAAGCAGCAGGTCCGCCCGCCGCTGGAGCCCCGCATCACCTCGGCCACCGCGTCCTGGGTGTCCACGCTGGAGGGCCGCGCCACGCTGCGCGTGAGCTACGCGCTGAGCCTGGACCGCGAGCAGCCGCTGGAGCTGGAGCTGCCCGAGGGCCACCGGCTGGAGCGCATCACCCTCAACTCCATCCCCGTGCCCGTGGAGACACAGGACGGCACGCTGAAGCTGAAGGCCGCGCCCGCGCGGCTCGGTGAGACGGGGGGCACGCTGGAGGTGGTGCTGGCGCGAGAGCTGGGCGTCTTCCACCTCTCCGGCCGGCTGAAGCTGGCGCTGCCGCGCGTGTCGTGGCAGGTGGCCGAGCTGAGCGCCCGCGCGCACTTCCCCGCGGTGTTCAACTACCGCCGCGAGGGTGGCAGCCTGGAGCAGGTGGAGCCCTCCTCTGCGTCCAACCCGGCCGACGCGGGCCTGCCCGGCAAGGAGCTGCAGTTCCGCCAGTACCTCGTGGCCGCCTCCGCGCCCACGCTGGAGCTGGGCTACTCGGTGGATATCTCCAACAGCTACTTCCGCTGAAGCACCGGCGCGGGCGCCGCCACCACCGCGAAGGCGGCGCCCGGGCCCGGAGGCTGCGCGGGCAGCAGCTCCAGCCCCGCGCCGAAGGCCCGCAGCATGGACTGGGCGATGGTGAGCCCCAGCCCCGTGCCGCCCCGCTCGCGCGCGGTGGTGAAGAAGGCGTCGAAGATGCGCGCGCGGTTGGCCTCGGAGATGCCGCGTCCGTTGTCCCGCACCACCACGCGCACCGGCCCGGCGCCGTCCGCCTCCACCGCCAGGTCCACGCGCACGCTCTCCCCGCCGTGCTGACGCGCGTTGGTGATGAGCTGCCAGAGCACGTCGTCCAGCACCTCGGCCGGCAGCGGGAGCTGGAGATTCACGGGCACCGGCGCCACGTGCACGTCCGCCACGCCCTCCGCGCGGGCCCGGACGGCGAGCGACTCCAGCAGCGGGGCCAGCTCCACCCGCGAGGGCGTGGCCGTCATCGAGTCCGCGCGTGCCAGCTCCAGCAGCCGCTGCACCAGCCGCGTGAGGCGCCGCGCGTCCGCGTCGACGTTGCCGAGGAACCGCGCCCGCTGCTCCGGGGACATGGCGTCCGCGCTGTCCCGCAGCAGCTCCACCGCGCCCTGGATGGAGGCCAGCGGCGTCTTGAACTCGTGCGACACGTTGGCGGCGAAGGAGCGGATGTACTGGTTCCTGTCCCGCAGCGCGGTGGCCATGCCCGCGAGCGCCTCGGACAGCTCGGACAGCTCGGCGACCACGGGGCGCGCCACCGGCTCGAAGCCGGACGGGTCGCTCACGGCGATGGCGCGCGTCTGCTTCACCAGCGCCCGCACCGGACGGCCCACCAGCGCGCCCGCGGCCAGCGACATCAGGGCCACCGCGCCCACCAGCACCAGGCCCGTGGCCGTGAGGTTCCACCGGTCCGCGTAGACGGCCTTGGCGAACGTCATCGGCGTGCGCGCCAGCACCACCGCGCCCCAGACGCGGTCTCCCATCAGCACGGGCAGGGCCACCGAGACGCGGATGCCCGTGTCCCGGCTGAGCGAGGCCAGCGGCGTGTCCTCGGGCTCGGCATGGCGGCGGCGCAGCACGCTGGCCGGCTCTCCGCGCAGGGCGCGCTGGACCTCCGGGCGGTCCGCCAGGGAGGCGCCGAGCACCTCCGGGCTGCTGCTGCCCACCACGACGCCCTCCGTGTCCACCACGCGGATGCCGGCCAGCGTCGTGGCCCGCACCTGTTCGAGCAGCGGGTTGAGCCGCGCGCCGGCCCCCTGGGCCAGGGGCTCCGCGGGCACGCGTGACGGCGCGGGTCTTTCATCCGGCGGGAGCGGCACGTCCGACGCCTTCAGCGAGGGGAGGATGGGCTTCAGCCGCTTGTCATCGGGGAGGGGGAAGGGCCAGGGGGAGATGCGCACCCGCCCGTAGGTCTCCGAGCTGACGCCTTCGTCGAGCTGGTCGCGGAAGACCTGCGCCACCACCGCGCCCTGGGCGATGAGCTCCGACTCCGTCTGCCGGATGAGCTGGTCGTCATAGACGCGCACGAAGGACAGGCCCGCGAGCGTGAGCATGAAGCCGGCCACGCCCACCGCGGCGAAGACCATCCACAGGCGCGGGCGCGCGCGCCGGCTAGGGGAGGGCGAGCCGATAGCCGAGGCCATGCACCGTCTCGATGACTTCTCCGCCCGCCGCGGAGAACTTCTGCCGCACCCGTCGCACGTGGCTGTCGATGGTGCGGTCGCTCACCACCACATCGTCATAGACGCGCGTCATCAGCTCGTCGCGGGTGAACACCTTGCCGGGCACGCGCAGCAGCGTGGCGAGCAGCTGGAACTCGGTGACGGTGAGCACCACCTCCTGCTCGCCCCACCACGCGCGCCAGCGCTCCGCGTCCATGCGCAGCGGGCCGCGCTCCTGCATCCGCGACGTGGGCGGCCCCGGCTCCGGCGGGGCTGACGGAGAGGGGCGCGCGCGCCGCAGCACCGCCTTCACGCGCGCCACCAGCTCGCGCGGGCTGAAGGGCTTGGTGAGGTAGTCGTCGCCGCCCAGCTCCAGCCCGAGGATGCGGTCCACCTCGTCGTCGCGCGAGGAGAGGAAGACGATGGGCAGCTCGTGCTTGCGCCGCACCTCGCGGCACACGGCGAGCCCGTCCAGTTCCGGCATCATGATGTCCAGGACGATGAGCGCGGGTACGGAGCGCTGCACCTGGGCGAGGGCGGCGCGGCCGTCCGAGGCCTCCTCCACGTGGAAGCCTCCCTGCTCCAGCGCGAAGCGGACGATTTCCCGCAGGTGCGGATCATCATCGACGACCAGGACGTTGGGACGTTCAGCCACGGGCGGGGAGTCTACACCCGGTACGACAGGCCGCGGATCCAGTCGAGGCGCCGACACCGCGCCTTCAGGTGAATCAACGCGAAGCCACTCCACAGGTGAATCCACATGGGCGGGGTACCTCTCGAGGTACCCCGCCGCTTGTTACCACCGCCGCGAACGCCGGCGGGGACGAGGAATCGCCACCGCGGCGGCGATCAGCAGAATGACTGGAATGAAAACGAGCATCGTCTGAGCCATCACCGTCGCCCTCCTTTCAGGAAGTCGCGCACTATTGCGCCCCCCTCTGACGTGTTGTCCGGGGCTTTCCTGAAAACACCGTCAAACAGGAACGTGACAGCCGGAGCGGATGCGGGCCGTTCCCCTGTGTGCGGTGGGCCTGTCAGCTCTACGACGGGGGCACGTCCCCATTGCATTTGGGGCGCGCCCTCCCGGTGTTCGAGCCGTGACGTCTACAGCAGCTCGCGGGTGATGACCTCGGAGCGCTCCTTGTCGTTCCAGGTCACCTTCCGCGTCTCGCGGCCATTGAAGTACATGGCCTCCTTGTCGCTGATGAGCTTGCGGATGGTGACGCGCGACAGGAACTGGTTGTCGTCCAGCCCGTGGGTCAGCTCGTAGCGGGGGACGGACGTGGCGACCTCGCCCAGGCGGACGCGAATCTCGCCCACCGTGTCCACGTAGTCCGCCAGGCACTCCAGCTGGTTCAGCGCGCCGCGCAGCACCTTGTCGGTGCGCTTGCTGATGACGCGATCCCAGAAGAGGTAGCCGGCGCCCAGCGTGGCCGCGCTGGTGAAGAAGATGAGGAAGTTCAGCGCCGGGTCCAGGTAGCGGTTGTGCGTGAGGCCCTGGTCCGCGGCGGCCTCGGCGAGGATGTCCTTCATGGACTCCACCGCCGTGCGGTGCGCCATCTGCGTCCACTCGCGCGCGTCCTTCTCCGCGCCGAGCAGCAGCCAGCAGAAGCCCAGGTGCAGGGCGATGAGCGACGTGCGCGCCTTGTCGCGCTCCATGCCCAGCGCGTCCGTGAAGCTGTTGCGCGCGGCCTTGAGCAGCTCGAGCCGGTCGTCACGGGTGCGGTGGGGCTTGAGCGCAGCTTCCAGGTGGATGCGGCCCGCGTGGAAGGGGCCTTCCTGGAGCTGCTTCACGTCGCGGTGGAGCTGGCGCAGCAGCGTGAGCTGCTCCTCCTGTGTCCCGAGCAGCGTCTCCAGCAGCGTCGCCGCGGCCGCGTCACCGAGGCCGGCACCCGCCTGCTTCGGAACCGCCATGACGAGCTCGTCCCACCTGGCCATGCGTGGACTCCCATGTGCTGTGGCGACCATGGATGTTGAAGCCCCCCTGCCCATCCGAGTCTGCCACAACGCGCGCGAGGTCCAGCATGAACGGCCCGCGACTCGCGCACGTCAGCCGCGCGGCGCCGCGCCGAGTGCCGCGAGGAAGCGCAGCGCTTTCAGACTCGGCATAAAAAAATACCCGCCTCCTCTGGTGGTCACGAACCGCTGGAGGTCCGCGACGCATTGGCGCACCGGTTTCTCGGGGATCAGGAGTCTTCCGCCGCCATCTCCGGACAGGGGGTCCTCCGAGCCCTCCACCCCTCCGAGCTGGTCAAAGTGGACCCAGCTGCGCTGGATGAACTCGAACTGACGGCCCAGGCTCGTGTTGAGCGCGAGGAAGAGGAGCCCCTTTCCGCCGGCGTCTTCGTAGTTGAAGCCGCGACGCAGCAGTCGGTGACGCCGCGTCACCTGCATCGAGGCCTCGCGCGAGGGGGGCAGGGCGTCGCGCGGGTTGCACCGCCGCGCGTGCGCCGTCAGCGGACAGCCGAAGCCGTGCGGGTCGTCACGCGCGTACAGGAAGCCGTTGTCCACGTCCTTCGCGCTGCCTCGCGACACGGACGGCGGCTTCGCCTTGTCGCGGAAGAGGAACGGGAGGAAGCGGTGCAGCGGGCAGCGCTTCGAGGACGTCAGCGGAGCCCCGTTGCGCCAGCGGCCCACCAGCTTCGCCGCAAGCCACTCGCGGCGGTGCTCCTGTGTCCCCTTTGGCGCGAGCGCGGCATTCCTGTCGAGGAAGCGCTCGAACCCGGCCACGTCCTGTTCCAGCTTGCGCACCACGAGGTAGCTGCCGTTGTGGCCCAGGTCCTTCGAGTCCGCGTGGCCCGGGCTGCCCGGCAGCACGTCGGTGACGTCGAGCCGCCGCGGCACGCAGGGCGACAGCGGGTACTCCTCGTACTCGTTGGCGTGGCCGAGGATGAACTCGCCGCGCCTCAGCGGGCGGTCATAGTCACGAGGGTGTCCGGCGGGGTCCTTGAAGCCCTCGATGCGCGGCTGTGACAGCCCGTCCAGGAAGCCGAAGTGGTCGCGGAAGTAGCCGGGAGGGTCCTCGGCCCGCTGCTCGCGATGGCATCGCTGCACGTGGACCTTTCGCAGGCCCTGCGCGAGCGCTCGCATCTCGTGGTCATGGAGCAGCCGGTCCATCCGCTCGTCATCCGCCGCGTAGAGCAGCAGCAGCACGTGGAGGTCGTCCTCGTGGCGCGTGCCTCCCAGCTCCCATCGGTCCGGGTCATTGGCCTCCACGTCGCGCAGGTGCTCGCGCGCGCGGCGTGCCATGCCCTCGCGCAGCTCGAAGGGAAGGGTGGCCAGCACCTCCTCCGGCAGCCCGAGCGCCGCGAGCCCCCGGGGGGACAGCGCGAGGTTGACGCGCGAGTAGCGCTTGCCCTGCTCGCGCTGCCTGCGCTGGTGCTCCCGCGGGTCCGAGGAGGTGATGGCGTCGCGGACCAGCTCGCCGAGCCACTGGCGGCAGCGCTCCGCGTCGTCGATGTGCAGGAAGAGCAGCGCCAGTTCGCGCATCTCCCGGTAGCCGTGCAGCAGCAGGCCCTGCACGTCGCTCAGGTCCAGCTCCGCGGAAGGCTCAGGCGACGGCGTGCTGCTCCGGGACGAGGTGCGGCCGGAGTCCAGGTGGGGTGAGTACACGGGGCTTCCTCCAGGGCTGATGCCACCGCTCACGGAGGGCGGCGGAGAGCGCGGACAGCGAGTGAGCCAGCAGGGCCGGGAAGCGCGGCAGCGCGTGGCCGGGATTGCATGCGCCCCGGGACAGGAACGCGGCGAAGGTCCGGCGCGCGGCCCAGTCCCGCAGCGGCCGGTCGATGCGCTCTCGTGCGAGCAATTCCCTCAGCCGGAGCGCGTTGTGCACCAGCATGACGGAGTGCCGCTGGCGGGGGCCTCCGTCCAGGGCGGCGCTGTACCAGACGCGCGTAGGCACTTCGTGCCCGCGCAGCCAGGACTTGAAGGGCTCCACGGGCAGCCGCAGCGCCTGGCCTCCCCACCACTTCCGCTGGGGGAACAGTCCCCGCGTCTTGTCGGGGAACCCGTCCGTCCGGCTCCAGATGAGCTCCAGGAAGTCGCGCACGTCCGCGTGGTCCACGAACGCGTCGATGTAGGCCTCCCAGCTGTCGTCATAGTTGCTGAGGAAGATGAGGTGGTGCGGCCCACCGTCCCCGTCCGAGTGCAGCAGCCAGCGCGCGCAGTGGATGGTCTGGATGTGATTCATCCCCACGACGTAGCGGCTCAGGCGCTTGTCCACGCTGGGCAGCGCGGCCTCGGTCAGCTTCACCGCCAGCGGGCCTCCGGTGATGCGCGCCACGTGCACCATCGGGTTCTGCACCATGGCGTCGCTGGGAGAGGGAGGACTCCGTGCCGCCGTCAGCTCCGGTGCGCAGGGGCTGGAGTCCCCGGGCAGCCGCTTCGCGCCGGACAGCGACAGCCGCGTTCTCAGCCACAGCACCCGGGGCAGGGAGCGCACGTAGCGCTGGAAGGGATACGCCAGCGTCGCGAGGGCTGCGGCGCGGCGCGCGTCGGTGAGCCGCTCTCCCCAGCCGGCGTCGAACACGGTGGACGACACGGACAGCGCCACGTCCCGCAGCTCCCGGTGCAGGTGCGGCAGCTCCCCCCGTCCGCCGCGCCAGGGCGTCTCCGCGAGCAGGCGGGCCCGTGCGTCCAGGTGCCGGTTCACCTCGCGCAGCACGTCCACCGCCTCCCGCAGCTCCTCCGGCCCCTCGAAGCGATAGGCGAAGTCCACGTGACGCGTCGTCGCATCCAGCCGGTGCCGCAGCAGGTACGCCTCCACCGCGTCCGGCTCCGCGAGCCCTTCCTCCGGATAGTCCTGGCAGGCGCGGTAGAGGTCGTCGAACACGGTGGCGGCGCGAGCTCCCTGCGCGCGCAGGTCACACAGCCAGGAGACGAGCCCGTGGACGAGGCTCCAGTCCAGCTGGCGCGGGTCTCCGTCGTCTGTCGGCAGGGTGAAGTCGGCGGCGAAGAGGAGCCGGAAATCCCTCGCGGCCTGCACCGGCCCGGGCGCCGTCAGGTCGATGATGGCCCAGCGCGCGAAGTGCAGGCCGGGCACGCCGGAGAAGAGCGCCGTGCGCAGCCGCTCGGCCTCCGCGAGCGAGCGCTCGAGGGCCGTGAGCGCGTCCGGACGGATGCGCGTGATGACGGTGGCTGTGCCATGGCGCATGGACGTCCCCCCTGGATTCGGACTCTCTTGGAGCGAATCTCCGCGCCCCTGATGTGACGCCGGCCAGGGCCGGGGAGAACGGCGCGGCACCAGGGCCGCGCCCGCTCGACCCGCCCCGGAGAACGAGGGCAGGCAGGTGTGGCGATGCCTGCACCGGCCCCGAGGGTGATGCGAGCCCCCGTGCGTGGGCGGACGGCCAGGGCGGCCACCAGGCGTTTCCTTGTTGTGCCCGGACACCGTTCCTAACGTGAACCAGGGTGGCCGCCAGGCGCGAGCCGTGACCGGGGGAATTCGGCGATGCCAGATTGGGCCGGCGACGAGAACAGACGCGAGCGCACCGTGACGGGGCTGGACCCCGACCTGGAGGCGCTCGACCGCGAGGACTTCGAGGACTCCTTCCTGCGCAGCGTGGCGCGGGCGTCGGTGCCCCCACGCCTGCCCGTGCCCGGCATGCGGCTGGGAGACCGGGACGGAGGACGCTACGAGGTGCTGGAGGAGCTGGGCGGCGGCGCCATGGGGCAGGTCTTCCGCGCCCGGGACGTGGTGCTGCAGCGGTCCGTGGCGCTGAAGTTCCTCGTCCCCCACGAGTCGCTCGCCGATGCGCCGATGCTCACCCTCCTGCGGCAGGAGGGACGGGCGATTGCCCAGCTGGACCATGAGCACATCGTCCGCATCTTCAACGTGGACGTCTGGAGCAGCGAGCCGGGAGAGCCCCCGGTCCCCTTCCTCGTCATGGAGTGCCTGGAGGGCGAGTCCCTGTCCGCGCTCCTGCGCCGGGGGCGGCCCGGGCCGCGCAAGGCGATGGAGATCCTGGACGCCGTGGCCGCCGGCCTGGCGCACGCGCACGAGCACCACATCGTCCACCGCGACCTCAAGCCCAGCAACGTCTTCATCACCCGCAAGGGCGTGGTGAAGATTCTCGACTTCGGCCTCGCGTGGCTCGCCGCCGCCAGCGCGCCGCAGGACGTATCCCTGTCCACCGCGGGCACGCCCCCGTACATGTCACCCGAGCAGTGGCGCGGCGGGCCGCAGGACGCGCGCACGGACCTGTGGTCCGCGGGCATCCTGCTCTTCGAGATGCTCACCGGTGAGCCTCCGTACTCGGGCAGCCCGGAGGAGATTCGCACGCGCGTCATCTCACCGGACCCCGCGCCCTCGGTGCGCGAGCGCGTCCCGGCGCTGCCGGAGGCGGTGGACCGGCTGCTGGCGGCGCTGCTGGCGAAGTCGCCCGCGGAGCGGCTCGGCTCGGCGGTGCAGCTGCGCGAGCGGCTGCGGCAGGTGGAGGAGGGGCTCGCGCCCCGGCATCGCATGTCGCGGAGCGCGGCGCCGCAGCGGCGGCAGGTGACGCTGGTGGCCTGCCGGCTCGCGGACGTCGCGGGGCTGACGGCGCGGTTGGACCCGGAGGACGTGAGCGAGCTGGAGGCCACCTTCCACCGGAGCTGCTCGGAGGTCATCCAGGAGCACGGCGGCTCCGTCGTCCTGTGCGTGGGGGAGGAGGTGCTGGGCTGCTTCGGCCATCCGGTGGCGCGGGAGGATGACTCGGAGCGCGCGGTGAACGCGGGGCTGCGGGTGGCATCCGCCCTGGCGCCCGCGCTCCAGGAGTCGTTGCTGCTGCCTCCGGGCCGCGAGCTGGCCCTGCAGGTGGGAATCCACACGGACATGGTGGTGATGGACGGCACGTCCATCCAGGGCGAGGCGCCGCGCATGGCCACCTGGCTGGCGCGTCAGGCGAAGCCGGGCACGGTGTACGTCAGTGACGCCACGCTTGCGCTCGTCCGGGGTGCCTTCGTCACCCAGCCCCAGGAGCCGCTGCGCTTCACCGGCCTGTCCGGCGTGCGTGACGTGCCGCTGCACCAGGCGCTGCGCCCGCGCCGCGCCGCGAGCCGGTTCGACCGCAAGCTGGTGGCGCGCCCGCTCACCCCGCTGGTGGGGCGGCGCGCGGAGCTGCAGTGCCTGCTGGGCTGGTGGGAGGAGGTCCGGGGCGGGCACGGAGTGTGTGGCCTCATCTCCGGTGAGGCGGGCATGGGCAAGTCGCGCCTGCTGCGCGAGGTGCGCGAGCGCGTGCCGCCCTTCACCGCGTTGCGGCTGCGGTGCCAGTGCTGGCCCCAGTCGAGCACCAGTGCCTTCGCGCCCATCATCGACCTGCTGCGCCACCTGCTCCAGCTGGACACGCAGGGCACGCCGACGCAGCACAAGGCCCGGCTGGAGGCGGGGCTGGGCGCGCTCGGGCTGGGGCACCAGCGCACGTGGGTGCTGTCCGGCCTGGTGGGCCTGACGGGAGCGGAGGGCGCGCCGCACCTGCGCTACACGCCGGACCGGCTGAAGCAGGAGACGCTGGAGTCGCTGACGGCCCTGCTGCTGCGGCTGGCGGAGGAGCGGCCGGTGCTCGCGGAGGTGGAGGACCTGCACTGGGCGGACCCGTCCACGCTCGAGCTGCTGGGCGTCCTCCTGGAGCGGCTGCCGCGCTCGCGCACGTGCCTGCTGCTCACCGCGCGCCCCGACTTCCGCCCGCCGTGGCCCGCGAGCCGGAGCATCCACCGGCTCTCGCTGGAGCGACTGCCAGCCGCCATCGCCGGCGAGCTGGTGCGCAAGGTGGCGGGACGCCAGGGGCTTCCCTCGGAGACGGTGGCGCGCCTGGTGGCGCGCACGGACGGCGTCCCCCTCTTCGCGGAGGAGCTGACGCGCACCGTGGTGGAGCGTCCCGACGCCGGGTCGGAGGCGCCGCGCGCGCTGGCCTCGTCCGTGCCGCAGTCCCTGCGCGAGCTGCTCCTCACGCGGTTGGACCGGCTGCCCGCGTCGCAGAAGGAGCTGGCGCAGCTGTGCGCCGTGGTGGGGCGCGGCTTCTCGCAAGCGCTGCTGGCCTCGCTCTCCGGCAGGAGTGACACGGCGCTGCGCCAGGACCTGTCCGGGCTCGTCGCGGAGGGACTGCTCCAGACCGAGGAGGGAGCCGAGCCGCGGTTCAGCTTCCGGCACGCGCTCATCCAGGACGCGGCCTCGGACTCGCTGCCCCGGCACCAGCGGCGGCAGTACCACCGGCGCGTCGCCCGGGTGATGGCGGAGCAGTTCCCCGAGGTGTCCGACGCGCAGCCGGAGCTGTTGGCCTGCCACTACACGGAGTCGGGGCAGGTGGAGGCGGCGCTGCGCTGGTGGGTGCGCGCGGGCGAGCTGGCCAGCCGTCGCTCGGCCAACGTGGAGGCCCTCAGTCACTTCTGGCGGGCCGTGGAGCTGCTGCGCACGCTGCCCCCGACGCGAGAGCGCGCCGGCCAGGAGCTGAAGCTGCTCATCGCGCTGGAGCTGCCGCTGGTGCAGGTGCAGGGCTACCACTCGGCCGAGGGCGAGGAGGTGTACACGCGGGTGCGGTCCCTGATGCGCGAGCTGGAGGAGGACCTGCCCCGGTTGGACCCTCCCTACTGGGTGACGTACGCCTATGCCTTCGCGCGGGCGCGGTGGGACGAGGCGCACGAGGTGGCGGAGCGGCTGGTGCGAATGGGCCGCCGCCATGGCCAGAAGGAGCTGCTGGCGCTGGGCTACCGGATGATGGCCACCGACTTCTTCACCTGGGGCCAGGTGCGCGAGGCGCTGGAGCACGTGGAGCTGGCGCTCGCGTTCTCCGACTTCGGGTTGGAGCAGCACCAGGCGCTGGCGGTGAAGCACTGGGTCAACCCGCGCGTGGCGGCCCTGGCCTACGGGGCGGTGGTGCAGGCGGTCGTGGATGCGCCGGAGCGCTCGCGCGAGTACGGACGACAGGCGCTGCGGCTGTCCATGGACATCGGCCACCACAACACGACGGCGTTCGCGCTGCTGTACGTGTCGCTGGCGTGCCAGCTGCGCCGCGAGCCGCGCGAGGCGCTGGAGCTGTGCGACCGCAACATCGCGCTGTCGCGCGAGCACCACTTCCGCCTGTGGCTGGGGTGGGCCTCGCTCATCCGGGGATGGGCGCAGTCGATGATGGGCAATGCGCGCGAGGGCCTGGCGCTGATGGAGTCCGCCCTGGCGCAGTGGCGGCGTTCCGGCTTCGAGGCGGGCCTGCCGCATGACCTGGGCATGCTGGCGGAAATCCACCTGCTGCTGGGGCAGGCGGACGCGGCGCTGGAGGCGGTACACGAGGCGCTGGAGCGGGCCGAGTCGACGCGCGAGGTCTCCTACGAGGCGGTGCTGCGGGGCCTGGAGGCGGAGGCGCTGCGGGCCCTGGGGCGGGAAGTGGAAGCGCGTGAGGCGTTCGCCCGGGCGATGAAGGTGGCGGAGGACCAGGGCGCGCTGGGCTACGGCAGGTTGGTGCGGGAGCGGCGGGTCGGCCGTCCGCAGGTGGAGATGCCGCTGTCACCAGGCGCGCAGTCGGAGGGGCCGTCCTCCCTCGCGTGAGGGGAGCTGGCGAGAGCCCGGCGCGTCACGGAGTGCGCGGGGGCACTCCTTCCGTTCGGTAATGGCGCAGGAGCGTGACGAGATGACATCTCCAATGATGGATGGGGGCGCGGGTGCCGATGCGGTCGCTGCTCGCGAGCAGGTGGAGGCGCAGCTCCACGCGCACTGCCTGCGGGGGGAGTATGGCCAGGCGGTGGAGCTGGCGATGCGTGCCTATGGGCCGGAGATACGCCGGCTGATGGCGTCCGTGCTCCACCACCCGGAGCTGGCGAAGGATTCCTTCAGCCTCTTCAGCGAGAATCTCCTGAAGGGGTTGCCGGGCTTTCGGTGGGAGAGCTCGTTTCGGACGTGGGCATATCGGCTGGCGCGCAATGCCTGCTACCACCAGCTGCACGCGCCGGCGGCACGCGAGCAGCCCGTGAGCGAGCCGGCGGCGAACGAGGCACAGCGTCAGCGCACGGACACGCAGCCCTGGCGGCGCACCGCGGTGAAGGAGCGCTTCCGCGCGCTGCGGGAGCAGCTGGAACCGCACGAGCGGATGCTGCTCATGCTGCGCGTGGACCAGCGCCTGCCCTGGACGGAGATTGCCCGGGTGATGGCGGAGCCGGATGAGCCCGTCACTCGCGATGCCCTGAATCGCCGCGCCACCGCGCTGCGCCAGCAGTTCCAGCGCGTGAAGACGCGGCTGCGCTCGCTCGCGGTCGAGCAGGGCGTCGTCCCGGCCGACCAGCTGGACGCGTAGACGGCGACCCGGTGCGGCCCGGTGCGGGCGCGAGGTCCATGCGGAAGCGTGTCACCGGCCGGAGGCGGCTACTCGGTGCGGCCGGAGGGCGGGCGCGAGCTACATGCGGAAGCGAGTCACCGGCCGGAGGCGGCTACTCGGTACGGCCGGGGGCGGGCGCGAGGTACATGCGGAAGCGTGTCACCGGCCGGTAGCCCATGCGGCGGTAGACGGGCAGGCCGGCGTCGGTGGCGTGCAGCACGGTGCGCTCAATGTTCCAGTCGCTCCGGGCCGCGGCGAGCGCGTGCCGCATGACGGCCTCGGCGCCGCCCTGGCGCCGGTATTGAGGCAGCGTGGCGACCATGGCGACGTAGGCCACGCCGTCCACGCGCAGCACGGATGCGCTGGTGGCGGCCACGCCGTCCCGACAGCCCACGAAGCCCTGGTGGTCCGGCCCGTAGAGGGACTCCACGGCGAACGCCTCGCGGCCCACGTCGCGCGGCACGTCGTAGCAGGAGGAGTTGATGTCCGAGAGCGCCTCGCGTGTCCGCGCATCCCGCACCGGGCGGAGGTCGAACGGGGAGGGTGGATGAGCGGGCTCGACCAGGCGCTCGGCCACCATGCCGGTGACGGGCATCCCGGGCTTGAGCCCGTACCAGGCGAGGATGGACTCCGCGCGCTCGCGCACCTGGGGCGCCATCCAGTCGTCGCCCAGCACGAAGGCCCAGCCGTGACGGCCCTGGGCGAAGTAGCGCGCCGCGGAGGCCACGGCGGCCGAGAGCGCCTGTTCCGACTCCACGGGCGCACGCAGGAAGGCCGCGTTCATCAGCGCCCAGGACACGTGGCCCGCGGCGATGAACACCTCGGGCCGCTCCACCACCTCGCCCGCCGGGCTCCCCAGCGCGAGCAGCCTCCAGGAACCCCGGTACTGCGCATGGGACTCGTCAATCTCTGCTCGCGTGACGGTGGACATGTGTGGCTCCTGGGCGGGGGGCAGGAGCCCGGAATCTACTACCTGGCCGCCACGCCCCGAAGCAGGGGCCGGGCCTTTTCCAGCAGTGAGAGGAATTCCTCACGCTCGGCGTTGCCGGTGGGCGTGGCCGCACGGGCGATTTCGCGCACGGACTCGAAGCTCCAGCGGTCCGCGTGCGGGCTCTTGCGCAGCAACTCCGCCGCGCCCATCACCGCCGTGGCGAAGCGCAGGTCGGCGCTGGCGTCCTTGAAGGTGCCGGCCAGCGCCGCGACGGAGAAGCGGTACGCGCGCTCCGAGGCGGACTCGCCGCGCGGCCGCTTCGCACGCACGCGCACGGTGGCGAGGCCCTCGCCCGCGCCCGGCTTCAGCTCCACTTCGTAGAGGGCGGTGACGGTGTGCCCGGAGCCAATCTCGCCCGCGTCCACCCGGTCATTGCGGAAGTCGCGGTCCGCGATGTCCCGGTTCTCGTAGCCGACCAGGCGGTAGCGCGACACCTGCGCGGGGTCGAACTCCACCTGCAGCTTCACGTCCTGGGCGATGACTTCCAGCGTCCCGCCGAGCTGCTCCTGGAAGATGCGCCGCGCGGCGAGCAGCGAGTCCACGTAGTAGTGGTTGCCATTCCCCTGGTCCGCGAGCTGCTCCATCATCGTGTCCTGGTAGTTGCCCATGCCGAAGCCGACGGTGGTGACGGTGACGCCTTCCTTCACGTGGCCGCGGATGCGCTTGAGGATTTCCGCGTGGCTCGTCGTGCCCACGTTGGCGTCGCCGTCGGAGAGGATGACGATGCGCGAGAGCGAGCCGCCATCCAGCGTCTTCATCGCCTCCTGGTAGGCCAGCTCGATGCCGGACGCCATCGCGGTGGAGCCCCCCGCGGACAGGTCCTCGATGGCGGCGTGGATGAGGGCCTTCTTCTCCATGCCCGTCGGAGGCAGCACGCGGCGCACGTTGCCGGCGTACGTCACCAGCGCCACCGTGTCGCCGTCGCGCAGGTTGTCCACGAGCATCCGCAGCGCGCGCTTCGCCAGCGGTAGACGGTCTGGTGACTGCATCGAGCCGGACACGTCCACGAGGAAGGTGAGGTGCGCGGGCTTGCGCTCGGACACGCTCACGCGGCGGCCCTGCACGCCCACGCGCAGCAGGTGGCGTCCCGGCGTGTACGGCGACGGCGCGGCGTCCATGCGCACGGCGAGCGGGCCGTCATCCGCGGCGGGCTCCGGGTATGAGTAGCGGAAGTAGTTGAGGAACTCCTCCACGCGCACGGCTTCCTTCGGAGGCAGGGTGCCGTCCAGCAGCTTGCGCCGCGCGAGCGTGTACGAGGCCGTGTCCACGTCCACGGCGAAGGTGGACAGCCGGTCCTCGGACGCCGTCACGAAGGGATTCACCCCGTAGTCCTTGTAGCCCTCGCCGGAGGAGGCGGTGTCGGAGGGAGCCGACTTGCTCGCGAGCGAGCCTCCGATGCCCTTTCCCCCGAGCGAGATGGAGGCCTGTCCGTGCATCATGGCGCTCGGGCCGGGGGCGGCGCGGGCAGAGCCTGTCCCGTAGGCGGTAATTCCTAATCCGCGCCCCTTCGTGCCAATCGAGCCGATGCCACCGCCGCCAGAGCCCTTGCCGCTCAGGCCCAGGCCCATGCCCGTCCCACTCGGCGCCTTGTCGGCACCCCGAGCTCCGATGCCGCTGAGGCCGAGTCCACCGCCCATGCGGCCCTCTGGTGACTTCAATGCAGCACCGGACGGGGCGGGCGCTGCGGACTTCATCGCCGCTTCGAGGCGCGGATCCGCGCTCGGGGACAAAGACGTGTTCGCAGCTGGCGCAGTGCTCGGGGCGGCGGTGGCGCTCTGCACCTGCGCAGCGGAGGGGGCGGCCTTTTCAGCTTCGCTGCCATGCGCCTCCTGCTTCGCCTTGGCGGGGAGGGTGGAGTTGGACCGCTGTTGAGCAGTCCCTCCAGTGTCCTCCCCTGAACGGCAGCCCGACACCGTGCTCCCCAGGACGAGTGCGCACACGACTCCCATGACGGCCAGGTGCATCCGCCTCATTCACAGCCTCCGTTGTCGCTGATTCGCGAAGCCTTCCGACAGCGGCACGCGTGAAAAGGTTCCGGAGATGTCGCGGCGCGGTGTGGACGTCGCCCGCGTGGGCCCGCGTATCCTCCGCGCGGGTCACCTGTTCACGGCACGCGCCATGAGGCCGGCTCGCCGGGTGGACGCTCCGACCCGGGAGGGGCAGATGCGGGGTTCATGGCTGTGGGCCATTGCCGTGGGCAGTGTGGCGCTCACCGGATGCGGCGTGGACGACGAGGCACCGGAGGACGTGCTCGGCACGGCGAAGTCACGGCTCGTCGCGGGCTGTGCGTTGTCCTCGGTGGACGGCGACGCGGACGGCGTGGATGACGGGCTCGAGGACTGCCTCCTGCAGCGCCACGCGCCCGTGCTCCACCTGCCGGCGGACCTGGACTGGACGCGGCCGTCCAGCGTGGACTGGTACCTGGCCCGCGCGCAGATGCGCTTCCACCATGACGGCTGTCCGGACTGCTCCGTCCTCGCGCTGGGCAGCGTCACGCAGGCGGCGCTGCTGAACCGCTCACATGGGGAGAAGAACTGGATCTGCTCGCACACCAGCACGCTGCGCAATTCGTCCAGCGGCGAGTGGGTGGAGAACGAGACCTTCTTCCTCCAGCCGCCCAGCGATGCCACGCACAACGGCAGCGCCAACCCGGTCGACTGGAAGCTCTATGGCCACGTGTACAAGAACCGGTTCGGAGGGGTGAACCTCCAGTACTGGTACTTCTTTCCGTACAACGATGGTCCCTCGGGCTTCAATCACGAGGCGGACTGGGAGCACGTCAATGTGCGGCTCGCGGCGGACTACTCCGTGTCGGGCGTCCACTTCGCGCACCACGCCAATGTGACGTACTTCACTGCGGCGGATGTGCAGTGGCTGGACACCACACATCCACTGGTCTGGGTCGCGGATGGAAGTCACGCGAGCTACCGCAACGAGAGCACATGCGACAGCACGTATGAGGAGCTGGGCTGGGGGCTCGACAGCTGTCAGACGAGCGCGAGCTACCGCTGGTTCACCTGGGCGGGAGGGAAGGGGACGCGCTCGGGCTACCAGGGTGGCGGCGTCATCAACGTGGGTGAGAAGACACGCACGCTGAAGGGCCAGGAGTTCCTCAAGTACAACGCTCGCTGGGGCGAGGTGGGCAACAGCTCCAACACCTCCGGCGTGCGCGGCCCGGCGATGCAGGGCAACTGGACGCGCGACACCTGAGCCGTGGCAGTCAGGGGGCGGGTTCGTGCACCGCAATCGCGCCAACTGTTGCCAGGTGATTCGGTCCGGCCGCCGCCGTGACTCCGCCCGGCCCTTTGCTCGCGTTCATCTATGGCCTGTAACTTGGGATTATCCCCACGTGAGAGGCCCCTCCATGCCCGTCGATTTCGCTGCGAAGGTATTGGCCGTTCTTTCCGAGCACGGTGCTGTGAAAAGGATTCAACGGTTCGAGGACGCTCCAGAGAGCGGCTTCCACGTCTATGTTGTCTTCAACGGTCCCGAGGTGCTCCAGATCGGGTACGGCACCGCTACGAGGATGCAAAGCTGCATGCGCGGTGCTCTGGCGAAGCGCCACAGCAAGGCCTTCATCTGCGCCTTTGGAGAGCGCGTCCTCGGAAGGCCGAACGAATACGCGTACATCGATGTCAATTCTGAGCCAGAGGCGGAGCGGATCGAGAATCTCGTGCACGGGCACTTCGAGATCCGCACCAACAGGGTCGCGGCCTGCCTGATCTCTGGGCTTACGGATGCGGGACCGGTATCCGTCGCGCGCGTGAACTGCTGGCTTTGGGAGAGGGTGGTGCGCCTTGAGGTCTATCGCACCTTATCTCCCGGCGGGAGGGCGATGGCCGAGGAGCTGATGGACCTCGTGACCTGGGGCACGGTTCGCGAGCGAAAGCAGGGTATGGAGCGTCGGACCCAGCATGGGGATCTGCTCGAAGGTTACATGCTCGCGAAACTCGGCAAGGCCCATCTCATCCACGTCTTCCAGGCGCTCACGGAAGATTACCTGCGCTACGGAAGCCACAAGCTCACGGATGCGGAATTCCGGACCCGTGAGCGGGGCTATCAGTACGTTTCCAAAGGTGAGCGCTTCGAGATCATCCTCGACGGTGAGCGGCGTACGGACGTGGCGATGGAACGCGCAGTGCGTCGACCCATGCTCATCCCATCGCCCCCTGCCGCAGGGGGCATGACCGGAGCGCGGGTCCTTTCCCGAAAGCCCCGGCTTGAGTTTAGGGAGGCCGAACTTGAGGGGCTCGCGCCGGATGCATGGATCGAGTTCGCAGTCTTCAATGAAGGGACCCGGAGCGATCCCCGCCGCATCGACTTGGTGTTCCGTTGCCAGGTGCGTGACGTCCACGGTTTTTTCCCCATCAACCAAGACAAGGACTGGCTCGAAAACAAGAGGCACAGCTGGTCGAGGTTTCCCCTGTGGGCCATGCGCTGGGTCGTTCGGGGTGGCATCGTCGCTTAGCCTGTCGCGAGCGCACCGTCCTCCGCGGACAGCGTCAAGGGGCCTGAGTCACGAGGCGAGGCCCACCTGAGAGCCCAGGTTGGAAGATGCAGGGTTGCATGTGGCCGCACCATGGGCTTTTTGCCCGGATTTCGGCCGCATCCTGGCAAGGCGCGCGCTCTCTCTATTCGTTCGTCCCCGCCGGCCGAGACCTTCTCCGCGCAGGAGGCGGCTGGTGGGGTGAGGTGCGTCAGTACGGGGTGTTCAAGTCCTCTGAGAAGACGGTGAGCGCCACCGTGCCGCATGTTGCGCTCCGTCCTCCCGGGTACGTCACGAAGCGAGGCACCATCGGCTGCACGTCGCGGAGCCTCCGGTCCGCCCGCCGCGCCATGGCCTTCGCGGCGCAGCGGCGGGCGGACGCCTCCGTCGAGTGCTTGTGCTTCGTGCAGAGCATGGGTCTGTCAGGCGGCGTGAGGGCTACGTGCTGGGCGGCAACCCCACTGCGAAGACGTCCACGATGTTCAACGCGTAATGGTGGTGCACGGCTCCCATCACGACGCGATTGTGAGCGCGGTGGCGCAGGCCCTGTCACGGTAATCGTGCCACTTCCACCGAGGACCTGTCGACCCTGTCGGACACACGCACGACACTTGTGGGGCGCGTTCGCGCACCGTGGTTTGCACGGGATGTCGCCGGGTGTTTAGGTCCGGCCGCCGCCATGACCCCTCCCGGCCCCCTGCTCGCGTCCATCTTCGGTCTGTATCTGCTCGCAGTCATCACGCCAGGGCCGAACACGTTCATCGTCACGCGCCTGGCGCTGTCCGCCACGCGCCGGCATGCAGCCTGGGCGGTGCTGGGGATTGCCCTGGGGAACGCGGCGTGGCTCTGCGTCATCCTGGGCGGCGTCGCCGTGCTCCTGCAGCAGTTCCCGGGAGCGATGCGCGCCGTGCGCTATGTGGGCGGGCTGTACCTGCTCTACCTGGGCGTGAAGGGGCTGCTCGCCGTACGTGCGGCCTCGAAGGCTTCCGGAGAGGCTCCGGCCGCGTCGCCGGAAAAGGCCCTCGTGGAGCGGGCGCTGTCGGGGGAGGAGGCCCGGCCGTTTCGCAGCGGGCTGTTCGCCAGCCTGTCCAATCCGAACACCCTGCCTTTCTACCTGAGCATCCTCGCCCCCACGGCTGTGCCTGGCATTTCCCTGTGGGTGCGCGTGGTGGCGGCTGCTGGCATCGTGAGCATCGCCATGGGGTGGTACGGGACGCTGGCCTGGGGCCTGTCCACGGGACACGTCCGGCGGGCGTACTCGCGTAGGGAGCCGCTCATCCGCCAGGTGCTTGCGCTGGTGCTCGTGGTCTACGGAATCCGGCTGCTGGTGACGGGGTAGGGCGTCGGTTGACCCGAGCAGCCCGCCTCGGAGGGCCCGAGACGGGCCGTACCTTCGCCCCCACCACAACCCGCCAAGAGCAGTCCTGCCGCAAGCAACACGCCGCCGATGAATCCCTTCATCTGCATGCGCTTCTCCGATTGGACAGCCTTTCGATTCGAAAGGTTTTGACTGCGAAGAAGCGCGTGCCATCGCGCTGCAATCCGACAGGAGCGATGTGTCGGCCGTGGCAGCGAGCGCGGAGCGCGTCTACGTTCATGGGATGACGCACGTGGACCCCGACATGTGGACGCTGCCCTGGCGCGGGCTGGGGCTGAGCAGCAACCTGAGCACGGCGGACGTGCCTCAACCGTACCGGCTGCTGGACGCGTCCCCGGGCCTCTTCGACTACGTCGAGTACAGCGCGCCACTGTCGCTCGAAGAGGCGAAGGCCCACGCCTCGCTGTTCCCGGAGATGTGGCGCCGTCGCGCCGACGTGCCCGTGCTCTTCCACCCCGTGCACCTCAACCTCTGGGGCCCGGAGCTGGAGCCCGCGTCGGTGCTCTCGGAATTGGACGCGCACGCGCGCACGGTGGGCAGCCCGTGGGTGGGCAACGACGTGGGCTGGTGGCACGTGGGCGGCCAGCCCTTCCCGGGCTATCTCTACTTCACGCCGCCGTTCAACGAGGCGGGCCTCGCGGACTGCGCGGCGCATGCGCTCCACGTCCAGCGGCACCTCTCCATGCCCCTCGTGCTGGAGAACCCCGCCGTGCTCGCGCGGCGAGGCGAATGGCACGTGCTGGACTTCATGTCCCGGCTGCACGCGCGCACCGGGCTACCGCTGCTGCTGGACCTGGGGCACCTCTTCAGCCACCAGCTCTCCGCGGGCCTGCCCCTGGACGCGGGGCTCGACGGCTTCCCGCTCGACCAGGTCATCGAGTTCCACCTCGCCGGCGGCGTGGTGACGCGCCGGGGCTCGCGCCAATTCTACGTGGATGACCACACGCAGCCCGTGCGCGAGGAATTGTTCCAGCTGCTGGAGTCGCTCCTGCCGCGCTGTCCCTCGCTGCGCGCCATCACCTTCGAGGGAGATGGCCACCCGCCCGAGGTGGCCCTGGTGTCACTGCGCCGGCTGCGCAAGCTGGTGCCCGCGGGCGAGCGCCCCCCGCTGACGCTGCGCCCGCCCCGCGACGTCACCGCACCGCCGCTGACCGGCGAGAGCCGGCCGTGGGATTTGTTCGACGCGGGCCATGGCGCCACACCGGCATCGTCCGTGGAGGACGAGGAAGGGACGCTGGCGGACCGGGACTTCCGGCTCGCCGTGGTGGCGGAGGTGCTGGACCGCGAGTGGCCACTCACGCGCCTGCTCGTCGCGGGAACGGAAGACGCCCTCGCCGCCTTCACCAGCTCCCCCGAGTACCGCGGCCTCTTCGGCGGCACGGGCCGCTCTCTGGGACAGGTCTTCTCCAAGTGGGCCATGCGGCGTCTGCGTGAGTACCCCGACGACGGGGCCTCCGCGGCGCTGGCGCTGGAGATGCTCCTGCCCACGCTGTTCCTCCGCCCGGTGCCGCCGCCGGGGCCGGGGCAGGTGGGGCTGGCGGAGGACGTGCGCATGGGCGCCCTCCCGGCGGACCTGTCCGAGCTCGTCTTCGCTGCTCGCGCCGTGCGCCGTCACCTCACGGCGCGTGCGTGGGCCTGTGGCTCGCTGGAGCTGTCCGGCCTGGAGTCGCTGGCGCAGGTGGCTCGGCGGCCGGGCCAGGGTCCGTGGAGCTTCCTCGTCCGTCGGCGGGGCGGGGGACACGAGGTGCTGACGGTGGCGCCCGCTCTAGCGGAGTGGCTGCGCAGGCTCGCCTCGCGCCCGGTGCCGGTGGAGGAGGCGCCCCACGCATTGCTGGCCGAGGCCCAGGGGCGCGGGCTGATCCGCCGGGGTTGAATCGTCCGGAACAGGACTGAAGCCTTGCGCTGGCCCGTCCGGTGGGGTACGTGCCGCCGCCATGGCGTCCCCCCTCGTCGTTGGCATCGCGGGCGGCACCGCGTCCGGCAAGACCACCGTCGCCCGCAAGGTGCGCGAGGCGCTGGCCGATTGTCGCGTGGCCTTCATCGATCAGGACTCGTACTACCGGGACCTGAAGGACCTCCCGCTGGCGGACAGGCGCGAGGTGAACTTCGACCATCCGGACGCGTTCGACAGGGACCTGCTCGTGCAGCACCTGCGCGAGCTGAAGTCCGGCCGGCCCATCCAGAAGCCCGTCTACGACTTCGTCACCTCGTCGCGTCAGCCGCGCACCATGGGCGTGGACCCCGGCGACATCATCCTCATCGAGGGCATCCTCGTCCTGCACATGAAGGAGGTGCGCGACGAGATGGACGTGAAGATCTACGTCGACGCGGATGACGACCTGCGCATCCTTCGCCGCCTCACCCGCGACATCAAGGACCGCGGCCGCGACTTCGACCACGTGGTGGGCCAGTACCTGCGCCACGTGCGCCCCATGCACATGGGCTTCGTCGAGCCGTCCAAGCACTTCGCGGACATCATCATCCCGCACGGCGGCAACAACGAGATTGCCATCGGCATGCTGGTGGGCGCCCTGCGCGGGAAGCTCTCCGGCGCACCGCCGCGCGAGTAGTCCTCGGCCTGCCGAGAGCGGCCGTCCCGGAGCTGCTGCCACACCGAGGTGCCGCCAGACGCAGGCGGCTCTCCTTGAGAGCCATCAGCAGCGCCGCAGGAAGTCGCCCAGCGGGCCAATCAGCCGGTCCGCGTCCGCCAGGAGCGCGCCGTGGTCTCCCGGGCCCGGCAGCTCCAGCAGGCGCGCGCTCACGCCCGCCGCGGACAGCAGGTGGTACGTGTCCCGCACGCGATTCACCGGCGCCAGCACGTCCGAGGCCCCCGCCACCAGCAGCACCCGCGCGCGGATGTGCTGGAAGCAGTCCGCCACGTCGCCCCCCGCCCACGCCGAGCACAGCGTCGCCCAGGACACGGGGTCGAACGTGTCAGCGAATGCGTCGGCCTCCGCCTCCAGCGCCACGCGGGCGGACTCGGGGTCCGGCCAGCGTGAGGCGAGGTACTCGCGCCCGTACAGCAGCTTCTGGAAGTCCAGCCGCAGCCGGCGCATCGTCTTGCGCGGCAGCGTGTCCGGCCCGTAGAGGCCCTCGCGGAAGTCCGGGTCCGCGCGGAGCAGCTGCCAGGACAGGCCCAGCTTCTCGCGCACGCCCTCGGGCAGCGCGCGCGCCGTGCCCAGGGTGATGACTCCGGCGGCCAGGTCCGGGAACAGCGCCGCCAGTCGCAGCGCCACCTGGCCCCCCAGGCCCACGCCCACCAGCGCTCGCACCTGCTTCAAGCCCAGCGCGCGCAGCGACGCGGACACGCCGCGCGCCATGTCCAGCACGGTGAGGGGCGGGAGGTTGAGGCCCCAGCGCTCACCCGTCGCCGGGTCTTCCGAGGCCGGTGACGTGGTGCCGAAGGGGCTGCCCAGCAGGCCCGGCACCACCACCGGCGTGCTCTCCGGGTCCAACGCCAGCCCCGGGCCCACCAGCGCATGCGCCCAGCCAGACGGTTGGTAGGCCGAGTCCTCTAGTGGACCCAAGGCTCTGTGAGAATGGGAGAGGTCGTGCAGCAGCACCACCGCTTTGCCGTCGGACGGTTCCCCGTAGCACTCCCAGGCCACCTGGGGATTGCCCAGAAGCTCCCCCTCCTCCAAGGGGAGCGGCACGGAGAACAGGTGGGTGCCGGTGGCCTGGATCACGTTGGGGAATTTTCATATCACTGCCAGCTCCAACGCACAGGAGCCAGCCTCGTGAAGCGCTACTTCGGAGTCATCGTCATCATCGCGGGGGTGTTGCTGGCCGCCGTCATGAGCTACCGCAGCGCCAGTACCAAGGCACGGGAGGCCCAGCGGGACGCGGATGCCCAGCGCGTCCAGGCCGAGTACCTGGAGCGCGTCGGCTGGATGCGCACCAACCCGGACGGGGCCACCTACAAGGATGAGCTGCGGCCCTTCTTCAAGAACTACTTCGAGCAGGTGGACACGCACCTGACCCAGTACGGCGGCAACAAGAAGTTCGACGGCTACCTGGAGGAGCTGGAGAAGCGCTCCGAGAGCGGCAAGGAGGAGCGCGCCGCGGACAAGAAGGCCTTCTACGAGTACACGCGCAAGGTGTTCGACAGCCTGCGCGAGGGCAAGTACAGCCCCGTGTGGACGGCCTCGGACAAGGGCATGCGCCTGGACGTGGTGTCGTCGGACGTCGTCATGGTGATGGGCAAGCCGCAGATTCGCCTGCAGCTCGCGCTGTGGGGCGCCCAGCGCGCCCTCAAGGACGAGGGCAAGGTGAAGAAGATGGTGACCAGCGCCTCGTTCGACACGGTGTGGAAGCTCACCGACGCGAAGGGGAAGCTGCTGGGCGAGATGCGCGGCAGCGACCCGGCGATGAAGGTGGACTTCCCGGAGCGCTACATCCCCCAGTTCCCCCCGCAGATGGTGCTGGGCCACTACGACCTGGACCAGATGCCCAGCGAGGTGGCGAAGATGGAGATGACCATCAACGTCTCCTCGCACTCCGCCTCCGGCGGCAGCGCCACCGCCACCTACGTGTGGAAGCTGGACGTGCCCTCCGAGTGGAAGCTGGGCGCCGGCGAGACGTGGGAGGGCGCCACCCAGGAGGAGCGGCCGGAGGAGGAGATCGACCCGGCCAAGTCGGCGAAGAGCGAGTAGTCCCGGGCGGAGGGGCGCGGAGGGTGAAGCCCCGCGCCTACTCCACCACGGTGAAGTGCGATGCCAGCCGGTACGCGGACAGCGTGCCGGCGTCGTCGAGGAAGTAGAGGTTGAGGCGCACGTCCGCCTGGAGCGCGACGAGCCCCACGCCCACCCGGACCTCCGCGAGCACCTGACCGCCGCGAGGGTCCACCGCCCGCACCCGCTCGCCCGGCACCAGCGTCACGCCTCGCGCGGTGCGGGCCGGGAGCGCGCGGATGAGCGGCTCGCCCGCGGCGCCCACGCGCCAGTCCACCGTGCCATTGGCGGCCACGCGCGCGGCGGCTCCGGACGGGCTCGTCACCACCACCGCGCGCGGCAGCGGCGACAGCGCGTAGGGCCCCGGCCCCAGGTTCAAGGGCCGCTCCCAGACGCGCCTGCCCTTGGCGTCCAGGCACAGCAGGACGCCGTCGCGCTCGCGCTCCCCGGCGAGGAACACGCGGGGGCCCACCGGCAGCGGCAGGGAGGGGTGGGTGAGGTCCGGCTCGTGCGTCCACACCGTTTCGCCGGTGTGCGCGTCCGCGAGCAGCACCGCCCAGTGCGAGCCGCGCCCCAGCATGGACAGGAAGCGCCGGCCCCACGCCACCGGCGGGCAGTGGAAGGGCATGGGCGCGCGCATCCGGTAGCGCACCTGGCCGTCTTCCAAATCCAGCCCGTAGAGGTAGCCCGAGTCGGTGCCCACCAGCGCGCGGTGGCCCTGGGTGGACAGCCAGCTGCGCTGCGTGCGCGGAGGGGCCAGCCGCCACACCTCGCGGCCGGTGGCCTCGGCGAAGGCGACGACGGTGCGGTCCTCGGAGAGGGTGAGCAGGAGCCCGTCCTTGCGCAGGAGCAGCGGGCCCAGGGGGATGCCGTCGTGGTCATGCAGCCAGCGCGCGCCCGCGCCCCGGCCGGTGAAGCCGTACACGCGCGTCATGTCCGCCGCCACCGCGTGCCCGTCCGCGGAGGCCGCCACGCCCAGCGGCGCCGCGCGCTTCCACAGCAGGTTCCCGTCCTTGCGCGAGAAGGCCGACGCGAGCTGCGGCGCGCAGTACACCGGCCCGTGCCGGCCCAGCAGCAGCTTCGCCTCCTCGGCGTCCGACAGCCCGCGCTTCTCCCACAGCTTCTCGAAGCGCAGCCGGCGCAGGCGGCCGGGCACCTTCAGCGGCTTCGACGTGCCCCGGCCCGCGCGGGCCTTCTTCTCCCGGGCCGCGCCCTGCGCCTCGGGGGGCTGCACTGCGCCGCGCAGGTGGGACAGGCCCTCGCGGCAGCGCTCCGCCAGCTCCACCAGGTAGGGGTTGCCCACCTGCGTCCGGTCGGACTCCGCGAAGGTCGCGGCCAGCGACTCGCCCAGGTGGAAGAGGGCCCCGGCCAGCGCCTTGGCGTCGAGCGGGAAGGGCGTGCCGGTGCGCCCGGGCTTCGCCTTGCCGGCCTTCAAGTCCAGCACCAGCACCGGCCGCGCACCCGCGGGGGCCAGCTCGAAGCGCTCCTCGCCCAGCTCCACCGCGCGGGCCAGCTCCACCGCCTGCCGCGACAGCTCCAGCACCGCGAGGAAGGGCGGGCCCGGGACGCGCCACGCCTCGGGCCGGCCCGGCAGCGCCAGCCACACCTCGCCCCCGGCCAAAAGCGGCGCCAGGCTCCCCGCCGTGCCCCGCTCGCTCGCACGGCCGGCGGGCACGCCCACGTCGCGCAGCTCGAAGCCGAAGCCGGGCACGTCCTGGGGCTCCACCCGCTTCGTGGAGGGCTTCGCCCGCGCCTCCTCGGGAGGACGGGCGGGACGGCGCAGGGCCTTCAGCGGCTCCCCCAGCGCCTGGGAGAGCGACGTGGAGAGCGCCTTCGGGGCCACCCGGGTGACGTCCGCGAGGAATCGCTCGGCGCCCTCCCGGACGGCCACCGCCAGCTCGTCCACCTCCACGCGCACCGGCGGCCGCAAGAGCCGGGCGGGGCGGGCGAGGCTCGCCACGAGCAATTCCACCTCCGGCCCCACCCGGCGGAGCACCAGCTCCAGGTGGGCTTCCGGCAGCGAAACCTGGGCCAGCCGCTGTCGCCCCCCATAAATGGCCGCAACTGAGCGCACCAGCGCGGGCACCACTTCTGCTAGAGACTCCTCCACGGCCCCGGACAGCAGGTCCACCCCGTCCAATTCCAGTGCGATGGAATCGAGCGGGGAAGTCGCGGGTTCGCGTTTCCAACGCTGTCCGATGCGTATGCGGGTCATCTTCTGCGGGTCATCTTCCGTTCGTTGACAAGCCAGTTTAGCGATGGCTAGCATCCGCCACCCATACGGACCTACATTTTTGTAACCGTTCGGAATTCTTGGGGAATACTCGATGACATTCTACGAGGCCGCGCTCCGTGTCCTGGAGAGCGAAGGTCGTCCCCTCCATTTTCTCGAAATCACTGAGAAGTCCATCCAGCAGAGCCTGCTCTCCCACGTTGGCAAGACGCCTGAGGTGACGATGCTGTCGCGCCTCGCTGCCATGGCGCGCCGCACGCGGGATCGCAAGGTGATTGTCACGGCGAAGGACACCTTCGCGCTGGTGGACTGGTCGATTCCCGAGGATGCGGAGGCTTTGGCACAGACTGGCGTAATCGAGCCACATCCGGAAGAGGACCTGCCGCCGCTGCGTCCGGCGGAGCGCCATCCGGAACCTCGCGTGGACAACGTGAAGGTGGCGGGCCGTGGCAGCGACCGCAAGCGCCGTCGCGACGAGGAGGAGGAGCGGGGCGGGCGCCGCAAGCGCTTCCCGCCGCTGCCGGAGGTGGTGTTCGAAATCCTCAGCGAGGAGGGCATCGCGCTGCGCACCGAGCAGCTCATCGAGCGCGCCCGGAGCAAGGAGCTGTGCGCCGAGGAGACGACGGTGGAGGCGGTGCTCACCGCCCTGCTGGAGGACAACCAGCGCCGCATCGACGCCGGCCGCCGCCCGCAGTACTCCTTCAACAAGGAGACCGGCGAGGTGACGCTGGAGCGCGCGGGCGCGCCGAGCGAGGCCCCGCCGCTGGAGCTGCAGGCCGCCTTCGCGCAGGCGCTGGGCATCCCCCTGGAGGCCGGGCGCCCCCTGCTGGGCAAGCCCGCGGCCGCCGCGGCCGCCGCCGAGCCGCTGGCGGACGCCACGCTGCTCACCACGCTGCGCACCACGCTCAAGGACGCGCGCCGCGCCGTGGCGCGCGGGCTGCGCAAGCGCCTGGGCGAGCTGGACGTGGGGACGTTCGAGAAGTCCGTGGTGAAGATGATGCACGGGCTGGGCTTCCGCGAGCTGAAGGTGGCGAAGCGGTCCAAGGAAGGCCCGCTGCTCACCGCCCGCAAGCGCGAGGGCAGCGTGGAGCTGCGCTACGCGGTGCGCATGCTGAAGGGTGCGCCCGGCATCGACCGCAAGACGGTGCAGGAGCTGCGCAGGGACCTCGGCCACTACTCGGCGCAGGTGGGCCTGCTGGTGAGCGCCGGGGACGTGCGCGGCGACGCGCGCACCGAGGCGCAGGCCAGCGGCTCGCTGGTGATGCTCTGGTGCGGTGACGCGCTGGGCGAGAAGTTCCTCGAGGCGGAGACGGCCGTCACCGTCACCCGCGTGGAGCTGTACGAGGTCGACGAGAAGTTCTTCGAGGCCGCGAAGCTGGACGCCGAGGAGGCCCAGAAGCGCCGCGAGGAGCGCCAGCGCGAGAAGCAGGCCCGGGGCGAGGGCGAGGAGGCTTCCGCGGAGGCCACCCCCGGAGCGCCGGAGCGCGAGCGTCCCCGCGAGAAGCGCCGCCGCGAGCGCGAGGCCCGCGAGGCGCGCGAGGCGGGGGAGACCCCCGAGGTGTCCGAGGCCGCCGAGGCCACGTCCGCCGCCCCCGCCGCCGAGAGCGCTCCCCGCGCCGCGCCGCCCGCCGCGCCCATGCAGCAGGCGGGTGGTGAGGACGAGGAGGGTGACGACGACGAGGAGGGCGACGACGAGGACCTGGAGGCCGCCAGCGCCTTCGTCGGAGGTGCCCGTCCCGAGGGTGCCGCCGCCGAGGGGGGCGCCGAGGGCGCCCAGGGAGACCGCAAGCGCCGCCGCCGCCGCCGTCGCGGTCGCCGCGGCCGTGGCAACCGTGAGGGGGCCGCCCCGGGGGCGACGCCCACGGCCGAGGGTGGCGCCGCCGCTGCTCCGGCGGCAGAGGGCACCGCGCCTTCCGCCGAGGCCGGCGCCGCGCCTCCGGGTGAGCCCACCCCCGCTTCGACAGGGGAGGGCACCGCGCCTTCCGCCGAGGCCACCGCCGCCGCTCCTTCGGCGGAGGCCGCCACGGAGCCGAGCGGCACCGAGGCACCCACGTCCGCCGCACCCAGGACTGCCGACGAAGGCACCTCCGGAGAAGAGCGCGCGGCCACCGTCCCGCCTCCCGCCGAGGCCACCGCCGCTCCCGCGGCGGAGGCCGCCCCGGAGTCGCGCGGCGCCGAGGCGCCCACGTCTGTCGCATCCCGGACTTCCGACGAAGACACCGCCGGTGGTGTCGAGGAAGGACGAGAGGCGACCGAGCGTCGCGTCACGCCGCCTTCGGACCCGTCCGAGGGAGGTCAGGGCTGACGGGGGACCGCAGGCGGGCGGGGAATGGCCGGCGCCGTCGCGCCCCGGGTGTTAACCTGGGGGGGCGATGAAGCCGGCCCTGGTGCTCGCCTCCTGCGTCGTCCTTCTCGGTGCCTGCCGTTCGCAGGCGCCGCGCTACCCGGTGGCGCCGGTGGAGGTCTCCGGCACCACCGTGCGGGACAACGCCCTGCTGGGGCTCGCCCCCGAAGGGGTGGCGACGCTCCTCACGCAGGCGCTGAAGTCCTCCGGCCGCTTCGAGCCCCAGTCCGAGGACGCGCCCCGCGAGGTGCGCCCCTGGCGGCTGACGCTGGACGTGCCCTTCACCCGAGAGGTGCTGAAGGACGGAGACCCGCGCAGCTATGCCGAGGTGGGTGCCAGCCTCACGCTGGAGCGCTTCGGCGGGGACCTCCCGCAGCACTATGAAGTGGTGGGCCTGGGCGAGGCGCCCGTCATGAAGGACACGCCCGCCGGACGCCAGGAAGCCATGCGCGTGGCGCTGCAGAGCGTGCTGCGCCAGGTGACGGACTCCGCCGTGTTGCAGCTCGCCGCGCTGGAGCGCAGCGACGACGCGCTGGTGCAGGACCTGCGGGCGGAGGACTCGCGCCTGCGCGACGTCGCCCTGCACACGCTGGCGGAGCGCCAGCACCCGGCCGCCGCGCCGCTGCTCATCGAGCAGCTCAAGGACGCCGCCGACGCGGACGCGCTGCGGAAGACCATGGGCACGCTGGTGGAGATGAAGGCGCGCACCGCGGTGCCCGTGCTCATCGACCTGGCGCGGGGCCGGGAGCTGGGCTTCGTGCAGGAAATCGTCTTCGCGGTGGGCGAGATTGGTGGCCCCGAGGCGGAGGCCTACCTCTATACGGTGGCGCAGGGGCACGACGCGCCCTCCGTCCAGGCCGCGGCGCAGCAGGCGCTGGACACGCTCTACGCATCACGCAAGCACTCGACGGCGGAGGCGCGTGGCCCGGGCCACGCGGACTGACATCCTGATGAAGCGTTCATTCGTCGTGGGGGCGGTGGCCCTGCTGGCCACCCTGGTGCTGGGCAGCGGCTGCTCCAAGAAGGTGGAGGCCGCGCCGAGGGCGCCGTCCACCGACAACGTGGCCCAGTACTACCCGCTCGCGGTGGGCAACCGCTGGACGTACCGGCTCAATGGCATCGCCAACAAGCAGGTGACGGTGGAGATCCTCGGGCAGGAGGAGGGCTACTTCGTCGACAACCAGCGGGGCCAGCTCGCGGTGGACGCCTACGGGCTCCGGGACGCGAAGCGCTACCTGCTGCGCGGGCCGCTGGAGGTGGGCCACTCGTGGACGAACGTGGTGTCCGTGTCGTCCACGGAGCGCTACCGCATCATCGGCGTCGGCGTGACGTGCCAGGCCCCCGCCGGCACCTTCCAGGGCTGTGTCCAGGTGGAGGGGCGCAACCGGATGGATGCGAACGCCACCCTGGTGAACACCATGTCCTTCGCCCCCGGCGTGGGCATCGTCCGCCTGGACATCGCCGTGGAGGCGAAGGACGGCCAGCGCACGCCGCAAATCCTCATGGAGCTGACGAACTGGCAGCTCACCAATGGACAGGGCGGAGGTCAGCCCGCCGCCGAGCCCGCTCCAGCCGGCTGAGCGCCCGCCGCGAGCCGGGGCGGGGCTGGGGCGCCGGGGCGGGTTGAAAGCCCGGCCGCCCCTCCGTACCGTGGCGCTTCCTTCCAAAGAGGGTCCTTCCGTGCCCGCCGATTCGACCGAGCAGACGCAGGAGGAGCTCATCCTGGGCTTCCTCTCCGAGAGTGGAAGCGACTTCACCTCCGGAGAGGCGCTCTCCGGCAAGCTGGGGCTGTCGCGCACCGCCGTGTGGAAGCGCGTGGAGGCGCTGCGCACCCAGGGCTACCGGATTGAGGCCATCTCCGCCCGGGGCTACCGCCTGCTGGGGGTGCCGGACCGGCTCACCTCGCTGGAGCTGGCCCCGCTGCTGACCACCCGTGACATGGGCCGCACCGTGCACCACCACGCCTCGGTGGGCTCCACCAACGAGGTGGCCTTCCGGCTGGCGCAGGACGGGGCCGAGCACGGCGAGGTGGTGGTGGCCGAGCAGCAGACGGCCGGCAAGGGCCGCCGGGGCCGCGCGTGGGTGTCCCCGCCGGGGCTCAACCTCTACTTCTCCGCCATCCTCCGCCCGGAGCTGCCGCCGCAGCGCGCGCCGGAGCTGACGCTGGTGGCGGCCGTGGCGCTGGCGGAGACGCTGCGCGAGCAGGGGACGGAGGCCGCCATCAAGTGGCCCAACGACGTCCACCTGGACGGGCGCAAGGTGGCGGGCATCCTCACGGAGCTGTCCGCCGAGCCCGAGCGCGTGCACTTCGTGATTGTGGGCGTGGGCGTCAACCTCAACTCCCGGGAGGAGCACTTCCCGGAGGAGCTGCGCGAGACGGCCACCTCGCTGGCCCTGTCCACCGGCCAGCGCGTGCCCCGCGCCCGCTTCGCCGCCGCCCTCTGGGGCCGGATGGAGGCGTGGCTGGACAGGTACCTCGAGGAGGGCTTCGACCCGGTGCGCGCCCGCTGGAAGGCGCTGTCCTCCACCCTGGGCCAGGACGTGCTGGTGCGCACCGACAGGCAGGAGCTGCGCGGGCGGGCCGAGGACATCGACCCGTCCGGCGCGCTGCTGGTCCGGACGGAGGGGGGCTCGCTCGAGCGGGTGCTCGCGGGCGACGTGGAGCAGCTGCGGCCCCGGAAGCCGGCCCGCCCCAGGTAGGGCCGGGGAGGGCAGCCCGGGCGCCTGGCTTCGCGATAGAGTGCGGAGCGTGATGCTCCTGGCCATCGACGTTGGCAATACCAACACCGTCCTTGGGGTCTTCGAGGGTCGGCGACTGCTGGACCACTGGCGGGTGGAGACGAGCACCCGCCGCACCTCGGACGAGTACGGCATCCTCGTCCGCCAGCTCTTCACCCACAGCGGTGTCGACGCGACGAAGGTGTCCGCGGTGGTGGTGTCCAGCGTGGTGCCGCCGCTCCAGTTCAACCTGGAGAAGATGAGCGAGCGCTACTTCCGCACGCGCCCCATGTTCGTCGGGCCGGGCGTGAAGACGGGCATGCCCATCCTCTACGACAACCCGCGCGAGGTGGGCGCCGACCGCATCGTCAACGCGGTGTCCGCCTACGAGAAGCACCACTCGGGCGTCATCGTCGTCGACTTCGGCACCGCCACCACCTTCGACGCCGTGTCGCCGAAGGGCGAGTACCTGGGCGGCGCCATCTGCCCCGGCATCAACATCGCCATGGAGGCCCTGTTCCAGAATGCCTCCAAGCTGCCGCGCGTGGAGTTCGCGCGGCCCCCGCACGTCATCGGCCGCAACACCGTGCACTCCATCCAGTCCGGGCTCGTGTTCGGCTACGTGGGGCTGGTGGACGGCATCTGCGCGCGGATGCAGGCGGACCTGGGCTTCCCGGTGCGCGTCGTCGCCACCGGGGGCCTGGCCGCGCTGGTGGCGACCGAGTCCAAGGCCATCCACGAGGTGGACGAGTTCCTCACGCTCGAGGGCCTGCGCATCATCTACGGAAGGAATCACGCGTCATGACCACCGCAGTCCCCAACGCCGTCCCGGCGCCGCCCCCCGGCTGTCCCTTCAACGCGGAGTTCCTGCCGCCCAACCTGCGCAAGCACGTGGACCCGGCCGCGCCGGTGCCGCTGCGGATGATGGCGGCCAAGTCGCTGGTGCCGCTCAGCCCGTCGGACATGCTCGGCGCGCTCTACATGCTGACGTTCGACCCGGACGCCGGCGTGCGCGACACGGCGACGAAGACGGCCGCCACCCTGCCCGACAGGATTCTCGGTTCCGCGGTGCGCGACGAGGAGGTGCAGCCGCCCGTGCTGGGCTACTTCCTGGGCCTGCTCAAGGACAAGGAAGCCTACGCGGAGATGCTGGTCCTCAACGCCAGCACCCCGGACGACGCGGTGGCCGGCGTGGCGAAGGACTGCTCCGCGAAGCTGGCGGAAATCGTCAGCCAGAACCAACTGCGCCTGCTGCGCCACGAGGACATCCTCCGCAACCTGTGCGCCAACCCCAACGTCCCCGTGTCGCTCACCGACAGCGTGTGTGACTTCGCGGTGCGCAGCGGGCTGGTGCTCGTGGACGTGCCGCAGATGAAGACGGCGCGCATCCGCCTCTTCGGCCCCGAGGCCGCCGAGGCCCCGCCGGACCCGGGCCCCACCGCCGAGCAGGTCCTCCAGGAGTTCCAGGAGGTGGCGAAGGAGGACGCCGCGCCCATGGAGGAGGGCAAGAAGCTCACGCTCGCCCAGCGGGTGATGAAGATGTCCATCGCGGAGAAGATCAAGCTCGCCACGCTGGGCAACAAGGAGGCCCGCGGCACGCTCATCCGGGACACCAACAAGCTGGTGGCGGTGGCCGTCATCCGCAGCCCGCGCATCACCGACGGCGAGGTGCTCAGCTGCGCGGCCAACAAGGCGATGATGGATGACGTGCTGCGCGTCATCTACAACAACCGCGAGTGGACGAAGAACCAGAAGGTGAAGCTGGCGCTGGTGAAGAACCCCAAGGTGCCGCTCACCATCACCATGAAGTTCCTCAACTCGTTCCGCGACGCCGAGCTGAAGGACCTCGCCCGCGACAAGAACGTGCCCGCCGCCGTGCAGTCCTTCGCGAAGAAGCTCCACGAGAAGAAGACCACCCCGAAGAAGCAGGAGTAGGGCGGGGCGGGGAGCACGGCCCCGGGCTTCATTTGAAGGCCCGGGGCTCGACTTCAGGACTTCAGGCCGCGGCCTCGTCGGCGTCCGCCACGGCGGAGGCCGGCTCATCCAGCAGCTGCTGGGCGATGGCGAGCGCCTTCTTCGTCTTCTCGCGCAGCTTCTCGTCGTTCTTGATGCGCGCGTAGAGCTTCGTCACGCGCTCCTCGTCGCGCACCGCGGTGGCCTCCAGCTCGCTGATGCGCTTGCGCAGCGCCTCGGCCTCCTCGGCCGCGCGGGTGCCCTGCTCGGACAGCTGCGCGTTGGCCTCCTCGAGCTGCGCGCGCAGGGACTCGGCCTCGCGCTGGGCGGCGTCCACCTGGCCGCGCAGCCCTTCCGCCTCTTCCTGGGCGGCCTGGAGGTCCGCCTCGAGCTGGCCGGTGCGGCCGCGCAGCTCCTCCACCTCGGCGCCCAGCGACTGGGCCTGGGCCTGGTGCTGCTCCACCTCCGTCTGGAGCACCGTCACCTGCGCGGCGGCGCCGCGGGCCTCTTCCTTGGCGGCGGCGAGCTGCTGGTCCACGCGCTTGCGCTCGGTGGTCAGCGTCTCCACGCGCGTGGTGAGCGTCTTGAGCTGCGCGTCGCGGCGGGAAATCTCGGAGTCGGCCGTGCTGGCCTTCTGCTCCAGCTCCAGGTGCTGGTCCTTGAGCTCGACAATCTCCTGGTCCTTCTGGTTCAGCTCCGTCTTCAGGCGGAGGATTTCCTTGTCCCGCTTGTTGACGGCGTCGCGCAGCGCGAAGGTGTCCTTGTCGTTCTTCCCGGTGGCCGCGCGCGCCGTCTCCAGCTCGGTGGCCTTGCCCTCCAGCTCGGCCTCCAGCTCGCGCACGCGGTCCTCGGCCTGCGTGGCCTGGCCCTGGGCGTCGGTGAGCGCGCCCTGCAGCTCGGCCACCTTCGCGCGCAGGTTGCGCAGCTCCGCCGCGTCCGCCGCGGACGTGGCCGGGGCCGCCGCCGTCACGGCGGGCGTGGCGGGGCGCGCGGGCGGCAGCGACATGCGCGGGGTGGCGGCCGCGGGCGGCGGCGGCGCGGCGCGAGCGGGCTCCGGCGGGCGCACCGGCTCCGGCGGGCGCGCGGGCTCCGGGGGCATGAAGCCCACCACCGTCTTCTCCGAGTCATCCAGCGCGTCCAGCGCGTCGTCCGCGTCGCTGCCCAGCGCGTCCAGCGAGGCGAAGTCCTCTTCCACGCCCTCCACCACCGCCTCCGGCGGGGCGATGACGGGCTCCTCCTCGATGGAGGGCTCGCTCTCGGGCGCGGCCATGTCGCTGAAGGCGGCGTCGAGGTCCAGCTCCTCGCCCTGCACCGCGGCCTCCTCGCCGGTGTCGACGGAGATCTCCTCGCCGAAGTCCGCCGTCATCGGCTCGTCGCCGAGCGCGTCCAGCGTGAGGCTCTCGTCCACCACGTCCTCGGACGCCGGTAACTCCGGGAAGCCGATGAGCGCGCCCACGCGCTCCACCAGGAGGTTGGCGTCCACCGGCATGGCGACGTACTCGTCCGCGTGCGCCTTCAGCTTGCGGTGCTGCGCGAAGCCGTCCGGGTTGCCGACGATGACGATGGGGACGTTCTTGAGGTCGTCGTCCTTCTTCAGCTTGCCGCAGATGAGGTAGCCGTTCTGCCCCGCGGCCAGGTCCACGGCGATGACAGCGAGGTCCGGCCTGTCTCGGCGGATCTGCTCCACGCTGCCCTTGCCGTCGGCGGTGTCCTCCACCGTGAAGCCTCGGGCCTCCAGCGCGGGACGCAGCGTGGCGGCGAGGGCGGTGTCGCTCTTTTCGACGATCAGGATTTTCTTGGACATGGAGGGACGGCCCGTCCTGCGGTGCGGCGCGCGCGTGAGCACCCCGAGGGCGTCACCGCGCGAAATAGGAATACGCCGTCGAGGCTATCGGCCATGCAGGGGACCGTCAATGTTCCGCCCGGACGGAATCCCGGCCGCCCGGAGAGCGGGCAGGCGTCATGCAACGAACGTTTGGGAGGTGCGGCAGACGGCGCGACTCAGCGAGGGAACGTCACCGTTTCGAAGGGGACGGACGGACGCGAGTGCTGCGCGGGCGCGGGCGAGATGAGCGGCTCCTCGGACTGCTGCGGCTCCGACTTGCGGGCGATGACCTCACCGCTGTCACGCTCGGAGAGCATCCGGCGGATGTCGTCCTCGTCCATGTCGGTGACCATCTCGTAGACGATTTCGTCATCCCGCCAGGTGACGACGTTGTAGCCCTGCGCGGAGTCCACCTCCACCGCCTTCAGGGCCTGGACCTTGGGCGCCGCCGCTTCGTCGTCGGGGACGACGAAGACGCTCAGCCGGCGGCTCGGCTCGCCTTCCTTCTGCGGCAGCGTCTCGTAGCTGATGAACGCCACTTCCTTGCCGTTGAGGATGGAGATGCGGCCGCCCAGCGGCTTCGCCTTCGGGAGCTGCGGAAGGGTGACGCGCGAGTCCACCTTGTCCTTGAACCACGCCTCCATCTGCTCGGGTGAGGCGGAGGCGATTTCGAAGGGCAGCACCTTGTTGTGGCGCTGGATGGCCTCGCGGCGCGCCAGTTGCTGGCGCCGCTCGGACTGGTACGTCACCCAGCCTCCGCCCACCGTCACCACCACCAGGGCCATGGCCCCTGCGCGCAGCCACACGCCGTACTGGGCGCGGCGCTGCTCGCGCTTGAGCCCCACCTGGAGACCCGCGCGAAGGGACGCAGGGGCCTGCATCCCCTTCACGGAGTGGCGCGCGGCTCGCCGCAGCGCCAGCTTCATCTGCGTCTCCTCCTCCACGCGGCGCTGACAGGCGGCGCAGCCGGAGAGGTGCGTTTCGAGGTCCACCCGCTCCTCCGGCTGGAATTCGCCGTCGAGGTACGGATAGAGGAGCCGTTCGAGTTCCTGGCAGGTCATGGGCGCGCGGGAGGAACCTGTTTCTACCCTGTCTTCTTCCTGTTCCGGTATTCTTCCAGGTCCGCGGGGGCGTTCACCGGCTCACCCTCATGCCGGAATACACCCTGGCCCACCGCGTACTCGCGCAGATTCTTCTGCAGGAGCTTGCGCCCGCGGAACAGCCGGCTCATCACCGTGCCCACGGGGCACTCGAGAATCTCGGCGATCTCCTTGTAGGAGAACTCCTGCAGGTCCGCGAGGATGACCACCAGCCGGAAGTCGATGGGCAGCGCGTCGATGGCGCGCAGCACGTCGTCCGACAGGAGCCGGTCGAAGAAGTACTGCTCCGGGTTGGCCGCGAAGTCCGTCGCGTCCCGGCTCACGAAGCGCTCGTGCACCGCCTCGCGCTCCACGCCCTCCACCACCGTGCGCTCCTTCACCTTCCGGCGGTACCGGTTGATGAAGGTGTTGGTGAGGATCTTGAAGAGCCAGGCCTTGATGTTGGTGCCCCGCTCGAACTTGTCGAAGAAGCGGTAGGCCCGCATGCAGGTGTCCTGCACGAGGTCCTCCGCATCGCGCTCGTTCTTCGTCAGCCGCAGGGCAGCCGAGTAGAGCGGGTCCAGATGGGCCAGCGCCAGCTCTTCGAATTCCTGCTTCGTTCGGTTGGGTTGCCTGAAGTCCAACATGTCCCGCCTTCCAAGGGCCCGAAACAATTGGGGAATGAGTTGTCGCCTGCCCATCAATGTATGCACGGGAACAGACTGGGCAACAACGCCATCCCTGCTACACCCGGCCGCACGCCCGCTTCGGGAATGCTAGACGTCCGCCAGGAGAAGTTATTCCCCACCAGGAATAACGAACGGGGAGGCCGGATGTCGCCATCCGAACCTCCCCGCCGGGTCCTGCCTGACTGCCTGCCTGGTGGGCCTACTTGCGGCCGGCGAGCGCGTCCGCCAGGGGCACGTAGTCGTAGCCCATGTCCTTGGCGACGGCCTCGTAGGTGACGTGGCCGTTGTAGGTGTTCATCGCACGGGCCAGGGCGCGGTCGGACTTCACGGCCTCCACCAGGCCCATGTCGGCGATCTTCCGCGCGTAGGGACGGGTGGTGTTGGTGAGCGCGTACGTGGACGTCTGCGGCACCGCGCCGGGCATGTTGGCCACGCAGTAGTGGACCACGCCGTGGACGACGAAGGTGGGGTTGTCGTGGGTGGTGGGCTTGCACGTTTCAATGCAGCCGCCCTGGTCCACCGCGACGTCGACGACGACGGAGCCGGGGCTCATCTCGGCGATGAGGGCCTCGGAGACGAGCTTCGGGGCCTTGCCGCCGGGGATGAGCACGCCGCCGATGACGAGGTCGGACTCGCGCACGGACTTCGCGATGCTCTCCGTGTCCGAGGCCAGCACGCTGGTGCGGCCGAGGAACACGTCGTCCAGGTAGGTGAGGCGCTCCAGGTTGACGTCGAGGATGGTGACCTCGGCGCCCATGCCCACCGCCACCTTGGCGGCGCACAGGCCCACCACGCCACCACCGATGACGGTGACGCGGCCGCGGCGCACGCCGGGCACGCCGCCCAGCAGGATGCCCTTGCCCCCGTGCGCCTTCTCCAGGCACGCGGCGCCCACCTGGATGGCCATCTTCCCGGCCACCTCGGACATGGGCTTGAGCAGCGGCAGGCTGCCGTCATCCAGCTGCAGCGTCTCGTACGCGACGGCCGCCGCCTTCTTCTTGAGCAACGCCTTCGTCAGCTCCGGGTCCACGCCGGCCAGGTGGAAGTACGTGTAGATGATCTGGCCGGGCTGGATGCGCTCGTACTCGGGCGCAATCGGCTCCTTCACCTTGACGATCATCTCCGCGCGCTTCCAGACCTCGTCCGCGCTGGCGATGATCTGCGCGCCGACGCGCTGGTACTCCGAGTCGGGGATGCCGGAGCCGACGCCGGCGTTCGTCTCGACCAACACCGTGTGGCCCGCGCTCGTGAGCGCGCGCACGCCCGCCGGAACCATGCCGACGCGGTACTCACGGGTTTTGATCTCCTTGGGAACTCCGACGATCACGACTGCCTCCAGAGGGGGACTTGAAATCGCGCGGACCCTACCCAAAACCCGGGGGGAATCAAGGCGCGCCTGGAAGCCGGATGCATGCCTCCGGTGAGCCGGAGTAACCTCTCACGTATGACGCGCGGCGTTGAATGCGATGCGTCTGTCGTCGCTTGGACGTCGAAGAAACGCGGGGCCGGTGGTAGTTGAGGAAGGCATGACGTCCGCACCGAAGCTGCTGTTCGCCGACCCCAAGGGCCGGGTGATGGAGCATCCGTACCTGCTCGCCACGCTGCGCAGCGGGGAGGAGCTCGTCCCGCCGCAGGACAAGCCCATCCCCCTGCCGGAGGCCGGACGGCTCGTGCACCTGCCCGGCCGGCTGCCCGTGGGGCTGCACCCGGAGACGGGTGAATTGGAGCTGGTGCGGGAGATGAAGGTGGGTGGCAAGACGTTCGTCCCCAACGCGGTGGGCGCGCTCCTGCCGCCGGGCTACACGCGGACGTTCCTCCCCGGCGAGGTGAAGGGGAGCGGGCCGGTGCTGCCGCAGTGGGCGTACACCGCGGCGGCGTGGGTGGGCGAGGGCCCGGTGGCGTGGGCCATTCACACCGACCGCCGCTCGCATTGGGACCCCGAGCGCTACTCCACGCCGGAGATGAAGGCGCTGGTGGAGCAGCACATGAAGCGCTTCCCCGACAACCGGGTGCTCAAGCAGCTCAAGACGTGCGCGCTCATCTACCGGTGCTTCACGTCGCAGAACACCTTCTACGTGCGCGACGAGGCCGCCATCCCCGCGTCCGTCATGTGCAACGCGCGCTGCGTGGGCTGCATCTCCGACCAGCCCGCGGACGGGCCGCCCGCCTCGCACGAGCGCATGGACGACGGGCCCACCGGCGAGGAGATGGGGCAGATTGGCCTGTTCCACCTCCAGCACGCGCCGGGCCGCACCATGGTCAGCTTCGGCCAGGGCTGCGAGGGGGAGCCGCTCACGCGCTGGAAGCAGATTGCGGAAGCCATCCGCTACATGCGCGCGCACTCGCGCGAGGGCTCCATCAACATCAACACCAACGCCAGCCTCACGAAGGGACTGGAGGCGCTGTTCGACGCGGGGCTGGACGCCATCCGCGTGTCGCTCAACTCGGCGGTGAAGGACCTCTACGAGGCCTACTACAAGCCGGTGAAGTACGGCTGGGAGGACGTGGAGGCGTCCATTGCCCTCGCGCGCGAGCGCGGCGCGTACCTGGCGCTGAACCTGCTGCTCTTCCCCGGCGTCACCGACCGCGAGGGCGAGGTGAAGGCGCTGGAGCGGCTGGTGAAGAAGTACCGCGTGGACCAGGTGCAGACGCGCTCCTTGTGCATCGACCCGCTCCAGTACCTGGAGGTGGCGCGCGACAAGGGCGCGGGCGGCGAGCCCGTGGGCATCCGCACGCTGCTGCAGCGGCTGAAGGCGGCGCGGCCGGGGCTCGTCATCGGCAACTTCGCGCGCGGCCTGGACGAGCGGGAGAACGCGGCCGGGCGAGGGTAGGGCGAGACGCCGGGGGCCGGCACACGGCCCCGCGCGCGTCTACTCGTTGCCGGGGGGCAGCAGCTCCTTGGCCACCATGTTGCCCATCACCGCGTCCTTCGGGATGTAGCCGTCGGCGCCGGCCTCGCGGCAGATGCGCTGGAGCTCCTCGACATTCTCGCCGGAGCACAGCAGCACCTTGATGCCCTTGAAGAGGCTGTTGCTCTTGATGAAGCGGCAGAACTGCTCGCCATTCACGTTGGGCATCCGCACGTCCAGCAGCACCAGGTCCGGACGCGTCTGCTTCTTGAGGATGATCTTCGTGGCCTTGTCCGCGGTGTCGGCCACGTGCACCTCGAAGCCCTTGGACACGAGGTCCGCTTCGATGATGCGGGCCGTCATCTCGCTGTCATCCACGATGAGGATGCGCGGCTTGCGCCCGCCCGCGGCGGCCGGCTTGGCGGCGGGGATGCCACCGGTGGCCGCGGGAGCCGGGGGGGCGGCGGCGGCGGGGGGCGCGGCCGGAGCCGCCGGCACGGCGGTGGGGACGCCCAGGGCGGGAGGTCCAATCAACCCCATCACCCCGCCCAGCACGGCCTCCAGGCCGCCGCTCTTGAGGATGTAGCCGTCCGCGCCGGAGGCCTTCGTCTTGCCCTGCAGCTCCGCCTCGGGGATGTCGGAGTAAAGCACCAGCTTGGCGGTGACCTTCTTCTGCCTCCGGAGGTACTCGACGACGTCGTCGCCGAACATCTCCGGCATGTTCACGTCCATGAGGATGAGCGCGAACGGCCCCTCGGTGAGCTTCTGGTCGAGGCTGGCCAGGTCCTGCGCGCCGCTCGCCTGGTAGCCAGCGGCGGTGAGGGCCCGTACGGTGAGCTCCACCAGCATCGGGCTGTCGTCAATGACCAGTACGCGCGACATCGTCCTCCTCAAAGGAATCCCGCTAACCCTACACCTTTGAATCCGCGCGGACCATCGAAACGGCGACCGAGCAGTCGGGCTCTCAGGTCTACTTGACCGGTTTTCGTCCCCTCCGGATACTTTGCCGCCTTGACCACGACCCCGACACCCCTCCAGCGAGCCCTCCGGATGGCCCCGGACCGCGCTGTAGCCGCCCAGGCCCGTCCGGAGCAGGAGTTCTTCTGCTTCCGGGTGGGAGACCTGCGGCTCGGCGTGCCCAGCGAGAATGTGCTCGAGGTTCTCCGCGCGGGCCTGCTCACCCCCCTGCCGAGGACTCCGTCCTTCATCATGGGCGTCACCGGACACCGAGGAGAGGTGCTGCCGGTCGTCGACCTGCTGCGCTTCCTCTCCAAGGGAGAGGCCCGCATCGGCCCGCGCACCCGCCTGTTCGTCGGCATCACCGGCAGCTACGTGGCCGGCGTCGTCGCCGACACCGTGCTCGGCCTGCGCCGCATCCCGGTGGCCGAAATCCTCCCTCCGCCACTGGGCGGTGACGCCGCCGCCGAGCACCTGCTCGGTGTGGTGCAGGGCAGCGGCCCCCAGGACGGCATCAACCTCCTGAACTTCTCCAAGCTGCTGCAGACCGCGCGGCAGCGGGCGGTGGCTCGATGAACGACGAGCACGTCCAGGAGCAGGAGGTGGTGGACATCCTGTTCTTCGACATCGGCCACTCGCTGTACGGCACCGACGCGTCCTCGGTGCTGCGCATCGACCGCTCCCTGCCCGACGACATCACGCTCCCCGGGCTGGGCCAGCCCCACCGGGGCCACCGCGCCATCGTCTTCGACACGCCGGAAGGCGAGGGCCACCTGAAGGTGGACGCCGTCCACGCCGTGCGCTCCATCCCCCTCAACTCGCTCCGCCGGATGCCCCCCACGGCCGGAGCGGCCCCCTATGCCGTTGGCGTGTACCTCGAAGAGGCCCGCGCCGTGTTGCTCATCGATCTGGTGGAAACCGCCAGGACCCAAGGAACTCAAGGAAGGCACTGACCGCAATGTCCCTGGACACCCCCAACGACAAGTCCACGTCCAAGGCTCGCTCCGCCCGGAAGGCCCCCGCCTCCAAGGCGGCTGCGGGCTCCAAGGCCAGCGCCAACCCGGCGACGACCCAGGCCCAGTACAAGGCCTTCACCGACACGTTGCTGACGGTGCTCTCCGGCAACCTCCAGGCCCGCGTTCCCAAGGAGCTGGTGGGCGAGGGCGGCGCGGAGATGGCGCACCTGCTCAACCAGGTGCTCGACAACCTCGCCGCGTCCGAGCACCGCAAGCAGGTGTCGGCGCAGGAAATCGACCAGGCGCTCGACTCGCTCATCGGCCTGGTGCGCGAGGGTGATTTGTCCCGGTGGAACACCACCACCGAGGACCCCCAGCTCGGGCCCCTGCTCGAGGGCTTCGGCAAGGTCATCGAGACGCTGCGCACCTTCGTGCGGGAGATCAACGAGGCGGCGCTGCGCCTGTCCTCGTCCGCCAACCAGGTGCTCGCGGCCTCCACGCAGCACGAGACGTCCTCCACGGAGCAGGCGGCGGCCATCCACGAGACGACCGCCACCATGGAGGAGCTGAAGCACGCGTCCGCGCAGATCGCGGAGAACGCGGGCAGCGTGGCGCGCGTGGCGGAGGAGACGCTCGGTGCCGCTCGCGCGGGCCGCGGCGCCATTGGCGAGTTCATCCAGGCCATGCAGCAGATCCGCAGCGACGGCGTCGCGGTGGCGGACTCCATCGCCAAGCTGTCCAAGCGCGTGGAGCGCATCGGCACCGTGGTGGAGGTCATCGACGAGATTGCCGACCGCTCGGACCTCTTGGCGCTGAACGCGGCGCTCGAGGGCAGCCGCGCGGGTGAGGCCGGCAAGGGCTTCTCCATCGTCGCGGCGGAGATGCGGCGCCTGGCGGAGAACGTCCTGGACTCCACCAAGGAGATCAAGAACCTCATCACCGAGATTCGCGAGGCCACGGCCGCGGCGGCCGGTGCGGCGGAGGCTTCCAAGACGGCGACCGAGTCCGGCGAGAAGCTGGGCGCGGTGGCGGCGCAGGCGGTGGAAGGCATCCTCGCCGGTGTGCAGGAGACCAGCGACGCGGCCCGCGTCATCAACCTCGCCACGCAGCAGCAGCGCACGGCGACGGAGCAGGTGGTCGCGTCCATGGCGGAGATCGAGGACGTGACGCGCCAGACGACGCAGGCCTCCAAGCAGGCCACGGGTGCCGCCGCGGAGCTCACGCAGCTCGCGGGCCGGCTGGCAGAGCTCATCAAGCGTTTCAAGGCCGACTAGCGCTTCCTGGAACGGGAGGGGCGAACGCCGGCCATGGACACCGAGGCTCTCAAGAAGTCCCTCCTGAAGAAGTTCCAGGAGGTCACAGCGGACCGCCTCCAGAAGATTCAGCTGGGGGTATTGGACCTGGAGAAGGAAACCGCGGACCAGGCCGCGGAAGACGTCGCGCGCGAGCTGCACACGATGAAGGGGGAGGCCCGCATGCTGGGCCTGCCCGTCATCGGGCAGCTGGCGCACGCCGCCGAGGACGTCCTGCGCGCCGAGCGCGAGGGCAGGACGGCCACCGAGATTGCCACCGACGTCCTGCTCAGGGCGTGTGACGTTCTCTCGGACCTCAACGAGGACCTGGCGGGCGCCAACACCGGCACCCCCGCCAGCGAGGAGATGGTCAAGGCGCTCTCGGAGGTCTCCGGCCAGGAGCCGCCCTCCATCGGGCCCAAGCCGAAGCCGGCCGCTCCGCCGCCTGCGCCGCCCGTCGCGGCGCCGGTGGCCCCGAAGCTCGTGGCTCCCGCCCCGGCGCCGGTGGCGGCTCCGGCCGCGCCCGTGCAGCGTGCTCCCGAGCCTCCCGCCGCGGCGGCTCCGGCCGCTCACGAGGAGGCGCAGGGCGCGGCGAAGTCCGCCGCCGTGGCGGACCGGACCATCCGCGTCAACGTGGAGGTGCTGGACTCGCTGGGGCTGCTCGCGGGCGACCTGCTCGTGGAGAGCGCCCGCGGCCGGCTGCGCAGCTCGGAGACGGAGGCGCTGTTCGAGCGCTTCAGCCGCCTGGGCGACCGCTTCCTGCGGCTCGCGGAGCAGGTGGAGATCCCCACGCCGGTGCGCGCGCTGCTGGACCGTGTGGAGAGCGACCTGCACATGCTGCGCGACGATGCGTTCCGCTTCGTGCGGCGCAACGACGACGGCATCAACACGCTGCACGGCAACCTCGCGAAGATGGCGGACCACGTGGCCGAGGCCCGGCTGGTGCCGCTGTCCACCGTGTTCGACGCCTTCCCCCGCGCGGTTCGCGAGATGTCGCGCACGCAGGGCAAGGAGGTGGACCTGGTCATCGAGAACGCCGACATCGGCGTGGACCGGTCCATGCTGGGCGACGTGCGCGACGCGCTGGTGCACCTGCTGCGCAACTCGGTGGACCACGGCGTGGAGTCCCCGGACACGCGCCAGAGCCTGGGCAAGCCGCTCACCGGCCGCATCCGCATCCGGGTGCGCGTGGACGGCGACATGCTCCACATCGAGGTGGAGGACGACGGCCGCGGCATCGACCCGGAGCGGCTGCGCCAGGCCGCCGTCAACAAGCGCCTCATCACCCAGGTGCAGGCCAACGCGCTGTCCGAGCGCGAGGCGATCGAGCTCATCTTCCGCCCCGGCTTCTCCACCCGCGACCAGGTCAGCGAATTGTCCGGCCGTGGCGTGGGCATGGACGTGGTGAAGCGGAAGGTGGAGACGCTGGGCGGCTCGGTGGGCGTCAACAGCCGCATCGGCCGTGGCACCACGATTACGCTGCGCCTGCCGCAGTCGCTCGCCCTCATGAAGGTGCTGCTGGTGCGCCTGGGCGACGACGTCTACGGCATGCCCGCCGCGGACGTGGAAGCGGTGATGCGCGTCAAGCCGGAGGACCGGCTCGAAATCTTCGGCACCCTCGCCGTGCGGCACCGGGGCAAGCCCACCGCGCTGGTGGCGCTGGGGCCGCTGCTGGGCCTCAACGGCGGCAACCGCTTCGACAAGCCGCCCGCGGTGGTGGTGCGTCACGGCGAGGACCACGCGGCGCTCGTCGTGGACGGCTTCGTGGACGAGCGCGAGGTCGCCGTGAAGCCCTGCGGCGGCGAGTTCCTCAAGGGCGCGCCCTTCATCGCCGGCACCGCGGCGCTGGAGGACGGCCGCATCGCCGTGCTGCTGCACGTGCCGGACATCATGGCCGAGGTGCGCCGCATGGCGCGTCCCGTCACCCAGGCTCCGGCGGCCAGGCGCCTGCGGGTGCTGCTGGTGGACGACTCGCCCATCGCCCGCGCCACGGAAGGAGCGCTGGTCAAGGCGCTGGGCCACCAGCTGGAGGAGGCCCAGGACGGAGAGGAGGCGTACGCGAAGGTGCAGAACAACACGTACGACCTCATCCTCACCGACGTGCAGATGCCGAAGATGGACGGCTTCTCGCTGGCGCGGCGGCTCAAGTCGACGCCCGCGGTGGCCCGCATCCCCGTCATCATCCTGTCGTCGCTGGCCTCTCCGGAGGACAAGCGCCGCGGCCTGGACGCGGGGGCGGACGCCTACCTCGTCAAGGGGGAGCTTGGCGTGGAGGTCCTCGCGCAGGCCATCGACCGGCTGACCTGAGGAACCACGCTTGGGCGGCCCTCCGGCGGCAGGAATGGCATTCCGGGTGCTCATGGTGGGCAAGGGGCTGCGTGCGCTCGCCGCGCGCGGCCTCTTCGACGGGGAGTCGCTCGTCCCGGTGGGCCCGGCGGAGGTGGACTTCGCCGGCGCGCTGGTCGCCGTGCAGCGCCACTTCCCGGACGTGCTGCTGGTGGACCTCAGCGCCCGCGAGGCGCTGGAGGCGATTGAGCACGTCATGGTGGAGCGGCCCGTGCCCATCTTCGCGCTCCACCCGGGCGCGCTGTCCGGCCAGGACGCCTTCCAGGCCGTGGCCCTGGGGGCGCTGGACGTGGTGGAGCGCCCGGCGTCACCGGGGGCGGACTTCTGGGCCCATGTCTCGCGCAAGCTGGTGATGCTGGCGCAGGTGAAGGCGGTGCGGCAGGTGAGCACCCGGCCCCTGCCGCGCACGGACGCGCCCGCGCCGCCCTTCCCGCTGGTGGCCATCGCCGCGTCGCTGGGCGGCCCCAAGGCGGTGGCGCAGGTGCTGCGGATGATTCCGCGGGGCTTTCCGGCGCCCCTGGCCTACTGCCAGCACATCAGCGAGGGCTTCACCGAGGGGCTGGCCCACTGGCTGTCCATGGAAACGGCGCTGCGGGTGCAGGAGGCGGAAACCGGAGTGGTGATGGAGCCCGGCACGGTGTACATCGCTCCGTCTGGCAGTCACCTGTTGGTCCGACCGGAGGGCAGGTTGGAGCTGGACTCGGGGCCCGCGCTCCGTGGTTTCAGACCTTCGTGTGACATGCTGCTCACTTCCGCGGGCGAGGCCTTCGGCTCGCGCTGCATCGGGGTCATCCTGACGGGCATGGGGCGCGACGGCGCGCGAGGGTTGAAGGAGATTCGTGAGCGCGGTGGGAGGACCATCGCGCAGGACGAGGCCACGTCCACCGTCTGGGGCATGCCCCGCGAGGCCGTGCTGATGGGCGCCGCGCAGGAGGTGCTGCCGCTGGACCGGATTGGACCGATGCTGCTTCAGTGGGTGGACGCGTGCTGACCGCGAGCAACAAGGTGCTCCAGCAGCTGGCCGCGCTCCTGCTCGAGCGTGCGGGCCTCAAGATTACGCCGGACGGCTTCCACAGCCTCCGCCTGGCGCTGTCCACCCGCATGCCCGTGGTGGGCATGGAGGAGCCGGAGAAGTACCTCGCTCAGCTGTCGGGCCCGGGCGGTGAGGAGGAGCTGCGCTCGTTCCTTCCCCTGGTGACGGTGGGACACACGGAGTTCTTCCGCGACGCGAAGCAGTTCCGCGCGCTGGAGAAGAGCGTGCTGCCGGAGCTGGTGACGCGCGCGCGGCGCGAGCTGCGCAAGGTGTCCGTCTGGTCCGCCGGCTGCGCGACGGGCGAGGAGCCCTACAGCGTGGCCATGGTGCTGGCCGAGCTGGGCGCGCTGTCCATGGAGGTGGACCTGCTGGCCACCGACCTGAACCTGGCCGCGGTGGACGCCGCGCGACAGGGGCGCTTCACCTCGCGCCGCTGCATCAGCATCGGTCCGGAGCGGCTCAAGCGCTTCTTCCGGCCCGTGGACGAGGGCTACGAGGCGCTGCCCTCCCTGCGCGACTACATCCGCTTCGACGGGCAGAACCTGGCGGTCCCCGTGTTCGACAAGGTGGGGCTGTCCTCGCTGGACCTCATCCTCTGCCGCAACGTCATCATCTACTTCGACCTGCCCACCATCCGCGGGCTGATGGACCGCTTCCTCAGCGCGCTGCGGCCGGGCGGGCTGCTGTTCCTGGGCTACTCGGAGAGCCTCTTCAAGGTCTATGACCGCTTCGAGATGATCGAAGTGGACGGCGCCTTCGTGTACCGGCGCCCGCTGTCCGACAAGGGCGTCCGCCCGCCGCCGCTGCGCATCACCCCGTACCCCGGCGAGCCGGACGTGCCCGAGCGCAAGCAGACGCCGGAGACCTTCGCGGCCGACCTGCGCAAGCGCATCCAGGCGGAGTCCGCGTCCGGAGCCCTGACGCGGGGCACGCCGGCTCCGGCGTCCCCGCAGGGGCCGGCGGCCCCGGGCGCTCCCAGGGCCGTGAAGGGGGCCCCGCTGACTCCGGCCACGCCGCCGCCCGTGGGGCCGGCTCCGCGCTCCGGCGACCTGGCGCGCCCGCGCATCACCCAGGAGCTCCCGGCGGTGTCCGCTCCGGAGTCCGTGCGCCCGCGCATCACCCAGGAGATTCCCACGGTGACGCCCACGCGCAGCGCCACGGGCGAGGTGCCGGCGTGGCCCAAGCTGCTGCCGCCCGCGGAGCGCCTGGCCATGGCCGTGCGGAAGATGGCGCAGGGGGACTTCCCCGCCGCCATCGCCGGCGTCGAGCGCCTGCTCGTGGACGAGCCGAGCGACCTGGATGCCATCCTGACGCTGGGCAACCTCTACTCGCTGACGGGCCGCATCCCCGAGGCGCGCGACACCTTCGCGCAGGCGATTCAGCGCGAGCCGCTGTGCGTGGAGGCGCGCGTGTTCGGCGGGGTGGCGGCGCTGCAGGCCGGGAAGCTGGACGAGGCGCGCTCGGAGCTGAGCAAGGCGCTGTTCCTGGAGCCCACGCTGGCCATCGGCCACTACCTGCTGGCGCAGGTGTTCGAGCGCTCCCAGGAGCCGGACTCGGCACGGCGCAGCTATCGCAACGCCATTGCCCAGCTGCGCTTCCCGCAGCGGCCCCTGGCCGGGCACTACCCGGAGATGCCGGACTCGGCGGACGCCATCTCCCGCGCGGCGCGCTATGCGCTCGCCGCGCTGGAGGAGCAGCCCCTGCGCTGAAAAGCAGCGCGGGGGCCGCCGGGCCCGGAGGCCGGGGCTGCTGCTAGCCCAGGTTCGTCTTCACCTGGTCCAGCGTCTTCTTCGGGTCCAGCACGGAGGCGAACTTGTCCTGCAGGTAGGACTTGGCCTTGCCGCGCAGGAGCATGCCGGGGTCGGTGCCCTCGCCCTGGACCTGGTTGTCGGTGATGACGAAAGACGCATCCATCTGGATGCCCATCACCTTGCCGGCGATCTTCGCGCCGTCGCCCGCCCAGTCCGCCTTCACGCCGTATTTGCTGTTCCAGTACTTCAGCAGCTGCTCGACGCGCTGCTTCACCTCCTCCTTCGGGAGGGAGTGGGGGATATCGAACTTCATCATGCCCATGGCCCGGCTCCTGATGTCGGTGACCCGTCCGTGCGTTTAGTGGCGCGCGAGCGGGAAGGGAACCGCCGTCTCACTTTTGATGGCGCGGATGTCAACAGGCTTGCTCACCGGCCGGCCACGCGGCGGGGGCGCTTGAGCTTCACCGGCGGGTCCCCGGGGCGTCCCCAGTGGGCCAGGTACGGTGCCAGGTCGTACTTCTCCGCGGTGCGCGGCGAGCTCATGGGCCGCACCTTCCCCAGCACCTTCCGCTCCTGGAAGGGCCTGTCGTGCAGCCCCAGCACCCACATGAAGTTGGCCACGCTGGCCGGGTCCCTCCCGTCCACCGCGTACTTGTCGTTGAGCAGGGCGATGCGCCGGAGGCCCTCCTCGGGGGTGGCGCTCCACTCCAGCAGCTTCTTCCCCCAGAGCATGCGCAGGTAGTTGTGGATGCGGCCGCGCTCCAGCAGCTCGCGCTGGGACGCGTTCCACAGGCCGTCCCCGGTGCTCGCCGTCTCCAGCTGCTCCAGCGTGTAGAGGTGCTCGCGCGCGTCCTTCTGGTGCGTGGCCAGCGTCTCGCGCGCCCACGCGGGCAGCGACTCCAGGGAGAGCTGCCGGGGGCCGGGCGTGTGGAAGCAGTAGTTGAAGCCGAGCTCGCGCCGCACCAGCAGCTCTTCCAGGAAGGCGCGCACGGCGGGGTGGTCCGTGCCGCGCGAGCGGATGACGGCGCGCACCGCTTCGCCCGCGAAGAGGTTGCCCCAGTGGAAGAAGGGGGACAGGCCGGACTGGTGCGCGCGGCCCGGGTCGTTGCGCTCGGTGTCGTAGCCGTCCATGCGCTGGAGGAAGGCGTTGAGCGACTCGAGCCCCGCCTTGCGCCCGCCGCGCTCGGAGATGGGGGCCACCGCGTGGTCGATGTCGAAGGCGGCCAGCGCCACGCGGGCCTCGCGCGCGTCCGCGGTGTCGAAGCCCGGCTCCAGCTTGCGCCCCGCGGCCGCGGCCTTGACGGCGCGGGCGGGCAGGGTGCGGCCCAGGTACTCCGGCCATAGCTTCTGCAGCTTGGGGCGCAGGGTGTAGGCGCCGGCCTGCACCGTGGCGATGCGCTGCATGGGCACCACGCACGACGCGTCCACCGCGAACAGCGGCACGTCCAGCGCCTTCGCCGCGCCGCGCAGGTGGCCGGGGATGATGAACGTGGGGAACAGGTCCGACACCACGGCGGCGGCGCGGCGGCCCAGCTCCGCCAGCCGGGGACGGTGCTCCCGCTTGCGGCGCGGCAGCTCCAGCCAGCAGGGCAGGCCGCGCGAGGCACAGCCCGTGGCCATGTCGGCCATGCCCTCGAGCGCCCAGGCGTGGAGCCGGTCCGAGGCGTAGGGGTAGTCCGGGCGGAGGGCCTGGTACACGACCACGGGCAGGCCCAGGTGGTTGCCCAGGGCGATGGCCACGTCGAGCGCGTGGTTCTCCTCGGCCCGGTGGTTCACCATGCACCAGTAGAGGACGAAGTCCCGCGAGTCGGTGGGGAAGGGCAGGTCCTTCACGACCACGACGCGCGCGGAGTCCACGCCAAGCTCGGACCACGAAAACCCGGAGGGCATGTGTCTCCCGATGCTCGGACGGCGTCCGCGTCGCGGAAGAAAAATACATGTGTTTCAGATACATGTTTCGGGAGGGTGCGTCGGTGGGCGTCGGGCCGGATGGAGCCCATGCCCGGTGCGCTGCGAGTCGCCTCCCTCCTGAAGGTCGCCGGAAGCGCCGGGAGCAACCCCGCGCGCGCCGGCGCATGGGGCGGGATGCGGGCCCGGGCGGGCCTGGGGACCGGAAGTGGACGGAAGTGCCCAAAAACCGGCGCTCCGGTACGGGTTGTGGTCTTCTGCGCGGCCGGCTGACCCAAGGAGTCGTTGCGTGCCACATCCGAGATTCTGGAGCTGCCTGTCCGTCGCCGCCCTCACCCTGGCGCTCGCCGTGCCGGTGACCGCCGGCGCGCAGGCGTCCTCGTCCTACCCGTCCACGCCGCCCCCGTCCTCCGCGCAGCCGGGGTACGCGCAGCCGCAGGCGTATCCGCAGGAGCCCGCCGCCCCTCCGTCCCCCGCGCCCGCGTCGCCTCCGCAGGACTCGGCGCAGCCCGCGCCGGCCTATCCGCCGCCGCAGCAGGCGTACCCGCCGCCGCAGAACACCGCGCCGCCGCAGCAGGCCTCTCCGCCGTCGCAGAACGCGTATCCGCCCCCGCAGCAGCAGCCCGCGGACCCGGCGTATCCGCCGCCGTCGCAGAACGCGTATCCGCCCCCGCAGCAGCAGCCGGCGTACCCGCCGTCGCAGAACACGTATCCGGCGCCGCAGCAGCCCACGTACGCGCCGCCCACCACCGCGCAGCCGGACCCGGCGCCGCAGTCCCCCCAGGGCACGGACCCCTCGGCCTCGGATGCGCCCCGGGTGCCTCCGGAGCCGGGCTCGCTCGTCACGCAGCCGCAGGCGCCGCTGACGCCGGACGAGCAGACGGACCCGTCGAAGCCCTCCGCGGTGCCGTCGTCGGCCACCGCGTCCGCCGTGCCGCCGCCCGAGGACACCGGGGTGATGCTGGACGGCCGGCCCCGCCAGGGCCCCTTCCTGTCCGGCCCCGGCAGCCTCACCTTCATGTTGCACCACACGACACTTGGCGCGCTGGGCGGCTTCTTCACGCAGGCCTTCGCCAACGACTTCAACTTCAACCAGAGCTCGCGCGAGGCGATGCTGGCCGGCACGCTCATCGGCGCGGGCCTGGGCTTCGGCGCGTCCGCGTGGTGGCAGTTCAACAACTGGGTGGACAAGCCCATGGCCCACTTCGGCATCGGCAACTCGGTGGTGGGCGGCATGTTCATGGCCGGCTTCATGGACCTGTTCACCCAGGACCCGGGCGTGCTGACGTGGTCCGCCTTCCTCGGCGCGGAACTGGGCGCGTGGCTCACCGCGGGGCTCGGCGGTGGGCAACTGCCGCTCAACGACGGCCTGCTGATTTCGTCCGGCGCCGGCTGGGGCATGGCGTACGCCGCGCTGCTCCTGGCCATCATCCACTTCTCCGGCACGGACGTGTCCGGCAAGACGTGGCGCGACACGCTGCTGCTGGCCCCGGGCATCGGCGCGGGCGCGCTGGCGCTGGCCACCATGCGGTATGACCCCACACCCTCGCAAATCCTTCGCGCGGACATGTTCGGCGCCGGTGTGGGCGCGGCGGTGCTGCTCATCTCCGGCCTGGTGCTGGGCGGGTTCGACCAGTCCACGCCCTACGTGCTGTCCTTCCTCGGCTCGGCGGGCGCCATCACCACGGTGAGCCTCCTGTGGGAGGAGAGCGTGGACCGCTCGTCGCTGAAGATGGTCGGCGGCCCCTCGAAGGGCCGGGCCCGGCTGTACAAGAACGTCTGGTGGTAGACGGGCCGTAGGGCGGCCGGGCGGGCGCCATGGCACGGCGGGGCAGGAAGCACCACCTTCCCCCCGACATGGCGCGCGTTCATCCCTTTACGGCCCTGATGGCCTCGCTGGAGCAGCGGCTGGAGCCCAGCGACTATGTGCCGCGAAGCAACGCGGCGCCCCAGCCTTCCCATGTGCGCTCACTGCTGGGGGCGGCGAACCCCACGGCGGAATTGAGGCGCCTGCGCGAGTCGGGCGCCCTGCTTCGCGATGCGCGACCGGCGCTGTACCTGGTGGAGATTCACAGCCCCGCTGGCAAGCTGGGCGGCCCGCCGGTGCGCTTCCTGCTGTGCGCGCTGAACGCGGACGCGGGCCTTCCGCTGGAGCACGACCCGTACCGGCCCCGCGCCTGGGAGGCCGAGCCCGCCGTCACCCTCACCGCGGACGACCATGGCGTGCTGCGGGGGCTGTTGGCGGAGGCCTCGGAGCGCGCGATTACGGTGTGGCAGGGCCAGTTCGACGGCCACCCGATGTCGCTGCGGCGCATCGAGCCCTCGCCGGTGTCCAAGCGCATCCAGGCCGTGCTGGACGAAGCCCCCATGCGTCCGCTGGCGGCGCTGGACGAGGGGGGCCCCACGCTGGCGGCGGTGGTGCCCCTGTCGGACCCCGGCCTGGAGCTCCAGCCCATCCACCGTGCCCTGAAGGGCGTGGACACTTTCAAGGAAGAGACATTCCTCACGCTGGTGACGGCGTATGCGCGCGTCTACGAGCTGGATGAGCCGCTCGACACGCCGCGAGGGCTGGCCGCCGCGCGCGAGCGGCTGGCAACGCTCATCAGCGGACATCACGCGGTGCTGCTGGTGCTGCCGGGAGGGCGGGGGCGCATCCTGCGGTTCCGCCAGGGCCTGGACCTGGCGCACCTGAAGGGGGCGCCCCGGAATCCGACGTTGCGCAGCCTGGACCTGGCGCTGCTCAACGCGCTGGTGCTGCGGACGGTGCTGGGCATCAAGGACCCGGAGGCACCGGGGCATCCACAGGTGTTCCCGGTACAGGGGCTGGAGTCACTGGTGCGCGGCGTGGAGGAGGGCACCTTCCAGGCGGGCTTCGCCCTCAACCCTCCGCCGGTATGGGAGGTGCGAGCCGTGATGGAAGCACAGGCGACATTGCCGCCGAGGACACTCCGGGTGGAACCGCTTCCACCCGCGGGCCTTCTGTTCCTGGATCGCGAAGCCTAGCTTTCCAGCGTGAGGGTCCTGACACGAACCCTGCCGGACTGGCCCCGGCGCGTGCGGCTCGAGCTCCAACCGGGGCCCGGGGAGACCCTCGATTCGATTTGTGGTGGCGAGGTGCAGGTGCTCCAGCGCCGCCTGGGCTACCGCTTCACGTTGGACCCGCTGCTGCTGGCGCACTTCGCGGTGTACGAGGCGGGAGCGCTGCGGGGCCGGCTGATGGACCTGGGGACGGGCTGCGGAATCATCCCGCTGGTGCTCTCGCGCAGGCTGGGCCGCAAGGACATCACCGCGCTGGAGTTGCAGCCGAGGCTGTTCTCCCTCGCCGAGCGCAACGTGTACCTCAACCGCTGCGAGCGCGAGGTGACGCTGGTGCAGGGGGATTTGCGCCACGTGGAGGCGCAGTTCCCCGCGGGCAGCTTCGCGCACGTGCTCTGCAATCCGCCGTACCGCGCGCGCGCCTCGGGACGCACGAGCCTGTCGATTGAGAAGGCCATTGCCCGGCATGAATTGGCGTGTGAGTTGCCGGACGTGGCGCGCGCGGCGGCGCACCTGCTGGTGCCACGGGGCGCGCTGTGCATGGTGTATCCGGCCTCGCGCTTCAGCGACCTGGTGGACGTGCTGCGCGCGCACAGGGTGGAGCCGCGCACCGTGCGCTGGGTGCACCCGCGTGGAGACAGGCCCGCGAAGCTGGTGCTCCTCCATGCGGTCAAGGGGGGCAGGGCGGACCTGACGGTGCATCCTCCCCTCGTGGTGCATGCGGATGATGAGCACGCCTTCACGGAAGAAGTGCGGGCGATGATCGTCTGACGAAGCGGCGTGGTTCAGCCAGCCGTCAGCGCCAGCGCCAACGCGTTCTTGTGCCGACCGCGCAGCGCAATGCCCTGGGTGTAGAGCGTCCGCGTCGTCCAGCACGCCTCGTCGTCGGTGAGGCTGCCCATGCGCTGCAGGTTGTTCGCCAGCCGCTGCGCCTCCAGATTGCCCAGCTCCGCCCCCACCTGACCGAAGGCCTGCGTCACATCCGCCTGCCAGGGCTTCCGGGGCGGGTCCTGCCGCAGGTCGGCCGCCAGCGACTTCGCCACGATGGTGCTGAACTGACGGACGGACTCCTCGTCCATGCCGTTGAACATCCGGCCGAGCCCTTCCTCCTTGATGTCCCCACGCCCGAACGCGGCGCAGTCCTTCACCTCCGCGCCCTCCACCATGCGCGCGAGGATCTCCATGCGCTGCACCAGGTCCTCGTCGGAGAGCCGGCTCAGCCCGGAACGCGTCTTCATCATCGACGCCTGCTGCCGCTCCTCGCCCTTCATCCCCGGCGTGGCCTCGAACCACTGACGGATTTCGGGGTGGGCCTGCGTGGCCAGCGCCCAGTGCCGCAGGTACCGCTCCATGCCCGTGGTGGGCTCGCGCGCGACGAGCTCCGCCACCATGCCGTCGTAGTCCACCGGACGCCGCTGCTGGTACGCCCGCCAGCCCGCGCCCGAGCCCACCGCCGCCACCGTCACCAGCGCCACCGTGACGTTCTTCCCCGCCTTGAATGCATGTCCCAGGAAGCCCGCGACCCCTCCCGCGACACCTCCCACCAGACCGCTCATCAAAGCACTCGACCAATCCATTCTTCCGCCTCTGCAATAAAGAGTCGGCGTGAATGTAATTGATTGGGTAGGGCCGCGTGAATGCACGCGCCGTGGGGGCTCCTGGGTGGGCGTCCACCCGGTCTCCTTCGCGGCCTTGCGCTCGAGCAACTTTCCATCCGGCCGCATTCGAGGGAAGTCCAGGAACTGCGGCATCATCTCGCCCCGGAGACCCGACACCATGCTGCGACCCGCGCTGCTCCTGCTGCTCGCCGCCGCCCCCGTGGGCGACGCGAACCTCCGCGTCCAGGAGGGGCTGCCCGCGGGCTTCCAGGCCGACGGAAGCCTGGGGGAGTGGACGCAGCCGCCGTCGCTGACCCTGGGCTCAACACCCTCGGATGCGCGGTCCGCGAGGGTCTGGCTCGCCGTGGACTCCAGGGGGCTCGTCATCGCGGGCGAGCTTCGCGACGAACCGGCCCGGCTCGCCAGAGCGCAGGTCGAGGTATCGCTCTCGCTGCCCCCGCCGGAGCTGCCGCCGCTGGCCTTCGTCGACCAGTTCCAGGAGCACCTCGTCCCGACGGAAGGTGACTGCCCCCCGAGGCCCCCGAAGAGGGCGGCGGCCTGTCAGGCTTGGTGGAAGCAACAGTCCGAGCGGCGCCAACAGCTCCAGGACGCGCGGGTCGCACGGTACGTCCTGCGCCCCGAGGGCGTGGTGCGCTCCGGGCCGTCAGACAGCGTGGGCTCCGCGCGCTTCATGCCCATGCCGGGGGGGCTTCGCTTCGAGGCGCTCATTCCCGCCACGGCCTTCCCCCGCACGGCCGAGGCGCCCCTGGGCCACCTGGACCTCCGCGTGAGTGTGGCGGACGGCGACGCTGGTGCCAGCCCCCGGCCACCGCTGGCCTCGTCCACCGGCCTCCAGTCCGTCAGCCTGTCGAAGCCGCTGCGCTACGGCCGGTGGCCCGAGCTGTTGGAGCAGGCGCTGAAGTCGCAGCCGGGCGCTGCGTACCAGCCGGGGCCGGGCGCGGACTCGCTCGAGGTCTGGATGAATCCGGCACAGGCCTACCAGTACTCGCCCAAGGCCCCCAGCCCCGCCGTGGCCCGCGTGGACCTGACCGACGTGAAGCCCGTGGCCTCGGTGGGAGACGTGGAGCTCGTCTCGGTGCCAGCGGAGGTGAACCGCCGGGGTGGGGTGGACCGCTGGCTGGTGTCCCGCCGGGGGCTGGCCATCCTGGACACACGGAACATCGGCGATGACGCCCTCCGCTCGGCCCCGCGCGCGTCGGGAGTCCAGCTCCTCCAGGTGTACCAGGGCCCCTCGAGCCCCATGGGCACCGGCACGTGCGGAGAGTGCCCGCTGGTGTCCTTCCAGCACTTCACGATGGACGGGCAGGGGCGCTTCTCCACCCCCACGCGCCTGAGGGGGGCAGGCGGCCTGGCGCCGCGCCCCGTGACGTGGACCGCCAGCGCGGACCTGACGCGCATCGAGGCCTTCGAGGTGCTCCCCGCGCCGCAGGGCAAGCAGCTCGCGGTGCGGCACATCCTCGACCCGGCGACAGGGGCCTACACAACTTCCTCACCCGCTTCGCGATAATTCCAGGAAGTCGTAATTGCGTTGCGCGAGGGACTGCCCATGGCGAGCGTTGGAAGCAGTGGAGGAAGTAGCGGAGCCGACAGCGCCAGCAGGGCGGAATCCGCGAGGGCCGAGGCCGAGCGCGCCGATGCAGCCCGGCAGGCCGAGGCTTCCAGGAAGGCCTCCGAACAGGCCGCCCAGGCCCAGGCCGCGAAGAACGCAGCGGTCCGGAACCAGTTCGCGGTGGACAGCTTCACGCCCGCTGCCGCCGCGAAGGCCCCGGTGGACCTGAATCCATCTCCCGTGAGTTACACGGTGGCCCAGGCGCAGACGGTCGACGCGGCGCAGACCGTGGACGCCGCGCAGGAGGCCCAGGCCACGCAGGAAGCCGAAGCCGCCCAGGAGGCCGAGGCCGCCCAGGAAGCCCAGGCCACGGAGGAGGCCGCGGACGCGCAGGCGGCCGACGCCGCGCAGGACGCCCAGGCCACGGAGGAGGCCACGGACGCGCAGGCGGCCGACGCCGCCCAGACGCCCACGGTGACGGAGGCGGACATCGAGGCCGCGAAGGCGGAGCTGCCCGACGTCGAGCTGACCCGCAACCCCTCGGGAACGGACCCATCGGCCGAGGTGACGGCGCAGAACCAGCAGCTACAGACCGCGCTCCGGGAGCTGGACCTCGTGGCTCCCGCCCATGTCACCGGCTTCTACGGCTCCATCACCGAGGGGGCCATCAAGTCCTTCCAGTACGAGCAGGGCATGACGGTCACGGGCAACTACGACGCGGCGACCCGCGATGCCATGGCCGCGGAGATCGCGGAGCGGCGCGCCGCCGAGGCCCAGGGCATCACCGCGCCCGCCGCGGACCTGCCGGACACGTACACCGCCGTGACGGACCAGCAGCTCGCGGACATCATGCCCAACGCCACGGAAGCGCTGCGGGAGCAGTACCTGGGCCCGCTCAACGAGGCGATGGAGGAGTTCAACATCTCCACGCCCGAGCGCCAGGCGGCCTTCCTGTCCCAGATTGCCGCGGAGACGGCGGACCTGCAGTACATGTCCGAGATTTCTCCCAACCCGGAGCACGGGGACTACTACGGCCGCGGGATGCTGCAGCTCACCCACGAGGACAACTACGTCGAGGCGGGCAACGCGCTGGGCACGGACCTCACCCAGGACCCTGATCAGGTCGCCACCGACGCGGACCTCGCCGCGCGCACCGGCGCCTGGTACTTCAACGACCGCGGCCTCAACCAGCAGGCGGACCAGGGCCGCATCGGCGCCGTCACCCTGGGCGTGAACGGCGGCTACAACGGCGTCGACCGGCGCCTGGAGGCGTACGACACGGCGCTGGATGTGCTGCGCCAGCCGGCCGCCGAATAGCCCCGAAGTCCTGGCGGTGGCCACGCGTCGTGCGTGGCCGCCTCCTTGCGGGGCCCGGGGAGCCGCGTGGGATGCGCGGTCTCCGCCGCCAACGGCAGTGCCTACTTCGCCGTCGCCGCCTCTGCCGCCTGCCGCTCCTGCTTGCAGAACGCCAGGCGCTCCTTGATGGCCTCCAGCGGCACGGCCATCTCCACCTTGAACGTGTCGCCGTCCGGCTCCACGCGGGCGAAGTCCAGGAGCTGCGCGATTTCCTTCTCGCCCTCGGCCTGCGCCTTCATGCGCGCCAGGGACAGGGCGGCGCCCAGCGACTTGCCCAGGTCCGTCACCTTGGCCGCATCCGGGCCGCGCACCTCCGCCACCAGCGCCACGTCCGACGACGCGTCCACGTGCAGCTCCACGTTCTGCGCCACGTCGCGCAGCCGCTGCGCCAGCTCCGCCTGATCCGGCGGCAGCAGCTTCGCGATCTGCTCCACCGACAGCACCCCGTACATCTCGCCGTAGGTGCTGCCCTCGGGAATCAGGGACGGCTCGTCCGGCCCGCGTCCCTCCACCCGGTCGATGGCCGCCTTCACCTCGTCCGGCGTCTTGCCCACCATGAAGAGCTGGTTGTTCCAGACGCCCATCGCCGACTCCCGCCGCCGCGTCTCCGTGGTGCCATCCGGCCGCGTCACCGTCGACTCGCCCGGCTCGTAGACACGCGCGCCCTCGCCGTAGTCCGCCGACACCGCGTTGCCCATCATCTCCTGGAACTTCGCGTTGCTGAAGTTGCCCGACAGCATCATCCCCTCGTCGGTGATGACCAGCCGGTCCAGGTCCTGGAGCGGGTCCACGCCGCTCCTATTGCGGATCTCGTCCAGCTGCTTCCCGCCGTCGCGCATCATGCAGTCCAGCAGCAGCTCGCCAATGGGCGAGTGCCTCAGCGCGTTGGCCTCGATGACCACCGCCGTGCGGCCCGGGCCCCGGGGCAGCGCCGCGAGCAGCGGGTCTCTCGGGCGCGGGCGCTCCTGGGCCACCGTGCCCGCGTCCGCCACCACGGGCATCACCCACGTGCGGCGCTTCTCGGCGCGCTCGCGATCCTCACCCCGCATCCGCCGGGGGAACTCCACCTGGGGACCCTCGTCCTTCGGGAGCGAGTCCCCCTGACCGGTGAACATCAACACCCCGGCCAGCACGAACAGCAGTGCCGCCACCCCGAGCCACACCCGACGCCGTCGACGGTTGTCCACGTCAGTAGTCCTTTCCCTCGAAGCGCCAGAACCCCACGGCCAGCGCACCAAACCCGAACACCAGCACTCCCGTGAGCAGCGTCCCCAGGGAGTGGACCTCCAGCGGCGTCGACGCGGCGATGTCTCCCGCGGCCTCCGCCAGCGACGACAGCCGCGGCAGCGCCAGCGTCACGCCCTCGAAGATGCGCCGACTGAGGCCATCCTCGAACGCGGTGGCAATCTGCGTCCGGTAGCCCGCGATGATGCCGCCCACGAGGAACAGGATGCCGGCCGCCGCGCTCAGCGCCGCGCTGCGCACCAGCGTCGCCGACGTCAGCATCACCGCATAGACGGCCGCGAACCCCACGCACGCCATCAACCCGGCGATGAGCGGCCCCGCCGTCCAGTACCCCGCCTTCACGCCGAAGATGAGCACCAGCCCCGTGGTGCCATACAGCGTCCCGCCCAGCGCCAGCGCCATGACGCCCAGGAACGTCCCGGCCAGCAGGTGCCAGCGCTGGATTGGCAGCGCGAGCAGGTGCTCGATGCGCCCCGGCGACATCAGCGACGGCGCGAAGTCCGAGCACGCGACGATGCCGAACAGGATGCCTCCGTAGAACACGATGAACGCCGCCGCCGTGTACACGGGGCGCAGCGCCACGTCGACGGAGCGGATGCTTGCGCGAATGTCCTCGCCGAACAGCCGCGACGCCGCCAGCGCGCCGTCCACCACGTCCAGCCGCAGGCTCAGCGCCACCACCGACAGCACCAACGTGATTCCCACCACGAAGGCGAGGATGAACTTGCGCGCCATCGCCTCGCGCAGCACGTAGCCCGCGATTCCCAGGACCGGATTCAAGCCGCCACCCCCACCGTGTTCGCCGGGGCCACCGTCCCCAGCAGCACGGACTCCAGGTCTGCTCCATCCCGCCGCAACTCCACGAGCAGCGCCCCGGCCGCGCGAGCCCGGTCCACCGCCGCGTTGAGCGCCGCCGGGTCTTCCGCCTCCACGTGGTACACGCCGTCCGCGCTGCCCCGCGTGAAGCCCGCCGCGCCCAGCGCCGCCGCGTCCACGCCGGGCGCGAAGCGCACCATCCACCGCGCCCCGCCGCGCGCCAGGTCCTCCAGCCGTCCCTCGCGCAGCACGCGCCCGTCCGCGAGGATGGCCACGCGGTCACACACCCGCTCGGTCTCCGCCAGCAGGTGCGAGTTGAGGAAGAGGGTGGTGCCCTTCTGCACCTCCTCCAGGAGGATGCGGCGCACCTCCAGGCGGCCCATGGGGTCGATGCCGTCCGTGGGCTCGTCGAGAATCAGCAGGGCAGGGGAGCCCACCATCGCCGCCGCCAGCCCCAGCCGCTGCCGCATGCCCTTGGAGTAGCCGCCAATCTTCCGGCCCGCCGCGTCCGCCAGGCCCACGCGCTCCAGCAGGCGCGAATTCCCCTGCGCATCAGACTTCAGGCCCTTCAGACGTGTGACGGTGGACAGGAAGGCCGTCGCCGTCCACGAGCCCGGCAGGTGCAGCCGCTCCGGCAGGTAGCCGATGCGCGCGCGGATGCGCGGGTCCTCGGGCGAGCCCCCCAGCACCCGCACCGTGCCCGCCGTGGGCTGGACGATGCCGAGGATGCTCTTGATGAACGTCGTCTTCCCCGCGCCGTTGGGGCCGATGAGCCCGAAGGCGCTCCCCTCTGGCACGCTCAGGTCCATGCCCTTGAGGGCATCGTTCCCTGTCTTGCGGAAGGCACGGCGGTACGTCTTCCGCAGTCCCCTCACTTCGATGGCTGGCGCTCTGGCTGTCACGGTTGTGACTGTAGACGACCGGGGCGGGCGACGATTGCCTCGCCACTTTCAAGGGAGGGCGGCCGGACGGGGGAGCACCCGCGCCTTCCTCCGCGCGGTGCCCTTCGCGCACCTGGGAAACAGGTTTCGCACCCAATCCGTGTCTGCCGCGCCGCGACACTCCGTCCTTCCGCGAGCTTGCAGCCGTTGGAGCTCCATGGTCCGGGGTGTGCAAACCACGCTGGGCACCTTTCACACCCCAGGAGATGGAACCCATGGCGTATGTCGACGCGCAGCTTCAGGAGGCCCGGCGTGAGCTGGAGGCGGCCGAGCAGGGACTGAAGGCCGGCACCGAGGCGGCTCGCGTGCGCTACGCCCGGGCCCTGCACGAGGCCGACCTCGCCGAGCGCCGCGCGCAGCGCGCCGCCCGTGAGCACGCGCGGCATCAGCGCAGCTGGCGGCTCGCCGCAGGGTGAGCGGCCGGGCAGGGATGAGGAAACGATGAATGCCGGGCGCCGCCGGTTTATACCGGCGACCGTCATGGCCCATCCCGTCCATCGCCCCCGCCGCCTCCGTCGTAACCCCGTCCTGCGAGACATGGTGCGCGAGACGCGCCTGTCGCCGGGCGACTTCATCTATCCGCTCTTCGTCGTGGAAGGCCGGGACGTGCGCCGTCCCATCGCCTCCATGCCGGGCATCTTCAACCTGTCCGTCGAGCACGCCGTCGCGGAGGCCCGGCAGGCCAGGGCCCTGGGCATCCCCTCCGTCCTCCTGTTCGGAATCCCGAACCACAAGGACGCGCGCGGCTCCCAGGCCTACGCGCAGGACGGCATCGTCCAGCGCGCCATCCGCGAAATCAAAGCCGCCGAGCCGGACCTCCAGGTCATCGCCGACGTGTGCCTGTGCGAGTACACGGACCACGGCCACTGCGGCGTGCTGGAGGAGGGCCACGTCGTCAACGACGCCACGCTGCCGCTGCTCGCGCAGATGGCCGTCTCCTGCGCCCAGGCCGGCGCGGACATCATCGCCCCGTCGGACATGATGGACGGCCGCGTGGCCGCCATCCGCCGCTCGCTGGACGAGGTGCGCCTGAGCGAGGTGCCCATCCTCTCCTACGCGGCGAAGTACGCCTCCGGCTTCTACGGCCCCTTCCGCGAGGCCGCCCAGAGTGCGCCCAAGTCCGGCGACCGCCGCGGCTACCAGATGGACCCCGGCAACGTGCGCGAGGCCCTGAAGGAAGTCGCCCTGGACGTGGAGGAGGGCGCGGACATGATCATGGTGAAGCCCGCGCTCGCCTACCTGGACATCATCCGCGCCGTGCGCGAGCGCTTCGAATTGCCCGTGGTCAGCTACAACGTGTCCGGCGAGTACTCCATGCTCAAGGCCGCCGGGCAGAACGGGTGGATTGATTACGAGCGGGTGATGATGGAGACGCTCACGTCCATCAAGCGCGCGGGCTCGGACCTCATCATCACCTACCACGCCCTGGAAGCCGCGAAGCTCCTGTAGCCGACAACCGGACGCACGTGCGCGCGGCGAGGACTTGATCCGCGCGGCGCATTGCGTCCAAATGAACCGCGCACGATGCCCACCAAGAAGAAGCGGCCCGCACGCAAGTCCGAGAAGCCCCCGCCCCAACGTCGGCGGAGGGCCGGCCGGCGCCCCGGGAGCGGACGCTCCGCGGTGATTCGCGCACCCGGACCGTTGCAGTACAAAGTGGTGGAGCTTTCCACGGTGGACGAGGGCTCGCTGGAGCGGACCCTCAACGAGTGGACCGGGAAGGGCTGGAACCTGGACGGCGTGCAGTTCGCCATGCGCGAGGCCTCCAAGCGGCCGGCCATGGCCTTCGTCTTCTTCACCCGCGAGGGTGCCCCCGCCGCACATGACGAGGACGCCGCGCGCGAGCGGCTCTTGCGCATGTCCGACGCGGGCAGCCCCACCGCGGCGCTCGCCGCCGGCCGCGCGCGGGAGCAGGCCGAGTGGGCCGCGCCCATGGTGCACCCGCTGAGCGCGCATGAGCGCCTGGCCCGGCTGGCCGGCCTCGACGAGCCCGAGCCGCACGAGGAAGGACTCACCTTGGAGCCCGAGGAGTGAGCACGGACCGCGAACGCGTGTTCATGACGGACAGCCGCGGTGGCAGCCGGGTGCTGCGCATCGTCGCGGAAGACGCGGAGGAGACCGGCTCGCCGTACCCGAAGGCCTCGCTCTTCCTGCGCCTGGGCGCCCGCGTGGTGGACGTGGCGGTGGCCTGGGGCCTCTACGTGGTGTGCGGCGCGGCGGGCGCGGTGGTGGCGCTGCTCTTCCTGCTGCTGGCCGACGGGATGATTCAAGGCCAGAGCGTGGGCAAGCGCATCTTCGGCGTGAAGGTGATGCACCTGCCCACGCGCTCGGCGGCGCGCCACCGCGACAGCACGCTTCGCAACGCGCCGCTCGCGCTCGTCGTCCTGCTGGGGATGATGCCCGCGCCGCTGGGCTGGGTGGCGGGGCTCGCGGGGCTGGTCGTCATCGGCGGGGTGGAGGCGTGGCGCGTGGTGAGGGATCCGCTCGGCTGGCGGCTCGGTGACACCTGGGCGCAGACGCAGGTGGTGGACGGGAAGGTTGTCGCGGGCGCAACCGTTGCAGCCCGCACGCCGGTGGCTCATCAGCGAGCACCGGGAAGAATCATGTCCGCGGCGAAGGTGCGCCGCGGTCGCTCGCTCAAGAAGAGAAAGGGGCAACCGTGCGCATCGCGCTGACCCACAACCTCAGGCTGTCCGATTCGGAAGAAGAAGCGGAGTTCGACACCCAGGAGACGGTCAACGCGCTGGCCGCAGCCATCGAGCGGCTCGGGCACCGTCTGGAGCGCTTCGAGGTCAGCGGTCCCGCCTCGCGCACCGTGGCCCGGCTGGAGGCGTACAGCCCGGACCTCATCTTCAACACCGCCGAAGGCCGCCGCGGCCGCTTCCGCGAGGCCTTCTACCCGGCCCTCTTCGACGAGCTCGGCTTCCCGTACACGGGCTCGGACGCGTACGCGCTGGCGCTGACGCTGGACAAGCAGCTCACCAAGCTGGTCCTCACCAAGCAGGGCATCCGCACTCCGGGCTGGCAGTACGTGGAGAAGCTCAGCGAGCTGACCGCGGAGAACCTGCGCTTCCCCGTCATCGTGAAGCCCAACTTCGAGGGCTCCTCCAAGGGCATCACCCAGGACTCCATCGCGGAGACGCTGGACGAGGTGCGCACCAAGGTGGCCGCCGCGCTGGAGAAGTACCCCGCCGGCGTGCTGGTGGAGGAGTACATCACCGGGCGGGACCTCACAGTGCCGTTCCTGGCCGCGCTGGACAACGACTACGACGGCGTGCTCACGCCGGTGGAGTACGTCGTGGACCCGGCCGTCACGGCGGGGCGCAAGTACGCCATCTACGACTACGAGCTGAAGACGAAGAAGGAGAGCGCCGTCAGCGTGCGCGCGCCCGCGCAGATTCCGGCCCGCACCGCGGAGGACGTGCGGAAGATGGCGCAGAAGATCTTCCAGGCGCTCGACACGCGGGATCTGGGCCGCATCGACTTCCGTCTGAGCGACGCGGGCGTGCCGTACTTCCTGGAGATCAACGCGCTGCCCAGCCTGGAGCCGGGCGCGGGCATCTATGCCTCCGCGGAGCTGGACGGGCTGCACTTCGACGGAGTCATCAACTCCATCATCCAGAGCGCGGCGAAGCGCAACAAGATCAAGGACTCCGCGCGGCGCCAGGGCAAGCCGGCGCGCAAGACGGGCCCGCTGCGCGTGGGCTTCACCTACAACGTGAAGCGCGTGAAGCCCATGGCCACCTCCGAGTCGGTGGAGGACAGCGAGGCCGAGTACGACTCGCCCAACACGCTGCAGGCCATCCGCGAGGCCATTGCCTCCTGGGGCCACGAGGTCATCGACCTGGAGGCCACCGCGGAGCTGCCCACCGTGCTGTCCAGCACGCCGCTCGACATCGTCTTCAACATCGCCGAGGGCTTCAAGGGCCGCAACCGCGAGAGCCAGGTCCCGGCCATGCTGGAGCTGCTCGACATCCCGTACACCGGCTCCGACCCGGCGACGCTGTCCATTGCGTTGGACAAGGCGCTGGCGAAGAAGATCGTCCGGCAGGCCGGCATCCTCACGCCCAACTTCCAGCTGATGGCCACGGGCAAGGAGCGCCTCAACAAGGAGTTCACCTCCTTCCCGCTCATCGTGAAGCCGGTGGCGGAGGGCAGCTCCAAGGGCGTCGTCACCAAGAGCGTCTGCTACAGCGAGGCGGAGCTGCGCGAGGTGGTGCGCGAGATTGCCAGCAAGTACCAGCAGCCCGCGCTCATCGAGGAGTACATCGGCGGGCGTGAGTTCACCGTGGGCCTGTTGGGCGAGCGCCGCCCGCGCGTGCTGCCGCCGATGGAGATCGTCTTCCTCGACAAGGCGGAGAAGAACCCCGTCTACAGCTTCCAGCACAAGCTCGACTGGACGGACCGCATCCGCTACGACGCGCCGGCGAAGCTCGAGCCCGCGCTGCTGGAGAAGCTGCGGACGGCGGCGCGCAGCTCGTTCATGGCGCTGGGGTGCCGCGACGTGGCGCGCATCGACTTCCGCATGGATGACAAGGGCCGCATCTACTTCATCGAGTGCAACCCGCTGCCCGGCCTGACGCCGGGCTGGAGCGACCTGGTGCTCATCGCCGCGGGCGCCGGCATGGACTACCGGGGCCTCATCGGCGAAATCATGGCCCCCGCCATCCGCCGCTACAAGGAGCGCGAGGCGCGCCGCGCGGCCACCGAGACGCCCTCGGTGCTGCGCAAGGGCCCGTCGCTGGAAGAGCAGGGCGCTGCCCCGGCCGCTGCGCCGGCCCCGTCGTCGGGCAGCAGCGGTGGCTCCAGCTCCGGTGGCGGCGGCGAGCCGCCCACGCGCATGGAAGCCAAGGCCTGACGTCCGGCCGCTCCGGCTGAAGCCCACGCCCCGCCCCGTGTCTGCCTTCCTGGCGGCGGGACGGGGCGTCGTCTTGTCCGCTGCCGGGCCGGCTTCCCGCGGGCGTGCCAGTGGAGGCTCCCTGGCGGTGCATGCGCGGAGTGGTTGACGGTGGGAGATGGTCGGTTAGTGTCCGCCGCCTATGGTGCACATCCCCGAGGAATCCGGGCCCCGCGTCCGCGCCCGTGAGCTGGGTCTTCCGCTGGGACGCTTCAAGCCCGGGAAGTTCAACGCCATCACCGACGTGGATGGGGTGCTCGTCGGGCACAGCACCATCATCAAGGGTGAGGGGCCGCTGCGGCCCGGCCACGGCCCGGTGCGCACGGGCGTGACGGCGATTCTTCCCAACAACGGCAACATCTTCATGGAGCGCATGAATGGAGGCGGCTTCGTGCTCAACGGCGCGGGCGAGGTCTCCGGCATGACGCAGCTCATGGAGTGGGGCCTCATCGAAACGCCCATCCTCCTCACCAACACCATGGCAGTGGGCGCGGTGTCGGACGGCGTCGCGCGCCACCAGGTGGAGCGCTACCCCGGCATCGGCGACGAGCACGACGTCATCATCCCCGTGGTGGGCGAGTGCGACGACTCGTGGCTCAACGACATCTCCGGCCGGCACGTGCGCGAGGAGCACGTCTACGAGGCCATCCGCAACGCGAAGACGGGCCCCGTGGCCGAGGGCAACGTGGGCGGCGGCACCGGCATGGTGACGTGCGACTTCAAGGGCGGCATCGGCACGTCCTCCCGGAAGCTGCCGGAGGTGCTCGGCGGCTACACCCTGGGCGTGCTGGTGATGTCCAACTTCGGGAAGATGCACAACCTGCGGGTGGGCGGCCTGCCGGTGGGCGAGGTGCTGGCGGAGAAGTTCAAGGACACGCCCAAGCGCGGCCACACCTACGGCTCCATCATCGCCGTGGTGGCCACGGACGCGCCGCTGCTGAGCCATCAGATCAACCGCCTCTGCAAGCGCGTGGCGCTGGGCATCGGCCGGGTGGGCAGCTACGCGGCGCACGGCTCGGGCGAAATCGTCGTCGGCTTCTCCACCGCCAACATCATCCCCAGGCGCACGCAGAAGATGGTCTACAAGCTGAAGATCCTCCTGGATCAGCGGCTGGACCCCCTCTACGAGGCGGTGATGGAAGCCACCGAGGAGGCCATCCTCAACGCCATGTGCATGGCCACGTCCATGACGGGCGTGAATGGCAACCACAGCCCGGCGCTGCCCCTGGACGAGGTCCGGCGCGCCCTGGACGCCTTCAAGCCGATTTTCGCCTCGGTGAAGAAGCGTCCCCAGCAGAGCAGCGCCCCCGTGTCCCGCGAGCGGCCGAGCGACGAGGACCGGGAGGGGGAGGTGACGGTGTCCTCCGCCAGACCTACCCAGGTCCGGGGGGCGGAGGGGATTCCGTTCCCCACCCGGCCGGCCCCGGAAGAGTCCCCGGAGGAGGCCCTGGAAAAGGCTCCGGAACCCCCTTCAGAGGGTTCCTCTTCCGGGAGCCCATCCGGTTCTGATACGTAGGCCCTTCTTTTCACGTCTCCGTTCCGGAGCGCAGGAGTCAACGATGGCCCGCAGCAAGAGCAAGCACCGTCGCGTGCAGATGAAGATCAAGCAGGCCTGGAAGAAGCGGGCCAAGAAGCAGAAGGCCGAGGCGAAGGCCGCCGAGGCGAAGAAGAAGTAGTCCGCCCCCGAGCTCGAGCGGCCCGAGGCGCTATTCCCGGGTCGCCGAGAACGGGGTGACGACGTTGCAGCGCTGGGACCCGTTCGGCCCGGCGCGCGTGAAGTTGCCGGTGTAGGTCCCCGCCAGCCGTGCCGTTCCGCCATCCGTCACCGGGGGCGTGAAGCTGCCAGCCAGGCTCAGGTTCTGGGTGAGGCCCCCGTCCGGGGTGCCCCCGGCGTTCCCCGACAGGCTGAAGGTCCCCTGGCCGGAGACGGAGCCCCTCAGGGACACCCCCTCCAGCGAGCCCGTGAGGGCAGCCCCCGTGCGGGAGATGGCCAGCGGGCGGCCCCGGGGCAGGTCCACGGCAATCTGGCCGCACTCGGCCGGCACGCCCCCATCCGCGAAGTCCATCCGGTAGCGGCCTTCCAGCGCCGGGCAGTCCGTGCAGGGGGCAGCCTCGTCCCCACACGCGGTAGCGGCGAGGGACAACAGGGCGGTGAGCACCACGGGCGTGAAACGTCCAGAAGTCATGGTTGATCCTCGGCAGGGGGTGAACCCGGACTTCCCGGTGGGAAGCGGGGTTCCTAGCTTGGGGTGGCGTCGTGGGCCCGCGGGGCGGGCGGGGTGGGGTGGGGCGGTGGGTGAAACTCGGCGGTGGTCGAACTACGTATTCGCGGGGCTCTTTGCGCTCGCGTTGATTCTTTTCTCCAGGATTCTTCTTCCGTTCCTCATGCCGGTGCTGCTGGGCGGCTTCCTGGTCGTCCTCTTCATGCCGGTCCAGGACTACCTGGGCCAGAAGCTGCGGGGCCGCAAGTCGCTCGCGGCCGGGTTGTCCACCCTCACGGTGTTCCTGCTCATCCTGGCCCCGCTGGCGCTGGTGGGGTGGATGGTGGCGAAGGAGCTCCTCCAGTTCGTGGGCCAGGCGCAGGACCTGCTGGAGCAGGTGGACCTGCGTCACCAGTTCGCCTCTTCGCTGCCCCGAGGTCTCAGCCGGTACATCCGGTTCGACCCGGAGAGCGCGGAGACGGAGCGGGCGCTGATGACGGCGGTGACGGGCGGGGCGGCGCTGCTGGGTGACGTGGTGACCGCCGGCGCGGAGCTGGTCATCAACATGTTCCTGATGACCGTGGCCATGTACTACTTCTTCCTCGACGGCCGCCGGCTGGTGGCCGAGGTGATGCGCCTCATCCCCCTGGACAAGCGCTACTTCGAGGCCTTCTCGCGCGAGTTCACCGATGTGGCGTACGCGATTGTCTACGGCAACACGGTGACGGCGCTCATCCAGGGCGCGGTGGGCTTCGTGGGGCTGCTCATCGCCGGGGTGCCGCATGCGGGCGTGTGGGGCGCGGCCATGGTGCTGGTGGCGCTGGTGCCGGTGGGCGGTACGGCGCTGGTGTGGGGGCCCATCGGCGTGGTGCTCATCGCCGCGAACAATGTGACGGAGGGCGTGTTCCTCCTGGCCTGGGGCACCTTCCTGGTGGGCAGCATCGACAATGTCATCCGCCCGAAGCTGTGCGGGGCGCGCATGGCGCTGCACCCGCTGCTCGTCTTCCTGTCCATGTTCGGCGGGCTGGCGGTGTTCGGGATGATGGGGCTGCTGGTGGGGCCGCTCATCGCCTCCATCTTCATGGCCATGGTGCGCATCTACCGGCGTGACTTCCTCGGCATTGGCCGCGCGGAGCACCTGGCGGCGACGCAGGCGGCGGCGGACTCGTCGCCGTCCCTGGCGCCGGACATGGAGCCGACGACGATGCCCGTGGGCGGCACGGGTCTGGGCGCTCCGGCGACGATGAACGCCTGAGCGTGCGGCGGGGCTCCAGGCACCGGGCTCCGGGCTTGGAGCCTGGACATCGCCTGCGGGGTGGGTGAACCTCCCCCGGGAATGATGAACACCGGACACGCGATGGTTCGCTGGGGCATGGTGTTCGCCCTGGCGGTGGTGCTGGCCTCCCCGTCGGCACAGGCCGCCGTCGTCAAGCGGAAGAAGGCGGCGCCCGTGGCCGCGCGGCAGCGCGTGGAGGGGACCGCTCCGGCGGCGGTGAAGCGGAAGAAGTCGGCGTCCGTGGCTCAGCGGCAGCGCGTGGTGGTGCTGGCTCTGGAGGGTGACTCCCGGGGCCGGGTGCGCGCCCAGCTGGACGCGGCGCTGCGCCGCACGCGCCAGGTGTCGGTGGTGTCGCTGAAGCAGTACGCCGCCACCGCGAAGAAGTCGGGCCTGCGCGGCGCCGAGGCTTCGTCGGAGGACGCGCTCGTCAAGGTGGCCCCGCGCCTGAAGCTCGACTCGGCGGTGGGCGGCGCGGTGGGCTCCTCGCTGCACGTGCGCGTGCTGGATGCCGACGGGCGCGTGCTGTCCGAGCAGGAGGTGGCGCTCACGCGCGGGAAGCTCACGGCCGCGGACGCGAAGAAGGCGGCACTCTTCATCGCCGCCGCGGTGCGCGCGCCTCGCACGGCGCCGGAGCCGTCCCAGGGTGTCACTCCCGCCGAGCCGCTGAAGCCCGTCGAGCCGGTGGCGCCCGTGCCTCCTCCCGCAGTGGCGGAGGCTCCGGCCGTGACGGGGGCTCCTGTGCCTGCGAGTCCGAACGCTCCGGTCGTGTCGGGAGCTCCTGCCCCCGTGAGTCCGAACGCTCCGGCCGTTTCGGGAGCTCCTGCCCCCGTGAGCCCGAACGCTCCGACCGTAGCGGAACGTCCCTCCGATGCGTCTCCGGGCGCTGCGTCGCATCCGGAGGCTCCGACCGTGGCGGAGCGGCCGACTGAAGCGCCTCCCGCCGTCGCGACGCGTCCGGATGCTCCGAAGAAGCCGGTGATCCGCCCGGACGCGGTGGTCGTGGCTTCGCGTGACGCCGACAGCGTGGACCCGGTGGCCGTGGACCCCGAGTCGCACACGACGACGGACCCGTTCCTGGAGGTGGCGCTGGACACGGGCTCTGGGGGCACGGTGGGGGACGAGCCGGTGCGTCCGCCGCTGGCTCGGCTGTTCCTCGGCGGCACGACGACGTGGCGAAAGTACTGCGCGCGTCCCGGGGTGAAGTCGTGCAGCGAGTTCGACCGGAAGGCGGCGGAGGACCAGCTGGGAGACCGGGTGGACTACTCGTCGTCGGTGCCGTACCTCGGCGTCTCCGCGGAGCTGGAGCTGCTGCCGCTGGCGCGCAAGCCGTCGGCGGTGCGCGGGCTGGGCGCGGTGCTGGGCTACCGGCGCGGGTACTCGTCCACGAACGTGACCCTGCAGAATGACGCGGGCCAGTCGGTGACGCGCGAGGTGGTGGCCACCGACTCGGTGCTCACCGCGCAGGCGCTGTACCGCTACTACTTCGGCCTCGGTGAGGCGCGGCAGCTGCTCGGCTACGCGGGGCTGCGCGCGGGCCTGCTCACGCGCGCGTTCGACGTGGACGAGTCCGCGGAGAGCCCGCTCACGGGCACGCACCGCATGTTCCCCGCGGTGGGCCTGGAGGTGTCCGTGCCGTTGCTGCGCTCGGTGCGGCTGGAGGGCGCGGGGCAGGTCTTCATCGGCCCGAAGCCGGGCGAGGGCTTCGACGACGAGGGCGGTGCGTTGGGCCTGGAGGTCAGCGACTACGGCACCTCGGTGTCCAGCTTCGGCTGGGAAGCGGAGCTGGGTGTGGCCGGCGAGCTCTGGGGCCCGTTCGGCTATTCGGTGCGCTTCAACCTGTCGCGCTACCAGGACACCTTCTCCGGCGCGGGCACCCGTACGGGTTGGCAGGCCGGCGGTGTGGCGGAGGAGACCTACTCCAGTCTGCACTGGGGACTCACCGCGTCGTACTGAGCCCGCCGCTGAACGTATAAAGCGCGTAAACTGTTAAATCGTCTTACCCCGTCAATCAGGAAATCATGTAGGAGTCCGCCTGAAAGGGAGGACCCTCATGGTCTCCATTGGTCGTCACGTTCGTGGTGCCCTCGCGCGCGCTGTCGTCCCCGCCGCGCTGATGTTGCTCACCGCCTGCGGTCCGGAGTCGCTGGACGAGGACTTCCTCGGTGAGGCCGGGCTGGGGCTCGCGGGCGGCCCCACGTCCACCGCGTTCCGGGCCGCGCTGGCGAAGCGCTGGGCGCCCATCCACTACCAGGACGTGGACGTGACGGGCTCGCACTCGCTTAGCGGCAAGGCGGACTACATCACCCGCGTCGACTTCGACGGGGACTGGAGCGGGACGAACAACTGGGACAACACCGGCTCCCGGGCGCTGACGGCGCACGCGTACCACTCGCTGGTGGAGACGAGCTCGCACTGGTACCTCGTCTACACGTTCTTCCACCCGCGCGACTGGGCCGACAACATCTTCGACACGGAGCACGAGAACGACGCCGAGGGCGTGATGCTCATCGTGGAGCGCAACGGCACCGAGTACGGGGCGCTCATCGGCGCGGTGACGGTGGCGCACAAGGACTTCTTCTCCTTCGTGCCCGACGGCAGCCCCATCGGCTCGGGGGTGGAGTCCGTGGACGGCAAGCTGTCGTCCCTGTCCTTCGAGGGCGTGCTCCATCCCATCACCGCGCAGGAGGCCAAGGGCCACGGGCTCAAGGCCTGGCCGGCGTATGACATCGTCGGAGACGGCGTGAAGTACTTCCCCTCGCTGACCACGGCGGAGGAGCCCTCGTCGGCCTCGGACTCGGATGTGCGCTACAAGCTCGTGGACATCTACGGCTCGGAAGGGCTGTGGCAACGCAGGAGCCTCAGCACGCTCTTCTCGTCCGAGGGCACGTTCCGGGGCGACACGGGCGGCGGCTGCGGCTCGGTGGCGGGGCAGTGCACGTCGAACTCGGCGAACGCGCCGTGGGGCTGGGACGACCAGAACGACGGCTCCATCCTGCGCGGGGAGCTGGCCAGCGACCCGGCGAAGCTGGCGGCGTACTACTTCAGCCCGTCGTCGCGCTTCTCGACGACGTACACGTTCAATCCGTTCAAGGGCATCGGCGACCCGAACCAGCCCTGAGCACGGCGCGCGGCTGGGGCCTAGAGTGCGGGGCATGAGCACGCACCCGAGTCCCCAGGAGTTGCGAAGGAAGTGGAAGGCGGCGAACGCGGAGCCGGTGGAGGGCGCTCGCCGGCTCGACGCGTACCGTGCACTGGCGGAGGGCTGTCCCGCCTTCGTACCCAACCTGCTCGCGTTGAGCCGCACCTGCCTGCTCCAGCGCGACGAGGCCCACCTCGACGAGGCCGAGCGGGCCCTGCGCACCGCGGCGGATGTCTCGGCCGGGGCGCCGGAGCCGCTCATCGAGCTGGGGCGCTTTCTCGCCACCGCCCGGAATGCGCCCGAGCACGCGGAGGCCGCCTTCGCCTCCGCCGCCAGCGCGGCGCTGTCCCTGCTGGAAGAGGCGTGGGCCGGGTGGATTCACGCGCTGGGACAGCAGGACAAGCTGGACGCGGCCATGGAAGTGGCGGAGCAGGCGAAGCGCATCGTCCCGGACTCCGCCGCCATCGCCCGGGCCGTGGAAGAGGTCCAGCGCCGCGCCTCGCGCTGAGCGGCGGCCCCCCGCTCAGGTCGATGCGACGTCGTATTCCATGGAAAGGACGACGTCGTCGAAGACCTCCACCATGAGCCGGGCGACGTCATCCTCGGTGACGCCGCGCAGGAACGTGTTGTCCGCGATGGGGACGGCCACGGTCCACCGGTCAAGCGGTGAGATGGGTCCCTTGCCGAAGAGGTGCAGTGCCAGGGCATTGCGACCCGCCACGTTGGTCTCCGTGCCGTTGGCGTCGAAGGTCCGGTTCGTGGAGATCATCCCGCTGTCCACCGTGAGCCGGGTGTTGGGCAGCCAGCGCTGGGCTCCGTAGAACCCCACCTTCAGCGTCCGCATGGCGGTGAAGACGAGCGTGTAGCGCCCCGGAGCAAGGTCCGGGGTTGCGGCCGTGCCGCGCCACGTCTGTGACGTCCCGACCAGCCTCCACAGGTACGTCACCGCCGGCATGCCCGCGGGCAGCCAGGCCGTCGCCGAAAGCTGGGCGCGTCCGTTCGCCGTGCCCGTCACCGTCAGCGGCATCGGCGCGGCCGTCACCGGCGCGGTGAGGGTCTGCGTCCGCGACACGGTGATGGCGTAGCGGTAGGCGGAGAGCCGCTCACCCACCACCACGCGGAGCTCGGCGGTATACGTCCCGGGACGGGGATACGCATGCGCCACGGCGACGTCCGTGGTGACCGACTGCCACGTGGCTCCATCCCCCCAGTTCCACTGCAGCGACGTCGCGCCCGCCATGCTGGCCGTCACGTTCGCCGTCAGGCCGCTGAGCGTCACGGTGATGCGCGGCACGGCGCCACGCGTCTCGAGCGTCAGGGCGCTCGTCACCGTGAAGTCCATGGCGTAGCTGGCAATCAGCGGCCCCGCGTGCACGCCGCTCGCCGAGGGCAGGAAGTAGAGCGCCGCATTGCGCAGCGCCTGGACCGGCGCATCGGCCGTCAGCACCTCCGCGGGAACGGGCATCTCCAGCACGCCCGACTCGCCGAACCGGTAGAACGCGTCGGGGAACAGCTGGCGCGAGGAGAGGTTCTGCGTCAGCACGGGCTGCGAGGAAGGTGCCGAGGTCTCCACGGCGGACCTCAAGCCCGCATCGTGGTAGCCGCCGAGGGTGAGCGTGATGAGCACGTCGGCGATGGACCGGGGCACCACGTGGTTCTCCCGCATCGACATGTCCAGATACCACGAGGCGGCGGCTCCCACGCCTTCGAAGGCATTGCGCTGGGTGGCCGTGGTGAAGGGGAAGGCTTCCTGGACCTCCGCCCGGCTGAGTCCGCTGAAGACGAACGACTCGGGGTTGCCCATGCGCGTCCGCACCGGCCAGCGCGCGTCCACGGCGGGCAGCCAGCTGGAAGCGGGCCGGCCCGGAAGCGTCGACGACGGAGCCGCCATGCGCACCTGGCTCATTCCCGCGTACGTCAGCTCCACGCTGAAGCGCGTGGGGTCCATCAGCGCCACGGGCAACACGTCCACCGACGCGATGCGCAGGTTGAACAACCCCGGGAAGCGCTGCTCCAGCTGCTTCAGCGTCACCGAGAACGCCGTCGCGCCGGTCTCCTGGAGCTGCTGGAGCGCCATCGGGTACTCGCGGGCCAGGGAGATGACGTACTTCACCCGCTGCTGCCGCTGCTGCTGCGCGGTGATGAGGTCGTGCTCGATGGTGTTCAGGTCGTTCAGCAGCAGGTCCCCGCCCATGAACTCGCCCTGCTCCCGGATGTCGTAGTCGAAGCGGATGACGTTGATCTGCCGGTCCGCCTCGAACTCGTACGCCTGCTCCGCCAGGAAGGCGATCTCCGTTGCGTACCGCAGATAGGTGCGGCTCACGCCTCGCACCAGCTGCGCCAGCCGGTACCACAACTCCGAGTTCAGCGTCCGGTCCCGCAGGAAGGTGAGGTTCTGGACGGCGAAGTCATGACGCATGAGCGCCGCGGCCTCCTGCAGCGTCGCTACCTGCAGCGCCGCCTTGGCGACGTCCTGCTGCGCGCGTGCGACCTCCGCGGACTTGTTGGCCTCATCCAGTGCGAGCCCCAGGTTGTCGAACTCGTACGTGCGCTGCGCGGCCGCGAGCGCGTACTGGTTGGACTTCTCCTTCTCGGCATCTTGACTCCCGAAGAACGAGCTGAGCCCTCCGAGGAGCGCGCCCGCCGCGGCGCCAATCAGGACGCCCGGGGGACCGAAGAGCGCGCCCGCCGCCGCCCCACCCATGACGCCCGTGACGGCTTTGTTCAGCGGGTCGGACCCCACGATGGACAGACCCGTGGACGCACCTCCGAGCGTCCCCATGACTGTCGCGGACGCAATGCGCAGGCCCGAACCCGCCAGCACTTCGTTGGCGAGCGTGTCCGCCCTCGCGGAGAAGTTCTTGTAGTTCGTCCGCCGCTGCGACGCGTTGCGCGCGACCAGGTCCGCGAGCCCCTTGGCCTTGTTGGAGACCTCGGCCTCGCTCTTCGACTGCTCGACGCGCGCACTCTCGACGCGCATGTTGCTCCGCTCGACGACGACGGCCTGACTGGCCCCCAGCTCGCGGAACTCCTCGTTCTCGGCGCTGTTGAGGAAGGACAGGTAGTCACGCTGTGCAACGCGGGCGTGCTCGGCGAAGTAGCGGGCCCGCTCCAGCAGGTACGAGAAGCGCCAGGGCGGCGCGTAGTCATTGCGGTAGCCGAGGAAGTTGAGCCCTCGCTCGATCTGGACCTGCCGCGCGCGCGCCTCGCAGAGCAGGGCCCAGATGGCGGGGTTGGTCTCCTTGCCCGTCGGTGACGTGAAGCTCAGCAGGCAGTCATTGGGCGCGAACCGGTCCTCCTCGCCCACCAGGCCTCCGTTCCTCAGTGACACGTAGGGCAGGGGAATCCGCCGTCCCAGCTCCGCGAGCGCCACCCGGTCCGCCAGGGTGGGCAGGGGCGCCACCGTGGCACCCGAGGCCTCGCGGACGGCCAGGGGATGGAGCGACAGTCCCTGGAGGACGAGCTTCCCCGAGGTGTCGGGGACGATCTTCCCCAGCAGGCGGTCCGTCTCCGCCCCGAGCGAGGCCATGCCCGTGTCGAGCTGCTGGACATAGCCGATGTGCTGCGCGTCGCGGAAGACGTCGATGACCGCCGCGTAGGTGAGCGCGGCCTTCAGGTTCTGCGCCGCCGTCTGCCCCGCGGGCGCGGGGACGGCGGCCTTGAACTCGGCGTCCGCGCGCTCCATCCGCGCCCGGCCGAGCATCATCCTGACGTAGGGCACCTCGATGACGTTGCTGAGCAGCTGCAGCTCGGTGTGACGGTTCAGCAGCGCCTCCAGGCTGCTCTCCGCGAGCGCGTAGTCCCCCCGGAGCCGGTAGGTGTCCGCGAGCGCCATCGGGATGAACACGAAGGCAAGGGCCAGCAGGGGGGCGTCCACCTTCTCCGAAATCTTGTCGCGCGTCGTGGTGGCGAACGCGTCCACGAAGTTGCCTCCGGAGCTGTAGACCCGGAGGTTGGCGGACGCGACGGTGGGGCTCACCCAGTCGTAGTCTCGCAGGGAGCTCAGCGCGATCTGCGCCACGCGCGTGTTGAAGTGCGTGCGGATGATGGCGTTGTTGGTGAGCAGGGTCCGCGCCAGCTCGACCAGCCGGCTGTAGACGCCCTCCTGCGTGGTGGGCGACGCACGGCCGTTGGCAATCGTGGGGTAGCGCCCGACGAAGTAGGTGAGGGCCGCCATCTGGCACTCGATGAGGTTGCCCGTGGCGCGCTGGAAGCGGCCCAGCCGGATGTCCGCGAGCGACTGGTCCCACAGCAGCAACGCGTCGATGGCGCTGCGCCCGACGGTGGCGTAGTCCCTCAGTGCCGCGAAGCCCCGCTGCGCGGCCACGCGCGCCGTGGCGGCCTGGGCCTCGGCCTCGATACGGCGCTGCTCCGCCGCCGCCACACCGCCCGCGCGCTGTCCCGAGGCGCGGGCACGCCGCACGGCGCGGTGGTTCTTGCGGACCCGGGGTTTTCCGTACTCGTCCTCGAACTTGTACGAGCCCCGGCGGTCTTCGATGAGCTCGCGCTGCGTGTCGGCGATGTCGGCCTCGTACTCGGCCGCGGCGATGGCCGCCGCCGCCGCCGCCGCCGCTTCCGCCGCGGCGTCCTTCGCGGCCTGGTCCAGCCGGGCCGCCGTCGCGCTCCCGGCCATGGCGCCGTTGGCGATGGCATCCAGCTCGTCGCCCACCTGCTCCAGCTGCGCCGCGCCCACGAAGACGTTGCCATAGGAGTAGAAGTTGGCGGGGTGGACCTGCTGGGGCGGCGCGTCCACCACCGTCGTCAGCGCCAGGCTCGTCAGGGCGGCCTCGCTCGTGATCGCCGGCTCCGACGTGACGGGTGCTCCCGCGCGGCGGGCCGTGGGCCGGCGGGGCACGCGGAGCCCGACGAGGGGGGCAATCTCGTTGGCGATCTTCGGGTCATGGAGCATCCCCGCGATGGCCTGCCGGGCGCCCTCGAAGTCACCGGCCATCACGTGGTAGCGCGCCGACCAGTAGCTGAGCCCGGGCGACTCGGGCGCCTCGCGCCGCGCGTTCTCCAGCTCCGCCCGGAGCACGGGCGTATTGCCCCCCAGCATGAACCGCGCGTACGCGCGCTGGAGGTGGAGCCGGGGCTCCATCAGCAGCCGCTCCCCGAGCAGCCGCGGGGCCGTCTCGTCGCGAATCACCAGCGCCTCGTGGGCCGCGTCGCTCGCCGCCTGCCAGTTGCGGCGGTTGGCCTCCAGCATGCCCAGCTCGCCCAGGTTGTTGGACATCGCCTCCAGGACCCGTGAGACGGAGAGCCGGTGCCGGCGCGCCGCGGTGTCCTCCCCGGCGGAAGGGGGCTTTCCCCGCATGGCGGCACCCTGCGGCGTGTCGTCCAGCGTCTTCAGCATCGCCGCCGCCTCGGCCTGCCAGGCGTGCATCTCGGCGATGCGCCGCTCGCGCAGCTGCTGCTGGATGTAGGGACGGACGCGCTCCGCCTCGCGCCGGGTCCGCTCCTCCCCGGTGAGTTCACCCTCCAGGAGCTCCACCGCCGTCAGGCCGTCCGTGGCCCGCTTCTCGGCGGGCGCGCTGAAGTCCGTCTCTCCCCGTGCGGCCGCGTCCAGCACCGCGAGTACCCGCGCGTCCAGGGGCGATGGGCCCGTCTCGGTGACGATGGTGCCCGGCCAGCGGGGGGCTTCGTCTCCCCGCGCGGCCCGGGCGTTCCGGGCGTTCCGGGTGGCCTGCGCATTCCGGCCGGGGGGCGACGGCGCCTCCATGCCATGCTGCTCGCGCGCTTGGCCATGCAGCCGCTGCGCCTCGGCCACCAGCGCCGCCGGGCCCTCGCCCTTCAGCACGAGCGCGGCCACTCCCGGCAGCCGGCTCAGGCGGTCCGCGTCGCGGGCCACGCGCATGCTGGGACGCCGGTGGAGGAGGTCCTCCAGCGCCGCACCCGTTCTGGAATCATCATTCGTCATGTCTGGTGTCTCCTGAGGACGCTTCCCTTGACGCTGAGTGCTGGGAGTGGTTACTTTTCACCTGGACGAAAGATTGAGGGTCTCCACTCAAGGCGTAACCGCTCAATCCTCAAAATCCCGCCGCGGGCTTCTTTGGCCCGCGGCGATTTTTTTTGCCCGATGGGCTCATTGGGGTCCGGGCGTGTCCGTCTTGGGCGTGTAGATGGGAACGATGTCCGGGCCGTTCGCGTTCGGGTGCTTGCGGACGAACTGCTGCCCCGTCGCCTGCTCCATCATCCGCAGGATGGGCTCTTCCATGGCTCTGCCGAAGGCGAACGAACCGGGGCGCGCGGTGGGCAGATCCTTCACGCGTCCCAGGTATGCGTCGTGGACGATGACGGGACCGAGCGGGCCCTGCATATGGAAGGACCGCGCCCAGACGTTGCCCTTGTAGTCGTAGGTGGCGAGGACGGTCAGCCAACCGGCGTTGCCGCGGCCCTTGAGTTGGTAGACGCCGCGGACGTAGCTCCTGATCGACTTGATTTCCCCCAGCGCTGTCGGGGGCACGGGGTTCACGATGCTCTTCGTCGTCGGGTTCCGGGGGGTGGACGCCAGCGACTGGCCCACGCTCTGGTAGTACTGCCGCGCCTGGACGCCGGAACCCAGGACGTGGGTGAACTGGTCGAGGTTCGCGCCCAGCATCGCGCCCCGGTCCCCGGCCGCCAGGTAGCCGATGGCGCCGAGCGGACCGCCCCGAATCGAATCGAGTACCGCGAGCTGCCGTTCGAACTCCTGACGCCGCAACATGTCGATGCGGGTGGTCCACCGGCCGTTCTCGTCACGGAGGATTTCCGACAGGTACGCATCCATGGGGTGGCGCGGCGGCGCCACGCTCAGCTCCGGCCCCCGGTAGTTCGGGTCCAGCCCCGGCCGGGTGCGGACCGCTCCTTCCCCCGGAGGCGGTGACAGGGCCCCGCCGGGCTCCAGCGGGGGACCGGGAATCGTCTGGGTCCCCTCCGGGTCCACGTAGCTGGCGGGGTTGCCGCGCACGTAGACGTAGAGGTTGAGCCCGTCGGCGATGCCAATCGGGTCGCAGCTCGTCCACCGCGCCAGCCACGGCGCGTAGTACCGCGCGCCGTGGTGGTACAGCCCGCTCTCCTCGTCGCGCTCCTGCCCCGTGAAGCGGTGGTGCTTGTCCGCGAAGGAGCCGAAGAGCGTGTCGCCATAGGGGCCGTACTCCTCGCGGTTCACCCACGCGCCGGTGTCGTCGACGACGAGCGCGATGCTGCCCAGGTGGTCACCCAGGTGGTACTGGATGGCGGGGCCCGTTCCTCCGGCTGGGGCCGGCCCCACGCGCACGGAGGCGATGCGGCCCAGGTCGTCCAGGACGTGCAGCGTGTCGCTCGCGGTGGGGGTGCCGCCGGCGGGCGTGACGCGCAGGTGCTCGGACAGCCCGTCAATCCACACCGTGACGGCAACGGTGCCCCCGCGCCTGCGCACCACGCGCGCCACCCGCCTCCCCTCGGCGTCGGTGAGGTACTGGGCGTGGACCTCCGGCTCCGTCCCCGCGTCCTGCTTTCGGTGGAGGACCAGTCGGCTGGCGAAGCTCCACTGGAAGTGCCGGGAGGCGCCCTCACGCAGCAGGTTGCCCGCGGCGTCGAAGGTGTGCGTCGCGGCGGCATTCGCGTCCCCCTCGCCCACGTGGGTGAGGCGATTGGACGGCGCGTCCGCCCACGCAGTGGCGCCCAGGTGCTCCCGCCACGCGACGTCCCACTGCGCCGGGGTGCTGCCCCCCACGCCGTAGTGGCGCGTCCAGGTCGTGGTGCCGCGGACGTGGCGCAACCGCAGCACATTGCCGGCCGCGTCGTAGTCGTACTCCTCGCGGTAGAGCGCGGTGGCCTGCGGCGCGCCGTCCTGCGCCGGGCCGCCGTGCGTGCCCTGGCCGAAGCCGGCGCGGGGCGTGTCCGTCCAGGGCCGGGGCGAGGGGATGGCCACGTCCTCGCGCCCGGTGGCGGCACGCAGGCGGTAGAGCGTGTCGTACTCGAAGCGCCGGAGCAGCGCGTCGCCCGCCGTGAGCAGGGCCGCGAGCGTGGGGTCCGTCGTCCCGGCCGCCTCCGGGTTGGAGGCGACGCCACCGCCGGGGGTGCGGTCCTCGATGCGCAGCAGGTTCCCCGCGAGGTCGTACTCGTAGCGGGAGTCCTGCAGCGGGGCCCCGGGCGCGGCGGGCGTGTACGTCTGCGGCGCCGTGGGGGCCACCGTGTAGCGCTCGCTGCGCAGGCGCACCAGCCGCGCGCTCTTCGCGTCGTACGCGTGCCGCGTCATGACGCCGTTGCCGTAGGCCACCAGCACGCGCCGCCGGGTCGCGGTGTAGGCGATGTGCCGCACGGCGGCCATGCCATCCAGCTCCACGCGCTCCAGGAGCCCGAATGGATTGAAGAGGGAGACCAGCTCCCGCCTCACGCCGTCCACGGCCGCCGGGTAGCGCACGCGCATCGGCCGCCCGAGCGCATCGTAGCGGCAGGAGGTGCGGTACTCCTCCGGGGCGAGCAGCCCCTGGGCATGCGCGTCCAGGGTCGTCCCCGCCGGAGGCTCCCAGTCGACGAGGTAGCGGCGCGCGGGCCAGCCGTCCGCCGGGGCGCCGCTGAAGACGGAGAGCACCACCTGCGGCTGGAGCACCCGGCGCACCCGCTCCTGCGCATCCCCCGCGAGGTCATAGCGCTCCACCCGCAGGGTGCCCGCGTCGTCGTAGTCGACCCACGCACGTCCCAGCAGGTTGGCCGCCCGTGCCGCGACCGGGTCTCCCGCCTCGCCATGGAGCCGGCGCCAGCGCAGGGTGACTGGGAGCGTGCCTTCATCCCGCGCCCAGCGGCGCTCGGGCCGCCCCGCGCCGTCCGTGCGCTCCAGCACCAGCGCGCCGCGCGCATCACGGGCCTCCAGCTGGTGGCCGGTCGCGTCGACCACCCTCCGCGAAATCCCACCATCCAGGCTCTCAGAGCGCAGGGGCGCACCGCTCAAGTCGTAGACGGTCCGCGCCACCACGCGGCCGAGCGCATCCGTCGCCTCCAGCGGCCGCCCGTCCAGGTCATGGGTGGCGCGCGTGACGTGGGACTCCAGCCGCGCAACCCCCGCGCTGTCGGTGACGCGCAGCCGGCGCGTCTCGACGAGCACGCGTCCCAGGGCATCCACCACGACGTGGGAGGGTGTGTCCCGGTCCGGCGAGACGGGCCGCGTCGGGTGCGTGCGCCCCTCGTTGTCGTTGGCGTCATACGCGTAGCGCTCCCAGGGCGTCGGCGTGAAGGTGTCCGGGGTGGCCAGGCTGCCGGGAATCCCGTGGACCGTCCGCGTCTCGCTCCCGTCCGGGTGGATGGCGCGCACCACCCGCCCGCGGGCGTCGTACCGGGTGCGCGCCACGCGCCAGGTGCTCGCGGGGGGCGGTGAGGGTTTGTACGCCCAGCCGGTGTCGAAGAAGGGCTCATACTCGGCGACGACGCGGCCCTTGTTGTCGTACTGCTGTGCGCCGGAGACGAGCACCCGGACGGAGCCCGCGGCGACGGTGCTACCCGTGGCGGGCGACACCGGCGCGCTGAAGTCTGGCGCCAGCCCCGCGTCGCCGAACTGCGCGTCGCCGAACGTCACGTCCTCCGCGCGCGCGCGGACCTGGATGAGCCGCCCGAAGCCGTCGGAGTACTCCATCCGCTCGACGAGCGCGTCGCGGCTCGCGGCCGGCGCCTCGGTGTCGAGCGCGTGGTAGACGCGCGCGATGGTGCGCACCGACACCGGCGTCTTCGCGCGGACGTAGGCCAGCCAGTCGTAGACGTACCGGATGCCCGGCTCGGCGGTGGAGTCGCCGACGCTCTCCTCCGGCTTGCCCTGGCGCCACCTCGCGGCGAGATGGCCGAGCGGCGTGTACGTGAAGCTCTGCCGGTTGCCGTTCGGGTCCGTCGTCAGGCGGACGCGCAGCACGCGGTAGTCGTACTCCGCGGTGGTCGTCAGCCCGGTGGGGTCCTTCACCTCCGTGGCGAGCATCGCGAAGGCGTCGTAGGTGAGCGTCGTCTCGCGCTGGAGCGCGTCGCGCGTGGCCCGGACGAGCCCGCGGGGCACGGCGCCCTCCTGGAAGTCGAACCGGCGCCGCTCCACCACGGCGTAGTAGCCGCCCGTGCTCGTGGCGTCCGCGGCGCGGTACGTGTAGCCGGCCAGCGCGGCGAGCCCGGTCCGGAAGGCGGCGGGGTACTCGGCCGTCCAGGGCACCGTCGTGGTACCGGGCACGAGGTACGGCGGAAGCTCCGGCGGGGTGGAGACCGTCGCCCCGCTCCGGTACGCGTTCGCCAGGATGGCGTCCGTGAGGACCAGCCGCTCCGTCCGCACGGGGGCGCCATACTCTCCCAGCGTGCCCAGGGCGGCGCCCACGAAGGCATCGCCGTCGTACCAGGTCAGCTCCTCCGCGAGGACGCGGCGCGGCACCGTCCCGTCCAGCGCGCCCGCGTGGAGCGCGGCGAGCGTCATCGAGCCGTCGTTGGTCAGCTCCCACGACGTCTCACGCCACTCCCGGTCCAGGAGGTAGCGGGTGGCATCGTCCCGCGTCGCCCGGTGGGTCGCCGTGAGGCGGGCGAGGTAGGGCGTGCCCGCGGCCGCGGTGGCCTTCGGGTCCCTCCCGCGCGGTACGGCCACCATCAGGTGGGTCGCCGGGCGGCCATACGCATCATGGCCGTCTTCGAGCGTCACCCGCGTCATGGGCTCGTCGCCCCGGTCGTGCTCCGTCACCCGCTGGGTGAGGAGGAAGGCGAAGAAGGCGCGGGCCTCCCGGGCCGCGTCCGCGGGTCCTGGCTCCTCGCGCAGGCCGAAGGTGTTCTCGGAGACGGTGTAGGGGCGCGAGGCGCGGGTGCTGCCGTCGTTCGCGTACAGCTCCGTGCGCAGGTTGCGGCCGCGCAGGGCGCGGAGCGCATCCCGCCGCACCCGGCGGGGCAGGGCCTTGAGGAGGGTGTCCACCGAGGCCGGCCGCGTCAGCCGGTAGGTGTCGCCCGGCCAGTACTCGCCCTGGAAGTCCAGCTCCTCCCAGTCGAGGTTCTCACCTCCGACGGCGCCCAGGTGGAACCAGCTGCGCAGCTCCAGGGGCGGCGAGAAGGACTCGTTGGGGACGGCTGCGCCCGGAGCGTTGGCCCCGCTGGCGTGGTACTGGTCGAAGCTCTCGGTGTCGCGACGGTCCACCCGGCCGAAGCCGCAGAACTCCCGCTCCGTGCCGTCCCAGTGGCCGTGGTGGTAGGCGAACTCGCTCACCAGCTTTCCACCGGAGTGCACGTCGCGGACGAGAGTCCGCGCGACGACCTGCACGGGGAAGGGCAGGGTGGTCCGCCACCGCGTCTCGGGGCGCCGCTCGTCTTCCAGGTAGAAGCGGGTGGAGGGCGCGTACTCGATGGTGGTCTGCGCGCCGGCGTTGTTGTCCACCTGGTTCAGCAGGTACGGCTTCGTGCCGCCCGTCAGGTCCAGGAACTTGTACGTGCTGTCGAGCTGGCTGCGGGCGTCATGGCTCCAGAGGATGCCCTGCGTCCCGGTGCCCAGCATGTCGGCGAGCCGCAGGCCCTCGACGCTCCCCGTGAGGGGCGTGCCGGTGAGCACGACGGGCGGGCTCCAGCCATTGCCGGACCGGTTGAACCAGACGGTGACGCGGTCCGGCCCGATGTAGGCCAGGTCGTCGCAGCCGTCGCCGTCCAGGTCTCCGAGGAGCACCCGCCTCGGGTCGAACCCGAGCCCTCCGGCGCGGGGGTCGTCGAAGCGGGGGCTGTCGCTCATGGTGACGCGCCGGCCCCAGCGGCCGTAGCCGAGCGAGGGCCAGTAGTCGATGCGGCCGTTGGTCACCACCACGAGACAGGAGAGGCCGCTGCCGGTCAGGTCGGCGAGCTTGACGCGCGGGTCCTCGAGGCGGACGTCGGGAAGCTGCCCGGTGCCGCTCCGGGGGCGTCGCTCCACGTGCGTCCAGCCTTCGGCCGCGTCGTTGTAGAACAGCTCGACGTCGCCGCTGGCCCGCATCGCGTCGATGACGCCGTCGCCGTCCAGGTCCATCAACCGGACGCCGGGCGCCTCCAGGTCGACGGACGGGGCGCTGCGGTAGGAGACGAAGCCGCTCGAATCCCACTCACCGCGCCGGGACAGCGGGAAGTAGCCCGCCATGCCCGCGCGGGTGACGAGCAGGTCGGTGCGGCCGTCTCCATCCATGTCGGCCAATTGCACGCCCGGGTCGGCGAGCCGGACGCCGACGGGGGCCGAGCGCATGGTGCGCGGCGCGTCGAAGCGCCCATTCCCGAGGTTGCGCCAGTACCGCACCTCCCCATCCACCTGGACGACGCAGGGCAGCCCGTTGCCGAAGAGGTCGACCAGCTCGTGGCTCGCCGCGGCGAGCGACTGGTCCGGCAGCGGGGACCGGTCCCCGGAGAGGGGGATGTAGCGGCGCCTGGAGGGCGCGAAGCCGGTGTAGGAGAAGTCCAGCGGAGGCTGCTGCTCCGTGACGCCACCGTCGGTCGCCGACAGCGTGATGCGGCTCAGCAGGGAGACGCCGTTGGGCGGCAGCTCTTCCGGGCGGGGCGCGGGCGTGCGCGCGTCCAGGTAGGTCAGCGCATAGCGCCGCGAGACGACGGGCGTCGCCGTCGCGTGCGTGCGCACCTCGATGGAGGTGCAGCGCAGCGTCGTGCGCACCTCGAAGCCGCCGCGGAACTCGGAGAACGGGTCGGGGCGCGACTCGTAGTCGAAGCGGACCGACACGAGGAAGGAGCGATTGGCGCGGTCCCCATGGTCGGCGTAGCGAATCTCCCTCAGGTAGAGCTGGTCCCAGCCCGTGGGCTCCGGCTGCCCTGCCGGTGCGCGCAGGTACTCGTAGACGATGACGTTGCCGAACGAGTCGGTCGTCTCGCTGGGAAGCCAGGCGAGTGTGCGCCGGGGGTCTTCCGGGTCGGCGATGGCGGCGGGGTCCTTCCATCCGCTGGCGGCCCCCGAGGGGCGGGGCGTCCCGAAGCGGGTGACGGTGCCGTCCCCCGTCCAGACCTTCCAGTAGCTGTAGCCCCCGGCGTCCTCGTGCTGCTCGATGCGGGCGAAGAGCCCCTCGGTGCGGGGCCGGTAGCGCCGTACGGAGGCGCTGCCTCCGGCCACCGGCGCGAGCTCTCCCACGCTGCCGAACATGAAGACGTCGCGGCCGTCGTACCGGGGAATGCGCTTCGACGTCCTCCGGGAGATGCGCGGCAGATGCATCTGCCAGCCGAGCCCGAAGGGGCCGTTGCCCTGCCCGGAGCTGTACGCGAGCGACAGCCGGGGCGACAGTCCGGCCCGGCCCGAGGGCAGGGCGAGGGGAACGGTGAGGTTGCCGGTTCCGGTGAAGGGGTCGGGGGCGAAGGCTTCGCCAATGCCACTGAGCGCGCCGCCACCGCTGGGAAGACTGAGCCGCTGATCACCCGACGCCGTCTTGGTCATCTCGCCGGTGCCCCCTCGATGAGCCGGCCTGTTCCGCACCGGAAGTCTTTACGCAGCTTGAATGGTTCGCAATCCCAGTCAAGACCGATATGGGCGTCTGTCCAGGCGGGAAATGACATGGCTCCCCACTCATGGAATGGGCAGACTTCTCGCATGCGCACGCAGACTCAGGACCTGACCGAAGGGTTCGGCACGGCCAGGTGGGGAGATGATGAGGACACGCTTTGTCGGCTCCATCCCGGGTGGATGTGGCTGGACGGCTACGAGGGCCGCAACCCGGTGACGCGCGAGCCTGTCTCCATCCCACCGATGCTCCAGGTCCCCGGGTTCCTCCAGCTGGGAGCAGGGGCGGTCCTGGACGCGAACTTCGAACTGGGGCCGCGAGGGCTGCGGACCATCCGGCTGACGCCCGCTCAGTCCGATGACACCATGGACCCTGGCGAAGGCCTGACGCGGATGGCGCGCACGTTACAACTGGAGGTCCAGGAGGAGGTCGAGGCGCAGTCGTGGGTGGTCCGGGGCGCACGCGTCGAGCTGCAACGGGAGGGCGCCTGGTTCATGTGGGTCATCCACTCGCCAGCGGAAGGATGACCTCCAGGGCTCACTTCATGCCCACGAGCGTGTAACCCGGTGAGTCCTCGCTGCTGAACATGGACGTCACCACGTAGCCCCCGCTGGCGAGATCCGACAGCGTCGCACCGAGCTGTGCGCCGCTCACCTGGCGCGTCGTTGCCTGGTAGGTCTTCGTGGCGCCCGCTTCCTTCACGCCGATGAGTGTCCAACCAGCGGTGTTGTAGACGAGCGCGGTGACGACGTAGCCCTCACCGGCCAGGGTCGAGGCCGTGGCTCCGAGCTGGGCGCCGCTCGTCTGGCGCACGTCCGCCGTGAAGGTCTTCGCGGACCCGTTCTCCTTGATGCCCACCAGCGAGTAGCCGGCGGTGTTGGTGGTCATCGCCGTGACGACGTATCCCGTCGAGGCCAGGGCCTCCGCGGTGGAGTCCAGGCCGGAGCCGCTCGTCTGGCGCACGTCCGCCGTGTAGGTCTTCGTGGAGCCCTCTTCCTTCATGCCGGCAAGGGTGTAGCCGGCCGTGTTCGTCACCATGGCCGTCACGGCATACCCGGCCGCCCCCAGCGCCTCCGTGGTGGAGTCCAGTCCCGAGCCGCTCGTCTGGCGCACATCCGTGGAGAACGTCTTCGCGGAGCCCGTCTCCTTCACGCCGACCAGGGTGTAGCCGGCGGCGTTGGTCGTCATCGCCGTCACGGAATGTCCGGTGGTGCCCAGGGCCGCCGCCGCCGAGTTCAGCCCGGAGCCGCTCGTCTGGCGGAAGTCGGTCGTATAGGCCTTGCCCGGCAGAACCAGCTTGAAGCGCAGCTCGCGTTTCTCCGCGGGCACGACACCGCCATCCGAGCCACCGTCGCCCGCATCGGGGGGAGCACCCGCATCCTGCCGGGTGCCCGCATCCTGCCGGGTGCCCCCATCCTGCTGGGGGGGCGTGGTCGTGGGCGGGTCTGCGTCATCTCCACCGCAGCCACCGGAGGCCGTGGCGAGGAAGGTCCCCATGGCCAGCGAGAGGAGAGCGGTACGTAGAAGGGAAGGGATGCGGGACATGGCGGCGCTCCGAGCCTTCGACAGCAGCCGCCATGTTATCCACGGCTCCTGACTTCCGGACCAGCAGCTTCGCCGCCGCCCGTCATCGTCGTGGGCAAGTGTTCAATGTATGCGCGAGCCTCGCCGGGCCTACTCACCACGCAGCGTCACCGCCGGGTCCACGCGCATGGCGCGCCGGGCGGGGATGAGGCACGCCAGCAGCGCCACGCCGAGCAGCAGCGCCATGACGCCGCCGAAGGTGAGCGGGTCATGCGGAGCGATGCCGTAGAGGATGCTGCCCATCACCCGGGCCAGGACGAGCGCCCCGGCCGCACCCAGCGCGATGCCCGTGCCCGCCAGGCCCATGCCGCTCTTCAGCACCAGCCGCAGCACGTCCGCCGGCTTCGCCCCGAGCGCCAGCCGCACACCCAGCTCCCGCTGCCGCTGGCTCACCGTGTAGGCCAGCACGCCGTAGATGCCCACCGCCGCCAGCGCGAGCCCCAGCACCGCGAACAGGCCCAGCATCACCGACAGCAGGCGAGGGCGCGTCACGGCCTCGCTCACCACCTCGTCCAGCGTGGTGATGCGGCTGATGGTCTGGTTCGGCTCGATGGCCCAGATGGCCTGGCGCGCGGCGATGGCCATGGGCAGCAACGCCCCCTGTCCGCGCAGCACCAGGTTGGTGGCGGAGCGGGAGAACTGCTGCACATGGAAGTAGACGAGCGGAGGGGCTGGCTCGGCGAGCCCCGCCTGCCGCACGTCGCCGACCACGCCGATGATGCCCACCTCGGTCGTGCCGACCTTCACCGACTTGCCCACCGCGTCCTCGCCGGGGAAGTAGCGCCGGGCGAAGGTCTGGTTCACCACCGCGACAATGGGCGCCTGCTGCGTGTCCGTGGCCTCATGGGCGCGGCCCCCGAGCAGGGGGATGCCCATGGTGCTGAAGTAGCCGGTGCTCACGTGCATCACCGACGCGTGCGGCGGGTTCGCGGTGTCGTCCGGATGGCCGGGTCGGTTGAAGGCCATGTCTTCGCCCGTGCTCTCCAGTGGCAGGTACTTCACCATCGCCGCGGACTGGATGCCCGGGAGTGCGCGCACCCGCTCCAGCACCTCGGCGAGATAGGCGCGGCCCTGGCCCCTGCGAGAGTCCGGCACGGAGAAGCTGACCACGGCGGCGCCGTCCGCGCGGAAGCCCGGGTCCTCCGCCAGCATCCTCGCGAGGCTGCGCGTGGCGAGCCCCGCGCCCGTGGCCAGCACCACCGCGATGGCCACCTCCGCGACGACGAGCATGCCGCGAAGCCGCGCTCCGCCCGCGCCCACCGTGCCGCGCGAGCCCGCCTTCAGCACCGGCTCCAGCCGCGTGGTGCTGGCGCGCAGCGCGGGCAACAGTCCGAACAGCAGGCCCGTGAGCAGCGTGGCGCCGGCGGCGAAGGCCAGCACCTCGCCGTCCACGCGCACGTCACGCAGCCGGGGAAGCTGATGCACGGACACACCGACCAGCACCTCGGTACCCCACACCGCCAGGAGGATGCCGAGCGCCCCGCCCAGCCCCGCGAGCACCACGCTCTCCGTGAGGAGCTGGCGCACCAGCCGCCCCGGTCCCGCGCCCAGGGCCGCGCGCACCGCCAGCTCCCGCTCGCGCAGGGTGGCGCGGGCGAGCTGCAGGTTGGCCACGTTGGCGCAGGCGATGAGCAGCAGCAGCCCCACCGCGCCCAGCACCACCAGCAGGCCCGTGCGCACGTCGCCCGTCATCGCCTCGTGCAGGGGGATGGCGGTGATGCCGGGGTACTGCGCATTGCTGTCCGGATGGGCCTCCGCGAGCTGCCGGGTGATGCCGCCCAGCTCCGCGCGCGCCGTCTCCAGCGTCACGCCCGGCTTCAGGCGGCCCACCACGTTGAGGAAGCGGTTGAAGCGCGTGCGGGGGATGCCGCTCTCCGGGATGTTGGACAGGGGCACCCACACGTCCATCTGCTCACCGGGAAAGGTGAAGGAGGGGGGCATGATGCCCACCACCGTGTGCGGCACGCCGTCCAGGGTGAGGCTGCGGCCGAGCATCGCCGGGTCCGCGCCGAACTTCCGCGTCCAGAGTCCGTGGCTGAGCACCACCACCGCGTCCTGGCCCGCCTGGTTCTCCTCCGGAAGGAAGGGGCGGCCCAGCTGCGGCGCCATGCCGAGCGTGGAGAAGAACCCGTCCGTCACGTACGTGGCCTGGAGCAGCTCCGGGTCTCCGAGCCCGCTCAGGTCCACGCCGGACATGTTCTGCACGTGCCACCATGCGCCCAGGTCGGTGAACGACTTCTGCCGGGCCTTCCAGTCCTCGAGGTCGGGGAGGGAGAGGACGGTGCGCGGCGAGTCCAGCGCGGGGCTCGCCTCCCACAGGCGCACGAGCCGCTCGGAGGTGGGGAAGGGGAGCGGCTTGAGCAGCACGCCCCGCACCACGCTGAACAGCGCGGTGGTGGCGCCGATGCCCAGCGCCAGCGTGAGCACGGCCACCAGTGCGAAGGCGGGGGCCTTGCGCAGCGTGCGCAGCGCGTACCGCGCGTCCTGCACGAGCGCGTCCAGGAACAGGCTTCGCTTCATCTCGCGCTCCCTCTCGTGGCCCAGGCGCACGCACTCGGCGCGCACGTGCTCCAGGTTCCCGAACTCACGCCGGGCGGTGTCGTGTGCCTCGGTGGGGGGCAGGCCCTCGCGCCGGAGCTTCTCGGCGCGCATCTCCAGGTGGAACCGCAGCTCGTCATCCACGTCCTGCTCCACCGCGCGCGGACGCACGGCGAGCTTGAGCAGGCGCTTGAAGCCAGGGGGCAGTTGCATGGCGGGCCTCAGGCGGCTTCGAGGACGCGCGACACGGCCGCGGCGTAGCGCGTCCACGTCTGCGACTGGGCGCGCAGGTGGGCCCGGCCGGCGGAGGTGAGCTTGTAGAACTTCGCGCGGCGGTTGTTCTCCGACAGGCCCCACTCCGCCTCGAGCAGGCCGCGCTTCTCCAGCCGGTGCAGCGCGGGGTACAGCGCGCCTTCCTCCACCTTGAGCACCTGGCCGCTGCGCTCGTTGATGGACTCCGCCACCGCGTAGCCGTGCCGCGCGCCCCACGACAGGCTCTTCAGGATGAGCACGTCCAGCGTGCCCTGCACCAGCTCCAGCGACGTGTCCGACATTCGCCCGGCTCTCCCCTCAACGTTTTAGGGGAGAGTGCCCGTGTCTCCCCTAAGGTGTCAAGGGGAGGGCCTTCGCCGCGGAGAGCAGCCAGGCCTTGAAGGCGGCCACGTCCCGTCGTCCCGAGAGGGGGCGGGGATGGACGAGCCAGTAGCTGAAGTCGTTGGGAAGGGCCGGCGCGAAGGGCTGGACGAGGCGCCCGGCCTTCAAGTCGTCCGAGGCGAGCAGGAGCCGCCCCAGGGCCACGCCCTGTCCCTGGCGCGCTGCCTGGAGCACGAGACTGGCATCGTTGAACGCGGGGCCCGCCTCGGCGTCCACGCCTTCGACTCGGGCGAAGTCCAGCCAGCGCCGCCAGCCGTCCTTCGGGGTGTCGTGGAGGAGCCGGACCTTCTTCAAGTCGGAGGGTGCGCGGAGCTTCTTCGCGAGCGCGGGCGTGCACACGGGGCTGAGCGCCTCCTGCGCAATCTGCTCCGCCTTGAGGCCCGTCCAGCGGCCCAGGCCGGAGCGGATGCCGATGTCGAAGCGGTCGTCGAGGAAGTCCCACAGCTCGGCCGAGCTGTGGAGGTGGAGCTCGATGTCCGGGTGTTGCTGGCGGAAGCCCTCCAGGCGGGGGAGCAGCCAGCACGAGGCGAACGCGGGCAGCACGGTGATGCGCAGCGGGCCCTGCTCGCGCTCGTAGAGGCGCGCGGTGGCCTCGGACATGCGGTCGAAGACGGGCGTCAGCTCGCGGAGGTAGGCCGCTCCCTTCGCGGTGAGCCGCAGCTCGTGGCCGCGGCGCTCGAACAGGGAGACGCCGAGCCAGTCCTCGAGCTGGCGCACCTGATGGCTGATGGCGGCCTGGGTGACGCCCAGCTCGGTGGCGGCGCGGGTGAAGCTCAGGTGTCTCGCTCCGGCTTCGAAGGCGCGGAGGGCGCCGAGCGGTGGAATGCGGCGCATGCTCGATGAGCTCCCTTTATCGAGCGCGCGAGGATAGCTCGCTGGGGACTCGCCTCGAAACGGTGTTTGTCGTGCGCAAGCAGGCGCGCGACGGAACGCGCGAGGAGGCACGGCGATGATTTCGGCGGAAGTCTGGTGGTTGTTCGTGGGCTACACGGTGCCCATGGTGTTCAGTCCCGGGCCGGGCAACACGGTGCTGGCCACGGCGGGCGGGCGCTTCGGCGTCCGGGGCTCGCTGCCCTTCTGGCTGGGCTTCGAGGTGGCCAACGTCGCGCTCTGTGCCCTGTACGGGTTCGGCCTGGGGCGCGTGCTGCACGGCATCCCCTGGCTGCACCCGGCGCTGAAGTGGGGTGGCGTCGTCTACCTGCTCTATCTCGCGTGGGGCTTCTTCCGCTCGTCCGCTGGGCCCGGTGCGGCACGCGAGGAGCCGGCGCGGCTCGGGTTCGGGGAAGGGTTCCTGGTCGTCGCCCTCAACCCGAAGATCCACTCGATGATCGTGGTGATGTTCTCCCAGTTCCTCGACCCGGCCCGAGCGATGGTGGCGCAGACGGCGCAGCTCACGCTGGCCTTCCTCGTCGTCTGCGTGGCGTGCCACTTCCCGTGGATCTACGGAGGGAAGCTCATCCTGGGGCGGTTCCGCTCCGAGCGTGCCATGCGCATCCAGGGCTGGACGTTCGGCCTGTGCATGCTCGCCGTCGCCGGCTACGTCGCATTCATGGCTCCGGCTTGACCGTGTCGCTGGCGAGGGACTGTCTCATCGTGAGGGCCACCTCCGCCTCGGCACGCAGTGCCTGGTGGCTCACCGAATTCCCCTGGGTCCCGGTGGCGTGCGCTGCCTCCGCCAGCGTCCGGGCCCGCTCCGGCTCGCGGCCCGCTGCCCGGAGCACCCGCGCCAGCGTCAGTCGCACCCGGCCCAACTCCAGCACGTAGCCGGGGAAGCGCTCGCGGACGGTGAGCGCCTGCTGCGCCGCCGTCACGGCCGCCTCGTGCTCGCCTCGCGCGGAGAGCACCTCCGCGGACAGCCTCCGCGCATCGGCGAACGTGGGGTGCCCTTCGCTGGTGTTCGCCCTGGCTTCCTTCTCCGCGCGCTTCGCCAGCTCCAGCGCCTGGTCCAACCGCCCCAGCCGCCAGTGCGCCTCCGCCGCCACGCGCGCGGCGGGCTCGGCCACCACGCGGCCGTCCTTCACCGCGTCCGCCAGCTCCAGCGCCTCCGACGCCGTGCGCGCCGCCTCGTCATGGCGCCCCCGCGCGGCCTGCACCCGGGCCAGCGCCACCAGCGAGGCGGCCACCGAGCGGTCCTTCTCCCCATTCGCCTTGCGCTGCTCGGCCAGGAGCGTCTGCTGCGTGCGTAGGGCCTCTTCGAAGCGCCCCAGCTCGCGCAGGCTGCCCACGAGGAACTCCGTCGCCTCGGCCACCTCCCATAGCGCCGGAGGCTTCGCCGTGCGCGACAGGGAGATGGCCCGCTGGAGCTGCTCGACGGCGCGCGTGTGCTCGCCCTGGAAGTGGAGCGCCTCGCCCATGTTCATCAGCGGCAGCGCGGTGCGAGGGTGGCCCGGGCCGTACACCTCTTCGCGGATGCGCAGCACGCGCGCGAAGAGCGTCAGCGCCTCCTCGAAGCGCCCCGCGTTCATCAGGCTGGCGCCATGGTTGTTCAACGAGACGCCGAGGAACGGATGCCCCGGCCCGAGCACCCGCTCGAAGATGGCATCCGCGCGCGCATGGGTCGCCAGCGCCTCGTCCACCCGGCCGAGGCTGAACAGCACGGACGCCATGCTGGCCAGGTCCTTGGCGCACTCGGTGCCATCCCTTCCATACGCCTGCTCGTTGAGGGCGAGCGCCTTCTGGAGGTTCGCCAGCGCTCCCTCGGCGTCTCCCAGCTCGCGGAGCAGGACGCCCCGCGTATGCGCCAGCGGCGCCTGCACACGGGGCTGGAGCCGTGAGCGGGCGAAGGCCGCGTCCGCCAGGTCCATCCAATGGAGTCCCTCCTCCAGCTTGCGCGCCCCGACGCCCGTCATCAGCGCAAGGCCGTGGAACGCGCGCGCCGTGTGGAGGTCCGAGCCCCCGCGCAGTCCCGCCGCCGCGGCCCGGTGGAAGGACTCCGCGGGGGACAGGCTGTGGATCTGCTCGAGCAGGCCCTGCGCGGCCAGGGCCTCCGCCTCCGTGGGCGCGTGGCCCGCTTCCGAGGCGGCCTTCGCCGCGCGGCGGGCCTCCTCGAGCGCGGCCTTGTACTGCCCCAGGCTGTGCATGGCCCACACCCGCGCGAGCTGCTGGTCCACCGCCTCCAGCTTGCGGAGCGCCTCCGCGTCCCGGGGCCGCGCCTGCTCGCGCCCGGGCACGAGGCCCGCGTCACACTCGGACACCGGAGGCAGCCCTCCCGCGGCGGAGGAGGCGAGCAGGGGCACGGGCCCCTCGGGCTGGAGGAAGCGCTCCACCAGCGCGTCCAGCTCCCGCCGCCGCTGCGCCAGGCACGCCATGCGGACGTCCAGCACCGCCTCCGACTGCTCGCCCCGCACGCGCGTGGCCTCACACGCGTCCCGGTGGTGCTCGGCCCACGCGGCGGCGTACCGGTCCAGGATGGGCACCACGCGCTGCCACGCGTCCTCGGCGTACTTCTGGCCGGTGGCGGCGAAGGCACGCCCTGCCTGCTCGCGGCGCTCCGGGTTCCACACCTCGGCCACCTGGTCCGCGCCCCCCGTGCACCAGGACTGGCGGGCCTGCACATGCATGGCGAGCGCGACGGACGCCGCGAGCACCGGTGCGACGACAGCGGCCACCAGCCACGGGCCCCGGCGCTTCCAGCCGCGCTCGCGGCCCAGCTCGGCCAGCAGCGCCCTCATGGACGGGAAGCGCTGCGCGGGGTCCACCTGCAGTCCGCGCAGCAGCGCGCGGCGGAGCCACTCGGGGACGTCCGTGCCCCGGGGCGGAGGACGCACCTCGCCCGCGAGCACCGAGGCCCGCAGCGCGGCCAGCGTGGCCCCGGAGAAGGGCGTCTCTCCGTAGAGGGCCTCGTGGAGCGCGACACAGAAGCTGAACTGGTCCGAGCGCGCATCCACCGACTGCCCCAGCAGCTGCTCGGGAGACATGTACGCGGGCGTGCCCACCAGGGCGCCCGTGCGGGTGACGTCCCGCAGCGTCAGCGTCTCCTGCCCTGTTTCGGAAGCGGTGCCCTCCTGTGTCGCGGGCACCTCCGCCGGCAGCGCGGGTGTCGACGGGGAGGGCGGTGCGACGGGCCGGGCCAGCCCGAAGTCCGTCACGCGCACGCGCCCCGTGCGGTCGACGAGGACGTTGTCGGGCTTGAAATCCCGGTGGACGAGCCCGGCCTCGTGCGCTGCTATCAATCCCTCGCCCGCGTGCAGATAGGCCGACAGGATGTGCCGCCAGGAGCGCGGCGGGCGCTGCCAGTGCCGCAGCGTCATACCGTCGACGCGCTCCATGGTGATGAAGACCTGGTCGTTCCATGCGCCGACGTCGTGGACGGCCACCACGTGCGGATGGGTGAGCCGGGCCGCCGCCCGCGCCTCCCGGACCAGCCGCTGCTTCGCCTGCTCCGTGACGGCCTCCGGGCGCAGCAGCTTGAGCGCCACCTTCCGCTCCAGCTCGGGGTCGAAGGCCGCGTACACCGTACCCATGGCCCCCATCCCGAGCAGCTCGAGCACGAGGTAGCGGCCGATGGACGTCCCCCGCCCGATGCGCGGCTCGTCGGCGGGAGGCTCCCCGGAGGCGGGGAGGGCGCTGGGTCGGCCGGTGCCCTCCAGTCGGGCCAGCGCCGCGGCCAGCTCGCGGCACGCGCGGCAGCCGTCGAGGTGCGCGTTCACCGCGCCCACCTCCGCGCTCGCGAGCGCGCCCTCCATCAGCTCCAGCAGGCGGGCTTCGGTGAGACAGGGGCCTGGGGACATGGAGGCTTCAGTCCTCGCGGAGGAGGCGGTTCAGGCTGACGTCGAGCTGGCTGCGGATGACGCGGATGAGGCTGTCCAGCTCCGGCGCTTCCAGCCGCAGCCGCTCGGCCGCGAGGTCCCGGGTGCGCTCCGCCAGCGTCTCCTTCGCCCGGGTGAGCCAGCGCGCGGCCGTGGCCCGGTGGACGCCGAAGAGGGTGCCAATCTGGTCGATGCTCAGGCCATCCAGCACGGACAGGCGGAGGACATTCCTCGCCTCGGCGCTGAGCGAGGCGAACGCCTCGGCGAAGGCCGCCTTGAACACGGCCCCGTCGCGGGCCTTGATGAGGTCCAGCTCCAGGTTCCCGGGCGCGGCGCGCTGTTCGAGTGTCTCCACCTCGTCCACGCCCTGCGCGCGGGGCTCGCCGCGGCGCAGGTTGAGCGCCGTGCCGACGCACACCGCGCGCAGCCACTTCACCAGCGGTCCCTGGCCCGTGTACTCGGCGAGCTTCGCGGGACGGTCCCCGGAAGGCACGAGGAGCCGCTCGCGCAGGGTCTGCTTCACCTCCTCGATGAAGTCGGTGGACGGGTTGACGCGAGTGACGACCCGCGCTGCCTCGTCCAGCAGCTCCAGGGTGATTCGGCGTATGGCTTCGGGCTCACCGCGCCGTGCGGCTTCCGCCAGCGCGAGGTCTTCGGTGTGGAGATGCGACATGGCGAGGAATCCGCCATGAATCATAGCCGCACCGGCCACGGTGAACCCAGGGCCCACCCTCAGGAGAGAGACACCGTGGTTGAGCACGCCTTTCGACTTGCGAGGGCTACGGGGTGGAAGGGGACACCACCTGTCGTGCCTCCTCCCAGGTGGGCCGCAGCGCCGTGACGACCGAGGCCACCACGTCCGCCAGTGCCTCGGGCCGCCCTTCCGGCTGGCTGGCCCGGTAGCGGGCCCACTTCTCATTGCTCCAGGGGCTCCGGCCGAACTCGCCCGCCATCAGCCGCTCCATCAACTCCACCGAGTCTCCACGCGACGCGAAGGCGAGCCGCAGCGCGTGTGGCAGCAACGCCGTTTCCAGCGGTGCGTACCGGGTGAGCAGGTACACGTCGAACAAGTCCTTCGGACGGAAGCGGCCCTTTCCGCGCTCGAACAGGCCGTGCATCTTCCAGGCGAGCAGGGTCTCCGGCCGGCACGCCAGCACTCGCGCCGCGCCGCCCTCGCCAACCGCGTACTCCGTCCACGCGGGCCCGGGCTCCATCGGGTCGCCGAAGCCCGTGTCGATGCGCAGCTCGAACGCGCCGGCGACGCCGGGCAGCCGCGCCTCCACGAAGACGCGCACGCCGGGGAACTTCGTCTCCGCCCAGATGACCTCGGACCGCAGCGCGCCGAAGGCGTACCCGTCCCCTGCATCGACACGGAGCACGGACTCCAGCCGCCGCACCGTGTCCTCCGCGTCGAAGGGGAATTGCGCGAGGAAGTCCAGGTCCTCCACCGGCCGGGGCACCGGCCCGCTCCACAGGCGCATCATCAGCCCGCCCCGCAGGACGAGCGCCTCCACCTCGGAGGAGCGCGCGAGGCGGCGCAACACCGCCGCCCCCGCGCGCATGGGCAACTCATGGGCGCTCACTTCGCCTCCTCCAGCCAGCCACGGTCCAGCCCGTGGTTCGAGTCGTACACCGTCCACTCACGCAGCCGCTGCGTCAGCGTCAGCCCCGTCCCCGCCAGGTCCTCCAGCAGCGCCGTGAAGCGCGCGTCCGCATTCGTCCGGCCCAGGCCGTAGACGCGGAGCGTGACGAAGCGCTCGGACGCGCCGTCCTCACGCACCTTGCGCGCGTTGCGAGACAGGTGCGCGCCATGTTTCTCGCACCGTGCCCGCAGCGCCTCCACGCCCGAGTCCCCCGAGGGCACCAGCGCCTTCACGTGGAACTCGAAGTAGTTCGCCGGCTGCGCCTTCGCTGTCGCGTTGTCCTCGGGGATGTCCTTGTTCTTCCCCAGCGCCTCCAGCTTCAGGCGCGTGATGTCGAAGCCCTCCGCCGCGAGCGCGTGGGCCATGGCCCGCACCTCCTCGCGCGCCTGGCGGAGCGTGCCGTGGTGGTACGAGGCCGTCATCGGCTGGAAGATTTCCGCGCCCCGGCCCAGCTCGATGAAGATGCACTTCACCGACGCCGCGTCGCAGAACGCGCGGAAGCGCTGGAGGTCCTCCTCCGAGCGCGCGGAGACGGTGATGTGCGCCTCGTAGGCGCCACCCTGGGACTGTGCCCGCAGCCGGTCCGCCAGCTCCAGGTAGGGCCGGTGCCGCATGTTGAGGAAGAACTTGTTCCTCGGCATCTCTCCGAGCGTGCGCTGGAACCCCTCCGGCACCCATGCGCGGTCCCACCCGTAGCCACCCTCGCCCCGAGGCTCCGCCAGCAGCGTGCCCTCGATGGCGTCCTCGAAGAGGGCCACGCGCTCCGGATTGCCGTCCTCCGTGTAGGCCACGGCCACGCGCGTGCGCCCCCGGCGCCCACCGTGGGCCGCGAGGAAGGCGCGCTCGCCCATCGCGAGCACCTGCTTCTTGAACCGCGCGCCCGTCAGCGTCGGGCCGCCGTCCAGCTCCAGTGCCGTCGTCTCCACGAAGCACGGCGCGCCGAGCTCGCGGTACGCCGCCAGCGCCTTGCGCTTCGCCAGCGCCGCCAGGTCGAGGGTCTCCGCCTCGTCGAGCCCCGGCAGCGCGAGCTTCCGCCACGTGACGTCGAGGCCCGCGAGCAGCCGGGCCACCTCGTCGGCCTTGTATTGGTTCCCGGTGACGAAGAACGCACGTGTCACGGCTGGCACTCCTACGGCGAGGGCACCCCGGGCTCGGGGCGCCAGTTCCACACGGCGGACCGGCCTGTGTTCTCAGGTAGGAGGCTGCCGTCCACCTTGTCCGGCCGTACATACTTGGCGAGGAACTCCACCCTGACACCCGCGCCCTCTCGGCGCTCCACCCGCCAGACGGCCCCCTCGACCGGGTCCGCCGCCCCGTGGGAGCCGCCCGCCTGCAGCCGTGCCATCGCCGCGTCGATGCCCAGCGGCCCGCCCTCATGGAGCAGGCCCGGAGTCATGAAGCCGCCGGCCCCGATGCGCGCGGTGAGCTCGTGCCACGGCAGGCGCTCGCCGTCGCGCATCAGGTCGAAGGCGACGAAGGGCTCGTGCGTCAGCGTGTAGCGGGTGCCGTGGGCCAGGGCCAGCCACTCGCCGACGAGTCGCTCTCCCGGCTGGAGCACGGCCAGGAAGCGCGCCGTGTGCGCGGAGACCCAGGCGGCCCAGAGCCGGCGTGACTCGTTGGGAGAATGCGCCGCCAGGCGTCCCTCACGGCCCAGAGCCAGCACGGAATCGCCCACGCGCGCCGCGGCCACGCACGAGCCGTCGAGCTTCTCCAGCACCACGATGTGGTCTCTCGCGTCCCGGGTGCGCTCGGTGCACACGCGCGCCAGGGCGGGCGAGAGGTGGCGATCCGCCGGCCCGGTGCGTGAACCCGGGAGGTGGGGAATGGAGCCATAGGCCTTGCGGCCGAGGGGGCGGAAGTCCGGGGCGGGGTGCGGTTGCACCCGAAGAAGGGTATCACCGGACCGCGTGTCTCCGGCTCGATGTGTCACCTGTGTGATTCAGGCGCTCGCGACATCCAGGTGACACCTTCAGGAAGCCGTGACCGTCTCGTTTGCAACGGGGTCCTTGCGGCGCGGCACGTGAATCGTCAGATCCGCCGCTCCCCCCAACGAGGACCCACTCATGCCACGGTTGCGCTCCCTGCTGCTGTTCCTCTCGCTGGCCACCGCCTGCGGAGGCGACCCGTCCGCCTTCGTCTCCGAGGTTCCGCTCGGCGAGCGCGAGGACGCCGTCACGATTCCGTCCAGGGGTTTCGCCAGCACGCTCGATGTCGGCTGCTGGAACCTGGAGTACTTCGGCTCCACGTCCCACGGCCCCAGCAATGAGACACTCCAGGTCCAGAACGCGCGGGACGTCATCCTCGGCGCGGACCTGGACCTCTGGGGTGTGGAGGAAATCGTCAGCGCGGCGCAGTTCAATACCCTGGTCTCCCAGCTGCCCGGCTACGCGGGGTTGCTCGGCAGTGACTCCAGCGTGGTGGGCGGCAGCACGTACTACACGCCGGGCGAGCAGAAGGTGGGGCTCCTCTACAAGCCGTCGGTCGCCTCCGTGCTGGGGGCGCGCGTCATCCTCACCGCGAATGTCACGTCCTTCGGTGGCCGGCCGCCGCTCGAGGTGCGGATGCGGGTGGGCCTCAACGGGCACACCGAGGACATCGTGGTCATCATCCTGCACGCCAAGGCGCTGAGCGACCTGGACAGCTGGCAGCGGCGGGTGGAGGGCTCGGCGGCGCTCAAGGCGTACCTGGACAGCACGTGGCCCACGGCGAAGGTGCTGGTCATCGGCGACTTCAACGACGACGTGGACGTGTCCATCTCCTCCGGCCGCACGTCCCCGTACGAGAACTTCGTGGTCGACGCGGCGGACTACTCCTTCCCGACGAAGGTGCTCTCGGATGCGGGTCTCACGACCACCGTGGGCTACAAGGCCGTCATCGACCACCACCTCGCCACCAATGAGCTGCGAGCACTCCATGTCGCGGGTTCGGCCGAGGTGTACCGCGTGGATGCATACATCCCGAGCTATGACACGACCACCACGGACCACTACCCGGTTCTCACGCGCTACACCTGGGGCAACGAGAACGCGGCGCTGCGCGTCACCTCGCCCAACGGTGGAGAGAGCTGGGCGGGTGGCGTCGTGCGCACCGTCACCTGGAGCGCGACCCAGGTCCCGACGGTGAAGCTCGAGTACTCGCTCGATGACGGTGGCGCGTGGGCGCTGATTGGCACTGCTTCGGGGGCCACGGGCAGCTACACGTGGACGGTGCCTGACATCGCGGCCTCGCTGGCTCGCGTCCGGGTGAGTGACGCGGCGAACGCGGCAGTCTCTGACAGCAGCGATGGGGCGTTCACCATCACCTCCACCAACACGCCGGGCAACGTGGTGCTGCACGAGATTCTCGCCAACGAAATCGGCTCGGATGCCAGCACGGAGTTCATCGAGCTGCTCAACACCGGAGGCTCGCTGGTGGACCTCGGCGGGTGGACGCTGTGGGACGCGACGGGCCTGCGGCACACCTTCGCCAGCGGCACCATCCTGGGGGCGGGCAGGGCGCTCGTGGTGTTCGGCAAGGCGGCGTCCATTCCAGCGGGCGTGGGCAACGCGGTGGGCGCCACCACGGGAGGCCTCAGCCTCAACAACGGCGGGGACACCGTGACGCTCCAGAAGGCCAGTGGCGCGGTGGTGGATGCGTATACCTATGCCGCGTCACTCGCGGGCCAGGACAGCGTGTCCATGAACCGCAATCCGGATGGCAGCGCGACGGGGAGCTTCGTGCTCCACACGAGCCTGTCCACGCGCGGCGCCTCTCCGGGAACGCGCGCGAACGGCTCGGCGTTCTGAGCACCTCGCGGGTGCGCGGCCCTCATTCCCCACGGGACTGTCGGCCGCGCACCGCGACGGCGGCGTCGTGCTGATGCACGTGGGCAAGGCCTCGGGCACGGCTCCACGGAGGCTGCTGCGTCCGCCGACAACGCCGTACGTCCTCGCGGTCCCTTGAAATGTCTTCCACTGGAAGCGAGATCACGCGCTCATGCCGGTGGAGATTCCGGGCGCCTACGCTGCCGGAATGGCTGACCGCATCGTCTTCGAGCACACGGTGGAGGCGCTGTTCTTCCGGGGCCTCGGCGAGAGGGTGACGCCGCTGCTGAAGGCCCAGCTCCGGGAGGAGGGGCTGGACCTGGACCGCAAGCTGCTGCCGGGCTACCCGCAAGTGGACTTCACCCGGTGGTTGCAGCGCTCCGCCTGGGCGCTGTGCCCGGACGCCTCCGAGGAAGAAGGTTTGTGCTGGCTGGGGGAGCGCCTCGTGGACGGGTACAAGGAAACGGTGGTGGGCAGCGCGCTGTTCGGTGTGCTGCGGCTGCTCGGGCCCCGGCGGATGCTGGAGCGGACGCAGAAGAACTTCCGCTCGGGCAACAGCTACACGGAGGTGCGCACCACCCTGCTGGGGGAGCGGGAGATGGAGCTGTGGATGAACGAGCTGGACGTCGCCCGCCACTTCACGAAGGGCACCATGCTTGCGGGCATGCGTGCCTGCGGAGCGAACGAACCCCTCGTGGACGTGCTTCGCTTCGACGCCACGGGCACCACGTACCGCGTGAGGTGGAGCCCATAGCGCGAATTGCCGCGCCGCTCACTTCGGCTGCACACCCGCGGCGCACAGCTTCACGCACGTCGTGTTGAGGATGCACGTGCCCGTGCATGGGCACAGCACCTGCCCGACGGCACACGGCGTGGTGACGCCGGTGACGCACGTGCCGTTCTTGCAAGTCCTGCCCGTGGCGCACGTGGCGCCACAGCGGCCGCAGTTGTTCTTGTCGATCTGCACGTTGACGCAGCTGCTTCCGCACAGCGTCAGCCCCGAGTTGCACTGACACCGGCCTCCCACGCATTGCTGCGCCGGCGCGCAGCGGGTGCCACAGGTGCGGCAGTTCTGCTCGTCCGTGTCCGTTTCCACGCACTGGCCTCCGCAGAGCGTGAGGCTCCCGGTGCAGGCGCAGCGGCCGTCGGTGCACACCTGGCCCGCTCCGCAGCGCGTGTTGCACGCACCGCAGTTCTGCGTGTCCTTGCGTGTGTCCACGCAGCGCTCGCCGCACAGTCCCAGGCCCGACGGGCACTGGCAGCGGCCGTCGCGGCAGAACTGCCCCGCGCCGCACGTCACACCACAGGCCCCGCAGTTCCGGTCATTCTGGCGCGTGTCGATGCAGACGTTCCCGCAGCGCTCCCGTCCCTCCGAGCACTCGCAGGCGCCTCCCTCGCAGACCTCCTCCGGGCCACAGGCCGTCCCACATGCGCCGCAGTTCTTCGCGTCCGACTGCACGTCGATGCACCGGTCTCCACACGTCACCTGTCCGGCCGGACACGTGCCGGGCTCGGCCTCTTCGCCGCGCAACCCGAGGAACAGCGCCACGGCGCCGCCCGCGATGACGAGCCCGCCCACCACGAGCCACCACCAGGGGAAGGGCTTCGCGGGCAGCGGCGCGGGGCGCACCTCCACGGCGATGGTGGGGCCCTCCGCGAATCGCTCGTCGGGAAGGTCCAGGTCCGCCACCACCATGCGGAACGTGTATGGACCCGGCGGCGCCCCCGGGGGCACCTGGAGGCCCACCGTGAAGACCTCCGTCGCTCCCGGTGGCATGTCGCGGTGCTCCGCGCCGCGTACGCTCAGCCACTCCGGATTCAACGGAGGCTCGGGCAAGAGCCTCGCCGCCGCCCGCATCGCGAGCCCGGTGACGTTGGTGACGGTGAAGGCCACCTCGCCACGCCCGTCCGAGCCCAGCGAGAGGGTGGGGGACGGGGCGGTGATGGCGAACTCGCGCGTCATGGCGTGCGGCGCCCTCCGTCCGGGATTCGAGGTCCCGCAAGGGTAGAGAGCCGCCCCGCCGACGGAAGGGACACCCGAGGGCATGTGGGTGCCGCCTTCTTCACAGCTCAGCGCGGGACTCCGCGCGGGCCGTGCGTCGTCAGGCCCGTCAGGGGCTCGGGACGGTACGGCCGTGGTCCGTGTTGCCCACCTTGATGGAGGGCCCGACGGGCCGTGGCCTGGGGCCCTCAGGCCCGGCTTCGGACACCGACGACTGTCGCACGTCCTGTCGTCTTCGCGGCCCGCCCATCGGTCTTCACAGGCCTTGCAGCGACCTTCTTGGCCTGGCCCGCTGTGTTCGCAGGCGCCGGTGCCACCTTCTTGGCCCGGCCCGCTGTCTTCGCGGGCGCCGGTCCCACCTTCGTGGGCTGGCCCAGGGTTTTCCCAGGCCCCGACCCGGTCTTCGTGGCTCGCCCCGGCGGCTTCGTTCCCCTCTCCACCGTCTTCGCGGCCCGCCGCGCATTGGCGGCGCGGACCTCCGCCATCACGGCGGCCCTTCGCCTGCTGCGCTCGGCGCGTTCCGCGTCCGCGGCGGAAGCCTTGGGCGCGCCCATCGCGGTCAGGGCCTCACGCGTGGGCGCGTGCTTGTGGGTGAGCACCGCCAGGTTGGCTGCGCGCAGCACGCGCGGGGTGAAGATGGAAGGCATCCCCAGCCTGGACAGCAGGCCGAGCAGCACCGGTACGTCATCGAGCTTCGACTGCCAGGACTGGGCATGCACGCTCTTCGCGATGCGCCACACCTCACGGCCGATATATGCCGCGACCAGCTCGGCGAACCACGGCGAGACAGGCTTCTTCACGAGCGCTGTGACTGCCGTGGCAAGGCGGCGGCACTTTCTGAGCACGTTCCAGTCCTTCAGCTCCGCGGGCGTGATGTCGCACGAATGCACCACCGCCACCAGCGACGCCTCGAGGTCGTCGGTGAGCAGCACATCCTCCGCGTCGTCCTCCACCTTCTTTTCCCAGGTGGAGATGGCACGCTTCACGAACGACGCCTCACCAGCGTACTCGCTGTGCCGGCCATGCTCCTCGATGTCGCCCCGCAGGCCCCGCAGCGTGCGCAGCACCACGCGCGCGACAGTGGCGTCCTCTTCCTGCTTCAGGAGCGCCGTGCCCTCGTTGACGAGGCTGCGCGGGTCGAGCGTGCGGGCACGCTCCGCGAAGTCCCGAACGGCCGGCGAAGGCTCCGCGGACGTGGAGCCCTTGCGCAGCGAGACGACGAACCTTCGGAGTGCATCCTCGGTGACGAGCATGCCCCCATCCTGCCCTGGAACCAGCGCCCGTTGGGTACTGGCTCATGGCCATCTGCCGACAGCCTGGCTTGTACGTCCAGGGCGAAAGGCGCACGCCACCGCGGGTTCAGGCTCCTCCTCCACGAACTCAAATTCCGTCTTGGACATGGCAAGCAGGTAGAGTCGCGGTCGCCATGACGACTCACGGTCATCGATTCCTCCAGTTCGTTCTTTCCCTGTCGCTGATTGCGCCGGTGGCTTTCTGGGCCGGCTGCGGCGATTCCAAGCCCCCCCACGACTCTCCGGACGCGGGCGCCCCTCCCACGGAACCGGCGAAGGCAACCCTCCACCTCGCCACGTGGAACCTGAAGCAGTTTCCCGCGACGCCGGAGGCTCCCGCGCGCGTGGCCGCGGCGATGCAAGCGTTGGATGCGGATGTCATCGCGGTGCAGGAGGTGGCGGACTCCGCGGCATTCCAGACGCTGGTGGGGGCGATGCCCGGGTACCAGGGCCTGCTCGGGACGCCGCAGGCGGCCACCCCGCCGATCCGCGTCGGCCTGCTGTGGCGGACCTCGACCGTCTCGCTCGGAACGAGCGAGGTGCTCTTCACCTCGTCCCCGCTGTTCCCCCGCCCCGCGCTGAGGGCGGACTTCGGTGTGGTCGGCGTGGACGCACACTTCTCGGTGATGACCGTCCACCTCAAGGCGGGCACGACCGTGACCGACGAACAGCAGCGAATTGATTCGGCCCACGCGCTCGTGGAGCAACTGGCCAGAATCGAGAGCGCTGGCGAGGACGAGGTGCTGCTGCTCGGAGACTTCAACGAGGCGTTCGGAGATCGGCGCGCCGCGGAGTTCTTCGGAACCTTCGAGGGCGACGCCGGGAACACCGTCCTCTCCCGTGCGCTGGAGCAGTCGGGCCAGGTGACGTTCATCCCCGCCAGGCTCGTGCTCGACCACATGGTGTCGACGCCAGGCCTGAAGGAGGAGCTTGGCACCGCGACTCCGTCCGTCGTCACCGGGCTTGCGGTGCCGGCCGACGGAGGGACCGCCTTGAGCGATCACCACCCGGTGCGACTCGAGCTCATCTTCTCCGAGCAGCAGTGACCCGGGCGCGTGGGCCCGGATGGCTCACGCGCCTCCAGGCCCTCGCCGGCCCGCCGACCCGCGCTCACCGTCCCCATGAACGCAGGACGTTCCACCCCGGATGCGGTGAATCGGAGGATGCATCGGCCCGGAGACAGACCCGGTGCCAGCGAAGGACCTCTCCTCGAGAAGCGTGCGATGCTGGCGCTCAACCTCGCCCCTCTGCCCTCTCTCGAATGGGGATGACCCAGATGTCCATGTGGATGCCGACCCGAAGCCTTGTCCCGCTGCTGGCCCTCGTCTTCACCGCCTGCGTGGGCATCGACGTGAGCACCCAGCACGACGGTAACGCCATGAAGGCCGCGAGCGGCTACCGCACCTATGCCTGGCTGCCCGCTGCGAAGAAAGCGGGGGAGGGCGCCGCGGACACGAGCGTCGAGAAGTCGGTGGACGCCTATCTCGCGTCTCGCGGCTACCATCGCGTGGAGGCGGGCGCGACGCCGGACCTCCTCATCCGGTGGGCCAGCTCCATCAATTTCCAGGGCGCCGTCATGCCGGGCCTGGACCCGAACCCTCCGCAGACGCCCAACCAGGGCCCATACCAGAACCCCTACCCGAGCATGCAGTCCAGGCCCATCAAGCAGGAGTTCTCCAAGGGCGTGCTCGACATCGACATCATGGATGCCCGCGCGCAGAAGCTCATGTGGCGGGGCACGGCCCAGGGGGAGCTGTCGCCCGGGGCCAGCAACCAGGAGATACAGGAGTGGCTGGGCAAGGCCGTCCCCAAGCTCCTCGCGGAGTTCCCTCCCAAGACTTCGAAGGACTGACGGCCCGCTTCAGCGCGCGGCGGCCAGGCGCCACGGGGTCTTCAAGCCCCGCTCAGCCGGATGACGCCGCGGCTACATCCGCAGGTACAGGCCGAGCAGGTCCCGGCAGCGGCCCTCCTCGGCCCCTCTGCACCCTCCCTCCCCTCAACAGGGCCCCCATCCCTCTTATGCGCTGACGTAGGTGTACGCGAAGCAATCCATGTCACTGTTCCTTCTTCAGTGCACTCATGGGCAGCCATTCGTCAGGAGCATCCAGCCGGATGCGCCCCGGTGCATCACAAGGCACCCATCGGCCTTGCTTCCATCGAAGTACGCCAGCGCCTCTTCGGGGGCTTCCCGTCGGCCGCTGTCGAAGTAGCCGGACGAATAGAGAAAGCTCGGAGCCAATTGCGCGAAGCTCCAACCTCGCGGAATCGAGTGCGCGAGGGCCTCCACGGAGAGAAGGGAGTCATCCGCTTCTACTTGGGCCCCCAGCAGGTCGACGACAAGCCTCTGCACCAGGGGTAGCGCATCCGCGACAGGCATGTGTTTCCGGTACCAGCTGCATTCCTCCGTCGTCAGCATCCACAACAGGCGGGACACCAGCGCGACACCGGAGACGGACCGGACTGCCAGTTCGAGAGGCTCGACCACCAGGCGACGGGACGCAGTGCTTGCCTCATCGGTCCAGGCGCTCTGGTCCACCATCTGCCGGAAGACTTCGCTACGAAACGCGTCGCTTTGAATGAAGTGCGCCAGGGCTCTTGGAAGTGCGTCCGGCGCGACGGCCGTCTTCCACGACAGCCTGAGAAGCAGCGTGTTGCTGTTGAGCACCGTGTCGACTGTGTCGAGGAAGCGACCGATATTCGCAGGGAACTCGGTCACGATTCCCCTTCCGTAGCGCCTCGTCATGAGCTGACAAACTAGCAGACCCCCTGCATGCCCGAACTGCGTCGCGGGCGTCATCGTCTTCACAGCTCCGCGCGCCGCTCAGTGCAGGCCGTGCGCCGCCAGCCACTTCGAGGCCTCGGCGGCCTTCGGGTGGTGCTTGCGCAGCCACGCATCCCGGGCCTCCTGGGCCAGTTCCACCGCGCGTGAGCGGTCCTTCCCGCCGAGCTCCCAGTACGTTCGGGCCAGGATGAAGCGCACCCCGGCATGGGCGTCCGGCGGCGCGAGCGTGAGGGCGCGATGAAGGAACGGAAGCGCCTGGGCCGGCTTGCCCCGCTCGAGCCACACCTGACCGAGCCCCATCAGCGGATACGCCAGGCTCGGGTGCTCCTTGCCAAACGCCTTCTCCATGACGCTCAGCGCGCGCCGCAGCCGTGCCTCCGCCTCCGGGTATCGCTTCAGCTTGACGAGCGTCTCCCCCAGCCCCACGAGCGCGGTGGTCACCATCGCATGGTCGGGGCCCAGCGACTTCTCCCACAGCGCCAGGGCGCGCTCGTGCAAGCCGCGGGACTCCTCGGAGCGCCCCAGCGCCAGCAGCGCGCTGCCCGTGGTGAGGAGCACGTTGGCCAGGCCCGGACCGTCCGCGCCCAGCACCTTCTGACGGAGCGCCAGCGCGCGCTCGGACGTCCTGAGCGCGTCTTCGTACCGCCCCACGTCGAGCAGCGCGATGCTCAGGTTGCTCAGCGCGGTGGCGAAGGCGGGGTGCTCGGGGCCGAGCAGCTCCTCGTTGAGCGCCGCGATGCGCTCGAACTTCTCCAGGGCCTCTTCGTTGCGTCCCAGCTCCTTGAGGGCAGCGCCCACGCCCATCATCGACTTGAGGGTGTCCGGGTGCTTGGGACCGAGCACCCTCTGGCGGAACGCCAGCGCGCGCTCGGCCTTGTCCAGGGCGTCCTCGTTCTGCCCCAGCCACCACGACACCGTGCCCAGGTTTGCGATGGCCTCGGCCACGGAAGGGTGCTCGGGCCCGAACGCCTTCATCCGCAGGGCAAGCGACTTCTCGTGTCTCGACTTCGCCTCCTCGTAGCGCCCCAGCTCCATCAGCACGCCCCCAAAGATTCCGTGGGCGTAGGCGCGCACCCCGTCGTCCTCCGAGGCCTCCGCCAGCGCGTCGATGGCCGGCTGCAGGGCAATGGCTTCCTGGGGCCGCGACAGCCGCTTGCTCACCACATGGGCCAGGTGGCTCATCGCGCGCGACATGAGCACGGTGTCATGCCCGCGCGCGGCCACGGCCAGCGCTTCTCGCGCCTGGGCCTCCGCGCCGGGGTAGTCACCCGCGCCTTCGCGCAGGCGCGCCACCAGGTGGAGGACCTGCGCGTGCAACGGTGCATGGCCCACCGCCGCCACCTCCGCGAGCAGCGGCTCTCCCGAGGCCAGGCCCTGCTTGTACTGGCCCGCACCGAGCTGCGCGTCCACCCGGTCCACCCGCTCCAGCAGGGCGTCCACCTTCGCGCGCGTCGCCGGGTCCTCCGGTGGAGGCACCGCCGCCGTAAGCGCCCGGACGTCCGCGCAGTCCTCCACGGGAGGCAGGGCCTGGACCGCCTGCACGGACCTGTCCAGCAGCTCCCGGTCGGCGCCCTGGGCCAGCAGCTCCGTGGTGGCGCGGAGGCGGACGCGGCGGCGCTCCAGGCAGGACTCGCGCAGCTGCATCAACCGCAGGGGGCCCGCGGTGTCGCCGCGCGCGGCCTCGCAGACCTCGGTGCTCTGCTTCACCCACCGGTCCGCGTACCCGTCCAGGGCCGCGCCGACGCGCTCGGCGGTGTCCTTCGCGTGGGGCGCTGCGGTGCTCAAGAGCGACTTCAGGACGCGCTCCTTCAGCGCCGCGTCCCAGATGCCCGTGAGCCGCACCTCCTGTCCGCCGCACCCCGGCTCCCGCGCGCGCTGGAGCCAGACTCCGCCTGCGGCAAGGCCCACGAGCAGCACGCCCAGCGCCCCATTCCGGAGCAGGGTGCGCCTTCGCGCCGCGGGGTCCTTCTCCAGCGCGGCCAGCAGCTCCGCCATGGAGGCGGGGCGGGCCTCCGGTGCCGCGCTCAGTCCGCGCAGCACGGCGCGCGCCACCCAGGCCGGTACCTCCGAGCGGGCCGGAGGCGCCGCCGGCCCCGCGCGCCGCGAGCCCAGCAGCTCCGACAGGCTCTGGCCCGCGAAGGGCGGCTGTCCATACAGCGCGTGATAGAGCGCCACGCAGAAGGCATACAGGTCACTGCGGACGTCAGCGGGCTGGCCCTCCAGCAGCTCGGGGGCCATGTAGAAGGGCGTGCCCATCAGCGCGCCCGGCAGGGTGAGCGAGCCGCTCAGCGAGGACTCCGCGGAGAGGGCGAGGGAAGGGGAGACCTCGACGTGCGTGGCCGTCCCCGTGCCAGTGCGCGCGAGGCCGAAGTCCGTCACGCGCACGCGGCCGTCGCTTCCTACCAGCACGTTGTCGGGCTTGAAGTCGCGGTGGATGAGCCCCGCCGCATGCGCCGCCGCGAGGCCCCGTCCCGCCGCGATGAAGGCGGCCAGCAGCTCGCGCCAGGGGCGGGGCCGGGACTCCTGCCAGCCTCGCAGCGTCTGTCCCTCCACGAACTCCATGGCGAGGAACACCGAGCCGTCGTCGAGCGAGCCCGCGTCGTACACCGCCACCACGTTCGGGTGGGACAGGCGGGCCATGGCCTGGGCTTCGCGCACCAGCCGGGCCTCGCCGGCCGTGGCGCTCGGCAGGGTGCTCCGGTAGCGCAGCAGCTTGAGGGCCACGCGCCGGTCCAACCGCGAGTCATACGCGGCCAGCACCAGGCCCATGCCCCCCTGGCCCACCTGCTCCAGCACCGTGTAGCGCCCGGCCAGCACATGCCCGGGCTCCGGCATGACGTGGCCGGCCTGCTTCGCGGCGGAGGAAGACCAGGTGGCCGTGTCGGCCTCGCCGGAAGCGGCCGAGGGGACGAAGGTGGGCGCCGCCGGGTCCTCCTCCGGTGGAGGTCGTCCCCGTCCGCCCCGCGCCTCGTCGCTCATCCGCGTGCCTCCCCACGTCCCGGGCGCATGCGCCCGGCCCGCACGCTACCGGGGGAGTCACCGCGACTTCCAGACCCCCTCCGTCAGCGCGGCACCCCCCGGATGCGCTTCCCGTGCTCCGCAATCCATTGCAGGGCCTGCTCCTGGCTGTCGACGAACTCGACGTCGAAGCGCTTCCGGCCCGACAGCAGCATGGCCACGGTGAGCCCCTTGGCGGTGATCTTCTGGAGGAGGCCTCCGCCGACGTAGACGATGGCCTTGAACCAGTCGGAGTTGCTGTTCTTCGCGAGGTACTGGCGGGCCTCCTGGGACAGCCGGGGTTGGGGGAACTCCGGCAGCATCGGCGTCATCTGCACCACGCAGTACACGGGCCGGGCGACGTGGGGATGGCCGGCCAGCTCGCGCATGATCTCCACCCACTTCACGCCATCCTCGTACGTAATCCACCCTCGAACGATGGCCCGGAGGGTGTGCGACGGCGCCTCGAAGATGAGCTCGTGGTTGCCGACAATCCATGTCCTCGACTGGTCCATCGCAGCCTCCGTCCCATCTGGACGTCGGAGGCGCGAAGCTGTGACACCGGAGGTCGTCAGGACGCGGCGGCTTCACCTCACGGCATGCGGTCCGCGCCGGGCCTGCCCACCTCGCGCGTGGCCTGCCGGTGCTGGGCAATGCGGTTGCGGGCCCACTCGGGCGCCAGGTCCAGCTCCTCGGGGAAGAAGAGGTCCTCGCCGAGCCCCTCCACGCGCACCTGGATGAGCGGGTCCTCGGGGTACTGACTCGCCGGGTCGTCGTAGACGAGCCCCACCACCACGCCCGTGCGCCCGAGGAAGCGCTGGCTGATGGTGCCGTCGTCAGAGCGGCTCACCACCTTCACGGTCTCGCCAATCCGCGCCGGCGCGCCGGCCACGTCACTGCAGACGATGAGAGAGGGGTCCTGGATCATGGCGCGTAGGAGCGGGGTTTGAGCGACTTGGAGATGACCAGTGCCGCGACGACGACGAGCCCCCACGCCAGCAGGTGGTAGCCGGCGACATGCCGCCAGTCCCGCTCGCACGCGAGCTCACCCAGGAAGGCCCCCGTCGTCCCCACCGCCAGGCCCGCCACCAGGGCCCGCATCGGCTGGAACACGGCGGTGCGCAGCGCGAGCAGCGCCACCACCAGCGGCACCGCGCCCACCGCGACGTGGCTGGCCGTGCACACCCACTCGGGCACGGTGGAGACCGCATGCGGGGTGGCCCGCGCCAGCACCAGCACGGCCGCGCTGACCATGGCCAGGGCCACGCCCAGCCGCTGCACCCCGCGCCCGCGCGGAGACAGCGCGCCCCAGGCGCACACGGCGCTCGTGCCCAGCAGCAGCACCAGCAGGTGCGCGCGGCCCAGCAGCAAGGCGCCGGAGGTGACTCCCAGCGCCAGGAGCACCCCCGCCACCGCGAGCGACAGTCCACCCGAGGCCGCCATCAGCCACAGCGCCTGCGTGCGCCAGCCGCGCACCGGGCGCCGCTGCGACAGCTCCCCCTGCGCCGCCGCGAGGACGCGCGCGGCCGCGGAGGCGTCCCGGGGCGGCTCCTCGGACAGGAGCGAGTCGAGGTCGACGGGCGGGCTCATCGTGCCTCCTCCAGCGAGCCCAGCAGCGCCCGCAGCCGCTCATAGCCCCGGTGCGCCCGGATGCGCGCCGCGCCCGCGCTGATGCCTCGCAGCGTGGCAATCTCTTCGAAGGACCACCCCTCCACCTTGCTGAGGACCACCGCCTCGCGTTGGTCCGGAGGGAGCTGCTGGAGCGCGTCCAGCAGGTGCCGGCGCATGCTCGGGTCACCGGCCGGCGGCTGCACCGACGTGGGCGCGGACGTGTCCTCCTGGGAGGCATACGCGTCCACGTGGCGCTGGTGCCGCAGCGCGTCCCGTGCGGCATTCGCGGCGATGGTCATCAGCCACGGCAGGAAGCGGGTGCCGGACTCGTACCGGCCCCGGGAGCGGATGACGGACAGGAAGGTGGCCTGCAAGAGGTCCTCCGCGAGTGGGCCGCTGCGCACCATGCGCGCGAGGAAGCCCTGCACCCGGCCGGAGTGGCGGGTGAAGAGCGCCTCGAAGGCATCCTGCGCGCCGTCGCGAAACCGTTCCATCAGCTCTTCGTCCGTTGGACTCCCCATCTCCCGTCTCCCCGTACGGCCCACTCCGAAGAATGTTTCCGGAAGTCCGCTCCGCCCCGCCGCTTCCGCCAAGCCGCCGGAAACACAGGGGGATACAGGGAACGCTGGCCCTCCGGGCAGGAGGGCGGACGAGCGGCCTCACCGGGGTGGAGCCTACCCGGGGAGCAGCACCAGCCGTGCGATTTCCGGCGGAGCCCCCACCCGCATGGGCGGGCCGACGAAGCCGCAACCCCGGCTGACATAGAGCAGCGACTGCGCCGTCTGGCTCAGCCCGGCGTTGCGGTCGCCCCAGATGAGGTCGCCCACAATCGTGCCGGGGAACATCTGCCCGCCGTGGGTGTGCCCCGAAATCTGGAGCCCCACACCGCGCCGGGCGACCTCGTCGAAGTTGGAGGGCTGGTGCGCCATCAGCACCGACGCGCGGTCTGCCCGCACGTCGCGCAGCGCCGCGTCCAGGTCATACCCGGGCTCGCCCATCCGGTCCGCGCTCCAGTCGTCCACGCCCGCGAGCTGGAAGGACGCCGCGCTGTCGCCAATCGTCACCGAGCGGTTGCGCAGCACCTGGATGCCCAGGCCCGTCAAGAAGGCGACCCACGCGTCCGCGTCCGAGTAGTAGTCGTGGTTGCCGGTGACGAAGAAGGCCCCGTGGCGGGCGCGCAGGGCGCCGAAGCCCGCGACGAAGGGGCCCAGCGCGCCGACGGAGCCGTCCACCAGGTCGCCCGTAATCGCGATGAGGTCCGGCTTCAGCGCGTTGGTGCGCGACACCAGCTCGTCCACGAACCGGCGCTGCAACACGCCGCCGATGTGGATGTCCGTGAGCTGCACCAGCGTGAAGCCCTCCAGCGCCTTGGGCAGGCCGGGCAGGCGCACGGGGATGTCCCGCACGTCGGGTGGGTGGAACGCGCGCCAGGTGCCGAAGCCGGAGACCGCCGCGCCCGCCACCCCCGCGCCGAGCGCCAGGCCCCGGCCCAGCAGCGCCCGGCGCTCCGGGGACTCGGGCTGGGAGGGCGCCGCACCGGAAGCAGCCTGGCGGCGGGCCCGCCACCTCGCCACCGTGCGCACCACGTCCACCGCGAGGGTGAACATGAGCAGGTACAGGACGAGGCCCATCCACACGAGGAAGACGATGCCCACCGCGCGCGACGCGTCCGAGGGCAGGACGGCGCCCAGGGCCCGGGCGCCGAACGCCCCGGCGAAGCCCACCGTGAAGAGCGCCCCGGCCGCGCGGCGCAGGCCGCGGCGCTCCGTCACGTCACGGACCAGCCGGCGGTAGAGATAGACGTGCCCGCCCAGCAGCAGCAGGAGCACCGGGATGAAGAACAGGAGGAGGCTGACCCAGCGTGGCATGGCGGCTCCTGCATAACGGAAGCCTGCTCGGAGCGCCCCTGTATTCCAGGGTGGCAGGCAGGCCGCGGGCACACGGCCCTTTCCCGCGGTGCCGGGGCGGGGCAGGCTCCCTCCATTCGTGTGGTCGACTTCCGGCCCCTGTTTCCGAGGACTCCATGCTCCGCTCGCTGCTGCTCTGTACCCTGTTCGTCCTGCTGCTCGGGTGTGGAGACGACACCTCGGGGTCGCCGGACTCCGGGGACCCCACCAAGGTGACGTACGCGGACGAGCTGATGGTGGACCTGTCCGCCATGACGCTGCTCCCCAGCGGCGTCTACATCCAGGACCTGGTGGTGGGCTCGGGCGCGGAGGCGGTGGCGCTGAAGCGGGTGCAGGTGCACTACACCGGCTGGCTGCCCGACGGCACGGAGTTCGACAGCAGCCGCGGGGGGCCGCCCATCTCCTTCGGCCTGGGACAGGGCGAGGTCATCGAGGGGTGGGACGAGGGCATCGCCGGCATGAAGGTCGGCGGCTCGCGCCGGCTCGTCATCCCCTCGGCGCTCGGCTACGGCGAGGACGGGGTGCCCGGCGTCATCCCCCCGTATTCAGTGCTCATCTTCGACACGGAGCTGGTGTTCGTGCGCTGAGCGGCAGGGCTCCGAAGGCGGGCGGGCGTCCACGCGCCGACACCTCCGCCCGGGTCGTCACGTCGAGCGGCGTGTCACGGTGATATAGCCTCGGCCTGTCTTCCGGGGCGTCAGGGCCGGGCACCTCCCGGCCCCTGCAACAGTGGGTCAAAACATCCCGGAATCGGGGGGACGAGAGATGTCACGGTCCGAGGTGGAGATGCTCGACGATGACGGCGCACGCGCCGGTGCGGTGGGAGAGGGCGCCTTCCAGGCGCTGCAGGCGCTGATGATGCTCGCCGAGCCGGACCGGGCGGCGCAGCTCTACGAGGACCTGGGCTCCTCGCAGCGCGAGCGACTCCAGAAGGAGGCCGCACAGGCTCCGGTGGCGGAGCGCCAGCGGCTGGCGGAGGTGATGCGGCAGGCGCGTGACTTCTCCGGCGCCGCACGGCTCCTGGCCGGCTGCGGCACGGACGCCCTGGTGGCGGACCTGCACGTCCAGGGCGGCAACTACGTGGACGCGGCGGAGGCGTACCTGCGCGCCGGTCAGGCGGAGCGCGCGGCGGCGGCCTTCGAGCGCGGCGGCGCGCTGGAGCGGGCGCTGGAGGTGTACCGCGGCCTGGGCGCGCGTGAGCCGATGGCGCAGTGCCTGGTCCGGCTGGGACGCCCCTACGAGGCGGCGGTGCTCTACCGCGAGCTGGGCCAGTCCCACGCGGAGGTGGAAGCGCTGGGCAGCGTGCCCGCGGGTGACCCGCGCCACCTCGAGTCCGTGCTGCGCATGTGCAAGCTGCTGGACGGCGAGGGCTTCACGCGGCGGGCGCTGGCGCTGCTGGCGGACACGATGCGCGGCTCGGAAGCCGCGCGCGCGGACCCGGCGCTGGCCGCCGAGAAGGCGCGGCTCTTGCGCCGCATGGGCATGGAGGCGGAGGCCGACGCCGTCATCGCGCGGCTGCCCGCGAGCGCCTCGGCGCCCGAGGCCAATGGCTACGGCTACCTCAAGGCCATCCCCATCTTCGGCGAGCTGTCCCTGGAGGACATGAAGGACCTGTACCGCGTGGCGCGGCAGGTGCTCATCCCCGCGGGCGCGGTGCTGCTGGAGAAGGGCGCGCAGGGCGTGGGCCTCTTCGTGCTGCTGGAGGGCACGGTGGAGGTCTACAGCGGCTCGGAGCCGGACGCGCGGCGCCTCAACACGCTGGGGCCCGGCGCGCACCTGGGCGAGATTTCGCTGGTGCAGGACGCCCCCGTGTCCGCGCAGGTGAAGGCGCGCACGTCGGTGCGGGCGCTGCGCATCACCCGCGCCGGCTTCCAGCACTACCTGGACACCCACGAGGCCGCGGCGCTGCGCATCTTCCGGCTCTTCACGCAGAACCTGGCCGCGCGCGTCCGGGCCCTGAGCAGCTGAGCGGCCGAAACACAGACACGGGCACCCGGGTTGACAAGCCTGCTCGGGTGCTTTATCTCATCTGCATCATGAGGCCCGTCTCCAACATCGCCCTGCTGATTGCGCGCAACATCGCGCCGGCGGCGGACGTGTGCCTCGCCCCCCGTCACGAGGTTCTGCTCGACATTTGAGCTGGCGGACCGGTGTCCTCCGGCCCGCGGGTTGACTGGTTCCCGCGTGTCCTGAGTCCCGGCTCCGCCTCCGCTCTGTCAGTGCCCTCGTGTGCCCTCACGCGTCCCGGAGTGGGCCTTCCGTGCCCCTCCGGCGTGTCTCGCGTGCGTGCCCGCCCGGCGCACTGACACCCGTCCGTCCCATTCCAACCGGTTGTCTGTCTTCAGCCACCCGCGGGCCTCGCTGCCCGACGGGAACGAGAGTCCTTTATGTCTCGCAACACGCGCATCGAGCGGTACCGCAACATCGGCATCATGGCCCACATCGACGCGGGCAAGACGACGCTCACCGAGCGCGTCCTGTTCTTCACCGGCCGCATCCACTCCACGGGAGAGGTGCACACCGGCTCCACGGAGATGGACTGGATGCCGGAGGAGAAGAAGCGCGGCATCACCATCACGTCTGCGGCCACCACCGCGTTCTGGAAGCCCACGCGAGGACTTGCGGCGGGACAGCCCCACCGCATCAACATCCTGGACACGCCGGGACACGTGGACTTCACCATCGAGGTGGAGCGCAGCTTGCGCGTGCTGGACGGCGCGGTGGCGGTGTTCGACGCCAGCCAGGGCGTGGAGCCCCAGTCGGAGGCGGTGTGGCGGCAGGCGGACCGGTACGGCGTGCCGCGCATCGCCTTCCTCAACAAGATGGACAAGGTGGGCGCGGACTTCGCCATGAGCGTCGCGTCCATCGAGGAGCGGCTCGGCGCGCGTCCGGTGGCGGTGCAATTGCCCATCGGCGAGGGCTCGGAGTTCCGCGGCCTGGTGGACCTGGTGCGGATGGTGGCCGTCGTCTTCGAGGGCGACGAGGGCGAGTACCGAGAGGAGCCCCTCACGGCGGAGCTGCGTGAGGTGGCGGAGGTGTACCGGCAGCGCCTCATCGAGGCGGCCGCGGACGTGGACGCGGGCGTGCTGGAGAAGTTCGTGGAAGGGCGGCTGGAAGAAGTCACCGCGGAGGACCTGGAGCGCGCGCTGCGCTCGGGCACCCTTGCGCGAACACTGGTGCCGGTGCTGGGCGGGTCGGCCTTCAAGAAGAAGGGAGTGCAGATGTTGCTGGATGCCGTCGTCAACTACCTGCCCGCGCCTTCGGACCTCGCCGCCGTCGAGGGCTGTGTCCCCGGCACGGATGAGCGTGTCCTGCGTCCCGCGTCGGACGCGGGTCCACCCACCGCCTTGGCGTTCAAGCTGATGAGCGACAAGTCCGTGGGCGGCATCGTCTTCCTGCGCGTGTACTCGGGCACGCTGCGCGCGGGCACCGTCCTGCTCAACCCCTCCACGGGGAAGCGGGAGCGGATTGGACGGCTCATGTTCATGCATGCCAACCGCCGCGAGGAGGTGGCGGAGGTGTACGCGGGAGACATCTGCGCGGCGCTCGGTCTGAAGGGCGTGCGCACGGGCGACACGCTGTGCGACGTGGAGGCTCCGGTGGTGCTGGAGTCGCTGGGCGTCATGGAGCCCGTGGTGCACCTCGCCGTGGAGGCGCGCTCGCCCGCGGAGCTGACGAAGCTGGAGGAAGGCCTGCACCGGCTGGCGGCGGAGGACCCGTCGCTGCGCGTGGGCGTGGACCCGGAGAGCGGCCAGGTGCTGCTGTCCGGCATGGGTGAGCTTCACCTGGAGGTGGTCGTGTCACGGTTGCTGACGGAGTACGGCGTGGAGGCGCGCGTGGGACAGCCGAAGGTGGCGTACCGCGACACGCTCCGGCGCCAGGTGCGCCAGGAGTACCGCCACGTCCGCCAGACGGGCGGGCCCGGGCAGTACGCCCGCGTGGTGCTGGACGTGGGTCCGGCGCCGCGAGGGGCGGGGCTCGTCTTCGTGGACGACACCCGCGGCGGCAGCATTCCGAGGGAGCTCGTGCCGGCCATCGAGAAGGGCGTGGCCGGCGCCATGGCGCGGGGCGTGCGGGACGGCGTTCCGCTGGTGGACGTGGAGGTGCGACTGGTGGACGGCGACACGCACGTGAAGGACTCCACGCCGCAGGCGTTCGCCATGGCCGGCTCGCTGGCGCTCCAGGAAGCGGCACGGAGCGCGGGCGTGCTCGGGCTGGAGCCGGTGATGGAGGTGGAGGTGACGACGCCCGAGGAGTACCTCGGTGAGGTGCTCGGGGACCTGTCCGCGCGGCGCGGGCGGGTGCTGGGGATGGCGGCCCGGGGCAACGCGCGGGTGGTCTCCGCGCGGGTGCCCATGGCCAGCCTCTTCGGCTACGTGACGGGCCTGCGCGGCCGCACGCAGGGACGGGCCCAGGCCAGCATGCGTCTGGGTTCATACGAGCCAGTGCCGGAGGCGCTCCAGACGGCGCAGGCCGAAGCGCGGGCGTGAGGTGAGGTGAGGGAAGGGCCCCGGGCGTGTGGCATTGGCGCCCGGGGCCCTTCTTCGAGAAGGGGCCTGGCTTCCAGAAATAGTTAGGATTCAACCGAAGGGATTCGTGCTCCCCCGTTGGTGTTTGTGTTCGGGATTTCCCCGGACATCTGAACTCCCATGAGGGGGGAGCATCATATGAAGCGAATCCTGAAGACGTTGACGCCGGTCGTGTCCCTGGCGGCGCTCGTCGCGGCGCCCGCGGCGCTGGCCGGGTCCAAGACGGAGTCGGCGTACTGCTACAAGAACGCCACGGATGGCTCGGGCTACTGCTACGGGAACATGCTCGGCTTCCGCAACCACTCCGGAAGCAACACGTACGCGTACTTCTCGCAGTACTACTCCGGCAGCAAGTACTTCTACGGGGCGTACACGTCTGGCACGACGACGACGTACGTCTCGTGCACGCCGGATGCCGTCACGGGCGCGCAGTGGACCAAGGCGATGAACCACCACGGGTACTTCACCATCTACTGGAACACCTCGGGTACCTGCTATTCGCTGTACCTGAACAACGGCAGCCAGTACGCCAACTTCTGAGCCGCCATGTCTGTCAATGCCCTGCGTGGATGGCTCCCGGGCCTCGTCCTGGCCCTGGGATGCGGAGTGGGTAGCTGGCTCGCGGTGAGCCAGGGACAGCAGGCCCAGGAGCTGCGGATGCAGCAACTGGCCGACGAGGTCGCGTCACTGCGCCGAGCCGTCCGGGCGCTGCCGGCGCCGGCTCCCGTCATGCCTGCTGGAGGCAACGCGGCGGGGATTCCTCCGTCCCTGGAGGCGGGCGCGGCACGGCCCACCGCCGAGGACCTGGATGCCATTGCCGCGCGGATGGTCACCCTCTTGAAGGAGTCCGGGACATTCGCCGCGGGTCCGCAAGCCGCGGAGCCCCCGGCGCCACCTCCGAACCTGACTCCGGAGCAGCACGCGGCCGCGGCACGGGCCGATGGGCTGGTGGAGCGGATGGTGTCCAGCGGGCGCATGACAGCCGAAGACGTACGCGAGATTCGCCGCGAGCTCGCCCTGCTCGGCGGCCGGGCCGAGGCAGAGGCGCTCCGCCGGAAAATCGTCGTCGCCATCAACCAGAACCGGCTCACCCCCTCGGAGGATGCCGACGGGCTGCCGTAGCGCCCGCGCGACACCCCGGGCGGAGAAGGTGTCTGCCTGACGGAAGCACCCCGGGAGGACGCGTCACGCGCTCCTGGAAGCAATCCACCTGAACCCCCATTCGGGGCCCGGCCATGTGCTGGCCCCTTGAAGGAGAAGACCATGAAGTCCCTGTCCCTGAAGTCGCTGACCCCGGTGGTGGCGCTGGCCACCCTTGGCTTCGCCTCCGTCGCGAGCGCGGGCCTCGAGTCGCAGAGTGCCAACTGCTACCAGTATGCGGATGGCTCGGGCTACTGCTCCGGCAACATGATTGGCTTCCGTGAGGATTCGACGACGACCTCGTACGCCTCCTTCCGGGAGTACGAGGACGGCACGCGCAGCTTCTACGCCCGGTTCACGGTGGGCGGCGCGACCACGCCCAGCACCTATACCTGCATCCCGGACGCCACGGTGTCCTCCATCTGGAACCTGGCCCTGAGCAACCGCGGCTACTTCTACGTGTCGTGGAACACCGCCGGCACGTGCACCTACCTCCGCCTGTACAACGGCTCGAACTACTCGAACTTCTAGCCGGACGTGAGGCCGCGCGCCCCTGCCCGCATGACCGCCTGTGGCGTGAAGGCCTCGTGCGCGGTGGGGGCCCTTCAGCCCTTCTCGACGTTGTGGAAGTCCCGGCAGGGCTCCTTCAGCCCGAGGTAGTAGGGAAGCACCTTCGCGTTCATCACGATGCGCTCCCACCAGCGCGCGGGCAGGCTCTTGAGCAGGGCGGGTGGCAGGTCGGCGGCCAGCTCCGCGAGGTCGAGGTAGTGCGTCTGCGTCGGGCCGATGCCCTCGAAGTCGTGAAGGAGGGAGCGCGCGGACCGGCCGAGGGTGGGCTCCAGGTTGTGCAGCAGCTCGTCGGTCATCAGCAGGTACTGCCGGACCGGCACCTCGTTCTTCAACATGCGGTGCACGAGGATGACGTCCACGCCCGCCAGCTCCGTGTGGCGCTTCACCTTCTGGAAGGCGACCTCTCCCACGTGGGCGACGAACTTGAGGTCGAGGCTGTCGACTTCCACGCACCCGTGGCAGGAGCACAGCCGGTTGGTTGAGATTTCCTGCTGCCGGGCCAGGAACGCACGGCGGATGTCCGCCACCGTCCGCCCGACGGAGGTGAGCTGCGCGTCGCTCTCGAGCGGGACGTAGAGGAACGCGGCATCCCCCTCCAGCTTCGCCAGCTTGAGCGGCCTGGACGCGTCGATGACGGCCTCGAGCAGTGACGCCACCATCTCCTGCGCATGTGCCAGCGACATGCGGTGGGTCCGCATGAAGCGGGTGTACCCGCCGATGTCCGCGATGAGCAGGATGGAGCGCTGAATGGCCATTGCCCCCAGGTTATCGCGCCCGCCCTGGGAGCGCTCCCTGCACGTCGAGGGATTCGCGGGCGACCCCTCCCGCATGGCCTTCTGCACGCCAGGCAGCGTGCATTGCAGCCCGAGCCGCAGCACTTCGACCGGGCGCTGGAGCTGATGGTCGCCCCTCCGGGGGAGTGGACCTACGGCGGGATACTTAGCCGTTGCGCTTACTGTTCGCGCTGGCTATGGTTATCCACATGGCTAACCATCAATCCGCGCTGGATGGCGTCTTCCACGCGCTGTCCGACTCGACCCGGCGGGCCGTCATCCACCGGCTCGGCAAGGGCCCGGCCACCGTGAGCGAGCTCAGCAAGCCTTTCGACATGGCGTTGCCGTCGTTCATGAAGCACCTGCGGGTGCTCGAGGAGCACCAGCTCATCCACACCACCAAGACGGGCCGTCTCCGCACCTGCCGGGTGAATCCGAAGCGACTCCAGGCCGCCGAGTCGTGGATGGCGGAGCAGCGAGCGCTGTGGGAGGCCCGCTCGGACCGGTTGGAGGCGCTGGTCACCACGCTTCACGAAGAGGAGAAATCACGATGACCCGTCCATTCAATCCAGAGCTCGACCTCACGGTCTCCCGCATCATCAAGGCGCCTCGCCTCACCACGTGGCGCGCGTTCGCCGAACCCGCGCTCTTCGAGCAGTGGTGGCTGCCGGCGCCGGCAAGGTTGAAGGTCCTCGAGATGTCACTGCGTCCGGGGGGCGCGCTCCGTACCGTCATGCTGACCGCGCCGGGAAGGGAGGAGCCGCACATGCGTGCCTGCTACCTCGACGTCACCGAGGGGCGCGAGCTCGTGTTCACCACCGCGCTGGAAGGGGGATGGCGACCGGTACCGGAGCCGTTCATCACCATCACCGCCATTCTCACGCTGGAAGATCATCCGCGGGGCACCCGGTACATGGCGCATGTGATGCACCAGGATGCGGCGGCGCGTCAGAAGCACCAGGACCTGGGCTTCGAGCAGGGGTGGGGAACGGTCGCCGATCAGCTCGTGTCGTTCGCGGAGAAGCTGGCGTGAGAGGAGGGCCTCCGGGAAGTCCGCCCGGGACGCTCACGGCGCCTCTCTTTGGCTGGTTTGCAATTATTTAACGGCTCAATCATTATCCAGCTTGCTACATCCCTGGCGGGAGCGAGCTTCGCTTCCGCCACACCCACGGGGAAGACGATGCGCAAGCTGTCTTTGATGGTGGTGTTCGCGGCGATTACCATGGCGGTCGGCTGTGGAGGTGACCTCCAGGAGCAGCACACCCTGCTGCGCTCGCCGGACGCGACGGTCGAGCAGGTGCAGGGCGAGTCGCGCGGCTTCACTGTCGACAGCCAGGGCATCTCCGTGGAGGGTCAGGTCCAGCAGAGCGCGGCCATGGAGACGGATGCCTCGCTCATGGACTCCTGCTCGGGCTCGTGCAACGCCTCGGTCTGCACCTGCTATGGCACCTATGAGTGCTGCCGTGCCGGCTGTTCGGCGTGTTTTGAAATCGTCACACTCTGACCGGCGGCGCGTCTGTCTTTCAATGACGTGAGCGGGGCGCGTCAGCGCAGCTCCGCGTCCGTCAGCACATGCCCGTGTTTCAATCGCCGGGGCACGGGCTGGTAGCCCCGGGCGATGAGCGGCGCCAGCTCGAACGGGAGGTGCCGCTCGCGCTGCACCTCCCGCGCGCTCGCCAATAGCGAGGCGCGCGAGCAGGGCTGGGCGCGTGGGAGCCCCACGAGGATGCGGTTCGTTGTCGCCTCCACGTCGAACCGGTGGAGCTGCTGGAAGCTCACCTGCCACGTGCGGAGCATGGAGTCAAAGAGCGGGTTGGACACGGACTCCCACACATTGCCCACCACCGCGCCGTCCGGCGTCAGCCGTGCCCGCGCGGCCCCGAAGAACTCCCGCGTCGCCAGGTGCCCGGGGATGCTGTCGGGGCCATAGGCGTCCAGGAAGATGAGCGAGTAGGGCGGCCCGGAGGACTCGAGGAGCTCGCGCCCGTCCGCCACGTGCACGCGCAGCGCATCGTCCTCCTCGAAGCCGCAGTAGCGCTTCGCCGCCTCCACCACGTCCGGCTCCACCTCCACCGCGTCGATGTGTGCCTCGGGGAGCACGGCGCGCAGGAACATGGGAATCGCGCCGCCGCCCAGGCCCACGACCAGGATTCGCTCCGGCCTCGGCACGAAGGCCAGGCCCACCATGGATACGCGGGTGTAGGCGGCCTCCAGCCGGAGCGGCTCACCGGGCCACACCACGCTCTGGCGCGCGCCGCCCTCCTCGAAGCGCAGGGTGCGCAGGCCCTCGGGGTCCTCGGTGACGACGACGCGGTGGCTCACAGGCCCCTCCTACCAGCCCTCGAAGCCAGCGAGCATTCGCGGTCTCCCGTGTTTAGACAGGAGGCAGGCGGGCAGCCGCTCGCCGTGCAAGCATGGGAAACCGTGAAAACGCGAGGCAAGGCGTTGATTTCACGGGACTTTGGAGCCGTTAGCGGGCAGGGTCCCGCGCCGCAGTTCCGGAATGGGTGGGGGGGCCCTCCTGTTCCACCACGTTCCCCAAGCGGTTCGGCCACATGGGTCTGACCGCGCACCGCCAGGCGCCCACGGCAAAAAGACCGGATGGGCGCGCTGCGCGGGCCTCCTCACTCTCTGAGGAGGCGGGCTCACCGCTTTACCAGGACGACATGACTTTCGACGAACTCCAGCTTCACGACACCCTCCTGCGCGCCGTCAAGGCGGAGGGGTACACGACGCCCACGCCCATCCAGGCGAAGGCCATTCCCCAGGCGCTGGCCGGCCGGGACGTGCTCGGCGTGGCGCAGACGGGCACTGGCAAGACGGCCGCCTTCGCGCTCCCCATCCTCCAGCGGCTGTCCGCCAAGGCGCCCGCGGGCGGCGCGCGGCCGGTGCGCTGCCTGGTGCTCACCCCCACCCGCGAGCTGGCGGGGCAGGTGGGCGAGAGCTTCGCCACGTACGGCAAGAACCTCCCCCTGCGCCATGCGGTCATCTTCGGCGGCGTGGGCCAGAATCCCCAGGTGCAGGCGCTGCGCAGCGGCGTGGACGTGCTGGTCGCCACGCCGGGCCGCCTGCTCGACTTGATGGACCAGGGCTTCGTGTCCCTGCGCTCGCTCGAGGTGTTCGTGCTCGACGAGGCGGACCGCATGCTCGACATGGGCTTCATCCATGACGTGCGCAAGGTCATCAAGGCGCTGCCCCAGAAGCGGCAGACGCTCTTCTTCAGCGCCACGATGCCGCCCGAAATCGTGGACCTGTCGCGCAACATCCTCACCGACCCCATCCGGGTGGAGGTGACGCCCGTCTCCAGCACCGCGGAGACCGTCAGCCAGCAGGTGTACTTCGTGGAGCGCGAGCAGAAGCGCGGCCTGCTGACGCACCTGTTGAAGGAGGGCCGCATCGCGCGCGCCCTGGTCTTCACGCGCACGAAGCACGGCGCCAACCGCGTGGCGAAGCAGCTGGAGGGCGCGGGCGTGCAGGCCGCGGCCATCCACGGCAACAAGAGCCAGAATGCCCGCGAGCGCGCGCTGGACGACTTCCGCGCCGGCTCGCTGCGCGTGCTGGTGGCCACGGACATCGCCGCGCGTGGCATCGACATCGACGGGCTGAGCCACGTCATCAACTACGACCTGCCCAACGTGCCCGAGCAGTACGTGCACCGCATCGGCCGCACGGGCCGCGCGGGCGCCACCGGCACGGCCGTGTCGTTCTGCGACGGCGAGGAGCGGGCGTACCTGCGCGACATCGAGCGCACCATCCGCCGCAGCGTGCCCGTGGTGGAGGACCATCCGTACCGCGCCGGCCGCTCCGGGCCGCGCCCGGCGGACTACTCGGCTCCGGCCGAGCCGGACCGCGCCCCGGCTGGCAACAGGGGTGGGGGCCGTGGCGGGGGACGGGGTCAGTCCCAGGCCCGCGCTTCCGGCAATGGCGGGGGCGGGGGTGGTGGGCATCCCTCCGGTCCGTCGCGGCGCAGCCGTGGCGGCCGGGGTGGCGGTGGCCGGGGTGAGGGCCGCTCCGAGGGTGGCCGCTCCGGGCAGGGCGGTGGCGGCGGCGGAGGCCGTGCCAACGTCGCCGCGTCGCGTGGCCCGTCCGAGCACCGTCGTCCGGCGGCTCCTGCCGCCGCGCAGGGGGCGGGGAAGCCTCCCGAGGCTGCTCCGCGTCCGGCCCGTCCGTCGCCGAAGTGGTTCTGAGTCGCGTGGGGCCGGGGCGCTCGTGCTCCGGTACCGCGAAGCCTCGGGTGCGCTGAGCCGGGGCTGACGGGCTCCAGCGCCGCGACAGTGCGGTCCTGATTCACCAGGAGCCGGGTCCTTGAATGGCCCGGCTCCTTTTTCATGTCCCGTGCTCGCCGTGCGGCGGCCGGCCGGCCAGCCGGGCCGTCCGCCGTCCTGCCCGCCCACCGGGCGCGATGACGTGCCAGTCGGCGGTGCCTGCCGCACCTTCGTCCTGCCCCATGCCGAGCGCACGGGGCGGAGCAGCCACCGCTTCGGGCTGGCCGGACAGGAGGGCAGGGGACATGGGCGGGCGGGCAGTCATCGCGGGAGGCGGACTGGCGGGCCTCACCTGCGCGAAGCTGCTGGTGGACGCAGGGTGGGGCGTGACGGTGGTGGAGGGGTTGCCCTATCTCGGCGGCCGGGCCTCCACGTACCGCGACGCCGACGGCGACTGGGTCGAGCAGGGACTCCACCTGTTCCTCGGCGCCTACTCGGAGTTCAAGGCGCTGCTGGCCAGCATCGGTGAGCCCCACGACCTGGTCCTCTTCTGGATGGAGCAGCTCCAGCTCCAGGACACCGAAGGCCCCGCCGAGGCCATCTTCAACATCAACCCGGTGCGCTCGCCGATGAAGACGCTGACCAGCGTGCTCGGCAACAACGACTACCTGGGCCCGCTGGACAAGCTGTCGTTGCTCCCCTTCGCCGCGCCGGGACTGCTGCCCTACGACATGCTCCGCGAGCAGTTCGACAACCAGACGGTGGTGGACTGGTGGGGCCGCGTCAATGGAGACACGCGCGTGCTGGAGCGCTTCGTGCGCCCCTTCTGCCGGGGCATCCAGTTCACCGAGCCCGAGCAGTTCTCCGCCTTCAACTTCCTCACGTGGATCCACCACCTCGTCACGCACCTGCCGGAGGCCCTGCTCGCCGGCTACCGGGGGCCGCGCGACACGCTCATCTTCCGTCCGCTCTCGCGCTACCTCACGGAGCGGGGCGCGGTCATCCGCACCGGCGTGAAGCTGGAGGAAATCCTCTACGCGCCTGCGGACTCGGGAGCGACGGCACCCGGGCGCATCCAGGGCTTCGGGTTGAAGGGCGGAGAGCGCCTGGAGGCGGACGTCTACGTGGCCGCGCTCCCGGTGTGGAACCTGGTGCCCCTGGTGCCCGAGCCACTCCGGGCGGAGCCGTTCTTCGCGAGCCTCGCCGACCTGCCCGTGGCCCCGGCCATCTCCGTTCAGCTATGGCTGGACCGCGAGGTGGTGACACACGAGCGCTTCGTCCTCGTGGGCCATAGCGAGGCCTGCGTGTACCAGGACCAGTCGCGCAATGCCTATCCGACGTCCGAGGGCAGCCGCCTGTCCGTCATTGTCTCGCCCGCGGACGGGCTGCTCTTCGCTTCGGATGAGTCGCTGGTGCAGCGGGTGCTCGACTCGCTGGCGAAGGTGGTGCCCGGGATTCGCGACGCCCAGGTGCGCAAGTCGGTGGTGCTCAAGCACCCGAAGCACCTGGTGCGGCCGTTGCCCGGTGCCATGTCACGCCGCCCGGTGCAGGCCACGCCCGTGCCCAACTTCTTCCTCGCGGGAGACTGGACGCAGCAGCCGTTCTTCGGCTCGCAGGAGGGCGCGGTGCGCGGCGGCAAGGCTTGCGCGGAGGCCATCCTCGGCCGCTACCCGGGCTGAAGCGGACGCGGCGCCGGGAGGGCACCGCGTCCACCTCATGGACCGCGCGTCAGTTGTGCGGAGGGAACGCCGCCGGCTCGCCGGTGGCACCGTTGCCGTCGGGCTGGGGGCCGGAGTGCTTCTCCTCCGACGTGGAGCGATCATCCCCCTTGTGGCGGAGCGGCTGCTCCTCGCCCGCATCGCGACGGGGCTCGTTGTTCTCGTCAGGCTGGTTCGGCTTTCGCTTGCTCATCACCGCCTCCATTCGTGGAAAGGTTTCCGCCCAACATGCGCACGCGGCGGACCGTCGGCAGGGGCGCTGCGTGACGCACCTTCCATGTGGAGGAGCCGTGCCGGAGTCAGCAACCCCTTCAGGCCACACCCCGAGGGCCCGCCTGGCTGCCTGCCACCGTTCGTCGCCACCGTGCAGACGGCGGTCGTCTACGACGCTCTGCTAGAAACAGGGCTCGCCAGGTACCGGGCATTCAAACCCGCTCCAGCTGCATGCGATCTTGTCTGTCACGATTGAATACGGAGTGACGGTTCCGTAGGTGAGCGGTGAGGGCCCGCTACAGGTGTGGTAGCTGGTGCCGACGACGTAGGCATTCTCAAAGTCTGGGCCGTCGTAGTAGTCAACTGTGTAGGAGTACGCGCGAGCAGCATCCGCACGGGTCTCGAGACTGGGCTGCACATCCGCTGGGACGTCGCCCCCGCCGCACCCATTCGCCAGCATGGCCACAGCCAGCAGCGCAAAAACTGTTGCTTTGGTGTTCATGTTCAATTCCTTGCCTTCCTCATCTGGAGTGGTCGCGTCGTGCTTCTCCGGAATGAGGCAGCGCAGAGGGAATTGATGCAGGAAATCCGCGAACTTTCGTAATTCGTTAGGAACTTCAGGCGCTTCCTTGGACCTGCTCGTGTCCAGCTCCCATCAGGCGCATCCCGGCTCGGGGAGGAGCTCGACCCTGGCTGGCCTGTGGGGGCCCGGCCTATGCCTCCGCGAGCGCCCGGCGATGGATGTCCACCCAGAAGTCCGCCGCCTGGCGCGCGCCGTCCAGCAGGGGCTCGGGGCCGTGCGCACCGAGCGACTCGCAGAGCGCCTGGGCCCGCGCGCCGTGCTCCACGTCCACGTCCAGGTGCACGAGCAGGAAGCGCGCCCGCGTCCTGTCCAGGCCGAGCCGCCCCAGCCCCTGGCGTGTGTCGCCCCCGAGGTGCCGCGCCACGCCCTCCAGCACGTACAGCGCGCCGAGGAACGAGAGCTGGCGCTCCGCCGGGATGCCTTCCCAGAAGGCGTGGAACGCGGAGACCTCGCGGGGCGGGGCGTCCGACGGCGTGCGCCCGAAGGCCGCGAGGTCCGCCTTCGCGAGCTGGTAGTGGGACTGCTCGTCCGCCGCGAGCTCCTCGAAGAAGGCCTTCAGCTCGGGGAGCGTGGCGCGCTCGGCCGCGAGCCGCAGCCGGTCTCCACTGCGCAGCGTGTAGTGGTACATCATGTCCAGGAAGGCCACGTACCGCTCGGGCGTCACGGCCGGCAGCCAGCCCGCGACCTGCCGGGCCATGCCCACGGTGAGTGCCTCCAGCTGCTCCCGCATCGACACCATCTCAGTCCCTCCGGTTTGAAATCAGTCCGCCCAGGGTGCGCCGCGCGTGCGCGAGGTGCGGCGCAGCGCGCTCCATGCCCAGCTCGTCCACCGCCACGACCCCCGCGTCCAGGAAGCCCTCGCCGCCCAGGCCCCGCCCGCACGCCGTGGGCACCGCGCGCACGTCCACGGGGCGCAGGAGGCCCCCCGCGTCCCGCGCGAGCGCGAGCTTCAGCACCGCGCCCGTCTGGCACGCCCGCGTGGGCATGATGCTCAGGAAGTTGCCGAGCGAGTACGCGATGAGCCCCACTCGTGGCGGCCCTCCCCGGCGCACCTGCGCGGGGCACGTGGGGTCCCCGCCGTCGATGGAGACCAGCTCCACGGGCTGCAGCACGTGCGGCGAGGAGCCCAGGAGGATGTCCGCCCCGCGCTCGATGAGGCGGTAGGCGTGCTCGCGCTGGAGGGACTCGGGCCAGTACTCGTACTCGAAGCCCCAGTGCGGCATGAGCACCACGAGGTCCGGCCCCACCGCGCGCGCCGCGTCGATGAGGGCGCCCAGCCGCTCCCAGTCGGGCGCATGCCGCGGGTTGCCCAGGCGCGTCACCGGAACGCCCTCGGGCGGCGCCCCCGTGAGGTGGTTGATGTCATACGTCACCGCGGCAATGCCCAGGCGCACCCCGGCCACCTCCAGGCCCGCCACCGCGTCCTCCGCCCGGGGGCCTCCGACGCAGCGGTGCTCCGGGCGGGCCAGCACGCTCTGGCGCGTGCGCTCCAGCCCTTCCGCGCCCTGGTCCAGCGCGTGGTTGTTGCACAGCGAGAACACGCGGTGGCGCGCGGTGCCCTCCCACGCGTCCAGGTAGCCCGGCGGCGCGTTGTAGTGGAGCGTCTCGTAGACGCGCCGGGGCACGGGCCGCGCCGGGTCCACGGGCGTCTCCAGGTTGGCGAAGGCCACGTGCGCGTCCGCCATCAGCGCCCGCACGCCCGGGGAGAGGGCCTCGCGGAAGCCGCTGCGAATCCACATCACATCGCCCACGGCGCACAGGTTGAGTGCCGCGGGCGCGTCGGGCTTCCAGCTCCCGGAGGCGAGGTGTCGGGCGACGCGCGCGAAGTGCTCGGCGTCCTCGGTGCGGCGCGGCTCGGGGACGTGGAGGAGGCTCTTGGCGATGTAGCGCAGGTTGAGGTCCCAGCGGGACAGCGGCCAGCGGCCGTCCTCGTAGCGGATGTCCGCGTACAGCTGGCGTAGGGCGTTCATGGGCGCTTTCGTTCCAGGGTGACGAGCCGCACGTCCTCGTCCACGACGGTGGGCCCGGCGAGCAGCGCGCGTCCCATGACGTCGAGGTAGCTGTCGAAGACGGGGGCGCCGCGCGCGAGCAGCCCGGGGCGCAGGTGGGTGTGCAGCCTCGCGAGGTTGTAGCCGGGCACGCGCGGATAGAGGTGGTGGTCCAGGTGGTAGTTGAGCCCGTTCCAGAGGAAGGTGACGAGCCGCGTGCCGCGCACCGTCGTCGCGGTGTGGAAGCGGTCCCCGCGCCACGTGTTGGCGTAGTGGTCCGCGATGGACTTGAGGCCGTTGAGGGGGCTGGCGAAGAGCACCGGCAAAAGCCAGCACTCCACCGCGCCGGGGACGAGCCCGTGCCGCGACAGCAGCCAGAAGAGCCCCGCGTAGAATCCCGCGTAGCAGAGCAGCACCGCGCCATGGCGGCGCAATCGCGCGCGGGAGAAGTGCTGCAGCGGATAGAGGACGTTGAAGTAGATGAGGCTCAGCGGGATGCCGAGCAGCACGGTGGCATAGAAGAGCGCGCACAGCCCGAGCGAGCGGCGGCCCGCGTTGTAGGCGTCGGGGTCCTTCTCCGTGCGGTTCCAGCGGTGGTGCGCGAGGTGGTCATGGCGCATGGGCTCGTAGGCGATGCCCACGAGCAGGCTGAGCGCGTTGCCGAAGAGGCGGTTCTGCCACGGCCTTGGGAAGAGGTTGTCGTGCCACGCGTCGTGGTCGAGCTGGATGAGCCCCATCACCGCCCCACCCGCGAGCATCCACAGCGGCAGCTTCACCCAGACGCTGCCCGCGTGGGCAATGGCCACGGCCGCCAAGAGCCAGACACCCAGGTGCAGCGCCGCCATGCCCACCGCGCGCAGAGGACGGATGCGGAGCAGCTCCACCAGCTCGGCGCGGGAGAGGCCGGGCTCCGGGGGCGCGGCACCGGGCGAATCAGCGGGACGCGAGAGGGCTGGCTGCATGGCGCGTCAGAAGTAGCGAGGGACGCGCTGGCAATAGCGCGCGTAGGGCTCACCGAGACGGTCCGCGAGCAACCGCTCCTCCTGGAGCACCAGTTGATGGAAGAGCCCCCCGAGCGCCGCACAGGCGCCCAGCGTCACCACGGACGGAGCCCAGAGCGAAGCCCCTACGAGGTACAGGTAGGAGAACACGTAGATGGGGTTGCGCGAGTAGCGGTGGAGTCCCCCCTCGTGCAGCTCGGGCCGGGCCTCCCCCGCGTCCACGCCGATGCGGAAGGCCGGGCCCATTCCATACTGGGCCCACAGCATGCCCATGAGCCCCACGACACCGAGCACCCAACCCGCGAGCGGAGGAATGGGCAGCAGCGGCCGTCCCCAGGGCATGACGGACCACGCGGGCCAGAACGCGGCCGCGAGCACGGAGCCGGCCCAGAGCAGCGAGACGCCGCTGATGCGCCGCGTGACGCGCGTGTGCGCGGAGTCCGCCGCCGCGCTCCGGTAGGCCAGCGGGCTGCGCCCGAAGCGCAGGCGGTAGACGAGGCTTGTGCCCAGGTGCCCCGCGAGCACGTGCAGGCAGATGAAGCCCAGGTACACCCCGGGCGCCTCGCGCAGCCCCATCATGGCGCGAGCACCTCCGCCCGCAGGCCGAAGCCCGAGGACGCCCACCCGGCGACGCGCTCCGTGAAGTCGCGCAACTCCTCGCGCGTCCAGAGGCCCTCGAAGACCGCCGTGCTGATGTTGAGCGTGTCCGCGAACGACAGGCCCGTGGCGCCCCAGGTGGCCGTGTGGCTGCGCATGGAGCGGATGCGGAACGGCGCCTCCGTGAAGTGCTTGTCCATCCGCCCCAGGTAGGTGACGACGAGCGTGTTCGTCCGGGGCTCGGCGATGAGCCCCGGACGCGCGCTCTTGCGCAGCACCCGCGCCGGTGCGAGCCGGGCCACCGCCATGCACTCCAGCGCCGTCGTCCAGTGCACGCCCTCATCGAGCACCCGCTGCACCTCGGAGCGGAGGAAGCGGGCCAGCTCGCGCGGGGCCTCCAGCCGGGCGCGGACCTCCTTCAGGGAGAGCTCAACCGGCACCGCGGAGCAGCCATTGCCCAGCGTCCGCCCGAGCCCCAGCATCCGCCGCAGGTCCACCGGCATGCGCAGGCGGATGAGTCCGTCCGCCGGAGACTCTCGCAGCGCCACGCCCGCGAGCAGCGCGGAGAAGAAGACCTCCGACGCCTGGAGGTCCGTGTCGCCCTGGGGAAGCGTGAGCCGCGCCGTGGCCGCTAGCGCGTGTCCGGCGGTGTCCCCACTGCGGCGCAGCCCCATTCCCCGCTGCGCCAGGAGCCGCCGGCGCGGACTCGTGAGCCCCAGCACCCGGCCAGGCTGGCGCAGCGCCGCGAGCAGCACCTTGCCATCCGTGAGCGTCGAGGGCTCCAGCGGGCGCGACTCCGACCCGCGTCCCGCGCAGAGCAACCACAGCCGTTCCAGCAGGTGCGCCAGCGCCTTCGCGTCCCCGATGGCGTGGTGCAACTGGATGCCCAGCAGCCAGGGCCCCTGGGCCGCGTCCACCATGGGATGCAGGTGCAGCCGCAGCGGCACGTCGCGCGTGAGGTCCACCCGCGTGTTGATGACTCGCGCCACGGCGTCGGGCTCGGACAGGGGCTCCGCGCCTTCCACCAGGGCCGCGTCCACCTCCGCGTCCCCGCGCACCGCGGGCACCCATGCGCGGCGCGCGTCGTTCCAGGCCACGTTGAGGCGCTCGCTCTCCCGCACCAGCGCTCGCAGCCCCCGGCGCAGGAGCGCCACGTCGGGCCTGTCCTCCAGCCGCAGCAGCACCGTGGCCCAGATGGTGGCGACCTCGCCGTCCAGCCGCGCCATCACCGTGTCTACGAAGTTCGCGCGCATCGCTCCACCCATCCCGCGAAGAGCTCCCGCGCCCGCGCGCCGTCCAGCCGGGCGCGGCTCACGACTTCGCAAGCGGCCCTCGGGTCCGCCACGTATTGGAAGACGAGCTCATCCGGCTCGTGCTGGCGGAGGCGGATGCCCGTCGGAAGAAAGCCGGCCGCGAGGAGTACCGGCGTCCCCTCGGCCACCCACCGGGGCTCGCCCATGGGCAGGTGGATGAGGTCCACGCGCGCCCGCTCCGACGTGAGCGCCGGGGTGCCCTCCGCGCTGAAGCCCACGAGGACCCGCCGCTCCAGACGCAGCGACGCGTTCCAGTCGAGCGGACGCAGCACGGCGCCCTCCCTCCATGCCCGGCGCTCCAGCGGCGTGAAGGCCACCGACTCCGCGAGCCCCACCCCGGCCAGGATGGACGCGAGCCACTCCCCCCACGGGCCTTCGGGCAGGTAGCGCCGGCGTGGCGGCGGGGGCGCGAGCACCGTCGTCATCGCCAGTGCCTGCATGGGCACGCCCAGGCCCTCCTTCACGCCAATCACCGTCTCGCCCCGCGTGTAGTTGACGACGAGGCCCATGGGACTCGCCCGCATGAAGCGCGAGGCGTAGCGCTGCGCCATGACGTGCAGCGTGGAGGTGTTCTGGTGCAGGAAGCCCACCCAGCGCCCGAGCCGCTCCAGCAGCGAGCCCCACAGCGCCTCGTGCTCGGCGCGGCCCGTGATGGTGCGGCGGCTCGGCAGCGCCACGGAGAGCCCCGAGTCCAGCGAGTCCCGCCCCGGCTTGCTCCACAGGCCCGTGTGCCACAACAGAGCCCCCCGCGCGTCGAACTCGCCGAGGCTCAGCAGTGCCCCGTCCCTCCAGAGCCGCACGGCGCCGCCGGGCTCGTAGAGGAACGGGTAGGAATACGTCTCCGCGTAGCGCGCGTGAAGCAGCTCGCGGAAGGCCGGCTCATCGGGCTCGGCCAGCCAGCGCGTGTGCTCGCTGGGGTTGGCGGCGCGAAGGTCGTCCATCAGGGAAACAGCTCGGTCCCGGCCCATGTGCGCTAGCAATGCATCCTTGAGGCCAGCCAGGAAGGCCCCGCTCCCGCCCGGACGCAACCTCGCTCGCCCAGCCCCTCGTGCAGCGCCTGGCACACGGGTGTGAGGCCCCCTGCACAGTCGAGGGTTTCGACTCCCGCCGCCTCCACTTTTTAGTACGTCTTTACGGATGGTTGGCGGCCTCCTCCATCCGTGTTGCACGTATGTCGCACGCGGGCCACCGCGTCAGCGATCTCCGCGCCACGTTCCCACTCCGGATGGAACGCTGCTGCCCGGCTGGCTGCTCCATCCCGGGGCGGAGCGAGCGCTTACCGACGGGCAGAGCCGTGGCGGAGGCTTCGCCCGGCAGCAGGGCCATCAACGACCCAGCCGAGCTCGAGTGCACGGCAGTCGCCGACTCAACTTCGCGTTGAATAAAGTAGCCCACAATTCTATTGTGCATGATCTAATTGGACGCGACTGGGTCAAGCGATGGGTAAACCGCGAAGCGAGAATGATCGGAAACGGGTCGGCCGGCAGCTTTCGTTCGCGCTCTACAGCGCGTCGAACCGGGTCATCCGGCTTCACCGGCCGTTCCTCGACCCGCTGGGCCTGACCTACCCGCAGTTCCTCGTGATGCTCTCGCTCTACGAGTCGTCCCCTCGGACCGTCGGCGCGTTGGGCCACGAACTCGGCATGGACAACGGGACGTTGACGCCGCTCCTGAAGCGCCTCGAAGGCGCGGGGCTGGTGACCCGCACCCGTGACCGGCACGACGAACGTCGCGTGCTGATTGACCTCACCGGGGCGGGCGAGGCGCTCCGCAAGGCGGCTTGCTCGGTCCCGGAGAAGATCGAGACGGCCTGCCGCCTCACCGATCGCGACCTCGCCGAACTTCGCGACACCTTGAACGGGCTGGCGCTCCCCCGTTCGTCTCAAGCAGCGGACCCCGCGGCCGACTGACGCCGTCGCGTGCCGCTCCAGACACTGAACGTTCCCGCACCCATCGGATGGGCCGGGCCGTCGCGCGCATGCGTTTTCCAAAGGACAGGCTGACCATGAACGACATGAAGAAGATGAAGATCGGGATCCTCGGCACGGGCCACATCGGCAAGCCGTTGACGAGGAAGCTGGCGGCGGCCGGCCATGACGTGAAGGTCGCCAACTCACGCGGTCCGGAAACGATCGACGCCGAGACCTTGGCGACGGGCGCACGGGCGGTCACGGCCGCCGAGGCCTTGCAGGACGTGGACGTGGCGATCATCTCGATCCCGCTCAACCGCCTGCCCGCGATCGCGCCGCTGATCGCCAGGCTGCCGGCCGATACGGTTGTCATCGACACCTCGAACTACCATCCGTTTCGCGACGGTAAGATCGACGCCATCGAGGCGGGTCAGGTCGAGAGCCTGTGGGTGGCCGAGCAGTTGGGCCGGCCGATCGTCAAGGCGTGGACCTCGATCATCTCGGACTCCTTCGTCAACAAGGGCCAGCCGGCGGGAGCTCCGGGCCGCATCGCGCTTCCCGTCGCGGCCGACCGCGAATCGGATCGGAAGGTCGGGATGGCGCTGGTCGAAGCGACGGGGTTCGACGCGTTCGACTCCGGCACGCTCGCCGAGTCGTGGCGACATCAGCCGGGCGCACCCGCCTATTGCACGGACCTCACCCGCAGTGAGTTGCCGGCTGCGCTGGCCGGGGCCGAGCGGGATCGGCTGACGAAGCGGCGCGATCTGGCGACCGCAGTGTTCCTCGAACGCTATGACCTTGGCAGGGAGGTTCCGCCTGCCGATTTCGTCATCCGCGTGCATCGCACGTTGTTCATGTGAACCGTGACGTCGGCAGGGAAGGGCCCTCGCGCAGGGGCCAGGTGCTCAAGCCCGGCCCAGTCCAAACGGGGTGTGACCTCCGTCGCACGCTCGAAGCGCCCGCCCACCCGGCGAGCGAGTGAAGCCTTCAATAACTCCAAGGAGATTCAATCATGAAGATAGGCATTTTGGGGACCGGCCACATCGGGAAGACCCTGGTCCGAAAGCTGAGCGCGGCCGGACATGACGTGAAGGTGGCCAACTCCCGCGGCCCGGACACCATCGAGGCCGACGTGCTGGCCTTCGGCGGACGCGCGGTCACGGCGGCGGAAGCTGTGGCGGACGTTGACGTCGTGATCCTCTCGATCCCCCTCAATCGTCTTCCCGAGGTCGCGCCGCTCATCGCCAGCGTACCCGCCGAGACGGTCGTCATCGACACGTCGAACTACTATCCGGGGCGGGACGGCAGGAACGACGCAATCGAAGCCGGTCAGGTCGAGAGCCTGTGGGTGTCCGAACTGTTGGGCCGTCCCATCGTCAAGGCATGGAACGCGATCGGTTCCGACTCTTTGGCGAAGAAGGGCAAGCCCGCAGGGAGCCCGGACCGCATTGCCATTCCCGTTGCGGCCAATAGCGAAAGAGAACGCAAGGTGGGAATGGCGCTCGTCGAGGACACCGGGCTCGACGCCTTCGACGCGGGAACGCTTGCGGAGTCGTGGCGGCAGCAGCCTGGCGCTCCGTGCTACTGCACGGACCTCACCCGCGAGGAGATGGCGGCCGCCCTGGCCGCAACAGAGCGGGCGCGATTGCCGAAGCGGCGCGACCTGGCTGTCGCGGCTGTCATGGAAAGGGTTGGAGACGGCACAACGAACCCAGATGCGGAATACGGCGTCCGCCTGAGTCGTGCGTTGTTCATGTGAGCCCTGGCGCAATCCTCCGAGCATGGGAAGGCCTCGGGCCTCGCGTTTTGATCAGGTCCACCCTCGCAGCGGGCGCTTCATGCGGTAGGCGATGCGGCCAGCCGCGTGCCCCTCCGGTGCCCCGCGCCCTGTGCCCCTTCAAACCGTGGCCTGTCAAGGCCTCCTCCTTCGCCCATCGGCTCCCCGCTGACGCGTCAAGGACGGGTCATTGACACGTCGAAGCGCGCGAACGCGTTCCCCCAGGCGCCCTCCGCGCAAGACGGGCTCCCAATGAAGGGGAGCCATCCAGGCTCGCGCTCCGGGCCCCCTTCCAGGTGAGAACGCCCCTTGCAGGGAGCGCCCCGCGGCCCTCGGCGCAAGCCGTTTCATGAAGGAAAGAGGAGCAATGACGAAGGCAGGTTCTCGTGGCGGGTCCGGCGTAAAGCGGTACTTCCAGTTCGGCGAGAGGCCCTTCCTCAAGGGGGCCGGCACCCGCTCACCTGAAGCCTGGTTCCTGGGCACCAAGGCCGAGAACGTCGAGGAGCTCGAGCGGCTCGTCGTCGAGGCCATCCGCGATCACGCCTTCTGGCGGCGGAACTTCCACCCGCAGGACCCCACGCATATCACCGAGCAGTCCAAGCGAGACCCCGCGTTCCTCCACGCGATGGACTCGCTGAGGGACAACTTCCGCTCGCTCCTGTCGTTCCTCAAGAAGTCCGTCCCCTTCTTCAGCGGCCGATACCAGGGCCACATGAACTGGGACACCACGCTCCCCAGCGTGCTCGGCTATTTCGCGGCCATGCTCTACAACCCCAACAACGTCGCGTTCGAGGGGTCCACCGCCACCACACTCCTCGAGATGATCGTCGGCGACGACCTGTGCCGGTTGCTCGGCTACAGCATCCCCGACGAGGACGCCATCGACAGGGGAGCCATCCGGCCCTGGGGGCACATCACCTGCGGCGGCACCATCGCGAACATCGAGGCCATCTGGTCCGCCCGGAACCTCAAGCTCTATCCCATCGCGCTGCGCGAGGCGCTCAAGGCCGAGCCGTCCCTGGCGACGGCGCGCGCGCTGACGGTCACCACGTGCGACGGGAGGAAGGAGGCGCTGTCATCGCTCGACACGTGGTCGCTCCTCAACCTCAAGGTCGACGACATCCTCGCCCTGCCCGGGCGCTTGACGGCCGAGCACGGCATCTCGGGCGACGCAATCACAGAGGCCCTGTCGAGGCACTCCCTCCAGCACCTCGGCATCCTCGAGTTCTCGAGGCGCTACCTGGGGGATGTGAAGGAATCTCCGGTGGTGCTGGTCCCCGCGACGAAGCATTACTCGTTCCCCAAGGCGGCGGCGGTCCTCGGCATGGGCTCGGCGAACGTGATTGACGTGCCCGTGGATCGCGACGCGCGGATGAGCCTCCCCGAGCTCGAGCGCATCTTGAGAGCGTGCCTCCAGGCGCGGCGGCCGGTCTATACGGTGGTCGGCGTGATTGGGAGCACGGAAGAGAGCGCGGTGGATCCGCTGAAGGGAATCCTCGAGCTGCGCCACGCGCTCCAGAAGAGCGGGCTGTCGTTCACGGTCCACGCGGACGGTGCGTGGGGCGGGTATTTCGCCGCCGTGTTGCGCCCCGACGAGGGGCCGCGCGAGAAGGAGGCGCCACACGGCCCGCCGCCCGAGGTGGGGATGAGCGGGTACGTGACGGCCCAGCTCTCGGCGCTCGGAAGGGCCGACTCCATCACGGTGGATCCGCATAAATCGGGCTACATCCCGTATCCGGCGGGGGCGCTCTGTTATCGGAACGGGGCCATGCGCGACATGGTGACGTTCAAGGCGCCCTATATCGTCCACGGCGACGAGGAGCCCGCGGTGGGAATCTACGGGCTGGAGGGCTCGAAGCCCGGGGCCGCGGTGGCGGCGGTGTACCTGAGCCACAAAGTCATCCGGCCGACGCGGAGCGGCTATGGGCAGATCCACAGGAGGGCCCTGTTCAACTGCAAGCGCTTCTACGCGCGGCTCCTGTGCATGGCCAGGCCGGAGGACAGGTTCGTGATTGTCCCGGTCCCACGGCTCCCCGCGGAGGTCTCCGGAGGCGACGTCGAGGCCGAGGTGCGGTTCATCCACGAGCGCATCAACCGGAGAAGCGTAGACGAGCTCCTGGCGGATCCCGAGGCCATGGCGCTCCTCCCCGAGCTCGGACCGGACCAGAACATCCTGACCTACGCCGTGAACTTCAGGAACCCGGACGGCTCGCTCAACACGAACCTGGAGCATGCCAACCGGTTGAACAAGGCCGTCTACGACCTCTTGAGCATCGATCCGGGGGACGAGATCTACGGCTACGGGATGATCGTGAGCACGACCGATTTCAGCGAGGAGCACTACGGGAAGACGTTCATCGAGGATTACAAGAAGCGCCTCGGCGTCTCGTCGTCGCCGGGCTCCACGGTGACGGTGCTCCGGTCGACGACGATGGCCCCGTGGCTCTTGTCGACACCCGAAGGGAGCTTCCTGGACGTGCTGGAGTTCGAGCTCCGCGACGCCATCCTGAAGTCGATGATGAGGGACTCGATGTTCCAGGTCTTCAATGAGGTCGACACGAACAAGGACGGCGTCCTGGACGTGGCGGAGGTGATGAGCAGGTTCCGCGAGAAGGGCTACCGCGACGAAGAAGTCGACGCGTTCTTGCAGATGTGCGACCTCGACAGGAGCGGCACGGTGTCCATGGAGGAGTTCCTGGGCGCGTTCTCGCAGTTCATGGCCCGGTCGAAGCTCGCGAGCGGCGTCGCGTGAGACATTCCGCGAAACAGCGGCAGCGACCGCTCCACGAAGAGCCAATTTCAAGGAGAGACACGATGCGCAAGCTGAGCCTCATGGCCGTTCTCACGGTGCCTGTCGCCACACAGATGCTGGGCTGTTCCAGCGCCCACGCGGAGGAAACCAACACGCTGGTCACCATCGCGGATGCCCGCAGTGGCATTGCGTCACCGGTGGACCTTGGAGCGCCAGGAGACTCGCCGGGCGACATGTTCGTCTTCGACCAGCCCCTGCTGAACGAGGCCCGGGAGACCATTGGCTCCAACAGCGGCTACTGCATCCGGACGCTGCCCGGCCAGTTCAGCGAGTGCCAGTGGACGCTCACCATGGCCGACGGCACCATCACCGTCGCGGGCCGCGAGGCTGAGACTGGCACCTCGCTCATCCCCATCATCGGGGGCACGGGCGACTATCTGGGAGTGGGTGGCATGCTGAGCACGACCCCCAATGGGGACAGGACGTTCACCCAGGTGCTCACCCTGCACAGGATGCGCTAGCGCGTCGTGTTGGACGGCGGCCACCGTCCGGTCCGCCCATTGGAACCCAGACAGGGCTGAAGTCGCTTTCCGAGAGCACCCGCTTTCCTTGCTTATCCAGGCCGCCCTCCCATGCGGGAGCGGCAAGAGCCTGGGCTGGGCCGCCTCGCTCACGTACGCCAGCACTCGCCGCCTGCCTCCACACCTCACGCAGGCGAACACGTCGAAGTCGAACGTCCTCCTACGTCCTCCTGCTCGAGCTCCCTGAACCTCGGCCCCTCTCCGAACAGGGGAAAGCCTTCCAGGAGCGGCTGCTATTACGCCGCTGGGAACCGGGCAACCGACACTCCCGAGTCCGCGCGTCGGCGCCACATCAGCGCCGTAGCAAGGGCCAGAATGATGGCGGCCGTACCCGGAATGCTCGCCTCCAGGCCAAATGCCCCTCCCGTCCACCACTCGGCTCCATTCGCCAGGACGGGCATCCACACGCCCTGGGCGTGGTTTCCGCTCACACCGAAGCCCAGAAGTGGGCCCTGCACGAAGTTGAGCGCGAAATGCAGCGCGATCGGCAGGGCGAGTGAGCGTGTCCGCAGGTATGCAGTCCCGAATAGAAGACTGGCGGCGAAGATGTTCGTCGTGGCCAGCACCTGCAAATCCCCGGCGGCGTCAATTCCGGTCGAATGCGTGAGCACGAAGTAGAGCGCCATCAGGACCTGAGCGGCCCATGCACCAACACCGTCGACGAGGCGCTGGAAAGCGAAGCCGCGAAACACGAACTCTTCGACCACGGCCACTGCAACACAATCGATGAGGCCGTCGATAACGGCTCGGGCATGGCTCTGGCCCCACTCCCATTCGACGGCTCCGATCAGCCAGGCCGTTCCCGCCGCCGATGCCCAGATGAACGCGCCGAGTGCGAGCCCCTGCGGAACGCCCCTCTTCCAACTGGCCGCGGTCCCGAGCACGGAGGAAATACGCTCGCGCCTGAAGGCCACACAGATCCAGGTGGCGATCACCGCCAATAACGCCTGGGAGGCTGGAGTGACGGAACTCCCTGACGAGGAGGCGTAAAGAGTCGCCGGTACGACCAGGGCACCCAGGGTGAAGTAGAAGACGAGGAGCCACCAACCATTGCGGAGCCGGCCGGCGCTATCTTTGAAGATGCCGAGCATCGAATTTGTATCCGACCATAGTCGGAGGGTATCCGCTAGCCGGCCGGTCATGCTCACCTGCCGGGCCCGTCGGCCCCTTCGCCGCCGCTTCCGGCCATGCCGTGGTGGAGTTCGAGGACGGACGCTTGCGATTGGAGACGTCGTCAGCACCGTCGCCCAGCAGGGCCGGGGCTCGGGGGAGCGGCACATTCCACGGGTTCTCCATCCGGACGGCCTCGGGGAAGCCGCGTACGAAGCGGGTGGGACCTCGCACGATGGCGGGACCCAACGGTGCCTCCCAGTCTCCTCGCGGCGTCTTCTCCTTCATGGGCTCCGTGCTGGCCGCTGCCTGGGGCGCCACGCTCGTCCACTCCGCTCCCGTTTGGGGGAGCATGTATCACCGAGCCGGAGTCCCAAGAGGCGGGCCTCCAATGTCAGACAGGTAGACGATAATCCTCACCTCTTCGATGAGGAGTCGGAATGTCTCAGCGCCTGTCGTTACTCTTGTTGCTCCTGGTGGCTTGCGAGCCACGGACGTCCCCCCCTGCGACGCGCACTGCCGCGCCGGGGCCACCGGAGACCGGGAGCGGGTCCATCATCTCCGGCTCCGAAATCGCTCCCGAGCTGACGCGGGTCGTCCTGCTGGACAGCCCGCTGGGCACCTGCTCGGGAACCCTGCTGTCCTCCCGCTGGGTGCTCACCGCGCGCCACTGCCTCACCGTGGATGGCACGGACACCGGTTCGTGGATGGACCCCACCACCATCACCGTCACGCTGGGCACCGTGGGCACCTCGAAGGGTGACACCTTCGTCAGCACCGTGAACCCGCACGCCGTGACTACCGGGGACGACGTCGCGCTCCTCAAGCTCGCCAAGCCCATCATCACCGGCATCCCCCTCCAGCTCTACCGGGGGCCCTCGCTCGTGGGCTCCACCGTCCGCTGCATGGGCTACGGCCGCTTCACCTCCACCGGCGGCTCCGGGACGCTCCGCTACGCGGACGTCCTGGTCAGCGCCCAGGTGGGACGCACCCTCGTCACGGTGGCGAACGGTGCCGGGCAGACACCGGCCAAGGGGGACTCGGGGGGGGCCTGCTTCGCCGTCGACGCCATCACCGGCCTGCCGAAGTCCGTGGCCGGAGTCATCACCGCGGTGGACACGAGCGTGACGCCCGCCAGGACCATCCTGGTGCGCACCGACACGTTCGACGCGGAGTTCGCCCGCATCGCGTTCGCGGCCACCCTGGTCGGTGAGCCCAACCCCCGGGTGGTTGCCCTCGGTGGCCCGAACAAGGCCAGGGACAGGGACTTCGACTTCGCCAACATCGATAATGCCCACGGCCTCGACTACGTCTACTTCGGTGACACTGCGGCCTCGGTGGTGCTGTCCACCGCGTCCGGAACGTACGCCGCCACGGCGCATTCGACGACGCTGGGGGGAACGGGGTGGTCGGAATGGGCGCTCGCCACGGACCTCACGGGAGACGGCCTGGCGGACTACCTCTTCGCGGGCGACACCCAGTTCTGGGTGGCGAAGGGCAAGGGGACTGGCACCTTCGAGACCCCCAAGGGCAACCCCATGGGCGTGGGCGGCAGTGGCGGCTGGCAGGACTCCGTCCTCCTCTCGGACGTGGATGGCGCCTTCGGCTCGGACTACGTCCAGCTCCGCGGCAATGAGGTGTACTGGAGCCGCTCGGGAGGCACGGCCACGTTCCTCCCGGCCTCGAAGGTGAAGACGCTGCCTTCCGCCTGGAACTTCGACTACTTCACCGCCGCCACCCTCGACGGGAACCCGGGCAAGGACCTGGCCTATCTGGACAGCGCCAGGGTGTCCGTCTTCCCAGCCGTCAGCGGCGGCTTTGGCGCCCTGGTGGAGACGCCCCTCGCCTTCGGCACGGGGTGGTCCCCCTTCGCGAGCCTCCATCTGGTAACGAGCCCCGACAGGCTGGTGGACTGGGTCGCCATCCGGAACAACTACCTCTACACGCAGCTGGCCATCGGGGGAGGTGCCTTCTCTCCGACGATGACGCCCACCCCCATCGAGTGGGGCGAGAAGTGGGACGAGCACGCCAGATGGGCCGACATGAACGGCGATGGGCTGATGGACATGGTCTCCTATGACGGCACCCACCTCTGGGTGAAGCTGTCCAATGGCCTGGGAGGCTTCAGCCGCATCGCCGTCCAGAACGTCGTCGCACCGCCCGGCGACGACATGGCGGTGCGCTTCGTGGACGCCAACGGGGACAAGAAGGCGGACGTCGTCTTCGTGGAGGACCTGGGCACCTCGCTGTCCATCGTCACCTACCTGTCCTTGCTGCCCTCCGGCACCAAGGCGCCGCTCGACGAGGTTCCCGACCCCGAGCTTCCCCCCAGCAAGGGCCCCATCAGCTTCGTTTCCCTCCTGAAGTACTGGGGCATCACCACGCCGATGGATCGGTTCTGCATGTTCATTCCCCGCTGCCTCAAGGTGAGCACTGGCGAGAAGACCGACGGCGCCGGCACCTCGGGCCTGCTCGTCACCCTTCATGGAGGGTTCCAGGCCCTGGGGGTGAATGGCCTGCTCGAGGAGGGCGTGCCCGCTGATGGCTGGGACTGGACGCGCTCCCAGGAGGCCGTGCTGGCCGGGGACGTGAATGGAGACGGGCGCGAAGAGGTGGTGCTGCGCGACGGGCGTGGGCTGGCGCTGCTGGGCCGGGACGCGCAGACGGGGCAGGCGCGGGTGTCCACCGCGCAGGCGTGGGAGTCGCCGGTGGGCGAGTGGCTGCTCCGGCAGGAGGACACGCTGGTACACCTGGGTGACTTCGACGGGCAGCCGGGCGCGGAGCTGCTGGTGCGAAGCCGCGAGGGTGGCATCGGCCTGCTGCGGGCGGATGGCTCGGGCGCGCTGGACTCGTGGGTGGTGTACCCGGAGGGAATGGAGCTGGGGAAGGGGCCGCTGACGCCGGACGACTCCCTGGAGGGCGTGGCGGACCACGACGGGGACGGGCGGTTGGACGTGGTGCTGCGCGGACCCGAGGGCTGGACGTTCCTTCGCGGGACGGAGCACGGCCTGGAGCCCTGGGGCTTCATGCCCTACGGGGAGCAGCTGGGGGATGACGTGCTGAGCCGGGACAGCCATGTGGAGGCCACCGGCCACTTCTTCTCCGCCCAGGGCCCCATGGAGCTGCTCGTGCGCGGCGAGCACGGGTACGCGGTGGTGGTCCTGTCCCAGGGCTGGCCCGAGCCGCTGGCCTTCTGGCCATGGGGAACCTGGACCGGCATCGGCGAGCTGCGTCCGGAGGACTCGCTGCGGCTCGCCGGTGACGTGGACGGCGACGGCCGGGACGAGCTGCTGGCGACGCTGCGTGAGGCCGTCGGCGTGCTCGCCGTTGGCAACGGTCAGCTCGACCCGCTGCTGGCGGGTTGGTATGACCAGAAGCTGGATGACTGGGAGCTGCGCCGCGAGGACATCTTCCAGGCCGCGGGCGACCTGAACGGCGACGGGCGCGACGACCTGGTGGTGCGCCGCGAGGACCAGCTGGGCGTGCTGGGCTCACTGGCGTGGCAGCCCGGGTGGCTGCGGTGGACGATGCCACTGGGCCCCTCGGGTGACGGCCTGGGCGTGACGGGGGCGGCGGCAATCTTCGTCGACCTGGACGGTGACGGCGTGCGCGAGGTGCTGGCACACGAGGTGGCACCGTAGCGCTGGAGTAGGAGGCCCCGTCACCGCGAGGTCCGGTGACGGGGCTCCCCCAGGTTCCAGGCCTGAACCGCGCTGTCGGGCAGCCGCGTCGGGCCCCCTGCCGAGTCCCGTGTGCCCGCGCGGCGCGCGGCCGTGCTGGCCCCGGCAGCGGCCCTTCTCGGCCCCTTCGCTCCAGCCCTCTCCCTCGACATGGCTTCTATCCCGCCTATCAGCGATAGCCGTCTACTGTCCGCTATCAAAAACAGTCTTCTTCAGGAATTGACCGACAAACCAGAAATACGTACTTATTGTCCTCGCCGAGCGCGATTTCCGTGCTCGCGAGCGCAGGAGGGATTGCCATGATCCGTTCGATGACCGTGCTGACGCTGACGCTGGGTGGCTTGCTCGTGGGCTGCGGTGGGATGCCCGAGGAGAGCCAGACCTTCGAGGCGCAGGAGTTGCAGTCGCCGGACGTCGCCCCTCCGCCCGTTTCGGAAGGCAATGTCTCTCAGAGCCTGGTGACGACCATCACCATCTCTGGCGCGAGCATCTCCTATGACTCCGCCAACGACTCCTTCACGGTCCGGGACACCCTGGCGGACGGCCACTCCGCCGTGGCGGTCGTCTACAACCACAACACCGGAAGCACAGGGAGCTGCTGGAACTCGAACGGCGCGGGGACGACGGCGGTCTGCGACCGGAGCTATCCCAACAACCCCGTGCTCTCCATTCGCGCGTGCACGGGTGAGGCCGGCCCAGGCACGCTCGTCGCCTGCTCCGGCTGGGTGGCGGTCAACGCGTTCGCTCCTGAAACGAAGTAGCGCTCCGAGAGCCTCCGCCGGGCCCGCCTCCTTCCATTCAGGAGCGCGGGCCCTCCAGCGGCAGGGACACCGTGAAGGTGGCGCCGCCTCCCGGCGTCTCCGACACACCGACGCTGCCCCCATGGGGGCAAGGCCAGGCACGGCAAGATGAAGCTGCCGCCAATGGACTGCTGAGCCGCCGCCCTCAAAACGTCCTGAACAGCCTGTAGGTGCAGTACCCGTTCATGCAGCGGCTCGACTGGCACTGGAGCGCGCTGACACAGCGCTGGCCTCCGGGCAGCCCGCAGACGCTGTCCCGGCACGCGTATGGGGCCTCGCAGCCCCGCTCGTCCTGGCAGGCCACGCGCACCACGATGCAGCGGCCTTCCTGACACGCGAAGCCGAAGCCGCAGGGGGGCGTGCAGGCACCAGCGCCCGCGTCCGGCGGTTGCTCCGAGGCCATCAGGCCCTCTCGCGAAGGATGGGCCTGCTCCTCGGACGCGGTGGACTCAGGGGCCTCGGGCTCGGAGACACCCTGCGAGGGCCCGCCACAGGCCAGGGCCAGGAGCCCCAGGGCCGCACCGGTGAGGCGTCCTCGCCACCTCATGCGCCACCGTCCGCCAGCTTCACCTTCCCGAGTATCTGCGCGTACCGGTGCAGCGTGGCGTAGGTGTCCTTCCACTCCTCCAGCGGAAGCTCCGGCCACGCCTCCTCGAGCGTGTCCACGTCAGGCGTCGATGCGAAGGCCATGATGCGGCCCCTCCCCACAGGCGAGGTCCGCTTTCAGGATGGGCCCGCGCCCCCACCCGGGCCATGCCCGGAGCCCGAGGCCGCACGACATGAGGACGGGAGGCGGGGCGTCGGCCCCCACGACTCCCCTGGACGCCACGCGGCGGACGGCCGGCGCGGCGCCCGGGAGCACGACTACTCCTGCGAGAGCGCGCCGTCGATGGGTCTTCGCCTGCTCTCGGTGAGCAGGCCGTCGGCGGGTGCTGGCATCCCTGACGGCCCCCGCTGGGGTGCACGCCATTCTGGAGCACCTTGCATGGCCCTCGAGTCCTGCCCCCAGAAAGGTGTCTCAGGAATCCCTGGGGCGGAGGAGGGGAGGGAGCGTCAGAAGGAGCCCTGGAGCCCGAGGCTGCCGCCCCCGGGCCGCAGCATGAGGGTCGGCGTGACGGCCTTGTCCGGCTCGGTGTCCGTCAGCTCGTAGCCGATGATTCCGAGCAGTGGCGCCGTCAGCGCCACCGGGCCCGCGAGCTCGGGGCGCTCGGAGAAGAGGACGAGGCCGGTGGCGGTGGCCGAGACGAGGACGCCGCCCGCGGCCCCCCATGCCGAACCGTTGCCCCCGGCCTTGGCGCCTCCCCACGCGATGCCCAGCGGCATCCCGATGCCGCCTCCCAGCACCGCCCCGGCGGTGGCAAGCCCCAGGATGCAGAAGTCCTTTCCCAGCAGCCCTCCACCCGTACACGACGCGAACCCGAGGAGTCCCAGGCTCGCGCCACCGATGAGGCCACCTCCCACGGTTCCCAGCATGCCTCCGCCCAGCTCCGCACCCAGTCGCGCGCGCGTGCTCCAGCGCGCGGGCTGCGCCTGCGCGAGCGTCCCCGTGTCAGGCGTGACTCCCGCGGCGGGTGATGGAGTCTCCCCGGTTCCGGGCGCCACGCGCGGGGCGCCCGCGGCGAGCGAGACTCCCTCGGCGGGTGAGGGGGCCCCCTTGTTTCCGGGCTCCGCGCGCGCAGCGCCCGCGGAGAGGGTGAGCAGCAGCGACGCCACCAGGGCGAGTCCGGATGAAAGGTGCGGGTGCATGCGGCCCGGCACTGCAATCATCGCGCCCCGTACGCCCCTCTCGCTCTCGACTGCGCGCATGTGCCGCGCCTTGCACAGGTGCCGTGCACGCGGTTGCACAACGCCTCGGCGCATACGCATGGGGCGGAAGGTGGCCCATGCCCCGCGTCGAGGTCCCAGCCGCCGGAGAAGCCACGACCTGGGTGGGTATGGCCCGGCGGGGCCAGGTGGAGGATGGACGCCATCACCTACTGTCGGTAGACCCGACTCCCGCGGCCCCCGCTCCCAGGACGAACTGGAGCCGCCTCCGCCGAAGTTGCCGAGGGTGAAGAGTTGAGGAGGCGTGTCGCGCTCCGCGAGGCCGTGCGCGCTCAGTCGAACTCGGTGTTCGTGGTCCGCACCGCGCGCCAGGGCTTCGCGTGCTTCTCCATCTCGGCGAAACCCACCCGCGCGAAGTCGCGGCCGCGTCCCACCTCGATGCCAATCCACAGCACCTCTGGCTCCTGGACGTACACCGCCACGTCCGCCCACTCCGTCCGGCGCGTGAGCAGCGGCTCGACGCTGTAGGCGCGCGGGTTCCGAGTCAGATCGCGGTCGAACAGCAGCACGAAGTCGCCCCAATGCATCCACAGCGCGCCGTTCTTCCGCAGCCCCAGCGCATGGAGATTGCTGTCGATGGTGTCTGGATCGTTGGACGCCGGCAGCCGGAGCGTGTCCTGCCTCCCGTCCGGCGTGTGGCGGTGGATGACCAGCGACTCCTCCTGGTGGTTGAGCAACTGGAGCACGTCGCCGGAGTTCGTCGAGAAGAGGCGCTCGTCGAACGAGGCGAACTTCGGGAACGGGCGGATGTCCGCCTTCGGCTGTCCCGGCCGCCACCGCAGCACGGCGCGCTCGTTACGCGCGAGGCTCAGCTCGAGGAACACCTGCGCGTCGGTGTTCCCCCAGATCATCCGAGCGTTGCCCACCGGCGTGTCCCTACCGTCGAGCAGGACGGTGTGCTTCACGCCGTGTCCGGTCAGCTCGTAGGCAACGACCGCGCGGACGGGGCAGGTGCGGTGCTCACACGGTTGATCGGGCCTCTCCGGTATCAAGTACAGGGCGACGTCGCGGCGCCTGTCCAGATGCCGTCCCTCCTCGACGCGGTACAGGAGCTCGGGCGCGCCACCGTCGAGCGGAACCCGGTAGGCGATGCTCACCTCGCCGCGCGGCTCCTTGTGCGCTTCCATGTGGACCAGCGCGTCTCGTCCATTCTCGAGGAAGGCCAGGGAGCCGACCTGGAAACCCCAGAGCGCGTCCGTGGGCGGCTTCGGCTTGGGGAGGGTGACGTGCCGTCGCGGCGTGCCGGTGAAGTAGTGCAGCGAAGCGTCCTTCTCCCACGCGGCGAGCACGTCGCCGGCCTTGTTCGAGGCGACGCGGTACAGGTTGTCCTTCGGAATCCGGTGGAGCGAGGTGAACTGCTGCCCGCCCGGCGCGAGCATCCGGAGGTTCGAGCCGCCCACGGTGAGGAATCCGCCGTTGGGCATTGGCAGCATCGTGGTGAGCCCGTGCAGGCGTGACGGCGTGTCCGGCTTCTTGCTGCGAGTGCCGAGGCCTCCTTCCGCGAAGGCGGCTGGCGCAACGAGCACGAGGGCAACGAGTGCACTCCGGATTCGCGACACAGCGGCACCTCCTGGCGATGCGCGAATCGACGGCCGCGCTCGCCGTCTATTCACTCCCCGGTAGGTGCTGGCTGTCCACCAGGAGAGCCGAGGCACGCTCCCGGCAGCAGGCGCTCTGGGAGTGACTCTCCCGCCGCGTTCACCTGGCCCACGGTTCGTGGGCGGGAAGTATCGCGGACTCAGAGCGACGGGGCCGTGGAGTAGAAGTAGTTGTTCCACAGCACGTCGTCGACGCGGAGGTAGTGGTCCTCGGCGGGCGGCGTGCCGGCGCCTCCGCGGAACCACTCCGCATTCCACTTGCGCGGGTAGTTCTCGTGCCACGTGTACGTGGCCGTGTCGTTGGCGAAGCGGCGCGTGTCGCTGCTCGCCACGGTGCACACGGTGCCGTCGGACTCGCGCCGGGCCCACATGCGCAGCTTCCCGTTCGCCTGTCCGCTGGTGTTCGCCTGGACGGAGATGATGAGCGTGTACCACTCGCCCACCGTCACCGTGCAGCCCGTGCCGAGCTTGTTGCCGTAGAGGATTCCGCCGGACGGCGTGCCCGTCATGTCGCAGCCGTAGTAGTACGCATACAGCTTGTTGTTGGGATTGCCGCCGAGCACGAACCGCGAGCTCCAGCCGTCGCAGTTCGCCTGGGCCTCGTCTCCGGCGCCGCCCGTGTAGCCCTTCCCTCCGGTCACGCCCGCCATCTTCAGGTCGCCGCTGTAGAAGTCCCAGCCGGGCTCCAGGTACATCCTCCAGCGGAGCGTGGCCGTGGCGTACTCGCCGGACGTCCAGAGCAGCGGATAGAACTTGCCGCCGTCGTTCTCCGTGCTGGCCGGCAGCTTCACGCGCAGGTACTCGTTGCCTCCCGAGGAGCCGACGGTGATTTGATTGGTGGCGACCCAGCCTGTCGACGCGCCGAAGTCCGCCTGCGCTTCGGCTTGCGTGTACGCATCCAGCGGCTTGCCATCGAAGGTCCACGGGCCTCGCGTCAGTGCCTGCGGGAGCATCCCCAGCTCCTCGTCACCTTCGGGCGCCGGGCCTCCGCAGGCGCTCGCGAGGGTGAGGAGGACGGCGAGTCGGATGGTGGCCAGGTCCGCGGAGCTTCGGGTCGTCATGGGTTCCTCGTGGGACAGGGATGCGCCGGGCCGGCACTCCCGCCCCGACGGGCCGGCTGCCGGTGGGTGGCACTCGGGCGGTTCCTAGCATACGGGGCCATTAACCAAGGAAAAATCCGTAAAACGGGAGAGGTGCTCAGGCGCGGTGGTGGACTCTCGCCGCGGCGTGGGGCGGCTGGCTCGCCAGCCCATCCATCCGGCAAGGTGACCTGCTCGGTGAGTTGGCTGAGCATCACCACCCGGCCGAGCGGCGCGGGGAGGGCTGCCACCAGGAGGGCGTGGAACCTTCGGGGAGGCACGCTGGCGATCGTCCCCGATGCGTACAACCAACTTTCTGGTGAGCCACAGCTCGCGCACCTTCTTCTCCGAGCGACTCGGCCGCGGGGCGTAAGGCGCAATCCTCGGCGCATAAGAGGAAAGGGGCCCTGTTGAGGGGGAGGGAGGGTGCAGAGGGGCCGAGGAGGGCCGCAGGCGGGGCCGCCCGAGCGATGCTCCCGGGGCCCCTTCACGTACGCCACCGTGGTGCCGCCCGGCTCACTGGCGCCGACGAGAACCTCCTGCCGCTCCTGGCTCACGGCGAATCCTCCACGCTAGGAAATTTGACGAGGAGGGGACGATTGTCGGCGGCGTTGGCCAGGGACAGGCTGGTCCCACGCCACTGGGTCGTCAGTCGGTGGGTGTCGTGGTCGTGGGGACCTGCCACACCTGCTGGAGCAGCGCGAGCATGCCCGGGTCGTGCTTGCCCAGCTCTTCATGTGTGAAGGGATAGAAGTCGTTGCGGCCGAAGCGCGCCTCCGAGTTCTCCGCGAAGTACTCCCCCACGTCGGTCATGGCATAGGCACGCTCGACCGTGTTGGGCCGCTCGGGCCCACGCCAGCGCTCCACGCAGTCATAGCTCTTGCTTGCCATCGCGCGCTCATAGACAGCCGCGAGGCCGGCGTGCTCCCAGCCGAGCACCTGGTCATGATAGGCGTGGCTGAGCTCGTGGAGCACGAACACGGGCATCCGCTTGGATTCCTTCTCGAAGATGAAGACGTTCGAGAACTCGACGCTCTTCAACATCGCCAGGTTGCGACCATTCTGGCTCATCCAGGATTTGGAAAGATGGTACGTCGCCCTGGGCTCCTCGTTGGGATAGGGCGGCGACAGCCTGAAGCAGGCCTCGCTCAGGGCTCGTGTCGCAGCAGGCAGGTCGGCGCGTCGTGTCCCGGCGTGGCGAAGAAGCGGAACGGCTCCACGCGAGGCAGCTCGCGGAAGGCGTCTGACTTCACGGCCTGGAGCACGGCCGCGTGCGCGCATTGGAGGGTGCGCACCAGCAGCAGCTTCTCGAGCGGCTTGAACACCTCCAGCTTGCGAACCGCTTCGTCCTCGGCCAGCTCCACCAGCGTCTCCCCGAGCGAGCCCAGCTCGAAGCCGCCAGAGGTGTCGAAGTTCGTCGCGCCGAACTCCAGCACGTTCTCCGTCGCCGTCTCCTCGTAGTGGTAGTCGACGAGCCCCTGTCCCCACACCATCTGCGGAACGTAGGGGCTCACGTCTCCGCCCGCCCAGTAGAGGAGCAGGGCGGACAGCGGCCGGATGCGCGCTGTGCGCACGCCGTCCCGCTCCTCCCAGGCATAGGCCTCCGGATGCAGGTAGCGAGGCTGGCGGTACATCCCGAAGCTCTTCACCAGACCCGCCGTCATCTCGTCGACGAGCCCTTCGTCAATCGCCTCGGCCTGGGCCACCTGCTCGCGGACGATTGCGAACCCGTCCGCCTGGCGCACCTCCTCCAGCAGTCGCGCCGCGCAGGCCGGAAGATTCCTCAGCTCCACGTCATTCCACATGAGCCCTCACGCCTCCGCGGTGGGAGGCCACAAGCGGACCAGATTCTCGACCACGCGCCTCACGTGCCCTTCGTCGAAGGGCTTCTCCATCAGGGTGTTGGGAATGCTCACATGGGCACAGGGCGAATAGAAGGCCTGTTGAGGGTGAGGGCTGGAGCAGAGGGCCGAAGAGGGGCGCTGACGGGTGGAGCCGAGCTGTGCGCCAGCGGTCCGAGACACGGGGCCGGCTGAAGGAGGGCGTGACGCCCAGCCATTGCAGGGTGGCCAGCAGGGGCGCCCTTCATGGGGCCGCCGTTGTCCGAATGCAGCACCGAGCCCCTCGGGGCAGCCGGCCTGCTGCCAGCAACGGCGGATGAGGGCCGCGGCATGCTCGGACGACTCCTCCTCGTGCACCTCGAAGCCCATGATTCGGCGGCTGAATATATCCACCACTAGGGCGAGGGCCGAGAGCAGCGCCCGGTGCGGAGGCCGGAAGCTGCCCTCGATGTCTAAATCCGCGGCAGTGTCCCTGCTGCCTATGGACACTCCCCCAGCGCGAGCAGGTTGTCGTTCCACTTGCCGTCGGCGTACGTCCGGAGATAGGGCCCGTTCTGCCCATCCACGACACCAATATCCGCTCTATTTCCCTCAACCAGCGTGTAGAACGTATTGGTCTTCTTGCGGATTGATTCAATCACATCCGCGACTGACCACTTCCAATTGGCCCCGCCCACGTGAGTGATCGCTTCATAACCACTCCCTGACTTGCTCTTCGTGATGCATGTCACCTTTACATCTGGCACATTGGCCATGACCACCGCTCCTTTGAGAGTCAAATGCGACTGCTCGCGTAGCGTGGTGTTCGCCCGGACGACTGCCCATCCCTCCCGAGAGGTATCGCGTGAGACTCCGTGGGCTTGGTGTCTGGTCCGATAGGGAATTGAGGAAGAAGGGCGACGGCTGGCGGATGCAGGGCGAGCCGTGGTCGGACGTTGGTTACAGTGCCTACCTCCCTGGAGGTATGTGCGCCTTCGACCTTCAACTGTACGGTTTCTTCAAGCGTGCAGAGATGAGACGAAGCCCGACCTGAAGGTCCTTGTCCAGCAATCCTTGCTGGCTACGTGAACTGTGGGCGAGTCAATCCAGCGGAGTCATCAATGGGAGCACTTTCGGAAGAAGCATCGGGGCGGGGGCTTGGAGGTATCGAACGGAGGACGCTCGCCAAGCGTATCGCAAAGAGCAAGGAAGCAGTTCTCGGAGCGATGCGGAAGCTCCATCACCCCCATGTTTCTGAATACGAATCAGCGAATCTGGAGGAGTTGGAGGAGCAGCTGGCACATGCCGCTCGGTTCTACGTGAAGACATGGCCGGGGCGCACCCGGCCGGACCTCATGGATGTGGTCTCGAAGGCGGTCCTCGTCGCGGACGTGGATGCCGCGCTCATTCGTCGCATTTTCGGAGGCGTCGCGACGGAGAGCGAACTGACGGCTCCGGTGGAAGCGCGGCTTCGGCGTGATGGGCTTCAGGTCAAGCGGGAGGTCAATATCCGAGGCAGCCGGGCCGACCTGGTGGGCTTTGCCGACGCCATCTTTGGTCGGGAGGTCGTGGCTGTCGAGTTGAAGAACGCACCGGAGGAATGCTCGCGTCTCGCGAATCAGCTCAAGGACTACCGCCATGCCGCGGATACCGTGCGAGTCGTCATGACGCCGGAGTGCCACGCGCGCGTCGTGCTCCAGCGAGGAGAAATGCAGAACCCCCGCGCCTATGAGGAGTTCATCTCGAACATGGGCGCCGAGCTGTGGATCTATGACGCCATCGACGAGGCGTTTACGAGGATTGCCGGCGGGACCGGCAGTTACGACCGCGCTGATTACAACGCCCTCTGGGATTCTTTGAATGAGAAGGCGTCCCAAACATAGGAAGGTATTCCCTGGTTGTGCTCCCCGTACCGCACTGCCCCGCTGACGGGTTGCCGGGAACACCTGCTCCCATGTGCGCCACCCGGGCGCAGGGCCTCGCCACCGCAGCGCGTTCGACCCGGGGGGATGGATTGCCCCCGGGGAGGGTGCCACGGGCGCATGGGCCTTCAACACCTGGGTGACACGTGGGAAGCCGCGCGGCCCCCGCGAGAGGGGCGCGCGACTCACCGTGCCGCCCGCGAGTGAGTCCCGAGCGAAGGAATCTGAGCAAGGCCGTTCGACTGCGCGGGGGCCGCGTGCGCGAGCCCCAAGCACCATTCGTACTCCAGCCACCGCCAGAAGGGCTCATGAAAACACGGTACCTGCTCATCCTCGTCGCATGTCTCGCCGCTTGCACGACGGGGCCCTACCAGAACACGTCGGTCCCCAATAAGTCGGCACCCATCCTGTTTCAGGGATACGCGTCGGCGGCGGGCGCCGCCATCACGGTGGACGCTCTCAACAACAACACGGGGGAGCGCCGGACGATTGCCTCCACGGTCGCGTCTTCGACGGCAGAGGTCGATAGCACGGGGAGGTCGTGGTACTACTGGAGCACCTCCGTGGTCCTGCCGCGCCAGGGCGGCTTCTGGCAACCGGAGGGGACCAGCAGCAGCAAGGCGAACATCATCACCACCATCGGCGGCGTCCAGTCCTATACGTTCACGGCGGCCCAGATGAACTGCACGGTCCAGAACCTCTCCGCCAAGGGCTACATGCAGGCAGCCCTGGACTGCGGGTCGACCTCCGATCCGCTCGTCCTGCTGGCTCCGTGCGACAGCAAGGTGATGTCCGTCAACGCGGAGATGAATGGCTGTTATCACGTCGGGACCAGCACCAACCTCGCGGACTTCCCCTTCGACCGCTCCTACGAGCTGGCGAATGGGCTTCAGGGGGTGTGCCATGATGACAGCAACTGGTTCCTCACCTCCGCGTGGCGCAATGTCTCCGGGCAGCAGAGCCGCATTGCGAAGAAGTCGGTCACCGTCAGCTTCAACGAGGACAACTTCCTCGTCTACAGGAGTCCGTATATCGACCAGGGATGGAGACACCCGGGCGATTGCGATGTGTTCGGTGGCCTGGTGTATGTCCCCCTGGAGCCGGATGAGGGCTTCGCGGGGTTCAACGCGATTGGCCGCTTCAATACCTCCAACCTGGGCTACCACCCGGTGATTCCACTTCCGGAAAACAGCCCGCAGCGCAGCCCCGGCAATTTCCCGTGGATGGCCAGAAACCCCAAGAACGGCCTCTGGTACAGCTCCAAGTTCGACGCTACCGAGCTGTACGTGTATGCCATTTCAGGCTCGAGCATCACCTACAGGGGCGCGGTCCCGCTTCCGCAGGCGCTTTATCGGGTCCAGGGCGGCGAGTTCAGTCCGAGCGGCAGGCTCTTTCTCGCCACGGATTGGAACACGGGGCTCGTTTCACTCGAGCTCGGGGAAGGCCTTGGCACGACGGCGGCCATTACCCAGTGGCACAAAATCAACTGGGTGCCGGGTGACGAGGAAATCGAAGGGCTGACCGTGTGGAACCTCGATGACGGGCGTGCCCCCGGCATTCGCGGCCAGGTGCATGTGCTCATGCTCGACGTGGGAGAGGTCAGCAACGACGACCTCTACTTCAAGCACGTGCGCGTCAGCCCGATTGATGCGCTCTGACCGGGGTCCGCGGGGTTGACGCCGCGGTAGGGGCGGAGCACCGCGCAGGTCCCCGACGTGGGGAAGTCGCGTTGGCACCGCGCTGGGATGAAGACGTCCCGCGGGGGCGCGGACAGCTGCCGAGGACCTTCTCGGCAGCCGGGCAGCTGCTCACGTCAAAGCGAGTCGCAGTCGTACCAGGTACTGTCGGTAATCTGTGGAGACCTCGGCCTGACTGGCGAGGCGCCAGGACAGGGGAGGGCGCGATGCGGCGCAGGTGCTGCGCGCGGCGCGGCAGGCTCCCCACTTGCGAGGCGTCCGCGGGGAGCGCTGCGGTGTAGCTCTCGGGGTGAGCGGGGCAACTTCGCTCAGTAGTCGAAGCGCGAGGTGATGATGCCGTCGAGCCGGTAGAAGGAGTTGCTCACGTCGATGGTGTAGGTGCTCCCCACCGGATGGCTGAGTCCCTTGGCGAAGCCCTGACACGCGGAGCACACGAGCATGCCATTGAGCGTCACGTCCCAGAGGCCCTGCACGAGGTCGTTCGTCGGCACGCCCTGCGGGGTGACCAGGTTGAGCTCGAGAACGGTGGCGGTGCCCGTGGTGTTCACCGTCACCTTCGCGTTGGCGAACGCGGGTCCCGAGCCTTCCTGCCAGCTCACCACCGAGTCATTGAGGATGGGAGCGAAGAGGGTGCCCTGGATGACGGCGGCTCCGCCCTTCGTCGACCAGATGCTGTGTACCGGCTGGCCCGTCGCGAGCACCAGCCCCGGAACCGTGACGACCGCGAGAAAGAGGGCAACGACGGATGGGCGAAGCCTGTGCATGGACGCACCTTCGAGGTGTGAAGACAGGGTTTGACTGCGAAGGACGCACGCAGTGTTCGCCCAATGTCTTTGAATGTCAAACATCCCCGTCAATGCCATGCACAGTGAAAACATCCCATCTTGTTGGAGCGCGCGCTCCGGCCCTGGACGGAGCAACAGGCGCCAGTCCCTCGGCGGCCGGCCGCGCTCACCTCGCTGGCAGGAAATGCTGTGCCCCTATGGAGCGACGTCGCCAGGGCGCTCCGAGGGGTCCGAGGTGGCGGGGCGCGGAGGTGCGTAGGCAGCGCCGTAACAAGCGCCTTTGTGCACGTAATAGGGCTCGTCACAGTCCTTCAGGCGGATGTTCACCTCCACCCAACACCCGCCGTTGATGGAGACATGCCCCCGGTGGGCACACCGACCGGACGCATCGGGCCGGAGCTGCCCTCGGAGCGGCTTGGGCGGCAGGTCCACGGCGATGACAGACATGGCCGCCGGAGCCCGGTTCAGCGGCACCGGGGCCGTCAGTGCAGTGTCACCGACGGCGACGGTGCCGGCATCCTTCGCCTCTTCGGTGGAGGATGCGTGGGCCGGTTCGGTCCTCTCTCGACGAGGCTCCGCGCTCAGCATCCACACGGCTCCAAGCGCCACGGCGGCGCCCACGCTGGCGGCCGCGATGAGGCGGGACCACGGAGCAGGCCCCCTGACTTGTGGAGGGACACTCCGTGCCTCCTCGACAGGGAGCACCTTCCGGGGAAAGAGCGGCACATCCGCGTCAGGCCCGGCGCTCCGCGCGGCCTGCTCCAGCGCCTCCGCCAATTCGCCGGCACCGCCACGCGCTTCGGGGCGCACGGAGAGCATCCGTGACACGAGCCGGCTCAACTCCGCGCAGCAGCGGGCATTGACGCCATGGGGCGGCACGGGGCCCGTTCCCTCCGGGCCCCAGAGGTGGGCCACCTCGTTCAGCAGGGCTGGCGTGGGAGGGTAGTCGCCGGTCACCAGCCGGTAGGCGGTCATCCCCAGCGCGAAGACGTCGTCGGCCGGTCCGGGCGCATAGGGCGGGTATGACGGCAGGAAGGGAAGGCGCACGGAGCGCCACGCCTCCGGTGCGCGGTAGGGCGGCGTCCCGGGAGGCAATGGCGGCGACGTGAGTATCGCGGCGCCCACGTAGCTTCCGGAGCCGAAGTCGGTCAGGAAGACCTGGCCGTCCGAGGCGCGCACGAGCACGTTGTCGCCCTTCACATCGCGGTGGACGCCGCCCGCGGCATGCGTGGCCGCCAGCGCCCGCGCGAGGTTGGCGAGAACGCGGAGCACCTGGCGCGAGGTGGGGCACTGCGCGTGCGCCCAGTCGTAGAGGGACACGCCGTCCACCCACTGCATCGCGAGGTAGGGGTAGGCCGCGCCCCCGGGCTGCAGCCAGCGCCCATGTCCCATGAGGCGCGGGACGTTCGGATGGTGGAGGCGGGAGAGCAGCTCCACCTCTCGCGCGAAGCGTCCATCTTCGGGGTGCAGGGCCAACTTGAGCGCCACGGGCCCCGGCACGTCCTCCGTCCCGAGCGCACGGTAGACGGCGCCGTACGCGCCCCAGCCGCGCCGCTCCAGGACACGCCAGGGCCCCACCCGGGTCCCCGGCGGCAGGCGTGCTGGAAACAGTGGGCCGGACTCCATGACGTGCCCCACGAGGCGGGAGGAGGTTCGCTACGAGCGCCGCGAGCCTACTCGCTGCATCCGCAGGTGTCAGCGCATCCTCTGGGGTTGGTACGAGCGGCCGACGCCCCGGCTCTTGCTGGAAGGGGGGCGCGAGTTCTTCGAGAGGCGCGACACCCGGGAGCCGCGCGCGCCGTGAAGTTTTCCTGTTCACGATATTGAATATGCGAATCGTTCTCAAGTAGCGTGCCGCCTCGAAATCGATAGCCGGGCCCGCGCCGACAGCGGGCTCGGGGGGTTCGCAGTGCGACCGGGAGGAAGGGCCAGCGAATGAGAACGCATGAAGAGACGATGACGAGAAGCTCCGGACAGCAGGGCCTCTGGGTGCTTGCCGCCGTGGTGGTGGCGCTGGTGTTGATGGTGAATTGCGGGTCGTCCGACGACGACCCGGTGCCGGATGCCGGCACGCAGTCAGATGCAGGCACGGACGCGGGAGTGCAGTGCCTGAACGAGGTGTCGTGCAAGGAGCAGAGCATCGACAAGCTCGGTCTGCTCACCACCGTGTCCACGGGCGAGCTGCGCGAGGAGCAGGCTCCGGCGGGCGAGTTCCGCACGTACATCGACGCGCGCGCGGGCGGCCTCACGCCGACGATGTCCTATACCTATGCCCGCTTCACGCCGCAGGGCCTGGCCCGGGTCTCGGTGGATGACCAGGCGGCGCTGGCGCTGACGGACTGGGACATCGCCTTCCGTCGCTACTACATCCGCGTGAACAGCGGTACGTCCGGTCCGTCCTGTGTCTCGGTGGCCACCACTCCGGAGGGCACCACGTTCGAGTCGGTGACGGCCGTGAACCCCGCCTGGGAGTTCAAGACGGAGGCCTGGTACGACCCGTCCTGCACGTTCATCAAGGACGCCTCGGGGCTCGAGGGGCCCCTCATGAGGTTGAGCACCTTCTGGACGTACGCCTCCTGCGTGCAGATGACCGGGGACGTCTTCGTCATCCGCCTGGCGGATGGCCGGCACGTGAAGCTGGAGGTCACGGGCTACTACGACGCGATACCGCAGCAGGTCTGCAACGAGACGGGCAGCGTGCCCCAGCCGAGCGGCTCCGGGCAGCTTCGCGTCCGGTGGGCCTTCCTGCCATGAGGCTCCGGGCGCTGCTCCTGCTGCTGCTTTCCGGATGTGGTCCGGTCCAGACTCCGCGCGGACCCCATGAGCGGCATGAGCCGTTCGTGGAGTGGCGCACGGGGCTGTTGGCGGGGGCGCGCCCGACCTCTCCATCGGCGACACCGCCGCGCTTCGCCGACGACGAGTCGGTGGAGTCGGTCGTGTCGCCGGAGGGGAGCTTCCGCATCCACTTCTCCCGCTCGGGGCCCAACGCCGTGCCGGCGGCGGACGCGGACGGCAACGGCGTCCCGGACGCGGTGGACACCGTCGCCCGCGCCTATGACCGGGTCGCGGACTTCTACGCCGGGCTGGGCTTCCTGCGGCCGCCGGATGACGCCTGGGTGGGCGAGGACGCCGGCGGCGATGGCCGCTTCGACGTCTACCTGGTGGACTTCGCGGGGCGCGCGGACGGGGCCTTCCGGCTGGACGGCTGTGTGGGCGAGTCCACGCAGTGCACCGGGCACATGCTCGAGGAGAACGACTTCGCGGGCTATGGCTACGACTCGTACGAGGAGGCGGTGGACGTACTGGCGAGCCATGAGTTCTTCCACGCCGTGCAGGCCGCCTATCACCCGGGCCTGGGCAGTGTGGCGTCGGAAGGCACCGCGGTCTGGGCCAGCGAGCGCTTCGAGCCCGCCCTGGATGACCTGGAGCACTTCACCGCTTCGTACATGGCGCGCCCGGACCGCAGCCTCGTGCTGGACCCGGAAGGGCCCGCGGTGTCCTTCAGCTACGGTGCCGGCCTCTACTTCCAGTTCCTCGGCGAGCGCTTCGGGGACGGAGTCCTCCGCTCGCTGTGGGAGGAGAGCGTCCGGACGCCGGGCGTCCGCTGGCCGGTGCTGGTGGACGCGTCCCTGCGCCGCGACTGGGGGGCGGACTTCGACACCGCCTTCGCCGAGTTCGCCCTGTGGAATCTCTCCACCGGCGCGAGGGCAGGGCGGGTTCCCGGCTATGCGCGCGGTGGAGGCTATGCGGCGGTGACCATCTCCGGCAGGGCGCTGCCCCTGGACGAGCCGTCCGTGCGGGTGGCGGCCGCGTCGACGCGCTACTTCGAGGTGGAGGGCGGCGCGCCGACGGTCTCCGCGGTCTTCGAGCCCGAGGCGGGCGGGCCTCCCGGCGGAGCGCACCTGCTGGTGGCGGCGGTGACGGCGGACGCCGTGTTGCGGGTCTCCCGGGCGGAGGGGCTCGGAGTCCTGTCCGCGAAGGTCGACGCCGAGGACGCGGCGCACGTGGTGGTCGCGGTGGTGGACGGACGGATGGAGGGCCTGGGGCGCTATGGCCGCTTGTGCATCACCGGCGAAGCGTCCGGCGCACCCTGTGTCGTGGTGCAGCCGGGGCCCGATGGTGGCGTGGGCAATGGCGCTGACGGCGGCACGGGGGACGGCACCGACGGAGGTTCGCCGGTAGAGCCCGGCCCGCCGTCGGAAGAGGGCGGCTGTGGGGCCGCGCCCGGCGGGCCGACCCGGGCCTTGCTGGTGCTCCTCGCGGTGGCGCTGTCGTGGCGTTGCGGCCAGAAGGGACGCCTCCGAGCCGGGCCGTGAGGCGCACGTGGCAGCGGATTGAATGCCCTCCTGAGATCGCGAAGGATGCACACCATGCCCAGGCCCCGTCCGACCAACACCGCCGCGCTCGACGCGCGAGACGACACGCAGAAGAAGTCGTCCTCCAAGGGAGTCAACAGGGCCAGGGCGGACACGCGCCCGGACGTGGCTTCCGTCGCGCAGGTGCTGGCGGACGTCCACGTCACCGCGCAGGGCACCGTGGTGGTGCTGGCGGGGACGCCGCACCCGGACTCCGACCACGGCTATGTCGCCGGGGATGACCTCTGGGACTTCGACAACGGGGTGAAGTGGAACCAGCCCTGGACCGACCGGGTCTGGCTGGAGCAGTTGACGGTGGACGTGGACGAGGACGAGGTACTGCACTCCGAGCTCACCTACGACGTGGACTTCAACCGTCTGCTGACCTCCGACGGCAAGGGCTGGAAGCGCACCAGGCTGCCCAAGGCGCTTCCCTACGGCTACGTGGCCTCCACCCTCCGGGACCTGGGCGCGCCCTGGGGCCTCACGGGCTTTGGTGTCTCCGTGCTCGCGTTCGCAGGCGGGGGCAAGGGCTGGAAGCTCCGGGAGGTCACGGGGGCCGTCGCGCTCGACCTGGTGGACGGTGTCATCCACGAGGGAACCCTCTTCGGCCTGTGCTCGGCGAACGGGCTGGGGCGGCTCACCCGCGAGGGCAAGGACCTGGGCTTCGAGCAGGTGGGCGAGGAGCAGCCAGGGCTCCGCGGTCTGTGGTCCCTCGCGGGCACGCTCTACGCGTATGGCGACGGCGGTCTGTTCGCGCTCGAGGACAACGCCCTCGTCGCGCGGCACGCCACCCGCTTCCCCGTGAGGGGCGCGTGCGCGGGGCCCGAAGGAAGCCTCTTCTTCCATACCGACGCGCAGGCGTTCCAGCTCCCCGCCAGGGGCAGGGCGCGCAAGCTCGCCCTCCCCAAGGGGGCCGTGCAATCACTGGCCTTCTTCAAGGACCACCTGTTCGTCGGCCTGGACGACCGCGTCCTCCGCCTGGACGAAGACCAGGCCACGCCGCTCAAGGTCCCCACGCCGGCGCCGGGCTACCCGCGCCTCAAGGTCGCCGGTGGCAGGCTCTGGGCGGTGTTCCCACACCACCTGGCCTTCACCAGGAGCGGCAAGTCCTTCCAGGCCCTTTCGTTTCGCTGAAACGGAAGCATGGCCATGACGGCATGAGCGTCAGCGCAGGTGCTTGTTGAAGAACTCCAGCGTGCGCGTCCAGGCGAGCTTCGCGGCTTCGGGGTTGTAGCGAGGCGTCGTGTCGTTGTTGAAGCCGTGCTGGGTTCCCGGATAGGTGAAGGCCTGGAAGTTCACCTTGTTCGCCTTCAGCGCTTCCTCGTACGGAGGGAAGGTCCCGTTGACGCGCGGGTCGTTCTCGGCGAGGTGGATCAGCAGCGGCGTCTTGATCTTCGCCACCTCCGCGGGCGCCGGTGAGGTGCCGTAGAAGGGCACGGACGCCGCGAGCTTGGGCACTCGCGTCGCGAGGATGTTCGCCATGGCGCCGCCGTAGCAGAAGCCGACCACACCGACCTTCCCGGTCGAGTCCGGCCGCTTCATCAGCCAGTGGACGGCGGCGACGAAGTCCTCCTGCGTCTTCGCCTGGTCCAGCTTCGGGAAGAGCGAACGCGCTTCATCTTCGGTGCCGGGGTAGCCGCCGAGCGGGAAGAGCGCGTCGGGCGCGAACGCCATGAAGTTCTCCAGCGCCAGCCGCCGGGTGATGTCCTCGATGTGCGGATTGAGCCCGCGGTTCTCATGGATGACGAGAATCGCTGGCAGCTTGCCCGTGGCCTTCGCCGGACGGGCAAGGTAGCCCCGCATCTTGCCGTAGCCCTTCGGCGACTCGAACTCCGCGTACGCCGTCTTCAGCCGCGCGTCGTCCTTCGGCACCTGCTGCGCTTCGGCGAACTTCGGCGACAGCATGCCCAGCAGCATGGTGGCGGTGACGCCGCCGGCGGCAAAGCGCGCCGCCTTCTCCAGAAATCCGCGGCGGTCGATGTCGCCGTGAACGTACGCATCGAACAGAATCAGCAGGTCCTGGTCGAAATCCTCAGCGCTCTTCATCTCCGCCATGGCGCCGCAGCGTATCACGCCGGGGTGATGAACCCAGGCCCCCTCGCCCGGCATGCGGGGCGGAGGAAGAATGCCTCGGTTCGCCCCGGACAGGTGGCGCGTGGCTTTTCAGCGCCTGCCGTCCAGATGTAACACGGTTTCTCGAATAGAGTCGGCGTGCGCTGACATCGCGCGGCGCAAGGAGGGAGCACGAACGATGCGGTCCCATGGCATGGGTTTGAGGCTGGGAGTGTGTCTGGTCCTTCTCGCTGTCTCGGGGGCAGCGGCACCACAGACGCAGCCGGAGGAGCGGGAGCGCACGCGGCTCCAGCGGCTGGCGGCGCTGGGGGACCTCTGGGGGCAGGTGCGCTACCGCCACCCGTGGATGCTTTCACGGCGCATCGATTGGGACGCGGCGTTCATGAACGCCGTGCCGAAGGTGGAGGCCGCCAGGAGCACCGACGAGTACGCGGCGGCCGTGCAGTCGATGCTCGACGCGCTCGGGGACCCCGCCACCAAGGTGAAGCGCGTGCAGCCGCCCGCCACGCTGGCTCCGCCGACGCTGCGGCCGGTGATTGGCATGGAGAAGGACGTGGTGGTGCTGGACCTGCGCAACCTCACGTCCGCCGAGGGCCTCCAGGAGTTCTGGGGCCTGGGCCCCCAGCTCCGGGAGCCCGTCGCCAAGGCGCGCGCCGCCATCGTGGACCTGCGTCTGCGCGGCTTCGACCCGGAGGAAGTCTGGAGCGTCTCCAGCGCGATGGACCAGATCCTCCCCCTGTTCTTCGAAGGAGACCTGGCCGTCCCGGGGCTGAGGTACTCGCTTCACGGGGGCTACAAGGCCCAGACCGGCATGGACACCCCCTACACCACGGCCTTCACCCAGGATGCCAGCTCGGTCGTGAAGGGTTTCCTCGGGAAGAAGCCCGCGCGGGTCGTCTTCCTGCTGGACGATCACAGCCTGGTCTCTCCGAAGCTCCTGGCGCTGCGCGCCGCCGGTCGCGCGCTCTTCGTGGGCGAGGGGCCGGTGACGGACGCGTTGAGCGTGGACACCCAGGACGTACCGCTGGGCGAGAAGCTCACCGCCACCGTCCGAACGAGCGAGACGGTGCTGCCTCTGGGGCTCGATGAGGAGCTCCCGGCACGAGCCGACCTGAAGGCCCCCGACGCGGCCTTCGCCCGGGCGCTGGTCCTGGCCCGTCAGAAGTCCAAACCCAGGGCCGCCACGGCCACCGTCCAGCCCGAAATCCAGTGGCGCCCGGACAACGCATACAAGGAGGCCCCGTACCCCTCGCGCGAAATGCGCCTGCTGGCGGCCGTGCGGCTGTGGAACGTGGTGGAGCGCTTCTTTCCCTATACCCACCTGATGGATGTGGACTGGAGCCAGCAGCTCCCCATGTTGCTGGCGCGCTTCGAGGCCGCCACGGACGCGAAGGCGTATGCGGTCGAGGTCGCGAAGGCCGCCAGGGAGCTGCGCGACGGCCATGTCTCCCTCAGCGGTCACCCCGCGTACACGGAGATCTGGGGCCGTGCCTGGGCTCCCTTCGAAGCGCGAGACTTCGAGGGGAAGACGGCCGTCGCCGAGCTCTTCGATCCGCAGCTCGCGCAGGGGCTCGTCGTGGGGGATGTCATCGAGAAGGTGGACGGCGAGCCCATCGAGGAGCGGCTCCAACGCTTCGACCTCATCCACCAGGGCTCCACGGAGGCGGCGACCCGCTTCGTCCACATCTACCAGGCGCTCGCGGGCCCCCAGGACACCGAGGTGACCTTCACGGTGCGCGGCGAGAAGGGGGCGCGCGAGGTGAAGCTGAAGCGGGCTTCCTATGTGGCCCCGAAGGGACGCCCGCACGAGCCCTTCAAGCTGCTGAAGGACGGCATCAGCTATGTGAATCTCGCGCAGCTCGAGCCCGGCGAGGTGGCGGAGGTCATGAAGAAGGTCCAGGGGACCCGAGCCCTGGTGTTTGACCTGCGGGGCTACCCGCAGGGGACGGGAAGCCTGCTGGCGCCGTACCTCAACGTGAAGGGCGCGAAGACCTGGGCCCGCTTCGAGGTCCCCCTCGTCGCGGGCTCGACGCTGGTGAACGGCCGTGCGGTGTTGATGCAGGACCTTCCCACCGCGGATGTGCCGGTGTACCGCGGCCGCACCGTGACACTCATCGATGAGCGTGCCATGAGCCAGGCCGAGCACGTGGGGTTGATGCTGGAGGCCACCTGTGGGACGACCTTCGTCGGCAGTCCCACCGCCGGAGCGAATGGCAACATGACGTACACCGTGCTGCCCGGCGGCATCTGGATGAGCTTCACGGGGATGGACGCCCGTCACGCAGATGGGAGCCAGCTCCAGCGCAGGGGGCTCACGCCCCATGTGGCCGTGCGCCCGACGCTCGCGGGCCTGCGCGCGGGCAGGGATGAGGTGCTGGAGCGCGCGCTGCAGCTCCTCGAGGAGCCGGTGAAGCCCGCCGCCGCGGGGCCGGCGTCCCGCCCGGCGCAACGCCCGTAGCTGTCACTTTCCATAGAGGAGCTGGCCATGGACCTTGCATCCGCCATTCGACGTTTCGAGAGCCACGAGGGACCCGCGCTCGCGCATGACGACGGCGCGGCGCGGGAGGTGGAGCACTCCCTCGCGTACCTGGGCTCGGAGGCGGCGCTCGCCAGCCTCGCGGAGGACCCCTACTGGCCGAAGTGGGACACGCCGTGGTGGCACCTGCTGCTCCTGCACGAGCGGGGCGCGTCGGAGCGGATTCCTCCTGCGGCCGTCGAGGCGCTCGTCGCCGCGCTCTCCCGCATGCCGCTGAAGATCTTCCCCATCCACCCCGAGGACACGCCCGCCGGGGTGGACCCCGTCACCGATTCGCTCTGCCACTGTGCCCTGGGGTGCATCGTGCCGGTGCTGCTCGCCTGCGGCGTCGACGTGGACACCCGCCTGCCCTGGGTCCGCGACTGGTTCGCGCGCTACCAGATGGCCGATGGCGGGCTGAGCTGCGACCCGGAGGCGTACCTCGTCCAGGGCGAGGTCCCCAGCTCCATGGTCGGCACCGTGGCGCCGCTGGAGGCGATGCTGGCCCTGACGGCCGTGCGCACGCGCCCCGAGGACGTGGCGTTCATGGACCGCGCCGCGGGCTTCCTCGTCGGGCGTGCGCTCGTCCGGGGCTCGGACACGGTGCACAACGCGGAGGAGCGGGAGAGCGCGACCGCGTGGCCGCTCCTGACCTTCCCGCGCTTCTACTTCCACGACGTCCTGCGCGGCCTGGCCGTGCTGGTGGAGTGGGCGCACCGGCTGCGGCGCCCGCTGCCCTGGAGCGCGCTCTCGCACGTCGTCGTCGACCTCGAGGCCCGGTTCCCGGATGGGCGGGTCCGCATCGGGCGGCAGGCGTTCGCCGGCAAGACGACGCGGGTTCCGGCGGAGGACGGGAGGTGGACGAAGCGCGTGCCCGCCTCCAGCTTCCCGCTGCTCGAGGCCTCGAGCCCCGTGGGCGAGGTGTCGCCCTTCCTGACGCGCTCCTGGCAGACGACGCGCGAGCGGCTCGTCGCGCTCGCGCGGGCGGGGCTGCTCCAGACGGAGTGAGCGCGCTCAGGGCCCCTGGGCGTGGTGGGCGTGGTCGGGCGATGTAACCCGAATTTCCACATGTGCGTATCCCATGAAAACCCACCACGGGGGACGCACATGGGAATCGGCTCACTGCTCAAGAACAACCCTGTCACCAGCGCCTACAACGCCACGAAGGATGCGGTGACCGAGACGGTCGACACCGTCGTCGACACGGGCGAAGAGGTGGTCGAGACGGTGACGACCGAGGCCACCGAGGCCTACGACGGCATCAGCGGCTTCATCGACTCCCCGCCGTCGCTTCCCTTCTCCCTCAACCCCTTCTCCGCGCGAGACGAGATTGCCCAGGCCGCGGAGCGCGGTATCGATTTCGCCAAGGACGTCGGCCGCAAGGTGATCAACACCGTGAAGGACCAGGTCGACTTCCTCGCGATTGAGGACCAGATCAAGGACCTCGGCCCGAAGGACAGCTACCAGCTCAAGGCGAGCATCGACGGCTCGGTGTACGGCATCGGCGGCCGGCTCGAGGGCTCGCAGACCATCACGAAGAACGAGGACGGCTCGTACACGCTCGCGGTGGAAGGCGAAGCGGGGGCGGGCCTGATGGCGAGCCTCGAGAAGAAGGGCGGGAAGCTCTCCGGCGACAGGTTCTCGAACTCCAGCGCCACGGTCGAGTTCACCTTCGACAGCGCTGAAGAAGCGGCTGACGCGGCCCGGACGTTCCTGGGGCCTGTCGCCGGCGGCGTCTCCGGATTGCTCGACGGCGGCATCAAGGGGGCCCTCGATGGCGCGACGCCGGACTACGGCGCGCTGCTCGACAACGTCTCCGCGCTCGAGCTCAACCCGAACACGTCCTCCAACCTCGTCGGCAAGCTGAGCGGCGCCGGGCGCGCCTCGCTCGGGGCGGGCACGTCACAGGAGCTCGGCGCGAACGTGCGCCTCGAGTTCGGCGACGGGGCTCCGAAGCTGGTGCTCAACCAGTACACGAGCATCTCCGCTGAGACGGCCGGCTCGCTCCCGGGCGTCAAGGGCGAGCTCAGCGGGGACGTGAAGCTGCAGGTGGAGGAGAGCTTCGAGCTCCCCGAGGGCCTCAGCGTCAGCGACGTGCTGAAGGACCCGGACGGGGTCGCGAAGGAGATCGCGAAGACGGCCGTGCGCACCGGCGAAGTCTCCGTGTCGCTCACGGCGGACGTGAAGGCGCAAGGCAAGCTGCCCTTCGTGGGCGGGCTCGGCGGCCAGGCCGAGGCGAAGCTCGAGTTCACCGGTGGCGTCGACGAGGTCTTCGGCTCGGGCGGTCTCCAGTCCCTCCTCCGCGGTCAGTTCGGGACGGCCTTCAACCAGCTCGCCAAGGTCACGGAGCTCGAGGCGTCCCTCACGCCGTACGAGACCGACGTCACCGAGTTCTCCAAGGGTTTTGGCAGGGGACTGACCTCGTTCGGTGGCGGCTTCTCGGCGACCACCACCGACCGCAAGGCGCCGGTCTTCGAGTACTCGGGCACGGTGGCGGACGTCCGCGACCAGCTCCGCAATGAGGTCAGCCGCCTGCGCAACCAGGTGCGCTACGTGTAGCTCACCTGCCGCGAAGAGGGGCGCCAGGCCTGGGCCCATCTTCGCGGCATGCCCTGCATGAAGGCCCGGCCTCTCACCCGCCCAGGCGGCGCTCCCGCGCCCCGCGGGTCTCATGGATGTTCGCCCGCGCAGCGAAATTGGCGCCGGGCTCGAACTCGGTTCACCGGCGACGAAAGTACGTGCGAGGGCGGTGAGACACCGGCCCCGCTTCGCTACCGGGAGAACACCCATGACGTGCAGGCACTGGTGCTGGCGTGTTGCCACCACCCAGCGGGAACTCGATGACGCGGCTCGCATTCGCTGGGCAGTCTTCGGCGGAGAGCTGGGCCTGGTGGATGAACGGACGACGCCGTCGCGACGGGAGGTGACCTGTTTCGACACGCTCGCCACCACGGTGCACGTGCTCGTCTATGCCAACGCCGAGCCGGTGGCGACGCTGCGGCTGTTGTTGCCCAACCCGGACGTGGCGGCGAGCCTGGGTGGGACGCTGGGCGTCGACCTGGAGCAGCGGGTGGACCTCTCGGGCGTGCTCCAGCCGGGGATGGTTGTCGCCGAGCCCTCGCGCCTGTGCGTACTGGAATCGTGGCGCCACTCGCCGGCCGCGATGTGGCTGCAGGCGGGCATGTACGCGGAGAGCAGGCGGCGCGGGGTGACGCACTGGATAGCGTCCGCGAACCTGGAGACGGACTCGCGCGAGGACGCGCTGCTGGCGTGGAAGGTGGCGGCCAGCCGGGGTTTGCTGAGCCCGCGCTGGCGGGTGGACGTGCCGGACCCGGGACAGGTCCTGGCGCATCCCCGCAGCCCCTTCTACACGCCGGAGGAGCGGGCGAGGGCGGAGCAGGGAGTGCTGGACGGGCTGCGGCTGCCCTCGGCCCCGGCGCTCTTCGCCAGGAGGCTGGGAGCGCGCTTCATCGCGCAGCCCCTCCATGACACGTACTTTCACTGGTTCACGCTGCCGCTCATCATCGCGCTCGATGAGATTCCGGCGGACACCCTGGCGTGCTTCCGCGCGCTGGAAGACGGCCTGAGCCCCGCCGCCTAGGCCGGGGCGGTTCCTTCCTTCCTCACCTTCAACAAGCAGCAGCCGGGAGCCCAACGCACCCGGACGGGAGACGTACGTGCAAACACAGACGGAGAATCAGACGGGGACTCACTGGGTGGCGGTACTGGACGAGGAGGCGCGAGCGCTGGTGGCGGCGGTGGATGCGCACCCCGACGCCGGACGCGTCTTCGATGGCACCATCGACAGGGCGGGCTACATCCACTACCTCATCCAGACGTATCACTATGCCCGCTGGAGCACGCCCATCCTCGGCGAGGCGGGGGAGCGGCTGAAGCGGCTGGGCCGGCACCCGGAGCTGGCGGAGCTGTTGTGCCAGAAGGCGGGTGAGGAGCGGGGGCACGAGAAGTGGCTGCTCTCCGACCTGGAGAACCTGGGCTGCCCGGAGGCGCAGGTGGAGGCGGCGGCGCGGCGCCCCGCGGTGGATGCCTATGTCGGGTGGAACTTCTTCACGTCGCGCTCCGGCGTGCCGACGGCGGTCCTGGGGACCGCGTACGTGCTGGAGTACCTGTCCCAGACGCGCGCGGGTGTGGCCGCGGAGCGGCTGCAGGCGGTGGGCGCCATTCCCAACATCCACAAGTCGGTGACGTTCCTGCGCAGCCATGGGGCGCTGGACGGGGACCATGTGGCGGAGATGGCGAGGATTCTCGGGCGGCTGACGGACCCCGAGGACCAGGCGGCGATCCTCTTCTCGGCCCGGGCCACCCGGAGCCTCTACCCGGCCATCTTCCGCGAGGGCGGCCCCACCCACCTCCCTCTCGCGAGGTAGAGACAGCCGCACGCAAGGTGAGAGAGCCTCCCGTTCGAGCCCTGTTCCGCGGGAGGCGTCTTCCCATGCTGTCTCTCTCAGCAATCCCTACCGGACGCGGGCGCGCAGGTGCGCCCTCAGACGGGCTTGTTGAGGCGGGCGGCCTGATAGAGGAAGTCGGCGCGGTCGTCGACCCCCAGCTTCTTGAAGAGATTTCGCACGTGGGTCTTCACGGTATGGAAGGAGAGCGCGAGCGCATCGGCGATCTGTTCGTTGGACTGGTTGCGAAGCAGGTGCCTTGCGATGTCTGCCTCGCGAGGCGTGAGCTTGCTCCGCATCTCCACGGGGAGCGGGATGGACATGGGAATCTCGTTCATCACGAGCGCCCATTGCCGGGGGCCCTCGTGGGCGGGCAGTTCGACGAACCGGACCACGCGGTAGGCATCGAAGTGGAGGGAGACCCAGACGTTCTTCGCGAGCCGCGAGTCCGCGTCCATGTGGACCAGGGCGTTCAACTGCGTCCGGAGGAGCTCGGGGATTCCGGAGGCGTCGAAGTCGGAGGGGGTGAACCACTTCTCCAGGAGGCTGGCGGCGCGCCGTGAGCGCAGCACCACGCGCGAGGGCGGCTCCACGATGAGGAAGCCGGTGTCGGGGTGGCTGTAGAGCTCCTCGAGGAGACGGGCGCCGGTGGTGAGGGTCTGGACTTCGCTGCAGTTGCGCACCGAGTTCATCAGGTGCTCGTTGAGGCTGGAGACGACGGTGGCGCAGTGGGTGGTGAAGGCGCGACTGCGGGTCCGGTAGAGCGCGAAGGCGCCGAACAAATCCGGACGGATGGGGAGCAGGACGGCCATGACGTGCTCCAGTCCCATCCCCAGCTCCCGGCTGTGTTGGTAGAGGATGCTGTGTTCGTACTCCTCGCGGGAGAGCATCTCCTGATCGCGGATGACCGCGTTGGGCCGGGCGAAGATGGGGCCCCGCACGAAGTCATGTTCGGACACGCCGGCATACGCATCCAGCAGGGGAATGGGCGGGCCCGGGACGAGCCACTGGAAGTCGAGCGAAGGCGTGATGCGCATCAGGCACAGGGCCGCGGCGTCGGCCTGGGCGAGCTCGAGGAGAGGCTCTCTCGCTGCTTCGAGGACCTTGGGGAAGGACAGCGAGCTGTTGAGCGCAGCGATGACCCTGTCCCTGAGCATGAGTTCATGGGTGTTGAAATTCATCGGACTGGACATCCGCCCTCCATGATCAGGCAACCCTCGCAGGGTCGCGTGTGGGTTCGACACATTCATATGCCCGGACTGAAAATCTGTCCCTCACCCTGGAGAGGTATTGCGCGAATCGGGCGAGCAGGGCAGGGGGCAGCATTGTGCGGCGCGTCAAATTCCGGCCGCGCCGACGCGAATCCAAGCAACTCTCGCTCTCGGCGAACGAGAATTGGGAAAATCATGCGAACCAACTCCCACCGCCCCCGCCTCCACGTCGGCTCTACTGGCAACCGCGTCAAGAAGGTCGAAGAGCGGCTGGAGTCGCTCGGCTACCTCAAGGGTGCCGCGGACAAACGCTTCGACGCCCGCACCGCCAAGGCGGTGGTCGACTTCAAGCGTGACCACGGCTGGACGGGGAAGCCGGAGGGAGTCGTCGGCGAGCGCATGGCTCGCTCGCTGAAGCAGGCCGCCGCCACCACCGGCGGCACCGGCGGCACCGGCGGCACCACCACCACCCAGGCCAGCGCGACCGGCGGCAGCGGCGACAAGAAGACCCCGTCGACGCTCAAGGGCGCGACCTACAACGTCGAGCGCGACCGCAGCCCCGCGGAGGTGAAGGACAAGCTGGGCACCTTCGCCAGGCGCAACAAGCTCGACTTCATCCAGGTCCAGGAGATCAACGGCTATCACAAGGCCCTGGAGAGCATTCCCGGCTACCGCCTGGTGACGTTCCCCAAGGCCAAGGACCACGGCGAGTCGGGCATCCTCGTCAAGGACGACCTGCTCACCAAACAGGCCGCGTCCATCCAGGGCGAGGGCGGCTGGTACACCGTGAACGGCGGCCGCGCCCCGCCGCGGGCGGCCGTCGCGGTCCAGGTCGCGGGCTGGCTGAAGGTGGTCTCGGCCCACCAGCCGCCCACGGTGGACTGGAAGGACGGGAAGCCCGTCGGGCCGCCGAACCGGGTGAACACCTACAAGTCGCTCTCCGAGAAGCTGCTCGCCTTCGCGAAGCGGCAGCTCAAGAACCACCCCGAGCAGGCCCTGCTCATCGGCGGCGACTGGAACGAGCCGGCGTCGACCAAGGGGAAGTGGTCACCCGCGTGGATTGCCCAGCAGGCGGGCATGAAGACCCACGGCGGCACGAAGACCCACGGCAACGGCAGCATCGACTGGGAGATGTCCAACGGGTGCCGGGTCTCGAATATCAAGGCCGGTCCCCAGCTCGGCTCGGACCACAACATCCTCACCTTCACCGTGAGCCGCCCGAAGGGCAAGGACTAAAGCGCGGCCCCTGGGTCAGAGGTCCAGCTGCCAGAGCTGGTTCTTCGCCCCTTCGCTCTTCATGGGGTAGGTGATGAGCCGCCCCGTGCCGTCCGCCCTGGCGCCCTCGATGTCGAGCACGAAGCCATTCAGCTGGCTCTGGATGTAGTAGGTGCCGCGGGCCCGGCCGGGCACGAGCTGCCACACCTGGTTGGGCCCGCCGTGGGCCTCCCACATGATGACGGCGGTGCTCGGGGCCTTGTTGGCGCCCTCCACGTCGAGCACGAGCCCGTTGAGTCGGCTGCGGATGAGGTAGCCGCCCCGCGTGGGCACCAGCTCCCACTTCTGGTTGTCATTGCCCTCGCGGTGGGACTTGGCCGGGTAGGCGACGAGCCCCGCGCCGGGCGAGCGGTTGCCGCCCAGGATGTCGATGACGAGCCCCGCCAGCCGGCTGCGGATGAAGGTGCTGCGCTGGGCGCGCGACTCCCCCCGGCCGGGGTTCCAGTCCGGTCCGCGGGGGGCCCGGTTCTCATGCGGGGGCGGCGGAGGAGGCGGCGTGGGGCGCGCCTCGCCCTGGCACCAGCCCGCGGGGCTGCACGTGCGCGCGCCATCGCACTGCGAGCTGTCGTGGCAGCGGTTGGGGCCGGGGCGGTTGCGCGACTCGTCCCAGCGGTACGCAGGTCCCGGCCCCGCCGCCGCCGTCAACGGCAGGAGCAGCAGCGCGAGCACCGCCCATCCCTTGCCCTTCGCGGACGACCGGTTTTCACGCGCACGACCATCCTCGGAGCCACTCCGAATCGCCAGCATGGGACTTTCCTTGTGGGGGTTCCAGCAGAGGGGCGGTGCTCGCCGCTCCCTCGCCTCATGCCTTTCATGACGGGGGCACGGGGATTTCATTCACCCCTGCCCATGCGCGCTCGGGTGCGACATCTCCCGTCAAGGTGCGGAGACCCGTGCGGGTTGAGGACGGCCAGCTCAGGGCTCGGGGAAGCCGTTGCGCACCCACGCGTTGGCGACGTCTCTGTTGAACTTGAAGTTCGCGGGCACGCGATGCTTCGCGACGGTCGCGCCCGCGTCGTCGATGGCCGAGAGCAGCGCGTGGGGATCATACTCATCGGCCACGAGCTCGAGCCGGACCTCGTACCAGCGGCCCTCCCAGGCGATGGAGAGCTTCTTGGTCATGGCCTGGTCGTGCTGTCGCGCGGAGCGGTCGAGGACCTCCGAGGCCGTTTTCACGAAGGTCGCGAACGCCGGCCCGTCGAAGGGCTTGGGGTTCTTCTTGTCGCGGCCCATCACCCACGGACTGATGAGCACGGGCTCGGGAATCCCCTGCTTGCGGATTTCCACGGCCCAGCCGTCGTCCTCTTCGTTCTTGATGACCCTGGCCGACCAGCCGTTCTTCCTCCAGAACGTGGGCTCCATCACTTCGGGCTCGGCAGGCGTACGCTCGTCGCTCATGGGGGTTCCTCATACCCTCCAATGGCCATTTCTTGGCCAGAGAAGTAGCTGTCCCAGGTGCCTCGGAAGTCCCCCCCGCGCTCGACGTCCTCGCGGCCGAGCGCTCCTCGCAACGCTGCTCGCTGCGCGGAGCCCGCCTGTATGCGGCGTTCGGGAATAAGCGTTCGCTCTTTTCGATGGAGGTGGAGCGCTACACCCGGACGGTCCGCGACGGAGTCCTCCGCGCGCTGGAGGCGCCTCGCTCGGAGGACGTCGTCCGCCGGTGTGCCCCGGGCGCGGGGCCCCGGATGCTCGGGGTTCAACACCTCGGATGCAGATGCAAATAGATTGCTTGTGGCGTGCCCCGAATCCCGGGAAGGAGGCGGCACGCCAAGGAGCGTCTTCATGAATGTCCGTCACCTTCCCGTCCTGGTTCGCCGCACCGGTCTGGCTCTATTCGCCGCCGCCGTCGGTGCTTGTGCAGTGCCGCCGGAGAGCGACCCCGAGCTCTCGACGCAGACCGCCGCGCTGACCGCGGGCACCCGGCTCATCGGCGTGCAGTCTGGCCGCTGCCTCGACGTGGCCCAGAACAGCCAGACGCCGGGGCAGGGGGTCAACATCTACGATTGCCACGGGCAGGGGAACCAGCGGTTCCTGTTCACGCCCGAGGGCGAGCTGCGCGTGTTCGACGGCGCCCGGTGCGTCCAACCGGCGGCTGCCGGCGCCGGGGCACGGGCGGTCATCGGCACCTGCACCGGGGCGGCGGACCAGCGGTGGGTCCGCAACGCCAACGGCACGGTGGTCCATACGCCGTCCTCGCTGTGCCTCGACGTGTCCGGTCAGGCCACCGCCAACAGCTCGCCGGTCATCCTCTGGAATTGCAACGGCCAGACGAACCAGCAGTGGTCGCTGCCACCCGACACCCAGCCCCCCACCGTGCCGACGGGGCTCACCCTGTCCAACGTGACGTGCAACTCGGCCACGCTCTCGTGGTCTCCTTCCACGGACAACGAAGGCGTCGCCTTCTACGACGTCTACCATGACGGTCAGCTCATGAAGACCGTCTCCGCCGCCACGGTGTCCACCTCGCTCACCGTGGTCCCCGGTGCAACGTGGGGCCTGTACGTGAATGCGAGGGACGCGGCGGGCAACGTGTCTCAGGGCAGCGCCACGCTCTCCATCACTCCGCCGCCGTGCCAGGTGGACACGCAGGCCCCCACGGTGCCGACCGGCGTCACCGCCACCGCCTCGGGCACCAGCGTGACGGTGGGCTGGAGCGCGTCGACCGACAACCTGGGCGTGACGGCGTATGACGTGTTCCGAGGAGGGGTGAAGATTGGCACGGTGTCCGGCGCCCCGCCCGGGACGTCCTTCGTGGACAGCGGCCTCTCCCCGAACACGGCCTACGCCTACACCGTGCTCGCCCGCGATGCCCAGGGCAATGCGTCGGCGCGGAGCTCGGCCGTGACGGTCACCACCGGCCAGGCCTGCTCGAACGCAGTCTGCTCCGTCACCCAGGTCGCCACCGATACGGACATCCCGTGGGGCCTGGTGAGCCTGCCGGACGGCGCGGTGCTGTACGGCCGCAGGGACGCGCAGAACATCGTCCGCCTGGACCCGGCGACGGGCCAGAAGACCTCGGTGGGCACCGTCCCCAACGTGCAGAGCACCGACGGCGAGGGCGGGTTGATGGGGCTGGCCCTCTCGCCCACCTTCTCCAGCGACCGCTGGCTGTACGTGATGCACACGTCTCCCACCGACAACCGCATCGTGCGGCTGCGGTACGAGAATGGCGCCCTCAACACCGCCTCGCTCCAGGTGCTGCTCCAGGGCATCGGCCGCAACAAGTTCCACAACGGCGGGCGTCTGCGCTTTGGCCCGGACGGGAAGCTCTACGCGGCGACCGGAGATGCCCAGAACGGCGCCTACGCGCAGGACCTCAACAACCTGGCCGGCAAGGTGCTGCGGCTCAACCCCGACGGCACCATCCCGTCCGACAACCCGTTCGGCAACTACGTGTGGAGCTACGGCCACCGCAACCCGCAGGGGCTGGCTTTCGACTCCCAGGGCCGTCTGTGGGAGCAGGAGTTCGGCAACTCGGTGATGGATGAGACCAACCTCATCCAGAAGGGCGGGAACTACGGCTGGCCGAACTGTGAGGGGACGGTGTCCCAGGGCGGCTCGGGCTGCGCGACGGCCGGGTACATCGCCCCGAAGCAGACCTACCCCACGGCGGAAGGCTCCTGCTCCGGCATCGCGGTGGTCCGCGACGTCCTCTACGTGGCCTGCGCCCGCGGCTCACGCCTCTACCGCGAGGTCATCAGCGGCACCAGTCTGACCAACGTGCAGCAGTTCTTCGTCGGCACCTACGGCCGGCTGCGCACCGTCGAGCCGACCCTCGACGGCAACCTGTGGCTGACCACCACCAACCAGGGCGACAAGGACAGCATCCCCGACAACAGCAACGAGAAGGTCTTCCGCGTCATTCTCGGACAGTAGGGTGCGTGTCCCATGCCCCCGGTGCCCTGGAGGCGCTGGGGGCATGGCGTCCCTTCCTCCTGCGTGCGCGCCCGGGTTCGGGGGCTTCAGGCTCGGCGGCCCACGCGTTCCCACCGGACGGCACCCCAGGTGGCCGCCAGTCCCAACGGAATGAAGACGGGCGCGAACATCAACGCCGCCCACAGGGCCTCGGTGACGTGCTGGCCCAGCACCATGCCGTAGAACACGATACCGGTCAGCACGTAGCTGAAGAGCATCGCAAGCTGTGCTCGCCACACCTGGCCCTGGTTGTAGGCACGGGTGACGACGACCGCGGCTCCCACCAGGGTGCCGGCGAACACCGAGCACCCGACGACATAGGGAAGCAGCTCGCCCATCCAGGCCGCGCTCCGGAAGTACGCCAACGCGAAGGCCGGCGTGGCGAGGATTGTGTAGCCAAGCCCGAGTACCGCGCCCCTGACTGCCCCCAAACCGATGCCCATGCTTCCTCCTGTGCAAGGTGAAGAATGGGCCCGGGCGCTCCCGCCGCGAGGCGCGTGAAGCTGAACGGCTCGTTCCCCGCGGTGAACGGTCCGGTGTGCCCTCCGCGCCGCATCAGGGCGTGGTGAAGAGGGAGCTGGCGGCCTGCGCCGAGCCCTGGGGCAGCCCACTGAGTGACTGGAACGGGCGGTGCTTCGGGTCGTGGCCGGTGATGTCCAGGGCCGTCACCAGCACGAAGTAGATGGAGCCCGGCAGGAGCGTGCCGGGAGGCAGCCGCACCTGCGTGGTCGAGCCGGGCAAGCGGAGGGCGACCTGGAGGTTTGAGCGGTAGGAGCCCCAGCTCTGGGTGAGGCGATAGAGGCCCACCCAGTAGCCGGTGGGCGAGCCCAGGTCGGGTGGCAGCCAGGCGATGACGGGACTGGCGGCGCCGACCTGCCGCTGCACGTTCGCATCCAGGCCGTCGATGGTCAGCCCGCGGGGCGGAGTGATTCGCGGGACGATGGGCGCCGCGACGAGGTCGTCCAGCCGGTCATGGACCCTCAGGGCCCGGAAGCTCATGGCGAAGGTCTGCCCGGAGCCATCCGGCACCACGTTCCGGTAGCCCATTGAATAATCCGCGGTGGCTATCCGGGCCCAGGACGAAGGGAACGGATCGCCATAGGACAGGCGCCGCGTGAAGGTGTACGCGGCACCCGCGGGAAGCGGGAGGTTGACCAGGCTGCCCGAGTACCACAGCCAGCCGTCTCCGGGCCGGTGCGGGGCTCCGTCGACGAAGAAGTAGGGCCTCCCGGCAACCGCGGAAGGGTGCATCTGCCCGGCGGCGGCGAGGTGCTCGGAGAGGCGCCACTCGACGGACAGCTCCCGGGTCGGTACCGGCTGCATCACCCCGCCGAGCGGCAGGGGCGTGACGCCATCCGGGGTGAAGTCGAAGGGCGCCAGCTCCACGCTGCGCACCACGGTGTGGAGGGTCAGTGCGCCACCATCCGGCAGCGTGCCCGCGTCCATCGCGCCGAGCTGAGTCACATACAGCGAATCCCCCTTGGCCGCCTCGACGACGGGGAAGGGCTCGGACAGGTTCCAGGCCCAGGCCTCGGTGGCGGACATGCTCGTCTGTCCATCCACGGGTTCTTCATTGAAGGAGATCAGTCCCGCCAGGGAGAGCTGCCCGGAGACGAACTCCAGCCAGGAGCCCTGGACCACCGGGTCACCGTAGGTGACCCAGGGGGCGAGGTTCGACAGGTCGAGCTGCATGGGCGACAGGTCGACGCCGGAGAGGACCGTGTCCGGCCGGCCGATCTTGTCCGAGCCGATCTCCACGTGCCGTGAGTCCGTGAGGATGTAGTTCGAGCCCGTGCGCAGGTAATACGTGCCCTGGGGCACGCCAGCGAACTGGTAGCCGCCGTCGGTGGGCGTGCCGTCGATGCGGGTGAATGTCCCGGCGTCGGGGATGAGCAGGTAGGGCGGGTTGGCCGACATGTCCGAGGGCTTCTCGGCGATGCCCACCAGCGTGTGGAACCTCGTATGGCCCGTCACCCGCACCGTGTCGCCGCCAGGCGTGCCCCCATCACCGGGCTCACATCCCGCGCTGAGCGGCTCGCCCATCCAGGTACCGCCGCCCACCTGGGGGCCCTGGGCTCCCTCTGGGGACAAGGCGTCGGGCTCACCCCCCGCGCAGCCCAACCACGTGACGCAGACCACGGCCCATAGCGGACGGAAACGATGCGGCTTCATGTGACCCCCTCCAGGTGTGCGGAGACGCGACGCGTGAAGGCTGCACCTGGAGGCGGTCTGAGTGGTGCCCCTCGAGCGCGATGGCCTTGCCGCTGGATGTGGCGCGGAGGATACGGAGCGCTCGCGAAGGGGCTGTACCACCAAGGTGGTATGCCCTGGCTTCCCGGGGGGGCGATAGGTTGGGAGCACGCCGGAGGGGGGCCGGCGTGCTTCAGCTTCCGGGGCCGTGGTTCAGAGCGACTGAAGGAACTCGAGCAGCGCCGCGCGGTCCGCGTGCGCCATGGTGCGGAACGCCTCCTTCGAGGCCTCGGCCTCGCCGCCATGCCAGAGGATGGCCTCGCTCAAGCTGCGGGCGCGGCCATCGTGCAGATAGGCCTCGCCTCCGCTTACGCCGGCGGTGAGCCCGATGCTCCACAGCGGCGACGTGCGCCACTCGGCGCCCGATGCGGTCCACTCGCTCAGGTTGTCGGCCAGGCCGGGGCCCATGTCGTGCAGCAGCAGGTCGGTGTACGGGTGGATGGTCTGCCCCCGCAGCTCGGCGAGGGGGTGATGGGCGCTCGTGGTCATCGTCGGTGCGTGGCACTGCGCGCAGCCCGCCGAGGTGAACAGCGTCTCGCCCTGCAAGGCCTCCGGGTCGGTGAGCTCGCGGCGCGCGGCGACACCGAGCGTCGCGACGTAGCGGTACAGCAGGGCCAGGTCGGCGTCGGACAGCTCGGTGCTCGGCCCAGGGGTCGACTGTGACGCGCCACGGTCGACGTTCGGGAAGATCGACGTCGTGACGCCCATGTCGTTGACCAGTGCGCTCGCGAGCTGATGAGTCACTCGCGCCTGACCCGCCTTGTACCCGAGCCGACCGAGGCGCTGGGCGCCCGTCTGCGGGTCGATCACCAACTGCATGCGGCCAGAGATGCCATCGCCGTTCGCATCGTCGGGATCGGCGAGCGCGGCCACCGCGTCCTCGCGCACCGCCTCGAGCAACCCGAGCCCGACCAGCTGTGGCGTCAGCCGCACCGAGTAGAACGAGGGCACCACGCCGGTGAACGTGTAGCTCGGCTTCCGCAGGGAATAGGGGGTGCCGTCGCCGTAGGTGCCGTTCGTGATGGTGTAGCCGCTGATGTACGCGCCGCCCTCGGCCACGCCCGAGGTGACTTGCGGCTGCAGGTAGCGGCCGAGGTTCGGGTGCGAGGCCCCGGTCGCGTCACCGCCGACCCGAACGACGGACCCGAGCATCGGGGCACCGACGGCGGGCGGGAGCGCCCGGCCGTTGTTCACGTGACACGCCACGCAGCTTCGCGCGACGAAGGCAGGGCCGAGCTTGCCGGTCTGCGTGGTGAAGACCGGGTTGCCGGGCTCTTCGTGCGAGCCGTCACCAAAGTCGGTGTGATGCAGGCGGCGGCCGAGCATGAATGGCTGCACGCTGTTCTCCGACATGTGTCCTGCGAGCTGCTTGAACCGGTGCAGGGGCTCGTTGGAGTACTGGTACGGCAGCGTGGCGCGGCCACCCATCCACGCCGACTGTGGCAGGGGAAACGAGTCTTGTGCGCCCGACGGCAGCACCGGCCCCTGGCCGTACCAGGGCACGATGCCGCCCGAGCCAACGATGTACAGCACCGTGGTGCCGTAGTAGTTCGCGCGGCCGTTGGTCGGAGCCTGGAGGAACTGGCTGACTTCGATTTCGACGCGATCCCCCACCCGCAGCGGCCGGTTCTCCTTGGGGTTGTGGCTGATGGTGGCGCGGTAGTGCAGCGGGTCGAGCCGGGTCGCGCTCAGGTTCGAGAAGTACTCGGCCTTGGTGGTGATGCCGCGGAAGAGGGCCCGGAACTCCGGTGCATCGAGCGGCCATTCGGGGTTGATGTTGAACTCGAGCTCGGTTCCACCCTTCGCGACCTTGTCGACGATCTCGATCTTCGCGGTGCGCTGCTCCCAGTAGAACGTGAGGTAGTGGTCGTAGATGTGAAACTCCGCCTCGCGGGCGTGGCGGTCGCGCGCCCGGTCCCCGAAGCGGGTGATCAAGGCGGTCGGCGTGTCCTCGACCATCGCCGGCTCGAGCACGGTGGTGGCGTCGAACAACGGCACCGGCCCGCTGCCCGCGACCAGGGTCGTCGCCGTCACGGTCGCGCTGAAGGCGCTGGCGCCGGCGGCGTTGGTGGCGCGCACCGCGTAGGTGTGGGTGGAGCCGGCCGCCAGGCCGGAGTGCGCGTAGGGCGGGGTGACGCCGGTGACAGTTACTCCATCACGCTGCAGGTCGTACCCGGTCGCGCCCGGCACCGCGCTCCACGAGACGGTGAGCTGGCTCTCGCTGTTGGCAGTCGCGACCAGCCCGGAAGGCACCGCTGGCACGGTAGGTGTGGCGTGCGTCGTCGCCGTCACGCTCGCGCTGAAGGCGCTGGCGCCAGCGGCGTTGGTGGCGCGCACCGCATAGGTGTGGGTGGAACCGGCCGCCAGGCCGGAGTGCACGTAGGGCGAGGTGACGCCGGTGACAGTCACTCCGTCACGCTGCAGGTCGTACCCGGTCGCGCCCGGCACCGCGCTCCATGAGACGGTGAGCTGACTCTGGCTGTCGGCGGTCGCGACCAGCCCGGAAGGCACCGCCGGGGTGCTCGGACCGGTGCTTCCATAGACTTCAAACTCCCACAAGGAGTAGCCGCCCGAGGTGCCGCGTGCGGTGCCGTACACGCGCACGTAGCGGCCGGTGCCCGAGACGGCGTGCGTGGCGACTCCCCCGCTGCCTCCAGTGACGGTGGCCACGTCCGTCCACTTGGTCAGGTCGTTCGAGAGCTGGAGCTTGTAGTCCTTTCCGTAGGCCGTCTCCCAGCGCAGGACGATGGTGGAAATCGTGTAGCTCTGGAGCAGATCGACCCAGAGCCAGCCGGGATCGGTGGGGGTGCTCTCCCAGCGAGTGCCGAGGTCTCCGTCGCACGCCTTGTTGGGCGTGTGGGTGGTGTTCTGGGCGTTGGACGCCGAATACACCTTGCCGATGGCGAGGTTGGTTCCCAGCGGGTGGATGGTGAAGACCAGCGTCTTCGAGTCGGTGCCGGCGGCGTTGGTGGCGCTGACAATGACGCGGGTGGTTCCGGCGGCGGTGGGCGTGCCAGAGATCTCTCCCGAAGCCGGATTGACGCCGAGGCCGGGCGGCAGACCGGTGGCGGCGTAGCTGCTGGGCGCGTTGCTGGCGGTGATGAAGTAGCTCAACGCAGTGCCCACCGTTCCGCTTTGGGTGAGCGGGCTGGTGATGGACGGAGGAGGGGCCCCGGCTTCAGCGATGGTGAAGACCAGCGTCTTCGAGTCGATGCCGGCGGCGTTGGTGGCGCTGATCGTCGCGCTGGTGGTGCCCGCCCCGGCCGGCGCACCCGAGATCAGCCCGCTCGTCGGGTTCACGTTCAGCCCGGCCGGCAGGTTGCTCGCGTCGTAGGCCGTCGGCGAGTGGGTGGCGGTGATCTGGTAGCTCAACGTCACGCCCGCGGTACCCGCCTGGGTGAGCGCGCTGTCGATCACTGGCGCCACCGGTGCCCCCGGCGTCACTGGCGGCTGTCGCGGGTCGGCCGGCTCGCACGCCAGGACCGCACACAGGACGAGGCAGAATCTGAAGAGTGTCGAGTGCATGTGAGCGCCTGCGCTCCTGACGGAAGTGCACGTTGTCGACGCAGAAGGTGCCCGCGGCGGTGGTGACGAACCTGAGCAGCCCCAGCCGGTTTACCACTTTGTTCGGCGTCAGAAGAAACTATCTCTTGGTTCGGCGATGTAAAGGCGCGGTGCGTCGCCCCCTCGAATTGCGTCACCATCCACGTCCACGCCACCGGTCGAGGAGCCCGTCACGAAGCAAGTGAAGGGGCCGGCGCCGCTCCAGATCTCCGTCTGGGACTGCGCCGCGGAGAGGGCTCGGAAGGGTCCTGCATCCAGGAAAAACGGCTAGTCATATTTTTTATTGGGATGACGGAGAGCACGGGCTCTCATGGATGGGCAATGACTGCCGCCCCCGGGCAGCCCCCCCACGCAGGATGGAAATCCCCATGAAAGTCGAAGGCTGGCTGAATCCACGTACGTGGCTGTCAGGTCTGTCACTGGCGCTGCTGCTGAGCGGCACCGGCTGCGGTTCTGAGGAACCGATTGCAGGCACGCAGGAGGCGTCCACGCAGGAGGCGCCTCTCGTCACGCCGTTGGCGCGGCCCAACTTCCAGGCTCCCTTCCCCTGCGGGCAGTCCTGGACGTACAGCCATCACAGCGCCGAGGTGCGGCGCGCTCTCGACTTCATCAATAATGGGGGTGGCACCAGCGGCCAGCCCCAGCTCGCCTCGGCGGCGGGTTACGCCACGCGCCACTACGAGGCCGGCGGCGCGGGCAACTACATCAAGATCGACCACGGCGGTGGGTGGGTGACGTACTACTTTCACCTGTCCGCCTTCTCGGTGCCGAGCGGCACCCAGGTGGCGCAGGGCCAGCAGATCGGCCTGACGGGGAGCACCGGCGCGAGCAGCGGACCGCACGTCCACTACGAGCAACTGCTCAATGGCGTGGGCCAGGACATCGTCCTCAACGGCGTGTCGCTCGCGCCCTATCCCGGCAGCTACGGCTCCAGGAGCATCACCAGCAACAACTGCTCCACTTGCGTGCTCAAGGGGGACATCAAGGCGAAGTACGACGCGGTGAACGGCCCGGCGCTGCTGGGCAGGTGCCTGGCCGGTGAGCTGTCCACGCCGGACGGGGTGGGCCGCTTCAACCACTTCGAGCGCGGCAGCATCTACTGGACTCCGACGCTCGGCGCGCGCGTCGTCATGGGGCAGATCAAGCTCAAGTGGGAGCAGCTGGGCTGGGAGCGCAGCGCGCTGGGTTATCCGAGGACGGATGAGCTGACTACGCCGGACGGAGTGGGCCGCTACAACCACTTCGAGCGCGGCAGCATCTATTGGACGCCGCAGCTGGGGGCCTGGGAAGTCCACGGGGCCATCCAGGCGAAGTGGGAGCAGCTGGGCTGGGAGCGCAGCGAGCTGGGCTACCCGAAGACGGGGGAGCTGACGACGCCGGACGGGGTGGGCCGCTACAACCACTTCGAGCGTGGCAGCATCTACTGGACGCCGCAGCTGGGGGCCTGGGAAGTCCACGGGGCCATCCACGCGAAGTGGGCGGAGCTGGGGTGGGAGCGCGGCACCCTGGGCTACCCGCTGACGGGTGAGCAGAGGGCGTCGGACGGGGTGGGCCGCTACAACCACTTCCAGCGGGGCAGCATCTACTTCACGCCGGCGACAGGAGCGCACTCGGTCAATGGTGAGAACAATACCAAGTGGGTGGAACTGGGCCGTGAGGCGGGGCTGCTGGGCTACCCGCTGACGGACGAGACGAAGACTCCGGATGGGGTGGGCCGCTTCAACCACTTCCAGAATGGCAGCATCTACTGGACGCCGACGACAGGAGCGCACGAGGTGCACGGCCCCATCCTGGACAAGTGGGAGTCCCTGGGCTGGGAGACGGGAGCGCTGGGGTACCCGGTGCGGGATGAGTACGCCGTCACCGGTGGCCGTGAGAGCGAATTCCAGAAGGGCTTCATCACCCTCAACACCACCACCGGCGCCGTGACAGTGCGCATGAAGTAGCTCGCGAAGCGCGGAAGCGCCATGGCGTTGGGGCAAGCCAACCCTGCTTGCTCCGTCCCTCCAGGGTGCGGCGATGCGACGCGTGGCGGCCGCACCCTGGAGGAGGACTGCCCGGGCCGCTGGGGGCCCGGGCAGGGGGGCATCACCAGTCGTAGCCGTGGGTGCTGACCAGCAAGACGGCCTTGCCGCTGTTCGGGTAGAACAGGAAGGCGTAGTCCTTGTGGAGGTGGCAGTTGTGGCAGGGGACCTCTTCCCCGCCGAGCCACGCCTGGATGGGGCCACCGCCCGCGAACGCGTCGATGGCGGCCAGCAGCGGGTCGTTGCTCGAGCCGAAGAAGTAGGTGTCCACCAGGCCGGCGCGGTCGGTGACTTCGCCGTAATCGGACGGCGGCAGGGCCCGCGTCGTCTCGGCGATGTAGTCCACCACCGCCTGGACGGTCACCGGCGTGGCCGGGCACTCCGGGGTGCTGTACGCGTCGATGGCGCTCAGCCCGTTCGACTGGCGCATGGGCTCCAGGGCCGAGGCGTCAATCTGCGTCACCGACAGCGGCTCGCCCGGGAGCATCTCGCAGGCGCTCGCGTACATGCAGCGCTGCACCTGGCGGTAGGTGCCACACGCGCCGAAGTCCAGCGTGCCCGCGGGCTGCGCGTGGATGCAGTTGTAGACGGACAGCTGGCAGGAGGGGGACGGCCACGTCTGGTACGGGTCGTCGTGGGTGCTGATGGCCAGCCCGGTGACGCGCACCACCAGGCGCGCCGTCTCGTCCACCACGGTGCCGCCGTTGAGCGCGGCGGTGAAGGTGAGGGGAATCGTGTGCGGGTCCACGGCCTGGTGCACCTGCGGGTAGCGCCAGTCCAGCTGGAAGGTGTCCGCGTCCACGCGGGAGACCGCCGGCACGCCGTCCGGCGCGGTGACGGTGAGCGACGTGGCCGCAGAGTCCACCCGGCCGCGATACATCAGGTCGTCGGTGCCGGCGGCGTTGCGCACGTAGACCGGGTCGACGTTCTCGAAGACGTTGATGGAGGTCGGCCCGCGGAAGTCGAAGAAGCGGGGCGAGAGGATGATCTGCGCGTAGTACCGCGTCGGCCAGCCCGTGAAGGTGTCGATGGAGACCAGCAGCGGCGTCCCGGAGAGCATCGTGTTCAGCTCGTGGCCCTCCTCGAGGACCACCTCGAAGCGCCGCTCGCTGATGACGTTCGCCGTGCCGAAGGCGTCATCCGGCACGAAGCTGAAGACATCCTGGATGTAGCGGTTGGTGGTGCCGCGAATCACGAGCACGCGGCGGTTGTTGCGCGTCTCGAAGGTGCCCAGCGTCTCGAAGCTGAGCTCGTGCGTGCCCGTGGGCTCGTACGCGTAGATGCGGGTGGCCGTCGCCGCGGCGGTGGAGACTCCCGTCTCCTCCACGGGGACGACCAGCGACTCATCGGGGGATGTGTTGTCACAGGCGGTGGCGCCGAGGGACAGGGCGCAGGCGAGCGCGAAACTACGGAACGTCATGTGGATCCTCCAAGTGAAGAATTCCGGGGATACCATATGTGCCCGACGCACGTCTGACGCGACATGTCCCAGACGCGTGACGACACGTGTGTGACACGCTGGCGCGGGGTGGTGGGCACCAGGAGGGAGTCCTCCCGGGCACTGCGCCAGCAAGCCAGTGCGAGACAGGCCCCATACGGCTCCCCCTGATGTTGCGCGGAGGATACGGCGCGCTCGCGAAGGGGTTGTGCCACCAAAGTGGTGTGCCCCGGCCTCCCGGGCGCCGGTCGGTTGGGAGCACGCCGGAGGGAGTCGGCGTGTTGCTGATTCCTAGTCTGCGGTGAAGTACAGGTTGTTCAGCAGCATCCGGTCCTCCGCCGCAACCTAGCCCGCGATGAGCACGAAGGGCGCGCTGACGGTGCTCTGCGTCAGGCGACCCGCGACGAAGCCCTCGTGGACGAGAGGTCCGCGTTCCGGCCCTCCTCGCGCTCGGTGGAGGGCTCCATCATGACGGTGACCTCATAGAGATAGATGTGCGTGGTGGCGTCCAGCACCCTAGTGTAGGTTGCGGGACTGGCGCGACCGGAGGTGCTCACCGCTGCCGCTGCGGTAGGTGCCTCCTCCTCGCTTGGCCTCGCAACTGCAGACTCGGCCGACCTGTCTACCACTCAGGCCATGACGCGGCAGTGTTATCCCTTGCGCGTCAAGCCCAGCCCGAAGAGGTAGATATCGGGAATTTGGAGTTGGGGTTTTCGTCCCCGCCACGCTCGACGCTCAAGCAGCCCGGCGTCTCGCATATGCTCGACCTTCTCCATCACGAGTTTTGCGTCCGCTTTTAGCTTCTTCTTGAGGAACCCGACGAGAGCATCCTCCTCGACCGGCCAGACGTATTCGAAGGCGGAAAAGATATCCGGCAGCCACTCATCGCCAATAGACCACTCCTGCTTGAACTCGGCTCGCAGATCCTCCACCGCCTGCTGCGAAACATTACCTCGGAGGGCTTCCATAAACCGTCTCGGACTGAGAAGTGCGCCTGTCTCTTCAGGGTTTTCTTGGAGCTTCGCAACCTCGGAAAACAGAAGCAAAGCGTTCCGTGGGCGCAACAATTCCGCCGAGTCGGATATGTGGTTTAGAACCCAAGTGTAGACATAGCCTTTCTTGTAGCCGGAGGGGCCAGATGCCATTGTCTCGCCCGCAAGCACATGAATACACTTGCGTATCCATTCCTCATCGTCCGGAGGAATGAATCCGAGCGGCTGTTCCAACATCGCGTCAAAGCTTGCCAGCCACAATCCTTCCTGCCGGAAAAGTTGCCGGATGGAATCGTCGTGTCCAAGTCGCTTGAGCACCGTCCGATAGATGTCTGGACCATCCCACGTGAGGGTGCCACGGTCTATTCCATCTCGAAGTTTAGCTTTATCGGTCACCTCGGTGACCTCGCGATTCCAGATGTCCTCGCGCAAGAACAACTTGGCGCGGATCCGAGGCCACCGTCGCACGGAATGCTGCCAGTATTCAACTAAGGAGGAGACTAAGAGACCGCGCTTTCGGCTGTCACGCGGTAACGCCGTGTCTAGATCGTCATAGCTTAGGCAGCAAAGACGGTCATCCTGAGACAAGTCTTGGTCAAGTTGCGCCAACCAATGGCGCACCGCAGACTGCGTCTTTGAGTCACCAAGCGTTGTAATACAGGATTCAAGAGTGAGAAGTTCGGGTAGTGGTCGCTCATTGAAGACGAGGGAAAGCCGAAAGGCTGCTAGCGCCCGCCAAAAATTCGCAAGCAGATCCGGATCTCCCTCTGCGGTATTTAGGATGCTCACAAAGTCATCGCGAGCTGGAAAGCCGTCGCCCACAGCGAATCCGACCTCCCACCGTGTCCTCTCGATGAGGCGAGAGTCCAGTCCCAAGTGGCTGGCGAGGGCACGGGCGACCTCCTCCTGTGTTAGGATTTGGAATAGCGCGGACTTGCCGGCCCCTTTGCGTCCTAGAACTAGGAAAGCTTTTGGATCCAAAAGCGTCCGGTACGCAGTGCGGGGCAAGAACCTTTGGCGGAAGTCCTCAAGGGTGATGAACTCACGCTCACCTGCTGGGCTCTCGGTTACCTGCTTGAGCGCCTCCAATGCTCTCTGTCGGATGGAAGGCTGTGGCTGCTCCTTCGGCGCCGCAGTATCAACGTCGGCGCGCTGTACAGGGGGAGCCAATTTGACGTCGAGAAGCCGCTTCACCAGCACGTCGTATGGGCGCTCGGGTCGCTCTGCCTGCAACCGCAGCATGTCGGAGACCGCGCCTACCATGAAGAAGTCCTTCAGGTAGGGAATAAGGACGACATCATGGGGTACGGGTTCCAGGGGAGAGTCCTGCGACTTGTCACTCGGGTATGCATACCCGCTGCCAGAGAAACGCTCGAAAATATGCTTCCAACAGGCCTCGCCCGTGGAGCGGCGTATCTCTGCCACATATTGTTCAGCGTCCTCCATCCGCGGAGGTAGCTCCACCATCGTATAGACGATGAGGAAACTGCGTGCGAGTTGATCTGCCGCCTCAGGTGTGAGTTCCCGTACCTCCCGGAAACGCTGGATGTGCTCAAGCACGATGGGTAGGTAGCGCCTGTCCGCCTCGCCACCACGGAAGACAAGCACGTCCAGAGTAGACAGACCATTAAGAGTGATGCCGCCCAAGTCTGTAAAGCCGGTCCGGCAGTCCACCAACACGACATCTGCGGCGCGCCATTCGAGTACGTCCCCAATGAGTGCACGTAACGGGTTCTCTAGCCCCTGCTTGCGACCAATTTCGGCTAGGTTTATCCTCCCCAGGCGCTCCATGTATGTATCGTCGATACGCCCGGCGGGGACGATGACCAGGGAGCCTCCGGTAGCTGCTATTGCCTGATCAGAGCAGGGCAGCACGAAGTCGTCTAGCTCAGGTTTGTATTCATCCCCAAAGAGCGCTCGCTCAAGAAGGTAGTCCACCACGCCTGCACGTACCTTCCCACTGGGATCATCATTCGCGAAGAAGTAGCCCTCGATTCCAGGCGCCTCCAAGTCGAGATCGATGACTACGACCCGCCTACCTTCCCGTGCCAGCGTCAGCGCCGTCAGTGCGGTTGTGGTCGTTCGTCCAACGCCTCCCTTGAATGAGTAGAATGCGATGACGGGGGGCCAGTCCTCCGGGTTTCTGTCAGTGCCCCGAATCCATGACTCATTGGAAAGCAGTCGCTCAACGACGAAGGCATTAGAGCGCCCCAATAACTGCCTGCGCAGATTATTTACAGTCTTCGCTAGGGAACTGCCTTCATGCAGGAGTTGCACTCCCATGGTGCCCAGATAGGGGCGGATGTCCTCACGAGCCTCAACCTCGGCCTTGAGTCTTTCGACCTCTTCCAAAGGCAACCCTTCGACAGCGAACGAGCAGCGGCCATAAATGTCTCGTACGCACGTGAAGGTGGCGGATGGAAAGCGCGCCGCTAGTTCCAGGGTGTATTCGTCACAGGCTTTCCATGCATCAGCGATATGTGCCATCACAGAACTCCGTCAATGAACATGCTGACGATAGTATCAATGGTTTTGTCGGATTCACGCAGATAGACTTCGGATATCTGTTTGGAGTCCCAGCGTGAGCCATCGTAGCGGTGCTCAGGGTCCCAGTGGCAGAAGTACCGAGGGCCTCGGTTCTTGCGCGGCTTTGGCGGAGCAATCTGCTGTAGCAGGGTCGGTGCAAGGCTTGCCGGGTCTCCGTAACGAGCCACTACCGTATTGCCGACCAATAGTAACTGCGTCACTTCGTCATGGAGCGACTCTAGGTCATGCGTATGCTCGGGTGGCACACCTGCCTTCTCCAAGAGCACCTTCAGTGTGCACTCAACGACGTAGCCTGCTAGGTAGCAGGCGTTCCGATGTGACTCGGCTAGGCGCAAGGCGCGCGCGTCTGACATCATCCGCTCTGCAGTCTTCGCGAAGTCGTCTGCCATCCCGGTCGTTTCCTACCTCGTCCGCTCGCGAGATGCCACCTTCATGAAGGCTAGTGTGTAACTTCTCCCTACGCCAACCCGACCACCGCAGCCTCGAACGGGTGCAACTCCACGTCTTGCCGAATGGAGCGGCCCTGCGCCGCATCCTCCAGCACCTGAAGCAGCAAGCCACTCCTGCGCCGCGCCTGCGCGCTGGCCACCGGAGCAGTCCCTCTGAGGGGAACCGGTCCACTGGGGCATCCCCTGTTCAACCCTCCATGCTGGCGCGAGCCCCGGCGCCCTCATGGCGCGCCAGGGGAGGTGCGTGCGGCAACCAGCTCAGAGGGGCAGTTCGGGAATGGGGAGCACCGTCATGGAGGACATTGTTGTCTCCTCAGCGCCCCACGCCCACTCGCAACAGGGCTCCTGTTTCTCCTATGCGCGGTGCGGCACCGGTGAGTGCTCCCACCCTGCGCATCCCATGGCGGTGGCGGACACGGTGCGGGCATGGTTGGCCCTGTCTGACCTCTCCGCCGCCGTGTCGTGTCAACTCCTGATTGGGAATGTGTATAGAAGGGCGGCACGTCCTTGTAATCCAGCTGCTGGTGCATCCAGCATGTGCGATCACACCTTCACGCAAGGGGGATGCATGCTGGAGAAGCGATTGCGTGGTGCCCTGGGTATCTCGTTGCTGTCTTGGTTTGCGGGTGCCTGCACCGAGGTCACGCCCTCGGGCAAACCGCCGGACGCGGTGGTGGAGAAAGCGCCCGCGGCCCTGGAGGGCCTCCAGGTGGTGGCTGTCGACGAGGCCGCGGTTCCCACCTTCGTCACCGGCCCCCTGGGCGCCGTGCCGACAGGGGCCGAGGCCGTCCACTCCATCCAGCCGGCCCGGTTGCTGCCCGTGCTGGAGCGCGTGGCACCGCTGTTCCGGCTGAACCCCGGCGACCTCTATCTGAAGAAGGCCTATGTGGGCTTCGATGGGGACGCGCACTACCGCTACGGCGTGAGGCACAACGGCATCGAGGTGTATGGCGGGGAGCTGCGCCTGCACGCCCGTGATGGCGCCGTCTTCGCGGCGAACACCAACGCGCGCGGAGACCTGCTGGCGCCGGACAAGGCCTCCGTCCCGGCCGAGGCCGCCATCGCCGTGGCGAAGGAGGACCGCGAGTCACCCGCGGGCGCCACAGTGAGCGGCGAGCCCCGGCTCGTCTACTGGCGCGAGGGTGAGCAGCTCGTGCTGGCGTACGACGTGCGCGTGAAGGGAACGAAGGAGGACGGCACGCCGCTGCATGACTCCGTGCTCGTCAATGCGCGCAGCGGGGACGCCTTCCTGCGCATCTCGCACATCCACTCCGCGCGCTTCCGCCGTGTCTACGACGGCGGGAACCAGACGCCGCTGCCGGGCGTCCCCGCGCGCTCCGAGGGAGACCCGCCGGTGGCGGACCCCATCGTCAACATCGCCTATGACCACCTGGGCTCCGTGTACGAGTGCTTCAGCAACCTCTTCGGCCGCGACTCGTATGACAACGCGGGGGCACAGTTGATCAGCACGGTGCACCACCGCACCCACTACGTGAATGCCTACTGGGATGGCACGCAGCTGGTGTTCGGCGATGGCGACGGCACGACGGCGAGCAACCTTGCCCGCGCGGTGGACGTGACGGCACACGAGCTGACCCACGCCGTGACGGACCACTCGTCGGGCCTCATCTACTCCGGAGAGTCCGGGGGCCTGAACGAGTCCATTTCCGACATCTTCGGCGCCGTCTGCGAGTGGCACAGCAAGGGCCGGGTGGTGGACGCCAACACGTGGCTCTTCGCCGAGGAGGTCTGGACGCCCGACATTCCCGGGGACGCGCTGCGCTACATGCACAACCCCACGCTGGACGGCTCCTCGCTGGACCACTACGAGGATTATGAGTCGGGCGTGGACGTGCACTACAGCTCAGGCATCTCCAACCTGGCCTTCTACCTGCTGTCCGAGGGCGGCCTGCATCCGCGCTTCCCCGGGCAGAGCCCGGTGTCGGGCATCGGCATCGAGAAGGCCGCGCGCATTGTCTACAAGATGAACGAGGACCTGTTGCTGCCGTCCTCCCGCTTCCTGGATGCGAAGACGGCCGCGGAGCAGGCCTCGGTGCAACTCGGTCATGACGCCGCGACGACGGGCTCGGTCACCGCTGCCTGGAAGGCCGTGGGCGTCGATGAGATCATCCGTCATCCCCCGCCGCCGATTCTGGAGAAGGACGTCCCGCTCACGGACCTCTCCGGTGCGCGGAGCGAGAAGTGGTACTTCCAGGTGAAGGTGCCCGAGGGCGCCAGGGACCTGACCTTCACCCTCTCTGGCGGCGCGGGCGACGCGGACCTCTACGTGCGCCGGGGCGCGGCCCCGACGACCACCCTCTATGACTGCCGCCCCTACAGGAGCGGCAACAACGAGGTGTGCACCTTCGCGGAACCCGGCGACGGCATCTGGTACGTGATGCTGAACGGCTTCACCGCCTTCAGCGGGGTGTCGCTGGTGGTGACGTGGACGGGGGGCTACGTGGTTGTCGAGCCCGGGGTCTCGGTCACCGGCCTGTCCGGCGCCGCGGGCTCCTCCCAGGTGTTCACCGTCCAGATTCCCGAGCGCGCGGGAGGCGGCGGCACCCGCAACGTGCACGTCCGGTTGCAAGGCACGGGCAACGCGGACCTGTATGTCCAGCGCGCCTCGGTGCCCTCGTTCTTCTCCTACGACTGCCGCGGCGTGAACGAGCACGGCACGGAGACCTGCAACCTGAACGGCTTCGAGCCGGGCAAGTACTACCTCCAGGTATACGGCGCGAAGGGCGGCTTCACGGGCGGCTCGCTCATCGCCACGTTCAACTGAGTGGACAGTCCGGCCCGTCCTGCCCCTGCCTTCAGGGAGGGGGAGGGCGGGCCCGCTGGGCCGTCAGGAGCCGTCGGACGCCTGCCCCTTGCGCGCTGTCTCCAGCAACTCGCGGATGGCATCGGCGTCTTTGCCATCGGTCGGCGCCCAGTTGGCGGGCATGCGGCCGGCGCGGTCTTGGATGAATGGGTCGGCACCGGCTTCGAGCAAGGCCTGCACGAGCGCCGGCACCGCATGCGCCAGTGCGCGCTGCAGCGGTCGCTGCCCTTCATCGTCGGGCACATCGGGATCGGCCCCCGCCGCCAGCAGGCTGCGAACGATGGGGCCGTGCACGCACGCCGACGGTTTGAACAGTGCCATGTGCAGCGCGGTGAGTCCCTTGTCCGTACGGTGATTCACGCTGGCACGGCGTGCGAGCAGGAGGTCCACTACACGCAGTTCGCCACAGCGCGCGGCCAGCATCAGGGCCGTCGGGTTGCCCTTGAACTGGGTCCAGTCGGGGTCGAGGCCGGCGTCCAGCATCCGCCCCACCAGTTCGAGGTTGCCGGCGGCGGCCACCGAAGGGAAGTCCTGGGTCGTCCACTGGCTGCGCGCGATGCCGCCGGAGAACGTTCAATCAATGGCCGCGAACTGGTTTTCGGGCTTGCCGCGCTTCATGGGCGGATCTGAAGGAGTCGTGGCGTCTGTGCGCCAGGGTTTCGAAGGGCGGCGAGGTGCTCGGCATGCCGCGCGCGGGACGGGCCCGAGAGGCCCGTCCCGGTACAACCGGGGACCGGCTCGCGACGACTACGAGCTCGACATCGCACCGCCGAGGATGTTGAACACGATGCCGGCCAGGAGCGTGCCCGTCCACGCGAGCATGATGTTCTTGTTCTGGTTCTGCTCCACGTTCATCCAGCCCCAGATGAAGGTGTAGATGCCGCAGAAGAAGCCCAGGATGCCGTGCAGCGCGCCCTTGGCCTGGAACAGCTTGATGAGGACCATGATGAAGCAGATCAGGTTGCCAATGCCGCAGAGCATGCCGAGCAGACCGAAAATCGTTCCCATTGTGTGTCTCCTTGCGTGGTGTTGTGGGGTTCAGCCGAGGGTTGAGTCGATGAATGTGCCGCGAAAGACGAGAAGCCGGACGAGCCAGTAGGCCATCAGCGCCACCAGCAGCAGGGCCGTCACCCGGGTGCGCCGCTCGAAGCGGGCGACCGCGTCGATGCCCCGGCGCCGGGCCGCTTCGGGGAGGAACGCCATGCCGGTGATGAGCACCAGCGCCGCCAGCAGGAACGGGGCGAAGGCGTGCCAGGTCAGCGCGCTCCGCCATTCGCCATGAAGCAGGGCCGTCGTTGCCCGGGACAGTCCGCAGCCCGGGCAGGGGACTCCCAGCGTGCTCTGGAGGGGGCACGGCCACGCGGGCAGGCCGAAGTGCAGCAGGCCCAGATGGGCGGCGGCCAGGGCGCCCACCGCCCAGCCGGTGGTCCGACGTTCCAGGACCTGGGCCATGACGGGCGTGGAGAGCAGTGGCGTGTGACGAGCGGATGAGGCCGGGATTGGATTCATTCCCCGCCCCCCCTCGGAAGCAGGTCTGCTTCGCGTCCTAGCACGACCAGTGTTGGGCGTCGAACAGAAGACGTGTCAGGGTGCGGCTATCATCGAGGGGGGAATCCGGATGAACCGCTACGCACTTCGCGACCACACCGACCGTCTCGACGCGCAGACGCAGTACGAGGAGATTGTCCGCATCCTCTCCACCCAGGAGTTCCCCTGGGACATCGAGCAGGCGCTCAGCTTCGCCCTGTTCCGCACCTACGCGGTGCCGAGCATCGGCGTGCTGCTGCACGAGACGGGCGAGTTCAACCAGCGCACCCAGAAGCGCTACGACGACACCGTGCTCATCCTCGATGCGATTCTCGAGCACGGCATGGCCAGCCCGGCCGGCAGGAGTGCCTTCCGGCGCATGAACCAGATGCACGGCGCCTACGACATCTCCAATGACGACATGCGCTACGTGCTCTCCACCTTCGTGGTGATGCCCGTGCGCTGGCTCGCGGAGTTCGGGTGGCGGCCGTTCACCCCGCACGAGGTGGAGGCGTGGACGTGCTACTACCGCGCCGTCGGTCGCCACATGGGCATCCAGGACATCCCGGAGACCTTCGACGCGTTCGCCGCGCTGATGGATGGCTACGAGGCGAGGCACTTCGCTTTCGACGCGCGCAGCAGGGCCGTCGCGGACGCCACCCTCGAGCTGCTCGCGACGTTTCCCCCGTCCCACCTCGCGCCGAAGAGCCTGGTGAACCTGTTCGCTCGGACGCTCATGGACGACGCGCTGCTCGACGCGTTCCACTATGCGCGCCCCTCTGCCCTCGGCCGGAAGGTGTTCCGCCTGGCGCTCAAGGCCCGGGGGAAGTTCGTGCGCTATGCGCTGTCACCGCGAAGCGAGCCGCTCTTCGGCCGCGGCCGGCCCAACATCCGCAGCTACCCGAACGGCTACGCCGTGGAGCAGCTCGGCACCTTCCCGAAGGGCTGCCCCGTGAAGCATGGCGCCACGGCGGCGCCCGCGAGCCGCGGCGCGCGTGAGCGACAGTGATGCGCGGCTCGGACGGCTTCGAGCTGCGCCTCCGCGGGTGAAGGCTCCCGGCGGTGCTCACCGCCGGGAGGATGAGCGGCTCAGCGCGCGGGCTGTGCCTTCATCGCCACCGGTTCTCCGTCGGTGGGCTCCGTCACGTTGTCGCTGGACGTGCGGTCGATGAGCACGTTGAGCGGATCGACGCCCACCTTCGCGGGCTTCACGGGGACGGTGAAGGAAATCTCCGACTCGCCCTTGGGCACCTTGCGCTTCTCCAGGAAGAGGGCCTCTCCCTTCTCGTCGAGCGCGCCCACGTCCATCCAGTCGTTGAAGTCCAGTTCCGTCTGGGTGCCCTTGTCGTTGCTCCGGTACTTCTTCGCCATCACCTTGAGGGTGACGTCCCACGTGCCCTTGTCGTTCTTCCGTGTCGTCGCGGACACGGTGCGGTTGTCGTAGAGGGTGATGGTGTCGAAGAGGTCCTCGAGGAGGTACTGGTACTCCGGAGGCGTCTCCTCGCGCAGGAAGCCGAGCAGCTCGGTGGAGCCCGTGTACGGCGGGCCCTGGAAGCGGACCTTCTCCACGTAGCGCTTCAGCGCGCGGTTGACGCGCTCCTCGCCGATGAAGTCCTGCAGCGCGTACATCACGAGGCTGCCCTTGTTGTAGTGGATGTACGCCTGGTTCTCCACGCGGGACAGGGGCACTTCCTTCTTCCGCTCCATGGCGCGGCCCATGAGGTAGCGGTCCAGCTCGAACTTGAGGAAGCGCTTCATCTTCGTCGGCCCGTAGCGGTGCTTCAGCACCATCAGCGCGGAGTACTGCGCCATGGTTTCCGACGTCATCGTGGCGCCCTGCGCGCGCCCGCCGACCACCTGGTGGGCCCACCACTGGTGGGCAATCTCGTGCGCGGTGACGTAGTACGGGTAGTCCACGTCGTCGGCGTTGTCCTCGCGCACGCGGGCGATGAAGCCGAGGCCCTCCGAGTACGGAATCGTGTTGGGGAACGCCTGGGCGAACATCTGGTAGCGGGGGAACTCGAGGATGCGCGCCTGCCGGTGCTGGTACGGCCCGAAGCTCTCGCTGCAGTACGCCAGCGCGTCCTTCATGCCGCGCATCATCCGCTCCAGCGCGTAGGTGTGCGTGGGGTGGTGGTAGATCTCCAGCTTCACGTCGCGCCACGTGTCGCGCGTGACGGCGTAGCGCGCGGACAGCACGGAGAAGAAGTTGAGGATGGGCTGGTCCATCTTGTAGCGGAAGAAGCGGCGGCCGTTCTCCGTCCACTCCTTCTCCAGGTAGCCCGGCGCCACCGCAATCTGGTCCGGCGACGTGCTCACCGTGGCCGTGAAGGAGATGAAGTCCGAGTCCGGGCGGATGTAGTTGTCCTCGCGGGCCTTCGGGTCATCGCGGTCCGGCAGGCGCTCCTTCGGCGCGAGGCCGTACTCCTTGCGGTCCCCGTCCTCCACCAGCTCCGAGTCCTTCTGGTAGCCGAGCACCGGGAGGTGGGTGTTGTTGAAGAAGGTGCCGTTGCCGGCGATGTCCGTGGGCTGCGTCCCATGCTCGAAGCCGCGTGTGCCGAACTCCAGGTCGAAGGCGAGGTCGGCCTCTGCGCCCGGGGCCAGCGGCGTGGGCAGCTCGAAGACGAACAGCCCCAGCTCCGTGTCGTGTGAGACGGGCCTGGCCGCCCCGGCGATGGACAGCCCGCGCACCCGTGCATTCTGCGGCAGGCTGATGAGCACCTTCTGGATGGGCGCCTGCGTCTTGTTGCGGACGCGGTAGGTGCCGAGCGACTCCAGCCGCAGCTGCTCCGGATGGATGTGGAAGGTGACGTCCGCGGCGATGATGCGAGGGTGGGGCAGGTCCGCGTAGGACCTGTACTCCTTCTCGTACCGGGCCGTCTGGCGCTCCCTGTCCTTCGCCGTGACATACGGGTTGAGGATGTGCGTGTTGTAGAAGATGAACGCTCCGGCCCCCAGGAACACGAGCAGCGACGGCGCGGCGGCCAGCGTCCAGCCCGTGGAGCGCCGGGCCTTCGCGGCGGAAAGCCGCTCCCTCCAGCGTGTCTCGCGTCCGCGCACGGTGAGCAGGTAGCCCGTCGCGACGAGGAGCGCCGCCAGCGCGTACCAGTACAGCCGGTGCCAGAAGATGACCGGGAGCAGGTTCGCGTAGCGGTTCATGTCCGAGTACTGCACCGACGGCTCGGAGGCATAGCGGACGAGGGAGTCCTCCACGCCCAGCAGCCCCAGTCCGGCCTGGGCCGCGAAGTAGAGCACCATCACCAGGTACGCGAGGTACTTCTGGTGGATGAGCACCTGCGCGAAGAAGGCGAGCACGCACAGCAGCACGTCACGCAGGTAGTCCACGAGGATGAGCTGCGTGAAGTAGAGGCTCCACTCGATGTCGAAGAAGCCGCGGCCCACCTGGGACACGAGCGCGGCGACGGCGACGACCGCCTTGAGCGAGAGCGCGACGAGCAGCAGCGCACCCAGCTTCCCGGAGTAGACGACCCACGTCGGGACGCGCGTGGCATCCACGATGTCCCCGAGCTCGGCGTCGCGCTCCTTCCACACCAGCTCACCCGCGTAGAAGGTGATGGTGATGAGGACGAAGGGGCGGAACGTGCCCATCGCGAGCTCCAGCACCTGCCACGTCACCGGGTACGTGGGCGTGCCGAAGATCTGGTTCGAGAAGAGGATGCCGAGCGTGACGAAGGAGAGCCCGGCCACGATGAAGGACCAGTACACGGGCGAGCGGAGGACGTCGCGGAAGGCGAGCCACGCGGAGGAGACCGCGGTGCGAAGCCAGCTTCCCGTCGTCGGCGCGGCGGCGACGGAGGGCAGGGCGACGGGAGCCGGAGCGGCCGCCTCGCGAATCGCGCCCCGGCCGCTGTGCTCCTCCACGGTGGTGCGGAACCGCGCCACCGCGAGCCCCAGCAACGCCGCACCCGCGGCGAGCCAGAGGAGGCGGTTGGCGAGCAGGACGCCGGACAGGGGCACCAGGTCGCGGTTGCGCTCATCGGGCGTCCAGTACCGCGTCACGGTCTCGAAGGTGATGAACCCGAACGGGTCCAGCAGCGAGCCCAGGTACTGGTACTGCACGTCCCCGACGGCCGCGCTGATGACGAGGTAGCCGAGCACCAGCACGACGATGCCCACGTACACCGGGGCCATGCGCCGTGACACCGCGGCCAACGAGAAGAAGAGGGCGCCGGTGAAGAACAGCGTGGGCCACACGCCGATGACGTAGGGCAACAGGTACGCGGCCGTCTGGTGCGTGGTGAGCTGGGAGTGGTCCATCAGCCACGCCACGAGCAGGCCCACCGCCAGGCCGGGGAGGATGGACAGCAGCAGCACCGCGCTGAAGAGGTACGCGCCCAGGAAGCGCCCGAGCAGGTACGGGGCCTTCTTCACGTTCTTCGTGAAGATGAGCATCCACGTGCCGTGGCCGAAGTCCTGGTACGCGGCCTGGCCGAAGATGGCGGCCACCATGAGCAGGCCGAAGAAGGCGAGCGAGGTGATGAGGCCGAAGAGGCTGTGGGGGCTGTTGACGAAGACGCGCTCGGCGCCGGAGCCCGCGGAGACGCTCTTGAACACGCCTCCGGTGGCCATCGCCATCAGGAGGCCGGAGCCGGCCAGCACCACGGCGTAGACCCAGGTGGAGATCATCTTCACCCGGCGCCGCAGCTCGAAGAACACGAGGGCAGAGAACATGGCGTGCCCCCCTTCAGGACTGCTTCTGGGCCCGGGTCAGGGCGTGGAAGTAGACGTCCTCCAGGTCGGGATTCGCGGGCTCGAAGCCCGGCGGAGCGCTCTCCGCGTAGACGTGGACCAGCCGCTGCCCGGCCACGCGGCGCACGGCGATGACCTCCAGCTCCTTCATCAGCGCGTCCAGCTCCTCCTGCTGGGTGATGAAGCGCTTCCACACGCGCTGCTGGAGCGCGTCCACCAGCTTGAGCGGGTGCCCGCTGAGCACGACGTTGCCCTGCGCGAGGATGGCCATGTTCTGGCAGAGGTCCGCGACGTCCGAGACGATGTGCGTGGACAGGAGCACCACGACGTCGGTGCTGATTTCCGCGAGCAGGTTGTGGAAGCGGAAGCGCTCGGCGGGGTCGAGGCCGGCGGTGGGCTCGTCGACGATGAGCAGCTTCGGGTTGCCGAGCAGCGCCTGGGCGATGCCGAAGCGCTGCTTCATGCCGCCGGAGAAGCCGCCGAGCCGGCGGTCCCGGTGCTCCCAGAGGTTGGTCTTCTGGAGCAGCGCCTTCACCGCGTCATGGCGCGGGCCCCGCTGGGCGATTCCCTTGAGCTGGGCGAGGTGGTCCAGCATGTCCCAGGCCGTCACCTTGGGGTACACGCCGAAGTCCTGGGGCAGGTAGCCGAGCACCTCGCGCAGCTTGTCCCTGTCGCGGCGCAGGTCGATGCCGTCGAAGGTCATGTTGCCGGTGTCCACGTCCTGCAGCGTGGCGATGCTGCGCATCAGCGTGGACTTGCCGGCGCCGTTGGGCCCGAGCAGGCCGAACATGCCCCGGGGGATGGTGAGGTTGACACCCTGCAACGCACGAGTGCCGTTGGGGTAGGTCTTCGACACGCCTTCCAGTCTGAGCTCCATGGAGGCGCACGCTAGCGGACCCCGGGGCCAGTGCGCGAGGCGGAGCTCGCAGGTAGCATGTGGGCCATGTCCTTTTCGTGCCGGAGCACCGCCGCCGCCCTGGCCCTCGTCCTCTGCGCATGCGGGGACGGTGAGCCGGTGATGCTGGAGGCCGTCGCCGCGGACTGCGCGGGAGGCGCGGCACAGCAGCTGGACCGGCTGCCCCCGGGGAGCATGGTGCTCAACGCGTACTTCCTCCAGGAGGAGGCGACGCGAGATGTGCGGCACGGGCTGCCGGAGTCGCCGGTGCTGGAGGAGGTGCTGGCGAAGGCGGCGGCGCTGGGCGTGCGCGCGGTGCGGACCAACGGGCACAACGACGCGGTGTCGAAGGTGGGCGACAGCGCCATCCAGGTGGCGCCGCTCCAGTACGACGAGGTGGGGCTCGTGGGGCTGGACCGCGTGCTCGCGCGGGCGCGGGTGCATGGCGTGCGGCTGGTGCTGACGCTTGGCAACTACTGGGACGCGTATGGCGGGGCGCGGCAGTACGTGGAGTGGGCGGGGCTGCCGCGGCCGGTGGAGGGCGACCCCCGCTTCTTCACCGAGCCGTCCGTGGTGGCGCACTACAAGGCGCACGTGGCGCGGCTCCTGGAGCGGGTGAACACGGTGGATGGCATCCGCTACGGCGACCATCCGGCGGTGCTCGCGTGGGAGCTGCTCAACGAGCCGCGCGGGAAGGGCCTGGACAAGGAGGGCGTGAAGCTGCGCGCCTGGATTGACGACGTGGCGCGCGAGGTGAAGGCGCACGCGCCCGGTCACCTGGTGGGCACGGGGGAGGAGGGCTTCGAGCCTTCACCGGAAGGCTACGACGCGCCCTTCTGGGCGGCGGTGGGCTCGACGATGCTGCGCACGCCGGGCTCCAGCTTCGCGCGGAACACGGCGTCACCGTTCATCGACTTCGCGTCCGTGCACTTCTATCCGGAGGCCTGGGGCCTGGACGGCCCGGGCACGGCGGTGGCGGGGGCGAAGTGGATTTCGGAGCACGCGGCGATTGCGCGCAGCCTGGGCAAGCCGCTGTTCGTCGGGGAATTGGGGCTGCGCAACGAGGGCGACCTGGACCTGTCGCAGCGCCGCGCGCTCTACCGGGGCTGGCTGGAGTGCATGCGCGAAGAGGGCGTGGGCGGCGGGGCGCTGTGGATGTTCGCCAACGACTCACGGCCTGACGCGTGGGACGCGCACACGTTCTACTTCCGCGACGGCACCGCGCCGGAGGACCCGGTGAATCGCTACGCGGACCTCATCGTCGAGGCGGCCGCGGCGGCGCGGTGAGGCGCTCTCGCCGCGAGACGCCGAGGGCACCTGCTGGTGGGTGGTAGCCGGGGTGGCATGCGTGACAGGCGGAGCGGCACGGAGGCCGGAGACCCCGGAGAGTGGTTTCCGGCCCCGGGGCCTTCAGCGTGACACCGGCCGGCCCCCCGTCGTGCGGCATGCCGCACGCCGTGAGGCCGGGCGGAGTGGCATCAGAGGTCCATCACCTGGAGGGTGGTGGTGCAGAAGGCGCTGTTGCCCGCCGCGTCCGTGGCCGTGTACTGCAACACCGTGGTGCTTCCTGGCGGATAGGTCCCGGCGGGCGGGCCGCTGACCGTCGCGCCGCACGCGTCGAAAAACGTGGCCTCCGCGTGGGTGACGAATGTGCCCTCCGGGCCCGTGGCAGCCACGACGCGTCGGAACGGGCAGGTGATGACAGGCGACGTGAGGTCGACCACCGTGACGGTGGCCGTGCAGGAGTCGCTCGACTGGCCGTCCGAGACGGTCAGCGTGACGGAGTGGGTCCCCGCGGCGAACGGCCCCGAGGGAGACTGCGTGACGGTGAGCGGCGCGGGCTGGTGGTCTGGATCATGGCTGCCGTCATCCACGCTGGCCGGGGCGCTGCAGGTGTCGGTGCTGGCGATGAGGATGACGTCGCGGCAGACGGCCACGGGCGGCACGTTGATGGCGCAGGCCAGGTTGACGGGAGCGCTGCCGCTGTTGTTGGTCTCCACGCACTCGGTCTCCCGGCCGGTGCCGGTGCCGTCATCGTCGGCCACGGCCCAGACCTCGCCGCTCCCTCCCGGGGCCGGGGCGAGGACCAGGGTGGCGCCCGCGGTGTTGCCCGCGGAGAGCACGGTGGGGAGGGTGGCCACGCCCAGCAGCGTGCCTCCCGCCGCCGGGTTGCCCTGGTAGAAGGCTACGCGCAGCCCGGCGGAGACGGCGGCATCACCCTGATTGAAGACCTGGGCGCTGAGGGTGAGGGCTCCGCTGGTCTGGTTGCACGCGGAAGAGACCGCCGTCACCGTCACGTCCGCCGCGGCGAAGGGGCTGGTGACGCCCGTGCCCTGGCTGTTGGCCCGGAAGGTGTTGAGGCCTGGCGCGAGCCAGTTGGTGATGGGGTGCGCGGGGACGGTGCCGTCGTCGTTGATGTTGGTGACGGAGTAGGCGTGCTGGTTCCAGATGCGGCGCGTGTTCACCCAGCCGTCCTGGCGGTCCCGGAACACGCGGATGCCCGTGGGGCCCGGGAAGAAGGTGTTGTTCGAAGCGACGACGATCTCCGCGTTGTCATCACCGTCCACGTCGACGATGACCGGGTTCTCGTAGAGCGTCCCGGAGGCATGCTCCACGCTGAAGCGCACCAGGCCGGTGGCGCCATCGTAGATACGCAGGCGGACCTCGTCGGCGTAGACCACCTCGGCCCGGCCATCCCCCTCGAAGTCGAACGTGGACGAGCCTGTCGCGTTCGAGCTGTTGTCCTGGATGACGCTGGACCATTTGACGGTGCCATCCGTTTCGAAGACGGAGTACTGCGTGGCGCCAGCCACCCCGATTTCCGGCTGCCCGTCCGCGTCGAAGTCGGCGATGTTCGGCGCGCCACCCCGGCCCCCTCCCGGGATTGTCTGCGTCCAGAGCAGCGTGCAGTCGTCATCCATCAGGATGACCTTGCCCCGCCCCACCACCACGACCTCGCCGTGGGAATCCCCGTCGAAGTTGCCCACGCCCGTCAGCCCACTCCCGATGTCCGGGTTGCGGCACTTGATGGTGCCGTCATGGCGGTAGAGGGTCTTGTCGCTGACCACCTCCTGCAGCCCGTCACCGTCGATGTCCGCCGCGAACGAGATGGGGCCGGCGTGGCCGCCCCCCATGCCGTCGGCGCCCACCCACTTCAGCACGCCCGTGTTGCTGAAGACGTGGTTGCCATTGAGGATCTCCACCGAGCCATCACCCTCCAGGTCCGCGAACGAGATGCCGCCATGGCTGTTCTGGGGGACGGACGTCCGGAACTTGAACGCGCCGGTGTTCTCGAAGCAGAGGATGCCGATGCCATCCTCCGGGATGGCGCAGAGCTCCACCAGGCCGTCACCATCGATGTCCGCGCCCGCCACGCTCGCGGCGCCACGCACGCGCAGCGCCGGGTCCGTCACGGTCCACAGGTCGCTGCCGTTGGCGCCGCTGATGGCACGCAGGACCGCGTTGGTGGTGTAGTTGCGCCGGGTGAAGGCGCTGAAGACGATGTCCGGGACGCCATCGCCGTTCACCTCCACGACGATGGGCGTCATCATGACCTGGTTGTGCTCCGGCATGACGGGGCTTCCGCTCCAGGCCCACTCGAGCTCCGGCTCGAAGTTGGAATTGAAGGGCGGATGGACCAGGCACTCGCCGTTCGCCTCCGCTGCCCGCGGGCCGGGCGGGGGCGGGCCTTCCTGCTTCGGAAGTCCGGTGTCCCCGCAAGCCGTCATCACCAGCAGTGCCGCAGCCGAAAGCCGGAGGCCCTGCTTCAGCTCCCGGGCGCACTGCCCCTTCGTGACGCGCTCCATGCTCTCCCCATTTCTTGGCCTTCCAGGATTGGTGGAAATTTCCTGAAGGAAGGGGCGGGGTATAGTGACTACCCTTGAGCAATTGCAACCGGGTGTTGGCTTACTTCACACGGAAATCAAGCCCTTGCGGATGCCCTCGGTGACGGCCTCGACGCGGTTGGTGACTTCGAGCTTCCGGTAGATGTGCTCCAGGTGGGTGCGGATGGTGGCCTTGCTGAGGCTGAGGAGCCGGGCCGCCTCGCTGTTCGACACCCCCTTGGCGATGAGCTGGAGGATTTCCCGCTCGCGGTCCGACAGCGGCTTGAGCGGGGGCTCCATGGCGGACGCGGCCTGCGAAGGGACTTCCGGCGCGGGGGGCGGAGGCGCCACGGGCTCGGTGGGCACGGGGCCGGAGTCCGGGTCCACGCGGAAGTGGCGCAGGAGGCGGCGGGCGAGGTTGGGCTGGATGACGGTGCCCCCCGCTCGGACCTCCTTGATGGCCTCGATGATCTTGTCCACCGGGGCGCCCTTGAGGAGGTAGCCGGACGCGCCGGCCTTCACCGCCTCCAGCACTTTGTCCTCCTCGTCGAAGATGGTGAAGATGAGGATTTCAATCTTCGGGAAGCGCGCCTTCACCTCGCGCGTGACGTCGATGCCGCTCATGCGCGGCAGCCCCAGGTCCAAGAGGAGCACGTCCGGCATCAGCCTGGGCACCTCCTCCAGCGCGGCCTCGCCGGACAGCGCGGTGCCGACGATGTCGATGTCCTGCTGACCCTCGAAGAGGCGGAGCTGGTTCTTCAGAATCTTCGTCTGGTCTTCCACCACGAAGACGCGGATGGGGGGCGCGGCGGGAGGGGCGTCCACGGGGGCTCCGGTCATGACGGCATACAGGGGAGGGAGAAGGCCACCTGGGCGCCAGCGCCCGGCGACGAGTCCACGATGAGCTGGCCGCCGAGCTTCATGGCGCGCTCGCGCATGTTCAGCAGGCCGTAGTGGCCGCGCGGCGTGCGGGACGGGTCGAAGCCCTTGCCGTCGTCACGCACGATGAGGTGCACGCGGTCCTCGCTGAAGTCGAGCCGCACGTGCACGGCCTTCGCCTCCGCGTGCTTCACCGCGTTGGACAGCGACTCCTGGAGGATGCGGAACAGCGCCAGCTGCGCGTCCGGGGACAGCTTGCGCTGCAGGCCGGTGCGCTCGAAGCGGATCTCCAGGCCCGTGCGCTCCTGGAACGTCTTCGCGTAGTCCTCCAGGCCCTGCGCCAGCTCGAAGTCCTCTCGCATCATCCGCAGGTTGCGGCGCAGCTCCTCGATGGACTCCTCCGCGGTGGCCTTCAGCTCGCGGATCTCCGAGCGCAGCCCGTCCTCGCGCGCGAGGTTCAGGATGTACTCGGCCTGGATGATCATGGACGAGAGCGAAGCGCCCAGGCCGTCATGGATTTCGCGCGCCAGCCGGTTGCGCTCCTCCACCACGGCCAGCTCCTTCAAGTCGCCCTGGAGGGACACCACCTCGCGGTGGGCGGTGGCCTCGCGCTCGTTCAGGTACACGAGCACGTAGACGATGATGAAGTTGAGCGCGAGGTACCAGAGCAGCGTGAGCAGCTCCACCGCCGTCACCGAGCGGTTGAGGAGCAGGTCCAGGCGCGTCGTAATCGGCAGCGCCAGCAGCGGCGGGAGGATGGCCAGCGGCTTGGGGTAGAGGATGGAGAACAGCGTGGTGAAGAGCAGCTGCGTGGCGAGCAGCGGGCTCTGCAGACCGCCGCCCACCTGGGGCTTGGCGATGAGCACGACCATGATGGTCAGGTCGAGGCAGAGCGTGGTGTACGTCACCCAGCGGCCGGCCTTCGGGTGGTCGATGACGAGCAGGTTCGCGACGCTGTAGAGCAGCATCGTGAAGTAGCCCACGAAGGCGAACGGCCCGGTGAGGCCGAAGTAGCCGCTCCACGCGGGCACCGCGAGGATGAGCAGGCCCAGCGTGAGGAACATCATCCGCGCGTAGAACAGCGCGCGGGCGCGGGCGACGAAGCGGTCCTGTTCCCAGGACGCGGTGGCCTGTTCCGCGGAGACGCTGTCCGTCAGCTTGCGGCGCTCCAGCACCTCCCGCACGCGGGCGCGCAGGTCGTTGGCTGGCGTCTCCTCGCCCAGAGCGAGATGGGTGTTCATCGGGCAGGCAGCTTACGGGAGCGGGCGGGCGGGCGGAAATCCAGGGAGCAGCCTGCTCCCCTCCCGGGTGGGGGAGGGGGCACGTCCGGGGCCTCGCGCGTCACCGCCCCCGGGTCACTTCGCGCAGGCCTGGCGGGCTTCGGGCTTGCGCTGGAAGACGTACTCCAGCCGGTCCTTCTGCTCGCCGGTGCGCTCGTCGAAGAGCGGCGTGCCGCCCGCGTACATGGTGCCTTCGTCGTGGCCGTACCTGTCGAGCCCGTGGCTCTCGAGCCAGCGGTCCACGCAGGCCTCCTGCGCCTTGCGGTCACCGCCGCCAGCGCCCTTGGCCATGGTGCCGGCGTCCTTGGAGGCCGTGCCCGCGGTGCCCGCGTCGTCACCAGCGGTCAGCGCACCGCGCGAGGTGCCCGTCTGGGCGCCGTCCGAGGGAGCGCCCGCGTCCTTCACGGCCTCCATGGCGTCGCGCGGGTCGGGCTGGGGGGCCGACGCGTCGGTGGGCCCGGGGGCCTCGCCGGTGTTCTTGTGGCAGCCGACCGCCAGGAGGAGGGCGGTGGAAAAGACGAGCACGCCGGGCAGGTTTCTCATATGTCCTGGCTGGTAAGGTCCGCGTCGAAGCGGCACGGTGGGTGGGCGCCTGCGCCCGTCTTCCCGGTGGACGCAGGGGCACGCACCTTATTCGCTTCCGACCCCTCGCGAAGGGGCAATCCGATGCACGGGCACGACACCGACCATCATCCCCGCATCCCCCACGCCTCGCGTCTCGAGCGCGCCCGGGTGCTCCTCGTGGGCGCCGGCGGCCTGGGCTGTCCGGCGTCCCTGGCGCTGGCGCAGGCCGGTGTCGGCCACCTGACGCTCGCGGACCCGGACCGCGTGGACGTGACGAACCTGCCGCGCCAGCTCTGGCACCGGACCGCCGACGTGGGCCGCAACAAGGCGGAGTCCGCCGCCGCGGGGCTGGCGCGCGCCTTCCCCACGCTGTCCACCGAGGCCCTGCCGGAGCGCGTGGACGCTGGCAACGCCGAGGCCCTCTTCCGCGCGCACGACGCCGTCATCGACGCCACCGACGGGGTGGCCACCAAGTTCTTCCTGTCGGACGTGGCGGTGCTCACGGGCGTGCCGCTCATCTACGGCGGCGTGCTGCGCATGCAGGGGCAGGCGATGCGGGTGGACCCTCGCGGGCCGTGCCTGCGCTGTCTCTACGAGGCGCCGCCTCCGCCGGACGCGGTGCCCACGTGCGCGCAAGCCGGCGTGCTGGGCTCGCTCGCGGGGCTGGTGGGCGCGGTGCAGTCGCTGCTCGCGCTGGAGCTGCTGTCCGGGGCCGCGCGCCCCGTCCCCGGCGAGGCCACGCTGCACGTGCTGGACGGCGTGTCGCTGCTGGGCCGCCGCGTCCGGGTGGAGCGCGCGCCCGACTGCCCGGGCTGCCGCGTCACCGCCGTTCCGGAGTACCCGGAGGCCGCACGGGAGGCCGAGTCATGTCCGAGGTGAGGGCCACGCTCGACATCACGCGCGAGGTCTGTCCGATGACCTATGTGCGCACCAAGCTGAAGCTGGAGGCGCTGGAGCCGGGGGCGCTGCTCGAGGTGCTCCTGCGTGGCTCCGAGCCGCTGAAGAACGTTCCACGCAACGCGCGCGACGAGGGACACGAAGTCGTCTCCCTGGAGTCGCGCCCCGACGGAACCCACGTGTTGTTGCTCCGCAAGCAGGGACGGTAAGCCATGGCGACCATTCGCATTCCCACCCCGATGCGCACCTTCACCCGCAACCAGGCCGAGGTCACCGCCGCCGGCGCCACCGTGCGCGAGGTGCTGAAGGACCTGGACACGCGCTTCCCCGGCATCGGCGCGCGCCTCCTCGACGAGCGCGGCGCCGTGCGCCGCTACGTCAACGTCTTCCTCAACGACGAGGACATCCGCGCGCTGCGCGAGCTGGACACGCCGGTGGCGGACACGGACCGCCTCACCCTCATCCCCGCCATGGCGGGAGGGTGAGGCATGGCGCTGCGTGAGGAGCAGATCCTCCGCTACTCCCGGCAGATACTCCTGCGCGACGTGGGCGGCCGCGGACAGGAAGCGCTGCTGACCGGCACCGCGCGGGTGGATGCCATCGGCGCCTCGGGGATGACGGCCGCGGCGTACCTCGCCGGAGGCGGCACCCCGGTGGTGGGCACGGGCTCGCTGACGCTGGGCCCCTGGGCGCCCGGCTTCCTCGTGTCGGCGGACGACGTGGGCCGCCCCGCGGTGGAGGCCCTCGACGCGGCGGTGCCCCGACTGAACCCGGACGCGGCCGGCGCCGGGCGGGGTGGGGGACTGGTGGCGGAGCTGCCCTCGGGCTGGAGCGGCGAGGCCCCCTGGGTGGCCCTCGGCGGTGACGGCATGCGCGCGGCCGTCGTCTTCCGGGGCGCGGACGGGTGCGTGTGGTGCTTCGGGGAGACGGTGCGCCACCTCGTCCAGCCCCCGGACGGCGCGCTGGGCGTGGCCCTGGGCGCGCTGGGCGCCCTGGTGTTCCAGCGGCTGCGGCTGGGCCTGGGCCCCGCGCTGGGAGGCCGCTGGCTGGTCGCCCCGGGCGTGGTGGAGGAACTGGAGGTGCGCAGGTGTGCCCGCTGTGCCGGGAGCCCGAGCCCGGAGCCCCCGCGGCCGTGATCCGCTGGCCCGAGCCCGGCTGGCCGCAGGCCGTCCACGACGCGGTGGTGCGCCACCTGGAGGCCGCGTACCCCCACGAGGGCTGCGGCGTGATTCTCCAGTCCGGGGACGCGGGCCCCTGGAGGGTCCGCCCGCTGCGCAACGTCTCCCCCCGGCCCCGCACCGCCTACGCCTTCGCCCCCGAGGAGTGGCTCGCCGTCTCCCTGGAGGCGGACGCACGGGGAGAGCGGGTGGTGTGCGTCTTCCACTCCCACGTGGAAGCACCCGCCACGTTCTCCCCGGAAGACCGGGCCCGAGCAGCCCCGGAAGGTCACCCGCTGCTCCCCGGAGTTTCCTACCTCATCGGATCCGTACACCGAGGCTGTGTGGTCTGGGTGTGTCAGTACGGGTGGCAGGGGGACGATTTCAGGCTCCAAGAGGGTTGAAAACGTCATTTCATAAACGAAAAAACCATGTATCGGCAGGCACTTGGCTGCCCGCTCACCCCACCTGCGGAAAGGTGTGTGCGAATTGTCAAGTGAGGGGGTTTTCGTCTATAACCACGCGCATCTTCTGGATCTGCGGCGTCCACACGCAGCTTGCAAGAAGCGCTCCGGACGCAGGGAGTTGAACAGGCTTATGGCCCCCAACACTGGTTTCACCCTCTGGCTGACCGGCATGTCCGGGACCGGGAAGAGCACGACCGCCGCCTATATCGCGGCGCGCCTGCGGCAGGTTGGCCGCAACGTGGAGATCCTCGACGAGGGTGAGCTCGGCGAGGCGCTCTGGGCAGGTCTGGGCGATGCGAAGGACGACCGCACCACGGTGGTCCGCCGCCTCGGCTTCGTCGCCAATCTCCTGACCCGCAACGGCGTCGCGGCGCTGGTGCCCTGCGTGAGCCCCTACAAGCCGGGCCGCGAGGAGAACCGTCGCGCCATCGGCCGCTATGTGGAGGTCTACGTCGACTGCCCGACCGAGAAGCTCATCGAGCGCGACAGCACCGGCCGCTACAAGAAGGCGCTCAACGGCGAGATTCCCAACTTCATCGGCATCACCGAGCCGTACGAGCCGCCCAACTCGCCGGAAGTGACGATCCACTCCGACGTGGAGTCGGTGGAGGACGGCGCGGCGAAGATCTTCCAGTCGCTCCTGGACCTCGGCTACATGAACACCGAGGAGCTGAAGATCATCACCGGCAAGAAGATGAAGGCCAACCCGCTGCCGGCCAAGGGCGAGAAGGCGGAGAAGGCGGAGAAGGGCGCCGCCAAGGCGGACAAGGGCGCCAAGGCCCGCCGCGGTGACGAGGCCCGTCCGGCCGCCAAGGCCGCGAAGGCGGACAAGGGCGCCAAGGCCCGTCCGGCCACGCGCGCGGCCCGGGTGGCGAAGCCGGCTCCGTCGTCCAAGAAGCCCGCGAAGAACAAGGCCCGCTGAGCGAGGGGCCTGACGGCCCACGCTCCCAACACCGTCAGAAGGGCTCCAGGTTGCCGCGTCTTCCGCGTGCAATCCGGGGCCCTTCCGTTTTAGGAGTTCCCCCATGCTGAGCCCCGAGCGGATCCAGAGCCTGTGTGAGTCCTCGCGCCCGAAGCTGGAGGCCATGCGCGCGGCGCTGCGCGCCCATGGCAGCGCGCTGGTGGCCTTCTCCGGAGGCGTGGACTCCACCTTCGTGCTGAAGGTGGCGGTGGAGGAGCTGGGCGAGCGCGCCCTGGCGCTCACCGCCCTGTCCGCGTCCGTGGCGCCGGAAGAGGCGCAGGAGGCGCGGGAGCTGGCGGAGCGGATGGGGGCGCGGCACGTGGTGGTGGGCAGCAACGAGCTGGCCAACCCGCAGTACGCGGCCAACCCCACCAACCGCTGCTACTTCTGCAAGACGGAGCTGTACGACATCTGCGAGGCCCGCCGGCAGGAGCTGGGCCTGGCGGTGGTGCTGGACGGCTTCAACGCGGACGACTTCAAGGACCACCGGCCCGGCCACAAGGCGGCGCAGGAGCACAAGGTGGTGTCCCCGCTGGCGCAGGCGGGGCTGACGAAGGAGGAGATTCGCGCCTGGAGCCAGTCGCTGGGGCTGCCCACCTGGGACAAGCCGCAGATGGCGTGCCTGGCGTCGCGCATTCCCTACGGGACGGCGGTGACGCGGGACAGGCTCATCCAGATTGCCTCCGCCGAGTCGGAGATGCGCAAGCTGGGCTTCCGCCAGTTCCGCGTGCGCTACCACCAGGAGGTGGCGCGGCTGGAGGTGGCGGCCGAGGAGTACGAGCGCTTCCTGGCCGCGGACGTGCGCCAGAAGGTCAACGCGGCCTTCCTGGCGCTGGGGTTCAAGTTCGTGTCGCTGGATTTGGAGCCGTTCCGCTCCGGCCGCATGAACGAGGCGGCCGGCGTGGCGCGCCCCGAGGGCGGCAAGGTCGCCGGCTTCTCGCTGCCCGTGGTGAGCTGAGTCAGACGCGTAGCGCGCCACGGAACGCCCTGGCGCCATAGTAGGACTGTGCGCCGTTGTGATACACGAACACGGCGCCGTAGCGGTAATCAGCGAAGAGGGCGCCACCGAGCTTTCGAATGGCAGAAGGTGTCTTCACCCAGCTCGAGGTCTTCGTATCGAAGTTTCCAAGCTTCTGAAGCTCTCGATATTGCTCTTCCGAGAGAAGCTCGATGCCCATGGCGGCGGCCATGTCGATGGCATTGTTTTCCGGCTTGTGTTCCTTCCGCGAATCCAGCCCTTCGCGGTCGTAGCAGACGCTCCTGCGGCCTTTGGGACTCTCTTCCGAGCAGTCATAGAAGATGTATTCGCCGGTCTTCTTGTCATGACCGACGACATCCGGCTCGCCGCCAGTCCTCTCCATTTCATGGAGTGACCACAGCTTCTCGGTGTTGGCTTCGAGCTTTGCTTGTATCTGGTCCCACTCGAGGCCCTTGTGGCGGCTCATGTTCTTCTCGAAACGGGCCTTCAATGTCTTGAGCAGGTCTTTGCGTTGATCCGCGGACAGCTTCTTTTTGCTGCTGCTGTTGGTGCTCATGTCTTTGTCGCCTCTGTTGAATTTGAACTCAGGGGCTCGGAGAGACGGTGGCGGTGCCGGCCGCCTTCTCCCAGTGCTGGATGCGCTCCGCCAGCTCGCGGAAGGAGGGGAACTCCACGTCCTGGCACTGGCGCTGGCCCTGGTCGTCCGGGCATCCCGCCGCGGCGAAGGCCAGCGTCCGCTGGAGCGCCTGCCAGTAGATGCCACCGTTCAGCAGGCCGAAATGCTGTGCCACGTTCCAGGGGACCCGGCCTTGCTTCTCGTAGGACAGGAGGATGGCGGCCCGCGAGTCGGCCTCCATCCGCTCACCCGTTCCGTCCTTGCCCTGGTACGCATCATCGATGGAGTAGGTGAGCGAGTCCTCGTGCCACATCAGGGGGAACTGCAACAACCCCGTCCCCACCGGGCCCGTCATGCGACGCGGCGGACCGAGCGGCTGTATCGTGCTGGTGTCGTACACGTAGCCCTTCTGCGCGAGCACCTGGTAGAGCGCGAAGTTGGCGCGGAGGAACGGCGCCCGGAAGCCCACCACGTTGTAGGGCCGGAGGTTCTGCACCTGCGGCCGCCCTTCCGCGTCGAAGAGTTGCCGCCCCTCGTGTTCGACGGGAAAGGCCGGCATGGGCAGGCACACGTCCGTCACGCGCTGCCACCGTGGGCTGCCGCACACCGTCCCTGTCGGGCAGGTCGCGTGCGCATTGCATTCGGAGGTGCAGACCCCCACCTCCGACGTCAGGGAGAGGCAGCGGCCGGAATGGCAATCCGCCGCGGCCCGGCAGCCGGCCCCCACCTCGCCCTGGGCCGCCGTCTTCAGCGGCTCCCACCTCGGGAACACGGCCTTGCCGGCGGCGTCGCGCACGGGCTCGAAGAGGTTGGCCTCCAGCAGTTGCTCGAACTCGTCGAACTCCGCGCGCCAGGTGTCCTCGTTCCACGTCTGGCCGGAGGCATGGCGGACCGAGTGGTTGGCAATTTCATGGCCCTCGTTGAGGGCCTGCTGCGTCAGCGCCCAGCGCACGAGCGCTTCTTCCCGCGTCGTCGGCACATCGAGCGGATCCACCGCGACCCCCTGGACCGCGGGGTCGTAGTACGCGGTGGTGATGAAGTAGGTGAAGTGGACGCTCCGGCCGGTCTCCCGCCCGGTCCGCCGGGCCAGCTCCAGCGTGTCGAGCCACATCTGGAAGCGCTTGCTCCCGTCGTAGGCGATGGTGAGCTGCAGCGGGTGGGGGCGGAAGTCCAGCGTGAGCGGCTCCCCGCTCGGCCTCTCCGGCGCAGACCTGCACCTGCAGGACGAGGCCAGGACAGCGAGCGTCACCAGCAACAGGAACGGCGCGATGGAGGTGCGAGCGGGCATGAGGAGGACCTGTGCGGAGTGGCTGTCGCTCCATCCCGAGCGCGGCCGGCGCTACCTTTCCGTATCCCCGTCGAGGATGTCAAAGCCGCCGGCGCCCTGGCCGCCTCCAGACGGCGGCGGAGTTTCGCCTCTGGAGAGGCCGGCGAGTGGGCGCATCCGCGGCGACCGGCTATGGGTACTGCGCCACCTGGGGACGCGGCGCGCTCAAGCGCAAAGGCGTCTCAAGACCCATGACGATGAAGGGCGCCCAGTAGTGAGGGTGGGGTTGGACACGCCGCAGCTCACGCATTGCGTCGCGTAGCGCGGGGGCCCGGCCCTGCCCCGCCAGGAGGTGACGGTAACAGGCCTCCATGAGTGCTCCCGTCTTCGCGTCGTTCACCTTCCAAAGACTCATCACCACCGTCTCCGCCCCTGCCACGAGGAAGGCCCGGCGCAACCCGTACACGCCCTGGCCGAGCTTCACATCACCGCGCCCGGTGTCGCACGCGGACAGCACCACCAGCTGGGTGCCCCACAGGTCGAGGCCCGCCAGCTCCAGCGCCGTCACCAGCCTGGTGTCAGGCGAAGGGGCGCCGGGACTGATGCCGGCGGGTCTTGGGGCGTGTGCTCCCGCGAGGACGAGGCCGGAGCGCAGCAGCGGGTCCGGAAGGCTCGGCGCCCGCGCGTCCTCGGCCAGCCCTCCGAAGTGAACCACGGCGCGAGAGGCAGGGGGCGCAGGCGCGTCCTCCAGGAAGAAGCCATGGGTGGCCAGGTGGAGGATGGCTGGGGGCGGCAGGTACAGCAGCCGCTCCTTGGTGGCCGCTGCGCCCAGGAAGAGCTCGGCCTGAGGCAGCAGGCGTTTGATGCTCTCGGCCTCCTGGCGGGTGCCGGGCAGTGGCGCCGGGGCCCACGCACGTGACGTCAGGCCCGCGCGCGGCGTGGAGACGAGGGGGGCCTCAGGAAGGGAACGCGTGGCAAGCCCGGAGTCGTCGCCCCTGGTGGGAGCCGGTGCTGGGTGAGTGGCATGGAAGTTCGGATCGGCGAGGACGACAACGGAGTCTGGGTCGTCGCGCGCCTGAGGGCGCGGCAGCAGGCTCCTTCCGGAGGGGACGTACGTGAAGTCGAAGGCGTCCACGAGGAACTGGTGGCGATCGTGAAGCGCGGCGAAGGGCACCAGGGCCAGCTGTCCGTCGGGAGAGAGAAAGAGGTGGCGGGTGTCGCCCAGCAGCGGCAGCAAGGGTTGGAAGGCGAGCTGATAGAGCGACTGGGCGGGAGCGTGGAAGTCCGCGTCGCGGGTGGCCAGCGCGTTCCGCAGGCGCGAGGCGGCCAGGTCGATGGGCTCGGCGGGGCCCAGGTCCGCGACACGGGTCGAGGCATCGGGGAACAGCACCAGTGCCAGGTAGCGCAGCTGGCTGGAATGCTGGGACTCCGGCGCGCCGGGCCCGAGCACCAGCGGACGGTCCACGTACGCGATGAACTCGACGAGGGCCGCGTCGTCGGGCACGGCCGCGGCGACCCGGTCGACAATCTCCGCGGGCGCCGGCAGGGCCGCCACCGAGCGCAGCGAGGCGGAGCGTCGTGCCAGGTCCGCTTCGAGGGTAGCGGCCTGCCCTGAGAGCTCATCGAGGCTCCGCTGGTAGGCGGGCAGTGGAAGCGTGCCAGGACCCTGGAGTGACAGCTGGGCCAGCTGCGTGCGCAGTCCCCTCAGGTGCTCGAAGGTGTCGCGGTCCTTTTCTCCCAGGCCGCGGTAGATGGCGCGGGAGATATCGGCGCTCTCGTCGACGGAGCGGCCCTTGAGGAGGAGCACGGCGGCGAGGGCCTGGCGTCTGACGCAGGCGTCGCCGGGATGCGCGCGCAGCAGCGCGTAGAGCCGCTCCTCGTCCGTGCGCAGCAACTGGAGGAAGCGGGCCAGCCGCGACTCGGAGAAGACGAGCGCCTCCTGACGCAGGCGATGCTCCGACAGGTCGAAGGCGCGGGAGAACAGCGGCAGGGCTTCGGCGAGGCGATGCTGGGCCAGCCGATCCACTGCGAGGTGGTTGAGCGTGGCTGCGACACTGGGATGGCTCTTGCCGTGAGTCGCTTCCAGGATGGCGAGCGCGCGCTCGTGGAGCGGCGCGGCACGGCCGTACAACCCCTGCGCCGAGTAGAGACCGGCAAGGTGGTTGAGCGAGAAGGCGACAGCGTAATGGTTCCTGCCCAGGGAGGCTTCGAGGATGGCCAGCGCACGCCCGAAGAGCGGCCCGGCCCGGCGATACAACCCCTGCGCCTGGTAGAGCGTGGCGAGGCCGATGAGCGCCTTGGCGATGAGGGGATTGCGCTTGTCGAGGACTGCTTCCAGGCTCGTCAGGGCGCGCTCGTAGAGCGGCCCGGCCTGGCCGTACAACCCCTGGGCCATGTAGAGGTCCGCGAGGGTGATGACCGAGTCGGCGACGAAGCGATGATCCCTACCCAGGGCAGCTTCATCAATGGCCAGCACGCGCTCGTAGAGCGGCCCGGCCTGGCCATACAACCCCTGGGCCACATAGAGGTTGGCGAGGTCGAAGAGCGACTGGGCGACGTCTTGATGGTTCCCGCCGAGGGCGGCTTCCTGAATGGCCAGCGCACGGTGAAGGAGCGGCTCGGCCTGGTCGTACAACCCCTCTTGCATGTAGAGCCCACCGAGCCTGCTGAGCGATTGGGCCACGAGGGGATGGCTCCTGCCAAGAGCCGCTCCCCGAACGGCCAATGCGCGTCGCAGGAGCGGCTTGGCACGAACGAACAGGCCCTGGGAACGGTAGAAGCTGGCGAGTCTGTTGAGCGAGTCGACCACATCCGGAGGGTTCCCACCGAGGGCTGCTTCTTGAATGGCCATCGCGCGAGCGGCGAGGGGCTCGGCACGCGCGTAGAACCCTTGCAGTTGGTAGCAGCTGGCAAGGCTGAAGAGCGACTCGGCGACGAAGGGGTGATCCTTGCCCAGGGCGGACTCCCGTATCGCCAGTGCGCGCAGATGGAGGGGCTCGGCATGGGCGGGCAATCCCTGACCCGCGTGGAGCCTGGCGAGGGCGTAGAGCGTTTGAGCCACATCCGGGTGGCTCTTTCCGAAGGTCGCCTCCCGAATCGCCAATGCCCTTTCGAGGAGAGGCTCGGCACGCGCGTACACGTTCCTGTCCAGGTAGAGGGCGGCGAACTCGTTGAGCGACTCGGCGACGAGGGGATGGTTCCCGCCGAAGGCCGCTTCCCGAATGGCCAGTGCACGTGCGTAGAGCGGCTCGGCACGCGCGAACAGGCCCTGCTTCCGGTAGAGGTTGGCGAGGGTATTGAGCGATTGGGCGACCTCCGGGTGGCGTCCTCCAAGGGCCGAGTCCCGAATGGCCAGCGCGCGCAGAAGGAGCGGCTCGGCTCGGACGACGTCCCCTCGCAACAGGTGATGCAACCCGAGCCTGTCCAGGCACCGGGCGACGTCGGGATGGGTGCCCCCGAGCACCGCCTCATGCAGGGCCAGCGCCTGCTGACCTCTCTCGATGGCCTCGGCGTACCGGCCCGCGTCCCAGAGCGATTTCGACTCTTCGAAGGCCGTCTGCGCCTCCCTCAGCCGCGCATCCGGTGGCGCCTTCCCATCCGCCATGCCTGCCACACAGCACAGCAGCACCCACAACACCGTCCCGGAAGATTGCCGCATCTCCGCCCCTGGGACCCTCCTGGTTCCAATCTCCCGGTCCCGAAGTGGTAGAGCCAGTGACCCGGAAAATCATGCAAAGTGTGCGTCGAACTCTTGCGCACGGGAAGGCGGTCGTCCCCCTGGCTGCTCAGCGGGCGTGAAACCCGGCCCTGCGATGTACGGAGTGCCTACCCTTTGGGGCATGACACGCTCAGAGACGGAGACAGCCAGCATCCTGCTGGTGGACGACATCCCGGCCAACCTGGTGGCGTTGGAAGCCATCCTGGCGCCTCTGGGCCAGCGCCTGGTGCTGGCGCGCTCGGGGCGGGAGGCGCTGGCGGCGCTGCTGCAACAGGACTTCGCCTGCATCCTGCTCGACGTGCAGATGCCGGGGATGGACGGCTTCGAGACGGCCCGGCTCATCAAGGGGCGGGAGCGCACGCGCCACGTGCCCATCCTCTTCATCACCGCCTTTTCCGGCGAGGACTCGCTGGTGCAGCGGGGCTACGCGCAAGGGGCGGTCGACTACATCGTGAAGCCCTTCAACCCGGACATGCTGCGCACCAAGGTGGCGGTGTTCGTGGACCTCTACCTCCAGTCGCAGCACCTGAACCGGCACGCCGGGCTGCTGCGCGACCGGGAGCGCGAGGTGATGGAGCGCGAGGCCGAGGAGCGGCTCCGGGCCGCGGCCCTGGACGAGCTGCAGCTGGCTCCCGAGCCGCTGGTGCTCACCGATGCGCTCATGGCCGCCGCTCCGGTGCCAATGGCCATCCTCTCCCCCGAGCTGCGCGTGCTGCGCGTCAACGACGCCTGGGCCCACCTGTGGGAGACCAGCGCCGCCATCCTCGCCGGACGCCGGGTGAGCGAGGTGGCGCCCGCCCTGGCCCAGGACCTCGAGGATCCCGTCTCACAGGTCCTCTCCTCGGGGCGGCCCCTGACCGACCTCCACCTGATGCCCGCGCAGCGCGACGGGGCCCGCCGCAATGCGCGCCTGTTGGCGAGCTACTTCCCACTCTCGGCGCGCGATGGTGCCCCTACCGCGGTCGGCGTGCTCTTGCGCTCGGAGTCCGGCGAGCTCGCACAGCCCTCCCTCGCCGAGGCCCACCCCTCGCGCAGCGTGCACTGAGGCTTCAAGAGGAGAGGTCGAGGCCCTCCGTCATTGGCTTTATTGGACCCGAGCGCGAGATAGGGGCCGAGCCGCGCAAGCAGCTGGAGCCTGGCGCCTGCCCCTTCGTGGACGAAGGCTTCGGCGTCCGTGCCCCATGCGTAGCCGCTTGCAGGCCCAGCTCCATGCGCGCGTCCGTTCCCGACCTGGGCCGCGGCGGCGCTTCACGGGCGGTAGGAGGGCTTTCAGTGCCCTCCTGCGCCAAGGCGCGTCCAGCGGTCAGCCAGAGCAAGACGGAAAGTGATTTCACGCGCTCCATCATGATGTGGAGGACCCGGGCACCCCGAGGTCACTGACGCTCGCAGCAGGGCTTCGGCTCTGCTCCTGTGGTACGAGAGGCCCGTTCTGTGAAACGGAGGCTCGTTGTGACGTTGTTTCGAGTGTATCTGGCTGCGCTGCTGGTCCTGGTGGTCGCCTGCGGTGATTCGAATCCTGAGGTGACGACTGATGCCGGCCAGACCCTGTCGGACGCAGGCGCCGAAACAGCGGACGCGGGCGAGAAGACGCCGGATGCAGGTGAAGTGACGCCGGACGCAGGCGACGAGACTCCCGACGCTGGAAGCGAGACTCCGGATGCAGGCGAAGTGACGCCGGATGCAGGCGAAGTGACGCCAGATGCAGGCGACGTGACTCCCGACGCGGGAAGCGAGACGCCGGACGCAGGCGAAGTGACGCCGGATGCGGGAAGCGAGACTCCGGACGCGGGAAGCGAGACGCCGGACGCAGGCGAAGTGACGCCGGATGCGGGAAGCGAGACTCCGGACGCGGGTAGCGAGACGCCCGACGCAGGGGAGGGGACGCCTGACGCGGGCCAGGAGCCCGAGGTGCGCGTCATCGACAACGGGGGCTTCGAAGAATGGCCCGCTGCGCTTCCGGAGATGTGGTTCGGGAGCACGTCGAATATCTCCACCGAAGACGTGCGGAAGGTGACGACGAACGCATTCGAAGGCGTGAACGCGGTCCGGCTGGCCAACACCTCGACCACGCACAAGCGCTTCAGCACCCAGGCGAAGTCGATGCCCGCCGGCCGCTACTCCTGCACCTACCAGGCACGGGGCACCGGCGAAGTTCGGAACGCCTTCTTCGGCGACGGCTACTCCAGCTACTCGGCCTACACCTCGGTCGACACCGGGGAGTGGAGGCAGTTGGCGTACAGCTTCAACCTCGCCGCCGACGTCTTCGACACCTTCGAGCTCATCTTCAGCGTCCGGAATACCAGCGGCGAGCATCTGCTCATCGACGACGTGCGCTGCGAGCGGGCCGCCGAGCCGTGTGACGCGGTCTCTTGCGAGGCCTGGGAGCGTTGCGAGAATGCCACCGCCACCTGCGAGCCGCTCTCCGGCCGCTGCAACGACGCCGCCGACTGCAGCGAGTGGCAGGCCTGCGACGAGACCCATACCTGTGTTGTCGCGGAGGGCCGCTGCACCCGTCACGCGGAGTGCGCGAGCACCCCGGAGACGCCGGTCTGCGACTCCGCCACGCATCTCTGCATCGAGGGCGACCCCTGCGCCGGGGTCATCTGCAGCAACCCGGCGACGAGCTGCAACCCCACGAGCGGCGTGTGCGAGCTGGCCGAAGGGGCCTGCTCCACCACCTACGACTGCCTCGGTGCGCTGCCTGCCTGCGACCCGGCAACCCGGCGCTGCGTCTCCGCCTCCCACCCCTCGAACATCATCCGCAACGGTGGATTCGAGAACTGGGACACCTATTACATCCCCTACCACGGGGACCATTACATCCCCGACTACTGGTACGGCATCGACAACGGCGTCAGCGACCCGGGCTCCGAGATCAAGCCCTCGCGCCTCGCGCTCTACACGAACGCGGTGCACGGCGGCTCGAGGGCGCTGCAGTTCGTCGTCCCCATCCAGGTGGCCGAGCGCTTCTCTCTCGAGAGCTTCGACGTCCCGAGCGGCACCTACTCCTGTTCGTATCGGGTGCGAGGCCACGGCAGCATTCGCCATCGCAGCTATTCGAGCGCCGGCTGGAGCCCGCAGACCGACTTCATCACCGTCGACAGCGACGAGTGGCAGCCGGTGTTCTTCCGCTTCACCGGCAACGTGCACGACTGGCGCCTGTTCTTCTATCCGAGCCGCAGCGAGGCCGACCGCGACCACCTCCAGGTCGACGACGTCGTCTGCACGAAGGGCTAGGAACACCGCCCCAACCGTGCTCCGGCCCCCTCCTACGGGAGAGGGGCCGGAGGCGGCGCCGCGCCCGGCCAGTACCGGTAGCCATTCACCTGGAACGGGACGCCGAGCTCGCCGCAGATTTCCGCAATCACGTCCGGCGTGAAGAAGTAGTTGCGGACCCGGGCGATGCGGTCGCCGTCGGTCTCCACGGTCATCACCGTGCGGACCCTGGGGCCCTGCACGTGCTCGTACCAGAAGAGCAGGACCCAGCCGTCGCGATGACGGCGCACCTCGCAGCGAGGGATGGTGCCCAGGTAGCCCTCGAGCAGCTCGGCCGGGACGCCGCCACGCTCGTCGAAGGTGATGGGTGCCAGCGTGCCCGCGAAGGAGCCGGTGCGCGGGTCCTTGGGGGCCTCGGGGCCGTACTCGGTGACCACGCCCACGATTTCCACGGTCGCGCTGTCGAGCAGCAGCGCCGTGAGGCGCTCCATGTCCCGGGCGTTGAAGGCGTCGCTGAATGCATCCAGGGCCCCGGGCGTGGGCTCGCGGGTGGGCGCTTCGTCCAGTGGTGCCGCCAGCCGTCCCCGCCCGCGGTGGAGGGCGGCCTTCACCGCGCCGACCGTCGTGGAGAGCGTGTCCGCGATTTCCTCGAGCGAGAAGTCGAAGACGTCCTTGAGGACCACCGCCGCGCGCTCCTGGGGTGGCAGCCGCACGAGCAACGTGCCGGCCGCCTCGCGAGACTCACGGGGCTCCTGGCCGGGAGGGAGCGTGGGAGGCGCCGCGGCGGTCAGCTCGAGGCGCGAGCGGCGCACGCGGTCAATCCAGAGGTTCGACGCCGTCCGGAACAGCCAGGCCCTGGGCCGCGGGACGTCGCTGAACACGGTCCCCAGCGTCACGAAGGCGCGCATGAGCGCCTCCTGCACCAGGTCCTCCGCGTCCCACGCGTTGCGGGTGAGGTGGCGGCAGTAGCGGTAGAGCTCGGGCCGGAGCGACTCCACGAGGTCGAGGAAGCGCTGCCATGACGTCTTCACGTCGTCCCTGAGCGCGTCGATGGTGGGCGGGGGCTTGCTCATGTCCGGTGAGGTTCGTAACACAGCACGACGAGGTTGCGGCCCAGCTGCGTCGTACGGACCAAGTCCAGCTTCCGCCGGAGCCCCGAGGGAGGGAAGAGCGGCGTTCCCGAGCCGAGCAGGACGGGGTGCACGATGAGCCGGTACTCGTCGATGAGGTCGTGCTGCGCGAGGGTGGAAACCAGGCCCGCGCCGGCCCAGGCCACGAGCGGCTTGCCAGGCTGACGCTTGAGCTCGGTGATGGTCTCCGCGACGCGGTCGCGGACGATGCGCGTGTTGTTCCACGCCGCATGTTCCAGCGTCCGTGAGAGCACGAGCTTCGGCAGGGCGTTCATCTTGCGGGCGAAGGCGAGGTCCGCCGCCGAGCGCGGGTTCACCTCGGCGTTCGGCCAGTAGTCCAGCATCAGCTCATATGAGCGTCGGCCGTAGAGCGCGAGGCCGACGGAGTCGATCATCTCGTCGCAGTACTGCTCGAACTGCGGGTTGCCATCGTCGAACCAGTCGAGCTCGCGGTTGGGCCCCTCGATGTAGCCATCGAGCGACACGATCATCGAGACGAAGAGGCGCCTGCCAGAGGATTGGGTGGTCGTCATGCTGAGGAGACGAATCAGGGCACGGAAAAGATACGGCGCCGTGCTCGCCGGCTCCCCCCAGTGCACCGGTGGCCGGGCCAGGGGTGGGCTCGCCCCTTTGCAGATGTGCGATGCGCTGTCGCAAGATGCCGCCATGTCGTTCCGAGACTTTGAAATCTATCTGACGACCCGGTACGTCTCGCCCACCACGGGGGCGCCACTCGGTGCCGGCTCCGCCAGTGACTACCCCTCGCGTCTGCGCCGCATTGAACGGCTGACCGGGCGGCAAGTGGAGGGGGCGAGCCCCGATAGCTTGCGTGAGTGGGCCGACCAGCTCGGTGACGACCGCGCGGTGGTCGCGGAGCTGGATCCGAAAGGAGTCGCGAACGTACGGGTCGCTCTTCAGCGTTACGCCGACTACCTGTCCCTGAGCCTGGGAAGCCAAGGCGGCACCCCTGCTGCGAAAAAGTCCGGCGAGCCGCGGAGGGCTTCACACTCGCAGGTGGAAACCCGTCGCGCAGGCGAGGGAGCCCCTCCGCTCTTCAGCTGGATCCACCTCTCCGACATTCACGTGGGTCACGGTGATGCGACCCATGTCGAAGATCAAAAGCTGGTGCTTGGCGCGCTGCGCCGCGACGTCGAACACAGGCTCGCTTCCGGTGCACCGCAGCCCGATGCCATCTTCGTGACGGGCGACATCGCGTTCAGCGGAGCATGTCGCACTCCCGATGAGTACACGCGGGCGGGGCAGTGGTTGACCGACATCGCGCGGGCCGCAGGACTGAGTCCCGACTCGGTCTTCGTCGTGCCTGGCAACCATGATGTGCAACGCCCGGCGGACAGGGCCGTGATTGCCAGGACGCTGCTGCGCCAGCTGCGCAAGGGCGAGGTCTTGCTCGACGAGGCGTTGGCGGATCCCGCCGCCCTGGCTCAACTGGCGGCGCGGCAGGCGAACTACCTGGCATTCACCAAGGGCTTCGCCCCCGCGTGTCGGTCCGACGCTGAAGTCCCCGGCCCGCAACTCTACTGGCGGCATACCCTGGAGGTGCAGGGCGGACCGAGGATCCGGATCGTGGGCCTGAATACCGCGCTCCTGGCGGCGGACGAGGCCGTCTTCGAGTCCGACCAGGGGCGCCTGCGGCTGGGGACCCGGCAGCTCTCGGCGGCCTTCACGGAGCCGCATGTCGCACCCGACGAGGTCGTCATCGTGCTCGGTCACCACCCGCTACGAGACCGCTGGCTCGCGGACGAGACCGATGCCGCGCGGTGGATTCGCGGACATGCGCATCTCCATCTCTCGGGCCATGTTCATGAGGGCGCCTCGGAGCGTGCAGGGAGCGGTGGCGGCACGGCGCTCGTTTCGATTGTCGCGGGAACTGTCCATGGCGAGAGGACTCCGCACGGCCACCCGGCGCGGCACGGCTATAGCTTCGGTGCCCTAGTGGCGAGAGATGGCACGCTGAAGGTCCGTGTCTGGCCCCGGATGTGGTCAGACGCGAACAAGGACTTTCGCCTGGATGTCGACACCGTGCCGCCCAACGAGACCTACGCTGAGCACGACCTGTCTCGCGTGAGGGCGCCCGCGGGCATCAAGGTGGAAGCTCCGGTCATGGACCCGGCGAGCCCCGAGGAGCCCCGAAAGGTGCGCCTGACGGTCCATCGGGCCTTCTTCCTCAGGAGCGGCGAGGAGTGCTTCTTCATCAATGCCACCAACCTCTCCAGGACCCGAGAGGTCGAGCTGACACATCTCTGGCTTCACCTCCACTCCCTGGTGCTTCAGGCGGACAGGCCCCTGCCCAGGAGACTGAAGCCCGATGAATCATGGGAGACCTGGATACGGGTCGATGTGGTGCCGGAGCAGTTTCACGAGAGCCTCTACACGCTCGCGCGGGCCCGGCTCTCCAGCGGGCAGGTCGTTTCGTCAGAGAAGAACGAGGATGTCCCCGAAGAAGGTGTGGTTCCAGGCGGTCCCATCAAGAACGCGTGAGGCGACGTCCGGCGGCTTGGGCTCCTCGGAATCCAAGCAGGCACTCACGGGAGCCGAGGGGATATCAGGGAAAACCGGGGCCGCGTACCGCGTGCGCCGGTCCTCACGGAACCCGGGGGGCAACCGAGGCCGGCTGTGCGATGCTGTTATCGGATGAAAACAGTCGCACGACAATGGCTTCAGCGGCTCGGTGGTTTCGCTTCCGCTGGGGGTGGGCACATTCCCGGCCGCCTCGACGCCATCCGCGCCGGGTATGTGTTCTGCGGACTTCTTTGTATCGCCTGCGTGGTCCTAGACTGGGCCATCCTGGGCAGCGTGACTCTCGCGACGCTGCCGGCCCGGTGTGTCTGGGGCGGCACGATGGTCCTGTTCGGGCTGCTCAGCCGGACCGCGCCGGATGAGCATTCCTGGCATGCGACGCTCGTCGCGGTGGTGACGGCGCTCTGCTTCCCGGTGATTGTCCTCCAGACGGGGGGCTGGCAGAGCCCGCTCTTCTTCTGGAACATGGTCATCCCGCTGTGTTTCATGGCGATTGCGCATGGTGACCTGCGCGCGGTCGTGGTCAGCACCGTCCTCAACGCTGTTGGCGTCCTCGTCATCGTCGGGAGTGATGGCGGCGGCGTGGGCGAGGCATCGCTCTGGGGCGGAATGAGCGTGGTCGCCGGCCTCATCGGGATGTACGGCACCTACGCGCACCACCGGGTCCTCCAGGACAAGCTGCGCCACGAGCGGGAGCGCGCGGAGACCCTGCGGCAGCTCGCCGAGAGCGAACGGCGCCGAGGCCGCTTCGAGCGGCTCGCGCTGCTCGGGCAGCTCGCCGCGGGCGTGGCGCATGAAATCAACAACCCCCTCGCCTTCGTGAGCTCGAACCTGAGCCATCTGGAAGCCCTCGGAGCGCGCGGCGAGGTATGTGCTCCCCAGGAACTCGCGGAGATCCACCGCGAGTCGCTCGAGGGGGTGGCGCGCATCAACCAGATTGTCCGGGACCTGATGAGCTTCGCGCGCGATGACTCGAACGAGGGCGACACCTGCTCCTCCGCCGCCGAGGTCGTCGCGGAAGCGCTCCGGCTCGGGAGGCCGAAGCTGCACGCGGGCGTGCGCGTCATCGACGAGGTTTCCTCCCAGCTCTCGCCCGTGCGGCTCGGAAAGGGTCGCTTCGTGCAGGTGGTGCTGAACCTGCTGACGAACGCGGTGGACGCGATGTCCGCCACGGGCGCTCCCAACAGGCCAGAGCTCCGCATCGGTGCGAAGGAGCAGGAGGAAACGGTCATCCTCCACGTGGAGGACAACGGGCCGGGCATTCCCGAGCACGTGCTGGAGCGCATGTTCGAGCCCTTCTTCACGACCAAGGCTCCCGGCGTGGGGACCGGGCTGGGGCTCGCGCTCTGCCGCGAGTACGTCGAGCGGGTGGGCGGAACCCTCACCGCCGAGAACAGGCAGAGCGGTGGCGCCCGGTTCATCGTCACGCTGCCGATGGACCGCCCGGCCAGATTGGGCTCAGCGAACGGTCCTAGCGTCGCGGCTTGAGCACATACCCCTGACCCCAACGGGCGCGGCTAAGCCCGCTCCCGCACCCGGGCCAGCGCCGCAGCGCTCACCGCGTTGGGGCCCACCCTTCGCGTCACCCTTTGCGCCTTGAATGCATTCGTGTACGGCACCGCGACCTGCCTGCTCTCGCCCCAATGGGTGGTCAGATCTGCCGGTGAGCCGAGGCGACAACTTCACTGACACAGGGGGGCGAGGAGGGCCACTGATGGGGGGGCCGCGCGGGCTGCGCACCAGCTCCGTTACGGTCTCTCGCCTGCAAAGGGAGTCCGTATTATGTCCCTCCCCTGCATCGCAGCCGTTGGGGGGCCGAGCAGCACTAAGTGCCGCCACAGCCGAGCTGCCTGGTGCTGCATCTACTGCGAGTGGACCTTCACGTACCTATGCTCTATGCGGCGCGGCGCGAGATTCGTAAGCTCGCCCCGGCTGCGCAGGTATGGCAGGGTAGGTGCGAGGGAGTCAAGGTGGGTAACGGCAACGACGACATCGACACTGAGGACGATCACGACCAAGGGCCAAGCCGTCGGATTCGCCATTCGATTCCGGAGCAGGGGCTCTCGGTCGAGGTCGTTAAGTCAGAGCGGACCGTGCTGGAACTCTACCGCCAATTCCGAGATGGCTGGCTCGAACTCAGGGCCGCGTTCCAGCGGGAGTTTGTCTGGACACTAGAGCAGCAGAGCAGGCTTATTGAGTCCGTACTAGCCCGGATCCCGTTGCCCCCAATCTATCTCGCCGAAGACGCCGATGGGCGGATGCTCGTCATCGACGGCCAGCAACGGCTCACGACGTTGTTCCAATTCATGGACGGGAGATTTGCACTTGAACATGTCGAACTTCTTCCTCATCTAAATGGTAGCCGCTTCAGCGATCTCGATGCAAGGCTGAGGCGCCGCATAGAAGCTACCGGTCTAACAGTATTCTTAATCCAGCCAAACTCCGCCCCAGATACCGCGCTCTACTTGTTTGAGCGGCTAAATACAGGCGGGACGGCATTGACGGCGCAAGAGATCAGGAACGCGCTCCTCCAAGGTCCAGCTCGCGACATGATCAGAGACATCGCGGACGGTCCCTTTCGAAAAGTTGCCGGTCTGCATTTCTCTTACCGCCAAGCAAGAGTCGACGAACTCGTTTTACGAGGACTTTCATTCTTAACATTCGGTTTCGAGACATATCCCGGCAACATGTCCTCGTTCTTAGACAATGCGCTTCGAGAACTGAACCGGATGGGACACAGCGGCCTCATCAAGATTAGAGAGCGATATCTGCGTGCGCTTTCTCTCGTGGGCGAAGTGTTCGAAGACTCAGCCTTCCGCCGTTTCGATCCCAAAACAGGCTTGGTCAAACCGCAAATTAATGCGGCCCTGATGGACGTGGAAATTTGGGGCTTCGATCGAGTCCCCGAACCAGCAGAATCATGGGGCGCGCATAGGCGAACTGTTCGAACTGCGATGCTGAATCTACAGTCTGAAACTATGTTCTCCGGCGCAATCAGCCACGCGACGGGCTCCCCCCTTCGGGTTCGCCAGCGGTTCTATCAGTGGGAAGAGGTTCTCAAGCATGTTGCGCACGCTCACCCTTGACGGGTTTCGTTCTTTTGCAGAGTCGCACACTCTCGAACTCGCCCCAATCACAATACTAGCAGGCCCCAATAATGTAGGGAAAAGTTCGGTTGTTGCGGCGCTGGCATGTCTAGTCCAGAGCGCCGAGCTAGCATCTCGAGCAAATTTAGTCCTAAACGGTCAATGGGTGGCGCTTGAAACTTTCGGCGACATCGTCAATTACCGACGTACAGGCGAGGGGCTATGGTTCGAGATCGGGGTTTCAGACGATACAAGTGATGCATTATGGAGGATCATAGCGCCAACGGATCGCCGGCCGTTTGGCATAATTGACAGCATCGAACTTGAATCAGGGGATGGCGTAGACCGGTTCGAGCGCACCGACACCGGCTATGTATGGAAGTCCTTAACTGGAGAGACGTGGAGGGATTGTGGAGAGGTGGAGTTTGTTAGCCCGCTAGAGATACGACCGACCAAGGGACCCATGAATCGGATTTGTCTCTCCATCAATCCATCAAAATTTCGATATCTTGGTCCCTACCGCGCAGAACCCGCACCTCTATACAGAGGCAAGACTATTCCAAACGGCCCTCCTCTTGGAACTCGTGGTGAGTACATTGCTGAATACCTCTCATCGGAGCGACACAGGGAGGTGAGCCTCAGGCCAGCAGGAGGCGAGCCAGTACGTTTGGCGGAAGCGATTGACGAGTGGTGGTCTTATGTTTTTGACTCACAGCTTGCAGCGCGCGTCAATGAAGTCGAGCGCATTGGGTATACACTTAAAGTGCAAACTCCCGGTGCCGAAGACTTGTCGCTTGGTGCGGTCGGTCTTGGGCTATCTCAAACGCTTCCCATTCTTGCACTTATCCTGGGTTCTTCGCCTGGCGATGTTCTCGCTATCGAGACTCCTGAAGCGCACTTGCATCCCGCAGCGCAGCATCGACTGGCGCACGCATTTATTGCCGCCGCCCGAGCGGGGCGCCAAGTCATTGTCGAAACCCACAGCGAACATATTGTGAACGCCATTCGCATTGCGCTCAAGAAGGAGCAACTCGGCACGAAAGACGTTGCGGTGCACTTCTTCCGCCAAGACAGCGAAGGCACCACGACGCCAACGCGGATCGACATTGACCACGCGGGCCGAATTCAGCGTTGGCCTCCTGGGTTCTTCGATCAAGAGGCGCGCGAGCTTCTGGAGTTGCTCTGATGGTAGCGCTCCTTCTGAATCACGCTATCATTGATAACTTGGCTGTGCGCCGCGATGACACAGCCGAACACTTGAAGGCACTCCATCGAGTGATTGACGCGGCACGCCGCATAAATCCTCAGTCGGCCCTGTACGTCCACGACAAAATATGGCAGCGAAAGCCCGACGGGACCTTAGATTTGTACACGTGGGGCAGACAACAACTAAATGTAGTGACATGGAAGGACGCACTCGTAGGGATACTCCGAGCCTGCACAGAAGGCCCGTACCTCTCCTCCTTGGAATGCGACGAAAATGGGCCTCCGACCACCATAGCGCCACCAGTCGGACGCGCGGATCTGGAGGAGGTGGTCAGTCGCGGCCTTCACCATCGCCTCTCTCATGATGGTTACGTTGCATTCGTTCTTTCATATGGGGTGGCGAGCGGGGAACTACCGGCCCGTCAATATGACGGCGCACGTGACGTGTCGCAGGCTTCGCTCCCCAATCATCACGACACACGTGCGACTGAGGAGGCAATCAGTGCGCTGGCGCGCGATAACATCGCGACACGGCGGGATGTGCTAGAGCATGTTGAGTCGACATGCCCTAGCGTACGTTTCCTTGATCGCGTGTACAAGAACCTCGATTCGGCACATATCGACGTCCCGCTTGAAAAACTCCTGACTGCGCTGCTTGGATTTGAAGAATACGCTCGCGCGACGGCAGAAGGCGGAGTGCCGAAGCAAACGTACGAGGCGGCAACAGGGATAGAGATCAGCGACGAAAGCGCAACCGTCTATAACAAGCCAAGTCTTCGCAAGCAGCTTGAGTTTGAGGTGCCGGGCCAGGGGAAGAGATTTTTTGGTTATCACTCAAAGGTTGGGGCCTCCACACGCATCCATGTCTGGTGCTCAGTTGAGACGAGTAAAGAGCCCGATGGAAGCGCGCGTCGCGTCGCGACCGTTTGGATAGGGCGCATTGATTTTCATCCCAAAGGAGCAAAAGGCTAGCCACAGGCAGCCTTCCTTGTCGACAATATCCCAGCGGTCACTGCGATTGGGTCTCAATCAGCAGTTGCCAGTGCGCCCAAACTTTCTTCAGTGTCTTCTTGTCAGGGCGCCCTTCACCAAACCAGCGAACTCACGCTGCGTCAGCCCGCTTGCTTCGAACTTCTCGGCGATCCGCAGCCACTCCGGCCTTTCGATGCTCTTCCGCAGGCATCGACGGATGACCCGGTCTGCTCAGCTCGGCAATGCCCGGCAGCACGCCGTCCGCCCGACGGATACCTCCTTCAGCCTCCTACGGGCCTCTCGTGATCCCTGAGAGACCGGGGAACGCGGGCGGCTCGCGTCCATGAGCGGACTGCCCCTGTTGGGCCGCATGTACCCCCAGTGTGCTCCTCCAGCGTGGTTCGAGGCGGCGCAGCGGGGAACAGCGTGGGGCGGGGCGGGATGTCGAACCCGAGGAGAAACAAGGCAATAGCGGGTAACAGCGCGTCCTGCTTGGGGTTTTCTACCGCCTTGCCGTGGGTTCGATTCCCGCTGCTCCGTTCATTCCCCCGAGGTGCGCTCAGCGCGGGTGCGCTGGCGTCCAAGCCCAGCTTGGAGTCGGCCGTGGCCGAGACCTTCAAGGTCTTGAGCGCCGCCCACCTCAGCCGCGCTGGGGCTGCGCCTCGTCTCCCCGTTGAGGGGCCGTTTGAGGCCGCGCCTCATCCGCGCGCGAAGCCTCCTCGATGCGGGGGAAGGCGGAGCGGCCGATGAGCCCCTGGCCCACCGCGTGTCTTGCGGCCTCGCAGGTGTCCCGCACCGCCAGCGCGGGGACGCCCAGCGCCCGCAGTTGCTCCATCTGCTGTTGCACCTCCTGGTCCCGGCGGCGGCTGGTGACGTCACGGATGTAGACGGCGCGGATGCGGCCCGGATGCTCGCGGACGATGGTGCCGTACACCTCCGGGTCCTGTTGTCCGCTGTCCCCGATGAGGACGAAGGGCAGGGAAGGGTAGGCCTCGAGCAGTCGGCGGATGCGCGTCAGCTTGTCCTGGCCCTGGCCGAGCGCCGTCGACTTCGGCTCGATGAGGGAGATGTCGGTGAGGAAGAGCGGCCCGTGGGGGACGTCCTGGACCTCGAAGAAGGCATCCATCAAGTCATAGAGATTCCACCCGCTGCGCGAGACATAGAAGATGGGGTTGAGGTCCCTGCCGTCGGGGCCCTGCTCCAGCGCGCGGTAGAAGGCGGCCACGCCGGGGAAGGGCTTTCGGCTCCGCGCATCGTTGAAGAGGACGGTGTGGATCATCTCCAGCCGGTGCGTGGCCCGGGTGCGGATGACCGTGTCGTCCACGTCGCTGATGATTCCGAACTCCGCCTCGTCGGATGGCACGAAGACGTGCGCCGTCGCCCGGATGCCCGCGGAGCCGGCCATGGACTCGAGGAGCTCGAGCTCCACCTCCTTCCAGCCGGGCTCCACGTGCCCGGTCAGCGGCAGCTCCAGTCGGAAGAAGCCCTCCTCGTCGGTGACGACCTCCTGGCTCGACGTGCCGAAGCGGACCGCGATGCGTGCCTCCGGAATCTCGTCGCTGCGGAAGCGCCGGATGGAGGCACGCAGGTTGTCGAGGCGCCCGTTCCGCGCGCGGGTGGCGTCCTCCGAGGCCGCTGCGTCGGAGGCGTCATGGATGACCCTCTCGCGCTCGAGGAGCCGGCCGCTGACGACGAGGTACTCACGGGTGCCGTAGCTGCGAAAGGGAAGCAGCTGCAGCGGGTCGAACAGGCCGAGGCGCTTCTTGGCCCGGCGCTTGAGGCGCTTGGCTCCGCCTACCGCCCTGCGGGTGAGTCGAACGAGTGGATTCGCCATGGTCCTCCCTTCGCGGAAGGTACGGATGGCAGCTCGCCTGCGCAGGCGGGCGTTCAATGGGCTGGCCTGCCCGGCTGCAACCCGGGCGGGTGCACCCGCGGTGAAAACAGCCAGGCGAGCCTGACTGGCAGGCTGCCCGGTGACCGGACAAGAGAGTACCGGGTCGTTAGTTCTCTCTGAAAAACAGCCAATGGGTGTTCGGGGTCGGCTGGCCGAAAGGCGTGTCGCCCCGAACCCAGCCCCCAGCCGCGCACGTCGTTCCCGACCCACTGAGAAGCCTTGAGGGCGAATGTCGCATCCCGTTGAGTCGCAGTCCCACCAAGTCACGGGCCTGGAGTCGAGCAGCGGGCCTCTCTCGTACAACCAGCAGGCACTGTGGTTCGCCTCCAAGCTGGACCCCATCGCGTACAACCTCGCGTACGGGTTTCGACTCAGGGGCGCGTTGGACCCGGAGCTGCTGAAGCGCGCGCTGGCGTTGCTCGTGGCGCGGCACCCCGTGCTTCGCACGACGTTCTCCGACACGGAACGCGGACCGCGCCGGGTGCTTCATGACCGGATGGACTTCGCGTTCCAGCATGTCGAGGCGGCGCACCTCGACGAGGCCGCCATGCTCCAGCGGCTGTATTCCGACGCGGCCCACCCCCATGACCTCCATCGTGGACCGGTGCTCCGCGGCGCGCTCTACACCCGCGGCCCGGGCGAGCACGTGCTGCTGCTGGCCTGCCACCACCTCTCACTCGATGGCGGCTCGCTCGGCCTGCTGCTCCAGGACCTCCAGCGCAGCTACGCCGCGGTCGCCAGCGGTCGCGAGGCTGGACTCGGGCCGCCGCCCACGCGCGAGCATGACGAGTTCGTCCAGTGGCAGTCGCAGTGGCTGGCCCGCGCCGAGGCTGAACGGGCACGCACCTGGTGGCGCGAGCAGCTCGCCGGATGCACACCGGTGCTGCACCTGCCGACGGACCGCCCCCGGCCGACCCGGCAGAGCTTCCGCCAGCACACCCACGTGATGACGCTGGACGAGCCCCTGGCCCAGGCGCTCGCGGCGCTGGCGAAGGGGGAGGGCACCAGCCTCTATGCGCTGCTGCTCGCGGCCTTCCAGGCCCTTCTCCACCGGCACAGCGGACAGGAGGACTTGCTGGTGGGCGTCCCGTCCTCGGGGCGAAGCCAGGAGTGGCACTCGCGGGTGGTGGGGTATCTCGTCAACACGCTCGCCGTGCGCTCCCGGGCTCCGGCGGACGTGTCCTTCCGGTCCTTCCTCCAGGACACCGCGCGCACGCTGCGCGAGGCCCTGGCCCATGGCAGCTACCCGCTCCCCAAGGTGATTGAAGACCTGAAGCCGCCGCGCGACGCGGGCCGCTCGCCGCTCGTGCAGGCGACGTTCACCCAGATGCCGCGCCTGCGGCTCGACGCGTCCGCGGAAGCGCCGCCGTTCGAGCTCGAGCGGCTCACGGCCTCCAACGTCGGACTGGCTGGAGACCTCTCCGTCCACGTCCACGCCACCGGCTCCGGGACACAGTTTCTCTGGGCGGTGAATGCCGATGTCTTCGAGCCGGCCACCGTGGAGCGCCTCGCCGCGCGCTACGTCACGCTGCTGGAGTCACTCCTCACCGGGCTCGACCAGCCTGTCGCCGCGCTGCGCCTGCTCCCGCCGGAGGAGGAGCAACAGCTCGTCGTGGAGTGGAACGCGACCGCGACGGACGTCGAGTCGGAGGTCTGTCTCCACGCGCTGTTCTCCCGTCAGGTGGAGCGGACGCCGGACGCCGTCGCGCTCCTGTTCGAGCGCGAGGCGCTGACGTACCGGGAGCTGGACGCGCGCGCCAACCACGTCGCCCACCACCTGCGGAGGCTCGGAGTGGGGCCCGAGGTCCGCGTGGGCCTGTGCGTGGAGCGCTCGCCGGAGCTGATTGTCGGGCTCCTCGGAGTGCTGAAGGCGGGGGGCGCCTACGTCCCACTCGACCCGGCGTATCCCTCCGAGCGCCTCGCCTTCATGGTGGCGGACGCGCGGCTCACGGCCCTCGTGACGCAGCGCTCGCTCGCGGAGCGGCTGCCCGAGAGTGACGCCGCGCGGCTCTTCATCGGCGCGGGAGGGGAGGACCTGACGGGCCCCTGCGACGCGCCCGACAGCGGCGTGGGCCCTGGCAACGCGGCCTACGTCATCTACACCTCGGGTTCGACGGGCCGGCCCAAGGGCGTCACCGTCGAGCACCGCCAGGTCGGCAACCTGCTCGCGACGCAGCCCCGGGTGCTTCCGCTCGGCCCGGGAGACACGGTGCTCCAGTTCGCTTCGGTGAGCTTCGACATGGCGGTGCAGGAGATCTTCTCCCCGCTCGTCTCGGGGGCCACCCTCTGTCTCGCGCGGCGGGAGTCGCTCGTGCCCGGGCCGGAGCTCGCGAGCCTCCTGCGAGAGCGACGCATCACCGCCGCCATCCTCTCCCCGTCGACGCTCGCGGTGCTGCCCGAGGGGGAATACCCGGCCCTGAAGTTCATCATGGCGGGTGGCGAGGCCAGCCCGGAGCCCCTCGTGGCGCGCTGGAGCGTGGGCCGCCGCTACCTCAACGGCTATGGGCCCACCGAGGCCACCATCTACGCCACCCATGCGCTGTGCACCGCGGGCGCGCCGGTGACGCTGGGCCGGCCCATCGGCAACGTGCGGGTGTACCTGCTGGACGCACGGCTCCAGCCTGTGCCTCGCGGGGTGGCGGGCGAGCTGTACATCGGCGGTGCAGGGGTGGCGCGCGGCTATCTGGGTCGTCCCGAGCTGACCGCCGAGCGCTTCATTCCAGACCGCTTCAGCGACAGGCCCGGAGGCCGCCTGTACCGGACCGGCGACCTCGCGCGCCAGCTGCCCGACGGCCGGCTCGAGTTCCTCGGGCGGGTGGACCACCAGGTGAAGCTGCGCGGCTTCCGCATCGAGCTCGGAGAGATTGAGGCCGGGCTGCGCGCACACCCGGACGTGCGCGACGTCGTGGTGCTCGCGCGGGAAGAGCCCTCGGGCGGGAAGTTCCTCGTGGCCTGCACGGTGGCGCACGAGGGCCGCGAGCTGGAGGAGGCCGCGCTGCGGGCCTTCCTCAAGCAGTCCCTGCCCGAGTACATGGTGCCCTCCGCCTTCGTCGCGTGCGAGCGCCTGCCGCTGACGTCCAACGGGAAGGTGGACCGCGCGGCGCTGCTCGCCATCCCCGTCCAGCGGGTGCGCGGTACCCGCTCGCGGCCGCCCGCGAGTCAGGCCGAGCGCACTCTCGCGCGCATCTGGCAGGACGTCCTCCAGTTGGACCGTGTCGGCGCGACGGAGAGCTTCTTCGACCTCGGTGGGCACTCGCTGTTGCTGACGCAGGTGCGCACCCGGGTGGGGCAGGCCTTCGGTCGCGCGCCGTCCATGGTGGAGCTGTTCGAGCACGTCACCATCGAGTCCCTCGCGGCGCACCTCTCCGCCGCGCCCGCGCCGGAGCTCCCTCGCACCAGGGCCGTGCCTACCGCGGAGGCGGGACACGCGGTGGCCATCATCGGCCTGGCCGGGCAGTTCCCGGGGGCGAAGGACCTGGAGCAGTTCTGGCGCAACCTCGCCGCGGGCGTGGAGTCCATCTCGCAGCTGAGCGACGAGGCGCTGGCCGGGGCCGGTGTCCCCGCTTCGCTGTCGGGCCGCTCCGGGTATGTGCGGGCCAAGGGCGTGCTGGAGGGCGCGGAGTTGTTCGACGCGGACTTCTTCGGTGTCAACCCGCGCGAGGCGAGCCAGATGGACCCGCAGCAGCGGCGCTTCCTCGAGTGCGCATGGGAGGCCCTGGAGGACGCGGGCTATCCGCCCCAGACGCATGACGCCTCCGTCGGCGTCTTCGCCACCTCCAGCGCGACGAGCTACCAGCCGCTTCCGGCCTCCGAGGAGCCCGCCGACATCTACCAGCTCAAGCTGGGCCTGGAGAGCGACTTCCTGGCGACCCGCGTCTCCTACAAGCTGGACCTGCGCGGGCCGGGCATGACGGTGCGCACGGGCTGCTCGGGCTCGCTCGTCGCGGTGCACCTCGCCTGCAAGAGCGTGCTCGCCGGCGAGTGCGACCTGGCGCTGGCGGGAGGCGTGGCCATCTCGGTGCCGCTTGCGGGCGGGTACGTCTACCAGCCCGGGATGATTCTCTCGCCCGACGGCCACTGCCGGGCCTTCGACGCACGGGCCGGGGGAACGGTGCGGGGCAACGGCGTGGGCGCCGTCGTGCTCAAGCGGCTCGACCGGGCCCTGGCAGATGGGGACACCGTCCACGCGGTGATTCGCGGCACCGCCCTCAACAACGACGGGGCGGGCAAGCTCGGCTACACCGCACCGAGCGTCACCGGACAGACCGAGGTCATTCGCCGGGCGCACGACGCGGCCGGCGTCCAGCCCCACGAAGTCTCGTTCGTGGAGACCCATGGAACGGGCACGCCGCTGGGGGACCCCGTCGAGGTCGCCGCACTGGCGAAGGCCTTCCAGCGTGACACCGGCCCCCAGGGCTCCTGCGCGCTGGGCGCCACCAAGCCCAACATCGGCCACCTGGACTCGGCGGCGGGAATCGCCGGACTCATCAAGACGGTGCTGTGCCTGCGCCACCGCCAGCTCCCGCCCGTCGTGCACTTCGAGCAACCGAATCCCGCGCTGGGGCTGGAGGGGACGCCCTTCTCCGTCAACGCGCGGCTCACGGACTGGACTCCGCCCGCCGGCCTGCCGCGCATCGCCGGGGTGAGCTCCTTCGGCATCGGCGGCACCAATGCCCACGTGGTGGTGGCCGAGGCCCCGGCCATTCCCTCCGTGGAGCAGACGGAGCGCTGGCAGGTGCTGCCCCTGTCCGCGCGCACTCCCACAGCGCTCGCCGCGACGGCGAGGCGCCTGGGGGAGGCCCTGGCCTCGCGGGCAGAGGTGCCGCTGGCCGACGTGGCCCACACGCTGCAACAGGGGCGGGCCGCCTTCGAGCAGCGCACGGCGCTCGTCTGCCGGGACGTGCCGGGCGCGGTGCGGGGCCTGGAGCGGCTGGCGCGTGAGCTCGGGCAAGGTGAGCGCGCTCCAAGCGTGGCCTGGGAGCGGGAGGTGGTGTTCCTGTTTCCCGGGCAGGGCGCGCAGTACGCCGGCATGGCGCGCGGGCTGTACGCCGCTCAGCCGGTCTTCCGTGCCGAGGTGGACCGGTGCGCCGAGCTGCTCCTGCAGCACCTGGGCGAGGATGTGCGTGAGTTGCTCCTCCTGGAGGACGCCTCCGACGAGCGCATCCACCAGACGGCGCTCGCGCAGCCCTGCCTCTTCGTCGTCGAGTACGCGCTGGCCCGCCTCTGGATGTCCCTGGGGCTGACCCCGAAGGCGATGGTGGGCCACAGCCTGGGCGAGTACGTGGCCGCCTGCCTCGCTGGTGTGTTCTCCCTAAAGGACGCGCTGGGGCTCATCTGCGCCCGGGGCCGGCTGATGCAGGCCGCGCCCGCCGGAGCCATGCTCGCCGTCGGGCTGGACGCCGACGCCCTGCGCCCGCTGCTCGACGCGCACCTCTCCATCGCGGTGTACAACGCGCCCGAGCAGATGGTGGTGGCCGGCCCCGTGGAAGCCATCTCCGGGTTGCAGCGACGGTTGGAAGCGCGCGGCACCGAATGCAGGCGTCTGCGGACCTCGCATGCCTACCACTCGCCAATGATGGAGCCGGCGCTGGAGCCGTTCGCCGAGCAGGTGCGGCGCATCCAGCTCGCGGCACCGGCCATTCCCCTCGTTTCGAATGTCACGGGGACATGGATGACGGCTGCGCAGGCGATGGACCCGGACTCCTGGGTCCAGCACCTGCGCCAGCCGGTGCGCTTCTCCCAGGGACTGGCGTGTCTGCTGGAGGGAGGGGAGCGGCTGCTGCTGGAGGTGGGCCCGGGCCAGGCCCTGGGCGGGCTCGTCCGCCAGTGCCCGGGGTTCGGCGCGGTCCATGCCGTGCTCTCGTCGCTTCCCCGCTCGCGCTCAGGTGCCGATGACGCGGAGTTCTTCCTGGCCCAGGTGGGCGAGGCCTGGAGCCGCGGAGCGACGGTCGACTGGCGGGAGCTGACTCCGGGCGAGCGGGGCCGGCGCGTCTCCCTGCCGACGTACCCGTTCGAGCGGCGACGCTACTGGGCCGAGCAGGCGGGGCCGCACGCCGTCCCGTCGCTGGTGCCCACGCGCCAGCGCGTCGAAGAGCCGGCGCCCGTCCTCCCGGCGTCCGCGAGTGTCCTGTCCGCGGAAGCAGACCCCACCGACGAGGCCCTGAAGCGCATCTGGCGCGAGCTGCTGGGCATCAGCACGATGGGCCGCCACGATGACTTCTTCGACCTGGGGGGCCACTCGCTGCTGGCCGTGCAGCTGGGCACGCGGATTCGCGAGACGTTCCAGATCGACTTTCCCCAGCAGCGGGTGCTCGAGCACCGGACGATTGCCCGGCTGGGCTCGTTCATCCAGGAGGCCACCCGCGCGGCCCCCTCCGCGGCACCCTCCAGGAGCGCGTCGCTGCTCGTCGAGCTGAACCGGGGTGATGCCCGCCGACGTCCGCTCTTCCTGCTCCACCCGGTGGGGGGCACCGTCTTCACGTACCAGGCGCTGGCGCGCATGCTCGACCCGGGCCTGCCCGTCTACGGCGTGCGCGCGCGAGGGCTGGAGCCCGGGGAGGTCCATGCGGGGAGCATCGAGAGCATGGCGGCCCTGTATCTGGAGGCCGTGCGCACCCGCCAGCCGTCCGGGCCCTACCGGCTCGCGGGGCACTCCTTCGGAGGCGTGGTGGTCTACGAGATGGCCCAGCAACTGCTCGCGCGGGGTGAGCAGGTGGAGCAGCTCGTGCTCATGGACTCCCCCGGCCCGGGGCAGATGCCGGTCAGCCTGGGCTCGCATGAGGAGATACAGGAGTACTTCCGCCGCATGGCGCCCGAGCTGTTCCGCGAGCTCTTCCTGAACTCTCCCGGGCGCGAGGGCTCGCTGGAGACCCTGTTGCCTCGCAGCGAGGTGTTCCTCCGCGTGTTCCAGGAGAACGCCGCGGCCATGTTCGCGTACGTACCGCGCCCATACCCGGGCCGGCTCGTCTTCTTCCATGCGCGGGAGCGGGACGCCACCAACCCACCGCATCCCGAGCTGGCGTGGATTCCGCTCGCCACCGAGGGCGTCGAGGTCCACGTCGTGCCCGGCAACCACGTCACGATGCTGGCGGAGCCCCACGTCCGAAGCCTCGCGAAGAAGCTGCGCGGCGCACTGGAAGAGCGATGGGAGGCTCCCGTTCGCCCGGCCGTATCAGCCGAGGCGCGCTCGGAGCTCGCGAGGACCGCCTAGCGGGGCCGGGGGCCGGACGCGCTCAGCGTCCGGCACCGTCCGGTGCTCGCACCGCGGCCGAGAGCGCTCCGATGGCGGCCAGGGCCGAGGCCACCTGGAAGCCCCGGGCCACCGCGCGGGTGAGCGCCTCGGCCGAGTCCGGCTCCGCGTGTCCGGCGAGCACCGTCGTGAAGATGGCTCCGGAGAGCCCCACGCCGAGCGCCATTCCCGCGTAGCGCGAGGTGGCGAGCACCCCGGAGGCGATGCCCTGCCGGTGCCGGGGAGCCGCGCCCAGCAGCGCGCTGTTGTTGGGCGCGATGAACATGCCCGCGCCCAGCCCGCACACCGCGAGCCCCATGGCCACGTGCGAGAGCGGCGACGAGAGGTCCAGCCGCGACAGCAGCAGGAGCCCGCCCGAGAGCACCGCCATGCCCACCATCGCCGGCCAGCGCGAGCCGATGCGGTCCGACAGCGCCCCGCTCAGCGGCGCGGCCACCATCATCACCACCGGCTGCGCGGTGAGCAGCAGCCCCGCATGCGCCGGGTCCAGTCCGCGCGCCTGCAGCAGGTAGAAGGGCAGCAGGAAGACGAGGCAGTAGATGCAGAGGTAGTTGAGCAGCGCGGCCGCGCTGGCCGCGCGGAAGGTGACGTTCCGGAAGAGGCTCAGGTCGAGCATCGGCACGCGCAGCCGCCACTCCAGCGCGATGAAGGCGCCCAGCACCACCACCGCGCCCGCGAGCAGCCCGATGATGCCCGGCGAGCTCCAGCCCCACGCATGCCCCTGGTTGAGCCCGAGCAGCAGCGCCACCATGCCCGTGAGGAAGAGCACCGCGCCGGTCCAGTCGAAGGGCTCGTCCCGGGCGACGGGCGCGTCGCGCGGCACGAAGCGCTGGCTCAGCGCCAGCGCGAGCAGCCCCACTGGCAGGTTCATGTAGAAGACGGAGCGCCACCCGAGGTGCTGCGTGAGCCAGCCGCCGAGCGACGGCCCCACGATGAGCCCCAGGTACGTCATCATCGCCTGGAGGCCGAGCACCCGCCCACGCCGCTCGGGCGGGAAGCTGCCGGTGAGGATGGCCGCCGAGTTGGAGAGGAGCATCGCCGCTCCCACGGCCTGGAGGGCGCGGGAGGCGATGAGCGCCTCGACTCCGGGAGCCAGTCCGCACAGCACGGAGCTGACCACGAAGCCGCCGAAGCCCAGCACATACACGCGCTTGTGCCCGCGCGCGTCCCCCAGCCGGCCGAAGCCGAGCAGCAGCCCGCTCACGGCCAGCAGGTACACCGTCACCACCCACTGGATGGTGGCCACGTCCGTGCGCAGCTCCGCGCGCAGCACCGGGAGAATCGCGTTCACCACGCTGCCGTCCAGCGCGGACATGAACGTGCCCGCGCCCACCGCCAGCAGCACCCACCGTCCCGAGCGCCCTCCGGAATCAGGGGGCGTCTCGGTGTGCGTGGGCCTCAGGGCGTGCCGCACAGGCCGTCAGCGCCGCAGGTCAGCCCGTTCTCGCAGTCCTCGTTCGTCGTGCAGCCGACCCCCTCCGGGCAGTCCTGCCCCAGGCCACCGGTCATGCTTTCCACCGTGAAGCGGGCGTTCTGCACGAACTCGATGGCGGGCTGGTTGCCGAAGGCGCCGTTGCGGTCATTGACGAGCTCCACCGTCCTCGAATTTGCCTGAACCGTGGCCGTGATGTCGAGGTTGGGGGCATTGTTGATGGCCGTCATGATGACCTGCGCCATCTGGGCCTCGCTGGAGCCGCCGGGGACGTTGATGCGGACGTTACCCGGATAGGTGCCACTGAACCTTTCGAACTCGAACACGACGTACGGGTTGCGACCGTCGGAGAGGATGAAGAGCTCTCCGTCATTCATGACGTTGCTGGCGACGGCGTTGAGCCTTCCCTTGGCGGGAGCCAGCTGGACGCGGTTGCACGTCGTGTTGCAGGTGCCGCAGGTGTCGATGTTGCCGTCGTCGCACGTCTCTCCGGGGGCCAGCACACCGTCGCCGCAGTAGGCCCCGCTCAGCACCAGTGGTTCCGAGCAGTCGGCCGCGCAGAGCGTGCAGTTCTTCTGGCCATAGGGGCACTCGGTCTCGTCGACGTTGTTGCCGTCATCGCAGACCTCGCTCTCGTTGTTCTTCGAGCCGTCGCCGCAGAACGGGCCGGACAGGCTCAGTTCCCCGTTGCAGCTGGAGTTGCAGGCCACGCAGTTGCGCGTGCCATAGGCGCAGGAGGTCTCGTTGACGACGTTGCCGTCGTCGCAGACCTCGGTGCTGCTCTTGAAGCCGTCGCCACAGACGGGGCCGGTGAGCTCCAGCTCCTCCATGCAGTCGGACCTGCACAGGGTGCAGCTCGCCGTGCCGTACTCGCACGAGTCTTCCGTGGTCGTGTTGCCGTCGTCGCAGACCTCGTTGCCGTTGCGGATGCGGTCACCGCACACGGGGCCCGTCAGGCTCAGCACGCCCGTGCAGGTGGCGTTGCAGGCGAGGCAGCTCTGGGTGCCGTAGTCGCACGTGGTCTCATTGAGGTTGTTGCCGTCGTCGCACGCCTCGGTCGGGTCCTTCTGGCCGTCGCCGCAGAAGGCGCCGGTCAGCTCCACCGGGGCCGTACACGTGGCGTTGCACTTCGTGCAGGTGCGGGTGCCGTAGTCGCACGACGTCTCCGTGGTGGTGTTGCCGTCGTCACAGACCTCGGTGTCGTCGTTCTTCGCGCCGTCGCCGCAGAAGCGGCCGGTGAGGTTGAGGGACGCGGAGCAGGTGGCATCACAGGAGCGGCAGTTCTTCGTGCCGTACGCGCACTCCGTCTCCGTCACCTTGTTGCCGTCGTCACACGCCTCGGTTGCGTCATTCTGGTTGCCATCGCCGCAGAAGCGGCCGGTGAGCGTGAGGGGCGCGCCGCAGGTGCTGTTGCACAGCGTGCAATTCGCGGTGCCGTAGGGGCACTCGGACTCGGTGTTGGTGTTGCCGTCGTCACACACCTCGGTGTCGTCGTTCTTCGCGCCGTCGCCGCAGAAGCGGCCGGTGAGCTTGAGCGAGGTCGCGCAGGTCGCATCACACGTCGTGCAGTTGCGGGTGCCGTAGGCGCACTCGGACTCGGTGGTGTTGTTGCCGTCGTCGCACACCTCGCTGTCGTCGTTCCGGTCGCCGTCGCCGCAGAAGCGGCCCTCGAGCTCCAGGGGCGTGGAGCAGGCCGCGTTGCAGCGCGTGCAGGTGCGCGTCCCGTAGGCGCACTCCGTCTCGGTGAACCGGTTGCCGTCGTCGCACGCCTCAGTGGTGGGGCCCTCGCGGTCGACGGAGTTGTCGCCGCAGGTGTTGCGCACGCAGCCCTTGAGGCAGTCGTCCTCCTCGGTGTCGTTGCCGTCGTCGCACTCCTCGCGCGCGGCCGGGTTGTGGTGGCCGTCGCCGCAGAAGGCGGGCGTGCAGTCGTTGTCACAGAAGGAGGACTCGCCGCCGGAGTCGCAGGCCTCGCTGGCGTTCGCGTTGAGCAGGCCGTCACCGCACAGGGGCAGGGTGCAGTCCGAGTCACAGGTGACGGAGTTGCCGCCCGTGTCGCACTGCTCGCCTCGCGCGGGGTTGCGGAAGCGGTCGCCGCAGAAGGCGATGGAGCAGTCGGCATCGCAGTTGGCGGAGTTCACCGCGCCCTCGTTGTCGCACTGCTCGCTGGCGCTGACGTTCACGAAGCCGTCGCCGCAGGCCTGCACGGTGCAGTTGGCGTTGCACTCGGGGGACTCGCCGGCGGTGTCGCACTGCTCCAGCCCGGGGGACTGCCGGTCGGTGACGCCGTCGCCGCAGCGGGGCAGCTTGCAGTTGCGGAGGCAGTTGTCGGTGTCGACGTTGTTGCCGTCGTCGCACTCCTCGTCCAGGTCGCGCACGCCGTTGCCGCAGCCCTCGCCCGAGCGGCAGTCGGAGGCGCAGCCGTCGCCATCCGCGGAGTTGCCGTCGTCACACAGCTCTCCGGCCGCGACGTCGATGATGCCGTTGCCGCACGACTCGTCGGAGCGGCAGTCTGAGCCGCAGCCGTCGCCGCTGACGTTGTTACCGTCGTCGCACTTCTCACCCCGGGCGACGTCGACGATGTCGTTGCCGCAGCTCTCCTCGGAGCGGCAGTCGCCGCTGCACCCGTCGCCGCTCTCGTTGTTGCCGTCGTCGCACTTCTCGCCCCGGGTGACGTCCACGTAGCCGTTGCCGCAGAACTCCGTGGAGAGGCAGTCCGCGCTGCACCCGTCGCCGGAGCGCGAGTTGCCGTCGTCGCACTTCTCGCCGACGGAGGTGTCCACCGTGCCGTTGGCGCACATCTCGCTGGAGCGGCAGTTGGCGCTGCAGCCGTCCTCGTTCAGGGTGTTCCCGTCGTCGCAGACCTCGCTGGCGACGACGTCCACGGTGCCGTTGCCGCAGGTCTCGTCCGAGCCGCAGTCCGTGCTGCACCCGTCGCCCGCGAGGATGTTGCCGTCGTCACAGGACTCACCGGACTGGACGATGCCGTCGCCGCAAGTGGTCTGGATGCACACGTCCTGCCGGGCCGCGCACTGCTGGCCGGACGGACAGACGAGGCCCGAGGGGCACGTCACGCTCTCCGGCTTCATGCAGGAGAGGAACGGCAGCACCAGCGCGAGCAGGACGAGCAGCCCGGGGGGGAGGGAAGGGGAGGCGTTGCGTCGCATGGTGGGCCTCAGAAGCGGAACGTCGCGGAGGCGCCGCCGCCGCCAGCGCCGAGGAGGGGGGTGACGCTCGCGGAAGGCTTCGAGGCCTCGGACGGGTCGACCTGGTGGGGCTGGAGCCGGTTGAGGTAGACGAGCACCGCGCCCGTCACCAGCGCCGCGCCGCCCACGGCGTACCCGGCGAAGGCGCCCTTCTGGAAGGTGTCCCCGCGGGTGCGCTGTTCGGCGACGGAGGCCTCGGGCACACAGCCTCCGCAGCTGGCAATCGCCGTGTCGAACCGGGAGTAGTCATCGCGGGCCATCATGTGCAGCAGGCCGCCGCCCGCCGCGAGCGCCGCGCCCGCGCCCACCACCGCCCAGGGCTTCCACGCGGACCACTTCCTCCGGTACTGGATGAGGTCCTCGGAGGTGAACATCTTCAGGTCCAGCGTCGCCTTCTCACCCGGGGACAGCGTGCGGCTCTGCTCCTGGGTGAGGTAGCCCTCTCCGGTGGCGACGAGGGAGTGCGGGCCGGCGCGCACCCAGCCCGCGTGGCGTCCGGGGCCCACGAACAGGGGCCTGCCGTCCATCACCACCGAGGCGCCCGGCGTCTCGCAGGAGATCTCCACCCAGGCGAGCTGCTTCTCGACGAGCGCCTTGTACGCGCGGGCGCTCTCCAGCTTCTCGGCATCCAGCGGCGCCTCGCCGTAGCGCATCGCCGCCTCCAGGTGCTCGCGGACCTCGATGGGCTGGTCCAGATTGAGCAGCGCCAGCGCCAGGTTGTAGTGGATGGCGGGGTGGTCCCAGGACGCGAGCGCCTGCCGGTACTGCTCCGCCGCCTTGAGGAAGAAGGACTCCTTCAGCAGCGCGTTGGCGGAGCGGAACAGGTCGATGGCCACCTGCTGCTTCTGCGGGGGCACGCCCCGGGCCCAGGGGCGCTCGTCGCCGGACAGCACCACCGTCGAGCGTCGCTCGGCAGCCGGCACGTCCACAGGCGGCGTGGCGGCGGTGGCCGGCGCCTCGGGGGGCGTCACCTGCAGGGGTTCTGGAACAGGTTCCGCGGTGGGCTCGGCGGCCGGACTCGAAGCCGCGCCCTTGCGGAGGCGGCGCTTCGTCGTCTTGGCGGCGCGCGGCGCGTCCGGAGCCAGCGGGTCGGTGGACTTCGCGGCCTTGCGCACGCGCTTCGTCCCGGTCGTGGACGCGGACGGCTTCACGCCCTTGCGTGCTGGCTTCTTCGTGGTGGCCGTGGCCGGGGACTCGCCCTGCGCGGCGGCTGGAGACGCCAGGGGCGCCAGGAGCGCGAGCGACAGGAGGAGTCCGATTGTGGAGCGCTTCATCACCATTCCCGTGGGCTTCACTTCAACTCGTCGATGACGGGGCTGCCGAGCTGGGCCTGCAGGCGCTGGACGCGCTCCTGCTCCCGGCGCAGCAGGGACTGGAGCTGCTTCGCGGCATGGATGGCGTCATCCTGGGCCTTGCGCGCGGCCACTGCGTTCTTCTCCGCGTACCGCTTCGCGAAGCGCGCCCGGAGCTGCGCCTTGTTGGCGTTCTCCAGCGCGTCCAGCAGCTCGTCGTTCTTGCGCTGCAGCTCGTCGTTGGCGACGGCGACCTGGGCGTTGGCGGACTCGGCTTCTTCCTGCGCCTTCTGCCGCTGCAGCTCCTTGGCCTGCACCTCGGCCAGGCGCGTGCGCGCCACCGTTTCCGCCTCGCGTGCCTCGGACTCGGCGCTCTTGGCGATGACGGCCTGGCGCTCCGCCTCCTGTTGCGCGTTGTGGATGACCACCAGCGCAATCACCGCGGCGAGCGCGAGCATGCCGAGGAACGCCGTGCTGCCGATGACCAGCGCCCGGCGGCGGCGCGCGGCCTTCTTCTCCTGCGCGAGGACCTGCTCCAGGAAGTCCCGCTGGAGCTTCGGCAGCTCTCCGCGGTAGCGCCGCTGGAAGCGCCGCGCCTCCTCTACCACCTCACCGCGCCACAGCAGTCCGGCGTCGAAGCTCTTCGCCTGCCACTGCCGGGCCGCGTTGCGCAGCTGCTCCAGGAAGGCCGTGTCCTCCTGGCCCTCGTCCAGCCAGCGGCGCAGCGTGGGCCAGCTGTGCAGCAGTGACTCGTGCACCAGCTCCACCGTCGCGCCCGTGGCGCCGCCGCCGGTCTGCACCACCAGCAGGCGCGCCTGGACGAGGTGGTCGATGAGGCGCTGGATTTCGCCCGCGTCCTTCGCCAGCTCGCGCAGCTCGCCCATGGAGACGATGGCGCGCGTGCGCTCCGTCGTCACCAGGCGCAGGAAGACGGCCCGCACCAGCGCCTGCTGCGCGTGGGACAGCTCCCCGAGCACGCTGTCGGCGTGGGTGGCGAGCGCTCCGGCGATGCCGCCCATGGACTGGTAGCTGCGCTCGGTGAGCACCTTGCTCGCCGTGTCGCGCTGCTCCCACAGCAGCGTCGCCGCGAACTGGAGGAGCGGCAGCGCGCCCTGCGTCGCATCGAGGTGCTCGAGCATGTGCTCGACGAGCTGCGGCGTCTCGAAGCGGTAGCCGGCCATCTCCGCCGGCTGCACCAGCGCGTCGCGCAGGCCCTCGCGGTTGGGCGGGGAGAGGAAGAAGAGGCCCTGGCTCAGCTCGGCCATGAAGCGCTCGTCCTCGGACACGCGGTCCAGGAAGTCGGAGCGCAGCGACAGCACCACGCGCACCGGGGACGTGGCGTCGTCCGCGAGGCCCGCGAGGCACGCGGTGAAGGCCAGGCGCTCCTGGGCGTCCGGCACCAGCGTGTAGAGCTCCTCGAACTGGTCCACGAAGAGCAGCAGCTTGCGGCGAGAGCGGCGGGCGCGGCTGCGCAGCACGGTGCCCACGTAGCCGGGCTCCTGGGCCAGGCGCTCGACGAGCTGCCGCTGCTCCTGGATGTCGCCCTCCAGCGTGGTGGAGCTGCTCACCAGGGGCGCGACGATGCTGGCCAGCGCCGCCAGCGGCTGGCGGCCGGGGCGGATGACGAGCGACTCCCACTTCTCGCCGGAGCGCTTGAGCACGGGGACGAGACCGGCGCGCACGAACGACGACTTGCCCGTGCCGGAGGGCCCGACGATGGCCAGCAGCGGCCGGTCCTGGATGCGGTTCACCAGCGCGGCGATTTCGCGCGAGCGGCCGAAGAAGCGGTCCGCGTCCGATTCCTGGAAGGAGCTGAGGCCCGCGTAGGGGCTCTCGTCGATGCGCAGCTCCCGGCTGTAGCGGCCGGGGAGGAAGGGCTCCAGCGCCTGGAGCAGCGAGGCCGCGTCCGGGAAGCGCTCATCCTTGGGCTTGTAGAGGCAGCGGTCCACGACGGCCGCCAGGTCCGGCGGCACGTCCGGACACATGTCGCCCAGGCGGGGCATGGGCTCGTCGAGCTGCGCCGTCACCATGAGCTGCGGGCCGTACAGCGGATCCAACGGGTGCTTTCCGGCCAGCATCCGGAACAGCATGATGCCCACCGCCCAGATGTCCGTGCGGTGGTCGATGTCCACGCCGATGCCCCACTGCTCCGGGGACATGTACGGCATGGTTCCCATGATGGCGCCGGTGCGCGTGAGCTCGGCCTTCTCCCGGCTACCGTCGGTGTCGGCGGGCTCGGGCGAGGCGGTCCGGGCCTCGTCGAGGTCCACCTCCACCGAGGGCTCCGCCCCCTGGAGCACCTTGGCGATGCCGAAGTCCAGCACCTTGATGCCGCCCGAGTCGGTGACGATGACGTTGTCGGGCTTGAGGTCGCGGTGGACGATCTTCCGCTCGTGCGCGCACGCGAGGGCGCGGACGACGGGCACCATCAGCTCCACGGCGCGTGAGGGCGGCAGGCGCTGGCTGCCCTTGACGAGCTTGTTGAGCGGCTGGCCCTGGAGGAACTCCAGCACCATGTACGGGCTGCCCTGGAACTCGCCGACCTCGTAGATGATGACGATGTTCTCGTGGCTGCACAGCGCGGTGGCCTGCGCCTCGCGGATGAAGCGCCGCGTGACGTCCGGGTCCGTGGTGTGCAGGAACTTGATGGCCACGCGGCGGCCCAGCCGGGTGTCACGCGCGAGGAAGACGGTGCCCATGCCGCCACTGCCGAGCTGGCGGATCAGCTCGTAGTGGTGGATGCGCGTGCCGGGCCGGGGCAGGTGCTCCTGTCCCTCCGGCGGTGTGTCCCCGTACGACGGGTTGGAGTTGGAGGAGATTTCCCCCGTGCCCGAGCCGGTGTTCGGCGTGAACAGGGAGTCCACGTCAGCAGCGATGGTTCGCTCGTCCACTTCGAAGGCCACGGCTTCCTCGTGCCCCACTGGGCGCTCGTCCCCCTCCCACCATGGCCTCCCGCCTGGAAGACCCTGATGCAGGGGTTGAACGCCGTTTCAGGAATGGCGGCATTTTCGTTCTCGCTCGGTGAGAATCGCAAGACGCGGAGCGCTAGAGCCGCATATGACTTCAAGTGGGGGTCGGCAGGGGAGGGGACGCCCGCTCCACGCACACCCGCGGAAGGCTGGTAGAAAGCGCCCCACCCGATGATTCGCGCGCGCCGGAGGATGACTGGATGGGGGTCCTGGCTGACACACCGGGTCCCTGCGGTGCTCGTGTTCCTCGTCGTGGGCCTGCCTCCGGGGGCCTCGGCCGCGGAGCCCGTCGACACGCCCTATTACAAGGAGCGCCGCGCCCTCTCGCTGATCCTCGGCCCGGGCGCCGCGTACACCGAGTACATCGACCAGGGTGACGGCGACGCGGAGAAGGGGGCGGACGCGCACCTGGATTTCGGCGGCACCCGGACGGTGGGCTACGACGGGGACGAAATCTTCGTGCTGATCCGCGGCGGCCTGCGCGGGCCGGATCTGTCGTTCGCCGGCGGCTACCGGAACTTCTTCGGCGTCGACGCGTGGCAGACCTTCTTCGACGTGGGCGTGCTGGTGAGGCCGTTTTCTGGGCCGTGGGTGGGGCCTCGCATAGGTTTGGGCCTCAGACACACCTTCTCCGAGCGGCTCGCGGTGTTCGGCGGGCTGGGACTGACGCTCGGGTTCGGATCAGGCCTGCGCGGGGATGCCGAAGCCTTCACCGGGGTGCAGTGGATCTTCCCGGTAGGATCGCAGTGAAAAAATTGCGATCCCCGAGGTCTGTGAGATGGTGTGCGCATCTGTAGGAGGTTGCGCACTTGGACATGAATCCCCGCCTCACCTCGGTGGTCTTCCGGCTGAACCGCGAGAAGCTCGATGCCCTGAAGGAGCTGTCGCGCTCCACGCGCATCCGTCAGAGCGAGTACCTGCGGGAGGCCATCTCGGACCTGCTGGCGAAGTACGAGGAGCGGCTGGTCGACTGAAGACCGCCGCTTCGGACCCCGCCGCACGTCATCCGGCAGTGAAGGGTGGCTCCAGCGGCAGCCCCGGAGGGTGGAGGCGCTCTCCAGCGGTGAAGGGGTCCACCCCGGGAGGGTAGCGCACCTCCCAGAGCACCAGGCCGTGCGCGGGCGCCTTGAAGCCCTCCACGGCCGAACCCGTCTCCAGCGCCGCCTTCCAGGCCTCTTCCGGCAACAGTCCCGCCGCCACCTTCAGCGCGCTCCCCACGAGGTAGCGCACCTGGTAGCGCGCGAAGCCGTCCCCGCTCAGCCGCGCCTCGTAGAGCCCCCCGCCCAGCGCATGCAGGGTGGCGGACTCCAGGGTGCGCGGCTTGCGGGGGCTGGACTTCTCGTGGAAGGCGATGAAGTCCCGCGTCCCCACCGCCTGGCCCAGCAGCGCTTCCAGCCGCTCGGGCGTCACCCGCGTGCCGCCGCCTTGCAGCAGCGGCTCGGCGGGCACGTCCAGGGAGTAGGGCGCCCACGCCGCGTCGGGAGTCCCTTCGAGCCGGAGCCGGTAGCGGTACACCTTGCCGCTCGCGCTCCACTGCGCATGGAAGGAGCCGGGCCGGCGCACCGCGCACAGGCCCAGGCCGTCCGGCAGCCGGGCGGGCAGTCGCTTCTCCAGCGCCTCCGCCGAGTCCCCCGGCTCCAGCCGCACGCTCACCACCTGCATCCGCGCGTGGACGCCCCTGTCCGTACGCCCCGCCGGCATGATGGTGGCGGGCACGCCGACGGACGCCAGCGCCTCCTCGAGGGCCGCCTGGACGGTAGGCCCCTCCGGTTGACGCTGGAAGCCACGGAAGTTTCCGCCGCGGTACCAGATCCACAGTGCGACGGGAATCCGCTTGGAAGTCGATGGGAGCACGGCGTTGCGAGTGTGTGGGGGAACACGGGATACTCGCGCGCGAAATGGCGGCCGGACAAGACTTTGCGGTGGACGTGGAAGGACATTGGCTCTTTCGACAGGGGGACCTCGTCCTGGGGCCCGTGAGCGGCGGGCAGATTGTCGAGAAGCTCGTCTCGGGGGAGCTGACCCCGGACACGCCGGTGGCGCCCGCGGGTGAGCGCCACTTCCAGCGCATGGCGGATGTGGACGCCTTCCGGGTGCACGTGGCCCGCGCGGAGGCCCGTGCCCGCGTGGACGCCGCCGTCCAGGTGGAGCGCGAGAAGTCCCGCAAGCGGCTGACCTACCTCGGCGCCGGCGCGGGCGTGCTGGTGGTGCTGCTGGGCGTCGGCGGCCTGTGGGTGGCGCGAAACGCCGCCGTCTACGGGTGGCTCGGCGGTGAGGAGGACTTCGACGGCATCGAGATGGACGCGCCCACCATCCGCCTGGCCCAGGCCCGCGCCGACGAGGAGGAGCTCTTCGAGTACCCCACCAACGGCACCCGCCGCCCGGGGACGGAGGCCGGCACCACCACCAAGCCCGCCACCGGCACCACCGGCACCACCGGCACCGGCAAGACGGCCGTGGCCTCCGCCACCCGCGCCGACCCGAAGCGCCCCCGCCCGGCCGGCAGCGTGAGCACGGACCCGGACGGCCTGGAGATGACGCAGCAGTTCGACCAGTCCGCCATCAACCGCATCGTCGCCGGCAACAAGTCCACGCTCTTCAAGTGCCTGAAGGACGAGGCCGAGCGCACCCCGGGCCTGTACGCGAAAATCCCCCTGGAGTTCGTCATCGGCAACGACGGCAAGGTGTCCAAGCTCTGGGTGGACAACCCGCAGTTCAAGAAGGGGGCGCTCTACGAGTGCCTCTTCACGGAGCTGCAGAAGTGGCCCTTCCGGGCCTACGAGGGCGAGCGGGCCACGGTGGGCCTTTCGTTCACCATCGGTAAGCGAGGGTAGGGCCACTTTCTTGCCCACCCCCCGGGCATGGCCGATACCAGGGCCATGTCCGCTGCTTCCGTTGCCGAGGTCGAGATTGCGAAGAAGGCGCTGAGCGTCCCCCCGGGGACCTTCCGGCACACCGTCCTGGTGGCCGCCAAGCGCTTCAAGTCCACCTGGGCCGAGCTGGGCCAGCTGCTCGTTCAGGTCCGGGACGAGGCCAAGTTCGAGGAGTGGGGCTATCCCACCTTCGAGGCCTACTGTCTCAAGGAGCTGCACATCAAGAAGCAGACGGCCCTGAAGCTCACCCGCTCGTTCAGCTTCCTGGCCAAGCACGAGCCCGAGGAGGAGCTCAAGGCGCAGGAGTTCCCCGAGAAGGCCCCCGCCTTCGAGGTGATTGAAGTCCTGGCCGACGCGGAGGAGCGGGGGCAGCTTTCACCCACCGAGTACAAGTCCCTCCGCGACAGCATCTGGAGCCCGGAAAAGTCCCCGACAGAGCTGAAGAAGGAGTTCACCGAGCGCTTCCCGCGCCCGGCCCCCGAGCCCCCGCCGGAGAGCGCCCAGGTGCGGAAGCTGGCGCAGATGGCTCGGAAGCTCGCCAGTGAGCTGGCAGGGTGCCGTCGGATCCCGAACGCTGTCGCCGAGCGAGCGTCCGCCCTGGCGGAGGACGTGGAGGACATCGCCGCGGGCGTGACGGACGCCTGAACCGCTGTTACTGAACGCTGACCCGTGGCCGGGCATGTACGCTCGGCAACGGGCCTGTACCGCCGGGCTTCCTGCCCGAAGGGGAGGGCCCTATAGTGGTTCAGGGCCCCGTGTAGGTGGGCCTGACGGCTGTTCGAGACGTGGGCAGGCCGTGAGGGTAGGGGAGCGGTGGACGGCGTAGCAGGCTCCGGGGGAACCGGGGTCGGTGAACTCGGAGGCGGCAGTGAAGAAGGAGCACCACGTCAACCTGTCCTGTTCGTTCTGCGGTAAATCGCAGCGCGAGGTCCGCAAGCTGATTGCCGGGCCGACGGTCTACATCTGCGACGAGTGCATCAAGCTCTGTAACGACATCATCGCGGATGAGAACGAGCGAGAGGAAGGCAAGCCCCAGGTCTCCCTGCCGACACCGGCGGAGATCAAGGCGTTCCTCGACGACTACGTCATTGGCCAGGACCAGGCGAAAAAGGTCCTCGCGGTGGCGGTGTACAACCACTACAAGCGCATCTACCAGAAGAAGCCGGCCGCAAGGCCGCGCCCCGGGGTGAAGAGTCCCGGCGGCGAGGACGTGGAGCTGAGCAAGAGCAACATCCTGCTCATCGGCCCCACGGGCAGCGGCAAGACGCTGCTGGCCCAGTCCCTGGCGCGCTTTCTCAATGTTCCCTTCACCATCGCCGACGCGACCAGCCTCACCGAGGCCGGCTACGTGGGCGAGGACGTGGAGAACATCATCCAGAACCTCCTCCACAACGCCGACTACGACGTGGAGAAGGCGGCGCGCGGCATCGTCTACATCGACGAAATCGACAAGATTGCCCGCAAGGGTGACATGCCGAGCGCCACCCGCGATGTCGGCGGCGAGGGCGTGCAGCAGGCCCTGCTGAAGATCATCGAGGGCACCCGCGCCAACGTCACGCCGCGCGGCGGGAAGAAGTACAACCAGCAGGAGTACGTCCAGGTCGACACGACGAACATCCTCTTCATCTGCGGCGGTGCCTTCCACGGCATCGACGGCGTCATCAAGCGCCGCGTGGGTGAGAAGGGCCTGGGCTTCGGCGCGAAGATCACCCACCGCGAGGAGCGCAGCGTGGGCGAGCTGCTGGCGCTGACGGAGCCGGAGGACCTGATGAAGTTCGGGATGATTCCTGAGTTCATCGGCCGTCTGCCCATGATCGCCACGCTGAACGACCTGAAGGAAGAGGACCTCGTCATCATCCTCTCGCAGCCGAAGAACGCGCTGGTGAAGCAGTACCAGAAGCTCTTCGAGATGGAGAAGGTGAAGCTGACCTTCACCAAGGAAGCGCTGCGCGCCATCGCCCGCGAGGCGATGCGCCGTCACTCCGGAGCGCGCGGCCTGCGCGCCATCCTGGAGGACGCGATGCTGGAGATCATGTACGACGTGCCGTTCCGCGAGGGCGTCAAGGAGTGCAAGATCACCGAGCAGGTGATTACGAAGCACGAGCCTCCGCAGCTGGTGATGGAGAAGGAGAAGAAGACGGCCTAGCCGCCGCGCTTCTCTTCGAAGCCTGAGGGCCCTTCTTCCCGGTGACGGGGAGCGGGGCCTTCGCTTTTTCAGGCGGCGGAGGCCGCGGCGGGGGCGGGCAGGGTGATGATGAACTCGGCGTACTCGCCGGGGGTGCTCTCCACGCGAATCTGGCCGTGGTGCTCCTGGACGATGTCGTGGCACAGCGACAGGCCCAGGCCGGTGCCCACGCCCGCGGGCTTGGTGGTGAAGAACGGGTGGAAGAGCTTCTCGCGCACGTGCTCGGGGATGCCGGTGCCGTTGTCGCGCACGCGCAGCTCCACCGTGTCCCCGAGGCGGCGGGTGCGGACGTGGACGCGCGGGGTGAAGCCGACGCCGGCCTTCTGCTGCTTCTGCAGCGTCGCGTAGAAGGCGTTCTCCAGGATGTTGATGAACAGGCGGCTGATGTCGCTGGCCACCAGCTCCACCGTGCCCACCGTGGCGTCCAGCTCGGACTCCGTCTCCACGGTGGCGCCGCTCGAGCGGCTGCGCAGCCCCTGCACCGCGAGGCCCAGGCTGTCTCGCACCAGCGTGTTGAAGTCCGCGCGCGAGCGCGTCCCCTCGGAGCGGCGCGAGTGGCGGAGCATCGTCTTGATGATGTCCGACGCGCGCTTGCCGTGGGTGTGGATGCGCTGCGTGTTCTGGCGCAAGTCTTCCAAGAGTCCCAGCGCGTCCTCCAGCGCCTCGGCGTCCAGCTGGCCGGCCCTTCCGCGCAGCGTCTCCTCCAGCTCGACGGCCAGCCGCGTGGACAGGTTGGAGAAGTTGGTCACGAAGTTGAGCGGGTTCTGCAGCTCGTGGGTGATGCCGGCGGTGAGCGCGCCCAGGGACGCGAGCTTGTCCTGCGCCACCAGCTGCTGCCGCAGCTCCTCGACGTTGCGCTCCAGCGCCTGGTTCCGCTCCTTCAGGCGCGCGCACAGGGCGGCGTTCTCCAGGCAGACGGCGGCGGGGCCCGACAGCAGGCGCAGCAGCTCCTGCCGGTCGACGGCGAAGGGGCCGCGCGTGGCGTCGTTCTCCAGGTAGAGCGCGCCGGTGGCCATGCCCTCCTTCACGAGCGGGCTGCACAGCAGGGACGCGGGCCGGGCGGCGCGCAGATAGGGGTCCTCGGAGAAGGGCCCCGCGGGCGCCGTGTCGTGGAGGAGGACCGCCTCGCCCGTGCGAAGCACATGGTGGATGACGGAGGCCGGCAGCACGGTGCACGACGCCACCGGCACTTCCTGCTCCACGAGTACGTCCTCGGCCTCCGCCAGGCCCTCGGCGGTGATGAACAGGCCCTCGGGCTTCTTCAGGATGAGGACGCCGCGCCGCGCGCCGGTGTGCTCGAGGACCCCGGTGAGCAACCTGCCCATCAGCCTGCCCGGGACGAGCTCACCGGAAAGCGCGCATGCCATCTCGAGGACAGTCTGGTAGCCGGGGACCTCGGTCATTGCTCCACCCGTACGAGCCAAGGGGCGGCCCCCCGTGAAGCGCGAGGCTATCCCTGCCTTCCGGGGCTCGCAACCCGGCCCTGGTGCCGAGGGGGATGGCGCGTGCGGCCCGGGAGCCCCAAGGCTACTGCGAGAGCCAGTCGTCGTGGCAGCCGTCCCCTCCCAGGACGTACGAGCCATCGTCAATCGCCGTGAGGTAGTGGGAGGGAATGACGGCGCCGTTCGTCCCGATGCCATAGATGCAGCCGAGCACCTCGTACTGGCGGACCGAGCCATTGCGGCAGACGCCATAGCCCCAGCGGCGCATCGTTCCGCATGCGAAGGTGTAGTTGCCGGTCGGCCCCGGAAAGGCCGGGTCGCGCGTGAACGTGCCATCCGCATGGAACGTGAAGCGCTGGCCGCCCGTGCCGCTCACGGGATAGACGTGCACCGACCTGCCGACGAACGCCCGGTAGCCCGGGTTGCGCACCGTCACGAGTACCGGGAACTCGATGTTCCGATTCGCATCCGGGTCGTACGTCACGACTCGCTGGGTCGAGGCCGGGTGGTCGTTCGGCCCGAGGGCACCGTCGAACTGATGGAACACGAGCTCCCCGAGCGGCTGGCCGTCGCGGGTCCACTGGAAGACTTCCTGCGTCCCCGAGATGGCGTCGAAGGGCTCATTCCGCTGCAGCGTCCGGATGCGCTGGTGTGTCGAGGGTGAGTCGATACGGTGGTAGTCGAGTCCGTACGTCACGCACCGCCGAGGCGCGCCGGAGAGCGAGAGACAGAGCTGGTCCGCGGCGCAGGCCGTCGGGCACATCACGAGGCGAATCGGTACGTGCGCGACCTCGCGTGAGTCGTAGGTCACCACGGCGGTCCCGGTGACCTCGGAGACCGGCTCGTTGCCGGAGTACGCGACGTGCAGCTGGAACCCGTCGGTGAGTGCGGTGGCGGAGGCGGAGAGGCCAGGGTGGCTCGGGTTCGTGAGGGTGACCCGGACGCTCGAGTAGTTCACCAGCCGCGTCGGCGTCCCATCGGCGAGGGTGAGGATGAGCTTTCGCGGAGTTCCGGGGGTGAGGTCCACCACCGCGGGCAGCGCCGCGCCGGAGGCGTCCGCCACGTCGTAGTCGCAGGGGACCGAGGCCCCGTTCTCCTGACAGAGGACCGGCACGAGCCGCGCCTCGATGCGGATACGCGCCACCGGGTTGGAGGGGTCGTCGTACACGAGCTCGTAGGTGAAGGCGTAGTCACTGCCGGGTGTCACGGTGTCGAACCCGAGCCCGAGCTGCCCATCAAGCGCCTCGGTCGGGAGCGCGTAGACGAGGGTGTTCGCCACCACCGTGGCCCGGACGGCGCTCGGGTCGACCGGCACGTACGAAGGTGTCGCGGCCGCGAACGGGATGGAGAAGCGCCCGCCGAGCAGGGCGGGAAGCTTCGCGTTGTAGTCGTTCACCCGGGTGGCGATTTCGGAGAGCCAGGACTCGGGGCTGGCCGCGTCGCCGGGCTGAACGGGGCGGAAGCCGGCGGCGAGCGAGAACTTCACGAACCTGCGGGGAGTGAACTCGTTGAGGCTCGGGCTCCTGACCGCCGAGTTGAAGGACACATTGCCGAACTGGAACACCTCGGTCGACTGGGGGTGTGTCTGGCCCTCGGTCCAGAGAGGCACGACGACGGACTTCATGAACCTGATGCCGAGTGACTTCGCCTCCACCGCCCGCGTGAGGGCCAGACCGTAGGCGATGCCGCCGGTGATGGCGTAGCCGATGCGGCCGAGGGGGGAGAAGCTCAGGAGCGACAACCGCTCCAGCGCGTGCCCGATCCACAGGAGGGAGCCAACGCCCCCCATCTTCCTGACGAACTTGAGGAGGACGCAGCGGCGCCCCTCGACGGTTGTCTCGTTGCCGCAGTCGCCAGGCATGTACACGCGGGCAACCTGCTCGAAGCCGTCGAACAGCGCGAGTCCCTCCGCCGTGTGCTGACGGAGGAGGTGGGCGACGAACTCGACCTGTTCGGGGGGGAGCGTCGCAAGGTCTGCCTCGGCCCGTTGGAACCGCGCCGCTGCCTCGTCGAGGCCCGCATTCGCTTCGACGAGAGCTTCGCCGGAGAGGGTGTCGAGCACGGAGCCGCGCAGCCTGACGACCTCCGCGCGCACGTGGGCCTGCAGGTCGGCGACGTAGCCTGCCGGGTCGGGAATCGGGTCGCTCAGGGGCGTGACCTGGAGGTCGGTGCTGTAGCGGGCCTTGCCGTGGGCGAAGGACAGGGTGTGGCGTCCCTCCCCAATCTCCGGGGGGAGGAACAGGAGGAAGGTTCCGGGCGTGTCGTCCACGGCGTGCAGTGCGATGGTGACAGCGCCGAGCGTCGCGGTGAGCTCGGTCGCGTCGGTGATGGGCGGCCATTCCGTCTTCACACGGACCTGGCCGTAGCGCGGATGGCTCGGGGCATCCGGCGTGAGGCTTCCGTTGAAGTGCGGCCCCGTGCCGGCGTCTGGCCCGCCACCGACCTGCCCGCCGTCGGGGCCCGGAGGACCGCCCGCGTCGGGGCCTGGAGGACCGCCCGCGTCGGGGCCCGGAGGACCGCCCGCGTCGGGGCCCGGAGGACCGCCCGCGTCGGGCCGACCGCCCGGTCCCTCATCTCCCTGGCTCGAGCCCTTGCCTGGGCCACAGGCGAGCGCAGCTGTCAGCGCGAGGAGCAGCAAGAGGACATGGGGTTGGCGCGGGCTTGTCCACGACACTGGCAGGCCGTCGAGCGCGAGAACAGCCTTGGTGCGCTGCTCATATGGCATGTCGTTCAGGGCCGCCGTCTTCACCTGCAGCTCTTCGCAACTCAAGCCATTTCCCCCAGCTCCCTGCCGCGGCGCAGTGCCGCCGCCGATGACCGCATTTGTCCGCCACTTGATGGGCCTGTCAACCGGAGTGCGCTCTCCCTGGCCACCACCGTCCCGCCTGTCCGGCCAGGAGGGCAGGGGATACCTGCGTGACGCAGTACCCCCCGCAGACGGGGTGTGAGAAGATTCGCGCGTCTTGCGGGAGCCCCCACTCCCGTCGCACGGGGCGGACCCCCCCGAGGCCACCACCATGGATGAACACGGCATGTCCGAACGCCAGACTGTGGGCGGCAGGTACGTCCTGGAGCGACGCATCGCCGGTGGTGGCATGGGCACCATCTGGGTGGCGCTGGACCCCAAGCTCCAGCGCCACGTGGCGATGAAGCTGATGGCGTCCCACTGTGCCCCGGCTCCGCTCGCGCGCCAGCAGTTCGAGTGGGAGGCGCAGGCCATTGCCCGGCTGCAGAACCCGCACGTCATCCAGGTCCACGACTGCGACCTCTCCGGGGACACGCCCTACATCGTGATGGAGCTGCTCGACGGGGAGGACCTGGAGGCGCTCCTCAACCGCCGCGAGCGGCTGTCGCTGGCCATGGTGGACCGCGTGCTGACGCAGGCGGCCCGCGCGCTGACGGCCGCCCACGCCGCCGGCGTCATCCACCGCGACCTCAAGCCCGCGAACATCTTCCTGGCCCGCTCCGCCAGCGGCGAGCTGGTGAAGGTGCTCGACTTCGGGCTCGCGCTCCTGATGTCCGGCGGCGCGGCGAAGCCCCACCCGGAAGAGGAGATGGCGGGCACGCCCCGCTACATGAGCCCGGAGCAGCTGCGCGGCATGGAGCCCCGGCTGGACCACCGCTGCGACCTCTGGGCGCTGGCCGTCGTCGCGTACCGCGCGCTCACCGGGCAGCACCCGTTCGCCCTCGAGTCCCTGCGGCAGATGCGCCTGGGCCAGGTGCCCCCGCCGCCTCCGCCGCCCTCCAGCATCGTCCCCGAGCTGGGCGCGGAGGTGGACGCCTTCTTCGCGCGCGCGTTGGACCCGGAGCCCTCGCGGCGCTACCAGTCCGCGCACGAGCTGGCCGCGGCCTTCACCTCGCGCGTGGAGGCGGGCCGCCCGTCGCGCCCGGCGAAGGTGCTGGTGGTGGACGACGAGCCGGACATCGTCGTGCTGATGGAGCAGAGCTTCCGCAAGCAGATCCGCCGCTCCGTCTACGAGTTCCTCTTCGCCGCGGACGGTGAGGAGGCGCTGGAGCAGCTGCGCCAGCACCCCGACGTCCAGGTCGTCCTCTGCGACATCAACATGCCGCGCATGGACGGGCTCACCTTCCTGTCGCGCGTGGGCGAGGTCAGCTCCCTCACGCGGGTCGTCATCGTGTCGGCCTACGGCGACATGAACAACATCCGCACGGCGATGAACCGCGGTGCCTATGACTTCATCACCAAGCCCATCGACTTCCCGGACCTGGAGACGACGCTCGTCAAGACGCTGAAGCACGTGCGCGAGCTGCGCAGCACCATCCGCTCCACGGAGGAGAACGGCCTGCTGCGCATGTTCGTCCCCGGCGGCGTGCTGGAGCGGCTGCCTCCGCTGCTGCAGGGCTCGGACGCGCTGGCGGGGGAGCGGGTGGAGGGCACGGTGGCGTTCATCGACGTGGACGCCTTCACCCCCGTGCTCCACCAGGAGCCGCCCGCGGAGTCGCTGCGCCGGCTCAACGCCAACTTCGAGGCCATCGTCCCGGAGGTGCTGTCCCGGGGCGGCACGGTGGACAAGTTCGTCGGGGACGCCGTCATGGCCGTCTTCCGGGGGCCGGGCCACGCGGACCGCGCGCAGGAGGCGTGCCTCGCCATCCGCCGGCAGCTCGGCACGCTCGCGGACCGGGGCGGCGCGAGTGCCCCGTACGCCCACGGTGTCTGCATCGGCCTGGACTCGGGGGAGCTGGTGTCCGGCAGCATCGGCGCCAAGGCCTCCGGCCGGCTGGACTTCACGGTGCTGGGCGACGCGGTGAACACCGCCTCGCGGCTCGCGGCCGGGGCCGCGCGAGGCCAGGTGCTGGTCAGCGCCCGCGCCCGGGAGCTGGCGACGCAGCCCTTCGAGTACACGTCCCTGGGCGAGCAGGCCCTGCACGGGGCGGGCACGTCGGTGGCCGTCTTCGAGCTGGTGCGCCGTGCGGGCGACGCCCGCGTGGCCCCGGACGAGGCCACGCCCTTCATGCCGTCCCAGCCCCCGTCCCACGACGAGCCGGGGAAGCCGGGGCTCGCGGCCGGGCCGTCCCGGTAGCAACGCCGCAGGGCAGGGCGGAGTCCCGCCTACCGTGTTGCATCTTTATTCCATGACACACCTGTAGTATCGGTGTGGCTCGTCCCCCCCGCGGTGCAACTCCCAGGTCACCCTGGAGTTGTTCACATGCGTAAGAGTTGTGGCTCTTTGTTTCTGGGTACGGCGCTGTGGCTCATCACGGCCTGTACCCCGGTAGTGCCCGAGGCGGAGGAGGAGCAGCCGGAGCGGCTGTCCCAGAACGCGGAGGCCATCCAGGCCGCGCGGGACTCCGTCGAGGCCCGCCCCGAGGCGGACATCCGGGGCAGCCTGGGCAGCATTCCCACCGCGGTGGAAGGCGCGCTGGGCAAGGTGGCGCTGCCGGTGCGCACCGGTGCGGAGCCGTCGTTCCGGGCGGCGCTCGAGCGGCTCATGCCCATGTTCTCGCTCAAGGGCTCGGAGCTCGTGGTGCGCCAGGTGCTGCACGACGACCTGGGGATGACGCACGTGGTGCTCGCCCAGCGCAAGCAGGGGCTGGACGTGGTGGGCGGCGAGCTCGTCGTCCACCTGGAGAAGGACGGCACCATCGGCTTCGTCAACGGCACCGCGCGCGACGGGGTGGACGTGAGCCCCCAGCCGCGGCTGGACGCCGCCCAGGCGCGAGCCCTCGCGAGGGCGGACGAGCGCGGTGTCGCCGGGCTCCAGCGTGACACGCGCCGGCTCGTCTACTTCATCTCCCCCGTGGACCGGATGCTCTCGCTGGCCTGGGAGGTGGAGGTCTCCGGCCCGGGGAGGCTGGACCGGGTCTACGTGGATGCCCGGGACGGGCGGGAGCTGGACGTGCACCCGCAGATTCACACGGCCGTCAATCGCCGCATCTTCGATGCGGCCGGAACGTCCTCCTCGCCCACCACCGTCGCCCGCACCGAGGGCCAGGGGCCCACGGCCGTTCCGACGGTGAACGACAACTACGACTTCCTCGGCGTGGCGCACGGCTGCTACTCCACCTGGTTCGGGCGTGACTCGTACGACAACGCGGGCTCCATCATGTACAGCACGGTGCGGCAGTCACCGGCGTGCGGGGGCCCCAACGCCAACAACGCCTGCTGGCACCCCACGCTCAAGCGGCTCTTCTTCGGCACCGGGGACGGCTACTACTTCGGCGACCTGGGCCGCTCGTTCGACGTCGTCACGCACGAGTTCACCCACGGCGTCACCCAGACCACCTCCAACCTCACCTACAGCGGCCAGTCCGGAGGACTGAACGAGTCCATGTCCGACATCTTCGCGGCCGTCTGCGAGCAGTGGCGGGACGGCGGCATCACCGCGGACACGTGGCTGGTGGGCGAGGACGTCTACACGCCGCTCACCGGCGGAGACGCGCTGCGATACATGGATGACCCGAAGCGGGACGGGTCCTCGATCGACTTCTACGCGGACTACACTTCCGGCACCAATGTGCACCACAGCTCGGGCATCGCCAACCTGGCCTTCAAGCTGATGGTGACGGGTGGCAGCCACCCGCGCGGGCGCTCTTCCGTCGTCGTGCCGAAGCTGGGCATCGACCGGGCCGCGCGCATCTTCTACCGCGCCCAGGCCAACCTCTACCTGACCTCCAGCAGCAACTTCCAGGCGGCGCGCAACGCGACGGCGCGCGCGGCGAAGGAGCTCTACGGCCTGGACTTCGAGGCGTCGGTGCACCTGGCGTGGAACGCGGTGGGCGTGCCCGGCGCGCCCGCGGCCCCCGCCTGCACCGGCGGCACGGGAGGCTGGACCACCGGCTGCCGCGGCACCGGCTGCACGGTGTGCAACGAGAAGGTGGCGCCGTACCCCTGCTATTTCGACAACCACCCGCTGTGCAAGCTCAACACCGGCTGCCTGGGCGCCTTCTTCCTGTGCAGCCCGTTCTGCCCGGCCCCGACGCAGGCGGACCGCTGCGGCTTCGTCCCGCCCCCGTGCGGAGATGGCGTGTGCCAGACGGGGGAAACGTGTGACAGCTGCGCGTCGGACTGCGGCTCCTGCACCCAGTGCGGCGACGGCGTCTGCGACTGGGCGACGGAGGACTGCGGTTCGTGCGCCTCGGACTGCGGCACCTGCCCGGAGTGCGGTGACGGCACGTGCGACGCGACCGAGGTCTGCAACTGCGACCAGGACTGCGGGTACTGCGGGTACTGCGGCGACGGGGACTGCCTGTCCCACGAGCTCTGCAGCTGCGCCGCCGACTGCGGCTACGGGTACTGCCTGCAGTGATGTCGCGGGCCGTCGGGCCGTGGTGATGGCAGCCACGGCCCGAGGGCCTCGTTCCACTGCGGGAGGGCAGGGCGCTTCAGCTCTGCGTCACCCGCACCGTGGTCTTCATCTCCTTGCCCGTGGACGGATCCCTCGCGCGCATGGTGAGGATGCCTTCCACATTCACGTCGAAGGTGATCTCCACCTGCACGCCGCCGGCGCGGGCCTGCTGGATGCCGGAGAAGGTGAACTCGCCGAGCATGTCGTTGCGCGCCACCAGCTCGTGGTCACCCTGGTAGATGCGCATGGCCAGCTCGGTCTGGTTGTCCATGCTGGTGGTGGCCAAGAGCTGCTTGGCGTTGGGGATGGGCGCGTTGCGCGGGAAGACGACGTGGAAGGCGCCGCCCGCCTTCTCCAGGCCGATGGCCATGGGAATCACGTCCAGGAGCTGGATGCGCAGGTTGGTGTCGTCCTGCAGCGAGTGCGCATAGAGGGCCGCGCCGATGGCGACGGCCTCGTCCGGGTGCACGCCCTTGCTGGGCGGCTTGCCGAAGAACTTCGTCAGCCGGTCCTGGACGATGGGCATGCGCGTCTGCCCGCCCACCAGCATCACCTCGTCGATGTCCTTCGTGGACAGCCCGGAGTCCACCAGCACGCGCGCCACCATCTGCAGCGTGCGGTCCACGAGCTGGTTGGTGAGCTGCTCCAGCATCTTCCGGGTGAACTTCATCTCGATGTTCAGGGGCTGGCCCTGCGACGTCATCGTGATGAAGGGGATGTTGAAGGGCACTTCCTCGCGCGCGGACAGGTCGATCTTGGTGCGCTCGGCCAGGTCCTTGATGCGCTGCATGGCCACCGGGTCCGTGGCCAGGTCGATGCCCGTCTTCGCCGCGAAGTCCTTGAGGACGTGGTGGATGATGGCGTTGTCGAAGTCGATGCCGCCCAGGAAGACGTCGCCGCCGGTGGACTTCACCTCGAACACGCGGTCGCGGATCTCGATGATGGACACGTCGAACGTGCCGCCGCCGAGGTCGTAGATGACGACCTTCTCCTTGAGCCCCTTGCCCACGCCGTACGCCAGCGCCGCGGCGGTAGGCTCGTTGATGATGCGCACCACCTCCAGGTCGATGAGCTTCCCGGCGTCCTTCACCGACTGGCGCTGCCGGTCGTTGAAGTAGGCGGGGACCGTCACGACGGCCCGCTTGATGGGCATCTTCAGGTAGTTGGAGGCCACCTCGCGGATCTTCGCGAGGATCTTGGCGCTGATCTCCTGGAGGGTGAACTCCTTCTTGCCCACATCCAGGGTGACTTCGTTCTTCTTGCCGGGGCGCAGGTTGTACGCCACGACCTTCTTCATCGTCTCGACGACGTCGCTGCCGAAGGTCCGGCCCACCAGGCGCTTCGCGCCGTAGACGGTGTTGCGCGGGTTGAGCTGCCACTGGCGCTTGGCCTCGTAGCCGATCAACTCGTTCCCCTTGTCGTCGATCGCGAAGATGGAGGGGATGGTGTACTCGCCCCCCTTGTAGGGGATGAGCTTGACGTTCCCGCTGTCCTCGACAATGGCCGCGCACGAGTTCGTCGTGCCGAGGTCGATGCCGATGATGGGCTCCTTGTGCATCGTACTTGGACTCCGGGGTGGGGGGCGCCGCAGGGAGGAAGAATGGACGCTATCTCACCGCGAACACGTGCGCGAGTATGCTTACACCCCGGCCCCCTGCTCCCCCGGGTGGGAGGCACGGCCCCCGCCAGGGTGGACCGCGTGGCCCCGAACAGACGCCCTGCCGGGGGCTGGACATCCGCGCGGCCGGCTCGAAAAGTTCGGAAGCGTGACGGGGCCGTGCGGCCGTGCGGCACCATGGCTACATCGAACTGACCCCGTACCGAGGAGAGACACCCGTGGACGCGAAGGGCTATCTGCAGGAAGTGGGCGCGCAGGTGAACGCCGACTTCGTCAAGAACCGGTCGATCCTGTCCTTCGAGGAATATCTCTCCCTGTTCTTCAACGACCCGAAGGCCCAGGCGCGCAATGCCGCCCAGTACCTGCGGGACGTGATGGACCACTTCGGCACGGAGACGGTGGCGCACCCCACCGGCACCATCCGGCGCTTCAAGGTGTTCGACGCCCCGGGGGGCGACAAGGGCGACCGGGTGGCCGGCCAGGAGGAGGTGCAGAACGCCATCTACCGGTTGCTCGGCAACTTCGTGCGCGCCGGCCGCATCAACAAGCTCATCCTCCTGCACGGCCCCAACGGCAGCGCCAAGTCCACGCTGGTCAACGCCCTCAAGGAGGGCATGGAGGCGTACTCGCGGCAGCCGCAGGGGGCACTCTACCGCATCGCCTGGGTCTTCCCGTCGGAGAAGCTCATCAAGGGCTCCATCGGCTTCGGCGAGCGCGACAGCGGCCAGGAGGAGGTGACCACCTACGCGCACCTGGACGCGGAGTCCATCGACCTGCGGATGCCGTGCGAGCTCAGGGACCACCCGCTCTTCGCCGTGCCGCCGGGCGAGCGGCGCAAGCTGCTGGAGTCCGCCCTCAAGAAGAAGGGGCTGGGCAACGGGGACGGGGAGACGGGCGACTTCATCCTCTCCGACTATGTGCGGGACGGGGAGCTGTGCTCCAAGTGCCGCCGCATCTACACCGCGCTGCTCAATTCCTACGGCGGGGACTGGCTGAAGGTGATGCGCCACGTCCAGGTAGAGCGCTTCTACGTGTCGCGCCGCTACCAGGTGGGCACGGTGACGGTGGAGCCGCAGATGAGCGTGGACGCCGTCGTCCAGCAGATCACCGCGGACCGCACCCAGCTCAACGTGCCCGCTCCCCTGCACAGCACCGTCCTCTACGAGCCGCACGGCCCCCTGGTCCACGCCAACCGGGGCCTCATCGAGTACGCGGACCTGCTCAAGCGACCGCTGGAGGCCTTCAAGTACCTGCTCGGCTTCAGCGAGACGGGCGAGGTGCCACTGGAGCCCTTCGTCCTCCAGCTGGACGAGGTGCTCATCGCCTCCGCCAACGAGAAGCACCTGGGCGCCTTCAAGGAGCTGCCGGACTTCGCGTCCTTCAAGGGGCGCATCGAGCTGGTCCGCGTGCCCTACCTGCGCCGCTACAAGACGGAGCAGCAGATCTACGACGCGCAGATCACCGCGACCACCGTGGGCAAGCACGTGGCCCCCCACGCCACGGAGGTCGCCGCCATGTGGGCCGTGCTCACGCGCCTGAAGAAGCCCATTCCGGACCGCTACCCCAACGACGTGAAGGAGCTCATCGACCACGTCACCCCGGTGGAGAAGCTGCACCTCTACGAGGAGGGCGCCCCGCCGGACCGGCTGAGCCTGGCCAACACCAAGGAGCTCCGGAAGCTGCGCGAGGAGCTGTTCACCGAGTCGGACGCGTACCCCAACTACGAGGGCCGCTCGGGCGCCAGCGCGCGCGAAATCAAGACGGCGCTGTTCAACGCCGCGCAGAACGCAGACTACAAGTGCCTCAACGCCCTGGCCGTGCTGGAGGAGCTGGAGGCCATCTGCAAGGACAAGAGCGTCTACGAGTTCCTCCTCCAGGAGGTGGTGGACGGCTACCACGACCATGACGCCTTCGTGCGCGTGGCGGAGACCGAGTACCTGGACTGGGTGGACACCGAGGTCCGCGAGTCCATGGGCCTGGTCTCCGAGGGGCAGTACCGCGAGCTGGTGGAGCGCTACATCCAGAACGTCAGCCACTGGGTGCGCGGGGAGAAGATGCGCAACCGCGTCACCGGGGAGATGGAGAAGCCGGACGAGCACCGCATGGCGGAGGTGGAGGCCATCGTCATGCCCAGGGGCGAGGAGGCCGCCGAGTTCCGCCGCGGCCTCATCTCCGCCATCGGCGCGCACCGGCTGGACAACCCGGACTTGGAGATGGACTACCCGCGCATCTTCCCGGACATGTTCCGGCGCCTGAGAGACCACTACTTCGAGGAGCGCAAGCGGGTGCTGCGCAAGAACAAGGAGAACGTCCTCAAGTACCTCTCCGAGGACCGCAACCAGCTCACCCCGCGCGAGCAGACGCAGGTGCAGAGCACGCTCAAGACGATGTCGGAGCGCTACGGCTACTGCGAGTACTGCGCGAAGGACGCCATCCTGTTCCTGATGAAGAAGCGCTACGGGTGAAACCCACCCGCGCATGAGCGGGCAGGCGGACGGGGCCACGCCGGACGCCTGCTTTCAATACCGGCGGAGGCCCGGGATGATTCGAGCTGCAAGTGAGTTGAACCTCACAGTGCAGTCGTCCCCCCCTCGCCGGAGAGTCGATGAGCCGCTTCTTCCCGGGCGTCCCCGCCCTGCTCGCCCTCGTGTCGTGCGCCAGTGCTCCCTCGCAGCAGGCCGCCAGCGCGCCCGCGCCCGTGGAGGCTCCGGTGGTGGAGCACGTCATCGTGAAGACGGAGGCCGCGCGTCCCACGCGCAAGGAGCAGGTGCGGCGCATCCTCCCGCACAACGTGCGGCTGCAGGTCACGGAAGGCGGCAAGGCGCGCAGCACCGCGTCGGGCGTGGTGGTGGGCTCCGAGCGTGACGAGCAGGGCAGGGCGGTGGCCTGGGTCGTCACCAACGCGCACGCGGTGGAGCTGGGCCACCTGAAGGCCCCCGTGCTGCACGTGCTGGTGGACCGCCAGGGCGACGTGCTCGAGCACACTGGCGAGGTGGCGGCCATGGGCCAGGTGCCGGAGCTGGACCTGGCGCTGGTGCGCGTGCCGGGCCTGGCGCTGCCGGCGGTGGAGCTGGCGGACGACGCGGAGCTGGAGCTGGGCGAGGACGTGGTGGTGGCCGCTTCCCCCTTCGGCCGCGCGCTGTCGCTGTCCGGCGGCATGCTGTCCCAGGTGGAGTGGGACAAGGAGACGAAGCGCCCGAAGATGGTGAAGACGGACGCGCCCATCGGCTACGGCGCGTCGGGCGGCGGCATCTTCAGCCTGGAGACGGGGAAGCTGCTGGCCATCGTCGAGGGCTACCGCACCGCGAAGGTGGACTTCGCCGTCCAGGAGCAGAGCTACAGCTTCGACGTGCCCATGCCCGGCGAGACGTTCGCCGCGCCCAGCGCCAAGGTGCGCCAGTTCCTCACGGGAAAGGGCTTCGCGCGGCTGCTCCAGCGCACGGCCTCCACCGAGGGCGGCGTGGCGCAGGCGGCCGGGCGTTAGCCACCCCACGAAGCCTCCGCCCGGGCTCCGGCGGAGAACTGGCGTCTGCCCCCGGCCGGGTTACACCCCGGCCGGGAGGTAGGGATGTCCGGACGCGTTTCGTGGGACCAGTACTTCATGGACATCGCGAAGCAGGTGGCCACGCGGGCCACGTGTGATCGCAAGCACGTGGGCGCCGTCATCGTGCGCGGGAGGACCATCCTCTCCACGGGCTACAACGGCTCCATCCGCGGCCTGCCGCACTGCGACGACGTGGGCCACATGATGGAGAACGGCCACTGCGTGGCCACCGTCCACGCCGAGGCGAACGCCATCATCCAGGCGGCCACCAACGGCGTCAGCATCGACGGGGCGACCATCTACACCACCGCCAGCCCCTGCTGGCCGTGCTTCAAGCTGATCGCCAACGCGGGCCTGGTGCGCATCGTCTTCGGCGAGTTCTACAGGGACCCGCGCATCTTCGAGTTCGCCGCCCGGCTCAAGCTCGAGCTCGTCGGCCTGGGCGAGGCCGCCCGGCCACCGCCGACGACGGCGTGAATCGTACCTTCGTCCAATGCCGGACACCGGGCGGCCCGCGCTGATCGCGGACGGCCCGGATTCGTCGGCTGACGGACACTCGGGAGCCCCTCCAAGTGGGCGTCCTGCCACGGGAATTTGCCGCTTCCGGCAAGAATTACCGACCCAGGGTTGACGTTCCCCAAGGGGCACCCTAACTCTTGGCACCGGTGAGGGTGGCGGGCAGGGAAGACGGTAAAAACCCGAGGAGTTTCCGTTGGTTAGCTCGACGGCTGTGTCCAGTTCTGCACCCTCTGTCCAGGAGTCGGCGGACCCCATGGTGGGCGCGGCCCGCTATGGCGCCGTCCCCACGCTGATGGACAGCCTGATGCACGACGTGCGCAACCCGCTGAACGCGCTCGCCATCCACCTGGAAGTGCTGTCGGAGAAGCTGAAGGCGGAGACGGGCCAGGTGCCGCCGTCGCAGGAGAAGAACCTCAAGGCCATGCGCGATCAGATCCAGCGCGTGGACGGCATCCTGAAGATGTTCTCCGAGTTCGTGGTCCACCGCGGCGCGACGCCGGGTGACACGGACCTGTCCGAGGCCACCACGCGCGCGCTGGGCGTGCTGGGCCACGAGGGCCGCAAGCGCCGGGTGCAGGTGCAGTCGGCGGTGGAGGCCGGGGTGCGGGTGCGGCTGCCGGACACGTCGGAGGTGGGCTTCTTCCTGGTGCAGTCGCTGCTGCGCGCCTTCCGCCGGGCGGAAGGGGGCGGGTCGGTGAAGGTGCTGGTGCGCTCGGACGGACCCCACGCGGTGCTGGAGGTGGAGGACTCGGGCAGCGCGGCCGAGCCCATGCCGGAGGTGGTGGCGGCGCTGGAGCTGCGCTGTGCGCAGCTGGGCGTGGAGCCACACATCCGCGGCGGTCAGTGCCGGCTGGTTTTCCCCCGCGGCTAGAGCGCGGTGCTTCACGCTCGGCGGCTTCTTTCGGATTCAGACAACTTCGCGTCACGACGCAGTACGGGAGGTCTTCATCTTGGGTAGCGCACGAATCCTGGCCGTGGATGACGAACGCGACACGTGCGAGGCGCTGGCAGAGATGCTCAGCACCTGGGGACACAAGGTCGAGATCGCATTCGACGGGCATGACGCCCTCCGCAAGGCGGGCGAGTTCCGACCGGACGTCGTCCTGTCGGACCTGGCCATGCCGGAGACGGATGGCCTGTGGCTGCTGCGCAACCTGAAGGAAGAGCTGCCGGATTGCCCGGTGGTGTTCCTCACGGGGCGCGGCACCATCGACGCCGCCGTGGAGGCCATCCGCGAAGGCGCCTACGACTTCATCGTCAAGCCGCTCGACACCGCGCGGCTGAAGGTCTGCATCGACCGGGCGCTGGAGAAGAAGGAGACGATGCGCGAGGTGCAGACGCTGCGTCGGCGGCTGAAGCAGCTCGGCTCCTCGGACCTCATCGCCCAGTCCGCGAACATGCGGAAGGTCATCGAGCTGGTGGAGAAGGTGGCCCCGTCCAAGGCCAGCGTGTCCATCAGCGGCGAGTCCGGCACGGGCAAGGAAGTCGTCTCGCGCGCGGTGCACAACCTGTCCCTGCGCCGCGACAAGCCCTTCATCGCCATCAACTGCGCGTCCATCCCGCACACGCTCATCGAGTCCGAGCTGTTCGGCCACGAGCGCGGCGCCTTCACCGGCGCGGATCAGCGCCGCCCCGGCGTGTTCGAGATGGCGCACGGCGGCACGCTGTTCCTGGACGAGCTGGGTGAGATTCCCCTGGAGCTGCAGGCCAAGCTCCTGCGCGTCCTGGAAGAGGGGAAGCTGCGCCGGCTGGGCGGCAAGGTGGAGATCGAGGTCGACGTGCGCGTGCTGTGCGCCACCAACCGCGACCTCAAGCAGGAGATCAAGGCGGGCCGCTTCCGCGAGGACCTCTACTTCCGCCTCAACGTGTTCCAGATCCACCTGCCGCCCCTGCGCGAGCGGCGCGAGGACGTCCCCATCCTGGTCCAGCACTTCGTGGACAAGTACCGCGGGGACTCGGCCAAGCGCGTCAACGGCGTGCACCCCGAGGCCATGGAGGTCCTCAAGAACTACGAGTGGCCGGGCAACATCCGCGAGCTGCGCAACGCGGTGGAGCGCGCGGTGATCCTCTGCGACGGGGAGCTGATCACCCGCGAGCACCTGCCGCCGGACATGGCCGGCAAGGCCCCGGAGCGCCACACCTTCCGGCTGCCCTTCGGCCTGAGCCTGGACGCGGTGGAGCGCGAGTACATCCTCGGCAGCCTCCAGCGCAACGGGAACAACAAGGCCCGGACGGCGGAGGTGCTCGGGGTGAGCGAGAAGACGCTGTACAACAAGCTCAATCGCTACGCGGCCGAGGCCCGCGCCCAGCAGTCCCCGGGCGGCCACGGCGGCCCGCTGGGCGGGCAGGGAAGCGACGGCCCCATGGGGGCCAACAGCCTGGTCGTCCGCTGACCTGTCAGGTAGGAAATCCCCTCCGGATTCCGCACGCTTGGCGGGACTCGGAGGGGGCTCGAAAGCTGAGCCCGAACAGGGCCCTTCCAGCCTCGAAACCCCGCGTCAATTCTTGACTTTTGACCTCCGGACGGGGGATTCTGCGGTAATCTCCCACCCACAGGGAGGGCCCGGCCGCAGGACGTACGCACCGGGCAACTCCGACGCCTTTCTCCAGGCCGTCCAGGAGTGTGCATCAGGTGCCGCCGGGGGGGCACAAGGAAGGCCACAACCCAATGAGCGACGCGCGAGTTCTTCACTTCTTCGGCGGCAAGGGCGGGGCAGGCAAGACCACGCTCGCGGCAGCGTACGCGTTGCGGTTGTCGGAGGACGCGCCGAAGGAACGGGTGCTGCTCGTCTCGCTGGACCCGGTGCGCTCCCTGTCGGACCTGGTGAAGAAGAAGCTCACGGCGAAGCCGACGAAGCTGGTGCCGGGCAAAGGCGAGGGCGGCGTGTACGCCATGGAGCTCGAGCCCGCCACGCTGATGAAGCCCTTCCTCGCGGAGTACCTGCCCGCGCTGCAGAAGGCCGCGGCGAAGGGCACGCACCTGTCCGAGGAGGACATGGGCAAGCTGTACCAGCAGGCCGTCCCGGGCCTGGAGGAGCTGGTGGGGCTCTTCCACGTCGTGGAGCTGCTGGAGGGCAAGGAGAAGGAGTTCGACCGGATCATCGTCGACGCCTCGCCCACGAGCCACACGCTGCGCCTGTTCGACATGCCGGTGGGGCTGCGCAAGTTCCTGGGCTTCGTGAAGGCGGGCGGTGAGAAGCCGGCCACCACGGGCAAGGGCAAGAAGGCCGCGGAGCCCGCGGCGCCGGGCTTCCTGGAGCAGCTGGGCCAGAAGGCGGAGAAGCTGCTGGCGCTCCTGAAGGACCCCGCGCGCACGGCCTTCCACCTCGTGGCGCTGGCCGAGCCGGTGCCCGAGGCGCAGACGCGCATGCTCTTCACGCAGCTGCGCGAGCGCGGCCTGCCGGTGACGGAGATCATCGTCAACCAGGTGGAGGACCGCGACGGCTGCCCGGCGTGCATGGGCCGCCGGGGCCTCCAGGCGCCCCACGTGCGCAAGTTCCAGGCGCTGGACAAGGCCGTGCCGGTGAACCTGCTGGGCCGGCGCGAGCTGGCGCCGCGCGGGCTGGACGGGCTGGCCCTGTTCGCCAAGGCGTGGGCGGGTGGCAAGGAGACGAAGGCGCTGGAGTTCGCCGCCGCGGAGGGGCCGCCGGCCCTGGTGCGCGCGCCGTCCATGCCGCCCATCGCCGCGCCGCCGCTGCCTCCCACCCGGCTGATCTTCTTCGTGGGCCAGGGCGGCGTGGGCAAGAGCTCGTGCGCGGCCGCGGCCGCGGTGACGCTGACGGAGAAGGAGGGCCCGGTGCTCCTCATCTCCACGGACCCCGCGCACTCGCTGTCGGACGTGCTGCAGAGCCGGCTGACGGACACCGAGACGCAGGTGAAGGGCACCAAGGGCCTGTACGCCCGCGAGCTGGACATCTCCGGCTGGTTCAATGCCCTGCGCAAGCGCGTGAAGGAGAAGGCGGAGAAGGCCTTCGAGGGCGCGCCCAAGGCGGGCAGCGAGGTGCCCGCGGATCTGCTCTACCTGCGCAACCTGCTGGACTGCGCGCCCCCGGGCATCGACGAGCTGGCGGCGCTGTCCTGCCTCACGGACGCGCTGGTGCAGGAGCGCTTCAAGCGCATCGTCGTGGACTCCTCGCCGGTGGTGACGTCGGTGCGGGTGGTGGAGCTGGCGGAGACGGCCACGACGTGGCTGACCGCGCTGCACACCGCGCTCGGCAAGCACCGCGCGAAGGGCCTGGGCGAGCTGGCGGACGACATCGCCGCGATGATCAAGCACGTGAAGCGCTTCGAGGAGGCGCTGGCCTCTCCCAGCGAGGCGCGGTTCGTCGTCGTCACGCGCGGCGAGGAGCTGGCCGCGGCGCGCACCGAGCGGCTGGTGGAGTACCTCAAGGAGAAGAAGCTCCCGGTGGAGCGCGTGCTCGTCAACCGCGTGGGCCCCAAGTCCACCTGCGAGAAGTGCGAGAACCGGCGCAAGCTGGAGCTGAACGCGGCGAAGGCAATCGAGAAGAAGATCGGCCTGCCCGTCACCATGGCTCCGGCGCTCGGCCGTCACCCGGCGGGCCTGCGCGAGCTCAAGGCGTTCCGCACCGCGTGGTACGCGCTGTCGCCGCCGGCCGCGAAGATCAAGGCGGCCTGAGGCGGCTTGCTGGTGAGTGAAAAGGGGCCCGCCACCCGCGTGCCTCCAGCCCCGGTACCACCCCGAAAGAACTGCCACCCCGCCCCTGACGCGCACTTTGACCATGCGCGTCGTAGGTGCCAAGGGCCGGCTGCCCGCTCGTCGTGTAAGCGTGCGGGCCCCGTCACCCCGAGTGGTGGGCCGCCGTCATTGCCCGCCGGGGTGTCTCACGCATCGCACTCGGACGGTGAGTCGGTGAACGTGCCCAGCTCGGGAAGGGTGAGGGCGCCCTTGTCGGTCAGCGTGCCCACCAGGGGCGCCCGGCCCTTCAGCCGCAGCTCCACCTGGCGGCCGCGCACGGCATAGGTGCCCGGCACCTCCCGGAGGCGCTGCGTCCCGTCCTCGCCCACCTCCTTCAGCCAGAGGGCGGCCCTGCCGTTGGCCCGGAAGCGCAGGCCCTGGGTGGTGCCGAAGACGCCCACGCCCGGGCCGAACCAGGAGACGGAGAGCAGCAGGCGGGGCACGTCGGCCTCGCGCTCCGGGGTGCGGCCCAGCAGCCGCTGCCAGCCGAGGGTGTCGCGGATGGCGTCGAAGTCCCGGTCCACCTTCGCCCGGGCCAGCCGGCGCGCGTCCAGCTTCACCGCCTGGGTGAGGTGCTCGACGATGACGTCCCGGTGGGCGCTGTACTCGCAGACCTTGCCCTGCTTGCGCAGCAGGCCCAGCGTGGCGGCGACGTTGTAGCGGGCGAGGGCATAGTCCGGCGCCTCCCGGGCGGCCGCCTGGAACTTCTCCAGGGCCTCCGGGTAGCGGCCGGCCTGGTACAGCCGGAAACCCTCGGTGTTCAGCGTCCTCGCCGTGGGGGCGGGGGCGGCAGTCAGGGCCAGGGCGAGCAGCAGCGGGGCGGAAAGCATGTACCTCCGACGGAAGGTGGACCTGCCGATTCCAAGGGGTGCGTAACCTCTTGCGCGTTGAAAGCGGCCATACCCTGGTGCTAGTCCCGCGCCATGGCAACCAGTACCAGCTATGCGCTCGACTTCGAGCGACCCCTCATCGAGCTGGAGAAGAAGATCGAGGAGCTCAAGGTCCTCTCCACCAGCGGCTCGGTGGACTTCTCGTCCGAGATTTCCAAGCTCGAGAAGAAGGCCAAGAAGCTCCAGACGGAGATCTTCAGCGACCTGACGCGGTGGCAGGTGGTGCAGATGTCCCGCCACCCGAACCGGCCGTACTTCCTCGACTATGTCCACCACCTCTTCACGGACTTCGTGGAGCTGTGCGGAGACCGGCACTTCGGCGAGGACCCGTCGATTGTGGGCGGCTTCGCGCGCTTCGACGGCAAGCCCGTCATGGTGATGGGCCACCAGAAGGGCCGCAACACCAAGGAGAACATGGCGCGCAACTTCGGCATGCCGCGCCCGGAGGGCTACCGCAAGGCCCGCCGGCTGATGGAGCTGGCCGAGCGCTTCGAGAAGCCCATCCTCACCTTCGTGGACACGCCGGGCGCGTACCCGGGCATCGGCGCGGAGGAGCGCGGGCAGGCGGAGGCCATCGCCGTCAACCTGGAGGTGATGAGCGGGCTCAAGGTGCCCATCATCTCCACCGTGGTGGGCGAGGGCGGCTCGGGCGGCGCGCTGGCCATCGGCGTGGGCAACCGCGTGCTGATGCTGCAGAACAGCGTCTACTCGGTCATCTCCCCGGAGGGCTGCGCCTCCATCCTCTTCCGCGACGCCAGCAAGGCGGACAAGGCGGCGGACGCGATGAAGCTCACGGCCAAGGACTTGCTGGAGATGAAGATTGTCGACGAGGTGGTGCCCGAGCCCGCGGGTGGCGCCCACCGCGACGCGGCGAAGATGGCGGAAGGCCTGGGCAAGGCGCTGCGCAAGCACCTCGGCCAGCTGGCCGAGCTGTCGCCCGATGAACTGGTGAAGGACCGGTACGCGAAGTTCCGCGCGCTGGGTGTGTTCTCCGGGCGCTGAAGACATTACTCCTGGCCCTGCGCATGCGACCTCTCGTTCCACCCTACGTCGAGACCCTCAAGCCCTACGTCCCGGGCAAGCCGATTGAAGAGACCGAGCGCGAGTACGGCCTGAAGGGGGTCATCAAGCTCGCCTCGAACGAGAACCCGCTGGGCCCCTCGCCCCGTGCCGTGGAGGCCATGCGCCAGGCCTCCGCCGCGACGCACCTCTACCCGGACGCCACGTCCTTCCACCTGGTGCGCCGGCTGGCCACGCACGTGGGCGTGCGCCCGGAGGAAGTCGTGCTGGGCAGCGGCTCGAACGAGCTCATCGAGCTGCTCATCCGGACCTTCACCACGACGGAGGACGAGCTGCTCCTCTGCAAGGGCTCGTTCTCCGCGTACCGCATCTCCGCGCAGGCGCACGGGCGCTCGTTCGTGGAGGTGCCCATGAAGGCGGGCCACCAGTACGACCTGGAGGCCATGGCGAAGGCCGTCACCCCGCGCACGCGGATGGTGTTCCTGGCCAACCCGGACAACCCCACGGGCACGGCCTTCAGCCGCAAGGCGCTGGAGGCCTTCCTCGCCGCGGTGCCCCCCGAAGTCCTCGTGGTGCACGACGAGGCCTACTTCGAGTTCGTGGAGTGGCCCGAGTACACCAGCGCGGTGGCGCTGTTCCGCCAGCACCCCAACCTCGTCGCGCTGCGCACCTTCAGCAAGATTCACGGGCTGGCCGGCGTGCGACTGGGCTACGGCATCATGGACGCGAAGCTCGCGGGCTACGTGCACCGCACGCGCATGCCGTTCAACCTGACGGTGGTGGCGCAGGCGGCGGGCATGGCCGCGCTGGAGGACACCGAGCACGTGCAGCGCACGCGCGACAACAACCGCCAGGGCCTGCGCTACTTCGCGGAGGAGCTGCCGAAGCTGGGCGCGACGCTCACGGACAGCCACGCCAACTTCGTGTTCGTGGACTTCCACCGGCCGGCCGTGGAGCTGTACGAGCTGCTCCTGCGCAAGGGTGTCATCGTCCGTCCCTTCGCGAACCAGGGCTTCCCCACCTGCTTGCGCATCTCCGTGGGGACTCCCAGGGAGAACGAGCGCTGCGTGGCGGCACTGAAGGAGATCTTCACGTGAGCGTGCGTCCCTTCATCGTCGCCATCGACGGCCCGGCCGGCGCGGGCAAGTCGTCCGTGTCCAAGCTGCTGGCGCGGCGGATGGGCTTCGCGCTGGTGGACACCGGCGCCATCTACCGCTGCGTGGCGCTGCTGGCGACGCGCGAGGGGATTGCGCTCGACGATGACGTGGCCCTGGAGGCGCTGCTGGGCCGCGTGCACATCCACTTCCAGGTGGTGGGCGAGGAGAACCACGTGTTCCTGGACGGGCAGGACGTGTCCGGGGACATCCGCACGCCGGAGATCTCCATGGCCGCGTCGCGGGTGTCCGGCCGTCCGGTGGTGCGCGCGGGGCTGCTGCACCTGCAGCGGCGGCTCGCGCTGGAGGCGGGGAAGGGCGCGATTCTCGAGGGGCGCGACATCGGCACGGTGGTGTTCCCCGACGCGGACGCCAAGTTCTTCCTGGAGGCCAACCCCGAGGTGCGCGCGCGGCGCCGCTTCGAGGAGCTGTTCCAGAAGGGCGTGGAGAGCACGCTGGAGGAGGTGCTCGCCGACCAGATGAAGCGCGACAAGGACGACTCCGCGCGCGCGGTGGCCCCGCTCAAGGCCGCGGAGGATGCCCTCCGCGTGGACTCCAGCAGCAGCCCCCTCTCCGAGGTGGTGCACTCGCTGGAGGCCGAAATCCTGCGCCGCATGGCCGCGCGGAAGTAGCGCCCGCGCGGGCCGTCCGTCAGGGCGCCACGTCCGTCAGAACGTCACGCCCTCCACCGAGGGCTCCGGCACCTCGAGCGACAGGCGCAGGCCCTTGCCATTGGCGTCGTAGAACGCGTGGTAGAGGAACAGGTCCGCCACCACCTGCTTCACGTAGCCGCGCGTCTCCTTGAAGGGAATCGTCTCCACGAAGAGGTCCAGGGGCAGCGTGCCGCGCTCCTGCGCCCACTTCACCGTGGGGCCCGGGCCGGCGTTGTAGGCCGCGGCCGCGAGCACCGGGTGCCCGAAGCGCTCCATCAGCCGTGAGAGGTACCAGGCGCCGTAGCGGATGTTGCGCTCGGGGGAGAAGAGGTCCGCGGGCGCGGGGGCCGGCTCCGACAGGCGCTCGGCGATGGCCGTGGCGGTGGGGGGGATGATCTGCATCAGCCCGCGCGCGTCCGCCGCGCTCATGACCTCCGGACGGAAGGCGCTCTCGCGCCGCATGATGGCCCAGACGAGGAACGGGTCCACCTTCGCCTGCGCCGCGGCCTGCTCCACCGCGTTGGGGAAGGCGCGCGGGTAGAAGGCCGCGAGCGCGTCCGGCTCGCGCGCGCCGAAGGCGCGGCCCCACAGGTAGCGCGCCGCCACCGCGTGCGCCTGGCCGTACTCGCCCAGCTTGAGCAGGGCGTGCGCGAAGGGCAGCGCCTGGTCCGCTGTGCGCAGCCGGGCCGCGTGCGCCTCCACCTCGTCCGCCGCGTCGCGGAACAGGCCCGTGCGCGTCAGCTCCATCGCCAGCTCCAGCTGCGGCGGGCGGGGCAGCTCCAGCTGCTTCGGCGGCAGCGGGAAGTGGACGGGCGGCTTGCGCCCCAGCTCCTGCAGCCGCTCGGCCGCCATCAGCGCGTAGAAGGACGCCGGCGCGGAGGTGATGAGGGCCTCGTACGCCGGGCCCACCACGTCCGCCTTCGCGCCCTCCAGCTCGCGGCTGCGTGCCACCCAGTAGCGCGCCTGCGGCACCATGTTGCTGCGCGGGTACGCATCCACCAGCGCCTCCAGCGTCGTGCGCGCCTTCGCGTACTCCTCCAGCCGCAGGTGCGCGAGCGCGCGGAACCACAGCCCCTCGTCGCGGCGGCGCGAGCGCGGGTAGCGCGTGTCGAAGGCGGTGAAGGACTGCACCGCGTCCGCGAAGCGGCCGCCCTGCAGGTCCAGCCAGCCCGTGAAGAAGGCGCCTTCGTCGCCCGCGGCCTGCGAGGGGTACTTCGCGTCCAGCGCCGCCATCAGCGTCCGGGCGCGCACGTTGTCGTCGGAGCGCAGCGCGCGCCGCGCCACCACCAGCGCCGCCTGGGAGGCCACGTCCGGCGGGCCCTTCTCCGCCACCGCGAGCGCCCTCTCCGCGTCCTCCAGCCGCTTCAGCCCGAACCAGGCCTGCGCCCGCAGCAGCGCCACCTTCGCCTGCTGGGGCTTCGCCAGCTTCGCGCCCTTCTCCAGCGCGTCCAGCTCGTCCAGCGCCCGCTGCGCCGCGCCCGCGTCCAGGAAGCCCTCCGCGCGGCGGGTGCGCTCGGCGAAGCCCAGCTTCGCGGCGGGCTTCTTGCCCTCGGAGAGCCACGTCACCGCTTCATCCGCGTAGGGGTGTGTGGGGTAGCGCAGCGCCACCGCGAGCAGGTCCGCCACCTGGCCGGCGCGGTTGCCCGCGGCGCCGCGAGAGATGCCACGCTGATACAGCAGCTCCGGAGTCGGCGAGGCCTTCGCGGCGCCCTCCAGCACCGCGGACGCCTCCTTCGCCTTGCCGGCCTTCAGCAGGGACTCGCCCAGGCGCGCGCGGGCGCGGGCCGCCAGCTGCGCGGGGGGCTGGGCCTCCAGCACGCGGGCGAAGTCCGCGGCGGCGCCCACCGGGTCCCCGGCGTAGAAGCGCGCCTGGCCCAGGTAGAAGGCGTGGTAGGGCGCGAGGGCCGCGGGGGCAGGGTGAGCGGACAGGAGCTCTCTTGCCTCGGCCGCCTGCCCGTCGGAGAGGGCCAGCGTGCCCGCCAGCAGCGCGAGCCGCCCGGCGTCCGGGCACTTCTTCGCGACACAGGCCGCCAGCTCATCCCGCGCAAGACTCGCCGCCTCGGATTTGTGCAGCCGCACTGCCTCCAGCGTCGCTGGAGACTGCCCCAGGGCCACCCCCGCAACCAGACCCGCCACCAGCCCGGTCCAACTCATGTGGTCTTCCTTTCCTGACGCGGCTTTGCGGCCTGCCAACGAGACGCGAAGCCCGATCATTCCCCTTGCATTCTCGGGGGGGTGGTTTGACAGAACGAGCGACAAGTCCTAGATCCCCGCGGCATCGAGGCGGTCCGGACTGTTCGTCACCCGTCAACATTCGCCGAAAGAGTCCAGGCGATTACGTGCACTTGGGTAGGAGAAGTCGACCCGTTGCGTCACCTGGAGTGAATCACTATTTTGCGCGGCCGTTACGCGCCACTCCGGTCCGCCCACCAAATAGGTGGGCACGTCGTCCGGTAGCACTGCTCGTTCACAGCGCTCGGGGGGGGAAACAGCTCAGAGGGAGGGCTCCATGAAGCCGTGTCCAGCCGATCTGCCGCAAACCATCAACCCCGAAGCCGGGCCCAAGCGTGCCGGCGTCGAGACGCATCGCAACCTCAACTGCCATCACTATGACAACTGCCTGGACGAGGCCGTCCGGCGGGGTTGGCAGTCCTTCACGTGCATGAAGTGCCCGATGTACCAGCACGTGGCGCCGCCCCAGATGGGGCTCGAGGCCTACGCCACACAGCGTCGTCCCGTCTAGCGAGTGTTGCTCCACGTCCCGGGGTCGCCCCTGCTCTCTGGAAGAGGGGCGTCACGCCGGTGACGACCGCCGCCCGTCTGTCTTTCAGCGGACCGCGGCGTAGATGACGGCCACCCAGTACTGCTTGCCGCCGAAGCGACGGGAGTCTCCCCGCACCACGCCTACGCCCACGCGGTTGTTGGTGGCGTCCGCGAGGCTGCGAGACTCCGGCAGCGCCGTCGGGTCCGACACGACGAAGAAGTCCACCGCCGCCGTGCCCGCGTCCGGCAGCACCTGGAACACGCGCTCGTGCAGCGGCGCGCCCCCGGGCTGCGCCGACGGCTGGTCCAAATCCAGCGCGCGCCGCGCATGGGCCTGGGCCAGCGCATCCAGCGCCGGGCTGCGCTCCAGCGGTGGCAGCTTGTGCGACGTGCGCCAGCGGGCGAGCGTGTCGTAGGCCTCCTGCTGCGGGTCCGCGAAGCTCTGCACCGCGGGGGAAGCTGCGGTGTAGACCTCGGTGAGGAGGGCTTCTTCCCGTCCGTCCACCTTGCGGAAGGTGACGCCCACGCCCATGAAGCGGAAGCCGGCGTCGAGCAGGTTGCGGCGGTGGCCGGGGCTGTGCTCGATGCCGAAGTGCGCGGCGAGCGGCCCGGACGCGAGGCCCAGGTTCTCTCCGGCGCGCACGTAGCGGGCGTCGTCCGGCAGCCGCTGCGTCAGCGTGGAGCCGTCCGGCGCCACGTGGGCGAAGAAGCCCTCCGACGCCATGCGGTCGCTGTAGGCCTGCGCCACGCGCTCCAGCACCGGGTCCGGCGTCAACTCCGGCAGGCGGTGCGCGCGGCGCAGCGAGTTGATGCGCTCGTACACGGCCGCGCGGGCCTCGTTCAGCGTGGTGGGCTCGGTGTCCTCCGTGCGCGCGCCGCGCTGGCGGGGCAGGCCGAGCTGGGCGAGGAAGAGGGCCGCCACCTCCGGTCCGCCGCCCGCCTTGCCCACCACCTCCACCGTGTAGCTGCCGGGCGTGGCGAGCTCCAGGCGGGCGCAGAACTCCCCGTTGGGGCCTCGGCGGGAGAGGGACACCCGGTCCACGTCGCCGTCCGGGCGGGTGACGTAGACGTCGGGGTTGCGCAGGGGCGCCACCAGGGTGCCGCAGAGCGTGCGCGCGGCGCGCTCGCCGCCGGCCAGGTTTCGGGGGAAGGGCTGCAGCTCCGCCTTGCGGTCCGACAGCAACAGCACGAACGCGGTGCGCTCGCCCACCCGGGCCACGCCCAGGCCGAAGTGGGAGGCCCGCTCGGTGTTGAAGTCCTCGCGCGCCAGGAAGGTCTCCAGGCCGTTCTTGGGCGTCCATGCGCGGATGACGAGCGTGCGCGGCGTCGGGTCCGCGCCGCCCGCGTCGCTGACGGCCTCCGTGAGGGAGAAGAGGTCCGGCGCGCCGGTGGTGTCCTCGGTGAGCGCCTCGCGGGCGAGCCGTCGTGCCGCCGTGCCCAGGGCCGCGTCCTGCGCCGGTGCGCGACGGCCCACGCGCTCGAACTCGCGCACCACGTGGCGCGCGGCCTCGGCCTCCATGCCCTCCACGGAGGAAGGCGGGGCCGCGGCCAGGAAGGCGCCGAGCGCGAGCAGGGCAATCATCGGCTCTCCATCCGGAACGTCAGGGCCCTCACCGTGTCCGCCCCGAGCCGCGCGTTGAGCTGCTCGCACAGCGAGGCCGACTCGGCCTCCAGGCTCCGCGCCCACTCATCGCCGTCCACCGTCACCACCAGCGTGGTGCCCTGCAAGGCATGAGGGCGGGTGTGGCGGGCCAGGTGGGGGCCCACCACCGCGGCCCACACGGGCGTCAGCGTCTGGCCACGGCCGGACTCCTCCGCGAGGCGGGCCAGCACACGGGGAAGGAGGCTTTCGAGAGTCTTGGGCTCGCTGCGCGCCATGGCGGGCGATTGTGGTTCCCGGCCACCCGAAAGCCAACCCTCGCCTCGCGTGCCAAGGGGGAAAGCAGGCGGGCGGACACCAGGGCTGTTGGAAGGGACGCGGTGGATGTCGGCGACCGTCGCACGGAGGGCGGCCTGCCTGTAAGGTCGCGGACTGTCCCCCTGGAGCCGCACCCCATGAGCCCCTCACCTCGTTCCCACCCGCTGGTCGGCCCCGCGTGCGCGCTGCTGCTGGCCCTGGCCGGCTGCGCGTCGGACGACAACATGGGGCCCCTCATTCCAGGGGACACGCCGCCGCCGCGTACGTGCGCGGTGGACCAGGACTGTCCGGACGCGGCGTTCTTCTTCTGCGACACCGCCGTCGCGCGCTGCGCCCCCGCGTGCCGCACCCCCTCGGACTGCCGCGCGGACCGGCGCGGCGAGTACGCGCTGCCCGAGTGCGACGGCTCGCCCCTGGGCTGTCAGTGTGACTTGAACCGGTGCATGCCGGGCGTGTGCGCGGCGGACGCGGACTGCGGCGCGGACCGGGTGTGCCGGAGTGGCGCCTGTGTGACGCCGCCCGCCGCGGAGCTGGCGGCCGCCTGCGAGGTGACGCCGGACGTCGTCGTGGGCCGTCCGGGCATGGCCGTGGTGTTCAGCGTGTGGGCCCGGACGCGCGAGGGCACGCCGCTGGTGCCGCGCGAGGGCGCGACGTGGCGCACGCTCGCGCCGACGGTGACGGGTGGTGGGGCCACGGGGCTCGGCGCCACCTTCACCCTCGCCGAGCCCGGCGACGAGCGCGAGGCGGTGGAGGCCCGCGTGGGGAGCGCCACCTGCCGTGCCCGCGTCACCGTGCTGCCCGCGGAGGTGCCGCCGGGCGGCGTGCGCGTGCTGGTGGTGGATGAGCTCACCGGGCGCCCGGTGCCGCTGGCCACCGTGGCGGTGTCCTCCGCGGTGGGCAGCGTGACGGCCAGCTCGGTGACGGGGCCCCAGGGCGCCGCGTGGGTACCGGCCACGGGCGAGGTGGCCCTGTCCGCCTTCCACCCGGACTACGGCTACCTCACGCTGGCGCGCCATGACGCGACGGGCGCGCGCGACGTGCGGCTGGCCCTGCGGCGCAACCCGCTGGACCGCGCCGGCGGCGTGCGTGGCGCCTTCGACGCGGGAGAGAAGCCGGACACGACGGCCCAGGCGCTGCGGATGGGCGTGGCGGGCCTGTCAGTGCCGGGGCTTCCCGCCGAGCTGTCGCCGGAGGCGCTGCTGGGGCCCGAGCGCGAGGTGGAGGTCGGCCTGGGCACCAGCCGGCGGCGCCTGAAGCTGCCCTCGGGCGCGGGCGTGTGGCTGGCTGGCACGCCGCCCCTGGAGGTGCGCGCCCCCGGCGTGGCCGGCGTCTGTGACACGTCCCCGGACGGCGTGCTGGAGCCGGAGGTGGCGGTGCGCGAGGGCGCTTGTGGCACCCGCGCCGCGTGGGCGCTGCAGGGCGAGCTGCCGCTGCGGGAGCTGCCGCTGAATGCCCTGGAGCCAGGGACGGACCCGCTGCTGCTGCTGGGGCAGCTGGTGCCGGGCTCGCCGCGCTTCGCCTCGACGGTGCTGCGCGACACGCGCTTCTCCCTGGCCCCCACGCCCGGCGTGGACACGGGGAGGCCGGACCTGGAGGCGGTGGAGTACCCGCGAGCCGTGTCCTTCGAGACGGGCGGCGTGCGGCTGGCCTTCCCCTTCGCCGTGCGGGTGCCGGAGCTGCCGCGCTACCGCGATGCGTACCTGGACCGCGCCTATGTGCTGGCCACGGTGGCCGTGCCCGGCCGGGGCCTGGTGCCGCTGGGGCTGGGCGCCGCGGCGAACGTGGCCCCGGCGGACCCCAACACGGACAGGGACACGCGGCTGTCCGACGCCGGGCTGGTGCTGGTGCGCATGGCCCCCGCGCATGGCGGCCTGGAGGGACAGCCGTACCGACTCGTGGTGGCCGCCACCTCCGGCGCCTCGCGCGACGACGCGTCCTCCGCCGTGGCCACCACCACGCTGGTGGCGGAGCTGCCGGCGCTGGACTTCGACCCGAGGGGTGACAGGCCCGTGGACCTGGGCTCGGGCTTCCTCGGCATCCCCGAGGCCGCCCGCTACAACTTCAACCCCGCCGCGTACCAGGGGCTGGCGGGCCGGCAGTTCCGCGCCGACGTGGACGAGCGGGCCAGCCTGGTGCGCGTCGTCTTCACCGACCGCGCCGGCCGCCGCTGGACGGTGCTGGCGGATCCGGCGACCACCCGCGAGGGCTTCCGCGTGCCGCGTCCGCCGGCCGGCATCGAGGACCGCACCGCCTGGGGCGACGCGCCAGGCTCGCGCGCGCGCTTCCAGGTGGAGGCGCTCATCGTGGGTGGCCCCGCGTCCGGGGACACGCTGGGCCCGGCCCGGCTGGCCGCGGCGGAGGGCCCCGGGCTGGAGCACGTGGGCGACTTGACGCGCGCCGTGTCCGCGCTGGATGTGGGGCGCCCGGAGGTGACGTGGTTGTACCCGGAGCTGGAGGGCCAGGGCCTCGTCCGGGGCAGCGCCGTGCGCGTGGTCGTCACCGGCTTCAAGGTGGGCTCGGGCGACGGCGCGGACGGCCATGTGCGCCTGTCCCTGCAGGGGGGCTCCGGCTGCGCGGGCACCGTGCTGCTCGGGGACCAGGACGTGTCCCAGGGCCAGGGCCAGGTGGAGCTGCGGCTGCCGGCCACCTGCTCGGGCCTGGGGGTGACGCTGACGGCCGAGCTGGCGGACCCCGACGGCGTCCCCCTGCGCCCGCCCGTCGCCGCCGTGCGTGGCGTGGATATCCCCTGACGGGGTAGGGCGTGGTAGGTCGCCGCTGCACCCCGGGAGGACCCTACCCGCACTCCCGTGTGTGACTCGCTTTCAGGATTTACCGGGTGGTAGCGTTGAACTCCTCGGGAGGCACGGTGCAGAAGGAGACGGTCGTCACGGTCATCTCGAAGATCTCCGACCGGCCGGTCAACCTCGACGCGGCGCTGGTGGTGATCTACGGACTGGACCTGGGGCGGAAGTTCGACCTCACGCGCGAGGAGACGCTCATCGGGCGCTCGTCGAAGGCGGACATCCAGATCGATCAGGAGTCGGTGAGCCGCAACCACGCGGGCATCACCAACACGCGTGAAGGCGTCCGCATCCGTGACCTGGGCTCCACCAACGGCACGTTCATCAACGACGAGCTGGTGGAGGGCACCCGCGACTTGCGCAACGGCGACCTGGTGAAGATTGGCCGCACCATCTTCAAGTACATCGCCGGCGGCAACATCGAGGCGGCGTACCACGATGAAATCTACCGGCTGACCACCATGGACGGCCTGACGCAGATCTACAACCGCCGCTACTTCGACGAGCAGCTGGACCGGGAGCTGTCGCGCAGCCGTCGCTACGAGCGCGTGCTGTCGCTGGTGCTGCTGGACATCGACCACTTCAAGAAGGTGAACGACCAGTTCGGGCACCTGGCGGGTGACTCGGTGCTGAAGCAATTGGCGTCCACGGTGCGCACGAAGATCCGCCGCGAGGACGTCTTCGCCCGCTACGGCGGCGAGGAGTTCGCCATCCTCCTGCCGGAGGTGGGGCTGGGCGGCACGCGGCAGCTCGCGGAGAAGGCGCGGCGGCTGGTGGAGAAGCAGCGCTTCGAGTTCGACAAGCAGCCCATCCCCGTCACCGTGTCGGTGGGCATCGCCACGCTGGAGCCCCAGCACCGCGAGGCCGGAGACCTGGTGCGCACGGCGGACGAGCGGCTCTACGAGGCCAAGATGGCGGGCCGCAACCGCGTGGTGGGCTGAAAAAGGCCGCGCCTGCGGGGCCCCGTTGAACCCGGGGCCCCCTGGCGTGCTCAGCCCGCGAAGACGGAGCGGCGCTCGCGCAGGAGCGACTGGAGCATGCCCATGATGGACTCGCGGGTGCGCTCGGTGAGCCGCTGCACCTCGCCCAGGTCTTCCGCGGCCTCGGGCGGCAGGCCCTCCATGCCGAGCGGCTCGCCGAAGCGGATGCTCCACTTGGCGGGCAGGGGCAGGGGGCCCAGCGGGGTGAGCGGCACGTAGGGCAGGCCCAGGAAGGACGCGGGCAGCCGGCCCAGCATCGGCGACGTCTCCTCCGCGCCGACGATGGCCACCGGGACGATGGGCGCGCCCGTGCGCAGCGCCAGCTTCACGAAGCCGCCGCGCCCGAAGCGCTTGAGCCGGTAGCGCTCCGCGAAGGGCTTGCTGAGGGCCTGGTAGCCCTCGGGGAACACCACCAGCGGGCGGTGCTCGTCGAGCAGCCGCAGCGCATTCTCAGGGCAGGCCCGCACCGCGCCCAGGCGGTTGAAGAGCGTGCCCAGCACCGGCGCGTGGAAGACCTGGTCCTCCACCAGCCACCGGGGCTCGCGCAGGTCCGGGCGCTCGCGGGAGATGGCCAGCGACATCACCAGCCCGTCGTAGGGCAGGGCGCCCGAGTGGTTGGCCACCAGGATGGCCGCGCCCCGGGGCACGTGGTCCATGCCCTGCACCGACACGCGCCAGTATTGCGAGTAGAGGAACTCCAGCACCGGGTCCAGGCGCTCCACCAGCGACGGGTCCTTGCCGTACTCGTCGATGTTGGCGCCGCCGCCCGTGCCCAGCCCGGCGCGCAGCGCGTCCACCAGCCCGTTCATCGCGCCCATCGCCCGGCCGAACCCCTGGCTCGCCAGCGCATGCCCGGCGATGTCCCGGGCGAGTGAGAGCATGCCCGCGGCGCGCTGGGCGAGGGGACGCGGGCCTTCCGGCTCGCGGGCCTGGTCCGTGAAGAACGGCTCGCGCGGTCCGCTTCCCGCGTCGGAGGGAGGCACCAGGGACAGCGGCGTCCGGCGGCCCAGGGGCAGCTCGTCGCGCGTGGCGTCCGGCACCTCCTCCTCCGCCTCCAGCGTCGAGGAGTCCCGGTCCTCGGGGTCCTGCACGGAGAGCGTCACGGACAGCTCCAGCCCGGACGTGTCCCACGGAGAGGCGCCGTCCTCGTCCTCCTCTTCATCCTCCTCGTCGTCCTCGCCGGGGCCGAAGCCTCCCTCCGCTTCCGCCTCCAGGTTGTAGCCCGCGCCGTCCTCGCCCTCGTCGGCCGCGCGCTCCTCCAGGTACCCGTCCTCGGGCCGGGCGGACTTCGCCTGCGCGCCGGCATGGCGGTCGAGGACCTCAGCCACGGCGACCTCGGCGGCGGCCTCGGCCACCTGTGCGGCCACCGCGGCGGCGAGCTCGCGCTCACGCTCCGGGCGCTGCGAGGGTGAGCTGTGGTCGAGCACCTGCTCCACCGCGGCCTCGGCCAGCTCGGTGGCCATCTCCGTGGCCATCAGCCGGTCCTCGTCCTGCTCCTGGCCGGGCCGGCGCTCCATCGCCTCGTCCACCGCGACCTTCGCCGTGGCCTCGGCCACCTCGGCGGCCAGGGCCTCCGCCAGCGCGTGGTCCACCTCGCGCTGTCGCTCCGTGCGCGCGCCCGGCTCGTCCGCCACCACCGGCTTGCGAGGGGGCGGCGGCTTGCGCGGGGTGACGGGCGCGGCGGGCTCGCGCAGGGGGAAGGCCGCGTCATCGTCCACGGGCGCGGCGGCCCGACCCGTGTGCGCGGTTCCTGCTCCGTTTCGTGGCTCGCCCGCGTTCCTCTGGGCACCGCCCGTCACGGACCGCGACTGCGCGGACGCCCGCGTGAGCTCCGAGGCCGTGGCTCCTTCCGCCTCATGCGATGCGGGCTCCTTCCGCCCCTTGCCCACCGAACCCCCGGTCTTCGCATTCCCGGGCTGCTTCGTGGACGTCGACGCGTGCTTGCCGCTCCCGGCCTTCGCATCGCCGGACTGCTTCGCGGCGGATGACGCCGCCATCGCGCCGCCTCCGGCCTTCGCCGCCGACGCCTTCGGAGCCGCCTTCGCGCCACCGTTGGCCTTCGCACCCCCACCGGCCTTCGCGCGCGCGGGTGCCTTCTTCGCGGCCCCCTTGTTCGCGGGCTTCGCGCTCGTGTCGTCGGTGGCCTGCTTCCCACCGTCACCGGCGCGAGCCGCGGCGCCGCGCTGGAAGGGGTCGTTCCCCAGGACTCCCTTGGCCATGACTAGCTCCTTCTCAGCGCCGCAGCGGCGTCCCTGACGTGGTGGAGGGGGATGAAGCCGAGTCCGGATTCGGCACGCTCGCCGTCCGCGACCCACGAGTAATGGATGTAGTCGAGCAGGGCCATGGGCAACGTGCCGGCCCCCACGACGTCCAGCGTGCGCAGCGCGGCCCGGAACAGCGGCCCTGGCAGGGGGAGCGGGCGGGCACCCGCCTGGTGGATGAGGCCGGACAGCGGCAGCACGCCCCGGCCCACGATGTTGAACTCGCCAGACGTCTCCGCGCGCAGCGCCAGGTGCAGCGCCCGCGCGGCGTCCTCCTCGTGCAGCCCCTGCCAGAGCGGGTCATACCCGAGCAGCGTGGGCACCACGCCCCGCTTGAGCAGGCGCGTGGCGGGGTTGTCCACCGAGGGGCCGAGCACCGGCGCGAAGCGCAGCACCAGCACGCGCATGTCCGGGTGGCGCTCGCGGAAGGCGCGCACCTGTCCCTCCACCTCTACCTTGTCGGTGACGAAGCGGCTGTGCGGGCAGCCCTGCAGCAGCGAGTCCTCGCGCAGCAGCGCCGGGTTGTTTCCGCGCGCGCCGTACACGGCCGTCATCGACGGCACCACCAGCCGCGGCAGCCGCGCGCGTCCCGCCGCGGTCAGCACGTTCATCGTGCCGATGACTTCCAGCTCATGGGCCAGCGAGCCGTTGCGGATGGGGCCGAAGAGGAACGCCAGGTGGTAGAGCGCGTCCACCGGGCGGTCGGTGAGCGCGTCGTACAGCTCACCTTCCGCGTCGTACCGGGTGAGGTCCACCCGGTGGTACTCGACCTTGGAACCCTCGGGACGTGCCACGTCCAGTACGAGGATGCTCTCCACGTCGGGATCGCGCTCCAGTCGCTGCAGGAGCAGCTTTCCGTAGTCTCCGCTCGCGCCGGTGACCGCGACGCGAAGCCGCCCCTTGTCTGGTCGTGACACGTCCATTCGCGGTGGCGGGTGTTAGCCCAGCCGTCCGGGAATGTCAGCCAACACCGGTGCCGTCGCGCTTTACAACGTCTTCTGGGTGGCGGAGGGTGAACGGTCGCCATGGCTCGCATTGCCCGTCTCAGTGACGTCCTCATCAACAAGATCGCCGCCGGCGAGGTGGTGGAGCGTCCCGCCTCCGTGGTGAAGGAGCTGGTGGAGAACTCGCTCGACGCCGAGGCCAGCACCATCCGCGTCGAGCTGGAGGGCGGGGGCGTGGACCGCATCATCATCTCCGATGACGGGCACGGCATGGGCCGCCAGGACGCCGTCGCGTGCCTGGAGCGTCACGCCACCAGCAAGCTGCGCGAGCTGGACGACCTCTTCCACATCGACTCCATGGGCTTCCGCGGCGAGGCGATTCCGGCCATCGCCTCCGTCTCCCGCTTCACACTCCACACCGCGGAGGTCGGCGCCGAGGTGGGCACGCGTGTGGTGGTGGAGGGCGGAGGTCCGCCGCTGGTGGAGGACGCGCCGCCGCGCACCGGCACCGTCATCACCGTGGAGGACCTCTTCTTCAACGTGCCCGCGCGCCGCAAGTTCCTGCGCCGGGGTGACACCGAGTTGAAGCACGCGGAGGAGGCCGTGGTGCGCCTGGCGCTGGCGTACCCGGAGGTGGGCTTCTTCGCCTCGCACGAGGGCGCCACGCTCTTCTCCAGCGCCGCCTGTCCGGACGACCCGCGCGAGCGCATCGCCGCGGCGCTGGGCCCCACCGCTCACCCGCACCTGTTCCCCGTCGAGGAGCGGCGGCTGGGCATCACCGTCACCGGGTACGCCGCGTCACCCGAGTTCACCTTCAACAACGCGCGCGGCCTCTACACCTACGTCAACCGCCGCTACGTGAGGGACCGCGGCCTCATCGGCACCATCCAGCGCGCGTACCAGGACTTCCTCGCGTCCGGCCGGCAGCCGGTGGTGGTGCTCCACATCGACGTGGACCCGCGCGCGGTGGACGTCAACGTGCACCCGCAGAAGCTGGAGGTGCGCTTCGCCGACGCGCGCGGCGTGCAGGAGGCGCTCACCGCCGCGCTCACCCGCATGCTGCGCGCCGCCCCGTGGCTGGGCGCCTCGGCGGACGCCAACGCCCCGCAGCCGGGCCAGCCGCGCGAGGCCGCCCACTACGCGCTCGCCGTGGAGCGCTTCCTCACCCGCGCCCAGGAGGCGACGTGGGGCGCGCCGCTGCCCACCGCGATGGATGCACCGGGCGCTCCGTCCGCACCGCCTCGCGCGCCGCTGGGACCGCTGCCCACGGGCCCGGCGGGGCAGGGGACGCGGCCAGGAGCGCTGCCCTTCGCGCCGGGCGTGGGACAGGCGCCCGCCTTCGGTCAGGCGCAGCCGCAGCTCAACGAGGCCCCGCCGCCCGGCTACTTCGCGGCGCTGCGGCCCATGGGCCTGTTGGGCGGACGCTTCCACGTGTGCGAGGGCCCCGGCGGAACGCTCGTGGTCCTGGACCCGCACGCCGCGCTGGAGCGGGCGCGGCTGACGGGCTACCTGCGCGCGCTGGAGGACGAGAAGCCGCCCCCGGCGCCGTCGCTGTTCGGCACCACGCTGGAGCTGCCGCTGCCGGCGGCGAAGGCGCTCGTCGAGGGACGCGAGGCGCTCACGCGGCTGGGCTTCGACGTGGAGCCCTTCGGTGGCACCACGGTGGCGCTGAAGACGGCGCCGCCGGGGCTGGAGGGCGCGGACGCGCGCTCGCTGCTGGAGGCGCTGGCCCGCGCGCTGCCGCCCAAGGGGGCCACACTGGACGCGGTGTCCCTGGCGGAGGCAGTGCGGGTGATGGCGTGCCACGCCGCGCGCCGCGCCAGCGCCACGCCCCTCACCGACGCGCAGCTGCGCGCGCTGCTGGGCGAGCTGGACCGCGCCGACTTCCACCCCCCCTGCATCCACGGCACGGTGGTGGTGCTGGAGATGCCGCTCTTGGAGCTGGAGAGGCGCGCGCGGTAGCCGTCCCGGAAAATTGACGCGTGGGAGTCCCCTGCTACGGTGCGCCACACGCCTGTAGCACCGGGCGGGTTCTGCAAGGACGTACGCGACGGACACCCACGGCAACGCACAGGAGCGGGCACATGCGCGGTGTGATCACCCTGCGGGACGTGGTGGCCAACCTGGACGTCGTGCTCCGCGAGTTCGGCGCGCTGTGCGTCGTGCGCTGCCTCTTCGCGTCGCTGCGCCGCAAGCAGACCACCTTCCTGGAAATCGCGCTGCGCCCCAAGCGCCCCTGAAGCCCCGGCCTCGCGCCAGGGCCCCCAGAGTCCATTGATGCTCCGCCGCCTCCTCCCGCCGCTCGCCCTGCTCATCGCCGCTCCCGCCGCCGCCCAGGACTCCGACGAGGCCGAAGAAGAGGTCTCCACGTCGCTGGACGGGGTGGGGCGCATCTCCATCCAGGCCGGCTACCGCTTCACGTCCAACGAGACGTTCTACAGGAGCTGGTACAGCCGCGACGGCAACAAGGAGCTGCCGCGCGCCCGCGAGGCGTCTGGCGGACCGCTGGCGGTGGGCACCTTCGCCTACGCCATCAACGACCTGGTGGAGCTGGGCATCGACCTGTTCGTCACCGGCGGGCGGCTCTACGTCAACTCGCCCGAGGGTGAGCAGACCATCGACACCCTGAGCTACGGCGCCGCCGTGGGCCTGCGCTTCCAGACGGTGCTGCCGGAGGTGGGCCCGTACGGGCTGCTGCCCTTCGCGGGCATCTCCACCGGGCCCTCGCTCGCGTCGTCGAAGCGCCGGGGAGAGACGGTGCAGGAGACCACCACCCAGATATGGATGGGCTCGCTCGGCACCACGCTGCGCCTGTCACCGCGCTGGGGCGTGACGGCCGAGTACCGGCTCGCCTTCCTGCGCGGGCCCGTGGGCCCCAAGGACGACAAGAACTCCCGCGTGGGCAGCTTCAGCAATGGAGGTAGCTGGTTCGCCGTGGGCGTGACATACAGCTTCCCGCCCGAGCCGACGCGGCCCCTGCCTGGAAGTTTGTAGGGGAGGCGGGCGGGCGTGGCCCGTCTGTCTGCTTTCCGGAAATGGACTGGCCGCGCGGGGCTGTTCCGCTCCGGAATTTATCGCCATACGCCCCGGAGAACTCCTTACGATGCGTGAGTCGGCCGAAGTCGTTTCCGCGCCCAGGAAGATGTCCATGCCAGAGCAGCCGAAGACCGATGTGGAGAAGGAACTGGCGGACCTCCGCCGCGAAATCGTCGAGGCCCGCAACCTCGTCATCAAGAGCGACAACCTGCTGAAGAACCTCCATGCGGAGGTGAAGGCGGTCGGCAAGCGCCACGAGGACTTCCAGAAGCGCCAGTGGCTCTCGTCCGCCGTGGCCTACGTCCTCTTCGCGGTCATCGCCGTGGGCGCCGCGCTGATGATCACCAGCGCGCGCAGCTCCAGCGCCACCAACGAGCGCGAGCGGCTGGAGAAGATGGTCGCCGACCTGTCCACCCAGCTGGAGAAGCAGCGCGCGGACGTGGCCACGCACCAGACGGCGCAGCGCGCCGCGGGCGAGGTCTACAAGATGATGACCACGCTCCCCGGCGACGAGCGCCTCAAGGGCATCGACGCGCTGGTGAAGCTGGACACCTCCCGCCTGTCCTCCCTGGAGCGCCAGGCCCTCAATGACCGCGCCACCGCGCTGCGCCGCGAGACGGGCGACGCCGCCTTCGAGCGCGGGAAGATTGCCTTCCGCAAGAACGAGATGGCGAACGTCATCTCGGAGATGGAGCGCTTCCTGGCCATGAACCCGCCGCAGGAGCAGGCGCTGGACGCGTCCTTCTTCCTCGGCACGGCCTACAACAACTCCCGTCAGCACGACAAGGCGGTGCCGCTGCTGGCCCGCTTCGTCGAGGGCGACAAGGCCTCCAAGACGCGCGACTACGCCATGCTGCTGCTGGCCCAGTCGTACCAGGAGGTCGGCCAGATGGAGAAGGCGCTGGAGACCGCGCGCGACGCGGCCGGCACCTACCCCAACAGCCAGTACCAGCCGCAGTTCCGCGGCCGCATCGCCACGGTGAAGCGCGCCATGAACCCCGAGGCCGCCGCGGCCCCGGGTGCGCCCGCCGCCCCCCCCGCGGTCGCCACGCCCGCCGGCCAGTAGGGCATCCGGGCCCCTGCGTGGGGCCCACACCCGCCCACCGGTTGACGGTGCGGAACACGGAAGCGTTGCCACACGGGGTCCACGGTCGTAAGACCTGGGCCCCGTGTCCGTTCCCGACCCCCGGAAAGATCCCCGCTTCCGCCGCTACCGCGGTGCCGCGTACGGCGTGTACATCCTGCTCACCACGTTGTTCTCGGTGTGGATCATCTGGAACGTGGGCGGCTCGGTCGCCGCCATGACGCCGGAGAGGCCGCCCGCGGCCGCCCAGCTGCTCACCTTCCGCGAGTGCCTGGACGGCGCGCAGGCGCTGTGGGCGGAGCTGGAGTCCGAGCGCGAGAAGCTGGTGCGCGTGTCCCCCGCCCGCAACGTGGACCGGCAGTGGATGGGCTTCCGCACCGCCTGGCTCGAGCGGCTGCGCCAGCGCGAATCCATGTGCGGGCTCGACTCGAGGGACAGGGAGTCGCTGCGCGCGGTGTTCCGCCGCCTGGAGGGTGTGCAGGACCTCTACACCATCCACGCGGTGCAGTACGCGGGCGAGGTGGGCGGCGCGGTGGACGCGCTGCACGCCGCCTTCGCCACCGCGCGCAAGAGCCCGGGTGCCGGCCGGCTGCCCTGAGCGCGTTTCAGCGCACCGGCATCAGCGCGGTGTACCGGCCCTCCTGGTCCGACACCGCCTGCGACAGCAGCACCGTGGTGGGCCGCCCCTCCAGCGTCACCACCCGGTAGAAGCGGATGGAGGCATAGGGCACGACCTGCGCGGTCCCCGCGTCCGCGTTGCCCTCCGTCACCCGGCCGCTGACGGTGCGGCCCTTCTGCAGTGGGAAGGTGGCCAGCACCTGCGGCGCGTCGTCCTCGCCGGGCAGCACGGTGACGGTGCGGCTGACGCGCGGCAGGTTCTCCGTGGGCACGAAGTCCACGCGGTACACGGCCGGGTCCAACCGCAGCTGGAAGACGCCCAGGTCATTCGTGGTGCCCAGCGCCTCGCCGCCCGCGGGCGGACGCGGCCAGCCCGGCACCTGGCCCACCGGCTCCGCCACCACGCGCACGCCCGGCGCCGGGGTGGTGTTGTCCGGCAGCAGGAGGGCACCCTGGAGGACGCGCCGGTCCGGGCAGAGGACGTCCGGCAGCGCGGCGCCGGTGCGCGGCACCTCCACCGACTGCACCGTGAGGCCCGAGGTGTCGCCGGACGGCGGTACCACCACCAGCGACAGCGTCCCGCCCGGCGCGGCCGGCAGCGTGTCCGCGATGAAGCGCCCCTCCGCGCCGGTGGTGGCCAGCGGACCGCGGAAGGTGCCGCCTCCGCCCACCTCGCCCTGGAGCGAGACGGTGGCGCCCGCCACCGGCCGTCCGTCCAGGCCCACCACCCGGCCCGTCACCTGCACCGGCGTGCCGTAGTCGCCCAGCGTCAGCGGCTGGGTGAGCGGCGCGCGCGGGTCCACGGTGAAGGTCTTCTGCGGCACCCACGGCGCCGTGCCGGTGGCCGTCACCCGGAGCAGCACGGCGGTGCGCCGCGCCGCCTCGCGGGGAATGACGACCGTGAAGTCGCCCGTGCCCCGCGACACCGGCACGCGCTGGGACAGGGCCGTGAGGTCCGAGTCCAGGGCCTGGATTTCGAGCGGCGCGTCCACCAGCAGGCCGGCCTGGCGCTCCACCTTCCCGCTCAGCCGCACCAGCGTGTCCGCGGCGGGCAGCACCATGTCCAGCGGCACCGTGGCGCCGGGCTCCACGTGGCTGGTGCCCCGCACCGGAGGCACCTCCAGGTCATCCGCCGTCAGCGTCACCGTGTACCCGCCGGTGCCCACCGGCAGCTTCCAGGCGCCGTTGATGGGCACCAGCGCCGCGTCGTACTGCCGCACCACGCCGGGCAGCAGCAGGCTCTCGCCCGTGGCGCGCAGGCGGAGGGGCTCGGAGTAGGCGCGCATGGCGACACCGCCGTCCGTCGACGGCAGCGAGGTGGCACGCATCACCCGCCCCGTCACGGCGGCGGGGGCGAACAGCTCCAGGTCCTGCTCCGGCCGCAGGGCCTCCACGCGGAAGTCCTGCGCGTTGTGCCGCTCCTGCGGGTTGGGCACCACCTCCACGACGATGTCGCGGCCCGGGTCGCCACAGCCGTCCGGGAAGCACACCTCGTCGACGCCGCACTCGTCATCCGAGCGGCACACCAGCAGGCTGGGGTCCGGCTCCTCCTCCAGCAGCGCGCAGCCGGCCCCCGGCAGCGCGCCCGTGAGCACCGCCAGCAGCGCGAGCCCCGCGCCCCGGCGCGTCACCGGCAGTCCCCCTGCACCGTGTTCACCGCCCACGCGTACGTGGTGACGAACCCCGGGTTCTGGATGACGGTGCCGTCCGGCAGCTCCACCGTCTCCGAGCGCGGCACCCGGTCCACCAGCTCCGAGTCGCTGACGAGCGCCTCCACCAGGTGGGGGCCCGGCGTGGCCAGCGGGTTGTTGGCGGACGCGAGGCTGATGAGCAGCGTGCCCCGGTCCGAGCGCCGGGGCTCGCGGGTGTTCGTCAGCTCGTACTGGCGGTAGGCCTGGCGGGGGTCCTGCGGGTTGTAGTCCACGTACCAGTGCACGACGATGCGGTCGTCCACGTCCGGGTCTTCCACCACCACCTCGAAGGTGAGGTCGCACTGGCCGGCGCCGAAGTCGGAGATGATGCGCGCCTGCGGCGACACCAGGCTCTCCACGATGCGGGGGGGCCGGTTCATGAACTCCGGTACGCGGTCCAGCTGCGTGTCGTCCTGGGGGATGAGGCAGCCGGTGGCGGCCCACGCGGCGGCCACCAGCAGCACTGCCCGGGTCTGTCGCCGCGTCGTGCGTTCCATCATCCGTGCGGGTCGCCCCTCTGACACTAGAGCAGCTCGTCGCCCTCCTCGGGCGGCAGCGGCCGGCCCGACTTCTCCGCCTCCAGCTTCTCCAGGTGCCGGAAGATGGTGCGCGGGTCCACGCCCAAATCCTTGGCCGTCTTGGTGCGGTTGCCGTTGTTCCGGGCGAGCACCTCGTTGATGTAACGCTTCTGGAATTCTTCCTTGGCCTGGAGCAGCGGCATGATGGGCTCCAGGTTCTCCGGCTTGAGGTCCAGGTCGTCCGGGCCGAGCAGCGGCTTGTCCGCGAGCACCACCGCCTTCTTCAGCCGGTTCTCCAGCTCGCGGATGTTGCCGGGCCAGCCGTACTTGCGCATGGACACGGCGGCGGACGGGGTGAAGCCCCGGGCCTTGGAGTTGAACTCGCGCGAGTACTTCGAGAGGAAGAACTTGCCCAGCACCACCACGTCCTCGCCCCGCTCGCGCAGGGGCGGCAGCTTCAGCGTGACGACGTTGAGCCGGTAGTAGAGGTCCTCCCGGAAGGTGTTCTTCTTCACCTCGTCCTCGAGGACCTTGTTGGTGGCGGCCACCACGCGGATGTCCACCGGCTCGCCGCGGTTGTCGCCCACCTTGTAGACGATCTTCTCCTGCAGCGCGCGCAGGAGCTTCACCTGGAGCTGCAGGGGCATCTCGCCAATCTCGTCCAGGAAGAGCGTGCCGCCGATGGCCGCCTGGAACTTGCCCGCCTTGGTGGCCACCGCGCCGGTGAAGGCGCCCTTCACGTGGCCGAACAGCTCGCTCTCCAGGAGGCTCTCCGGGATGGCGCCGCAGTTGATGGTGATGAAGGGGCCCTTCACGCGCGGCGAGCGGCGGTGGATTTCCCGGGCGATGAGCTCCTTGCCGGTGCCCGTCTCGCCGGTGATCAGCACGGAGATGTCCGTGGGGGCAATCTTGTCGATGCGCTTGTACACGTCGCGCATGCCCTGGCATGCGCCGACGATGTCGCCGTAGCGCTGGTCCTCCAGCTTCCGGCGCAGCTCGGTGTTGTCCAGCTTGAGGTCGTTCACCAGCATCGCGTTCTGCAGGACGAGCGACGCCTGCGCCGCGAAGATGGTGAGCATGTCCGCGCTCTTCGGCTCGAAGCGGTTCACCAGCCGGTCATTGCCCACGTAGATGACGCCGAACAGGTCGCCCTTGTGCATCAGCGGCACGCACATGACGGAGTGGACGCGCAGGTTGACCACGGACTCGCTGGCCTTGAACTCGGGGGCGTCCACCGCGTCCGCGACGATGATGGGCTTCTGGTCCTTCACCACCTTGGCGATGATGGAGTCCGACAGCTTCTCCACCGCGTCCTCGATGTTCTCCCGGGCCACGTTGCGGGCCACCTTCACGCGCGGCTCGCCGCTCTCCATGAGGATGAGGAAGCCCTTGTCGGCGCGCGTCACCTCGATGGCCTCGTCCATCAGGCCCTCCAGGATGCGCTCCACGTCGTAGAGCCCCAGCAGCCGCTCGCTGAACGCGGTGAGGCGGCGCAGCAGCACCAGCTCGCGGCCCGGCACGCCCGGCAGCTCCGAGGTGTGCGAGTCCGGGCTGGAGGTGCGGCTCGCCTCGCGAGGCGGGTTGGGTGGGGGAGGCGGCGCGCGGGGCGCGTCCTCGCGGGCGAACGTCAGCTCGGTGCCGCCGACGCGGACCACGTCGCCGGTGGACAGGGCGTGCGCGTCGCGCTTCTTGCCGTTGACGTGGAAGGTGGCGCCGAGGCTGCCCACCTCGTAGCGGCTGCCGTCATAGGTGACGTGGAGGGCGCTGTCGGGCACGCCCGGGTCCTCGAGCTGCACGTCGTTGTCCGGGCCCCTGCCGATGCTGGTGATGCGCTTGAGCAGGGAGACCGAGCGGACCTTGCCATCTGGAGAGCGGACGGTGAGGCTGGCCATGGCGTCGCGTACCTGGAGAGGCTCAGAAGAAGAGGGTGAGGCCGGCGCCGAGTCCGCCGGAGGAGGAGTACAGGCTCAAGCGCGGCGGAGGTGCGGGGGCCTCCACGCGCGATGGGCGGGGAGGGTTGGGCGAGGGCGTGGGCGCTTCCGGACGGGGCTCCACCGTGGTGCGGATGACCTGGTCCTCATGGTGGTACAGCGCGTCCACCACGCCCAGCGCATAGATGGTGTAGAAGCCCGCGGCCGAGGACAGCTTGAGCAGCTGCCACGTGTCGCGCTGGCGGCTGCGGCTGGTGGGGATGTAGCGGACCCGCACGGAGGCCTTGCCATCCGGGTCGAGCACGTTGTCCAGCGGGATGACCTGCTCCTCGAAGAGCGAGTCGTAGGCGAAGAAGGAGATGATGCTCGTCACCGCGAGCGCGCCCTCGGTGGCGGCGAAGACGATGCCCAGGCTGTTGCGGCCCTGCTGGAACTGGCCGGCGCCGAAGGGCACGAAGTTGACGAGGAAGTTGCGCTTCTCCACGGTGCGCACGGTGACCTGGCTGGCCAGCTCCTCGGCGCGGCGGCGCTGCACCTCGGCCTCCACGCGCTCGCGCTCACGGCGCTCGGCCTCGGCCTTCTCGCGCTCCTGGCGCAGGCGCCGCTCCTGGCGGAGGAACTCCAGCTCGCTGGACATCTCCTCCTTGAGCGCGTCCAGGAAGGCCACCGCCGGGGGCGGGACGACGAAGGGGTCCAGGCCGTAGTCCGGGTCCAACCGGAGCAGGGCGCGCAGGTGGCGCGTGGCGTCCTCGGTGCGGCCGAGGTTGAAGGCCGCGAGGCCCGCCAGCTTGTGCAACTCCACCAGGTCGTCCTCGCCCAGCCCGCCGCGGTCGATGCGGGCGCCCGCCCGGTCCAACACCTCGGCGTACTTGCCGTACTCGAAGCTGGCGCGCAGGGCGTCCACCTCCGGGTCTCCGGAACCCTGGGCGGAGCCCTGGGCGAGCGCGGCGGGCGCCGCGACGACGAGCGCCCACAAGAGGAGCAGGAAGCGTCCGCGGCTCATTCGGACCGGAGGCTCCCCTTCAGGATTTCGGGCTTGCCGGGCCGCAGGTGCACCACGCGCCGCTCCGGCAGGAAGCCGGGGTGGGAGATCTCCACCACGACGGTGTGCTGGAAGCCGGCGGGGCCGCGCGGGGAGCGCACCTCGAAGGGCTTCTGGAGGCTCTCCTGCGCGGTGCGCTCCTCGTCGCCCACGCGCACGGTGGCCTCCGCGGGCTCGTAGTCGAGGGAGAGCTTCGTGGGCTTGGGCTGGGCGCGCAGGTGGAAGACGTTCTCCCCGTCCGCGCTCACGTCGATGGTGTCCACCACGTCCTCGCAGTAGTCGCAGGAGATGGTGATGGCATGACGCCCTGGCGTCACCTCCACGTCGTGCTTCTGGAGCGGCTGGGAGCTGGGCGTGCCGTCGTCCACCCGGATGCTGCCGTACGGCCGCACCAGGATGGACACCGGCACCTTGCGCACCAGCGGCTTTCGCAGCGCGGCGTCGTCCGGGGAGGCGAGCGCGGGGCGGCTGACACCGGTGCGCACACCGCCCGGGGTGGGAGGGGCGTCGTCGCGCCCGGTGAGGCCGCCCGGAGGCGAGGTGCGCGAGCCCTGGGAAGTCACGGTGGCGAGGGGCGCCGGAGCTTCTTCGTCCCTGCCGGACGGCTGCTGCGCCATCGCGGGCGGCCGCGGCGCGGCGGTGCCCGTCGCGGAGCCCTTCAGGGGGCTCGTGTCCGCGCCGGTGCCCGGCTGCGCGAGCCCACCCGTCCCCGGAGTGGTGTTGCCCGAGAGGCCCGGCTGCGCGAGCGCGCCCGTGCTGCCCGAAAGGCCCGGCTGCGCGGGCCCACCCGGGCCCGTGCCGTTACCCCGGGGGCCTTCTCCGGTGGTGCCCGGGATGTCCTGCCCGGCACGCGCCTGATGGACCTTCCAGCCGCCCAGTCCGAGCAGGGCGAGGGTGGCCAGGCCGACGCCCGCGCGGATGCCGCGGCGGCGCCACGTCTTGACGCGCTGAGCGCGCTGCAGCCCCTTGAGGAGCGCGAGCGCGCGGGCATTCGTCGCATCCAGCGCGAGCACGTGGTTGAGGCTGCCCAGCGCGCGCGGCGTGCGCTTCTCCGCGAGCAGGCGCTCGCTGCGCTCCAGCAGCGACGCGACGATGCGCTGCCGCGCCAGCTTCCGGTACGAGTGCGGGTCCGCGAAGAAGGACACCAGCTCCTCGCCCACGCGAGCGAAGCCCAGCCCGGCGAGGTAGTCCGCCAGCGCGTCGCGCAGCTTCGCCGCGTCCGGGTAGCGCCGCGCCGGGTCTCTCTGGAGACAGGTGCCGCAAATCTCCGCCAGCTCGTCCGACAGCGTGGGCACGCGGCGGCGCGGGTCCTCGTAGTCGCCGTCGAGGATGCGCTTGAGCGTGGCCGTGGTGTTGGCCGCGGTGAAGGGCAGCCGGCCCGTCATCGCCGCGTAGAACATGATGCCCACGCTGAAGACGTCCGCTTCCGGGCCCGCCTCCAGGCCTTCGATGATTTCCGGCGCCATGTGGGCCGGCGAGCCCACCAGCGTGCCCGTCACCGTCATCCGCTCCTCGATGTCGAGCAGCTTCGCGATGCCGAAGTCCATGAGCTTGAGGACGCCGTCCTCGCGCACCATGACGTTCTCCGGCTTGAGGTCCCGGTGGATGACGCCGGCCTCGTGGGCGTGCGCGAGCGCCGCCGCCAGCTCGTGGATGACCATGGCCGCCAGCTCCGGCGGGTCCATGGGCCCCTCGTCGAGGAAGGTCTTCAGCGTCACGCCGCGGATGTACTCGGTGACGATGAACGCGTCCTGCGCGTCCGCGGAGGAGAAGTCGAAGACCTCGAGGATGTTGGGGTGGTGCAGCTTGGCCACCGCGCGGGCCTCGCGCGCGAGCCGGCGGCGCGACTCGTCCTTGCCGGCCAGGTGCGGGTGCAGCACCTTCACCGCCACTTCGCGGTCCAGGGCCGTGTCCAGGCCCTTGTACACGACGCTCATGCCCCCCGAGCCCAGCTGCTCGAGGATGCGATAGCGACCGATATGGCGGCCGACGAGCGTCATGGCGTGCGGCAGTCCTCCCCCTCAGTCCCCGAAGCTGATGCCCATGGACTTCGCGAAGCGCACCAGCTCTCCGGATGGGTCCACCCGGCGCTCCTTGCGCGACTCACTCAACGGTACCGCGACCACCTCGCCGGCGCGCAGTGCCACCATATGGTTCCACTGCCCGTCACGCACGAGATCCAACACCTTGCACCCGTAGCGCGTGGCCAGCACCCGGTCCGCGGCGCTCGGGCTGCCGCCGCGCTGCAGGTGGCCCAGCACCGTCACCCGAATCTCCGCCTCCACGTGCCGCGCCAGCAGGTCCGCGCACACCTTGCCGGAGCCGCCCAGCCGCACCACGCCCCGTCCGGGCACGTCCTCGGCCTTCTCCAGCACGGCCAGCGTGCCTCCCTCGGGGAAGGCGCCCTCGGAGATGGCGATGATGGAGAAGCTGCGCCGGCGCGTGGAGCGGCGACGGATCTTCTCGAGGATGGAGTCCACCCGGTAGGGAATCTCGGGGATGAGGATGACGTCCGCGCCGCCGGCGATGCCGCTCTCCAGCGTGAGGAAGCCGGCGTGGCGGCCCATGATTTCGACCACCATCACCCGGTCATGCGCCTCGGCGGTGGAGTGCAGCCGGTCCAGCGCCTCGGTGACGATGAGGCGCGCGGTGTCGAAGCCGAACGTCTGGTCCGTGCCGGACAAGTCATTGTCGATGGTCTTCGGGCAGCCCACGACCTTGAGACCCTTGGCCGCCAGTCGGTGGCCAATCGAAAGCGTTCCGTCCCCGCCGACGGCGATGAGCCCGTCCAGCTTCAATTCCTCGCACCGGCGGAGGACCTGGTCGGACACGTCCCGCTCCACCCAGTGGCCGGCCTCATGGAAGGCGTAGGCGAAGGGGTTGGCCTTGTTCGACGTCCCGAGGATGGTGCCGCCCTTGGGGAGGATGCCGCGCGTGTCCTCCTCGGTGAGCGGGTGGGCGAGCCCCGGCTCGACCAGGCCCATGTAGCCGTTCTCGATGCCGACGAACTCGTGGCCGAACTCGTGCGTGCCCCGCTTCACGAGGCCGCGGATCAGCGCGTTGAGCCCGGGACAGTCGCCACCACCGGTGAGGACTCCGAGTCGGAGGGATTGGGGCATACAGGTCGGACGCGGGTGTCAGAGGGACGGGGTGACACCATGACAGCGACGTCGGACCTGATTCTAGGGGTGCCCTCCGGGGGGTGCAACGCGTGAATCACCCGGTACGGCGGAATTGCGAGTGAAGACGGGCTCTTCCATCAGTCGCGCTTGAGGCGGCGCCGCGAAGCGACCCTGTCGAGCAGGGCCTGGAGCCGTGGTTCCGCATCCTTGGGAAGGGCCTTGTCTGTAGGGGACTGTAGGGGCATCTCACGCGCGAGGCCGTAGAGCTCGATCAGCCGCTCCTTGAGCAGCTCGCTGTCCGGGCGTTCCTGGAGGGCCCGGCGGTAGGCGGCGGCGGCTCCCACGTAGTCCCCGAGGGCGAAGAGGCGCTCGCCCTCCTGTGCTGGGGAAGAGGGGGCCAGCGGCAGGGACGCCTCCTCCTCGGGAGGACGGGAGGCCTGGAGGGCCTGGAGCTCCGAGGGCTGGAGCGAGTCGCGCAGGTTGGCGAGCTTGAGGGCGAGCGCCGCGTCGTCGGGGAAGGCCCGGGCGAGCGACTCATAGAGGTGGAGCGCCTCGGCGAGCTCACCCCGGCGCAGGGCGCGATCGGCGCGTGCCTCCATGTCGGCCCGGGCTGCTGGGGTCATCGGGCCGGGGAGGTTACCCGCGACGTCGGGGGGATGTCACAACGAAGGCACGCGGGCGTCGGATGTCTGGAAGCGACCCGGGACGGCAGGGTGAGAACCGCCCCGGGAGGCGCGGCTCACCACACCGGGGTGTCGTAGCAATAGTCGGACGCGTAGGGGCAGTCCTGGGGGCAGATGGAGGGGTTCTCGTGGCAGCAGACGCTGTCGCCGCACGTGTTGCTGCCGCAGTCCTGCGGACAGCTGTAGGCCTCGGAGTTGACGTCGCAGAGGTTGTCGCCGCACTGGGGGACGCAGACGAGGCTCGGCGTGAAGCGCGGGCGCTCCTGCTTGCCGGCGAGCCGCTCCGGGGCATCGTTCGTCAGCGTCCACGGAGTGTCGTAGCAATAGTCGGACGCATACGGGCAGTCCTCGGGACAGAGCGACGGGTTTTCGTTGCAGCAGACGTGGTCGCCGCAGGTGTTGCTGCCACAGTCCTGCGGGCAGCTGTAGGCCTCGGAGTTGACGTCGCAGAGGTTGTCGCCGCAGACGGAGTAGCAGTAGACGCCGTCCTCGCGGGCGCGCAGCGGCTCACCAGCGCCGTCGCTCTCTGATGTCTCGCCTCCACATGCGAGGAGGAGGAGGCCTGCTGCCAGGAAGAGGACTCGCGTCGGGGACATGCGCATTGCGATGGCTCCTTGCTGCTTCGGGACTCGAAGCAGGGCTTCCAGGATAGCGCGCATTACATGGATGCCATGGGTTGCAATGGGTGGAGCCGGGGTCGGCAGGCGGGACGTGGCGCCCTATGCTGTGCGCCGTGCACACCTCGCTCTGGGCCCTGGGACTCGTGGCGCTGTCGGGCGCGCTCGGCTCCGAATTGCGCCGAGACGGCTATCAGTTCCGTCCGCCCGAGGGCTTCCACATGGTGCGCTGGGAGCAGTACGCCGGCTCGCGCGCCGGGGCGGTGGCGCTGGAGGCGGATGCACCGCGCGCCTTGTCCGCCGCGCTCGCGGATGGCGAGGGCCCGGAGGCGGCCACGCTGCTGGTGTCCGTGGTGGAGCAGGGCTTCTCCGCGAGCCCCTCCGAGCGGGACGAGTTCGCGGCGGCGGTGATGCAGCACTTCCAGCGGGATTTAGGCCTGACGCTGTCACCCGAGCGCGTGGCGCGCCTGGGCGGAGCGGCGCCGCGCGTGGAGGTGCTGGGCACGCTGCGCGAGGCGGGGCAGGTGCGCACGGTGCTGGTGGCGGGGCTGGCGTCGGAAGGCCGTCACGCGGTGGTGACGGTGAGCGCGCCCGCGGTGCGGTGGGAGGAATTGGAGCCCCGCGTGCGCGCTTCGCTGGAGACCTTCCGGCTGGAGCAGACGACGGCCGCCGGGCCCGTGCCGCGCAGACTTCTGGGAGCGCTCGCGGGGGCCCTGGCCGGAGCGCTGGTGGCGTCGTACACCGCGTGGCGCAGACGGCGCGTGCGCCATGACTCGGGTGCTTGAGTCATGGCGCCGCGGCCCGTGCCTGCGGCTACAGACGGGTGTAGGCGAACGTGTAGCCGGAGAAGGTGAACTGGATGTGGTCGCAGTCGACGATGACCAGGGTGCCCGACACGAAATAGGGATTCACATAGCCCGGCTGCGCGACCTGACCCTGGCCCGCGCCGGTCACGGTGTCCGCGTACCAGTGAGTCTGCCCGGCGGGCACGTTCCCGACATTGTCGAGCTTGACCGCGGTGGCCGTGGTGCCTGACTGCGTGATGGCGATGCGGAACACCGGCGAGTAGTTGGTCACCTCCCAGCTACCGGTCAGGTCGCAAAGCTCCTGGGTCGTGGACTCGAGCGGGGCCGTGTCCGTGGAGGGGTTCTCCATCGGTCCACCGCAGGCGGTGAGGGCCAGGGCCAGCAAGGACAGAGGAAGCCAGGCGAGGGACGACCTCGATGATGCAGTCATGGGTAAAGCCTTTCAGGTTGTGCAAGGTCCCACCCTCGATTGCCGGCCATGTGTCGAGAGCGAGGGTTGCGCTCTCTTATATCGCCCATCTGACAATGAATGGTGCCAATTCAGCCACGGGGGCGTGCGATTCTCACCCCGTGAACTGAAAGCGATAGAGGCACTCCGCGTCGCCCTTTGAAAAGCCCTTGAGGCGCTCGGACTTCACGTTCTTCGCGCCGAGCACCTCCAGCCCGCGCTTCATGAAGCCCATGGTGATGTACTCGAAGTACGCGTGCGGCCTGGGGACGCCGGTGATGCGCAACTCCGCGTAGCCCTCGCCCGTGTCCACGTGGGCGACGCCCGCGCTGAAGTAGGCCTTCCACACGCCGGGGAAGAATTGGAGGAAGCGGCGGTAGTCGGCCTGGGCGAACATGGCCTTGAGCTGGCCCTTCGTGAGCGCCTGCTCCACCGCCTTCTCCCCGAAGGTCCAGTACGCCATCGGGTCGTTCTTGTAGAAGCGCGCGAGCAGCGCCTCCGAGAAGCGCACGTAGGCGTCCGCCGGAATCCACGTCACGGGCATCACCGGCTTCGTGAAGACGGAGTCCTTCTTCGCGTACTCCACCAGGAACGAGCGCCACGCCGGCTCACCGAAGTCGGCCACCACGGAATCCTGTCTCGCGAGGAACGCCGTGCCCTTGATCTCCATGTCGTCGTCATCTCCCAATGCCTGAAGGCGGGCGCCAGTCCCTGCTTCATGCTCGGGCGCATTCTCCGCGCGCGCGCCCGTTGAATGCGAGGGCAGGCACCCAGGCGTGGATGCCCGTCCGCTCCCTGTCATGAACGGACCCGCGTGCGCTCGCCGCGGTCACTCCACTGCGGGTCCGGGCAGGCGAACCTTGATGGAAGTCGCGCCCATGCGAGAGGGAAAGCCAAGCCTCCCGGCACGGGAGGCCGGGCATGTGCGCGGTGCCCGTCGTGGGAGCAGGCCCCCGTCCTGTCCGTCGCGGACATTCCCGCCGCTGCTCCGCGCCCCCGAGCCAGGCGGGGTGGGGTAGGGTGGGACGCACATGTTCGCCTTCATCCTCGCCGCCGTGCTCGCGCAGGCGCCGGTGGCTCCCGTGGAGCCCGGACCGCCAGCGCCGGACGCCGGAGCCCCCGAGGCCGCGCCGCCGGTGCCCATCTCCGCGCTGCCGCCCGCCACCCATGAGCTGTTCCAGCGCATCCAGGGCCGCGTCGCCCAGGTGCGCATCATCGAGCGCCGCTCCGGGACGCGCTCGTCCATCGGCTCGGCGTTCTTCGTCTCCGCCACCGGCCACGCGGTGACGAACTACCACGTGGTCTCCGACGTGGTCATCCACCCGGAGGACTACACCGCGGAGCTGGTGCTGAGCAGCAGCACGGAGCCGGTCCCCGTGCGCCTGGTGGACGTGGACGTGGTGCACGACCTGGCCGTCATCCAGATGGGCACGCCGGTGGCGGACTTCTTCGCCCTCGAGGACCGCGAGCCGCCGCAGGGCGCGCGGCTGTTCGCCATGGGCAACCCGAGGGACCTGGGCACCACCATCGTCGAGGGCACGTACAACGGCTACATCCAGGATGCCCTCTACGAGCGGCTCCACTTCAGCGGCGCCATCAACCCCGGCATGAGCGGCGGGCCCACCCTGACGGGAGAGGGCCGCGTGGTGGGCATCAACGTCGCCACCATGGGCAACCAGGTGGGCTTCCTCGTGCCGGTGCGCTACGCGCGCGAGCTGCTCGCGCGCGCGCTGAAGGAAACGGCCGCGGACCCGCAGGTGCTGCTGGACCGCGTGCGCACGCAGCTGCTCGACAACCAGGAGCGCCTCACCGAGCGACTCATGGAGGCGGCGCTGCCGAAGCAGGCGCTGGGCGGCTACCAGGTCCCCGGCCGCTGGAGCCCCTTCCTCAAGTGCTGGGGCGACACGCCGCATGACCCCGAGGTGCCGTACACGGTGACGAACTACCAGTGCTCGTCCGAGGAGGACATCTACGTGTCCTCGAACCACCGCACGGGCGTGGTGGCCTACCTGCACCAGCACGCCACCAGCCAGAAGCTGGGCGCGCTGCGCTTCTCCGCGCTCTACAGCGCGCTGTTCTCCCAGGACCCGGACGCGGTGGAGGCCACGCGCCAGGACGTCACCAACTACCGCTGCAAGTCGGAGTTCGTGGACGTGGGGGGCCTGCCGGTGCGCGCCGCGCTGTGCCTGCGCGCGTACCGGAAGTTCCCCGGCCTCTACGACGTGGTGCTGCGCGCGGCCACCCTGAACGCGGGGACGAGCGGCGTGGACACCTCGCTGACGCTCGCCGGCTTCACCGCGGACAACGGCCGGAAGATTGCCCGCCGCTACCTGGAGGGGCTGTCGTGGACGAAGTAATCTTCCTGGAGGTGCTGGAGGGTGACGCCGTCCATGCCCGCCACCGCCTGGAGCGCTTCCCCGCCAGCGTGGGGCGCGGCTACTCCAACGACGTCATCCTCGACGACCCGAAGGTGTCCGCCGAGCACCTGCGAATCGAGCGCCGTGAGGACGGCGTGTTGATGCTGCGCGACGTGGGCAGCCACAACGGCACCTTCCGCGTGGACCCGTGGGCGCCGCTCGCCGAGCTGGAGCTCACGCCCGACACCCGCGTGGCGGTGGGCGACACCGTGCTGCGCTTCCGTGCTCGCAACCACCCGGTGGAGGACACCGTCGTCGGGCCCGCGCCCACCGCGCCGCGCCCCCGCGTCTTCGAGCAGCCCCGCACCTTCGCCCTGGCGCTGGTGGCCCTGGTGGGCGCGAGCCTCCTGGAGGGCTACCTCACCAACTACGGCCGCACCGACTGGGGCGAATTGACGGTGGCGGTGGTGGCGCCGCTGGCCCTCCTGCTCATGTGGGCGGGCGGCTGGTCCGTGGCGAGCCGCATCGCCCGGCGGCAGTTCCATTACCGCACGCACGCCGCCATCGGCACGTTGGTGTTGCTGGGCGCCATCGTCATTCCCGCGCTGCTCACGCTGGTGGGCTTCAGCCTCGCGCTGGGCGGCGGGCTGCCGGGGGTGCACTTCCTGGCCTTCCTCGGGCTGATGGGGTGGGGGCTCTACTGGCACCTGCGCTACGTGACGCGGTGGGAGCCCCGGCGGTTGATGCGCGTGCTCGTCGTCGTCACGCTCGTCTTCGGCGTCGTGTCGCGCGCGGGGGACCTGCTGGGCAACGAGGGCTTCAACGAGGGGCTCGACTTCCCGCGCACGCTGCTGCCGCCGGCCTTCCGGCTCGCCCGCGCGCAGCCCGTGGACGCGTTCTTCGAGGACACGGCGAGCCTTCAAGAGCAGGTGGACGCGCTGACGAAGGAGGAGTGAGCGCCGCCCCTCAGGACACCTTCAGGGTGTAGTTGTCGTCGTCGGTGTCCGGGTACACGGTGATGGTCGCGTCGGGGTTGGTGGTCTGCACCGTCGGCGTGGTGATGCCGTTGACGATGGCGAAGATCTGCCACTGCTGCGCGGTGCTGACCGAGCTCTCGTTGTTCGCGTCCACCACCGTGACGATGTCGATGGGGCTGCCGTTGCGGGTGATGGTGAACTGCACCGGCGCGCGCCAGGTGTTCTCGAGGACGATGGCCTTCGGCTGGGTGGGGCCGATTCGCAGGAGCTCGAAGCCGTAGAGGCCGGGCGCGGTCAACTTCATCCGCGCGAGCAGGAAGGCGGAGTGGGCCTTGAAGCTGACGGTGGCCGTGGTGAGCGCGAGGCCGCCAATGTACGTCATCGCGGAGACCGAATAGGCATCGCCCATGGGCATCTTCGCGCTCGCTCCCGGGGCGACGCTCACCCTGGCAATCTGGTTCGAGCCCTGCATGACGCGGAACTCGGCGGACGTGGGCGTCGTGTTGACCAGGGTGAACCCGGTGTCGGCCGTGGCCGAGACAGGCTCCGCGGACTGCGTGGACGCGGCGGAGGGCCGCTGGGCGTGCACCGGCTCCTGCTTCGCCACGGGGACCTGGGCATGGGTCAGCTCGTTCATGGGGCGCTCCTCATGGAATGTCGTGGGTTGCGCCGCGTGCCGGAGCAACCTCCGTGCCCGCGGGTTGTCCCCCGTAAGGAGCCTCGAAACGACCTGTCGCCGCGTTCGCCCGGGACGCATGCGGCCGCGCTCGTGTCTTCCCCGAACGCGGCCCGCTTCCGGATTCACACAGAAGTGCATTGCGCGAAGTCACGGGAAAGGCTCCCATGCGGGTGAGTCGGGAATGACCCCGATTCCTCACCTGGAGCTGCCATGCGTTCCTCCCTGCGTTTCTCGGCGTTCATCTTCGTGACTTCCCTCCTGGGCCTGGGCTGTGGCGCCGCGCCGCAGCAGGAGCCGCAGCCGTCGGCCGAGGCCGTGCCGGAGCTGGTGGAGGTGGAGCAGGGCGCGGTCGGCGACACGCTGCTGCGGTGTGAGCAGCCGCAGGACGGCACGTACCTGGAGGTGGTGCAGACGGCCACCGGCTACGAGGCCGCGCACGTGTCCGAGGAGTACGACCCGTGGGATTGCCGCTGCACGTACACGAAGCGCACGGTGCTGGGCCAGTACACCCGTTGCTACAAGTCCACGGTGGACGCGCGCATCATGAACTGCTTCCGCATCGAGCCCGGCGGCACGACGGGCAAGGTGGTGCTGTCCACCACGCGCGTGCAGAAGACGCAGATGGTGATTGGCAGCACGCAGACGGTCTCCTACAGCGAGCTGAGCATCGCGGCCATCAACCAGGACCCGGGCCAGACGCCGCGCCAGGACTTCAACTACAACCTGGCGGACTGCCAGTAGTCAGGACGCGGTGGGAGTGGGTTCCTCGACGGAGCCCACTCCTGACGTGTGCCTAGCTCGCGAGCGGCGAGTGAAGGCCCACGTGGTTGCCCTCGCTGTCCTGGATGATGGCGATGTGGCCCATGGGTCCGATGGCCGTCCGGGGCAGCAGCACCTTGCCGCCGGCGTCCTCCACCCGCGACAGCCACGCGTCCAGCTCCGCCTTCGCGTTGAGGTAGATGCGCTGACCCTTGGCGCTCGGCCCGTTGTGCGGGTCCTCGACGAGCGCGCCGTTCACGCCCGGCGTCCGGAAGATGGCGTGCGGCACGTCCATGAAGCGCTCGCGCTTGAGCGTCAGCCCCGTCATGCGCTCGTAGAAGGTGGCGGCGCGGGACAGCTCGGTGCAGGGAATCTCGAACCAGTTCAGGGCGTCGTTGCGTTCCATGGCTTCGCTCCGTGCTCGGAGTCGGCGGCTCCCGGGCGGAAGTGCCCGGGGCCGCGAGCTCCATGAAGCGCAACCTGCGTCCCCCGCGTGACAGGTGTATGTCAGGATTGTCACCGGCGCCGGGTGTAGCGGCTGAACATCTCCTCGAAGTGCCACAGGCCGACGGCGAGGGTGGCTTCCACGGTGGGCTTGCTCCCCAGGCCGAGCCGCAGGTCGTCATACCCACCCCGGGCCACGAGCAGCAGGTGGACATCTCCCACGCGTCCCTGGAGGCCGAGGCTGGCGCGCACGGGCACGTCGAGCCGCGCGCTGCCCGGCGCCATCACCGTCGAGGCCTGCACCCCCACGAAGCCTTCCACGTATTCCGCCACGGGCACGCTCTGTGTCAGGCGCGAGAAGGAGAAGCCCAGCGCGGGGCCCACGCCCGCGTCGTCGCTGGTGCGGGTGGCGGTATGGACATGGAGCCCCAGCTGCATGGCCACGTTGAGCTCATCCGAGAGGACGTCCCGGTACGACGGCGTGAAGCGCAGGTGGTAGGCGGCGTCGGCGCTGAACGCCGCACGGTGGAAGCCCTGGCGGGCCTCGAGGACGAGGCCATCCGACTCATTCGTGCAGGGGAAAGGCAGGTACGTTCCGAGGCCCACCTGATTCGTACCGGTGAGCAGGTCCGTCCGCCAGCTCTCCGAGCCCATGGCCGGCAGCGAGAGCAGGGGAAGCTCCGCGGCCGCCGTCCCGGGCCCGAGGCACAGCAGCACCAGGACGACGTGGATGAACCCAACGACAGACTTTGCCCACTGCCGCTTCTGCTTCGTCATCGCGTGCTCCCTTCGGGGTCGACTGGGATGACCCTAAAGGCAGACACGGGCGCCAATCCTCACGGGCTCTTCATGAATTCATCATCGATGCCGGGAATGGCCATGCGGGCGCTCAATCTCCCGCGACGTCGCAGATGCGAATCAGGTGCTGCGCGTCCTGCTCTACGAGGACGTGTCTGGCGGACTCGCCCGGCGCCGGAGCTGCGCAGGAGTCGGGCCAGGGCCGGGCGCTCGCGGAGGCTCCAGGGAGAGGCGCCGCGCGCCTGTTCCGATTGCCCGTCCGGAGGGCCCTGTCGGGACTTTCTGGCAGGCAGGTTGCCCGGAGAGCGGCAGGGCGGCGCCTGCCCGGTCGGACGCTGGAGGGCGGGTGGGGGATGTCAGACCGGAGGGGTAGGACGTGCGGTGAGGGGAGGGTGGCCCGACGGGCTGTCCGGAGACCACGACCGAGCATTCATGGACGTCCGCCAGAAGCTCCAGATTCTTGCCAACGCGGCGAAGTACGACGCCTCCTGCGCGAGCAGTGGGGGCAAGCGTGAGTCCGCGCCCAAAGGAGGCCTGGGCAGCGTGGAGCGCACGGGCATCTGTCACAGCTACACGCCGGATGGGCGGTGTGTGTCGCTCTTGAAGGTGCTGCTCACCAACTTCTGCGTCTACGACTGCCAGTACTGCATCAACCGCATCTCCAGCGACACGCCCCGGGCGCGCTTCACGCCGGAGGAGGTGGTGGGGCTCACGCTGGACTTCTACCGGCGCAACTACATCGAAGGGTTGTTCCTCAGCTCGGGCGTCATCAAGGGCCCGGACTACACCATGGAGCAGATGGTCCAGGTGGCGCGGCTGCTGCGCGAGGAGCACGCCTTCCACGGCTACATCCACCTGAAGGCCGTACCGGGCGCGTCCCCGGAGTTGATTGCGCAGGCGGGGCGCTACGCGGACCGCCTGAGCGCCAACATCGAACTGCCCACGGAGGCGGACCTCCAGCGGCTGGCACCGGAGAAGAGCCTGTCCGTCACCGGCCGCACCATGGGGGAGATCCACTCCCGGCTGGTGCAGGCGAAGGCGGAGCGCGCACAGAGCCCGAAGGCGCCGCGCTTCGCTCCGGCGGGGCAGAGCACGCAGATGATTGTCGGGGCCACGCCGTCTCCGGACGCGGCCATCCTGGACACGGCGCACCGCTTGTACACGCGCTTCGGGTTGAAGCGCGTGTACTACTCGGCCTTCAGCCCCATTCCGCACTCGGACGTGCGGCTGCCGGCGAAGTCGCCGCCGCTGGTGCGCGAGCACCGGCTGTACCAGGCGGACTGGCTGTTGCGCTTCTATGGCTTTCGCGTCGGAGAACTGGCGCCGCCCGAGCAGCCGGACCTGTCGCTGGAGCTGGACCCGAAGCTCTCCTGGGCCCTGCGCCGGCGGGACGTCTTCCCGGTGGACCTGAACCGGGCGCCCCGGGAGATGCTGCTGCGCGTGCCGGGGATGGGGGTGCGCACGGTGGACCGGGTGGTGCGCATCCGGCGGTGGCACGCGGTGACGCTGGCGGACCTGGTGCGGCTCAAGGTGCCGCTGCGGCGGGCGCGGCCGTTCATCGTCACGGCGGACTGGCGGCCCACGCTGCTGTTGGACTCGGCGCGGCTGGTGGAGCGGGTGCGGCCGGCGTCGCAGCTCTCGCTCTTCGAGGCCGCGGCGTCCGCGGTGACGGGGGAGCTCTGATGCGGGTGAGCCTGGAGCCGGACCTGGCGTCCTTCCGCGCGGTGGCGCGGGGGCTGTTGGCGCGCGGCGAGCCTCCGGAGCGGGTGCTCTTCGAGGAGGCCGGCGCGGCGCAGGGCTCGCTGCTGTCGCTGGGGGCGCCCGTGACGGAGCTGGGGCTGTCCTCGGGGCCACCGGCGCCCGCGGTGCCGCGGGACTTCCTGGGGTTGGCGGAGAAGGTGGCGTGTCACCGGGACGCGGAGCGCTGGGCGCTGCTGTACCGCGTGCTCTGGCGGCTGACGCATGGGGAGCGCAACCTGCTGGAGGTGGACAGCGACGTGGACGTGCACCGGCTGCGGATGATGGAGCGGGCGGTGCGGCGGGACGCGCACAAGATGACGGCCTTCGTGCGCTTCCGGCGGGTGGAGCGGGGCGGGGTGGAGCACTTCATCGCGTGGCACCGGCCGGACCACCTCATCGTCCGGCACGTGGCGCCGTTCTTCGTGCGCCGCTTCCCGTCCATGCGCTGGAGCATCCTCACGCCGGACGCCTGCGTGCACTGGGACCTGGAGCGGCTCACCTACGGCGCGGGCGTGTCGCGCTCGGAAGCGCCGGAGGGGGACGTGCTGGAGTCGCTGTGGGGGACCTACTACGCGTCCATCTTCAACCCGGCGCGGCTCAACGTGCGGGCCATGCGGGCGGAGCTGCCGAAGAAGCACTGGGCCACGCTGCCGGAGGCGCGGCTCATTCCGGAGCTGGTGCGGCGGGCGCCCACGCGCACGTCGGGCATGGTGGCGCCGGTGCGCGAGGTGTCCGCGGCCACGGCCTTCCTCCCGGAGCGCCGCGAGCTGCCGGTGCTCGCGGAGGCGGCCCGGGCATGCAAGGCGTGCCCGCTGCATGTGCGGGCCACGCAGGTGGTGTTTGGAGAGGGGCCGGTGGGGGCGCCGCTGATGCTGGTGGGCGAGCAGCCCGGGGACATGGAGGACCGCGAGGGACGCCCCTTCGTGGGGCCGGCGGGGCAGCTCCTGGACGAGGTGCTGGGCCGGGCGGGGCTGAAGCGCTCGGAGCTGTACGTCACCAATGCGGTGAAGCACTTCGGGTGGACGGAGGGTGAGGGTGGGAAGCGGCGGCTGCACCAGTCTCCGGGGCGGACGGAGGTGCTGGCGTGCCGGGGGTGGCTGGAGGCGGAGGTGGCGGCGGTGCGGCCAAGGCTCATCGTCGCGCTCGGGGCCACCGCGGCGCAGGCGTTCCTGGGGCCGGGGTTCCGAATCAATCTCAGCCGGGGGCAGGTGTTCGAGACGCCGTGGGCGGACGGGTGGATGGCCACCTTCCACCCGTCGGCGCTGCTGCGCATGCCGGACCCGCGCAAGCGGGCGGAGGCGCGCATCCACTTCGAGGCGGACCTGCGCTCGGCGGCGCAGTGGCTGCGGCGGAATGGGGCGCTGCGGGCGGGATAGGGAACGGTCGGCCGCGTCCAGGCGTCCACCTCCACATGCTCTCCACGCTCCTGTTCGTGGCCCTCACCGCGCTGCCCGCGGAGGACGTCCCTTCCGCGCGGGAGCGGCCCTACGCGGAAGTCCTGGCGGACCTCTCGGCCCGGCGCGGTGCCCTCGCCGCGAGGTGGCTCCAGCCGGGGGGGGACCGTGACGCCGTCCGGGACGAGGCGCGCGCCTTCGTGCTCCAGGCGCTCACCCGGCAGCTCCTGCCCGCCTGGTCCGGGACGCCGTGGGAGTTCTACGGGGTCACCCGGACGCCACGCTCCGGGAGCATCGCCTGTGGCTACCTCGTCTCCACCGTGCTCGAGGATGCGGGCTTCCGTGTCGAGCGAGTCCGGATGGCCCAGCAACCCGCCGAGTACATCGTGAAGACACTCGTGCCTCCCCGGCGGACGTGGCGCTTCCGGAACCGTCCCGTCAGCGAGGTCGTCGAGCGGGTGAAGCGCGAGGGCGAGGGCCTCTACCTCGTCGGGCTCGACCTCCACGTGGGCTTCCTGTGGAACGACGGCTCGCGGGTGTGGATGTGCCATTCGTCCTACCTCGGGACGGCGGAGGTCGTCTGCGAGGACGCGCTCACCTCACCGGCGATGCTCTCGCGCTACCACGTCGTCGGACGACTGCTGGAGGAGGGAATGCTCGACGCGTGGCTGGAGGGCAGGGCGCTGCCCACCGTCACGCGCTGAGTCGGGGCGGGAAGCCGTTCCTTCCGCTCCCGGCCACCGGAGTAGGCTCTTCGCATGGCGGACTCCTTCACGAGCGATGACGAGCTGCGACGGCTGCGCGACCGACTGCGGGCCACCGCATGGCGCCAGGTCGTGGTCCTCACCGGAGCGGGCATCTCCGTCGCCTCCGGGCTGCCCACCTACCGCGGCCCGGGTGGGTTGTGGACGCGGCCGGAGGCGGAGGAGGTGCCCGACGCGGCGATGGTGGCCCGGGAGCCCTCCCGCGTCTGGAGCCTGTTCGGCCCGATGCGCAAGCACCTCCGGGACGCGGCGCCCAATGCGGCCCACCGCGCGCTGGCGGAATGGGAGTCCAGGCCCGCTCCGGGACGCACCTTCACGCTGGTCACCCAGAACGTGGATGGGCTGCACATGTTGGCGGGCAGCCGCAACGTCGTCGAGCTGCACGGCTCGCTGCTGCGCACCCGCTGTGGCAATCCGAAGTGTGGGCTGCCTCCGTTCGAGGACCCCACCGAGCGTGTGCAGGCGGAGCCGTGCGAGCGGTGTGGACAGCCCCTGCGGCCGGACATCACGTTGTTCGATGAGCCGCTGCCCGTGGACGCGGAGTGGGCCGCGAAGAAGGCCCTGCGCGAGTGTGACCTCTTCCTCGCGGTGGGCACGTCCGGCACTGTCGCTCCCGCCTCGAACTTCGTGCGTGGCGCGAAGTACGCGGGGGCCTGGACGCTGCTGCTCAACCTCACGCCCATGCAGCCGCGCCACCCGGACTTCGACGTGGAGGTGCTGGGGCGCGCCGAGGAGCTGCTGCCGTTCCTGCTGGGCGAACTCCAGGGGACGGCCTGAGCACGCGGCGCTTCACCGGGGAGGCGCGCAAACCCAGACACGGGTGGACCGGGGCACTACTGGGGAAGGACGTTCTTCTGGAACTCCCCCATCATGTTTCCCGGGGCCAGATAGTTGCAGACCAGATACGTTTCGTACCACCGAGAGCCCTTCCCATGGGCGACGGCACAGCCGACCCGGGTGGTGCCCTTCCAGACCAGCTGAGTGAAGTGGCCGGTGGCTCCAGAGAAACTCCCGCTCCTGAAGTTGTACTGCTTGACCTCGTCGTACCAGGCCTTGACGGCGGCAGTCGCGAAACGGGTGGACGGAGCCTCCTTGGTTGAGCTCCCGGCCCAATAGAGGTTCTCACCGTATTTGCGGTCGAGTCCCCGGTGGCCCTCGCCGAGACCTTCATATTGCGAGACAGCCTTCACGCGGCTCTTCGCGTAGGCCACGAGCACGGGATCCACCACCAGGCTGGGAGCGTGATGTTTCGTGCGGTATTCGTTGTGCAACTTCAGCAAGGTGTTGTTGAGCTCAGCCGTCGTAACGTCAGGGAAGGGGTCGCGCGCGAATGCGTTGAGCGAGGTGACCAGCAGCAGGGGGAACACGATTCGATGGGTGCGCATGGTCTGTAGGCTCCTTGCGGGCAATGGACGGCGACTCCACGCCACCGGGTTACCACACTTGAAGAATGTCCTCCGCGCCGGGGCTGGGCTCGCACATGGCGTGCCCTGGGGGACATGCCTGCCCAGGCACCGCTTGCGCGCTCCTGTCCCCGCATCCCATGCTGGGTGACATGAGCGACTCCAGCTGCCAGCGCGTCCTGGGCGGAGGTGGGGCTGCGGCCGCGCGCCGCGCCTTCCTCGCGAAGGCCTGCGCCGTCGCCGCTGCCGAGCGGCCCGGTCTCGTCATCATGGCGGACGAGGCGCGCTTCGCGCTCAGCGTGGAGCAGCCCGCCGGGCAACTGAGCGTGCCGCTCGCGGAGCTCTATGAGGACGACCGCGCGCTCCCTTTGGAGGAGCGTGGCGCCGCGCTCCGTGAGGGGCTGCGCGCGCTGCTGCCCTGAGACACCGGAGCGGCGCTCACCGCCGCCGGGACGGAGTCCCCTCGTTCCCGGTGAGCTCCATGATGAAGGGAAGCTTCAGCAGCAGCCCCACCTGCGCATTCTCCCGGAGCCGCCGCTCGCCCCGCTCGTACACGGCGTGGAAGCTCGCGTAGGCGGTCACATAGGCGATGGTCAGCAGGCCGCGCACCTGGAAGCCGCCGCCGAGCTGGCCCCGGCGCAGCTCCCCCAGCAACCCCAGGTCCAGCCCCAGCGGCCCCCATCCCACCTCCGGGCCCAGGCTGATGCGCGTGGCCCGGTTGGGCAGCGACTGCACCAGGTCCGCGTAGCCCCCGAGCCATATGAAGTCCCGGCCGCGAAGCTTCACCATGCTCGCCTCGAGACCCACCACCGGGTACGTGTCCCCCTGGGGAAGGATTTCGCGCTGGTCCGCGGACTCGTCACCGCCGAGGCCCAGGTTGAGCCCGAGGGAAAGGTAACGCCCCTCGAGCGGCGCCGTCGCGAGCTGGAACGGCTCCGCGCGTGACGCCCGCCGTCCGCGCCCCGCCGCCAGGCCCTCCGAGGAGACCAGGCCCACCCCGCTCACGGCCAGCACCCACAGGAGGGACGCCGCGCTCCGCGCACGGAGCCGCGACTTCGAATCAGCGGAAGAGCCCATGTCCACATGATGCCGGCTCACCCGAGCCGGACGCCATCCCCCCGCTCTGACACCTGGGCTGGTCGCACGGGGGCGTGAGCAGCCGCCCGTGGCCCGCTGCTGCGCTGTTGCCCGATGCGGTGCCTGCCGCTGGCCCCTCCCCAGAAGGAGGGGCGCCTCGCGGATGGCGGCTGCCTACCTTGGGCGGGCGCGGCAGGAGCCCGAGACGGGGCTGGCGGACAGGTGGGGCGCGGTCATTCACATGGGAACAGGCAGCCTCGGTCCGCGACGTGGAGGGCGTCGGCGCGCCGTCCAGGCGGGGCGGCTTGCTCTGGGAGTGCTGGAGCTCATCTTCGCCGCCTCTCGCGCGGCGGAAGCGACGCTGCCCGAGGATGCCCCCCGGGCCGAGCCCGCAGTCGACGAGGCCACGGCGCCGGAGCGCCACCCGTGGCTCGCGCTGGGGGAGGTCACCGCCATCAACCTGGTGGTGTGGACCTATGACCGGACGCTCGGCCAGAAGGACTGGGCACGTGTGAGCCTCCAGACGTGGAAGGACAACCTGCGTACGGGCTTTGTCTGGGATGGGGATGGCTTCTCCACGAACCAGTTCGCGCATCCCTACCACGGCGGCCTCTACTACACGGCCGCGCGTGACAACGGCTTCTCCTTCGTGAGCGCCATCCCCTTCACGCTCCTGGGGAGCATCCAGTGGGAGTTGTTCGCGGAGACCGAGCCGCCGTCCATCAATGACCTCGTCAACACCACGATGGGCGGGGTGGCCGTGGGCGAGGCCCTCTACCGGCTGTCTTCCACCGTGCTCGATACAGAGGCCACGGGGAGTGACCGGTTCGGCCGGGAGCTGACGGCGGGCCTCATCAGTCCCGTTCGCGGAGTCAACCGGCTGCTGCGCGGTGATGCCTTCCGGCATGAGCCCACCCCCTCCGACTGGCGTTCTCGCGCGCTCGCGGGCTGGGCCACGGTGGGCTACCTGAGGTTGGGGGACGGCAAGCTCCTGGCGCGAGCCAAGGACCAGTTCTTCACCCAGTTCGCCCTGCGCTACGGGGACGCGTTCCGTGGAGACATCCGTCGCCCCTTCGACGCCTTCGACGTGCACATCCAGTTCACCACGCGGGAGGACAGCCTGGTCAGCCACGCGCTGCTGACGGGCCTGCTCGCGGCGAAGGTGCTGGTGCGTACCGAGCAAGACGAGCTGCGGCTGGGTCTCTCGCAGCAACTGAGCTACACGGACACGATTGCCTACGAGGTGGGCGGACAGTCCCTGGACGTGGGCCTTCTGCACCAGCGCCAGCTCTCCGCGCGCTCGAAGCTGAAGGCAGTGCTGTCATTGAAAGGCAGCGTCCTCACGGGCATCTCCTCCGCGCACCAGGGGTCCGAAGGCCGCGATTACGACTATGGCCCCGGCGCGGGTGTGCAGCTCCGTGTCGCCTACGCGCGCGACGCGTGGGACCTCGTCACGCTGGAGATGGACCTGTCACGCGTCGTGGTGCTGGACGGCGCGGGCGGCTCGCACCAGGTGCACACCGGGCAGCTCCAGGTGGACCTCCCCGTGGTCGGCGGGCTGGGCCTGGGCTCGGAGGTCAACGTCTTCCAGCATCACAGCCGCTTCGACGGCTTCCCGGACGTGACCAAGGACACCTATGAGCTGCGTTTCTTCCTGTCCGTGCACTGAAGGGCCACCGTCTCACGGACCCTCCACGCGCGTCGGCTCCTGCACCGGGGCCGTGGGCAGCGCGAAGTCCGCCACCACCGGGAAGTGGTCGGAGAGCCACACGTGCTCGACCTGGGACCTGCGCTGCCGGAGCCCCTGGAAGAAAATCCAGTCGACCTGATGGGGCGTCAGCGTGATTGTGCGGTTGTATTTCTTGAGCGTGGGCTGCAGCCCCTGGCGTTCAATCTCGTGGAGGGACTCCTCACGGCTCCAGAGGTCCCAGTACTTGCTGAGGCTGTTCAGGTCTCCCAGCAGTATCACCGGCGAGTCGGGGTGCGTCGCGCGCCACTCCGCCAGATGGGCGAGGATGACCCGCGTCTGCCGCAGCCGTCCCTCCTCCCAGGTCAGGTGGTCCTTGTTCGGACGATTCTCCAGGTGCGCGTTGTAGACGCGGATGCGCACCGTCCCCGTCCCGTTCGCGGCGGGCACGTCGATGTCCGCCCATACGGCGGAGCGGGGCTGGCGGACGTTCGGCAGCTCGATAGCGCCGGAGTCGACGATGGGATGTCGGCTGAAGATGGCCTCGACCCTGCCGCACATCATCTTCCCGACAGGGTCCGAGAGTGCGAACGCGTAGTAGGACGAGCCACCGAACGAGCGCATGAGCGTGTCGAAGTAGTCGAGCTGCCAGCCGCCCTCATCCGAGCACAGTTCCTGGAGACCGAGGATGTCGACATCTCGCATCCTCTCGCGCTCGTGGAACGCCTCGCTCATCGAGCTGGACCCGCCATCCCGCTCGTCAATCAAGGCCTTGCCGAGGTGCACGTTGTAGGTGATGACGCGCAGCCGTCCCTCGGAAGCGGGGATCCTGTCGAACAACGGCTCCGGCAGACTCATGCAACCCGTGCCGAGCAGGAGCTGCACCACACAGAAGGTCAGCAGCCGAGCGAATCGGGGCCCGCGAGCGTGGAATGGATTCGAAAATGGCACGGGCCCGTAACTTCTGGAGCCGGCCTTCTCTTTCGCCAGGCAGCACATGCAGACGGCCTCCCGCCTCCCCTCCTGGGTCCAGGAAACGGCCGGCGGCCCTGCGGCAACCGGCCTTTTCCTGTCTTGAGCCGGGGTGTTGGCGTCCGCCCCTCCCGCCCCGCGTTGCTCAGGGTAGGCTGGAGGACCAGCCACCGTCCACGGGGTAGGCACCGCCGGTGCAGTAGCTGCTGTCATCGCTGGCAAGGAAGAGGTTCAGCCGGGCGACCTCCTCGTTGGAGGCGAAGCGCTTGAGGGGCACGCGCCCGGCGACCCACTCCCGGATCGCGGCCGCGTTGCCGGCCCCCAGCTTCTGCTCCACGTTGGTCATCATGTCGTTGTCGACGGGGCCCGGGCACACCGCGTTGACCCGGATGCGGTGGGGCGCGCCGTCGAGCGCGGCCGCGCGAGCGAGCCCCACGACGGCGTGCTTGCTGGTCACGTAGGGCGAGGAGATGCCCATTCCACCCAGGCCTCCCGCCGAGGAGGTGAGGATGATGCTCCCGCCGCCGCGCTTCTGCAGCTCGGGGAACGCGTACTTGATGGCCAGCCACGTACCGCGCACGTTGATGGCCATCACCGAGTCGAAGGACTCCACGGAGATGTCGGAGATGGGGCGGAACTCCCCCTGGATGCCCGCGTTGCTCACCAGGATGTCGAGCCCGCCGTGGCGCTCCACCGTCTCACGGAGGTAGCGCTGGGTGTCCTCGACCTGGGAGACATCCGCCACGGTGTAGCCGACGTTCTCCTGGTTGATCGCCTGCACCGTCTTGCGGAGCTTCTCCTCGTTGCGGCCCACCACCACCACCCGGGCGCCCTCCTGGGCGAAGAGCGCGGCCGTCGCCGCTCCAATGCCACTGCCGCCGCCGGTGATGACCGCGACCTTGCCCTGCAACCGCTTCATGATGTGCTCCCTGTCGAGGCGACTGGTGTTCCAGCCCCTGCGGATACTAGAGGGCGCGCGTCAGTTGCACGAGTACCCCAGGTGCACAAGCGGCGATGCTCACGGTGTTGCGCGGCGGCTCCAGGAAATGGGGAGTTGTGCAACGCCTTCGCGAAAAAGGCATATCGCGCACGGACGGATTCATTGCCTGGTGAGAGGCATCCGCGGGGCAGGGGAATGAAGCTGAGGGGCCTGCAAGCGGGTGCCGTTTGTCCGGAAGCGGGATGCGACGGGCGCATCCCCGACCCGGAGACACCTCATGTGGAGAAGTCGATTCGACTCATCACGCGCCTGGTTGAGCGCCGCGTCCCTGGCCCTGGTGCTGAGCACGGGTTGTGGCAGTCCCACGAACCCGCCGTCGCCCGCTGTCCCGGAAGCGCCTGACACCGGGGCGGCGGTGGAGCTGGAGGGTTCCTTCGTGGCCGTACCCCGCGAGGTGAGCGCGGAGCAGAAGCACCAGGCGGAGCAGAAGCTGGACGGCGTGGTGGAGGACTCCGGCACCAGCTTCTACCTGGCCATCCGGCGAAGCGAGCTGGGCCAGAAGTGGTTCATGTCCGCGTACCTCAAGCAGAACCATCCGGGAGGCGCCATCATGAGCGCGGCCCGCTCCGTGGGCACCCGGGTGGTGAGCTTCAAGGAACAGAACGGCAAGCTCTTCGTCCTCGACGTGGACGACCGCAAGGTCTTGAGCGACGTGTTCGACCCGGACGTGGTGGTGGAGGCGTACCCCATCGTTACCGACCACGGCCCGTTCAACCGCGCTCGCGGCTCGGGCCAGTACGTGCTCATCGACCCGACGGCGGGGCTCAACCGCTTCGGGGTGATGGGGGACAGGTTCGGTTCGCGCGGCGCCCGGTTCCAGGTGGAGCTGAGCTTCGCGCAGCGCTTCCGCCGCCTCGTGGACGGCATCGCCTTCGAGCAGGTCTTCACCGGCTACCTGGACGTACCCGCCGCCGACGCCCAGACCTTCCTGGAGAACAACCCGTTCCGAAACTCGGGCACCCTCGCCATCGCCCTGCGCAGGTACGCGGAGGGCGTGGGCTATACGCCCACGCCGCTGCCGCCCCGGGAGCACTACTTCCGGAGCGCGGAGCGCTTCATCCCCAACACGGCGGGCCTGACCGAGCAGGTGGCCGCGAAGTGGAACATCCACCCGGGCATGACGCCCATCCGGTGGCACATCACCTCCAGCATCCTCACGGTGCAGAACGACCCGCGGTACCAGGGCTATGACCTGGTGGGCGCGGTGAAGCGCGGCATCGAGGGCTGGAACTCCGCGTTCGGCTTCAAGGCGCTGGAGGCCGTCGTGGCCGACGATGCGTCGAGCTTCGCGGACGACGAGAAGAACGCCCTCATCTTCGACACGGACGAAGGCGTTCCGTTTGCCTTCGCCAACTGGCGCACCAACCCCAACACGGGAGAGATTCGCGGCGCCAGCATCTACGTCCCCGCGTTGTGGGTGTGGTGGGCGGACGCGCAGTTCGATGACGACCCCACCGCGCGGCTCGCCCCGCCCAGGGCACCCCGGCCCCTCTCCCTGTCGTGGGCCGGAATGCAGAGCGCCTCGTTGTGCGAACTGGAGCTGTCGGCCCCCTGGGAGGCGGAGCTGGAGGCGGGGACGCAGGCCTCGCGCCAGGCCATCGCGTCACTCACCAAGAAGCAGAAGGTGGAGGCGTACCTCACCAACGTCGTGCTGCACGAGATTGGCCATACCCTGGGCCTGCGCCACAACTTCATGGCCTCGCGGGTGAACGACGGCAGCCCCACGAGCCCTCCCGCCTCGTCGGTGATGGACTATCTCGAGGACGGGGAGGCCATCCTCATGGTCGCCCCCGGACCGTATGACGTGGACGCGGTGCGCTACCTCTACGGCCTGTCGTCGCAGCTGCCCGGCCAGGCGTTCTGCACGGACGAGGACACGAGCGTCGACCCGTACTGCAACCTGAGTGACCGCTTCGATGACCCGCTCCGGAAGTTCTACATCCCCCGGTTCCACGAGCGGCTCGACGTGTGGATGCGCGGCACGAGCCCCCTCACGCAGGTGCTCCGCAGCTTCGACTTCAACGTCAAGTTCCCCTTGCAGTTCGTGCGAGCGGGAGATGCCCAGACGCGGGCCGCCGCGTACCTGCTCACCCTGGCCCCGCTGAGGCCGCCCTTGCAGATTCCCGCCAACGCGCCGGCGACGTATGCCGCCCGCGCGGACGAGCTCGCGTGGCGCACGCTCGCGCGCCTGTATCTGGACCCCGCGGCGAGTCGCGGCACCTTCACCGCCAATCCGCCCAACTCGCCGGAGCTGCTGCCGCTGGTGATTGCGGACGCGGAGGCCATCCTCCTCAACACGGACGGCGTCCGCGGCTTCACCGCGCGGCGCACCATGGTGGACATCCTGAAGCTCCAGCAGACGCTGGCGTCCTACGCGGCCCTGCGCGGGGCGCACGACACGCTCAGCGCACAGCTGCCGTCGCTGAGTGGAGATGAGCGCTTGCAGACCGAGGACCTCATCGCCCGCATCTCCGCGGCTGTCTCTCCCTACTACCGCTGAAGTGGGCGCTCGCGCCGGTGGAGCGGCTCTTCCACCGGCGCGGGTTCCAAGAGGTGAATCAGCTGGCCTTGCGCTGCGCGAAGTCACTCCGGTGTTGGGCAATCCAGGCGTGGGCCTCTTCGACGGTTGGCACGAACACCGTCTCGAAGGTCGTCTTGCCGGTGAAGAGCAGCGCCAGGGCGATGGCCTTCCCGAAGGTGCGCTGGACGATATCGGCGCCCACGTAGATGGCGGCGTGGAACCACTCGGAGTGGCCATGCTCGGAGAGGTACCTGCGGCCGGCCGTGTCCAGCTGGGAGCGGCCGACGTCGACGATGCAGAAGTATTGCCCGCGGCGCTCGTAGTGCCCCCTGTAGAGCTGCAACGCGCACATCACCTCTTCCAGGGAGATGAGGCCATTGAAGGTTGCCACCAGGATGTCTGGCGGCTCGAAATGGACGTGGTGCGCGCCGAACTTCACCTCTTCCTGATGCATGTCGTCCCCCCGGGAGTCAGCAATGGCGCGTGCGGTCAGCGCCCGCCTTCTCGAAACGCGGCACCCGCCGGATTCTTTACGCGGGTGCCCCGCGGGGCTGTTCTCTCCACGACATGCACAGGGATTGCGCGAATCGGGGGCGCACCCAGGCGAGCCCCCCATCCCCGTTGCGGCTGGGCGCGCGACAACGGCATCCGCCGACGTGCCTACGGGTAGGTGTCCAGGTACGCGCGGTGGCTGTTGGAGAACTCGAACTGGGTGAACTTGTCCCAGTTGATGGACCAGGTCATCAGCCCCTTGAACCCGGGGTAGCCCGCCGTGTTGCGCAGGACGTAGGCACCGCCGAAGGACTGGCCCTTGATGAGGTAGTCCAGCGCCTTCTGCACGTTGGCCGGCGTGGTGTACCCGCCGCCCGCCGCCTGGGGTGAGGAGGGCAGGCCAATCAGGACCTGCTCGGGCCGGAGCGCCGGGAACATCGCGCTGGTGTTGCCTGCCACCGGGAAGCCGCGCAGGAGCATCTCCGCCATGGCCACGTGGAAGTCAGAGGTGCCCTGCGCGTAGGCCCGGCCATCCAGCGCCGTCACCGTCCCGGTGTTGTAGTGCTGCACGTGCAGGTAGTTCAGCCGGTCGCGCAGCGCGTGGATGACGGGCAGGTAGGCGCCCCAGGGCCCGCCGTAGGCGGCCATGCCACCCTGCACATAGGCCGTCTCGGGGGCCATGGTGAGGATGAAGTTCGCCCCGTTGCGGTCGAGGAGCTGCCGCGTGGCCTGGATGAGGTTGAGGATTCGCGGCGTGGTGGGGTTGCGGAAGTCGGTGTCCCCGCCGTTGAGCGACAGCGAGCTGCCTTCCAGGTCCAGGTCCAGCCCGTCGAAGCCATACGTGTCGATGAGTGACTGCATGCTGGTGACGAAGTTCTGCCGGGCGGTGGCGTCATCCAGGTGCACCGTTCCATTCGCGCCGCCGATGGAGATGAGCACCTTCTTGCCCTGGCTCTTCAGGAAGGCGATGTCCGCCTTGAAGTCGGCGACCGTCGCGTTGTACGGCGAGAACGCCATGTTGCCCGAGCCCGCGCCACCCACCGGCTCCGCGAACGCGACCTGGATGACGTTGAACTTCGGAGACACCTCGCGCAGCCGGATGTTGGTCGAGCCGTTGTCGAAGTTGTGCCAGTAGCCCACGAGAATCTTGCTGCCCGACGGCTGGGTGCCGCTCGTCGTCGCGGACACGGTATTGCTCGCCACCGAGCGGTTTCCGGCCGCGTCCCGCGCCTTCGCGGTGAACGTGTACGTCGTGTTCGCCGCCAGGCCGGACACGGTGACGCTGGTGGCGCCCGGGGTGCTCGCGGACGCGGCCGCGCCACCGTTGACGAAGACCTCGTAGCCGGTGACGCCCACGTCGTCCGTGGACGCGCTCCACGCCAGGGAGACGCTGCTGCTGGTGACGCCCGTGGAGCGCAGGCTGCCCGGAGCGGTGGGGGCCTGGGTGTCGGGGAGCGGTCGTGCTGGCGTAGTGGTGCTGTACGCGGCGCTGGCCGCCGAGCGGTTTCCGGCCGCATCCCGGGCCTTCACGGTGAAGGTGTACGTGGTGTTCTCCGACAGGCCCGTCACGGTGACGCTGGTTGCACCCGTGGTGCTGGCGGATGCGGAAGTGCCGCCGTTGACGAAGACCTCGTAGCCGGTGACGCCCACGTTGTCCGTGGACGCGCCCCAGGTCAGCGAAACGCTGTCATACGTCTTCGCTGGAGAGGTGGGCTGGGACGGCGTGGAGGGCGCCTGGGTATCCACCGGCGGCGGGCCCGACCGCTCCAGCCACAGCGCCAGGACGTTGGGCGGCTCCCACCCGGGCAGGGACGTGTGGGACTGGCGGCAGTCATAGGCCTTGCCTTCATACGAGGCGATGTCGCCCACGGCATAGGCGACGTAGGGAGCCCACTGCCCGCGGTCCGCGGCGGACGCCGGCGTGGGGAGCAGGGACAGCAACAAGGTGGCGAGGACCACCAGGGCGGAGAAGCCCACCCGGTGGAGGTGACGGAGAGGCGGCATGGAGGATTGCCTTTCAGGAACGGTGAGGTGCCCACGCCAAGAGAGCGACGTGGTCCGCCTTTCGGGTCAAACCCTTTGAAACGAAGCGGGGAAGGGCGACGCCTGAGCGCCGTCCTCCTCCAGGTGCCCCGCTCGCGTTGGAGTCTGGATTCGTCACGGGAGCACGCGCTCGCAGCGGCCCGGGATGGCGCCCTTGCGCAGCTCGTGGTTCATCCCGTGCGGGAAGCCGACCTGCTTCGTCTTCGGCTTCTTCCCGCGCGGGTCCACACACTCCGCGGTCGCTGCGACCTGGGGTCCGACCTCAGTGTCGAGTTGCTCACATCTCAGTGCCATGCGCGGCTCCCGGTTCACCTTCGTCTCCGAGCTACAGCGCGCACAGTGTCTGCAACGACGATGGTGGGTTCAGGCTCGGTGGGGCGGGCTCGAGCCCGGCTTGCGCAGGTCCGTTTGGCCGTCATGCAAGTACGTCCCCTGTGGTATGGACGCCAGCGCATCGCAATCCACCCAAACCCGGGAGACGCGAGATGGTCAGCAAGAACACGATATGCCTTTGGTTCGACGGCACCGCGCTCGATGCCGCGACGTTCTACGCCAAGACGTTCCCGGACAGCGCGGTGGGGGCGGTCCATCGCGCGCCAAATGACTTCCCTTCGGGCAAGAAGGGCGACGTCCTGACGGTCGAGTTCACCGTGATGGGGATTCCCTGTCTGGGCCTGAACGGGGGGCCGGCGTTCAAGCACAGTGAGGCGTTCTCGTTCCAGGTGGCGACTGACGACCAGGCGGAGACCGACCGCCTGTGGAACGCGATCGTCAACAACGGCGGCCAGGAAAGCGAATGCGGCTGGTGCAAGGACAAGTGGGGGCTGTCCTGGCAGATCACGCCTCGCGCGCTGACTGCGGCGATCAATGACCCCGACCAGGCAGCGTCCAAGCGCGCGTTCGACGCCATGATGACCATGCGAAAGATCGACATCGCCAAGATTGAAGCGGCGCGACGGGGCTGACGCTCACGGTCTCAGCCGGAAAAAGGGGCGGAGGGACACTTTCCACCTTCGCGACGTCCAGCGTGCGTGGGCACGAGCTCGGAGACAGTGTCCCCGCTCCTGGGCGGTGCAAGACGGGCTCCGGCTCGGAGGTACGCATCCAGGAATCGCCAGAGGCCTGAGCCGGCTCGGCGAGCTGCACCGGCTTCTGTGGGACTTTGGCGGAGTCACGCGCACGTCTTGCGAGTGCCACCGCGGCTGACGTGCTCGCGTGAGGACGTGGCCTGATCAGGGGAGGGGCAGGATCCTCCACTACCTGGTCGGGCAATGGGGGTGCTGGTGCGGCGGGTTGTAATACTGGGGCACCGGCACGCAGTACATCGAGTACATCCGGGAGTGCTAGCCATTGCGGCTCATGGACAACAACTTTCGGGATGAGGTACTCGCGATCCTCTCACCCCACATGCTCATCACGGGCCCGGGCGGCGTCACTTTTGATTTCCAACCGATGAACGCCAGAAGCCAGGCCGCCTTTCCGGGTCTCGACGAGATAAAGCAGAACATCAGCCACATGACCCTCGCGGAGGGCAAGCGGGTGGGCATAACCATGTATGGCGATGCCTCCTTCTCCATCGATGCCTACAAGATGGAGCACTTTCCAAGCTTCGCGCATTTCGTGGCCTCGGTGATTGTCCATGAAGCCCGTCGGGCTCACTCCCTCCGTGGTGTCGAGCTGGAGCCGTTCGTGCCCGAGAAAGGCTGGAAGACGCTCTTCGAACACTTCGCCAGGGGAGTGACCGGGCGTAACATCTTTTCAGGGAGGGGGCGTCTGGGAAACCCGAGCCACGCCTGCAGAATCCTGGCAACCGGCAACGAACAACTGTATGCGATGAATTGCAGCAGCAATTACGCCACCCTCCTCATGCAGACGTCGTAGGTGAAGTCACCCCGGTTGCGCGCCTCTCCCGCACTTCGTGGTGTTCCCCTCGTAAGAGCAAGCAGGCGCGGCAGGCTGCCAGCGGGGGCGAGTACACCGCGTCACGTGCGCCAGAGGCGCGCTGGCGCCACCTGCGCGTGCCCACCCCTGCTACCGCTGCTGCCGCCTCCTCGCCGCCGCGGGAGCCGCGGCGTCACTTCGGCGCGGTGGCGACGGCGCTGGCGTGACGGGCGGAGGCGTCCGCGCGCTCCTTCGCGCGCTGGATGGCGACGGACACGGCCTCGCCCACGGCGCGGGAGAGGCCATGGGTCTCCAGCGCGACGAGGCCCGCCTCGGTGATGCCGCCCGGGGTCGCCACCTCGGCGATGAGCTTCGCCGTGGTGGCGCCCGGTTCGGCCAGCAGCTTCGCCGCGCCAATGAGCGTGCCCCGCGCCAGCGCCTCCGCCTCCGAGGCCTCCATCCCGTGGGCCCTCGCGGCCTGGGCCAGCGCCTCCACGAAGCGGAACACATACGCGGGCCCCGTACCGGACACGCCCGTGCAGACCGTGAGCTCGGCCTCGGAGACCCACAGCGGCCGTCCCGTCGCCGTGAACAGCGCCTCCGCCGCCCTCCTCGCGGCTTCCGTTCGCCGGGTGCCCTCCGTGAGCGGCGTCACGCCCTCGCCCACGCCCACGGGGGTGTGGGGCATGGCGCGCAGGACGGCGACCCGGGAGGGCAGCGCCGCTTCCAGCTGCTCCAGCCGCACGTCCGCGGACAGCGACACGACGACCTGGCCTTCCTCCAGCGCGGGGGCGATGACCTCCATCAGCTCCGCCATCTGGGCCTGGCGCACCGAGAGCAGGACCACCGCCGCGCCGCGCACCGCCTGGGCGTTGTCGGTGAGGACGTGCACGCCGTGGCGGGAGCGCAGCTCTTCGCCGCGCTCGGGCCGGCGCACGGTGACGCGCAGGTTGGACGGGCGCACCTGGCCGGAGCGGAGCAGGCCCCGGATGATGGCTTCGGCCAGCTTGCCGCCGCCGAGGAGGACGATGGGCGTGGGGACGGGTAGGGGCATCATGGTGGACACGCTCTTCGCTAGAATTTCACTCCGACGGTGGTCCGCAGCTGTGTGTCCAGTGCCGGCACCGTCGGGGGCGGGCGCTGTCATAGCGAGTCAGCCAGCACTACGTCGAGTAGCGCCTGCCCATCCGGGCCGATGCCTCCCAGCCCGGCGCCGAAGCAGCCGTCGTCCGGAGCCAGCCTCCGGAGGGCGGTGCACCGGCTGCGCTCACTGCTGGGGCGAGCCGCCTGCTTCCTGGAGCGGAGTCCCCGTGGAGATGCGCCGTGGGGCCGCGCTCAGAAGTCGAAGTTCCAGCCGGCGAGATGTTGCAGGTCGCGGGCGCCACCCACTGGGATGCGTTCCGGCACGGGCTGGTCGTGCGCCGGGGCGGGCACATCGGTAGCAATCCGTTTGACCCCGGGAGTCTTGTCGAGGCCGCTGCACCAGGTCTGCCAGCGCTCGCCATTCAGACGATTCCGGAAGGCGGTGCCTGCCACCTGGTCGCCCGTGGGCGGGGTGGGGGACAACAGGTCGAGGTATTCCATTCGGCCGCGCACGATGCCCCGTTCATCGGTGCGCACCTCGTGGCAATAGGCGGCACCCCACAGGTCTTCGCGGTAGCGGATGGCGTACACGCTGCCCGGGGTCGGCGGGCCGGGAATGGACCTGGGCCGGCCGCTGGCCGGACTGACTGTCTTGCGGCGCCCCGCGGGCCTTGCCGGCGGCGGCATGGGTTCATCCGCCGGTCGCTCGAGATGGCCGAACAGCGTGGTCACCAACGCTTCGTGGATGCCATCCCCCGCCGTCCACCACGCCAGCGGCGCCGGCACCTCGACCCGCGTGGAGGGACGGCGGTCGCGCTCGATGGCCGGGGTGAACCGGGTCAGCATGCCCGGCTGCTCCGGCGTCTGCAGGATGCCGATGAACGCGAGCGCTTCCAGCACCGTCTCGCACCGCGAGGGGTGGTCGGCGCGCAGCAGCCCGGCCTTCTGGAGCGCGGAACGCGCCTGGCTGTAGCGAGCCGTGGAGGGAAGTGCGCGCAGCAGGTCGAGCACGCGGTGGAACACCCAGACATCTCTCGGCGCAGGTCGGGGCAAGTCCGAGGAGGGGCTGTCGATGGCGGCGGCCAGCGCGAGCGCACCTTCGGCCGGGTGGGAGTCTCCCCAGCCCGAGCCCCCCAGATGGCGGAAGTACGCGGCCTGCGTGGTGTCGATGGCCTCTGCCTTGTAGAAGCAGACCCGGCAGCTGCCGCCGCCCATGGGCTGCTCGGCGTGTGCCGGCATGGAGCGCCCGAGAGCGGTGGCGGGCAGCACGGTCAACCAGGCGGGATCGGCCGACACCATCGAGGCCACGAACGCATCGGCCGCCCGGCGCAGGTCGACCGCCGCGGCGGACTGGCGCAGCCGGTCGATGGCGTCGTCATGCCCCCACAGGGTGAAGACATTGGGCACCAGGCCGGCGGCCCTCAGTTGCTGATGCTCCGCCTCCGTGAAGGTGGAGGGAATCCGGTGGCAATAGCGGCCCTCCTCATCGAAGTAGCTGTTGCGGGAGTCGTAGACACGGGCCAGCAGGGGCATCACGGCGGGGTCGAGAGGGCGCATCCGGGCTCTCGTCTACCAGTCTTCCCACGTCCGCGGCGTGCCCTGCGATGCGCCGGCCTCGGCCCACGGTCCCGATCGAGCGGGGGCCGCCGCGCCCGCGCGTCACAGGGGCGTGCACGCGTCTAGTCCAGCTTCTTCGGCTCGTAGTAGTCGGGCAGCGGCGAGAAGCCGAACCAGAGCGCGTTGATATTGCTGGGCTGCCCCATGGTCGCCAGGTCGAAGGCGAGCCCGACCGAGCCGGGCGTGTACTTGCGCCCGATGAACAGCTCCTTCGCGTCGTTGAACTGGCCCAGGCATGTGTCGAGCCACGTCTGTCGCTCGGTCTGCTCGTCGGCGTCGAGTCCCCGGCGATGGTCACAGCCGTAGAGCCCTTCCTCGGACCCTGACATGCGCGTCCGCTGCCCTAGCCCCTGGTGGCCGGTGACGGGCCGTGCACGCCCGGGAGGGCCGAGCTCTCCCGCAGGAGGCGAGGGCCCGGCAGGGTGAGATCTGCGCCACGCTCGGCAGGTGGGACATCCAGCGGCTGTCGGGGCGCGGAACGATGAAGGGACCGGGGGCGGGCTGCGTCATCAAGGACTGGGAGCCTGGCCTCATCGGCGCGACCCTTTGCAAGACGCGCTAGCGTCGCCGGCCTGGAGGACTGAGCACACAGGCCCTGTTCTCCATCCCCGGCTGTAACCTCCTGCCACGCCCGTGCGTAGGGGGAGACATGGCCGACCTCCTCAATCTCCGGACGCTGTTTCGCCCCCCGCCCCCGCGCACCGCCGGGCCGGCGCCGTTCGTACCGACGTCTGCCCAGCCGCGTGCCCCCCTGACTCCGTCGGCTCCGGTCATCAGGAAGCCGCTGGACACCTTCGCCGCGTCGTCGACGAAGCCGCTCGTCAGGAAGCCGCTGGACACCTTCGCCGCGTTGCCGACGAAGCCGCCGCCGGTGGACCTGGGCGGCAAGGAGGGCGGTGTGCCGGTTCCGCCGTACCCGCGCTCGCTGGACGTCCTTCGCTACGAAGTCGCCCAGCGGCAGGAGCCCCAGCGCGAGGACTTCTCGGACCCGCGGGAGTACAACGCCGCGCATACGGCGTGGGAACGCAAGCTGCTGGTGCTCGAGGCTGCCGCGGGTGACGACTACCTCGCCGACATCGAGAAGAAGGCGCAGGAGACCCCGACGGGCAATGCCATCATCGACGCCGCGCGCGAGGCAGGGGTGGAGGTCGTGGTCCTCCCGAATGAGGAGTACGATAGTCGCTACCCGGGCACCGGCGGAATCAACGACGACGGCGTGGTCTACGTCCCGACAAGGTCGGTTGACGACACGTCGGAAGCGGAGGACGTGGACGTGGTCGTCCATGAGTACGTGCACGCCCTCCTTGGGGACAAGCTCGACCCGAACAACTGGCAACTGCTGCGGCCCTTTCAGGCGGCGCAGGCCTTCGCGGAGCTGGGGCTCCCTCCCGAGGCGGGCGCGGCGGTCGCCCAACAGACGAACGGCTGGGAGGACGGCGTCGCGGTCCAGCACGTGGTGACCGCCTACATCACTCGCAGGATGGAGCGCGAGCGGGATGGCCTCCCGCCGGAGTCGCCCGCGGAGGAGGCCGCGGCCATCGAGCGCATCTCCGACCGTGAGCTGGCGCTGCACTTCCAGCGTGCCCGCGGCGGGGAGTCACCGCCCTCGGACGCGCAGCTCGTCGAGGAATGGGAGAACACGCCCACCGGCCAGCGATACCCGCCCGAGGGCGACACCGTCGAGGAGAAGGCCGCGTGGATCGAGGCGCAGTTGGCGACGCTGGCGGACCCGGCGCACGTCGACCCGCCGTAGCCTGGTGACAACGCGCGAGATAGGCGTGTGAAGCCCGTTCATGGAAGTTGAAGTGTGGCAGCTCTATGCTTCACGGCATGAATGTCTCCGCGTTCGACCTGAACCACGCGCGTGCCCTCCACTTCCTGCTGGAGGAGGCCCACGTCGCGCGGGCGGCGCGGAGACTGGGAATCACGCCTGCGGCGGCGAGCAATGCGCTGCGCCGGCTCCGGAGCGACTTCGATGACCCGCTCCTGGTCCGAACGGGGCGAACGTTGGTGAGGACCCCCCTCGGGGAGCAACTGCGGGCCCCTGCCAGAGAGGTGTTGGCGGCGGCGGAGCGCCTCTTCGACGTGAGCGCTCCGTTCGAGCCCGGCAGCCATGACGGCGAGTTCTTCCTCACGACGTCAGACCGGGTGGCCGAGGCGCTCCTGCCGGCACTCGATGGGCTGCTGACCGCGCGGGCCCCACGAGCAAGCCTGGCCGTCCGAACGGTGACGGTCGACGTCGCGACCCTCCTGAGAGACCGGGGCGGCCTTTCCATCGCGCCCGATACCGCTCGCGAGCGAGGCCTCTCGACGGAGAGGGTGTTCCTGGAGGACTTCGTCTGCGTGCTCCGCGAGGGGCATCCCCTGCTGAAGGGCGCGTGGGCCCCTCGACGATTCGCGGACGCCGAGCACATCCTCGTCGCCCCCCAGGCGCAGTCTCGCCGTGGGGCCGTGGACGACCTGCTCGAGGCGCAGGGGCTTGCACGCCGGATAACGCGGGTGGTGACTTCGTTCGCGCTGGCAATGCCCCTGCTGGTCTCCTCGGACCGCATCGCGGTCCTTCCGCGAAGCTTCGCCCTGGCTCGAGCCAGGGACCTTGGCGTCGTCGTCCGAGCCCTCCCCATCAAGATGTCCCCCATCGTGATGGAGATGGCGTGGCACCCGGGGTACGAGCGAGACCCGAAGCACCTCTGGTTCCGGGGACTCCTGCGGGACGCCGTGCGCGTCGCGGGGCTCCAGGCCCCCAGGTGAGCCGCCAACTGGGCGCGCGGCGGCGCCTGCGTCCCGCTCAGATACGGCCTTCCTGGACGAGCGTCCGGGTCCGCGCCAGGGTGGAGAGCAGGGCCCGCTTGTAGCCACGCTCCTCGCTGTCCATGAGGGCCTGCTCCGTCCGCTCCTTCTCGCCCCCCGGCTCCGCGTTCCTCAAGCCCACCAGGCAGTAGAACTTCAGGTGCAGCGAGCCATCGTCGCCCTCGAGCACCTCGTTGACGATGACGCCCTCTCGCGGTCCCTTGAACTGGTGAAAGGACACCTTGGTCCGGGGCTCGAAGGTGATGATCTCCGATACATCGTCGCCCAGGATGGTGGCCTCGCGGATGATGACCTCCTCGCCGTCGACGACCACGTCGCACCTCGTGCAGGCGCCGGGCGGCAGGAACAGCCTTGCGTCACGCGCCTTGAGCACCAGGCCCTTCCAGAGCTGTTCGTGGGTCAGTGGGAGCTCGCCTGGGGGATTCACGGGGACTGTCGCGGTTGAATAGATCATGGCCGTTGTTCCTGTTCGCGGTTCGGGTGGACAGGTCATGGATAGCCCCGTCCCGCCCTTCACGGAACTTGATGTTGGAAATGCCTGTGCTTCAGGCCATGAATGCATGAGGCGCCACCGATAGGGTGCGGTCGAAGCCGAACCGCGCTAAGTCGCCTGCATGCAGCTCCTCCGCGCAGTGAAGGCGGTCGTCTTCGACATGGACGGCCTGCTGGTCGACACCGAGACGGTCGTCTTCGAGGCCATGAAGCTGGCGGCGCAGCGTTCGGGCCGCGAGCTGCCGTTCGAAGTCTTCATGCGCATGGTCGGCCTGCCCCACGTGCGGAGCAACCTGATTGCGCGGGAGCACTTCGGCGACGACTTCGACCTCGAGCTCTGGCGTGAGGGCGTGCGCGAGCACTACTACGACATCGCCCGGGCGGGCATCTGCCTGAAGGCAGGCGTGCTCGAACTGCTCGACGAACTCGATGCCCGCGGTCTGCCCCGGGCCATCGCCACCTCGTCGGGCCGCGAGGCGGTGGAGCACTCACTGGGCCAGCACGGCCTGCTGTCCCGCTTCCACGCCTTCATCACCCGCGAGGTGCAGACCCATCACAAGCCCCATCCCGAGCCGTTCTTGAAGGCCGCCACGGCGCTGGGGATTGCGCCCCAGGACTGCCTGGCGCTGGAGGACTCCCACAATGGCGTCCGCGCCGCCTCCTCGGCAGGCATGATGACGGTGATGGTCCCGGACCTGCTCGCGCCCACCGAGGAGATGCACGGCCTCTGCGTCCGCATCGCCCGCGACCTGCATGAGGTCCACGCGCTGCTGCGGGCGCAGACGTAGGCCGCCGCGCCCATGTGCGCCCGCTTGTTCCTGCTCGAGTGTTGCACTCCTGGCGCGGTTCGATTCCCGCCGCCTTGGCGCGAATGCGCCGCCGTGGCAGGGGCGAGCCCAGCCGCCGAAGAGGACCCTGTCCATTCCGCATGGTCATCGACCAGGTCTCCCTCGCCCGGCTACAGTGTTCAATGTGCCGAGGCACCTCACGCTCCTCTTGCTGGTCACGCTCACGATGCTGGGGTGTGCAGCCACCTCAGGCGGACGCCGAAGGGAGCTTTACCAAGCGGCCCCGGTCTCTGGCCCTGTTCTGCCACCGCCAACCGAGGGGCATGTGGCGTCGTTTTGCGAGCTGAACCCGGAAGCCTGTTTGGAGCCGCTGCCTGCCCAGCGCCTGGGGAGGCCGAGACCACAGCGGACCCATGGAAGTCCTTCGCATGCATCCAGGCATGTCAGGCAGGCAGTCATGCGATGGAGAAGTTCTGCGAGAACCTTTCAGGAAGGACGAAGCGACAGCAGAAGCTCAAGGCCCTTTGCTTTGGCTCGTGCTACGCGGGCAAAGCCGCATGCCTCGTATTCTGCCGGGCCTACTTTGGTCCTCCCAGGGAACCATGAGGTCACGCTCCATGCCTGAGACGGATGAGAACTGGCGTCCGAAATTGAGGCGCATTGAGGATCCGATTGCGGAGGATTGCTGGGAGTACATTACCCCCTCAGGCAAGAAGCGTATTTCGAGGCTCATGGTGGGCCGCCCGGTGCACTACCCCGAGCGGCGGCTCTGGTATTGCCCGGTACTGATCGAGGGCTACACCAAACCTCGGTTCAGACCGATCTTTGGTATGGGACCGGTGGACTCGCTGATGAACGCGATGACCTTCGTCCGAAGGTTCTTCGAGGAGAATTTCGAGGTGCTGCCCGGAGTAACTCCAGCAAGCCCCCAGCGGCCCCGCCCGCTGGGTGTGGGCAAGCGGTCCACGCCGCAAAGGACGTCCCAGAAGAGACAGCAGGGGAGGGCGCGAACCCAGCAGGCGAAATGAAGATGCCGTTCTTCAGCGCTTCATCGAGGTCGGCCCCGACAGCGTCATGGCGCGAGTGGTCCTGCGGCGCGGTCAGCGCCTATTGAGCCCCACCCCAATGGACGGGACTGGACTCACCCGGACACGAGGCCGCTTCCATTTCCAGAGGGAAGATCGGGCGGGAGGCCTGTGGTCCGAGTGTAAGTGTTCGCTGTGCTCCGTCCAGACACTGAGCCTGCCGGGCCGGGGGGCGCGGCCGGAGCGATGGCCAGCTCTGGCTTTTGGGGAGCGTGACGGTGCCCGGGTTCTCGATGGCGGCGAACGCAGCGCGCCGGAGGTAGTGGCCCGGGTCCTCACCCCCCTGTGTCAGGGAAGTTGTGTGATGCCTGGAGGAACTCATGGACCCGTAGGGTGAGAGTCCCGAAGCGGCAACAGGTCGAAGCCGCATAGCTGGGGTGGCGCGGACAGGGGAGACCCCTCCGGTGAAGCCCACCGACAAAGCCCCGTTTCAGCGGGGTGATCAAGTGCGCGGGCCCTAACGATGCGTGAACGCCCAGTCGAGGCCCCGTCAATTGATACCTCCGGGTGCCGAGCCGTCACAACTACGGCGAAGGCAGCAGGCCCCCCCTGGCGGTGTCGGCTTCTTCGTCAGTTCTTCCCTCGCAGCTGTCTCCTCCGACTCACTCGCCTCTTGCGGCCTCGGCTCTACCTATACTTGAGGGAGCTTCGGCGAGGGACTTCTGCGTGGAGGAGGTGGTGGGTCGGAATGGGACGCCCCGGGTGAGGCAGCACCCAGCGAGCGCTGAACGCTCCGGAATGTTAGCTTACGGTCGCGACTACTATGTCGGCGGGAGGGCAAATATGCACATTCAACACGTCGAGATCGGCAATTTCCGAAAGCTCCATGCAGTTCGAATCGACTTCGCCGAGGAAACGACGGTGTTCGTAGGTGCGAATAACAGCGGAAAGACGTCCGCTATGGTGGCGCTTCGCCACTTTCTGGTTGATCGAACAAAGTTTTCAATCAATGACTTCACATTGTCTCACTGGGCAACAATCGATTCGGCGGCAATTGATTGGGAAAAGCAGGCTTCCGGTGCCGAAGAGCAAATGTTCGATTGGGGCTCGGTTTTGCCACATCTGGATGTCTGGCTGAACGTCCCAACGGAGAATCTCCACTACGTCCAGAAGATTCTTCCTACCCTCGATTGGGCAGGCGAACACATCGGCGTCCGCTTGCGCTATGAGCCCATGGATGTGCAAGCTCTCAAGCAGGAGTACCTTGCGGCCAAGCTGGCCGCCGAAGCCGTAATGAACGCGGCGCAACCGGTTGACGTACCAGAATCGGCAGGGGGCGCTGCAGCGATCGCGGAAGGCTTCTCGTTGTGGCCGAAGTCGATGATGGACTTCCTGTCGCGTCGGCTACGATCTTCCTTCGAAGTGCGCGCGTACCTTCTTGATCCCGCCAAGCTTGTAGCACCCACGGGCGGCTTGGCTTCGCCGCAGCTGCTTCCTGAGGGAAGTGAGCCAATCAATGGCGATCCCTTTAAAAACCTTATTCGGATCGATGAGATCAGTGCGCAGCGCGGGTTTGGTCTTGTCAATGCATCGACACATGGGGGTGACTCACCTGAGGATGGTGGCACGGGGGGCGGGAAGAAGCTGTCCAGTCAGCTCCGGTCGTACTACTCGCAGCACCTTGATCCATTCGACCAACCAGAACCGAAAGATTTGGAGGCACTGCGGGCACTGCATGACGCCCAAGCCGCTTTTGGCAAGCGTTTAGCCACGTGTTTCTCGGCGGCTCTGAAAGAGCTTGAGGACATAGGTTACCCAGGTGTCACGGATCCTAAACTCACAATCGCCACACATATCAAGCCTGTTGATGGATTGAGTCATGCCTCTGCGGTTCAATACGAAGTGCCAACACACCTCAGTGAAGGCGGGGGGCATACACACAGGTTGCCTGAAGACTCGAATGGTCTTGGATACCAAAATTTGGTATCAATCGTCTTTGCTCTGATGAGTTTCCGAGATAAGTGGATAAGGGTTGGCAAAGTCTCCAAATCGCCCGAAACGGCTGAGGCGTTTATACCTCCACTCCACCTTGTGCTTATCGAAGAGCCTGAGGCCCATCTTCATGCACAGGTTCAGCAGGTTTTTATAAAACAGGCTTATGGCGTTCTGCGTAGGCATGACAAACTAAAAGAATCGAAGGACCATCGCACTCAACTCGTCGTTAGTACACATTCGAGTCATATTGCACACGAAGCAAACTTCGCTTCTCTGCGGTATTTTCGGCGGCTCCCTGTCAAGGCGGTTGCAGGTTCGGTTCCCATCTCATGCGTTGTTAATCTCTCAGAGATCTTCGGGAATGCGGATCAAACCAGTCGTTTTGTCACACGTTATCTCAAGGCTACACACTGCGACCTGTTCTTCGCCGATGGGGTGGTATTGGTTGAGGGGCCAGCCGAACGCATCCTTGTTCCGCACTTTGTGCGGAAGCTCAAGCAGTACGAATATCTGCGACGCTGCTACATCACTTGGCTTGAGATCGGTGGGAGCCACGCACACCGACTGAAGCCTCTTCTTGAGCACCTCGGTTTGAACGCATTGATCATCACCGATCTTGATGCAAAGGATTCTAACGGCAAGGCTGTTCCTCCCGTGCGCGGGCTAGGCCTCACAACAAGAAACGAGACTCTTAAGACCTGGATTCCGAAGGAGGCGGCACTCGACGATCTACTCGACAAGAAGCCGGATAAAATCGCTCAATGGGATCCAAGTGGTTGCTCTATACGTGTTGCCTATCAGCAACCAGTCGAGACGAAGTTTAAATCCGACAAGACAGTCGAGCTGTTGGCCAACACGTTTGAAGATGCGCTGGTCTATGAAAACATCGATTTGTTTAAGGCGATGGACGGGAACGGATTGATGGGGCGACTCCGAGGGGCGCTTGATTCCGCTGCCGATGTCGGCGAACTTGCCAATGAATTGTTTTTTGCGCTGGCGAAAGGTGGCAAGGCCGAGTTCGCTATGGATTTGCTATACAGCAATGAGATAGATGCAGTCAGGGTTCCGGCCTATATTGACAATGGATTGATCTGGCTTTCTGACCAGTTGAAGCGAAAAGAAGATGGTATTGCCGGAAAGACGCCTGGTGCTCCAGTTGGGGCGACAGTTGATGTCGCAAAAAATGTTGACATTGATCAGGTTGCCGCATGACTTCCTCGATAGATAGCGCGAGCCCAGATAAAATAGATGACCACGTCGATGATGAGATCGCAGACTGCCTGAACCTTGATGCCCCGCGAAGCTTCTTTCTCTTTGCGGGCGCGGGCTCTGGCAAGACGCGGTCGCTCGTGACTGCACTGCATCACGTGCAGAAGAATCTAGGCGAAAGACTGAGGGCCAAGGGGCAGCGGGTGGGAGTGATTACATTCACGAACGCCGCCTGTGACGAAATCAAGCGGAGGCTTCTATTTGATCCTCTCATGGACGTTCGAACAGTCCACAGCTTTTCCTGGTCGCTCATCGAAGGCCTCAATCACGATATTCGCAATTGGCTGCGCGTTGAATTGGCGAACGACATCGATCAACTGAAAGCGGACGAGGCCAAAGGCAGGAAAGGGACCAAAGCTTCGGCGACGCGACTGGCCAAAATCGAATCGAAGACAAGACGCCTCAAGAACCTTCCGCAGATCAAATCCTTCAACTATAGCCCGGTAGGGGACAACCGGGGGCGCGATGCCCTGAACCATTCTGAGGTTTTGAAGATCACCGCACACTTTCTCAAAACCAAGCTTGCTATGCAGAGCATTCTTGCCTGCCGCTACCCAATCTTGTTGATCGATGAGAGCCAGGACACTAACGAGAATTTGATTGACGCGCTCTTTATGGTCCAGGCCACGTTCAAGAAGACGTTCCTTCTTGGCCTTTTCGGCGACATGATGCAGCGTATCTATAGCGATGGGAAGGAAGGACTTGGTAAGGATCTGCCGCAGGACTGGGCGACACCAGGGAAGAAGCTCAACCATCGCTGCCCTAAACGCATTATTACTCTAATCAACAAAGTTCGCAGCACCACGGACAAGCAGCATCAGAGTCCATGTGCCGCAGCCCCTGAGGGCGTCGTACGTCTCTTCATCTTGCCAAGCGGTCATGCGAAGAAGTCCATGGCCGAGCGGTCCATCGCCGCGTACATGTCAAAGGTCACAGACGACAATAAGTGGAACGACCCGAGGTCGATTAAGACTTTGACTCTTGAGCATCGCATGGCGGCTGCACGCATGGGATTTCTCGATGCCTTTTCTGCGCTTTACGATGTGGCTAACTGGCGCACCAGTTTTCTCGAAGGCGCGCTGCCCGCATACCGCTTCTTCTCCGTGCAGGTGCTGCCGCTCGTCAGGGCGATGCGCAGCGACGATCGCTTCGCCGTTGCGCGCATCGCTAAGACCTTTTCGCCGCTTTTAGCGCCCATTGCCTTGCGCGACGCCGAGGACAAGCAAAGGCACCTGCAGCAAGTGAATGCTGCAATCAGCACACTCATGGCGCTTTGGAAGGACGGCGCAGATCCAACCTTGCTGGATGTTCTGAGATGCATTGCCGAACGTAACTTGTTCGAGATACCCGACTCCCTGCAAGCCAACGCGTTTGGAATGATGGAGAGGTCTGGTGCCCGCGCTTCCGAGGAAGACGAGCAAGAGGACCGGCAGAATGAAATGGCCGTCGCTATCGAGAATTTCCTCCGTGCTCCCTTCTCTCAGATCGAGCCCATGACCGAGTATCTCTCGGGCAATGCCCACCTCGATACTCATCAGGGAGTGAAGGGGCTTGAATTTGAGCGGGTCATGGTGATCATGGATGACGAAGAGGCGGGAGGCTTTTCATTCAAATACGAAGACCTCTTCGGCGGCAAAACGGCTGGAGGCAAGACTGTTGAAAACACCAAGCGCTTGTTCTATGTGACGTCAAGTCGTGCAAAAGAAAGCCTTGCTCTTGTTGCTTACTCATTGGCTCCAGACCGGGTTCGGAAATTTGTGCTTGACGAAGGCTGGTTCAGTGCTGACGAAATTGTTATGGGCGAACCGGATTCGAACGTGCTTCCTTTTATTGTTACAGCGGGCTGATGACGCGGAGGACAGTTTGAGCTGAAGGAAGGAGAGAAAGTGGCGGATCCGGGCGGCGAACTTCGCGAGAGAAGTGTCTGCGTGCAGCTGTCGCACTGGTTGGGCCAGCGCATTGACGGCGCGAGGGGCGAGCATGCGTAGTTGCCGCTTCAGGCCGGCCCATCACAGTTCGATGGGGTTGATATCGGGCTGCAGGCCGGCATGCACTCCACGCACGCGCCCGCCCGTCAACGCTTCAGGCCCTGCCCGTCAACCGGTAGTACGCGTGGGGGCGCTTCCAGCGAATGAACGCCCGCGCGAGCACATTCATGCTCCACCGGCTCGGCATGTGCTCCAGGACAAACCCCATGTCCTTCTTGAACTGCCCCAATGCTGCGTCCTCGCGTGCGTGCAGACCACTCACGAGCAGCCGGACCCGCGGAGTCCTCCGACAGAGCTGCGCGAACTCGAAGACCAGCCCGGTCGAGATGTTCGTCGGCAGCGCCCACGTGGCGTAGTACGAGCTCACCGTGTATGCGACGCCATCCACCGCGTAGCTGATGCGAAACCCCCCGAGCCGGTCATCGATGAGGCCGGCGAGCACGCACCAGTGGTTCCCCTGGAAGTAGCTCCTGACCTGCGCGACGAAATCCTCACGTGAGGGCGGCTTCCTGTGCCCCGTCCGTGAGAGTGCCTCGACGAGCAACTCGTATCCCTGCGTCTCCAGAAGGTCGGGGCCCGTGAGCTGCACGATTCTCACGAGCCGCTGGCACTTGCGGAGCCTGTTCCTCCGGCTCGAGGAGAGACTGTTGACGTCATAGCCGGCCAGGTCCGCCAGCCGCATGACGGGGATGCTGCCGTTCGCGGCGTCCGAGTCCCCTGGCTTCAGCGCCGCCCGGTAGCCCCAGCTCAGCGGCGTGGGTCGGGTGGCCTCCTCCGGCGTCAGCTGCGCCAGCAGGTGCACGGGCTGGAAGAACCCGGGTGCCCCCGCTTCCTCCCAGTAGCGCCCGCCATGCTCGACGACACGCGCGCCCTGCTTGCGCCGGTGCTCCGCGTGCTCCTGCTCGGTGAGGACCTCGAAAGCAGCCTCCGAGGCATCGCGCACCTGGGATTCCGACATGTCCCATCCCCCCTTCGGCGAAGCGCAGACAAACATGGCTGGCCGCGCGCAACGACAGTCGGGATGAGCGGCTCCAGTTCAGCATAGGGTCCCCGCTGCCTCGCGCGGAGACTGGCCGGTAATGCCAATGACCATCAATCGGGTGACAGCCGCCCTCCCTGGAAGGAGGGTGCACGCGGACCACGGCCAGTCCGCTCAGCCCTCGAGTTGTTCCGGCGTGAGGCAGGCCGCCCCGGCGAAGAATGGAGCTGATCCAGGGCATGCCTCCGTCTGGACGAGCGTGTGTCCGGGTGCCACTGCGGGAGCGGCATGGCGAGCGCACGGCCCGGCGCGGCATGGGCGGTGAGCGGTCGCGCGCCCACCTTTGGCTGGAGTCCATCTCCCCGGAGGGCCCCCAGATGCGTGTTTCCCTGTCCCTTGCCTGCGTGTTGACGCTGGCGCTCGCCGCGGCGCCCGCCTTCTCCCACGGCCCTCCCGCCGCGCCGACCCTGGAGGGACTGGCCGAAGGCGCCGTGCTGCTCGACGGACTGAGCACCCATGCGCGCCCCGTCACCACGGCCTCCGCCGGGGCCAAGGACTTCTTCGACCAGGGGCTGCGGCTGGCCTACGGCTTCAACCACGACGAGGCCGCACGCTCGTTCGCCCGCGCCGCGCAGCTCGACCCCACCTGCGCCATGTGCTTCTGGGGCATCGCCCTGGTGCTCGGCCCCAACTACAACATGCCCATGCTGGGGGAGAACGCCCCGGCCGCCTGGGCGGCGCTGCAGCGCGCCAAAGCGCTGGCACCGAGCGCCTCGCCGGTGGAGCAGGCCCTCATCTCCGCGCTCTCCCGCCGCTACCCCGGCCCCGAGGCGGTGGCCCCCGAGGCCATGAAGCCCTTCAACGAGGCCTACGCACGCGCCATGCGCGAGGTGGCCCGGCGCTTCCCCGATGACCTGGACGTGCAGACGCTCTACGCCGAGGCCCTCATGGACCTCAACCCGTGGAAGCTGTGGTCGCTCGAAGGGGAGCCCGCGCCCGGCACCAAGGAAATCGTCTCCGTGCTGGAGTCCGTGCTGGAGAGAGACCCGAACCACCTGGGGGCCAACCACTATTACATCCACGCGGTGGAGGCCTCGCGGCACCCGGAGAAGGCGGAGCCCTCGGCGGACCGGCTCGGGAGGTTGGCCCCGGGCGCGGGGCACCTGGTGCACATGCCCGCGCACATCTACCAGCGTGTGGGCCGGTACGCCGACGCCTCCGCGAGCAACAGGAAGGCCGCGGAGGCGGACCTGGCCTACGTGAAGAAGGCGAAGCCGCGCAGCCACATCTACCCCATGTACACCGCGCACAACTTCGGCTTCCTCGCCTTCTCCGCGTCCATGGAGGGCCGCATGGAGGAGACGCTCGAGGCCGCGCGGGCCTCGGCGCAGCACTTCCCGGCCGAGATGCTCTCGGTGATGCCCGGCATGGACTTCTTCGTGGCCGAGCCTCTCTTCGCCATGGTGCGCTTCGGCCGCTGGGATGACCTGCTCGCCGAGCCCCGTCCCGAGGCGAAGTACCCGGTGCAGACGGGCCTGTGGCTGCACGCGCATGGCATGGCCCTGGTGGGCAAGGGCCGCCTGCGGGAGGCGCGCGCCGAGCTCGCGGAGCTGGAGCGGCTGGCCGCCGAGGTGCCTCCCACGGTGGCCGCCAACCTCAACACCGCGCGCGACGTGCTCGGTGTCGCGGCGCGCGTGCTGAAGGCCCGGCTGGCCCAGGCCGAGGGCCGCCCCCAGGCCCTGGCCCTGTGGCAGGACGCCGTCGACGCCGCGGACCGGCTGTCCTATGCCGAGCCCGCCGACTGGTTCTACCCGGTGCGCCACTACCAGGGCGCCGCGCTGCTCGAGGCCCGTCGCTTCCGCGAGGCCGAGGCCGTCTACCGCGAGGACCTCCGCCGCAACCCGAAGAATGGCTGGAGCCTCTTCGGCCTCTCCCGCGCACTCGAGGGCCAGAACCGCCAGGACGAGGCGGCAAGCACCCGCGCGGACTTCGAGAAGGCGTGGGCGCGCTCGGACTTTCCCCTCACCACCACCGCGCCCTGAGGGGCCCGACGCCCGACGTGGGGGCGGCGAGTGCTCCTTGCGCACACCCGGGGTATCAAAGGCGCGGCCCGCTCGGTGGGTAGGCAGGCTGGCACGGAGGCATGCCGGGGAAGCTGGTGGTAGAAGCAACGGGGATGAGCGCTTCCGACGCGCTGGCGCACTCCGGCGCCCTCGCGCGCACCCAGACCGATTCCGATGGTGCCGTCGCCGATGCCGAGCGGCGGCTCCGGGCATTGCTCGACGAGATCTCCACGCTCGACCTGGAGGTGGAGACGCTCGCCTCGGAGCTGGCCACCTTCTCCGCTCTCTACGAGCGTGAGCTGTCGAGCGCCTTCGCCCCGCTCGAGCGGCGTGAGCGCCTGGTCCGGCGGCTCCAGGCGCTCCAGGACGAGCTGGCGCGGCTCGACGCGGAGCTGCGCGCTCCGACACCGAAGGCGTCCGGCCGCAAGTCGAGCAGGAAGTCCGCGCGGTCGCGCCGGGTCGGCGGGGAAGGGGAGGATGGCGAGCGTCCCTGGACGCCCGGCGCCGCGCTCGACGATGACGTGTCCGAGCCGCTCTCGCCGCCTCCCGACGTCGCGTCCGAGGCGCAGACCCTCAAGCGGCTCTATCGCAAGCTCGCGCGACTGCTCCACCCGGACCTCGCCAGGACGGAGGAGGAGCGCGAGCGGCTCCACCAGCTGATGATCCAGGTCAACCTCGCCTTCGAGCGGGCGGACCGGACCCTGCTGGAGGTCTTCCTCCTCCGTGTGGACCAGGGCGAGCTGCTCGACGCGACGGTGTCCGTGGACGAGCGGCTCGCGCACGTGGAGAAGCGCATCGCCTCCCTGACCCCGGTGCGCCGCTCGCTGCTCACGGAGCTCGACCGCCTGCGGGCGACGTCCACCTTCCGGCTCCGTGCCGAATGGCAGGGGCGCCAGGCGCAGGGCCGCGACTACTTCCAGGAGACCCTCACCGAGCTCGCCGAGGACGCCGAGCGCACGATGCGCGACGCCCTGGCGCGCATGGGCCGACTCGACCGGGCGGCCCGGGAGCTGACCACGTTGAAGGACTCGCTCACCGAAGCGAAACCCGAAGGGGCGCTGCGCACCTTCGACCCCATCCTCGAGAGCCCCCTCGTGCGCAAGGGCGCGGAGCGCCTGGAGCGCCGACGGGCCTCATCCGAGGCCCGCGCGCTCGCGCAGACGCTGGAGGAGGCGGCGGAGCGGGCTCCCTGGGAGGCCACGCTGGTGTTGATGGCCTTCTTCGTCGAGCGCGCGGGGCGTCCGCCCGATGCGCTCTCGAACCGGGAGGGCTGGACCGAGCGCTATGCCGCCATGGCCGCGGCGTGGCCGGAGGCCCCGTCCTTCGAGGAGCTGATCACGCGGCTGCCACCTCCCCTGGAGCTCGGGCTCCGCTTCCAGGGTGGCAAGGTGCGCTTCGGCCTCCAGCTCAAGTCCGTCGAGCTGCTCGCCGGAGTGCCCATCGCCCTCGAGCGCCACACCGTCGCGCTGCTGGCGCAGCGGGTGCTCGCGCACCTCGGCCCGCGCGAGCAGTGCAAGGGCTGTGGCGCGGCTGTCTTTCTCGTCCACCTGCTGCGGACCCGGGGCCTGGATGAGCTCAACGGCCTGGTGTGCCCGGCCTGCGGCCACGTCGCCAAGAGCTACTTCCTCTTCAACTGGTCCGAGGGCCAGGAGGCGCTCCTGCCCTTCGCCCTGAAGGTCGGCCTCGTCGACGAGGTGGTGGTGAAGCTCGCGGGCAAGGGCATCGCCTTCCAGCTCCTGCCCGTGTCGCGCGAGGCGCTGACGGTGGGCGCGCTCAAGCAGCTGTTCACGGACCTGTACCTCAAGCCGTACGGCATCGCGGCGGAGCCCGCGGACCTGGTGGTGAAGGCGGGGGCCCGCGCGCTGAAGGACGAGTCCCGGGTCGAGGCGCCCGTGCTGACGCTCGGCATCCGCAAGGCGGGCCGGGACTCGCTCGCGTCCGCGCTGGCGGAGGGCGAGCAGGAGCTGGTGGCGCTGCTGCGCTCACGTATCGAGCGCCGCTTCCGACCGGGCTAGCGCCACTCCGTCGTCACTCCTCCGCGAGGCCCGCGAGCACCCTGGACCAGTGCTCGCGCATCGCCTCGCGAGTCTCCGCGTCCGGCAGCTTCTCCATGTGGACGTGGACGGCGACGCCTCGCGTCTTCGGCATCAGCGTGAGCTGCAGCGTCGCGGGTTTCTTCCAGCCGTCCGGCTGCCAGGTCATGCGGATGCGCTGGCCGGGCTTCACCACCCGGACCTCGCCACGCACGCCGGGGACTCCACGGCGCTTGGGCACCTCGTAGCCCGCCCCCGGCTCGAGCGTCAGCTTCGCGCCGGCACCGAGCCAGTCCTCCGCCTGGGTCGCAACCCGCTCCCACATCTTTGACGCACTCATCGGCAGCGTGCGCACCACGCCCACCTGGAAGCCCGTGGTCGCCGTCTCGCCGACGACCCGCTTGCCGCGGGCCTGCTCGTACGCCACGGAGATGGACTGCTGCCACCACGTGGACTCCACCTCTCGCGCCAGGTGCGCGACGAGCTGCTTGTGGTTCAGCTCGCCGGCCCCCGCCGCGTCCAGCGCGCGCATCCACGCCTTCCAGTCCCGTCCGGTGGCCTCCTTCACGGCGCTGTCCGTTACACGGTCGGTGATGAGGGCCTTCTTCGCGGCTGCCTTCTTCTTCGCGGCCGAGGGCTTCTTCGCGCTCGCGGCAATCTCCGCGAGCCGCGCCTGCACCAGCGTCTTCACCAGCTTCGCGGGGAGCGGCTTGTCGGGAGGGAAGGTGATGCCGCTCTTCGACGTGGTGTAGCCGTCCAGCTGCGCCTTCAACGCCGGCACCACGTTGCCGCTGAAGGGGTAGAAGCCGCAGTGGGTCTTGAAGAAGGCGAAGCCAGCCACGGTCTCCCCATCGACCTTGAAGGCGGGCATCCGGTAGCTGATGGTCTCCTCCGCTCCCGGAAGCAGCTTGCGGAGCTGCAGGCGCAGCGCCCCCAGCGTCTTCTTCGCAGACGGGTTTTCAATCCCCGCCAGGTATGCGTCGATGGGCTGCTTCGGCCCTCTAGGATTCGTCGCCATGGTCTTCGGCCCCCTGGGGTGTTCTCAGCGCCCGGTGCGCACGTGCACCCCGGCGCTCGGGGGACATTACCGCGAGAAGCCCTGGGACGCGGTGTCGGCGTGTCAGCCCGCGGCTCCGGGCTCGAAGCGCGCGAGGAAGACCTTGAACTGCAGCGAGACGAAGATGGGACGCGGCGTCACCAGCCCGGTCCGGGCGAACATCGCGAACAGGGCGGCATCGGACTCGATGGGGCGCAGCTCCGCGTAGCGCTGGCGCCGATGCTCCAGCTGCTCCGGGGTGATTCCATACGCCCGCAGCCGCCGCAGCTCCACGTTCGTCAGCTCGGGGTCATTGCCGATGCGGCAGCCCAGGACGAGCGGCGCTCCGGGCTTGAGCCGCCGGGTCACCTCTCGCAGCAGCGCGAGGCGGGCCTCCTCGCCCTCCACATGGTGGAGGACTCCCATCATCTGCGCGCCGTCGAACGGGGGGCCGGGGGGCAGGGTGTGCAGCTCGCCCACGTGCAGGTGCGTGCGCGAGAGCATTCCCTCGGCCTCCAGGCGCTTGCGGGCGACGGCGAGCATGGCGTCGGAGGGCTCCACGCCCGTGAAGCGCCAGCCCGGCACGTCGAAGCGGGTGTAGGGCATCAGCTCCGCGCCCGTGCCCAGTCCCACGAAGAGCAGCGACGCCGTGTCCTGGCCGTCGAGCTGGGCGGTCAGTGCGCTGACGCCGAGCTCGTACATCGCCTGGGTCCCGGCGAGGTTGACGGACGCCTGGGCGTCGTAGTGGGCGGCGCGGTCGGCGCCAAAGCCCGTCACGAGGTGGTGGTGGGCGGAGGGGTTGGGGTGTTCGTGAGCCATGACGTGTCCTCGGGCGGCCTGGGGGATGCGGGCGACAGGACTCGAAGATGCGTCGGGACTCCGAGGAATGGGAGGGCGGGGATTCAGGCTGGATCGGCGGAAACGAGGGCTCGCCGTGCCCCGGTTCCTAGATGTTGATGCGGGAGCTGACCGTCCGGATGTCCAGTCCCAGCGCCGCGAACTCGGCGGCATGGGTGCGCAACAGCTCCACGAACCGTGGGTGCACGTCGGCTTCCTCATTGGCCAGCAGGAGGCCGTAGTTCGTCTTGGACAGCATCCAGGAGATCCACAGCATCTCCGTGGCCACGTCGGGCGGAGGGGCGACGTCCAGGTCCGCCTCCGTCGAGAGCGCTCCGCCCTTCCCCCAGCGCAGCCCCAGGCACGTGTACAGCACCTCGCCAGCATCCTCCCACTGGAGGTTGTTGGCCCACGCGTGCCGGAAGGTCGCGAAGTAGATGACGTAGCGGCAGAGCTGCTTGAGCGCGTCCACCTCTCCGGGCTGGGGCGCGTCCGTCCGGGTCACCGGGCTGACCGCCTTCGGCGGCGGCTCCACGGCCTTCTCATCCAGGTCCATGCGCTCCGAGCGAACGAACCAGGGTGCGTCCTTCCCCGGCACCGTCGCCCGGAGGTAGCGGCAGATGAAGGCGGGCGCGGAGTGGGCGACGAGGTCGTCCGAGAAGCAGCGGACCTCGAGCCACTGTGCCTCCAACTCCGCGCCGTGCTCCGCGAAGAAGGCGTCGACGTGCTCGCCGAGCAGCTTCCAGAACAGGCCCGCGGCCCGGGCATAGCGGTGCCCCTCGCATACGGGCGGCGCGGGCGTGAAGCCCCGCCAGTCGTAGCTGCCCAGCAGGTGCTGCAGCCGCGTCTCGATGGCCCGCTCGGTCAGCGCACTGGCGCGGGTGATGTAACCCGACGGCCCGACGAGGAACCCGTTGGCCGCATGGTTGATGAGCACCACCTCCCGCAGGTGGGGCATCAGCAGCCAGCGCAGGGGACTGTGGCGCAGGTTCCGCTGGGCCGCGATGGCGTACTGCTCGACGTTGAAGTGGCACTGTCCCAGGTGGTTGCCCAGCTCGGTGTCCAGCGTCGCGCCCACCCGGGCCATCCGCTTGGCGGCGTCCCAGTCCGCGCCATCCGCGGGCGTGAAGCTCCGGCGCGTCACGGGTGAGCCGGGCGCCGTCGCTCCGGGCTCGCGCATCCCCAGGATGATGCGCACGGGCAGCAGCCGGCCTTCCACCAGCCGCAGCCTCACGTCCACGTCCGGCAGGCAGTGGATGCCATCCTGCTCGTACGCGTTCCAGGGGAGGTAGAGCCGGAAGGCCTGGGCATCTCCGGGGTGCTCCGGGTCTCTGTCCAGGAGGGTGGAGAACATGCCGTTGAGCAGGCGCTCCCCGAAGAAGGCATCACTCCGGGTGGAGCCGGGCGACTCCCGCTCCATCCGCACCGTCATCGACTCCGGGTAGTCGGCCTGGATGCGCTCCAGGCCCGGCGCGTGTCCCACTCGGCTCTGGAGCAGGTGCTGTCGTTTGACGAGCTCGATGGGGGCGACGGCCTTCAACATCGCCAGCGCACGCCCCGGGGCATAGGCCGTTGGTGGCGTCCCTTCCTCCGTCACGAGCAACCGGGCCAGGGACGTTCCCGGGTCATACTCCCAGTAGGGCAGCCGGAGCGTGCCGAAGTCGTGGTGGAGCCCACCATGGTCGTCCGGCCCATGCTCCGAGCCGATGCGCCGCCAGGTCTCCACCACCCGGCCATCCTCTCGGAAGGTGTGCTGGGGCTCGAAGAAGCGGACCTCCAGGTCGGGCAGGTCTCCCGAGCCCGCATCCGCCGGGTCATAGCGGATGGAGAACGCGCCCGCGCTGTCCGTGAAGCCCTCCCCGAGCAGGTCGTCGGGAGCGCCGAAGTCCCTGTCCCAGAGCTCGACCTTGAGGTGATGCAAGGGAATGGGGCCTTGGGGGCCGTCCTGCTGGAAGACGATGCGCCCCACCGCGACGGCGGGAAGGCTCGCGGGCTCTCGCCTGGCACCCGGCGCCCGGACGAGGGGAGCCAGCTCCCGGCTGATGGCCAGCCGCTCCTCGAGCGCCAGCCCCGAGTACCACCGGGCAAGCTCTTCCGGCTCGAGGACCTCGTTGCCGTCCCCCCGTTTCCCGAACCCCAGGGACACCCTCAGGCGTCGCAGCGCTGTAAGCATTTTCGTGTGAGAATACCACGGCTTGCAGTGTCCGCTTTCCGCGTCCTACCGTCTGGCCCGTTCGCAGGAGGGCTCAATGACTGTCGAGTACAAGCTCACGATTCGCACGAGCTCGCGGCTGGGGGCGGGGACGGACTCCGCCATCTCCGTCGTCCTGGTCGGCACGCGGGGCGAGAGCGGGCCGCACGTACTGGACAAGCGCTTCCACAACGACTTCGAGGCTGGCGCCGAGGACATCTACGCCCTCTCGACGGAGGACGTGGGCGAGCTGGTGCTGCTGCGGTTCAGCAACGCGGGGGGCGTCGCGGGGGACTGGCTGCTCGACACCGTCTGGGTGACGTCGGGCGGGAGGAGCTGGTTCTTCCCCTTCTACCGGTGGGTGCTGGGGGGCTCGACGACGGAGGTCCTGGAGGGCTCGGCGCGGCTGCCGCAGCAGGTGAAGAACGAGCGCGAGGCCCGGGCCCGCCACGAGCAGCTCCAGCTCCGCCAGCGCATATATGTCTGGCGTCCCGCCGAGGCCACCGCCGGGCTTCCCGGCGCGCTCGACATCAGCAAGGAGCGGCCGCTGCCGAAGGACGAGCTGTACCGGGGCCTGACCGAGGGCAGCTACGAGGTCGTCATCGCCAAGACGCTGGCCTCCATCAAGCTGCACCTGCCCGTGCTGTCCAAGGCGTGGAACGGGCTCGTCGACATCTTCGACTTCTTCAAGGGCATCGAGATGCCCCAGCTCGCCCCGCGCTGGAAGGACGACCTGGAGTTCGCGCGGCAGGCCGTCCAGGGCATCAATCCCCTCCACATCCAGAGCATCGCCCGGCTGCCCGCGGGCATGCCGCTGTCGGATGCGGACGTCCACGGCCTGCTGTCGCCGGGCGACACGCTGGCGCGCGCCTTCGAGGCGAAGCGCATCTTCCTGCTCGACTTCGAAATCCTCGACGACATCCGCATGTTCCGGAAGGTCGGCGAGGACGGCGTCGAGGAGCGGCGCTGGGCGCCTGCGTCCCGGTGCCTGCTGTACCTGGACGACACGCGCCAGTTGAGGCCCCTCGCCATCCAGCTCGGGCGGGACGCGGAGAAGGACCCGGTCTTCACGCCCAACGACAACGACTATGACTGGCTGGCGGCGAAGGTCTTCGTGCGTTGCAGCGAGGGGAACACCCACCAGATGGTGGGGCACGCGCTGCGGACCCACTTCGTGGCGGAGCCCTTCGTCATGGCGACGATGCGCAACCTCCCGGACCCGCACCCCGTCTACAAGCTGCTCCGCCGCCACTTCCGCTACACGCTCGCCATCAACGAGGGCGCGCGAAAGGGCCTGCTCGACGAGGGCGGCGTCTTCGACGACTTCATCGCCACCGGCGGCCCGGACAAGGGGCACCTGCAGCTGGGCAGGAAGGGCTTCCAGCGCTGGAAGCTGTCCGACAACAAGCCGCGCCCGGACTTCGAGGGCCGCGGCGTCCTCGACCCCGCCGTCCTTCCTTATTACCCCTACCGCGACGACGCCCTGCCGCTGTGGGACGCCTTCGAGGAGTACGTCGGCGGCGTGCTCCGGCACTTCTACCGGTCCGACGCCGACCTCGCGGCCGACGCGGAGCTTCAGCGCTGGTGGACCGACCTCACCGAGCACGGGCTGCCCGTCGACAAGCTGCCGTGCCGGGAGCTCCAGCGCGTCGATGACCTCGTGGACATCCTGACCACGCTCCTGTTCACGGTCAGCGTCCAGCACGCCGCCGTGAACTACCTCCAGTACGAGCACTACGCCTTCGTGCCCAACGCGCCGCTCTGCGTGCGCCGGGAGCCGCCGAGGCAGAAGGGCGTCATCGGTCCGGACGACATCGCCGCGATGATTCCCAGCAAGTCCCAGATGCTCTGGCAGGTCGCCGTCGGCCGGGCGCTGTCCAGCTTCGGTGATGACGAGGAGTACCTCCTCCACGAGAGCGGCTGGCGCGAGGACTACTTCCGGGAGCCGGAGCTCGCGGCCATCCGCGAACGGTTCCAGGACCGGCTGCGCGCGCAGCTGGAGGTGGTGAAGGCTCGCAACGCCAGGGTCGAGGTCCCCTATACCGTCCTGCGGCCCGACCGGGTTCCCTGCGGCATCACCGTCTGAGGCGCCCCGGAGGCGCTCCCCCCTTGCCAAACCTGCTCTCCCGCGGCCTGTTCAACCTGTTCTTCGGCGCCCGGCGCAAGGCCTACGCGGGCCTGCCCGGGCCCGCGCCCGGCATCCTCGGCAACCTCGGCGACTTCCTCGGGCCCCCGCCGTGGGACGTCTGCGCGCGCTACGGGCGGACGTACGGGGGCCTCACCCTCATCTGGATGGGGCCCAGCCCCGCGCTGGTGCTCAATGACTCCGCGCTCATCGAGGAGGTGCTCGAGACGCGCCGGCTGGAGTTCGAGAAGGGCAACATCGGCGAGCAGATCCGCCACTCCACCACGGACGACACGCCCTTCATCGCGAAGCAGGGTGAGGACTGGTCGCGCAAGCACGGCATGGACCCGCTGGCACAGCCGTGGACCCGGGACTGGCAGGCCGCCCAGGTGGCACCGCTGCAGGCCGCGGTGTCCGAGTCGGTGGACGCCCTCCTGCGCGAGCCTTCCCTCGACCTCACGCCCACGCTGCGCCGGCTGACGTTCGACGCCTTCTGCGTGGCCACCGTGGGCGAGAAGCTGCCCGGCTCCGTCTACGACGACTTCATGCTGCTGGCCAAGGCCGCGGACGCGCGCATCCAGGCGAAGCTGCCGCTGAAGTTCATCTCGCCCCCCAGCGGCTTCGCGGAGGCGAAGGCGCGCTTCTACGGGCTCTTTTCCGAGAAGGTCCGCGCGGCGCGCGCGGCTCCGAGCCCCCAGCGCGTGGACCTGATGTCGTGGACGCTGCGGGAGATGCCGGAGCTCGACGACACGGTGCATGCCCACCTGCTCGGCGGCTTCTTCTTCGGAGGCGTCTTCTCCTCCAGCACCACCCTGGTCGGCGCCTTCCACCAGCTGGGGAAGTACCCGGAGGCGGAGGCACGGCTGGCGGCCGAGGCCGCCTCGCTGGCGGACGCACCGCTGACGCTCGAGCGGCTGCGCGGCGCGCCGTGGTCCGAGGCCGTCGCCTACGAGGCCCTGAGAATCCTGCCGGCGGTCCGCATCTTCCTCCGCACGCCGTCTTCCGACACGCAGCTCGCGGGGGTGACGTGGCCCGCGGGCACGACGCTGATGATCTCCAACCAGCACCTGCACCGGGACCCGTCCCACTGGGTGAATCCCGAGGTCTTCGAGCCGGCGCGCTGGCTGGACGGTGGCGCCGCCAGGGACCCGCTGGGCAGCGGCCACTTCTTTCCCTTCGGACGTGGCCCCCGGGCCTGCGTGGCCGGAGACTTCGCCATGGTGTACCTGCGGACGGCGCTGATGACCATCGCCTCCCGCACCCAGGTCCAGGTCGACTCGACGGAGCCCTTCGAGGAGGGCTTCTTCTTCGGCGTGGTCCTTCCGAAGGGCGTCATCGGGAGGTTCCGAACCCGCCCCTCCCGACACAGCCAACCTTCCATCGCAGCCCGTCCATCCACTGACCTGAAGAGCGCATGACCCTGTTCCGCAACTCCCGAGACCGCATCCCCGTCCTGCTGTTCTTCACCGTGTTCGCGCTGGACCTCACCGTGTACTTCACGGCGCGAAGCTGGTGGCTCCCCATCCTGTGGCTCGTGCTGTGGGCGATTCCCAAGGGGTGGATCTGCGCGTGGAACCACCACCACCAGCACGTGTCGATGTTCCGCCACGCGCTACCCAACCGCCTCCTGGAGGTTGTGTTCGGGTTCCAGACCGGGGCGACGTCCCATGCCTGGTTCCTGCACCACGTGCTCGGCCACCACCGCAACTACCTGGACCAGGACAAGGACGAGGCCCGCTGGAAGCGCCCGGATGGGACGACGATGGGCGAGACGGAGTTCTCCGTCATCACGGCGCTCGTGGCCTACCCCCGCGCCTTCCGCGTGGGCCTGCAGCACCCTCGGGTGCTCCGCATCTTCCTGGGCATGGGCGCGCTGCAGGTGGCGCTGCTCGGCCTGCTCTTCTGGCATGACTGGTACAACGCGCTCTGGGTGTTCCTGCTGCCCATGTGCGTGTCCCTCTACGTGACGGTCTGGGCCACGTACTTCCACCACGCGGGACTCGACGCGGCGGAGCACGCGCTCGCCTCGTACAACATCGTGCATCGCGGCTACAACTTCGTGACGGGCAACCTGGGCTACCACACCGCCCACCACGCGCGGCACGGCCTGCACTGGTCCCAGCTCCCCGAGCTCCACGCGCGGCTCGCCCGGGACATTCCCGCCTCGCTCTACCGCCAGCCGGGCATTCCGTTCGTCTGGTCCGGCTCGGAGGCCCAGATCGAGCTGAGCCCCGGCGAGGTCGAGTCCCTCGCCCGGTAGCGCCGCGGTGCGTACCGCCCCCTGAAGAAATTCCCTGCTCCGGGGGCGCACATCGCCACCCGATGACAGCTGCATCTCGTGCTTCGCACCGCGTCCCGGGCTTCGCGCCCGGGGCGCACGGTGGCCGTGGTGTCAGGGGCCGCGCGTCCCTCTACGGCGCAGTGCGTCTGGGGGCGGAAGGAAGCGGGCATACCCATTGCTGTGTTCGCTCCTCAGGAGGCGGTCATGAACCTGGGTCGCGCCAGCGTCATCGCAGGGGTCGTCACGCTCGTGTCCACCGGCTGCACCACCACGCTGTACAAGTCGAGTCAGGTCAGTGCTCCGCTGCTGCGTGAGCAGGGAGAGCTGAAGGGCAGCCTCAGTCCGAGCAATGTGCAGGTGGCCTGGTCGCCACGAGCGGGCGTGGGGCTCCTGGCCAACGGCTACTACGAGTCCTACGAGGAGGGACGGCGGGACGCGCGCGGGTTGCTCGCGGAGGTGGGAGGCGGCCTCTACGGCAGCTTCCTGGAGAATGCGGTGTGGGAAGCCTACGGCGGCGTGGGCTATGGGCAGTCCACCGCCAGCGATCAGCTCGACGCGGGGAGCGGTGCCTTGCGGGACGTCGGCTTCACGGCGCGCGGCGTGCGCGCCTTCGTACAGCCCAACCTGGGCTACGTCACCCCGTACTTCGAGCTGGGCGGCTCCATGCGCCTGTCCGCCGTGAAGTACCTCTCGCTGGACGTGGAGGGCTACACGGAGACGGAGCGCTCGCGGGAGTTCCTCATGGCCAACGAGGTGACGGACCCCGTGTGGCTCTTCGCCGAGCCCGCGGTGACCGCGAAGGCCGGCTACAAATGGGTGAAGGCCTTCGTGCAGCACACGTGGACGCTCAAGCTGGGCGGCGACGCGCTCCCCCACGAGGAAGACACCACCGTGGTGGGGCTCAGCGTCAATGTGGCCAGCTGGTACCACGACTTCCGGTGGAGGCCCGGCGCCGACGACTGACCGGCGGAGGCACTTCGGGCAGTAGTCGACACGCGGGACGGCCGGGAGAGCACTCGTCCCGGCGGGACGGCGCACTCACCTTGGGCACCACCTCCGCGCGCGTCCATGCGCGGAGAAGGGAGCCTCATGCGCTTGCCTGCTGGAGTCCTCATCTCCCCGTTGGCCCTCGTCCTGGGCCTGGCCTGTAGTGGCCCGGCGTCGGTTCCTGGCGAGGAGGCCGAAGGGGAACAGGCCGCACTGGAGCTCCAGGCGTCCGTGGAGGGCCAGAACACGTCTTCGACCAGCCTCCCGTACCGGGTGGAGGACAGCGTCCCGGGCCGACTCAGCGCGGGCCCGTTCGAGCTGACGGATGTGAACGGCACGCTCTTCTTCGTCGCCACCGACGCCGAGCACGGCACCGAGCTGTGGAAGAGTGATGGCACGCCCGGCGGGACGCGCATCGTGGAGGACATCCGGCCCGGCCCGGCAGGCGCAGCCCTGCAAGGGCTCATGACCGCGGGACGGCGCGTCTACTTCGCCGCCGACGACGGCACGAATGGCCTGGAGCTGTGGACGAGCGATGGGACGCGCGCGGGCACGAGGCTGGTGAGGGACATCGCCGCCGGAAGCGAGTCGTCGTTCCCGTTCGCATTGGCCGCATTGGACGGAGTCCTCTACTTCACCGCGTTCTCGCCGGAGCTCGGTGTCTCGCAGCTGTGGAGGACCGAGGGCGTTCCGGGTACCACCCGCGTGGTGCCCACGGGACTGGCCTTTCCTCCCAGCGCGCTCGTGCCGATGGGCGGCCAGCTCTACTTCTTCGGGGACAGCGCCTTCCTGCGGCTGGATGGGACGACGGGCGCTGTCGTCACGCTGCTCGACTTCTCCGACCGGTTCGACGTCTATACGGCGGGCCCGGTCGTCGCGGACGGACTGCTGTATTTCATCATCGGCGAGTCCCCCATCATCGGAGCGAAGCGCAGGGCCGGCGTGCGCCAGGACGTGCCGCGGCTCTTCACGCTCTGGAAGAGCGACGGCACGCCCGAGGGGACGGTGGCCGTCGCGGACGTCCCGGCGCTGCTCACGTTCGACGGCCCGAACACGCTCGTCACCGTGGGCCGCAGGCTCTTCTTCAGCGCGGACGACGGGCGGCTCGGCTCCGAGCTGTGGACCAGCGATGGCACGAGCGCGGGGACGCGGCTGGTCAGGGAACTCATCCCTGGCCCGAGCAGCCCGCGCATCCGTTCGCTCACCGCCCTGGGCGGCGCGGTGTACTTCTCCGCGTACACACCCGACGCGGGGGACGAGCTGTGGCGCAGTGACGGCTCGGCGCGCGGAACCTTCCGGCTGAAGGACGTGATGCCGGGCCCCGCCGGGTCCAGCATCGCGCAGCTCGCCGCATATGGCGGACGGCTCTTCTTCACCGCGCGCGAGCAGGGGCGCGGCCACGAGCCGTGGATCAGCGACGGCACGGCCCGGGGGACGGTGCGGCTCGCCGACCTGGTGCCCGGCGCCTTCTCGAGCGCGCCGCATGACTTCACGCGCTCGGGCTCACGCGTGTTCTTCGCGGCCACCGAGCCGAGGCGGGGCACCGAGCTGTGGGCCCTGAAGCTCGGCAGGTACGGGAGTGTGGAGACGGCTGCCGCCGTGGCCGTGTTCCCGGAGATTGGGGACGGCGCGGCCCCGGGGAACGAGCAGGAGCTCAGGAGCAGCGACCCCGGCGCGGGGCCCGCCCGGCTGGTGCAGGACATCACCCCCGGACCGGACGACCCCAGCATCACCGAGAGCGTCGGCGTGGGCAGCACACTCTTCTTCACGGCGGATGACCGGAGCTTCGGCGCCGAGCTGTGGGTGACGAACGGCACGGCGGCGGGCACCCGGCTGGTGGAGGATATCCGCCCGGGGCCCGACGGCTCCGAGCCCCGGGACATGACGCCGTTCGGTCGGGTGCTCCTCTTCTTCGCGGATGACGGCATCCACGGCTACGAGCTGTGGCGGAGCGATGGCACACCGGCTGGCACGTGGCTGGTGAAGGACATCCGCGAGGGACCCGAGGGCAGCCGTTTCTTCGAAGCCCCGTTCGTATACGGCGGCGTCGCCTACTTCGCGGCGGACGACGGGGTGAACGGGACGGAGCTCTGGCGCACCGACGGCACGACGGCCGGTACGCGGATGGTCAGGGACCTGTGGCCCGGCGGCCTGGGCTCCTTTCCCCAGAGCTTCATCGAGCTGGAGGGGCGCCTGTACTTCATGGCCGCGGATGAGGTGGCCGGCTTCGACCTGTGGCGCACGGACGGCACGGCTGATGGGACTGTCGCGCTGGACCTCATGCCTGGAGTGGAGAGCCTCATGCTCACGGACGCCGTCGTGGCGGGAGGGCTGTTCATCTTCCACCAGTACTCGGAGCTCGGTGACGAGATATGGCGCAGTGACGCGACGCCGGAGGGCACCTTCCTCCTCGCGGATGTCTACCCCGGGCTGGACAGCTCCTTCCCCACGGACCTGACGGTGGTGGGCCGGCGTGTCTTCTTCGTCGCGGACAACCCCGACGTGGGCCGCGAGCTGTGGGTGACGGACGGCAGCCGAGAGGGCACCGTGCTGGTGAGGGACATCACGCCCGGCACGGTGTTCGACCCGCCGCAGTTCCTGGTGGCCTTCGGCGGGCGCCTCTTCTTCAGCGCCCAGGACGGTGGCCCCACGGGCCGGGAGCTGTGGATGAGTGACGGCACGGAGGCGGGCACGCGGCTCTTCAAGGACCTCGCGCCCGGTCCGTACAGTGGGTCTCCCTCCTGGCTGTTCCCGGTGGGAGGCACGCTGCTGTTCTCCGCGGATGACGACCGCACCGGGCAGGAGCTGTGGATGAGCGATGGCACGCGCCGCGGAACGCGCCGGCTCCAGGAGCTGGCGCCAGGACTGACAGGCGGCACCCCGTACCTCTTCACCGCGACGCGCGAGCACGTCTTCTTCTTCCTCGGCTTCTCGCCCACGGGCCGGGAGTGGTGGGCGCTGGAGCGCGAGGACCTCGACGACTGAGCGGAGAGGACGCAGGGGCGGCCCGGTTGGGGGTGGGTGCCGGAGCGGAGGGGAGGGTTGTCAGGGACGCCAATCCCAGGGACTACAAGCGAGAGATGCAGAGACGCGCGAAGACATGCCAGCGCGACTCGTTCGGATTGGCGCGCAGCACGATGTCCTGGACCTGGTCCGTCCTGCCGGACTGATGCTCCATGAGGATTCGTGCTTCGACCATCGTCGTGAAATAGGTCTCGATGAGACTGGGTATCGTGTTGGCGGAGCTGATGCTGCCAACGGCGATGGCCTCCTCGTTGGGGGTGTCCTCCGCGGCGCCTCCGGCGAGCCGGAGCCGGCAGTACCCACCGTTCGCCAACTTCTTGTTCTGTATCATCCCATCCAGATCCTTCTCCTCACCTGCGTCGGGCTCATACAGATAGGCCACCGTCGAGAACCCGGTGAGGTGGTACGTGCCTGGCGGAAGAGTGATGATTCCCGTTGCGAGGTCGAGCTGGATGGCGTTGTCCGGCGAGCGCGCCTCCACGCGGGTGAACAAGCGGGTGTGCATTCCCCCGACCTCCATGTATTTCGTTCCGGGAGAGTCCTCGGCGAAGACCGCGAAAGCGCGGGAGTAGCTCACCGGTTCCGAGGTCCAGAAGTAGCTGTCCCTGACCTTCCCGTCCCTGCCGTCGAGCGTGTACACCTGTTTCTGGTCGTTGCCGCGGCCGCCCGAGAGCCACCGTTGTGCTTTGCCGCCCACCTTGAGGCAGATGGGGTTTCCCCGCTTGACGCTGCCGCTGCCCACGGTGTCGATGTCCTGCATCACGGTCCAGCGGTAGCACTCCTCCTCCGTGCCGCCCTCGCCGTCGCGCGTGGACACCTGGTGCTGGTCATTGCCACGACCGCCTGAGAGCCACCGCTGCTCCTTGCCGCCCACCTTGAGATGGATCGCGTCGCCATAGTTCACGGGCCCGCTGCCCACGGTGTCGCGCCCCTTCATTACCGTCCAGCGGTAGCTCTCCTCCACCGTGCCTCCCTCTCCGTCGAGCGTGTACACCTGGGCTTGCAGATCGCTGCGGCCACCCGAGAGCCACAGAGGCGCTTCGCCGCGCACCTTGTTGAGGTAGAGCGTCTCCCCATAGATGAGTTCATCCGTGGTGGGTATGCACTCCGGCGCGGGCTGGGGCTTCGCCGGGCTGCTCATCACGTTCTCACGACTGGCTTGCTTTGACATGGCACCCTCCTGTGGGTGCACGGGACGATGGCACACGCAACAGCGAGGCTTTACGGAGGATACGAAGCGATACAAAAGGAGCCGACGCGGACGTGCTCGTAAAAGATATGCTCCATCCAGGAGCACCGGCGCCCATGGAGAAGAAGAGTCAGACATCCACGTCGACACCCAGCGTCTTCATCGTGGACGATGACCGGGCGCTCACGGCAATGATTGCCGACTACCTGCGAATGCACGGGTTCAGCGCCGAGAGCGAGGGCAGCGGCGAACGTGCGGTGCCGCGGATCCTCGCCACGCGTCCCGACCTCGTGGTGCTCGATGTGATGCTCCCCGGCAAGGATGGCTTCGCCGTCTGCCGTGAGCTGCGCGGCGCCTATCCGGGCCCGATTCTCATGCTGACCGGGCGTGGCGCCGAGGTGGACGAGGTCGTGGGTCTGGAGAGCGGCGCCGACGACTACCTGCCGAAGCCGGTCCGTCCCCGCGTGCTCCTCGCGCGGCTGCGCGCGCTCCTGCGCCGCACGAGCGCGCCCGCCCAGCCGGAGGGCACGCCCGTTCGCGTCGGCGAGCTCACGGTGGACTCCACGCGGCGAACGGCCTGGCTGCGGGGGAGGGAGCTCGAGCTGACGTCTGGCGAGCTCGACGTGCTCATCCTGCTCGTGGCCCACGCTGGACAGGTCGTGAGCCGGCAGCTCATGTACCAGCGGCTCCGGGGCGTGGAGCAGGACGACATCGATCGCTCCGTGGACCTCAGGGTCTCTCGGCTCCGCCACAAGCTGCGCGAAGCCTCCGGCGAGGCGGATGCCATCAAGACGGTCCGCAGGGTCGGTTACCTCTACACCGTGAGCTGACCCTTGGACAGGCTCTTCCTTCGCGTCTATCTCCACATCTTCGCGGGAGTGCTGCTGGCCGGCCTCGCCGCGAAGGTGTTCGTCATCCCTCGCATCGACGCGCAGCTCGCGCGGAACATCGAAGCCTCCTTGGCGGTGCCTGTCGCGTTGATGGTCGAGATGTTCGAGGAGCGCTACCGCGAGCACCACGACTTCGGGGGGGCCGCCGAGCGAGCGTCGAAGCGCTTCGGGGTGCCCGTCGTCATCATCCCCCGGGCGGACGCACCGCTCGGCGCCGACGCGCTCGGACGCCTCGACGTCGGGGAGGTCGTGCGGTCGGGCCCCGTGTTCGAGTCCGTCCTCCATGCTCGCATCGAGGGGACAGGGCACGTCCTCCGGGTGGGGCCCTTGCCCCTCATGTTCCCGCCTGGTGGCGCGCGCGGCGCCGCGCTCTTCCTCCTCTTCGTCGGAGGGCTCTCGCTCGGCGTCTTCGCGCTCCTGCGCCCCATCCGCCGACAGCTCCTGGACCTCCGGGAAACGGCCGAGGCGCTCGGACGTGGGGAACTCGACGCGCGGGCCGTGGTCGGCTCACGCGACGTCATCGGCGCCCTCTCGACGGCGCTGAACCACATGGGCGAAGACCTCCAGCGCTCGATTGCCATGCGAGAAGAGCTCCTCCACATCACGTCGCATGAGCTCCGGGCACCGACCCAGCGGTTGCACTTCGGCCTCGCGCTCGCGCGTGAAGCGGTCGAGCCCGACGAGCGCGAACACGCGTTCGAGCGGGTGGAGCGCAGTCTCGAGGAGCTCGATCAGCTCATCGATGAGCTGCTCTCCTACGTGCGGTTGAAGGGGCGCCGCGCGCCGGCCGGGGCTGCGGTGGACGTGCGCCCGGTCCTCGCCGCGCTCTGCGAAACCCTCACGATTGTGCCTGGCAGAGCGGCGATCTCCGCCCCCGTGCCCTGCACGGAGCCGCTCGTCGTTCGCGTGGAAGCCAGGCTCGTCGAGCGCGCGACGTCGAACTTGATACTGAACGCCCTTCGGTACGCGAGGTCTCGGGTCCAGGTCAGCCTGACGCGGGAGGTCCGCGCGATTCACATCCACGTCGACGACGATGGGCCGGGGATTCCGCTCGCGGAGCGGGAGCGGATCTTCGAGCCGTTCCACCGCCTCGACGACGAACGTACGGAGGAGAGCCCTGGCTTCGGGCTCGGCCTCGCGATTGTCCGCCGCATCGCGGAGATGCACGGCGGGAGTGTCTCCGCGCTTGGCTCGGAACTCGGCGGCGCACGGTTCACGTTGTCCTTCCCGGTGTGACGTGCCGCCCCTCACGCCTGGAAAGGGGAGGACCGTCAGTACGCGTCGTCGTCGCGGATGCTCCACTGGTCATCGCGGGTCTCCGGCTTGCCAGTGGGCCGGAGGTGCGCGAACGACAGGGTGAGCTCCACCACGAAGTCACGCGGCTGCGGAGGCTTGCCCAGATACACGTAGCGCGTCTTGTTGCTGATGCACGCGTTCAGCATCGCCACCCCCGCGGGCTCCACCCGCCCGCCCGTGCCCTGACCGTCCGCGCCGAACTTCGCGCGCAACTTGTAGCGCCGGGGAGTGTCCTTCTGGCGAAGGATGGCCTCGCGGCCGCAGTACTCGTAGTCCTTCAGGCGCCGCGCCAGCTGCTGGGCGCCCCAGGCCTCGTTCGTCTGGGGCAGTCGCGGGGTGGGCTTCGCCACCACGGTCCGAGGGGCGGGCTCGGGCGCTTCCGGCGGCGGCTTGGGGGGGACCTCTGGCGCGGGCGGAGGAAGAGGGCGTGTCGCCTGTGGCACGGGCACGGAGGCGGGCCGTGGCCGTGGTGCGGGTCTCTCCAGCTCCCCCGGAGCCGCTATCAGGTAGGCCACGAGAATGCCCGCGAAGCACATCATGGCGCCGGCCCCGAGCACGATGAAGAGGACGGCACGGCTCTGCCGCGCGGAAGGAGGGGAGGGCGGGGGCCGAGGCGCGGTGCGCTGCGGCAGCCCGGGAGTCGGCCGCGCAGCGCCGCAATGGCCGCAGACCGGCTCTTCGGCGAGCGGCTTCAGGAAGGGAGCGCCACAGTGGAAGCATCGAGGAGGAGTCGCCACACGCTGACTCTAGTGGTTTGGCTGACAGCTGGGGCGAGTTCGCGCCCCAAGCCTGATGGTAGGCAGGTTGAAGCTAAGGGGTGGAGCGCAGGGGCTGCCAGTTCGAGCCCGCGGCCGGCCAGGAGGGCGGCGTGGTGCAGGGCCTTTCATCGTGGGCCGTGGGCGGAGAACCGCACTGACGATGGCCCGAGGCTTGCTGTTGCATGGCGCATGCACCTGAACCGCACCCTCGCAGTCTCCCTGTTCCTCTGCGCCAGCGCGGTAGCGGCGGACCCGAAGCCGACCCGGGAGTCGAAGCCCGCGGCTGCCGTTACCTCCGCGTGTGCGCATGTACCCCTGTTCCAGCGCTACACCCGGATGGGCATGGTGGACACGCTACCGAAGGGACAGGTGCGCCTGTCGGTGGTGACGGATGCGCACGGTGCGGACTGCGGAACCCCGGATTGCTACTTCACGCGAGTGGAGGCTGTGTTTCACCTGTCCACGAAGGGGAGTGAATGCCGCGTCCGCGAGGTCGAGGTGTCGACAGAGGAGGGCGGCTGCATCCCGGAGGAGCAGCGCTCGCCACCCCTGCGTGAGTCCTTTTTCACGAAGGGCGCCGCGAATCTGGCGGATCCCAGGCTCCAGAAACTTACCCTGCGCACGCGCAAGGGAGACCGTGCGCTCATCATACTTCCGAACAACCTCTTCTACTTCGAGGATGTGAAGGAGGGTGCTCCGCTCCACACGACGCTTCCGGCCGGCGACGTGAGGGAACCCGAGTGCTGCTGGGGTGCGTCCATCGCGGCGTCGCACTTCCTGGAGGAGGGCGCGAAGTAGCCCGTGCTCGCGTGTCCCTGCGCAGCAGTCTCCGGCACGCGTGTACACCCCGATGCTCCGCCTCCAAGAGAGGGAACCTTTCTCTTCGGAGAGCGATCTACCGGTGGTGGGCTTGATGGGGACTGGACGCGGGCAGGCGCAAGGGCGTATCCCTGCCCATGGCGATGAAGGGCGCCCAGTAGTGAGGGTGAGCATGGGTCCGCCTCAGCTCGCGCATCGCCTCTCGCAGCGCCGTGGCCCTGCCCTGTCCAGCCAGAAGGTGGCGGTAATAGGCCTCCATCAGCGCGCGCGTCGTCTCGTCATTCACCTTCCATAGGCTCATCACCACCGTCTCCGCTCCCGCCACGAGGAAAGCCCGGCGTAGCCCATACACGCCCTGGCCGAGCTTGACGTCGCCTCGCCCCGTATCGCATGCCGAAAGCACCACCAACTGGGTGCCCCACAGGTCGAGGCCCGCCAGCTCCAGCGCCGTTACCAGCGCGTTGTCGGGCCCGGAGGCGGGACTGGCCCCAGCGGGCGCCGGGGCGCTCGCCCCTGCCAGCACGAGGCCCGAGCGCAGCAGCGGGTCCGGGGAGGGGAGGGCCAGTGCTTCCTCGCCCAGCGCACCAAAGTGGGCCAAGGCGCGGGAGGCCGGGACCAGTGACGCGTCCTCCAGGAAGAAGCCATGGGTGGCCAGATGCAGGATGCTGGGTGCGGGCAGCTGCAACAGCCGCTGCCGGGTGGCTTCGACGCCCAGGAACAGCTGGGCCTGAGGCAGCAGGCGCTGGATGGCCTCGGCCTCCTGGCGGGTGCCGGGCAGTGGGGTTGGGGCCCACGCTCGTGCCGCCAGGTACTCGCGCAGCGTGGAGAAGAAACGCTCGCCGGGACGCGAGCGCGTGGCCAGCGCGGAGGCCTCCCTCTGGGAGTCGGGGAGTGCCTGGAGGGGGGCGCTGAAGTCCGGGTCAGCGAGGACGACCACCGAGTTGGGAGGGTCGCTCTCCTGGGGACGGGGCAGCAGACTCCTTCCGGAGGGGATGTAGGTGAAGTCGAAGCCGTCCACGAGGAACTGGTGGCCGTCGTGCAGGGCGGCAAAGGGAACCAGGGCCAGCTGGCCATCCGGCGAGAGAAAGAGGCGGCGGGTAGTGCCCAGCAGCGGCAGCAAAGGTTGGAAGGCGAGCTGGTAGAGCGCTTGGGCCGAGGTCTGGAAGGCGGCGTCGCGGTTGGCCAGCGCGTCTCGCAGGCGCGAGGCGGCGGAGTCGATGAACTCGGCGGGGCCCAAATCTCGGAAGCGGATGGTGGCGTCAGGCAACAGCACCAGCGCCAGGTAGCGCAGTTGGCTGGGGCGGTGGGACTCGGGCGCGCCGGGCTTGAGCACCAGCGGCCGGTCCACGTAGGTGATGAGCTCGACGAACGCAGCGTCCCTGGGCAGAGCCGCAGCGACAAGGTCGATAATCTCCGCGACAGACGGCAGTGCAGTCAGCGTGCGCAGCGGTGCGGAGCGCCTGGCCAGGTCGGCTTCGAGGGTGGCGGACTGCTCGGAGAGTGCTTCGAGACGTTGCCGGTACGCTGTCGAAGGGAGCGAGCCGGGGCCATGGAGTGACAGTTGGGCCAGCTGGGTGCGCAGCCCCCTCAGTCGCTCGAAGGCATCTCTATCCTGCGCGCCCAGGCTTCGGTAGACGGTCCGAGAGATATCGGCGCTCTCCTCGACGGAACGGCCTTTGAGGAGGAGTGCGGCGGCGAGGGCCAAGCGTCTGACGCGAGCGTCGTCGGGGTGGGCGCGCAGCAGCGAATAGATCCGCTCCTCGTCGGCGCGCAGGAGTCGGAGAAAGCGGGCCAATCGTGCCTCGGAGAAGCCGAGCGCCTCCTGGCGTAGGCGTTGCTCGGAAACGGTGAAGGCGCGGGAGAACAGCGGCAGGGCCTGGGCGAGGCGATGCTGGGCCATCCTGAGTGAGGCGAGGTTGTGGAGCGACTCGGCGACGCTGGGGTGGTTCTTTCCAAGGGCTGCTTCCCGAATGGCGAGGGCGCGCACGTAGAGCGGCTCGGCCCGGCCGTACGTTCCCTGCGCGACGTAGAGGTAGGCAAGGTTGTTGAGCGGCTCGGCGACACTGGGATGGTTCTTGCCAACGGCTGCTTCCGCTATGGAGAGCGCGCGCATATAGAGCGGCTCGGCCCGGCTGTACAACTCTTGCTCCATGTAGAGGACGGCGAGATTGTTGAGCAGAGCGGCGAGGTCGGGGTGGTGCTTTCCAAGCGCCGAGTCCTGAATGGAGAGGGCGCGCACGTAGAGCGGCTCGGCCCGGCCGTACAACCCTTGCTCCATGTAGAGGCCGGCGAGGTTGTGGAGCGACTCGGCGACGCTAGGGTGGTTCTTTCCAAGGGCTGCTTCCCGAATGGCGAGGGCGCGCTCGTGGAGTGGCCCCGCCCGGCCGTACGACCCCTGGTCCCAATAGAGGGTGGCGAGGTTGTTGAGCGACTCGGCGACGTCTGGGTGGTTCATGCCGAGAGCCGCTTCCCGAATGGCGAGTCCGCGTTGAAGCAGTAGCTCGGCTCGGTCAAAGTTTCCCTGAAGCCGGTGTAACTCACCAAGCAGGTTCAAGAGCCGGTGCAACTCACCGATCAGGTCCAGACACTGGTCGACTCCTGGATGCGTGCCTTCGAGCACAGCCTCCACCAGCGTCAGCGCATGTTCGCCCTGCATTACAGCCTCGGCGTACTTGCCCGCTTCGTAGCGCGTTACCGCCTCGGCATAGGCCGTCTGCGCCTCCAGCAGCCACGCATCCGGTTGCTGCTCCCCGGACGCCGCTCTGGCTGCAAAGCACAGCGCCACCACGGCCATCCACCCGAGAACCTGCCGCATGTCTTCCCCTTGGACCCAAACAGCAGCCATTGAACGTTCAACGCCATCTCCCCCAAGAGTCGGCGACTCGGGAAAACATGCAGAAACTTCCCTTTGCGGTACACGTCAGCACCTGGCGCAAGTGGAGTTGACTCACCGCGCCGACCGTTTTCGTCTCACCTCCGCTCGGCGTGGCCCATTCGTCGGTGGCGACTCGGAACCCGAGCCTGCGCAGGCCGAAGTCGACGGGACGGCGCGGGGCGCCTTCCTGCTCGGCAGAAGCGCGTGATACACCGGATGCAGCCCACAGCGCGGGGGGGCACACCCGGGGCTCGCCGCGCTTCCCAGCCTCCGCCGGGAACCCGATGCAAGGACCCACCCCATGAAGCTCCTGAATACGCTCGCTGCCGCGCTCACGCTGACGCTGCTGTTGCCCGCCGTTCGTGGCGAGGCCTCCAACTACCCGCCGGACTACGTCGTCTGCAATGTCTACGACACGCAGACGACGGGGCCCTTCGAGGTCATCCGCCACACGACGAAGCTCCCGGGCCGCTACGCCACGCTGACGGTCGCCTACCGGGGGTATCTGCGCGGCAGGTACCCGGACAACCAGATCAGCATCTTCGTCAAGCTCAACGGCCAATACGCCGTGCTGCCGGCGCTCTCGGGCACGAACAACGACGCGTACATCCTCCTGAACGCGGGGCCCCGCGCCTGCTTCATGTGCACCAACTACACGAACGCGCCGGGCTGCAGTGCGAGCAACTACGGCCAGTGGGTATGCTCGTGGCCCACTGCCACGGAGAGCCACGTGTTCCTGTATGGGTGGAACGAGCTCTACCACCAGAATGTCTGGGACATCGAAGTGGCTGCGACGGCCAACGGCGAGTGGGACAGCAACTACGGCAGCAACTTCTACGCGCAGCTCCCCGCGCGCTCGAGCTGCTGGTAGCCCGCGCGCAGGGAGGTCCTCATGGCGTCTGGGCGCTGGGTGACTCCGCCCGCGCCTGCCCCGTCATCGAGGCCATGTCCGACCGCTGGAAGGTGAGCTCCACCCGCTGGTTCAGCTTGAGTGGGGTGGGCTCGTCCAGCGCCACCTTGACCAGCAGCACCCGCGTGTCCACCGGGCGCCCGGGGTCCTGGGGCTTGAGGCGTCGAGTCACCACCGCGTCGGGAATGTCCTCGACCTTCCCTTTCCAGGACCTGTCGTCGAAGCCCTCCGCGGAGACCTCCACCGGGGAGCCCAGCTCCACCCGACCCACGTCGAACTCGTCGACCTCGGCCTCCACGCGGACCCGGGAGAGGTCCGCGATGGTCAGCAGCTGCGTGCCCTCGGCGACAGTCTCTCCTGGCTGCGCCATCCGGGAGATGACCACCCCGTCGATGGGGGCCAGGATGCTCGCCTTGGCCACGACGCTCTCCAGCGCCCGTCTCCGGGAGTGGGCCAGCTCCAGGCGTGCCATCTCCACGTCGCGATCCCTACGGGCGATATCGAGCGTTTGTGCCGAGGTCACGTCGGACGCTCGCAGGTGCTCGTGCCGCTCCAGGTCACTCTCCGCGTGCCGGAGCCGGGCGCGTGCCTCGGCGACCTGCGCGCGCGCCTCGGACAGCGCGGCGCGCTGCTCGGCGGTGGCGAGGACCACGAGCACCTGTCCCTTCTTGACCCGGCTCTTCTCTTCCACCCGGAGCTCGGAGATGGTCCCCGCCAGCTCCGTGCCGACGGTGACCATCGCACCGGGGTAGGCCACCACCTGCCCCTCGGCGCGGATGCTGCCCGTCTGCTCCTTTGCCACGGGAGGTGCCGCGGGGGTGGCTTCGACGGGTTGCTGCGTTTGCAGCAGGAACACCACGACAGCCCCCACGCCCACCGCCGGCAGCAGTCCTCGCTTCAACAGACTCGACGTCTTCATATGCGTTCCTCAATTGGCCAGCAGGCCATCGGCAATCCGGATGACACGGTCCGCGACGGAGCGGACCTTCGGGTCATGCGTCACGATGAGCAGGGTTCGGTCCTCCTTCTTGGCCAGGTCATGGAAGATGCGCAGGACCTGGCCTCCCACCTCGGAATCGAGGTTGGCGGTCGGCTCGTCGGCCAGGATGATGGGAGGATGTCCTGACAGGGCGCGTGCCAGCGCCACGCGCTGCTTCTGTCCGCCCGACAGGTCTCTTGGCAGGAAGCGCATCCTGTCCTCCAGCCCCACCGCGCGGAGCACGCGCTCCGCCTCCTGACGTGCCTTCGGCCCTCGCTCGCCCTTGATGTTGAGGGCGAACTCCACGTTCTCCAGCGCGGTCAGCGCGGGGAACAGGTTGTATTGCTGGAAGACGAACCCGATGGAGCGCTTGCGCACCTCCGGCAGCCGCTGGGGTCGCCGCGAGTCGACCTTCGTCCCGGCGACGGTGAGCTCCCCGCCGGACGGCGTCAGGATGCAACCGAGAATGGACAGGAGCGTGGTCTTCCCCGAGCCGGAGGGCCCCTCCAGCACCACGATCTCCCCCCGCTGGAGGGTGAGGCTGATGCCCCGGAGCACGCTCACCGTCTCGCGCCCCTCCTGGAAGGTCTTGATGATGTTCTGCGCTTGAAGGACGGACATGGTGTTCACGCTCCTATCCCCGGAAGACCAGGGCCGGGTCGATGGTGGCCACCTTGCGGAAGGAGAGCATCGCGGACGCGAGGCACAGGACGACCGTTCCCACGAAGGTCAGACCGATGAGCAGCGGAGTGATTTCCAGCTGGAGTCCCAGGCTCGCCACCAACGGGCGCAGGGCGAGGGAGGGAATGGCGCCGAGTACGAAGCCCACCACCGAGGAGATGAGGGCCTGCCTGGCCAGGATGCCGTAGATATGGGCGTTGCTGCCGCCGATGGCCTTGACGGTGCCGAACTCCTTGAGGTGCTCCATCGTGGACGTGTAGAGCGTCTGCGCGACGACGACGACTCCCACCAGGCAGCCCAGGAAGATCGTCAGGCCCATGTTGAAGCCCAGGCCGGTGCTGATCACCCAGTAGTCACGTGAGCGGGTGACCCAGTCGTCGCTCGTGTAGACGTCGTTGTAGGGCAGCCGCCGCTGGAGCTCGGCGCGGACCTGCTCCGAATCCGCACCGGGCGCCAGCTTGATCAAGATGTACATCGTCTGGTTGCTGATGTTCGCGCGCAGGATGCGCTGGGCCAGTCGGTAGTCCATGAACGACAGGGGCGTGGTGGTGAAGGAGCGCGCCTCGGTGGTGCGCCCGATGACCTTCAGCCGGTTGCCCATGAACTCGCGGTGGTCCCCGACGGCAAAGGGACCGAAGCGCTTCGCCGCCGACTCGTCGATGAAGACATAGTTGCCGCGCCGCAGGTCCTCCGTGTGCCCTTCGAGCACCAGCCAGGGGAAGCTCCACGCCGCGAAGTCCTCCATCGCGTAGACGATTGTTCCCTCCTCCGCGCCATTGGGGAGATTGACGTTCATGTAGGCCACGATGAGGTTGTCGGCGCGGGCCACTCCGGGCGTGGAGCGCACGCGCTCGACGCGGGACTCCGGGAAGGCGTGCGCGAAGTCCACGTTGGGCGTGTTCCTGGAGGTCACCCAGAGGTCCGCGCCCAGCCGCTCGATGGTGATGGTGGCGTTCTTCATCAGTCCCAGGAACAGCCCGACCTGGACGAAGACGAGTGCCACCGAGAACGCCACTCCCGACACGGTGATCAGGAACCTCAACTTGTCATGCAGCAGGTTCTTCCGGGCCAGATCCACCATTTGCAGACTCCCGCGGGCTTGATGCGTCATCTCCCGCCTAGGGATGGAAGGGAGGTGGGGAGATGTGACGTGCCGCTGACGCGGGGGGGCGCCATCAGGCCGCCCGGTCACGAAGCAGCCAGCCTCACGACGCCCGGCGCGAGAGCCCTCCTGCTGGCAATGAGGCTCACACGTCCGGAGTGCCGCCTCCGTCCCACTGCAACTCCACATCGAAGGGACAGCCGTGCACTCTCGAGTCCTCCATCTCGTCGGCGACGGGTTCTCGGGCTTCGCCCGCGAGAACCCGGACGTCATCACCCTCACCGAGCTCGAGCGCCTGCTCGAAGGCGAAGGACTCCAGGAGGAGCTGACCCTCGTCGCGGGGCAGGGCCTCCAGCGCGAGCGGCTGCGGCGTATCCAGCAGCTCGTAGCGCAGCCGAGGTCGCGGTCTCGGCTCCACCTCCAGCCGCTCCCCGAGCCAGCCGATCCCCGCCTCATCCACAAGCAGGTGGCGCACAACGTGATGATCTCCACGCCGGAGCAGGTGAGCGACAGCCTCTACAGGGCCAGCCTGGTGGTGGACGACCGGTGCGCGGAGATGAGCGACCACACCACGGGCCAACACCTCCAGGGGATGGTGATGTTGGAGGCGGCCCGCCAGATGGGCCTGGCGGTGATGGAGCAGTACTTCCTCCCGCGCCAGTCAGGGCGCACCGCCTCGTTCGTGATCAACCAGCTCGCGATCTCCTATCTCCTGTTCGCCTTTCCGGTGAAGACGGACATCGAGTGTCGAATCCTCTGGAAGGGCCGGCGCCGCCTGTCCTCGAACGAGGTCTGCCTCTCCATGTCCCAGGGCGGTGAGCGCGTCCTGGAGGGCACCGCGAAGTTCGCCACGTACGACGCCTCCCTGCTCAAGCCGTTCGAGGCGGCGAAGGCGCGGGAGCTGCTCATGAAGCTCTCGTCTCCAGGACGGGTGTCGTCACATCCCCGCTGACCGCCTTCCTCCCTTCAACGAACCGCCCTGAGTGGCAAGGGTGAACAAGGAGCCAGCATGCCGGCCAGCCTCGACGAATCCAGAGTGGATGTCTGCATCGTGGGAGGAGGGCCCGCCGGAGCGATGCTCGCGCTGCGCCTCGCCCAGGAGGGCCTCCGGGTGACCCTGCTCGAGCGGTCCACCTCCTACCGGCGAGAGTTCCGGGGCGAGACGCTGATCGCCGGCGCCGTGCAGTGTCTGGACGAGGTTGGCGTCCTGCCCCGGCTTCGGGCTCACGGCTATCTGGAGTTCCAGAAGCTGGAGTTCTTCGATGAGGGGCGGCGGGTGCTCCAGGTGGACTTCCGGCGCGGCCGCCGCCAGCACAGGTACCCCATCAACCTTCCCCAGCAGGTCGTGCTGGAGACACTCGTCGACGAGGCCCGGCGGCACCCCCATTTCGAGTGCCAGATGGGCGCCCAGGTCATCGAGTTGCTGGAAGAGGGCGGCGAGGTGCGCGGCGTGGTCTGGCGCCGGGGAGGAGAGCGGCATGAGCTGCGTGCCTCGCTGGTGGTCGGCGCGGACGGGCGCTTCTCGGTGGTGCGCCAGCTGTCGGGGTTGCCGTTCGAGAAGGTGCCGCTCCCGCGAGACTTCGTCTGGTTCAAGATGCGCCTGCCCGAGGACTGGGAGCCCGCCCTGCGCTTCTACCTCCATGGGTCTCGGCACCTGGCCTTCGCGCCCTCGTTTCCCGACCACCTCCAAGTGGGCACCAACATCCCCAAGGGCAGCCTCACCCTGCTGCGGCAACAGGGCATCGAGTGCTTCAAGCAGTCGGTGGTGGAGCTGGAGCCCCGACTGGCCGGCCACATCGACCAGTATGTGAAGAGCTGGGCGGACACCTCCTTCCTGGAGATCTTCCTCACCCGGATGCCCCAGTGGTCGCGCGACGGGCTGGTGCTCATCGGTGACGCGGCCCACACCATGTCTCCGGCCCAGGGGCAGGGCACCAACCTGGCGCTCATGGATGCCAGGGCGCTCTCGCTGACCGTGGCGCGATACCTGAGGGAGCACCCGGGGAAGGGGGTGCCTCGCAGCGCGCTCCGGGGCTTCGAGGCGGAGCGGCAGGAGCACGTGAGGCTGTCACAGCGCTTCCAGGCGCAGCACGAGCGCATGCTCACGATTCACAGCGCTCCGGGCGTGTTGCTGCGGCGCAACTTGATGCGCCTGCGGCAATGGCTGCCGGGCGGGGCGAAGAAGATGGAGCGAATCACCTACTTCAACCTGGCGGACACGGCGGCTCTCGCTGCTTGAAAGGAATTGAACCATGAACCGGGCACTGGGTGCTTCGGAGCTCATCCTCTGGCTTCAATCCCAGAGAGTCCCCATCAATGTCATCTACTGCGGGTCCATCACCGGTCCCGTGGCAATCCCGCGACTGCGTGAGGCCCTGGACTTCGTGCAGCGGCGTCACCCCCTCCTGGCGGCGAGGATTCAGGTCGTCGAGGGGCAGCCCCGGTTCCTCTCGGGCGACGTCCCCGCCATTCCGCTGCGGGTGGTCCAGCGGCGAGGCGACGAGGACTGGCTCCAGGAAGCCGAGGCGGAGCTCACCCGTCCCTTCGACCAGGCCCGGGGCCCCCTCCTGCGGGCCGTGCTGCTCTCGGGGGGAAAGGAGCACGAGCTGCTGCTCTGCTTCGACCACTGCATCGGTGATGGCATGTCGGCGGCCTTCCTGCTGCGAGACCTCCTGCGCGAGCTCGAGCAGCCGGGCCGTGGGCAGCTCCTGCCGGAGCCCGCCGCGTGCGAGGAGCTGGTGCCCGCCGGAACCCGTGCGCCTCCACCCGGTCCACCCCCGCCTCCGCTCTCCGGGCCTCCCCGGCCGGAGCTGCGAAGCCTCCAGGGGACGCGTCTCCCGCCGCCTTCCGAGGGAAGGAAGAACCGCCTGTTGCAGGCCCGGCTCTCCGCGGAGGACTCGGCGCGGCTGCTCGAGGTGAGCCGGAGGCAGCGGACCAGTGTCCACGGGGCGCTCTCCGCCGCGTACCTCCTGGCGCTGGCCACGGAGCTGGACGCCTCGGAAGACATCCTGCTGGCGAACATGTCTCCGGTGAACCTGCGCGACCGCCTGAGCCCTCCTGGAGGCGAGGCCTTCGCCGCCTACTTCAGCCGCCAGCTCACCTTCCACCCGCTTCGGGCCCGGAGCGACTTCTGGGAGCTGGCCCGTGGTGTGAGGGACCAGCTCCACGCCGCCACGGAGGGAGAGGGAGTCTTCAACAACCTCCTCCGGGTGCAGGGCCTCCTCGCCCAGAATCCGGACCCGCTGGCGATTCAGTCCTTCATGCGAGCGGCGAGCAGCTCCGAGCTGACCGTCACCAACCTGGGGCGGCTCGACCTGGGCGAGCACTTCGGCCCGCTGACCCTGCGCGCGGGGTACCTGACGGTCTCGGGACTGGCGCCGCTCATCGTGGGGGTGGTGACCACCGGCGGCCAGGTGAATCTGTGCGCCCGCTTCCTGGAGGCCCTCATTCCCTCCGGGCCCGCCGAGAGAATCCACCGCGAAGCATGCACCCGGTTGCAGGCGGCGATGGCCGCCTGATCGCACGCCCAATCCCCCGAGGAGCAATACACGTGTATGTCTTTTTCGACGTGGACGGGACCCTGCTGTCCTGCAAGAGCATGGTTCGCTTCCAGGACTTCTACCTGCGCAGGAACGGTCCCTGGCCCAGAGGATTGGGGTGGGTGAGGAGCGGGCTCTTCTACGTGCCGTTCGCCTTCTGGCAGGTGACGCGGAAGGACCGTGTCTTCATGAACCGGGCCTACTACCGCACCTTCCGGGGGAGGGTGCCGGAGGTCGTCCGGAGGCAGGCCGCGGCGTGGTTCGAGTACGAGAAGCAGCGGCGGCCGGACCTGTGGATCTCCTCCACCCTCCGTGCGCTGGAGGAGCACAGGGCCCGAGGGCTCCAGCCCGTGCTCGTCTCCGGCTCGATGGTGGAGATCCTCGAGCCCATCGCACGGGAGCTGGGGGTGGCGCACTGCCTGGCCACGCGCCTGGTGGTCCAGGACGGATGCTACACGGGAGAGATACAGGGGCCGCAGATGCTCGGGCCGGGCAAGGCCGACGCCATCCGAGCGTTCCTGGCGACTCGCGGCGGTAGCGCCGCGGAGTGCTTCGCCTACGGAGATCACATCTCAGACGTTCCGATGCTCGAAGCCGTGGGCCATCCGGTAGCGGTGGGGGAGGACCCGGAGCTCACCGGGTACGCCCGCCAGCGGCGCTGGGAGCTCCTCGCGGCGTGACTCCGTCACATCCGCGCGCTCCTCGTTCCATCCCATCGCAGCGTCAATTCCTTCCCAGACAGCAGGGCCCCCATGGAAAAGATCGACCCCATCCAGCAGCAGGCGATGAGCGCCAACGACAACTCACGGCTCGAGGAGCTCATGCAGTTCCTCAAGCAGGACGTCTTGATCAACCGGCTCGAGCTGGAGTGCGACGGTGCGGACGACATCGACGTGGACCTGTCCCTGTTCGACCCGCAGGGCCTCGGGCTGGACTCGGTCGAGGCGCTCGAGATCATGGCCGCGCTGGAGGGCACCTACAAGGTCTCCTTCCAGGGCGTGCCCGAGGAGGCGGTCCGCCAGGGCTTCCACTCCGTGCGCTCCCTGGCGACCTTCACGGAGGCGTTGCTCTCCTCCGCGTCCCCGCCCCTCGCGAAGAGCGCCTGAGCCATGCTGCTCGACAACAAGCACGTCCTCATCACCGGAATCACACGCGGTATCGGCCGCGCCATCGCCGAGCGCTTCGCAGCGCACGGCGCCCGCGTCGCCGGGGTCTACAATTCCAGCGACGCGAAGGCACGCGAGGTCGCCCAGGCGCTGGAGGAGCAGGGGTGCCTGCTCAAGCTCTACAAGGGCGACGTCGCCGAGGACGGGTTCGCCACCGCCACCGTGGACGACCTGGTGGCGTCCTTCGGCCGCATCGACGTGCTGGTCAACAACGCGGGCATCACGCGTGACGGCTTCGCCATGCGGCTCACCGATGCGCAGTGGCAGGAGGTGCTCGACACGAACTTCGGCGGCACCTTCAACTTCACGCACGCGGCCCTGCCGCACTTCCTGGCCCGGGGGCAGGGCAATGTCATCAACATCGTCTCCGTCACGGGCGTCATCGGGCGCGAGGCGCAGGTCAACTACGGCACGGCCAAGGGCGCCATCACCGGCCTGACGCGGCTGCTCGCGCGCCAGTACGCCCCACGGGGACTCCGCTTCAACCTCATCGCGCCGGGGATGATCGACACCGACATGCTGGCGCACGTCCCCGCGGACAAGGTGGAGAACTTCGTCAAGCACACCGCGATACAGCGGGTGGGGACGAGCACGGAAGTCGCCAACGTGGCCGTGTTCCTCGCCTCCGAGCTCTCCAGCTACCTGACCTCCAGCGCGGTGCGTGTGGACGGCGGCTTCCTGAGGTAACCCATGGCACGCATCGTCGTCACCCACGCCCATCTGTCGTTGAACGAGCGCATCGCTCGCCACCTCCTCTCCCGGGCCCACACCCTGGCCCTCCTCTTCCCGACGCCCGAGGCAAGGGAAGAGGGCCTGGCGCGGCTGGCGGAGCGCGGCGAGCGCGTGAAGGGCTTCGTGCTGCCTTCTGCCTCCACCGAGTCCATCCAGGCCCGGTTCGAGGAGTGTGTGGGCAGTCTCGGCGGCCTGGATGCCCTGGTTCATGGACACGAGATGATTGACGAGCCCGGGCTCCTGGAGGCGGCGCCGCTCGGCCTGCGCGAGCGCGTCACCCGGGAGCTCCAGCGAATCTTCGTCACGACCCGCTCGGCCATCCCCCACCTGCTCCGTACGGGGGGCGGGAGCATCGTGTTCCCGCTCGTCTTCGACAATCTCCACTACGCGGGCTACCCGACCTCACCCGTGTTGGATCACGCGAAGCTGTCGATGATGAAGTGCCTGTCGCGTGAGCTGACAGCCTTCCGCTTGCAGGTGAATGCGCTGACGCTCGGCTACCACGACCCCGGCTTCGCGCCCGGCGAGAAGAAGGCCCGGCGCGAGCGGCTCTCCATCTACGGACTCAGGCCCCCGCTGGTGGCGATGGAGGAACTGCTGACCGCGCTCGACCTGCTCATCGCCTCTCCCTGCTCTCACATCGGTGGCCAGAACCTCCAGGTGGGGTTCGGTATCGAGACAACCCTCTGACGAGGTCGAACCATGCCGACGCCTCCCGCGCCGCACCTGCTCCTCCGGCAGGCTCCTCCCTTCCTGTTCATCGATAGGGTGTTGGAGCTCCAGGCGGGGCGCATCACCTGTCTGAAGAACGTTTCCTATGGTGAGCCCTATCTCCAGGGCCACTTCCCGGGGGACCCCATCGTGCCCGGCGTGTTGCTCGTCGAGATGTGCGCGCAGGCCTGCCAGGTGCTCGCGCAGCACGAGGAGGGCAGCCAGGAGCCGAGGACGGGCTACCTCGCCCGGGTCTCCGAGTTCACCTTCCACCGTCCCGCGCGCCCCGGTGACTCGCTCCTCATCCACGTGGAGCTGGAGGGCAAGGCGGGCAGCTACCAGACGGCGAAGGCGGAGGTGCGGCTGCAGGGGACGCAGCTGAGGGTCTGCCGGGGAAGACTCGTCGTCTCTCTTCCATCCCAAGCGTGACAACGGCGCTCTCACCACTCCTTCAAGGGAGCCCCAGGAGGAACATGTCCCGACGTAATGACGCAGTGGTGGTGACTGGTATTGGAATCGTCTGTGGACTCGGGAGCGGCAAGGCCCGCGTCCTCGCCGGGATGGCGGAGGGCCGCTCCGGTATCGAGAAGCTCCGCTCCTTCGAGGCCACCGGGTTGCGCTCGGACATCGCCGCGGAGGTCAGGGACTTCGAGCCCTCGCGGTACTTCCAGGAGGGTGAGGCCGAGCAGTACGACCGGTGCGCTCAGCTCGCAATCGCCGCGGCCACCGAGGCCCTGGAGGAGAGCGGCCTTCCCCGCGGCGAGCGAGCGCGAGCGGGAATCGGCGTCGCGCTCGGCACGTGCAATGGAGGCCTCCTCAGTCTGGAGCAGCAGCGGACGTTGGAGCCGGACGCACTCGACCCGCAGCGGCTGGCGCGCTTCCCGTTCTACGTCCAGGCCGAGGCGGTGGCGGGCCACTTCCAGCTCGGCGGGCCCGTCGTCACGTTGAACACGGCCTGTGCCGCCAGCGGCAACGCGATGGGCCTCGCGGTGGACCTGATTCGCAAGGGCTACGCGCGGGCGATGCTGGCGGGCGGCGCCGATGCCATGTCGATGCTGGTGTACGCCGGCTTCAACGCGTTGCAGGCGCTCAATCCCGAGCCGTGCTCGCCCTACAGCGTCGACCACGGGCTGACGCTCGGCGAGGCGGGCGGCTTTCTCGTGCTCGAGACGGAAGAGAGCGCGCGGGCGCGCGGTGCGCACGTCTACGCGGAGCTCCGCGGCTATGGCCTCAGCAATGACGCCTACCATCCCACCGCGCCGGACCCGGAGGGGAGGGGAATGGCCTTCGCCCTGGGGCTGGGTCTGCGACAGGCCGGAGTGGAACCCGAGCAGATCGGCTACGTGAACACGCATGGCACCGGCACCAGGGCCAACGATGCCGCCGAGCTGCGCGGGCTGAGAGCCGCCCTGGGCGAGCACTTCACGCGCACGCCGCTCAGCTCGACCAAGCCCTACTTCGGTCACACGCTCGGAGCCGCCGCGGTGGTCGAGTACATCTCCACGCTCCTGCCGCTGCAGGAGGACCTTCTCCCGGCGACACTCCATTTCAAGGCCTTCCGCGAGGGGTGCGAGGGCACGCGGCTGGTGGCCAACCAGCGGCAGCCGGGGAGACCCGACTGGTTCCTGTGCAACAACGCCGCCTTCGGTGGGCACAACGTGTCCCTGGTGTCGCGCAACCCCAGGGCCGGGCGGGCCCCGCGTCCCGTCCCCCCGCCCGCTCGCCGGGTGGCGCTGGTGGGCACCGGGCTGGTGGGCCCCGCGGGCGTGACGCGCGGCGCGGTGCTGGCGCGGCTGCTCGGCGCGCCGGCTTCCGGCAGGAGCGACTTCTCGCTCAAGGACTTCGCCCCGCACCTCTACGAGCGGCGCATGAACCGCCTCGCGCAGATGGCGATTGGCGCCGCACACCAGGCGCTCGAGGACGGCGGGCTCCCGTTGCCCGGGACGGGCGACGTGCACGACATCGGCCTCATCTTCGGCACGGCCCATGGCAGCCTGGAGAGCGCGGAGAAGTACATCGGCCCCATCTTCGCGGGAGGCCTGACGCAGGCGAGCAGCGTCCATTTCCCGGACATGGTGCTCAACTCGATTGCGGGTCGGCTCGCCGAGAAGCTCCACTTGAAGGGCTACTCCAGCTCGCTGAGCACGGGCGGGCACGATGGGCTGGTGGCCGCGCTGTACGGCTATGAGACGGTCCGCGACGGCATCCAGCCCCACTGCCTCGTGGGCGCCGGTGACGAACACTCCCGGCTGGTGTCGACCGTTCAGCGAGCCCAGGGCCTGCGGACGAGTGAGCACCCGCTGTCGGAGGGCGCGCTCTTCCTGCTGCTGGCGGACCTGGAAGAGGCCCGGGCGCGGGGAGTGCCCATTCGCGCCGAGCTGCTCGGCTTCGGGCTCGCGAACGGAGACCCGGGGGACGCAATCGAGATTGCGCTGTCGATGGCGGGAGTGCGTGCGGAGGCGCTCGAGCTGGCGCTGGTGACGACACCCGGGCGCCCCGGCGAGCAGGCCGCGTGCGAGGAGGTGCTCCGCTCCCGGGGAATGTCGGACCGGGCGCAGGTGCGCTCCTTCGACGCGCACTTCGGGTACGCGACGTCGGTCAGCGCGCTGCTGCACCTGCAGCTCGCCGCGGAGCTGGTCGGCTCCGGGCTCCCGGTGCTCGACGGTGTCCCCACCTGCCACCGGGCGCTCGTGCTGGCGCGTACGGTCCACGGAGGCCATGCCGCCGCTGTTGTCGGCCGGGCCCCCGAGGTCACAGCATGAGCCCGCGCGTCGGATGCGACCTGGTGGCGTTGCACCGCCTGGAGCGGCTGCTCGCGGACGAGGACTCCGCCCGGCGCGTCTTCCACCCCGTGGAGCTCGCCGAGTGTGAGGGCAGGAAGGACCGCCTCGCCGCCCTCGGAGGGCGGCTCGCGGCGAAGGAGGCCATGGTGAAGGCGCTGGGTACGGGGCTCATCACCGGCGGCGTCTTCCCGCGCGATGTCTGGGTTACGCGTGAGCCCCAGGGGCCCCCGCGGCTCGAATACGCCCCGCATGTGCGCGAGGTGCTCGCGAAGCTCGGCTGCTCACGCGGTGAGGTGTCGATCAGTCACGACGGAGACTATGCGATGGCCACCGTCCTCCTCTTCTGAAGAGGTGGGCGCGCCGTCGGGAGAATCACCATGACGGAAGAGCATCATGACGCAATCGTGGTTGGCGCGGGCCTGGGGGGCCTCGTCGCCGCGGTGATGCTGGCGAAGGCACACAAGCGGGTGCTGTTGCTCGAGCACCACACGGTACCGGGGGGGTATGCCCACGAGTTCCGCCGGGGCAAGTACCGCTTCGACGTCGCGCTCCACGCGCTCGATGGGGCCGCGCCCGGTGGCTGGTCCTACGAGGCCATGCGGCAGACGGGCGTGCTCGAGCGCCTCACGCTGCGGCGGCTGGAGCCCTTCTACGTCGCTCGCTTTCCGGGCCGGGAAGTCCTCGCCCACGCGGACCTCCACGCCTACGAGAGCGAGCTGGTGCGCCACTTCCCGGCCGAGGCCGGCGGCATCCGTGCCCTGTTCGATGCCATGCTCCGGGTGGCCTTCCAGACCCGGCGGCTCCTCCTGGATGTGCGGGAGGAGCGCGTGCCACGGGAGCTGCTGCCGGTGCGCTTCCCGGAGGCCTTGTCGGCGATGCGGCGGAGCTGGGGGGACTTCGCGCGCGAGTACATCCAGTCCGAGGAGCTGCTGGCCGTGCTCGGCACCCTGTGGGGCTACTACGGTCAGCCGCCCTCGCGGCTCAACGCGGCGACCTTCATCCTCCCGTGGGTGTCCTACCACCTGTACGGCGCGTTCTATCCGGTCGGCGGGGCGATGGCGCTCTCCCGCGCCCTCGAGGCCATCTTCAAGGAGCACGGCGGCCAGGTGCGCTACCGGCAGACCGTCGAGCGCATCCTGGTTCAGGACGGGCGCGCGGTGGGCGTGGAGACGCGCTCGGGGCTGAGAGCGACGGCGGACGTGGTGGTCTCGAACAGCAGCGCGCCCATGACGCTGCTGAAGCTGGTGGGCGCCGAGCACCTGCCGTCGAGTGTCGTGGACAGGCTGGGCCGGATGACGAACTCCCTCTCCAGCCTCGTCGTCTACCTCGGCCTGAAGCGGGACGTGCGGGAGCTGGGGTGGAACGCGCACCACGAGTTGTTCCTGAGCGAGGGGTACGACCCCGAGGCGGACTACGAGGCGGCGCTGCGGGGGGACTGGGGCCGTGCGCAGCTGTCGATGACCCACTACTCGGGGGTGGACAGCCCCGCGCCGCCGGGATGCAGCGTGTTCAACCTGTTCGCCCTGGCTCCCGCGGACTACCAGAACCACTGGGGCACGGGCGGGACACGGGACGGCTACCAGCAGCTTCCGGAGTACCGGAGGCTGAAGGACGAGGCCGCCGAAGTCCTGCTCTCGCGCGCCGAGCGGCTGTTGCCCGGGCTGCGTGAGAGCATCGTCTACCAGGAGGTTGGCACGCCGCTGACGAACGCGCGCTACAGCCTCAACCCGGGCGGTGCCATCTACGGGTTCGAGCAGTCCATGGAGCAGTCGTACGGGGGGCGTCCCTCGCTGCACTCGTGCATCGAGAACCTGTTCCTCACGGGGGCGTGGACGACGTTCGGTGGAGGGATGAGCGCGGCCATGTACTCGGGCGCCGAGACCGCACGGCTCGCGCTGGCGCAACTGGAGCGCAAGCCCGCCGTCATGATGCAGTGGGGTGGATGGCCGAGGCGGCAGCGTGCACGGAAGACGGGCACCGGCGATTCCGAGCGATGAACGAGCCCCTCGGAATGCAATCACAAATATCTCGACTGCCTCTCTGACTCTCATGAATCCGAAAGGAATCGAGAGTCATCATGACCGATGTCAGAGGCCCCAGAATCTGTGCGCGCAGCTTCTTCCGACAACTCAGTGAGCATGGCTACAGCTCGACGCAAATCATCAGCGTCGTCTCCGAGCTGATCGAGCTCGTCTCCAGCTCCATGCGGGACAAGAGGGTGGTGACAGAAGCCGCCGTGGCCGCCACCAATGACTCTCACACCTCCGACGAGACTTCCGTCTCCGCGCACCGCTGAGTGAGGAGGAGCCCATGATGATGAACGCAGCCGTGGCGAGCCCCCGGAACCGCCCCCGGGAGTACGAAGTGTCGGTGACCGACGTGCGCATGGAGACGCCCGACACGGCGACCCTGTCCCTGGACTTCGGCTCCGAGCGGCCCGAGTACCGCGCGGGCCAGTTCCTCAACGTCGACCCGCACCAGTTCCACCTGCTCGGGCGGTTCGCCGCGTTCCTCCAGGCGCACAAGGGGCGCAAGGAGCCCGCGCGCTCGTATTCGCTGGCCTCCGCACCGCATGAGCCGCTCGTGTCCATCACCGTGAAGAGCGAGGACTACGTTCCCGGCGCCACTCCCTATCCGCCCCTGCTCTCGCCCCATCTCGTCCATGGCGTCCGCACGGGCGCGCGCTTCCGCGTGCTCGGCTTCATGGGGCCCTACGTCCTGCCGGATGACGTGGAGGCGCACACGGACCACCTCGTCCATGTCGTCGCCGGCTCCGGCACGGTGCCCAACTTCTCCATCATCAAGGACGCCCTGCACCGGGGCCTCGGGCCACGCCACACCGTCCTCTGCTCCAACAAGGCCTGGAGCGACATCCTCTACCGCGACGCCTTCGAGGCGCTCGAGCGCGCGTACCCGGACAAGCTGCGCGTGGTGCACACCCTCACCCGTGAGACGGAGGCGTCGCGCTTCGGCCCCCGCGTGCGCCAGGGCCGCGTCAGCGAGGCCCTGCTGGAGGAGCTCATCCCGGACAAGGCCACGTGTCTCGTCTACGTGTGCGGCCCGGCCATCACCCCCTGGGAGCGGCGCAAGGCCCTGGAGACGGGCACGCCGGCCACTCCGCGCTTCATGGAGACGGTGCTCGGTCACCTCCGAGCCATCGGCGTCGAGGACAAGCGCATCAAGCGGGAGTCGTACGGGTAGGGCGGAGGCCGGGCGAGCGCGGCAGTCACAGGTCCGCCGGCGGCACACCTTCTCTGTGGACGACTCGAACCAGCAACCTCCTGGCGGGTGCCAGGCAAGACAGCGGAGAACCCTGATGCCGGTGACGCAGACCGCACACGACCTGGACACGGCCACTCCGAACGCGCGGGGTGTGCGGATGCCCGCGTCCCTGGATGAACACGGCACGCGGCTCATCTCCCGGATGCGGCTGGGAGGCCTGAGCTGGGACGACATCTCCCCCTGTCTGGAGAGCCTGCGGGAAGAGCGCTTCCTGGAGGAGCAGGACGCGTGGCACACGCGCTGGCGCGACCTCGGCCTCGAGTACGAGAGATGGGCCCGCACCCTGGGGGCGTTGGGCGATTTCCCCTCGCAACGGCAGCTGCTGCTGAAGGCCGCCGCCAGCCACCACTTCGCGGAGGTGCCCTTCTTCGACAATCCCGAGGCGAAGTTCATGAGCCGCCGGCGCGTGAGCCGGCTCTTCCTGGCCGCCAGTCAGGTCCTCCCGCACACCGTCCAGTCGCTGGGCATCCCCCATGGAGACAGCGTCCTGCCCGCGTACCTGCTGTCAGCGGGCACCGGGAAGCGCCGCCCCTGCGTCCTCCTGGTGAATGACGTCGGCTCGGCCAAGGAGGTCGAGCTGTACGCCCTGGCGCTCCAGTTCCTCGACCGGGGGCTCTCGGTGCTCCTGTTCGACGGGCCCGGCCAGGGGGAGGTGGCGGGGCTCCACGCCATGACCGTTCCGTTCGAGCACGTCATCGGCCAGGTGCTGGCCCGGGTGAGCGCGGTTCCCCAGGTGGATGCGCAGCGGCTCGGCATCTGCGGCCTCGGGCTTGGCGGCTACCTGGCGGCCCGGGCCGCGGCGCTCCACCCCGAGCAGCTCCGGGCCTGCGTCAGCATCTGCGGCGGGTACGACCATGACCACTACCCGCGCCTGCCCGAGCTGGTGCGCCAGGAGTTCCAATACGCCTTCTGCCAGTGCAGCCCCTCCGCCATGGCCCGGCTGGCCCGGGAGTCGCTCAACCTGAGAGGACTTCCGCGGCTGATGGCGCCCCTGCTCGCTGTCCAGGATGCGAGAGACACCGCTTCACCGCTCGTGGCCTGCCACCGGCTCCTCGAATGGGCCCGGGGTGACAAGCAGCTCATCTCCAGCCCGCTCGAAGAGCTCGCGCGCACGGGCATGGGGCAGTGGATGGCGGATGCCATTGCATAGCCCGGGAGACGCCGGGAGCGAGTGTGTCACGGGGGAGCGCAGCCGCGTTCCAGCGGCTGCGTCCCACCCCGCGCGTCAGTTCCCCCGGGCGGACGCGCCCATGAGCGCGCGGGCCTGCGTCACCAGCCGGACGAACTCGTTCCGCTCGGCGTCACCGGCGGCGGCGCCCTCGGCGAGCTTCTGCGCGGTGGCGAGGCTCCAGCTCTCGGCGGCCGGGTTGCCGCGGAGGATGTCCGCGGCGGACGCCACGGCCACGGCGAAGCGGAAGTCCGGCGACGCGGCCTCCAGCGACGGGCGCAGCAGGGCGCGCTGGAAGGGGAAGGCCTGCTCGGAGGCCTCGGTGCCGTTGGGCGCCTTGGCGCGCACGCGCACGGTGGCCAGGGCCTCCTTCGCGTCACCGGTCAGCTCCACCTCGTACACGGCGGTGACGTTGTGGCCGGCGCCAATCTCGCCCGCGTCCACCTTGTCGTTGCGGAAGTCGTTGTCCGCCACGTCGCGGTTCTCGTAGCCCAGCAGGCGGTAGCGGCGCACGGCCACCGGGTTGAACTCCACCTGGAGCTTCACGTCCTTGGCGATGACCTCGAGCGTGCCGGTGAGCTGCGTCTCGAAGACCTTCTTCGCCTCCTTGTAGCTGTCCACGTAGAAGCAGTTGCCGTTGCCCTTGTCCGCGAGCTTCTCCATCAGGTCGTCACGGTAGTTGCCCATGCCGAAGCCCACGGTGGTGAGGGTGACGCCCTCGGCCACGTACTTGTGGATGCTCTCCAGCATGGACTGCGCGCCCAGGTTGGGGCCGATGTTGGTGTCACCGTCGGTGAGGACGACGACGCGGGACACCACGTTGCCGGAGGCCTTCTTCACCGCGTGCTTGTAGGCCATCTCCATGCCCGAGCCCATGGCGGTGCCACCGCCGGACTGGAGCGAGTCGAGCGCGTTGTGGATGCGCTTCACGTCCGTGGCCGGCGTGGGCGGCAGCACGTCCCGCGTGGAGCCCGCGTAGGTGACGATGGCCACCGTGTCATTCTCGTTGAGGTTCTTGACGGCGATCTTGATGGCTTCCTTCGCGAGCGGCAGCCGGTCCTGCGAGTTCATCGAGCCGCTGGTGTCCACGAGGAAGACCAGGTGCGCGGTCTTGCGCTGCGAGCGCGAGAGGACCTTGCCCTGCACGCCCACGCGCACGAAGTGGCGCTTGGCGTCGAACGGCGAGGGCGCGCCCTCCAGGTGGACGGTGAAGGCGCCCGTCTCCGGCGGGGCGTAGCGGTACTTGAAGTAGTTGACGAACTCCTCCACGCGCACGGCGGAGGAGGGGGGCAGGGAGCCCTGGACGAGGTAGCGGCGCGCCACGGTGTACGACGCGGTGTCCACGTCCGCCGCGAAGGTGGACAGCGGGTCCTTCACGGTGTCGATGAAGAGGTTGGGCTTCCACGCCTCGAAGCTGTTGCCGGACTGGGCGGAGGCGGTGTCCGCCGCGTCCATGCCGTCCTTCAGGGCCTTCCGGTCCGCGAACGGCTGGGAGGGCATCTTCTTCGCGGGGGCCTCGCGGAGCGCCAGCGACGTAGAGGGCGGGGGCGGGGCCCCGGTCATGGGCTCGGCCAGGGCCACGCCCGCCGGACCGAGCGTTCCGCCCGCGACGGCACCGGACGCCATCACCCCCGCGGGCGCGGGCGCGGACGCGGTCCGGGCCTTCTCCTTCGGGGCCAGCGTCTTGGCGGTGTCGAATTCGCCTTCATCGGCATCGTCCTCGCGCCTGGCGGCCGACTCCGTCTGGGCCACCTGGCGGTCCGGCGTGGCCTGGACCTGCGCGGAGGGACGGTAGGCGGTGTCCACCTCGGCGCTGGCCTGGGGCGCCTGGCTCCTCATGCAGCCGGGCAGCGTGCAGGTGACGAGAAAGGCACTTCCCCACACGGACAGGCGGCGCTTCAGCGAGGTCGGCGTCATGCGGTCTCCAAGGACGACAAGTAGGTCGCCGGCTCGAAACGCGTGACCTGGGGAATGGGTTTATTCCCGTGAATTTTTCCCCGACCCGGGGCCCGGGACGGAGCGCCGTCCTTGTCTGGCCCCGTGGCGTTTGGCAGGGTGCCGGCCCATGCAGACCGCCAGGCCATTTCGCATCCTCGGAGTCCAGCAGATCGCCATCGGTGGGGCCGACAAGGGCCCGCTGCGCAAGCTCTGGGTGGACCTGTTGGGGTTGACGCCCCACGGCACCTACCGCAGCGAGCGGGAGAACGTGGACGAGGACATCGTCGTCGCGGGCGCCGGTCCCTTCAAGGTGGAGGTGGACCTGATGCAGCCCATCAACCCCGAGGGCAAGCCCCGGGTCCACGAGACACCGCTGAACCACGTGGGCCTGTGGGTGGACGACCTGCCCGGGGCGGTGAAGTGGCTGGAGGGGCAGGGGCTGCGCTTCGCCCCGGGTGGAATCCGCAAGGGCGCCGCCGGCTTCGACATCTGCTTCGTGCACCCCAAGGGCAATGACCAGTTCCCCTTCAGCGGCGAGGGCGTGCTGATCGAGTTGGTGCAGGCGCCCCCCGAGGTCATCGCCGCGTTCGACCAGCTGTCCGCTGGCGGGCACTGAGCCTGTCCTTCAGGACGAGGGGGCCCGCCGGGCCACACGGTCCCCCAGCCCGCGGAGCGCGGGCCGCACCACGCGCTCCACGCGGTCCGTCACGACGCAGAGCAGGAACGTCAGGAGGATGAGCGCGGCGAGCAGCAGCCAGAATTGCGGCCAGTCGCTCTTGTCTCCCCAGAAGCGCTGGAACGAGAAGACGCCGAAGGTCCGGTAGAACAGCAGCATCTCGTGGAAGAAGTACGCGGACAGCGACGAGGTGCCGAACACCTCGACGAAGCGCCGCAGCCGTGACGGCTGGCTGCCCGCGGGAACCCGGGCCTCCAGCCACATCAGCACGAGCAGCACGGTGCTCACCCACGCGAAGCGCACCGCCGAGTTCGACGGGTTCGACACGAAGAACCGGTGCGGCGGGTACAGGCTGTAGAGGAAGTCTCCGGCCATCATCCCCGCGAAGCCCAGCACGGCCAGCCCCACCAGCGCCTTCGCGAGCCCCGCGCGGCCCCAGGCCCCCGCCATCGTCCCCGCGAAGGCGCCGAGCCACGCGAAGCCCAGCCAGGGCAGCAGCGGGAAGGGCGCGAAGCTGGACTTGTTCGTCAGCGTGGCCCAGGGCCCCTGCACCAGCTCTCCGAGCGGCGCCACGGCGAACGTGGCCATGGCCAGCACGAAGGCCACCGCGCCCAGCACGCGCGGTCGCGAGGCCAGCAGCGCGGCCACCGGCAGCACGATGAGCAGGCACACGCCCACGCACTGGAGGATGTCCATGCGGAAGAGCCACACCGGCTCCTTCAGCAGCGGGAACCACGCCCAGTTGACCAGCGTGGCCACGGCGAGCACCTCGCCGGTGCGCCGGAGGTTGCGGCCCACACGCTCACGCAGGACGCCCCCGGCCGCGCTGCGCACCATCAGCAGCGCCGTCGCGAAGCCCGCGGAGAAGATGAACGCGGGCGCCACCAGCCCGTCCACCTTGAGCAGGCGGCCCACCCAGAGCGTCTTGCGCAGCTCCGGCGTGAGCAGGGCGAGCGCGTGGGTCTGGATCATGAACAGCACCGCGATGCCGCGCAGCCAGTCGATGGCGCGCACGCGGTCCTGGGAGACGGGGACGGGGCGGGCGTCATTCGACTTCAAGGTGCACCGCCCGACAAGGTGACGTCCAACGAGCCCGACCTCTTCTCGGGCGTTCTCACAGCCTCGAGCGTTGATACCTCGGGGAGCGGGCTGCCCGACGCGAGCGCCTTCGTGCGCACCGGAGCTGCCCCAGGAGCCGCTTCTGGAAGCGCTTCAATTGCTGCTCCGTCCGCTGCCGGGGAGTCCCCTGGCCGGATTCGCCAGGGGAGCGCTTCGGTTGGCGGTGGAGGACGGGCTTGCGTGCCGGAAGACAGCTGTGCCACCGGTGCCCCAGGAACTCCGCTCGTCTCCGTTGTGACTCCAGCATGCGTGCTCCCTCCGCGTAGCGCTCGAATCGACGCTATGTGAAGGGTAGACGCTGCGTCTGTCATGGTTCTGCCATGATTCCGCCATGCCCCGCAGGGCGATGTCGGTCAGCGAACCCAGGAAACATTGTTAATTGTGAACTTCGAGCCATCCTGTTTTTCCGCGTTTGTATACGGTGAGTACACACGCGTCGAGAATGTATTGGCGGCCGTGTCCACCTCGATGAGCCGTGTCGGGTTCGTCGAGGAGTCGTGGTAGGTCGTGAGAATCTGATAAATCTTGTTTCCCTGGACGCCAGTGATTTCGCTGTAGGCAGAGGTACCCACGTGTCCGGAGAAGATGAACCGCACGTTGGGGTACTGCTTGAGTGCGTTGTCGAACACGTACTGGGGGCTGTTGTTACCGTAGCCGCCGTTGCCCTGCTCGATGCCGCCGCTGCTCGTCTGGTGTGAGTGGGTGATGACGATGACGTTGTGGCGGGGATGCTGCGCCAGGACGGTTCTGGCCCAGTCGACCGCGCCCGTGCGTGCCCACAGCTCCAGGTTGAGCACGAGCCAGTTCAGGCCTCCCGCGGTGAACGTGTGATACGCGTTGTCGCACTTGCCCGGCTCGTACACGCCCGCGAGCGCCCTGAAACGCGTCACCGGGAAGTAGCTGTTGAACGTGGTGGTGTTGCGGAGGTTGGCATTCACGTTGCCAGGGCAGGCGCTGCCGCCGGGGCAGGTGGCCGCCGTGTCATGGTTGCCAATGGCGAGCGCGTACGGAATCCCGGCGGCGTCCAGCTTCTGGAGCGCGTTGCTGGCGCGCACGTACTGGATGTGGTCGGGCGTGTCCCAGTTCATCATGTCGCCCGTCTGCGTCACGAAGCGCAGGTCGAGCGCGGCCCGGTTGTCGACGAGCCACTGCATGCGGTGGTCGATGAGCGTGGAACTGCTCACCACCTCGTTCTGCGTGTCCGGGATGACGACGAAGGTGAAACTCGTGTCGACGGGCTGGGGGGAGGAGGGCGCGACGTAGAGCTTGATGCCCTCGTCCACCCAGCCGGCGGCGCCGAGGCTGCTGCGCTCGGCGGCGGTGATGGCGAAGCGGTGCTTGCGCAGCGTCGTGTGGGAGTAGCGGTACACCGGCACGAGGCACGGGTCCGCCGTCTTCGACGCGTAGAAGCCGATGCCCTCGTCGGTGGTGAAGCCGCCCGTGCTGACGAGGTCCGCCTTCTCGGCCGCGTCGATGGTCCAGAAGTGCTCGCCCCGGCTGGGGCTGTAGATGCGGTACACGGGCGACAGGCCGGTGCCCGTGGCCGAGGCGGCCCGGAAGGCCACCCCGCGGTCGTCGGTGTAGCCGTACGTCGTCGCGGCGTTGGCCGCCTCGTTGGCGTTGAGCGTGTAGAGGCTGTCACCCGTGCTCGGACGGATGCGGTGGTACACGGGGGCGCTCAGCGCGGCGCAGTCCAGCGCCGACCCGACTGACGAGACTTCGGGCGTCTCCACGGGGGCGCCGCCACACGCGGAGAGCCAGCCAGCCAGGGCCACGGTTGCGATGATGCTCAGGTGCCTCAAGGTGTCTCCTCACAAGGATGGGTCGACCCGAACCGCCGGTGTCCTGGCGGCTCTAGCCGATTTCGCCGGTTAAGGCGGTATTCCTTGAGTCGGATACCATCGAGGATGTGGTCATGAAAGACCCACCCGCGAAACTGTTCGCTGTCGGACGCGAGGCTCAGCGCGCGGCGGCGCTCTTGAGGGACGCGAGGTCGATGACGAAGCGGTAGCGCACGTCGCTCTTGAGCATGCGCTCGTAGGCCTCGTTGATCTTCTGGATGGGGATGATCTCGATGTCGGAGACGATCTGGTGCTGGGCGCAGTAGTCCAGCATCTCCTGCGTCTCGGCGATGCCGCCAATCATGGAGCCGGCCAGCTTCTTGTTGCCGCCGATGAGGGCGAACGCGGCGACGGGGGCCGGCTCGGGCGGGACACCGACGAGCACCATGGCTCCCTTGGGGCGCAGCATGGACAGGTACTGGTTGTAGTCGTGCGGGGCGGAGATGGTGTCGATGATGAGGTCGAAGTGGCCCTTGAGCTTCTTGAAGGTGCCTTCCTCCTTCGTCACCTCGAAGCCCTGCGCGCCGAGCCGGCGGGCGTCGGCCTCCTTCGAGCGCGACGTGCTGAGCACCGTCACCACGGCGCCCATGGACGCGGCGAGCTTCACGGCCATGTGGCCGAGCCCCCCCAGGCCGACGACGCCCACGCGGTCACCCTTCTTGCAGTTCCACTGACGCAGGGGTGAGTAGGTGGTGATGCCGGCGCACAGCAGCGGCGCGGCGGCGGCGGGGTCCAGGCCCTCGGGGACCTTCAGGGTGAAGCGCTCGGCTACGACAAGCTGCGTCGCGTAGCCACCTTGGGTCGGCGTCTTCCGGTCCATCAGCGTGCCGTTGTAGGTGACGGCGGGGCCCTTCTCGCAGAACTGCTCCAGGTCCTCGCGGCAGGGCTGGCAGTCGCGGCACGAGTCCACCAGGCAGCCGACGCCCGCCATGTCGCCCACCTTGAGCTTCTTGACGTTGGCGCCGACCTGGCGGACGCGGCCGACGATTTCGTGGCCGGGCACCATGGGGAAGATGGAGCCGCCCCACTCGTCGCGGGCCTGGTGGATGTCGGAGTGGCAGACGCCGCAGTAGAGGATGTCGATGAGCACGTCATCGGGACCGGGGTCTCGCTGCTCGAACGAGTACGGCGCCAGCGGCTGTCCAGCGGCGGCGGCGGCATAGGCATGGGTCTTCAGCATGGGGACTTCCTCGGGGTGGTGGGAACGGGTTCGTTGACGGCTATGTGATATGCGCGCCGCGAAGGCCATCCGAAACTGGCAGGATTCGCATGGGTCGTTTAGGAATTCTTCACGATGGCCTATACGCCCCTGAATGCCCTGAATGCGTTCCTCGAGGTCGCTCGCCGGCGCAGCTTCACCGCCGCCGCGGTGGAGCTCGGAGTCTCCGCGTCGGCGCTGAGCCAGTCCGTTCGCCAGCTGGAGGAGCGCCTGGGCGTCGCCCTGCTTACCCGGACCTCTCGTAGCGTGGCGCTGACGGACGCGGGGCGCCGGCTGCTGGAGAACGCGGGGCCAGGGGTGGACCAGGCGCTCGAGGCGCTGAAGACGGCCTCGGCCCGGCCGGGAGAAGTCACGGGCAGGGTGCGGCTCTCGGTGCCGTCCATCGCGGTGCCGTTCATCCTCAAGCCCCTGTTGCCCCGGTTGCTGGCGCGTCACCCGAAGATGGACGTGGAGGTCAACGTCCAGAACCGCTTCGTGGACATCGTGGCGGAGGGGCTCGATGCGGGCATCCGCCTGGACGAGTCCATCGAGCGGGACATGGTCCAGGTCCGGCTGTACGGAGCGTCCCGGTTCGTCGTGGTCGCATCCCCCGCGTACCTGGAACGGAAGGGGACTCCGGAGACGCCGAAGGACCTGCTGACGCACGACTGCATCTGCATCCGCTCGGAGACGACGGGAGGGCACTATCAGTGGGAGCTGGAGCGCGGGAAGCAGAGCTGGCGCATCCCGGTGCGCGGGCCGATTGCCACCAACAACCTGGAGCTGATGCTCGACATGGCCGAGGCGGGCATGGGACTCGCCTACATGTTCGAGCCGCTCCTGGAGGCCGAGCTGCGGCGAGGCGCCCTGCGTGTGGTCCTCGAGCCCTACGCGGCCCATGTGTCGGGCCTCTTCCTGTACTTCCCCAGCCGGGCCCAGGTGTCACCCGCGCTCAGGGCCTTCGTGGATGGGGCACGGGAGGACGCGGCCCAGCGGCTGGCCGCGGAGCGACACGCCCCTGGCGCGAGCCCGCGGCCGTCGCGAAAGCGGTGAGGCAAGGCCCCTCCCTCGCGTGAGGAGGGAGGGGTGTGCGGCCCCTCGGCGGGACTACCAGGAGATGCCGTCGAGGTACGCCGTGCCGGTCCAGCTCCCGCTGGTGGTGAACTCCACGCCCAGCTGGAACAGCGGCGTGGTGCTCGCGGACGGCAGCGTCAGCGTCACGGTGTTCCAGGCATTGGTCGTCAGGCTGGCGATGCCGGTCCACTTCCCGGTGTAGCGCCAGCCGCCCGCCGCTCCTTCCAGCGCGAAGGGCTGGATGGCGGTGATGCGGCTGCCCGAGGGAATCCACACGCGGAACGTGACGATGGAGCCGCGAGGGACGGACGCATTGGTGACCACCGCCACGCCGGTGCCGGACGTGCCACTGAAGGGCACCGCGAGCGAGCGCGTTCCCGAATAGGCGCGCGTCGTGGTGGAGCTCACCGGCTTGAGCTGGCCCCCCGAAGCGGCCCACTGCTCCGTGCCGGACTCGAAGCCGTAGCCGCGCGTCGTGCCGCCCCCGGTGCCCGCGTCGGTGCCCCCCGTGCCCGCGTCCGTGCCGCCGGTGCCGGCGTCCCCTCGGGTGCCCGCGTCGGTACTGCCCGTGCCACCGTCCCGGGTGCCCGCATCCGTGCCGCCGCCGGTGCCACCGTCGCGAGTGCCGGCGTCCGTGCCACCGGTTCCGCCGTCAGGAGTGCCCGCGTCGGTCCCCCCGGTGCCGGCGTCCGTTCCGCCCGGAGTGCCACCATCCGTTCCGCTGCCCGGCAGGGGCAGGGTGGTGCCCACGCCGGGAAGCGTCAGGCCACCGGCCGTCAGGAAGCTGCCGGCGCGGCCGCGGATGTACAGCGTCCCGTTCGTGGCCTGGTCGTTCTGGTACGAGCTCTGTCCGCCCGCGCCCGCGCCGAAGAGCAGGGCGATGACACCCGAGTTGGCGAACTTCCTCCGGTGCAGATCCCCCAGCGTCCCGAAGAAGTACTCCGTCCGGTTGTCGCGGTAGCCCGCGCGCGCCGAGCCGTCGTTGTTGATGTTGCGGTGGTTGGAGTTGCCGAGCGGAATCTGCCACAGCACCCAGCGCTTGCCGGTGGACGCGTTGAACAACCGCAGCCACTCCGCGTAGCGGTTGAAGGAGCGCGAGGAGATGGAGGCGAGGTCGCTCGCGTCCCACCAGACATCCTGCCCGCGCGTCAGCTTGTAGAAGTCCGCGTCGCGGTCGAGCGGGTCTCCGACGAGCACGTCATAGGTGGCGCCGGTGGTGTTGGCCGCCAGGCCCATCGGCTTGAGGAAGTTGACGACCTTGTCCACCTCGGGCTGGAGCGGGTCCGTCACCGAGCAGCAGGAGATGTCCTTGCCGCTGGCCCACGCGGACACGTGGATGCCGAGGATGACGTTGTTCGCGCCCACCGCCTTGCGCATCTGGAGGAACGCCTGGCCCCAGCCCGCGACGGTGTTGGGGAGGCTCGCCAGCTCGGGCAGGCCGGTGGCCGCCACCGCGGCGTACGCGTTGGGATTCGAGTTCGTCTGGAACTGGAGCAGGCCGAACGCATCCGGCTCGACGAGCACGAGCACGGGCTTGCCGTGCTCCTTCGCGCGCTGCATCAGCAGCTTCACGTCGCTGAAGTAGCTGCGCATGGTGGCGGCGTTCTGCACCTTGGCGAGCGACTCGCCCTCACCCCCGCCGGGCTCGGAGAAGAGCTGATAGAAGACGGGGGCCGCGATGTAGCCCTGGGTGAACGACTCCTGCATGAACGTCGCGCCCCAGGCGCCGTCGTACGAGCCCCAGCCCCAGTTATCCACCCAGCCCTTGGTGAAGTACCGGTAGCGCACGTCCCAGGGCACGCCGCTGTCGCGCATCCAGTTCTGCCCGGCCTCCTCGAAGAGGCCGATGAGCAGCCGGTTGGGGAGACCCGTGGGAACGGGCCCCTTCACGCCCGTTGTGGATTGCGCGAGCGCCGGAGCGGAGGCGACGGCAACGAGGGTCAGCAGCGCCGTGAGGGCGCGTCGGAAGTTCGTTCTCATGGCACCCTGCATTACAAACGGCGGGTGCATCGCACGCCGCCCGCTGGGGCAGGTGCCGACATTCCAACCGCCCCGCCTCCCCCATGAGCCCGCGTCCGAACACCTGCTCGTGACGAAGCAGGGCGGGCGGACATTCACTCGCCCGCGAGGACGTTCACTGGCAAGCGACCGCAAGGAGCGCCGCGCACCCACGCTCGCGCTTCCAGGTCCAATGGGGCCCCCAAGGTCGTGGACCGTCGGGGCCCCGGTCCTGGTGCGGCTCAGCGGCAGTAGGGGCAGGCCGGGATGCCCGGGCTGTCTGCCCTCAGCTGCGCGTAGATACGACAGTTGTCGTCCCGCTCCTGCGTGCGGCCCTGGCAGCCGTAGTTGTAGGCGGCCTGGCAGAAGACGGAGGACTGCGGGTCCGCCGTCGGCCCCGAGTAGGGGCTGTCGCAGGCCCCCGACGTGCCGCCGCACTCGGAGACGTCGTCGGACAGCTCCGAGTAGGAGCAGATGCTCTCTTCGCCGTAGGCGGAGCAGGTGCTGTCGGAGGGGCACCACTTGCAGGAGCTGGAGATGTACTCGCTCGCGCAGCCGGCGCAGGTGGACAGCTGCGCGCAGACGTCCTCCTCCTCCAGGCAGGACGAGACACCGAGGCACAACACGAGCAGCGCGAGCAGGGGGATGTGACGGGACATGGGAATTCCGAATCGAGGGTGAGCCCTCGAGTGTCGGGCGTCCACTCCCTCCGATCAATGAATTCGAACAGCGCCAGGAAGTGACGAAGGCCGGCTCAGATGCCGGGGCAGGCGAGACCCGGCTCGGGGGCGTCGACGTCCTGGTGCTTCAGCAGGCACCGCAGGGCTTCCGGGTCCGCGGTGTCCGTCACGTACGCACGACGCCACAGCATCGCGGCCACGCGGTTCGGCAGCAGCGGGTCCTGAGCCACCAGCGCGCGGCGGACGCCGTTGGAGCCCGTCGCCACCGAGGCCGCCGCGGCCTCGAGCTTCGCCACCTCGTCCGGGCAGCCCTCCGGACAGTTGTAGAGGAACACGGCGTGCCCGTGCTCCAGGTTGTGGAGGTAGAGGCAGCGGGAGATGGGCTCCGTGTAGACGCCACAGCGCGCCACGCTGCCGCAGTGGAAGCCGGAGCGCGGCGGGTTCTCCGCCGGGAGGTCCCCGGAGCCGCACGCGCTGCTGCTGCACGAGGCGACGTGGTTCGCCGCGGTCTGCGCGGACAGGGGGAAGTCGAACTGCTCGCAGCCCGGGGACGTCGGCTCCGGCTCGGGCTCCGTGGAGTCGCAGGCGGAGAGGGAGAGGAGGGCGGCGAGGGCGGGGACGAGGAGGCGCGGACGGAGCATCACGCCTCCGTCATACCGCATCAGCCGGGGAAGGCGCCCCGGCGTTCCACATCGAACGTGCGCAGCCCGCGGAAGCCCGCCGCGTCGGCGAAGCGGATGAAGTCCTCCTGCGGCAGGCTGCCGCCCGTGGCGCGCGCGTGGCCGTGGGCGAACTCCTCGCCCATGGGGGGCAGATTCAGCCCCTTCAGGAAGGCAATCAGGTCCACGGGCGCACGGCTGCGCATGGCGAAGTTGACCCGGCCCGGCAGGTAGCCCGCGTTGGCGGCGATGACGATGTGCTCGGGCAGCCGCTGCGCCCATCGCACGGCCACCAGCGGGTGCACCTGCGCCTCCGAGCTGAACAGCAGCAGCGCCACGTTGCCCGCGAAGCGCGGCGGCGTCTTCGCGCACCGGGCCACCTCGCGCTGTACCTCCAGCCGGCAGTCGTGCAGCACGTCCACGCCGGGCACGCGCCCCTCGGCGATGTCCGCCGCGCTCCCGGCGCGCAGCAGCACCTCCAGCGCCAGCGGGGCGGCGAACCGCGACGAGCGCCGGGCCGCGTTCAGCAGCGCCACCGACTCCATCACCGCCTTGCGCCCCGCGCGCTTGAGCGCGTCCTTGAGATGCGGCATCGGCGCCGTCGCCCCCAGGTCCGCCACCGTGCCCAGCACCGCCAGCCACTCCAGGGGCCCGGGCACCACCAGCGGAGACACCAGCACGTACGTCAGCAGGCTGCTGTTGGCGACGGGCTCATGTCCGTGCGCGCTCAGCACGTGCGCTCCAGGCGGGAAGGCGTCGGACACGTGGTGGTCCACCACGAGCGTGGGCATCTCGGGAACGATGGTCGCCCCGCGGCTGCCCATGTCGAGCACCACCAGCGCGTCGTACGCGCCCGTGCGTAGCCGCTCCTGGAAGGCGGGCGAGTGGGCGTGCTCTCCCTTGCCGGGCACGCGTGCCAGCGGGCGGGCGCCTACCGCCTCCAGCGCGCGCAGTGCCAGCACGCCGGAGGTGAGGCCATCCACGTCCGTGTGCGGCGCCACCAGCACGCGCCGCCCCGCCTGTTCGCGCAGGAAGAGGCGGGCGTCCTCCACCTCCTCCTGGGGGGCGGGCCAGAGCGGGTCATGCGTGTGTCCCAGCAGCATGGAGGGAAGCTGTAACGCGGCGTGGGCGGGGGGGAGGGTGGAGCCGGAGTGCTCGCACGCTGCCCGGCCGGGCCCTCGCGCGATGTCGGCCTCCTGTGAGACGGCCACGGCCATGCCGAATCTCAAGAGCACCATGGAAGGCCCCACGACGTATCGACTTGGCTATGTGGCCAACTGCCTGACGCTCGGCGTGGGCGCCAGCCACACGTGCCGCCTCGCCGGTGCCACCCCGCAGCGACTGGAGGCGCTCACCGCGCAGAACCTGGAGGAGCTGGAGCAGATCCTCCTCTTCAACGAGGCGCGCGGCATCGAGGTGTTCCGCATCGGCTCGTCGCTGGTGCCCTTCGCCTCGCACAAGGTGAACACGCTTCCGTGGTGGAAGACCTTCGCGAAGACGTTCGACCACCTGGCTCGCATCGCCCGGCGCTCGAACCAGCGGCTTTCCCTGCACCCGTCCCCCGCGGGCGCATCGCTGTCCTCCCGCCACCCGCACGTGCGCGAGGCCGCGCTCGCGGAGCTGCGCTACGGCGCCCGCGTGCTGGACCTGCTGGAGGCGGGGCCCGAGTCGCGCGTGGTGCTGCATGTCGGTGGCGCCGCACCCTCGCGAGAAGAGGCGCTGGTCGCCGCGCACCGCTTCCTGGACGAGATGCCGGAGGACCTGCGCAACCGCATCACCGTGGAGCACGACGACAAAGTGTGGAGCGCGCGCGAGGTGCTGCCGCTGGCGCGCGAGCACGGCATCCCCATGGTGGGTGACAACCTGCACAACGCGGTGCTGCCGTCCGCGCCGGAGCTGCCCTTGAAGGACCTGGTGCGCGAGGCCGCCGCCACGTGGACGGCGTTGGACCTGCGCCCCAAGTTCCACCTCGCCAGCCAGAAGCCGGACGGGCGGCCCGGGGCGCACTCGGACTTCGTGGACCCGGCGGACTTCCGCGCCATGGTGTCCGCGCTGGTGGGCCCCGCGGACTTCATGCTGGAGGCGAAGGAGAAGGACCGCGCCCTTTTCGCGCTGCGTCAGCTCGGCGTGAAGCGCCAGCCGGCGCGAGGGCAGGGCGCGACGGCTCCCTGACGTCGCACCACTTTTCGGGGTGTCATCGGGCGGCGGTTCTTCTACGGTCCGCCCCCATGACCCGGAAAACCTCCCTGCACCCCCTGCTGCGCACGGCCCTCGCCGTGGCGCTGCCCGCCTTCCTGGGCTGTGCCCAGGACTCGCAAGTGACGCGTGAGAGCCCGGCCACCGGCGAGTCCGCGCCCCAGGCCGCCACCGCACAGCCGGCCGCCACGTCCCAGGCCACGCCCGACGAGGCAAAGCAGTTCGCCGAGAAGGTCAACGCGGACCTGAAGCGCCTGTGGACGAAGCAGGCCACCGCCGAGTGGATCAAGAACACGTACATCACCGACGACACCGAGCGGAACGCCGCCACCATCAACGAAGAGGTGCTGGCGTACGTCAACGGCGCCATCAAGGGCGCGCGCCGCTTCGAGGGCGTGCAGATGGACGCGGACTCCGCGCGCATGCTGCACCTGCTCAGGGTGTCCCAGGCCCTGCCCGCGCCGTCGGACGCGGAGAAGCGCGCGGAGCTGGCCGCCATCGCCGCGAAGCTCGAGGGCATGTACGGCAAGGGCAAGTACTGCGGCAAGGACGGCAAGGGGACGTGCCGCGACCTGGAGGTGCTGTCCGAGGTCATCGCCGAGAGCCGCAACTACGACGAGCTGCTGGACGCGTGGCAGGGCTGGCACGGCATCTCCCGCCCCATGCGCCCGCTGTACGAGCGCCTGGTGTCCATCTCCAACGAGGGCGCGAAGGACATCGGCTTCAACGACCTGGGCACGCTCTGGCGCTCGTCGTACGACATGCCGCCCGCCGAGTTCGAGAAGGAGGCCCAGCGTCTGTGGGGCCAGGTGAAGCCCCTCTACGACGAGCTGCACTGCTACGTGCGCGGCCGCCTCGCGAAGCAGTACGGCGAGGGCAAGGTGCCCGCCGGCAAGGCCATTCCCGCGCACCTGCTCGGCAACATGTGGGCGCAGGAGTGGAACAACATCTACCCGCTGGTGGAGCCCTTCCCCGGCCAGGCCAGCCTGGACGTGGACGCCGAGCTGAAGAAGCAGGGCTATGACCCGATGCGCATGGTGAAGCTGGGTGAGAAGTTCTTCACCTCCATGGGCCTCAAGGAGCTGCCGCAGACCTTCTTCGAGCGCTCGCAGTTCACCAAGCCGCGAGACCGCGAGGTCGTCTGCCACGCCAGCGCGTGGGACGTGACGTACGAGAACGACCTGCGCATCAAGATGTGCATCAAGCCCACCGAGCAGGACCTCATCACCATCCACCACGAGCTGGGCCACAACTACTACTACACGTACTACTACAAGCTCCCGGTGCTCTATCAGGCCGGCGCCAACGACGGCTTCCACGAGGCCATTGGCGACGCGCTCACGCTGAGCATCACCCCCGCGTACCTCCAGCAGGTCGGCCTGCTGAAGTCGGTGCCGAAGAACGACAAGAACCTCATCAACCTCCAGCTCAAGGACGCGCTGGAGAAGGTGGCCTTCCTGCCGTTCGGCCTGCTCGTGGACCAGTGGCGCTGGGAGGTGTTCTCCGGCCGCATCCAGCCGGCGGACTACAACAAGTCCTGGTGGGCGCTGCGTGAGAAGTACCAGGGCGTGGCCGCGCCGGTGGCGCGCACCGAGGAGGACTTCGACCCGGGCGCGAAGTACCACGTGCCCGCCAACGTCCCGTACACGCGCTACTTCCTCGCGCGCATCCTCCAGTTCCAGTTCCACAAGTCGATGTGCGAGGCGGCCGGCTACAAGGGCCCGCTGCACGAGTGCTCCGTCTACGGGAACAAGGAGGCCGGCAAGCGGCTCCAGGCCATGCTGGAGCTGGGCGCCAGCAAGCCGTGGCCGGACGCGCTCCAGGCCATGACGGGCACGCGGCAGATGGATGCCACCGCGCTGCTGGACTACTTCAGCCCGCTGCGCACCTGGCTCCAGACGCAGAACAAGGGCCAGAAGTGCGGCTGGTAGCCCGTTGCCGGGTGGACTCGCCCGGGGCCCGCGCTTAGATTGCGCGGGTCCTGACGGGTTCACTCCGCAGGACCGGACGACGGATACCCGCGTCCGTGACGAAAGAAGAGAAGAGAGCGAATGGCTACCGGTACCGTGAAGTGGTTCAACGATGCGAAGGGTTTCGGCTTCATCACCCAGGACGGCGGTGGTGAGGACGTGTTCTGCCACCACACCGCCATCAACATGGATGGCTTCCGCACCCTCCAGGAGGGGCAGAAGGTGGAGTTCGAGGTCGGCCGCGGCCCCAAGGGCCTGCAGGCGCAGAACGTTCGCGCGGCCTGAGCCAAGCGTCGTTCGAACGACTTCCTGATGCATCATGGGGGTCCGGCCCGCCGAGGGTCGGGCCCTTCGTGTTTCTGGAGCTTCCCAACGTGTCCTCTCCCCTGAAGCCCCGGGCCTCTCGCGCCCGCCTGCTGCCCCTGCTGGCCATGCTCGGCTGTTCCACCCCGCGGCCCGTGCCGGATGCTCCCGCCGTGCAGCCGCCACCTCCGGCGACTCCCGCCGCGTCATCCCAGGAGCCCGCGATGAAGCCGCCCTCGTTCGCCGCCGCCGCGCTGAAGGCGGAGTTGCTCGCCAAGCACGGCGAGGCGCAGCGCGCGCGCATCGAGCGCGGCGTGGACCAGGTGCTGGCGCTGTGGCGCGAGGAGGACGGGGACGCGGCGGCCTTCATCCGCGAGCAGTTCCTGTCCGACGCGAAGACGCTGGACGCCACCTTCGCGCGGCTGGAGCGCCTGTTCGAGCAGCTCGACGGCCACATGAACGAATTGGGCCGCGAGCTGCAGTGGTACTCGGACCTGGACCTGGGGCCGCTGCTGCCGGTGGAGCCGCTGCTGGCCTCGTATGACCCGTCCGCCAACGTCACCTCGGACCTGTTCCGCTCGAAGGTGGGCTTCGTGGTGCTGCTCAACTTCCCGCTCACCACGCTGGCCGAGCGCGTGGAGCAGGGCTCGAAGTGGACGCGGCGGCAGTGGGCGGAGTCGAGGCTGGCGTCGCGCTTCAACCGGCGGGTGCCGGCGGAAATCGAGAAGGAGTCGTCGCGAGCCATCGCCGCGGCCGGCCTCTACATCGCCGAGTACAACATCTGGATGCACCACCTGGTGGATGCGCAGGGGAACCGGCCCTTCCCGAAGGGGCTGCGGCTCATCAGTCACTGGAACCTGCGCGACGAGCTGAAGGGCGACTACGCGGACCCGAACGCGCTGGTGAAGCAGCGGATGATCCTCCAGGTGATGGAGCGCATCGTCACGCAGACGATTCCCGCGGCCGTCATCGACAACCCGAGGCTGGACTGGGACCCCGTCACCAACGCGGTGACGGTGGCGCCGCCGCAGACGGTGGAGGAGGACGCGCCCGCGCGCGAGGCGAAGCCGGACACGGCCCCGGAGCCGAACACGCGCTATGCGCACCTGCTGGGGATATTCCAGGCGGGGCGCAAGGCGGACCCGTACTCGCCGGTGGCGCCCACGCGGATTGCGCGCAGCTTCGAGCTGATGCGCGAGATTCCGGAGGAGCGCGTGAAGGCGCTGCTCACGCAGGTGCTGGAGTCACCGGTGGTGCCGCGCGTGGCGAAGGAAATCGAGGCGCGGCTGGGACGGAAGCTGGGCCCCCAGGATTTGTGGTACCCGGGCTTCAAGCCGGGCGGGAAGCGGCCGGAGTCGGAGCTGGATGCGCTGACGCGCAAGCGCTACCCCACGGCGGCGGCTTTCGCTAGGGACATGCCGCGCATCCTCCAGGGACTGGGCTTCACGCGGGAGAAGGCGGCCTGGCTGGCGGCGCGCATCCAGGTGGACGCGTCGCGCGGGGCGGGCCATGCGCAGCAGGCGCTGCGGCGGGGCGACTTCCCGCGCCTGCGCACCCGCGTGGAGAAGGGGGGCATGAACTACAAGGGCTACAACATCGCGGTGCACGAGCTCGGGCACAACGTGGAGCAGGTGTTCAGCCTCTACTCGGTGGACCACACGCTGCTCACGGGCGTGCCCAACAGCGCCTTCACGGAGGCGCTCGCCTTCGTCTTCCAGGCGCGTGATTTGGAGCTGCTGGGCCTGGGGAAGCCGGACGCCGCGGCCGAGCGTGAGCGCGTGCTGAATGACTTCTGGCAGACGTGGGAGATTGCCGGCGTGGCGCTGGTGGACATGGCCGTGTGGCACTGGATGTACGCGCACCCGGACGCGAAGCCCGCGGAGCTGCGCGACGCGGTGGTGGCCATCTCCCGCGACGTGTGGAACCGCTACTACGCGCCGGTGCTGGGCGCGGAGGGCACGGCGCTCCTGGGCATCTACAGCCACATGATCAGCTACCCGCTCTACCTGCCGGACTATCCGCTGGGGCACCTCATCGCGTTCCAGATCGAGGAGCACCTGCGCGGCAAGGGCGCGCTGGGCGCGGAGTTCGAGCGGATGGCCACGCACGGCGCGGTGACGCCGGACCAGTGGATGATTCACGCCACGGGCGCGCCGGTGAGCGCGGATGCGCTCCTGCACGCCACCGAGGCCGCGCTGAAGCAGTAGGAGGACGCCCGGGCTCCGGTTCGAATCCGGAGCCCGGCGTGGCCGCTACTGCTTCGAGGTGTCGCCGGGGATGTCCACCAGCTCCACGTCGAAGACGAGCACGGCGTTGGGCGGGATGCGCGAGCCCGAAGGCGGGCGCTCCCCGTAGGCCGTGTCTCCGGGGCAGGTGAGCTTCGCCTTGCCGCCCACCTTCATCTTCGCGACGCCCTGGGTCCAGCAGGGGATGACGCCGTTGAGGGGGAACTCCACGGGGATGCCGCGCTTGGCCGAGCCGTCGAAGACGGTGCCATCCAGCAGCCGGCCCTCGTAGTGGACCTTCACGGTGTCGGTGGGACGCGGGCTGCGGCCGGTGCCGGCCTGCGTCTCGCGGTAGATGACGCCGGAGGGGAGCTTCACGGCCCCGGGCTCCCGCGCGGCGCGCACCAGCATGGCGGCGCTGGCCTGCGCCTGCCGGGTCTTCGCGAGCGCCTGAATCTTCGGCGCGTACTCCTTCGGGTCCACGGGGGCCGCGGTGCCGGCGACGCTGTCGGCGATGCCGCGCTGGAGGATCTGCACCTCCTCGGGCGTCAGCGCGAAGAAGGAGAGGTCCTTCCCCACGGAGACACCGAGGGCATAGATGGTCTTCGCGTCCTCGGACTGGAGCTCGGGCGCGGCGCCCGGAGCCGGAGCCGCGGTCGGAGCCGGCGTGGCCGGGGGCGTCTTGGCCGCGGGCTTGGAGGTCTGCGCGTGGGCCACGGGGGCGCCGAGCGCCAGCACCAGGGACGCCATCCACATCGATCGCATGCTTTTGCCTTTCATGGGAACCGGGGAACTATAGGGGCACGCAATACAACGCGAAGAATGCAGCGAGGAAGCACAGACGGCGCATGCTCTGCGGCCCGGTCTGCTGAGAGCCGGTCGTTTTCTTGCGAGTTCATCGCGCGCCTCTACTGTGAATCCAGGTTGCTTCACCCCCGAAGCGGCCTGTTGCACTACCGGAGGCGACGGAGCGATGAGCGACAAGCGAAAGGCCCGGCGGGCGCCCCTCGACATCTACCTCAACAAGTACATGGGTGGCGTGCCGTACATGTCGCGGGCCGCGGACATCAGCCAGGAGGGCGTGAGCCTCGCCCGGCTGCTCGAGCCGCAGCACGAGGCGAAGCGCGTCGGTCTCCAGTTCCAGCTCCCCGGCTCGGAGGAGATCATCTACGCCGAGGGTGAAGTGGTGCGTGAGTGGGTGGAGGCGGCTTCCGCGAAGCGCGAGCGCTCGGGCGTCCGCTTCACGCTCCTCACCGAGCGCCACCGGAAGATGATCGACGCCTACGTGGACCGACACGGCAACGAGAACTGACGCGCCGCGGTGCGCCCGGAGGCGTGCCTTGACTTCGTTGGAAGCGGGCCCTTTCAATGGTGGATCATTCTGTCCTGTGTCTACCCGCGAAGTCGGGTGAGGACTGGAGGATTTCCCGTGAGGCGTTCGCTGTGGGGGATGTTGCTGGCCGTGCCGCTGACGGCACTGGGCCAGGGCAAGGAAGCGAAGGCCCCGTCACCGGCCGCCGCGGCTGAAGTCGCACGGCCCATGAGTCCCGGCGTCAACTGGGAGGGGCAGGTCCTGCGGGCCACCGGAGCTGGAGCACCGGACCTGAAGGCGGCCAACCCGGCGCAGGCGCGGCTGGGGGCGGAGCGGGCCGCGAAGATGGACGCGCTGCGCAACCTCCTCGAGCAGGCGCGCGGCATCCAGCTCAGCGCCGGCCGCACCGTCGGGGACGAGATGTCCCGCGAAGAGGTGCGCGGCCGCGTGGAGGGTGCCATCCGCGGCTACAAGGTCGTGGCCAAGCGGTACTTCTCGGACAGCGGCGTGGAGGTGGACGTGGAGGTGCCGCTCGCGGCCATCACCGCGTCGCTGGTGACGCCCGCGCCGGACACGGCCATCGCGCTGAACGCCGAGGGCGCGAAGAAGTACACGGGCCTGGTGGTGGACGCGCGGGGCCTGGGCGTGAAGCCCATGCTGGCGCCCCGGCTGCTGGATGGCTCCGGCAAGGCGCTCTACGGGGCGGCGGCGCTCTCCGACGAGAGCCGCGCCACCTCGGGCGTGGCGGCCTGGTTCGACAGCCTCGACGCGGCGAAGAAGGCCACGCTCGTGGGCGAGAAGCCCCTGGTGGTGAAGGCCACGGGGATGAAGGGCTCGGACCTGGTGCTCGCCTCGGACGACGCGAAGGCGCTGGCCGAGGTCAACACGCGCTTCCTGGCCGAGGGCCGGGTCGTCATCGTCACCCAGTAGCGCTCTTCGAGAGGCCGGCCATGTCCCTGAAGCTGACCGCGCTGTCCCTGCTGCTGGCGTCGGTGGCCCTCGCCGCCGCGGCGCCGCCCGCCACCGTCACGAAGGAGGTGACGGGCGAGGCCGCCATCGTCGACGGCAACAAGGACAAGGCCTTCGCCGAGGCAAAGAGCGCCGCCCTGCGCGAGGCGGTGGAGCAGGTGGCCGGGGTGCTGGTGTCCTCGGACACGCTCACGGCCAACAGCCAGCTCGTGAGCGACCGCATCTTCACCCGGAGCGCCGGCTACGTGCGCACGCACGAGGTGCTGGAGCGCAAGGAGGAGGGTGGGGTGGCGAAGGTGAAGGTCCGCGCGGAGGTGGGCACGGCCCAGCTCGACAAGGACCTCCAGGCGGTGGCGGCGCTGATCCGCCGCATGGCCAACAACCGGTTGCTCATCGTCCTGCACGAGCAGGCCGTCAGCCCCGACAAGGTCATCATCAGCAGCGGCGTGCTGTCGCAGGTGCTCAGCGACACGTTCCAGAAGGACGGCTGGCGCATCATCGACCCCGCCTTCGCGGCCGGGAAGCTGGAGGTGGCGTCCGGCGTCGCGCTGACCACGCCCGACACGAAGCTCATCCAGCAGCTGACGGCGGCGGACTACATCATCTACGGCAAGGCGACGTTCCAGCAGCAGAAGATGACGCAGGGCCAGGGCGCGGCGCTGTCGGGCTACGAGCACTACTACGCGGTGACGGGCGAGTGGGAGCTGGCGGTGTTCGCCACGGACTCGGGGACGCAGATTGCCCGGCTGGCGGACAAGTTCGACAGCGGCTTCGAGGGGCGCGGCACGAAGGTGAGCCCGCTCGTGTCGTACCAGCACACGGCGACGGAGATTGCGCAGTACCGCGGGAAGAAGGTCGTCGCGAGCGTGCGGCAGGCGGTGGTGGACTACCTCTCCCAGGCGGAGCAGAACGGCACCGTCGTGGCGATGACGGTGCAGGGCCTGGCGGACTTCAAGGCGGTCAAGGCCTTCAAGGACGTGCTGACCCGGACCGTCACCGGCGTCAGCGACGTGAAGCAGGGCAACTTCCAGAACGGGCAGATCCGCTTCGACCTGCGCTACCTGGGCAGCACGGAGGCGCTGGCCGAGGCGATGGGCGAGGCGGCCTTCCATCAGAAGCTCACGACGGCGCTCGGCGGCAAGCCCGCGACGAAGGCCAGCGTGACGGGCGTGACGAGCAACACCGTCGAGCTGACGCTGGCGCATTGATGCGAGGCGCCTGGTTGGCAGCGGCGGCGGTGGCGTGCGGGTGTGCGGGGCCCAAGGAGCCGGACTCCGTGGCCAGGGCGCGCGAGCTGATGGCGGGCGCGGAGACGCCGAGCGGGAATCTGGCGCTGCGCTGCGAGCCGGTGGACGCGGAGGTGTACCTGGACGGCGTCCTGCAGGGGCTGTGCAGCGACTTCACGGGGGCTCCGAGGTCGCTCCGGGTGGGCGCGGGGCTGCACCACATCGAGGTGAAGAAGCAGGGTTTCTGGCCGTACACGACGTACTACGAGCCCAGCGGGGCCCGGGCGCGGCTGACCATCCAGCTGCGCACCGCGGTGGCCCCTGGCGGAGGTGCTCCGTGACGCGACGGGACAGGTGGTTTCCGAAGGCGCTGGTGGCGGCGGTGCTGCTGTGTCTTCCGGGGCTGGCCGCGGCGGCCGTGGGCCGCGTGGTGACGGTGGAGGGCACGGCGTGGCGCACGCCGGAGGGCGCGGAGCGCAAGCCGCTCAAGTCGGGTGCGGAAGTCGAACAGAAGGACACGCTGGACGTGGACCTGAAGTCGGGCGTGAAGCTGGAGCTCAACGACGGCAGCGTGCTGATGCTGAGCGCGGGCAGCCAGCTGGTCATCACCGAGGCGGAGTTCTCCGGCCAGGAGCGCAAGAGCTTCTCGGGCTACCTCAAGCTGGGCAAGGTGTGGGCGGAGGTGAAGAAGGCGCTGTCCGGCTCGGAGGCGAAGTTCGAGGTGAAGACGGACCGGGCGGTGGCGGGCGTGCGCGGCACGGTGCTGCGCGTGGACGCGGCCCCGCCGCTCGTCGCCGGCGCGCTGTCGCCCACCACCGTGGTGCAGGTGTACACCGGGGTGGTGCAGGTGACGGCCCGCGTGCCGAAGGCCCGGGCCTCCGCGGACGCGGGAACTCCGGACGGCGGGCGCACGCAGATCTCCGGTCCCCACGAAGTCACCGTGGAGGAGTGGGAGGATGTCGTCCGCGAGCTGCAGAAGAACCGGCAGATCGTGGTGGGCGAGCAGGTAGGCGCCGTGTCGCCATTCGACCCGAAGAAGGTCAATGATGCGTTCGCCACTTTCGTGAAGCGCAATCGCGGCTTGAAGAAGCCGTAGCCCGGACCAGAAGAGGAGTTCGCCATCGGACGCCGCAGGAAACCTGGTGCCCCCGCCGCCGTGAAACCCGTCGCCGGGCCCGCCGTACCCCCCGCTCCCGTGCTCCACGCGGTGGCGGCCCCGGAAGCCCGCGCAGCGGCCGGGCAGCCGAGCGCTCCGCCGGTGGGCGGCGTCCTGGCGCCTGTGCCCGAGGTGGGGCTCTCCGAGGTGGAGGCGCGGCGCATCGACCTGTGGTGGTCCGCGGTGATGGTGGGCTCGCTGGGGCTGGTGTTCGCGCTGCTCTCCGTGTTCGGCGGGGTGGCGGTGCCGGTGCTGCTGGCGCTGGCGGGGGCCTACATCTTCAACCCCATGGTGACGGCCCTGGAGAAGAAGGGGCTGGACCGGACGTGGGGGACGACCATCGTCTTCGTCGGCGGCACGCTGCTGCTGGCGGGGGCGGTGCTGTACCTCATCCCGGTGTTCCGCGAGGAGGCGGCGAAGCTGCCGGACTTCTTCCGCCGGGGCAGCACGCAGGTGGTGCCGCGCGTGGAGGCGCTGCTGGGCCGCTCGTTGCCGGACCTGGTGCGCCAGCGCACCGCGGAGTTGGGCCAGCAGGCGTCGGACCTGGCGCAGAGCGCGGGCCCCGCGGCGGCGAGAATCCTCGCCAGCTTCGCGGGCAACACGGCGCGCTTCGTGGCCACGCTGCTGGGCCTCTCGGTGGTGCCGGTGCTGGCCTTCTTCTTCCTGCAGGACTACCCGCGCCTGACGGGCATGGTGAGGGACCTGCTCCCCCGGCGCACGGTGGCGCTGGTGGCCCGCCGGTTCGCGGAGGTGGACGAGGTGCTCTCCGCCTTCGTGCGCGGGCAGCTCACCGTGGGCGCGGTGCTGTCGGTCATCTACGCGGCGGGGCTGTCGGCGGCGCGCATCGACATGGCCATCGTCATCGGGGTGATTGCCGGGTTCGGCAACATGGTGCCGTACCTGGGCACGGGCGTGGGCATCCTGCTGTCGCTGGTGGGGCTGGCCCTGTCGTGGCAGGGGCCGTGGCAGCTCGCGGCGGTGGCGGGCACCTTCGTCATCGGGCAGTTGCTGGAGGGCCTGGTCATCACCCCGCGCATCGTGGGTGAGAAGGTGGGCCTGGCGCCGGTGGCGGTCATCATCGCCATCCTCGCCTTCGGCGAGCTGTTCGGCTTCGTGGGCATCCTCCTGGCGGTGCCGGTGGCGGCCATCCTCAAGGTGGTGCTGCGCGTGGTGGTGCAGCGCTACCGGCGCACGTCGCTATATACGGGCGAGGCCTCCTCGCGGTGACGGGTGGGGGGGACGGGAGTCCCGCGTGACGAAGCTGGAGAAGCTGCACAGGGAAATCGTCGCCTGCACGGCCTGCCCCCGGCTGGTGGAGTGGCGCGAGGAGGTGGCCCGGGTGAAGCGCCGGGCCTACCGCGACTGGAACTACTGGGGCCGGCCGGTGCCCGGCTTCGGGGACCCCGGGGCGCGGCTGGTCATCGTGGGGCTGGCGCCAGCGGCGCATGGGGCCAACCGGACGGGGCGGATGTTCACCGGAGACCGCTCGGGGGACTTCCTCTTCGCCGGCCTCCACCGGGCCGGCTTCGCCAACCAGCCGACGAGCGAGCACCGGGACGACGGGCTCACACTGAAGGACGCCTTCATCGTGGCGGCGGCCCGCTGTGCTCCGCCGGACAACAAGCCCCTGCCCGAGGAGCTGGCGCGGTGCGCCCCGTTCCTGGACCGGGAGATGGCCCTGCTGCCTGCCCGGGTGCTGCTCGCGCTGGGGGCCATCGGGTGGAATGCCGCGCTCGCCTCGCTGGACCGCACCGGCATCCCGTCAGGCTCGCCCCGGCCGGCCTTTGGCCACGGGGCGGAGGTGGTGCTGCCGGACGGGCGGACGCTCATGGGCTGCTACCACGTCAGCCAACAGAACACCCAGACGGGGCGGCTCACCCCGGCCATGTTCGACGCGGTGATGAATCGCGTCCGCGCGCTGCTGGACGGGAAGAGGTGAAATGCCCTCCGTGTTTCCTTGACAGCCGCGGGAGCCCGCTGCTATTCCCGCCCGCGCTTCAGAACGACGGGTCGTTAGCTCAGCGGTAGAGCACTACCTTGACACGGTAGGGGTCAGTGGTTCGATCCCACTACGACCCAACACAGTAGAGATTTCATCCCGCGGGCGGCACGGCTTCTCAAGAGCCTGCCGCCCGCGGTTTTTCCAGAGGTCGCATATGTCCGAAATGATCACGGTGACGCTCCCCGACGGCAGCCAGAAGCAGACCGCCCGGGGCACGACCATCGCGGACTTCGTGCGTGAGAGCATCGGGGCGGGCCTGGCGAAGGCCGCCCTCTTCGCCCGGGTCAACGGCCAGGACATGGACCTGGCCCGGAAGCTGGAAGAGGACGCGAAGCTCCAGATCTTCACGCCGAAGAGCCCCGAGTCCCTGGAGCTCATCCGCCACGACGCCGCCCACGTGGTGGCCAGCGCCGTGCAGCACCTCTTCCCCGGCACGCAGGTGACCATCGGTCCCGCGACGGAGGAGGGCTTCTACTACGACTTCTTCCGCGAGAAGCCCTTCACGCCGGAGGAGCTGGAGAAGATCGAAGCCGCGGCCAACGCCGAGCTGAAGCAGGACATGCCCTTCGTCCGCACCGAAATCTCCATGGACGAGGCGGTGAAGCTCTTCGAGGAGAAGGGCGAGAAGTTCAAGGTGGAGATCGTCAAGGACATCGCCGCCAAGGGCGCCAAGACGCTCACCCTCTATACGCACGGCGACTGGGTGGACTTCTGCCTGGGGCCCCACGCCCCGAGCACCGGGAAGATCGGCGTCATCAAGATCCTCTCGTCCAGCGGCGCCTACTGGCGCGGCGACCACCGCAACCCGATGCTCCAGCGCGTCTACGGCACGGCCTTCTTCGACAAGAAGGCGCTGACGGAGTACCTGACGCGTATTGAAGAGTCGAAAAAGCGCGACCACCGCAAGCTGGGCAAGGAGCTGGACCTCTTCCACTTCCACCCGTACGCGCCGGGCGCGGCCTTCTGGACGCCCAAGGGCACCGCGCTCTACCAGACGCTCTCCGACTGGATGCGCCACCTCACCGCCGAGGATGGCTACGTGGAGATCAAGACGCCCCTGATGTTCAACAAGGGGCTGTGGGAGACCAGCGGCCACTGGGGCAAGTACAAGGAGAACATGTTCCTGGTGCTCGACAGCGAGTCCGGCGAGCACGACTTCTCCCTCAAGCCGATGAACTGCCCGTCGCACCACCTGTTCTACGGCTTCAAGAAGCACAGCTACCGCGACCTGCCCCTGCGCTTCCACACGCAGGACGTGCTGCACCGCAACGAGGCGGCGGGCGCGCTCGGCGGCCTCACCCGCGTGCGCCAGTTCGCCCAGGACGACGCGCACATCTACTGCATGGAGGGCCAGATCACCGACGAGGTGCGGCGCTTCGTGAAGCTGCTGGACCGCGTCTACAAGGCGGTGGGCCTCACCTACGCGGTGAAGCTGTCCACGCGCCCCGAGCAGCGGCTGGGAGATGACTCCCTCTGGGACCGCGCCGAGGAGGGCCTCAAGGCGGCCCTGGAGTCGCTGGGCCTGGAGTACGAGCTGGCTCCGGGCGACGGCGCCTTCTACGGCCCGAAGATCGACTTCGCGGTGTCGGACAGCATCGGCCGCCGGTGGCAGCTGGGCACCATGCAGCTGGACTACCTGGCCCCGGAGCGCTTCGACCTGACGTACGTGGGCGAGGACAACGCTCCGCACCGCCCCGTGGTGCTCCACCGCGCCATCTTCGGCTCCTTCGAGCGCTTCACCGCCATCCTCATCGAGCACTTCGCCGGCGCCTTCCCGGCGTGGCTGGCCCCGGTGCAGGCGGTGCTCGTCACCGTGGCGGACCGGCAGAACGACTACGCCCGCAAGGTGCGCGACACCCTCCGGGCGAAGGGCTACCGGGTCGAGTTCGACGAGCGCGGCATGACGCTCAACGCGAAGATCCGCGAGGCGCAGCTCCAGAAGATTCCCTTCACCCTGGTGGTGGGCGACACCGAGGTGACGACGGGAGGGGTGGCGCCGCGCCGGTACGGCGGCGAGGACCTCAAGAGCATGAAGCTGGAGGACTTCGAGGCCCTCCTCGCGAAGGAGGCGGCCCTGCCGTAAGGGGGAGGACCCGGCTGGCAGCCTGCTTGCTGACGGGCCTTGACTCCGGGTCGCACCCAAGTATCTTGGCGCACTTTCGAGGGGAGCAGGCTCAAGTTCCCTGTTTTACGAGCGTTCCCGCACCAGGCCGCGGAGTCGTCGGTGCTGTGCAAGGAAGGATCAGGACAATGCCGAAGTTGAAGACCCGCAGCAGCGCGAAGAAGCGCTTCCACGTGAAGAAGAGCGGCAAGGTCAAGCATGGCAAGGCCTACGGCAAGCACCTCTTCACGCACGCGAAGACGCCGAAGCAGAAGCGCGGCAATCGCGGCACGGGCCATCTGCGCGACATGGACGCGAAGAAGGTCATCAAGGAGATGTTCCCCTACGGGGCTTGAGTGAGAGTGGCAGTTCGCGTGGCCTCGTCGGAGCGGCGGTACGCCTGAACCGGGAGGCTTCAAACTACGCAGTCGAGAGTGAGTGAATCATGCGCGTCAAAAAGGGTGTGAAGGCTCGTCGTCGTCGCAATAGGATTTTGAAGCTGGCCAAGGGTTTCCGCGGCCGTCGGAAGAACTGCTACAAGCGCGCCAACCAGGCGGTTGAGCGGGCGCTGGACTACGCCAGCCGCGACCGCATGCAGCGCAAGCGGGACTTCCGTCGCCTGTGGATCGTCCGCATCAACGCGGCGGCTCGCACGGTGGGCCTGTCCTACTCGAAGCTGATCGCCGGCCTGACCAAGGCGAACATCGGTCTCAACCGCAAGGTGCTGTCCGACATGGCCATCGCGGACCCCGCGGGCTTTGCGGCCGTCGCCAACAGCGTGAAGGCGGCCTGAGACATGCCTGGCCCGTGAGGGCCGGCAATAAAACGGATGGGGTGGCGGCTTGAATCCAGGGCCGCCCCTTCCGGGTGAGTGAACGGGCTGCCTCTTCGGGGCGGCCCTTTTTTTTGCCTCGTGACTCAAGAGCGCACGGGGCGTGTGCGAACGGAGGCGGAAGTCCATGCGGGATCGGTTGCTGGCGCTGGCGGAGTCCGCGCGGCGGGAAATCGGCGTCGCGTCCGAGCTGTCCGCGGTGGAGGCGCTTCGGGTCCGTTACCTGGGCAAGAAGGGCGAGCTGTCCGGCGTGCTGGGCGGCATGGGCAAGCTGCCCCCCGAGGAGCGGCGGGCGCTGGGCGAGGTGGCCAACACCGTCAAGGCGGAGCTGGAGAAGCTGCTCGCCGAGGCGGTGCAGCGCGCGGAGGAGGCGGCGCTGGCGGCGCAGCTCAAGGGCCCCGGGCTGGACGTGACGCTGCCGGGGCGGACGGTGGCGCCGGGCAGCCGGCACCCGGTGTCCCGGACGATGGAGGAAATCGTCCGCACCTTCTCGCGGCTCGGCTTCGACGTGGCGAGCGGCCCGGAAATCGAGCTCGACTACTTCAACTTCGAGGCGCTGAACCTGCCCAAGGACCACCCCGCGCGGGACATGCAGGACACCTTCTACGTGGAGGAGGCCTCGCTGGGCCACGCGAAGAAGGCGGACAGCCCGGTGCTGCTGCGCACGCACACGTCGCCGGTGCAGGTGCGGTACATGCTCAACCGCAAGCCGCCCATCCGCGCGGTGATGCCGGGGCGGGTGTACCGGCGCGACTCGGACATCACCCACACGCCCATGTTCCACCAGGTGGAGGGCCTGCTGGTGGACAAGGACGTGACGTTCGCCGAGCTGAAGGGCTCGCTGGACGCGTTCGTGAAGGCGTTCTTCGGCTCGGACACGCGCACGCGCTTCCGCCCGTCCTTCTTCCCCTTCACCGAGCCGTCGGCGGAGGTGGACATCTCCTGCACCTCGTGCGGCGGCAAGGGGTGCCGGGTGTGCAAGCAGACGGGGTGGCTGGAGGTGCTGGGCAGCGGCATGGTGCACCCCAACGTCTTCACGTCGGCCGGGTATGACCCGGGCGAGGTGACGGGCTACGCGTTCGGCATGGGCGTGGAGCGCATTGCCATGCTGCGCTACCGCATCGACGACCTGCGGATGATGTTCGAGAACGACGCGCGCTTCCTCGAGCAGTTCTGAGTCCCGTGGGGGCTTGGCGGGCCTTCGGGCCCGAAGCCCCCGTGTTCCGGCCGTTGGGCAAGAGGGTGGACCTGTGAAGATTTCGGTGAAGTGGCTGGGCGATTACGTGGCGCTGCCGCCGTCGGTGGACGAGCTGGCGCGCAAGCTGACCGCCGCGGGCCTGGAGATTGAGGGCCTGGAGCGTCCGGGCGAGGGCCTGCGCGGCGTGGTGGTGGCGCAGATCAAGGAGTCCGTGCAGCACCCCAACGCGGACAAGCTGTCCGTCACGCAGGTGGACATCGGCGGGACGGCGCTGCTGCAGGTGGTGTGCGGCGCGAAGAACTACAAGGTCGGCGACAAGGTGCCGCTGGCCACGGTGGGCACGAAGCTGCCCAACGGCGTGGAAATCAAGCAGGCGGCGCTGCGCGGCGTGGACAGCTTCGGCATGCTCTGCTCGTCCAAGGAGCTGGGGCTGAGCGAGGAGTCCAGCGGGCTGCTCATCCTGTCGCCCGACACGAAGCCGGGCGCCCCCATCGCCGAGGCGCTGGGGCTGGATGACGTGGTGCTGGAGGTGAATGTCACGCCGAACCGGCCGGACGCGCTCAGCCACCTGGGCGTGGCGCGCGAGGTGGGCGTGGTGACGGGCGCTCCGCTGAAGGTGCCCCAGCCGAAGCCGGCGGAGTCCGGGACTGCGGCGTCCGAGCAGGTGAAGGTGCGCGTGGATGCGCCCGAGCGCTGCCCGCGGTACGTGGCGCGCGTGGTGGAGAACGTCACCATCAAGCCGTCGCCGCAGTGGATGCAGGACCGGCTGAAGGCGTGCGGCGTGCGCGCCATCAACAACGTGGTGGACGTCACCAACTATGTGAATCTGGAGTACGGGCAGCCGCTGCACGCGTTCGACCTGGACAAGCTCGGTGGGCAGGAAATCGTCGTCCGCACGGCGGGCAAGGGCGAGAAGCTCACCACGCTGGACGGCAAGGAGCGCACGCTCGACGTGGATGACCTGGTCATCGCGGACGGGAAGCAGGCGCAGGCGCTCGCGGGCGTGATGGGCGGCGGGGACAGTGAGGTCACGCCGGGGACGAAGCGGCTGGTGCTGGAGTCGGCGAACTTCCAGGGCTCGGGCGTGCGGCGGACGGCGAAGCGGCACGTGCTGCACACGGAGGCGTCGCACCGCTTCGAGCGCGGCGCGGACCTGGACGCGGTGGTGCCGGCGATTGACCGCGCGGCGCAGCTGATTGCGGAGCTGTCCGGGGGCACGGTGGCCCCGGGGCGCGTGGATGTGTACCCGGCGCCGAAGCCGCCGCGGCGGGTGACGCTGCGCTTCGCGCGGGTGGAGAAGGTGCTGGGCGTGGCGGTGGCGGAGCCGGAGGTGAAGCGCATCCTCGCGGCGCTGGGCTTCAAGGCGGTGGAGGAGGGGACGGGGCAGGTGACGTACGAGGTGCCCCGGGCCCGCGTGGACGTGGAGCGCGAGGAGGACCTTCTGGAGGAGGTCGCCCGCGTCTTCGGCTACGACAACATCCCGGCGAAGCTGCCGCGCGGCCTGGCGGAGCTGGCGCCGGAGCCCGCGCACGCGGAGGCCGAGCGGCGGATGCGCCACGCGCTGGCGGGGGCGGGGCTGGACGAGGTGGTGAACTACTCGTTCGTCGCGCCGAAGAGCCTGGAGGTGCTGGGGGTGAAGGAGCAGCCGGTAGCGCTGCTCAACCCGCTGAGCGCGGAGCAGTCGGTGATGCGCACCAGCCTGCTGCCGGGCCTGCTGGAGAACCTGTCGCGCAGCGTGCGGCACCAGGTGGAGTCGGTGACCATCTACGAGACGGGCCGGGCGTACTTCCGGGACCCGCAGGGTGGCCAGGGCCAGCATCCGGCGACGCGCGAGGTGCACCGCGTGGGCGGCCTCGTGTGGGGCCTGCGGGGCGGCGGCCGGAGCTGGACGCAGAAGGACGCGCGGGCGGACTTCTACGACGCGAAGGGCGCGGTGGAGGGAGTGCTGGTCGCGCTGCGGGTGGAGGGCGTCACCTTCTCGCCCGCCGAGCACCCGGCGTACCACCCGCGTGCCTGTGCGCAGGTGAAGACGGCGGACGGCACGGTGCTGGGGCACATCGGTGAGCTGCACCCGCGCGTGGTGAAGGCGCTGGGACTGCCCGAGGGCGTGTTCGCCTTCGAGCTGGACACGGAGCCGCTGTACGCGGCCGCGAAGCTGGTGCCGGCGTACCAGCCGCTGCCGCGCTTCCCGGCGGTGCTGCGGGACCTGGCGGTGGTGGTGCCGGTGGAGCTGGCGAACGACGAGGTGCGCCGGGTCATCCTGGAGGTGGGCCGGCCGCTCGTCGAGGAGGCGCAGGTGTTCGACGTGTACACGGGCAAGCCCATCCCCGAGGGGCAGAAGAACCTGGCGTACGCGCTGCGCTACCGCTCGGCCGAGCGGACGCTGACGGACGTGGAGGTCAGCGAGGCGCACCAGCGCATCGTCGAGCAGGTGAAGCAGCGGCTGGGTGCCGCGTTGCGAGCCTGAATTCCTGAGTGAAGTCAGAGGGTTGACACGTCTCCGGCAAGGCTGCAACAGTGCCTGCGCGTTCATCGCACCGAGGGAATCCCGAGGAATCGCATGACGAAGGCGGACATCATCGAGGGCGTCTACGAGAAGGTCGGCTTCTCGAAGAAGGAGTCGGCCGAGATCGTGGAGCTCGTGTTCGACACCCTGAAGGAGACGCTGGAGCGCGGAGACAAGATCAAGATCTCCGGGTTCGGCAACTTCCAGGTGCGTCAGAAGAAGGCGCGCGTGGGGCGTAACCCGCAGACCGGCAAGGAGATCGAGATCTCGGCGCGCCGGGTGCTGACCTTCCGGCCGAGTCAGGTGCTGAAGAGCGCGCTGAACGGCGAAGCGGTGCCGGAGAACCACGCCGAAATCGACGCGCGCGAAGAGGCGGCGGCGGACGCGGCGGAGGCCCGGGGCGAGGACTTCGACGAGGAGGGAATGGAGGACTCGGAAGCGTGAGTTTTCCCACGGCGCCGTGCTGCTCTTGCTTGACCTGACCGTCATGTGGGGGCATAAGGGCGCGCACCGTTTCACGACGGTGGCAGCAACAGCTGTATCGGGGCGTAGCGCAGCCTGGTAGCGCACTTGCTTGGGGTGCAAGTGGTCGCAGGTTCAAATCCTGTCGCCCCGACCAACTGAAGGCCCTGGAGTTTCCGGTGAAAGCCGGTGACTCCAGGGCCTTCGACTTTGCGGCGCTGGACTTCGCGCAAGCCGAGCGGGTTCGGTTTCAGCAACTTTCAGAACTCTCGCTACGAGCAGGATACCTGCGCTCAGCGGCAGCTTACTCGCCATCATGCTGTTTCTCATGCGCTTCCCGTGGCCTCTCGTGTGCCATGGACGTGCAATGCAGCAATATGGGCCTCGTACAACAGCATCGGCCGACAGATGCAGCAAGGCACTCTCAAGAGGGATGTCTCTGGGGCGAGGACTGCGGTTCCTGCGGAATGAACCTTCGGGACAGGCCCATCGCCTAGAGCTGCTTCAGCAGCCTGCAGACAGATTTCGTCCGCAAGGTGTACTTCGCCGCTCAGGAGCATGCATGCGTCGCGCGCTTCGAGTACACCAAGGCCTACTACACGAGAAAATAGGTGCCTCTCCGTTGTCTCAATCGTGGTGCAGTGGACTTTGAGCTTGCAGCCCTACTCAATAAGTTGGCAGCATGGGTCTACTTCATAAGTAGGCTCGGCGCGTCCACACCTGCAAAGTTGCCGGAGCGGTCTGCTCGGATACTTTGTGGGGTAGTTCGAGTTCCCTGGCGCGCCGAGCATCAAGGAGAGTGGACGTGAGTGCCAAGCGAGCAGGGGGTAGGAGGGGTAGGGATGTGGCACCGCAGGACACCGGTCAGGTTTTGGAGCTTCCGCTCACGGGAGACCGCTTGAAGGTAGCCGGCCTCTTCGCAGGCATTGGTGGGTTGGAACTCGGCCTCAAGCTGGAGGGTCACCAAGCCTCGTTTCTTTGCGAAATCGACGAACCGGCTGCCCGAGTGCTCAAGGCCCACTTCGTCGGCATGCCACTGGAGCGCGATGTCCGTGATGTGAGCAGCCTCCGGGACGCGGATTTGGTGGCTGCTGGGTTTCCCTGCCAGGATCTGAGCCAAGCTGGGCGGACGGCCGGCATCGGCGGTTCCCGCTCCGGATTGGTCAGCGAGGTCTTCCGACTGCTGAAGACGTCCAAGCCCCGATGGCTGCTGCTGGAGAATGTGTCCTTCATGCTGTCCCTGGATCAGGGCAGCGCCATGCGTTACCTGACCACGTCGCTCGAGGAACTCGGCTATCGATGGGCCTACCGCGTAGTCGACACGCGCGCCTTTGGTCTTCCGCAGCGCCGCCAGCGCGTGTTGATGTTGGCCTCTCGGTCGGACGATCCCCGCAACGTCCTTCTCGCTGATGACGCAGGTGAGCCCAAGGTGCCCGACTTTCGAGGCCGGCCGTGTGGCTTCTATTGGACCGAGGGGCTCAAGGGGCTCGGCTGGGCGGTGGATGCTATTCCCACCATCAAGGGCGGCTCTACGCTGGGCATTCCCTCGGCCCCGGCCATCTGGATGCCGTCAGGCCTCGTTGGCACGCCCGACATTCGTGATGCTGAGCGCCTGCAAGGCTTCGCAGAGGATTGGACTGCCCCCTCCGTCGACTCCCCGGCGCGCAAGAATGGTCCCCGCTGGAAGCTCGTCGGCAATGCTGTGAGTGTGCCCGTGGCGCAGTGGGTCGGCTCCCGGTTGCGAGAGCCTGGGCAGTACGAACCCACCGCAGAGACACTCCTATCATCCACTGCTCGCTGGCCCCGAGCAGCGTGGGGTGAAAAAGGGCGGGTTGTTCGGGTAGACGTCTCGGAGTGGCCAATCAGGCGAAAGTCCCCCGGTCTCGCCCGCTTTCTTCGGCATCCACTCATGCCACTTTCGGCCAGGGCGACTGAAGGTTTCCTCAAACGGGCTCGCACGAGTAGCCTCCACTTTGAAGAGGGCTTCTTGGAGGCACTGGAGGCGCACTTGCGCAAAATGCTTCGGGAGGCGGCGCAGTCGGATCGTGAACAAGACTCAGTCGCAGCAGGCTCTTGAGGAACTGAAGGAGCAGTTGAAGGCCGTCAACCCGAGCTCCATTAGCACCAATGCCGGTCAGTTAGGGCGGGGGCAACTCCAGTAAGCGACGTACTGCGGGCGAGACCGCTACGCATCATCAGGTTCGGGCTCTGCCCATTCCGGCTCGGGCGTGTTCCGCCTTCTCACATCGGCCACGAGCATCTCGATCATCTCTGAGAAGCTGAGTGTATCTTGGCTCTTTGGCCGGCCTTGTCGCGGAGGGGGGCGAGTCACATCGAAGAAACGGACACGGCCCGTTTCCGAGCCATCGTGGTGGTACAGAGCGATGAAGAACCGCTCGAAACGGTCGTGCCTGTGGTCATCTGGGCCCGAGCGCCCAGTGCGCTCCCTGAAGGTCATGACCGCATGCGCGAACGACGACCTGTCTACCTGTCCGTCGTCGCAAGATGCCACCGGCATGAACATGACCCCTGCGAGGACTGCGTACGGCTGTCGCCGATGGATGCGGGCCGCTTCGGCTTGGAGCTCGTGGTCGTTGCGGACGATGTTCTTTGTGTAGCGGCCAGCCCTCCTCTTGCGTTGATCCCAGTCGGGGAACGAGTACGTCTTGATGGAGAGGTCCAGGAGCAGCCCATCGCGGCGGTGCCAGACGGCCACGTCCACGCGCTTGGCGCCCCCCTCTCCACTCACCAACGCCTCGTGCTCCTGCTCATCCTCCGTGGGGGTGACGGTGAGCAGGCGCCCGGTGAACTCCGGCCGTAGCCGAGCTGCCATCTCCGCCGCCAAGGCCCGCGAGAAGCGCTCCGCATAGTTCTTCTTCGCCTCACGGGGGGCGGACACTTCCGGTCGGGAGCCCGCCCTCTTCAGCGACCCGACAAGAGGGTGCCCCTCGGCTTCAGCCGAGGCGCCGCTGGAGGCGAGGTCTTTTGGTGTGCCCTGCTTCTTCGGCATCCGGCGACTGTACCCGAGACCGAGAAGGCGTCTAATTCAACGGCTGCTTCGGCGTCCACGTACCAAGCCGGCGACTCGCCCCGCGGCCTCCTCCATCGGCTCGTGCTCCCAAACTCGCACTGGCAGCCAATCTGCTTCCCGGAGGCTCGCGTCCGTGCGCTGGTCGCGCTCCTGATTCGCGGCGAGCTTCGCACGCCAGAAATCCGCGTTCGCCTTGGGGTAGGTTCCATGGAGCGGACAGGCGTGCCAGAAGCAGCCGTCCACGAAGACTGCCACACGCTCCTTGGCGAAGACGACGTCCGCCCTCCGGCGCGTCCCCACGACGGGTTGCCCCACTCGGAAACGGAGCCCCAGCCGATGGAGCGCGGAGCGCAGTTCGAGTTCGGGCCTGGTGTCCTGCCTCTTCTGTCGCTTCATCCGCTGCTCCGCTTCCGGGGAGGAGGGAGCGGGAACCCCTGCGGGGCGGAGCCGCGTCGTTGTCACGCGGCTACCCTGTCCGAGACGACGAGCCCGGCGAGGCGGTCCGCGAGCTGGCGCGCCCGTTCTCTCAACTCGGCCGGCTCCCCATTCGGGTCGAGGCGAACGATGTGGAGCGCGACACCTGCGGCCGAGACATGATGGATGGCCTCCAGGGTCTCCGCGTAGACGAGGACCCCCGTCCTGAGCCCGAGCGCGGTGCAGTAGGCGAGCGCCTGGTAGAGGTCCGCGTGCGTGCCCTGGTGGGAGGCCTTGTACTTCGCGTCCACGACGAGCCGAGGCGTACCGCGGGCCGAGCTCCAGAGGATGTCTGGCTCCAGCTTCACTCTGCGGGCCTGATCGAGGTACACGTCCACGGGGTGGCGCTCCCACCGACCTCGTGACGCGAGCACCTCTCCGAGGGCGGTGAAGACGAAGCTCTCATAGAGCGTCTCCATGTCCACGAGGAGGCCGGTCGTGCTGACGTCTCCCTCCCGTAGCTCGATGGAGGAGTTGCGCAACACCAGGTCGGCGAGGTCGAGCGCATCGTCGAAGGATGCGTAGCGCCGGTCAGGAGGGAGTCGCCGCATTCCCGGCCCGTAATGCACGAGGCGAACGCCCTCCAGCCGCCGGACGAGCTCACGCAGCCTTCGCGCTAGGTCCTGCCGGCCGCCGGGAAGAATCGCCAAGCGCACGGCCGCTGCCAGCAGCCGGCGGTTCGGCTCCGTGTCGCTTGTGAGCTCGTCGAAAGCGCAAGGGAGGGGAGGGACGACTCCGAATCTGCGGAGCACCAGGGTGCCTACGTCCAGGCGCCCGCGCACCACGGACAACTCCTCCTCGTGCGATACGTACCCACGGACGAGGCCCGTCCTCAGGGCACGCTCCAGGGCGTTCGCGTAGAGGAGTTGCATGACCTCGGTGAGCTCGGCCGCCTCTCCGAGAGTGGTCTTCTCGTCAAGCTGGAGAGCCCCCCGCACGTACCCGAGCAGGTAGAGGACCCGTCGCACCGGGAGCTTGGGCTGGATGAGGAGGCGCAACGTGGGCCCGACGAGCGTGCCCACCACTTGGCTTGCTTCGAGGTCGTACACCCCCGCCTTTCCGGACGCGAGCACACTGACGCCGGCGCGGGAGTTCCGGAGGAAGCGCACCTCCTCCGCGGAGAGTTCGACCTCGTAGGTGGTCCCGCGCTCGACGAGGGAAATGGTCCGCATCTCGGTCCTCATTCCTCGCGTGCGCGCTCGCGGGCCTCCTCGATGAGACGCGGGAGGGCGAAGTCGTCGAGCCTCTGGCGGTTCGAGAAGAATTGGTCCTCCAGCGTGGGGAGGATGTTGTGGCGCCACACGCGGCCGAGGACGGCCTCGGAGAGGTCATTCCGCATGAAGTGGCTCGGCCCGACGGCGCTGTTGCGGTCGTCCAGCTTCTCGTTCACTAGGTCGAGCAGGTCCGCCACCCATCCCATCTCCGGCACTCTGCGCGACAGGAAGGTGCGCAGCATCCTGTCGACAGGGGGCTCACCTGGGAAGAGGGAGATGAACGCGAAGCGGCGCCGCAGCGCCTGGTCGAGGAGGACGATGGATCGGTCGGCCGTGTTCATCGCCCCGAGGACGACGAGGTTTGCGGGCAGCTTGAAGGGCTCGTCGGGTGAGTACATGAGCGAAACGCTCTCTTCGCGGTACTCCAGCAGGAAGAAGAGTTCGCCGAACACCTTCGGCAGATTGCCCCGGTTCATCTCGTCGAGCACGAGCACCACCGTCTCCGATGGGTTCTTCTCGGCCTGCTCGACGAGCTTGCGGAGCGGTCCCGGTCTCTTGGCGAGCGAGATGCCCCTGGTGCTCGGCACAGGCCGATAGCCCTCGAAGAGGTCCTCGTAGCCGTAACTCGGATGGAGTTGGACGAAGGCGCGGAGCTCGGGACGGGGCTGGAGGGACTCGGCAAGTCGGCGAGCGATGAACGTCTTGCCCGTGCCCGGGGGCCCGTAGAAAACGAGCGCCTTCTTCTCCTGGAGGCTGGCGCGCACTTCCTCCAGCCAGGGGGGAGGGACACCGAGCGCGTCCGCAAGCGCAGTCATATCCGAGCGGCCCCCGAGCGCGCGCGGTGCCACTTCGCCTGCCTGCGGAAGCGGAAGCCCGTGCTGAGCCGCTGCGGTGTAGTCCACCTTCCCGTCCCGGGCGGTTGCCTGGGGGCCCGCCGCGGCGGGGCGGTGGACTTCCAGCCCAGGGAAAAGGGGACGCAGCCGCTTCTCGAAGGGGCCACCCTCCGGCTCGACTAGGCCGGCGACGCGCCAGGGCGGCTCGTCGAGGGCCCCGACCAGGACGAGAGCGCCCATGGAGTGCTCGGCGCCGGAGCCGACCTCGAACTGGACACGCTCGAAGCAAGCCTCCAACTCGTGGAGCCGCCCGAGCACGGCAATGGTGAGCCGGGGACGAGTCCTCTGGATGCCCGGCGTGAGGAGCCGGGGGCCTACCTGCTTTCCGCCACTGATGAAGGTGGCCTTCATCGCATCCTCGGGAATGCCGAGCGCGCGGGAGAACCAGCCCTTCAGGTCATCGTAGCGCGATTCAGTCCGGGCGCTGTGGTCCGGAACTGCGCGCAGGATGCGGTCGAGCTCAGCCTGTTCCTTCCCTGCCACGTTGCGAGTCACGCGAGAGCGCCTCCAGCTTCAGCATACGTTGAGGTGCGCTTCGACCGCGTCCAGAAAACCGGGCTCGAAATGAAGGCCGCTCTTCCGGGCCTGCGACAGGAAACCGACGGTCGCCCGAGCGGATAAGGGGCTGGGCTCGTACTTGATGAAGCAACCGAGGCCGGCCCCATGATAGCCACCGGCCACTTGGAGAGCAGGCATCCTACCACCTTGCCGTTCTCTCCCCAGGTCGCACGCGGTCACTTGAGTCCTTTCACTGGCACTTCCCGACTCGGGTCGTACGTTTCTGGCTCGCGCAGCCGCTTGTCGACCCACTCCGCCACAGGGCCACTTACCGCGTTGCCCACGAGCTTCCAGTGAGGACTGCTCTTCTTCTCGGGATTATCCATCGAGGGGGCGCGGGTCTCCTCCACCCCAGGATTTCTTGAGACACCTCTCTGGGGGAATAACCTCCCCCTCGTGAGGTGGATGTGAAGAAGCAGCAGAAGCAGGACAGGACGGCGGAGCGCGGTCGGTTCTCGGCGAAGCGGAAGAAGGAGGCCGTACTCGGACTGCTCAAGGGCGAAGAACTCGACGCGCTGTCTCGGGAGCTGGGCGTCACCGCGGCGGTGCTGAGCGAGTGGCGGGAGAAGTTCCTGGCTGGGGCCGAGGCCAACCTCAAGAGCCGTGAGCCGGAGCAAGCGGACGATGAGGTGCTGCGGCTCAAGGCCATGGTGGGCGAGCTGATGATGAAGAACGAGCTGCTCGCCGAGAAGGCGCGGCTGCTGGAGGGCAACGCCCCGGTTTTCCCTGGAGGAAGTCGAGAGGATGAGCGCCAGTCTCTCGCCTTCCAGCGGCAAGCCGTACGGACTGGCGCTCGTGACGGCCACCTGGCGCGTGCCTCGCGCCACGGTGTACCGGCATCGCGCCCGTCGGCAGACATCGCTCCCTCCGGCGGCCCGGCGCGGTCCCAAGACGGCACTGACGGATGAGGCGCTGCTGGAGGCCATCCGTGGCGTGCTGACCCGCTCGCCTTTCCTGGGCGAGGGGCACCGCAAGGTATGGGCTCGGCTGCGCGCTCAGGCCGTGCGCACCTCGAAGGCCCGCTGCCTGCGGCTGATGCGCCAGGCGGGGCTACTGGCACCGGGCCGTGCCCGCCGGGTGCTCGGGCCGCGCTACCACGACGGCACCATCACCACCGACAAGCCTGACGTCATGTGGGGCACCGACGCCACCTGCACCGTAACCGCGCTGGAAGGCCAAGCGACCGTCTTCATTGCCATCGGCCACGGGACCGCCGAGTGCGTCGGCATCCACGCGGCCAATGTAGGCACCCGTTTCGAGGCCCTCGAGCCCATCCGCCAGGGCGTCAAGGCTCGCTTCGGTGCGTACGGCCGGGGCGTGGCAACGGGGCTGTCCATCCGCCACGACAACGGCAGCCAGTACACCTGCGATGCCTTCCAGAACGACCTGCGCTTCCTGGGAGCCGAATCCAGTCCGTCCTTCGTCCGCAGCCCCGAGGGCAACGGCTGCGCCGAGCGCTTCATCCGCACCCTCAAGGAGCAGCTGCTTTGGGTGCGCACCTTCTCCACCGTGGAGGAACTCCGGAAGGCCCTGCTGGAGTGGGCCCACCGGTACAACGAGCACTGGCTGCTGGAGCACCACAACTTCCTCTCGCCGAGTCAGGCCCGGCGAGAGCTGATGCAGTCGAAGCGAGCGGCCTGATTACGACCAATCTGGTGTCTCAACAATCCGGTGCGGTACAGCCTGCTGGGTGACCTCTGCCAGGAGTAAGAAGCAGGTCTCCTCCTGGGCCTGGATGGAGCGATGGAGCACACCGCCGTCGGCCTCTTCCTTCGTGGTGCGCCCAAATGTCGGACCAGATCCGCACCCACGAGGCGCTGTCTCAGGCGGAGCGCCAGACGTCCTTCAACGAGATGATCGAACTCGCGCTGGACGTCGCCGTGGCGGAGAGCGCCTAGCAACCCCCATCACTTGCTTGCCTTGCTGAACTGGAGATAATCGCTCTCAGGGGGCGAGAGCGCATCCTGTCCACGGATCCCCACAATGTAGGCTCGTTCGTGGGGAGCTGAGCGTGCTTTCCAAGGAGAGACAACGGTGAGTGGAGCGATTGGTACGGCCACGGTCAATGCAGCGGAGCCCACGCTCTTGCCTCGCATCGACGGGCCGGTCCTCTTGGAGACCCTGGGCGCGCTGAGGGCAGGAGCAGGCGACTCTCAGGGGATGCCTGAGGAGACGCTTGAGCGCGTGAAGCAGCAGGTCACGCGGCTGATGACCTCAATCCTACAGCACTACGAGGCCAATGTGGGCCGCGGCGAGGTGGGGCCCGCCAACACCGGGCGAGCCTCGGCCGCCCCTCCTTTGCGTGAGGGCTATCCCACGGGATTGCTGTACGGCCGGGTCCAGAGCGGCAAGACGCTCGCAATGATCACCACCGCCGCCATGGCGATCGACAACGGCTTCCGGGTCATCGTCGTGCTCACGTCGGACAACGTGAGCCTCGTGAAGCAGACCGCCAATCGGTTTGGCATCCTCCAGGGCGTGGTGGTGAAGGAGTCGACCGACATCGGCTCCTGGCTCTCCGACGCCGCTCACGTGCGCGCGTCGATTGCCGAAGCGGGGCTGGTGCTGATCACCGCGAAGAACACCTCTCACCTCTCTACTTTCGTCGAGTTCCTCCGGGAGGTGGGAGCGGCGAACTACCCGGCGTTGATCCTCGACGACGAGGCGGACCAGGCCTCGCTCGACACCAGCGTTGCCGCACGCTCTCGCGCGCGCGCAGCCGGTAAGGCAACGGAGCCACCTGCGAGTGCGATCTACTCCAAGACGAACATCAACGAGCGTGTTGGGGAGCAGGGGCTCTCTATCCGCCAGACGCTTCGTCACCATCTCTACCTGCAGGTGACCGCGACACCGTACGCGCTGCTCCTCCAGAACACGGACAGTCCGCTGCGCCCGCTTTTCACCGAGGTGCTTGAGCCAGGGCAGGGCTACACGGGCGGTGAGTTCTTCTTCAAGAAAGACGTGGTCGACGAAGGGCGCGCGCCCCTCGTCTACCTGGCGACCGACGAAGCCGACCGGCTCGGCAACGGCGAGACGCCCGAGGGCTTGCGCAACTCGCTGTACTACTTCCTCGTTGCGGCGGCGGCCCAGGGACTGGCCGATGGGAAGTCCAAGTTCAGCGCTCAGAACTACCTCTGTCACACCAGCGTCCGGAAGGACGACCACAAGATCGCCGCCACCCGGGTGCGCGAACTGCTCATGGAGATCTATGACTCCCTCCGGGGAGATGGGAAGGTCGCCCGAGTAGCCTTGCAGCGGGGTCTCCAGGAGCTGTCACGCAGCGTCTCCTCCCTGCCTTCCCTGGAGAGCGTCGAGGGATATGTACGGCACCGGCTGCGCAACCGCGAGGTGAAGGTCGTCAACTCGGAGCAGGACGACGCGAACTTCGGGCCGAAGCTCAACTTCATCGTTGGTGGGAACATCCTGGGGCGCGGCCTCACCATCGACAACCTGCTGGTCACCTACTACCTGCGCTCCGCGAAGATCGCGCAGATGGACACGATGCTCCAGCATGCGCGGATGTTCGGCTATCGCGCTGCGGGGAGTCCCTTCCTGCGGGTGTTCGTCCCTGAGCTCCAGGCTCTGCGCTTCCATCAGATCTGCGCTGCCGAGGAGCGGCTCCGGGAGCTGCTGGGGAGCAACAGCACGCGCGCCAAGGTGCCGGTCCAGGTCGCGGGGAAGCTACGCGCGACTCGAACCGCCGTGATCGATACGTCTCACGTCGAGGCGTACATGCCCGGTGAGCACCTCTATCCCGCCGCTCCCATGTTCCGCGAGAAGAACGCAGCCGCAGAGCACAAGAAGGCCCTTGAGAGAGTCGGGGCGCTTTTCCCGAAAGGAAAGTTCGAGGAGATCGAGATCGATGCGCTCCACTCCATCAGTCTCAAGGAGATCATCGCCGCGCTGGACTACCTGCCCTACGAAAACTTTGGGACGAGGCAGTGGGATCCAAAAGCGATCAAGAGCGTTCTGGAGAGTTCCGCACCGATCTTCGACAACCGAGGGTATTTGTACGCACGTACCGCCAAGCGCAAGAGGCTGACCGAAGGCATGGTGGGTGGTGAAGAACTCAGGAAGCTGCGTGCGGCGGGTCTCCCCGTCCTCTGCATCTTCAAGGACGACTCGCAGAAACTGGAGATGATTGGGAAGACCGTTCCAGTCAATATCGGCTTCCCATACATCTTTCCGGAGCTCATCCTGCCCGAGCGCGAGGATCTCCCAGCGCACGTGTTCAATGACGGCGACGACGGCGCTGGCTCGGACGAATGAGCTGGGCGGCTTCGGACTTTCGGCGCCTGCTCGGAGCGGCAGTTGCTGCGACACCTTGCTCGGGCGACAAGACCTACCATGTCGTCGACAAGGTCGCGGTAGGCCCGGCCCGGATGTTGGTCGCACTCAGCCCTGCCAAGGACGCCACGATCCTGGTCACGGATCTCCCGGGCAAGCCCATCGAAGGCTTCGTGACGCGTGCCCTTAGGGTCAACGAGCATCCTTCTGTGGACTTCGATCTCGGCGGGCAGCAGTTCTCCGCAGGGGCCCTGTCCATTGCCTGCTCCGAGGGCCGCTTTCTGGACGTGTTCGCATCGCTCGGCGCGGAGCTGGCCAGTTTGCTCTCATCGGCGACGGCACCTAGCACCGAGCTCGTCATCTCGTTGCTGCAACGATGGAACCGGTTCTTCGCGCCTCCACGTCCCTTGAATGAACTGGAGGAGCTGGGGCTGTGGGGTGAACTCTGGACGCTGACTCAGAGTTCCAAGGCGGATGCTCTCGCGCGAGGATGGCGGGGGAGCGATGGGGGAACCTTCGACTTCTTCGTCGAGGATAGAAGGCTGGAAGTGAAGGCCTCGCGCCGGCCCGGCGTCCACCATGTCTCGGTCACCCAAGGCTCTGCTTTCGACGACGCGGGGTTTCTGCTCTCGATTACCGCTGAGCGTCACGCCGCGGGTCAGAGCGTCGCCGAGCTCGTGCAGGTGCTCGTCGGCCAGCTTTCGGATGCGGCGCCGCTTCTCGATGCGCTGGCTCGGCATGGAATGTCGTTGGCTACTGTCCAGGCCGCATCGAATCGGTACAGAGTGCTGCTCTCGCCGATGCTCTTCCTCGTCTCGAAAGTCCCGCGGATCCACGGAATGGATCCCGGTGTGTCGGCGGTCCGGTACGAAGTCCACCTCCACGACACACCTCATCTCGAAGGCGAAGCCTTGCTGAGCGCATTGGGACGATTTGGTCTCGGTACGCTTGCCGATACCATTTGAGGACAGCCCCCATGCGACTCGTGGATCTTCTCACCGGTCTGGATCAGGACACGCTCGACGGCCTCGCGCACGAACACCTGGAGGTGGGTGAAGCGGAGAACCGTGCCGTGATGTGCGTAAACCTTGAGAACGTGCTGCGCAGTCCCAAGCACGTCCGGGAGACCATCTACAATCTCCAGCCGCCTACCTTCCGGATCCTTGAGCGGCTCCTGGAAGCCGAGGGGCACGCCATTCCGCTCGACGGCCTCAAGGAGAGTGCCCTGAAGGACACGCTGGACCTTGCTCGGCAGGTCAGCAGCGGACAAATCCTGGCCAGGGACAACGGCATCTCCATCTACCGGCGGGTTCTGCTTGAGGCACGCAGAAACGAGCTTGAGATCGATCCATCCGAGGCGCAGCTGCTCGGAGTGCTCCGCCGAGAGCTCAAGATCCGCCAGGTGGAACATTTCCTCATCGAGCACCACGAGGAGTTCCATTCGTTCTGGAATACGGATCACGCCTTCCTGGCGGCATCCACCGGACTGCGCTCGGGTGGGCTGGCTTACGTTGCCAAGCAATGGCTGATGTTCCCGGAAGATCTCGTCGCGATCGCCCGGCAAGTACTGGGGCTTGAGGCCAGTGCCTCTGCCCGGAGACGACTCTACGAGCGACTGAGCGGCAACGATACGAGTGCCGCTCTTTCCGCTGCGGAGCTTCGGGCGACAGGGACGAAGGACGAGAAGTCTCAGCGGTTGGTGGACAACTACGTACAGCCGTCCGAAGTCCTTGCGGCCATGTCGCTCCCGTCGCTGCGCGAGCTGTGTCGTGACCTCGGGCTGAGTGCCACCGGTGCGAAGGAGGAGCTCATCACGCGGCTCGTGCGCTCTTTCGCGCTTGACCATGACATCCGGCCGAAGCCGGCCGAGCCGCCACCACCGCCGCGTGAGCCCCGCGTTCTGACGCAGGACGCCTTCGAAGCTCTCTTTGGAGCCTTTCGCAGCCAGGACCTGACAGACATCCTTTCTGGGATCGACGCGAGTCGCGTGACGGGCTCGAAGGAGCAACTCGTGCAGTTGCTCTGGGACTCGCTCCACGGCGAGGTGTCACTGCTCATGAAGCTCGACTTGAAGCAGCTCGAAGCGGTTCTGACCAAGAGCCGGCTGAAGACGGGTGGGCCGAAGCGGGAGAAGATTCAACGGCTTCTGGATCTGTTCGCCAAACCGCCACAGGCACTGGCGAACACGCACGGGCAGCAGTTGGGGGCAGCGGCCCTACATCCCCCAGACAGAGCAGACGCCGATACCCATGCTCCCGTCGAGCCCGGGGTCGCGGGAAGCCCCCCGAAGGGCCCCCATCACTGAGCTCCGACGAACTCGACCACGGTGGAGCTGTTCTCTCCGGCTCGCCCTCCGGATCTCCAGAGGCATAGTCGTGGGACTCGGGCGCATAGCGGCCGAAGCGGCCGAAGCTGTTGCGCGAGACGAAGGCCTCGCGCTCGGCCAGCAGCCATTCACCGAGGACATCCTTGGCGCGCACCAACGGTACGGAGAGCAGCTCCAGCGTGTTCGGATCCGCGCGGAGCGCTTGGTCGATGACCTTGCGGAACTCCCTGTAGGTGGTGCTGCCATCGGCGCTGGCGAGCTCCCTCGGCGCTTCATCCATCCCCCACGTCCAGGACGGCGGCAGGGCGAACACGCCGCGCGAGTCCGTGTCCGAGCCCTCGTGGGCGAAACGTTGAGCAACGTGTCGGACGGCGTCACGGCCGTGGGCATCCCGGCGAAAGTCGTCGGCAAGCCCAGTCAGGGCAGCTCCACGTCGTAGTACGTGCGCCTCTCGTCCCGAGTTGGTCCCGGCCAGACGGCCCAACCTTCCCAGGCCCCAGCCTGCTTCCGTAGGCAGCGGGTGCGAACCCGGAGCTGACGCAGGTCCCTGCTCACCTCCAGGAGGTTGACCAAGCGCGGCACCGACTCCGGACGCTGGTACGTAGGGGCGCCGAAACTGCCAGCTCCCACGATGTGGATCTTCCGCTTTGGGTGGAGGTGGTTGACCATGGCCGTTCGGTCCTCGTGGACGTGGCCGTGCAAACAGACACGCACATCCTGCTGCGCCAACTGCTCCATGAAGGCGTCACTCTGGATCTTCTCGTTGCCCGTGATGGGGTGATGCCAGACGGCGATGCGCAGCACCTTGGCATCAGCGAGTGTACCCTTCTCGCACGCGCTCTGGATCTGCTGCCGCGCGGTCTGGATCCCTCGGGCCAAGGCTCCGGGATGCATGCTGGAGCGCTCCTGGAAGTACTCGTCAATCTCCCAGGCCGAGTTCATCGCCAGGAACTGCAGACGCGTCTCGCTGAACAAAGAGGGGATGCACTGCTGCTCGGGATGCAGTGGGTACTCCTTCTGGATCAGCGGATGATAGAAGTGCTGAGAGAAGTTCCGGAAGCGCTCCGGGTATCGGGCCTCGTCGCGGATGAGGTAACCGTCCTCTTGCTCGTGATACCGGCCCGGCTTCAGCTCAGCCGCACTCACTAGCCGCTTCTTCTTGTAGGTATAGGCTCCCTCGGTGTCCCAGTGCAGATCGTGGTTGCCTGGAACGATGATGCACCGCTCGGACGTCACCCCGAACTCCTCGTTGAGCTTGGAGACCAGCTCGCGCGCCCGCTCGAACTCCTCGGGCGTCGCCCGGTTGGTGATGTCCCCGGAGATGACCAAGTAGTCCAGCCGCTCCACTCCCAGGCCGTCTTGTACATCGCGCAGGTCGGATTTCAGCGGCTCAAGCAGCGACATCGCGTCGTCCCCGGCCCCCACGTGTAGATCACTCAGGTGGAGGATGCGGATGGGCGTGTCCTGCCGCAGGGGCACCCGCTGCGCCTCTGTCATGCTCACCTTCGTCTCCGCGATGCTCTGGGAGCGCTGATCACGGATGTGGGTACGAAGCGCCCGGAGCTGACCGACGAGCTCCGGGTTGCGCGCCTGCGCCTGCTGTGCGCCCAGGGTCAGCGGTGTCCGGTGCTCACAGGCCGGGCAGATGATATCCGCCTTCCTCGCGTCGAAGCGGGCCTGGACGATGTCCTCCGCGAACACCCGCCCGCATACACAGGTGATGTCCAGCTTCTCCATCAGGTCCACGCCTTGCTCACGCAGGTGCTCCTCGATGAAGCTCACGAAGAGATCCCTCGTGGACTGGGGCGTGTTGGCGGCGAAGTAGACGTCGAGCCGCGCCTGTCCCCGGGCTCCTTGGCCGGCCTGTTGGACCCGGCGCACGCCCGAGGCATCATCCCCCGCGCGCCCGAACTCGGCGCGGTTCTTCCACATCCGCAGTGAACCGAAGCGCTGGCTGATGGCCAGCGAGGTGACGAGCGAGGCATAGACGTTGTCGATGGCCCCGGAGAAGTCGTACAGGAGCGAGACGGCATGCGGGAAGTCGGTTCCTGTCTCTTCCTGGGTGGGCTGGAAGAGCGTGGGGAAGATCAGCAGCCCCTCGTGCCTCAAGCACAGCCCGTGCTCGAGCAGCAGCTGTGTGACGCAGTCGAGTACAATAAGCTCCTGGTCACGGCGCAACCTCGCCTCCTGCTTGATGCGCGGGAAGTGCGTCGTGGTGGACTGCATCTTCGCCATGTCGATGGCGGGGACCCCGTGGGGGTTGTCCCGTGCGGCCAGGATGAGAGAGCCCGCGTAGCGCTCCACCTGCTCCACCTCAAGGATCAGCGCTCGCGTGCCGTCCGCCATCCGAGTGTCGGCGACCAGTCCCTGCCGCGCCAGCTGAGCCACCACGGCGCGCAGCGCCAGCGGATCGAACAACTCCTTGTCCTCGCGGCGCAGCTCGTCCTCCAGATCGGGGAAGGTGAGCACCACCCGCTTGGCCTCGCGCAACCGCTGGATGTGCTCTCGCAGGCGTTGAAAGAGCTTGGGCTGGCTGATCTTCTCCATGTCCTCCCAGTTGATGGCCCGAGACAGGGCGGCCTTCAGCTCGGGGATGCCCCGGCCGGTCCGTGCGCTGGTCAGCACGTAGTTCACTAACTGGTGCTGCTTCACGAAGCGCTGAATGGACAGCTCGTGCACCGGTGCATGCTCATCATCCACCTTGGTGCCGACCAGGATTTTACGGACGGTCCGCTCGCGCGTCTGCTCCACCAGGTGCTGGTTCCAGCCCTCCAGCTCGTCCAGGGCGGCCTGGCCACGCCCGGGCTCCATCACCATCAGGGCCGCAGTCGAGTCCCTCAGGAAGAGCTGGTGCACGAGCCGGTACTCCGCCTGTCCGCCCATGTCCCACAGGATGAGCTCGTGCTGCATCCCGTCCGGAGCGCCCCCCTCGGAGTGAGGTGCCTCCGCTGGGAGCGTCCAGAACTGCATCCCATGCGTGGAGTCCAGCGCCTGGTACTCGTCCTGGGCCATGCGCAGCGCCAGGCAGCTCTTGCCAGCACGCCCCTCTCCCACCAGCACGACCTTGGCGCTCACGGTATGGACGGTGGTGGACTTCGGACGATGGGTGAGCAGGACCTCGACGTCGAGGTCCCAGAGCCGCACCGCGCGGCCACCCGCCCCCATCGTGGCCAGCAGGTGGCTCGTGGGAGAGAAGGCAACCCCTCTCCGGAGCAGTATTGGCGAAACCGGATCCTCGAACTGAGCGACCTCCTCCCAGATATCCGTCCGAAAGAGGCGCACCGTCCCATCGAGCGACTTGGAGGCAAGCAGCCGTCCATCAAAAGAGAACGAGACGCCGAGGACCGCATCCGTGTGGGCCTGTAGCATCGCCACCTGCTTGGAGTGCTGGGTATCCCAGATGCGCAAGGACCGGTCCCGGCCAGCCGTGGCAAGAAGAGGGGATGCTGGCATCCAGGCCATGTCGAGAATCTTTCCCTCATGGCCCAGATGGTTCATCCGCACCTGGCCGCTGCCATCTGCCTTGGCACTGGCAGCCCAGAGCATCAGCCTGGGGCCAACTCCTTCACAGACCGCCAGAGTGCGTCCGTCCGGTGCCCAGGCCATGCAAGAGAGTTTGCTCAAATTGGTATCGAGGGTCAGGTTGATACGCCGCTCTTGGGTGGATGTCTCCAGGAATTGGATGACTCCGTCCTGTCCACCCACGGCCAGTGTGTCGCTGGGCGCCCATGCCAAGGTGCCGCCCTGGTTTTTGGCCAGAGAGCGGACGTGGATCTCCTCACCATTCTTGGTGGACCAGAGGCGAGTCTGGTCGCGAGAGATGGACGCCACTTCCTGACCATTGCGCAAGAAGCAGAGGTCCAGGATCCCCGACGTATGAGCCTGAATCGTCCATCGGGGAGTCTCGTCTCCCGGTTTCCAGTACACGAGGCGCCCATCGGACAGGCCCGCCGCGAGCGCGTCTCCAGAGGGGGACCAGGCCAATGCACGCACCCCTTCTCGACCGGTGCGCAACATCCTCTGAAAGCTCACCCCGGCGGCACTCTGGTTCTGCTCCGGTGTCCTCTCGACGACCCGGAAATCCGTACTGTCCGCAACGTTCAAGCCTTGGCCGGTGGGAGGGGGCTCTTCGTTAATGACTTCCGGCTCTTCCGCGCGGAAAAGGCTCAGGGGCATCACGTACGCCTCGTCCTCATCCAGCGCCCCTGAAGGATCCGGTGCCACGATGACTGCGCCCGCTGATTCCGAGGCCCACCCACTGCGAGGAAAGAACCGGATCCGCCCTTCCCGGTGAGAGTCCTCGAGGTCCACGGCTCCTGCGGAATAGCCCCAGAGACCTGAGGCGCCTTTCTCTTCGCCCTCCAGCCCGAAGAGGGACCTGACGGGGAGCGGGAGTGTCCGCCTCGCCATCTCAAGAGGCCAGGTCGAGCGTTGCCCCCCTCCGCTACACAGGTGCAGGGCAAAGCCGGACGTCGGCACCACCGTGTCCAGGAGCTGCTTCAGTGAGTGGCGTTGGAGGCCAGCCGGAGGCTGATGCGTCAGCAGCAGCAGCAGGTCATGCCCATCGGCCCAGTCTTGAGCCCCATGCTCCATGGCCGCCTCAAGCTGCTTCAGGTCAATCCCATGCATACTTTCCTGAGGGTCCCCGGGGCCGATTCGGAACAGGGAGTTGAGGCCCACCACGCCCACTTTCAGCTTCTCCGCGCTCAAGGTAGCGAAGAAATCTCCTGGCAGCAGGCCTTGGTGGAAGGCTTGGAGCCTGGGGGAGGAGTGGTCCTGCCGCCACTTGGAGGACCAGTCTGAAAAGGACGCGAGTCCGCCCTCGACGACCTGCTTGAGATGGTCGGCTCCTTCGCCCTGGAACGCCCCTCTCACCTGGGCGAACCAGAACGGGTGCCCTAGCTCGCCCAGCGGCCTCAAGGAAGAACGGGGCCCCTGGAAGTCACTGCCGCCGGGCACCACGAACAAAGTGGGATCCGAGCCCAGGCTGTTCAGATACTTCCAGAGCGAGTCCAGCGTGGAGTCCAGTAAGCCAAACTCGCGCAAGCTTCCTGTCCGCGTGAGGTTGCCCGAGATGAGCACCACGTCCCAAGGCCCCGATTTCGAGTGCAGCCCTCGCAGATCCTGCTCGAAGGCATCGCGGTACTCGGGCTGAAGCAACCGTGAGCCACGAGGTCCAATCAGAAGATCCGAAAGATGAAGCCAGCCCAGCCGAGCCACGTTGACCCCAGGAGAGAGCGCTAGGCCCAAGCATGCATCGGTGGACTCCGGGCGCAAAATTCGACGAAGTCCCGCTGGAACTCAACAAGCTCGCGCACCTGGACGTGCTTCTGCGCGCCTATGAGCACTTCCCGGCTATTGGCGGGCGCCTCTCTTCGCGCTGAAGGGAGCGGCTCAGCGAGCCTTCGCGGGGCTGGAAGTAGGCAACTCCTTCCGGCGAGGTTCGAGGACGGGGGTGTAGCACTTGCCCTTGCGGAGCACGTAGCCGCTTTCTGAGCACGCCTCTGCGATCATCAAGGGTTGCTCCACCCAGCAGCCTCCGTCGAAGGCCACCTGAGTGCTCCCCAAGTGGGAGCGGAGGAGACGAGCGTGGCGCCCAAAGCAGCGGCCAGCAAGGAGCCGATGAAACAGAAGACGCGCGAGTAGGCTGGGCCCAGTTGCTCAGGAGGGCGTTCGACTTCGACGTGTTCGCCTGCGTGAGGTGTGGCGGCAGGCTTTAATATGCTTGGTGGCGCACCACATCGACTATGACCACGCGGAGGGGATGGATACTGAGGAGGGAGAGCGCGTGGTCAAGCAGACCCTGAAGGTCATCCGCCGGTGGGGAGAGGAGGGCGTGGCTGCCTTGCTGAGCCTAATAGAGGCCAATGAGGTCGAAGACCACTACGACTTCTTGGAGGTGGTGAAGGATACGGCCCGGCGCAGCGAGTCCTTCCGTGAGCTGCTGGGGAAGCGGGCGGCCGGGAGTTGTGGGCCAGCCCAGCGCGCCTACACGGAGATGTGCGAGGACTTGGAGCGCACGGACCTGCATGGGCTGGCAGTTCGTCTCTCCGCCGAGGTGTTCCCGGAAGGCTGGCCGATGATGCCCCCATCGCTCGGTCGGGCTGAAGATTCGTCGTGGGTAGAGGCTCTTGCTGCCTGCCGGTTCCAAGAGCGCGATTTCCTCCGGCTTGGTTGAAGCAACAGGGACTAACCTACGGCACTTACTCTGTGTGCTTCCGCAGGAACTGATCTAAGGTTTCCACGCTGACTCGAATCGAGTTGGAGACGCTGATGTGGGGTAGTGTGCCCTGTTCGCACAGGCGGTACACGGTGGCCCTGCACACGCCCAACCGTTCCGCGACCTCCCGTATGGTCAGCAGCCGACCTGAACCGGAGGTCACCGGTAGCGCCGAGGCAGAGCCCAGCAGCAAGATCGCAGCAAAATTTTTGGGATCCTGGAGTACTGGATGGGACGGCTGGACAGTCCCAGGCGAAGAAATCCGAGTAATTGCGAAGGGTTGTGAACCGCTGGTGACGTCTGGACGGCCTTCGAGGTTGCTTGGGGGGCAAGTGGTCGCAGGTTCAAATCCTGTCGCCCCGACCAACTGAAGGCCCTGGAGTTTCCGGTGAAAGCCGGTGACTCCAGGGCCTTCGACTTTTGGGCTCCCGGACTGCAGCAGCAAACCAGCAGCAAGCGGAGCGGGCTGAGTCTCAGCAGCAAGCAGGGCCCTGGCGGGGCCGAAACCGAGGGCCCGAACGCGAGCAGGTTGCGTCCCTTGCACATGTCCTACACGTCGAGGCGGCCGTAGATCTCCGAGGTGATGGCCGGCCAGGGCCCGGCGCAGCACCTTGTGCAGCGCGGAGTCCGGCGCACGCTGCGAGCCGTCCTCCGCAGGGAACAGCAGCTCCGAGGAGGAGGTAGCCAGGGCCTCGCGCAGGAAGGGCACCAGTCCCTCGGCGATGAGAAGCAGGTCCGCGTGGCCGCCCTTCGTCGTGTCTCTCGCGTGCGACCGGGCCACCACGACGGTGCCCGCCGTGAGGTCCACGTCCGACTTGCGCAGCGCGAGCAGCTCGCCCTTGCGCATCCCGGTGTAGACCGCCGTGGCGAACAGCGGGCGCCAGCGACGCTCCAGGGCCGCGAGCATCAGGGGGACCTCCTCGGCCTTGAGGTACTGCGGGAGCTTCTTCGGCTTCTTGACGCGCGGGACGGCCTTGGCGGGATTGAGCTCAGTCCGAGGACCAAATCACGAAGCTCAATCTTCTCAGCGGGTGACGCCCAGGAGTTTCAGTCTGCCTGCAATTGGACAGAAGCTTGCCTGCCAGTGTACGAAGCGGGCGACCTTGGCCACACCCCCGGTGTGGCCGTAAGGCTTGAGGGGGGCCCCATGTCGATGTGTGCGTCCTGGTTGCGGTCGTATGCCGTCCTTGTCCTGGTGATGGGAGCTGCGTGCAGCGAGCGCTCCGCCACCCCGCAGGCCCCCCCGGAGCAGCAGCGCTCGAGCGCGGCGCTCGTCGCGAGCGAGGCCGAGTGCACGCCGGCGCCGGACCTCGAGCCCTCCGAGCTCGTCTACGTCGGTGCGGTGCGCGCGACGTATGGCGAGCACGTCAACGTCGCGGCGCGCCTGTCGGATCGGGGAGGTCGGCCGCTCGTCGGCCGCGCGGTGGTGCTGCGGCTGGGCACCGTCGAGCAGCAGGTCACCACGGACGCGGTCGGAGTGGCCCGCACGCAGCTGCGGCCGCCCGGGCCCGCCGGCGAGCTCGAGGTGAGCGCGACCTTCTCCGGGGACGATCACTACGCCCCCTCGCAGGTGAGCGCGCCCTTCACGCTCGAGCGCGCCCCTACGCTGCTGAGCCTGCAGGGTCCCACGCTCCGGCCGAGCGACGTGGCCCAGCTGCTCGAGGCGCGCCTGATCCGCCTGGACGACAGCCAGCCCATCCACGGGCGCACGCTGACCTTCACCGCCGGCGCCTTCCGCGCCAGCGCCATCACCGACACCATGGGCACCGCTCGGGTCACGGTGCCGCCGTCGGCGAGCGCCACCGGGCGGCTCGACGTGCAGGCGACGTTCGCGGGCGACGGGTACTACGCCCCCAGCGAGGACGCGGCCGAGTGGCTGCGCTACCTGCCCACCGCGTTCACGATCTGGGGCGGCAACACGCCGGGCTTGAAGCTGGGTGACACCGTCAACTTCTGGGGTCACTCCTGGGCCAAGCAGGTGACGGGCGGCGAGTACGACGCGCACGCCGAGCTCAAGGGCTGGGCCTACGAGCTCTCCGACTTCGCGCTCTGCCAGCCCGACGCGCGCGTGGGCGGCGCGCCGAAGCTGACCGCCGGCTGCTGGACCACCAAGGGCGGCAACTCGTTCCCCCCCGCGACGCTGCCCGAGTACATCGGCGTGCTCGTCACCACCGCGGTGGACAAGGCTACGGGCAAGGTGTTCGGCAACGTGGCCTCGCTCGCCGTGGTGCGCGTGCACCCCGAGCCCGTGTACGGCCCGGTCCCGGGCAAGCCCGGCTGGGGCACGCTGGTGGCCGTCGTCGACGGGGGCGGCCGCGTCGGCCTGCCGGTGCCCGCGCAGGTCACCGCCGCCCAGAAGCAGCCCAGCCTCGTGTCGCCCGGCGAGGCGTACGACGTGACGCTCGACGTGGGCAACGCGTCCGCCTCGCCCGCACTGGACGTGGCGGTGGTGGAGCACTTCACGGGCGCGGGCATGCCCGGCAAGGCGAGCGCCGAGCTCGGCACCGTGGCCGGTGGGGCCACGGTGGCACGCGTCTTCCCCCGCCAGGCCCCGGCGCTCGCGCCCCGCGGCGACGACGAGGACGAGTCCGCCTACCTCGCGCGCCTGGCCGCGCTCGACGGTCAGCCGCTCCTCTCCAGCGGCCGCGTCACGTTCCGAGACTCCTCGGGCGCGCCCACGCTGCCGGTGGACGCGCGCTCCTGGAGCCGGGTGCGCGTCCCGCGGCTCGCGCTCGGCCTGTCGGCGGCGAGCTGCGCGGCGCCCTGCAACCGCATCGTCTACACCGTGAGCGTCGCCAACCTGGGCCTGGGCAAGGCCAAGGCCGCCACCGTCACCCTCACCCTGCCGGACGCCACCCGGCAGGAGCTGGCGCTGGGCGCGATCGACCCAGGCGGGGCCACCTCACGCACGGTGGAGTGGGTGCTGCCCGAGCTCGCCCCGCGCGGCCCGGACGAGGACCTGCAGGCGTACCTGGAGCGGCTGCGCAACGCCGAGGGTCAGGTGCACGCCGCGGGCGCGACGCTCGCGTGGACGGACGCCAAGGACGGCGCCTACGGCCCGCTGATGCGCGAGGTGAGCACCACCACGCGCCTGCCCGTCCTCATGGTGACAGACGAGCGGCCCCTGTCCGTGCTGCCCGGCGAGACGTTCACCGCCACCTTCACCATCACCAACTTCGGCACCGCGCCGGTGGCCGACGCGCGCCTGCAGGTGGAGGGCGCGCAAGCGCTGCCCCCGCTCACGCTCGAGCCCGGCGCCGCGGTCACGCTGCCCGTTGCACTGACCGCTCCCGCGGTGGCGCCGCGGGGCGCGGGCGAGGACGACGCGGCCTACCTCGCGCGGCTGCGCGCCTCGGACCGGCAGCAGCTCGGCTTCCCGTTCAGCCTCGACTGGGCGTCCGCGTGCGAGGCCCGCTACGGCCCGCTGACGGGCAGCGTGAGGACCACCCGCGTGCTGCCGGTGGTGACGCTCGCGCTGCAGGCGCCCGAGGAGGCCGAGGCCGGCGACACGCTGCAGTACGTGGCGCGGCTGGAGAACGTGGGCAGCGCGGCCGCCCACGGCATCGTGCTGACGGCCCTGCTGCCCGACGGCACCACCCGCGAGGTGGCGCTGCCCGGCGGGGTGCTCGCGCGCGGCGCGGCCTTCAGCATCCCCTTCGACCACCGCCTGCCCACCACCGCGGCGGGCCAGGCGACGACGTCGGCCCAGGTGCGCTGGGCGGATGCGCGCGCGAGCGCCTACGGGCCGGTCTCCGCCAGCGCGACCACGCAGGTGCGGGTGACGAACGCCCCGCCCCTGGTGGACGCGGGCCCCGACCTCACCGTGACGCTGCCGGGTGCGGCCGCGCTCGCCGGCACGGTGGTGGACGACGGCAAGCCCGAGCCCGTGAGCCATGCCTGGGTGCAGGTCGGCGGCCCGGCCCCGGTCGCGCTCGGGGCCCGGACGCAGCTGGCGACCTCGGCGACCTTCAGCGCGGCGGGTGACTACACCTTCCGCCTGGTGGCCACCGACTCGCAGTACTCCGCCCAGGACGAGATGGTGGTGCGCGTGCTGCCGCGTGAGGGCAGCGGCACCACGCTGCCCGGCGGCACGCCCACTCCGGGCGAGGACGCCATCAACGTCGTGCGCGAGGGCAACGGCCTGCGCCTGGACGACACGACCCGCGCATTCAACTTCATCTGGGTCGCCGTCTCCTCCAAGGGCACGGTGGTGAAGCTCGACACCGAGACGGGCGCGGTGCTCGGCGAGTACTGGACCGCGCCGGCCAACGAGAGCAAGGACCCGTCGCGCACCACGGTCGACAAGAACGGCAACGTGTGGGCGACCAACCGCGCCAACAACAGCCTGGTGCACATCGGCCTGGTCGAGAACGGCCAGTGTGTCGACCGCAACGGCAACGGCGTCATCGACACCTCGACCGGCTACGGCAACGTGCGCCCCTGGGGCAGCGCGAGCAGCACGGCCAACAACGCGGCCGTCCAGACCGCCCAGGACGAGTGCATCCTGCACTACGTCAAGGTGCGCTCGAGCGGCACGCGCCACGTGTCGGTGACCGAGGACAACGACATCTGGGTGAGCGGCACCGGCGGGCGCTACTTCGACCTGGTCGACGGGGCCACCGGCGTCATCAAACGCCAGGAGCCGAGCGTCGGGTACGGCGGCTACGGCGGCCTCATCGACCGCAACGGCGTCATCTGGTCCACCAACCCGCTGATGCGCTGGGACACCGCCAGGCCGCTCTCCGGCGTGAGCGGGGTCAACTGGCGCGCGCTGCCGTACACCTCGTACGGCGTGTGCCTCGCGCCCGACAACAACGTGTGGGTGACCGAGTACGGCCCCTACGTGCGCAAGTTCGCGCCGGACGGCACGCTGCTGGGCACCTACTACCACGGCGCCGGCGGCGCCCAGGGCTGCGTGGTCGCGCCCGACGGCGACGTGTGGGTGGCGCACTCGCTGAACGGGTCCTCCGTGGGCCACCTCAAGAGCGACGGGCGCCACGTGGGCAACGTGCCGGTGGGCTCTGGCCCCACGGGCGTGGCGGTGGACGGCAAGGGCAGGGTGTGGGCGACGAACCACTACTCGCAGACGGTCAGCCGCATCGACCCGAAGCGGGGGACCCTGTGGAGCGGTGACGGCTTCACGCGCGTCGGCCAGGTGGACTTCACCAGCCGCGACCTCGGCGGCTACCTCTACAACTACTCGGACATGACGGGCTCGACGCTGTCGGGCGCGCCGGACAACGGCACCTGGTCGTACGTGTACGACAGCGGCAAGGCGGACAGCGCCTGGGGCAAGGTGGCCTGGCAGGGCGCGGCGTGCGGCGACGCAAGCCTCAAGGTGAGCGTGCAGAGCGCGGCGGCCGCGGCCGGGCCCTTCAGTGCCCCCGTCGTGGTGAAGAGCGGCCAGGACTTCGAGGTGCCCACCGGGCGCTACCTCAAGGTGTCCGTCGCCTTCAAGCGCTCGAGCAAGGGCGAGAGCCCCGTCCTCTACAGCCTCAGCGTGGGCACGGACAGCTACGTGCTGGAGGCCCCCGTCAACGGCGCCCCCAGCGTGAGCGCGGGCCGCGACCGCGGCATCACCCTGCCCAACGTGGGCCACGTGACGGGCAGCGCGTGCGACGACGCGCTGTTGCAGGGCGGCCCCCTCACGCTCGCCTGGAGCCAGGTGAGCGGCCCGGGCACGACCACCTTCGCCCACCCGGCCCAGGAGTCCACCGACGTCACCTTCAGCGCCCCGGGCACCTACGTGCTCAAGCTGACGGCGAGCGACGGCACGCACTCGGCGAGCGACGAGACCACCTACACGGTGGAGCCGCTCAACCTGCCGCCCGAGGTGAGCGCCACGGGCCCGGCCTCCATCACCCTCCCCGACACCGCGGGCCTGTCCGCCACGGCGACCGACGACGGCCTGCCCGAGGGCGGCGGCCTGAGCACCACCTGGAGCAAGGTGAGCGGCCCCGGGACAGTGACGTTCGACGCCCCAGCCGCGCTCGCCACCCAGGCGAGCTTCTCGGCCGCGGGCGCCTACGTGCTGCGGCTGACCGCCTTCGACGGCCACCTGACGCGCACCGCGGACGTGGCCGTGCAGGTGCAGGCCCCGCCGCCGACGAACCGGGCGCCCCAGGTGAGCGCAGGGCCCAACCTGTCGGTCGCGCTCGGCGCCCCCGCGGCGCTGCAGGGCAGCGTGCTGGACGACGGCCTGCCCCAGGGCGCCGCCGTCACCCAGCAGTGGACACGCGTGAGCGGCCCCAGCAGCGTGTCGTTCGCGAACGCCGCCGCGGCGAGCACCACCGCGACGTTCGGCGCCGCCGGCACCTACGTGCTGCGCCTGAGCGCCACCGACACCGCGCTCACCGCGAGCGCCGACGTGGTGGTGGCCGTGGGCGCTCCGGCGCCGCTGAACGCGCCCCCCCAGGTCTCCGCCGGGCCCAACCGCGCCATCAGCCTGTCGCAGGCGGCGCAGCTGGACGGCAGCGCGGCCGATGACGGCCTGCCCCAGGGCGCGGCCTTCACCACGCAGTGGAGCAAGGTGAGCGGCCCGGGCACGGTGACGTTCGCCACCGCGTCCTCTCCCGCCACCAGCGCGACGTTCAGTGCCGCCGGCACGTACGTGCTGCGCCTGAGCGCGAGCGACACCCAGTTCATCGCCTGGGCCGAGATGGCGGTGGTGGTGGGCTCCGCCACGCCCGGCAACAAGGCCCCGGTGGTGAGCGCCGGCCCCAGCCGCACCCTGACCCTGCCCACCCGCACGACGACCCTCAGCGGCAGCGCGGCGGACGACGGCCTGCCGCAGGGCAGCCCGCTGACGTACCAGTGGACGCAGGTGGCCGGCCCCTCGGGGCTCGCCTTCACCGCGCCCACCCAGGCGTCCACGGGCGTGTCGGTCACCGCGCCCGGCACCTACCAGCTGCGGCTGACCGTGAGCGACTCGCGGCTGACCGGCTCGGCGGACACGTTCCTCACCGTGCTGGCCGAGCCCGGGACCAACCTGCCGCCAGACGTGGACCCCGGCCCCGGCCTCTCCGTGATGCAGCCAGCCGACGACGTCGCGCTCGCCGGCAAGGTGACGGACGACGGCCGGCCCTCCGGCGGCACGCTCGCCATCCAGTGGAAGAAGCTCAGCGGCCCGGGCACGGTCACCTTCCGGGACGCGGCCGCGGCCTCGACCCCCGCGGCGTTCGGCGCCGCGGGTGACTACGTGCTCGAGCTGTCGGCCTCCGACGGCGAGTGGATCGCCTTCGCCTCCAAGGTGGTGCGCGTCACTCCGTACGTGGAGAACAAGGCGCCGGTGGTGGCCGCCAGCGCCCCGGCCCAGGTGGAGCTGCCCGCCACCGCGCTGCTCAGCGGCAGCGTGCGCGACGACGGCCTGCCCGCCGCCGGCGCGCTGGCGATGTCGTGGACCGTGACCAGCGGCCCCGGCACCGTGACGTTCAGCCGCCCGGACATGGCGGTCACCCAGGCCAGCTTCTCCGGCCCGGGCGCCTACGTGCTGCGCCTCACCGCGAGCGACGGCGAGAAGAGCGCCTGGGCCGAGGTGAGCGTACGCGTGGTGCAGACCAACCGCGCGCCCAGCGTGAGCGCGGGGCCCGCCCAGGCGCTCGCGCACCCCGAGCGCGTGACACAGCTGCAGGGCAGCGCCTCCGACGACGGGCTGCCCGAGGGTGGCGGGCTGCAGCTGGCGTGGAGCGTGGCGAGCGGCCCCGGCGAGGTCGTCTTCTCCGACGCGGGCTCGGCCACCAGCCATGCCACCTTCAGATTCCCTGGCCGCTACGTGCTGCGGCTGACCGCCAGCGACGGTGAGCGGAGCGCCCAGGCGGACACCGTGGTGGACGTGGCCGCGCCCCCGGGCGCGCTGCCCGTGGCGTCGCTCACGGAGCCGGTGGACGGCGTCACCCTCACCACGCTCACCCCCATCCGCGGCAGCGTGAGCGAGGGCGCCTGGCGGGTCGAGGCCTGCCCCGGCGCGCCCGGCACCGCCCCGGCCGGCACGTGCACGGTGTTCGGCTCGGGCACGGGCCCGGTGACGAACGGGGTGCTCGGCACCTTCGATCCGACCCTGCTCAACAACGGCGCCTACACGGTGCAGGTGGTCGCCGAGACGAGCGCGGGGGTGACTGTCGCCACCGCCAGCGCGGTGGTGGACGGCAGCCTCAAGCTGGGCCCCTTCAGCGTCGCCTTCTCCGACCTGGAGGTGATGCTCGCCCGGCTGCCCATCGACATCATCCGCAGCTACGACAGCCGCGACCGGCGCTCGGGCGACTTCGGCCACGGCTGGACCATGGGCGTGCGCAACGTGCAGGTGACGACCACCGGCAAGCTGGGCCGCAACTGGGAGCAGTACAAGACGGGCAGCTTCTTCCCCAACTGGTGCATGCGGCCCACCCGGGCCAACCTCGTCACCATCAGCTTCCCGGACGGCACGCTCTACCGGTTCCAGGCCTCGGTGGCGCCGGACTGCCAGCTGATCTACCCCATCACCACCGCGGACCTCACCTTCGAGCCGCTGCCGGGCACCGACGGTGAGCTGGTCGCGCTGGACGGGCAGGGCCTGTACGTGGAGCGCAGCGCCGGGCTGCCCGGCCCGGTGACGCTCACCAACTTCGACTTCGAGCCGGTCGACCCGCAGCACTTCCAGCTGACCACGTCGGATGGGACTGTCTACGAGATCGACCGCAGCTTCGGCGTGCGGCGGGTGCGTACCCCGGCGGGCGACGTGATGGCCTTCTCCGCGCAGGGCATCACGCACTCGACGGGCGCCGCGGTCGCGTTCGAGCGTGACGCCCAGGGCCGCATCACCCGCATGACGGACCCGGACAAGCGGTCGCTCACCTACGCCTACGATGCGCGCGGCGACCTGGTGGCAGTGACCGACCGCGACGGGCACACCACCCGCTTCGAGTACGACGGCGCCCACTACCTGACCCGCATCGTCGACCCGCGCGGCGTGGCGGTGGCCCGCGTCGAGTACGACGCGCAGGGCCGCGTGCTGCGGCAGGTGGACGCCGCTGGCAAGGCGGTGACGTACGCCCACTCCACCGCGGCGCGCCAGCAGGTCGTCACCGACCGGCTCGGCCACGCCCGGGTGCTCGAGTACGACGCGGCCGGCAACCTGGTGCGCGAGACGGACGCGCTGGGCCACACGACCGAGCGCAGCTTCGACGAGTGGGGCAACCTGCTGACGCAGACCGACCCGCTCGGCCACACCACCACCTATGCCTACGACGCCAGGGGCAATGTGCTGAGCGAGACGGACGCGCTCGGCCACACCCGCACGCGCTCGTACGACGGGCGGGGCAAGGTGCTCACCGAGACCGACGAGCTCGGCAACACCACCACCCACGGCTACGACTCGAACGGCCGGCGCGCCCGCACCACCGACGCCACCGGCGCCACCGTGAAGATGGCGTACGACCCGGTCGGCAACCTGCTCGGCCGCACCGATGCCCACGGCGTCACCACCTCGCTGGACTACAGCCGCGACGGGCGAGTGACCCGGATGAGCGAGCCGGAGGGCAAGGCGACCGACTACACGTACGACGGCAAGGGCCGCCGGCTCACCGCCTCCACCACGCTGAACACCCCCGCCGGCCCGGTCACGCTCACCACCCGCTACGCCTACGACGGCGCGGGCCGGGTCACCGAGCGCGTGCGCCCGGACGGCACCGTGGAGCGCTTCGCCTACGACGAGGCGGGCAACCGGGTGCGCGAGGAGGACGCGGAGGGCAATGCCACGCTCATCGAGCGCGACGCGCTCGGGCGCGAGGTCAGGCGCGTGGGTCCCGACGGCGCCGTCACCCGGCGGGCCTACGACGCCGAGGGCCGGCTGGTGCTGGAGGTGGACCCGGAGGGCGGCGAGACGCGCATCACCTACGACGCGGTCGGCCGCATCACCGCCATCACCCACCCGGACGGCACCGCCGAGCAGCGTGAGTACGACGCCGCCGGGCGCCTCGTCGCGGAGACGGACGGGCTGGGCCGCACGACCCGCCACGAGTACGACGCGGCCGACCAGCTGGTGCGCACCACCGGCCCGGACGGCGCCGTCACCCGCTACGCGTACGACGCGGCCGGCAACCGCACCGAGCTCGTCGACCCGCTCGGCCGCACCACCCGCTACGAGTACGACGCCGCCGGCCGCCTGACGCGCACGCTGCTGGCGGACGGCACCCAGACTCGCGCCGGGTACGACGTCGAGGGCCGCAAGGTTCTGGAGGTGGACGCGGCGGGCCGAGAGACCCGCTTCGGGTACGACGCGGCCGGGCGCCTCGCCTCGGTCACCGACGCCCTGGGCGGGGTGACGTCCTTCGCGTACGACGCGGCTGGCCGCCGCGTGGCCACCACCGACGCGGCCGGGCGCACCACCCGGCGCGTGCTCGACGGGCTGGGCCGCGTGCTCGAGCACCGGCTGCCGACCGGTGAGACAGAGAAGCGCGAGTACGATGCGCTCGGCCGCCTGGTGAAGCGCACCGCGCCGTCCGGCCGTGCCACGACCTACGCCTACGACGTCGCCGGCCGGCTGGTGCGCACCACCGCGGCCGACGGCGAGCAGGTGGAGTACGCCTACACGCCGGGCGGCCGCCGCGAGAGCGTCACGGACGCACGCGGCACCACCCGCTACGCCTACGACGCGCGCGGGCGCCTGGCCCGGGTGACGAACCCCGACGGCACCGCGCTCGCCTACGGCTACGACAGCGCAGGCCGCCGCACCTCGCTCACCGCCGTCGCCGGCGGGCGCGAGTACACCACGCGCTACACCTACGACGCCGCCGGACGGGTGGCGGGCGTGGTGGACGCGGAGGGCCGCCCGTACGCGTTCGAGTACGACGCGGCCGGCGCCCGCACCGCGGTGCGCTTCCCCAACGGCGTGGAGACCGGGCTGGGCCGCGACGCGCTCTCTCGCCTGACCTCCGTGCGCACCAGCCGCGCCGACGGCACGGCGCTCGCCGGCTTCGACTACGCGCTGGGCGCGGCGGGCGAGCGCCTGCGGGTAGACGAGGCGGACGGCACCTCGCGCGCCTACGCGTACGACGCGCTCCAGCGCCTCACCGGCGAGCGGGTCACCACCGCCGCGGGCGCCGCCGAGCGCACCTTCGCCTACGACGCGGTGGGCAACCGCGTCCTGGTGAGCGCCGGCGGCGCGGAGCGCACGGCCCAGTTCGACACGCGCGACCGGCTGCTGCGCCAGGGCGGCGCGGACTACGGCTGGGACGCGGACGGGCGCGTGGTCTCGCGCTCCGGCCCGGGCGCGGCCACGCTCGAGTGGTCCGACGCGGACCGGCTGCGGCGCGTCACGCTCGCCGACGGCACCCGCGTGGAGCACGCGTACGACGCGGCCGGCAACCTCGTGGAGACGCGCACCACGCCCGCCGCGGGCGCCGCGCAAACCACCCGCCTGCTGGTGGACGCGAGCGGCGAGCTGAGCCACACCGTGGCCGAGCTCGACGGCGCGGGCCACCTGGTCGCCCTCTATACCCGCGTGGGCGACGAGCTCCTGTCCGTCATCCGGCCCGGCGGCACCCGCTACTTCCACGCCGACGCCCTCGGCTCGGTGCGCGCGCTCTCCGACGAGTCGGGTGCGGTCACCGACACCTGGACCTACGACGCCTTCGGCGAGCTGATCGGCCGCACCGGCACGGACGCCAACCGCTACCTGTTCGCGGGCGAGCCTCGCGACCCGACGACCGGCTTCGCCTACCACCGCGCCCGGTGGATGGACCCGGAGACCGGCCGCTTCCTCAGCGTGGACCCGGCCCCCGGTCGCCCCGAGGCGCCGCTGTCCTACCACCGCTACGCCTACGCGCACGCCGACCCGGTCAACAACACCGACCCGAGCGGCCTGTTCATCGGCAGCTTCGGCGCCTCACCGGTGATGTGCATCGCCATCTCGGTGCCGCTGCGCCTGCACGCGAACATGAGCATCGCGCGGAGCATCGCGTACATCGCCGCGGGCGCCTGGCTGTACGGGGCGATCCAGAGCTTCGTCCTCGGCGTGGAGATGGGCGAGGAGGGCGGCACCGAGTTCGGCGAGTACGGCGCCTACCAGCTGGAGACCGCCGACGCGCTGTTCGCCTTCGCCACCGACGGGCTCGAGGGCCTGATAAACTCCGCGTCGGCCGGGTTCGCCGCCAGCGCGGCGATGGCGCCCAACCCCAATGGCCGGCGCGGCTCCAAGCCCCACACCGACGTGGTCAAGTGGGTGGAGGACTTCTTCCTCCAGTGCTTCGAGGGCTGGGAGCTCGTCTCCGGTGGCAGCGTGCCGGAGCGGGCCGCGGTGGGCGGAACGCGCAAGCGCTTCGCGGACCTCGCCTTCCGGCGGCAGTTGGCGGGCGGTAGCTACCTGTACATCGCCGTGCAGGTGGGCCGCGGCACCAAGGGCGGGCTGCCGGTGTCGCGCGAGCGCCGGGCCATCGTGGACCTGTACACCGCCAAGACATTCGCTCCGGAGGACTTCGACAAGCCGGGCTCGGTGCCCACGGTCAAGTATGCTCGGGTCCTGTACGTGGACTACCAGTCCAAGAAGTTCCTGAAGAAGCGATGACGCGATTCTCGGATGCACAGTGGCGGAGAGCGGGGGGCAGCCGGCTGGAGTTCGGCGCCCCGCTCGACGTGTTCCAGGAGTGGCTCGGGCGGGGCCTGCCGCCCGAGTACGCGCCCTATGTCGTCGCCGGGGAGGACCGCATCTGGTCCGCGTCGGCGCGGCGCACCGACGGGTACCTGTACTGCTACCCGCTCGAGCAGCTGGAGCGGGCGCTGGCCGAGACCCCGGCTGGCGCCGGCTACCGCCGCGCGGTGGTCTACTTCGGCTCCACCCGCCTGACCCCCGAGCTGCTCGCGCCCGACCAGGGCAACGTGCGCGCCTGGCTGAGCCTGACCGGGCTGCCCAGCGTGGAGGTCGGCCCGCCGGACGCGGAGGGCCGCCGCCACGCGGGTGGGCTGGTGGCCGTGGAGAAGGTGGTTCACCTCGAGACCGGCCAGCAGCTCGCGCATGAGGACTACTCGAAAATCTACCGCTCGCTCCGGCGCGTGGTGAGCGCGGGCATGGCACAGCGCCGGCGCGCCGCGAAGAAGGCCGCCGGGGACATGGACAAGGCCTGAGAGGCCAGGAGTTTTTCCGACGCAAAGGGTAGGTAGAGGATGGAGGCTCAGGAGGTGACACCCAGCAGGTTCCAGCTCGCGAGCCTCCACACCAGGGCCACGGCGGCCAGGGTGACGCTCGTGACGTGGAGGCGCGCGGGCACTCCGCCCGAGTGCTTCCACCAGGCACGCACGGTGAGCAGGAGGGCCACGGGCGTGAGCACCGCCACGGCCTGCACGAGCAGGAGCAGCACGCGGGCGAAGGGCGGCATCCCGAAGAAGGCCAACCATGTCACGTCGGCCGCATGGCGCGTCATGTACACCTGCCCCAGCAGCAGGAACAGGCCGAGCACGCTGAGAATGCCCGCGGCCCACCGCTCGGGGTGGCGGGAGCGTGTGGCGCCTTGCGCGCTCCGCGCCCGCCTCCAGAGGGCCGCCAGGGGCCAGCACACGACGGCCGATGCGAAGAGCAGACTCACGGCGGCCAACAGCCCCGTGTTGAAGCGCTGGGTCTGGTACCAGGGCAACCGGTCGAACGACTCCGTACCAGCGGCGAGGTAGCTGGCGCGCTCGTCCGCCTCCACGCGGAAGGCCAGCAGCTGCTCGGGCAGGCCATCCTCGGCCGGGGCGAACAGGGCCGGGGACACCTCCACGAAGCGGATTGGAGACGAGCCATTGGTGGAGATGAGCAGGGAGCCCTGGGGTCCGGCACTCACCTGGAGCTGATTCTCCAGCACACTGCCCGCCTGGAGGTTGGTGTAGCCGCGCCGGGTCGGTCCGTAGACCCCGGTGTACCGCCTCGTCCGCTCCGCGCTCCCGGCCATGGGCGTGGGCGGAGGCAGCGGCGGGTCCTCGGGGTAGTAGCGGTCCAGGAACACCTTGATGAGCTGCTCCGTGGCCGCGTCGATGGGGCCGCCCACGTCCCGCGCATTGAAGGCGACGAACAGCCCCACGCCCGTTTCCGGGAGGAGCACCAGGTCCGCGCGGAACAGCCCCGTCCCGCCGTCGTGCGACAGCAGCCGCTGGCCGTGGGAGCGGCCCTCCGCGAAGCCGTGCGCCCAGCCGTCCAGGGCCGGATGCGCGCTGAAGGAGCGGCGATGCATCCGCCTCGCGGTGTCCTCGCGCAGGATGCGGCGGTCTCCGTACCGGCCCTCCTGCAGGTGGGCAATCATGAACCTCGCCATGTCGGGCGCGCTCGCGCTCATCGCGCCGTCTGGCTGCGTGTCGAGGTACTCGAAGCCTCCTTCCCAGCTCATGCCTTCGCTCCGGTGGTAGCCGGTGGCCAGGTGCTCGGCCAGTCCGGGCGGGAGTGGCTGGCGGAAGGTGCTGTGCCGCATGTCCAGCGGCTCCAGGATGGCTTTCTCGATGTAGAGCTCGAACGGCATCCCCGACACCCGCTCGACGATGTGGCCGGCCAGGGCCGTGCCGTAGTTGGAGTAGCTGGACGCGATTCCCGGGGGGCGTACCCGGGCGGGGAGCTTTCGCGCCAGCACCTGCGCCAGCGGCTCGAGCTGGGATGCCTCCCGCAGGATGCCGCCCAGGCTGTTGTCCTCGAACCCGGCCGTATGGGACATCAGGTGGCGGAGGGTGATGGGCTCGGGATACGTCGCGGGTATCTGGAAGTCCTTCAGGTACTGGTTGACGTCGGCATCCAGGTCCACCCGTCCCTGCTCGGCCAGCTGCATGACCGCCGTCCACGTGAACAGCTTGCTGATGGAGCCGATGCGGAAGAGCGTCTCGTCCCGGACGGGGCGGTGCTGCTCGAGGTCGGCGTACCCATGGCTCCGGGCATGGAGGACGCGGCCATCCCGCACCACCACCAGCGCGGCCCCCGGCACGTTCAGGGCCTCCAACTGGGCGGCGATGGCGCCGTCCAGGAAGGCCCCCAGCTCCACCGGGTCCCTGGGCCCGAGCAGGCGGGCCTCCTGACCCACCGCCTGCGTCTGGCCCCATGCCGGAAGTGAGAGTCCGAGTACGAGCCCGAGGATGGCGATGCCGAGCATCCGGACAGGATGACGAGCGCTCCGGGCGAGGGCCTTCGTCCGCGGAGGCCCTTGCGTGTCCAGCGGCTAACACAGGCTCCCAGCTTCAAAGGGGATTACCGCGCACTCTTCCTTCGAATGCTGAGGAAGATGGCCCCCCACGCAGTCGCCGCGGTACTGGGAACGGCTCACCCAGGACTTCGGCCTGTTGGACGACGAGGAAGGCAGGCCGGGGAACTCGACGAGGCCCGGCAGACGTTGGAACGCCTCCTTCCGCCGCTCCGCCCTTCTGACGGAGGAAGGCAGGCGAGACATGTCCGGCGAGGCTGCCTATCCGGAGCGCACCCAAATAGAAGAAGCAGATGCCTGCGCCACGGGGGCCGCGCGCAGGCGAAGTGGCGCTCGCGAAGTCCGTGGGGGTCAGGCGTAGAGGTTTCTGCCCGGCTCGGTGATGAGGATCTGTCGATTCGCTTCATTCCATGACACGTTGAAGGTGACGAAACGCACGATGTCGACGACCTTGGCCCATGTCCTCGAAGCGTTGTCCGCCCAGTAGGTGAAGCTGACGTACTGGCCGTTGACCTTGACCTGGCCGTCCCAGTCCACGCGGAAGCCGAGTTGTTCAGCGAGCTTCCGGATGGGGGCGAAGGAGGAGCCGCCTATCAGCACCACCGGGCACTGCAAGGCGCTGCCCTCGTACATGAGGGTGGCCGGCTGGGCATCAAAGAGGGTCAGCACATACTGGTTGATGATGGAGATCAGCTTGGTTGAGTACTGTGGGTCGGTCGCATAACCGGCGCGGTGGATTTCCTGCGCGAATCGCGCGGCATCGCCCGTGTAGTTGAAGGCGTTCGCATACCGGCTGTTCTGTCGCAGGAACCACCCATGGTCCGCGAAGGACTCCGAGGCAGTGTTGTACTTGCGGAATGCCGCATTCACGGTGCACCACTGTCCGTTCACATATTCACTGGTGGGCAGGGTGATAGAGCCGGCAGGGCCTGTTCCCTTGATGCCGAAAAAGTTGTTGGCGAGGCGTGAGAGGTCGGACGCTCCATACGCGCTCTCGAGGCACGCCTGGGCAAGTGTGACGGAGGCCGGCACCCGCGTTTCGCTCTGGCTCATCATCGCGTCGACTCGGACACGATCGATGAAGGCTTGGCCGGTGGCTGGAAGGAGTGATTCGAAGCTGGCTGGCATGGTGCACCTCCTGACTGTTTCCATCAAACGGTGTGTACGGAGTGCCGCGTTCGCCAGCACCCGCAGTCAATGTGGGTTGGAGCATCCGCCTCTCCCCGGTGCGAACCGGGCGCGTGCTCAGATGTCCGTGAGAAGCGCAGCGTGGACTGGCCGCGCTTGCGAGCGCCTCCGCCGTCGAGACGCGGCCACACCGCTTGCCCCCGTGCTGGTTGCTCGATGGATGTCGAACGAGGCCATTTCTACCCCTGTCCTGACGCTTTGGAGCGAGGGGAGGGGGACCTGTCCCCTGTTGCGTCCGGAGCCGCGAGGGGAAACCCCATGACGGCCAGGCCGCGTCGTACCCGGAGAAGCGGCTCGTGAGAGTGCCGGACTCGAGCGGAGCCGGAAGCTGGCTTCCGTCCCGGGGCGTGCCCTGGGCGAAGTTGCATGGAATGGAGTCCACGCTGCGCTTCCTCCAGCTGTAGGCCTCACCGGAGGAGCAGCGGATGCTCGACCAACTCCTCTACCGGCTCGGGCTGGCGAAATCCTGCATCACGGGCCCTCACCGTGGCCCACGATTCCGGAAGGATGAGCCGCAGCTCTGGGAGCTCGTCCATGGAGTGTCCGCGAACCTCCTGCTCCTCATGCCGCCAGACATGCCGGCCACGCAGGCGCTGGATGAGCGCACGGAGCCGGGCATTTGGGGCACACCGGTGAGTTGCGGCGGTGACGTGCGGGTCCCCGGAGGCTTTCGCATGACCCCCGACGTCTCCGGGCTCAGCCAGGGTTCGCCAGAGATGACGGCGCTGGGAAGCGGCTACTTGCTCGTGTACCGCATCACGCGGTTCGGGAACTTCTTCTTCTACGAGGCGTCTGAGCAGGAGGCTGGAGGCCAGCGGCATCCAGACGGCCTACAGCCTCATGCCGGTAGCGACAGCAGGTCACTCACATGGAGACGCACGCTCAGACCACGATGACCTGGGCTTCGATATTTGCTTGAATATTGTTCTCGCCATCAACAAACGCGGGTAACAACGTCGTCGGAAGGGAGCCCTGGGGGCGCACCTCAGTTGATGCTTCTTGTTCGAGGAGAGGACGGCTCCATAGTCGATTTCTGATGCGGATCTGGCGACGAAGATGAAGGTCCATTTTCCGTAATTGTCGTCCGTGTTGAACTTTTGGCCCTGGTAGAAACGATAAAGAATGTCGGAAACGCCGGCTGCTGCAGCCACGACGTTGCCGCCCGCAATCGCCATCACGTCGGTGACGATTGCATCAGGAGGCAGGTGGTAGTCGCTCAATGTGGGAACCTTCATTTGCTGGAATGCACGAGCTACATAGGGTGTCGTCTCGTCCGACTCGTACATGTACAGCTGGACTATCGCGAACTGCCCAGCAGGTATCGGAATTGAGAACAGAAAATCGTTGAAGACGCGCGACTTCGACCCGGAGACCGTCAACCCGCCGTGGGGTCTTGAGACGTTGGCTTCCTGGCGTACGGGCTTTGGATAATCCACGCAAGATACAGGTCGACTCCATTACCGAAGGCGCCGTCGTCTTCCTTCTTGATGCTGTAGCTCCTGAGCTTGAGTAGTGCAGTAGGCATGACGGCTCCTCCGGTTGGCGGCCCTGTCGAAACCTAATAATCATTTACAGCGAAAAGCATCCACGCCTCGCCTGTCGAACTGGCCCTCGCGCCCTGCCCAAGTCCCTCGATGGAGGAGAGAACCGAGGCGGACACCGCAGGGAGGTACGGGCATCGCTCCCCACGCGGACAGGATTGCAGCAGGGCAATGAGGCGGCGTATTCGCTCCTTGCCGCCCATGCACAGGGTGGTGTGACGATGCGCTGGTCCCCAGCCCGGCCGCGAGCGCGTCGTAGGACAGCCGCAGTTTGCCGGAGTACACACCCAGGCTGGAGAGCGTGCCGCCGGGCCTCAGCATCCGCAGCGCGTTCTCGAAGGTCTGCTGCGTCCGTGTTGCGCAACCGAGACCGCGGCCGTGGAGCCAAACGCCCCCACGCCACCCGCGTTCCGCTACCGCTTTATGTCGAGCCGGACATCATCCAGCGTGACGTCCAGCGGGGCGTCGTCTGAGCCGAGCCGGAAGCGGTTCACCCGAGTCTCCGTCTGCCGCACGCGGCTGGACGCGAAGGGACAATCGAACTCCGCGCCCGGGCCCCGGAGGTAGAAGTCCAGGATGGAGTAGCGCCCTCCGACGTCACGCTGCCGTAGGGCGACGCTGTATACCGCCCACCGCCCGACTCGTCGCGAGGGAAGTCCCGCACCTTCCCCGTGCCGCCCGCTGTCGCGTCGCTCTTCCAACGCGCGGTGTCCACGACGAAGAACCGCGGGCCGTCCACCTCCGTCAGAGGGAGCAGCGCAACGTCTGCATGGCTGCCTCCGGCAATGCGCACGGCTTGCGTCCGGACGCTCCCACGCGCGGGTCACGCCGGTGGAACACGCAGTGCTTACCGCAGAGGTATGCCCATGCAACGAGACTGGCGTCAGCGGTACGCGGACAAGGTGGTCACCGCCGAGGAGGCGATTGGCAGCATCCCTCCGGGGAGGCGCATCCTCATCGGCTCGGGGGCGGCGGAGCCGGTGACGCTGGTTCGGGCCATGGTGGAGAAGGGCGAACACCTGGCCGACAACGAGGTGGTTCACCTCCTGACGCTCGGCCCGGCGCCCTACGTCGAGGCCGCCCACGCGCGGCGCTTCCGACACATCGCCTTCTTCATCGGCCCCAACGTGCGTCAGGCCGTTCAGGAGGGCAGGGCGGACTTCATGCCGGTCTTCCTCTCGGAGATTCCGGAGCTCATCCGCAGCCGCCGCGTCCGCATCGACGTGGCGCTGCTCCAGGTGAGCCCGCCGGACTCGCATGGCTACGTCAGCCTCGGCGTGTCCGTGGACGTGGTGCGCAGCGCCGTGGACGCGGCAACCCTGCTGATGGCCGAGGTGAACCCGAACATGCCGCGCACGCATGGGGACTCGTTCCTGGACGTGCGCCGCATCCACCACCTGGTGCCGGTGGACGCCCCCCTGCTGGAGGCCCACGCCGAGCCCGGGGATGAGGTCTCGCGGCGGATTGGCGCGCACATCGCCCGGCTCATTCCGGACGGGGCCACGCTGCAGACGGGCATCGGGAAGATTCCGGATGCGGTGCTGGCGCAGCTCGGCGGCCACCACGACCTGGGCATTCACACGGAGATGCTGTCCGACGGCGTCATGCGGCTGGTGGAGGCGGGCGTCATCACCGGGCGCAAGAAGACATTGCTGCCGGGCAAGCTGGTGACCTCCTTCATCATGGGCAGCCACCCGCTCTACGCGTGGGCGCACGAGAACCCGGCCATCGAAATGCGCCCGAGCGACTTCACCAACGACCCGATGGTGGTCGCGGGCAACGAGAAGATGATTGCCATCAACGGCGCGCTGGCGGTGGACCTCACCGGGCAGGTGGCGGCGGACACGCTGGGCGGGTGCTTCTACTCGGGCATTGGCGGGCAGGTGGACTTCATGCGCGGGGCGCGCCGGAGCCGGGGAGGAAAGCCCATCATCGCCCTGCCCTCGACGGCGAAGGGGGGCACCGTGAGCCGCATCCAGGTGGCGTTGGAGCCGGGCACCGGCGTCGTCACCAGCCGGGGTGACGTGCACTACGTCGTGACGGAGTATGGCGTGGCCGACCTGTGGGGCAGGAACATCCGCGAGCGCGCCCTGGCCCTCATCGACATCGCCCACCCGGACTTCCGGGGCGAGCTGATGGCCTCGGCCAAGGGGCGCAAGTGGGTGTTGCCGGACCAGGTGGTGCCCCGGGCGTGCTACCCCTGGGCCGAGGCGAGGCAGGAGCGCACGCTGTCCGGGGACGCGTTGCTCATCCGCCCGGCGCGCATCACCGACGAGCGCGCCTTGCAGGACCTCATGTACGGCCTGTCGAGCGAGAGCTGCTACCGACGCTTCCTGGGGCTGAAGAAGGAGCATCCGCACGAGGAGATGCAGCAGCTCGTGGACCTGGACTACGAGCAGAACCTGGCGCTGGTGGCCTGCCCGCCGGGAACGGACGAGGTGGTGGGCGTGGTGCGCTATGTCGTGGACCCGGCCACCCGGCTCGCGGACGTGGCCTTCGTGGTGCGCGACGACTGGCAGGGCCGCGGCGTGGGCACGCTGCTGATGCGCCGCATCCGCGAGGCGGCCATGGCCCGAGGGCTTCCCGGCTTCCAGGCGGACGTGCTGGTGACGAACAAGCCCATGCTGGACGTCTTCCACGAGAGCGGTCTGCCCATCCGCTCGCGCCACGTGGATGGCGTCTACCATCTGGAGATGCTCTTCCCCAGGGGGCCACCGGCGGAGTCGAGTCCTTCCAGGTGAGGCGCGTCAGGCCATGGAGGCAGACGGCCCGACGACGCGCCTCCCCAGGTTGCGAAGCTGTACCCGCTCCATCAGCGCGTGCGCCGCAACCAGGAGGAGCGTCATGAGCGTCATGCGAGGACCTGGCCTGTAGTCGGCGCGCACCCGGACCACCAGCCGGGTCGCATCCTTGCCCACGGGCTGGAGCACGAACCCCCAGGTCGAGCGATTCTGCACCTCCCCCGCGCCCCCCGGTCCGCCTGAGAGCAATGACGGAGTGCCCAGGACGAGCAGGCGCTCCGGCTCCAGGCGGAGCACGCCGAACCCGTCGGAGCCCGTAGGGCGCGCGGGGAGGATGTCTCCGACAGACAGGTGCTGGAACCGCGGGAGGATGCGGTCCGCGCTGGGGATGCCCGCATTGTCCAGGCGGTCCAGGCTGTACCAGCCCCCGCGCTGGCAGCCCATCTGGACGAGCCAGGGCCAGACACGGCTGGGCGGTGCCTCGAGGGTGCGTGCGTGGGTCCGCTGCAGCCGCGCCTCCGGGAGGAGCTCATCGCCAGGCAGGGCCACCTGCTTCTCGGACCGCGCAGGGCCCAGCTCCCGCCGCAGCCTGTGGAGCTCGCCCTTGCGGATGGCCCGGGAGAACCGGCCAATCAGCCCCCAGTACCGCCGGAAGCGAGCCCATGACGTCGCATCCGTCGCCGTCACGCGCAGCTCGACGCCAATCCAGGCGCCGCCTCCTTCGCGCGGGTCCACCCGCAGATTCCAGGTGAGCTTGCCGAAGCCCGGCGCCTCGAACGCGGTGAAGCGCGCGGGCGTCACCTCCACGAAGTCGATGCGAGGCTGCCAGAAACGGCCGATGGAGCCGACCACCAACTCGCGCCCGGGCTCCTCGCCCAGCAGGATGAAGCCATTGCCCGGCGCGACGATGTCCTCGATGCGCATGGAGGGGCTCCGCTGGAGTGGCTTGTCACGAAGCCGGGCGAGGAGGCGCTCGGGAAGCAGCCGGAGGGCGAAGAGCCAGCGGATGAACGGGATGTGGCTCAGGTCGATGGCGCGCACCGCGGCCCAGGCCTGCTCGGGAGTCGCGGCAACGGCGACCCGGTCCACTTCGCGCAGCGAGCAATCCGGCATGAATTCGTGGATGAGCGACATGCACTCATCAGGTGTGCCGCGCGCCCGGGTGTCGCAAGCAGGGCAGGGGCGAACGGACAGGGCCTCCAGCGCTCCCTTCCCGGAGCCTTCCGCCTCCCTGCTCGCATTGCGCAACATGTGCTGGAGATGGGCCCATGAAGATTCATCACCTCACGGTGGCGGAGAGCCTGCTCAGCCTGGGCAGCGGGGCCGGGGGGCTCACCCGCGCCGAGGCGGAGCGCCGCCAGCGGGAGTTCGGCCCCAACCAGGTCTCCCATGCCCGCCAGGAGTCGCTGGCCCGCCGGCTGGTGCGTCAGTTCACCCACTTCTTCGCGCTCGTGCTCTGGGCGGCGGCGGCCCTGGCCTTCATGTCGGCGTGGCAGGAGCCGGGGCAGGGAATGGCGACGCTGGGCTTCGCCATCCTGGGGGTCATCCTCGTCAACGGGCTGTTCTCCTTCGTCCAGGAATACCGCGCGGAGCGGGCCCTCGCGTCGCTGCGCCGGCTGCTGCCGGGCGAGGTGAAGGTGCTGCGCGACGGCCAGGTCTGCCTGCTGCCCGCCGCCGCGCTGGTGCCCGGGGATGTGCTCGTGCTGGAGGAGGGCGACCAGGTGCCCGCGGACGCGCGCGTGCTGGAGGCGCATGGGGCGCAGGTGAACAACGCCACCATCACCGGTGAGTCCTCCGCGGAACCTCGCGAGGCCGCGCCCAGCCAGGAGGACGACCTGGTCCACGGCGCCAACGTGGTGCTGGCGGGCACCTTCCTCACCACCGGCCGGCTGCGCGCGCTCGTCTTCGCCACCGGCATGCAGACGGAGTTCGGGCGGATTGCCCACCTCACGCAGGTGACGTCCGTGGAGCTCTCCCCGCTGCAGCGGGAAATCGTCCGGTTGGGCCGCATCGTCGCGGCGCTGGCCACGGCGCTCGGAGTCGTCTTCTTCCTCATCGGCCGAGCGCTGGGGCTGCCGCCCTGGGAGAACCTCCTGTTCGCCATCGGCATCATCGTGGCCAACGTGCCCGAGGGGCTGCTGCCCACCGTCACGCTGTCGCTGGCCATGGCTTCGCAGCGCATGGCGAAGCGCAACGTGGTGGTGAGAGACCTCGTCTCCGTGGAGACGCTGGGCTCGGCCACCGTCATCTGCACCGACAAGACGGGCACCCTCACGGAGAACCGGATGGAGGCGCGCACCCTCTTCGTCGCCAGCGGGCGCCACGCCACCTCGCCCCAGGCGCTGGGCGCGCTGGCCGGCCCGCACCGGCACCTCTTCGAGGGCGCGCGGCTGTGCCACACCCTCCAGGAGGTGCGCCGCAACGGCGAGCTGGAGCTGGCCGGAGAGCCGATGGAGGTGGCGCTGTTGCACCTGGGGACCCGGGCGCTGCACGGGCCGCTGGAGGCGCCGCGGGAGGACGAGCTGCCCTTCGACTCCGAGCGCAAGCGCCTCTCCACCCTGCACCGCATGGCTGGAGGCCGCGTCCTGTACACCAAGGGCGCGGTGGAGGCGGTGCTGCCCCTGTGCCGGGAGGTGGACGCCGAGGAGGGCGTGCGCCCATTGACGACCGGGGAGGCCGAACGCTTCCGGCGCGCGGGCGAGGCGCTCGCGCAGGAGGGCCTGCGGGTGCTCGCCCTTGCGTACCGGCGGCTCGCGGAAGGGGTGGAGCCGTCGCACTGGGAGGAAGGGCTGGTGCTCTCGGGGCTGGTGGGACTGGAGGACCCCATCCGTCCGGAGGTGCCGGAGGCCATCCAGCGCTGCCGCGAGGCGGGTATCCGCGTCATCCTCGTCACCGGAGACCACCCGCGCACGGCGGAGGCGGTGGCGCGGCAGGTGGGACTGGTGCGCGCGGCGCGGCCGGTGGTGCTCACCAGCGCGGACCTGCGGCGGTTGTCGGACGCCCAGCTCCAGATTGCCCTGGACGCGCCAGAGGTGCTCTTTGCCCGCGTGGCTCCGGTGGACAAGCGGCGCGTGGTGATGGCCCTCAAGCGCAAGCATGAGGTGGTGGCCGTCACCGGGGACGGGGTGAATGACGCGCCCGCGATGAAGGAGGCGCACATCGGCATCGCCATGGGGCTGTCGGGCACGGATGTGGCGCGCGAGGCCGCGGACGTGGTGCTCGCGGACGACAACTTCGCCAGCATCGTCGCCGGGGTGGAGGAGGGGCGCGCCGTCTACTCCAACATCCGCAAGTTCCTCACCTACATCCTCACCTCCAATGTTCCAGAAATCATTCCGTATCTGGCCTTCGTGCTGCTGCGCATTCCGCTGCCGCTGAGCATCCTGCAAATCCTCGCGGTGGACCTGGGCACCGACATGCTGCCCGCGCTGGCGCTGGGAGCCGAGCCGCCCCACGCCCGGGTGATGCACCAGCCGCCCTCGGACTTCAGGAAACGACTGCTGGATGGGCGGCTGCTCGTGCGCGCCTACCTCTTCCTGGGGGTGATGGAGGCCACTGCCGCCATGGCCGCCTTCTTCTTCGTGCTGGAGCGCGGCGGCTGGCGCTACGGCGAGCCATTGCCGTGGAATGCCCCACTGCACCTCCAGGCCATGGCCGCGTGCCTGGGCGCCATCATCGTCATGCAGGTGGCCAACGTGCTGCTGTGCCGGACGGAGCGTGCCCCCACCTTCTCCGCGCGGGTGCGCGACAACCCGCTGCTGCTGCTGGGCGTGGCGGTGGAGTTGCTGCTGCTCGTGTTCATCCTCTACACGCCGTGGGGCAACCACGTCTTCACCACCGCCCCGCCGCCCGCGGCGCTCTGGCCCTTCGTGCTTCCGTTCGCCCTGGGGATGCTCGCGCTGGAGGAGGCGCGCAAGGCGTGGGTCCGTCACCGTCCTCATCATCCCCTCCGCCGACTGCAGGCCCAAGATCGTGCTTCACGTCGTTGCGGACCCTCCGGCCGGACGGGCGACGGGATGTCGTGAGCCCATCCCCATGCCGCCCACACGCTTCTCGCCTGCGAAGGAGGCGGGGCTTGCTGTGCCTGGCCGGCCCTCGCGGGTTGCATCCCGGGACGGGGGTGCGCTGCCTACGTGCAGGGCATGCGCCAACAGGCCGCGAGGTCCGGAGACAGAAGGGGGAACCCATGGACACGACACCCAGGGCGGTGGTGATTGGTACCGGCGCGGGTGGCCTTTCGGCGGCGACCTTCCTGGCCCGCGCGGGCTTCCACGTGACGGCGCTGGAGCAGGGGAGCCACGTCGGCGGCAGCCTTGCCCCCTTCGAGCGCGAGGGCTTCACCTTCGACGTCGGCATCAACTACGTGGGCGGGTGCCGTCCGGGACAGCTCATGTACGAGCAGCTCGCCGCACTGGGGCTCGACGCCTCGGCGCTTTTCAGCGAGGTGGAGCCCGACGGCTTCGACATCTACCGCTTCCCGGACTTCGAGGTGCGCAACTGCGCGGGGCTGGAGCGCTTCCACGCCCGGCTCCACGCGCTCTTCCCGCATGAGGCCGCGGGCCTCGCGGAGGTCTTCGACACGCTGACATGCGTACGGGATTTGATGACGCTCACCTTTCGGCCCCAAGGCGCGCCCCACCATGCGTCCGACTTGAAGCCGCTGCGCGTGCTGCCCCGGCTGTGGCGTCTGGGCCGGGTGACGTGGGGCGACTACCTCGGGCGCCACCTGAAGGACGCGCGGGCGCGCGCGGCGCTGTCCGCCATGTGCGGCGACTGGGGGCTGCCTCCAGGCCGGGCCGCCGCGCTGGCCGCGCTCGCCGTCATCGCGGACTATGGCGATGGGGCCTTCTTTCCCAGGGGAGGGGGCGGGGCCCTGCTCGCGGCCCTGGTGCAGGTGGCCCGGGCGCAGGGTGTGGAGCTGCGCACCGGCGCCGCGGCACAACGCATCCACACCGCGAGCGGCGCCGTCATCGGCGTGGAGTTGGAGGATGGCGAGGCCTTCGAGGCGGACGTCGTCGTATCGGACGTGGACCCCACCGTGACGCTGGGCCGCCTCGTGGGGCCCGAGTCCATTCCCGCGTCGCTCCGCGCGCGCGTGTCCCGCACCGAGCCGTCGACGGGCATGGCCGTCGTCTACCTCGGCCTGCGGCGGGATTTGCGCCAGTACGGGATGAGCGCGGCGAACCTGTGGAGCTACCCCTCCACGGACCTGGACGGGCTCTCCGAGCCGCTCTCGCGGGGCACGTTGCCTCCACAACTGCCACTCTTCCTCTCGTCCAACTCGCTGAAGGACCCGACGGGGCGCCTGGCGCCACCCGGCTGCTCGACGCTGGAGGTGACCACCTTCGTGCCCGAGGCAATGTTCGAGCGGTGGGCGTCCGTGCCACCTGGAGCGCGCGGCGTGGGCTACACCGCGCGGAAGGAGGGGCTGGCGGACCGGATGCTGCGCGAGGTGGAGGCGCGCTTCCCGGGGCTCGTGGGGGACATCGCCGTGCGCGAGGTGTCCACGCCCCTTACCTGGATTGACTCGCTGCGCGCCCCGCATGGAGGCCCCTACGGGCCGGCGATGACGCCCATGCAGGCGGGCCGTCACCGCTTCCGCACGCGCACGCCGGTGCAGGGACTCTTCCTCGCGGGGCAGGGGGTGCTGGGCCACGGCGTCTCGCCGGTGCTGCTGTCCGGACGGCTCGCCGCGCGTGCCGCCGCGCATTACTTCGAGCGGCGCGGCAGGCTCCGCCACCACCTGGGTTGGGGCCGCTCGTGGAGCGCGGAGGCGGATGCGCCGCCGCTGTGAGAAGGAAGGACCCAAGGAGGCTTTATCTCCATGAATCCCCGGGCTGGCCGCTCACGTTGACGGGCTCACTGCGTCTGGACGCGCCGGCCACAACACGAGAGGAGGCCCGCCATGCAGAGGGGCGTCGCACTGACTATCGGCCTGAATACCCTGGACCCGGCGCACTATGCCGGTGCCAACCCCACCCTGGGCGCAGCCGAGGCCGATGCCATCACCCTGGCGGGCATTGCCCGGGCCGAGGGACTCGAGGTTACGTGCCTTCTGGGAAGCGACGCCACCCGTTTCCAGGTGCTTGCCGCAGTGGAGACCGCCGCCGCGACGTTGATGGGTGGCGACCTCTTCTTCATGAGCTATTCCGGCCTGGGAGGCCAACTTCCCGACTTCACCGGGACGGAGGCGGATGGCCTCGTCGAAACGTGGTGCCTCCATGACGGAATGCTTCCCGTCCGCGCCGTCTACGCGAAGCTCGCGCTCCTGCGCGACGACGTCCGCGTCTTCCTTCTCACGGACACCTGTCACTCGGGAACCGTCTCGCGCATTCCCTATGATGTCCTGCGCTCCACCCTACAGTTGGAGAAGGAGGCAAGAGCGCGACCGCCTCCTCGACCGACGAGCGTCTTCCGGGCGCTTTCGATGGCCGTCGCGCAGCGCACCTTCTCCCAGCATGGGGACGCGTACCGGGCGCTGCTCTCGCAACTCCCCCCGGAGCCCTTCGCGGGCATCCATGCGAAGGCGATTCATCTGGCGAGCTGCCAGGACAACCAACTCGCCGAGGAGGGCGCACAGCACAGCGCCTTCGTCAGCCGACTCCTCGAGGTCTGGAAGGGGGGAGAGTTCAAAGGGGATTACCGCTCACTCTTCCGTCGAGTGCTCAGGAAGATGCCCCCCACGCAGTCGCCGCGGTACGAGGTGTTGGGCACCCGGGCTCCGGAGTTCGAGCACCAGAGGCCCTTCACCGTGTGACTGCCGCAGCTGGGTGAGCGCCCATGGAAACCTTCGAGGAGAAACTCATCCTGATGCTCCTCGACAAGGGGCTGCTCGCCCTGGTGGCCGGGGTCCTGGCCTACTTCGCGAGCAGGGCTCTCGAACGCTACCGAAGGAACCAGGCTGTCACCCTGGAATTGGGCAAGGCCCGGGCGGCGGCGTTTCTGCGTGTCCGCACGAGCCTGGGTGCCTGCGACTTCCTGGTGGCATGCCTTGAAGTCGAAGGGGGCGGTGTGGACTCGGAGAGATACCGCGACCTCCTCGCCCAACTCGATACGGCACGCGCCGCGCTGTGGGAGCGACTCACCCAGGACTTCGGCCTGTTGGACGACGAGGCGGGCGCCGCCGCTTTGAAGTACCAGCACGCATTGACGGCCAGCTCCCTCATCCTCTCGAAAGGGGGCTCCATGCGTGAAGGACGTCTGGCCGGGGAACTCGACGAGGCCCGGCAGACGTTGGAGCGCCTCCTGCCGCCGCTCCGCCCTTCCGACTGAGGACGGCGGCCCTTCGGCCCTGTTGCGGCTTGCGGCGCATGGACACATTTGCCCCGCGAGGGAGAAAGCCGATGACGACCCGTGCCGCGATGCACCCGGAGGAGCGGTTCGTGACGATGCCGGAGTCGGGCGGATTCGGCAGGGGCTTTGCCTCCCGGGGCGAGTTCTGGTCGAAGTTGCAGGGCATGGAGGCCACGCTTCGCTTCCTGCAGGTACATGCCTCGCCGGAAGAGGAGCGGTTGCTCAAGCAACTGCTCTACCGCCTCGGGTTGGCGAAGGCCTGCATCTCGGGCCCGAACCAGCGCCAGCGCATCCGCAAGGACGACCCCCAGTTCTGGGGCCTCGTGCACGGCGTCGCCGCGGACATGCTGCTGCTCATGCCGCCCGCCATGCTGGCCACGCAGGCCCTGGAGGTCGAGGAGCAGTTCCGCCGGAACGTCCAGGAGCCCATCTCCCGTCAGACCTGGCTGGGAGTCGACGGCAACTCGGGTCCCCTCCCGCAGGCGGTGAAGCAGGTGTTGGAAGTCGCCGGCAAGCTCGACAACCCGGGCCCCGGGGACGGACGGGGGCTGACATACGAGCGGAACGTGCTGCGTGGAGCCCTCCGGCTGGTGAATGAACAATCGGACCAGCACTTCCGGCAGCTCGCCTTCGCCCTGCTGGTGCGCGGGTTGAGCGGCGCGCTGCTGGTGCTGCTCTTCGTCGCGGCCTTCCTCTTCAACATCGACGCGTGGCTCCCCGCGAGCACCAGCGCTCCCGAGTTGTCGACACGCGCGGTGCCCCTGCCGCTGGTGTCGCTCCTCCTGCTTGGCGCCGCGGGGGCCATCGTCGCGAACATGAGCTCGGAGCCCCCCGTGCTCGCCGCCCGGGGGCCCGCCTGGAGGCAGTTCGGCTACTACCTCTTCGTCCGTCCGGCGATTGGCGCCTTCGCGGCCTTCCTCTTCTACCTGCTGGCCAGGTCGCAGCTCCTCTTCGGAATCGAGTCCTCCGGCGAGACGCCGGCGGCACAGCCTCCCGCCATCCGCATCGTGCTGAGCGGGCCCCTGGCCGTCGAGTACACCTACGCCCTCATCTCCATCTCGGTGGGGTTCTTCGCGGACCGCGTCCTGGGCTCGACCATGGACAGCGTGCTCCGCCGCCTGTTCCACCTGGCGGACAAGGGCGAGCAGTCGCCCGACCTGCCACCGACGGTGCTCGCGCAGCGGCGGGAGTCGAAAGAGCCACCGCCCACTTCCCGAGGCAATCTCGCGGAGAGTGGTTCCCCGAAGTGATGTCAGGGCGAGCCCTCGCGGCGGCCCTGGGCCTGGGCTTCGCCGGGCCCGCGTTCGCGGAGGAGGTCTCCGAGGAGAAACCGCCTCCGGTGTCCGTGGCGGGCGAGGTCCTCTACCACCGCCCCCTCGACGGGCTGGACTACCTCTACGGGACGGTGCGCGCCGACTCGGGTGCGTTGCACCTGGAGGCCCGCTACAACTACGAGGACCTGCGCACGGGCTCGGTTTTCGTCGGGTGGAACCTGGGCGCCGGCGAGCGGTTGCGGCTGGAGCTGACGCCGCTGCTCGGTGGCGTGGCGGGAGAGACCGCCGGCATCGCGCCCGGACTGGAGCTGGCGCTGTCCTACGGGCCGCTCCTGCTCTGGTCGGAGAACGAGTACGTCTTCGCGGCGTCGGACGCGGACTTCTTCTACACGTGGACGGAGCTGTCCGTGTGGCCCGTGGACTGGGCGCGTGCCGGCGTCAACCTCCAGTGGACGCGCGTCAACGGCGAGCGCCCCGCGCCCGAGCGCGGCTTCCACCTCGGGCTCGCGTACCGGAGCGTCTCCGTGGCGGCGTATGTCTTCAACCCGGGCGCGGAGGACGCCTCCACCAACCTCCTCCTCGGCCTGGAACTGTAGGCCGCAAGCGCGCGCCGCTCAGTCCAGCTTGATGGCCACCAGCATGCCAGGCCGCGACCCGTAGAGGTCGGGCTCGGAGGGAGACCACAGCTCGATGGGAATGGGCGCCTCGCGGGGAGGCTGACACTGCGGGGGGCGGAACTCCACGATGGGAGAGACGCGCAGCGTGGTGGACCAGGCGCCTGCCGTCGCGGGCAGGAGCCGAAGCCCCTCGACGAAGCGCTCCGCCTCGATGTCCGGCCTGGGCACATGGCCGATGTTCGCCCGGTTGGTGAGGACGAAGGTGTCCATGTTCCTCGGGTCTCCCGTGGAGGGGACGGAGATGCCCATGCACTCGCCCGGATCGAGCCCGGCGACATTGACCAGCACAGGGTAGATGTGGACGCTCCGAGCCGTCTTCAGCTGCTCGGCGGACAAAAGCCCCTTCAGCGTCACCTGCCACGAGGGCGTCCTCCCGGCACCGCCTTCCACAGGGACGAGCGGCAGCTGGACGAGCGCCCAGCGGCCCGGGCTCAGCTCACCCGGGTCCCCGCTGCGGATGGGCTCGCGGTGCAGCACATATCGATAGTCCGTCCACAGCCCCGGCTTGCGCGGTGTCGAGTCCATCAGGTCCGTGCCCGGCTCGGATGCGACGACCACGGTGACGCGCGACCAGGGCGAGATGACGAGCATTCCATCCGTCACCTCCTGGCCGTTGACGAGCATCCGGGTGAGGGAGCCGCGCCCATCTCCAATGGAGAGCGCGAACGGTGCCTCCACGGGGGCTTCGAGGAAGAAGTACTCGACGTCCCACTTGTACTGCGCGATGCGCCCCGAAATCGGCACCTCCTGCTCGAGGTGCACGCGACTGGCGAAGCCGGGCAGGGTCCTGGGCTCGTGGACGGAGAAGATGAGCACGGCGGCGACCACGCCCCCCGCGAGGATGATGCCGCGGGCGGAGCGGGTGACACGCCGGGGCACCGCCGGGCGCCGGGCGCGATCCGCCGCGAGGACGCAGAGGACGATGAAGGACTGGAAGGTGACCACGAACACCGAGCTCACCAGCGTCCGAATCATGACGAGGTACAGCTCCCGGGGGCGGGGGGCCGCCCATCCCACCCCCATCATCGCCAGCTCGCAGACGAGCAGCGGGAGGGCCGTACAGCCGAGGAGCCCATAGACGAAGAGCGTGGAGAGCCTGGTGTCCGGTGCGATGCCGCGGCCGCTCAACCACACGACGCCCAGGGTCATCACCCACTCCACGAGCGCCGATACCAGGAGGACCGTGACGAAGATGGAGCCCCGGGAGACGCCCCACACCCGTGCCAGGGCGGCCTGCTCCTCGAGGTTGATGGGGAAGGTCATCAGCGCCACCACCTGGAACAGCATGCAGCTGATGAGCAGCGTCCCGCTCCGGCTCACGGGCGCGCTCCAGCGCTCGTGGCCCGAGGCCGCGGCGGACCTCGCGAGGCGCCGGGCCAGCCGCCAGCCGAGGATGAGCCCCCAGGGCGCGACGGCGAAGGGGATGTTGTCGATGATCTGCCAGACAATCTGGTTCAGGAGGAACCGGGGCCAGCGGGCGGAGATCTGCTCCGGGTAGATCATCAACATCCAATAGGAGATGACGAGCACGCCGACGGTGAAGCCCCACACCAGCGCGCTGACGCTGCCCACCTGCGCGCCCAGCAGCGTGCGGGCGCGGATGGTGGGTGACTCGCGCTCCAGCCGGCGCGCGCGGACGAGCCCCGTCGCCTGCCGCACCTGGTGGTCGGGGATGCCCTCCAGCGAGCGTCCGGCCTCCATCCGGTCCGCCAGCAACTCCAGCGCGAGCGCCCGCCGCGAAGGGTCTCCCATGGCGCCCCGCAGCTGCGCGAGCTCCTCCGGCCCCGCGAGGTGGGAGAACGAGCGCCTCGCCGCGCGGCGCACCGCCTCGTCGCGGTCCGCCAGCGCCAGCTCCAGGCTGCGCGAGGCGAGCCGGCCGTCCATGGCCTGGAGCTGGCCGCAGGACGCCGCCGCGCCCTCCCGCACGCGCGGGTCGGGGTGTTCCAACAGCTCCAGCATCAGCCGCTCGGAGCGCTTCGCCCCGAGCGCGTCGAAGCGCTCCGCCCAGTACGCCACCGACTCCGACTGTCCGTGGATGCTGCTGCGCAGGAGGAACTCCACGTGGCTCTCGTCGAGCCGCAGCCACTCCCTCCACGGGTCCACCCGCTCCTGGAGCTGGCGCGCGGTGAGCAGCCAGTCCGGCGTCTCGCGCCACCGCGGGTCCTGCGTCAGGCTGCTCACGAAGTCGCGCGTGCTGCGGAAGCGCACGAAGTCCACGTCGCTGGAGAGCCAGGACGCGACCGTGGGAACGAGGTGCTCGTGCAGCAGCTCGTACCAGCGCTCGCCAAGACGTTGTTCCACCCGGAGCAGCCCCTGCTCCGTGAGGTGGTCCAGCAGGGCGCGAATCTCCTCGGGCTTCGCCCGCACGGGGCCGGCCAGCACGTCCTCCACGCGCAGCGCATAGCGGGTTCGCTCGGAGGAGATGAGCGCGTCCATCACCACCCGCAACAGGAGCAACCGCTCCTCCTGGAGCCCGCCTATCACCCGCTGGAAGTACCCGCGCAGGATGCCGTCCACGCCGCCCAGCCGCTCCAGGTCCTCGCGCGTCAGGTGTACGGGCAGGCCCCGGCGCTCCACCACGTCCCGGTACAGCTCCGTGCAGACAATCTGCAGCACCGGCGGCGCGAAGGCCCAGTCCGCGAGCAGGTCCACCAACCGGTTGACGAACGCCTCCTCATAGGTGACGTGCGCGTGCTGCAGGGGGTGGACGATGGCCTGCCGTGCACCGTAGGCGGTGAGCGGCTGGAGCCGCATCCCAAAGTCGGTCAGCTCGGGCAGCTCCTCGCGCAGGTCCCCCAGCTCCGCGTAGTAGTCCTCGCGCAGGCTGAAGACGAGGCGGATGTTGGCGCCGTGTTCCCGGTGGATGTGACCCAGCAGCGCCTCGAACTCGGCCCGCTCCTGGGGACGGTCTCGGAAGCGGACGAAGAACTCCTCGAACTGGTCCAGCACGATGACCAGCGGCTGCCGGGCGGACAGCTCCTCCAGCAGGTGGGGGATGCGCTGCTGGCGCTCGCCGCGGGGCATGGGGCGCACGAGCTCCGGGCACTGGAGCTCCGCGGCCAGGGCGGCGCAGAAGTCCTCCACCGGCGACTCCAGCAGGCGCACGCGCAAGGGGTGGTAGCCGCGCTCGCGCAGCCGGGAAAAGAGGCCCGCGAGCAGGAGCGACGTCTTGCCCGTGCCGGAGCGGCCATACAGCACGTACGTGCGCCCGCGGGTGAGCCCGGCGAGCACCTCCTGCACCTCGTCATCGCGCCCGGCGAAGGAGGCGTGGTCCGCCTCCTCGAAGTAGTTGAGGAACTTGTAGGGAGGCGCGGCCGGCGTTTCCACGTCGTCGGGACGCTCCTGCATCATGGCGCCACCGCCTCCGCCAGCCGCGACGTCAGCACGTCGATGACCTCGGCCGGCTCCTCGTGGACCCAGTGGACGTTGAAGGGCTTCCAGTAGGCCGCGTCCACGCCGGTGGCCTCGGTGGAGACGAAGAAGCAGGGGCCCTGCATGGAGGCCTCGCCCACCTCCAGCAGGTGCGCCAGCCGCCGGGCGATGCCGTCGCGCGGGGACACGCCGAGGAAGAGGAAGCTGCGGCCCATTTGGTGGATGACGTCCACCACCTCCGAGCTGGCGCGCGGAAGCCGGTTCCAGAGGAGGTGCTCATGGTCGATTTCGGTGAGCACCAGCGAGCTGGCCTGGGTGAGCGTCCCCAGGACGTTGAGCAGGAGCGGCTCGGCGTGCTCGCCCGGCAGGGACTGCTCCACCGCGTTGAGCACGCGCGGCACCCGGTGGCCGCGCTTGAGGGCCTCCTCCATCAGCCCGTCGAAGTGCAGGTAGAAGATGCCGGGCACGTGCCAGCCGGCCAGCTGCTGCATGGGGCCCGGCGGCTCCGCGTGCCCGCACGCGTCCTGGAGCGACTCGATGAGCTCGTAGCGCTGGCTGTTGGACTGGTAGTGCTGGCAGATGCGCGCCAGCAGCAGGCCCAGGTACCAGTCCCGGGCGCGCTCCAGGTTCAGCAGCTCGTCCTCCTCCGGGTACTGGCACTCCCGCGCGAGCCGGACGATGAGCTGCCCCAGCGTGGGGGCGAGCATGCGCGTGTCCGGGCCGCGACGCCGCATCGCCGGAGGGAGCCGGTGGATGCCGGGGCCCACCACGGGAATGCAGCGCCCGTGCACCAGCCCCCGCACCAGGGCCTCCGGAAGCCGCACCGCGGGCGCCGCGCGAGCGGGCGCCACCCGCGCGGCCTCGGGCACCGCCTGCGCGACGTCGAAGAGCCGCTCGCAGCCGGGGCTGAGGTAGAGCGTGGGAGTGATGAAGCCGCGCACGGTGTCTCCGCTGGCGTTGATGCGCAGCGAGCGGCGCGCCTGCTGCGCGGCGATGGCCACGTGGCCCGGGGCGCTTCCGGTGAGCAGCTCCCGGTAGAAGCTGTCCGCGAAGCGGATGGAGACGGTGTCCGCGATTTCGTACCGCATGGCGATGACGGCGGGCACGCGGGCCGTGCGCATCAGGTGCGGGCCCAGGCCCGACAGCGTGCGCGAGAGGGAAGGGGAGGCGCCCAGGCAGCAGTTGAGCAGCGCGAGCCGCAGGTGCTGGCCCTGCACGAGGCTGGCGAAGGTGGCCGCATCCATCCAGAAGTCGCCCTGCTCGGGCGTCTCGTGGTTGAGGCGGATGGTGACGCCCTCGTCGCTCACCTCGCCATGGCCGATGTAGTGCAGCACGTCCCACGCCGACGCGCGCAGCTCCTCCAGGAGCCGGTCCGGCGTCACGCGCCCCTCCACCAGCCCCAGCCGCAGCGCCTCACCCAGGCCCCGCGCCACGCCGCGCAGGTTGTTCCACTCGTATTGCACCTGGAGCCCGGAGCCCTCGGGGATGACCACCAGCACGCGCAAGGGATGCGGCTCGCGCGAAGGGGACAGGCACGGCGGGCAGCCGGGCGGAGGCGGGCGCAGCAGGCAGTAGCGCAGGTCCGTTCCCAGGAAGCTGCTCGTCAGCTCGTCGTGGAGGGCCTCCCAGGGCAGGCGCTCGACGTCGGCCTCGGGGGGAACATCCAACCAGACGTGCAGGGGGTGGCTCTCGTCGGCCTGCCGCTCCAGCGCGTCGAAGGCCTCGCGGATGCCCGGGGGGCGCAGCGCGTTCCAGAGCTGGCTGCCGAGGTCCTGGAGGTCCGGCCGCGTGCAGATGCCCTCTTCGATGCGGGCGATGACGCCCCGGGCGCGGGCGCCGGGCGGCAGCTCGAAGCCGAAGGGGCGCTCGATGGGGGGCTCCCCACCGGCCACGAAGCGGACGCGGAGGCCCGTGTCCGCGTGGACCAGCTCGAAGCGGCAGGTCAGCGTCCTGGCGTCGTGTGCCGTGTCCATCCGCGGTGTTCCCCCGTTGCTGCTCACAAGGCCCGGGAGGGTGGCTGTTCCCGGGCGTGCTCCCGGAGCGAGCGCGGAAGCACGTCCTTCCATTCGCCATAGGCCTCCACCGGCAGGCCGCTCTTGAAGAAGTCGCGCAGGCCGGCCTTGAGGTTCATCCAGAAGCTGCCGAGCGTCGCCGTGAGCCAGTGCACGTCGCTGTACGCCTGGAGGTAGCCGGCGGCGTCGATGCGCGGCGCGCCCTCGCGGACCTCCAGGATGGCGGCGAGCTGGTGGCTCTCCGCGCCGACCTTCCGCGGCGCCGAGGTGTCGTCCAGCCGCCAGCGCCCGCCCGTGCCCTCCACGACTTCCGCCAGCACGCAGTCCCGGGTTGCCTCGTACACGAAGGGGCCCACCTGGCCCGTCGCGTAGAGCCGCGCGCCCACCTGGTCCGCGAGCAGCGTCGGTGGAAGGCGCATCGACAGCCCCACCCGGGCGCTGGCGTCGAACTGCAGCTCCCCGCCCAGCTCCGCCTTCGCCATCACCCGGCTGCGCTCCTCCGGGAGCAGCTTCACCACGCGGAAGGACTCCCACGCGTCGTCCCCGGCGCGGAAGTCGACGATGCACTCCACCCGCGAGAAGCCCTGGTCCCTCCTGGGGAAGAGCGTCACCGGAATCTCCACGCACCACAGCGAGGCCCCGGGAGACGGCGTGAGGTCGCTCCCGTCATAGGGGCGCACGGGCAGGCGGCGGTGGAAGGAGACCAGCTCGCCCTGGATTCGCTCGCGCAAGCCGGCCATCAGCTCGCCGGGAGGGGGGCCTCCAGCGCGGCTGGGGCGCTGGTGCCACGCGGCCTCGACGGCCTCGTCGAGCAGCCGCTCCGAGTCCCTCGGCTCGTGCCGGGAGACCAGCTCGCGAAGGGCGCGGCTCATCCGCGGGTCGTCCATGGTCTCCTCCCGGCCTCAGGGGCGGATGGCGACCTTGAGGACGCCGTCCTTGCGCTGGCCGAAGAGCGCGTAGGCCTCGCGGATGTCCTTCAGCGCGAAGCGGTGGGTGAGCAGGGGTGTCAGGTCCACGCGTTTTGCCTGGACCAGCTCCATGAGCCGCCGCATGCGCTCCTTGCCGCCGGGACACAGGGTGGTGACGACGCGGTGGTCCCCCAGGCCCGCGGCGAAGGCGTCATATGGGAGCTGCAGCTTGCCGGAGTACACGCCCAGGCTGGACAGCGTGCCCGCGGGCCTGAGGCAGCGCAGCGCGCTCTCGAAGGTCTGCTGCGTCCCCAGCGCTTCAATGGCCACGTCCGCGCCGCCGCCTGTCAGCCGCTTCACCTCCGCCACCACGTCCTGGCTCCGGTAGTCGAGCACCACGTCCACGCCCAGCTTCCGCGCCATGGCCAGCCGCGCCTCGTCGCCGTCCACGCCGATGACGCGGGCCGCGCCCATCAGCCTCGCGCCGATGGACGCGCACAGGCCGATGGGGCCCTGGGCGAAGACCACCACCGTGTCGCCAATGCGCACGCCGCCGGACTCCGCGCCGCTGAAGCCCGTGGAGGCGATATCCGCCAGCAGCAACACCTGCTCGTCCGTGAGCCCGTCGGGGACTGGCGCGAGGTTGGCCTGCGCGAAGGGAATGCGGACGTACTCGGCCTGCGCGCCGTGGAGGGTGTTTCCCAGCCGCCAGCCGCCCAGGGCCTCGTACCCCTCGCCGTGCCCGCACTGGGACAGGTGTCCGGACAGGCAGGCGCGGCACTGGCCGCATGGGGTGATGGCTCCCACGAGCACGCGCTGGCCCGGACGGTAGCCCGTGACGCCCGGACCCAGCTCCTCGATGACGCCGACCAGCTCATGGCCGATGACGAGGCCCTGCTTGACGGGGTACTCGCCGCGGACGATGTGCAGGTCCGTGCCGCAGATGGTGGTCAGGGTGACGCGGACGACGGCTTCCCCGGCGCCCGCGCGCGGCTGCTCGACGTCTTCGATTCCGAACGTGTCGACCCCGCGGAACACCGTGGCGCGCATGGCTTCACCCTCCCATTCGAAGCTCGGGATGGCGCCCGGCATGCGCAACCCGAACCCGGCCTGGGCTCCGAGCGCCGCCCGCGTGGGTGGGGCGGGCGTGCGCGCATGAAGCCGCCCCAGCCTCCACGGGAGGTGGCCGCGCCTGGCGTGGCGTCTGGCATTGCATGGGCTTCGACTGGGAGGGAATGAATGAGCAGGCGAAGCGAGGGCTGGTTGCCCCGGGCGGAACGGGTCGGGCTGCTGGCAGGGACGGCGCGTCAGTGGAGCTCGGTCTCCGGAGATGCCTCGGCCGGACCGGAAGGTACGTCCCGCCGCGGCTGCAGCTCCTCGGCGATGGTTCGCGCCCATCGTCGGATGTGGTCGGCGCTTCGCCAGTCACCGGAGTGCTGGCGGGCCATGGCGCGGGCGATGAAGCCCTTCGCGTCCGGCTCCAGCCGACCGCCGAAAGTTGTGTGCCCCAGCGCATGCACCTGCTCCATGAGGGCGCGGACCTGCGCGGTGGGGGCGAGGGTGCCTTCCGCCGCGGAGTCGTCGAGCGGTCCGCTGGAGAAGAACCACACGGGCCGCTCCCGCAACTCCTGCAGGTGCCGGTGCACGAAGCGCCGGGCGGCCCGGTACCAGCGGTTCGCATACAGCGCCCCGCCGACGATGACCGCGTCGTAGGCGGAGACCTCTTCGATGTCGCCGGGCGGAAGCACCACCGCCTCGAGGCCTTCGGCCCGAAGCTCCTCGGCGACCTGCCGGGCAATGCCCTCGGTCCCTCCTCGCTTGGAGCCGTAGGTAACCAGAACCCGCATCGCTGTCCTCCCCAGGGTGAGTCCTACCGTCATGCATACGGCGGACCAGAGGTGGTTGCGACGTGCCCTCAGGAGAGCGGGCCTCGCGCCGCCCGCGCAGATTCTGCGCGCCTGGCATCGTCAGCGCCGTGTGCTTCGCCCCCGCGAAGCGCTTCGCGCGCTAACGCGCCCGCGCGCAGTGGCCGTCGGGGCGGAAGGGCAGGGCGTACAGTTCGCGCCAGCTGCCTTCGTTCTCGGCGGTGAAGAACACGTCCCAGCCGGACCGGATGAAGTCGCGCGGGGAGGACGAGGCCGGACCCGGAGTCACCTCGTCGAGCGCCCGCGTGCCGGAAGCCGTGCCGTCACTCACCCACGGTTCGGCCCCACGGCCCGGCGTCGTCGCACTGAAGAACACCCAGTCCTGGAGGGCCGTCACATTCGACGGCGAGGAACCCGCCGCGCCGGGCACGAGGTCCTTGAAGAGCCGCGTGCCGGAGGACGTGCCGTCGCTCACCCACAGCTCGCGCCCGTGCAGGCCATCATCCGCGGCGAAGAAGAGGCGCCCTCCGGCTACCGCCAGGGACGCGGGCTCCGCGCCCGCCGCGCCGGGGCGAAGGTCCTTCACCCGCCGGGTGCCCGAGGCCGTGCCGTCGCTCACCCACAACTCTTCTCCCTCCGGCAGGCCCGAGCCGGCGCTGAAGTACAGCTTGCCGTGGAGCGCCACCAGGTCGTGGGGATGCTCCCCCGGGAAGAAGCGGAGCTGGCGTGTGCTCGCGGCGGTGCCCTCCGTGACGTAGAGGTGGGCCTCGCCCTCGTCGAAGTCCACGAGGAAGAAGAGCTTGCGCCCCACGGACTTCATGCGGAAGACGAGCGTGTCCTCATAGACCTTGAGCACGGGCGTGAAGCCCGGCCCGCCGTCACTGCGCACGAGCCAGTTCTCGTCGCCCATGCTGATGACGAAATAGAGGAACCCGTCGTGGACGATGAAGCGGCGCGGGTAGGCGCCGTCCGGGCCGGGGACGGTGTCCTCCACCATGAAGGTGCCCGCCTCGGTGCCGTCGCTCGTCCATAGCTCGTACCCATCCGTGCCCTCGGGGACCACGGTGGAGAAGTAGAGCCGGTCCTTGTAGGCCACCAGGGTCTGCCCCTCACCGTAGCTGGCGTCGATGGGGAGCACCCGCTTCACCAGGTACGTGCCCGCCCCGGTGCCGTCGCTCGCCCACAGGGCGCGGCCCCGCACGTCGTCATCCGCGAGGAAGAAGAGCCGGTCCCCCACCAGGGTGAGGTCCGTGGGTCCCGAGCTCTCCGACCCCCGCGCGATGTCCCTCACCATGACGGTGCCGGCGCCGCCCGTGCCGCTGCTCTTCCAGAGCTCGGTGGCGTGGGTGCCGTCGTTCGCGGCGAAGAAGAGGACGCCGTCCCCATGGACGAGGTCATAGACGTAGGAGTTCGGATGGGCGGGGTCGCCGAGTTTGCGGGCCGTGGAACCGCAGGGCTCCCATTCGCGCCGGGCCAGCGCGGACCCTTTGGTGTCGTCCGCGGAAGGACCGGGCTCGTCCTCCACCATCGGGGCGCAGCCGGCCAGGAGGGCCAGCAACATCGGGAGTGGACGCCAGGACGTCATCATCGGTCGCTCCATGGAGGCGCGGCACGGGCCGCGATGGAGCGGCAATCTGGGGACGGAGGGCTCGCTCTCCACCTGCGCGTCAGTCCCGTGCACCGCTGTCCGCGCGACAGTGCCCACCGCTGCCGCGCGGGCGGGCCCCGTCCGGCGAGGCTGCCCATCGGGGAGCGCACCCACGCGTCGCCAGTCCCCCAAGGGGTGTCGTGGCAGGCGGCGCACCCCCATGCTGAGACAGGACCCGAAAAGAAGAGGCGTCGCGATGGAAGAGCCCGGTCGATGCAGCAGCAGTCCGAGGGAGTCTTGTTGCGACCTGGTCCTCGAGGGAGGCGGGGTGAAGGGCATCGGCCTGGCCGGTGCCTTCTCCGTCCTGGACGAGAGGGGTTACCAACCCCAGAACCTCGCGGGGACCTCCGCGGGAGCCATTACCGCGGCGCTGATTGCCGCCGGCTACCGGGGAGAGGAATTGAAGCAGACCGTGCTCGGGCTCGACTTCCGTCAGTTCAAGGACGAAGGCTGGGAGGACAAGCTTCATCTCGTTGGAAAGGGGCTCAGTCTCCTGCTCGACCAGGGCATCTACGAAGGAAGGCGCTTCAGCGAGTGGATGGACGAGCGTCTCGCGGCCCATGGCGTGCACACCTTCGAGGACCTGCGCACGGAATGGACCGACCCCCGCTGGAGCTCCCGGCTGCAGGTCATCGTGTCGGACCTCACCGCCCACCGGTTGCTGGTCCTTCCACGGGATGCGCACCTGCTGGGGCTGGACCCGCTCGCGTTGAAGGTCTCCGAAGCGGTCCGGATGAGCATGAGCATCCCCGGCTTCTTCGAGCCCGTGAGGGTGACGAATCCCAGCACCGGGGAGGAGCATGTGCTCGTGGATGGGGGCTTGTTGTCGAACTTCCCGGTCTGGCTCTTCGATTGCGAGGACGAAGAGCCGGCCTGGCCGACCTTTGGGCTCATGCTCGTCGAGCCCGAGCCGACGCACCCCATCCGGAAGACGCAGCACGGACCGGATGGGCTGACGGGGCTCTACACGCTGTTCCGTGAGCTGGTGGAGACGCTCCTGGAGGCCCACGACCGCCAATATCTCGAGCGGGCCCAGTTCGCCCGGACCCTCACCATCCCGACCCTGGATGTCGGGACGACGGAGTTCGACATCTCGCCCAGGCGGGCGCTGGAGCTCTTTGACTCCGGCCGCGCCGCCGCGGAGACGTTCCTGGCGTCCTGGAACTTCCAGGCCTACGTGGAGGAGTTCCGCAGCGGCAAAGCCTACGTCCGCCGTGAATCAGTGCGGACGCAGCTCGCACGCGCTGAAGCCATGGTCCCCGCCTGAGGCCGCGCGGTTTGACCCGCGCCGAGCCCCGCCGGAGTCAGTGAAGAGGGGCGTCGTCAGGCCGGGGCGGCGGCTGGACATGCGACTCGGGGGCCCGAGCGGAGATCCCAGGCTCCTAGCCAGCGGACCTCCAGGTCGAAGCGGACGCGTCCGCGCTCCGTGTAGAACCGATAGAGGATGGCGGCAAGACTGCCAATGCCCGCCCATGCGATTACCAGGGAGGGAATCCCCAGGACGTTGGAGTCCGGAATCACCACCACGTTGGAGTCCGGGCGGAGGGGAGCCATCCAACGATGGCGATGGAGAGCCGCCGCCAGTTTCGCTGCTCGCGCAGCTCGTTTTCCTCCCTCAGGACGAGCTCATTCAAGATGTTCAGAGAGACCTGGGCTTCGCCCAGGTCTCCAGCCTCAAGGACCTCCTGGGCCCGCTCACGCCACAGGATGCGCATGGCGATGCCGGCTGCATCCCTCCCGGCCGCGCGGCCCATGGGCGCCGAATCGTTCTGTCTGATTCGTGCCGGGAGGGATGTCCGCAGCCGTCAGGGCGTGCCGGACGGCGGGCAGTAGGCGCCCGTCAGCATCGACCAGAGCTGGTGGGACTCGGTGGAGAAGAAGAGGTAGCTGCCCGCGCGGGCGAAGACGTCCGTCTCGCCAGACCCGGCGCCGAAGAGCCCGGGCGCCGAGCCCATGGGCCCGGGAACGATGTCCTCGACCAGCCGGACGCGGCCCTGGAAGACCTTCCACGGCTCGTGCCCGTGCTCGCCGTCGTCCGCCGCGAAGTAGAGCTTGCGGCTGGCCACCATGAGGCCGTAGGGCGAGGAGCCCTCCGCGCCCGGGCGGATGTCCCGCGCGAGCCGCGTGCCCGCGGCGGTGCCGTCAGTCACCCACAGCTCGCGCCCGTGCGCACCGTCGTCCGCGGTGAAGTAGAGCAGGCCCTCGAACACGGTCAGCCCGGTGGGAAACGAGCCCTCCTCGCCCGGGAGGATGTCCACCAGCCGCCCCGTGCCTCCGGGCGTGCCGTCGCTCACCCACAGCTCCACGCCGGCGCCGGGGAAGTCGCTCTCCTCGGCGGAGAAGTACAGGCGGCCGGCGTAGGCGGTGAAATGGCCCGGCGTGTTCACCTCGTCCCAGAAGTAGAGGGGCGTGGCGGCGCCCGGGGTGCCGTCGCTCACGTAGAGGAAGGGGGTGCCGTCCGTCTCGTCCACCAGGAAGAACACCCGGTCCCCCACGGCCGTCAGCCGGAAGATGGAGGTATCCCCGCCGCCGCCCACACGGAAGAGCTCCTCCACGGCCCGGGTCGGGGACACCTCCAGCACCGCGTGGGTCTCCAGGTCCTCGTCCACGTATGCGTCGAAGACGAGATTGCCGCTGGCCGTCTCCACGATTTCGTTGGGGAGGCTGGAGGGGGCGCCGGGGTTGAGGTCCAGGTACAGCCGGGTGCCCGCGGGCGTGCCGTCGCTGGCCCACAGCTCCACGCCATGCTCCGGGGTGTACATGCGGAAGAACAGTCGGCCGCGGAACTCGCCCAGCACCGTCAGGCCCGTGCCAAGCGGGGGCGACGACGGCTCGGTGACCAGCGGGAGGGTTCCGGCGGCAGTGCCGTCCGTCCTCCAGAGGGTGTCGCCCACGATGAAGAAGAGCAGCCCTCGTGCTTCCGTCAGGCTGCTCGGGTAGGCGCCGAAGTCGCGGAACAGGCGCGTGCCGCCGGGCGTCCCATCGCTGGTCCAGAGCGCCGGGCCGTGGGTGCCGTCATCCACGGAGAAGTAGAGCGTCCCCTTCACGCCCGTCAGCTCATAGGGCCCCGCGAGATCCCCTCCGGCCGAGAAGTCCGCGAGCCGCGTGGCGGAGGGACACGTGTCCCCGCCGTTCGCGAGCATGTCCGGTGTCTCCAGGGACACGGGCACTTCGTCTGGCTCCGAAGTCGTCACCCCGCATGCGGCCAACCCGAGCCCCAGCAGCCACGCACCCGACTTGCGTCCCCACCTGCTCATCATGACTTCCCCCTCCCGACAGGGCGTGATGCCCCTCGCGGTGGACCGGAAGCTTGGGCGGGCGCCAGGACGCTGCATCTGCACCCGGGTTGGGGGCAATGACAGCCGCAGGGAGGAGAGATGGACCGCACAGGCTTGCCTGCTTCGGCGGGAACGGAAGAGTGCGGTGCCGCCGAGACCTGTTGCGGCGAAGCAACCCAGAGGTGGAGGCGGCGCCTGGGCCTGAGCGGTTGCCCACGAGGGGCAGCGTGTGCGCACGCAAGGGGTGGAGGCTGCGCACGCCCGCCACGGGCTCACTTGCCCTCTCCGGGCCCGGACCCACCTTTTCAAGGCCATGACGGTGCTCTGGTTCATCATCTGGGTCATCGCGAACAACGTCGGTGCCCCTGAGCCGCTGCTCCTCGACCCCGTGAATGTGTGGGCCGGGGCCTTGATTCTCGCCGTGGCGCTCGACCTCTCGGCGGCTCACGCGAAGCGGGGCGGGCGGAGCAGGTAGAAGCGGAAGCGAGCAGCGGCCCGTGGGAAGTCAGGCCGGTGACAGCGCGTTCAGGCCGAGCAGCCATCGCGGGCATGTGTCCCCTTGCACGAGTCGGGCCGCTCCCTCGATACGCTCGCGATGGTCCCGCTCTGCTGGCGGACAGCCTCGCGGCAGTTCTTGGATACGCTCCCCGCCTTGAATGGTGACGTAGCTCAACCCCATCTCAATTCATGGAAGGTAGACGGGCCGCAACGGCGAAGCCCCAGGTCCAGACCTCGCGGCCGTCGGCAATGGAGGCGCAAGATGGAAGCGGGCGAGTATCTGAGGCTCCTGGCACAACGCGAGGTACCCATCACGCTCTTCAACAAGAGCTATGGGGCGTATGTGTTCGTCTCGAATGACAAGAAGGGCGGCGACCATGTCGTCGAGGCGCACGGCGCAGAGGGAGAAGCCCGGAACTCCTTTGTCCTGGAAGACTGCGGCGATGGCTGTTTCCGGCTGCGCAATCCCACGTACGGTGACTGGGTCTTCGTCTCCAACGACAAGCTCAGGGGCGACAACATCGTGGAGGCACATGGCTCTTCCGGAGAGGCTCGGAACAGCTTCCAGTTCGTTCCCGTGGACGCCAGCTTGCGGCGCTTCAAGATCTTCAGCCCCTCCTATGGGAAGTGGGTGTTCGTTTCGAACGACCGGATGGGGCGCGACTACGTCGTCGAGGCGCACCCACATGAATTCGAGGAACGAAACATCTTCGAAGTCACTCTTCCCGATGCCCAGTCCTACACGCTGACGAACGTAAAGTATGACTTGAGCAGAGCCATCCATTCGTTGACCCCACCCGTTTTCTCAGGCGTGGAAAACTTGACGAACGAGGGGGATACCGAAGCGTCAAAGACCGCGACCATCACGAGAGCGGTGTCTGAAACCACCAACTGGAGCACGAAGTGGGGAATCAAGGTGGGCGTCAGCACGAAGGTCAAGACAGGCATCCCGATACTGGTCGGTGGAGAGGTCCAGATTTCCGCCGAGACGACCTACGAGTCGACGGAGGGGGGCTCTGTCGTCATCACCGAGACTCAATCGCACGTCATTGCCGACAGGGTGCCGCCCCGCTCGGCGGTCAGGTGTGAGTGGTTGCTCCACCAGCACCACGTGGCGGTCCCCTATACCGCGACCCTGGTCCTGGACTTCGGAGGGACAGGAATTGATATTCCAGTGGAGGGCGTGTTCGAGGGCGTCAATCAGACGGAGTTCAACGTCACCTACCGTCGGCCGACGCCCCTCTAAGCCAGGGGAAGTAAGTCCTGTCACGGGGCCCGTCAAGCGCGCTCCACCCGCACGGCCGTCACTTTGTAGTCGGGCGTGTGGGTGTACCCGTCCTGATGCGGGCCGATGACGGCGTTGATGAAGACCTCCACCGTGTGGAAGGTGGTGAAGAGCTCACCGGGGCGAAGGCCCCCGGCGCGGCGCATGGGCAGCACCGCCTCTCCATGCCGGCTGCGGACCCGCACGCGCGCACCGTCCTCCAGCCCCAGCCGCTCCGCGTCCACCGGGGCCATGGGCAGGAAGACGTGGCCACAGGCCCGAGCCGTCTCGTTGAGAAACAAATCCTGGACCACCAACACCTGTAGCCGGTGAGGTTGCCCGGCTCGCAGCCCATGTGCGCCGAGCCCTGCACGTTGTTCTGCCCGCGCATTGGATTGACGCCCATGCCCGGCCCGCCGAGGTTGCCCGTCAGGAGCGCCAGGTGAGTTTCTGCATCGCAGGGTGGTACGGGGTTCCGGTGCGGACGGTGTCCGTCCAGTGAAACACCGCGCGGCGCCGCACCACCTCGGTGCACAGGTCATCGGGGCAGATGCGCTCCACGCGTGCCGGCTCGGCAGTGAAGTCGCCGGCCAGCACGGCGAGGGCGAGGCTAGGGGCCCAGCCGTCTGCGAAGCAGGTGCAGGGCCCAGGCGCCGAAGAGGATGCTGAACGCGCCCAGTCCCAGCCAGACGACGATGCGCTGCTCGAGGAAGCTGGAGCCGAGATAGACGGTGCCCACCGCGTACGGTAGCTCCGCCAGCGCCAGGACGAGCAGGTAGCGGCGCAACCCGTAGCGCGCCAGCCCGAGCACGTAGCCCGGAATCTCGGAGGGGACCGCGAGCTGGAAGAGCAGCACCAGCACGAAGGGCGTCTGCCGGGAGATGCGCTCCTCGTAGCGGGCGAGCAGGCTGGAAGAGGCGAGCCGGCGGATGACCGGACGTCCCCCATGGCGCGCGAGGCCATAGGCGCTCGCGCCGCCGAGCATCCAGCCCACCCACAGCAGCAGCACGCAGACCGTCTTCCCCCAGGCCTCCAGGGCCACCGGCAGCAGCAACGCGCTGGAGAAGAAGGCCAGCATCGCCGACAGCGCGGACACGAGGACGAAGAGCACCGCGCCCCAGAAGGGGTGCCCGGCGATGATGGGCGCGGAGGCGTCGAGCACCTGGCGGAGGACGGACTGGAATGCGTCCGAGGAGGCGAGGAACGCCAGCCCGACGAGCAGCAGCACCAGCAGGAGCGGCCGCCCCGCTGCACTGCGCGGCTGCCAGCGCGGGCGACTCACGCGTGATGCGACAACGGCCGCTCCGCCGTCACCAGCGCGGGGAGCGTGAAGGAGAAGGTGCTTCCCAGGCCCGGGCTGCTCTCCACCCAGATGCGGCCACCATGGGCCTCGACGAGCCCCTTCACGATGGTCAACCCCAGCCCCGCTCCCTCCTTCTTCCCCGCGCGCGCCTGCCAGAAGGGCTCGAAGAGGTGGGGCAGGTCCTCCGCGGCGATACCGGCCCCCGTGTCCCTCACCGAGAACCTCACCCTGTTCCCCTCCTGTACGGCCTGGATGCGAATCTGTCCGCCGTGGGGGGTGAACTTGAGGGCGTTGCCGAGCAGGTTCGAGAGGATCTGAAGCACCCGGTCATGGTCGGCATGGATGGGCGGCGCGTCCTCCGGGACGTCCGCCGTGAGCTGGATGGACTTCGCCTCCGCGAGCGCTCGGTGCAGCTCGAGGGCTTCCAGGACGAGCGCCCCGGTCTCCTGGGGTGCGCGCTCCACCGAGAGTCGGCCAGCCTCCAGGCGGGCCACGTCCAGCAGGTCCTGGATGAGCCGGTTGGCCCGCTCCACCGCCTTCCGGATGGAATGGAGCGGCCGCGTGTCGGTGGCCCGCTTTTCGGGCGGGTGCTTCAGCAGCGTCCCGGCGCTCAGGGCAATGACATTCAGGGGCGTGCGGAGGTCGTGCGCGACGATGCGCAGGACCTCGTCGCGGATGTGGGTCGCCTGCTCGGATTTCTCGTGGAGGCGCGCGTTGTCGAGCGCGAGCGCGGCGCGGCTGGCCAGCTCCTCGGCGAGCGCCAGGTCCCGCTCACCGTAGCGACGCCCGGGCTCGGAAATCCAGAGGATGACCGCGCCGAGGACGCGCTCCCGGGCGCGCAGGGGCACGACGATGACCGACACGGGAGCGAGGCGGCGCAGCCGCTCCAGGTGGTCGCCGTCCTCCGCCATCGCTTCGAGCACCGCCTCCGGGACGTCCGGGAGGAGGACGGGCCGGCCCGTCTGGAGCACGCCCGCGACGAGGCTCCCCTGGCGCAACGGGTCATGGGGATGGGTGGTGAGCAGCTCGTGCAGCAGCCGCGACTTCTCCGGCGAGGCCGCCGCGCCCTCCAGCCACTGGACGTGCCCGTCTTCATCCAGGAGCTCGGCCACGCACCAGTCCGCCAGCATCGGGACGGCAAGCCGCGCCACGGTGGCGAGCGTCGTCCGGGGGTCGAGCGAGCTGGCGAGCTGCGGGCCCGCCTCGGCCAGGAAGCGCAGGGCCTGCTCGAGCTGCTTGCGCGCCGAGATGTCCTGCACCTGCGCGATGAAGTGGAGTGGCTCGCCCCGGGAGTCGCGCACCAGGGAGCCCGTCAGCAGGACGCTCACGAGGTGGCCCCGCTTGTGGATGTAGCGCTTCTCCAGCTGGTAGGTACGGAGCTCCCCCTGGCGCAGTCGCTGCACGTTTGCCAGGTCCAGGTCCAGGTCCTCGGGCCAGGTGATGTCCTGGAAGGTCCGGGCGAGGAGCTCCTGCGGTGCGTAGCCGACAATCTCGGACATGGAGTCATTCACGTTCAGGAACCGGCCATCCAGGCCGACCAGGGCCATGCCGATGGGGGCGGCCTCGAAGGCGGCCCTGAAGCGTTCCTCGCTATTGCGGAGCACCTCCTCCGCGTGCCTGCGCGCGGAGACGTCGCGCAGGATGACGGTCAGGAGGCTCGTCCCATCCACCTCCACCTTCGAGATGCTGGCTTCGGCGGGGAACTCCTCGCCGCTCTTGCGCCGACCGGAGATGGGACGCCGCTCTCCCATCTGCCGGGAGGCCCGGGTGCCCGCCGCGAACTGCTGGACGTGGTGCCTGTGTGGCCGTCGATGCCGCTCGGGAAGGAGCAGATCCAGGGGCTGGCCCACGGCCTCGTGGGCGGAGTACCCGAAGATGCGCTCCGCGCCCTCGTTGAAGAGGGTGATGCGCTGTGCCGGGTCGACGGAGATGATGGCGTCGACCGCGCTGGAGACGAGGCCGGTGAGGCGCGCCTGCGTCATCCGCAGCGATTGCTCCACCCCCTGGCGCTCCGCTTCCATCCGGGAAAGGGTGCCTGCCCTCCGCGCGAGCAACGCGACGAAGACCGCCAGCGCGAGGAGCACGAGCACGAGGGCCGCGAGCGCGAAGCGGACGAGGCCTGGCGAGCCCAGGCCCCAGGCCAGCCCCCCGGCCGCCGCCATCAGCACGGCGAGTCCCGCCGCGAGCGGCGCGAGCCGGCCAAGGGCCTGTTCGAGCCAGGGAGTGGAGGCGCTGCCCGGGAGAGTCGTCATGGATGCCTGCCCGCCGCGGGAGTCCCTCACCGTGCCCGCGCGGCCTCCAGCAGCCGCCGCCGCTCCGCCGCCGCGATGACCCTCCGCGCGGCCCCCGGGATGGAGGTGATGTCCGCGCGCACCAGGTGCTCGGCGAACTCGGGCCGGTTGGACGGCGCCTGGCCGCGGAGGGAAGAAGTGATGCCGGCCTCGCGGCTGGCCCGGAGGATGTGGAAGAGGGCGTCGAACCAGGGGAGTGGCTCCGTGGCGGCCTCGCCCGGCGCCGGTGCCCGCGGATGCTTCTCGGTTTCGGGGGAAGGGTCCATGCTTCCAGCTCCTGGGACAACGGGTGGAGGCGAGCGGGCCCATGGCCAGCCGGACGTCGGTGGGTGCCCACCGCCTCGCCTGTCCTGACGCGCCCCGGGGAAGTTGGGCTCTACATGCCGCCGGGACACGCCAGGCCCAGGCAGGACGCCAGGGCCTGGCGCCCCAGTCCGCCCCTGCCCTGGGGCGGGCTTCCCTGCCTGGTCCCTCGTCTCGAGATTCCAGGCATGGAGATGCGGGAGTGGGACGCAAGGGCACTGCGCGTGCTCGTTGGCTTTCGGAGCAGCGAGGGACAGACGGAGAAGGTGGCGGACTGCCTTGCCCGGAGGATGATCGCGGCGGGGTGCGAGGTGGAGGTGCACGACGTCGCCGACGTGACGGAGCGGATGCTCGAGGCGTCCGATGCCGTCGTGCTCGGAGCCTCCATCCACAGGGGGCGCCATCAGCGACGGATGGTGCGCTTCGTCCAACGCTACCGTGAGGTGCTGGCGCGCAAGCCCACCGCCTTCTTCTCTCTCAGTCTGACCATGAGTCAGCCCACCGCGGAGCACCGGCGGACGGCCGAGGGGCTCGTTCACGACTTCGAGCGTGAGACGGGATGGACGCCCGACATGTTCGCGGTGTTCGCCGGCGCGATCCCCTATACCCACTATGGGTGGATTCTCCGCTTCTTCCTGCGGCGCATCCTCCGGGATGCCGGGGGACCCACGGACGTATCCCGCGACTACGAGTTCACCGACTGGGAGCAGGTCCGCCACTTCGCCGAGGACTTCCTCGGGAAGCTCGACGCCTCGGGCGCCCGGAGCGCGGTGGGGACGCCTGTCAGCGAGCCTGCGCCCCTGGCCCCCTGATTCACGGGCCGTTCCCAAGGACAGGCTGGCCCCTCCTGCAGAGGGGAAGGTCGGTCCTTCAAGGGCGGATGGCGCTCTTCATGACGCCGTCGTTGCGCTGGCCGAAGAGCTCGTACGCCTCGCGGATGTCCTTCAATGCGAAGTGGTGGTGCGGGACTGGATGGGAGGGGACTCCACATTGGACACGCGGAGGTGCGGCAGGTCACCCCGCTCGCAGAGCCGGTACACGGTGGCAGGTTCAAATCCTGTCGCCCCGACCAACTGAAGGCCCTGGAGTTTCCGGTGAAAGCCGGTGACTCCAGGGCCTTCGACTTTGCGGGCTACGTCGTGGCGGCTACTTTTCGTCGTTGTGCGCCGAGAACCTGTCGCGCCCCCGTTACGTCGAGGAATGCGTTGCCCAGCATTTCGGCCACGGCAGCTGGGGGCAAGGCGTCCTGGAACTTGCTCAACCGGTAGGGTGGGGATTCGTGCGGCAATGGCCTGAAGCCGGCCAGGCGTGGACCAGAACTCTTCACGCGCGGCCTCCTCTTCCACCCAGCCCGCGCGGGCCTGCTCGATGAGCGCGATGGCGAGCAGCAGAGAGTCGGTGTCCTCGCAGAGGAAGGCCATGTTCGAGAACTGACCCGCGCGGCGTCCCGTCCGCCCGATTCGCTGAAGAAACGAGGACACGGTGGATGGCGCGTTCGCCTGCATCACCGCATCCAGGTCGCCCACGTCGATGCCGAGCTCGAGCGTGGAGGTGCACACGATGCAGGCTTCCCGGCCATGGTGGAAGCGCTCCTCGGCGAGCGTCCTTTCCTCGAGTGACACCGAGCTGTGGTGAACGAAGACGTCGGTGCCCTGGCCCCGCATTCGCTCCGACACCGCTTCGGTGAGCGAGCGCGTCTGGCAGAAGAACAGGCTCTTCCTTCCCCGGGCCAGCGCTGCGCCTGTGCGCGCGATGTCCGAGACAGTGCCCGGGAGGCTGACCGAAAGCTTCCGCTGGGTCGGCTGCCGGGGAGGCTCCACCACCGCTCCGGTACGGTGTGAGGAGCCCTTCAGCCAGGTGAGGATTCGAGCCGGATTGCCCACGGTGGCGGAAAGCCCCACCCGCTGCACGTCCCCCCCACCCAGCGCCGCCAACCGCTCGATGACCGAGAGCAGGTGCGCCCCCCGGTCCGTCCCGGCAAGCGCATGGACCTCGTCCACGACCACGTACCTGAGCTGGGAGAACAGCGCCTGTACGGGAACGCGCGGCGAGATGAGCATCACCTCGAGCGACTCCGGCGTGGTCATCAGGAGCTCACAGGGCTCCTTGATGAAGGCGCGCTTCGCCCGGTCGGGCGTGTCTCCGTGCCACACGAAGCGGCGGAGCCCCACCATCTCCGTGTACGTCCCGAGACGCTCCTCCTGGTTGTTGAGGAGCGCCTTGATGGGCGCCACGTACAGCGCGCCAACGCCCGGGACGGGCCGCTCCATCAACTCCGCCAGTACGGGGAAGAGGGAGGCCTCCGTCTTGCCTCCGGCGGTGGGCGCGAGGACGACCGCGTTCTTTCCATCCAGCAACGCCTGGGCCGCCAACTCCTGGACGGGCCTGAGCCCGGTGAAGCCCAGGCGGCTGACGATGGCTTCCTGCAGCCGGGGAGGGAACCGGGAGAAGACGCTCATGAAGCCCCTCAGAAGTTCACGACTTCGTAGCCCCGGTCCTCGCCCGGCTCTGGCGGGTACTCGGGTCTGCCCTCACGGAGGCTCGCCTCGGTGTGCGTGAGCGCCGGCTCGATGGGGGGCTTGCCCGGCGCCGGCCGGAAGTCCGGCTCCTGCTCGACGATGTCGAACACGCTCACCAGCCGCCGCAGGAACTGCCGGGGCACCACGCCCACGTCGGCGCGCAGTCCCTCCGAGACTTCCCGCACCAGCGAGTCCAGGTAGTCCGGGCTGACAGTCAGCTCGAAGCGCGTGCGGTCGGTGGTCGGGTACATGGAACGGAGCTTCATCCCGACCTCCTTCAGCCGCTTCTGGTCGAAGGGCTTGAGCGCGAGCTGCGGCTGCTTGAGCGGCGCGAAGCCGTCCACCTGGGTGAACGCGATGCGCTCGTTCAGCGGTTGGAGCCCCTTCACGCCCCGGTTCGTGTCGAAGAAGTCGGGCGTGCCCGTGAACACCCAGAGCAGGCCAGGGAAGCCGCTCGCGGCATCGAGGATCTGCCGCATGCCGTTCAGCGACTTCTGCCGCACGTCCGCCTTCATGCGGAGGATGGTCTCCGCCTCGTCGATGACGAGCCCCGCATAGCCCGCGCCCTTCACGATGGCGAGGATGCCCCGCAGGTAGGCGAGCGCGTCGGTGCTCTGGATTTCGCCCTTGATGCCCGCCAGCTTCTTGGCGCCCGCCGCGATGTTCTCGCTCCCGGACAGCCAGGAGAGCAGGGCGGAGGCCTCGGCGAGCTGCCCCTTCTGCTTCAGCTCGAAGATGGTCCGCACCACGCTCTGGGACGGTCCCTCCTCGGAGGCACTGGAAGACGTGGTCGGTGTCTCGCTGGCTCAGGGGCATGGTGGGGTCTCCAGTCGGGGCGGCGACAGTTCCTGTCACACTCTCGCGGCACGACCTACGCCTTGTCGTCCCGCTCGTCCCGCTCGTCCAGTGGCTGCCGGGCTGTCTCGCGGTAGAAGGGCACGGCTGCTGACCTTCGCGGCACGGGACGTCGGGTGACGGTGGGCCCTATGATGCGGAAAGCGACGGTGCCCTGGATGGTAGAGAAGCTCTGGAGATGTCACCCACATGAGAAGAGCCTCAGTGATACGGAGGGTGATGGCGGTGAGCCTTGCCCTCATGCTCGGTGCCTGCGGTGCGACTCCGACGCGCCCCTCGGTGGCCGGGCCTACGGGCCCCCATGACCTTGGCAGGTACGCGCTCGCCTTCGAGCAACGCCCCGATGGGCAGGTGGCGCATGCCTGGATTCCGTTGAAAGACTTCGATCTGACGAAGTTCCAGCACACCTTGAGCACGACCCACCTCCGTCGAAATATCGTGCGCGTGTCCACCTCGGGCTTGAATGAGTACTGTGCTGGTCGACATGAGCAGTGCGTGAATGACTGTCTCGCGAGCAGCCGACCCTTCGGAATCGGTCATCGTAAATACATGGACACACGGACACAGCCGTGGCGCATCGCCAGGCGTTGGTGGTGTCCGCGCTACTGCATGGAGGGTTTGGTTGAGTGCAAGAAGGGACGCGGTGAGTGGGCAGAACAGTACGCGGCCGAGTTCGATGCGATAGATCCTGCCATTGACTGGATCAAGAGGCATCGCACGGAGCTCGTCGTGGGTGCTGTCGTGGTCATTGCCGGTGTAGCTTTCGCCGTGGTGGTCGTTGGCTCAGGGGGAGCGGCACTCGTTCTGGCGCCACTCCTGATCATGGCGGAACGCTCCCCGGCGCTGCCCCCCGACACCCAGCTCGTGGAGGCATGCAGGTGAGAACCTATGAGGCTCTCGCAGAAGCGGCGATTCTCATCGCGGCCCGGCAACGGACAGCAGGTGTGAAGGGGCGCCCGGAGGAGGAGAAGCTCTGGTTCTATCTGAGCGTACTCAGCTACTTCGTAAACGTCACAGGCCAGGTCTACCGTTTCGAAGACGCCCTCGAAGAGATGGGAGACGTAGCGCAGCGCCACGTCAGCGCACGCATGAGCGCGCACACGAATACGTACGCGCAACAGGCGGTGGAGCTGCTGCTCAATTCCCTGAGTGAAACGCCTGAGCCTGAACAGAGGCCCGTGCTCCTGCTCGTCGCGCTCATCAACTTCATCGCTGATACCGGACAGGTCGACGAGGTCGAGGACTTCTTCAACCATCTACTGGACCTCGCTCCGGTGGCCATCGCGCACTTCACCCGCCGCGAGGAGGCGGAGGCCTGGCTGAAGGGGAGCGCGGAACCCCCGAGCCCGGCCCGCATCCTCATTGGCGATGAGTACTATCAATTCTGGTATGAGAGAGAGGACAATACGCGCGGCATGTGTCTCGATTATGCAATCGAGCCGGCGCTGGAGGCACTGGCCGCCAGGGGAATTCCCGCACAGCGGCCTTCCTTTGCCACACGCGCGGAGGCAGAGGCGTGGTTGATGAGTCACCCAGCCAATCCCTATTCCTTCGTGGCCATCGCCGGGGAGCACTACTTCGCGGTGCACCACCCAAGACTGAAGCGCCACTCTCTCCATCATGTGGCATCCGCCCTGAGTGCCTGGGAGGAGCGCAAGAAGGCCGTCGAACGAGATGTGGCCCTGGGGGCGGCGGACCGGTCTGGTCAGAGGCGCTGATAGCGCTTGCCGTCCGCGGTGGTCATCACCTGGACGTCGAAGGTGAGCTTGTCCCGGAATGAGTCGAAGCGCGCGGCGAAGGCGCGGGCCTTTCGCGGGTGGCCGAGCAGCTGGACCAGCTCCGCCTCGTTCACGCTCCCGAACTGCTGGAGGTGGTCGAACACCTTGCCAGCGTCCGCGTCTCCCAGCTTCTCGCCCCAGACGCCAGGGGCCCTGGGGGGCGGTGCGGGCGGGGCCTCGGGTGCGGGTTGCTGTGTCTCCGGCTCCTTGCGCGCTGCTGGTACGTAGGAGACCGGGTAGGTGGTGGGCGGAGAGGCCTTCACCGACAGGTCGCCCGCCAGCGCGAGCTCCACTGCGAGCCTGTCATTCACCGCGCCCTCGAGGACGAAGTACACCTCGGCCCACTCGCTCGTGCCCGGGCGGAGGCGGAAGCCCCCGGGCTGGGCGACAGCATCGGCTCCCGTCACGTCCTTCACCACCATCCGGACATCCGTGTTGCCCGCCACCCGCATCACCACGTCCACGGGCTGGGAGCTGGCGAACTCCAGGGGCGCCTGTCCGCTCCGCTTCGCGGGACTCACCCGCACGAGCAGCCGCTGCACGCCCATGGCGGCGCTGGCGGGCTCGCATTCGATGGCGAAGCGCAGGCCCGTGTCCGCGGCGGCGCGCTTGCGCGAGACGTGCAGCACCGGGATGACGCGCTCCTGGAGCGAGTTGCCGCCGTGGGTGAACGAGCCCGGCGCGCGGCCCACGTCGTACTCGGCGGTGTCCTCGCGGAACACCAGGAAGCCCGGGGCCTCGTAGTGCAGCGAGGCGAGCGGCACGCAGAGGTGGCCCGCGTCCGTCCGCTCCATGTCGCTGAAGACGTAGCGCCGGTCCGCCTGCCCGCGCGCGCCGAACCCCTGCGTCCGCACCCCGCGCTGGAGCAGGAAGCCGTGGTCCGAGCCGCATCCTGGTGGAGGCCGAGTCCGACGAAACCCTGTCCCCTGAATCATGGACGCTGTGGCTGTCCGAGGAGGGCGGTGGGCGGGCGCTGGTCCTGGGAGGCATCGCCTTTGCCCCCATGGTGTGGCGCGGGGCCGGAACCACCAGGGCGAGTCCGTAGGCCCCGCAACATGCTCGTCGATGCCCGCAGGCGGAGCCCGAAGCCGGGCCCCAGTCGCCCGCCGTGCCTCACACCTCCGTCTCACCCATGCCGAGCTTCTTCCGAATCCGCCCCAGCCGTTCGCCCAGCGCGGCCTGCGCCTCGGGCGCAAGCTCCGTGCGGCTGTCACCCACGACGCCCTTTCGGATGAATCCCATCCTGGCGGGGCCTGATTGGAAGATGCGCACCCGCACGTCGAAGCGCTCATGGTGCTTCTTCATGTAGGCGAAGCTGCACTTCTCCAGGATGTCCCCCATGCGGTCCTCCTCCAAGGGGACGCCGAGGAAGCCCGCCACCTTCCGGATGCTGCCCTCCAGGTCCGCGACCATGTCCTCGTAGCGGATGTGGAGGACGTTGGCATCCGCGCGGTGGGGCCACCAGGACTTCAGGTGCGTCAGCCAGTGATTCACCATGCTGGAGTGGCGGATGAAGCCTGCGTCGAGGCGATTCCAGTAGCCATTGATCAGACCGACGTGGTGATGGAGCGACACCATCGAGTCCGCCGCATTGCGGGTGACGTAGATGACGCGACTGTCCGCGGGAGGGGACAACATCCCGTAGTACAGGTGCGACTTCATGATGCGCGGAGAGGGCAGCGCGTCCAGCACCTCCCGCGCGAAGCCCTTGAGCGCGATGCCGTCCAGATCGGGCGACACCTGGTACAGGTGCTCGAACTCGCCCCGGCCGCCCGTGAGCACCTGGTAGACGATCTGCTGCATCCACGTCGTGCCCGTCTTGGGCGCGGTGGCCACGTAGATGTCCCCGGGCCGTGGCTTGAGCAGGATGTGCCGCATCCGGAGCACCAGCAGCGCCTGGTACGCCATGCCCACGGAGTTGGTGACGGGGAGCAGGATCATGTTGAAGAAGCCCAGCACCCCCAGAAGGGCACGCTGCTTGAGTGTCAGACCCGTCGTCATGCCGTGCTCTCCCTGTCCTCCTCGAGGAACCGCCCCGTGCCACCCGGGGATGCGAAGTCCCGCCCGATATACACGGGTTTCCTCCACGAACCCGGTGGGACTGGCCGGATGAATGAAGGGACGGAGTGAGGCGGGGCCAAAGCTACCCAGTCGAGTCCCTGGTTCGTTGACGCACGCTGACGGCTGCGGAGCGTTCCGCTGCTCGCCTGCTCGCGGCTTCCGTGATTCGCGGCCGCTGCCCGGGGATTGCTACAGTCAACCTGCACTGGTCGACGTGCACCTCCGGGGGCGACACCAAACATGGAAACCGTCACGACTTCGAGCACCTTCGCGGCCACCGGGATGCGCGCTCCAACGCGTCTCCCCACGAGTGCGGGCGGCGCACCGCTGCCAGTGCGGCTGCGGCGGGTCCTCGAAGGGCTCTCCGGCTACGACCTGGGCGACGTGCGCGTCCACGCGGACTCTCCCTGGCCGGCGCGCGTCGGAGCGCGGGCCTTCGTGCTCGGCGGCGACATCCACCTGGCTCCGGGGGCCGGGGACGCCCTCGGACACGAGGCGTGGCATGCCGTCCAGCAGAAGCAGGGCAGGGTGCGCGCGACCCGGACAGCCTTCGGCGCCGTGGGACTCAACGACGAGGCGGCGCTCGAGCACGAGGCCGACCTCATGGGCCACCTCGCCTGGGAGCTCGCACGCCGGGGCGGCGCCGTGCCGCTCCCGTCCCCACTGCGTGTCGCGACACCCCTGACGCCGGTCCTCCAGCGGCACGTGCGCGTGGGCGGTGTCTGGATTCCCAACGAGGCCATGCTCGAGACGCGGATCCAGAACCAGCTGAACCTGGTGGACTCCGACGTCGTCGACTTCGACGAAATCCTCCGTGACATGCTCGACGAGGACCTCGACTTCGCGGACTGGAATGCCGTGAAGAGGGAGCTGCGCATCCGCGAGGTCGGCTATCAGGCCGTGACCAAGATGCGGGAGCTGGCGACCGTCCACGGCCCGCGATGGACGACCGCCCACAACCGCTACAACACGGAGCTCGCCCAGGCCCAGACAAACACTCCCGATGAGGTCGACCAGGCATTCCAGACCCGGCTCGAGCAGCGCATCTTCGACGAGGAGGAGGTCATCCGCTGGGGCAACGCGGCGTACTTCAGATACCAGGCGCGGCACCGCCCCATGTTCCAGTGGCTCGCGGGGGTGCGGAACGACGACCCCCTCCTGATGAACTGCTGGGAGGCCGTCCTCTATGCGCTCGTGAAGACCCGGCTCGTTCCCAAGAGCTACATCACCTGGTGCATCCGGCAGGAGGAAGCCGCGAGCCCCATCCTGCCGACGCTGGCCAATCCCATCAACCTGGCCATCAGCATGCTCAAGAACATGGACTACTTCTTCTGGCAGACCATGTCCGACAGCCTCATCGATACAGCCCGGTACAAGCGGATTCCGCCGCCAGTGAATGACAAGAGCGAGGGCATCAGAATCGCGGCGGACAGGGTGATCCCGAAGGGGCGCATCCTGATGTTCGGGACCAATGTGCACGTGGCGCTGTCCACGGGCACAGTCACGAACGGCAAGCACGGCATCCTCGAGCTCGACGGGAGCACCCGGACCATCCGTGAGGGCACCATCGAGGCCCTCCCCCTGCACTACCTGTCGTCCATGGTCGTCGCCCCGTTTCCCATCACCCCCGCGGGCGCGTTTCCCGTCTCGCAAGAGGACAGCGACAAGACGAAGAAGCGGCTGGAGATCAAGAAGTCGATCAACCTGACCTATATGCCGAAGCGGGCGAAGGCGCGGGAATTGTCCAACCGGGAGGTCGAGAAGCTGCAGCAACAGAAGAAGCTCGCCGAGAACGCCTCCCGCCAGGAGGTGCTCGACAAGGAAATCCTGGAGGAGGAGGCGTATTGCCTCAAGGTGCTCGACCAGCTCAGTGCCGAGGTCGAAGTGAAGGTCGATAAGCGGCTCGTGGAGTGGGAGAGAACCCGCCCGGCACCCAACATCGAGGTCTTCAACTTCGAGTACCCCGCGATCGACCCCTACGACGGAGACGTCGTCCTGCTCTGACCGGAGCACCCGCGCTTCGACCTCGTCGACCCCTGTCTGCTCCCTGGAGCGTCATGTCCTTCGCCCATCTCCTTCAGCAGTTCGATGCCCTCGGCCCCCTGGCGCCTCGCGCGCCCATCACCCTCAACCAGGCCTTCACGGGCTCGGCCGAGGTGACGGCCATGTTCCGGTCCGTGTTCGGCACGGATGCGCTCACGCTCGACACCGTCACCGCGCAGACGGCCCGCTCCGAGGACCGCCTGCAGCTCGTCGGCACCACCTCCGTCTTCAACATGCCGGAGGTCCAGGTCACGTTCCTGGCGCGCGACCTGGAGGGAGAGCTGCTCGTCACGCTCGACATCCTGCTCCCCGGAGGCTTCTCCTTCTCCAGCGTCTTCCCCCTGCTGCCGGAGCAGGTGAGCACGGAAGTGGATGAGCTCACCGGCGACAAGGTCACCGAGCCCCACTTCCTCAACCGGCTCAGCCTGGGGACGGGCCGGCTGCTCTTCTCGAACCGCGCCTGGCTCGACGAGCAGCGCTCCCTCCAGCTCGTGCCGGGGCTCAACTTCTCGGGGGAGCTCTCCTTCATGGGCCTGCTCTTCTCCGCGCGGTACCTGCTGCGCGACGACAGCCCGGTCCAGCTCTCCGGCCCCCTGAAGGAGTTCCGCCCGGCGGCCAGCCCCATGGAGTTCCTCGGGGTCCGCCTCTCCGCGCCGTTGGAGCTCGGCTTCGACAGCCTGGGGCCCCTCACCATCAAGCAGTCCCGGCTCTTCCTCAAGTCCGGCTTCCACGCGCACCATTTCGACCCGGTGGTCAGTGCCACGCAGGACCCCGGCGTCTACGTGCTCATCGACGCGGAGCTCGGGGGGCGGCCCGCCCAGCTGGTTGGCGCGTACGAGGTCCTCGACATCCCGTCGACCGTCGACATCCATGGGCGGTTCACGGACTTCGGCGTCTCGGGCTTCGCGAGCCTCACCCAGACGGTCGGCGTCGAAGGCTTCGAGCAGACGCTGCCCGAGGACTTCCCCACGGACACGGGGCTCTCCATCACCGAGCTCGGGGTGTCCTTCGACTACGTCACCCACGCCGTCTCCAAGCTCATCCTGGGCGTCGGCGCCCGGGTGGAATGGGAGATCGTCCCCGACGTCATGACGTTGAAGGAGGTGGGCTTCACCTTCACCATCTCCGAGCCCTTCAGCCGCGCGCGGCGCATCACCCCTACGCTCACGGGCCTGCTGGCCTTCAAGAAGTTCAGCCTGGCGGCCTTCGCGGAGTACCCCACCTGGCGCTTCGGCGCGGGCCTGCCCGCCGGGGAGACGCTCCCGCTCGGCGACGTCATCGAGTCCTTCCTGCCGGGTGAGACGGAGCTGCCGCCCCTCACCATCCAGCAGCTCCTGCTCCAGGCCTCGCCCAGGGAAAAGAAGGTGTACCTGAGCGCGATGCTCCAGGACCTTCTCTCCATCCCCGTCGGGGCCACGGCCTTCGAGGTGGCCGGCTTCAGCCTCGTCCTCGACTACGACAAGGTCCGGGGCGGCACCAATGCCCTGGTCTCGGCGCGTCTGCGGATGGCCGACACCCACGTCATCCTGAGCGGAGAGGTCCAACAGGGTCTCGTCCTCTCCGGCTCCCTCCAGGGCTTCGAGCTCAAGAAGTTCTGGTCCCTCGTCACGGGCGGCGAGTCGCTCCCCGACGAGGTGCCCGACATCGTCTTCGACACGCTCGCCTTCCGTGTCGACACGAAGACGCATGCGTTCTCGGTGCTCGGCAACGCGGTGGTGGACTGGGACGGGCTCTCCCAGGAGGGCTCGCTCCGGACCGCCGTGGAGTTCTCGCTGACGCGTGATGTCGCCGGCAGTCCGGGCGCCACGGTCTCCGCGTTCCGCGCGAGCCTGAGCCTCCAGGGCGACGGGCCGGTGCCCGTCGCCGAGGGACTGTCGCTCAAGGCCTTCAACCTCCTGTTCAGCTACCAGACGGGCACGGGCTGGCAGCTCTCCGGCGGCGTGAGCGCGGACCTCTTCGACACGGTGCTCGCCCTCCAGGCGGGCTACGAGTCCATGCAGGGCATCCAGAAGGTGAAGCTCCGCGCGACGGCCTCGCCGGAGCTGACGCTCATCGACCTCCAGGGCGTGGGGTCCTACTCGTTCAAGCAGTTCGACCTCCTGGTCGACCGCCGCGTCATCGACGGCGGAAAGAAGAAGACGTACTTCGACCTCCGCCTGGCCTCGACGCTGGAGATTGACTCCCTCTTCAAGCTCGGCGGCTACCTGGGCCTCAGCAACACCGCCGAGGGCAAGAAGGCGCTCGTCTTCAAGCCGAACCCCGGCTCGACGACGTTCCAGCTCGACTTCCCCACGGGCGAAGGGCTCGGCTTCCGCGGCGAGCTGTTCGAGGTGGGGGTGGTCAAGGAGTCCGCGAGCGCGGGCTGGAGCTTCTCGGGGACGACCATCCTGGGCTTCACCGGCATCTCCGGCGGCCTCGCCCAGGTGCTTCCCACCAAGGTCACCGCGAAGCTCGTCGCCGGCAGGTCGGCGGCCAGCCTCTCGGCGGTGAATGTCTCCGGCCCCATCGACTTCGCGCTGCCCAGGGCCAACGGCAAGGACCTCGGCAAGGTGGTCATCCAGCTCACCGAGCTGGGCATCTCCATCAAGCCGCAGCTCGGGCTGGTGCTGGAGGCCGGGCTCGGGCTTCCGGCGGAGCTCAACACGTACCTCGGCACGCAGCTGTTCCGCGTCTACCAGCCGGGCAACCCGCTCACCATGGCCCGCACCCGGTTCACCATCTCCGGCACGGGCGTCGCCATGCAGGTGCTCAGCTCGCCGTTCACCGGGGCCAACGCCGTCGTCCTCAACAACGAGGCCTGGTACGACGTCGACTTCGGGAAGTACGGCGCCATCAGCTTCAAGATGCCGACGTTCGTCTATGACGGCATCACCCAGTACTTCGAGGCGGGCGGCGGGGTGAAGGTGACGCGGCCCCTCGCGCTGCCCCTCGCGCCGCTCAAGCTCTTCCTGGAGGCCTGCGGGGCCAAGGGGATGGCGGACATCTTCCCGGACGCGCTCCCCATCGAGGCGCTCGACCTGGTCGACAAGAACAACGACCTGAAGATCGACGAGCTCGTCACCTTCCTGAAGAAGGCCGGCGGCGTCCCGAACGAGGTCGTCTCGGCGCTGAAGCAGGCCGGCAAGGTGCTCAACCGCTTCCCGGACGGGTTCAAGCAGTACCTCCAGCTCGAAGTGCCGGAGCACCTCGAGTTCAAGTTCGGCTTCTCTCCGGCGGGCCGCATCAGCCTCGGGCTGCTCGCGCCGAAGACGCCGGTGCGCGTCCTCTTCCCGGCCGTCGTGCAGAGCTACGTGCCCATGCCCGGGCTCATGGGCATCGAGGTGCGGAAGTTCTCCGTGGGCACGCTCCTGTCCGGCTCGCTCTTCTACGGCGAGGTCGACGCGCTCATCGACCAGTTCGACCTCCCGTCGCTCGCCGTCTCGCTGATGTTGCCGCGCAACGAGAGCTTCCCGCTGCCGACCTCGGACCAGCTGCAGCGGCGCATCATCCTGGATGACGTCTTCTGCATCATCCCCGTGTCCCAGGGGCTGCCCGTCCCGCTCCCGGTCTTCTATGACGAGCTCGGGTTCGAGTACCTGGGCATCGAAGGCCTGGGCCTCCAGGCCCACATCGGCTTCCCGAAGCCCCAGCTGGACGGGGCCGCCGCGGTCGCCGTCTTCCAGGCCTTCAACCAGTTCTTCAATGACCGCAAGGCGCTGCTCGACCCCAACACGCCGCCGGGCGGCGTGGACCTCGCCTTCGCCTTCCACGACGAGTTCCTGCAGGCGCCCGAGTACCTCGGCGCAGGCGTGCTCGGGACGAAGGGCAAGAGCATCAAGGTCGGCTCGTGGAAGTACATCGCGTCGCTGCTGAACTTCGGGAAGACGTTCTCCATCAACGACTGCATCGGCTCGATTCCCATCGAGAACCGCGTCGGCAGCGCGGAGTACCGCTTCGCCTTCATGAAGTTCGACGCCGACTGGCTGCTCACCACGCCGGCCGAGTTCCGGAAGGGCGCGTTCCAGCGGCTGAAGCTCAGCGAGAGCGACCGCGACGACTTCCTGACCGTCCTGCCCTCGGTGGCCAGCACCTCCGGCCAGGGGCAGACGGGCAACGAGGAAGGGCTCGTCGCCTTCGTTCGCGGGGAGGCGGACCTCGCGTTCATGCGCATGGAGGCGGCCTTCGGGCTGGCCGCGTCCGGCTCCATGGGCTTCAACACGGGGTTCAAGGTTGACGGCAAGATTGGCGTCACCGAGCTGGAGCTCTCCGGCGCGGTCATGGTGAACGCGCCGGTGGCCACCGGGGGCACTGGCGGCCTGGGGGGGCTGACCGCCCAGGCGCAGGAACCGGCCACGACCACGCTTCAGCTCACCCCGGGCACACAGGCCCTGTCCTTCAACGGGAAGGACACCCGCATCGAGATTCCGGCGTCCGACAGCCTCGTCCTGCCGGAGTACACCGTCGAGCTGTGGATGCGGTCGGCGAAGGACCAGCCCGGGGAGTGGGCCGACGTCTTCGGCGTCGACACGCGGAAGGGCGGCCTCTGGAGGAACCACTTCCTCGCCGTCAATTCGGGCTCCAGCTTCTACCACCACCGGCTCACGGACGCCGGGGGAGGGAACTCGGGCCCGCCGGACACTCGCAATGGCACCGTCACCTGGGGCCAGTGGCAGCACGTGGCGATAACGAACGACGGCGTCACCGCGAAGACCTGGGTCGACGGGAAGGAGCTCGCGAGCGGGCCGGTGAATGGGACGCTCGTCCTGTTCAAGGACACCCTCTGGGTCAGCAAGGTGTCGAATCAGGGCGCCCCCTGGAAGGGTGACATCGCCGAGATTCGCATCTGGAAGCGCGCCCGGGGCGCCGCGGAGCTCGCGGGTGGCATGTCCGAGCGCGTGGACGCTGGCAGCCAGGACCTCGTGTCCCTGTATCGCTTCGACTCGGACACGGGCTCGCGCGCCATCGACCTCTGCGGCAGGAACCACGGCACCATCACCAATGGCCGCTTCATCCCCTGCGAGCTCCTGTCGCTGCGCGGCCTCGTGTTCGACGGGAAGGACGACTACGCGGAGGTGCCGGACTCGGCGAGCCTCCGCCTGGGTCCTTACACCGCGGAGGTCTGGTTCAAGCCGAAGCCACCCACGCAGGAGTGGACGGGCCTGTTCGGGAAGAAGGGCCGCAACTACGCCGTCTATCTCCATCAGGCGGGCTTCGTTCACCACCGCTTCCACACCGCCGCCGGCACGAACGAGGGCGCTCCGAATACGCCTCCTGGGGCCGTCGCGTGGAACCAGTGGAACCACGTGGCCATCACCAATGACGGCAAGACGGCGCGCACCTTCGTCAACGGCGTGAAGCTGGCCGAGGGGCCCGTCAGGGGCGCCCTCATCATCGACAACGAGCGGGTGTCGTTCGGCCGCAACGCGGACGCGACGAGCAACCAGTACTTCGCGGGGGAGCTCTCCGAGGTCCGACTCTGGTCTCGCGTCCGGTCTCCCGAGGAGCTCGCGGGGAACATGCGCCGGTGGCTCGGCGTGACGGAGCAGGGTCTCGTCAGCCTGTGGCGCTTCTCCGAGGCGACGGGCAACACCCTCGTCGATGCCTGCGCGCGGAACCCGGGCCGCATCGAGATGCAGTCGGCCGCGGAGCCCGCGAAGCTGCGTCACGACGGCCTCGTCCTCAACGGCACGAGCGACTCCGCGCTCATCGCCCCCTCCGACAAGTTCAAGACGGGCCAGTACACCATCGAGGCGTGGGTCCGTCCCGACAAGGACCCGGCGGGCTCGTGGCAGTGCGTCTGGGGTGGCAGCGGGAAGGCCCCCAAGCTCTATGTGAGCAACAACGGCATCGTCTCCCATCGCTATACGGCGCTCGTCACGGCCACGGAGGAGCGGGCCTGCGTCCTCAACACTCCGGTGAATGCGCTGCGGTTCGGGGAGTGGAACCACCTCGCCATCACGAATGACGGGACGACCTGCGCCGTCCTCGTCAACGGGGTCCTCGGAGCCCAGGAGAAGATGCCGGGCAAGCTCGTCGCGGAGGCCGCCTCGGTCAACGTGGGCCGCAGTGGGGATGCCAGCGCACAGGCCTGGTTCCGTGGCGGCATCGACGACCTGCGGTACTGGTCCGTGGCCCGGACGCCCGAGCAGATTTCGGAGGGCATGAACCTTCCCGTGACGGGGAAGGAGGCCGGGCTCGTCGCCTGGTACAACATGGACCACACCGCGGGCACCCAGCTGGTGGACCTGGGGCCGAACAAGCTCCTCGGTGTGGTGAATGGCGGGCAGTGGGCGCTCGCGGCCTCTCCGGCGACGCAGGGCAGGGCGGCCATCCAGCTCCAGGGCCACATGTTGCTCACGGTGGCGGGCCGCCAGGCGATGCGCGGCGACCTGAAGCTCGTCGATGACCAGTTCTGGTTCAGCGGCGAGCTCGACCTCTTCCCGAAGGACTGGCCCCTCAAGGTGACGGGCAACGTCGAAGGGATGGTGAGCAAGCAACGCTTCTACGTGCAGGGCGAGACGCGCAACGCGCTCTTCGGCTTCGTCCTCTCGCAGTCCCGCGTGTACCTGTCCAACGACCAGCTCCGGCTGGAGGGGCGGTGGCTCGGGACGTACATGCTGCTGGACGTCTCGTGGGACAAGAGCGATCCCATCTTCAAGGGCTCTGTCGGGTTCAAGGCGTCGCCCCGGCTCGACTTCGGCGCGGTCCGCATTGGCGGGGTGAAGGTCGCGACCAACGTCAGCATCTCCATCGACCTGCTGCTGGACGTGTCCGTCGTCATCTCCCGGAATGGGTTCTCCGGAGACCTCACCGCGAAGTTCAAGATCAACGGCAAGGGCTTCGAGCTGCGCCTGGGAATCGACATTCCGCCGGCGGACTTCGAGCAGCTCCTCAACTGGGTCAAGCAGCGAATCATCGACGCGCCGGAGAAGTACCTCGAGCACCTCTTCGCGGACGCGGTGACGTGGCTCAAGAACGTGGGCAGTGGCGCCATCGAGTTCACCAAGGACTCCGGTGAGGCCATCGGGAAGGCCCTGAGCTCCGCCTACAAGGTCTCCAAGGAGAACGCGGCGAAGCTGATGAAGGGGGCCAACTACGCCGCCGACCAGGTCGGCTCGGCCTTGAGCAAGGGCTATAAGGCGACCGCGCAGGAGGCCGCTGCCGCGTTGAAGAGCGCCGACTATGCGGTGGACCAGGTGGGCGGCGCCCTCAAGTCCGCATACGGGACCAGCGCGGAGGAAGCCGCGAAGCTGCTCAAGGGCGCCGGCTATGCGGCGGACCAGGTGGGCAACGCGCTCAAGTCCGCGTACGGCACCAGCGCGGAGGAGGTCTCCCGCTGGCTCAAGGGGGCGGGCTACGCGGTGGACCAGGTGGGCAATGCGCTCAAGTCCGCCTATGGCACCAGCGCGGAGGTCGCCGCGAAGCTGCTCAATGGGGCAGGGTACGCGGCGGACCAGGTGGGCAATGCGCTCAAGTCCGCGTACGGCACCGCTGCCAACGAGGCGGCCCGGCTGCTCAGGAATGCCGGTTACGCGGCGGACCAGGCAGGCAACGCGCTCAAGTCAGCGTATGGAACGGGCGCGGAGGCGGCGGCGAAGCTGCTCAATGGCGCTGGCTATGCCGCGGACCAGGTCGGTAACGCGCTCAAGTCCGCGTATGGCACCAGCGCGGAAGAGGCCGCGAAGCTGCTCAAGGGGGCGGGCTACGCCGTGGACCAGGTGGGCGGCGCCCTCAAGTCCGCGTACGGCACCAGCGCGAACGAGGCGGCCAGACTGCTCAAGAACGCCGGGTACGCGGCGGACCAGGTGGGCAATGCGCTCAAGTCGGCCTACGGCACCAGCGCGGAGGAGGCCGCGAAGCTCCTCAAGGGCGTTGGCTATGCCGCGGATCAGGTCGGCAATGCCCTGAAGACGGGCTGGAACAGCTCGGCCGATGCCACCAGCAAGGCGCTCAAGGCCGCTGGGTACGGGGTGAACGAGGTCGGCAACTACCTCAAGAGCGGCTACAACCTGGGCGCCGACGCACTCTCGAGCGCGCTCAAGGGCGCCGGCTATGCCTCCAACGAGATCAGCAAGCTCTTCAAGAGTTTCGGCGGTGAGTTCTCCAAGGCCGCGAGCAAACTCGATCCGTCGAAGTGGTGACCACTCGCGCGCGTTCGCCGCGCGGACCTGCGTCTCAGAGGCGCAGGCCGCGCGGTGGCGGCTCGGCGGGGTCGCGAGCGAATTCGGCGAGCACGATGGCGAGACGCCACGGCCCTTCCGGTGCGGCGGAGTAGCCGAGCACGGCGTGGGGCAACTCGCCGGAGAGGCGGCAGGCGCGGCCCGGACGCGGCGTCACGAGGACACCCTGGTGGCGCTCGACGGTCTCTCGCGCACCGTCGCGTGACACGGGGCCGGCGTCATCGAAGGCTCCGCGCGGAAACACGGCCAGCTCGCCCCCACGCGCGTCGGCGGGAAAGTCCAGGTACACCATGGTCGTCCAACGCGGCGGGGCGGAGCCGAAGCCGTCACCCAGCCAGCGACGGTCGACATGGGGACGGAGCAGGAAGCGGTCCGGCTCGGTGGGCGGAGTCTCATTGACGGCGAGCACGTAGATGGAGTCCGCGTCGCTGGCGAAGCGGGTGAACAGTCCGGCCAGCTCGGGCAGCTCGGCCCGGAGCCATGCGTTGCCGTCCGCGCCTCCGCTCAGCTCCAGCAGCAGGCCTCGGGTCCTCGGGTCGCTCTGCGGTACGGGGTGCGCGCCCAGCCGGGGCCGCAGCGCCCGCGCGAGCGCGGCCGGTTCGGCGACTGCACCGTCATCGACAGCCATCGGGAGCATGGTGCGCGGGTCGGGGATTCGGAGAGACTAACAGCATGCGGGCATGGACGGCGCAGTGGCTGCTCGGGCAGCTCGGAGCGGAGCTGGGCGGGCGCGATGGGGTGGACCTCGAGTTCTCGCTCCGCCTGATGCAGGGCCGGGTCGATTCGGAGGGCCGCTTCTGTTGCTGGTTGTCGGGAAGCGACACGCTGGCGTTCGAGCCCATGGCGCGCGTGCTGGAGCGCCTGGAGGCTCCCGAGCCCGTCCGCGCCGCTCAGCGCGAGGCCGTGCTTCCAGTCCGCCAGGGACTCGCGGTGGGGTTCACCGACGGCGTGCCCGAGCTCCGGTTGTACCTGCACGGCCGCGACCCGGCGACCCTGGCTGACGACTACCGGGCCTGGCGCTGGCGGCCGGGGGGGGAGGCCCGACGCTCGCGCTACTTCTTCCACTACCTGCCGGAGACGCCCTCGGGGCTGCGCCCGTCCTCGCTGGTCCCCGACGCGCTTCGCCCGGCCTTCGAGCGGCTGCTGCAGGACGAGCGGCTCCAGCAGGCTTCTGGCTTCTGGCTGCGCGAGGGGAGCGACGGCGCGGTGGAGCAGGTCGACCTCGCGTTCCCCTGGTGCCCCGACGCGGGCGCACTGGAGGGGCTGCTCGAGCTGGCCGGGGTGCTCGGAGTCCCGGCGCGGGAGGACTCGCGGTGGCACGCGCTGCCCATTCGTCATGTCGCGGTGCGGGTGGGGGAGGGGGCTCCTCAGGTGACGCTGTATGCCGCGGCGTCGCTGGAGGGCGCGTGGCCCGGGAGCGAGGCCGAGCTCCAGGCCCGTGTCCGCCAGGGTGCCCTCGCGTACCACCGCGACGTCGAGGCGTCGGTGTTCCGACGGCTGCCTCCGCCGTCTCGCGTCGGCGCGGAGCGCATCGACCTCGATGCGTTCTATGGCGGCGACCTGAAGACCTGGCGGACCGTGCTCGGGCCGGAGATGCACTACCACGCCGGACTGTTCGACTCGCCCGGGCTCGAGGTGAGCGACGCGGCGATGGACGAAGCGCTGCGCCGTGCGGTGGTCGAGCTGTACCCGTTCATCCCGGCGGGCGGGCGCATCTATGACGTCGGGTGTGGCTGGGGCGGGCCGCTGGCGATGTGGATTCGCGAGCTCAGGTGCCGGAGTCTCGGCCTCACCATCAGCCGGACCCAGTTCCAGTACACGGCCGGACGGGGGCTGCCGGTCCGCTGGGGCGATGCCGAGCGGACCCTGCCGCCCGGCCACTTCGACTGCGCCATCCTCCTCGAGTCCCTGAGCCACATCCGGGACAAGGACCGGCTGCTGCGCGTCCTCCGGGTGTTCGCGGACCGCCTCGTGATGCGCGTCAACTGTCAGGACGGCTCACCGCCGGGCTCGGCGTTCGGCGGCACGATGCACATGGTCAGCTCGGGGCGGCTGCGTGAGTTGCTGGAGGGCGCTGGCTGGCGAATCCGGCACTGGCGCGACCGCCGCCGCGAGGCCGTGCCCTCCGTGGCCGTGTGGCACCGGCGCCTCCAGTCCGTGCCGGTTGGCGCGGATCCACATCTGGAGACACTCCGGGAGTGGTGCGAGCGCGTGATGACCGCCCCCGAAGCGTGGGCGGAGCACAACCCGCTCATCGAAGTCGTTGCCGATTGAAAGTCTGGCCGCTCCCTGCTTGTGGTGATAATGAGAAGCAGTATCATCTTCAAGTGCTTCAGGGTTCCCACAGCACACAGGAGCAGGTCGTGGCAGAGCGAGTCTTCCGTCGAGGTCCCTTCCCGGTGAAGTTCCGGCTCCTCCAGGTCCGCCGGGTCACCCGGGTCACTCCGCACATGGTGCGAGTCACGCTGGGCGGGGAGGACCTCGTGGGCTTCCACAGCGACAGCGCCGACGACCATGTGAAGCTGCTCATCCCCAATCCGGGAGAGCTCAAGCCCGCCATGCCGACCATGGGCCCGCACGGCGTCGTCTTCGCGGAGGGCGTCAAGCGGCCCGCGACGCGCGACTACACGCCCCGGCGGCATGACCCCGTCGCAGGTGAGCTGGACCTCGACTTCGTGCTGCACGGCTCCGGGCCCGGCTCCACCTGGGCCTCCCAGGCGAAGGAGGGAGACTTCATCGGTGTCGCGGGCCCCCGGGGCTCGCTCATGGTCGCCGACGACTTCGACTGGTACCTGTTCGCGGGAGACCCGAGCGGGCTGCCGTCCATCAGCCGCAGGCTGGAGGAGCTCCCCGCCAGCGCCCGAGCCATCGTCTTCCTCGAGGTGGGCGATGCCTCCGAGGAGATTCCGCTCAACACCCGCGCCCGGATGGAGCTGACCTGGCTGCACCGCAACGGCGCGGCGCCCGGGACCACCCACCTCCTGGAGCAGGCCATCCGCGAGCTGCCGCTCCCTCCGGGGGACGGCTTCGTCTGGGCGGCGGGCGAGGCCCTCTCGATGCGGAACATCCGGGAGTTCCTGGTCAACGAGCGCGGCCTGAACAAGAGCTGGGTGCGCGTGATTGGCTACTGGAAGCGCGGCACCGCCGACCACGAAGAGCCCCACGACTGAACGACGGCCGGGGGCGCGATGCCCCCGGCCACCGTGTCATCCCGCTCAGGCCGCGCTGGCGGCCGAGGCGGGCGCGAGCAGGGACTGCATCACCTCTGCCGCCATCTCAATCGTGTACTCGACCTGCTCGGCCGTGTGCGCCGCGCAGAGGAAGTTGACGTCACGGCGCAGCAGCACGCCCCGGCGGGCCATGCCGGCCTGGAAGGGCTGCATCTGCTTCGCGTGCTCCTGGGGGTTCTTGTCGAAGAGGAAGAGCGGAATCGCGTCGTAGCCCACCACCCGCAGCGGCGAGCCGAGCTTCTCCGCCCGCTCGTTGATGCCGGTGCGCAGCCGCCGGCCCAGGGTGGCGATGTGCTCGACGTAGTTGCTCTCGCGGTAGCCCTTGAGCACGGACTCACACACCACCAGCGACAGCAGCTCGCCGCCGAACGTGGTGGACACCTGCAAATCGCCCAGCTTGCTCAGGTGCCGCTCCGGACCGGCAATCGCCGACAGGGGCATGCCCGCCGCGATGCTCTTCGACAGGCACACGAAGTCCGCCTGCACTCCGAAGAACTCCTGGGCGCCTCCTCGCGCGAGGCGGAACCCGGTGACCACCTCGTCCAGCACCAGCAGCACGCCATGGGTGGTGCAGGCGGCGCGCACGGCCTGGAGGAACTCCCGGCTCAGCACGCGGTTGTAGGGCACCGACAGGAGCACCAGCGCGAGCTGCTTCGCGTTCTGCTCGATGCTGGCCAGCAGGGCCGCCTCGTCCGGAGGGGTGAAGAGCGGCATCCGCAGGGTGAGCCCGGCCAGCGCGGCGGGCACTCCCGGTGTGTCGAACATGAAGTGGTCGTGCCAGCCGTTGTAGCCCACCGTGATGATGCGCTCCTTGCCGGTGATGTAGCGCGCCAGCCGCACCGCGGCGGACGTCGCATCCGCGCCCGTCTTGAAGAAGCGCACCTGCTCCGCGCCGGGAATCATGTCCACCAGCACCTGCGCGGCGCTGACCTCCACCGGCGTGGGCAGCGAGTGGAGGATGCCTTCCTCCAGGTGCTTGCGGATGGGCTCCACCACGTGCGGATGGTTGTGGCCCAGCATGTTGGCCCCCAGGCCGGTGATGAAGTCGATGAACTGCTGACCATCGACGTCCTCCACCAGCGCGCCCTGGCCCTTCGTCACGAAGACGGGGAAGGCGCCGGGGGCGAACATCTCGGGCCGCTTCATCAGCGACTGGGTGAGGCCGGGCACCAGCCGCTTCGCCTCGGCCAGCAGGCGATGGGAGCCCTCGAGCTTGAGGTCTCCGATGATGGGGCGGGGGAGTGATGGATGGTTTCTCGTGGCGGGGTCCATGAGTCTTCCTTTGTGGGTAGGGCTGCGAGGCACGAACAGGAAAAGAGTCGCCGTTCAGGTCGCCGCGGCGGTCGCGGGCACGGCGCTACGTCCAAACGTCCAGAGGATGCACAACGAGAAGGCCGTCACTCCCACCGCCATCCAGCCGACCTGGCCAAAGCCCACCAACGCGCCCTGGGGCCCGGTCGCAATCCACAGTCCGCTCGCCCAGGCGGAGAGCCCGGACGCGGCGTCGCCCGCGGCCATGTTGACCGCGAGGTAGCGGCCGCGCAGCGCGGGCGGGACTCGCGCGGTGACCAGGGCGATGGTGGGGATGGCCCGGCTGGAGGTCATCGCCATGAACAGGACGAACACGCCCATCACCACCGGAAGCGGCGAGGGCGCCAGGTGGGTGAACACCAAGTGGGGCACCACCGTCGCCACCAGCAGCGCTCCGAGAACGCGCGCGGGGCCATGGCTGTCCGAGAGCTGCCCCACCAGGCGCGCGCTGAGCAGCGTCCCCGCGCCTCCGGCCAGGTACACCCAGGACAGGTCCTCCAGGCGCAGTCCCAGGTTGCCGACCATGTACGCGCCCAGGTACGGAATCAGTAGGAAGCTGGAGAACACCACGCAGAAGGTGAGCAGCCAGCCCAGGGCGAGCCCGGGTGCCGCGAGGGGCGCCAGTGGATTGCGGCGCACGCCCACCTCCTGTCCGGCGAGGTGCTGGCGCACCGGAGGCAGGCGCCACAGCAGGCACAGCCACACGCAGGCCGCGAGCGCGCCGATACACCAGAACGGCCCGCGCCAGCCCAGCTGGCTGGCGATGCCCAGGCCCAGCGGCACGCCCGCCACCGCGGACAGGCCGAGCGAAGCCATCACCGTGCCGATGGCCCGTCCCCGGCGCTCCGCCGGCACCAGGTCACCGATGATGGCCATGACGCCGGCGCCCATCAGTCCCGCGCAGGCGCCCGCGAGCATCCTCGCCACCAACAGCTCCGTGGGGCTTCGCGCCGCGCCACAGGCCAGCGTCGCGGCGATGAAGGCGCCGTAGAGCGTGAGCAGCGCCCGCTTCCGGTCGAAGCGGTCCAGCCAGAACAGGCCCGACACCCCCATCACCGCCGACGCCAGGGTGTAGGCGGAGACCAGCGCCCCGAACCGGGCGGTGGAGATGTCGAACACCCGCATGAGCTCGGGCCCCAGGGGCATCACGAGCATGAAGTCCATGAGGTGGGTGAACTGCACGGCGGCCAGCAGCCAGAGCAGCTGACGTTCCTGCCTCGGCGTGATGGGAGCACTCACGGGAAGTTCCTGACGGGACGGTGATGAATGGGCGACGGTAGATTCATGGAAGGAGGCGAGACCGCGGGCCTAGCGCCGGGTGAAGCGCACCCGGATGGGGGGCGAGGTGGACAGGTACCGCTGCCCGTTCCGGTCGATGGCGGCCTCGAAGCGCGCGCGCCTCGCACAGGCGAGCGCCGCCTGTCCGAAGCCATGGCCCGGGTCGGACAGCAGCTCGGCCGACGTCACGCCACCCTCGGCGGTGACGACGACTCGCAGCACCACCGTCTGCTCGTCGAGGCGAAGTGCATCCGCCTCCCTCGGCCAGGGACAGCTCCAGTTGCGCGCCGGAAGCCGGACGGGACGGGCCGCGCTGCCTCCAAGGCCATTGCCCTCGGCACGCGTCCCTCCTCCAGGCGCAACCGCCGTGGTGGAGCGACCCGAGGACGCCGTGACGCCACCGGCGTAGCGCGGAGCCTGACCGCTCGCGATGTCGAAGCCCGTGAAGTCGAGGGGGGCCTGCGCCTCCTTCGCGGCCACCACCTCGCCGGCCTGCGCGGGCTCGGAGGGGGGGGAGGGCGGGGCCTCCTTCGCCGCGGGCCGGATGGGCTTCACGCGATTCGAAGGTGCCTCCGCGCGGGCGGGCGGCGGGGGCTCCGCCGGTGGGGGCGGCGCGGGGGGAGGGGGCAGCTCCACCACGTGGTCGATGCGAAGCGCGGGCTCGGGCGCGGCCGCCGGAGGCGTACGCGGGGCTCCATTCCGCCATGCGTGCCACGCCAGTGCCCCGGCCGCTCCATGTAGGGACACCGTCGCGAGCACGGCCCACACGAGCCCCTTGGACCGCTTTGGCCCCTCGGGTCCGAGGATGAGCGCGGCGATGCTCTCCGTGCCAGCCTCGCGCTGGCTCGGGGACTCAGGGGATTTCACGCCGGGCTCCCGTGGGCGTGGCGCTGTCGGGCTCGGGGCGCACGGTGCCGAAGGCCACCCGGGTGAGCCCCGCCTCCTTCAGTCCGTCGAGCACCGCGATGACGCGGCGGTGGGGCACGGCGCCATCCGCCTGGATGACGGCGCGAAGCTCGGCGTCCCTCGCCAGCGCCTCGCGCGCCCGGGCCTTCAGGGCCTCCACGTCCGTGGCCGCGCCATCCAGCAGGAGCGCTCCATCGGCGGTGATGGAGACGGCGAAGATGGTCTGCACGTCCTCGCTCTTCGAGGCCTGGGGCAGGTCCAATGGGACGGCGGGGCTGTCGACGAGCCGCGCGGTCACCATGAAGATGATGAGCAGCACCAGCATGATGTCGACGAGCGGCGTGACGTTGATGCCTTCAATCAACCCACCGCGGGGCTGTGTTCCGCCGGCCATGGCTAGCGCGCTCCCTGCGTGGGGCCGGCGGCGCTCCGCTCGCGCGCGGACAGGTAGGCCAGCACGAGGTTGGAGAGGGCCTCGGTGTCCGACAGAATCTGCGCGATGCGCCGCTGGAAGTAGTTGTACGCGGCGACCGCGGGCAGGGCGACGCCGATGCCGATGGCGGTGGCCACCAGCGCCTCGGCGATGCTGCCCATCACCGCGTTCGACGCGACCTGGCTCGCGCGGCCGCCTCCCACCGCGCCCGAGCTCCGGCTGAGCTCCTCGAAGGCCAGGAGCACGCCGATGACCGTGCCGAACAGCCCGATGAAGGGCGCGTTGTTTCCCAGCGTGCCGAGGAAGGCCAGGCGGTTCTCCAGCGTGGAGCGCTCGAGGGCGAGCGCGCCCTGCATGCTCTTCTCCGCCGCGGTCATCCCCTGGGGCGCGAGCCGCAGCCCCGCGCGCGCTACCATGGCGCCCACGGAGGTGCGCTTCTCCAGTTGCGCCAGCGCCCTTGCGAAGTCGCCGGTGGAGAGCGTCGCCTCCAGCGACAGGGACAGCTCGCGGATGACGTCCTGCTTGCTGCGGAAGACGAGCCAGCGCTCGACGATGATGCCGAGGCTCACCAGCGAGAGGGCGAACAGGAGCCACAGCACCCAGTTGGCTCCCCACTGCACGAATACATTCTTGATGACATCCACGATGGGCATCGCCGTGTTCCTCTCAAGGGTGCTCGGGCTCTACGCGGGCCGTGGTGCTGGCGGGCGACATGGCACCCGCCAGGGAGCGCGGCTCGTGCCTTCTCTAGCGGAGCTGGAGGAAGGAGAAGACGAGGCCCTGCGTGCTCATGGCCACCGTGCCGTTCTGGCTCGACAGGTCCCGCAGGTTCGTCTGGCTCGAGCTGTTGGTGAACTCGGTGAACACGGTCCGGTTGTCCGCGACGTTGAAGACGAAGGAGCTACCGGTGCTGGGCGGAAGTCCCGCCACCTTCGTGGCGACCAGCGTGTCGAACTTGAGCTGCCACCACGTCCAGGCCTGGGCGCTCGCCACCACGCGGGGGGCGGTGCCCGGGGCGACGGGGTAGACAGTCTCGTCGAGGACGCGCAGGTACGCCGTCCCCGAGGGGCCGGGGAGCAGCGAGCCGGTGGCCGCGCCGCCCGTGAACGAGCTCAGCTCCCGGTAGAAGGTGCCGTCGAAGGCCTGCGTCGCCGGGTCGAACTTCAGCAGGCAGGGCGCGGGCGTCTCGCCGCCAACGACGCGGTACACCGCCGTGCCAAAGGCCTCGGTCGCCACATACACCTTGCCGTCCGGAGCGAGGACGCCATCGCGCACGTAGCCGCAGCGGTCGTCGGTCACCAGCTTCACCGCGTCCGTCTTCGTGTCGACCACGATGATGCCGGCCTTCTTGACGAGGCTGGTGGGGCCCGTGCGCCAGCCCACGGGCATGAGGACCAGGTCCCCGCTGCGCACCGGGTGCGTTGCGAAGGTCGTCGTCGCGCCCTCGATGGTCAGGCCCCCGACGGCCACCGCATTGGTCACCGTCATGTCGGAGGGGTTCCAGACGATGACCTGCGAGGTGCGTCCGTCGAAGTAGTAGGCCTTGGTGCTGGAGACGAACTGGAACTGGTTCTGGTACTCGCCAATGGAGCCGACGCCCTTGCCCGCGAAGCTCACGGTGGCCTTCTGATCCAGGCCCCCATTGCTGTTCAGGTCATAGCGGGTGACGTTGGCGCCCTCGCTGCTGCTGACGTACAGCGAGCCCGACTTCGCAATCCCGGAGCCGAGCGCGCGGCCGGGAATCTCGATGGCCTTCTCCAGCGACAGCGGCGCGGTGTGGTCCACCTTGTCGGTGACGACGACGTAGCTCTGCGACTCGTTGTTGGCGGAGACCTGGGCGACGACGGCGTACAGCGGAGTCGCCTCCGGCGTCTCGTCCGGCGGGTCGACCGGGTCCTTGTCGTCGCCACACGCGGTGAGCAGGGAGAGGGCGAGGGCTGCCGCCGTCAGGCGGGCGATGCGGAAGGGCGAGGCGGGCTTCATTCGGAATGTTCCTTTTTCCAGGTGGGCAACTGCGTGGGGGTGATGAGAAGGCTCAGAGCTCCGCGACCAGCTTGGCGGCGACGGTGCGTCCGGGACGCTGCACGCCCAGGAAGTCGAAGGCGGTGGCGTCGGTGAGGTTCTGCACGTCCACCGTCCAGCTCAGCGTGGCGCGCGAGGTGCGGGTGACGTAGGTGAGCGCGAGGGAGTGCAGGAGCTGGGCGTCGATGGACTGCTTCGAGCCGCCCTGGCCCAGCCGCTCCCACGAGCGGAAGAAGGAGTGGATGTAGCGCGTGTGCCAGCTCAGCGAGAGCTCGTCGCGAGGGCTGGCCACCTCCGTCCACTGGAAGCGCGCGCTGCCATTGGCGAGCAGGTGCGGGCGGTTGGGAAGGCGCTGGCCCTCGAACTCCGCGAAGGGGCCCTCGGTGGAGATGTTGCGGAAGTCCTGGAAGGTGGCGTTGCCGTCGAGCGAGAGCCTCTGTCCCGGCGAAGTCCAGCCGGCCGCACCGGAGACGCCCAGGCTGCGGGCCTCGATGACGTTCTGATACGTGAAGTAGCCCTCACGGCCCACCGGCTGGATGAAGTCGTCCACCAGGCGCGCGAAGCCGAGCACGTTGCCGCGGAATGCACCGGCCGCCGTCTCCGGAAGGAGGGCCGCCAGCTCCACGTTGAGGTTGTGGCTGCGCTCGGGCCTGAGGAGGAGGTTGTCTCCGTAGAGGATGCCGTCGCCGAAGAGCTCGTCGGGGCGGGGCAGGCGCGTGGCCCACTCGTAGGAGGCCTTCGCGGTGAGCACGTCGGAGACGCGGAACCGGAGGCTGTCTCCCAGGCCCAGGTGGTGGAGGTCCTGGTCGGCGGGCACGAAGACGTCGCCAGGCAGCAGCAGGTCGGCGCGCGAGCGCTGGAGGTAGTCCTTGAGGAACGCGATGTTCTCCAGGCGTCCTTCGAGCGCGTCGTGCTCGTATTCGAGCCCTGTGACGAACGAGAGGACGCTGCGAGCTCCGGTGAGCGGATCGACCTCCCCGCGCGCCCGCAGGGCCCGGTCCTCGCCGGAGCGGCCCACGAGCGTGGGGGCGACTGCGAGGCGGAACGCGTGGTTGGCCGCGGGCGTCCAGCCAACGTTGAGGCGCGCGAAGCCGGTGTGCTGCCGCACGTTGCGCTCGACGGCGCGGGACTCGATTTCCCCCGGCTGGGGGAGCTGCTGGACGCAGCGTCCGAACCAGTCGTACGCGCAGGTTCCAAGGTCCGTGAACTGGCTGTGGCGGAAGACGTAGCCGCCCACCGCGTCGGTGGTGAGCCCCCGGCCATGGACCTGCTCGTAGCGCAGCGTGGCGCCCGCGGAGTTGCTTCCGGAGTCCACGTCCCCGTACGGCGTGTCCATGGTGACGCCGTGCTGCAGCTCCTTGGCCGTCGTGCTGGCGAAGGCGCGCAGCAGCAGGCGCCGGGCCCACGGGCGGTCCGCGAAGCCGGCCTCCACGGAGCCGCCGCCGGCCCGGTACGCATCGTGGAAGCGGGGGAGCGTCTTCGGAACGAGCCGGCCCAGCTCGTCGGGGACCTCGACGTCGACGCGGTAGTCGTTGGGCGTGGAGTCGTAGAAGCCCGTGGCGCGGACGAACAGCCCGCTCGGCGCGTGCAGGTGCGAGCCGCTGAGCGTCAGCCGGTGGGTGTCGAACGAGCCCAGCTCGTAGGAGGCCGACGCCCGGGTGCCGCCGAGCCTCTCATTGGTGACGAACTGGACCGCCCCGCCCAGCGCGTCCGCTCCGAAGCGGACCGGGACGACGCCCTGGTAGACCTCCATGCGCTGGACGAAGTTGACCGGGACGTTGGCGAACTCCGGGCCATAGCCGGCCAGCTCCAGCGGGACACCATCGATGAAGAAGCGGATCTGCTCGTCGGTGAAGCCCGCCAGCGAGAAGCGCGCGCGGCTTCCGAGCCCGCCCACGCGGCGCACTCCGATGCCCTCCGTGCGCGCGAGCACCTGGCCCAGGTCCGCGGCCTCGCGCTGCACCTGCCCCATCTCGATGACCCGCACGGACTCGGCGGAGTTGCGCAGGCGCTGCGCCTCGGATTCGCCTTCGACGGTGACTTCGATGGGTTCGACGGCCGCCGCGTCGGGAGCGGGCCCTGGCGTGGCGGGAGGCGCGGGGGCGGAGTCAACGACTGGCGCGGGCGCTGGCTCCCCGGGGACACCGGGCTCGTGCGGCGCCGGGGCCCACTCGACCGGCGCGCTGGGGGCGTCCGCCGGAGGAAGGCGGAACTCGTAGCTGTAGGCGATGCGCGAGGGCATGGGCACGCCGTTGCGCTTCGCGGGCTCGAAGCGGAAGCGGAGCGCCGCGTCCCGGGCCGCCTCGTCGAAGCCATGTCCGGCGGGCTCCAGCACTTCCGCCTCGGTGACGGTGCCCTGCGCGTCGAGCGTGAGCCGGAGGAGCACCGTGGCCTCCATGCGCGCCTGTTCCGCCTGCGCGGGGTAGGGCGCCTCGCTGAACTCCAGGAGCCTGGGGGCCTCGATGGCGGGGGCGGCCGTCGCGGGCACTTCGGCCTGCGGCACGCCCGCGAGGACCGGCCCCGCGACGAGCAGTCCTCCCAGCACCAGGGGGTACGCAAGCCCGCGCCACGGCAACCGGGCCCTCGCTCCCGTCACCGCTTTGATTATGAAAATGGCTATCATTCTCAATTTTTGTGTATGTGGCGCGACTCGGGAGCTCAAGCGGCGCGAGCGTGGTGGGTCCGGGGGGCCTGGAGGGCCTCGGCCACCATGAAGCCGAGCTGGAGGGCCTGGGCGGCGTTGAGCCTCGGGTCGCAATGGGTGTGGTAGCGGCTGGAGAGGTCGTCCTCCGTCACTGGCAGCGAGCCGCCGAGGCACTCGGTGACGTGCTGTCCGGTCATCTCCAGGTGCAGGCCGCCCGGGTGCACGCCCTCGGCGGCGGCGACCTCGAGGAAGGAGTGCACCTCCGAGAGGATGCGGTCGAAGGAGCGCGTCTTGTAGCCGTTGCTGGCCTTGTGCGTGTTGCCGTGCATCGGGTCGATGGACCAGATGACGGGGCGGCCGGCGCGGCGGGTGGCGGCCATCAGCCGGGGCAGGCACTCGGCGACCTTGTCCGCGCCGAAGCGGCCGATGAGCGTGAGGCGTCCGGGGACGCCGTCGGGGTCGAGGACGTCCATCATCCGCAGCAGGTCGTCCGGCTCCATCGTCGGGCCGCACTTGAGGCCGATGGGGTTCTGGATGCCGCGCATGAACTCCACGTGGCCGCCGTCGAGCTGGCGGGTGCGCTCGCCAATCCACAGCATGTGCGCGGACGTGTCGAACCACTCACCGGAGCCGGGCTCGGCGCGGGTCAGCGCCTCCTCGTAGTTGAGGAGCAGGGCCTCGTGGCTGGTGAAGAAGTCCACCGGGCCCGACCCGTGCGGGTGCGGCTCGGGGTTCGCGTTGAGCGCGCTCATGAAGCACAGGGACTCGAAGATCTTGTCCGCCAGCCCCCGGTAGCGGTCGCCCTGGGGGCTGTTGGCGACGAAGTCGAGCGTCCACCGGTGCAGGTTGCACAGGTCCGTGTAGCCGCCCTGGGCGAAGGCGCGCACGAGGTTCAGCGTCGCGGAGGACTGGTGGTACGCCATGACGAGGCGCCGGGGGTCCGGCATCCGCTCGCGGGCGTCGAAGTCCATGCCGTTGATGATGTCGCCGCGGTAGCTGGGCAGGGTGACGCCGTCCCGAGACTCCACGGGGCTGGAGCGCGGCTTGGCGAACTGCCCGGCGATGCGGCCCACCTTCACCACCGGCCGGCCTCCCGCGAAGGTGAGCACCACCGCCATCTGGAGGATGAGGCGGAAGGTGTCGCGGATGTTGTCGGTGGTGAATTCCTTGAAGCTCTCCGCGCAGTCTCCCCCTTGCAGCAGGAAGGCCTTGCCCTCCGCGACGCGGGCCAGCTGGGTGGTGAGGCGGCGCGTGTCCGCCGCGAAGACGAGCGGCGGCAGGTGTGCGAGCTGCTCCTCGACGCGGGCGAGCGCGCGCAGGTCCGGGTAGTCATCCGGCATGCACGTCACGGGCTTGCTCCGCCAGGAACGCGGTGTCCAATCTCGGGTCATCACGGGAGGGCCGTTTCGGGTGAGGGCGGCGGAGGCAGGAGTCCCTGCGCGACGCAGAATTCGAGGTAGCGGTACAGAAGGGCGCGGTCCGCGGGAGGGCAGGTGATGCCGGTGCCGGCCAGCCCCTGGAGCACGCGCTCGCAGCGGATGGGGCCGAGACCGAAGGCGGGCTCGGAGGAGCCGGAGCGCAGGTCGAAGAACGCCAGCGTGGCGCCATGTTCCGTGCTTCCGGACCGCTCCGCGACGCGTGCGCGCCACGCGCCGACGGGGAGCATCTCCACCGGGTAGCCGAAGTCGCGGACCCATTGGAACAGCTCTCCCAGCCGCACCTCCGCCGTGGGCGTGAGGTTGAACACCTCGCTGGAGCGGGCCACGCCCGACAGGTGCACGAGCGCGCGCGCGACGTAGTCCACCGGCGTCCAGGTCTCGCCCACGTCCAACAGGGGCAGCGCACCGGCGGGGATGCCGGCCAGGAGGATGCGCCAGACGAGGTCCTGCGGATTCACCATGCCGCTGTCCGGCGCGCCCACGACGCGGCCCAGCCGGTAGACGGCCACGGGCAGGCCGCGGGCTCCCGCCTGCTGGACCAGCCTCTCCGCGACCCACTTGCTCTGCTGGTAGCCGTCGCGCAGGCCGGCGTGCGAGGGCACGAACTCCTCGGGGACTTCGGGAAGGAGCTTCACGGAAGGTGCCACGGCGAGCGTGGACACGTAGTGGAAGGGCTTGGGCCGCACGGCGGCGGCGAGGCGGAGCAGCTCGCGCGTGCCCCGCACGTTGACGGCCTGGAGGCTGCCGTACTCACGCACGACGCTGACGACGGCGGCGTTGTGGAGGATGGCGTCGCACTCGGAGGCCAGGGCGTGGAAGCGCGCCTCGCCGAGCCCCAGCCATGGCTGGGTCAGGTCGGCCGGCAGCGCCAGCACGCGCTCGGTGAGGCCCGCCGTGGGAAGCCGCTGGGCCGTGAGGGCCTCGCGAAGCCGCTCCATCGCCTGTGCCTCGTCGCGCGCTCGCACCAGGCAGACCACCCGGGCGTCCGTCCGCCGCAGGAACTGCCCGAGCAGGTGGGCGCCGACGAAGCCCGTGGCCCCGGTCAGGACCACCTGTCGCAGCCGCGTCGGCGCCGCCGCGCGGGGAGCGAGCACGGGGACGACGTCCTCCGGCAGCTCCGCGTCCGCGAGCATCGCGGGAGTCAGTCCTCCCGCGTCGGAGGCCGCGTCGGCACCGTGCTCCAGGGCGCGTGCCAGTCCCTCGGCGGTGGGGTGGCGGAACACCGTGGCCACGGGCACTTCACGGCCCAGCTCGACGCTGAGCCGGTTGGCCACCTGGATGCTCTGGAGCGACTGGCCGCCCAGGTCGAAGAAGTCGTCCCTCGCGGACACACCGCTCACGCCGAGGACTTCCGTCCAGACTCGCAGCACCAGGTGCTCCAGTCCGGTGGCCGCCGCGGAAGAGGCGGGCGGCTCCTCGGTGATGGACACGCGGCGAAGCTCCGCGCGGTCAATCTTCCCCGTGCTCGTCCTGGGCAGTCGCTCCAGCTGCACGAAGGCGCCGGGCACCATGGGCGCGGGCAGCGCGGCCTGCACGTGCTGGCGCAGCTCCGACGTGGAGGGCGCGGGTGCTTCGGTGACGAGGAAGGCGCACAGCCGCCGCGAGCCCGAGGGCAGCGCCTGTCCGATGACGGCGGCCTCTCGCACGCGGGGGTGGCTGAGGAGGGCGCTCTCGACCTCGGCCGGGTCGATGCGGTGCCCGCTGATCTTGAGCTCGTCGTCCACGCGACCGACGAACACCAGGTGGCCGTCTTCCCGGAGCCGGACCCTGTCTCCGGTGCGATAGGCGCGGGGCCTGTCGGGCAGGGCGTCGAGCACGGTGAAGCGCGCGGCGGTCAGCTCCGCCCGCCCCAGGTAGCCTCGGGCCAGACCGCCGCCGAGCAGGTACAGCTCGCCCTCATCGCCCGGAGCGACGGGCAGGCCTCGTGCGTCGAGGAGCACCGCCCGCACGCCCGGAAGGGGACGGCCGATGGGGACCTCGTCGCTGGTGGAGCCCACCGCGTCCGCGCCGCTGAGCGTGGCGACGGTGGCCACCACCGTCGCTTCCGTGGGGCCGTAGGTGTTGAGCAGCTGCACCTGGGGGCCCACGGTGGCGCGCCAGCGCGCGACGCGCTCGGGCAGCGCCGCCTCGCCTCCGATGATGACGGTGCGCAGCGAGGAGGGCAGGCGGGCCGAGCCCGTCGACACGCTGTAGGCCAGCTCGTGCCAGAAGGCGGTGGGCAGGTCGAGCACGGTGATGCCGTGCTCGGCGCATGCGTCGAGCAGCCGTGGCACCGACTGGAGCATCTCCTCCGTGCGCAGCACCAGCCTGGCGCCGTTGCACAGGGTGAGGAAGAGCTCCTCGATGCTGGCGTCGAAGTGCAGCGGAGCGAACTGCAGCACGCGGTCATCGGAGCGCAGCCCGTAGCGGTGCGTTGCGCCCGCCACGAAGTGCGCCAGGGCGTCCCGGTCAATTTGCACGCCGTTGGGCTGGCCCGTCGAGCCGGACGTATAGATGACGTATGCCAGCCGGGCCTCCTGGGCCCTCGCGCTCGAAGCGGGAGCGTTTGCCCTCCGCGTCACGGTCAGGTTCCCCGGAGCCCACGGACCGGCGCCGGGCACCAGGTCGTGATTCGCGGTGACCATCAGCTCGGGCGCCGCGTCGGCGAGGATGGCGGCGGTCCGCGAAGGTGGGCCGAAGGGGTCCACGGGCAGGTAGCCCGCGCCTGAGAGGAGCACACCCCACGCGGCGACCACGGCATCCAGGCCGCGCGGCAGCATGACCGCCACGGGCGAATCCGGCCGCACGCCATCGGCGACGAGCCGGTCCGCCAGGACGCGCGCGGCCTGGAGCAGCTCGCGGTAGGTCATCCGGTACGGGCCGTGCTGCACGGCCACCGCCTCGGGCTGATCGAGGGCGTGCTGCGTCAACAGCTCCACCACCGGGCGCGGCGGACCTTGGAGGGGCCCTCCGTCGAGCACGGTGGTGGTTGAAGATGTCCGCGCCTCCGAGCCGCCGCTCCGCGTGGCGGCCCTCGCGCCCACGGGCTGCTCGGGCTCGGCGGTCAGCGACTCCAGGAGCTGGAGGAAGGACCGCTGGTGGGCCCGCAGCTCATTGGGGCGGTAGCAGGCGGGGTTGGCGTCGAAGTCCACGCGCATGCCGCTGCCGTCGGAGCGGGCGTACATGCCAATGGACAGGTCCTCGACAGGGCCCGCGGAGAGGTTGTGCGCGACGGCCGGCATCCCCGCGAAGCGCAGCGCGTAGTCGAACGGCATGAGGTTGACCACCGGGCCGAACAGCCGGCGCTGGCCTCCTACCCGCCGCAAATCACGGCGGAGCTGCTCGTAGCGGTAGCGCAGGTGCGGCCGCATGGCGCGAAGCTCCGCGGCCACGTCGCGGGCCATCGCGAACAGCCCCAACTCCGGACGCACCGTCACCCGCAGCGGGACGATGTTCATCGCCATGCACGGCACCCGCAGGGCCGCCGAGCCCAGGCGCGTCATCACCGGCAGGCCCAACACCACCTCGGAAGCATCCGTCAGCCGGTGCAGCCAGACGGCGGTGGTGGCCAGCACCAGGTCCGGCCAGCCCAGTCCCGCCTGGCGCGCGGTGGCCTGCAGGCGCTCCACTTCGCCCGCGGAGAGGTGCTGCATCTGCCGCACGAAGCTGGGGGACATGGGCGCGGGCCCGGCGATGCTGACGGGCGTGGGGCCCTTCTCGAAGCGCTCGACCCAGAAGGCGCGGTCCGCCTGCACCTGCGGTCCTGAATGATAGGCCGCGTCCTCGTCGAGGACGGGACGCAGGGGGCCGAAGCCTCCCGTCGCGGCGCGTCCGGTGACGCGCGCCGTGTAGAGGTCGGCCACCCGCCGCGCCACCAGGGAGAAGCCAAAGCCATCCAGCGCGATGTGGTGGACGCGCTGGAACCAGAAGAAGCGGTCCGGTGCGGCCTTGAACAGCGCCTCCGCGAAGAGCGGGCCCCGGGCCAGGTCCACGGTCCGGGTCAGGTCCTCCCGCATCCAGGCATGGGCCGCCGCCCACGGGTCAGTCGTCCCGCTGACGTCCACGAAGTGCAGGGGCCAGTCGGTACGGGGCTCGACGTACTGCACGGGCCCCGTGGCGCCGGACATGAAGCGCGAGTGGAGGGCCTCGGCCTCGCCAATGGCCTGGCGCAGCGCGGACTCGAAGTGCGCCACGTCGACGGCACCGCGAATCTCGATGCACTCGCCGGCGTTGTACACCGGGCTCGTGAGGTCGAACTGTTGTCCCACCCAGATTCCGTGCTGGGCCGCGGACAGCGGCCAGCCCGCGGGCTGTGAGTCGCGCATCGGTGTGGCTCCCTGCAAGCGGTCAGGACGGTTGGTGGGTGGAGGCCCGGGACAGCAGCGCGTCCCAGTCGGTGAGCGTCGGCCGCTCGGCCAGCTCGACGAAGGTGACTTCCGTGCCCGCGCTCCGCCAGCGCTCGATGAGGCTCATCAGCCGGATGGAGTCGAGCCCCCGCTCGAGCAGGTTGTCGTCATCATCCAGCTCCGTGGGAGACAGCTGCAGCACCTCGGCGACGTCCGCGCGAATCTTCCAGCGGCCCAGCGGCCGGGCCTCGTCCGCGGGGCGCGCACCCAGCGCATCGATGATTTGCTGGGTGGTGAGGGTGACGGCGCACAGCTGCGACGCGTAGCTCAGGGCGAGCTGGTGGTGGGCGAGCGAGAAGTCGCCCAGGGCATCCGCCACCAGGAAGGGCCGCACGTCGCTCATGAAGGCGTCGCTGGCCGTCTGCAGGCAGCCGATGTGGGCGTAGATGCCGCAGATGAGGAGCTGGTCCCTGCCGCGCTCGCGCATCAGGTCCATCAGCTCCGTCTTGCGGAACGCGCTGTAGCGCCACTTGGTGAGGAGGATGTCGCCTTCGCCCGGCGCCAGCGCGTCGATGATCTTCCGCTGCTCCGGGTTCGTGGTGACGCCCGGCCCCCAGAAGTCCTGCAGCAGCCCGCGCTGCTCGGGCGTCTGCCCGCCTGGCTGGGCCGAGTACACGATGGGGATGCCGAGCGAGGCGCAGTGCTGGCGCAGCCGCTGGATGTTCGCCACCAGCTCCGACACCGGGGACTGGCCGGCGGTGAAGGCGTCGACGAAGTAGCGCTGCATGTCGTGAATCAGCAGCGCGGTGCGCCGGGGCTCGAGCGTCCAGGAGACCTTGTTCCTGGGCAGGTCGGCCGTGGCCGGCATGGGGTAGGGGGCGATGGCGGGGAGCGCCATGGGGAGGTCCTTTCAGCGCGGGGAGGGGGAAGCGGCGTTTGCAGCGGCGGAGCGGGTGAGTGCCTCACGCAGCGACTTCTTGCTGACCTTGCCGATGCCGGTCTGCGGGAAGGCTTCGATGAACTCGACCCGGTCGGGAATCTTGAAGGCGGCCAGTCCCCGCTCGCGCAGGAACGCGGTGAGCACCGTCGCGGCTGGAGGCGCGCCACGCGCAATCACGAACGCGCAGGTGCGCTCGCCCAGGAAGGCATCGGGAATGGCGACCACGGCGGCGTCGTAGACGGCGGGGTGGGCCAGCAGGTGGTTCTCCACCTCCTCGGCCGCGACCTTCTCGCCGCCGCGGTTGATCTGGTCCTTCACGCGGCCGTCCACCACGAGGTAGCCCTCCGGTGTCAGCCGGACCAGGTCTCCGGTGCGGTAGAAGCCGTCGGACGTGAAGGCCCGGGCGTTGTGCACCTCCGCCTTGTAGTAGCCGCGGATGGTGTACGGGCCCCGCGTGAGCAGCTGCCCGAGCTCACCCGGCGCCACGTCGCGGTCGTCCTCGTCGACGACGCGCAGCTCGTCGTCCGGGGAGATGGGCCGCCCCTGGGTGGTGACGATGAGCTCCTCGGGGTCGTCCAGGCGGGTGTAGTTGACCAAGCCCTCCGCCATGCCGAAGACCTGCTGCAGCGTGCAGCCCAGCGCGGGCCGCACGCGCCGCGCAGCCTCGTTGCTCAGCCGGGCACCGCCCACCTGGAGCACGCGCAGGCTGGACAGGTCATGCCGGCGGGCCTTCGCGGCCTCCATCCAGATCATCGCCAGCGGCGGCACCAGCGCGGTGATGGTGACGCGCTCGCGCTCGATGAGCGGGAAGGCCACGTCGGGGCTGGGGTGCAGCGCCATGACGACGGTGCCACCCGCGTGGAGGACGCCGAGCACGCCCGGCGAGCTGAGCGGGAAGTTGTGCGAGGCGGGCAGCGCGCACAGGTAGACGGTGGACGCGTCCAGCCCGCAGATGTCCGCGCTCGCGCGCACGCTGTAGAGGTAGTCGTCGTGCGTGCGGGGGATGAGCTTGGGGACGCCGGTGCTGCCCCCCGAGAGCTGGAAGAAGGCCACGTCGCCGGCCTGGGGCTCGGGCAGCGCGACGGGGGACGCGGGCAGGCTGCTCAGCGCGGTGAAGGGCCCCGCCTCTCCGGCGACGATGACGTGCCGCAGGGTCGGCACCTTCTCGCGCACCTGGGCCGCCAGGGGGCGGTAGTCGAACCCGCCGTGCCGGTCGGGGATGACGTAGGCGACCGCCTCGGTGTGCTCGCAGAAGTAGCCAATCTCCGAGCCCCGGTGGGCCGGGAGCGCGAACACCGGCAGCGCGCCGATGCGGAACAGCGCGAAGCACACCTCGAAGAAGGCGGCGATGTTGGGCAGCTGCACCACCACGCGGTCTCTCGGCTGGAGGCCCAGGGCGAGGAACCCCGCGGCGAGCCGGTCGACGCGCTCGTCGAGCTCCCGGTAGCTCCAGCGCTCCGCTCCTGCGACGACGGCCGTGCGCTCGCCGTGGCGCAGCGCACGCTCGCGCAAGAGCTGGCCCAGGGTCTCCCCGCGCCAGTAGCCGGCCTCCCGGTAGCGGGTGGCGAAGGCCTCTGGCCACGTGGGGCAGCCCGGCAGGGGCTGGGCGGGGGACGTCATGGCTGGACCTCGGCGCCCTGGCCCAGGCCCATCGCCTGGAGCATGGTCCGGAACTTCGCCTCGGTCTCCGCCAGCTCGGACTCGGGCCGGGAGCCGGCGACGATGCCCGCGCCCGCGAAGAGCCGCAGCGTGCGCGAGTCGGCCTCCGCGCAGCGGATGGTCACCGCCCACTGGCCGTCACCGCTCGCGTCACACCAGCCGACGGCGCCCGTGTAGTAGCCGCGCTCGAACGGCTCGATGGAGTCGATGGCCTCGTGCGCCAGCCGCGTCGGGTAGCCGCACACCGCCGGCGTCGGGTGCAACGCCGCGGCCAGCGTCAGCGAGGAGATGGACGGGTCGGCCAGCTCACCGACGATGCGCGTCGACAGGTGCCACATCGTCGCGGTGCTGACGAGCGAGGGCCCCGCCGGCACGTCCAGCGTCTTGCAGTAGGGGCGCAGCGCCTCCGCGACGGCGTCGATGACCACCGCGTGCTCGTGCAAATCCTTGGGGGAGGTCAGCAGCGCCTGGGCCCGCGCATGGTCCTCCACCGGGTCCGGGCTGCGCGCGGCCGAGCCCGCCAGCGGATTGGCGAGCACCTGGAACCCCGAGCGCGACACGAGCAGCTCCGGGCTCGCGCCAATCAGTGTGCGCGCGCCCGTGGCGCCGTCCGCCTCGGGCGGCAGGTCCACCGCGAACGTGTAGCCAGTGGGGTTGCGCCAGGCCAGGTTGCGCAGCAGTTGCCCCAGGTTGATGGGCGCGGCCGCGTGCAGGTGCAGCGAGCGCGACAGCACCACCTTCCGCAAGGGCCCGCTCTGCATCAGCGTCAGGGCCCGCTCCACGCCGTGGAGGTAGGCGGCGGGCTCCGGCACCGGCTGCACCGTGTAGCTCGCGCCGAGCGGGCGATGCACGGACGTCGCCGCGTCGAACACCAGCGGCCCCGCGCGCTGGATGGTCATCGGCACCACCAGCTGCGCGGGGACGGTGCCGTCGAAGGGCACCGCGCCCACCACCACCGGGATGTCGTGGTCGGCCTGCCGGGCGGCGTCGAGCACGCTCCTCACGCTTGCCGGAAGGCGCTCCAGCGCGTCCTCGCCGCGCGTGTGCGGAACGGTGGCGAACGTGCCGCGGGCCAGCAGCGTCCGCCGGGGGCTCGCGAAGAAGAAGGATGACCCCGCCGCGTAGCTCTCCAGGAGCTGCGCGGGGAGGCTCTCCGTGGCGTTCTCGACAATGGATGTAGGAATCATTCTCAACTCCAGGAGGGAGGAGTGCCGGCTTCAGGTGCGAGGGGAGGGGAAGGAACTAGGCGCCCAGCGTGGCGCCGCCGTCGACACAGAGGTCGTGCATGGTGATGTGACGGGCCCCGTCGGAGACGAGGAAGCGCACCGCCTCGGCGATGTCGCCCGCGTCGGCCAGCCGGCGAAGGGGGATGCCCACGCGGTAGGTCTCTGGCGAGCCGGCAATGACGGCCTGGGCCCCGTGCTCGTCCGCCCAGAGCGCGCGCTGCATGGCGGTGTCCGTGGAGCCGGGGGAGACCACGTTGCAGCGGATGCCGTGCTGGGCCAGTTCCAGCCCCAGGCACCGGGTGAACATGCTCGACGCGGCCTTGGAGGCGGCGTACGCGGCCATCTGCATCCTCGGGACGTGGGACGCGTTGGAGCCCACGGTGACGATGACACCCGCCCGGCGCGGCACCATGCGACGCGCGACGGCGCGGGAGACGTGGAACACGCCATGCGTGTTGACGGCGAAGGTGGCGGCCCAGTCCGCGTCGCTGAGGGACACGGCGGGTGCCACCCGCAGCACGCCGGCCACGTTGGCGAGGATGCCGATGGGGCCCTGCTCGCGCTCGATGCGCTCCACCACCGCCTCCACCGCGGCGCTGTCACCCACGTCGGCACGGTACGCAGAGGCCTGGCACCCTCGGGCGCGCAGCTCCGCCACGAGGGCGGCGAGCCCCGCCTCGTTCACGTCCAGGGCGGCGATGGAGGCTCCGTCCGCCAACGCCCGGGCCACGGCGGCTCCGATGCCCTGCGCGGCACCCGTAATCAGCGCTACCCCGCGGTTCGTCTCCATCGGTGCTTCTCACCTGTTCTTCCGGAAGAGGCCGGACACGCGTTCGACACATAATGAGAATGGTTCTCATTATCGTTAGCGCGTGTGGTAAATGCCACGCGATGACAGGACTGTCAATACTTCAGGTGTGGGCTCACCGCTTCGCGGCGCTGCCGCGGAGCCAGTCGACGCGGTAGAGCGTCAGCGGCGCTTCCTTCCCCTTCACGGGAGTGGGGGGCAGTCGCTCCAGCGGCCAGTGCTTGTCCGCGAGCAGATCATGGGTGCTCTGGGTGATGAGAATCTCCCCCGCGCTGGCCGCGCTGCACACGCGGCTGGCCACGTTGGTGGTGTCACCGATGGTCGCGTACTGGAGGAATCGCTTGGAGCCGATGTTGCCTGCCGCCACCGGCCCGCTGTTGAGGCCGATGTGGATCTGCAGTTCCACCTGCTGCCGCGCCCGCCGCTGCTCGTTGAGCAGCAGGAGCGCCTGCTGCATCCGCACGGCGGCGCGCAGCGCGCGGTCGGCATCGTCGGGATGGGAGAAGGGCGCGCCCCAGGTCGCCATCAGCGCGTCGCCGATGTACTTCTCCAGCGTTCCCTCCTGCTCGAATACGATTTCCGCCATGATGGGGAAGTACGCGTTGAGCATGTCCACCACCTCGGTGGGACGCATCGTCGAGGACAGCTGCGTGAAGCCGCAGATGTCGGAGAAGAGCGTGGTGACTTCGGCCTCCTTCGCGCCCAGGTCCATGCCGGTGGAGGACTGCTCCAGCCGCTGCAGGGCGCTGGGTGGGAAGAAGCGCTGGTAGTTGTTGCGGCGGATGGCCTCCTGCTCGATGCGCCGGTACAGCATCGAGTTCTCCAGGGCGATGCCGACCTGGTTGGCGAAGGAGGACAGGAACTCGAGGTCCTCCTGGGAGAAGCGCTCCGGGCGCCGGAGGTTGTCCAGGTAGAGCACCCCGAGCAGCTCCTCGCGGGCCTTGAGCGGAGCGCACATGGCCGCGTAGATGGACTGCTGGAGGACGGACTCGGCCGTGTCCAGGCGCGGGTCCAGCCGCGCATCCGCGAAGAGCGCCGCGACGCCGTGCTGCTGCACGTACGTGGTGATGTGGCGGCTGTAGACCTGCGACAGGTCCTGCGAGCCGTCCGACGTCCGGGCCACGTGCGGCCGCAGCGCCTTGGAGCCCTTGTCCACCAGGAGGATGACCGCGCGGTCCACCTCGAGCACCTGGAACACCAGCTCCAGCGAGCGCTCCATCAGGCTCTCAATCGAGCCCGGGGACGAGAGGAACTGGCTCACCTTGAGGAGGATCTGCAGCTTGTCGCGATCTCGCTCCACCGCCGGCGTGGTGCCCAGCTTGAGCGCGGAGGAGCGGGAGGGGTCCTGGGCCCCCAGCAGCTCCTGAAGCGAGACCTGGGACAGCGCGCGCGATTCGTGGGTCAGCATGGGGCTGACCAGCGTCTCCTGACTGTCGGCGAGCAGGCGGAAGCTCACGGCGCCGCAGCTGAAGGTGTCGCCGGAGCGGAGCTCGTGGCGGGTCACCCTCGCACCGCCCACGAACGTGCCGTTCTTGCTCTGCAGGTCCGTCAGGACGACCTTGCCCCCCGACGTGTCCAGCCTCGCGTGCTGGCGGGACAGGCTGCGGTGGAGGACCGAGATCTGGTTCTCCACGTCCCGCCCGATGAACGTGACGCCCTCGCCGAGCGGGAAGACCTGCTCGTCGGGCAGCCCCGGGTTCATGACAATCTGCATGACCTGCACGAGACCTCTCCCACGATGAGGGCTCCGCCGCAGCGTGAGCCCACGCGCCCTGTCTATCACAAGCGTGGGAGCGCCTACCGGGGACGTGCCAGCAGCAGTGTGGTGCGACACAACCGCTCCGCCCCCACGCGCTGCAGCTCGCGGCGCAGCTCGGGCTCCGCCGCGATGAGCTGCTCGAAGCTCGCGCGGTCCAGCTTCAACAGCAGACACGCGGTGGTCGCCCGCACCGAGGCCGTCACCAGCTTGCTGCGCAGCAGGGCCACCTCCCCGAAGACATCCCCCTCGACCAGGTCGGGATAGGCCGTCTCGTGGCCATCCACGTGCTGGTGGAACACCGTGCACCGCCCGTGCAGGAGCAGGTAGAGCGCCTGGGCCGGCTGCCCCCGGGTCAGGATCTGCTCACCCGGGTCCGCCGTGCAGGGCTGGAAGGCTTCGCTCACCAGGTGAAGCAGCGGCTGCTCCAGCCGGGCGAAGAGCGGGCTGCTTCGCAGCAGGTGGGCCACCACCTCAGGACGCGGTGCGGCGGGCGCCGGTGCGGTGGACGCCATGGGCGGCGTCACGGACTCGCCCTCGGGCGGGGGCAGCCCCCGGCGCGCACGGAGGCAAGCCAGCAGCGCCCGGGTGCGCGAGTGGCCCGGGTCGAGCTGGAGGATGACCTTGCACAGCCCGATGGCGCGCAGCAGCCACCCCTGCTCATCCCAGAGCCTGGCCGCCGCCTCGTACTCGGCAATCGCCTCGCGGGTCCGCCCGAGGCGCTGCAGGACTTCGGCGACCTTCTGCCGGCAGGAGGGCTCGTCCGGCGTCAGGGTCGCCGCCTCCAGGAAGGCCGCGAGCGCGCCGGCCAGGTCTCCTGAGATGAGCAGCTCGGTGCCCCGGTTCCTCGCCTCCCTCGGCGACGCTGTGTCGGCGTCCACATCCGGGACAGAGGCCTGGGGCGCCTTCGGCTGACGGGGCTGGGGGTGGGAAGAGGGAAGGAGAGACGCCGATGCATTCGAGCGGGGCATGGGGGACCGTCCAGTCACTCACTGCGGGGTTGGACATGACGGTAGGCCTCTCGAGAGGTTCCGGCTGTGAAGCAGTTCACTCCCGAGCGGTGAAGCCGGATACAGGTATGAAAACGAGAGTCATTCGTTATTTCACTGGCATACCCTGGCATGGAATTGCGTTGCCTGGATGAATGGTCAAAGCTGAGTCAACCTTGTCGTGACACGCGCGGTTCGAGGGGTGCTTCCGTGTCCTATTCGCAGCTCCTGGCCCAGGTCTCCATCTTCGAGCAGCTCGAGGGCGATGATCTCGAGCAGCTGTCCGCGCTCCTGCGCACCCGGCGCTATGCCAAGGGAGAGGTCATCTTCCACCAGGGAGATGTGGGCACCGCGCTCTACATCATCCGGAAGGGAGAGGTTGCCATCCGCCTCAGCTCTCCGGACGGCAAGGAGGTCATCCTCGCGCTGCTGGACCGGGGGGACTTCTTCGGAGAGCTGGCGCTGCTGGACGGAGAGCCCCGCTCCACGGACGCCGTCGCGCGGGAGGAGACGGACCTGCTCTCCATTCAACGCGAGGACTTCCGCGTCTTCCTCAACTCGCGTCCCAAGGTGGCCCTGGGGCTGCTCGCGAACCTGAGCCGGTTGGTCCGGCACGTGACGCAGCTCGTCCACGACACCACCTTCCTGGATGCCCGGGCGCGCCTGGTGCGCGTCCTCCTGGAGCTGGCGCGAAACCAGGGCCAGCAGGGCGCCGAGGGCGTCGTCATTCCCCAGAAGCTCACGCAGACGGAGCTGGCCAACCTCTGCGGCCTCACGCGCGAGAGCACCAACAAGTGGCTCCGCTTCTATGTCCGCGAGGGCCTGCTGGCGTACGAAGGTGGACGCATCACCCTGGTCCATCCGGCACGGCTCAGCCGCGAGGCGGAGTGAGGCCCGCGTAGGGCGGTGTGAAGCGCTTCACTGCGCGGCACCCGGGCGAAGGCATACGGTGGCAGCGAATCTTTACTCCTGCGTTGGAGGAGTCATGTCGCGTCAGGCCTTCCCTTTCATGTCTCTGATTGACGGTCCTCGTTCCGCCGCTGCCAAACCCACCCGGCCTCCCGCGACGGTGGGTGGCGTTCCGGGTCCTGGGGCGCTGCCGGTGTGGACGCGCTTCTACTCCGCGGGACAGCTGGTGGTGCGCGAGGGGGAGCCTGGCGACTCGATGTTTCTCATCGTCGAGGGGCGGGTCGCGGTGATGCGCCAGCCCGAGGGCGCCGCTCCGACGACGGTGGGGTACCTGACGGCGGGGGACTTCTTCGGCGAGCTGGCGCTGGTGACGGAGTGCCGCCGCACCGCCAGCGTCATGGCGGTGGAGAAGACCGTCGCGCTGGAGCTGTCGCGCACGGGGCTGGAGGAGGCGGGGGCACGGCACGGGCTCGAGGCCGCCGTGGTGCGGATGGCCTGCCGGGAGCGGCTGTTGGGGGATGCGTTTCGGAGCAACCCGCTGCTCGCCGCGCTGCCGTCGGAGCTGGGGATACAGCTTGGCTCGGCCCTCGTTCCCCGGGCCGCCGAGGCGGGCGAGCCCATCCTCAGGCGGGGCATGCCTGGAGATGGGCTCTACTTCCTCTTGAGGGGCCGGTGCGCCGTCTTCCACACGCACGAGGATGGGGAGACCACTCCGTATCCGGACCTGGAGGAGGGGGCCGTCTTCGGTGAGGTCTCGATTCTCCGAGGCCAGCTGGCCACCGCCACGGTGGAGGCCGCGACGCCCTGCACGCTGCTCCGGTTGGAGCGTGACGTCTTCAAGAAGTTCTTCATGGGCCAGCCCGCGTTGAGGCGCGCGCTGCTGAAGTTGGGGCTGGACCGGGTGCGCCGCACCGTGCGGCTGGTGGTGGGGGCTGGGTCCGCCATCTCCAGCTATTGAGGGTGGGTGCCCTTTCTCCCCGCGAAGGGCATCCGTCAATTCCTGGCAATGAAGATGCGTTCAGGAATGTCAGTGCAGTGTGTGGATTGAATAGACAGTCAGAAGCGAAGGTATTCGCTCATGAATGTCTTTGCCCCACCCATCCCCTGGGGGCGGGGAGGTTTGCTTGCTGGCCCGGACTGCCTTGTGTTGTGCGCGCTGTGAATTCCCGAACCCGGAGGGGATGCGCTTCTGTGGTGGATGCGGCATCCGACTGGGGACGGTCTCCCTCTGCCCGGACTGCGGCGTCCGAAGCCCACCGAGCTTCCGTTTCTGCGGCCATTGCGCCGCGTCCCTGGGCAGCTGGGAGCGTCTGGTGCGGGAGCGCGCACTCCCTGCACAGGGGGCGGAGGCCGAGCGCCGCCAGGTCACCGTGCTCTTCTGTGACCTGGTGGGCTCCACGCAGCTCTCCGACAAGCTGGACCCGGAGGAGTTGCGGGAGATCGTCCGCGAATACCAGCGCGTCTCCGGCGAGGTTGTCGATCGCTTCGAGGGTCATGTCGCGCAATACCTGGGGGATGGGCTGCTCATCTACCTGGGTTATCCCCATGCCCATGAGGACGATGCGCGCCGGGCGGTGTCCGTGGGGCTGGAAATCATCGAGGCCGTTCGCGGGCTGAACGGGCGTCACCCGCTGGCGCAGCCCCTGTCGGTCCGCATCGGCATCCACACGGGCTTTGGCGTGGCCGGCAACGTGGGAGGGCCCGGTCGCCGCGAGCAACTGGTCATCGGGCGCACGCCCAACATCGCCGCTCGCCTTCAGGGGCTGGCCGCTCCGGACACCGTGGTCATCAGCGAATCGACGAAGCGGCTGGTGGAGGGCTTCTTCGTTCTCGAATCCATGGGGCTTCATACGCTCAAGGGAATCGAGGAGGCCCTCGAGGTGCTGCGCGTGACGCGAGAGATTGGCGCCCACGAGCGCTTCGAGGAGGCCCGGCGCGCTCACCGCAGCCCGCTGGTGGGACGTGAGAAGGAGCTGGCGGCGATGCATGACTGCATCAATCACAGCTGGACGGGGCACGGGCAGGTGCTGATGCTGGTGGGAGAGGCGGGCATGGGGAAGTCCCGCCTGGTGCACACCCTGGAGCAGCGGGTGCGGGGCGAGGCTTCGGTCCTCATCGGGCGCTGTCTGCCTTACGGGCAGACGCGCGCGCTCTTGCCCATCGTGGAGCTGTTCCAGTCCCTGCTGGGTTTCGAGCGTGGCGCGACGAAGGCCGAGAACCTCAAGAAGGTCACGGCCTTCCTCGCGCGCGAGCTCACCGCCAACGAGCTGTCTCTGCCGTTGATGGCCTCGTTCCTGTCCCTGCCGCTTCCCGCTGGGCCCACGGCCTCGGCACTCTCTCCACACAAGCTGCGGGAGCAGACCCGGCGCCTGCTCATCCTGTTGCTGCTCCTCCAGGCCCGGACGCGCCCGCTCGTCCTGGTCATCGAGAACCTGCACGATGCCGACCCGTCCACACTGGAGTTCCTCGACGAATTCATCGAGGCGGCCTCCTCCGTGCCCATCCTCACGCTGCTCACCTCGCGGCCTGCCTTTCAGGCGCCCTGGAAGCACCGGCCATACTTTCGGCCCCTGACGCTCTCTCGTATCGGGGATGACGAGGCGGGCCGGCTCATCGCGGAGATGGCGGGGACTCGCACCCTCCCGGAGGCCGTGGTCCAGCAGATCCTGGACAAGGCGGACGGCATCCCGCTGTTCATCGAGGAGCTCACCCGCGCCACGCTGGAGTCGGCGGTGCTGGAGCCGTTCGCGATTCCCACCACGCTTCGCGACTCGTTGATGGCGCGGTTGGACCGGCTGGGGCCCGTCAAGGAGGTGGCGCAGCTCGCCTCGGCCATCGGCCGCCGGTTCTCCTATGCGTTGCTCGCGTCCGTTTCTTCCATGGAGCCGCTGTTCCTGCGACGGCACGTGGATCAACTCCAGGAGGCCGGGCTCGTGCTGCTGGAGGACTCCGCGGACCGGCAGGAGGTCTACAGGTTCCAACACGCCCTCATCCAGGAGGCGGCGTACGAGTCCATCCTGAAGACCCGGCGAAGGGAGATGCACGAGCGGATTGCCCGGGCCCTGGAGGGAGAGTTTCCCGACGTGGCCGAGGGCTGCCCGGAGCTGCTGGCTCGCCACCACGAGGAAGCCGGGCAGGGGGAGAAGGCCGCGCGCTATCTGCACCGCGCGGGTCAGCACGCCATGCAACGGGCGGCCTACTCCGAGGCCATCACCAACTTCACGCATGCGCTCGGCCTGCTGGCGGCGTTGGCACCGACCGCGGCGCGGGAATGCCTGGAGCTGGAGCTGCGCATCTCGATGGGAGGCGCACTCATCGTCACCCGGGGCTACTGCTCGCCGGAAGTGGAGCAGAACGGCATCCGCGCCAGGGAGCTGTGCGCGCGGCGCGGCAACCCGCCAGAGCTGGTGCCCGTTCTCTTCGGTCTCTGGTTGGTGAACCTGACCGGCAGCCGGCGTGCGAATGCCCATGACCATGCGCACCAGTTGCTGGAGGCGGCCCGGGCACATCCGGGGCCCTTGCAACAGGTACCGGCATTGGGTGCCCATGCCACCACGCTCTTCTTCCTGGGGCGGTTCGAGGAGGCGCGCACGGAATATCACCGTGCCATGCAGCTCTACTCTCCGGGACTGCATGCCGCGCTGACCCGCACGTATGGCGAAGACCCGGGCGTGTATGCCCAGGTGCATCTGCAGTGGCTCCATCTGCTCACGGGGGACGTGGAGCAGGCACGCTCACTCATGGGGCGGACGCTCGTCCTCGCGGATGAGCTGGCCGATCCGCTGGCGCAGGCGCTTGCATGCAACTTCGCCAGCGAGGTGCTGGTGATGTTGAGGGAGCCCGAGCGGGCGCTCGCCTACGCCGAGCGCTCCATGGGCCTGTGTATCGAGCACGGCTTCCCGCTCTGCCTGGCGCACAGCATGCTGCAGATGGGGTGGTGCTGCGCCATGTTGGGCAAGGTCGCGGAGGGCCTGCGCGAAATCGACAAGGGCCTGGCCTTCTTCGAGGCCATCCAGCAGAAGCTGCCGCTCACCTATTACCTGTCAATGCCGGCGGCCGTGCACCTCGCCACCCATGACCCGGAGCGGGGACTCGTCTTCGTCGACCTGGCGCTGACCTACGCGGAGACGAACCTGGACCGCTTCTACCTGCCGGAGCTGTGCAGGCTGAAGGGGGAGCTGCTTCGAGCCCTGGGAGCGGCGCTTCCGGAGGTCCTCGAGTGGCTCGAACGGGCCGTCGCCGAGGCCCGCGAGTCCGGCGCGGCCTGGCTCGAGCTCAAGGCCGCGAAGAGCCTGGCCGCGGTGCTGGAAGACAAGGCGCGCGCCCGGGAGCTCCTCACCACCGCGATGGCCAGGATTCGCGGCGGCGAGGACACGCGCGACTTCAAGGAGGCGCTCCAGCTCCTGCAGACGCTGGAGCCCACCGGCACCGTCTACATCGAGTAGCCGAGCGTCACGCCGAACACGTGCGCGGTGCCGGAGTAGTTGCCTTCGATGCCCGGCGCCGTGCTCTCCGTGTCCGCGAGGAGGACGAGCTGGTACGCCGCGTCCGCGCGCAGCTTGCCCAGCTTGTAGCCGGCGCCCACGGTGATCTTGTAGCGGTCCGCGTCCGGCAGGTCCGGCGTCAGCGTCTCGGCGGGGCTGGGCGACAGGTCCACCACGAAGCCCGCGCGCAGCTGCAGGTCCGGCGTCAGGCCGTACTCCGCGCCCAGGTGGTACTTCGCCTTGGCCACCCACTTCTTGGCCACCGGGTTGTTCAGCGCGGGGTTGCCCGGGAACTGGATGGTCAGCTCCTGGAAGCTCGCCCAGTCCACCAGCTGGAGGTCCAGCGCCACCGTCAGCCGCTCCAGCGGCCGGGTCGCGAGGCCGAACGACAGCGTCGCCGGGAACTTCACGTCCGCCTCCACCGCCTGGTCCACCAGCCGGGTCTGGAACTCCAGCGGCACGTTCTGGAAGTCCGCGCTGCCCTTGAAGGTGGCGGACACCGCGCTGCGGTAGTGGACGCCCACCGACAGCTCGTCCTTCAGGATTTCGGCCTGGACGCCCGCGTTGAAGCCCACGCCCCAGGCGCCGCCGCCCAGGTGCACCGCGCCCTCGCTCTCCACGAAGTTCAGCGCGCGCTTCAGCTCCACCGTGCTGCGCACGATGTCCACGCCCACGCCCAGGCGGATGCTCTCGTGCACCTGATACGCGAAGGTGGGGTTGATGTAATAGGCGGCCAGGCTGGACTCGCGGCCCTTGAAGCGGCCCACGAAGTCATCCACCCAGCGGCTGCGCGCGCCATAGGGCGTGTACGCGCCCAGGCCGAACGCCGCCTTCTCGAAGGGGCGGTAGACGACGAACACGTGCGGCGGGGGCGACAGCGTCATCTTCTGGCCCTGCGCCGTGCCACCCGTCGGGGTGAACTCGATGCTGGGCAGGATGCCGGTGTCGCCGATGGTGATGTCCAGCGTCTTCACGCCGAGGATGTTGGCGGCGTTCGAATAGATGGCCGACGAGTCGTCCAGCACGGCCGTGGTCGCGTTGCCCATGCCCGTCGAGCGTGCGCTTTGGGTGTCGATCTGGAAACCCGCGGCCTGGCTGGCACCGGCGGCGAGCAGCGTCACTAGGGAGAGCGTCTTCTTCATGGTGTGGGGCGGGACAGTCGCTGTGAGGAGGCGCGACTATAGGCGGAAGGCCGGCCCGCTTGCAGCCGCGCGTTCCATTCGGGGAGGTTTCCCAGGATCGGACGCATGGCCCCGGCGCCGGGCGCACTCCGGGTGGGGGCTTCCAGGCGCGGCTCAGCCGAGGTGCCGCTCGACGACGTCCGCCCCGTCCTCCAGCTCGCGAGACTCCCGGCAGCCGCGCTGGATGGCCGCCATGGCCGCGGTGATGTCGTCGCGCGCGAGCAGGGCGTCCACCCGCTCGGTGATGACCCGGGCGTCCCGCGTGCGGACATCCCCGCGGAGCCCGAGCCGGTGGTGCACCAGCCGCGCCGCCAGCCCGGGCTGGTCCGCCGAGAAGGGGAACAGGAGCATGGGGACGCCGAAGTACAGCGCCTCCCGAACCGAGCCGATGCCGGCGTGGCTCAGGAACAGCCGCGCCCGGGGGAGGACCTCCAGCTGGGGGACGGAGGACTCCACCCGGATGGACGGCGGCAGCGCCTGGCTCCGGAGCCGCTCGGCCAGGGCGCCGCAGCTGATGAGCAGTTGCCAGCCCTCGCGCCGCCGGAAGGACTCGATGACGGCGGTGAAGAAGCGGTGCGCGGGGGCCTGGTACTCGCCGAACGTCCCCAGCGAGCAGTAGGCGAGCGGCTTCGACGCGTCGTAGCCGCTCCAGTCGAAGGTGCCGTCCTGTCGCGACGGCTCCACGCTGGGGCCCAGGTAGTGGCGGTGGGGGAGGTCTCGCAGCGGCTCGAAGTCCAGGGCGCGGGGGCCAATCACCAGCTCCGGCACCTCCGGGCGGTAGCCGAAGTCTCCCCACCGCAGCCGGCCTCCCGCGCGGTGGAGGCGCCCGAAGGCGTCGTGGCCGACCCAGCCGAGCAGCTGGTCATACGCGCTCCGCTTCCAGGGGATTCCCGCCTGGAAGGTCCACGCCACGAGGTTGCGCACCCGGGCACCGGCGCCTCCTCGCGGAGGCACCACCGGCGAGTGCACGGGCGGGTAGGCCAGCGAGAAGGGGGCCGAGTAGGTCGGATTGAGGCTGAGGTACGGGAGCTTTCGCGCGTGCGCGCCCGCCGCCACGTTCCACACCACTGGATCCACCAGCACCCCGTCGAGCCTGTCCGCCTCCACCCACGTGTCGAACGAGGCCGCGAGGTGCTCGTTGTAGCGCGCGCGCCGATGCAGGAAGCTCAGGCCGGGGACTCGCGTCCTCCAGCTCGCGCGGAGGCGGAGCGTCTCGGTGTACCGGGCGCTCTCGAAGCCCTGTCGGGTGACGTGGGCCTCGAACGACTCGGGCACGAAGTAGCGGACGCGGTGGCCACGGCGCACGAGCGTCCTCGCCAGCGCGAAGGTCGCGTTGAGGCCGCCGTACTCGGGCAGCATGTAGATTCCCACCGTGGCCATGGCACACCCCCTGGCGTGGCTCCGGACCTTTCCGCTATGCGCCCGCGAGGCGCTGCGCGCCGGGCGCGGACTCCTCGGCGACGATGGCGCCGGACTCCAGCTTCACCAGCCGGTCCGCCACGTCGAAGTACCGGTTGTCGTGGCTGATGACGACGACGGCCTTGCCGGCCGCCTTCAGGTCCGGCAGCAGCTCCCGGTAGAAGACCTCCTTGAAGGTGGGGTCCTGGTCCGCGGCCCACTCGTCGAAGAGGTACACGGGCCGGTCCTCCAGGTACGCCGTCAGCAGCGCGAGCCGCTTGCGCTGGCCCGCGGACAGCTCCGTGGTGGAGAGCGCGCCGCTCGCGTCGATGCGCACCTTGTGCTCCAGCTGGAGCCGCTGCAGGTACGCGCGGGCCCGCTCCGCCACCTCGGCGTGCGCCAGGCCCAGCAGCGTGTCGAAGAGGTGGAAGTCGGAGAACACCGTCGCGAAGAGCTGACGGTAGTGCTCGCGGCCCGCCTCGTTCACGGGGCGGCCGTCGACGCGCAGCTCGCCGGACTCCGGTGAGTAGAGGCCGGTGATGAGCTTGGCGAGCGTCGTCTTGCCGCTGCCGTTGCCGCCCACGATGAAGAGGATTTCACCGGGCCGGAGCGTCAGGTCGATGGGGCCCAGCGTGAAGGGCGTGTCCTCGCCCTCGCGCCGGTACTTGTGCGTGACGCCGACGAGCTCGATTCGGGACGGAGACGCGCGTGTCTCGACGGAGGCGAGCGGCTCGGTAGCCTGGGAGGGCGGGGTCAGCGCCAGCGCGTCGATGTGCTGGAGCGCGACGGTGCCCGCTCCCAGCGTGGGCAGCAGCGTCATCGTCGAGTCCAGCGGCTGCTGGAGGTAGAGGACGGCGAGCGTGTAGCCCACCAGCGTCGCGGTGGACACCGGGGCCAGGCCTGGCAGCGCGAAGAGCAGCAGCCCGATGAAGAAGAAGAACAGGCTCATGCCCCAGCTGGTGGTGAAGATGTGGATGGTGGACGCCTTCACCTGCCGCCGCTTCAGCTCCTCCGCCGTGGGGAACAGCTCCTGGGTGAGGAAGGCCGCCCGGCGCGCGCGGTGGAGCTTCAGCTCCTTCAGCCCGTTCGTCAGCGAGCGCAGGTCGCGGTAGAAGCGGTCATGTGTCTTCCTCGACTCGCGCAGCAGCCTGAAGATGTGCCGGGCGGGGAGCAGGTAGCTGGCGACTCCCAGCACCCCGAAGACGAGCAGCGCGAGGAACACCACCCGCGACATCACCGCGAGGTACGTGAGACAGCCGAGGATGATGCCGCCGTTGATGAGCAGCGGCGGGAGGCACAACAGCCCCTGGGCGACGGCCTGGACGTCATCCACCAGTGTGGCCAACAGCCGATGTGCGCCCAGCTCCTCCAGCTGGCGCAGCGGTGTGGAGAGGATGCGCTGGCTGAGCTGATCCCGCATCGCGAAGGTGGTGCCCGCCTGCAGCCGCGTCAGCAGCAGCTGCGAGCCGATGCGGGCGCTCAACATCAGCGCTCCCAGGGCCGCGAACCCGAGCACCGTGCTCCGGTCCGCCAGGGTACCGCCGCTGGACAGGACGGAGTTGATGTAGGCGATGAGCCCCGCGCTCGAGGCGCCCGTCACGAGCCCGAAACACACTGCGAGTGCCACGGCACCGCGTGACCTGCGGAGGAGCAGGATGAGCAGGTTCACGCCGTTCGTTCCTTCCGCCAGAGCCGGATCTCCAGCGCTCTTAGCGTATGTTGCGCACCGCTCACCAGCGAAGATATCCAGGTCATCCCCCCTCTGGCGACCATGTCCCCTCCGCGCGCGCGAACCCCCCCGGCTGCGACTCTTTTGGAGCTGCTCGAAACCCGCGCCGGGACTCTCGGCGAGCGGACGCTCTACACCTTCCTGGAGGACGGTGGCGATGACGCCGTCCTGAGCTACGCGGGACTGGAGCTGCGCGCCCGTCGCATCGGCGCGGCGCTTCAGGCGCTGGCGAAAGCAGGCGAGCGGGCGGTGCTCCTCTACCCGCCGGGCCTGGAGTACGTCGCGGGCTTCTTCGGCTGCCTGTACGCCGGGCTGGTGGCCGTGCCCGCGTACCCGCCGGACCCCATGCGGCTGGAGCGAACGCTGCCCCGCCTGCGCGCCATCATCCGCGACGCGCGGGCAAGTGTCGTGCTCACGACATCTTTCATCCAGGAGATGGGAGAGGGCCTCTTCGAGGGCGCGCCGGAGCTGGCCGCGCTGCGCTGGGTGGCGACGGACGCGCTCCCCGAGGGCACGGAGTCGGGGTGGACGCGCCCGGAGCCCACGTGGGACACGCTGGCGTTCCTCCAGTACACGTCGGGCTCCACCGGTGACCCGAAGGGCGTCCAGCTCAGCCACGGCAACCTGCTGCACAACCTGGGGTTGATCTCCCACGCGTTCCAGGTGCGCGACGACAGCGTGGGCGTCATCTGGCTGCCGCCGTACCACGACATGGGGCTCATCGGCGGCATCCTCCAGCCGCTGTACGCGGGCTTCCCCGTGGCGCTCATGTCGCCGCTCGCCTTCCTGCGGCGCCCGCGCTTCTGGCTGGAGGCGCTCTCGCGCTTCGGCGGCAGCATCAGCGGCGGCCCCTGCTTCGCCTTCGACCTGTGCGTGCGCAAGGTTCCCCCCGCGGAGCGCGACGGGTTGGATCTGCGCCGCTGGGAGCTGGCCTTCTGCGGCGCCGAGCCCATCCGCCCGGAGGTGATGTCGCGCTTCACCGAGGCATTCGCCCCCGTCGGGTTCCAGGGCGGCGCCCTCTATCCCTGCTATGGCCTCGCCGAGGGCACGTTGATTGCCTCGGGTGGGCGCAAGGGTGAGGGCGTGCTCACGCGCACCTGGGATGCTGCGGCCCTGGAGCGCAACGAGGCCGTGGAAGCCGTCGAGGGGCCGGGCTCGCGTCCGCTGGTCGGCTGCGGCGGGACGATGCCGGACCAGACGTTGCTCGTCGTGGACCCGGAGACGCGCCGCCCGTGCCCGCCGGAGCGGGTGGGCGAGGTCTGGGTCTCCGGTCCGAGCGTCGCGCACGGCTACTGGGAGCGGCCCGAGGAGAGCGAGGCGGCCTTCGGTGCGACGCTCGCGGACGACGCGGGTGGGACGCGCTTCCTGCGCACGGGAGACCTGGGCCTGCTGCGCGACGGTGAGCTGTTCGTCGTGGGCCGGCGCAAGGACCTCATCATCCTGCGCGGGCGCAACCTGCACCCGCAGGACCTGGAGCTGTCGCTGGAGCGCAGCCACTCCGCGCTCCGGCCCGGCTGCGGCGCCGCGTTCTCCATCGAGGTGGGGGGCGAGGAGCGGCTCGCGGTGATGTACGAGGTGGACACGCGCAAGCCGTGGACGCCGGACGAGGTGGTGGCCGCCGTGCGCCGGGGGCTCTCCGAGGCGCACGAGGTGCAGCTCCACACGCTCGTCCTCATCGAGCCCGGCGCCCTGCCCAAGACGTCCAGCGGGAAGATTCAGCGCCGTGCCTGCCGCGCGGAGCTGCTCGCCGGGACGGCCCGGGCGGTGATGACGTGGAGCGAGTCGGAGGCGGGTGAGGGGAGCGTGCCCGCCGTTGCTCCCGCCGCGCCCACGCAGCCGGCCACCGTCGAGGAGCTGGAAGTGTGGCTGCTGTCGCGCATCGCCGGCCGGCTCCGCGTCCCTCCGGAGTCGCTGGCGCGCGACGTGCCCATCACATCCTTCGGCCTGGACTCGCTGGGCGCCGTCGAGCTGGCGAACGACCTCGAGTCCCTGGGCGCCGTCCTCCGCATGGAGGTCCTGCTCCAGGGGCCCACCGTGGCGGAGCTCGCGCGCACGCTCTTCGCGGCCCGCGGCGCGGCGGCCGTTCCCGCCCTGGCTCGGGGCGATGACGCGAGCCCGGCTCCGCTCACGTCCGCGCAGCAGCGGTTGTGGCTCTTCGAGCAGCTCCATGCCGGCAATCCGGCGTACCACCTGCCCGCGGCGGTGCGGCTCAGCGGGGCGCTGGACGAGGACGCGCTGGAGCGCGCCTTCGCGGCCATCGCGGACCGGCATGCGGCCCTGCGCGCCACGTTCCGCGAGGAGGACGGCACGCCCTCGCAAGTCACGCGGCCCGGGCTGTCGCCCTCGGTCCGACGGGTGGACCTGCGCGAAACGCCCGCGGCGGAGCGCGAGGCGGCGGCGCTCCGGCTGGCGCGGGAGGAGGCTCGCGCGCCGTTCGACCTCGCTCGGGGGCCGCTGTGCCGGCTCACGCTGATTCGCCTCGACACCCACGAGTCCCTGCTCGTCGTGGTGCTGCACCACATCGTCTCGGATGGAGGCTCCTTCGCCATCCTGGCGCGCGAGCTGAGCGCGCTCCATGCGGCCTTCTCCTCCCAGGCCAGGGCCTCACTGCCGCCGCTGCCGCTCCAGTACCCGGACTTCGCGCGCTGGCGCCGCGAGCGCGACGAGGATGCCGCGAGCGCCGCGTCGATGGCGTGGTGGAAGCAGCGGCTGGCGGGGGCTCCGGCGGCGCTGGAGCTTCCGACGGACCATGCGCGCCCGCCCGTGCCGTCCTACGGGGGCGCGCGGCTGACGCTGCACGTTCCCGAGGCCCTCACGGCCCGGCTGGAGGCACTGGGCCGCGGTGAGGGCGCCACGCTCTTCATGACGCTGCTGGCGGCCTTCCAGGTGCTGCTGTCGCGCCACTCGGGACAGGACGACCTCTGCATCGGCACCCCCGTCAATGGCAGGGAGCGGGCCGGGCTGGAGGGATTGATCGGGTGCTTCCTCGACCTGCTCGTCCTCCGGGGCTCGCTGGCCGGTGCGCCGCGCTTCCGTGAGCTGCTGGGGCGGACGCGCGATGCCACGCTGGAGGCGTTCGCGCATCGCGGCGTTCCGTTCGAGCGCCTGGTGGATGCCGTGCAGCCCGCGAGAGACCGCTCGCGCGCGCCGCTGTTCCAGGTGCTGTTCGTGCTCCAGCCGGAGCCCGGCGCGGCGCTCGCGCTGCAAGGGCTGGAGTCCCGCCGCGTGGAGGTCGACCCCGGCGCCACGCCCTATGACCTGACGCTCTCCCTTGCGAGGGGGGCGAACGGTCTGGAGGGCTGGCTCGAGTACGCCACGGACCTCTTCGACGCGTCCACCGCGCACCGGATGGCACAGCGGCTCCAGGTATTGCTGGAGGCCATCGCCGACAATCCGGACGAGCGCATCTCCTCGCTCCCAATCCTTCCGGAGTCGGAGCGGCGCCAGGTGTTGGTGGACTGGAACGACACGCGCACGGACTTCGAGGACGCGTGCATCCACACGCTCATCGAGGCCCGGGCCGCGCGCACGCCGGAGACGGTGGCCGTGGTCTGCGGGGACGTGGAGCTCACCTGGGGCGCGCTGGACCGGCGGGCCAACGCGGTGGCCTGGCGGCTGCGCGAGCAGGGCGTGGGGCCGGAGAGCGTGGTCGGCTTCTGCGCGGACCGCTCGGTGGACCTGGTGGTGGGCCTGCTGGGCATCCTCAAGGCGGGCGGCGCGTACCTGCCGTTGGACCCGTCGTACCCCGAGGCGCGACTGGCGCTCATGCTGGAGGACGCGGCGGCGCCCGTGGTGCTCGCGCACCGGCACCTCGCCTCGGCGTTCCAGTCCGGTGGGCGTGCCGTGGTGCTGGTGGACCCTCCCAGCGGGCCGGACGAGGCGGAGGCGCCGCCCGCCTGCGGCGTGGGGCCCGACAACCTCGCCTATGTCCTCTACACGTCCGGCTCCACCGGGCGTCCCAAGGGCGTGCTGATTCCCCACCGCAACGTCGTCAGCTTCTTCACCGGCATGGACGCTCGCGTGGGCGCCACGCCGGGGACGTGGCTCGCGGTGACGAGCGTGTCCTTCGACATCTCCGTGCTGGAGCTGCTGTGGACGCTGTCGCGAGGCTTCAAGGTCGCAGTGCAGGGAGAGCAGGGCGCCCTGGCCGCTGCTCCGCGCCGGGTGACGACCGCGCGCTCCAAGCCCCTGGGCTTCAGCCTCTTCTACTTCGCCGCGGACGACGCGACTCCGGGCGCGGAGCGGTACCGGCTGCTGATGGAGGGCGCACGCTTCGCGGACAGCCATGGCTTCGAGGCCGTGTGGACTCCCGAGCGGCACCTGCACACCTTCGGCGGGCTCTACCCCAGCCCGGCCCTGACGAGCGCGGCGGTCGCCGCCGTCACCCAGCGCGTGGACATCCGCGCGGGCAGCGTCGTCCTGCCGCTGCACCACCCGGTGCGCGTGGCGGAGGAGTGGTCCTTCGTCGACAACCTGTCGAACGGACGCGTGGGCATCTCCGTGGCCGCGGGCTGGCACGCGGATGACTTCGTGCTCGCGCCCGAGCGGTACGCGGAGCGCCGGGAGGAGGCCCGGCGCGACCTGGACCTCGTGCGCCGGCTCTGGCGCGGCGACGTGGTGCAGCTGCCCAACGGCACCGGTGCGCCCGTCGAGGTCCACATCCGTCCCAGCCCCGTGCAGCGCGAGCTGCCCATCTGGCTGACCGCCGCCGGCAACCCGGACACCTTCCGCGACGCGGGACGCATGGGCGCGGGCGTGCTCACGCACCTGCTCGGTCAGCGCTGGGAGGAGCTGCGCGAGCGCATCACCCTCTACCGCGAGGCATGGCACGAGGCGGGCCACCCGGGCGATGGCCACGTGACGCTGATGCTCCACACCTTCGTGGGGCATGACGTGGAGCGCGTGCGCGAGACGGTGGAGGGGCCGCTGCGCCGCTACCTCGCCAGCTCCGCGGACCTGATGCGGGGGCTGGGGCGCACGCTCGGCGTGGACCTGGACCCGAAGTCCGTCCGGCCGGAAGACCTGGACGCGCTGGTGGAGCGGGCCTTCTCACGCTTCTTCGAGAGCGGCGGCCTCTTCGGCACCCCGCGCTCGTGCCGCGAGCAGATTGCCCGCATCGACGCGCTCGGCGTGGACGAGGTGGCGTGCCTCATCGACTTCGGCGTGGACACGGACACGGTGCTGGCCCACCTGCCCGCGCTGGACGCCGTCCGGCAGCGCTGCGAGCGCGACTTCATGCTCCAGGGCCGCGACGGCGGAGCGGTGCCCGCGCAGCTCCGGCGGCACGGCGTCACGCACCTGCAGGTGACGCCCTCGCTCGCGCAGGCGCTGCTGCTGGAGCCCGACGCGACAGGGGCGCTCGCGGGCCTGGAGCGGATGCTCGTGGGCGGCGAGGCGCTTCCAGTAGAGCTGGCGGCGCGGCTGCGGGACACCGTGGGCGGGGCGCTGCTCAACATGTATGGCCCCACGGAGACCACCATCTGGTCGTCCACGCACCAGGTGGGGCTGGAGCAGGGGCCGGTCCCCATCGGGAAGCCCATCGCGAACAACGCGCTCTACGTCCTGGACGCGGAGCTGCGGCCGACGCCCGTGGGCGTCCCCGGGGAGCTGTTCATCGGCGGCACGGGGGTGGCGCGCGGCTACCACGCCCGGCCGGAGCTGACCGCCGAGCGCTTCCTGCCGGACCCGTATGGCGGCCACGCCGGGGCGCGCATGTACCGCACGGGAGACCGCGCGCGCTGGCGGGCGGATGGCACGGTGGAGTTCCTGGGGCGCGTGGACCACCAGCTCAAGGTCCGTGGCTTCCGCGTGGAGCCGGGAGAGATTGAAGCCGTCCTCGCGCGGCACCCCGGCGTGCGGCAGGCGGTGGTGGTGGCGCGGGAGGACGTGCCCGGGAGCGCGCGGCTGGTGGCGTACGTCGTGCCCCGGCCCGAGGCGACGCTGTCCGAGGACTCGCTGCGGACCTTCGCGCGGCGGGCGCTTCCCGAGCACCTGGTGCCGTCGAATGTCGTGTCGCTCGACGCGCTCCCGCTGACGCCGAATGGCAAGGTGGACCGCAAGGCGCTCCCGGCGCCCGAGGGCGTGCGGGCCACGGCCCGCGAGTACGTCGAGCCCCGGACGGAGACCGAGCGGCGCGTGGCGGAGCTGTGGTCGTCGCTGCTGGGCGTGCCTCGCGTCGGGGCGGAGGACGACTTCTTCGCGCTAGGCGGGCACTCGCTGCTCGCCACCCGGGCCGCGTCGCGGCTCCGCGAGTCCTTCGGCGTGGACCTGCCCCTGCGCGAGCTGTTCGAGGCGGCCACCCCGGCGGCGCTCGCCGCGCGGCTCGAGGTGCTCCCTCGCGTGGCGTCCCGGGTGCCTCCGCTGGTCCCCCGCTCCCGCGAGGGCGCGCTGCCGCTGTCCTTCGCGCAGCAGCGGCTGTGGTTCCTGGAGCAGCTCGAGCCGGGTGGCGCCGCATATAATGATGCGGTGGTGGTCCGCGTGGAGGGGGCGCTCGACGTGGCGGTGCTGGAGCGCTGCCTGCGCGAGGTCATCCGGCGCCACGCCATCCTCCGCGCCACCTTCCGCGACGAGGACGGCACGGCCGTCCAGCGTGTCTCCTCCGACGTCCGGCTCTCGCTGGCGCGGGTGGACCTGACGGCGCTTCCCGGCGCTTCCCGGCCGGCCGAAGTCGAGCGGCGCGTGGGCGAGGAGTCCCTGCGCTCGTTCGACCTGGCGTCGGGGCCGCCGCTGCGCTCGATGGTGTTCCACCTGGACGCGCGCGAGCACGTGCTGGTGCTCGTGCTGCACCACCTCGTGTCGGACGGGTGGTCGCTCGGCGTGCTGGTGCGCGAGGTGGCGGCGCTCTACCGCGCCTTCTCCGCGGGCCGCGAGTCGCCGCTGCCCGAGCCCGCCGTGCAGTACGTGGACTTCGCTTCGTGGCAGCGCGAGTGGCTGCGCGGGGAAACCCTGGAGTCGCAGCTCGCGTACTGGCGGGCGCGACTGGACGGTGCGCCCCAGGCCCTGGAGCTGCCCACGGACCATCCGCGTCCCGCCGTGCGGAGCAGCCGGGGCACGAGTCGGCGCATGCTGCTGGGCGCCGAGCTGTCCCAGGAGTTGAAGGCGCTGGCGCAGCATGAGGGCGCCACCCCGTTCATGGTGATGCTCGCGGGCTTCTCCGCGCTGCTGTCGCGCCATGGCGGTCAGGATGACCTGTGCGTCGGCACGCCCGTCGCGGGACGCGACCGCACCGAGGTCGAGGGGCTCATCGGCTGCTTCGTCAACACGCTGGTGCTCCGGGTGTCGCTCGCCGGAGCGCCGACGTTCCGCGAGCTGGTGGCGCGCGCGCGGGAGACGGTGCTGGGGGCCTTCTCGAACCAGGACGCGCCCTTCGAGGAGCTGGTGAAGGCGCTCGCGCCCGAGCGTGACCTGGGCCGCAGCCCGCTCTTCCAGGCGATGCTGGTGCTGCAGGAGGACCCGCTGCCGGAGCTCGCCCTGCCGGGCCTGCGGCTGTGTGTCCAGGAGCAGGTGAGCCTCACGGCCAAGTTCGACCTGCGGCTCATGCTCACGGACACGCCCGAGGGCTTCGCGGCGACGCTGGAGCTGAGCACCGACCTGTTCGAGCCGGACACCGCTTCGCGGCTGCTCGGGCACTTCCGGACGCTGCTCGAGGGCGCGGTGCGCGAGCCAGGGCAGCGCGTGAGCGACCTGCCGCTGATGACGCCGGAGGAGCGGCAGCGGGTGCTCGTGGCGTGGAACGACACCGCGCGGCCCCGTGCGGACGGTGACGTCCTCCACCGCCTCATCGAGGCCCAGGTGGACCGCACGCCGGACGCGGTGGCGGTGGGCTTCGAGGGCTCCGCGCTCACGTATCGCGAGCTGGACCGCCGGGCGAATCAGCTCGCGTGGCACCTGCGCGCCCGGGGCGTGGGACCGGACCGCCTGGTGGCGCTGTGCGCGGAGCGCTCCCTGGAGCTGGTCGTGGGGCTGCTCGGCATCCTCAAGGCCGGCGCGGCCTACGTGCCGCTCGACCCCGAGTATCCGCGTGAGCGGCTGGAGTTCATGCTCGAGGACGCGGCGGCGCCGGTGCTGCTCACGCAGGCCCGGCTCGCTGCGGGGCTCCCGCGTGGGGACGCGGCGGTGGTGTGTCTGGACTCGGAGTGGGAGGCGGTGGCGCGCGAGCGCGAGGACCGGCCCCCCGTCACCGTGGACGGCTCCGGGCTCGCGTACGTCATCTACACGTCGGGCTCCACGGGGCGGCCGAAGGGGGCGATGAACTCGCACGCCGCCATCTGCAACCGGCTGCTCTGGATGCAGGAGGCCTACGGCCTCGACGCGGGCGACCGTGTCCTCCAGAAGACCCCGTTCAGCTTCGACGTCTCCGTCTGGGAGTTCTTCTGGCCGCTCCTCACTGGCGCGAGGCTGGTGCTGGCGAAGCCCGGTGGCCACCGCGAGCCGGCGTACCTGACCGACGTCATCTCGCGCGAGCGCATCACCACGCTGCACTTCGTGCCGTCCATGCTCCGGCCCTTCCTGGAGGAGCCCGGGCTGGCGGAGTCTTGCGCCACCGTGCGCCGCGTCTTCTGCAGCGGCGAAGCGCTGCCGCCGGACCTCCGGGACCGGTTCTTCTCGCGACTGGGCGCGGAGCTGCACAACCTCTACGGCCCCACGGAGGCCGCGGTGGACGTGACGGCGTGGGCCTGTGTCCGCGAGGACCGGCGTCCGCTCGTTCCCATCGGCCGGCCCATCGCCAACGCGCGGATGTACGTGCTGGATGCGCTCCTGCGGCCGGTGCCGCCAGATGTGGCCGGCGAGCTGTACATCGGCGGCGAGCCCCTGGCGCGTGGCTACTGGCGGCGGCCCGGGCTGACGGCGGAGCGGTTCATTCCGGATCCGTTCTCCCCCGTGCCGGGTGGACGGCTGTACCGCACCGGCGACAAGGCGCGCTTCCTGGTGGACGGGGCCCTCGAGTACCTGGGACGCCTGGACGACCAGGTGAAGGTGCGCGGCTTCCGCATCGAGCTGGGAGAGATTGAAGCCGCGTTGTCGCAGCACCCGGATGTCCGCGCGGCGGCCGTGACGGTGCGCGAGGACGTGCCGGGAGACCGGCGGCTCGTGGCCTACGTCGTGGGCACGGCGGCAGGCTCCGACCTGCGGACGTTCCTCGCCGTGCGGCTGCCCGAGCACATGGTGCCGTCGGCCTTCGTCGCACTCGAAGCGCTCCCGCTGTCGCCCAGCGGCAAGCTGGACCGGCGAGCGCTTCCCGCTCCGGAGCGGGGCACGGCTCGCGGGGAGGGTGACTTCGTGGAGCCGCGCGGGGAGCTGGAGCATCAGCTCGCGCGCATCTGGGCGGGGGTGCTGGGGGTGGAGCGCGTCGGCGCGAATGACCGCTTCTTCGAGCTGGGCGGCGACTCCATCCTCGCGCTGCAGGTCGTCGCCCGGGCACGGCAGGCGGGCCTGCACCTCACGGCGCGTCAGCTCTTCCAGCACCCGACGGTGGCCGGGCTGGCCCAGGTGGTGGTGCGTGGTCGGCGCGCCGAGGAGCAGGGGCCGGTGGTGGGGCCCGTGCCGTTTACACCCATCCAGCGTTGGTTCCTTGAGCGGGAGCTGCCCGAGACACACCACTTCAACCAGGCCCTGCTGCTGGAGTCGCGGGAGCCCGTGGGCACGGAGGCGCTCGCACGCGCGCTGCGGGCCGTGGTGGACCACCACGACGCGCTCCGGCTGCGGCTGACGCGCGGCGCCGCGGGGTGGGAGCAGTCGTGCGCGGAGCCCGGTCGCGACGTGCCGCTGCGCCGGGTGGACCTGTCCGCGCTTCCCGAGGTCGAGCACGCCCGCGAGCTGGAGCGCGTCTCCACGGAGACCCAGTCCGGACTGGACCTGGGCGAAGGGCTCCTCCTGCGTGCCGTGCTGTTCGACCGGGGGGCAGGGAAGACGGGCCGGCTGCTGCTGGTCATCCACCACCTGGCGGTGGATGGCGTCTCCTGGCGCGTGCTGCTGGAGGACCTGGAGACCGCGCTGCGACAGACCGGCCGCGGCGAGGCCGTGGTGCTCCCGGCGAAGACGACGTCCTTCCAGTCCTGGGCGCGGCGGCTGGAGCTGCATGCCGCCTCTTCAGAGGTGGCGGAAGCGCTGCCGTTCTGGCGGGAAGAGGCCGCGGAGGTGGCCGCGCTCCCCAGGGACGTGCCGGGTGGAGTGAACACCCAGGGCACGGAGCGCACCGTCACGGTAGCGCTGGAGCCCGAGGTGACCCGCGCGCTGCTTCGCGGTGCACGGGGTGGCGTGGAAGACGTGCTCCTCGCGGGCGTCGCGAAGGCGCTGGCCCACTGGACGGGACAGCACCGGCTGCGCATCGACGTGGAGTCGCACGGGCGTGAGGAGTTGTTCGAGGACGTGGACCTCTCGCGCACGGTGGGCTGGTTCACCGCGCTCTACCCGGTACGGCTGGAGTTGCCGGACGCAGTGGAGCCCATGGCGGTGCTGGCGTCGGTCCGCTCCGCGCGTGAGCGGCTCGCGGGGCGGGGTCTCGCCCATGGCCTGCTGCGCTACCTGCGCCGCGACGGCGAGCTCGCGCGGGCTTCGTCCTCCGAGGTCCTGTTCAACTACCTGGGCCAGCTCGACGCGGGGGCACGGGAGTCGTCGCTGTTCACGCTGGCCTCCGAGCCCACCGGGCCCTCTCAGGGGACGCGAGGGCTCCGGAGTCACGTGCTGGAGGTGGTGGCGCGCGGAGTCGGCGGACGGCTGGAGCTGACGTGGCACTACAGCGAGGCGCTGCATGCCCGGGAGACCATCGAGTCCCTCGCGCGAGACTGCGCGGGCGCACTGGCGACGCTTGCCGAGTCCGTGGCGACGGGCGAGGAGCGCCACCCGCTGTCCTCGCTCCAGCACGGGCTCCTGTTCCAGGTGCTGCTGGAGCCCGGGACGGAGGCGTACTTCGAGCAGCTGAGCTGGACGCTCGCCGGGCCGCTCGACGTGGCCGCGCTCCGCAACGCCTGGGCCGCCGTGGTGGAGCGCCACGCCGCGCTCCGCGCGTCGTTCCTCTGGGAAGGATTGGAAGCGCCGCTCCAGGTGGTGCGCGCGCACGTGACACTGCCCTGGCAGGAGCTGGACTGGCGCGGTGTTCCTCCCGAAGCGCGGCAGACCTCGCTGCGGGCCTTCCTGCGCGAGGACCGCGCGAAGGGCTTCGACCTGGCACGCGCGCCACTGATGCGGCTGGCGCTCATCCGGCTGGAGGCGGGTGCCTGGCGCTTCGTCTGGAGCTTCCACCACCTGGTGCTGGACGGCTGGAGCCTCGCCCGCGTGCTGAGCGAGGTGCTGGACGCGTACGCCGTGCTCGCGCGCGGAGGAACGTGGCAGCCCCGCGCCGTCGTGGACTTCCGGGCCTACGTCGAGTGGCTGAAGCGCCGGAGCCCCGAGCAGGACGAGGCCTTCTGGCGTGACCAGCTCGCGGGCCTCGACGCGCCGACGCCGCTGCCCGCGGAGGGCGGCACCACGGACGCCCGTGGCTCGGGTGAGTGCGAGGTGGCCCTGGACGAGGCGGACACCGTCGCGCTCCAGGACTTCGCGCGGCGCCATGGGCTGACGCCGAGCACGCTGGCGCACGGCGCGTGGGCGTTGTTGCTGTCGCGATATGGCGGTGGCTCGGACGTCGTCTTCGGGACGACGCTCGCGGGCCGGTCCGCGGAGGTGCCCGGCATCGACGAGGCGGTGGGGCTGTTCATCCACTCGCTCCCTGTCCGCGCGCGGGTGCGCCACGAGGCGAAGCTCCTGCCGTGGCTGCGCGAGCTGCACGGCGTGCTGATGGAGCTGGGGCAGCGAGACCACGTCCCCTTGACGCAGCTCCAGGGCTGGAGCGAGGTGCCCCGGGGCACGCCCCTGTTCGAGAGCCTGCTCGTGTTCGAGAACTACCCGGTGGACGCGGCGCTCGAGCGTGGCGCGGCCGGGCTGGAGCTTCGCGACGTCGAGGTCTTCGAGCGCACGCACTACCCGCTGACCGCCGTGGCCCTGCCGGGCCGGACGCTCCGGCTGAAGTTGCAGTACCGCTCGGACCGCATCCGGGGCGAGGCCGCCGCGAAGCTCCTGGAGCACTGGCGGATGCTGCTGCGCGGGATGGTGGCCGAGCCGGAGCAGCGGCTCGGAGCCGTGTCCCTCCTCTCGGAGGCCGAGCGCCAGCGGGTGCTGGTGGAGTGGAACGCCACCCGCACCGCGTACCCGCGTGAGCGCACGGTGCATGCGCTGTTCGAGGCCCGGGCCTCGCGGACGCCCGAGGCCATCGCGGTGGTCTATGGCGGCACCGTGCTCACCTACGCGGAGCTGGAGCAGCGGGCCAACCGGCTGGCGCACCGGCTCCGGACGCTCGGCGTCGAACGGGGCTCCACCGTGGGCCTCTGCGTGGAGCGGTCCGCGGACCTCGTCGTGGGAATGCTCGGCATCCTCAAGGCGGGCGCCGCCTACGTGCCGCTGGACCCGGCGTATCCGCGCGAGCGGCTGGCGTGGATGCTCGCGGACGCGGGCGCTCCGGTGCTGCTCACGCACGAGCGGCTGCGGGAGGCGCTGCCCGCGGAGGGTGTCCGGGTGCTCGCGCTGGACGGGGAGGGCGCGCTCGAAGGGATGCCGGCGACGGCTCCGGAATCCGGTGCGGGCGCGGAGGACGCGGCGTACGTCATCTACACCTCCGGCTCCACCGGCACGCCCAAGGGCGTCTGCGTGCCCCACCGGGCCGTGGTGCGGCTGGTCATCGAGACGGACTTCATCCAGTGGCAGCCGGAGGATCGCGTGGCGCAGGCGTCCAACGCCTCGTTCGACGCGGCCACCTTCGAAATCTGGGGCGCGCTGCTCAACGGCGCGCGCCTGGTGGGCGTGGACCGTGAGACGGCGCTCGCTCCGAGTGCGTTCGCCACGTGGCTGCGGGAGGAGGGCATCCGCGTCCTCTTCCTCACCACGGCGTGGTTCAACCAGGTCGCGACCGAGGTGCCGGACGCCTTCCGGGGACTGCGCCAGCTCCACTTCGGAGGCGAGGCCGTGGACCCGAGGCCGGTGCGCCAGGTCCTCCGCGAGGGCCCACCGGAGCGGCTGCTCCACGTCTATGGCCCCACGGAGAGCACCACCTTCTCCACGTGGCACCTCGTCACCGAGGCGCCGGAGGGCGCGACGTCGCTTCCCATCGGCAGGCCGCTCGCGAACACGGAGCAGTATGTGCTCGACGAGGCCATGGCACCGGTGCCGCCGGGCGGGGTGGGGGAGCTGTGGCTCGGAGGGGACGGACTGGCCTGGGGTTACCTCGGCCGGCCGGAGCTGACGGCGGAGCGCTTCGTGCCGCATCCGTTCAGCACGACGCCGGGCGCGCGGCTGTACCGGACGGGCGACCGCGTCCGCCTCCTCATGGACGGCGAGGTGTCGTTCGTCGGACGCGTGGACACGCAGGTGAAGGTGCGGGGCTTCCGCGTGGAGCCGGGCGAGGTGGAAGCCGCGCTGCAGCGGCACCCCTCGGTGCGGCAGGCAGCCGTGCTCGCTCGCGAGGACGCCGTGGGCGGCTCACGGCGCCTCGTGGCCTACGTGGTTCTCTCGGCGGACGGCGCGACCTCTTCGGACCTGCGCGCCTTCCTCACCGAGCACCTGCCCGCGTACATGGTGCCCTCCGCCTTCATGGTGCTGGAGCGCCTGCCCCTCACGCCCAACGGCAAGGTGGACCGGCGCGCGCTGCCGGAGCCCTCGCGCTTCGAGTCCACGGAGGAGCCGTCCGCGCGCTCCACCGCGCCTCGCGGGCCCGAGGAGGAGCTGGTCGCTGGACTCTTCGGCGAGCTGCTCGGCGTCCCACGCGTCGGGGCCTACGACAGCTTCTTCGACCTGGGCGGGCACTCGCTGCTGGCCACGCGCGTCGTCGCGCGAATCCAGGCCACGTTCGGTGTGTCCCTCTCGCTGAAGGAGCTCTTCGAGGAGCCGACGGTGGGACGGCTGGCGGAGCGCATCCGCGCGGCCCGCCAGTCCTCCGCCGCCGCGAGCCCGCCGCCCATCGTTCCCGTGCCGAGAGACCGCGCCCTGCCGCTGTCCGCGATGCAGGAGCGATTGTGGCTGCTGGAGCAGCTCCAGCCGGGCACGGCCCTCTACAACGTCCCCTGGGCCGCGTGGATGGAGGGGCCCCTGGACGTCGCCGCCTTCGAGCGGGCCCTGTCCGCGCTGTTCCTCCGGCACGAGGCGCTGCGGACCACCTTCTCCAGCCACGCGGGTGAGCCGGCGCAGGTCATCCACGCGCAGGTGCCGGTCTCGCTCCCCGTGGTGGACCTGCGCAACCTCCCCGAGAGCGAGCGTGAGGCCGAGGCCCTGCGCGCCGCGTCCGAGGAGGCCCGCCGCCCGTTCGCCCTGGCCGAGGGCCCGCTCCTGCGCGCGCTGCTGCTGCGCACGGGAGAGACGCGGCACCTGTTCGTCCTGACGCTGCACCACATCGTCTCCGACGGCTGGTCCCTGGGCGTGGTCATCCGCGAGCTGTCCGCGCTGTACGGCGCGCAGCTGCACGGGCGGCCGTCGCCGCTGCCGGAGCCGGTGCTCCAGCCCGCGGACCATGCCGTGTGGCAGCGCGAGTGGCTCCAGGGGGAGTCGCTCGAAGCGCAGCTGCGGTACTGGCGCCAGCAGCTCGCGGGGGCACCGCCCGTCCTGGAGCTGCCCACGGACTTCCCGCGCCCGAGCCTGCAGCGCTTCCGCGGAGACACGCTCGCCGTCCACCTGCCGGCCTCGCTGTCCGAGCGCTTCCGGGCCCTCTGCCGTCGTGAGGGCGTCACGCCCTACATGGGCCTGCTGGCCGCCTTCCAGCTCCTGCTGTCCCGCGTGTCGGGCCAGGAGGACGTGTGCGTGGGCTCGCCCATCGCCGGTCGTCACCACCCCGGCCTCGAGGACCTCATCGGCTTCTTCGTGAACACGCTGGTGCTGCGCACGCGGCTGGGGGGCAACCCCACCTTCCGCGAGCTGCTCCGGCGCGTGCGCGACACGACGCTCGATGCGTACTCCCACCAGGACGTGCCCTTCGAGAAGCTGGTGGAGGCCCTCCAGCCGCCGCGCAGCCTGAGCCACGCGCCGCTGGTGCAGGTGGTGCTGGCGCTGAACGAAGGCACCCGGCCGGACATCGCCCCCGAGGGGCTCTCCCTGCGCCCGGTGGACGTCACCTCCGGCACGGCGAAGTTCGACCTCACGCTGTCGCTCTTCGACGGCGCCGACGGCCTCACGGGCACGCTGGAGTACGACGCCGACCTCTTCACGCGGGCCACGGCGTCACGGCTGATGACGCAGCTGCGCGTGCTGCTGGAGGGGGCGGTGGCGGACGCCGGCCAGCGCGTGGGCGACCTGCCGATGATGGACGCGGCGGAGCGCCAGCGCCTGCTGGTGGACTGGAATGACACCGCGGCCGGCTTCCCACGCGACGCCTGCCTCGCGGAGCTGTTCGAGGCCCAGGCGGCGCGGACGCCCGACGCCGTCGCCGCCGAGTGCGAGGGCGCGCGGCTCACCTACGGGGAGCTGGACCGGCGCGCGAACCAGCTGGCGTGGCACCTGCGCAAGCGCGGCGTGGGCCCGGGGACACCCGTGGGCCTGTGCGTGCAGCGCTCGCTGGACCTCGTGGTGGGGATGCTCGGCATCCTCAAGGCGGGCGGGGCCTACGTGCCGCTGGACTCCACGTACCCGCGTGAGCGGCTGGCCTTCATGGTGGAGGACACGCGCCTGCCCGTGGTGCTGACCCAGCGCTCAGTGCTGGAGCTGCTGCCCTCCGGGAGCGCCACGGTGGTGCTGCTGGACGAGTCCTGGAGCGAGATTGCGCGCGAGCCGGAGACCTCTCCGGGCGTGACGGTGCCGGCGGACGCGCTGGCCTATGTCATGTACACGTCCGGCTCCACCGGGCGGCCCAAGGGCGTCTGCATCCCGCAGCGCGCGGTGGCGAGGCTCGTGCTGGGCTCCCGCTTCGCGCGCTGGGGCCCGGAGGAGGTGTTCCTCCAGCTCGCGCCCATCTGCTTCGATGCGGCCACCTTCGAGCTGTGGGGCGCGCTGCTGCACGGCGCGAAGCTGGTCCTCTTCCCGCCCACGACGCCCACGGTGGACTCGCTGAAGGACGTGCTGGTCCGCCACGGCGTCACCACGCTGTGGCTGACGGCCGCGCTCTTCGAGGCCATCTCCGCTGCCCGCCCGGACGCGCTGGACGGGGTGAAGCAGCTCCTCGCGGGCGGTGACGTGCTGCCTCCGGCCGTGGTGCGCGAGCGGCTGGCGCGCGGCGGCGTCCTCGTCAACGGCTACGGCCCCACCGAGAGCACCACCTTCGCCGTCTGCCATGTGATGGAGGGCTCCATCGCGGAAGGCCCGGTCCCCATCGGCCGGCCCATCGCCAACACGCGGGTGTACGTGGTGGATGGCGGCCTGCGCCCCGTCCCGACCGGCGTGCCGGGTGAGCTGCTCATCGGCGGTGACGGCCTCGCCTGGGGCTACCTGGGGCGGCCGGAGCTGACGGCCGAGCGCTTCATCCCGAACCCCTTCGGCCCCGAGGCGGGCGGCCGGCTGTACCGCACGGGCGACCAGGTCCGCTATCGCGAGGACGGGATGCTGGAGTTCCTCGGGCGGCTCGACGCGCAGGTGAAGGTGCGCGGCTACCGCGTGGAGCCGGGCGAGGTGGAGGAAGCGCTCCGCAAGCACCCGGCGGTGGCCGAGGCCGTCGTCGTGGCGAAGCCGGACCCCGCGGGCGGCAAGCGACTGGTGGCCTACGCCGTCCCCCGGCTGGGAGAGACGCTGGAGCCGCGCGCGCTGCGGACCTTCCTGGCGGAGTCGCTGCCGGAGTTCATGGTGCCTTCGGCGCTGGTGCCGCTGGCCGCGCTGCCGCTGACGCCCGTGGGCAAGGTGGACCGGGCGGCGCTGCCGGAGCCCGACGTGGCCCGCCCGGCGGGAAGCACCTTCGCGGAGCCCACCACGGCGCTGGAGCGCCAGGTGGCGGAGCTCTGGGCGAAGGTGCTGGGCGTGGAGCGCGTCGGTGTGGAGGACCACTTCTTCGCGGACCTGGGCGGCAGCTCCATGTCCGTGGTCAAGGCGTGCGCGCTGCTCCGGGATGAATTGAAGCGGGACGTCCCGGCAACGCGCTTCTTCGAGCACCCCACGGTTCGCGCCTTCGCCATGTCCCTGGAGCGGGACGGCGAAGCGGCGGACGTACAGGACAACGAGGCCCACGTGGATCGCGCCCAGCAGCGGCGGCAGGCGATCCGGCGACAGGGCCGGCGAGGGAATCACGGCAATGGCTGAGGTCGACGACATGCAGGCCGAGGACACCGGCAACGACATCGCAATCATCGGCATGGCGGGGCGCTTCCCCGGGGCCGATGACCTGACCGAGTTCTGGCTGAACCTGGTCGGCGGCGTGGAGTCCATCTCCTTCTGGTCCGAGGAGGAGACGGAGCGCTCGCCTCTCATCCCCGAGGAGCTGTGGAAGCACCCGCGCTTCATCCGCGCGGGCGGCATCCTCGAAGGCACCGACCGCTTCGACTACGGCTTCTTCGACATCCCGCTGCGCGAGGCGCAGTGGATGGACCCGCAGCAGCGCGTCTTCCTCCAGTGCGCCTGGGCGGCGCTGGAAGACGCGGCGTATGACCCCGCGCGCTACAAGGGCCGCATCTCGCTGTATGCGGGCGCGGGCTCGACGGGCCACCTGCTGTCGCTGCTGAGCGAGGCCCGCAAGGACGGCGGCGCCGGGCTGGACCTGGCCACCTCCGGCCCGGAGAGCCTGGCGATGAAGGCGTCCTTCAAGCTCCAGCTCCGGGGCGAGAGCGTCGCCGTCTACACCGCGTGCTCCACCGGGCTCGTGGCCATCCACATGGCCTGCCAGAGCCTGCTGACGCGGCAGTCGGACATCGCGCTCGCGGGCGCGGTGCGCATCGCCAGCCCGCAGCGCACGGGCTACCTGCACCAGGAAGGGCTCATCTTCTCGCCGGACGGGCACTGCCGCGCCTTCGACCACCGCGCCGGTGGCACCGTGGCCGGCAACGGCGTGGGCGTGGTGGTGCTCAAGCCGCTGGCGGACGCGCTGCGAGATGGCGACCACATCCACGCGGTCATCAAGGCGTCCGCGGTCAACAACGACGGCCAGCAGAAGGTCGGCTACACCGCACCCAGCATCGAGGGCCAGACGGAGGTCATCGCGGATGCACTGGCCTATGCGGGCCTGGGTGGCGACGACATCGACTATGTCGAGACCCACGGCACGGGCACCTCGCTCGGAGACCCCATCGAGATTGCCGCGCTGACCCGGGCGTTCCGCAAGACGACGGAGCGCAGGGGCGACGTCGCCATCGGTTCGCTCAAGACGAACCTGGGTCACCTGGACGCGGCGGCGGGCGTGGCCGGGCTCATCAAGGTGGTGCTGTCGCTCCAGCACGAGGCGGTGCCACCGAGCCTCCACTTCGAAAAGCCCAACCCGGAGATCGACTTCGAGAAGAGCCCCTTCTTCGTCAACACCCAGGTGCGCTCCTGGCCGCGCGGTGAGAGGCCACGTCGGGCGGGCGTGAGCTCGTTTGGCATCGGCGGCACCAACGCCCACGTGGTGGTGGAGGAAGCGCCCCGGATGGAACCGGGCTCGAGGAGCACGCGTCCCCTGCAGGTCGTGACGCTCTCCGCGCGCAGCCCCGCCGCGCTGGAGGTGATGTCGCGGCGGCTGTCCTCGCACGTGGAGACGACGCCGTTCGTGGACCTCGAGGACACGGCCTTCACGCGCAACGTGGGACGGCATGCCTTCGAGCATCGCCGGGCCGTGGTGGCGGCCGACCGCTTCGAGCTGGCGCAGGCGCTGGAGAAGCCCGCCTCCGTGGAAGCGGGCCGCAACCGCCGCGTGGCCTTCCTCTTCCCGGGGCAGGGCGCGCAGGCCGTGGGCATGGGCCGTGAGCTGCACGCGGCCGAGCCCGGCTTCCGCAAGGACGTGGACGCCGCGCTCGCCCGGCTGGAGCCGTCCCTCTCCGCGGAGGTGCGTGCGCTCCTGTTGGCACCGGCGGAGCAGGCGGAGGCCGTAGGCAAGAGGCTTTCGGACCCGCGCGTGGCGTTGCCCGCGCTGTTCATCGTCGAGCACGCGCTGGCCCGGCTCTGGATGTCCTGGGGCATCAAGCCCCACGCGCTGCTGGGGCACAGCTACGGTGAGTACGCGGCGGCCTGCGTGGCGGGCGTACTGTCTCCCGAAGACGGCTTGCGGCTGGCGGTGGTGCGCGGCGCGCTGATGGCGCGGATGCCTCCCGGGGCAATGCTCGCGGTGGGGCTGGAGGAGGCGGAGCTTCTCCCGCTGCTCACGGACGGGCTCGCGCTGGCGGCGGTGAACGGCCCGGGCCGGTGCGTCGTGTCCGGCCCGGTGGAGGCCATCACCCGGCTGGAGGTCGCGCTCAACGGGCGCGGCGTGGGCGTGGTGCGCCTGCCCGCGGCGCACGCGTTCCACTCCAGCGCGGTGGAGCCGCTGATGCCGGACCTGGCGCGGGCGGTGTCCTCGCTGCGCCTCAAGGCGCCGGAGGTGCCCTACGTGTCCAGCCTCACCGGCACGTGGATTCGTCCCGAGGAGGCCACCGACCCGGCGTACTGGGCCCGGCAGATGCGCCAGTCCGTCCGCTTCGCCGCGGGCCTGGAGGTGCTCATCGGTGACGGGTGCTCCGTGCTGCTGGAGGTGGGCCCGGGCACGGACCTCACCTCGCTGTGCCGTCCCCGCGCGCGCCAGGAGAAGTCGCTGGTCGCCGTCCCGTCGCTGCGCCGCCGTCCGGCGGAGGGTGACTACCGTGGGTTGCTCCAGTCGCTGGGCGACCTGTGGAGCGCGGGCGTCGAGGTGGCCTGGGAGAAGTTCCACGGCGCGGAGAAGCGCCGCCGCGTCCCGCTGCCGACGTACCCGTTCGAGGAGAAGCCCTGCCGCCTGGAGTCCCAGCCGGTGCAGTTGCTGCTCCAGGCCGCGCCTGCTTCGAAGTCCCAGCCCGCCACGGCGGCGATGGCGGAGTCGCTCTCCGCCGCGGCCCTGCTCGTGCCGCCCACGTCCGTGGGCGAAATCCAGCAACGCGTCATGGACATCTGGCGCGAGCGCCTGGGCGCGGTGGACTTCGGCCCCGACGATGACTTCCTGGAGCTGGGCGGCAACTCGCTGATGGCGGCGCAGATGCTGACCCGCCTGCGCGAGACGTTCGCCGTGCAGCTCCCGCTGAGCGCGCTGTTCGAGGCGCCCACGGTGGCGGGCATCTCCCGGCGCATCGAGGCGATGCTTCAACAAGCCCTCCCGGCGACGGGCGCGGGCGCACCGGAAGTCATGGTGCGCATCGACCGCGACGGCGAGCTGCCGCTGTCCGTCGTGCAGGAGCGCGTCTGGCGGATGGAGCAGCTCGACCCGGGCAACCCGTCCCTCAACATGCCCCTCGCCGTGCGGCTCAAGGGCCCGCTCGACGTGGAGGTGCTGGAGCGCAGCGTCAACGAGGTCATCCGCCGTCACGAGATGCTGCGCGCGACGTACACCGTGGAAGACGGCCGCGTGCGCCAGCGCTTCTCCGCCGAGGTCCGCATCCAGGTGCCGGTGGTGGACCTGCGGGGACACGCGGGAGACCGCGAGGCCGAGGCGATGCGGCTGGCACTGGAAGAGGCGGTGCTGCCGTTCTCCCTGGAGCGCGGCCCCATCGTCCGCGCGAAGCTGCTGCGGCTGGCGGATGCGGAGCACCTGATGCTCCTCACGGTGCACCACATCGCGTCGGACACGCTGTCCATGGTGGCCTTCTTCCGCGAGACAGCCGTGAACTACCAGGCCTTCCGCGAAGGCCGGCCGGCGCCGCTGCCGGAGCTGGCCGTGCAGTACGTGGACGCGGCGGCCTGGGAGCGCCGCTCGCTGGCCGGAGGCGCGCTCGCGGCCCAGGACGCATACTGGCGTGAGGTGCTGGCGGAGCTGCCTCCCTCGCTGGAGCTGGCCTCCGACCGGCCGCGAGGCACGAACTCGCGCCTGCGCGGCGCCCGCTTCCCGGTGGCCTTCTCGCGCGAGCTGAGCGCCGCGCTCTACGCCTTCAGCCACCGCGAGGGCGTGACGCCCTTCATGACGCTGCTGGCCGCGCTGTCGTCGCTGCTCGTCCGCTACTCCGGGCGAGAGGACATCGTGGTGGGCACGCCGGTGGGCAACCGCGCCCGTGGAGAGCTGGAGCCGCTCATCGGCTTCGTGGCCCACGCCATGGCGCTGCGCACCGACGTGTCCGGCGACCCGTCGTTCCGCGAGCTGGTGGCCCGCGCGCGCGAGGTGACCATCGGTGCGTCCAGCCACCAGGACGTGCCTTTCGAGCACCTGCTGCCCCTCGTCGCCTCCGGGCGGGATCCGGGCCGCTCGCGCCTCTGCGACGCGGCGCTGGTGCTGCATGCGCATGTCACCACCGCGGCGCCGACCCTGCCGGGCATCGAGATGGAGTTGGTGGAGGTGCCGGGCACGCCCGCGCAGTTCGGCGCGACGCTGGGCGAGCTGACCCTCCTGCTGAACGAGAGCGCGGAAGGGACGTTCCACGGCTTCATCGAGTACGCCACCGAGCTGTATGAAGAGTCGCGCATCGTTCGCCTGGCGAAGCACCTGGAGACGCTGCTCGGCGCGGTGTTCGCGGACCCGGAGCTGCGGGTGTCGCGGCTCCCGCTCGCGACGCCGGAAGAGCGGAGCCTGCCGGCGCGTCCGGTGGAACAGCCCTCCGCGCCCGGCCTGCTGGCGCGGCTCGCGGCCCGGGTGGAGCGCACTCCGGATGCGGTGGCCATCAGCGCCGGCTCGCGCCGGCTGACGTGGCGTGAGCTGGCGGCTCGTGCTCAGGGGCTCGCGGCCCGGTTGCGACACGAAGGGGTGGGGCCCGAAGTGCCCGTGGCCCTGCGCCTGGAGCCCTCCATCGAGGCGGTCATCGCGCTCTGGGGCGTGCTGGAGGCCGGTGGTGCCTGCCTGCCCGTCTCGCGAGGCGAGGTGGTGGAGCTGACGTCGTTGCTCCCGGCGAAGGGGCCCCGGCTGTTGCTGGTGGCACGGACGTCGGATGCGACCTCGCTCCCGGCCGGGGTGAGCGCCGTGGTGGTGGACGGTGAGGCCGTGGAGGAGGGGGCTGTCAGCGCCGCGCCTTCCGAGCAGCTCGCGTTCATCGTCCCCACGCCCGAGGCGATGGGGGGGCACGGCCGCGTCATGCTGACCCACCGCAACGTCGCATACCTGCTGTCGTCGCTCGACGCGCGGGTGGGGGCGGGCGAGGGTGAAGTATGGCTGGCGGCGGGCGGTCCCGCTTCGGACCCGGCGGGGTTGGACCTGCTGTGGGCCCTGGCGCGCGGCATGCGCGTCGTCCTTCCGCCCGAGCGGCTGGCCGCGCGCTTCGCCGTCCTCGGCCGGAAGCCGGACACGCGCCGTCAGCTCGACTTCAGCCTCATGTATTTCGCCAACGACGAGGACGCGCTGGGCGAGGAGAAGTACGAGCTGCTGATGGAGGGCGCGAAGTTCGCGGACACGCACGGCTTCTCCGCCATCTGGACCCCGGAGCGGCGCTTCCACTCGTTCGGTGGCCTGTACCCGCAGCCGTCGGTGATTGGCGGCGCGCTCGCGGTGCTGACGCGCAACCTGCAGATTCGCGCGGGCAGCGTGGTGCTGCCGCTGCATGACCCCATCGAGGTCGCGGAGCAGTGGTCCGTGGTGGACAACCTGTCTCGGGGCCGCGTGGGAATCTCCTTCGCCACGGGCTGGCACGCGAATGACTTCTCGCTCTCGCCGGACACCTATGCGCGCCGCCGCGAGGTCCTCATCGAGCGACTGGAGGAGGTGCGGCGGCTGTGGCGCGGCGGCACGGTGAAGCGCCGCAACGGCGCGGGCCACGAGGTGGAGCTGGCGCTGCGGCCGAAGCCGAAGCAGGCGGAGCTGCCGGTGTGGCTCACCTCCACGGGCAATCCGGAGACATTCCGCAAGGCCGGCGAGGTGGGCGCGGGCATCCTCACCAACGTGCTCGGGCTGGGCTCCAGCCTGGACGAGCTGGCGACGAAGGTGGCGCTGTACCGCGAGACGTACCGCAAGGCGGGACACGGCCCGGGGCGCGGACAGGTGACGCTGATGCTGCACACCTTCCTCGGCCAGGACATGGAGGAGGTGCGCGCCGCGGCGCGCGAGCCGCTGAAGCAGTACTTCCGCAGCTCGGTGGACGTCTTCGCCAACCTGGTCTCCAGCCTCGGCAGCAACGTGGACGTGCGTGGCCTCACGCCCGAAGACATGGAGGTGATGCTCAACCAGGGGGCGGAGCACTACCTGAAGGACGGCGGCCTGTTCGGCACGGTGGAGCAGTGCGAGGCAATCGTCGAGCGCGTGCGCTCGCTGGATGTGGACGAGATTGCCTGCCTCGTCGACTACGGCGTGGCGCTGGAGCCGACGATGTCCAGCCTGCGCCTGCTGGACGTGCTGAAGCGCCGCTCCCAGGTGCAGCCCCTGCCCGAGGAGGCCCTGCTGGCCGAGGGCGACGCCGGGATGGGCGACCTGCTGGAGCTCGTTCGGGGCGAGGGCATCACCGCGCTGCGCTGCGCGCCGTCCCAGGCCCGTGCGCTCGCGGAGCTTCCCGGTGCGCAGGGCGCGCTGGAAGGCGTGCGCCTGTGGGTGCTGGGCGGGGAGTCGCGTGCGTCACAGGGGACGGAAGCTTCGGCCCTCTCCGCCTCCGCGCGGAGCGTGGCGCTGGACGCCTCCGTGCTCGGCGCGGCCTGGCCTTCGCACTCCGAGGCGCCCGTGTATCTCCGGGATGCCTCCGGCGCCCCGGTGCCCGTGGGTGTCGTGGGGGAGCTGGCGCTGGGCGGCGCCGCCATTCCGCGAGGCTTCTGGAACGACGCCGAGGCCACGCGCGCACGGCTCATCCCCATGCCGGGAGGAAGCCCGGACGACCGCCTCGTCCTGACGGGACAGCGCGCCCGCTTCCGCAACGCGGGCGAGGTCGAGGTGGTGGCGCCGTCGCGCGCCGCGAAGCCGCGCCGTCCGTCCAAGCCTCGCGACACGGTGGCCACGCCGCCCGCGCCCGTCCCGGACGTGCCGGCGGCAACGGCCACGCCGGTGGTCCGCGTGCCGAGAGATCGGCCGCTGCCGCTGTCGTTCCCGCAGCAGCGCATCTGGGCGCTCAGCCAGCTCGACCCGGACGGCATTGCCTACAACAACACCGTCACGCTCCGGCTCGACGGCGTGGTGGAGGTCTCCCTGCTGGAGACGGCGCTCAACGAGCTGGTGCGCCGGCACGAGGTCCTGCGCACCACCTTCGCGCTCGAGGAAGGCGGCGCGCACCAGGTCATCGTCCCCTCCATGCCGCTGCGGCTGGAGGAGCGTGAGGCGCGCGGCGCGACGCCCGACGCCCGTGAGGCCGAGGGGCTGCGGCTGGCGCTGTCGGAAGCCCGCCGCCCGTTCGACCTGGTTCACGGGCCGGTGATGCGGGCCGTGCTGATTCGCATCGGTGACGCGGCGTCGGTGCTGCACCTCACCATCCACCACATCGCCTCGGACGGCTGGTCCAGCGGTGTGCTCTTCCGCGAGCTGGTGGCGATGTACGAGGCGCTCGCGTCCGGCCGGCCCTCTCCGCTGCCCGCGCTGCCGGTGCAGTACGCGGACTACGCGGTGTGGCAGCGCGGCTGGCTCAACGGGCCGGGCATGGAGACCCAGCTCGAGTACTGGAAGAAGCAGCTCGCCGGAGCGCAGGTGCTGGAGCTGCCCACGGACCGCCCGCGCCCGGTGCGCTGGTCGGGCCGGGGTGGCCGCATCCAGGTCGCCGTGCGGAAGTCGCTCATGGACGCGCTCTGGACGGTGGGCCGCCGCGAGGGGGCCACGCCCTTCATGGTCCTCACCGCCGCGCTGCAGACGCTGCTGCACCGCTACTCGGGCCAGGACGACATCATCGTCGGCACCTCCGCTGCGGGCCGCAACCGCCCCGAGCTGGAAGGGCTCATCGGCTGCTTCCTGAACACGCTCGCCATCCGGGGTGACTTCTCGGGAGCGCCCACCTTCGTGGAGCTGCTGCGCCGCGTGAAGGTGGCGTCCATCGGCGCGTACGCCCACCAGGAGATTCCGTTCGAGCGACTGGTGGACGAGCTGCGCGTGCCGAGAGACCCGAGCCGCATGCCGCTGGTCCAGGCGATGCTGACGTTCCACAACACGCCGCCGGTGGAGGTCCGCACGCCGGGCCTGGGCGTGAAGATGGTGGAGCTGGACATCGGCGCGACGAAGGTGGACCTGTCGCTGGAGCTGCGCGAGACAGTGGACGGCCTCACGGGCGCCCTGGAGTTCGCGGCGGACCTCTTCGAGCCGGAGACGGTGCACCTGCTCTGGGAGCGCTTCGTGCGCCTGCTGGAGGGCGTCGCCGCGGACCCGTCGCAGCGCGTGGCGGAGCTGCCGCTGCTGTCCGGGGACGAGCGGCGCCGCATGCTGGTGGAGTGGAACGACACGCGCCAGCCCTTCCCCGAGGACGCGCGCATCCACGACCTCTTCGAGGTCCAGGCCGCGACGACGCCGGACGCGGTGGCGGTGGTGGCCGAAGGCCAGCGGCTCACGTACGCCGAGCTCGACGCCCGCGCCAACCAGCTCGCGCACCACCTGCGCTCGGTGGGCGTGGGGCCGGAGGTGCGGGTGGGGTTGTGCGCGGAGCGCTCGGCGGAGCTGGTGGTGGGGCTGCTCGGCGTATTGAAGGCGGGCGGCGCCTTCGTCCCGCTGGACCCCGCGTACCCCAGCGCGCGGCTGACCTACATGATGCGGGACGCCGGGCTGTCCGTGGTGGTGACGCAGGAGCACCTCGCGGACGAGCTTCCCGCCGGCAACGAGCTGCTCGTCTCCGTGGACACGGAGTGGAGCCACATCGGCCGGAACCCCACGGAGCCGCCGCGCTCCGGCGTGCTCTCCGGAGGGTTGGCGTACGTCATCTACACGTCGGGCTCCACGGGGACGCCGAAGGGCGTGCTCGTGCCCCACCAGGGCCTGTGCAACACCGTGCGCGCCGTCATCCGCGCGCACGGCGTGGGGCCTGGGAAGCGGGTGCTCCAGGCCGCGGCGCTCGGCTTCGACGCGTCCGTGCTGGAGGTGCTCTCCACGCTCGTCGCTGGAGCGGAGCTGCACCTGGCGCCGCGCGACTCGCTGCTGCCGGGTGCGCCGCTGCGCGAGGTGCTGGAGGCGCGCGGCATCACCACCGTGACGCTGACGCCGTCCTCGCTGTCGCAGCTGGAGCCCGAGGGCCTGCCCGCGCTGGAAACCGTCATCTCCGCTGGAGAGGCGTGCTCGCCGGAGCTGGCGCGGCGCTGGACGTCGCGGCGGCGGCTGCTCAATGGCTACGGTCCGACGGAGGCCACCGTCTGCGCGACCGTCTCGACGGAGCTGGACGCGGAGCGGCCGGACATCGGGCGCCCCATCGCGAACATGCGCGCGTACGTGCTGGACGGGTGGGGACAGCCCGTGCCTCCGGGCGTGCCGGGTGAGCTGTACCTGGGTGGCACGGGCGTGGCGCGCGGCTACCTGGGGCGGCCGGAGCTGACGGCGGAGCGCTTCGTTCCGGATTCGCTCTCCGGTGAGTCCGGTGCGCGCCTGTACCGGACGGGAGACCGCGTCCGCTACCGCCTGGACGGGCGGCTGGAGTACGTGGGCCGGACGGACCACCAGGTGAAGGTGCGCGGGTTCCGCATCGAGCTGGGCGAGGTGGAAGCGGCGCTGCGCCAGTACCCTGGCGTGAGCGACGCGGCGGCCTCGGTGCGCGAGGAGCCGCCGGGAACGAAGCGGTTGGTGGGCTACCTCGTGGCGGATGCGGCGGCGCTCGACGTCACCGCGCTGCGCGCCTTCCTGAAGGAGCGGCTGCCCGAGCACATGGTGCCGGCGGCCTTCGTCGCGCTGGAAGCACTGCCCCTGTCTCCGGCGGGCAAGGTGGACCGGGCGGCGCTGCCGGCTTCGGACACCGCGCGCGTGGGTCCGGGGAAGGCGTTCGTCGAGCCGGGCACCGACGCGGAGAAGACGCTGGCGGCACTCTGGGCACAGGTGCTCGGCGTGGAACGCGTGGGCCTGCACGACAACTTCTTCGAGCTGGGCGGCGACTCCATCCTCGGCATCCAGATTGTCTCGCGCGCGAAGGCGGCGGGGCTGGCGCTGGAGCCGGCCATGCTCTTCGAGAAGCAGACGCTCGTGGAGCTGGCCGCCGCGGCGGGCGCGGCGAAGGCGGGCACGGCGGAGCAGGGCGTGGTGGAGGGCCCCGTGCCACTGACGCCCATGCAGCGCATCTTCTTCGAGGACTGGGCGCTGCCGGAGCCGCACCACTACAACCTGGCGGCGGTGCTGGAGGTGTGCCGGCCGGTGGACGCCGCGCTGCTGGAGAAGGCCCTGGTGGCGCTGGTGGCGCACCACGACGCGCTCCGCCTGCGCTTCACGCGGACGTCGGAGGGCTGGCGCCAGTTCAATGCACCCGTGCCCGAGGCCGTGACGCTGCGGCGCGTGGACCTGTCCTCCGTGCCGGAAGAGGAGCAGGGCGCGGCGCTGGAAGTGGTGGGCGCGAGGCTGCACCGGAGCCTGGACCTGAACGAGGGCCTGCTGCTCCGCGCCGCCCTCTTCGAGCGGGGCGCGGACCGTACGGCACGGCTGCTGCTGGTGGTGCACCACCTCGCCGTGGATGGCGTCTCGCTGCGGCCGCTGCTGGAGGACCTGGAAACGGCCTATACGCAGCTGGAGCGCGGGGTGCCGGTGTCGCTGCCGGCGAAGACGACGTCGTTCAAGTCGTGGGCGGAGCGGCTGGTGGAGCACTCCCGCTCGGAGTCGCTTGCCCGCGAGCTGCCCCTCTGGAAGGCGACGGGGAACGTACCGCCGCTGCCGGTGGACCTGCCGGGCGGCGAGGACACCGCGGGCTCGGAGGCGTTGCTCACGGTGACGCTCGGCGAGACGGAGACCCGGGCGCTGCTGGCCGAGACGCCCATGGCGTACCGCGCCCGCGTGGACGAGGTGCTGCTCGCGGCGGTGGCGAAGGCCATCTCCGGTTGGACGGGAGGCCGCGGCGTACGCCTGGAGCTGGAAGGCCACGGCCGCGAGGCGCTCTTCGCCGACGTGGACCTGTCCCGCACGGTGGGCTGGTTCACCAGCACCTTCCCGCTGGAGGTGGAGCTGCCGGACGGCGGCAGCAACGGTGACGTGCTCAGGGCCCTCCGGGACGCGCGGCGCAGGCTGCCCGCCAATGGAATCGGCCACGGGTTGCTGCGCTACCTGCGCGAGGACACGGCCGAGGCGCTGCGCACGGCGCCGCGTGCCGAGGTCGGCTTCAACTACCTGGGCCAGCTCGACGCGGCGGCCCGGGGCTCGGAGCGCTTCGCCCTCACGGAGGAGCCGAGCGGCCCGTGGCATGGCACGGGCGGCCGCAGGCCCCACCGCATCGAAGTGAACGCGGTGGTGAGCGAGGGCCGGCTGAAGGTGACCTGGGCCTACAGCGCCAACGTGCACCAGCACGCCACCATTCAAGCAGTGGCCACCCGGTTCCTGGACGTGCTGCGTGAGCTGGTGGAAGGCCGGAGCAGTCCGGACGCGGCGCGCCGCTCGCCGGGTGACTTCCCGCTGGCCCGGCTCACGTCCGCTTCGCTGGAGCGCCTGCTGCGCCAGTACCCGGACGTGGAGGACCTGTACCCGCTCACCTCGCTGCAGCAGGGCATGCTCTTCCACGCGGCGCTGGCGGCGCCCGGCTCGGGCGTCTTCCACGAGCAGCTCGCGTGGACCGCGCGAGGCCAGGTCGACCTGCCCGCGCTACGGCGCGCGTATGCGGAGGTCATCGCCCGCAACTCCGTCCTGCGGACCTCCTTCATCCACGAAGGACTGCCCGAGCCGCTCCAGGTCGTCCAAGCCCGGGCCGAGCTGCCCTGGACGGAGCATGACCTGCGCGGCGTGCCCGGCGACGAGCAGCGCACCCGCATGGAGGCGATGGTCCGCGAGGACCGGGCCCGTGGCTTCAAGCTGTCCCTGGCGCCGCTGAGCCGGATGCAGGTGGTGCGCCTGGGTGACGAGGAGTACCGCTTCCTCTGGAGCCACCACCACCTGGTGATGGATGGCTGGAGCGTGGGGCTCATGCTCCAGCAGGTCTTCGCCTGCTACGAGGCGCTCACGTCGGGCCGCGAGCCCGCGCTGCCGCGCCCTGCCGTCTGGCGCGACTACATGGCGTGGCTCCAGCGGCAGGACCTGTCGCGTGCGGAGGCGTTCTGGCGCAAGGAACTGGCGGGCTTCACCTCGCCAACGCCGCTGCCCGCCGCCCGGCCCCTGGTCCCTGGCGTGGATGCCGCGGTCACCGGCGAGGAGAAGCTGTACCTGTCGCCGGAGGCCACCGCCGCCCTCCAGGCCTTCACGCGCAAGAACGGCATCACCCTCAACACGCTGGCGCAGGGCGCGTGGGCGCTGCTGCTCGCGCGGTACGCGGGGGAGGACGACGTGGTGTTCGGCGCCACCGTCTCCGGCAGGCCCGTGGACCTGCCTGATGCGGAGTCGATGGTGGGCCTGTTCATCAACTCGCTGCCCGTGCGGGTGGCGCTGCCCCGCCGGGAGTCGGTGGTCACCTGGCTCCAGAAGCTCCAGGCACGGCAACTGGAGATGCGCCAGTACGAGCACAGCCCGCTGGTGCAGGTGAAGGGCTGGAGCGACGTGCCGCGCGGGCTGCCGCTCTTCGACAGCATGCTCATCTTCGAGAACTACCCGCTCGACACCTCGCTGGGGAAGCGCGTCCCGGGGATGGAAGTCCGGGACGTGGAGAGCCAGGAGCAGGGCAACTATCCGCTCATCGCCTACGTGGTGCCGGGTGACCGGCTGCGGTTGATTCTCGCCTATGCGCCCGCGCTCTTCGGCACGGGTGCGGTGGCCCGGCTGCTGGAGCACTGGCGGACCCTGATGGAGGGCCTGGCTTCCGGAGTGCAACGGCTCGGCGACGTGCCGATGCTGCACGAGGAGGAGCGGCGCCGCATGCTCGAAGCCGGGCACGGGCCACGGGCCACCTTCGACTCGGAGGCCAGCCTCGCGGCGCTGTTCGACGCGCAGGTGTCGCGCACGCCGGACGCGGTGGCGCTGTTGGCGGGGGACGCGAAGGTGACGTACCGGGAGCTGTCGGCCCGTGCGGACGGGCTCGCTCGCTCGCTGCGGCGGGTGGGCGTGGGAGTGGAGTCGCGCGTGGCGCTGTGCGCGGACCGCTCGGTGGAGATGGTGGCGGGCGTGCTGGCCGTGCTGAAGGCGGGCGCGGCCTGGGTGCCGCTGGATCCCGCGTACCCGCGTGAGCGGCTGGCGTGGATGGTGGAGGAGAGCCGCCCGGCAGTGCTGCTCGCGCGGCGTCACCTGGCGGACCGCCTGCCTCCCCACGACGGCGTCCCCGTGCTCTGGCTCGAGGACGGCAAGGCCGAAGCGGGGGAGCCGTTGCCTCCGACGGTGGGCGGTGACGCGCTCGCGTACGTCATCTTCACCTCCGGCTCCACGGGCCGGCCCAAGGGCGTCATGGCCACGCACCGCGCGACGCTCAACCGCTTCGCGTGGATGTGGCGCACCGTCCCGTTCGAGCCGGGCGAGGTGTGCACCGTGAAGACGGCGCTGAGCTTCGTGGACTCGGTGTGGGAGGTGCTCGGGCCGCTGCTGGCCGGCGTGCCCGCGATGCTCCTGCCCGACGACACGGTGAAGGACCCGGCGCGGCTGGTGGAGACGATGGAGCAGGGCCGGGTGACGCGGCTGGTGCTCGTCCCGTCGCTGCTGCGGGCCCTGCTGGAGGTGCCGGACGTCGGCCGCCGGCTGGCGTCGCTGCGCACCTGGGTGACGAGCGGCGAGCGGCTGCCGGACGAGCTTGCGGCACGTTTCCGCGAGCGGCTGCCGCACGCGCGGCTGCTCAACCTCTACGGCTCCTCGGAGGTGGCGGCGGACGCGACGGCGGGCGAGGTGGGTGAGGGGTTGGTGTCCATCGGCCGGCCCATCGACAACCTGCGCGCCTACGTCCTGGACGAGGCGCTGCGCCCGGTGCCGTCGGGCGTGCGCGGCGAGCTGTACGTGGCGGGCCCCGGCGTGGCGCGCGGCTACCTGGGCCGGCCGGACGCGACGGCGGAGCGCTTCCTTCCGGACGCGTTCGGAGCCACGCCCGGCGAGCGGATGTACCGCACCGGAGACGTGGCCCGGTGGATGTCGGACGGCCGGCTGGAGTACCTGGGCCGGGCGGATGACCAGGTGAAGGTGCGCGGAGCCCGGGTGGAGCCCGGAGAGGTGGAAGCGGTGCTCGCGCAGCACCCGGCGGCGGCGCGTGTCGCCGTCGTGGCGCATGAGGCCTCACCGGGGGAGGCGCGGCTGGTGGCCTGGGTCGTGCTGAAGCCGGGACAGACGCTCGACGCCGCGGCCCTGCGCACGTTCGTCAAGGAGCGGCTGCCGGACTACATGGTGCCGTCCGCCTTCGACGCGCTGGAGTCGCTGCCGCTGACGCCGAGCGGGAAGGTGGACCGGCGCTCGCTCCGTGCGCGCGCGGCCCCGACGGGCAACGCCGCGGAGTACGTGCCCCCCGCGACGCCGGAGGAGCTGGCGCTGGCGGGCATCTGGACGGAGCTGCTCGGCCGGACGCGCATCGGCGCCCGGGATGACTTCTTCGCGCTGGGCGGCCACTCGCTGATGGCCGCGCAGATCGTCTCGCGGGTACGCGAGTCGCTGGGCGTGGAGCTCCCGCTGACCGCGGTGTTCGAGTCGCCGACCCTCTCCGGGTTGGCGGATGTGGTGTCGCGGATGGCGGGCTCGATGAAGCAGCTCGCGGATGCGCCGATTGCCCGGGTGTCGAGAGAGCTGGACCCGTCCGCGCTGGAACAGCTGTCGGACGAGGAACTGGACGCGCTGCTGGACGCGACCGACGTGGAGAGCTGAGTCACATGGGTAACGAGACGGAGAAGAAGCCCACGCTCACGCGCGAGGAGAAGCTTGCCCTCCTCGCGAAGCGGCTGGAGAAGAAGCCGCGTCCGGCCCTGCCGCTGACGTTCTCCCAGCAGCGCATGTGGTTCCTGGAGCAGCTCTCGCCAGGGCTCCCGGCCTACAACCTGCCCATGGTGGTGGAGCTGTCCGGCCGCCTGGACGTACCGGCCCTGGAGAAGAGCTTCCAGGAGGTGGCGCGGCGCCACGAGTCGCTCCGCACGCGCTTCGGAGAGGTCTCCGGGACGCCGGTGCAGCTTGTCGAAGCACAGGTCCGCCTCCCCTTCACCGTGGAGGACGCCCCCGAGGACGGGAGCGAGGCCGCGGTGCGTCGGCGCATCCAGCGCGAGATGGAGGTGCCGTTCGACCTGGCGAAGGGGCCGCTCGCGCGCGTGGTGCTGCTGCGGATGACGCCGGAGCGGCACGTGGTGCTGGTGGTGCTGCACCACATCATCTCCGACGGCTGGTCCATGGGTGTGCTCACCCACGAGGTGGTGGCGCTCTATGGCTCCTTCGTGGCGGGGCGGCCCTCACCGCTGCCGGAGCTGACGCTCCAGTACGCGGACTACGCGGCGTGGCAGCGCGGCAAGCTGCGAGGCGAGTCACTGGACGCGCACGTCGAGTTCTGGCGCAAGCGCCTGGAGGGCGCGCCGCACGAGCTGGAGCTGCCCACGGACCGTCCCCGGCGGACAGCGACAGGACGCGCGGAGCAGCGCAAGGCGATGCTGCCCGTGCGCCTCGCGGAGCGGCTGGAGTCCTTCGCGCGAGGTGAGGGCGCCACGCTCTTCATGGCGGTGCTCGCGGGCCTCCAGGCGCTGCTGTCCCGGTACAGCGGGCAGCAGGACCTGCTCATCGGTGCGCCCTACGCCAACCGCGAGCGCAAGGAGACGGAGGGCCTGATTGGTCTCTTCTTCGAGCCGCTGGTCCTGCGAGGCGACCTGTCCGGACGCCCGGGGTTCCGGGAGCTGGTCCGCCGTGCCCGCGCGGGCACGGTGGAGGCCTTCGCGCACCCGCACGTCCCGTTCGAGCCGCTGCTGAAGGCCTTGAACGTGGAGCGCGACCTGACGCGGGCCCCGATGTTCCAGGTGCTCTTCGGCCAGCTCGACGCGCTTCCCCAGGTCCGCGAAGTCCCCGGGCTGCGCGTGCGGGTGCTGGACGCGGACGTGACGAGCACGGAGCTGGACCTCACGCTGATGATGGCGAGAGGGCCCGAGGGCATCGCGTTCGCGGCCACCTACAACGCGGACCTGTACGACGCGGCCACCATCGAAGGGCTGCTGGGCCACCTGGAGGTCTTGCTCGACGCGGCCGTGGAGTCTCCGGACCGCGCGGTGGAAGCGCTGCCGCTGTTGAAGGCGGAGGAGCGGCGCCGGCTGCTGGTGGAGTGGAACGGGGCGCACGAGGAGCTGCCCCCGGACACGAGCATCCACGCGTTGTTCGAGGCGCAGGTCGCGAGGACGCCGGACGCTCCGGCCCTCATGGCGGGCAGCGCGTCCGTCACGTACCGCGAGCTGGATGCGCGGGCGAGCGCGCTTGCGCATGAGCTCCGCCGGCTGGGCGTGGGCCTGGAGACGCGGGTCGCCGTGTGCGTGGAGCGCTCGGTGGAATTGATGGCGTCGCTGCTCGGCGTGCTGAAGGCGGGCGGTGCGTACGTGCCGCTCGACCCGGAGTACCCGGCGGAGCGACTGGCCTTCATGCTGGAGGACAGCGAGGCGCGCGTGGTGGTGGCTCGCGGCACCTTCCGCGAGAAGCTGGGGGAGGCCCCCGGACGCGTCTGGGTGGAGGTGGACGCGCCGCGGGGCGTGGAGGATGGGCCCGTCACGGCGGTCACGGTTCCTCCCGAGGCCGCGGCGTACGTGCTCTACACGTCGGGCTCCACGGGGCAGCCGAAGGGCGTGGTGGTGCAGCACCGCTCGCTGGTGAACTTCACTCGCGCGGCCTGGCGGGCCTTCCCGGTGGAGCCGGGAGACCGCGTGCTCCAGTTCGCCTCCATCAGCTGGGACACCAGCGCGGAGGAAATCTATCCGTGCCTCACGCGCGGCGGCACGCTGGTGCTGCGCACGCCGGAGATGCTCGACGTCCCGGACGCCTTCCTCGCGAGGGTGGCCGCGTCGGGCGTGACGCAGCTCAACCTGCCCACGGCCTTCTGGCACGAAGTCACGGCGAGCCTGGACGCGGGAAGGGCGCGGCTCCCCGAGGGCCTCAAGTGGGTGGTCATCGGCGGTGAGCGCGCCGTGCCCGAGCGCGTGGCGCAGTGGCGCCGTCGCGTGGGCGGCGCGGTGCCGCTGCTCAACACCTACGGCCTCACCGAGGTGACGGCGGTGGCGACGTCGGTGGACCTGGCGCGGCAGTCCGGGCCGGAGGAGTCCGGGCGCGAGGTCGCCATCGGCCGGCCGCTGACGAACGTGCGGGTGTACGCCCTGGATGGTGAGCTGGAGCCGGTGCCTCCAGGCGTCGCGGGCGAGCTGTACATCGGAGGCGAGGGCCTGGCACGTGGCTACCTGGGCCGCACGGAGCTGACGGCGGAGCGCTTCGTGCCCGACCCCTTCGGGAACGGCGCGCGGCTGTACCGCACGGGCGACAAGGCGCGCTGGAGGCGGGACGGGACGCTGGAGTACCTGGGGCGAGGGGACGCGCAGGTCAAGATTCGCGGTCACCGCATCGAGCCGGGCGAGGTGGAGGCGGCGCTGCTCGGACAACCGGGCGTGAGCGAGGCGCTGGTGGCGGTGCGCGAGGACACCCCGGGCGACAAGCGACTGGTGGCGTACGTGGTGCCCCAGGAGGGCACGGCGCTGGAGGGAAGCGAGGTCCGAGCCGGCCTGGAGCAACGGCTCCCGCGCTTCCTGGTGCCGCAGGCGGTGGTGGTGCTGGAGCGGCTGCCGCTGCTCCCGAACGGCAAGGTGGACCGCAAGGCGCTGCCCGCGCCGGAGGCGGTGAGGGAATCCAGGCGTCAGGAGTACGTGGCGCCGCGCTCGCCGGTGGAGCAGATGCTGGCGGGCTTCTGGGCGGAGGTGCTGCGCCTGGAGTCGGTGGGCCTGCACGACAACTTCTTCGAGGTCGGCGGCCACTCGCTGCTGGCGATGCAGCTCGTCGCGCGCGTGCGCGAGGCCTTCCGCGTGGAGCTGCCGCTGCGTGACGTCTTCGAGTCGCCCACGGTGGCGGCCCTGGCCGAGCGCGTGGCGCGAGCCGTGGCCGTCGCGGGCGTTCCGGCGCCGCCGCTGAAGCGGACGGCTCGGGATGGCACTGCGCCGCTGTCCTTCGCGCAGCAGCGGCTGTGGTTCCTCTCGCAATTGGACCCGGCGAACACGTCGTACAACCTGTGGGCCCCGGTGCGAATGACGGGCGTCCTGGACGTGGGCGCGCTGGAGCGGAGCTTCGCGGAGCTGGTGCGCCGGCACGAGTCCCTGCGCACGACGTTCCGTGCCGAGGCCGGCTCGCCCGTGCAGGTCATCGCCCCCGAAGGCCACGTTCCGCTGGAGGTCGTGGACCTGGGCGCGCTGCCAGAAGCCGCGCGCGAGGCCGCGGCCAAGGCGCGGGCCGAGGAGGAGGTGCGTCGCCCGTTCGACGTCGAGCGCGGGCCGCTGCTGCGGACGACGCTGCTGAAGCTGACCGGGCAGGAGCACGTGCTGGTGCTGGTGATGCACCACATCGTGTCGGACTACTGGTCCATGGGCGTGCTGGTGCGCGAGGTGGCGGCACTCTACGAGGCCCTCTCCCACGGCCAGCCGTCGCCCCTGCCGGAGCTTCCGGTGCAGTACCCGGACTACGCCGTCTGGCAGCGTGAGTGGCTCAAGGGGGAGGTGCTGGAGACGCAGCTCGCGTACTGGCGCCGACAGCTCACCGGGGCTTCGCACGCGCTGGAGTTGCCCACGGACCGTCCGCGCCCGGCGACGCAGACGTTCCGGGGTGCGAACCGTCACGTGTTGTGGCCGAAGGCGCTGTGGCGCGACGTGGAGTCGCTCGGCCGGCGCGAGGGCGCGACGCCGTTCATGGTGCTGCTGGCGGCATTCCAGACGGTGCTGTCGCGCTACTCGGGGCAGGACGACGTGAGCGTGGGGGCGCCCATCGCGGGCCGCTCGCACTCGGAGACGGAGGGGCTGATTGGCTTCTTCGTCAACACGCTGGTCCTGCGCTCCCGGCTGCAGCCGGGCCAGAGCTTCCGCGAGCTCCTCGCGCAGGTGCGTGAGGTGACGCTGGGCGCGTATGCGCACCAGGACGTGTCCTTCGAGAAGCTGGTGGAGGAGCTGCAGCCCGAGCGCGACCTGAGCCGCAGTCCGCTCTTCCAGGTGACGCTGACGCTGCAGAACACCCCCGCGTCCGAGGTCCGGCTCCAGGGACTCACTCTCAAGGGGATGGAGGCGGAGGAGAAGACGTCGAAGTTCGACCTGTCGCTGGTGGTGGAAGAGGTCGAGGCCGGCGTCGTGGCGCTGGTCAACTACAACAGCGACCTGTTCGACGTCGCGACGATGGAGCGGCTGCTCGGACACCTGAGGGTGCTGCTGGAGTCGGCGGTGGCCCGGCCGGAGCAGCGGCTGTGGGAACTGCCGCTGATGGACGTCGTGGAGCAGCGTCGGGTGGCGGGCGAGTGGAGCGGCCGCACGGTGGAGTACCCCCGTGAGAGGTCGCTGCCGGAGCTGTTCGAAGCGCAGGTGCAGAGGACGCCCGACGCGGTGGCGGTGGAGTACGAAGGTCAGCGCCTGACGTACGCGGAGCTGAACCGCTGGGCCAACCAGCTGGCGCACCACCTGAGGGGAATGGGAGTGGGGCCCGAGGTGAGGGTGGGCCTGTGCGTGGAGCGCTCGCTGGAGCTGGTGGTGAGCGTGCTGGGCATCCTGAAGGCTGGTGGCGTGTACGTGCCGCTGGACGCGAGCTATCCGCTGGAGCGCCTGTCGTGGATGAAGCGAGAGGCGGGAGTGGCGCTGCTGGTGGCGCAAGAGAAGCTGGCGGATGAAATCGCGGAGGGGAGCGAGCCGGTCTTCTGCGTGGACACGCAGTGGGAAGTCCTGCTGCGCCAGCCGGAAGGCAACGTTGCGACGAGGGTGGGAGGGGAGAACCTGGCGTACGTGATGTTCACGTCGGGGAGCACGGGCCGTCCGAAGGGAGTGGGAGTGCCGCACCGGGCGGTATCGCGGCTGGTGCTGGGGACGGACTTCGCACGCTTCGGGCCGGAAGAGGTGTGGCTGCAACTGGCGCCCATCTCCTTCGACGCATCGACGCTGGAGCTCTGGGGAGCGCTGCTGCACGGGGCGAAGCTGGTGGTGTATCCGGCGGGAGCGCCTTCGCTGGAGGAGCTCGGTCGCGCACTTGGAGAGTCCGGCATTACGTCACTGTGGCTGACGGCGGCGCTCTTCGAGCAGATGCAGGCGAGGCAGCCGGAAGCCCTGGCCGGAGTGAAGCAGGTGCTGGCCGGTGGCGACGTGCTGCCGGTGGGCCGAGTCCGAGAGCGACTGACGTCCGGAAACATCCTCATCAACGGGTATGGACCGACGGAGAACACGACGTTCTCCGCGTGCCACCGGATGGAGGGGGCGGAGGAGCTGGGCGCCTCGGTGCCCATCGGCCGTCCCATCACCAACACGTCGACGTACGTGCTGGACGGAGCGATGCAGCCGGTGCCGGTGGGGGTGCCAGGCGAGCTGTACGTGGGAGGAGAGGGCCTTGCGGTGGGGTACGTGGGCCGGCCGGAGCTGACGGCGGAGCGCTTCGTACCCAGTCCCTTCGGGCAGGGAGCCCGGCTGTACCGGACGGGCGACGTGGTGCGCTGGCGAGGGGACGGGACGCTGGAGTTCCTGGGCCGGCGCGATGCGCAGGTGAAGGTGCGGGGCTTCCGCATCGAGCTGGGAGAGGTGGAGACGGCGCTGGCGCAGCACTCGGGCGTCAACGAGGTCGTCGTCATCGCGAGGGAGGACGGCGCCGAGGGCAAGCGGCTGGTGGCATACGTGACGGCGAAGGAGGGAGTGGCCCTCGACGCGGCCACCCTGCGCACGCACGTGAAGCAGCGGCTGCCGGAGTACATGGTGCCGTCGGCGTACGTGGTGCTGGACGCGCTGCCGCTGACGCCCAACGGCAAGGTGGACCGCAAGGCCCTGCCGACACCGGACGTCCAGGCTCCGAAGCCGGAGACGTTCGAGGCTCCGCGCACGGAGGCCGAGCAGAAGCTGGCCATCATCTTCGCGGAGGTGCTGAACGTCGAGCAGGTCGGCTTGCACGGAGACTTCTTCGAGCTGGGCGGGCACTCGCTGCTGGCGACGCAACTCGTCTCCCGGGTGCGCGAGGCGTTCCTGGTCGAGCTGCCCCTGCGCGACGTCTTCGAATCTCCCACGGTGGAGAAGCTCGCCCGTCGCATGAAGGAAACGCAGGGCGGAGCCGTGGAGCCCCAGGCCCCCCAGATGAAGCGGATGGCGCGCACGGGCGCGCTGCCCCTGTCCTTCGCGCAGCAGCGGCTGTGGTTCCTGGACCAGCTGGAGCCGGGCAGCCCCTTCTACAACATTCCCCTGGCGGTACGGCTCGCGGGCTCGCTGGAGGTGGACGCCCTGGAGCGCAGCCTCCGTGAGCTGGTGCGTCGGCACGAGGTGCTGCGCACGACGTTCCGAACCGAGGGCGGATCGCCCGTGCAGGTCGTCTCCCAGCAGGCCGTGCTCCCGTTCGCGGTCATCGACCTTTCCGCGCTGCCCCCGGAGCGAAGCGAGGCCGAGGTCCACCGGCTGGTCCGCGAGGAGGCACTGCGCCCGTTCGACCTCTCCAGCGGTCCATTGCTGCGGGCCCGTCTGCTGAAGCGCTCCGAGCAGGAGCACGTCCTGCTGGCGAACATGCACCACATCGTCTCGGACGGGTGGTCCCTGGGCGTCGTCATCCGTGAGTTCACCGCGCTCTACGAAGCCTTCCGCGACGGACGGCCCTCGCCGCTGCCCGAGCTCGAGGTGCAGTACGCCGACTTCGCCGCGTGGCAGCGCTCCTGGCTGGAGAGCGGCGCGCTCCAGCGGCAGCTCGACTGGTGGCGGCGGCAGCTCGACGGAGCGCCCCCGGTGCTCGCGCTTCCCACCGACAGACCCCTGCCCGCGGTGCAGACCTTCCGCGGCGCCAATGTCCTCGTCCGCCTGCCCGGAGGTCTCTCGCAGGCGGTGAAGGCCCTGTCCCAGCGGGAAGGGGCCACGCCGTTCATGGTGCTGCTGGCGGCCTTCCAGACGCTGCTGGCGCGCTACTCGGGGCAGGACGACCTCGTCGTCGGCACGCCGGTGGCAGGCCGCAACCGCGCGGAGACCGAGGGCCTCATCGGCTTCTTCGTCAACACGCTGGCGCTGCGGGCACGCCCGTCCGGAGGGGCGTCCTTCCGGGCCCTGCTGGGACAGGTCCGGGACGCGTCCCTGGGCGCCTATGCGCACCAGGACGTTCCCTTCGAGCGACTGGTGGAGGACCTGCAGCCCACGCGCAGCCTGGGCCACTCGCCGCTGTTCCAGGTGATGTTCTCTCTGCAGAACACACCCATTCCGCAGAAGCGGCTGCGGGGACTCACGCTGACCCTGCTGGAGGCGGAGCTCGGCGCGGCGAAGTTCTTCCTCACCCTGGCCCTGGAGGACCTGCCTGACGGCATCTCCGGCCTGTTCGAGTACAACTCCGACCTGTTCGACGCGGCCACCATCGAGCGCATGGCGTCGCACTGGCTCACACTGCTGGAGGCGGCCGTCGCCGCGCCGGAGCAGCGCCTGGCCGACCTGCCGCTGCTCTCGTCCCGTGAGCGGCACCGGCTCCTGGTGGAGTGGAACGACACCGCGGCGGACTACCCGCGCGACACCCCGGTCCACGTGCAGCTCGCGGCGCGCGCGGCGCGGATGCCCGAGGCCGTGGCGCTTCGCTGGGACGCCGGGCAGCTCACGTATGCCGGACTGATGGAGCAGGTGCGGGCCCTGGCCTCGCGGCTGCGGCGGCTCGGTGTGGGGCCCGAGGTGCGCGTGGGCCTGTGCGCCTGGCGCTCGCCCGAGGTGGTGGTGGGGCTCCTCGCCATCCTCGATGCGGGTGGCGCCTGGGTGCCGCTGGAGCCGGACGCTCCGCGTGAGCGCCTCGCGCGGATGTTGGAGGATGCGCGGCCGGCGGTGATTCTCACCCAGCGGGCCCTGCGCGACGCACTGCCCCCGAGCGCCGCTCCGGTGGTGCTCCTCGATGAGGACGCGCCTGCTCCGGAGGCCGCGGTGGCTGGCGCACCGGCGCCGGTCGTCCTGGCGGACCATGCCGCCTACGTCCTCTTCACCTCCGGTTCCACGGGCCGCCCCAAGGGCGTGCTCGTGTCCCACCGCGCGCTGGCGCGGCACACGGCGTGGTTCATCTCCGCGCTGGCGCTGGGGGCGGAGGACCGGGTGTTGCAGAAGGCCTCGCTGGGCTTCGACGCCTCCGTGCCGGAGCTGCTGGCCACGCTGGTGGCCGGTGCGCAGGTGGTGCTCGCGCCCGCCGAGGCGAACAGCGACTCGGGCGTCCTGCTGGAGGCGCTGGAGCGCCTGCGGGTGACGGTGCTCCAGCTCGTGCCGTCGCAGCTCCGGGTCCTGCTGGACGAGGCGCACCTGGAGCGCGCCGCGGGGTTGCGCGTGCTGGTGTCAGGAGGCGAAGCGCTGCCCGTGGACCTGGTCCGTCGGGTGAATGAGCGGCTGCCGTCCACCTGGCTCATCAACGCCTATGGCCCCACCGAGACCACCGTCGATGCGACAGCGTGGCTCGGGGGCTCACCGGGCGTGGGCCCCTCCGCGCCCATCGGCCGCCCCATCGCCAACACGCAGGCGTACGTGCTGGACGCGGACGGGCAGCCCGTCCCGGAGGGCGTACCCGGTGAGCTGTTCATCGGAGGCGACGGTCTGGCGCGCGGCTATCTGGGCCGGCCGGAGCTGACGGCCGAGCGCTTCGTGCCGGACGGCTTCGGCGGCGTGCAGGGCGCGCGGCTGTACCGCACGGGAGACCGCGTGCGCTGGCGCGCGGGAGGCAACCTGGAGTTCCTGGGCCGCGTGGATGCCCAGGTGAAGGTGCGAGGCGTCCGCATCGAGCCGGCCGAGGTGGAGGCCGTGCTGGAGCAGCATCCCGAGGTTCGCGAGGCCATCGTCATCGCCCGGGAGGATGTCTCCGGCGGCGCGAGGCTGGTGGCGTACGTGGTGCTTCGGAGCGCCACGCCGCGCGAGGCCGCCATGACTGGCGGAGCTTCGGCGACGGCGGACCTGCGGACCTGGCTCGCCGGGCACCTGCCGCCGGCGATGGTGCCGTCAGCCTGCGTGGTGCTGGAGTCCCTCCCGCTGCTCCCGAACGGGAAGGTGGACCGCAAGGCGCTGCCTTCGCCCGACGCGGAGGTCTCGGAGCGCCAGTACGTCGCGCCGCGCACTCCCACGGAGGAGCTGCTGGCCGGCTTCTTCAGCCGCGTGCTGGGAGTCGAGCGGGTCGGCATCCATGATGGCTTCTTCGAGCTGGGCGGGCACTCGCTGCTGGCCACGCAGCTCGTCTCGCGGGTGCGGTCGACGTTCCGGGTGGAGCTGGCCCTGCGCGAGCTGTTCGAGGCGCCCACGGTGGCGGAGCTGGCCCGTCGTGTGGACCAGGCGCAGCGGCAGGGGCAGCACGCCCCGTTGCCTCGGCTGAAGGCGCTGCCCCGCACGCGCGAGCTGCCGCTGTCCTTCTCTCAGCAGCGGCTGTGGTTCCTCGATCAGCTGCAGCCGGGGAGCGCGTTCTACAACGTGCCGGCCGTGGTCCGCCTGTCCGGACCGCTGGACGCCCGCGCGCTGGAGTGGAGCTTCGGGGAGCTGGTGCGCCGGCACGAGGTGCTGCGCACGACGTTCCGCGTGGAGGACGGCACGCCGGTGCAGGTCATCTCGCCGGAGCCGACGGTTGCCTTCCTGGCAGTGGACCTGGAGGCACTGCCGGAAGCGGACCGCGACTCGGAGACCACGCGGTGGATTGAAGAGGAGGCGCAGCGCCCCTTCGACCTGACCCGGGGGCCGTTGTTGAGGGCGACGCTCCTGCGCCTGGACGCGCGCACGCACGTGCTGGTGCTGGTGATGCACCACATCGTCTCGGACGAGTGGTCCATGAACATCCTCGTGCGCGAGGTCGCCGAGCTCTACGAGGCGCTCGCCCACGAGCAGCGCCCGTCACTGCCGGAGCTGCCTCTGCAGTACGGGGATTACGCCCTGTGGCAACAGAACTGGCTGCGGGGGGAGGTGCTGGACGAGCAGCTCGCGTACTGGCGGACGCAGCTCGCGGGGGCGCCCCAGGCACTGGAGCTGCCCACGGACAAGCCTCGTCCGGTGATGCGGACGTTCCGGGGGGCGATGCTGGGCACGCTGTGGCCCGAGGCCCTCTGGGGCGCGGTGAAGTCGCTGGCGCAGAAGGAAGGCGCGACGCCGTTCATGGTGCTGCTGGCGGCGTTCCAGACGGTGCTGTCACGCTACTCGGGACAGGACGACGTGAGCGTGGGCGCGCCCATCGCGGGCCGCACACGCGAGGAGACCGAGCGCCTCATCGGCTTCTTCGTCAACACGCTGGTGCTTCGCACGAAGCTCGGGGGCAACCCCACCTTCCGGCAGGTGCTCGCGCAGGTGCGCGAGGTGACGCTGGGCGCGTATGCGCATCAGGACGTGCCCTTCGAGAAGCTGGTGGAGGAGCTCAAGCCCGAGCGCGACTTGAGCCGCAGCCCGCTCTTCCAGGTGACGCTGACGCTGCAGAACACGCCAACGAAGGAGTTCCGGCTGCGGGAGCTGACGCTCCAGGGGCTGGACGCGCAGGAGAAGACGTCGAAGTTCGACCTGTCGCTCCTGGTCGAAGAGGCACCGCAGGGGTTGGCGGTGGCGATCAACTACAACAGCGACCTGTTCGAAGCCGCGACGATGGAGCGGCTGCTCGGGCACCTGAAGGTGCTGCTGGAGTCGGCGGTGGCCCGGCCGGAGCAGCGGCTGTGGGAACTGCCGCTGATGGACGCCGGGGAGCAGCGTCGGGTGGCGGGCGAGTGGAGCGGCCGCACGGTGGAGTACCCCCGTGAGAGGTCGCTGCCGGAGTTGTTCGAAGCGCAGGTGCAGAGGACGCCCGACGCGGTGGCGGTGGAGTACGAAGGTCAGCGCCTGACGTACGCGGAGCTGAACCGCTGGGCCAACCAGCTGGCGCACCACCTGAGGGGAATGGGAGTGGGGCCCGAGGTGAGGGTGGGCCTGTGCGTGGAGCGCTCGCTGGAGCTGGTGGTGAGCGTGCTGGGCATCCTGAAGGCGGGTGGAGTGTACGTGCCGCTGGACGCGAGCTACCCGCTGGAGCGCCTGTCGTGGATGAAGCGAGAGGCGGGAGTGGCGCTGCTGGTGGCGCAAGAGAAGCTGGCGGATGAAATCGCGGAGGGGAGCGAGCCAGTCTTCTGCGTGGACACGCAGTGGGAAGTCCTGCTGCGCCAGCCGGAAGGCAACGTTGCGACGAAGGTGGGAGGGGAGAACCTGGCGTACGTGATGTTCACGTCGGGGAGCACGGGCCGTCCGAAGGGAGTGGGAGTGCCGCACCGGGCGGTATCGCGGCTGGTGCTGGGGACGGACTTCGCACGCTTCGGGCCGGAGGAGGTGTGGCTGCAACTGGCGCCCATCTCCTTCGACGCATCGACGCTGGAGCTCTGGGGAGCGCTGCTACACGGGGCGAAGCTGGTGGTGTACCCGGCGGGAGCGCCTTCGCTGGAGGAGCTGGGCCGCACGCTGAGCGCAGCGGGCATCACATCGCTGTGGCTGACGGCGGCGCTCTTCGAGCAGATGCAGGCGAGGCAGCCGGAGGCCCTGGCTTGCGTGAAGCAGTTGCTTGCCGGCGGCGATGTGCTGCCGGTGGGCCGAGTCCGAGAGCGACTGACGTCCGGAAACATCCTCATCAACGGGTATGGCCCGACGGAGAACACGACGTTCTCCGCATGTCACCGGATGGAGGGGGCGGAGGAGCTGGGCGCCTCGGTGCCCATCGGCCGTCCCATCACGAATACGTCGGCGTACGTGCTGGACGTGGCGATGCAGCCGGTGCCAGTGGGAGTGCCTGGCGAGCTGTATGTGGGAGGAGAGGGCCTTGCGGTGGGGTACGTGGGCCGCCCGGACCTGACGGCGGAGCGCTTCGTGCCCAATCCGTTCGGGACGGGAGAGCGGCTGTACCGCACCGGCGACGTGATGCGCTGGAGAGGGGACGGGACGCTGGAGTTCCTGGGCCGGCGAGACACGCAGGTGAAGGTGCGCGGCTTCCGCATCGAGCTGGGAGAGGTGGAGACGGCGCTGGCGCAGCACTCGGGAGTCAACGAGGTCGTCGTCATCGCGAGGGAGGACGGCACCGAGGGCAAGCGGCTGGTGGCGTACGTGACGGCGAATGAGGGCATGCATCTGGAGCCCTCCGTCCTGCGCACGCACGTGAAGCAGCGACTGCCGGAGTACATGGTGCCGTCGGCGTACGTGGTGCTGGACGCGCTGCCGCTGACGCCCAACGGCAAGGTGGACCGAAAGGCCCTGCCGGCACCGGACGTCCAGGCCCTGAGTTCGGAGACGTTCGAAGCGCCGCGCACGGAGGCCGAGCAGAAGCTGGCGGCCATCTTCGCGGAGGTGTTGAAGCTCGAGCAGGTCGGCCTGCACGGGGACTTCTTCGAGCTGGGCGGGCACTCGCTGCTTGCCACACAGCTCGTCTCCCGGGTGCGCGAGGCATTCCAGGTCGAACTGCCCCTGCGCGACGTCTTCGAATCTCCCACGGTGGAGAAGCTGGCCGGACGGTTGGAAGAGAGCGTCAGGGAGACGAGGGGAGTCCGCGCGCCCCAGTTGAAGCGTGAGCAGCGACGCGGGGCGCTGCCGCTCTCATTCGCGCAGCAGCGGCTGTGGTTCCTGGACCAGCTGGAGCCGGGCAGCGCCTTCTACAACGTGCCGTCGGTGGTGAAGCTGACGGGGGCTCTGGACCTCCAGGCGCTGGAGAAGAGCTTCCGCGCGCTGGTGCGCCGTCACGAGTCCCTGCGAACCACTTTTCGCGTGCAAGCCGGTGCACCCGTGCAGGTCATCTCGACGGAGCCGGCACTCGCCATCGTGCAGAAGGACTTGAGCCTGCTGCCGGAAGCGGAGCGGAGCACCGCGGCCCAGCGCTGGGTGGAAGAGGAAATCGAGCGCCCGTTCAACCTGGAGCAGGGCCCGCTGCTGAGGACGACGCTGCTGAAGGTGTCGGAGCAGGAGCACGTACTGGTGCTGGTGATGCACCACATCGTGTCGGACGGCTGGTCGATGGGCATCCTCGTGCGCGAGGTGGTGGCGCTGTACGACGCGTACGCTCGGGGCCAGGAGCCGGAGCTGCCTCCGTTGGAGTTGCAGTACGCGGACTACGCGGTGTGGCAACGCGAGTGGCTCAAGGGCGAGGTGTTGGAAGCCCAGCTGGGCTACTGGCGCAAGCAACTGCAAGGAGCGCCCAGGGCGCTGGAGCTGCCGACGGACAAGCCGCGTCCGGCGGTGCAGAGCTTCCGGGGCGACACGCGGTCCTTCGAGTGGCCCAGGGAACTCTGGGAGTCGGTGAAGGCCCTGGCCCAGAAGGAAGGGGCCACACCCTTCATGGTGCTGCTGGCGGCCTTCCAGACGGTGCTGGGGAGGTACTCGGGGCAGGACGACGTGAGCGTGGGCACGGCCATCGCCAACCGCACGCGCGCGGAGTCGGAGGGGCTGATTGGCTTCTTCGTCAACACGCTGGTGTTGAGAGCGAAGCTGGAGCCGGTGCAGAGCTTCCGCGAGCTGGTGGGGCAGGTGCGGGAGACGACGCTGGGCGCGTACGCGCACCAGGAGGTTCCGTTCGAGCGACTGGTGGAAGAGCTCCAGCCCGAGCGGGACATGAGCCGGGGCGCGCTCTTCCAGGTGATGTTCGTGCTGCAGAACGCGCCGGGCTCGGCGGTGAGCTTGCCGGGACTGACGCTCGAAGGGGTCAAGTCGTCCTCGGGCAAGACGTCGAAGTTCGACCTCACGTTGGACATGGGCGAAACGGAGAAGGGGCTCTCCGGCGGACTCGAGTTCAACAGTGACTTGTTCGAGCCGGAGACGATGGAGCGACTGCTCGGGCACCTGCGGGTGCTGCTGGAGTCGGCGGTGGCCCGGCCGGAGCAGCGGCTGATGGACCTGCCGCTGACGAGCAGGGAGGAGCGTCAGCGGCTCGTAGGCGAGTGGAGCGGCAAGGCCACGGAGTATCCGCGGGAGAAGTCCCTCGCGGAGCTGTTCGAAGCGCAGGTGCAGAGGACGCCCGGCGCGGTGGCGGTGGAGTACGAGCGTCAGCGGCTGACCTACAGCGAGCTGAACCAGCGAGGCAATCAGCTGGCGCACCACCTGAGGGCAATGGGAGTGGGGCCCGAGGTGAGGGTGGGCCTGTGCATGGAACGCTCGCTGGAGTTGGTGGTGAGCGTGCTGGGCATCCTGAAGGCCGGTGGCGTGTACGTGCCGCTCGATGTCAGCTACCCACAAGAGCGGCTGGCGTGGATGAAGCAGGAAGCTGGCGTGGCGCTGCTGCTGACACAGCAGCAGCTGTTGCCCTCCGTTCGCCAGACTGAAGATGAGCCGACGGTATGCGTGGACACGGATGGGGCCGCCATCGCGCGCCAGCCGGAGAGCAACCTGCCGGCGAGAGTGGGAGGAGAGAACCTCGCGTACGTGATGTTCACGTCCGGAAGTACGGGCCGCCCGAAGGGCGTGGGCGTGCCGCATCGAGCGGTGTCACGGCTGGTACTGGGGACGGACTACGCACGCTTCGGGCCGGAAGAGGTGTGGCTGCAGCTGGCGCCCATCTCCTTCGACGCATCGACGCTGGAACTCTGGGGAGCGCTGCTGCACGGGGCGAAGCTGGTGGTGTACCCGGCGGGAGCGCCGTCGCTGGAGGAACTCGGTCGCGCACTTGGAGAGTCCGGCATCACGTCACTGTGGCTGACGGCGGCACTCTTCGAGCAGATGCAGGCGAGGCAGCCGGAAGCCCTGGCCGGAGTGAAGCAGGTGCTGGCGGGTGGTGACGTGCTGCCCGTCGGACGGGTGAAGGAACGACTGGCTGCCGGTGGGGTCCTCATCAACGGCTACGGCCCGACAGAGAACACGACGTTCTCCACGTGCCACTGGATGGAGGGGGCGGAGGAGCTGGGCGCCTCGGTGCCCATCGGCCGCCCTATCACCAACACGTCGACGTACGTGCTGGACGTGGCGATGCAGCCAGTGCCGGTGGGAGTGCCGGGCGAGCTGTACGTGGGAGGAGAGGGCCTTGCGGTGGGGTACGTGGGGCGGCCGGAGCTGACGGCGGAGCGCTTCGTGCCCAGTCCCTTCGGGCAGGGGGCCCGGCTGTACCGGACGGGCGACGTGGTGCGCTGGAGAGGGGACGGGACGCTGGAGTTCCTGGGCCGGCGAGACACGCAGGTGAAGGTGCGCGGCTTCCGCATCGAGCTGGGAGAGGTGGAGACGGCGCTGGCGCAGCACTCGGGCGTCAACGAAGTCGTCGTCATCGCGAGGGAGGACGGCACCGAGGGCAAGCGGCTGGTGGCGTACGTGACGGCGAAGGAGGGTGCGGCCCTCGACGCGGCCACGCTGCGCACGCACGTGAAGCAGCGGCTGCCGGAGTACATGGTGCCGTCGGCGTACGTGGTGCTGGACGCGCTGCCGCTGACGCCCAATGGCAAGGTGGACCGCAAGGCCCTTCCTGATCCGAAGGCTGCATTCAGCCCGGCTGCTGCCGAATACGAGGCGCCACGCACTCCCGCTGAGGAGCTGCTCACGGGGCTCTTTGCCCAGGTGCTGGGAGTCGAGCGCGTCGGGACGAAGGACAACTTCTTCGAGCTGGGCGGGCACTCCCTGCTGGCCACGCAGGTCATCTCGCGGATCCGCGGTGCCTTCGGCATCGAGCTTCCGCTGCGTGCGCTCTTCGAGGCGCCCACGGTGGCGGCACTTGCCGAGCGGACGGAGCGGGCGGTACGCGCAGGCTCCGCGCTGGCGGTTCCTCCCCTGAGCCCGCGCGTGGATCGGAATGCGGCGCTTCCGCTGTCGTTCGCGCAGCAGCGGCTCTGGTTCCTGGACCGATTGGAGCCGGGCAGTGCCTTCTACAACGTGCCGACCGTGGTGCGTGCGGAGGGCGCGCTGGACGTGAGCGTGCTCCAGCGGAGCTTCGAGGAGCTCGTCCGCCGGCACGAATCCCTGCGCACGACGTTCGGCGCCCGGGATGGAAGGCCCGTTCAGCTCATCGCCTCGGAGCCGTTGCTCGACTTCGAGGTGAAGGACCTGGGCGCGGTGTCCGCGGAAGACCGCGAGGCGGAAGCCCTGCGGCTCGTGGAGCACGAGTCGCACAGGCCGTTCGACCTGGAGCACGGACCGCTGCTGCGGATGACGTTGCTGAAGCTGTCGGAGCAGGAGCACGTGTTGGTGCTGGTGATGCACCACATCGTCTCGGACGGCTGGTCGATGAACGTCCTCGTGCACGAGATTGCGGCGCTCTACGAAGCGTTCTCGGAGGGCCGCTCGTCCCCGCTGCCGGAGCTGGCGGTGCAGTACGCGGACTACGCGGTGTGGCAGCGCGAGTGGCTCAAGGGCGAGGTGCTGGAGGCGAAGCTCAGGTACTGGAGGCAGCAGCTCGAAGGGGCCAGCCGGGCCCTGGAGCTGCCCACGGACCGTCCGCGTCCTGCGGTGCAGACCTTCCGCGGGGGACACGTCGAGGTCCAGTGGCCGAAGCACCTGTGGGATGGCGCGAAGACCCTGGCCCAGCGCGAGGGAGCGACGCCGTTCATGGTGTTGCTGGCGGCGTTCCAGACGGTGCTGTCGCGCTACGCGGGACAGGAGGACGTGAGCGTGGGAGCGCCCATCGCGGGGCGCACGCAGGGGGAGACGGAAGGGCTGATTGGCTTCTTCGCCAACATGCTCGTGCTGCGCTCGAAGCTGTCACCCCACGAAAGCTTCCAGCAACTGCTGGGACAGGTGAGGGAGACGACGCTGGGCGCATACGCGCACCAGGAGGTGCCGTTCGAGAAGCTGGTGGAGGAACTCCAGCCGGAGAGAGACCTGAGCCGCAGTCCACTGTTCCAGGTGACGCTGACGCTGCAGAACACGCCGACGACGGAAGTGAAGCTGAAGCAGGGGCTGACGCTGTCGGGAGTGGAGTCGGAAGACAAGACGTCGAAGTTCGACCTGTCGCTGGTGGTGCAGGAGGTGGTGCAGGGAATCGCGGCGGGGGTGAACTACAACAGCGACCTCTTCGACGCGGCGACGATGGAGCGCCTGCTGCGTCACCTGCGGGTGCTGCTGGAGTCGGCGGTTTCAAGGCCAGAGCAGCGGCTGATGGACCTGCCGCTGATGGACGAGGCAGAGCGCCGTCAGCTGGTGGGCAGGTGGAGCGGGATGCCGGCGGAGTACCCGCGCGAGGCGTCGCTGGCGGAGTTGTTCGAAGCGCAGGTGCAGAGGACGCCAGACGCGGTGGCGGTGGAGTACGGGGACCAGCGGCTCACGTACACGGAGCTCGACCGGCGAGCCAATCAGCTGGCGCATCATCTGAGGGCCTTGGGCGTGGGACCCGAGGTACGGGTGGGGCTGTGCGTGGAGCGCTCGCTGGAGCTGATGGTGAGCGTGTTGGGCATCCTGAAGGCCGGTGGCGTGTACGTGCCGCTGGACGCGAGCTACCCGCTGGAGCGCCTGTCCTGGATGAAGCGAGAGGCGGGCGTCGCCGTCCTCGTCGCGCAGGAGAAGCTGGCGGATGAGATTGCCGAAGGCAGCGAGCTGCTGGTCTGCGTGGATACGGAGTGGTCCGTCATTGCTCGCCAGCCGGAGAGCAACCTGCCGGCGCGAGTGGGAGGAGAAAACCTCGCGTACGTGATGTTCACGTCGGGAAGCACGGGCCGTCCGAAGGGCGTAGGCGTGCCGCACCGGGCGGTGTCGCGACTGGTGCTGGGAACGGACTTCGCACGCTTCGGGCCGGAAGAGGTGTGGCTGCAGCTGGCGCCCATCTCCTTCGACGCATCGACGCTGGAGGTGTGGGGAGCGCTGCTGCACGGGGCGAAGCTGGTGGTGTACCCGGCGGGAGCGCCTTCACTGGAGGAACTGGGCCGCACGCTGGGCGAAGCGGGCATCACGTCGCTGTGGCTGACGGCGGCACTCTTCGAGCAGATGCAGGCGAGGCAGCCGGGAGCCCTGGCCGGAGTGAAGCAACTCTTGGCCGGAGGCGATGTGCTCCCGGTGGGCCGCGTCCGAGAGCGGCTGGCCTCAGGAAACATCCTCATCAACGGGTACGGCCCGACGGAGAACACGACGTTCTCCGCGTGCCACCGGATGGAGGGCGCGGAAGAGCTGGGCGCCTCGGTGCCCATCGGCCGCCCCATTACCAACACGTCGACGTACGTGCTGGACGTGGCGATGCAGCCAGTGCCGGTGGGAGTGCCGGGCGAGCTGTACGTGGGAGGAGAGGGCCTTGCGGTGGGGTACGTGGGGCGGCCGGAGCTGACGGCGGAGCGCTTCGTGCCCAGTCCCTTCGGGCAGGGGGCCCGGCTGTACCGGACGGGCGACGTGGTGCGCTGGAGAGGGGACGGGACGCTGGAGTTCCTGGGGCGGCGAGACACGCAGGTGAAGGTGCGCGGCTTCCGCATCGAGCTGGGGGAGGTGGAGACAGCGCTGGCGCAGCACTCGGGCGTCAATGAAGTCGTCGTCATCGCGAGGGAGGACGGCACCGAGGGCAAGCGGCTGGTGGCGTACGTGACGGCGAAGGAGGGTGCGGCCCTCGACGCGGCCACGCTGCGCACGCACGTGAAGCAGCGGCTGCCGGAGTACATGGTGCCGTCGGCGTACGTGGTGCTGGACGCGCTGCCGCTGACGCCCAACGGCAAGGTGGACCGCAAGGCCCTGCCCACGCCAGACGCCCCGAAGCAGGAAACGTTCGAAGCTCCGCGCACGGAGACCGAACAGAAGCTGGCGGCCATCTTCGCGGAGGTGCTCAACCTCGATCAGGTCGGCCTGCACGGGGACTTCTTCGAGCTGGGAGGGCACTCACTGCTCGCCACGCAGCTCGTCTCTAGGGTGCGCGAGACCTTCCAGGTCGAGCTGCCCCTGCGCGACGTCTTCGAAGCCTCCACGGTGGAGAAGCTGGCCGCGCGTCTGGGCACCGGGTTGTCCACCGGTGCCGGCCTCCAGTCGCCGCCACTGAAGCGCATTCCGCGCACCGGCCCCCTGCCGCTGTCGTTCGCGCAGCAGCGGCTGTGGTTCCTGGATCAGCTCGAGCCCGGGGGCAGCTCCTACAACATCCCCACGGCGGTGAAGCTGACCGGGACGCTGCACGTCGACGCCCTGGAGCGCGCCTTCGAGGAACTGGTGCGCCGTCACGAGTCGTTGCGCACGACCTTCCAGCAACACGGCGGCGCGCCCGTGCAGGTCATCTCCCCCGAGGCACACGTGCGCCTGGGGACCGAGGACCTCACCGGTGCACCCGCGGCCGAACGGGCAGCGGAAGCGGCGCGCATCTTCGCCCAGGAGGCCCAGCGCCCGTTCAACCTGGAGCGCGGGCCGTTGCTGCGGACGACGCTGCTGAAGCTGTCGGAGCAGGAGCACGTGCTGGTGCTGGTGATGCACCACATCGTGTCCGACGGCTGGTCGATGGACGTCCTCGTGCGCGAGGCGGGAGCGCTGTACGAGGCATGCTCGAAGGGCCTGCCGTCGCCGCTGCCAGAGCTGCCGCTCCAGTACGCGGACTACGCGGTGTGGCAGCGCGAGTGGTTGAAGGACGAGGTGCTGGACGCCCAGCTCGCGTACTGGAAGCACCAGCTCCAGGGCGCCCCCGCCGTGCTGGAGCTGCCCACGGACAAGCCCCGCCCCGCGGTGCAGACGTTCGCCGGCGAGGGCCGCGGCTTCCAGTGGCCACGCGAGCTGTGGGAGTCCGCGAAGGCGCTGGCGCACGGTGAAGGCGCAACGCCCTTCATGGTGTTCCTCGCCGCCTTCCAGACGGTCCTGTCGCGCTACTCGGGACAGGACGACGTGTGCGTGGGCTCGCCCATCGCCAACCGCACCCGGGCGGAGACGGAGGGCCTCATCGGCTTCTTCATCAATACGCTCGTGCTGCGCGCGAGGCTCGGCGGCAACCCCACCTTCCGGCAGCTCGTGGCGCAGGCGCGCGAGGTGACGCTCGGGGCCTATGCCCACCAGGACGTGCCGTTCGAGAAGCTGGTGGAGGAGCTCAAGCCCGAGCGGCACCTGAACCGGAGCCCGCTGTTCCAGGTGATGTTCATCCTCCAGAACACTCCGACGACGGAGCTGCGGCTGTCGGGGCTGACGCTGGCGGGCATGGACACGGACGCCCGAACGTCGAAGTTCGACCTGACGCTGGAGCTGACCGAGCAGCCGCAGGGGCTCTCCGTCGCCGTCGCGTACAACCGCGACCTCTTCCATCAAGACACGGTGGACCGGCTGGTGGGGCACCTGCGCGTGCTGCTGGAGGCGGCCGTCCGCGCTCCGGATACGCGGCTGGCGGACCTGCCGCTGATGGTCAGCGTGGAGCGGCGGCAGCTCCTCGTGGAGTGGAACGACACCCGCGCCCCCTTGCCGCCCGTCACCGTGCAGGCGCTCTTCGAGGCCCAGGCGGCAAGGACTCCGGACGCCGAGGCCGTCGTCGCCGAGGACTCGCGCCTGACGTACCGGGAGCTGAACCAGCGCGCGAACCACCTGGCGCACCACCTGCGCGAGCTGGGCGTGGGCCCCGACGTGCCGGTGGGCCTGTACCTGGACCGCTCCGCGAGTGCCCTGGTGGGCCTGTGGGGCATCCTCAAGGCGGGGGGCGCCTACGTGCCCCTGGACCCGGCCTTCCCCCTCGAGCGCCTGCGAGGCGTCCTCGCGGACGCGGGAGCGCGAGCACTCGTCACGCAGTCGGCGCTGGCGGAGCGCCTCGGATGGAGCGCCGGAGCGGTCATCCGGCTCGACGCGGACGCCGCCATGCTGGCCGCGAGGAGAGATGCGGACCCGGTGCCCGTGGCGGCACCGGAGAACCTCGCCTACGTCATCTTCACCTCCGGCTCCACCGGCAGGCCGAAGGGCGTGGCCATCGAACACCGGCAGCTCGTCAACTACGTGGAGGGTGTCTCGCGCAGGCTGGAGCTGCCGGACGCCGCGAGCTTCGCCTCCGTGTCCACGCTGGCGGCGGACCTCGGCAACACCGCGGTGTTCCCCGCGCTCTGCCACGGCGGCGCGCTGCACCTGGTGTCGCGCGAGCAGGCCTCGGACCCCGCGGCGCTGGCCGCGCTCTTCGAGCGTGAGGCGGTGGACTGCCTGAAGATCGTCCCCCCGCACCTCCAGGCGCTCCTGGCCTCGGGGAACCCGGAGCGGGTGCTCCCTCGCCAGCGGCTGGTGCTGGGCGGGGACGTGTCGGACTGGTCGCTCATCGACCGCGTCCACGCGCTGGCCCCGGGGCTGGAGGTGTTCAACCACTACGGCCCCACCGAGACGACGGTGGGCGTGCTCACGCTGAAGGTGCCACGTGGGGCGGAGGGGCGCGTGTCCGTGTCCGTGCCGCTCGGCCGGCCCATTCCCAACGCGCGCACCTACGTGCTGGATGCGCGGCTCGTCCCCGTGCCGGTGGGCGTTCCCGGCGAGCTGTGCATCGGTGGCCTCGTCGTGGGCCGTGGCTACCTGGGCCGTCCGGACCTGACGGCGGAGCGCTTCATCCCGGACCCGTACTCGGGCGCGTCGGGAGCGCGGATGTACCGCACCGGAGACAGGGCCCGCCTGCTCGCGGATGGGCGGATCGAGTTCCTCGGCCGCGTGGACCATCAGCTCAAGATTCGCGGCTACCGCGTGGAGCTCGGCGAGGTGGAAGCCGCCTTGGAGCGGCACCCCGCGGTGCGCGAGGCCGTCGTCCTGGCGCGTGACGGGCAGTCGGCGGGCAAGCGGCTCGTTGCCTACGCCGTGCCCGTGGCGGGCCAGGTGTTGGTGGCCGAGTCGCTGCGTGACTTCCTGGGCGGGACGCTGCCCGACTACATGGTGCCGCAGGCGTTCGTGGTGCTGGACGCGCTGCCGCTGACGCCCAACGGCAAGGTGGACCGGGCGGCGCTGCCGGCACCGGACTTCGTCGCGGCGGCGCCCGAGTCCTTCACCGCGCCCCGGACGGAAACGGAGAAGGTGCTGGCGGGCCTCTTCGCCGAGGTGCTCGGACTCGCGCAGGTGGGCGTCCACGGAAGCTTCTTCGAGCTGGGCGGACACTCGCTGCTGGCCACCCAGGCCATCTCGCGGATTCGCGGTGCCTTCGGCATCGACCTGCCGCTGCGAGAGCTCTTCGAGGCGCCCACGGTGGGGACGCTGGCGGACCGCGTGGAGCGTGCGGTACGGGCGGGGGTGGGCTTCGTGGCGCCGCCCCTGCGGCGGAGGCCGGAGCACCAGGACGTCCTGCCGCTGTCCTACGCGCAGCAGCGCCTGTGGTTCCTGGAGCAGCTCGCGCCAGGAAGCGCGTTCTACAACGTGCCGGCGGTGGTGAAGCTGAGCGGGCCGCTGGACGTCGCCGCGCTGGAGCAGAGCTTCGAGGAGCTGGTGCGTCGGCACGAGTCGCTGCGCACCACGTTCCGCTCCGAGGGCGGCCTGCCCGTGCAGGTCATCTCGCCGGCGGGACGCGTGGCGCTGAACAGGGTGGACCTGGGCGGGCATCCGGAGGAGGAGCGTGAGCAGGAAGCACGCCGCCGCGCGGAGGCGGAGGCCGTCCGGCCGTTCGACCTGGCGCGGGGGCCGCTGCTGAAGACGACGCTGCTGAAGCTGTCGGAGCAGGAGCACGTGCTGGTGCTGATGACGCACCACATCGTCTCGGACGGCTGGTCCATGGGCATCCTCGTGCGCGAGGTGGCCGCGCTGTACGAGGCCTTCTCCCAGGGGCGTCCGTCCAGCCTGCCGGAGCTGCCCGTGCAGTATCCGGACTACGCGGTGTGGCAGCGCGAGTGGCTGAAGGGCGAGGTGCTGGAGGCGCAGCTCGGGTACTGGAGGCAGCAGCTCGAAGGGGCACCGGCCACGCTGGAGCTGCCGACGGACAAGCCGCGTCCGGTGGTGCAGACCTTCCGTGGCGAGGTCCGGCAGACGCTGTGGCCGAAGGCGCTGTGGCGCGACGTGGAGTCGCTCGGCCGGCGCGAGGGAGCGACGCCGTTCATGGTGTTGCTGGCGGCGTTCCAGACGGTGCTGTCGCGCTACGCGGGGCAGGAGGACGTGAGCGTGGGAGCGCCCATCGCGGGGCGCACGCAGGGGGAAACGGAAGGGCTGATTGGCTTCTTCGCCAACATGCTGGTGCTGAGGGCGAAGGTGGAGGGAGGGCAGAGCTTCCGGCAGCTGCTGAGGCAGGTGCGGGAGACGACGCTGGGGGCGTATGCGCACCAGGAGGTGCCGTTCGAGAAGCTGGTGGAGGAGCTGCAGCCAGAGAGAGACCTGAGCCGCAGTCCGCTGTTCCAGGTGACGCTGACGCTGCAGAACACGCCGACGACGGAAGTGAAGCTGAAGCAGGGGCTGACGCTGTCGGGAGTGGAGTCGGAGTGGAAGACGTCGAAGTTCGACCTGTCGCTCCTGGTGGAGGACGTGCCGCACGGAGTGGTGGCGGCGGTGAACTACAACAGCGACCTCTTCGACGCGGCGACGATGGAGCGGTTGCTGGGGCACATGCAGGCGCTGCTGGAGTCAGCGGTGGCAAGGCCCGAGCAGCGACTGATGGATCTGCCGCTGATGGGCGAGGCGGAGCGAAAGCAGCTCGTAGGCGAGTGGAGCGGCAAGGCTGTCGATTATCCGCGAGAGGCGTCGCTGGCGGATCTGTTCGAGGCACAGGTGCGGAGGACGCCGCGGGCCGTGGCCGTGGAGTATGCGGGCCAGCGACTGACGTACGAGGAGCTGAACCGCCGGGCCAATCAGCTCGCGCACCACCTGAGGGGGATGGGAGTAGGCCCCGAGGTGAGGGTGGGCCTGTGCGTGGAGCGCTCGCTGGAGCTGGTGGTGAGCGTGCTGGGCATCCTCAAGGCCGGCGGCGTGTACGTGCCGCTGGATGCCAGCTACCCGCTGGACCGCCTTGGCTGGATGAAGCGTGAAGCCGGAGTCGCGCTGCTGGTGGCTCAGGAGAAGCTGGCGGAGGACGTCGCCGAAGGCAGCGAGCTGCTGGTCTGCGTGGATACGGAGTGGGCGACCATCTCGCGCCAGCCGGAGACCTCGCCTGCCACCAGGGTCAGCGGCGAGAACCTGGCGTACGTGATGTTCACGTCAGGAAGCACGGGCCGTCCGAAGGGCGTGGGAGTGCCGCACCGGGCGGTGTCGCGACTGGTGCTGGGGACGGAGTACGCGCACTTCGGGCCGGAAGAGGTGTGGTTGCAGCTGGCGCCCATCTCCTTCGACGCGTCGACGCTGGAGGTGTGGGGAGCGCTGCTGCACGGCGCGAAGCTGGTGGTGTACCCGGCGGGAGCGCCGTCGTTGGAGGAGCTGGGCCGCACGCTGGGCGAAGCGGGCATCACGTCGCTGTGGCTGACGGCGGCGCTCTTCGAGCAGATGCAGGCGAGGCAGCCGGAAGCCCTGGCCGGAGTGAAGCAACTCCTGGCCGGAGGCGATGTGCTCCCGGTGGGGCGCGTCCGAGATCGGCTGGCCTCAGGAAACATCCTCATCAACGGGTACGGCCCGACGGAGAACACGACGTTCTCCGCGTGCCACCGGATGGAGGGCGCGGAAGAGCTGGGCGCCTCGGTGCCCATCGGCCGTCCCATCACCAACACGTCGACGTACGTGCTGGACGGGGCGATGCAGCCGGTGCCGGTGGGAGTGCCAGGCGAGCTGTACGTGGGAGGAGAAGGCCTTGCGGTGGGGTACGTGGGCCGGCCGGAGCTGACGGCGGAGCGCTTCGTGCCCAGTCCCTTCGGGCAGGGAGCCCGGCTGTACCGGACGGGCGACGTGGTGCGCTGGAGAGGGGACGGGACGCTGGAGTTCCTGGGCCGGCGAGACACGCAGGTGAAGGTGCGGGGCTTCCGCATCGAGCTGGGAGAGGTGGAGACGGCACTGGCGCAGCACTCGGGCGTCAACGAAGTCGTCGTCATCGCGAGGGAGGACGGCACCGAGGGCAAGCGGCTGGTGGCGTACGTGACGGCGAAGGAGGGTGCGGCCCTCGACGCGGCCACGCTGCGCACGCACGTGAAGCAGCGGCTGCCGGAGTACATGGTGCCGTCGGCGTACGTGGTGCTGGACGCGCTGCCACTGACGCCCAACGGCAAGGTGGACCGAAAGGCCCTGCCGACACCGGACGCCCAGGCTCCGAAGCCGGAGACGTTCGAGGCGCCGCGCACGGAGACGGAGCAGAAGCTGGCGGCCATCTTCGCGGAGGTGCTGAACGTCGAGCAGGTCGGCCTGCACGGGGACTTCTTCGAGCTGGGCGGGCACTCGCTGCTCGCCACGCAGCTGGTCTCGCGCGTGCTGGAAGCCTTCCAGGTCGAGCTGCCCCTGCGCGATGTCTTCGAAGCCTCCACGGTGGAGACGCTGGCCGGGCGGATAGATGCAGGGGCCCGCGGGGACTCGAAGGGCCTCCGGGCGCCCCCCTTGAAGCGTGCGCCGCGCGACGGAGCACTTCCGCTGTCGTTTGCGCAGCAGCGGCTCTGGTTCCTGGACCAACTGGAGCCGGGCAGCGCCTTCTACAACGTGCCGTCGGTGGTGAAGCTGACGGGGCATCTGGATGTCGATGCCCTGGAAAAGAGCTTCCGCGAGCTGGTCCGCCGTCATGAGTCACTGCGAACCACGTTCCGCACCGAAGCGGGCACTCCCGTGCAGGTCATCTCGACGGAGCCGGCACCCGCCATCGTGCGGGAGGACCTGAGCCTGCTGCCGGAAGCGGAGCGGAGCACCGCGGCCCAGCGCTGGGTGGAAGAGGAAATCGAGCGTCCCTTCAACCTGGAGCAGGGCCCGCTGTTGAGGACGACACTGGTGAAGGTGTCGGAGCAGGAGCACGTGCTGGTGCTGGTGATGCACCACATCGTGTCGGACGGCTGGTCGATGGGCATCCTCGTGCGCGAGATGGTGGCGCTGTACGAGGCGTATGCACAGGGCCGACAGCCGACCCTGCCGGAGTTGGCGGTGCAATACGCGGACTACGCGGTGTGGCAGCGCGAGTGGCTCAAGGGCGAGGTGCTGGACGCGCAACTCGGGTACTGGAGGAAGCAGCTCGAAGGTGCACCGGCCGCGCTGGAGCTGCCGACGGACAAGCCGCGTCCGGCGGTGCAGAGCTTCCGTGGCGACACGCGCACCTTCCAGTGGTCGAAGGCGCTGTGGGAGTCGGTGAAGGCCCTGGCCCAGAAGGAAGGGGCCACGCCCTTCATGGTGCTGCTGGCGGCTTTCCAGACGGTGTTGGGGAGGTACTCCGGGCAGGACGACGTGAGCGTGGGCACGGCCATCGCGAACCGCACGCGCGCGGAAACGGAAGGGCTGATTGGCTTCTTCGTCAACACGCTGGTGCTGCGGGCTCGGCTGGACGGCAACGCCACCTTCCGCGAGCTGCTGAGGCAGGTACGGGAGACGACGCTGGGCGCGTACGCGCACCAGGAGGTGCCCTTCGAGCGACTGGTGGAGGAGTTGCAGCCCGAGCGGGACATGAGCCGGGGCGCGCTCTTCCAGGTGATGTTCGTGCTGCAGAACGCGCCGGGCTCGGCGGTGAGCTTGCCGGGACTGACGCTGGAGGGGACCGAGTCGTCGGGCAAGACGTCGAAGTTCGACCTGACGCTCGGCATGGCCGAGTCGGGCGACGGCGGAGTCGCGGGCGCGCTGGAGTTCAACATCGACCTGTTCGAGCCGGCCACCATCGAGCGGCTGATGGGGCACCTGCGCGTGCTGTTGGAGTCGGCGGTGTCCCGCCCGGAGCAGCGGTTGGAATCGCTGCCGCTGATGCTCGGAGTGGAGCGGCGGCGACTGGTGCAGGACTGGAGCGGGAGAGCTGGGGAGTACCCGCGAGAGGCGTCGCTGGCGGAGCTGTTCGAGGCACAGGTGCGGAGGACGCCGCGTGCCGTGGCCGTGGAGTATGCGGGCCAGCGAATGACGTACGCGGAGCTCAACCGCGGGGCCAATCAGCTGGCGCACCATCTGAGGGGAATGGGAGTGGGCCCCGAGGTGAGAGTGGGCCTGTGCGTGGAGCGCTCGCTGGAGCTGGTGGTGAGCGTGCTGGGCATCCTGAAGGCCGGTGGCGTGTACGTGCCCCTGGACGCGAGCTACCCGTCGGAACGCCTGGCGTGGATGAAGCAGGAGTCCGACGTAGCGCTGCTGGTGACCCAGCAGAAGCTGCTTCCTTCCTTGCATCTGAAGGACGTCGAGCGGGTTGTGTGCGTGGACACGGATGGGGCCGCCATCGCGCGCCAGCCGGAGAGCAACCTGCTGGCACGAGTGGGAGGAGAGAACCTGGCGTACGTGATGTTCACGTCGGGAAGCACGGGCCGTCCGAAGGGAGTGGGAGTGCCGCACCGGGCGGTGTCGCGACTGGTGCTGGGGACGGACTACGCACGCTTCGGGCCGGAAGAGGTGTGGCTGCAGCTGGCACCCATCTCCTTCGACGCATCGACGCTGGAGGTGTGGGGAGCGCTGCTGCACGGGGCGAAGCTGGTGGTGTACCCGGCGGGAGCGCCTTCGCTGGAGGAGCTGGGCCGCACGCTGGGCGAAGCGGGCATCACGTCACTGTGGCTGACGGCGGCGCTCTTCGAGCAGATGCAGGCAAGGCAGCCGGAAGCCCTGGCCGGAGTGAAGCAGTTGCTGGCCGGTGGTGACGTGCTGCCCGTCGGACGGGTGAAGGAGCGACTGGCTGCCGGTGGGGTCCTCATCAACGGCTACGGCCCGACAGAGAACACGACGTTCTCCACGTGCCACCGGATGGAGGTCGCGGAAGAGCTGGGTGCTTCGGTGCCCATCGGCCGTCCCATCACCAACACGTCGGCATACGTGCTGGACGGGGCGATGCAGCCGGTGCCGGTGGGAGTGCCAGGCGAGCTGTACGTGGGAGGAGAGGGTCTTGCGGTGGGGTACGTGGGCCGGCCGGAGCTGACGGCGGAGCGCTTCGTGCCCAGTCCCTTCGGGCAGGGGGCCCGGCTGTACCGCACGGGCGACGTGGTGCGCTGGAGAGGGGACGGGACGCTGGAGTTCCTGGGCCGGCGCGACACGCAGGTGAAGGTGCGGGGCTTCCGCATCGAGCTGGGAGAGGTGGAAACGGCACTGGCGCAGCACTCGGGCGTCAACGAAGTTGTCGTCATTGCGAGGGAGGACGGCACCGAGGGCAAGCGACTGGTGGCGTACGTGACGGCGAAGGAGGGAGCGGCCCTCGACGCGGCCACGCTGCGCACGCACGTGAAGCAGCGGCTGCCGGAGTACATGGTGCCGTCGGCGTACGTGGTGCTGGACGCGCTGCCGCTGACGCCCAACGGCAAGGTGGACCGCAAGGCCCTGCCCGAACCGACGGACTCGACCCGCACCGCCAGCACGGAATACGAGGCGCCGCGCACGCCCACGGAGGAACTGCTCGCAGGGCTCTTTGCCCAGGTGCTGGGAGTCGAGCGCGTCGGCACGAAGGACAATTTCTTCGAGCTGGGCGGTCACTCCCTGCTGGCGACGCAGGTCGTTTCGCGGATACGGAGCACGTTTGGTGTCGAGCTTCCGTTGCGTGAGCTCTTCGAGGCACCCACGGTGGCGTCACTCGCCGGCCGGACCGAGCACGCGGCACGTGCGGGTCATGCGCTGGCGGCTCCTCCGCTGAAGCCGCGTACGGAACGGCAGGCGGTACTGCCACTGTCGTTCGCGCAGCAGCGGCTGTGGTTCCTGGACCGTCTGGAGCCGGGCAGCGCCTTCTACAACGTGCCGGCCGTGGTGCGTGCGGAGGGCGCGCTGGACGTGGGGGTCCTCCAGCGAAGCTTCGAAGAGCTGGTCCTCCGGCATGAAGCGCTGCGTACGACCTTCGGTAGCAAGGACGGGAAGCCCGTCCAGGTCATCTCCTCGGAGTCGTTGCTTGGCTTCGACGTGCGGGACCTGCGCGCGGTGGCGGAAGGCGTTCGCGAAGCGGAGGCCATGCGGCTCGTGGAGGAGGAGGCGCAACGGCCCTTCGACCTGGAGCACGGGCCGCTGCTGCGGATGACGCTGCTGAAGCTGTCGGAGCAGGAGCACGTGCTGGTGCTGGTGACGCACCACATCGTCTCGGATGGCTGGTCGATGAATGTCCTCGTGCGCGAGATTGCGGCGCTCTACGAGGCGTTCTCGGAAGGCCGCTCGTCCCCGCTGCCGGAGCTGGCGGTGCAGTACGCGGACTACGCGGTGTGGCAGCGCGAGTGGCTCAAGGGCGAGGTGCTGGAGGAGCAGCTCGGGTACTGGAGGCGACAGCTCGAAGGGGCCAGCCGAGCCCTGGAGCTGCCGACGGACCGGCCTCGCCCGGCGGTGCAGACCTTCCGCGGAGGACACGTCGAGGTCCAGTGGTCGAAGCGGTTGTGGGACGGCGCGAAGACCCTGGCACAACGCGAGGGGGCAACGCCGTTCATGGTGCTGCTGGCGGCGTTCCAGACGGTGCTGTCGCGCTACGCGGGTCAGGAGGACGTGAGCGTGGGAGCGCCCATCGCGGGGCGCACGCAGGGGGAAACGGAAGGGCTGATTGGCTTCTTCGCCAACATGCTGGTGCTGAGGGCGAAGGTGGAGGGAGGGCAGAGCTTCCGGCAGCTGCTGAGGCAGGTGCGGGAGACGACGCTGGGGGCGTATGCGCACCAGGAGGTGCCGTTCGAGAAGCTGGTGGAGGAGCTGCAGCCGGAGAGAGACCTGAGCCGCAGTCCGCTGTTCCAGGTGACGCTGACGCTGCAGAACACGCCGACGACGGAAGTGAAGCTGAAGCAGGGGCTGACGCTGTCGGGAGTGGAGTCGGAAGACAGGACATCGAAGTTCGACCTGTCGCTGGTGGTGCAGGAGGTGCCGCAGGGAGTGGCAGCGGCGGTGAACTACAACAGCGACCTCTTCGACGCGGCGACGATGGAGCGGTTGCTGAGCCATCTGCGCGTGCTGCTGGATGCGGCAGTCACCCATCCGGAGCAGCGACTGGATGCGCTGCCGCTGATGGGCGAAGAGGAGCGGCGACTGGTTACGCAGTGGAGCGGTCGCGCCGTGGAGTACCCGCGAGAGGTGTCGCTCGCGGAGCTGTTCGAAGCGCAGGTGCGGAGGACGCCGCGTGCCGTGGCCGTGGAGTATGCGGGCCAGCGACTGACGTACGAGGAGCTGGACCGCCGGGCCAATCAGCTGGCGCACCACCTGAAGGGGATGGGACTGGGCCCCGAGGTGAGGGTGGGCCTGTGCGTGGAGCGTTCGCTGGAGCTGGTGGTGAGCGTGCTGGGCATCCTGAAGGCCGGTGGCGTGTACGTGCCGCTGGACGCGAGCTACCCGCTGGAGCGTCTGTCCTGGATGAAGCGAGAGGCGGGCGTCGCGGTCCTCGTCGCGCAGGAGAAGCTGGCGGATGAGATTGCCGAAGGCGGCGAGCTGCTGGTGTGCGTCGATTCGGACTGGGACGCCATCGCACGCCAGCCGGAGAGCGCCCTGTCGTCCCCGGTGGGAGGAGAGAACCTGGCGTACGTGATGTTCACGTCGGGAAGCACGGGCCGTCCGAAGGGAGTGGGAGTGCCGCACCGGGCGGTGTCGCGACTGGTGCTGGGGACGGACTTCGCACGCTTCGGGCCTGAAGAGGTGTGGCTGCAGTTGGCGCCCATCTCTTTCGACGCGTCGACGCTGGAGGTGTGGGGAGCGCTGCTGCACGGCGCGAAGCTGGTGGTGTACCCGGCGGGAGCGCCGTCGTTGGAGGAACTGGGCCGCACGCTGGGAGAAGCGGGCATCACGTCGCTGTGGCTGACGGCGGCGCTCTTCGAGCAGATGCAGGCGAGACAGCCGGAGGCGCTGGCTGGCGTGAAGCAGTTGCTGGCCGGCGGCGACGTGCTCCCGGTGGGCCGAGTCCGAGAGCGACTGACGTCCGGAAACATCCTCATCAACGGGTATGGACCGACGGAGAACACGACGTTCTCCGCGTGCCACCGGATGGAGGGCGCGGAAGAGCTGGGCGCCTCGGTGCCGATTGGCCGCCCCATTACAAATACGTCGACGTACGTGCTGGACGGAGCGATGCAGCCGGTGCCGGTGGGAGTGCCGGGCGAGCTGTACGTGGGAGGAGAGGGCCTTGCGGTGGGGTACGTGGGGCGGCCGGAGCTGACGGCGGAGCGCTTCGTGCCCAGTCCCTTCGGGCAGGGGGCCCGGCTGTACCGGACGGGCGACGTGGTGCGCTGGCGAGGGGACGGGACGCTGGAGTTCCTGGGCCGGCGAGACACGCAGGTGAAGGTGCGCGGCTTCCGCATCGAGCTGGGAGAGGTGGAGACAGCGCTGGCGCAGCACTCGGGCGTCAACGAGGTCGTCGTCATCGCGAGGGAGGACGGCGCGGAGGGCAAGCGACTGGTGGCGTACGTGACGGCGAAGGTGGGGGCGGAGCTGGAGCCCGGCGTCCTGCGCACGCACGTGAAGCAGCGGCTGCCGGAGTACATGGTGCCGTCGGCGTACGTGGTGCTGGATACGCTGCCGCTGACGCCCAACGGCAAGGTGGACCGCAAGGCCCTGCCCGCACCGGACGCCCACGCTCCGAAGCCGGAGTCGTTCGAAGCGCCGCGCACGGAGGCCGAGCAGAAGCTGGCGGCCATCTTCGCGGAGGTGTTGAACGTCGAGCGGGTCGGCCTGCACGAGGACTTCTTCGAGCTGGGCGGACACTCGCTGCTGGCGACGCAACTCGTCTCCAGGGTGCGCGAGGCGTTCCAGGTCGAGCTGCCCCTGCGCGACGTCTTCGAAGCCTCCACGGTGGAGAAGCTCGCGTTGAAGCTGGACGGGGCGGGCACGAGTGCAAGGTTGAAGGCGCCGCCTCTGGCCCGCGTATCTCGCGATCGCGCCCTGCCGCTGTCGTTCGCGCAGCAGCGCCTGTGGTTCCTGGATCAATTGGAGCCGGGCAGCTCCTTCTACAATGTCCCCGTGGCGGTGAAGCTGACCGGGACGCTCGACTTCCGAGCCCTGGAGCGGAGCTTCGAAGCGCTGGTCCGCCGTCACGAGTCGCTGCGCACGGTGTTCCGAACCGAGAACGGGCTCCCCGTGCAGGTCATCGAGCACGGGATGCAGGCTCGGCTGGAGGTGGTGGACCTGGGCTCCCTGCCCGAGGTTGCCCGTGCCACCGAGGCGAAGCGCCTGGCCGGACAGGAAGCCCAACGCCCGTTCAACCTGGAGCAGGGCCCGCTGCTGAGGACGACGCTGCTGAAGGTGTCGGAGCAGGAGCACGTGCTGGTGCTGGTGATGCACCACATCGTGTCGGACGGCTGGTCGATGGGCATCCTCGTGCGCGAGGTGGTGGCGCTCTACGAGGCGTATGCACAGGGCCGACAGCCGACCCTGCCGGAGTTGGCGGTGCAGTACGCGGACTACGCGGTGTGGCAGCGCGAGTGGCTCAAGGGCGAGGTGCTGGACGCACAGCTCGCGTACTGGAAGAAGCAGCTCACCGGGGCTCCGCGAGCGCTGGAGCTGCCGACGGACAAGCCGCGTCCGGCGGTGCAGAGCTTCCGGGGCGACACGCGCACCTTCCAGTGGTCGAAGGCGTTGTGGGAGTCGGTGAAGGCCCTGGCCCAGAAGGAAGGGGCCACACCCTTCATGGTGCTGCTGGCGGCCTTCCAGACGGTGCTGTCCCGCTACTCCGGGCAGAATGACGTGAGCGTGGGCACGGCCATCGCCAACCGGACTCGGGCGGAGACGGAGGGGCTCATCGGCTTCTTCGTCAACACGCTGGTGCTGCGGACCCGGCTGGACGGCAACGCCACCTTCCGCGAGCTGCTGGGGCAGGTACGGGAAACGACGCTGGGCGCGTACGCGCACCAGGAAGTGCCCTTCGAGCGATTGGTGGAGGAGCTGCAGCCCGAGCGGGACATGAGCCGCGGTCCGCTCTTCCAGGTGATGTTCGTGCTGCAGAATGCGCCGGGCTCGGCGGTGAGCTTGCCGGGGCTGACGCTGGAGGCCGCCGAGTCGTCGGGCAAGACGTCGAAGTTCGACCTGACGCTCGGCATGGGTGAGTCGGAGGAGGGCCTCTCCGGCGGCCTGGAGTTCAACAGCGATTTGTTCGAGCCCGCCACCATCGATCGGCTGCTGGGGCACCTGCGCGTGCTGCTGGAGTCGGCCGTCTCCCATCCGGAGCAACGCCTGGAGGCCCTGCCGCTGATGGGCGAGCAGGAGCAGCGGCGACTGGTGGAGGAGTGGAGTGGGAAGGCCGTGGAGTACCCGCGCGAGGCGTCGCTGGCGGAGTTGTTCGAAGCGCAGGTGCAGCGGACGCCGCGGGCCGTGGCCGTGGAGCATGCGGGCCAGCGGCTCACGTACGAGGAGCTGAACCGGCGGGCCAACCAACTGGCGCACCACCTGAAGGGGATGGGAGTGGGCCCCGAGGTGAGGGTGGGCCTGTGCGTGGAGCGCTCGCTGGAGTTGGTGGTGAGCGTGCTGGGCATCCTGAAAGCCGGCGGCGTGTACGTGCCGCTGGACGCAAGCTACCCACGGGAGCGGCTGCAGTGGATGAAGCGCGAGGCCGGCGTCACGGTGCTCGTGTCTCAGGAGAAACTGGCTGTGGCCGAGGACGGCGAGCCGGTGGTGCTCGTGGACTCCGGGCTATCGGCCTTCTCGAGTCAACCCGAGAGCACGCCACCGGTCCGGGTGGGTGGCGGCAATCTCGCCTACGTGATGTTCACGTCGGGAAGCACGGGCCGCCCGAAGGGCGTGGGGGTGCCGCACCGGGCAGTGTCGCGGCTGGTGCTGGGGACGGACTACGCACGCTTCGGGCCGGAAGAGGTGTGGCTGCAGCTGGCGCCCATCTCCTTCGACGCGTCGACGCTGGAGGTGTGGGGAGCGCTGCTGCACGGGGCGAAGCTGGTGGTGTACCCGGCGGGAGCGCCATCGCTGGAGGAGCTGGGCCGCACGCTGGGCGAAGCGGGCATCACGTCACTGTGGCTGACGGCGGCACTCTTCGAGCAGATGCAGGCGAGGCAGCCGGAGGCGCTGGCCGCTGTGAAGCAGGTGCTTGCGGGTGGTGACGTGCTGCCCGTCGGACGGGTGAGGGAGCGACTGGCGTCTGGAAACATCCTCATCAACGGGTACGGCCCGACGGAGAACACGACGTTCTCCGCGTGCCACCGCATGGAGGGCGCGGAAGAGCTGGGCGCCTCGGTGCCCATCGGCCGTCCCATCACCAACACGTCGACGTACGTGCTGGACGGAGCGATGCAGCCGGTGCCGGTGGGAGTGCCAGGCGAGCTGTACGTGGGAGGAGAGGGCCTTGCGGTGGGGTACGTGGGCCGGCCGGAGCTGACGGCGGAGCGCTTCGTGCCCAGTCCCTTCGGGCAGGGGGCCCGGCTGTACCGGACGGGCGACGTGGTGCGCTGGCGAGGAGACGGGACGCTGGAGTTCCTGGGCCGGCGAGACACGCAGGTGAAGGTGCGCGGCTTCCGCATCGAGCTGGGAGAGGTGGAGACGGCACTGGCGCAGCACTCGGGAGTCAACGAAGTCGTCGTCATCGCGAGAGAGGACGGCACCGAGGGCAAGCGACTGGTGGCGTACGTGACGGCGAAGGAGGGGGCGGCCCTCGACGCGGCCACGCTGCGCATGCACGTGAAGCATCGACTGCCGGAGTACATGGTGCCGTCGGCGTACGTGGTGCTGGACGCGCTGCCGCTGACGCCCAACGGCAAGGTGGACCGCAAGGCCCTGCCCGCACCGGACTCGGTGTCGGCTTCCCACCGTCACGACTACGTCGCGCCGCGCACGCCGGTGGAGCAGACCCTGGCCAGGTTGTGGTCGGAAGTCCTGCGCCATGACCGCCCCGGCGTCCTCGATGACTTCTTCGAGCTGGGCGGGCACTCGCTGCTCGCCACCCAGCTCGTGTCGCGCATCCGCGATGCGTTCCAGGTGGAGCTGCCGCTGCGCGAGCTGTTCGAGTCGCCCACGGTGGCCCGACTGGCTCAACGCGTGGAGGCCGCTCGCGCCCGCACGGCCGGGACACAAGCTCCCCCCTTGAAGCGCGCTCCTCGCGACGGCGTACTCCCGCTGTCGTTCGCGCAGCAGCGCCTGTGGTTCCTGGAGCAGCTGGAGCCGGGCAGCACCGTCTACAATGTGCCCTCCGTGGTGCGACTGTCCGGGGGGCTCGACACGCACGCCCTGGAGCGCGCCTTCGACGCGCTCGTGGACCGCCACGAGTCGCTGCGCACGACGTTCCAGGTGGTGAACGGCTCGCCGGTCCAGGTCATCCACCCGCTCGGCCACACCCGACTCCACGGCGTGGACCTCACCTCCCTTGCCGAGGCCTCGCGCGACGCTGAGGCACGTCAGTGGGCGCTGGTGGAGTCTCAGCGCCCGTTCGACCTGGCGCAGGGGCCGTTGCTGCGGACCACGCTCCTGAAGCTCTCCGAGCAGGAGCACGTGCTGGTGCTGGTGATGCACCACATCATCTCCGACGGCTGGTCCATGGGGCTGCTGGTCCACGAGGTCGCGGAGCTGTATGCGGCCTTCTCCCAGGGGCGTCCTTCGCCGCTGCCAGAGCTGCCGCTCCAGTACGCGGACTACGCGGTATGGCAGCGCGAGTGGCTGCGTGGCGACGTGCTGGACGCACAGCTCGGCTACTGGAGGCAGCAGCTCGACGGCGCTCCTCGCTTGCTGGAGCTGCCCACGGACCTGCCTCGGCCCGCGGTGCAATCACTGGAAGGCGCCATTGCGCCGTTCTCCCTCGGCCGCGAGCTGACGGACGCCGTGAAGGCGCTCGGCAGGCGTGAGGGCGTGACGCCGTTCATGGTGATGCTGGCCGCATTCCAGGCGGTGCTCGCGCGCTACTCGGGGCAGGACGACGTGTGCGTCGGCTCGCCCATCGCGGGCCGGACGCGAGCGGAGACGGAGGGCCTCATCGGCTTCTTCGTCAACACGCTCGTGCTGCGGACCCGCCTGGACGGCAACCCCTCCTTCCGCGAGCTGCTGGCTCGGGTGCGCGAGGTGACGCTCGGTGCCTACGCGCACCAGGACGTGCCCTTCGAGAAGCTCGTGGAGGAGCTGCGCCCCGAGCGCAGCCTGAGTCACTCGCCGCTCTTCCAGGTGATGCTCACCCTCGACAGCACGCCCAAGGCGGCTGGGCAGGGCCTCCCGGACCTGCTGCTCCATCCTGTCGAGGTGGAGCACCGGGTGGCACGGTTCGACCTCACCCTGGGCCTCGTGGATGGGGAAGATGGGCTCACCGGCGGGCTGGAGTACAGCACCGCGCTGTTCGAGCCCGAGACGGTGGAGCGGCTGCTTGGCCACCTGAAGACGCTGCTCGAAGGCGCTCTGGCCCGGCCCGAGGCGCCCGTCTTCACCGTACCCATGCTGCGCGACGCGGAGCAGCGCCGCCTGCTGGTGGAGTGGAACGACACCGGCTCGACGGGTCCCGCGGACGCATGTATCCACACCCTCTTCGAGCGGCAGGTGTCCGCCACCCCGGACGCACTGGCGGTGCTCGCGGGGGACGTGTCGCTGACGTACCGGGAGCTCGACACGCGGGCCAACCGGCTCGCACACCACCTGCGCGGCCTGGGCGTGGGGCCCGAGGTGCGCGTCGGCCTGTGCGTCGAGCGCACGGCGGAGCTGGTGGTCGCGGTGCTCGGCATCCTCAAGGCGGGCGGCGCGTACGTCCCGTTGGATCCGGCGTACCCGCGCCAGCGGCTCGCGTTCATGCTGGAGGACGCGAAGCCCCGCGTGCTCGTGGGGCAGCGCCACCTGCTGGACTCCCTGCCACCGGCGGAGGCGGCATGGGTGGCGCTCGACGACGCGAACACCCTGGCGGCCGGGCCCGCGGAGGTATCGGTCTCCGGCGTCACGCCGGACCACCTCGCCTACGTGCTGTTCACGTCGGGCAGCACCGGCAGGCCCAAGGGCGTCGCGCTGGAGCACCGGAGCGCGGTGGCCTTCCTGCGGTGGACGGCGCGCGTCTTCCCCGCGGACACGCTCGCCGGCGTGCTGGCCTCCACCTCGCTCAACTTCGACCTCTCCGTCTTCGAGCTCTTCGCGCCGCTCACCCGCGGTGGCGCGGTGGTGGTGGCGAGGAATGCGCTCGAGCTGCCCTCGCTGCCGGCGGCCGGTCGTGTCACCCTCATCAACATCGTCCCCTCGGCCATGGCGGAGCTGGTGCGCGCCCACGCCGTCCCCGGCTCGGTGCGCACGGTGAACCTCGCGGGCGAGCCACTGGCCAACTCGCTGGTGCAGGCCATCCACGAGGCCGCTCCCGGCGTGGAGCGCGTGCTCAACCTCTATGGCCCCACCGAGGACACGACGTACTCCACCTGGACGCTGGCTCCCCGGGGCGCGGCGCGGGAGCCGACGCTGGGCAGGCCGTTGGCTGGGACGCGGGCGTACGTGCTGGATGTATTCGGCCAGCCCGTCCCCACGGGCGTCGCGGGCGAGCTGTACCTCGCAGGCGCCGGCCTGGCCCGGGGTTACGTCGACCGGCCGGAGCTGACGGCGGAGCGCTTCGTGCCGGACCCGTTCAGCACGACGCCGGGCGCGCGCCTGTACCGCACGGGAGACCGGGTGCGGTGGCTCGCGGAGGGGGTGTTGCAGTACTTCGGCCGCATCGACCAGCAGGTGAAGGTGCGTGGCTTCCGCATCGAGCTGGGCGAAATCGAGGCGGCGCTGCGCCAGCATCCCGACGTGCGCGAAGCCGTCGTGCTGGCCCGCGAGAGCGGCGCCGAGGGCAAGCGACTGGTGGCCTGGCTCGTGGCCCGGGAGGGGGCGACTCGGGACACGGCGGAGCTGCGGCGCTTCCTGAAGGAGCGGGTGCCTGACTTCATGGTGCCCTCCGCCTTCGTGCCGCTGGACGCGCTGCCGCTCACACCCAACGGCAAGGTGGACCGCAAGGCGCTTCCGTCGCCGGACGCCCCGACGGAGCCGGCCCGTGCCTACGTGCCCCCGCGCGACGACCTGGAGCTGCGCCTCGCGCGCATCTGGGAGGAGCTGCTGGGGGTGTCGCCCATCGGCATCCACTCGGACTTCTTCGAGCTGGGGGGCCACTCCCTCCTGGCGATGCGGATGATGTCCCTCATCCGCGAGCGCCTGGGCCGGAGCCTGCCGGTGGTGTCCCTCTTCCAGTCGGGCACGCTCGAGGAGCTGGCCGCGCGGCTGCGCGAGGCGCCGGGACAGCTGTCACCGTGGGTGCCACTCACCACCGGAGGCTCGCGCCGGCCGTTCTTCTGCGTCCACCCCGTCAGCGGCAATGTCCTGCCCTACCTGGAGCTGGCTCGTGCGCTGGGCCCGGACCAGCCGTTCCACGCCTTCCAGGCGCCCGGCCTCGAGGACGCACAGGCCCCGCTGGAAACGGTGGAGGCCCTGGCGGCGCGCTACGTGGAGGCCCTCCGCGAAGTCCAGCCCGCCGGCCCGTACCGGCTGGGTGGCTGGTCCCTGGGCGGCATGGTGGCCTTCGAGATGGCGCGCCAGCTGGAGCAGCGGGGCGAGCGGGTGGAGCAGCTCGTGCTCATCGACTCCTACGCCTTCGACCAGCGCCCGCCGGAAGGGGCAGGGGAGTCATGGCTCGCGGCCCGGTTCGTGGAGTTCACTGCCCGGCTCGCCGGTCTGCCGGCTCCCGAGCTGGATGAGCAGGCCCTGCCAACGGGCGACGCGCTGCTGCACGGGTTGCTGGAGGCAGGGAGGAACGCCGGAGTCCTCGCCCGGGGCGTGGGCGTCGAGCAGCTCCGCACGCTCTACCGCGTCTTCGCGAGCAATCTCCGCGCGCTCTGGCGCTACGAGCCCGGCGCGTACGGAGGCCGCGTCACGCTGGTGCGTGCGAGCGAGACGCAGGTGCCCACCGGCCCGGATGGCGGCTGGGCCCGGCTCGCGGCCGGCGGCGTGGAGGTGTGCGAGCTTCCTGGCGACCACCACTCCGTGCTTCGTGCCCCGACGGTGGAGGCGCTCGCGAAGAAGCTCCAGGAGTGAGCGGGACACGGGCGTGTCGAGCGGCACGCCCGTGTCCTGGCGCGGACGGGCTCAGCCCTGGGCGCTCGCGTCCTGCTCGGCGTCCCGGGCCTCAGGGGGCGCGATGGACGATGACCGTCGACTGTTCCTCGATGGGGAGCGCGTCACGCGGCTCCATGGTCCGCGTGGGCGCATCATCCAGCGCGGGTTCCGCCGGACGCTCCCGCGTGAGCAGCACCTCGACCTCGGAGGGCGTGGGGTCGCTGAGCTCCGACAACTCCCGCTCGCGGCCCCAGCGCTCCGCGAAGTTCTCCCGCAGCCAGGGGGCGAGGTCGCTGGCCGGAAGCACCTGTCGAATCGGGTCGAGCGCGCGCTGGAAGCGCCAGGCTTCGGTGAAGCGCTCCTCCGGGCGCGCCTGGAGCGCGGTGTCGAGGACGTCCCGGAGCCTCCGGTACGCCTCGGGTGCCTCGGGCCGCTCCAGGCTCGGAAGGCGGGGGGCTCCCGTGGCCGAGTGCGGGGCCGGAAGCGTGCCGAACAGCAACTCGTGGAGCACGCAGCCGAGCGCGTAGAGGTCGCCGGACGCGGTCGCCTCGGCCCCCGCGCGGCGCTCGGGCGGCATGTACGCGTACTTTCCGATGACGTCGCCCACCTGGGTGAGCCGCTCCGAGGACGGAACCGCCCACGTCCCCGTGACCTGCTCACGGGCGTCCCGGGAGCCATGCGCGATGCCGAAGTCGACGACCTTCACCACGCCATCGAAGGACACGACGAGGTTGTCCGCGCTGATGTCGCGATGCACCACGCCCCGCTCATGCGCGTAGGCGAGCCCGCGCAGGGCCTGGTGGCAGAGCTCCACCACCACCTCGAGCGGCAGCGCGGCGCCCTTCCTGACGCGCCGTGCGAGCTCCAGCATGCTCACGCCGCTCAGGTACTCCATGACGATGAACCACCCGCCATCCATCTGCCCGAGGTCGTAGACGGACACGACGTGCGGGTGGTGCAGGCGCGCGGCGGTGCGGGCCTCGCCGATGAAGCGGTGGAGCCGGACCGTGGGGTCCTCGCCGCCGCCCTCGTCCAGCATCCGCTTGAGCACGACGAGCCGGTTGAAGCCCGCTCGTCCCGTCCTCACCGCGAGCCACACCTCGCCCATGCCGCCACGCCCCAGCCGGACGAGCCGGCGGTAGCGGTGGATGCCCGTCCCCAGGTCCGCGCCCCGGAGCGAGCGCGCGGTGAGGATGGCGAGCGCGGTGGAGGCGAGCAGGAGGAACGGCAACCCCACCAGCGCGAAGAGCGAAGGCCCCGGAAGCCAGCCGACGTCAACCGCCAGCTCACGGCCCAGGAGCGCGAGCGCGCAGAGCGAAGCGACGAGCACGGCCACCGCCATGGCCCCACGGCGCTTCAGGAGGCGCACCGCTTCGAAGGCCCACGTCCCCGCCACACACGCCGCGAGGAGCCAGAACAGCGGCAGGCTCAGGCCCGCCGTCGCCCGCGAGAGCTCCTCCGACGTCAGTCGCGTCGCCGGGAGTGCGAGCACTGAGGCGGAGATGTCGAGCACCCGCACCGCGCCGAGCGCCACGGCCACGCCCAGCATCACCCGCCGGCCGAAGGTGAGCGGCTGGTCCAGCAGCGACCACGCCACGCGAAGCAGGGGGTAGGGGAGCACCACCGACGTGAGCGTGCCGAACACCAGCCACGGGCGCGTGTCGGCGAACATCGCGCTGGCCTCGCGGCTGGTGAGGCCGATGGTGAAGCTGATGACCGCGAACCCGAGGAAGCTCCAGGCGAGCCAGAGCTGCACTCGCTGCGAGCGGACCGCGAGCCAGGTCGCGAGGTGCACCAGCGCGAGCACGAAGAACGCTCCCGCGAGCGCCAGGTGCAGCATCGTGTAGGGGGTCACAGGCCGGGAGCGTATTCGAGCCTGCGACTGTGCGTGAAGGCCGGGGGGCTGGAACGAAGCCAGCAAGGGGGGAGTCGCGGTACACTCATGGTGTCAGGGGAAAGGACGGCTTCCGCGTGCCCGTGCGAACGACGAGAACTTCCGGTGGGGCGCCAGGCTGGGGGCTCGTCGCCCTGTGCGCGGCGCTGCTCTCCGTCACGGCGGGCGCCCAGACGTCCGAGGACCGCGCCTACGTCAGCTACAGCCTCGCGCGCGGCACCGCCATCGGCTCGGACGGGGGGAAGCTCGACCACTGGAATCAGCTGGACCTCCGCCTGCCCCTGCCGCCCGTCTTCCTCGGGAAGACGATTGTCGTCCCGTCGCTGGCGTATGAGACACGCTGGCTGGCGCTGGAGCCGCGGGGCGCCCTGGCGGGCCTCGACGAGGACGTACTGGGCCGTCGCTTCCACCGCCTCCAGCTGGGGCTGACGGTGGTGCGGCCGCTCGCGCCCCGGTGGCTGCTGTTCGCGGGCGGGTCCGGCATCGCACGCACCGACTTCCGCAACAGCTTCGACGTCGGCATGGACATGTCCTGGGTGGGCTACGCCATGGCGAACTACCTGATTGGTGGTGACCCGGGCATGCGGCTGATGTTCGGGCTCGTCGTGCTGTGGCCCTTCAACCTCCTTCCCGTCATCCCCATGGTGGGCTTCACCTACCGCAAGGGGGCCTATGTCGTGGAGCTCGGCCTGCCGCGGCTCGCCCTGCTGCGGAAGTTCGGTGACGGGCTGGAAGTGGGCCTCACCGGCGCGTTCGATCAGCAGATCTTCCACGCCCGTCTCCCCGGGGACGGACAGCCGCTGGGTGCGCACTTCGTGCGGGAGACGTCGATGCACGTCGGACCCACGGCGAACGTCCGGCTGGGGGGCGGCAGCGTCTGGCTGAGCACGTCCGTCGGGCTCGACCTGCTCAACGACTTCGCGCTGCTCGACGGCGACCGGGAGCGGCTGGACCTCGGTGCCAGCTCCACGCGCGCCGCGCCCTTCGTCCGGGTGGCGGTGAACTGGCGCCCACCCCGGCGCATGCCGAAGGCTCCGGAGCCGCCAGGCAGCGGCGCCGCCCCCGCGGCCCGATGAGCGCCGTGGGGGCGTCACGCCGTCACGTCATCGCGTGGCGGTCGGCTTCTCGAGGCGCTTGAGGGTCTCCACCGCGCCCGTGTTCTTGGGGTTCAGCTCCACGGCGCGGCGGTAGTTCAGGAGTGCCTGCTCCTTGTTCCCGCCGGCCAGGTACGCCTCGCCGAGGCTGTCGTAGACGTTCCCCGCGCCGGGGAACATCTCCACGTTGAGCTTGAAGATTTCGATAGCCTCGGCCACGCGCCCGGAGCCGAGCAGCTGGTAGCCCACATCGTTCAGCTCGCGCTCGGCGAAGTCGTACTCGGCGGCCCGGGTGGCTTTGAGGGTCCGGTACCGGGCGATGGCCTCCGCTGCAGAGGACTTCTCGAGGACCGTCATCACGACCTCTCCGATGGACGCCTGCGGCTGCTTCGGAGGGATGCCATGGAGGATGCTCAGTGTCCCCGTCGCAATCGCCTTCAACTTCGAGCCACGGGCCGTGTTGTCGAGGAGGATGACGACCTCCTTCCGCTCGGGCGCGCGGATGAGCAGGGCGCTGAAGCCATTGATGCCGCCGCTGTGGCTGATGGTGGCGACCTCCGTCTTGCCGTCATCCAGCCGCAGGGGTTTGACGTGCCAGCCGAAGGCGTAGTCGCTCAGCGCCGGAGTGAACATCCGCTGCTTGAGCGGTGCGGGAAGCAGCGTGTCTCCGTAGAGGGCGCGGTCCCAGCGGTAGAGGTCCTGCACCGTCGAGTAGATCGAGCCCGCGGCGAAGGGGAGACTCATGTCGAGGTAGGGCGCGTTGACGTACCCGCGGGGCTGCGCCTCGTAGCCGCTGGCGCGCTTCGGGAGCACCGTGGCGGACACGTCGTAGCCCGTGTTCTTCAGGCCCACCGGGTCGAAGATGCGCTGCTGCAGGGCCTGCGCGTACGTCTGTCCGGTGAGCTTCTCGATGACGGCGCCGAGCAGGAAGTAGCCGGAGTTGCTGTAGTTGAACTTCGTGCCGGGCTCGAACTCCAGGTCGCCGCTGCAGAACTTCTTCACGAAGTCCGCGACGGGGTATGGGTCGCGTGAGGCGGTCTTGAAGAAGGTGGCGTTCGTGTAGTTGGGGAGGCCGGAGGTGTGGTTCAGCAGGTGGGCGATGGTGATGCGGTCGCCCGTGTCCTTGCGGTAGTCGGGCAGGTGCTTCGTGACGGAGTCCTCGACCTGGAGCTTCCCCTCCGCCACGAGCTGCATGATGACCATCGCGGTGAACTGCTTCGTCACCGAGCCGATGCGGAACTTCGTGTCCGGCGTATTGGGCACCTGCCACTCGAAGTTCGCGGAGCCGTAGCCCTTCTCGAGGATGACGCCCTTCTCGTTCGCCACGAGCACGCTGCCGTTGAACTGGTTCATCTGCTGGTACTTCGTGATGAGCCGGTCCAGCTCCTGCCGCTGCGTCGCCGCCTCGGCGGCAGGCCCCACGCACACCCACGCCACCAGCGCGCCCACGCAGAGCGCCTTCAGCCAGTTCATTCGTCCTCCAGGAGGTTCCCGGAGCATACGTTGGCTGGCGGCGGTGATTGCGTGGGGGCGTCACACCGCCAGGGCGAACTGCAGGCGCTACTCCGAGACGGCGAGCCGGCGCCCGAGGCCGAAGAGCTTCGGCAGGTTCCGCTCGACGGCTTCGACGAGCTCACGTCCCCGCAGCTCATAGGTCTCCACCTCGGAGGGGGCCTGGCCATTGGCGAGCTCGACGGTGTAGCGGGCAGAGTAGACGAAGCGGAAGTCAGGCGGCGCGAACCAGTGCTCGGGGTCACCGTCGGGATGGAGCGTCACCGGCCACCGGCTCACGAAAGGAGGCGGCTGCAGCTTCCGCTGTGCCATCAGGAAGTGCTCTTCCGTGTAGTTGCCCGTCATCTCCTCGAGCGTCGCGCCCTTCTCGAAAGGCACGTGCGGGAAGAGCCGGTAGTTCGTGTGGTGGTAGTCGAGCGCGTAGAGCCACGCCTCAGGAGGAACGAGCTCCCGGAAGACCGCGAGCATCCGCTCCGCCAGGTCTCGATAGAGCTGGAGCAGCTCATCCCTTGCCCGTGAGCGCAGCGCCTCGTCGACGACGAACCGGACGCCGCCCTCCCGTGGCTCGGGCCATGGGTGATTCAGCGCGGACGTCTCTTCGTCGCCGGAGAGGCGGACCCAGGCCTGGGGCTCGTGCGTGCTCATGCCAGCGGTTATGGCCCTGGATGCCGGCCGGGGCAATGCGTCACGCTGTCCGCTTCCGGGATGCCGCGTGCCATCTCCGAACATGGCCCGGGCCTCATGTGCACGTCGGCTGCGTGGAGGGCGGGGCCGAGCGCCCCGCTGCCGTCTGGCGCTAGAGTTGCAGTCGCCCCAGGTCCCCCATGTCCCAGCTCCTCCAGGACGTCCGTCTCAGCCTGCGCCGCATGCGGCGCGAGCTCGGCTTCACGCTGGTCATTATCGCCACGCTGGCACTGGCCATCGGCGCCACCACCGCCGTCTTCAGCGTGGTGTACCAGGTGCTGCTGCGGCCCCTGCCGTACACCGAGCCGGAGCGGCTGGTCCGCCTGTTCCAGTCGAGCCCCCGGATGGAGCGCGTGGGCGTGTCGCTCCACATCCTCCAGGCCTGGCGCGAGCGCACGCATTCCTTCCAGTCCATGGAGGGCCTGTCGGTGCGTGACTTCACGCTCACCGGCGACGGCCCGGCGGAGCGCCTGCGCGCGGGGCGCGCGACGGTGAACCTGCTCCCCATGCTCGGCGTGCGCCCCATCCTCGGCCAGACGTTCGGCGCGGAGATGGAGGTGGCCGGGCGCGACCAGGTCCTCCTGCTGTCCCATGCGCTGTGGCAGCGCCGCTTCGGCGGAAGCCCGGACGTGGTGGGCCGGACGATGAACCTCGGTGGCCGGCCGTACACGGTGCTGGGCGTGCTGCCCGCGGACTTCCGCCTCGCGCCGGGCGTGGACCTCTGGACGCCGCTGGCTCCGGACCTCGCCGGCGGAGAGCGCCCGGAGGACATCTACCTGCGCGCCCTGGGCCGCCTCCGTCCCGGCATTCCGGTGGAGCGCGCCCGGGAGGAGCTGGATGCGCTGGCGGCCTCGATGGCCCAGGAGGAGTCCTTCAAGAGCGAAGACCCGGGCGTGCGCATGCTGCCCCTGCACGCGCAGGTGGTGGAGAACACGCGGGGGCAGCTCTGGCTGCTCGCGGGGGTGGTGGCGCTGGTGCTGCTCGTGGCCTGCGCCAACGTGGCGAACCTGCTCCTGGCCCGGGCCAGCGCGCGGGAGCGCGAGGTGTCGGTGCGCGCCGCCCTCGGCGCGGGCCGTGTCCAGTTGATGCGGCAGTTCCTGGTGGAGAGCGGAATGCTCGCACTCGCCGGAGGCGCGGCGGGCCTGCTGCTGGCCCTGTGGGGCACGGACCTGCTGCGTGCGTTGATTCCCGCTGAGGTGCTGGCCCCGGAGTCGGTGCGGTTGGAGCCGCACGTGCTGGCCACCGCCGGGGCGCTGTCCCTGCTCACCAGCGTCCTGTTCGGCCTGGTGCCCGCGCTGAGGGCCGCTCGGGCCGACGGACGTGGAGCGCTCGGGGGATTGCAGGGCGGCCGGGGCGCCACGGGGCGGGGGCGGACTCGCGCCGCGCTGGTGGTGGCGCAGGTGGCGCTGGCGCTGGTGCCGCTGGTGGGCGCGGGGCTGATGCTGCGCACCCTCCACTCGCTGCACCAGGTGCCGCTGGGCTTCGAGCCTCGCGGCGTCACCGTGGCGGAGGTGTTCGTTCCCCGGGAGAAGTACAAGGACGACACGGCCCGGCGCGCGGTCCTCGCTTCCGTGCTGGAGCGGGTACGGGGGCTGGCGGGCGTGGAGTCCGCGGGCATGGCCAGCACGGTGCCGCTGTGGGGGCGCAAGGGCATGGCCCCGGTGCTGCTGCCCGGCGAGCCCGCCTCCGTCGCGAAGACGCGCGAGCTGAGCACCTTCCGCACCGCGAGCGACAGCTACTTCGCCACCCTGCGCATCCCCATCAAGGAGGGGCGCGGCCTCGAGGCCTCGGATGGCCCGGGCACGGCGCCCGTGGTGGTGGTCAGTGAGACGTTCGCCCGCCGCTACTTCCCCGGCCGCAGCGCCGTGGGGCAGCGTGTGAAGCTGGAGCTCGACGACGAGCCCTTCCGCGAGGTGGTGGGCGTGGTGGGTGACGTCCACCACGACAGCGTGGACGAGGAGCCGGCCCGCGAGGTGTACCTCCCCGTGGGCCAGTTCGAGGTGCTGTACATGCTGCTCACCGTGCGCACCTCGGAGGACTCGGCCGCGCTGGCGCCCCTGCTGCGCGAGACGCTGCGCGCGGTGGACCCGGACCTGCCGCTGGTCCAGGTCCGCTCCATGGTGGACCTGGTGGACGCCAATCTCGCTGGCACGCAGGTGCTGGGCACGCTGCTGGCGGCGCTGGCGGTGCTGGGGCTGGCGCTGGCGGGGGTGGGGCTGTACGGCGTGCTGGCGTACTCGGTGAGCCAGCGCACCCGCGAGCTGGGCATCCGCATCGCGCTGGGCGCCCGGGACAGCCAGCTGGTGTGGCTGGTGGTGGGGCAGGGCGTGCGGCTCGCCGCGGTGGGGGTGGCCCTGGGCCTGGTGGGGGCCGCCGTGCTCGCGCGCAGCCTCTCCAGTCTGCTCTACGGCGTGGGCGAGTTCGACGCCTTCACCTTCGGCGTCGTGCCCCTGTTGCTCGGGGCCGTGGCGCTGCTGGCCAGCTGGCTCCCCGCCCGCCGCGCCTTGCGCGTGCCTCCCAACGAGGCACTTCGCGGCGACGGCTGAGCGACGCGCACGGGCCCGGTAGGCGCCGGGCCCGCGCGCTTCAGCTCACTACGGGCAGCTCATCAGGCCGGTGGCCGACTTGCGCGTCCCCGTGCCACCGCTGGCGGTGCTGCCGGAGTGGGCGCCGCAGGTGGCCCAGGCCCTCACGGCGGCGGGCGGGTTGAAGGGGTTGAAGGGGCCAATCCAGAACGAGCCGCGCTCCACCTTCTCCGTGTTGCTGGCGGTGGTGGTGCCGCCGCTGAAGGCGGTGCCCAGCAGGTCCACGTACGTGACGGCCACCCGCATCGAGTGCGGCTCGCCGACCTGCCGCGAGCACACCCACGGGATGAAGCCCTTCCAGCAGAAGTAGCGCTCCGTCCGCATCCCGCCGCTGACGCGCTCGGTGGCGCTGCTGGTCCAGCTGAACACCGAGTGCAGGTTGATGGCGTAGCCCCGGATGCACAAGCCGGAGGCGTTGCAGAACGTGCCGGTGCCATCGGACGCGTAACGCTCCCCCTGCGCCGTGGGGCCCGTGCCCGGAAGCGCCTGCGCGGCCTTCCCGTCCTTCGGCGGAATCTGCACGTCCCCGCAGATCTCCGGGCGGACGCAGATGGGCTCCTTGCCGATGTAGATGTACCCCTGGAGCCCGCCGAGGAAGGCGCCTACCGGGTTGACGACGTCGTGCACCGTCTTCGTCTCGGCGTCCGCGATTCCCGGCGCACCGGCGATGTCATAGTCGCCGCTGACGCCCTCGAATTCGCCCGTCTCGGGGTGGAGGTGGACGCGGGCGTTGACCGTCTTCTGCGCGAACTCCGCGAAGGCCTTCCAGTCCCTGAACTGCAACGGATTGGCGCTGGCGGGCTGGAACACCACCTTGTCACCGGTGGCGTCGAAGCGGACGAAGCCCGGCTTCTCGGTGCTGAAGACGGTGACGGTGGGCTGCCCCGGCAGGGGCTCCTCCGCGAGGGCGGTGACGGTGCCAGGCTCCACTTCGGGTGTCTCGCCCGCCGTGCCCCCGCACGCGGTGGTGAGCGCCATGAGCCATGCGACGAGCTGCTTCCTGTTGCTGTACATGATGTTTCCCCCATTTCTCGCGCGGATGGATGTGAGGCTTTGCGCGAGCGGGGGCAGTATTCACGGCCTTTCGTGTTTCATCCAGTTTGTCTTTGTTTTTTTATCCGTGGAGGGGCGTGCGCTCACCCGGGGTGAGCCACGTCACGCGGTCCGCGAGCCCCGCCAGGGTGAGCTCCCGCCGGGCCTCGTCGGGGCCCTGCTTGAAGTGGGTCCACCCGTCGTAGTGCACTGGGATGATGCGCCGCGCCGCGAGCGCCTGGGCGGCGACCACGGCCTCCCGGGCGTTGAACGTGTAGCGGAGCGGCCCGGTGATGGGGAACCCCACGCTGCCCAGGTGGAGGAAGGCGGTGTGGACGCGGAAGCGCCGGGCCACCTCCGCGACACCGTCGAACCAGACGGTGTCGCCGGAGATGTAGACGGGCCCCGGGAGCGCCGGGGACTCCAGGAGGAAGCCCACCACGTGCCCGACGATGGGCAGCGAGCCCGGCGGGCCATGGCGCGCGGGCGTGGCGGTGATGCGCACGTCGCCCACCAGGGTCGACTCGAAGGGCTTCAGTCCCACCGCGCCAGCGTGGCCCAGGCGCCGGGCCGCCGCCTGCGTCGTCACCACGTGGGGCGCGCGGGGTAGCAGGGCGCGACCCGCGTCATCCAGGTTGTCGGCGTGCTGGTCATGGGTGAGCAGCACCGCGTCAAGGTGTCCGAGCCCCTCCAGGGGAAGGGCGGGGCCCGCGGTGCGCTTCGAGCGCGTCCCCCAGCCGAAGCCGTAGGTGCGCCCCGGCGGGTCGAACGCCGGGTCCGTGAGGATGCGGAGCGGGCCGATTTCGAGCAGCAGGGTGGCAGTGCCGATGTGGGTCGCCGCGAAGTTCATGGCTCACCTTGCTCGGGGGCTCCCCCACGAAGGCAACGTCCAGGGTTTCATTACCCTGGGATGTCTCGCTTCACACGTGGTGAATATCGTACAGTCTAGGATTCGTGGAATTTTCTGCCGATTCCACGAGCCTGGACCACGACCGGCCGGGGTCCATCCATGGCAGGGGGCGCGGCCGTCCGCGCGAGTACGAGGTCACACATGAAGCGGGTGAGTGATTGGAAGCAGAGCTCCTGGCGTCTGGCGCTGGGAGGCGTCGCGCTGGCGTGGGCGGTGGGCTGTGGCGAGGCGCCTCCGGAGGCCTCGCCTCCCGTGGCGATTCCGGATGTGGCTCCGGAAGTCGCCGTCCCGGAGCAGTCGTCGCACCCGGAGCGCCGCGGCATCGGCGCGGTGGCGCTGCCGCCACAGGGGCCCTCGGCGCAGGTCGTCATCGTGGACCCGCGCAGCTCGCTCATCGTCACCGATGACGCCATCGTGAAGAACTTCCCGCTGCTGAAGGTGATGCAGCAATTGGTGTCCCAGTCCGGCGTCCCGGGCCTCACCCCGCTGGCGCTCTTCCAGGACTGGTGGAGGACGGAGCTGCCGCCCTTCTGTACGCCGCTCTTCAACAACTACGCCTACCAGTGTCCGCGCGTCGAGGGGAACCAGTCCACCGTCAACCCCTTCATCAACCCCGGGGTCAACCCGGACGAGTACGTGCCCACCGCGCTGGTCAACCGCTTCGACCTGGCGCCGCTGAGCGGAACGGACTGCGGCGAGTACCGCATCATCTACGCGAAGCGCTCCGGCTTCACCAACCCGGGCCAGCGCAACCTCATCATCTTCGAGGCGGTGCTGCCCAACCCCAACCCGGGCCTCGGGCTGGCGGGCTGCACGCCGGTGGCGAACTTCTGGGCGGCGCTGACCTCCACGACCAGCCTCACCACGCGCATCTCCATGCTGCAGAACTTCTACTTCACCGGTCTGGGCGGCGGCTTCATGCCGGTGGTCCACTTCGACAACTACGGCAACCGCACGGGGACTCCAGTCTCCGGCCAGGTGCGCACCAACCAGTTCATGCAGCCGCCCTGGACGCTGCGCGAGTTCAAGGTCCGCCTGTCGACGTGCGGCGGGTTGCCCTGCGCGCTGAACTTCCGGCCGGTGGTGGACGCGACCAACCCGGGCGGGCTGCTCTTCGACCCGCTCTCCGGCCATCCGCAGGCGTTCAACTTCCAGAACGCGCAGTTCCCGTCGCAGGTGCCCAACCTGGCCATCAACGACATCAACCTGTTCAACTTCGCCTCCACGCAGCCGGAGAACAGCGGGCAGAGCAACGCGCAGGGCCCGGAGAATGACTACCTCTTCCACTTCGGCCCGGGCCCCAGCGCCTTCCACACCAACATCCAGAACGCGCTCTTCGCCATCCCCAGCCCCCTGACGCCGCAGCAGGTCGTGTCGCGCTCGCTGGCCCTGTCGTGCGCGGGCTGCCACCAGTTCAGCAACGGCGCCAACCTGGGCGGTGGCATCATCTGGCCCCCGTCGCTGGGCTTCGTCCACGTGGCGGAGCAGACGAACCCCGGCCCGTTCGGCCCGCGCTACATCATCTCCCCGGCGCTCACCAACGTCTTCCTGCCGCACCGCAAGGCCGTGCTGGAGACCTTCCTCAACTCCTCGTGCGGTGACGCCATCTGCCAGCCGTGGGAGACGACCTCCGTCTGCCCGGTGGACTGCCCGTAGTCGCTCCACCCACTGTCTCGGGGCCCTGCGCACACCGGGCCCCGAGACATGTTTCATGTGAATGAAGTCATCAATGCCCGGGGCGGGTCACTCCCGCCTCTGTAGGCAGACAGGAGCGTGCGGGTGTGTTTCGCATCCCGCTCCATGTTTATGCTCTGGTTGTGCAAAGGCAGTCATAAACAAGGCATGGCGGCACACACGGGTTTTTAAGTAAGACCCGACAAGCTAGACGGCGCCCCCCGCGCCTTCGTGGCTCCCCCTCATGCTTCCGCCTCTGCCCGTCATCGACATGTCTGCGTGGCCTCATGGCTCGGGGGCCCGCCAGCCCTCCGGCCTGCCGTGCAGGGGCCTGCTTCTCACACGCCTGCTCGGTGGTGAGGAGTGTGAGCATCTGCCGCGGGTGCCACGCTCCGTCGTGCAGGTCCGCGCCGTCTCCGCGTGTTCCCACCGCGCGCCAGGTGGCGCCGCCACCGGGAGTACCGTCGGAGCTCGCTTCATCCACAGTGGCCGCATTGGCCCCACCGAATCGATGGGAATCCCGCAATGGAACCATTGAAGAAGAGCCTCCCCGCGCCGGAGCGGGCTCGAGCGCCGGTCATCGTGGCGCGCACGGAGGAAGCGGAGCTGTCCTTCGCCCAGCTCCGGCTGTGGCTCGTGGACCAGTACCAGCCGGGCACCGCGCTCTACAACATCCCGGCCGCGCTGCGACTGAAGGGCGCGCTCGACGTGTCGGCGCTGGAGCGGGCCTTCACGGAGGTGGTGCGCCGCCACCAGTCGCTGCGCACCACGTTCCGCGCGCGCGAGGGCCGGCCCGTCCAGGTCATCCACCCCGGCGTGCCGTGCGAGCTGGACGTGGTGGACCTGCGGCACCTGCCCGGCCCGGAGCGGGAAGGGGAGGCGCGGCGCCTGGCGCGCGAGGAGGCGCGGCGCCCCTTCGAGCTGGCGCGCGGTCCGCTGCTGCGCACCGGGCTCGTCCGCCTCTCGGAAGAGGAGCACGTGCTCCTGGTGACGATGCATCACATCGTCTCCGACGCGTGGTCGCTCTCCGTGCTCATCCGCGAGGTGGGCGCGCTGTACGACGCCTTCCTCTCCGGCCTGCCGTCGCCGTTGCCGGAGCTGCCCATCCAGTACGTGGACTACGCCGTGCGGCAGCGCGAGTGGCTCCAGGAGGACGTGCTGGACGGTCAGCTCGCGTACTGGAAGCGGCAGCTGGAAGGCGCGCCGCCCCAGCTGGAGCTGCCCACGGACCGGCCGCGCACCGCGGACACGCGCAACCCCGGCGCGATGATGAACGTGGAGCTGCCCGCGGCCCTCACCCGGAACCTGCGCAACTTCTGCCGCGCGGAAGGGGCCACGCTGTTCATGGCCCTGCTGGCGGGGCTCCAGGCGGTGCTGGCGCGGTACTCGGGCCAGGACGACATCTGCGTGGGCGCGCCCATCGCCGGGCGCCGCCAGGCGGAGACGGAGGGGCTCATCGGCTTCTTCGTCAACACGCTGGTGCTGCGCACGCGGCTGGGCGCGGACCCCACCTTCCGCGAGCTGCTCGCGCGCGTGAAGGAGGTGACGCTGGGCGCCTACTCCCACCAGGACGTGCCCTTCGAGAAGCTGGTGGAGGTGCTCCAGCCGGCGCGGCAGCTGGGGCACACGCCGTTCTTCCAGGCGGTGCTGGGGCTGGTCAACACGCCGCCCCTGGACCTGTCGCTGCGCGGCCTCACGCTCACGCCGCTGGACGCGGTGGACAGCGGCACGTCCAAGTTCGACTTCACCCTCACGCTGGTGGAGTCGCCCCAGAAGATCGCCGGCACCCTGGAGTACCGGACGGACCTCTTCGAGCCGGCCACGGTGGCGCGGATGATGGAGCACCTGCGCGTGCTCCTGGAGAACGCCGTCCTCTACCCGACGCGGCGCCTGTCCGAGCTGTCCCTCCAGTCCACCCTGGAGCGGCGGCGGGTGCTGGTGGACTGGAACGCCACCTCCGTGGAGTACCCGCGCGACGCCAGCCTGCCCGCGCTGTTCGAGGCCCGCGCCGCCGCCACTCCGGAGGCCGTGGCGGTGGAGTCCGCGGACCGGACGCTCACCTACGCGGAGCTCGACGGCCGCGCCAACCGGCTCGCCAACCACCTGCTCGCCGAGGGCGTGCGCCCCGGGGACAGGGTGGCCCTGTGCATGGAGCACTCGCTGGAGGCCGTGGTGGCGGTGCTCGGCATCCTGAAGGCCGGCGCCGCCTATGTGCCCCTGGACCCGTCCGCGCCGACCGGGCGGCTCGGCTTCATGCTGGAGGACACCGGCGCCTCGCGCGTGCTCACGCTGGAGGGCGCGGCGAAGCACCTGCCCCCGGGCGCCGTGCGGCCGCTCTTCCTCGACGCGGACGCCGCGCGCATCGCCGCCGCTCCGGACACCGCGCCCCGCGTGCAGACCACGGGCGCGGACCTCGCGTACGTCATGTACACGTCCGGCTCCACCGGCCGGCCCAAGGGCGTCTGCGTGCCCCACCGCGCGGTGACGCGGCTGGTGCTGGGCACGACGTTCGCGCGGCTGGGGCCGGACGAGGTCTTCCTCCAGCTCGCGCCGCTGGCCTTCGACGCCTCCACCTTCGAGCTGTGGGGCAGCCTGCTCCACGGCGCCCGCCTGGTGGTGCCGCCGTCGCACCCGCTGTCACTGGAGGAACTGGGCCGTGTCCTGGACGCGCATGGCATCACCACGCTGTGGCTGACGGCCGCGCTCTACGAGCAGATGGTGGCGGCCCAGCCCGCGGCGCTCGCGCGGGTGCGGCAGGTGCTCGCCGGTGGCGACGTGTTGCCGCCGGAGCGCGTGCGCGAGCACCTGGCGCTCGGCGGGCGGCTGGTGAATGGCTACGGCCCCACCGAAGGCACCACCTTCACCTGCTGCCACGTGCTGACCGACGCGGCCGAGGTGGGGCACTCGGTCTCCATCGGCCGGCCCATCGCCAACACGCGCGTGTACCTGCTGGATGGGCACCTGCGGCCGGTGCCCGTGGGCGTGCCGGGCGAGCTGTTCATCGCGGGTGACGGGCTGGCGTGGGGCTACCTGCGGCGGGCGGACTTGACGGCGGAGTGCTTCATCCCCGACCCGTACAGCTCCACGCCCGGCGCGCGCCTCTACCGCTCCGGAGACCTCGCGCGCTGGCTGCCGGACGGGCGGCTCCAGTTCCTCGGCCGCCGCGACGCGCAGGTGAAGCTGCGTGGCTTCCGAATCGAACCCGGCGAGGTGGAGGTGGCGCTGTCCCGCCACCCGGAAGTGCGCGAAGTGACGGTCCTCGCCCGCGACGACATGCCCGGCGGCAAGGCGCTGGTGGCCTACCTCGCGCCGCGCAACGCGGTGACGCCGGACGCCCAGGCCCTGCGCGCCTTCCTCCGCCAGAGCCTGCCCGAGTACATGGTGCCCTCGGCCTTCGTGGTGCTGGACGCGCTGCCCGTCACCAGCAACGGCAAGGTGGACCGCCGCGCGCTGCCGCATCCGGACACCGTGGGCGCGGGCCTGAAGGGCCGCGAGCACGTGGCGCCGCGCACGCCCGTGGAGGAGAAGGTGGCCGCGCTGGTGTGCCAGGTGCTCCGGCGCGAGCGCGTCAGCGTCCACGACGACTTCTTCGCGCTGGGCGGCCACTCGCTGCTCGCCACCCAGCTCCTCTCCCGCCTCCAGCACACGCTGGGCGTGGAGCTGCCGCTGCGCGCCATGTTCGAGGGGCCCACCGTGGCCGACCTCGCGCGGCGCATCGAAGCGGAGCAGGGCGCGCCGGCGCGCTCGCTGCCGCCGCTGGTCCGCGTGCCCCGTGACGGGCCGCTGCCGCTGTCCTTCTCGCAGGAGCGGCTCTGGAAGCTGTTCAAGCTGAACCCCGCGTCCACGGCCTACAACCAGCTGGGGACCTACCGCTTCGTCGGGGACATGAACGTGGAGGCGCTCCACGGCGCGCTCCAGGCGATGGTGGACCGGCATGAGTCGCTGCGCACCACCTTCGTCGAGGAGGACGGTCGCCCGCTGCAGAAGGTGGCCCCGGCGCTGCGCTTCGAGCTGCCGGTGACGGACCTGCGCGGGCGGGAGGACGCTCGGGACGAGGTGTTCCGCCGCATCGCCGAGGAGGCGCGCAGCCCCTTCGACCTGACGCGCGGGCCGCTGGTGCGCGGCGAGCTGTTCCGGCTCGCGGACGACGAGCACCTGCTGCTCTTCAGCAAGCACCACATCCTGTCGGACGGCTGGTCCGAGGGCATCCTCACCCGCGAGGTGGGGCTGTTCTACACGGCGCTCGCCACGGGCGTGTCGCCTGCGCTGCCGCCGCTGCGCGTGCAGTACCCGGACTTCGCGGCGTGGCAGCGGGGCTGGCTCGCCGGGAGCGAGCTGGAGTCCCGGCTGGGCTACTGGCGCGCGGCGCTGGCCGGTGCGCCCACGCTGCTGAACCTGCCCACCGACAAGCCCCGGCCCGCGACGCGGACCTTCAACGGCACCTCGCTGCCAGTTGAGCTGGGCCGCGCGCGCAGTGAGGCCCTCAACGCCCTCTGCCAGCAGGAGCGGGTGACGCCCTTCATGGGGCTGCTGGCCCTGTTCGGCACGGTGCTCTGCCGTGAGTCGGGCCAGGACGAGGTCGTCATCGGCTCGCCCATCGCCAACCGCACGCTGCCGGACCTGGAGCCGCTCATCGGCCTGTTCGTGAACGGGCTGGCGCTCCGCGTGGACCTGCGCGGCGGCCCCACCTTCCGCCAGCTCCTCGCCCGCGTGCGGGACGTCACCCTGGGCGCGTACGCGCACCAGGAGGTGCCCTTCGAGCAGGTGGTGGACGCCATCGGCATCCAGCGCCTGCCCAACCGCTCGCCGCTCTTCCAGGCCATGTTCGCGCTGCAGAACGCGCCCGCCGAGCCGGTGCCGTTGCCCGGGCTGACGCTGGCGCCGATGGAGTCCGCGGACCGGGGCTCCTCCATCTACGAGCTGTCCCTGGCGTTCTACGAGAGGGAGGAAGGCTTCAGCGGCAGCCTGGAGTTCAACACCGATTTGTTCGAGCCCCCCACCGCGGAGCGCTGGCGCGATGCGCTGCTCGTGCTCCTGGACCGGGTGCTGGCCAACCCCGATTCGCTGTGAGGGTTTCCATGGAAGAGAAGAACCGCTACCGCAACACGGAGTCGATGATCGTCCACGGCAATCCCTCCTTCCAGGCGGCGAAGGAGGCGGGGCTGCTGGACCTGTCGGTGCGCAACACCGGCCGCGGCTCGCTCGCGCTGCCGGACGGGCGCGAGTTCATCAACATGTGCTCCTGCTCGTACCTGGGGCTGGACTCGCACCCCGACGTGCTCGAGGGCGCGATTGGCGCCCTGCGCCGCGAGAAGACCATGGACATGGCCATCTCCCGGCTGCGGGTGCGCGTGTCCATCCTGGACGAGCTGGAGGAGGAGCTGTCCCGGCTCTGGCGCGCGAAGACGGTGGTCACCACCACCGCCAGCGCCGCCAGCGCGGGGCTGCTGCCGCTCATCGCCTCGGGGCACCTGCTGCCCGAGAAACAGAAGCCGGTGCTCGTCTTCGACAAGGCGGCGCACTTCTCGATGAACCTCATCAAGCCCATCTGCGCGGACGAGACGGAGGTGCTCACCGCTCCGCACAATGATTTGAACTTCCTGGAGGACGTCTGCCGCAAGCACGCGCGCGTGGCCTACGTGGCGGACGGCTTCTACTCCATGGGCGGCGCGGCGGTGGTGAAGGACCTGCTCGCGCTGCAGGACCGCTACGGCCTGTTCCTCTACTTCGACGACTCGCACTCCCTCTCCCTCTACGGCACGGCGGGCGAGGGCTTCGTGCGGACGCTGATTGGCGGCGAGCTGGGGCCGCGCACCATCATCATCGGCTCGCTGGGCAAGGGGTTCGGCACGGCGGGTGGGGCGGTGATGCTCGGCGCGGCCCACCACACGGACCTGGTGGGGCGCTTCGCGGGGCCGCTGGGCTGGTCCCAGAGCCTCTGCATTCCCGCCATTGGCGCCAGCCTGGGCTCGGCGCGCATCCATGGTTCACCGGAGCTGGCACAGCGGCAGCAGGCGCTGCGCGCCAACATCCGCGCCTTCGACGCGCGCATCCCCACGCGCACCCTGGGCGAGGACTTCCCCATCAAGGTCATCGAGGTGGGGCCCGAGGCCGCGGCGGTGGAGCGCTCGCGCCGGATGCTGGAGCGGGGCTTCTACACGTCGGCCGTGTTCTTCCCCATCGTCCCCAGGGGGCGGGCGGGCCTGCGCATCATGATGCGCGCCAACCTGTCCCTGGATGACGTGAATCGCCTGTGTGACGCCGTGCAGGAAGTGTCAGCCCCGGTGGCCTGAAGAGAGAGAAAGCGGAGGCGTCATGCCGTTGCCCATTCCCAGCAGGACCTACCTCGTGACTCCCGCCCTGGACCCCACGCGCTTCGACAAGGCGGTGGTGGTGGGGGCGGACGTGGGGCTGCTCGACCTGGAGGACGGCGTGCCTTGTGCCCTCAAGGCCGAGGCCCGCCGGCTCGCCGTCGACCACCTCTGCCGCGACCGCCCCAGGGGCCCCATGTCCGTGCGCATCAACAGCCTGCGCACCGTGGAGGGCCTGCGGGACGTGCTCGCCCTGCTGGACGCGGGTGCCCAGCCGGATGCCATCCTGCTGCCCAAGGTGGAGTCGCCCGTGGAGCTGCAGCAGCTCGACGAGCTGCTCGGCGAGCGAATCCCGGACGCCGTGCTGCTGGCCATCATCGAGACGCCCCGGGGCGTGTCGGCGGTGGATGCCATCGCCGGCGCCACGCCCCGGCTGCGGGGCCTCATCTTCGGCGCGGCGGACCTGTCGTCACAGCTCGGCGTGCCGCTGACGTGGGAGCCCATGCTGTACGCACGCTCGCGCATCGCCATGGCCGCGGGCCTCGCCGGGCTGGCCGCCATCGACTCGCCCTTCTTCGACCTGGAGGACCCGGCGGGCCTGGTGGAGGAGACGCGCCGGGCGCGTGCGCTGGGCTTCACCGCGAAGATCGTCATCCACCCGGACCAGGTGGACCTCATCCACGAGGCGCTCCGTCCCAGCGCCCACATGGTGGACCACGCACGGCGGGTGCTGGCCCAGGCGGATGACGGGAAGGGTGGCATCCACCTCGTCGGCGGCAACATGGTGGGCCCGCCGCTGGTGGCGGCCGCGCGGCGGGTGCTGGCGAGCGTGAAGCTGGAGGAGGCCCTGGAGCCCGTCGCGCTGCGCACGAGCGCCGGCAGGGGAGACACATGAAGAAGATGGTCACCGCCCACAAGAAGGTGGGCAAGCAGCGCTACCGCGAGACGCACGGCCTTTTCTACGAGGACTTCGAGGTGGGTGACGTGTTCGAGCACCGGCCCGGACGCACCCTCACCGACGTGGACAACATCTGGCAGTCGCTGCTGTGCCTGAACACGCACCCGCTCCACATCGACGCGGTGTATGCCAGCAAGACGGAGTGGAAGCGGCCGCTGATGTCGAGCCTGGTGACGCTGGCCATCGTTGGAGGTATGAGCCTCAACAGCACCAGCGCCAAGGGCGTGGCCAACCTGGGCTGGGACAAGGTCCGTCTCACCGCCCCCGTCTTCGTGGGCGATACCATCTACGCGGAGAGCCGCGTGCTGGACAAACGCATGTCGAAGTCGCGCAAGACGCAGGGCGTGGTCTCCGTGGAGACGAAGGGCTTGAAGGCGGACGGCACCGTCTTCATGACCTTCGAGCGTTCCTTCCTGGTGCCGCTGCGCAAGCACGCGGTGGACATCGATGCCAACTACTGAAGCGACCATGCGGGCTGTGGTGCTGGAGGAGTTCGGCGGGCCGGAGGTCATGCGGCTGGGGGAGGTGCCCCGTCCGCAGCCGGGCCCGCGCCAGCTGCGCGTGCGCGTGCGCGCCGCCGCCCTGAATCGCGGGGACACGGTGCAGCGCAGCGGCGGCTACCCGCTGCCTCCCGGCATCAAGAGCCCGCGCATGGGCATCGAGGTGGCGGGCGAGGTGGAGGCGGTGGGCGCCGAGGTGCGCGGCTTCACCCCGGGCCAGCGCGTCTTCGGCCTGGTGGACGGCGGCGGCTACGCCGAGGCGTGCCTCATGGAGGAGGGGATGGCCGTCCCCATGCCGGACGGCTGGTCCTTCGTGGACGCCGCGGCCACCCCGGAGGCCTTCATCACCGCCAACGAGTCGCTGCTGGAGCTGGGCGGCCTGCGCAAGGGCCAGTCCGTGCTCATCCACGCGGGTGGCAGCGGGATTGGCACCGCCTGCATCCAGGTGGCGCGCGCGGTGGGGGCGAAGGTGTTCTTCACCGTGAGCACGGAGGAGAAGCGGCGCCGGTGCCTGGAGCTGGGCGCCGACGCGGGCGTGCTGCGCACGGAGCGCAACTTCGCCCGCGAGGTGCCGGCGCTCAATGGCAACTCAGGCGTGGACCTGGTGGAGGACTTCGTGGGCGGCGCGGCGCTGGAGCGCAACCTGTCCGTCCTGAAGTTCGGCGGGTGCCTGCTGCTACTGGGCATGCTGGAGGGGATGAGCGCGGAGCTGGACCTGCGGCAGGTGGTGATGCGCCGCCTGCAGCTCAAGGGCATGGCGCTGCGCCCGCTGCCCCCGGAGGAGAAGGCGGCCGTCACCCGGCGCTTCCGCGAGCGGTGGCTGCCGGAGCTGGTCGCCGGGCGCGTTCGCCCCATCATCGACTCCACCTTCCCCATCGAGCGCGTGGCGGATGCGCACCGGCGCATGGAGTCCAACGCCAGCTTCGGGAAGATCGTCCTGGAGGTGTAGTCGCGCTCGCGGCAGCAGAAGCTGAGCGGGCGCGTTCGTGAGGTAGCCGACGCGGTGTCCATCCGCCGGTCAACTTCACCACCGCCCATTGACGCCTACCTTGAGGCCTTCATGCCCACCAGGAGCGCGTCATGCCGTTGAAGGAATACGAGCCGGGAAAAGCATTCAACGGAGTTGCTGGACGGACCTTCGAGGAGTCCGAGCCGTCCTGGCCCAGTCCGCTGCGAGCCAGGCCGGGAGCGGCGAACGTCGTCTTCATCGTCCTGGACGACACCGGCTTCGGGCAGCTGGGGTGCTACGGCTCACCCATCCGCACGCCGAACCTGGACCGGCTCGCGGCGGGCGGCCTCCGGTACAACAACCTTCACACCACCGCGCTGTGCTCGCCCAGCCGTTCCTGCATCCTGACGGGCCGCAACCACCACTCCAACGCCATGGCGTGCATCACCGAGGGGGCCACCGGCTATCCCGGCTCCAACGGCTCCATCCCCTTCGAGAACGGCTTCCTCTCTGAATTGCTCCTGCCCCACGGGTACAACACCTTCGCGTTGGGCAAGTGGCACCTGACCCCCGCCGAGCAGGGGAGCGCCGCCGGGCCCTACGACAGGTGGCCGCTGGGACGCGGCTTCGAGCGCTACTACGGCTTCCTCGGTGGCGACACCCACCAGTACTTCCCGGACCTCGTCTACGACAACCACCAGGTGAGGCCGCCGAAGACGCCTGAGCAGGGCTATCACCTCACCGAGGACCTGGTGGACCACGCCATCGAGTTCATCGCGGACGCCCGGCAGGTCGCGCCCGACAAGCCCTTCTTCCTCTACTTCGCGCCCGGCGCGATGCACGCCCCCCACCACGTCCCGCGGGAGTGGGCGGAGCGCTACAGGGGACAGTTCGACGACGGCTGGGACGCATACCGCGAGAAGGTCTTCCAGCAGCAGAAGCGGATGGGGCTGTTGCCGAAGGGCACCCGCCTGTCGCCGAGGGATCCGGACGTCCAGGCCTGGACGTCGCTGTCCGCCGACGAACGCCGTCTCTACGCGCGGATGATGGAGGTGTTCGCCGGGTTCCTCGAGCACACCGACCATCAGCTTGGCCGGCTCATCCAGTTCCTGGAGGGGACGGGGCAGCTCGAGAACACGATTCTCATGGTCGTCAGCGACAACGGCGCCAGCGCCGAGGGTGGCCCGCATGGGTCGGTCAACGAGAACCTGTTCTTCAACAACGTCCCCGAGCGGCTGGAGGACAGCCTCGCCGCCATCGATGACCTGGGGAGCCCCAGGTACTACAACCACTATGCGTGGGGCTGGGCCTGGGCGGGCAACACGCCCTTCCGCCGGTGGAAGCGGGAAACCTACCGTGGCGGCACCAGCGACCCCTTCATCGTGCACTGGCCCAAGGGCATCAAGGCCCGGGGAGAGGTGCGGGACCAGTACGCCCACGTGATTGACCTGGTGCCCACCGTGCTGGATTGCCTCGGGCTGGAGGCACCGAAGCAGGTCCGCGGGGTGACACAGTCCCCCATCCAGGGCGTCTCATTCGCGCGGAGCTTCGACGACGCGAAGGCGGAGAGCCTGCACCGCACGCAATACTTCGAGATGTTCGCGCACCGGTCCATCTACCACGAGGGCTGGCGCGCCGTGTGTCCGGTGCCCGGGCCGTCCTTCGCCGAGGCCGGCATGGGCTTCGGTGAGCTGATTGTCACCGAGGACAAGCTGCGCGAGCTGGATGCGAAGGGCTGGGAGCTGTACCACGTCGCCGAGGACTTCTCCGAGACGAAGAACGTCGCGGCGAGCCATCCCGCGAAGCTCATCGAGATGATTGCGCTCTGGTACGTGGAGGCCGGCAAGTACAACGTGTTGCCATTGGACAGCCGCGGCGCCACCCGACTGGCGGAGGAGCGCCCGCAGCTCGCCAAGGGCCTCCAGCGGTATGTCTTCTACCCGGGCACGTCGACCGTCTCGAACAAGATTGCGCCACGCCTCCTCAACCGGCCGCACAGCATCACCGCCACGGTCGAAATCCAGAACGGCGCGGAGGGCGTCCTCGTGGCGCAAGGCGGTGCGTCCGGCGGGTACTCGCTCTACGTGAAGGACCACCGGCTGCACTACGCCTACAACTACGTGGGCATGGAGCAGCACCACCTGGCCTCGAGCGTGACGATTCCCGAAGGCCGGCATGAGCTCCGCTTCGAGTTCGAGCCCACGGGAAAGCCTGACGTCAGGCACGGCAAGGGCTCGCCGGGGCGGGCGCAGCTCTACATCGACCGCCAGTTGGCCGGTCAGCTCCAGCTCCCGGTGACCATTCCGCTCGACATCGGCATCACCGAGGGCCTCACCTGCGGGCGGGATGAAGGCTCCCCCGTGACGGAGGACTACCGCACGCCGTTCCCCTTCACCGGGAAGCTCGAGCAGGTCGTGGTCGACGTGTCCGGCGACATCATCGAGGACAAGGCGGCCGAGATGCGGAACATCATGGCCCACCAGTGACGGCTTGGGCCCCTCGCCGGCGGGAGGGGGGCTCGACCTCTCCTGTCGTGTGCGGTCGCGGATGTCGTCGGCGAGCCGCCCATCCCTCCCAGAAGGGATGGGTGTCCTTCCACCATGGGCTGGCCACCCTGTCTGGCGTGCGAGAGCGGCCCGCGGCCCGTCAAGGGCCGAGGGCATGAAGCCCGGGGGCGGTCCGCACGGTTCAGGAAGGCGGAAGCGGCATGGCAACTCAGGAGAAGAAGGGCAAGACGTCGGGCAACGGCCACGGGCGCGGCGGGAACGGAAAGGGCGAGGGGCAGCGCAAGCCGAACATCCTGGTCATCTGGGGAGACGACATCGGCTTCTGGAATGTCAGCGCCTACAACCAGGGGATGATGGGCTATCGCACGCCCAACATCGACCGCATCGCCAAGGAGGGCGCGCTGCTGACGGACTGCTACGGGCAGCAGAGCTGCACCGCGGGCCGCGCGGCCTTCATCACCGGCATGAACCCGCTGCGCACGGGGCTCACGACCATTGGCATGCCGGGCGCGGACTACGGGCTCCAGGAGGGCGACCCCACCATCGCGGAGCTGCTGAAGCCACTGGGCTACACCTGTGGCCACTTCGGCAAGAATCACCTGGGGGACTCGAACCGGTTCCTGCCCACGGTGCACGGCTTCGACGAGTTCCACGGCAACCTCTACCACCTCAACGCGGAGAACGAGCCGGAGTGCCCGGACTACCCGAAGGACCCGGCCTTCAAGGCGAAGTTCGGCCCCCGGGGCGTGCTCCACTGCCATGCCACGGACCGCGATGACCCCACCGAGGACCCGCGCTGGGGCCGCGTGGGCCGGCAGCGCATCGAGGACACGGGCCCGCTGACGAAGAAGCGGATGGAGACGGTGGACGAGGAGTTCCTGGCCTCCTCGCTCTCCTTCATGGAGCGCGCGGTGAAGGACGACAAGCCCTTCTTCATCTGGCACAACACCACGCGCACGCACGTGTGGACGTTCCTGCAGGAGAAGTACCGCAACAAGACGGGCAAGGGGCTGTACGCGGACGCCATGGCGGAGCTGGACGACCACGTCGGCGTGCTCCTGGCGAAGCTGGATGAGCTGGGCATCGCCGACAACACCCTCGTCGTCTTCTCCACGGACAACGGCGTGGAGAAGATGGGCTGGCCGGATGGCGGCAATGCGCCGTTCCGGGGAGAGAAGGGCTCCACCTGGGAGGGCGGCGTCCGCGTCCCGTGCGCGGTGCGCTGGCCGGGCGTCATCGAGCCGGGCCGCGTCATCAACGACATCTTCGCCCACGAGGACTGGATGCCGACGCTGGTCGCCGCGGCGGGCGGCCCGGAGGACCTGGTCGAGAAGTGCAAGCAGGGCCACCAGGTGGGGAACAAGAAGTTCCGCGTCCATCTGGACGGGTATGACCAGCGCGCGTTGCTGGCCGGCACGGAGCCCGGCCGGCGCCACGAGTTCATCTACGTCCTCGACAGCGGCAGCATCGCGGCGGTGCGGTACGACGACTGGAAGGTCGTCTTCAGCTACCAGGACGGCGAGGGCCCCGACATGTGGTTCAGCGGCAAGCGCTTCAACCCGGCGTGGCCGTACCTCTTCAACCTGCGCTCCGACCCCTTCGAGTACGCGACGCACTCGGGCCTGTACACGAGCTGGTACGGCGAGCGCATGTTCCTCTTCGTCCCGGCCCAGGGGCTGGTGAAGAAGTTCGCGGAGAGCCTCATCGAGTTCACGCCGAGCCAGGCACCCGGCAGCCTGAGCATCGGGCCCCTGAAGGAGCGCGTGAAGGAGAAGATGCGGCAGGCCCAGGACAACGGGAAGTCCGAGGTGGGTGACCAGGTCATGGCGCTCGCCAACGAAGTGGAGGAGGCCCTTCGCCGCTTCCAGCAAAGCCACGCCTGAGTCCCACCGTCCGGCCCGGGAGGCAGCCAGCGAAGGCTCGTTCGCTCGGCTGCCCCCGGCACCCGCCCAGGCTGTCCGCTCGGCGGGGTGAGCCTTATCTAGAAGGCGGCATGCTGACTCCGCCTTCCACCCATCCCGGCCTGCCGATGCGCGAGAAACATCCCGCCCAGCAGGGGGATGGACGCGGCCGGCTCCCGCCCCAGCGGGAGAAGCTCCTCCAGGCGCGCATCAAGGACCTGTCGCTGCGGCTCGCGGGCACGCAGCTGGAGCGCGACATCGCGCAGCTCCACACGGAGCTGGAAGCCAGGGGCATCTCCTTCAAGCCCCAGTGCTACCTGTCCGACGAGTGGGGCTGCCCGTCCGGCGTCCCCGTCATCGGCGTGCCCTTCTACCTGGCGGACGCGGATCTGCACTCCATCGAAGCGGAGCTGGGTGGAAGCGTGGAGACGGAGGAGGAGATCCTCATGTACCTCCGCCACGAGGCCGGCCACGCCTTCAACTACGCCTACCGGCTCTATGACACGGACGAGTGGCGCAAGGTGTTCGGCGACTACTCGCGCCCCTACCGCGACGACTACAAGGCGCGGCCCTTCTCGCGGCGCTACGTGCATCACATCTCCGGCTGGTACGCGCAGAAGCACCCGGACGAGGACTTCGCGGAGACCTTCGCCGTCTGGCTCACCCCCGGCAGCGACTGGCGCAAGCGCTACCAGGGCTGGGGCGCGCTGAAGAAGCTCCAGTACGTGGAGGACGCGGTGGCACGGCTGGGCCGCGCGCCGCCGCTGGTGCAGCTCGCGGAGCCGGACCTCACCACGGAGGAGATGGAGGGCACCGTCCTGGACCACTACCGCCAGCGCGAGCTGGACGCGAAGGTGGACCTGGAGCTGCGCGACGCCTTCGACCAGGCGCTGGAGGACATCTTCTACGGCCCGGGCGAAGCTCCCGCCCGCGCGGAGACGCTGGTGCGCTCCGAGCGCCAGCGCCTGCTGAGCGCGGTGAGCCGCTACACCGGCGTCAGCCCCAACGTGGTGCGCGCCCTGGTGGACCACCTCGCCGAGCGCACCGCCACGCTCGGCCTCACCCTGCACCCGGACGACAGCCGCGAGGCCGCCGTCCACATCGCCTCGCTGGTGACGGCGCTGGCGATGAACCACCTCTACACCGACCGCTTCTACGAGGAATGACCATGCCCGTCGGCCCCCTGCGCATCGCGGTCCTCCACTACCAGCCGAAGGGAGAAGCACCCGACGCCGTCGTCGGCCAGGTGCGCGCCGCCCTGGAGGAGGCGGGCCACACGACGGTGGACGTCGGCGTGGACGAGAGCGTCACCGACCTCATGCGCCAGGTGTCGTGGAGCCGCGCGGACCTCGTCTTCAACATCTGCGAGACGTTCGCCGAGGACTACCGGCTGGAGGTGAATGTGGCCGCGGTGCTGGAGCTGGCGCGCGTGCCCTTCACGGGCTCGGGGACGGCGGGGCTCCTGCTGGCGCAGGACAAGATCCTCGCCAAGCAGCTCCTCCAGTTCCACGGCGTGCTCACCCCGCGCTTCGCGACGTTCGACGGCGACTCCTTCCAGACGAGCGGCGACCTCAAGTTCCCGCTCATCGTGAAGCCGGCGCGCTCGGACGCCTCCATGGGGTTGGGCGTGGAGAAGGACATGGAGGGACTGGCGCGGCGCGTGCGGAAGATTCGCGAGGAGTTCGACGACGAGGCGCTCGCGGAGGAGTTCATCGAGGGGCGGGAAATCTACGTGGGCGTGCTCGGGGACCACGCGAATCCGGACGTGCTCCCGGTGGTGGAGCTGGACTTCGGGAAGAAGTGGAGCCGCAAGCGGATGAAGATCGCCAACCGCGAGGTGAAGTTCGCTCCGGAGACGGAGGGCAGCCCCCGGCTGGTGATGCCGCATGACTTGTCGGACGAGCTGCGCGGGCGCGTGGAGCGGGCCGCGGTGACGGCCTTCCGCGCGCTCAAGCTGCGGGACTACGCCCGCATCGACTTCCGCGTGTCCAGCCGCACGAACGAGCCGTACCTCCTGGAGGTGAATCCCAATCCCTACCTGGAGGCGCAGTGCGAGGTGGCGCTCGGCGCGCGGGAGCGGGGCATGTCCTACGCCCAGCTCGTGCAGCGCATCGTCGAGGTGGCCGCCCGCCGCCACGGCCTGTCGAAGGGCCGGGCACCCCACGCCACGTCGCCTGCTTCCGGGCACGTCACCGCGCACTGAGCGGCCCCGCGCCGAGGGGGAGGAAGGCGTCGCGCCGGTTGAAGCGTGCGGTGCGCGGCGTTATAGCCGCGCATGCACGGCGGCTCATGAGGAGCGGGCCGGGCCCGGACGAGGCGCGCCGTACCCGGTCAGGACAAGACGACGCGAACACGGGAGTCGTGCGTCATGTCGTGGATTCTGCTCATCATCGCCGGGCTGCTCGAGGTCTGCTGGGCCATCGGGCTGAAGTACACCGAGGGCTTCACCCGCCCCATCCCCAGCATCCTCACCGGTTCTGCCATCGTCGCCAGCATGGTGCTGCTGGGCCTGGCCGCGAAGACGCTGCCCATCGGCACGGCCTACGCGGTCTGGGTGGGCATCGGCGCGCTGGGCGCGGCCGTGCTGGGCATGGTCCTCTTCCACGAGCCCGCCACGCCGCTGCGCATCTTCTTCCTGTCGCTGCTGCTGGTCGCCATCGTCGGGCTGAAGGCCACGAGCGGCGCCGGCGAAGCCCCCTGACGCCCCTCGGGGGGTGGGGAGGAGTTTTTTCAGACCCACCCCCTCCAGCGCGTTCCATTTCTACAGGGAAGCAAGGAGGGCGGGCCGCAAGAGTCCGATTTTCCTCATCGTGGCGTTGGCACGCGGACTGCTTTGGGCAGCAACCGCGTATGAGGTCTCCAAGGAACATCCACCGCCCGTACACGGTCGAAATCGCGACCGAGGCCTGGGGACAGGTCTCCCACCTGCCACGCGAAACCTACCGCGCCATCCAGGCCCGGCTGGAGTCGCTGGCCCAGCAGTTCGCGGTGGCGCCCCCGGAGCCTTCCATGGAGGAGGTCCCGAGCTTCCTCATGGAGGACCTCATCATCCACTACACGGTGGATACGCGGCGCCGCCTCATCGAGCTCGTGCGCATCCGGGAGTGAGGCCCGGCCCTCAGGGCCTGGCGCGAGGAGACGCAGGGCTGAGGGCCCCTGGCCTCACGCCGCGGGTCGTGGGGCCACTTCACCCACCACCCGCATCAGCCGGCCCAGGTCCAGCGGCTTGGGAACCACGGCCCGTAGGGGCATGTCCTCGGGCACGGTGGAGCGGGCTGTCACGGCCACCACCGTGACGCCTTCCAGGGCCTGCTGGAGCTGAAGCATGCGCAGCAGCTCCTCACCGCCCATCACCGGCATCATCCAGTCCAGCAGCACCACGCAGGGACGTGGGAGCTGGCTGAGCGCCAGCAGCGCCTCGCGTCCATTCGCGGCGGAGGAGACCTGGTGCCCCTTCGCCCGCAGATACTCGGTGATGCCCTCTCGTGTGTCTTCGTTGTCCTCGACGACGAGGATGTGTACGCACCTGAAACCCATGATTGGCCGGGACATGACGTGGCCATGTCCCATCTCCTCTCCCCCGACCCGACGCCCCACCTCGCGCGGAATTTAGGCCGTGCTTTTCAAGAGGCGAGCCACCGCCAGACCTTCACGGTCCTCCCTCCGGACGGCGGGCGGGCAGGCGCGGAAAGGGGCGGCGCTCGTGCGTCCCGCCCCGGGCGTGCAGGTGCGGGACGGGGCCGGTGGCGCTCACCGTGGTGACGTCGGGGTGCCGGGAGACCTCTCGCGTCTAGGTACTCTCCCGCAGGTGTGGAGGTGGGGTTTGCGCGCTCGGAGCGGCGGCACCCAGAATGTGCCACCTCTCTGGATTCACCAGGGCGTCTTCGTTTCCTGTTCCCTGTCTGGAATGGGATTGCCCGCCGCAAGGCGCGAGGGCCCGCGATTTCTTCCCCCTGTGCCCGGATGCGACTCTCCCTCACGCAGAAGCTCACCCTCGCGCCGCTGCTGGTGGCGCTGTTCTTCACGCTGCTGTCGTTCGGCTACACCGTGCCCCGCATGCGCCAGTCCTTCGAGGACCAGGGGCGCGAGCTGGGCGCGGCGGTGCCCACGGCGCTGGCCTCCACGCTGACGAGCCAGCTCCGAGGGAAGGACCCGACGGCGGTGCAGGCCACGCTGGACACCGTGGCCCATGAAGGAAAGCTGGCCTTCGTGGCCGTGGTGGATGCGAAGGGCGACCTGGTGGCGGTGGCGGGCCCGCACGCGCGCACGCTCCGCGAGCACCACGGGCAGCTGGCGAAGGCCGCGAATGGAGGCGCGCTGCTGTCGGGCGGCTCGGAGCTGCTGGACATGAGCGCGCCCATTCCGGGCGGGCTCGGTGTGGTCCACGTGGGCTTCAACCGCACGGAGGCGCGGGACAGGGTGGAGGACATCCTGGGCAACCTGAGCCTGGTGCTCCTGGGCGCGCTGGTGTTGCTCACGGGGTTGGCCTTCGCGCTGAGCCGCCGCATCGTCGCGCCGCTGAACGAGCTCACCGCGGCGGTGCAGCGCATCGCCGAGCACGGCGACCTGCGCGAGTCGGTGCACATCAGCTCCACGGACGAGGTGGGGCAGCTGGCGCGCGCCATCGGCATCCTGGTGGGCAAGCTGAAGGACTTGCTGCACCAGCTCCAGTCGTCCACGGAGCTCTTGAGCGACTCGGTGACGGGGCTCAACGAGTCCTCCGAGGAGCAGAACCAGATGGTGACCCGCAGCGCCGCGGCGCTGCAGGAGACGCAGGTGACGGCGCAGGAGATTCGCCAGACGGCGCTGATGGCGTCGGACTCGGCCGAGTCCGTCATCCAGGTGGCCGAGCGCGCCGAGTCCCTGGGGCGCACCGGCGAGGAGGCCGTCGCCGCGAGCATCGAGGGGCTGGTGGACCTGCGCGCGCAGGTGGAGCAGATCGCCGAGCGCATCATGTCGCTGGGCGAGCGCACACGGCAGATCAGCGGAATCACGGAGACGGTGAAGGACCTGGCGGACCAGTCCCACCTGCTGGCCGTCAACGCGGCGATTGAGGCGGCGCGCTCGGGGGAGCACGGCAAGGGCTTCTCGGTGGTGGCGCGGGAGATTCGCGGCCTGGCGGACCAGTCCATCCGGGCGACGAACCAGGTGCGGGCGATTCTCTCCGACATCAGCGAGGCCATCGCCGGCACGGTGGACATCACCGCGGCGGGCACGGCCCGCATGGAGGCGGGCCTGACGCAGGTGCGCACGTCCGGGGACACGCTGCGGCAGCTCACCGGCATCGTCAAGGACAGCACGAACTCCGCGCGGCAGATTGCGCGGACGGTGAGCCAGCAGGCCACCGGCATCGAGCAGATCTTCACCGCCGTCAGCGAGCTGAACACGCTGATGGGCGACACCGTGAAGCGCATCTCCACCACCGGCGACGCGGCGGTGTCCCTGAAGCTGCTCTCCGAGCGCGTGTCCCAGGTGGTGCGGGCCTACCGCGTCTGACGTTTCAGCCCTTGCCGTCGCCCGAGCGGGCCTCTGCCAGCGCGGGCGCGGGACGGAGGCGGGGCAGCAGCCGCGCGGCCATCTCCCCCACCGAGCGCACCGGCCGGGCACCGGGCTCGGGGATGCGCGCGGCGAGCAGGCCCGCGCCCAGCCGGGCCACGGAGGACAGCACGAACAGCACGTGCAGGTTCACCCAGTCGTGGCCACCCAGCATGAACTGCTGCGGCAGGGCGGCGGCGATGGCGCCTCCCAAGGCGGCCGCGACGGAGTAGGCCAGCCCGCCCGCGGTGGCGAAGGCCGCGAGGTAGAAGGGCCGGCCCTTGCGCGGGGCCACGGTGAGGGGCAGCGCGAAGATGGCCAGGCCATGGCCGCTCCACAGCGAGCCGGCCAGCAGCACGTCGAACAGCAGCGGCCACAGGGTGCCCGCGGACGGCAGGAGCCACAGCACGGGGATGGCGCTGATGCCCAGCGAGCACGCCATCAGCACCGGCTGCGCGCCCACCTTGTCGATCATCTTTCCCCACAGCGGCGCTGTGAGGATGCGCACGCCGGCCACCGCCGCGGCATGCAGCGCCATGATGACGAAGGTCATCTTGAGGTTCTGCAGGCTGTGCAGCGCGAAGAAGGGCGCGGACACGCCCACCGCCGCGTTCCACGCCATCTGGTAACCCAGCACGCGCCGCGCCGTCGGGTCCTTCAGCGGCACCAGCGCGCCCTTCAATTCCAGGCGCGGGGTGGTGCCCGGCGGGGCCGGGTCGTGCTGCGTGGCCATCAGCAGCGTCGTCACCACGCCCATGACACAGGCGCCCAGCGCGAGCAGGGGCAGCCCCAGGCCCACGCCCTCGGGCTTGCGAAGCCTGTCCATGAGCAGGCCCGCGGTGAGCGAGGCCAGCGTACCCGCCAGGGTGGTGAGCGCGGTGCGCCGGCCGAAGAAGCGGCCCCGCACCGAGCGCGGCACCAGCTCCCCCATCCACGCCACCCACGCGTTGTTGCCCACCACGCCCAGCAGCGCGGAGCCGCCGGCCACCGCCAACAACAGATGTTGCTGCGCGGGGAGGCTCAATCCCAGCCACGGCAGCACGACCAGGGGGAACATCACCAGTCGCGACAGGCACACCGCGGTGAGCGCCACCCGGCGGTGGCCAAAGGTGGACGTCAGCCACGCCGCGGGGAACTGCACGAACTGGGCGAAGAAGGGCAGGGCCGTCATGACGCCGACGAGGAACGGCCCCAGTTCGAGGGCAATGGCCCAGGCCGTGAGCACCGTGGCGCCCGCGCACGCGGTGAACACCTCCGCGAACATGCCCTCCACCACCGAGGCGCCCATGGTGCGCCGCAGCCGGCCGGTGGCCCGGGTGGAGCCGGGGCCCGGCCCGTCCGCGGGCGGCGCGCCCAGGAGCGGCGCGGAAGAGCCCGGCAGCGACGAGCCGGGGCGGAACAGCGGGACGGCGGTGGCGAGCGAGGCGAAGCTGCTCAGGACGTGACGGCGGAAGGCGGCGGGGCTCAACGCGTTCCTTCTTCGAAGAGCGACGGGGCCCCCCGTCTGTCGCACAGCCCGTCCGGCCCCTCAATCCGCCCCCGGGTGAACCCCGCGCGCACGGTCGCCCCCCATGCGGGCGCCGGCCACATGTCCCACCTCGCCCGCCCGCCTGGAGGGGGGCGCTGGATTCAGGTGCAGTTCACGCGGTCTTGAACTATATGAACGGGCGAGGAGACGGCGCACATGGACCTGGCTCGTGAGCTGACGGACTTTCTGGGGGCGGTGGAGCAGCGGCTTGGGAGCACGCTCGTGGACGGCGACGCCGGCCCGGACGTGAAGGGAGACACCCTCATGGAGGCCGCCCGTCACCTGTGCCTGGGCAGCGGCGGCAAGCGAGCGCGTCCCATGTTGGTGCGGCTGTTCGGCGGCGCCGTGGGCGTGAAGCCGGAGCGGCTGGTGGACGTGGCCGTCGCCTCGGAGCTCATCCACTCCGCCAGCCTCCTGCACGACGACGTGGTGGACGCCGGCATGTTCCGCCGCGGCCGGCCCACGGTGAATGCGCGCTGGGGCAACATCGTGGCGGTGATGAGCGGTGACCTCATCCTCTCCACCGGCCTGCACCAGCTGTCCATGCTGGACGCGCGCCTGACGCGCAGCGCGCTCTCCGTCGTCTCCGAGATGACCCGCGCCGCCATCGCCGAGGTGGAGGCCCGAGGAGACCTGGACCTGCCGCTCAACCGGCTGCGCTTCATCGCCGAGGGCAAGACGGGCTCGCTGTTCGGCTGGTGCGGCAGCGCCGCGGCCACGCTCTCGGACAGCCCGGACGCCGTGGAGCGCTTCGACGGCTTCGGCCGCCACCTGGGCGTGGCCTTCCAGATTGCCGACGACATCCGCGACATCCTCGGCACGGATGTGGGCAAGCCGCGCTACGCGGACGTGCACTCGCGCACCCCGTCCATGCCCATCCTCCTGGCGGTGGCCAAGGACGAGTCCCTACGCCGCAAGCTGAAGGACGCCTGGGCGTTCTCCACGATTACGCCCGAGCGCACGAAGGAGATTGGCTCGGCGATCGAGGCCACGGGCGCGGTGGAGGCGTCCATGGCGCGGATGAACGTGGAGATTGAAGCGGCGCTCGACAAGCTGGGCCACTTCGCCACGGACCCGGCCGGCGCGGAGCTGGTGGGCTGGGCGCGGAAGCTGTCCGCCGGCATCGCCGAGCAGGTCCAGGGGCGCGCTGCATGAAAGGCTACCTGTGGACGGGGGCGCCCGGGAGCCCGACATCCGACGTGCCAGCGCAGGAAGGAAAGCTGGCGCCGTGGGAAGCCATCGCGGTGGACGCGGTGGGCAATGTCATCGAGTTCTGGGGCTTCAAGCGCAACCAGGGCCGGGTGTGGGCACTGCTGTATCTGCGTGGGGAGCCCCTGACCGCGGGAGAAATCGAGCGCGAGCTGGACCTGTCCAAGGGCGGCGTGTCGATGCTGCTCAGGGACCTCGAGCGCTGGGGGGTCATCCAGCGGGTGCGCCTGCCGCAGGACTCGGCGTGGCGCTACGCGGCGGAGACGGACCTGGTGCGGATGGTGACGCACGTCATCGAGGAGCGCGAGGCGGGCTTCGTGGCGCGCATCCGCGCGGACCTGGCGGAGGCGAGGCGGCTGGCGGAGTCGATGAGCGGCGTGCCCGGCGAGCGGCTGGCCCGGCTGGAGAAGATGACCACGCTGGCCGAGCACGTGGAGCGCGCGCTGCGGCTGTTCATCAAGACGTCCCGGCTGGACGTGTCCGGTGTGCTCGCCGTGTTCCGTGACGAGGCGGGCCCGTCGCGCCGGGAAAAGCGTTAAGGAGGGCGGACATGGACTCGCACTATGACCAGGTGATGAAGGCGCGCGAGGGGGCGGACCCCACGGCCACGCGCCTGTATTTCGCGTACTCCACCATCCTGGACCGCGCCGCCTTCGACGAGTGGAAGCAGCAGCACAGCTACGGCTTCTTCGAGCTGCCCGAGGGGCGGCTGGCGGAGGCGGTGGACGTGGACCTCGTCTATGACTTCCCCTCGCGCTGGTGGGGTGGGCGGGTGGCGGGGTTGGCGGACACGGCGGGCGGCAGGGTGTTCGGGCGCCTGTTCGAGATTCGTGGCCAGGACTGGCCCATCGTCCAGCACAAGGAGGGCTTCGTGACGGGGATGTGCGTGGAGCGCCCGGTCCGCGTGCGCGTGGACGGCCAGGAGGTGGAGGCCACGGCGTTCGTCACGAACCCGCGGCGCGCCTCGCAGGACGGCCCGGTGAGCCCGCGCTTCGTGGAGGCGCTGGTGCGCGGCGCCCAGGCCGCGGGCCTGCCCGCGGAGTACGTGGAGCGGCTGAAGCGCGGCGCGTAGCTCCCATCCGACAGGGTGCGCTGGTGGACAGCTTCTGCGCCCCCCGGGCTTCCCACGAGCCCGGGGATGCGCAGGTTGTTCCGCGCCCATGTTCTTCTTCTTCTCGAACAAGCTTGGCTGCCTCGGCAGCATCGCCGTCTCCGCTGCCCTGAGCGCGGTGCTCTACTTCCTCTTCATGCGCTGAGGGGCCCGCCGGCTCACGGCTCGCCGCGCCAGAGGTCGTCGGAGTCCTCGTCGCCCAGGGGGTGGACCGTCACCACGCGTCCGTCCTTGTCGGGCGTACTGCGGACCTCCTCCGACTCGGCCGGAGTGTGAGGCGCTCGCTCGGAGAAGTTGTCGTTCTGGAGGTGTCGCTGGCGTTGCTCGCTCGTCCCTCCGTAGCCCTCGACGATCTTCTTCTTCGCCATCTCCTGCCTCCTGCTCCGGGTGGAGCATCAAGCCCAACGCTGGGGGCGAGGGGAGGGGGAAGCAAGCGATGCCCGGCGCGCGCCCGCCACTGCAACCGCAGGGCAGGCGAGCGACCTCCATTCAAATGAAGTGTCGTGCCTACATGAACGGGTCTTCAGTCTGTCGCCGCTGATCGCGGCTCGGGCCTGAACGGACCCTCAGTGAGTGGCATCGAAATTGCGCACTGTCATGCCTACATGAACACCTCTTCAGGTGTTTCTGAGGTGGCTCTGGACGCGCCATGCCTACATGAACGGACCTTCAGCCATTTTCTCCACCCTCCACGGCTCAAACACATACCAATCAATGACATATCAATTGCTTGCCCCGATTGTTGTTTCGAGGGATTTGTATGTATTTGATTGAGTCCTCGTGTCACGCTGCGTCCACCCACAGGTGGGGCAGGTAATCCGGACCTATGTCGGAATCCTGGGATACTCTCCCTGTCGCATCCACCCTCACGGACGGGGAAGATCATGAAGCGCAGCACACGGTGGCTCGTTGCATGTTTTTCGCTCTCACTCGCGGCTTGCGGCTCGGAAGGGCCGGAAGCGGCCCAGGCACCTCGGGAGGATGGCGTCTCCCGAATCGCGGACATCGAGGCGGCGCTGCGGGCGCTGCCGGGCACGGAAGTCCTCGGCCTGAATGACGACGGCGTGCCGTACATGCTCGGCGGCCCGCTGGGCGAGACGGGCCGTGGCATCTCAGGCGCCTCGGCCCGCCAGGCGCATGCGCTGCTGATGCCGGCGCTCGAGCGCATCCTCCCGGTGTTCCGCCTCCGGACGCGGGACCTGGTGCCCCTGAGCGCCTCCACGGACGAGCAGGGCCACACGCACCTGCGCTACGCGCAGACGAAGAATGGCCTGCCGGTGGTGGGGCAGCAGCTCATCCTGCATCTGGACGAGAAGGGCCGGGTGTACTCGGTGAACGGCACCGCCCGGGACGGCGAGAGCGTCGCCTCCGAGCCGCGCATCAGCGCGCAGGCCGCGCGCCAGTCGGCGCTGGGCTCCACGAAGGGCGGCAACACCGTCGTCGGTGAGCCCCGGCTCGTCTACGTGCGCGCGCCCGCGACGGAGCGCCTCACGCTGGCCTTCCAGGTGCAGGTGGAGGGCGAGGAGGACGGCACGCCGGTGCGCGACCAGGTCTTCGTGGGGGCACTCGACGGAGCGGAGGTGTGGCGCTACGCGGAGGTCCACACCGCGAGGAACCGCCGGGTGTGCTCGGTGGGCGGCACGAACAACGGCACCTGCCGCAACGAGGGGCAGCCCGCGACGGGTGACGCGGCCATCGACACGGCCTACGACAACCTGGGCCGGTTCTACGACTGCTTCAACGTGAACTTCGGGCGGGATAGCTACAACAACGCGGGCGCGCAGCTTTATGCGCGCGTGCACTACATGAGCAACTTCCCGAACGCGTACTGGGACGGCACCAGCATGGTGTGCGGCGACGGGAATGGCACCACCCTCGGCCCGGTGTGCGCGGACCCGGACATCGTCGTCCACGAGGTGACGCACGCGGTGACGGACCACACCTCCGGCCTCATCTACTCGGGTGAGTCCGGAGCGCTGTCCGAGTCGTACTCCGACATCTTCGCCGCGTACTGCCACAGCTGGGCCACCGGCCCGTGGATCATGGGCACCGACGTATGGAACATCGGGGAGCTGGCGTGGACGCCCCCCACTGCCGGGGACGCGCTGCGATACATGGACGACCCCAAGCGGGACGGTGCCTCGCTGGACTACTACGCGGACTACAACTCCACCGTCAGCGTGCACTACGGCTCGGGCATCATCAACCTGGCGTTCAAGCTGCTGTCCACCGGGGGCCTGCACCCGCGTGGCCGCTCCTCGGTGAACGTGCCGGGCATCGGCATCCAGGCCGCGGGCCGCATCTTCTACCAGGCCAACCTGAACTACTTCACGGCGACCACCACCATGGCCCAGGCGAAGACGTACACCCGCCTGGCCGCGCAGGCCCTGGGCTACGGAACGGCCATCCTGGACGCGGTGGACAAGGCCTGGCTCGCGGTGGGCGTGGGGGCGGCGACTCCGCCTCCGTCTTGCACGCTGCTGACCAACGGTGTCATCCGCACCGGCATCTCCGGCGCGGCGAGCTCGCAGCAGTACTTCTGCCTGGATGCGCCGGCCAACGTGCCCGTCGCCATCACCCTGAGTGGCGGCACGGGGGACGCGGACATGTACGTGAAGTTCGGCGCGGCCCCGACGACGTCCTCGTATGACTGCCGGCCGTACCTCACCGGCAACAACGAGACGTGCAACTCGGCCGCGCGCCCCACGGCGGGGCGCTACTGGATCATGCTGCGCGGCTTCTCGGCCTACTCGGGCGTGTCGCTCAAGGGGCAGTACTAGCCCTGCATCACCCCCGGGCGTCCCGTCCTGTGCATGGGACGCCCGGTGGTGCGCCTGCTCCGCGTCAGTGCGGTGCGACCGCGTCCGCCGCGGCGACGGGCGTCCCGGTGTTCCGGGACACCCGGGGGAAGAACAGCCCGGCGGCGAAGGCGGCCACGGAGAAGGCGCAGATGAGCCAGAAGTTGACGGTGAGGCCCGTGCCGAGCGCGCCGCTGAGCGTCTTCAGGATCTCCGGAGGCACCCCGTGGCCATGCTCGGGACCGAGCAGTGCATTGGCGGCGGAGATGGGGATGCTCGGGTCCTTCATGAGCTGGGACACCATGACGCCGCCCATGATGCCCACGCCGAGCACACCGCCGATGGTGCGGAAGAACATATTGCTGGCGGTGGCCACGCCGCGCAGCTCCCAGCCCACGCTGGTCTGCACCGCGATGAGCAGCGCGGTGGACGCGAAGCCCAGGCCCACGCCGAACAGGCCCATCGCCAGCTGGAGCAGGAGGATGGGCGAGTCCGGCTTGAGGAGCAGTGCCATTGCCCCGGTGCCCGCCACCGTGAGCCCGAGCCCTCCGACGATGAGCGGGCGGAAGCCCGTCTTGAGCATCAGCCGTCCCGCGAACAGGGCGGCGGTGGGCCAGGCGACGATCATCGGGGTGATCATCCCGCCCGCCAGCGTGGGCGAGCCCCCGAGCACGGCCTGGACGTAGAGCGGCACGTAGGTGGTGGCTCCGAACATCGCCGCGGAGAAGCAGGCCCCCGCCACGGAGGAGATGGCGATGGCGGGCTGCTTGAAGATGGACATGGGAATGACGGGCTCCGGCGCCCGGCGCTCCACGAAGACGAAGGCGACGAGCAGGACGACCGCCGCGGGCAGCGCCCACAGGTTCCGTCCGAGGCCCTGGACGCCGAAGAGCAACGCCACCACGCCAGCGGCGAGCAGCGCCGCACCCGCGTAGTCGAGCTGCTGCGACCTGCGCTGCACCTGCTCATGGAAGAAGGTCATCAGCAGGAGCGAGGTGGCCACGCCCACGGGGACGTTGATGAAGAAGATCCAGTGCCAGGAGAGGTACTTCACGATGAGGCCGCCGGTGAGCGGACCCACCAGCCCGGCGATGCCCCAGACGGCGCTGAAGGCGCCCTGCACCTTCGCGCGCTCCTCGATGGTGTAGATGTCCCCGATGATGGTGAGGGAGACGGGCTGCATGGCCCCCGCGCCCAGGCCCTGCAGGGTGCGGAAGGCGATGAGCATGTTCATCGAGGTGGACAGGCCGCTGGCGATGGAGCCGACGAGGAACAGGCCGGTGCCGAAGAGAAGGATGGGCTTGCGCCCGTACAGGTCCGACAGCTTCCCGTAGATGGGGACGGTGATGGTGGAGGACAGCATGTACGCGGTGAAGACCCACGCGTAGCTCTGGATGCCTCCCAGTTCACCCACCACGGTGGGCATGGCGGTGGAGACGACGGTGACCTCCAGCGCCGCCATGAAGAGGCTCAGGGCGAGTGCCAGGGTGGTCAGGGGACGATGGGTCTTTCGCATGGAGTCGGAGCCGGGAACGCGCCCTTGTAACGGGAGCGGGCAGGGGCCGCCACCGTCATGAGGGCCCTGCCGGCCGTTCCGTCCAGCACCCGCGAAGCCGCACGCTCAGCGAAGGCCCGTGCCCACTTCCCGCAGTTGCCGGGCGGCTCGCTTGATGGCGGCGCGGATGCGCACGTAGGTGCCACACCGGCAGACGTTGTCGCTCATGGCCGCGTCGATGTCGGCGTCCGTCGGGTCCAGGTTCTTCCGCAGGAGGGCGACGGCGGCCATGATCTGCCCGGGCTGGCAGAAGCCACACTGCGCGACGTCCTCGGCGATCCATGCCTGCTGTACGGGATGGAGCCCTCCACCGCCCAGCCCTTCGATGGTGGTGACCCGCGCGCCCGCCACGCCGCTGACGGACTGGATGCAGGGGCGGAAGGCCTCGCCCTCCAGATGGCTGGTACAGGCGCCGCACACGCCCACACCGCAGCCGTACTTCGGGCCCGTCACGCCCAGCATGTCTCGCAGCGCCCAGAGCAGCGGCAGGTCCGCGGGGGCATCCACCGACACCGTCTGGCCATTGAGGATGAACTGGTAGGCCGGCATGGTCAGGCTCCTGCGTCGAGCAGCGGGAAACGGGTGGGCATGGTGCCGGTCGCTCGCGCGATGGCGTTGGTCAGGGCCGCGGCGGCGCTCGGGTAGCCGAGCTCTCCCACGCCGCCGACGCGGTCGTCGGAACGGACGAGGTGGACCGCAATCTCGGAGGGGGCCTGCCGCATGCGGAGCCACCGGTAGTCGGCGAAGCTGCCTTCGCGCACGGCGCCCGCGTCGATGTGGATGCCGGCGCTCAGGGTGGTGGAGAACGCGTCGATGGCCGCGCCCTGGAGCTGGGCCTCGATGCCCTTCGGGTTGATGGGCAGGCCGACGTCCGCGGCGATGACCACGCGAAGGACCCTGGGCGCTTCGCCGGTGACGTCGACCTCGACGAGGTGGGCGATGGCGCTGTCCCACTCCTCGAGGACGGCGACACCCTGCGCGACCCCGGGCGGCAGCGGCCGGCCCCATGCGCCTTCGAGCACCACCTTTTCCAGCACGGCCTTCAGCCGGCTCGACGAGAGCTGCGAGCGCCGCAGCTCCACCGGGTCGCGCCCGAGCTCGCGGGCGAGCTGGTCGATGAATACCTCGTTGGCCACACCGACCTGGCTGGTGAACACCGAGCGGAACGACGCGGTGGGGATGGGGAGGGAGACCTCGCGGAGCTCCTGGCCCACCAGCCCGAAGCGGTACGGCACGTGCTGCGTCAGCGCGAAGAACGTCGCGCTGGTCACCTCGGGAAGGACGATGCCGAGCAGGGAGGTGAGGAGGTCCCCGAAGCCGTGGGGGAACTCCACGGTGGGAATGGCGGCACGGTGGTTCCAGCCGAGGATGGAGCCGTTCGCACCGACATACGCGAGGATGCGGTGGTGACTGGCGGGCCGGTAGCGCCCGTGCCGCATGTCGTCGTTGCGGGTCCACATCAGCTTCACCGGCCGCGAGAGCGCGCGAGAGCTGAGGGCGGCCTCCACGGCGGCCTCGGCGAAGAACCGGCGGCCGAACCCGCCGCCGGCCCGAGCGGTATGCACGGTGACCCGCTGCGGGGTGAGGGCCCAGCCCAGTGCCTGTGCGACCTCGCGCTGGACGAACTTCGGGTCCTGCGCGCCCAGCCAGAGCTCGGCGCTGTCGGCCGTCACGCGGGCCACGCAGCTCTGCGTCTCCATGGGAGCGTGGGCGAGGTAGGGAAAGTCGAAGCGCCCTTCCAGCGTGCGCGCCGTGAACAGGGGAGGAAGCGGACGCGCGCCAATGGCATCACGCAGGCGGGCGCGGATGTCCGCATCGGACAGGTGGCTGGCCGGGCCGGGAGCCCAGGAGACGCTCAACGCATCCCGGGCCGCGAAGGCCTGCGAGAAGGTCCCGGCGGCGACCGCCACTCCCGTGGGGATGCGGGCCACGCCGAGCACGCCCGGCATCGCCAGCGCCGCCGAGGCGTCGAAGCTCCGCACCGTGCCGCGCAGCGTAGGAGGCCGTGCGATGACCACTGGCACCGCGCCGGGGATGTCCAGGTCGAGCGCGTATCGTGCCGTCCCGGTGACGAGCTCCGTGGCATCGATGCGGCCCGTGGGCTGGCCGACCACCGTGTACGCGCTCGGGTTCTTCGGCTGGGCTGAGACGAGGAGGAGCAGCACGCGCGCCGCGTCCTCCGCCAGCGAGCCATAGCCGGCACGGCGCCCATCGGGAGCGACCACCTCACCCTTCTCGGTGATGAGGCTCTGCGCCGGCACGTGCCACCGGTTCGCGGCCGCGGTGACGAGCCGGGCGCGAGCCGTCGCGGCCGCCGCGCGGAGGGGGCCCGCGAGGTAGCGCATCGTCGACGAGAGCCCCGTGAGCTGGATGACCCAGCGGGGGTCCGCGTCGGCGGTGCGGACCTCCACCGCGTCCAGGCTGACGTCCAGCTCCTCGGCCACGAGCATGGCCACACCGGTGGTGATGCCCTGGCCCATCTCCGTGCGGGGCAGGGTGGCATGGATGCCTCCATCCGCCTGGATGGCGACGTAGGCATTGAGCGAGGTCTCGTCGGTGGACGCCTGGGGCGCCTCGGCCTCCGCCGCGTCGGCCCGAGGGATTTCGAGCCCCAGCCGCGCCGCGACCACCAGCGCGGGCGAGGCCACAACCCAGGTGAGGAACCGGCGACGATCCACCACGACTTCATTCGGTTGGGGCGTGTCCGCCATGCGGCGAGCATGGCATACGGTCCACTGCGCGAGAACCCGCGAGCCTCAAACCCCGCGAGCCTCGAACCGACTCACGTGGTAAGGCTCGGGGCATGACCGTTCGGCAGTTCGACGTGGTGGTGCTCGGCTCCGGCCCGGGCGGAGAAGGCGCTTCGATGAAGGCGGTGAAGTCCGGCCGCCGGGTGTGCACCGTGGAACAGAGCCCCTTCGTGGGTGGCGCCTGCACGCACACCGCGACGATTCCCTCCAAGGCGCTGCGCCATGCGGTGCAGCGGCTCGTGGACGTGCAGGGCGACCATCCGGAGCTGCGCGCGGAGCTGGCGCGCACCACCACCCTCAAGGACATGCTGCGCGTGGCATCCTCGGTGGTGTCGCGCCAGGTGCAGCTGCGCAGCACCTTCTACGAGCGCAACCGCGTGGATCTGGTGGTCGGCCAGGCCCGTTTCCTGGACGCACAGACGGTGGAGGTCTCCGAGCCTCGGGGCTCGAGCGAGCTGCTGTCCGCCAAGGCCTTCGTCATCGCCACCGGCTCGCATCCCTACCGCCCGGCGGGAGTGGACTTCAGCCACCCGCGCATCTTCGACTCGGACACCATCCTGAAGCTGCGGGAAGCCCCGCAGACGATGATCATCTACGGCGCGGGCGTCATCGGCTGCGAGTACGCCTCCATGTTCCGGATGCTCGGCGTGAAGGTGGACCTGGTGAACACGCGAGATCGGCTGCTCTCGTTCCTCGATGACGAGATCTCCGACGCACTCTCGTATCACCTGCGCGAGCAGGGAGTGCTCATCCGCCACCAGGAGGAGATGGACCAGGTGGAGGCGCGTAACGACGGCGTGGTGCTCCACCTCAAGAGCGGCAAGCAGCTCAAGGCGGACACCTTCCTGTGGGCCAACGGGCGTACGGGCAACAGCGCCGGCCTGGGGCTGGAGGCACTGGGCATCGCCGTGGACTCGCGCGGCTGCATCCAGGTGAATGACGCGTACCAGACCGCCGTGCCCCACATCTACGCCGTGGGCGACGTGGTGGGAGCGCCGTCACTGGCGAGCGCCTCGTACGACCAGGGTCGCTTCGCCGCCACGCACATCGTCGAGGGACGGCTGGAGCACAAGCTGGTCAAGGACATCCCCACCGGCATCTACACCAGCCCGGAGATCAGCAGCCTGGGACGCACCGAGCGCGAGCTGACCAAGGCCGGCGTGCCCTACGAGGTGGGCCACGCCTTCTTCAAGAGCCTGGCGCGCGCGCAGATAACCGGACGCACCGTGGGCATGCTGAAGCTGCTGTTCCACCGGCAGACCCGGGAGCTCCTGGGCATCCACTGCTTCGGGGACAACGCCTCGGAGATCATCCACATCGGACAGGCCATCATGGCGCAGGACGGCCCGGGCAACAGCATCGACTACTTCATCAACACCACGTTCAACTACCCCACCATGGCCGAGGCCTACCGGGTGGCCGCGCTCAACGGGCTCAACCGGCTGTTCTGAACGGCAGGAGGGCAGGGGAGGTGCCGAGCGCGCTGCTGGCTGGACGCAGTGGTTTGAGCTCCTTCGAAGGCGGAAGAAAGAATCCAACGAAGCGGTTGACTCAAGACCCGGCGGTGATAGAAGCCGCGCCCCGCTCGACGCACCACCCGGCCCGACGCAGAGCCTGGTGGGAACGAAGAGCGGGGGAAGAAGAGTCAGCAGGTAGCGGTTGACTCGAAACGCGGCGGTGGTAGAAGCCGCGCCCCACTCGACGGACGGTTGGCCGGCAGCGGCCAGGCGGTTGCGAAGAGCGGGGGAAGAAGAGTCAGCAGGTAGCGGTTGACTCGAAACGCGGTGGTGGTAGAAGCCGCGCCCCTCGCACCGAAGCCCGCGCACTGGCGCGGAAGGCACTTCGGAGGCGGGACAGCAGCACCGACAGATTGAATACGGCGGTCACCGAAGCAGGTTGACGGACGACGCGGCGACGAAGTAGAAGCCGCGCCCCCGACAGAGAAAAGCCCGGGAAGAAGTGAAGCGGGCGGCTCGGTTGGGAAGGTCACGAAGCAGCGGTTGACAGGGACGGCGGCAAAGCGGTAGAAGCCGCGCCCCCTCGAAAGAAAACAGCGGAAGCCACTGGGCGGCGCTGAGGACTTCGAGAGGCCCCGAGAAAGCGAAAGCAGATGTTGCAAGCGGACGCGGACTCGAATAGAAGATGCAACCCCGCCGGCTGAAAGCAGCGGGCAGCAGACGAAGCAAACGGTAGCAGAAAGTCGCGGGTGGTACAAGCGA
>NZ_CM166495.1:4800000-6702500 GCF_056858435.1 Pyxidicoccus sp. M15 | reverse complement strand
CGTGATAGTCGCGTACGCGAAAGCGAGTTGGAGCTGAGTGGGGTACCCAAGTAAGACGGGACACGTGCAATCCTGTCTGAATCCGCCGGGACCATCCGGTAAGGCTAAATACTCCTTGGCGACCGATAGTGAACTAGTACCGCGAGGGAAAGGTGAAAAGAACCCCGGTAAGGGGAGTCCAAAGAACCTGAAACCGCATGTCTACAAGCAGTCCGAGCACTACGGCGCAAGCCAGTGCGAGGGCGTACCTTTTGCATCATGATTCGGCGACTTAATATACGTAGCGAGGCTAAGCCGTTAGGTGGAGCCGGAGCGAAAGCGAGTCCTAAAAGGGCGATTCAGTTGCGTGTATTATAACCCGAAGCGGGGTGATCTACACATGGCCAGGTTGAAGTGCGGGTAACACCGCATGGAGGACCGAACTCATGAAAGTTGAAAATTTCTGGGATGAGCTGTGTGTAGGGGTGAAAGGCCAATCAAACTCCGTGATAGCTGGTTCTCCCCGAAAGATATTTAGGTATCGGCTCGGGCAATTCAATGCCGGAGGTAGAGCACTGGAACGGCTAGGGGTCTCACCAGATTACCAAACCGTACCAAACTCCGAATGCCGGCAATTGTTATCCCGGGACGCAGTCAGTGGGTGATAACGTCCATTGGCAAGAGGGGAATAACCCAGACCGACAGCTAAGGCCCCCAAATCTAGTCTAAGTGAACACTAGAAAGGATGTGGCAGGTCATTGACAACCAGGAGGTTGGCTTAGAAGCAGCCATCCTTTAAAGAAAGCGTAATAGCTCACTGGTCAAGACAGGCCGCGCCGAAAATGTAACGGGGCTCAAGACTAGTGCCGAAGCTTCGGGTCATGCGCAAAACGCATGGCGGTAGGGGAGCGTCCCAGTTGCAGCGAAGGTCGACTGTAAAGGCGGCTGGAGCGACTGGGAGTGCTGATGCCGAAATGAGTAGCGATAAAGGGGGTGAGAAACCCCCTCGCCGTAAACCCAAGGTTTCCTGGGTCAAGTTAATCTTCCCAGGGTTAGCCGGAACCTAAGCCGAGGCCGAAAGGCGTAGGTGATGGAAAGCAGGTTAATATTCCTGCGCCATCTTGTGAGCGTTGAACTAAGGGAGGACGGAGAAAGCTAGGCGAGCTGACCGGTGGTTGTGTCAGTCTAAAGGCGTAGGGGTGTCGCGTACGATTAAAGGCGCGGCAGCTATCCCCGAGACCCCATGGCGCCCCGTAAGGGGTAAGTCGCTGATGCTCTGCTTCCAAGAAAAGTCCCGTAGGGAGCTCATAGGGTGTCCGTACCGCAAACCGACACAGGTGGGTGAGGAGAAAATCCTAAGGCGCTTGAGAGAACTCTCCTCCAAGGAACTAGGCAAATTTCCACCGTAACTTCGGAAGAAGGTGGGCCTCTGGTAGGTGTAGGCGTACAGCCGAAGCCGAGAGAGGTTGCAGAGAAATGGCGGTAGCGACTGTTTACCAAAAACACAGGACTCTGCGAAGGCGACAAGCCGACGTATAGGGTCTGACTCCTGCCCGGTGCTGGAAGGTTAAGGGGATTCGTCAGCCGCAAGGTGAAGCGATGATCCGAAGCCCCAGTAAACGGCGGCCGTAACTATAACGGTCCTAAGGTAGCGAAATTCCTTGTCGGGTAAGTTCCGACCTGCACGAATGGAGTAACGACTTCCGCGCTGTCTCGGAGAGGGACTCAGCGAAATTGAAATAGCTGTGCCGATGCAGTTTACCCGCAGCAAGACGGAAAGACCCCGTGAACCTTTACTATAACTTGACAGTGACACTAGGGATTGACTGTGTAGGATAGGTGGGAGCCTTTGAAGCCGGGCCGCTAGGTTCGGTGGAGGCAACGGTGAAATACCACCCTGTTGATTTCTGGTGTCTAACCATGTCCCGTCATCCGGGATTGGGACACTGTCTGGTGGGTAGTTTGACTGGGGCGGTCGCCTCCCAAAAAGTAACGGAGGCGCGCGATGGTTCCCTCAGCCCGATTGGAAACCGGGCGGCGAGTGCAATGGCATAAGGGAGCTTGACTGCGAGAGAGACATCTCGAGCAGGTGCGAAAGCAGGTCATAGTGATCCGGTGGTCCTGAATGGAAGGGCCATCGCTCAACGGATAAAAGGTACTCCGGGGATAACAGGCTTATCTCCCCCAAGAGTTCACATCGACGGGGAGGTTTGGCACCTCGATGTCGGCTCATCGCATCCTGGGGCTGGAGCAGGTCCCAAGGGTTTGGCTGTTCGCCAATTAAAGCGGTACGCGAGCTGGGTTCAAAACGTCGTGAGACAGTTTGGTCCCTATCTGCTGTGGGCGTAGGATACTTGAGAGGCTCTGACCTTAGTACGAGAGGACCGGGTTGGAGGCACCGCTGGTGTACCAGTTATCTCGCCAGAGGTATCGCTGGGTAGCCATGTGCCGATTGGATAACCGCTGAAAGCATCTAAGCGGGAAACCGACCTCAAGACCAGGTATCCCGGGCGCAAGCCCCTGAAGACCCGTCGAAGACTACGACGTTGATAGGCCGGGTGTGTAAGCGTGGTAACACGTTGAGCTAACCGGTACTAATGGGTCGAGCGGCTTACTTTCCCCGTTCTCTTCCATGCCTCCTTTTGGGGCGTAAGGGACTCGGGGCCAAGGCCGAGGCTTGAGTGCGAAAGCACTCGCCCGGAAGACGCTTCTAAATAGGCACGGCGAGACTTCTTCTCGCAGAGAATTGAAACTTACCCTTTGTATGCACTGTCGCTTGTTTTCCGGTGGCTATGTCGGAGGGGTCCCACCCGTTCCCATCCCGAACACGGAAGTTAAGCCCTCCAGAGCCGATGGTACTTCGCGGGAAACCGCGCGGGAGAGTAGGTCGCTGCCGGATTCTTTTTGAGAACCCCCGTTGCCCTCGTGGCAACGGGGGTTTTCTTTTTTCTGCGTGTCTTTGCGCGTCTGCCTTTGCGGCCTTCAGTCGCGCAGCCGCGCGGCGAGCCGGGTGAAGCGCTTCTGCGTGTCGCCGTTGCGCACCGCGATGCCCAGCGCCTTCTTGCTTCCCACCAGCACCACCAGCTTCCGGCCCCGCGTCACGGCGGTGTAGAGCAGGTTTCGCTGAAGCAGCGTGAAGTGCTGCGTGTGCAGGGGCAGCACCACGCACGGGTACTCGCTGCCCTGCGACTTGTGCACGCTGGTGGCGTAGGCGAGGACCAGCTCGTCCACGTCAGACCAGGCGTAGGCCACCGGCCGCCCGTCGTAGAGCACCACCAGGGACTGCTCCTCCTTGTCGATGGCCTCCACGCGCCCGATGTCTCCGTTGAAGACGCCGAGCTCGTAGTTGTTGCGCACCTGCATGACCTTGTCGCCCACGCGGAAGGTCCGGTGGCCGCGGGTGAGCTCCTCCCCGGAAGGGTTGAGGTGCGCCTGCAGCGTGGCGTTGAGGTTCGCCGTGCCGATGAGGCCCCGGTTCATGGGGACGAGGACCTGGACCTCGTCCACCGGGTGCAGCCCGAAGCGGCGGGGGATGCGCTCCTTCACCAGCGTCTTCACTGTCTCGAGGATGGCCTCCGGCGCCTCCTTCTCCACGAAGTAGAAGTCGGCCAGCGCGTCCGCGGGCGGCACCTGGGGCAGCTCTCCCTGGTTGATGCGGTGGGCGTTGGTGATGATGAGGCTCGCCTGGGCCTGGCGGAAGATGTGCTTCAGGCGCACCACCGGCACGTGCCCGGAGGCGATGATGTCCTGGAGCACGCTGCCGGGCCCCACGCTCGGCAGCTGGTCCACGTCTCCCACGAGCAGCAGCTGGCAGTGGGGCGGCAGTGCCTTCAGCACGTTGAGCATCAACACGGTGTCCACCATGGACACCTCGTCGAGCACCAGCACGTCGGCTTCGAGCGGGTTGTTCCTGTCCCTGAGGAAGCCGTGGGTGCGCGGGTTGTACTCGAGCAGTCGGTGGATGGTTTCCGCCTCGCGCCCGGTCGCCTCGCCCATCCGCTTGGCCGCGCGTCCGGTGGGCGCGGAGAGCAGGAGCTTGCGGCCCTTCTTCTCCAGGATGGAGAGGATGGCGTTGACCAGCGTCGTCTTTCCGGTGCCCGGGCCGCCGGTGATGACCAGCACCTTGGCCACCATTGCCTGGCGGACCGCCTCCTTCTGCTCGGGGGCGAGCGACAGGCCGTGGCTGCCCTCGAACCAGGCAATCGCCCGCTCCACGTCCACTTCGAGGGGACGCGCGGGCCAGGCGGCGAGCGCCTTGAGGAGGTTCGCGACGCCGACCTCCGAGACGTGCAGCGCCTTCAGGTACACCGCCTCGACGGCGTCCTCGGGGCGGGGGTGGGCCAGGGCGCTGGCCCCCTCCACGGCGAGGTACTCGGCGGCGGCGAGTCGGGTGATGGCCGCCTCCACGAGCTCGGGCGTCACCTCCAGCATCTCCACCGTACGCGCGGTGAGCTTGTCGCGCGGGGCGTAGAGGTGGCCTTCCTCGGAGAACTCCCGGAGCACGTGCAGCACCCCCGCCTCGGCGCGCTTGGGCGAGTGGGTGGGGACGCCCAGCGACTGGGCAATGCGGTCCGCGGTGCGAAAGCCAATGCCATACACGTCGATGGCGAGCCGGTACGGGTTGTCCTGCACCACGGGAATCGCCTGGGCGCCGTACTGCTTGTAGACCTTCACCGCGAAGCTGGCCGGCACCTCGTGAGACTGGAGGAAGACCATCACCTGGCGGATGTCGCGCTGCTCGGCCCACGTCTCGACGAGGAGCTTGCGTCGCTTCTCCCCGAAGCCCTTCACCTCGGCCAGCCGCTCGGGCTTGGAGTCGATGACCTCCAGCGTGTCGAGGCCGAAGTGCGCCACCAGGCGCTTGGCCATGGCCGGGCCCACGCCCTTCACCAGCCCGCTTCCCAGGTACTTCTCGATGCCCACCAGCGTCGCGGGCTTCACCGTGCCGTAGGAGACGACGCGGAACTGCTCCCCGTACTTCCGGTCCTGCACCCACTCGCCGGTGAGGCGCAGGGACTCCCCCGGCTGGGCGCCCAGGAGGTTGCCCACCGCGGTGATGGGCTCCTTGCGGCCATGCACCACCACCCGGACCACGCTCCAGGCGGCCTCCTCGTTGGTGTAGGTGATGCGCTCGAGGCTTCCCTCCAGGACGGTGGTGGGGCGCGGAGGGGCGCCGGCCGCTCCACGGGCCACCGGGGCCCCGTCCCGCACGGAGGGGAGGGCACTACCCGCGTCGGCGGCGTAGACCGGGGGAGGACGGGGGGCGGACATGGTCCTTGAAAATAACAGGGCCTTCGGCCGCTGACGCCGCCTCGAATGCAGTCCCGCCGCGTGCCTGCCTGCCTGCCTCCCAGGCCCGGTGTCTTCAGCGGCGCGCGGAGGTGTGCACGCCCGTGCTGGAGCGAGGCGGCCCTCGCTCCGCCGGGGGCGCACCCGGTCCGCTACGGCCGCAGCTTCAGCAGCAGGATGTCCTGCGAGTTGTTCACCTGCTCGAACACGCGCCCGTCCACCGTCACCGGCACCTCCTGGTTGAAGCGCATGCCGGCGACCACCTCGCCCGTGCTCAGCACGGCGGCCTCCTCCAGCGGCACCCGGCCGGAGGAGCGCAGCCAGCGGACCTCCCCCTCTGCATCGAAGGCGCCGACGAAGTTCCTTCCCGTGCCCAGGGAGGCGGAGCCGAAGGCCGTGGGCCGGCTGAGCTCGCCCACCAGCACCACCTGGCCGTCCGGCCCCACCGACAACGCATGGGAGGACTCGGGGCCCGATGTGCCCAGGTGCCGCAGCCATGCGTCTCCGCCGTGCAGGCTCACCGCGCCCAGGAGGAGGTCATGGTCCAATGGGTAGAAGTCCCCACCCGCCACCTGCGTGTACGTCTGCCCGCCGAAGGTGAACGCCCCCTGGAACTGTCCGGTGAAGAAGGCCCTGTCCCCGGACACGCCCAGGCCCACCATCGAGCCCGTGGCGCCTGACAGCACCCGCTTCCACAGGAGCGCCCCCGCGTCGGAGTACCGCGCCAGGAACAGCGCACGCCCCGCCACCGCCCCGTCCCCAAGGTCCGTGCCTGCCGCCAGCACGCCTCCCACCAGGACGCCTCCTGCGCCGTCCATGGCAAGCACCTGACCCTCGGTGGTCTCCGTCAAGCCACTGGGGAAGGCTTTCGACCATCGGTGCGAGCCGTCCGCATGGAAGCGGGCCAGGAACATGCCGTCCCGCGACTCGGTGGCCCCGGACGCACCAGGCCCCGAAACGAGCACTCCGCCGCCCAGGTCCATCAGCCCGACGAAGACGCCGGTCACCGCCACGTTGCCACCTGCATCCACCGCCACCGCGTAGGGAAACGCTCGCCCCGGAGTGCCACCCCGCAACGCCGCGAAGCCCCGGCTCCACAACGTCTGCCCGTTCGCGTCGAACCGCGCGACGAAGAGGTTGGATGCGCCGGGTTCCACGGGAGGCAGCGCCCCGGCGCCCAGGTCCAACGTGCCGTAATAGGCGCCTGTCACGAGGATGCTCCCATCCCCTGCCACGGCGACCGCTTTGGCCGACACACCCTCCGAGGGGAAGGCTCGCGTCCAGAGGGCGCTGCCGTCCCCCCGGTAGCGCGCCAGCACCATGCCGAACCCCTCCGGCAGCGGGCCCGCGCCGAAGTCGGCCGGGAAGGTACCGCCCCGTGCGAAGAACCCTCCGGCAATCACGTAACCGCCGCTCCCGTCCGCGGCCATGGCGAGCAGCGCCTCGTCACCCTCGGCGCCAAGGTGGCGTGTCGACGACACGGTGCCGCCGATGCCGTCCCCCACGTAGCCGCAGGACGGCGCGTCCTGGGAGAGGACCAGCTCGGGCCGGAAGCCGGCCGCGCCCTCGCGCGAGGTGTAGTCCACGCCGTCACCGCTCGTGGACACCAGGGCGAAGCCGTACGTCCCGGGTCCTGTCACCGCGTTGCTCACGTCGAGCTCCACCCACGAGCCCGTCCGTACGGCGCCCAGGTCCACGAGCGGCGCGCCCTCCAGCGTGGGCCGGGTGTTCCAGGTGACGTCTCCGCCCGTCCAGGACGACGAAACGCGGTGGAGCGCCGGGCCGTTCGAAGAGCCATCCCGCGCGTACAGGCGAAGCCGTGCGTTCCGGATGGGCCGGTCCGTGGCCACACGGAAGAACAGGTACGACTCGCGGCGCGGCGAGCCGTCCGCCACGAGTCGGCCATCCCCCGGCGCACCCGTGTCCGGCGTCGCCTCCGTCACCGTCGTGTCCAGCTCAGGCTCGATGACGGTCGGGCGCGGGGTGGGGCAGGGCTCCAGCTCCAACACGAGCTGGGGATCCCGCTCGTCATCCGTCCCGTTGTCCGACAGGAAGACGACGCCGTCGTCCGTGGTGGAGACGAGGACGAAGGAGTACTCGCCCCCTCCCTGCACCCAGGCCGTCACGTCCCAGTCGGTGAAGGCGTTGTCCGCCACCGGGCCCACGTCCGCCAGCACGGGCTCGCGCGGAGGTGGGGCGTTGTTCCAGGTGAGGGTGCGGTAGTGCCAGTCCGGTGCACTGGCGTAGACCGCCGGCCCGTCCGCGCTGGGGTCCGTCGCGTACATCCTTAGCGTGGCGCGCTTCACCCGCTGGCCATCGAGCCCGCTGCCGACCATGAAGCGCAGGTACGTGCGCCGCTCGGGCGAGCCGTCCACCGTCAGCCGCGTCGCGGTGCCGAAGTTCGTGTCCGGCTCGCGCGCGTCCACCGTGACGTCCGAGAGGACGTTGACCACGTACGTCCCATCCACCGCCTGTCGCGACTCGGCCCAGGGCCGCTCGTCCCTGTCGCCCGTGTCGGTGAGCTCGAATCCTCCGCCGCAGCCCACCATCGACAGCATCCACGTCGCCAGCACGCCCCATCCAAGGCGTGGCCTTCCACCGCCCGCTCCACGTCGCACGACTGCCCCCTCGCTGCATGCCCCCGCCAGGCACTGTCGCTAGCAAGGAGGAAACCAGCGCACGGGGGCCGTGGGACGTGGAGTCCTGGACGGCGCGCATTCAATGACAGGCGCGCACGCGTGCGTCACGGGCGAACAGGAGGGCACGGCTGGGCAAGTGTTTCCCAATCCTGTGGCGTGAGCGCGCCACCTCCTTCCCGACGGCCCACGGCTGGATTTCTGGTGGCTGTTCCAGTCCCTCGGGAGTTGCAAGGACGAGCTGCTCGTCGCCTTCTCGTGCGAGGGACGAGGGGTATGCCCCGCGAGGCAGTGACAGGATCGGCAGTGGATGTGGCGCCCGTCTTCGGCGCGTCCGCCGGCAGGCTGCGGAGAGGGCCCTCGCCGCGAGACGCCACACTGCTGCCAGCGCGCACGCCGATGTCCCAGATTCATTCGAGCGAAGTTGGAGCCTTGTAGGAGGGTCGGATGATGAAGCATCCCGCCTCGCCGAGAGTCCTCGCCCTCGTCGGGTTGCAAGGTGCCGGCAAGACGACGCTGGTCGAGTCGCGGCTGCGTGACATCCCCCAGCGGGGGGCGCTCCATTCTGGAGTACCTGGGACTGCCCATGCTGCCTGCGAAGCGGGCCCCAGTCGTCTCCGCCTCCCCGCACCAGCCCTTCGCTGAGCAAGTGGTCCCAATTCCGCGCCCCCCTCATTGTGGCGCCCCAAGCGTCGACCTCGACGAGACGCGAGCGACCCGGGAACGGCCCAGGAAAAGGTTGGCGCAGCAGGACCTCAACGCCTTCACGAAGAAATGATCTCGACTTGCATGGAGGTTCATCATGCCGTCATCGGCTTTCCGCCTCCTCATTCTCGCGACAGGCCTTGCCATGACGCTTGGACCGGAATCGGGAGGACCTGCCCAGTCCCCTCAACTTTCAGCACGGGAGTCCGACCCGAAGGTCATGGGCTGGATGGAAGGGTTTCCGCCGCCTGAGCACAAGCTCATCACACAGCCGGATTCGGTGTACTTCAGCTTTCCCCGGCTGCGCTGGTCGGTCTGCCACATGCGGGAGCTCCTGCCGACCGAAGAAATCAGCCGCGGCCTCGGCGCCCCTGTTCCGCTTCAATATCTGCCACCGACCGAACTGGACGAGGAGCGGCAGGCAATCGATGCGTTGACCTTCACGCCAATCGGCGCCGAGAAGGCGATGAGCTGGGAGGAATCGCTCTACGCCAACTACACCGACGGAATGCTGATCCTGCACAAAGGCCGCGTCGTCTATGAACGCTATTTCGGTTGCCTGGACGAGGACGGCAAGCACGCAGCCATGTCGATGACCAAATCACTCACCGGCCTCCTGGCCGAGATCCTGGTCGTCGAAGGCAAGCTCGATGAGGACGCGCTGGTTTCCACCATCGTGCCCGAGATCAAGGGCAGCGCCTTTGCCTCCGCCACGGTCCGGCAGGTGATGGATATGACCACGGGGGTCCGTTACTCCGAAGACTATGCCGACCCCAAGGCAGACATCTGGATCTACTCGGCCGCCGCCAGCCCCCTTCCGAAGCCGGAGGGTTACAAGGGGCCCAACGGCTATTGGGAGTATCTCCAGCAGGTGCAGCCCGAGGGCAAGCACGGCGAGGCGTTCCACTACAAGACCATCAACTCGGACATGCTGGGCTGGATCATCTCGCGCGTCTCCGGAAAGGCGATAACCCAGCTCGCGTCCGAGCGGCTGTGGCGCCCGATGGGCGCTGAGCAGGACGCCTACATGAACGTTGATGGAAAGGGTGTGCCCTTCGCGGGAGGTGGTCTGAGCGCGGGGCTCCGTGATCTCGGTCGGCTTGGACTCTTGATGCTGAACGAGGGCGTCATCAACGGAAAGCGGCTGTTCCCCGCCGAGGTTGTACGGAACATCCGCCGCGGCGGCGACCCCGCGAAGTTCGGCAATGCCTACCCAGCGCTGGTGGGTGGAAGTTATACGAGCATGTGGTGGGTCTACCCTGGTGAGCACGGCGTGATTGCCGCCCGTGGCGTGCACGGACAGACCATCTATGTGGATCCAACCGCCCAGATGGTGCTGGTGCGCTTCGCATCATTCCCAAAGGCGCAGAACCCGCTCATCGATCCCACATCACTGCCGGCGTTCCGAGCTGTAGCGGGATATTTGATGTCGAAGTGAGGGGAGGTGGAGGCGCCAAGTGCGTCTGAAACCCGGTCCCACCCGGCGCCCGCGGCGACCGGCCAGTGCTCTCCAGCTCCACCACGCCGCTTCGGACATCGTCACCGGAGCGGCGCCCCGAGGGGACAGAAGAAGAGCCCAGCAACCCCTGAGGGGTGCCAGGCTCTCAATGGCGAGGAGTACGGGGACTGAACCCGTGCCCCGGCGTGACAGGCTTCAGCCCGGGGTGAACCAGAGCACGGACAGCGGGGGCAGGGTGATGGCCGCTGAAGCGGGCTGGCCGTCCCAGCCCGTGGGCTCGGTGTGGATCTGCCCCATGTTCCCCTGGTTGGAACCCCCGTACTCGCCGGCGTCCGAGTTGAGGATCTCCACGTAGCTGCCGTGCAGCGGGAAGCCCACGCGGTAGTTCTCATGCACCGTGGGGGACAGGTTGGCGATGCACACCACGTGGCGCCCCGGCTGACGCGAGCGCCGTACGAAGGCCAGCACATTCACCGCCGCCGAGTCCGGCTGCAGCCACTGGAAGCCCACCGGCTCGCTGTCCGCGTCGTGCAGCGCGGGCAGTTCCTTGTAGAGCCGGTTCAGCGAGGCCATCAGCTTCATGATGCCCGCGTGCCCCGGGTCGTGCGTCAGGTGCCAGTCCAGACTCTTGTCGTGGTTCCACTCCGCGGGCTGGCCGAACTCGCCGCCCATGAAGACCAGCTTCTTCCCGGGGTGCGCCCACATCCACGCGAACAGCGCACGCAGGTTGGCGCGCTTCTGCCACGGGTCTCCCGGCATGCGCCCGTACAGGCTGCCCTTGCCGTGCACCACCTCGTCGTGGCTCAGCGGGAGCATGAAGTGCTCGCTGAACGCGTACAGCAGGCCGAAGGTGAGCTGGTTGTGGTGGTACTGCCGGTAGATGGGGTCCTTCGAGAAGTACGACAGCGTGTCGTGCATCCACCCCATGTTCCACTTGAAGTGGAAGCCCAGGCCGCCCTCGCTCACCGGGTGGCTCACCTTGGGCCAGGCCGTGGACTCCTCCGCAATCACGACCACGCCCGGGTACTTGCGGCGCACCGTCTCGTTCAGCTCGCGCAGGAACTGGATGGCCTCTTCATTCTCGCGGCCGCCCCAGCGGTTGGGAATCCACTCGCCCTGCTTGCGGCTGTAGTCGAGGTAGAGCATGGACGCCACCGCGTCCACGCGCAGGCCGTCGATGTGGTACTCCTCAATCCAGAACAGCGCGTTGGCGATGAGGAAGTTGCGCACCTCGTTGCGGCCGAAGTTGAAGACCAGCGTGCCCCAGTCCGGCTGCGCGCCCTTGCGCGGGTCCGCGTGCTCGTACAGCGATGTGCCGTCGAACTGCCCCAGCGCGTGCACGTCCCGCGGGAAGTGGCCGGGCACCCAGTCCACGATGACGCCGATGCCCTCCTGGTGCAGGTGGTCCACCAGGTAGCGGAAGTCGTCCGGGTGGCCGAAGCGCGCCGTGGGCGCGTAGTACCCGCTCACCTGGTAGCCCCAGGAGCCTCCGTAGGGGTGCTCCGAGACGGGCAGCAGCTCCACGTGCGTGAAGCCCAGGTACTTCACGTACTCGGCCAGCGCCGGCGCCAGCTCGCGGTACGTCATGGGGCGGTCGCCGTCCTCCACCACGCGGCGCCAGCTGCCCAGGTGCACCTCGTAGACGCTCCACGGCTGGTGCGTCACGTCCTGCTTCTGCTGGCGCGACTCCAGCCACGGCGCGTCCTTCCACGCGTAGCGCGACAGGTCGTGCACCACCGACGCGGTGGCCGGCGGCACCTCGGCCTGGAAGGCGAACGGGTCCGACTTGAGCACGCGGGTGCCCCCATGCCCGGGGCGAATCTCGAACTTGTAGCGCGCGCCTTCACCCACCTCGGGGACGAACAGCTCCCAGATGCCGGACGCACCCATGCGCCGCATGGCATGCAGCCGGCCGTCCCAGCCGTTGAAGTCACCCACCACCGACACGCCCGCCGCCGTGGGCGCCCACACCGCGAAGGACACGCCACGCACGCCGTTGTGGTGGATGAGGTGCGCGCCCATCTGCTCCCAGAGGCGCTCGTGTTTGCCCTCGCCCGCGTAATACAGGTCCATCTCCCCCAGCGTGGGGAGGAAGCTGTAGGGATCCCGCAGCTTGAAGACCTTCTTGCCGGGGTACTCCACCTCCAGCAGGTAGGTGAAGGGCTGCTCCTTGCCATTCACGCGCGCCTCGAAGACGCCGCCCATCCGGTGCGTCATGGCGATGCGGCCGCCCGCCTCGGGCAGCACGTGGATGGCGATGGCGTCCGGCCGGAAGGCGCGAATCACCACGCCGTCGCCGTCCGGGTGGATGCCCAGGATGGAATGCGGCTCCGGGTGTCTCAGCTCGATGACACGCTGAAGCTCCGCGTCGACCTGGGCCTTGTCGGCTGGCTTCCTCACTTGGAATCCTCCATGCGCAAGAGGGCCTGGACGGGGATGCGTACCCAGTCCGGCCGGTTCTGCAGCTCATACCGCACTTCGTAGAGGAGCTTTTCCAGTTCGAACGCCCGCAGCATCACGTCGAACGTGGCGTCGTCCGCCGGCAGGTACTTCGCCCCGCGCGTGGCCTTGCGGTAGCCCTCCAGGAAGGCCTCGCGGCTGGGGCCCACGCGGCCGCGGGGCTCGCCGCCCTCCAGCGCCACCGTGGCCTCCGCGTAGTCGAACGAGCGAATCATCCCCGCCACGTCGCGCAGCGCGCTGTACTTCTCGCGGCGCGCCGTGAAGCTCCTCGCGGGCTCACCCTCGAAGTCGAAGATGAGCCACTGGTCATTGGACCGCAGCACCTGTCCCAGGTGCAGGTCTCCATGGATGCGAATCTTCTGTCCCGAAGGCGCCACGTGCGCCAGCCGCTTCGCGTACCCGATGAGCGACTCGCGCCGGCCCTCCAGGTCCGGGTTCAGCCGGGCCGCATCCGCCAGCGTCACGCCCAGCTCGCCCACGATGGAGGCGCTCCAGCGCTGCAAGTCCTCCTGGAGGAGCGGCTCCGGAACGAAGGCCGGCTCGTCCGCGGAGGCGGAGGCGAAGGCATTGTGCAGCTCGCCCAGGCGCATGCCCAGCTCGCGCATTTCCCCGAGGAAGCGCTCGCCCAGCGCCCGCTCCTGGCGCAGCCGGTCCAGCGCGTACTTCCACCCGTCCGTCGCGTCCGGCACGAAGCGGTGGGCCACCGCCACGGTGGCGCCCGCCGCGCCCTCCAGGTGCAGTGCCCCCAGCAGCGTGGGCGTGGCCCGGAAGGACGTCTTGGTGGCGAGGAAGCGGCCCACCTCGTGCTCCGGACTTACCCCCGCCTCGAGCCTGCGGATGATCTTGAGGATGACCTTCTCACCCAGCACGACGGAGGTGTTGCTCTGCTCCACCATCAGCCGCCGCACCGTCAGCGGCGAGGGCAGGGCCATCAGCGTCTCCGGCCCGCCAATCCATTCCCCCACCAGGCGGCCGGAGGCGGAGCTGATGCCGCCGCTCTCGCGCATGACGCGGAAGAGGGAGCGCAGGCACTCGTCGTCCTCGAGCGCGTCGCGCGCGCCGTCGGCCGAGGACTTCACCGGCAGCAGGTAGCGCTCCGGGGTGCCCAGCTCGTACACCACCTCCACCACGGCGAGGGTGAAGGAGCAGGGACCGAACTCCATGGCCGCGTGGTCCACCACGCTCACGTTCTTGATGGGCCATGCCTTGCCGCTGAACCAGCGCTGGTGCTTGAGGTACTCCGGCAGCTTCGTCAGGTCGAGGGTCGTCACGGCAGGTTCCTCCCCGCGCCCGGCTTGTCCAGCCGGAACCACAGGAACATGAAGGGACCGAGAGAGAGCTGGTAGGGCAGGTTGCTGATGCGGGGGAAGGGCGTTTCGCCGATGAGCTCCACCGGCACCGCGCCCTCGTACTCGCGCAGGTCCAGCACCGCCGGCTGCGCGAAGCGGGACAGGTTGCACACCACCATCACCGTCGTGCCCTCGTACTCGCGCACGAAGGAGAGCACCTTGCGGTTCTCCGTCGGCAGGAAGCGCAGGGAGCCCAGCGCGAAGACGGGGTAGCGCTGGCGGATGCGAATCATCCGCTTCACCCAGTGAAGGAGGCTGGACTTCACGCGCTCCTGCGCCTCCACGTTGATGGACTGGTAGCCATACACCGCGTCGGCGATGACGGGGGCGTACAGGCGCGCGTAGTCCGCCCGGCTGAAGCCGGCGTTGCGGTCGCCCGTCCACTGCATGGGCGTGCGCACGCCGTTGCGGTCGCCGAGGTAGATGTTGTCGCCCATGCCTATCTCGTCCCCGTAGTACATGACGGGGGTGCCCGGCAGGGTGAACAGCAGGCTGTGCATCAGTTCAATCCGCCGGCGGCCGTTGTCCATCAGCGGGGCGAGGCGGCGGCGGATGCCCAGGTTGATGCGCATCCGCGGGTCCGTGGCGTACTCCCGGTACATGTAGTCCCGGTCCTCGTCCGTCACCATCTCCAGCGTCAACTCGTCGTGGTTGCGCAGGAAGATGGCCCACTGGCAGTTGTCCGGGATGTCCGGCGTCTGCTGCATGATTTCGACGATGGGCGTCCGGTCCTCCTTGCGGATGGCCATGAAGAGGCGGGGCATCACCGGGAAGTGGAAGCCCATGTGGAACTCGTCGCCGTCGCCGAAGTAGACGCGCACGTCGGCGGGCCACTGGTTGGCTTCCGCGAGTAGCATCTTCCCCTGGTACTCGGAATCAATCGTCTTGCGCAGCTTCTTGAGGAAGGCGTGCGTCTCCGGGAGGTTCTCGCAGTTGGTGCCCTCGCGCTCGAAGAGGTAGGGCACGGCGTCGCAGCGGAACCCGTCCACGCCCATGTTCAGCCAGAAGCGCATGACGTCCAGCATGGCTTCCTGCACTTCGGGGTTGTCGTAGTTGAGGTCCGGCTGGTGGCTGAAGAAGCGGTGCCAGAAGTACTGCTTGGCCACCGGGTCCCACGTCCAGTTGGAGCGCTCGGTGTCGAGGAAGATGATGCGGGTGCCCTTGTAGATTTCGTCCGAGTCGCTCCAGACGTACCAGTCGCGCTTGGGGCTCTTCGGGTCGCTGCGGGCCTCCTGGAACCAGGGGTGCTGGTCGCTGGTGTGGTTGACGACCAGCTCGGTGATGATGCGGATGCCGCGCTTGTGGGACTCGTCCACCAGGCGCTGGAAGTCCGCGAGCGTGCCGTAGTCGGGATGGATGCCGTAGTAGTCCGCGATGTCATACCCGTCATCGCGAAGCGGTGAGGGGTAGTGCGGCAGCAGCCACAGGCAGTCCACGCCCAGGTCCTGGAGGTACGGCAGCTTCTCAATCAGGCCCGGGATGTCCCCGTGGCCGTCGCCGTTGGAGTCGTGGAATGCGCGGAGGTGCAGCTCGTAGATGAGGGCCTTCTTGTACCAGAGGGGATCCAGTTCCATACGCCTCTCGGGTGTCACTCGTAGTAGTCGAACGCCTGCTCGGTGCGGCGGAAGCGATACACAGCCCAGAGGGCCGCGGGTTGTTCGGGCGTGAGGCGTACCTGCACGTCAGGGCCCTGCCAGAGCGAGCGCTGGTCCGACATCAGCTCGTGCACCTGATACGTCTCCTCCGGCTTCGCGCCCAGCCACTCCATGGGCACGTGCAGCAGTGCTTCCTGCGGGGTGTACGGGTCCAGGCTCACCGCCATGAGCACCGTGCTCAGTCCGTCCGGTGAGCGCTTGCCGTAGAAGAGGACGCGCTCGTTGTTCGACTCGAAGAACTCGAGCGTGTCGTAGTGGCGCAGCGCGGGCTGGGTGCGGCGCGCGGTGTTGAGGCGCGTTATCCAGTCCTTGATGTTGCCGGGCCGGTCCAAATCCCACGCGACGAGCTGGTACTTCTCCGAGTCGATGTATTCCTCCTTGCCCGGCAGCGGGCGGCCCTCGCACAGCTCGAAGCCGCAGTACATGCCCCACACGGAGGAGAGGGTGGCCGCCAGCGCCGCGCGCAGCCGGAAGGCGCCGGGCCCGGCGTTCTGCAGAATCTCCGGGAGGATGTCCGGCGTGTTGGGCCAGAAGTTGCCGCGGAAGTAGTCCGACACCGGCGGGTGCGTGAGCTCCTCGAGGTACTCCTGGATCTCCTCCTTGAAGTTGCGCCAGGTGAAGTAGGTGTACGACTGGCCGAAGCCCACCTTGGCCAGGGCCTTCATCACCTTCGGGCGGGTGAAGGCCTCGGCGAGGAAGATGACGTCCGGGTGCGCGTCCTGGACGCGGCGGATGAGCCACTCCCAGAACTGGGTGGGCTTGGTGTGCGGGTTGTCCACGCGGAACGTGCGCACGCCCTGCTTCACCCAGTGGAGGATGACGGACTCCAGCTCGGCCCAGAGGGACTCACGGGCCGGCCCCATCCAGTCGAAGTTGACGATGTCCTCGTAGCGCTTGGGCGGGTTCTCCGCCGTCTTGATGGTGCCGTCCGGGCGGTGCTGGAACCACTCCGGATGCTCCTTCACGTAGGGGTGGTCCGGCGAGCACTGGAAGGCGATGTCCAGCGCCACCTCGATGCCGTGGTTCTGCGCGGCCTCCACGAAGTGGCGGAAGTCCTCCAGCGTGCCGAGCTTCGGGTGCACCGCCTTGTGGCCACCCTCCGCGGCGCCGATGGCCCAGGGGCTGCCCACGTCATCCGGGCCCGCCTTGAGGCTGTTGTTCTTGCCCTTGCGCGCGGTGCGACCGATGGGGTGGATGGGCGGCAGGTAGATGACGTCGAAGCCGAGCTGCTGGATGTACGGCAGCCAGTCCTCGGCGTCCTTGAAGGTGCCGTGCGTCTTCCCGTCGCGCTTCGCGGAGCGGGGGAAGAACTCGTACCAGGCGCCGAAGCGGGCCTTCTCGCGGTCCGCGAACACCTCCAGCACCTTGTCGTAGCGCTTCGCCAGGGTGCGGTCCGGGTACGTGGAGGCGATGGTGGCCAATTCCGGCGCGAGCGCCACGGCGATGAGCTCCGGCTCGGCGGGGCCGCGCAGGCGGGCGGCGGCCTCGGCCAGCACCCGCGCGTCGCCCTCGCTGGCGGGCCGGGCCCGGGCGGCGGCGGCCTCCAGCAGCGCGGCCCCCTCCAGCAGCTCGCTCTTCACGTCCCGCCCGGCGTCCACCTTGCGCTTCAGCTCGGAGGCCCAGGTGCGGAAGAGATCCGGCCAGGCTTCAATCGTGTATTGATAGCGGCCGTTGTGGGCGAGAGGGAACTCTGCCTCCCAGAGGTCGTTGCCCAGAAAGCGCATGGGCACCTCCTGCCAGTCCGTCACTTGTGACCTGGGCGTCACCTGTTTCCAGCGGACGACGGCGACCAGGACGTCATGGCCCTCCTTGAAGACGTCGGCCTTGACGGTGAGGCTCTCGCCGGCGACGCGTTTGACGGCATGGCGGCCCGCGTCCAGCTCGGGTCGGACTCCCTCGATGAACACGCTTCCGATTCGTTCGGTCATAAAGGCTGTCGGCCCTTATAGGGCTTGGGTTCGGTCTGGCCGGGCGGCGTTTTCACGGGCAGCGTTGATGCAGGACGGCTTCCGCGCCGGCCGCGTTGGCTCGTCAACGTTAGGAACGCGATTGCCAGCCGCCCACCGCGTTACTTGAAGCTGGGATCCGCACCGCTGGTTGCGGTATCCGGGACTGACATGGCGCCTCCCCCTCCCTCCGCCCCCCGAGCGACCGACCCGGCGGCTGACAAGGCCCTCCTCCAGCAGGTGGCCCTGGGCAGCGGCGCGGCGATGCGCGAGGTGTACGCGCGCTGTGGCGCCAGGGCTTTCGCCGTGACGCTGCGGCTGCTGCCGTCCCGGGCGGACGCGGAGGAGGTGCTGCAGGAGACCTTCCTCGACGTGTGGCGGCGCGCGCGCGAGTTCAATCCCGAGCGGGGCGGGCTGGAGACGTGGGTGACGACCATTGCCCGGACGCGCGCCATCGACCGGCTGCGCTCCATGGGCACGGCGTCACGTGTGGCGGAGGGCGCCAGCCACCAGCCGCCCCCGGTGAGCGCCGCGCCGACCGCGCCCGATGAAGCGAGCGCCCTGGGGCAGAACCGCCAGCGCGTGCTGGCGGCGCTGAAGCAGCTGCCGGCCGAGCAGCGCGAGGTGGTGGAGCTGGCCTACTTCGAGGGCCTCTCCCAGCGCGAAATAGCCGAGCGCACCGGCGACCCGCTCGGCACCGTGAAGACGCGGGCGCGGCTGGCGTTGGAAAAGCTGGGCGACCTGCTGCGGGAGCTGGCGCCAGACGTGTAGGCCCCGCTGTCTCCAGGGTGTCCGGCGAGTAGTCTGGGCGGAATGCGCAGGGTCCTTCTTTTGGCGGTACTGCTGTTCGTCGGTCCGGTGAGCGCCCAGGCCGCCGAGGAGGGTGTCGCGCCCGCCCGGTATACCCAGGCCGACGAAGGCTACGTTCGCATCTCGGGCATCACGGGACGCAACCTGCAGCGGCGGAAGCACGTGCGCGGTCCCTTCAAGCCCTACTACGAGCAGACCCTCACGGTGGACAACCGCCTGGACCTGGAGCTGCTCCGCGTCGAAATCCACGTGGGTCATGAGCAGCCGCCAGGCCCGTCGGTGCGGTGGGTGAGGCGCGAGAGCTCCTGGCTCGTGTTCAACGCGCGCGGGCCGACCCCGGTGACGCTCAACTACGACCCTCCCGTGCCGGGGCTCGAAGCGCATCCGATCGCCGTCCTGGTGAGCTACCGGCTGGCGGCGGACCCCGCCAGGACGCCGGGCTTCACCCGCACGCTGTTCCTGCTGTCCAACTCCAAGGGTGCCGTCGACCTGGCCGTGGCGGCGGAAAAGCTCTCCGAGCTCGGCCCGGATGCGACGCTCACCCGCGAGGAGGTGCGCAGATGGGTGGCCGGTGGGCCGCTGGGGATTGCCGATGCCTTCGGCCAGGGCATCACCCCGCTGTACGCGCTGCGCCTGCTGGGCCGCGTGGGGACCGGTGAGGACGTTCCGTTGCTGCTCTCCGTGCTGAAGGCCGAGAAGGACTATGCCTGGTACCTGCCCTCGCTCGAGGCGCTGCGCACGAGCCTTCCCGACCACCCGATGACGAACCTGTTCGCCTCCGGCGCGAAGCTGGAGCACATCGTGGAGGACGCGGTGAGGGACCTCCAGCCGGCGCTGGCCGCCCCCGCGCTCGTGGCGTTGGCGTACCAGGACGGGCCCCACCGAAGCGTGGCGCGGAACCTGCTGCGCAAGTGGAAGCCCGAGGAGCTCGTGGGCTTGCTGCGTGGCCCCGGCGCGGCGGACGCGCTGCGAGTGCTCTGCGCCAGCCGCGCTCCGGACGCGGTGCCCATCATGCTGGGGCTGGGGGCGACGGGCGTGGACGGTGTGGACCTGAAGGCGTGCCTGTCCGCGATGCCGGTGAAGGAAACGAACGCCGCGCTGGTAGGGGCTCTGGGCGAGGAGCTGGGGCCGCTGGAGGACACGGTGCTCTCCCTGCTCGCGGCCCGGGGGGCTGCGGTGCGGGCGGCGCTGCGGGCCCGGGCCTCCAAGCTGGAGTTGAAGGAGGCCGCCTCGGACACGGGGGCGCTCGCTCGCGCCATTCATGCGCGGCTGCGCTCGGAGCGCGTGGGCGCCCTTCAGAAGACGCTGGATGGCGTGAATGGCGCGCTGAGCGAGGGGCAGTTCGACACGGCGCTGGAGCTCCTGGAGAACGCCGCGAAGGAGGCTCGAGGCCGCGAGCACAACGCGGAGCTGGCCCTGGCCCATGCCCGGGTGGCGCAGGCGGCGGCCAGGGCGCAACGCCCGGATGCCGTGTCCACGGCGCTCAAACGCATCGAGGTGCCGGTCGCCGGTCGCGAGCATGGGGCCGCGCTGGAGCTGGAGCTGACGGAGGTGGCTCGGGTCCTCATGTCCCAGTGGAAGGACCGGCGTGTGGACTCGCTGCTCGAGCAGGTCGAGGAGCGGGTGAGCGCGCCCACTCGGCCGGAGCTGGCCCGGGTCTACATCGCCGCCCTCGGCGATGAACGCGGAGGCTGGGAACGGGCCATGTATGCGGAGCGGGCGCTCGTGCTGGATTCGAGCAACGTCGCCGCGCGGCAGCACATCGAGGAGTACGCGCGCGAAAAGGCCCGAGATGAACGGCTCCGGTCCCTCGCCGTCGGTGGTGGAGGGCTCCTGGCCGTGGCCCTGTTCTTGTGGTTCATCGTCTCCAAGTTGCGCGCCGCTACGGAGTGAGGGCTCGGGGGACCCGAGCCCTCTGACGGCCGTATCAGCTGCGCGCCTGCCGGCTGGAGCGACGGCGGGACTGGATGGCGGTGAGGCCCATCCACATTCCGAGCAGCAGCAGCGGGGAGCCGCCGCCGGAGCCCGCGCCGCAGCCACAGCCCGAGGCGGTGTCGTCGCCCGGCTCGCCGGGGGTTCCGGCGTCGGTGTTGCCGGTGCCCGTGCCCGCGTCCGGCCCCTGCGTGCCAGCGTCGTTGCCCGGCGTGCTGCCGGCATCTTCGTCACCGGAGCCCGCGTCCGTGGTGCCCGTGCCGGCGTCCGTGTCACCCGTGCTTGCGTCCGGGTTGCCCGTGCCTGCATCGGTGTCACCCGTGCCGGCGTCCGTGGTGCCCGTACCTGCGTCGGTGTCGCCCGCGCCAGCGTCCGGGTTGCCCGTACCTGCATCGGTGTCGCCCGTGCCCGCATCCTCGTGGCCGGAGCCCGCATCGGTGTCACCGGAGCCCGCATCCACATCGCCGGTTCCCGCGTCGGACTCGCCGGTTCCACCGTCCGTGGCCGCGCCGGCATCGGGCGCGGAGCCGCCGTCCTGGTCGCCCGGGCCCGCGTCCGTCGGCTCGGGAGGTCTCACGACCTGCACGACCACCGCGGAGGTGCTCGGCTCGAAGCGCGTGTCGCCCGAGTACGCCGCGGTGATGCCGTGCTCCCCTGGCAGCAGCGTCGCGGTGGTGTAGCTCGCCGCGCCCTGCGCGTTGACGGGGACGGTCGCGAGCGCCAGCGTCCCGTCCAGGAAGGTCATGCTCCCGCCCGGCGTGCCGGCCGCGGGCGGCGCCGCGCCCACCAGCGCGATGAAGGTCACCGCCTGCCCGCTGTCCGATTGAATCCGGGACGACTCCAGCGCGACCAGCGAGGCACCGCGCATCACCGTGACGGCGACCGCATTCGACATGCTTCCGCTGAAGACGTCGCCGCCCTCGTAGTCCGCGGCCACTGCGTACTCACCCGGCTGGGGAAGCGGCGTGCGGAGGCTGGCCCTGCCTGCCGCGTCGAGCGTCAGCGAGACCTCCAGCCCAGGCCCGTCCGCGTCGGTCGACTGGACCCGGACCTGCCCCGAGGGCGTCTGCTCCACCGCGGTCTCGGGTCGCACCTCCACCTGGATGTCCACCGGCTGCCCGTAGACGCTGGTGGTCGGCGACACGGTGAGGACCGTCTGCGTCCGCACCAACGTGACGACCTGCGTGAACACGTCAGACGTGGCCGGCTGGAACCCGTCATCTCCCGAGTACGTCGCCGTCACCGCGTAGGTGTGAATCGGCAGGCCGCTCACGACGAGGGAGGCCTCGCCCTGCTCGTTCAGCGCAGCGGTCCCCAGTTCCTGCGTGACGCCACCCGCGACGGCCTGGAAGGTGACGCTGCCCGAGGGGGAACGCGGAGCAAGGCCGCTGTGCTGCACCACCGCCTGGAAGGTGATGGGCAGGCCCAGCGGACGCTGCGCCCCGTCCGAGCCGAGGAAGACCTCGGTCGCGGCCCGGTTCACGGTGTGAGTGGCCTGTCCGGAGGAGGGGAGGAACGGCGTCTGTGAAGCGAACCTGGCCGTGAGCGCATGCTCCCCAGCCCCCAGCGTCGTGAGCGAGAGGGTCGCCTTGCCGAAGTCATCCACCTGCGCGAAGCCCAGCACTGTCTCTCCGCTCAGGAAGTAGACGTCGCCCCTCGCCGACCCCGTGTCCGGGGCCGTCTGCATCACGGTGGCCTCCAGGGTGACCTGCTCCCCGTAGGTGGTGGAGCTTGCCGGCGTGACGGTCAGCGTCGTCGTCGTCGCATACCCCGTCTGGAGGATGACGGGCACCGAGAGGCTCGACTCGAAGTTGCCGCTGTACTCGGCGGTGAGGGCGGCCGTCCCGCTGGGGAACGCGGGGGCCGTCAGCGTCGCCACGCCGTCCGGCCCCACGGACGCGGTGCCCAGCTCGTGGCCTTCCACCTTGAACGTCACCGTCCCCGAGGGGATGTCCATGCCCTCCGTCAGCGCCACGACGGCGGAGAGCGTCACGCCCTCGTCCGGGCGCGACGGATTCGGTGAGACGGTGAGCGTGGTGGTGGTGGGCGCGGCGACGTTGATGGTGAGCAGGTGGCTCCAGGCTTCGTACGAGAACCGGATCGCCTGGCCGGCCGCGGGCACGGTGAAGGGGATGTTGGCCCCGCCGCGCTCACCGTTCAGGCCGTAGTTCTCGTCCCAGTTCTCATGGTGGGCGATCTTCAGCTCGTAGGTGCCGGCGGGGAGGGACGGGATGCGGAGCTCCTGCACGCCGTCCCCGTCGATGTCCTTCAGCCACGTGATCATGCACGCCGGGTCCCAATCACCAGGGCAGCCCAGCTCGGACTGAAGTGAGCCCGCGAGCACGGCGATGGACGTGAGCGTCGAGTTGGTGACCCAGTGCGTGGCCGGGTCGTAGAAGAACTTCACGTCGATGGAGTCCTCGGTGTGGCTGAAGGAGAGGTTGGCGCCGTCCCGCTGGGCGTTGGCGCCGTAGTTCTCCTCCCATGAGCCGTTGAGGGTGACCTTGAACTCCTGCGGACCTCCCGGGACGGGGAAGACCTTGCGCCAGACTCCGTCCACCGGGTTGGGCTCCAGCCCCGTGTTGCTGCATGCCGGGTCCCAATCCCCGAGGCAGCCCAGCTCGGACTGGAAGGTGCCGACGATGGTGACCGACGTCGGCTCGGCCTGGGCATGGGCTTGCGCGCAGAGGAGGGTGAGCAGCACGGCGCACGCCCGGAAGGACACCGGAACGGTGAAACGGAATGGATGCATGGAGGACGACCCGGAACGCGAAGGGCGAAGGGGCCGCACCTTAACGCGAACGCCATTTCATTCGCGGCGGGGCCCGGATGACCCGGGCCTCGGACTCGCGACTTCAGGAGTAGCGGGCCATGAACGCGGCGAGGAGGGGGCCTCCGGCGCGTGCCTCCGCGGGGGACTTCGGGCCGCCCTCGGTGAGCTTGCCGCAGAGCTCCTCCAGCGCGGGCTTCATCGCGTCGAAGGCGGCGGTGGCCTCGGCGGCGTTGTCGAAGAAGCGGTGGTGGAGGAGCCAGCCCGTCACGGAGCAGGTGAGGGCGTGGAAGGAGCGCGAGTCATCCACCTCGTAGGTGAGGCGCGCCTGTCCGGCGAGCTCCTCGTCGCGGGCAATCGTGCCGCCCTGCGAGCCCATCCATCCGAGCGAGCCGCCGTCTTCATAGGGTTTCCACTCCGCGTCCACCGGTGCACCTCGCGTCAGGGGCTGGGGCGGCATCTTGCTCGAATCCACCTCATGAAACCCACCCGCTTCGCGGTGAGGGACTCGCAGGTGTGACAGTCGCAAGGGGGCGCGGAGCGCGAGGGACAGACGCTCGCAAGCCTCACTGGCTGGTCCCAGGCAGCCAGCCGCGAGCGCATGGGGAAGGAGGCGCTGAAGCGCCGCGCTGGCACCCGAAGCCACGGAAATGATGGGGTTGCACGCCGCGTGGGCGCTCCCCAGTTTTGTCGCAGGTTCCCCTGGCTGACGACGTGCCGGAGGGGGGCAGGCCCTTCGTGACGCAGTCCTCAGCGCGACCGGCCTGGTCCAGTCGAGACGTGGGGTGCGCGTCATGCCAGCCGAACCGTCCAGCACTCCTCACGACAGCGAAGTGACCGGACCCGAGGGTGAGTCCGTCCCCGTCCGTGGGGACGGGGAGCCGGGCAGGGAAGCGGTGGTTCCGTCCTCGGTGCGGGAACGGTTGTCTCCCCTCGCGCTGGGCGCGATTGCCGGGAACCTGCTGGGCGGAGCGCTGTCCTTCGGCTACCTCTCGCTCAGGCGCAAGGGCGCACGGTCCGGAGCGATGGCTCGGCTTGAAGAGGGCGAGAGGGGGCGAGCGCCCGCCGGTTCCCGACGCGAGGCGCATGGAGTCGAGGCTCGCGCTACGCGGGTCGAGAAAGAAGGTGCCAGCACGCGCCCACTCACTGGGGGTGCGCAGCGTGGCGAATCCGAGGAGGCCAGGGGGCGCGCTCCCGTCACCGTGCGGCGTGACTCGTCCGTCGTGGCGCAACGAGCCGCCGCTTCAGCACGTAGCGCTCCGGAAGTCAGCGCAAGGTCCTCCGCGGAGGCTGTCTCCCGTGAGGCGCCTGGCGTCATCACGCAGCCGTCCGTCACACCTGCGCCGCCTGAGAAGCCGGGCGTCATGGCACGACTGTCCAATGCCATTTCGCGACGCGGAAAGGGCGGAGCCAGGGCACACCGGACCGCCGCGAAGAGCGCCGCTTCGGCGCAGCTCCCTGGCAGCAGGGATGGCCGGAAGCGCTCGCTCATCCTCGTGGGCGGCGGCATGCGCGTCGCGTGGCAGGCCGGTGCGATTCGGGCCCTCTCCGACGCGGGCGTCGTCTTCCAGCACGCGGACGGAACTTCGAGCGGCATCCTCAACCTGGCCATGCTGCTCGCCGGCCAGTCGCCCCGGGAAATCTGCCATCGGTGGCGGACGCTCGCCGTGAAGGACTTCCTCACCTTCGCCGCGCCCCGGAAGCCAGTGGACCTGCTCGACGTGGAGGCCCTGGGCGATGCCGGCCCGTTCGTGCATCGCGTCCTGCCCCACCTGGGCATCGATGCCGCGGCGGTCCGCAAGAGCAAGCTCCTCGAGGGCACCTTCAACGTCTGCAACTTCGCCCGCAAGGTGAACGAAGTCTTCCCGCACACGCGCGTGGACACGGACCTGCTGGTGGCCGGTGTCTCGCCGCCCATCCTCATGCCTCCGGTGAACCGCGACGGCACGCTCTACACCGACTCGCTGTGGATCCAGGACGGCAACCTCATGGAAGCCGTGCGCCGGGGCGCGGACGTCATCTGGGTGCTGTGGTGCATCGGCAACACGCCGCGCTACGGCCGCGGTCTGCTCCAGCAGTACGCCCACCTCATGGAGTTGAGCGCCAACGGCGCCCTCTTCGAGCAGCTCGAGCGCATCCATGAAATCAACGAGCGCATCCTCGCCGGCGAGGAGGTGCTGGGCCACCGCCGTCCCATCGCCGTCCACCTCGTGAAGCCCGAGCGTCCGCTCCCGCTCGACACGGACCTCTACGACGGGCGCGTCACCGCCGCCTCCCTCGTCGACATGGGCTACTCGGACACGTGGCGCTACCTCGCGGTGCGCGGTGAGCAGGGCCTGCCGCTCACCCCCGAGATGACCCTGACCACCGAGCCCGCCGCCGACCTGACCTTCCGCGAGTCCCTGACCGGCCCCTTCGCTCTCGGCTCCACGGACCCGATGGCCGGCGCCCTCCATCCCAACGCCCGGCCCCTCACCATCCACCTCACCATCGCCGTGGACGACATGGACGCGTTCGTCAGCGACGTGCGCCACACCGCACGGCTGGTGGCCCGGCTCGATTACGCGCCCTTCGGTGAAGACGTCCCCGTGAGACAGGGCAGCTTCAACCTCTTCCAGTCCCGCGAGGACCCGCGCACCCGGCTGATGCACTACGGCCTGCGCTTCGCCCACGAGGGACGCGAGTACTTCCTCGAAGGCACCCGGGCCATCCGCTACACCGGCGCCTCGGTGTGGAGGGACGCCACCCGGCTCCACTGCCTGCTCCACGAGGGCCCGGATGCCCGGGGGCCCGTGGTGGGCGCCGGCATGCTGACGCTCGGCGTGGAGCAGATTGTCGAGCTCATCTCCAGCATGCACCCGGCCCGCCGGGGAAGCGCGGGGCTGTCCGCCATGGCCCGCTTCGGGCGCTTCTTCCTCGGGCCGCTGTGGGACCACTACGCGCCGCTCGCGAGGCCGGGCCTCGCGAGCGAGCTGGCCCTGGAAACGCGGGGGACGGCTGCTCCGCCGCCCCCGGCTTGAGGAGGGGCCGGGCTGCCCGACGCCGGACGCCACGGCGGCGTCACGACGGCGGCGGCCCCGCTCGACCTCAGCGGAGGCGCACCATGTCCGAGACCCTGACCGTCGACGTGAAGGCCGTTCCAGGCAGGGGCCGCGCGCCCCGGCCCGCCGCTCCGCCCGGGCGGAAGATGGTGTGCTGGTTCGACCCGAGCGTGCTTGCGAAGGCGGGCGTGAAGTCGCTCCTGTCGGCGACCATCGGCAAGCAGGCCGACCGCCGGCTCCTGGACGCGGTGGCCTCTCCGCAGCCGTACTTCTTCGACTTCACCGTGGACGACGCCGGACGCCCGAGGGACGAGCTGTGGCTGGACTACGTGGCCGACCTGGGTGACGGCTGGGACAGCACCTATGCCGTGGCCCTCGCCGTCACGCGGCCGGAGCTGTCACTCGAGGACCCCACCGGCGCCACGCATGTGACGCGGGGAGGTGACGTGCTCGTCTTCGGCGGCGACGCGGTGTACCCCACCGCGAGCGTGGACGAGTACCAGGCGCGCACCGTGCGCCCCTACGAGGCCGCGATGGCCCATGGCCGTCCGTCGCCGCACCTGTTCGCCCTGCCGGGCAACCACGACTGGTACGACGGGCTGGTGTCCTTCCTGCGCCTGTTCTGCCAGGGGCGCGAGTCCAAGGCCTGGCGCACGCACCAGCGGCGCAGCTACTTCGCGCTCAGGCTGCCTCGCGGGTGGTGGCTGCTGGGCACGGACATGCAGCTGGAGTCGGACGTGGACGCCGCGCAGGTGGAGTTCTTCGAGAACGTGGCGAAGACGATGGCCGACGGCGACCGCGTCATCCTCTGCAACGCGGAGCCCGCGTGGATCTACCAGCAGGTGAAGCCCCACGCCGGCCGCGAGTTCATCGACAACAACATCGACTTCCTCCAGGAGATGGTGCTCGGGAAGAAGGTGAGCGTCTTCCTCGCGGGCGATCTGCACCACTACCGGCGTCACGAGAACGAGGAGGGGCGGCTGAAGATCGTCGCGGGTGGCGGCGGGGCTTTCCTGCACCCCACGCACCTGCCTCGCGTGGACTCGCGCCCGGACGGCTACGTCCTGAAGGAGAGCTTTCCCTCCCGCGAGGTGTCCCGGCGCCTGACGTGGCGCAACCTGGGGTTCCTCGGCCACAACCCGTGGTTCGGCGTGTTCATCGGCATCGTCTACGCGTTGCTGGGCTGGGGGCTCGCGGCCGACCTGAATGGCAGCGGGACGTCCCACTCGTTCAGCTCGGTGCTGTCGGGGGCCATCGAGAACAGCGGCTCGATGTTGATGGCCGCGCTGCTGGTGGTGGGGATGGTGGGCTTCGCGGATGGGCGCCTGGGCGTCTGGTGGAAGCGCGTGGCCGGAGGGCTCCATGGCATCGCACATCTGCTGGCGGCCCTGCTGCTGACGTGGGCCGCGTCCGCGCTCTCAGGGGTGTTGATGGGCGGAGGGGACAGCCTGCGTCGGGATGTGTGCAGCGTGCTCCTGCTGTTCGCCGGGGGCTTCGCCGTCGGACCCACCCTGATGGGGGTGTACCTGCTCATCTCCCTCAATGTGTTCGGTTGTCACCCCAACGAGGCGTTCTCGTCGCTGGCCATTCCGGATTGGAAGAACTTCCTCCGGCTGAAGATAGACAGGGAGGGACAGCTGACCCTGTACCCGGTGGGCATCCGGCGCGTGCCGCGGGCGTGGAAGGCCGGCGACACGGTGCGTGAGCCGGAGTGGGTGGCGGACCCGAAGGACGGCGGGTCCACGGCGCCGGAGTTGATAGAGAAGCCCATCGTCGTGGGCCGGACGAAGGCCCCACCCACGAGGGTAGGGAAGGGGAGGACGGAACAGTCGCGCGCGGGGGCGTTTGTGCCGGGGACCGCAACGTCCTAACCTGCCCGGTCCATGAAGGCCCTCCTCGTCTCCCTGTTCCTGCTGGGCGCGGCGCCGGAAGGCAGCGCGCCGGCCCTTCCTCCCGAAGCGCTCGCGGCGCCGCCCGTCGCGGACGACTCGCCCACCGCGTGGGCCTGCAACATCGACACCCTGCGCGCGGGCAAGGAGTGCGTCTTCGAGGCGGACCTGTCCTCCAGCACCGCCAGCGACGGCCAGGACACCGCCAACCGCAAGCTCCTCCAGGACGTCGCGAAGGCGATGTGCTCGGAGGCCGTGAGCACCATCCGCGAGGGCCGCCCGGACGCGACGCTCACCGCCCTGTGCGAGCGCCGCTACACCACCGCCGTGGACCAGTGCGGCCTGGACGGCACCGCGCCCGTCGTGGACGCGAAGGGCCGCTTCGCACCGGGCGCCCGCGACTGCTACCGCGCCCTGTCCGCCGTGCTGCAGGACGTGCAGTTCATGGCCACGGTGGCCTCGCCGTGCTGCGAGTGCGCCGCGCGCGCGGGCTGCCCCGGCACCGGTGACCGCTGCTACTCGGACGTGTCCCAGCAGCTGGCGCCGCCGGCGACGCTCGCGTGTCTCAATGACCGCTGCTCGGACGCGTGCTCCATGGTGCTGCCGTCGCCTTCGTCGGGCTCGCGGTCCGCGCCCACGGTCCGGGAGCACAACCGCTCCACGCAGTCCGGCTCCGCCTCGCTCTAGGAGTTCCTTCCATGCTCCGCCATCCCTGGATGCTCCCCGCCTGGGCCCTGCTGGGCTCGCTCTCCGCCAGTTGCGGCGCTTCGCATTCGCACGTCACGTGGACGGAGCCGCCGCCCCGACAGGAAGCCATCACCGAGCGGCCTCCCGCGGCGCCCGCCGAGCCGCCCGCGCCCAGCGCCCTGGCAGACCCGAAGGCCTTCGCCGCGCGCTATCCGAATCCCGCCCTGTGCGAGGCCGCCGCGCGCCGGGTTCACGCCGAGTCGCGCGACGAGGGCTGGGCCGCGCTCAAGGCGTGCATCGAGAATACCCCCTTCACGCAGCTCAACGCACTGCTCGGCCGAGCCTGGGCGGAGGACCTGCGCGTGCGGCCCGAGGGCGCTGCGCTCATCGCTCGCGTGGTGGCCCAGCGCGGCGGCAGCGTGACGGGTGAGTTGCAGTACCTCCAGGACCGGCGGATTCCCATCTTCTCGCTGTCGTCCGCCATGGACCGGCCGGACACGTACAAGGGCCGCTACGTGATGCTGCGCGCCCGCGTCGCGGACCAGCGCACGGAGGGCGAGCGCCCCACGGTGTGGCTGGTGGAGCAGACGCTCACCTCGGTGGAGACGAATGCGCCGGTGGGCTACAGCGAGCGCTCCGACATGCTGTCCTCGTACTCCGGTGACCTGGACGGGCAGACGCAGCTCACGGGGCCGGGGCGCATCGGCGGCGCGGTGACGTCGCGCCAGCGCGAGGAGCGCAGCGTCACGCGGAAGCACTACGACAACATCTCCGATGAGACGGGGCGCGAGGCGCTCGGGCGGCTGCCGCGCGCGGACCCCTTCCTGGAGACGCGCCGCGACTACGTCATCCTCGCCCGCTTCGACGGCATGCGCGTCACGTCGGGTGGCACCGACGGGGATGACGAGGCGCCGCGCATCCCGGTGCTCACCATCGTCAGCTACCACCCGCCGCATCCGCTCGTCGTGTACTGAGATGCGGCTTCGGGCCGCGGCCTCCAGTCGCGCCCGAAAGAATGACAAGAATCGGGATTGCAAACGCTCATCGAGCGGCAATCCCAGGCGTTGCCAGTGAGAGTGCATTTCGGCGCTCGGGCGGCAATGCCTTGTTCCTGACAGGGATATGTAGCGATTGGGTGCCCGCCGGCTCGGCGGCGCCCGGGCACGGCTATACCAAAGGCGCCGCCCTCGTTGAGCGCTCGCTCAGGAATGCATGGGAAGCCCTGGCCTCGACCAACGGCCTGGCGGCCAGCGTGAGTCCGTCAACCTGGAGGTCGCAATGCATTCCCTGCATTTGAGCAGCGTTCTGGTTCTCCTGACCCTGACGGGTCTGTCCCAGCAGGCGAGCGCTCAAAACCTGGTCATCAATCCAGGCTTCGAGAGCGGTCCGGCACTTTGCAGCAACAGCAATGGCCCCTTCTACCTGGGCCAGGGGTACGTCGACTCCTGGGACGGCATCAACATCGCTTTTCCTGGCAACTACCCGGTCAACACGGGGGTGGTGAGGAGCCAGACCGCCCCCTGCTACTACGGGCAGTTCCCTCAGGGGTATGGCGCAGCCTCGGGAGCTAGGGCCATCTACCTGGACCTGGAGTACAACTCGAACGCTTTCACCTCCGATGTGCGGGCAAGAGGTTCGCTTCTGGCCTATCCCGGCCGCCGCGGCCTGACTCCCTACCAGGTGTGCATCAAGCTCAATGCCTCCCCTGATGCGGGAACCAACTACCCCAAGAACAGCACACTCGAGGTGGTCCTGCGCAGCAGTGTCTGGCCCGCGGAAAGACTCGTCGGTCAGTTCTTCGTCCCGGCGGTGAACGCCTGGAACACGTATACCTCGCTCTTCTCGCTCCTGGCCGAGGAGCGCGCCATGTATGACCGGGTCGAGCTCCGGCTGCTCCGGCGCACGGACATCGGGGCCTATGACTCCGGTGTGTACGTCGACAGTGTCGCCATTCTGGATGTCATCGGTGGCGCCATCGACTGCTCCATCCTCCCTTGACGAGAGGGGACGGCGGCCCCCGGAAATAAAAAACGAGGCGCCGGGGAGCACGCCCCGACGCCTCGTCCGGGTCGGCCCCGCGCCGACCCAACTGCACTGTTGACGCTCGCTCGCGCTACTCCTGCTGCGCGTCGGTGAGCGTGAAGGCCTGCGTGAGGTCCTTGCCGGACCCCAGCTCCACCGTCACCGGCGCATCCGGTGAGGTGTTGAAGGTGACGCCCTCGGGCCCCGCGATGCTCAGCGAGAAGGTGCCCGGGATGAGGAAGTTGAAGCTCGCCTCGAAGGTGCCGTTGCCGTCGCCGTCCGTCAGCGCCAGCTCCTCGCGGCTGCCCGCGGCGTTGATCATCACCGCGCGGAAGTCGCCCAGGGTGACCTGGTGGCCGTCCACCACCGGCAGCGCCACGTCCGCGCCCTTCGTCAGCGTCACGTTGATGCTGCCGGACGCCGTGATTTCGGCGGACTTGATGACCGGGCTCATCACCCAGCGGCCCGAGCCACCCGCCTCCTTGCCGAAGCTCTGCGCGACGTCGAAGTCGATCAGGAGGATCTTCTGCTCACCCTCGATGCTCAGCTTCTCGGTGAACTTCACCTTGAGGCCAGAGCTGCCGTAGCTCGGCATGTGGAGGGCGCCGGAGACCGTCGCACCCTCGGGCAGCCCGGCGTAGTCGTTGGAGGAGGCGAAGATGGACGTGGAGCCGTCCGCGTTCTTCGCCTCGACGTAGCCACCGGTGATGACGAAGCGGATCTCCGAGTAGTCACCGTTGGGGACCACCGCGTCCGACACCAGCTCCGACGTCTTGTTGGCCAGGTCCAGCAGGCTCACCGTGACGGGCTCGTCGAGCAGCACCACGCGGCCGCCCTTGTCGCCGTTGGACTTCCGGATGACGTCGTCGTCGTCGTCGTTGCTGTCGTCGTCGCCACCGCCCTGCAGGTAGATCTCCGAGATGGTGACGACCGCGGTCTTGAGGTTGTCGCCCGGAGCGTCGGTCAGCAGCACCGTGACCTTGCCCTCACCCCCGCCACAGCCCACGAGGGGCAGCAGGACGACGGCCAGGAGGGCAGCAAAGCTCGAGCGAAGGTGTGAAATCCGAGGCATGGGTCGATGTGCTCCATCAGGGCTCCCGAATTGCGAGCCCTTTTGGCTGAAAATGACCCGCCGCGGCGGCGATCGGCCACGGCCCTTCACCCATGGATTCCGAACTTTGCGGGTGCAGGGTGACTGTAGAATTACAGTTGTCACTCCTGTCGTGGAGGGCCCTGGTTGCGCGGCGCAGGGCGCGACACGGCTGAGTGCCGAGCCTCCTGTGACACCCAGGGCTCCGGCAGCGCGAGACGCAGGTCCGTGCCGGGAAGGGGGCTCGTGGCGTAGCCGAATGCGCCGGGCTCGGAGAGGAAGTCCTCCAGCTCGGGGTCCCTCGCGAAGAGCGGGTCCTGTCTCAGGCCGCCGTCGAGGATGATCAGGTCGACGTGCTGTCGGCGCAGGTAGTCGGAGAGGGGCTCGCCCACGCGCCTCGTCCAGGTGGGGATGCGGCGGAACGGGCGCCCCAGGTACACGGACAGGCCGCCCTGCGCGTCCAGCACGCCGATGGACGCTCCCGGCGCGAGGTGCGTCTCCAGCCCGAGCGCGCGGAGGGCGCGCACCCGGTGCAGCTGCTCCTTCTTCACCGCGGACGGGCCGCCCTGGCGTCGCACGAGGTCCGGTACCGACAGCACCAGCACTCCGGCCACCGTCGCGGCGAGCACCAGGCCCATGGGCCTCGCGGCGGGACTCGCACCGTGGGGCCGCGAGGCCGCTGCTGCCCACGCGGCCAGCACGGCGAGTCCCATGAGCCCCTGGAGCACGAGGTAGTGGTGTCGCGGCTGGATGAGCACCGCGGACAGCAGCACGGGCGGCAGCACGACACCCATCGCGATCAGCGTCCCCACCACGCGGCGACGCCGCAGGGCTGGGAAGAGGCGCCGCGCGTTCCAGGCCAGCATGCCGAGCGGGCCGGCCACCGCCACGCAGAGGAGGAGCAGGTGCCCGGCCTGCTCCCGCGTCCAGGGGCTGCGCCCGGGCAGGGGCGACACGCCGCCGTAGCCCGTCGCGAACAGCTTCAGTGACTCGCGCGGATAGCGCCGCAGGTTCTGCCCGAGGTGCACGAGGAGCTCGCCCGGGTTGGCGCGCGCGGCTTCACCGAGGGTCTCCACGTCACCGAACACCTTGCGGATGACCACGTCGCACTCGCTCCATGGGTTCACGGGCATCCGCGTGCGCTGGACGTAGTTGTCCGCGAAGTGCTGGCAGAACGCGTAGAAGCGCCGGTTGCTGGTGTTGCCGAACGGGTTGCCCATCACCGCCACGAGCGCCAGCACTCCCAGCACGTGAGTCACACCCGTGTGCAGGGCTCGTGGCCACCGGGCCCATTCTCTCCAGACACTCCGGATGAGCAGGCCCGCCAGCAGTACGGACGCGAGGAGGAAGGACAGGAAGTACTCGGGACGAGCGAACGACGCGACGAGCAGACCCACGCCCACGCTCAGGCAGGCGCCCACGCGGGAGCGGACCATGGACGCGAGGAGCAGCGCGACGATGATGACGAGGGCCGCGAGCAGGGTGGGGCGCGGCAGGACATGCGGCGCCATGGACAGCAGGTACACCGAGGCACCGGCCAGCGCGAGCCAGGGCCGCGCGCCGACGCGCCTCAGGAGGGCGTAGCCCGCCACGGAGGTGAGCAGCAGCAGGAGCCGGGTGTTGGCGTAGAAGACCTCCACCGGGTCCGGCCACACACGGGAGAGTGCGAAGTACCAGAGCGAGTACAGCGGTCCCCACTCCGCGTCCGGCAGCCCGCGCTCCGGCAGCAGCAGCGCGCGGTGGAGGTAGTCGGCCTCGTCCCAGAGTCCCAGGTCGAGCACTCCCTCGACGCCGCGCCCCAGCTTCACGCAGGCCAGCACGAGCGCGACGAGGCACACGCCTTCCGCGACGAGCGCGGGCAGCCGCTGCTGCGGAGAGGGAGGAAGAGGAGGAGTGGACACGAGCTCGGGGGGGAACGTGTGCCCCGCAGGGTTACCAGAGGCCGGGAGGACGCATCCATGCGGCCGTCTCTCATCTGACGAACAGCCGACAGGCGACGCGGCACCCACCGCCTCACCCGTCACGAGCCCCGGGGCCAGCCCGCGAGGGGGAGCGCGGGCGAGGTGAGGAGCACGTCCTGGGGGAACACGGCCGCGGGCTCCACGCTGGCTTCCACCGCCGCTCTCGAATCCAGCCACCGGCACGCCTGGGGAAAGCGCGTCAATTCCTGGAAGCACTCCGGGTTGAGCGCCACGCGCAGCACGTAGTCCTTCGCCTCGGCGAGCTGCTCCGCCGTCGGGTGCGCGTCCACCACGGGGACACCGCGCTCGCGCAGCCCCTCCTTGAGCGTGCCCAGCTCGGAAGGAATGAAGGGCGCCGCGCCTGGCGGCAGCAGCACCAGGTGCGGGCGCGTCAGCGCGGTGAGGCGAGGCGCACCGGAGCGGCCGCCCGTGCTCAGCACCGGTGGCAGCCCCAGCGGCACCGGACGCCCGGTCTCATCCACGGTGGCGAAGAGGTAGAGGGGCGCCTCGTCGACCACGCCGTTGCGCTCCGCCGTCGTGTTCCAGGTGAAGGCCCGCGTGCCGAAGTCGAGGTACGTCACGCGCCGTCCCCGCAGCCAGACCTCCCCCCTGCCGGGCGCGCCCACGCTGTCACCGGAGAGCGGGCGCAGCGGTGTCACGCCGCCTTCCTCCATGGCGGGCACCACGTCGGCCGGAGCCAGCGGTGCGAGCAGCCCGCCGCCCCGGTGCATGCGCAACCCCGCGGAGTGGAGGTCCACGGCGCTGCGGTAGCGGTCCGGCGGCGTGTCCCGGGGGACGACGACGTACGTCACCTCCCAGAAGGGGCTGTAGAAGACACTGTCCTCTCCGATGTCCACCAGCGGCAGCGCGCCCGCCAGCCGGTGCGCGTCCGGCCGCGCCGGGTCGTAGTCGGTGACGAGCACGTACCAGGGCTGCACCCAGACCTCCGGCACGTGCTCCCAGACCTCGAGCACGGCGAACGCCACGGGCCGCCCCTCGCTGAATGCGGGGAAGACGTTGAAGCCGTCCTGGCCCTGGGTCTGGCGCCGCTCCAGGCGGTGGTAGGGCGGCGACCACTGCGGCAGCGGCCGCCCGCCAGACGTGACGGGCGCACCGATGGCGAGGGCAGTGAGTCGGTTCGGGAGCGGGCGATGGGCGGATGCGTCCTCTCGAAGGTGCCGCAGCGTCCAGGTGCGAGGGACGGGGCCCGCCGGTGCGTCATCCCGGGCGCGGTCGCCGCAGCCGGTGGACAGGAGCGCGGCGAGCAGTGACAGCGCCGCGAGGATGAGTCGGGAAGAGGGAGGGAGCATGGCAGCCCCCGAAGGCTGTGCACGGGGGCCGCGCCCTCAAGGCGTACAGCCCTGGCGGGCAGGCCGGCCTCCACGCATCGCGCGTCGCGCCTCCCCGCGGTCTCACGGGAGTGCGGACCGGAGGACCGGGAACAACGGTTCCTTCCGGAGGATGAGACCCGAGGGATGTGTCCGTGCTGGCTGAGTGATGGACGCGTCCGGGCGTGTGCACACGTGGACTGACGCCGATGGCTGCTCGTCACTGCGTGACTACCTCTGGGGCGCCCGGACGGCTTGGTTGTCCATGCGCGCACCTTCCGGTGTTTCCCGTCCCCGAGGGAGAAGACTCCATGTCACCCCCGAACCCCATCAAGTTGTCGTCTGTCGTTGCTCCGAGTTCCTGGCTGAGGCGGCTCGCAGCCTGTGTCCTCGTCCTCATGGCCTGCGGTCCGTCCGAGGACGTGCCGGAAGACGCGGCCACCGGAACGCTCCGCCAGGCGGTGGACAGCACGTCCATCGATCCGGCACGTCAGTTGTTCGTCACCGACGTGAGCGTCGTGGATGACGCGCGCTTCACGAAGTGGGCCCCCCGGAAGGTGAACAGCGCGCCCGACGGCGGATGGAGCTTCGGCCGGCTCATCGACAACATGCTGCCGGACGCGCTGTACGGGCTGCGGGGACGCGAGAGGGACCATGCGCGGTCGATGTTCGTGCTGCATTGGCTGCGCACGTGGGAGCACGAGCAGCTCATCAACGGCCAGCGCGTGCCGGCACGCCCGGCCATCCGCTCGCTCGTCATCGAACCGTGGCGCGCGGCCAGCGGCTGCATCGGCGCGGACTTCCAATGCGTGCTCGACTTCGACAAGGCGCCCTTCCGGCTGCTGGCCATCGTCTACCGGCCGGACCTGCGGCGCCTGCCCTCGGTGGGCGAGCCGGGCCGCGCGGGCGAGGGACGCTTCGTCTTCGGCGTGCTGGGCCCCGATGGCGAGCGCAAGCCCTTCACCGTCATCTTCGAGTACGCGCTGCCCATCACCGGCAAGCAGGACATCCTCATCTGGGCGAAGCGCTTCCAGGCGCTGGGGCAGCTGCCCTTCGGCCCGGAGTACAACGAGAAGCTGTTCGAGGCGACGCGGAGGTTCACCCGGCGCGGCGCCGCGCGCAGGCGGCAGAACGGCAGCGCGCTGCTCCAGGTGCGCACCAACGAGGTGCCCCTGTCGCCGGCCAGCCCGCAGGAGTGGGAGATGCGGGAGTTCGTCCTGGGCCCCTCGGGTTTGCTGACGCCGGACACGGTGAAGCAGGAGGTGGACGCGGCCCTCAACGGCACGCAGATGCTGGGGGACTGGGCCGCCCGGAACGCGAGCGCCATCCTCGCGGGCACGCACGAGGTGCCCGTCAGGTGGCGGGGCGTGCCCTTCCGCGCGGGCGCGGCGCCGGTGCTCCAGGACAGCCGCTGGCAGGTGCCCGGAGTGACGGAGGAGGTGCGTCATGCCTTCGCGCAGGCCACGTGCAGCGGGTGTCACAAGGCGGAGACGGGGACGAACTTCCTCCATGTCCGCACGCGTGAAGTGGGCGCGGCGTCATCGGTGTCCGCCTTCCTCGCGCAGGAGCTGGCCCCGGACGGGCCCCGCGTGGCGGACTTCGTCGAGCTCCTCAACACTCATGACCTGGCGCGGGTGAGGGACGGCAAGCGCCAGGAGCACAGCCAGGAGTAGCCGCGCGCAAGGGCCTAGGCCGACGACGTGTCCAGCCCGTGCTTGCGCAGCAGCTTGCGCAGGTAGACGCGGTCGATGCCGGCCTCGCGCGACGCGCGGGACACGTTGCCTTCGCAGCGCTCCAGGAGGGTGCGCAGGTAGTCGCGCTCGAAGCCCTCGATGAGGCGCTCCTTGGCCTCCTTGAAGGGGAGGTCCAGGGCCATGGGCACCGTGTTCTCCGGGTCGTCGTCCACGGCGCTCGGGCGCACGTCGGGGATGTCCGGCAGCGCCTCCTCGCCCAGGTTGACGACGCGGTCCACCACGTTGCGCAATTCGCGCACGTTGCCCGGCCACGGGTACTGCGCGAGCAGCGCGCGCGTCTGGTCCGACAGCGCGCTGGGCGGGCGGCCCATGCGCGTGAGCACCGTGTCGATGAGCAGCGGGATGTCCTCCGGGTGCTCGCGCAGCGGGGGCAGCACCACGCGCAGCACCGCGAGCCGGTGGAACAGGTCTCCGCGGAACGCGCCGTTCTTCACCGCGCCCTCGAGGTCCTGGTGCGTGGCCGCCACCACGCGCACGTTGACGGTGCGGTAGTCGTTGGCGCCCACGCGCTTCACCTGCCGGCGCTCCAGCGCGCGCAGCAGGCGCGGCTGCACTTCCAGCGGCAGCTCGCCCACCTCGTCGAGGAAGAGGGTGCCGCCGTGGGCCCGCTCGAAGGCGCCCGCGCGGTCCGTGTTGGCGCCGGTGAAGGCCCCCTTCACATGGCCGAACAGCTCGCTCTCCAGCAGCTGCGGGGCGATGCCCGCCAGGTCCGCGATGACGAAGGGCCCCTTGCTCCGGGGGCTGTGCGCGTGGATGGCCTCCGCGCACAGTTCCTTGCCCGTGCCCGTCTCGCCCTGGATGAGCACGTCGGACTCGCCGGCGGCCAGGCGCTCCAGCAGCGTGAAGACCTCGCGCATGCGGCGGCTGTTGCCCACCAGCCCGCCGAAGCTGCCGCGGGTGGACAGGGGCATGGAGCGCGACTTCTCGCCCTCCGGCACCAGCTTCAGCTCGGTGGTGCCCAGGGTGAGGACCGCGCCGGGGCGGACCTCCAGCTCGGAGAAGCGCATGCCCTCGCAGAAGGAGCCGTTGCGCGAGCCCGGGTCCACCGCGCGAACGCCGTCATCCCGAACCTCGAGGATGAGGTGCTGGCGGGAGACGGCCCGGTCCGGGAGCACGATGTCCGACGTCGCCTCGGAGCCGATGCGGTAGCGCCCCGGCAACAGCGGATAGGCCTTGCCGGCATCCGGCCCCGACAGCACCGCCAGACGCATGCGGACGCGAGGAATGCGGATGGCCGGAAGGGCATCGGTTCGGACCAGCTCGTCCCCGTCCTCGTCTCCCAGACTTGCCACGGCGCGCAACATAGCACGGGGTTTGTCCGGCGCAGCGTCTGGGATTCCCCGGAGATGGGGTAATGTCGCCCCCCGCAATGGCCTTGCAACCCGGAGACAGGTTCGGCCGATATGAGCTGGTGTCGTGGCTCGGTCGGGGGGGAATGGCGGAGACGTGGCGCGCCCGGCTGATGGGCGCCGCCGGCGTCACCAAGTCCGTGCTCATCAAGAAGGTGTTGCCGGAGTACTCCGGGGACGAGGCCTTCATCTCCATGTTCATCAGCGAGGCGCGCATCTCCGCCACGCTGTCGCATGGCAACGTGGCCCAGGTCTTCGACTTCGGACAGGTGGACGGGGACTACTTCCTGGCGATGGAGTACGTGGACGGCCAGCCCCTCCACCGCATCCTGAAGCGGGCGCTGCGCTCCGGGTTCTCCTGCCTGCCCGTGCCGGTCGCCACCTTCATCGCCCTGGAGATGTGCCGGGGCCTGCACTACGCGCACACGCGCACGGATGAGAAGGGCACTCCGCTGGGCATCGTCCACCGGGACATCTCTCCGGACAACGTGCTCATCAGCTACGAGGGCCAGGTCAAGATCGTCGACTTCGGCATCGCCAAGGCGCGCTCGCTGCGCAGCTTCGACACCGCGCCGGGCGTGGTGAAGGGCAAGTACCTGTTCTTCTCGCCGGAGCAGGCGCGGGGCGAAGAGGTGGATGCACGCACCGACGTCTGGGCAACGGGCGTGGTGCTCTACCTGCTGGTCTGCGGGCGGCTGCCGCTGGAGGGGCCCGAGTACGCGGTGATGCGTAACCTGGTCAGCCGGCAGGCGCTGCCGCGGGCGCGCGACGTCCGGCCGGACGTGCCTTCCGCGCTGGATGCCATCCTCCAGAAGGCGCTCGCGATGAAGAAGGAGGACCGCTTCGAGTCCGCCCACGCCCTGGGCGACGCGCTGGCCGGCTTCCTCTACACGTCCTCGCCCCGCTTCTCCGCCATGTCCGTCGCGTACCTGCTGCGCGAGCTGTTCCGCCCGGACATGAGCGAGGAGGGCCGCGACACGAAGGTGCCGCCCGCCTTCGTGGAGGAGCTGTCCGTCTGGCGCGCCGCGCCGCCCATGCCCCGGCCCACGGAGCCGGCGACGGAGCTGATGGCCGAGGAGCCCCGGACGCTGGAGACCGACGCGCTCGCGGCGCCGGATGCCTCGGCACCGGAGAAGGCGGACGACGCCAGCGAGTCCGAGGGCGGCATCCTCCAGGACGGCATCGGCCTGTCGACGGCGGTGGGCGGCGTGGCCGTGCTGGCCGTCCTGGCCCTGCTGTGGGTGAGCTTCACCCGGCTCAGGGCCGACTGGGCGGAGCAGGAGGCGGCGCCCCCTCCCGGGCCTCCGGCGTCCTTCCGGCCCGTTCCTCCGCCCCCGTCGCCCCCGCGGACGGCCGAGGCCCCGGTGCCGAAGTCCTCCGACAAGGCGGAGTCCGACGTCCCGAGCTCCGCCACCTGGCCGGTGGAGTCCTTCCAGCTGGAGGCCCGGCGGCACCTGTTCCGGGTCTCCAGCGGGCGCGCCGGCCTGGGGAAGCTGGACCCCGAAGCGGACTGGCGCCTCGTGGAGACCACCGTCCTCGCTACCGCAGATCGCGGCAAGGCGCAGCCCGCGCTCTTCTTCCTCCTCTCGGGGCCGGGTGTGGACGCCGCCGCGGCGGTGGGCCCCGTGTCGCGCAAGCCCGAGGTCCTCCGCAGCGCCTCCGGGCTGATGCTCTTCACCCTGGGCCCTCCCTCCCCGGAGAACCTGCCCGGGCGCACCGTGTCCCTCACCAGCCTGCGAACCGACGAGGTCCAGCGCCTCGTCCTGCACCCGGAGTGGATGACGGCCGCGCCGGAGCGGGTCTTCGCGCTGTCCGGCCTGCGGCCGGAGGAGTCCTACCGGCTGACGCTGGAGCCGGTGGGCGAGGGTGCCTTCACCCGGGGACGCGAGCGCGGCCCGGTGCTCACGGTGGCCTGCATGCAGCGGGAGCAGCCCGAGGACATGCCCCCGGAGCGCGTCTCACGCTTCCTGGTGTCCCAGGGCGAGGAGGTGCGCATCACCGGGATGCGCGGCCTGGACTGCGGCTTCGTCGACGACGACCCCGCCGACAACACGGGGGCGATGCGCGTGCTCATCGAGAAGACCCGCCCGCTGTCCGAGCGGGGCGCCACGGTGGTCCGTCAGGCCGTGCCCCGGAGCTCCGGCACGCAGCGGCTGGAGAAGCGGACGGGGCCGTTGGAGCTCCCGGAGCCCGTCGCCGGAGGCACGGCCCCAGGGCGCGGCGGTGGGGAGGCCCTGGAGGCGGCGCGCGCCCTCTTCAAGGCGGGGAAGCTCGACGCCGCGCGGACGCGGGCCCGCCAGTGCGTGGCCCAGGCCCCCCAGGATGCCGAGTGCCACCTGCTGCTGGGCTCCGTGGAGGCCCGGCTGGGCAACCAGAAGGAGGGCGCGAAGCACTACCAGCGCTTCCTGGAGCTCGCGCCGGGGGACCACCCCCAGGCCAGCAAGGTCCTCCGCGTCCTCCAGGAGTACGAGGCCCAGTAGGCCCCCGAGTCACGACGCATTGAGTTAAACCCTTCGCCCCCCGGGGCTTGGAAAAGCGAGCGGGGCTCCCGTAGAAAGGTGCTCGCATGACGCCCTTCCGCTTCCCCCGCGCCCTGGCGCTTCCGGCGCTGCTCGTCGCCGCCGCCTGCGGTGACTCCGAAGATTCCATCCCCGTCCGGACCTGCGAGGTGACGCTGACCTATGCCCCGCAGCAGTCGGTGCAGGGCACCGTGTCCGTCATCGGCGAGTGGGATGGTTTCTCCTCCACCCGCCCGCTGGAGCTGAAGGACCGCGGCGACGGCGTCTTCACGGCGCGCCTGGAGGGGCTGGAGCCGCGCGACTACGGCTACCGCTTCCAGCTGGGGGAGAAGCAGCTGATGGACCCCCAGAACCCGTACACCCGCTGGGTGCGCGCGGAGGAGTACTCGCGGCTCACCGTGCCGGACTGCCGGCAGCCGGTGCTGGAGCTGCGGCGCTTCGTGGTGAAGGCGGAGGGCGCGCTGGAGGTGGAGGTCGCCTACCTGGACGGGACGGACGAGGCCGGCCCGGCGAAGGAGGGCGTTTCCATCTCCCTGGACGGCGTGGAGAAGCCCGACGCGTTCGACCGGAGCACCGGCATCTTCCGCCTCGACGCGGTCGCCCTCGTGGGCAAGCACCACGTGAAGGTGACGGCGAAGGACGCCCGGGGCCGCGAGGCCGCGCCGCTCTATCTGCCCTTCTGGATGGAGGCGAAGAAGTTCCGCTGGGAGTCGGGGCTGATGTACTTCGCCTTCACGGACCGCTTCAACAACGCCCGGGCGGAGAACGACGGCCCGGTGGCGGACGTGGACCCCATCGCCAACTACCAGGGCGGTGACTTCGCCGGCATCACCCAGAAGCTCGACGAGGGCTACTTCACCAACCTCGGCGTGAAGACGCTGTGGATCTCCCCCGTGGACCAGAACCCGGAGGGGCGCTTCGTCGGCACCGGCGGCAAGTACTACGCGGGCTATCACGGCTACTGGCCGTCCATGCCGCGCACCACCCAGCACCGCTTCGGCTCGCTCGAGGAGCTGCGCGCGCTCACCGCCGCGGCCCACAAGAAGGGCATCCGCGTCATCGCGGACCTGGTGCTCAACCACGTGCACCAGGAGCACCCGTACTGGATCGAGCACCAGGGCGACGGCTGGTTCAACACGTCCGCCAGCTGCGTGTGCGGCAGCCAGGACTGCGACTGGGAGGAGAAGCGCCTCACCTGCAAGTTCACCAACTACCTGCCCGACTTCAACTGGCGCTCGTCGGACATGGTGGACCAGTTCGTCTCCGACACGCTGTGGTGGCTGGAGGAGGCGGACTTCGACGGCTTCCGCATGGACGCCGTGAAGCACATGGACCAGGTGGCGGGGCGCACGCTGCGCGGGCGGCTGAAGGAAATCACCGCCATGACGGGCACCGAGTTCTACCTCGTGGGGGAGACCTTCGTCGGTGAGGACGGCCGCTCGCAGATTGCCCGCTACATCAGCCCGCGCGAGCTGGACGGCCAGTTCGACTTCCCCCTGTACTGGCCCATCCGCCGCGTCTTCGCGGACGGCGAGCCGATGAGCGTCGTGGAGACGGCCGTGCGCGCCAACGAGGTCTTCTACGCGCCGGGCACGCTCAACTCGCCCTTCCTGGGCAACCATGACGTGGCGCGCTTCATGTCCCAGGCGGCGAAGCAGCTCGACGGCGCCGGGGGAGACCCGTTCAGCAACTCGCGCCCGCCGGCCACGATCACGGACCCGGCCGCCTTCGAGAAGGCGAAGTACGCCTTCACCTTCCTGCTCACCCAGCCGGGCGTGCCGCTCGTGTACTACGGCGACGAGGTGGGCATGCCGGGCGCCGGGGACCCGGACAACCGGCGGATGATGCGCTTCGGCGCCATGCTGGAGCCCATGGAAGGGGAGCTGCTGGAGCTGGTCCAGAAGCTGGGGCAGGTGCGGGCCACGAATGAGGCGCTGCAGACGGGCGCCCGTCACACGCTGCGCGTGGAGAACGACCTCTACATCTTCCAGCGGAGCCTGCCGGACGGGCAGGGCGCCATCGTGGTCATCAACCGCGGCACCGTGCAGCGGCCGCCGCTGGAGATAGACCTGGTGGCGGGCCTGGCGAGCAGGTCGGGGACGTACGCGGACATCTTCACCGGCCGCGAGCTGACGCTCGAAGGGACGGCGACCGTCGTGGAGCTGCCGCCTCGCAGCGTCTCCGTGTACGTGCCGAAACAGGTTCCCCTGCCCTGAGGGCGGGCGGGTGCTTGTCGTAGCCGGCCGGTGGGAGGGGGGACGCCCCTTCCTCCGGCGGCTGGTTACGGCTGCTGCGGCTGCTGGCTCTTCCCGTGCTTGTAGAAAAGCACGAGGGTGTAGCAGTGGAACTCGTTGTCGGACGACTGACAGACGACGCGGTCGACAATCTCCAGATCCGCGTTGCTCTTCAGCCAACGGGTGACGTTCTCACCCAGCTCCTCGCGCTCCTTCGCCTTGGTGGCGGAGAAGACCTTCACGCCCGTGAACATCGCCTGCCACTCCTTGTGCGGTACTGACAAAGGACAATAGGGGGTTATGGCACGTGATTTCCAGAGGTGTCAAAAACCCGGCTTCCCGGACGCCCGGATATTGATCCAACCGGTGCGGGGGTTTGCAGCGCGGGGGACGTGCCTAGATTGCCCAAGTCGCACCTGGTGTGACTGGGGCGCTCGGGGCAGGGGGCCGCGAGTGAGGCGGCGGTTGGGGAAGGGGGAAGGCCCGTGGACATGAAGACCAAGAAGGATCTCGCGGTAGACTTCATCAATACGATTCGCACGATGGAGCCCACTGCGCTCAACGCGCTGATCGTCAAGGAGGCGGGCGAGGAGCTGGCCCAGTTCTTCCTGAACTACAGCGCGAACCTCATCTCCAAGGACCCGTCGCGGGTGCTGGAGAACACGTCCTCGCTGATGCTGATGGGGTACCTCATCCGCACCTATGAGGAGAAGAACACGCAGGCCAAGCAGGGGACCTTCCAGTCCTACGCCTTCGCCTGAGGGGCTCGGAGCGGGCGCGGCAGGCTCGACAGGCCCGGGTGTGGCCTGTTAGGGAGCGGCGCCCATGCTCATCGACCTGCACGCCCATTCCTACCTGTCCAAGGGTTGCGAGCTGGACCCTCGCAACGTGCTGGAGCGGGCCGCGCTGTTCGGCCTGGACGGGGTGGCCTTCACGGAGACGAACACCCAGGACGGCTGTGATGAGCTGTTCGACCTGGGCGCGAAGGCGAAGCTGAAGGTCTTCGTCGGGCTGGAGCTGGTGACGGACCGCGGCCAGTACCTCTGCTTCTTCCCGAAGCCGGAGCTGGCCCCGGAGCCCGTGCAGCTGTGGGGCAGCAACCGCGAGAAGCCGTGGAGCGCCGCCGAGTGCCTGCCCAAGGTGAAGTCCCTGGGGGCGGCCATCGTCGCCGCGCGTCCGTACGACAGGGACTCGCAGAACCCGGCCATGGACTTCATCCGCTCGCTCAACGTGCTGAGCGCGGTGGAGGGCTACAACGCCCGGGTGAAGCAGACCGCCAATGACCTGGCCGTGGAGGCCGCCGAGGCGCTGAAGCTCCCGTGCACCGGGGGCAGCGACGCGCGCGGCTCGCTGGACGAGGTGGGCCGGGGCGCCACCTTCTTCAAGCGCGACATCAAGACGCAGGCGGAGCTGGTGGCGGAGCTGCTCAAGGGCGAGTTCTGGCCCGTCATGGCCGGCGAGCTGCCGCGCCTCACCCGGCCCGGCGAGGCCCAGGCCGCGCGCAAGTCGGGCGGTGGGGGCGGGGGCCGCGGCGGCAAGCAGCGCCGCCGCCGGCAGTAGACCGCCCTACGGGAACAGCGGCTTGCCGGCCTCCTCGGCGCGGGCGAGCCGGCCGTCGGTGAGGAAGGCCTTGCGGCGGCTGCCCGGGTACGTCCACTCCTCGTTCTTCGCCGTGCCCTCGAGCGTGCGGAGCACCCGCTCCGGCGGGCCCCACGCCATGCGCACCGCGTCCATGGACATGTTGGGCACCAGACGCTTCTCGCGGACGGCCTCCTTCACGGCCGGGGGCAGGGCGTCCAGTTGCGCCGTCAGCTCGCGGGGGGCGAGGTACTTCTCCAGCTCCGAGCGGAAGTCCTCCGGGCGCTCCAGGTTGGGCGGCAGCACCAGCACCAGCGGCGGGGCGCCGGGCGCGGCGCCTTCCTCGGCCAGGTACACCCAGGGCCAGGTGCGCGGGGTGTAGAGGACGCGCTCGGCCACCACCCACGAGGTGGGGAACTCCACCTTCGTGATTCGCAGCTTCGTGCCGGCGGGGAGGATGCGCTCCACCGCGCCGGGGTTGATTGGCTTGCCCTTCGTGTCGTCCAGCAGGCGCACGTCCTCGGGCGCGTACGGCGTGAGGAGGCGCTTGGACGCGTCACCGAAGAACGGGGTGACGTGGCTGGAGACGCGCAGGTACTGCACCGCCTCGGGGCCGGTGAGGGCGCTGTGGAGCGAGGTGCGCGCCTCGGGGGGCATCCGGGTGTAGGAGCCACAGCCCGCGGTGAGCGCGGTGAGGAGGAGGACGGCGAGGGAGGACAGTGGGAGTCGGTTGAGCGGCATGGCACCTCCGCGAGGACAGACGGCGCGGGAGGGGGCCTGCTTAGCTCAGCGAGCGGCCTGCGTCAGCGGGGACGGTGCCAGCTCCTCGCGCTTGCTGCCACCGCGGCAGCCGCGCTGGGGAGGGCAGACGGGGCCCCGGCCCAGCGGATCCGCGACGAGCAGGAACCGGCCGAGCCCGCGCGCATCCGTCAACTCCGGGTGAGCGCACAGGGCGCAGTGGCGGGGAGGACGCTTCGAAGGAGGGAAGGGCACGGGACGCAAGTGTGCGCCGCTCCCGTGCCCGGGGCGAATTTTCCGCCTTCCCGCGACTGCTACTTCTTGTCGCCGGATGCCGCGGCGGGTGCTGGCGCGGGCGTGCTGCTCGCGGACGACGAGGACGACGACGCGTCGCTGGAGGACGCGCTGGAGCTGGACGACGCGCTGCTCGAGGAGGAGCTGCTCGACGACGAGCCGCCGTCCTTCTTCGTGGAGCTGTACAGGTCCGAGTACCAGCCGCCGCCCTTCAGGACGAAGCTGGAGCGGCTGACGACCTTGGACAGGGAGCCCTCGGCGCCGCACGCGGTGCAGGCGGCCGGAGTCGGGTCCGAGATCTTCTGCAGCACGTCGATGGTCTTTCCACAGCTCTGGCAGGCGTATTCGTAGATGGGCATGGTGTCAGTGCCTCGTCAGGGTGTTGAAGGGGTGGCGCTGGCGAGCAGCCGCTTGCGCAGCCCCTCCGCCAGGCCCAGGCGCTCGAAAGCGCGGAAGACGAGCTCGGCGGGCGCGCCGTGCTTGCGGCCCACGGCATCCGCCAGCCCGTGCAGCTCGGTGGCCTCGGGGAACTCGTCGGCCACCAGTCGTTCCAGCTCCTTGCGGAGCGAGTCGGAGAACTTCCGCTGGATGCCCAGGTCCGCGAGGTACTTCTCGCGGCCGAGCAAATCCAGCCGGTGCGTCAGGTGAGAGGTGGCCAGGGCCTCGCGGCGGAAGCGCTCGCGCAGGGCCTCCACCTCGTCGCCCACGCCCAGCACGGAGATGAGCCGCTGCAGCTCGGAGGGGCTGAGCCCCAGGGACCAGCCCACGCGGCCAGAGGCCCCGCGCTGATCCGAGTACGCGGCCAGCACCTGGTTCTTCTCCTTCTCCGTGAAGGACTCCAGCAGCCCGTGGTCCTTGAGCACGTTCTCCACGTCCACCAGCGTCAGCTCGCCGCGCGAGCCGTTGTAGCGCTGCGACAGGTTGCGCAGCAGCGCGAAGCGGTGCTCGGCGCCCTCCAGGGCGCCCTCCACCGCCGGCTTGCTGCTCAGGCGCGTCAGCTCCATGAAGGACGCCCGGGGCGCCTCCACGCGGGTGAAGCGGCCCCGGGGACGGGGCAAGTCCCTGCGCAGGAAGCCCAGGTCCTCACCGTCCTCGGGAGGCAGGGCCTCGGCGTCGTCGGCCTCGGCGGTGGCGCGCTTGCGCGGGGCGATGCGCTCCTGGACGGCGGCCTCCTGCTTCGCGGCCTTGCCCGTCTTCTTGCCGGCCTTGCCGTCGCCCTCGTCGGCGGCGGGCGCGGGCGGCGTGGCGAACACGGGCACGTCGGGCGCGGGGGCGGGCGGGGGCGTCTTCTGCTCGCGCACGTACGCCAGCTCCCGGGCCACGTCATAGAAGCCGCACGCCTGCCGCTGGGCGGCCAGGGCGGGGGCGGTGCCGCGGAGGATGTCCACGACGGCGAAGGGGCCGAGCGGGGAGGCCTCCGGCTCGCCGTCCGTCAGGGTACGGACGCGGAAGTCATCGTCCTCGGCCAGGAGGGCGAGCGCTTCGCGGACCTCCGGAGCCGGTGCCGGCGACTTCGCGCGCCTGCAGAAATCCGAGACGGCAACCGCCACGGGGGTGGGTACGTCGTCGGGCTGTCGTCTTCTCTGCCAGGGGCTGGTCATGGAAAGTCGCCGAAAAATGCTCGTTTACGAGGGCGGATGCCTCTATCTTCGCCGCCAGACGGGTGTCAATGAGCCAGTCCGACTCCAATCTAAACAGCTACCGGCGAGTGCAAGCCGGAGGGCCGGCCGGCCGGGGGCGCGGGCGCTCCCTGCGGCCGTCCGCCGGATGTTGCGAGCCGGGGCGGGCGGGGATATCTGGCCCCGCGTTCGGAGACCAACACTCTTCCATGGCGGTTTCTTCGACAGGGGGAAACGTTTCGTTGGCGAATGGCACGGGTCGCGGTAGCCCCGTGGACCGGTTACAACAGGAGCGGAGGGTGGGCTGGGTCGGCCCCCTGCCCGGGGAGCTCGATGCAGGCGCGGACCCACGAGGCGTTTGAAGGAACGGACATGAGTCACAGCCATAGCCACAGCCATGAGCATGATGAGTCGAAGGACGAGGTGCTCGCCCGGTACATGGCGCAGCACGGGCTGAAGAGCACCCGCCAGCGCAGCCTCATCATCGACACCTTCTTCGCCGTGGGCGGCCACCTGTCGGTGGAGGAGCTGTGGAACAAGGTGCGCGAGCAGGACACGAAGGTGTCCGTGGCCACCGTGTACCGCACCATGAAGCTGCTCAACGAGTGCGGCCTGGCCCACGCGCGCAACTTCGGCGACGGGCAGACGCGCTACGAGGCGGCGGCCGGCCGGGAGCACCACGACCACCTCATCTGCACCCGGTGCGGCACCATCGTCGAGTTCGAGAACGACCGCATCGAGGCGATGCAGGACGCGGTGGCGCGCAAGCACGGCTTCAAGGTGACGTCGCACAAGATGGAGCTGTACGGGCTGTGCAAGGACTGCCAGCGCGCCGCGGGCGTGGCTCCGACGACAGCGGCATGAAGAGGGCCGCGCGAGTCCGGGTGTGCGCGGCCCTGCTCGTCCTGGGGCTGTCCGGCTGCCGCGGCTCGAGGCCGGTGGATGCGGGGCCCGCCTTCCTGTACGCGCTGGCCCTGCCGTCGGTGGGGCCCACGCGGCACGACGCGCGCGCCCTGAGCGGCAAGGTGGTGCTCGTCTCCTTCTTCGCGACGTGGTGCTTCCCGTGCCTCGCGGAGATGCCCACGCTGGAGGCCCTGCAGCGCGAATACGGCGCCAGGGGCTTCCAGGTGGTGTCGGTGGGCATGGACCTGGACGGCGAGAAGGTGCTCCAGCCCTTCGCGGACCACTACGCGCTCCGCTACCCGGTGCTGGTGGCGAACGACGTCATGCGCGAGGGCCAGACGGCGTTCGGCCACATCCGCGCGCTGCCCACCACCGTGCTGCTGGACCGCCGCGGCCGCGCCGTGGCCGGGTGGCAGGGCGTGGAGGGCCACGGGGACGTGGCGAAGGCCATCGAGAAGCTGCTGGCCGAGGAGTGACGGCTCCACCTGACTCCAGGCGGAGCCGCCGGTAGCGAAGCCGCGCTACTCCTGCAACACCGTGACGGTGAGCTCCGGGTCGCTGGCGATGTCCGCCTCGGTGAAGCGCATGTCCACCCACTGCTTGCGGGAGAACAGCCACGTCTGGTCCGCGAAGTACGGCGAGGCCGGGCTGCTGGACTGCGAGTAGGCCAGCACGGAGCGGCCCACCGGGCCGGCGTCCGTGAAGGACACCGCCATCACGAAGCTGGTGCCGAGGAAGGGCACGTAGGTGTAGTCCGGCAGGAGCCGTCCGCCCATCGCGTTGAAGCAGCCCTCCGGGTCACCGCAGCCGTGGTAGGGGATGCGCTCATCGTTGCGGTGCGCGCGCTGAACGGAGCCCAGGGAGACATCCAGCGGGAGCCCGCGATCCCGCATCACCTGCACCGCGCCACCCAGCGCCTGCACCACCTGCGGGTGCAGCGTGTTGAGGCCGCGCGGCGTGTTCACCGGGTCCGTGGGCAGGAAGGGCACGAGGTACGGCCCCCCCGTCACGGCCGTCACCCGGGAGATGAACTGGCGCCACAGCAGGCCGCCCGCGCTGTCCAGGTCGCCGCGCAGGTTCCACTTCTCCAGCACCGGGCACGCGGCGCGCACGTCCACCCACCGCCCGTCCTCCAGGAGGACGAACGGGGTGCGCCTGCACAGGGCCACCGCGCCGTCGCGCAGCACCTCGCCGGAGTGGTTGCGGTTGTTGAACATCACCGTCTGCAGCTGCTCCAGCGTGAAGCGCTGGCCCTCCAGCCCGTCCGTGCCGGCCAGGCGCCCCTGCACCATTTTCAGGCCCAGGCGGGTGCGCAGGCCGCGCGCGGTGTTCTCGTCGCCGATGATGCGGTCATACCCGGTGAGCGGCTGGGCCGGGTTGGACAGCCAGTAGCTGTCGTTGGAGTTCGTCACGTAGTCCTGGCGCACCAGGTGCGGCATCCGGCCGGGGCCGAACATGCCCGGCTGCACCGCGTCCGCGTCCGAGCCCCACTCGCAGTCCGCGCGGCTGCCGTCCAGCACCGGGAGCTTCGCGGACTGGTACACGAGCAGCGCCACCGGAGAGAGCACGCAGCGAGTGACTTTCTCGTCCGTGACGTGCGGGACGACGGCGGAGTCCGCGTAGAACGCGCGGCCCTGGTCGTCCGCCGCCACCGTGTTCACCCAGGGGATGCCCTGCCAGTAGTCCTGTGCCTGCCGCAGCTCGTCCACGCTGCCGGCCCTGTTCATGGCGAGGAACTGGTCCAGCACCCGGAAGTTGGCCGCGTTGACGTCGCGGAACGCGTACCCGGTGAGCGCGTTCCACGTCATGTACCCGGCCGGGAAGTCGAACATCGGCCCGAAGCGCGTCCAGTAGAACGTGTGCGTGCGCGGCTCCAGCGTCCCGTCCGCCTTGAGCGCGAGCACCGTGGTGGGGCGCGGCGTCATCTGCTGGAGCTGGCCGTTGTAGAGGTACGTGGTGGGGCTGCCCGGGACGAGCTTCAGCTCGTACGGGGTGAAGCGGAAGCCCGTGGAGACCGTATGGCTCCACGCCACGTGCGCGTTGTGGCCGATGAGCACCGCCGGCACGCCGAGCAGGCTGGCCCCGCTCACGTCGAGCTGGCCCGGGAGCGTGAGGTGGACCTGGTAGAAGCGCTCCGAGCCCTCCCACGGGAAGTGGGGGTTGCCCAGCACCATGCCCCTGCCGTTGCGCGTGCCCTCGCGGCCCAGGCCGATGGCATTGCTGCCGATGCCCAGGTCCGTCGCCTTCGGAATCGCACCGGCGGGGAGCACGTCGGGCAGGGTGAGGGGCACCGGGAGGGCGCCATCCGGCAGCGGCCCGGGCGGCTGAGCGTCGACGATGGAGGTGAGGAACGCGCCGGAGCTGGCCAGCAGGCTGAGCTGGTAGAAGCGCCGGTAGAGGTCCAGCTCGGTGAGGGGGCGGACCCAGGCCGCGCCCCGGCACCGCGGGTCCGGCAGCGCGTCCACGCCCGTCTCGCGCAGGTAGCGGTTGTAGCCGGCGACATAGCCGCGGGTCAGCTCGCGCATCTCCGCCGACGGGCCGCGCGGCGGCGCCTGGGCCAGCAGCGCCTCCACCGTGCCCGCGTCGTTGATGGACTGGTAGAAGAAGTCGCTCTTGAGGTTGGGGATGTCACCGACCAGCGTGGCGGGGTACGTCGCGTCCGGCCCGAAGTACCGGGAGCGCTGCGCGTTGACGGTGACGACGACCTGCGCCAGCTCACAGAGGTTGTCCTGCGCGAAGGCGTAGCCGTACCCGTAGCCGAGGCCGGCGTAGTCCTGGGCCAGCACGTGGGGGATGCCGTGCGACGTCCTGCGCACCGTGGCGGAGAACCCGCCCGTCGAGGCCAGCTTCACCGCGGGCAGGGACGGAGCGTGCGCGGCGGCCGTGGGGCTGCCGGTGTCACAGGCGGTGGCTAGCAACAGCAGGGCCAGCGGCGCCATGCGGGCGCCTCGTTTCGAATCGGAGAAGGGGTTCATGGTGGCGCTCCAGGATGGGTGCGAGACCTCGGGGTCTCCGTGGCCCCAGCCTCCGGGCCCACGGGAGTCCGCGTCTCCCAAGGACAGATTGTGCGGGAGGGGGCCGGTTGGATCGCGCGCGCTGCTACATGCCTGGAGCGGTTTTCTTGCGGGGCAGGGGGTCACTGGTACCTTCGGCGCGTTCATGACGGCGAGGCGAAAGTTCCTGGTGGTGGCGGTGGGTGTGGCGGGGGCCTTGAGCCTGCTGTCGGTGGCGGACGCCAAGGGCTTCCGCCGCTACATGTCGCTGCGCCAGGACGTGGATTCGCTGCAGGAGCGCAACCGCACGCTGGCCGAGCAGAACGAGGCCCTGCGCAAGGAAATCAACGCCCTGCGCAAGGACCCGGCCGCCCTGGAGCGGTCCGTGCGCGAGGAGCTCGGCTACGTGAAGCCGGGCGAGATGGTCTTCCACCTGGAGTCCCCATGACGTCGCTGACCGCGTTTCCGTCTCCCGGAAGGTTGCTGCGTCACGCCGTGAGGGCCATCCCCGCGGTCGCGGCGCTCGCCACGTTCATCCACCTGGCGCGCGGAGGCTTCCGCGGCCTCCACACGCTGGAGTGGACCGAGGCGGCCCTGGTGGGCTTCCTCCTGGTGGGCATCGCCCTGGCCGCGTGGCGCCGTGCCATGCGCGGCGCGGTGGGCGCCGTCATCGACCTGCGCGACGACCTGGACCTGGGCGGCGGGCTCATCGCCGCGGCCTTCATCGTCGTGGCCATTGGCGGCGGGGAGCTGTTCCCCATCGTGTATCTCCTGATGGCCTTCCTGGTGGCGTTCCTGCCGCGCAACGCGGGGCTGACGCTGCTGGGCGTGGCGCTGGTGTTCGACGCGCTGGTGACGCTCGCCGGGCGCCCGCCGAACTTCGCCGGCTTCGCCACGCACGCGGCCTTCCTGGCGCTGTTCTCCGGGCTGTACCACCTGGTGCTGGCGGCGCGGATGGCCGCGGCGCGCCGGGCGGAGAGCGACGCGGTGCAGAAGCGCATCCGCGAGGTGGAGGAGCGCGCGCGCACCTTCCGCCTCGTGTCCTCCGGCACGCAGGACAGCTTCAGCGGGATGAGCAGCGACGAGAAGTGGCTCGTCGCCTCGGTGAAGGAGATCGAGGGCGCGGTGCAGGCGGCCCTGGAAATCGCCGAGACGGGCCTGCGCACGCACACCTGCGCGGCGTTCCTGCTCACGTCGGATGACCGGAGCCTCAAGCTCTACGACTGCCGCTCGGGCTCCGAGCGCGTGCAGCGCGAGCGCTTCTCCGCCGGCGAGGGCATCATCGGCGGTGTGCTCAAGCGCCGGGCCCCGGTGCGGATGAACTCGCCGCAGGGGCTCAAGGGCGTGACGCACTACGAGGGCAGCGCGCCCACGGTGCAGGCGCTGCTCGCAGTCCCCATCCTCGAGGGCAGCGGCCTGGTCCGCGGCGTGCTGGTGGCGGACCGCGTGGCCAACGAGCCCTTCAGCGACCAGGACGAGAAGCTGCTGTCCATCATCGCCGGCGAGGTGCTGCGCTCCATCGAGGTGGAGCGGGTGATGAGCTACATCCGCAAGACGCGCGACGAGAAGGACCGGTTCTTCCGAGCGATCGAGGAGCTGAACCGCGCGGGCAGCCCGGACCAGGTCTTCGTCGCCGTGCTGGAGAGCACCCGGCACCTGGCGGGGCTGGACTTCTGCGCGGTGACGCTGGTGTCCGAGGTGGAAGGCAAGCGGATGCACCGCGTGGTGCGCATGTCCGGCGTCACGGCGCAGGGCCAGGCGCTGGAGGGCCAGTCCTTCCCGGACAACAACGGGCTCGTCGCCAACGTGGTGCGCTACGGCGCGCCGCTGCCGGGCCGGGACATCAAGGCGATGGACCGGCAGATCATCTTCGACGACGAGACGCAGATTCGCGGGCTGGGCGCGCTGAAGATCTTCCCGCTGGTGGCGGGGGACCGCATCCTCGGCACGCTCGTCGCGGGCTCGCGCAAGAAGGCCGCGTTCGAGCAGGACGTGCTGCGGATGATCGAGGTCATCGCCATCCAGGCCGCCCAGGCGGTGCTGCGCGCGCAGCTCTACGAGCAGATGGAGCGGATGGCCACCACGGACGGCCTCACCGGCCTCTACAACCACCGCACCTTCCAGACGAAGGCGGATGAAATCCTCGCGCAGGCGCGGCGCTACCAGCGCAAGTGCTCGGTCATCCTCACCGACGTGGACCACTTCAAGAGCGTCAACGACACCTACGGCCACCCCACGGGAGACCAGGTGCTCAAGGGCGTGGCGCGCATCATCAAGTCGCTGGCGCGCGACACGGACATCGTCGCCCGCTACGGCGGCGAGGAGTTCGTCATCGTCATGCCGGAGACGGACGCCAAGGGCGCCTACACCATCTCCGAGCGCATCCGCGAGGCCGTGAAGGCGGAGACCTTCCAGACCGAGATGGGTCCGCTGAAGATCACCATGTCGCTGGGCATCGCCACGTTCCCGGACAACGGGATGGAGAAGCAGCAGCTCATCGACCTCGCGGACCAGTGCCTGTACCACTCCAAGCGCAACGGCCGGAACCAGTCCGTCACCGTCGCGCAGATGCAGGGCGGCCGGAAGCTCCAGGTGGCGGACGCTTCCTGATTCCGGGCGCGGATGTCGCGCCACCGTGCCGCGCCAGGGGAAAAGTGCGCGGCGCGCGGAACGGCGCCCGCTGTCCCGCAACGCGATGGCACTTTGACCTGGACTGTCTCCGGCGCTCGGCTATCCCGAGCGCACCCGCCGGGCACGTCGCCCCGCGGGCATACCGGAGGAAGTCCATGAAGCGTCTCACCCTCCCGTCGTTCCTCCTGAGCAGCGCCCTGTTCGTCGCCTGTGGCCCCGCCGCCGAGCCCACGCAGCCCGAGCCCACCTCCACCACCGAGCAGTCCGTCACCAACCTGGAATTGGTGGAGACCGCGCTGGACGCGCAGCTCGCCGCCACCGCCGCGCAGGTGGGCGCGGACGTGCACGCGCTGGAAATCAACGAGCCCCTGACCGGCACGGTGAGCCCGGTGGACGCGGCGCCGCTCGCGCTGGAGCTGGTGAGCGACACGCGGATGCCCTGGCAGTACGGCGCCACGCTGACGCGGGCGCAGGTCCGCGCGCAGATTGGCACCACGCTCGCCAATGACATCGAGCGGTACATCAACACCGGCGAGAGCTACACGGCCGTGGTGTACGGCTGGAGCCGCGAGACGCAGCCGGACTACTGCTCCACCGGCCACTTCTACACGCTCGTCTTCAACCAGGCCCGCTTCGTCATGACGGTGGAGGTCAGCGGCGGCAACGAGTGCTGAGTTGAAGGCAGGGGTGCCACCCCGTGTGTTTCAGGGAGCGCGCTGCGGGTCTGCCGCGGCGGCATGGAACTGAGTTGATGGCAGCAGCGCCACCCCGGGTGTTCCAGGGAGCGCGCGCTGCGGCGCTACCGTGGCGGCACGGGCTGCGCTGATGTGAAGAGGCCCGCCACCCCGTACGTTCCGGGATGGCGGGCCTCGGGTCTTTCGTTGCAGCGACCGTGGGAGCTCACGCAGCGCTGAAGCGCCGCCGGCCACCCCGTGCAGTCCGGGGCGGCCGGCTCCTGTGTCTCGCTACAGCGACTGCAGGAACTTGAGCAGCGCCGCGCGGTCCGTGGCGTTCATGCTGGTGAAGGCGTTCTTCGCGCTCTGCCCCTCACCGCCGTGCCAGAGGATGGCCTCGGTGAGGTTGCGGGCGCGGCCGTCGTGCAGGTAGGCCTCGCCGCCGCTGACGCCCGCCGTCAGGCCGATGCCCCACAGCGGGGGCGTGCGCCACTCGGAGCCGGTGGCCTGGCCCTCGCCGAGGTTGTCGGCCAGGCCCGAGCCCATGTCATGCAGCAGCAGGTCCGTGTACGCGTGGATGGTCTGGCTGCGCAGCTCCGCGTTCGGGTGGTACTGGCTGGTGGTCAGCGTGGCCGTGTGGCACTTCGCGCAGCCCGCGCTGGCGAACAGCGTCTCGCCGCGCAGGGCGGTGGCGTCGCGGTAGTCCCGGCGCGACGGAACGCCGAGCAGGGCGATGTAGCGCGTGAGCTTGTCCAGGTCCGAGGCGGACAGCTCCGTGCTGGTGCCCGAGCAGCCCGACTGCTGCGGGCCGCAGTCCATGGACGTGAAGACGGGCGAGGTGACGCCCATGTCATTCACGAGCGCGTCCGCCACCTGGTGCTTCAGCTTCGCCGTGCCGGCCTTCCAGCCGAAGCGGCCCAGCCGCGTCGCGCCCGTCTCCGGATCACGCACCGTCTGCATCTTCCCGGAGATGCCGTCCCCGTTGCTGTCGTTCGGGTCCGCCAGCGCGGCAATGGCGCTCTCCGGCACCGCCTCCAGCAGGCCCATGCCCACCAGCTGCGGCGTGACGCGGGCGGAGTAGTTGGTGGGGGTGACGTTCAGGAAGCTGTAGGTCGGCCGGCGCAGCTGGTACGCGGTGCCGTCACCGAAGGTGCCGCTGCTGTTGGTCCACCCGGAGATGCGCACGTCCGCCTCGGGGGTGCCGCTGGTGCGGCGGGGCTGCAGGCGGAAGCCGAGGAAGGCGTCCGCGCCGCCGCTGGAGTTGCCCACCTTGACCACGTAGTTGCCCAGCGTGGTGTTGACGGCGGGCGGCAGGCCGCGCCCGTTCTGCACGTGGCAGGAGCTGCAGGCCACCGAGACGTAGTTGGGCCCCAGCTTGCCCGCCTGCGCGCTGAACACGGGGTTGGGCTGCTCGGAGTGGTTGCCGTCCCCGAAGTTCGTGTGGTGCAGGCGCCGGCCCTCCACGAAGGGCTGCGCATTCACCGGGGCCATGTTCATCGCCATCTGCAGGAACCGGTTGTCCGGCTCGTTGGACAGGGGCTGGTTCTGCGTCGTCGCACCGCCGCTCAGGCCGGCCGCCGGCATGGGGAACGAGTCCTCCTGCGCGCCGGACACCTCGAACGGGGCGATGCCGCCGGTGCCGACCATGTAGAGCATGGCCGTGGAGTAGTAGTTGAACCGCCCTTCCACCGGTTGCCGAAGGAAGACACCAATCTCGATCTCCATCCGGTCACCCACACGGATGGCGCGTCCTTCCTTCGCGTTGAAGTTCACGCTGGAGGTGTAGAGGTAGTCGTTGACGGTGGTCATGTCCGCGTTGTGGAAGTACTCGGCCACCGTGTTGAGGCCGCGGAAGAACGCGCGGAAGTCCGGGCTGTCGTACGGGTAGTTGGTGCGCAGGTTGACCACGATGCGGCTGCCGCCCTTGGCCACCTCGTCGATGATCTCGACGCTGTGCGTGCGGTTCTGGAAGTAGAACTGCAGGTAGTGGTCATAGGCCTGGTACTCGTCCTCGCGCGCGTGCCTGTCACGCACGCGGTCTCCGACGCGGGTGATGATGGCCGTGGAGGTGTTCTCCACCGTGGCCGGCTCCCGGACAGTGGCGCTGTCGAAGAGCGGGACGATGTTCCCCGGCGGCGGAGGCTGGCCGGCATCGGTGGGCGAGCCCGCGTCGGGCGTGCCCGAGTCCACGGGTGGGGGCTGCGTGCCGCCGTGCGTGTACCGCGTCCACGCGGTGTCGCGGGCACAGTTGCAGGACACGTCCCAGTACGTGAACGAGTAGTCGATGAAGTCGCCCGCGACCAGGCCCGTCACCGTGTACTGGTTGCGGCCGTTGACGATGGCCATCCGGTAGTTGAGCTGCCCTCCGTTGTTCTTCGTGTAGTGGATGTCCGCCCATGAAGTGGTGTCGACGTAGAAGATGGCGGAGGAGCCAGACTGCGTGGCGCCGTAGGTAGCCGCGAATACGTCACTCGCCATGAGGGCGGTGACGAGAACCACCACTGCGAGTCCTGCTGATCTGTTGCGCATGGTTTTCTCCCAGCGAGCCACTTCGGGCGGAAGGGGGGTGACATTCTTCACCGTCCGAAGGAAGTCCAGACTTAGGGCAGCTGGATAAGAATTCCTATAAATTTCGGTAAGCAGGTCTCCCCCTGTCGGGTCCGCGACGGCCCCGCGGGGCTTGATGCGAAGCGTCATCTGCGCTCCACGGAGGCGTTGCCACGGGCGCGGTGTCGGGCAGGATGGGTGGCCTCGAATGGCTCCGATTCCGCTCGCGGTGACGACCAGCACGAAGGTGGACGCGGCCCAGATTCGCGAGGCCCGCGCCGTGGCGTCGCGCTGGGGGCTGCCCTTCCTGCCGCGTCGCTCGAAGGAAGGCATCGCCCCGTGGCTCGGAGTGAAGGCGGACGCGCTACTGGTGGTGGGCGGGGACGGCGTGACGCTGTGGGACAAGGAGGGCTCGTTCGCCTTCCACGCGGGCATGGCGCACCTGCGCCGCATGCGCCTGCGCGAGGGCGAGCCGGATGTCTTCGTGCGCGTGGCGGAGTTGAAGCCCGGGGACACGGTGCTGGACTGCACGCTGGGGCTGGCGCAGGACGCGCTGGTGGCGTCGCTGGCGGTGGGGCCGACGGGGCGCGTGGTGGGACTGGAGAGGAGCCTGGCGCTGGGCGTGGTGGCCGGGGAGGGGCTGCGCCGCTACGAATTGGGTGCGGACTCGGGGCCCATCGAGGTGCGGCACGCGGACGCGCGCGAGTACCTGAAGACGCTGCCGTCCGGCGCGTTCGACGTCGTCTTCTTCGACCCGATGTTCGCGAAGCCGAAGAAGGCGCAGCCCGCGTTCGAGGTGCTGCGCCGCTTCGCCGAGCACGCGCCGCTGACGCCGGAGACGCTGGCGGAAGGGCGCCGGGTGGCGCGGCGCTGGGTGGTGGTGAAGGGGGCGAAGTACTCGGATGACCTGAAGAAGCTCGGGCTCGCGGAGGAGCCCGGCTCGCGCTTCACGGACGTCATCTGGGGCCGGCTGGGACCGGCTACGTCTCCACCAGCGTCATCCCCGGCTTGACGCTCTCGTCGTAGTAGTACTCGAAGTGCTGGGTGAGCCGGCCGTTCTCCGGCGTGCTCCCGAAGACGCCGATGGACGCGTGGAAGAAGTGCGCGTTGAGCAGCAGCGCCCGGTTGAAGACCATCTCCACGCGCTGCACCTCCTCCCAGTTGTCCTTGTTCCGCATGTAGGCCCAGTACTCGGTCCAGTACACGTCCTCGGAAGCACCCTTGAGGTGCTTGAACGTCTCGGCCTCCCACTCCGGCGAGGCCTCCAGCGCCCCGGTGGCCTTGTGCCGGTAGAGGCCCACGGCGCCATGCCCCCGGCAGTCCTCGTCACGGCTCAGGTAGACAATGGCGGACCAGGGCTGCACGTCCACGTGGACGCCGTCCACGCGGCTCTGCTCGTCCCTGCCGAGCGCGATGCGGAACTTGCCCTGGGGGAAGGGCTGCTTCTTGGGGCACGGCCCGTCCACCGGCTCGTGAACGTAGTCGCGGAGGAGCTTGCGCACCGGCTCCCAGTCGACGCCCGGGGCAATGGCCTCGACGCCCGGGTAGGTGGCCTTCGGCTTGGAGCGGTACTCCAGCGACAGCGCGAGCTCTCGCACCGAGACGGGGTCCTCGTAGAAGTCGTCGATGATGACCAGCTTTTGTCGTGCCATGGCGTCGGTGCCTACGGGGTGATGCCGTCGGGGTGGGTGAGGGCCGTGAGGACGTGGTCCTGCCAGGCCCCGGCGATGAAGAGGTAGTCGCGGGCGAAGCCCTCCGGAACGAAGCCGAGCCTGCGCAACAGCCGCGCGCTCCGCACGTTGGTGGGCATGTAGTTCGCCATGATTCGGTGCAGCTTCAGCACGTGGAAGACGTGGCCGATGGCCACCTTCAGCGCGTCGTGCATCACGCCCTGACCCACGGCCCCCTGGTCCAGCTGGTAGCCGAGGTAGCACGCCATGAACGGCCCCCGGACGATGGCGGTGAAGCTGATGTCGCCCACCACCGGCTGTCCCGCCTGCGCGCGCGACAACAGCATGAGGCGCAGGCTGGTGCCCTGCCGCTGCTCCTCCTGCGCCGCCGCCAGCCGCTCCCGCCACGCGGACTCGGCGTGGTAGCCCTCGGGGCGGGGCGGGGACCAGGGCGCGAAGTGCTCGCGGTTGCGCTGGAAGTAGTCCACGACGCGCGGCGCGGCGGCGGGTGACGGGACGGCCAGCAGCACGCGCGCGGTCTCCCCGATGAGGATGTCGTTGTCGTTCATGCTCATGGCCAGAAGTCCGTCGTCGCCACCCGTACGGCAAGCTCCGCGTCCTGGACCTTCGGATGGCAGGAGGGCTCGCGGCTCCAGCGCGCCGCGGACTCGAGCCGCTCCGGAGACATTCCCGCCTGGGCCCACAGGGACAGGAGCCGCCGCCAGCTGCGCTCCAGCCAGTAGATGCCGCGCGCCACCTCGAAGGCCGCGCGCGTCTCCTCGCGGGTGGCCCCCTCGCGCTCCAGGCGGGAGAGGACGGCGCGGACGTGGACGAGCGCTGCGGTGAGCTCCTCGTGCGTGTCGGGGTGGTAGCCCACGGCGACCTCGTCGTCCGCCATCACCACGCCCGAGCGCATCATCAGGTAGATGTCGCCCACGCCCATCATCCCCAGCGACCACAGCTCACTGGCGCGCAGGGCGCCCATGCTCGACGCGCCCCACAGCGTCCAGCCCGCGAAGAGCAGCTCGCGGCACTCGGTGGGGGTGACGGCCATGGACTGGCCGAAGAGGCCGTCGATGATGACGGCGCGGCCCGGCGGCAGCTTCAGCAGGGCGGTGAGGTCGTCCCGGCGCACGGGAGGGCGCAGGTCGATGCGCTCGCGCAGGGGCGCGGGCAGCCGGGAGAGGGAGGGGCCCGCGAAGACGATGGGGCGCATGGTGAGCCGGTCACCCCACATGGCGGCGCCTCCCGGGCTCGATGACCGTGTCCACGAGCCCTGGCACGGCGACGTGCACCACGGGGACGCGGAGCTGCGGATGGGTGAGGTCCGTCACATACACCTCGTCATGGCCGCGGGCCTCGAGGCGGCCGAGCAACTGTGTGAGCTGGCCATGGACCGAGCCCGGGGGCTCGGGTTCCGGCGGCAGGGAGGTGCGCCCCACCGCTTCCGCGCTCGCGCGCATCGCGTGGAAGAGGCGCTCGGCGGCCTCGTGGGTCTCCTCCCATTCCGAGGCGTGGCGGTACAGGTCCTCGCGGCTCCCCTGGATGGCCACGACGCGGCTCTGCGCGGCCTCCAACAACGCGCGGCGCAGCGCCTGCCGGGGTGAGAGCGCCGCGCCCTGGCCGGCGGGCAGCACCGGGGGGCTGGCACCCTCCCACTGCCACGACACCGCCATGTAGACGGGCAGGGCGGCGAGCCCGCTCAGGTCCAGCACGACGAGCTGGACGCCCGCCTTCTCGAAGTGCTCGAGGATGCGCCGCTCCAGCGGGTCCGTCACGGTGGTGAGGTCGAGCAGGGGGACCTTCGCCCCCTCGCGGAACCGGGACACGGCATCGCGCTCGATGACCTCGCAGAGCGCCTGGGAGATGGCCTCGCCGCGCGTGTTGCCGGACGCCAGCCCCGTGGTCGACGGGCGCATGGGCCGCACGCAGCCCTCGGGCGTCACGTAGGGGAAGAGCACCTCGGCCGCGGGCACCCACGTCCGGCGCCCGCTGCGCAGCCCCATGCCCAGCACCCACTCCAGCCGCCGTCCCGTGACGGCGTCCGCGCCGAGCTGCTCCGGCGGACAGACGGCCTCCTCCCCCCCGCGCAGCTCCTCCGGCGTGGCGGTGCGCTGGGCGGGGAACTGGCTCGCGGAGAAGCGCTCCACGGCCTCCTGCAGCGCGGAGACCAACGCGTCCTCGGGCCGCACGCCCTTGCCCTGGTTGACGGTGATCTGGAGCTTCGACACCGCCGGGCGTGTCGCCACGACGACGGGCAGGCCGACGGGGTCATAACCCGTCACGTCCGCCACGCGGGTGATGCCCAGCTTCGCGCGCAGCGGCCACACGGTGTCCAGCGTCTGCTCCACCGTCTTCGTCCGGGTGCGCCCCTCCGGGAGCGGCTGGTGGTCGGCCTCCTCCAGCAGCAGCGAGAGCCCGTTCCAGGACGCGGCGGGCCTGGGGGCGGGCCGCGGCGCGTCCGGCTCGTCCACGAGGAGCAGCCGCGTGGTGGCGAGGTCATCGAGGAAGGCGCGTGCGGCCACCGGGTCTTCCTCTCCTCGCAGGTGGGTGTCGAGCAGCTCCGCGACGCTCCGGCTGCCGTCCGCGTGGCTCAACACGCGGAAGGCCCAGGGGGGAAGCGGGTAGTCGCGGTGGCCGCGCGCACCCGCGATGAGCCGGGCGGTGGGCGTGCCATGCGCGGCCTCGCACACGACGCGCGTCTTGGGCGGCAGGCGGATGCGCGTGTCCCCCTGGAGCGTCCCGGCGCGAAGCTGTTTGGGGCGCACGAGGTAGCGCCCGAGCACGAGCGCATCGAGGTGGGTGGCCAGCAGCAGCTCGATGGCCTGCAGCGGCGTCTCGACGATGGGCTCCCCGCGCACGTTGAGCGAGGTGTTGAGCAGCACGGGCAGGCCGGTATGCGCCCCGAAGCGCTCCAGGACTTCATGCAGCCGCGGCTGGACGTCGCGGTCCACCGTCTGCACGCGGGCGCTGCCGTCGACGTGGGTGACGGCCCCGAGCCGCTCGCGCGCATGCGGGCGCACTGGCACCACGCGCAGCATGTGCGGCGACGGCTGGGTGATGTCGAAGAACTCGGCGGCGCGCTCCGTCGGGACGACGGGGGCGAAGGGGCGGAAGTCCTCGCGGAACTTGATGTAGCGGTTGATGTACTGCCACGTCCGCTTCTCGCGCGGGTCCGCCAGGATGCTCCGGTGACCGAGCGCGCGCGGGCCGAACTCGGCGCCGCCCTCGAACCAGCCAATCACCTGTCCGGCCCGCAGGCGCTCCGCCACGTCCTCGAGACGGACCTCTTCCCACTCGGTCACCGAGGCGTACGCGTCCAGGGCCTTGCGGCAGTCCTCGTCGCGGTACGCGTAGCCGAGGAAGTCGCTCGGCACGGGCTCGCGGCCGGTGTTCCCGGTCAGGACGAACTCGCCCGCGGCCGCCGCGCCGATGGAGATGCCCGCATCGTTGCTGGCCGGCAACACGTAGAGCCGGCTGGCGCCCGTTTCCCGCAGGAGCCGCTCGTTGGCCACGCTGTTGAGCGCGATGCCTCCGGAGAAGGCCACGTCCGGCCTGCCCGTCTGTGACAGGAGGTGGCGCAGCCGCTCCACCAGCGCCTCCTCCAGGTCCTTCTGGACGCGCGCTGCCAGGTCGCGCTGCGCGGCGGGCTCGCGAGCGCCCGTCGCCTTGCGGAACCGGTCCTTCCAGTCCGCCCGGAACTGGAGGCGCCCCTGCGCGTCGCGCGTCAGCAGGCTGGGGCCGAAGGCGGCCGCATCGCCGTAGGGCGCCAGCCCCATCAGCTTGCCGCTGCCCTCCATCCAGTCGCCGAAGATGTACTGGCTGACGGCCGCGTACATCTCACCCAGCGATGACGAGCCGCACCGCGTGTTGAACGAGGGCGCCAGCTCCCGCTCCACGAGTTGGTAGCCGTCACGGGTGAAGGTGTAGCCGGATTGCACATGGAGCGCCGGGCGCTCGTGGAGGGGGCGGGCCAGGTACTCGGCGAGCTCGGCGCCGCGAAGCACGAGGTCCGGCTCGCCCACGGTGCTGCCGCCCGAGCCGTCCGCCACGAAGACGGTGGCCTGCTCGAAGGGCGAGGCGAAGAAGGCGCCGAAGGCGTGTGCCAGGTGGTGCGAGACGAAGAGCGCCCGGTCCCCGAAGGGGTCGAACACGTCGAAGGCCTCGTCCGCGCTCGGCTGTGACAGCCCGACGTAGCCGGGGATGACGGGCTGGAGGTTGAAGGCGAAGAGGTCCACGTCCGCCGGACGCAGCCCCACCGCCTGGAGGCAGTAGTCAATCGTCTCCCGTGTGCTCAGGAACCCGGCGCCGTCATGCTTGCGGCGGGAGAGCCGCTCGAGCTGGATGGCGGACACGAGCCTGCCGTCCTTCAGCACGCACGCCGAGGCGTCATGGCTGGCGGAGATGCCCACCACCACGCGCGGACGGCGGGGAAGGGAGGGGCGCCGCTCTTGCGCGGCCGGGGCCTTCTCAGCCCCGAGTACGGCGAGCCCCAGGCCTTCCACGGGGCCGTCCACGTCGACCGTCACCTCGAGCACCGTGGCCGCGTCCACGGTGAAGTCCAGGCGTGCCCAGTTGCCCGCCGTGACTTCGTGACGTCCCGCGCCCTCCACCCGCAGCGTCACGGAGAGCGGCGGCGCGAGCCAGAGCTTCGACTGGGGGCCGCGCTGGGCCACGGCACAGAGCTGTACGGAGCCCGCTGCTGGCACCCGGACGGTGTACGTCCACCGGGCCGCGTCCTGGCGCCGCTCCGCGACGGCGAACAGCGGCAGGGGCTCGAACAGGGCCGCGTGGGCCACCGCGATCCGGTGCGCCGCCACGGGCGAGGGCGCGGAGGCGGCCAGGAGCACGGCGCGCAGCAGCGCGGGCACGGGCTCCACGCCGAGGGCGCGCAGCCGCTCGCACCACAGCGCCGCCAGCCCGGCGACGATGTTGGCCGCCGCCGACGTGCCGTTGAGGGTGCCCAGGCCGCCGTCCTCGCGCCGGGCCGCGTAGGGCCGGTCCAGCACCAGCAGCTCGGGCTTTCGCGCCTCGGCGTCGACGCTGCAATACGACGTGGGCCGGCCCTCCTCGTCGCAGACGCCGACGGAGAGGACCGACTCACACGTCGCGGGGAAGCGCAGGCCCCGGGGGCCCTCGTGCCCGGCCGCCGCGATGTGCAGGCTGGCCAGCGCGGGGTCGGCATCCGCGAGGAGCGCGAACTCCGCGCGGCCCTCGTGCGCCAGCCCGTGGTGCTCCGGCGCCGAGTACGCGTGCGAGACGACGTCGGGACGCCCGTGCTCCCGCACCACCTCGCGCAGGAAGTCGGTGTAGCCCTGCTCGCCCGGAACCGCGTAGTCCGCGCTGAGGACGTGGGCCTGTGGCGCGACGCCCAGCGGGCCACCCTCGGCGTCCCGCGACTCGGCGCCCTCCGCGCAGAGGGAGGCGCCCCGCGCGGCATGGTGCGTCTGCTGCCGCGGGGTGTCGCTCCCATCCGGGGTGAGGTTGCGGAGCCGGCCGCCCCAGTCCATGGGCGTGCGGAGGCCGTCGTCGAGGAGCAGCAGCTTCGCGCCCCGGCCGGTGACGGCGGGCGCGCGGGTGCCGAACAGTGTCTCGCGGAGGTTCCAGACGCTGCGCTTCATGCGGAGAGGACCGAAGGTGGGGTGTCCTGGCCAATGCGGGGAACGAAGCCGGCCGCGCCGAGCAGGGCGTCGAGCCGGCCCAGGTCCGCTTCGAGGGTCTCCGCGGGCAGCTTCATGCCGATCTCGTACGTCACGGCCTTCAGCTCGGGGCAGAGCGCCACGGCGTCGCGCAGCAGCTCCATCACCGGCTCCATGATGGCCGTGCTGTGGCTGTCGATGTAGCGGAACGGGTGGTTCTTGTTGATGGAGCCGCCCGCCACGTGGACCTCCCACACCTTGTCCAGCGGCAGCGAGCGGAGCACCTCCCCCGGAGGCGTGGAGGTGACGAGCCCGTACGAGAAGACGTGGCTGAGGTCGAGCACGACGGGGCAGCGCGTGCGCCCGACGACGCGGTGGAAGAACTCGCCCAGCGTGAGCCGGCCGGCCACGAACTGGCAGGAGGGCACCTCCGCCAGGAACGGCACCGAGGAGCGTTCCTGCACGCGGAAGATCTCGTCGCAGACGCGCTCGGCGACCTCGGCCTCGAAGAGCGGGGGAATGAAGTAGGGGAGGTTGTATGGACCGAAGGTCCAGATGCCCAGGTCCTCTCCGGCCCACTGCGCATCGAAGACGCGTGAGATTTCGTCCAGCACCGCGAGCTGGCGCAGGTCCGCGCCCGTGGGGTTCGCGGGGGCCACGCCCGTCAGGTGGTGGATGATGGGATGCGCGCCGGCCAGCTCCTTGATGCGCCGCGCGCTGACCACGTCCGGCACCGCGACGATGGAGAGGTGGCTGAGCCGGTCGCGGTAGTGGTTGAACAGGCCGTCCAGCCGGCCGGGATAGCGGCCGTAGTACTGGTGGTCGAGTCCAAACCCCACGCGGGGGATGCGGCCGTCCTGGGTGTTCAGCATGGCTGGCAATCCACGATGACGTTCATGTCGGGGGTGATGCCCACGGTGAGCTGGAAGCTCGCCGGCGCGGTGGTGCTCAGGTGCGCGTACCGGCGGCTGCCCGGGAGCTCCCCGGAGGCGTCGGTCAGGGCCCATCGAGAGGGAAGCTGTTCCGCGATGCTCCCGTCCGGCAGCTCCACGCGCGAGTGTCCCCAGTCCGCCCAGGGCGTGCTCCTGGAGGGGTCGGAGCGCAGGCCATCCACGGCCCCGAGGAAGCGCACCAGGTCGGCGCGCAGCGCGTCGCCCCGGCCCGCCAGCGTCCTCGCGGCGTGGAGGCAGAAGTTCTCCCGCGTGCTCCGGGCCCCCTCCCACCAGAACTGGTCCGAGTCCGCGAAGGCCGCCACCAGCGGGAGGTGCTCGGGCTCGGGAAGGACCTCGAAGACGTCCGCGCTGGAGTCGCGCAGCCACGTCAGCAGATTCCGGGCGCGCGCGCGCTGCTCGATGCCGAGCCGCTCCATGTCGATGGTGCGCAGGAAGGCCGCGGTGTTGCCGGGGAGCCGCGAGGGCTCGCGCTCCAGCCACTCCCGGGTGGCCGCCGCGCAGCGGGGGCTGTAGTGGAGGCGCAGGTAGAGCGTCAGGCGGGCGTCGGCGGAGTCGGTCAGCAGCAGCTGCTCGAGGCCGGACTCCGCCATGGGCGCTTCAGGCGCGGGACGGTTCGGAGAGGCTGAGGAGGTCATGAATCAGGGGGCTCGCGAGGTGCGAAGGGGACCGGAGTCCCCCTCGCGGTTGCTCAGCGGGAGTGACTACTCCTGCCACTCCTTGTTGCCGGCCGTCGCGCCGCCCGTGCGGGGGTCGCCATCGGGGCCGCCCTTGATGCCCGTCTTCACCTTCACGCCGATCTTGAGGGCCTTCTCCGCCTTCTCGATGGCCTCGGTCTTCTGCTCGACGCTGGCGTTCTGCTGCTTCTGCGTGTTGCTCATGATGTCCCTGCCTCGTGTTGAGAATCCCGGAGCACGGCGGTTGGAACACTCCAACGCACTGCGAACCGGGGCAGGGAGATGCACTGGGGGGGTGACGAAATCGTATTGAAGCCTTCGTACAACTGTCAACCGATGACCTCTGCCCGCTCACTCCGCCAGCGTGCCGTGCGCGATGAGCAGTTGCGCTCGCGCGTGCCGCTCCACGCAGCGCAGGGTGCGCTCCAGCGAGCCCGGGTCCAACGCGGCGAGGCTCTCGTCGAGGATGACGAGGTGGGCCCCTTGCAGCAGCGCACGGGCGATGAAGAGGCGGCTGCGCTCCCCGTGCGACAGCTGCCAGCCCTGCTCGCCCACGAGCTGGTTGAGCCCTCCGGGCATCCGCTCCAGGAGCGGCCCCAGTCCCAGCTCCCGGCACAGGGCGAGCGCGTCCTCCAGGTCCCCGGCTTGCGGCGGCCAGGCCCTGCCCACCAGCAGGTTGAAGGCGAACGACTCCGTGAAGACGTGGTTCTCGTGCGTCTGGAGGATGGCGGCCACCTGCCGGCCCCAGCCGAGCTCGCCGAGCGTCCCCACGTCCAGCCCCGCGGACAGCAGCAATCCGGAGGTGGGCTGCCGCAGTCCCGACAGCAGCGAGACGAGCGTGGACTTCCCCGCGCCGGAGCTGCCTTCGAGGAGGATGCGGTCTCCCGCGCGAATCTCCAGGTCGACGCCCTGGAGCACCTCCGTGTTCCGGCCCTCGTGCGCGAAGTGGAGGCGCCGGCCTTCCATCAGCGGCGTGCCCGGCGGCAGTGACTCGGGGCCGGGCACGGGCACGGACGCGTCTCCCGCTCCCCAGTCCAGGGCCCCCGCCTTCCAGAGGGGCGCGGTCTGCTTCAGCGCGAGGGCCGCGTCGATGAGCTGGGTGGCTCCCGAGCCCAGCCACGAGAAGGCACGCGAGGCCAGGAGGACGCCGCCCAGGGCGAGCGCGAGCCCCGCCGTGCCCGCCGTGCCGGCGAGGTAGGCGGGCACCAGCGCGCACAGGCCGACGAGCGTCCAGCCCCGCGGCACCAGCGTCAGCAGCAGCGCCTCGGTCCGGTCCATCCGCGCGCACAGCGCCAGGTACCGGTCGAGCGCGGGGTCCTCCTCGTCGTGGAGCCGCTCCGGTGCCTCCTGCACGAGCCGCGTGCGGTGCCCCACGACCTTCTCCACCATGTCGTGCGTCATCGCGATGCGCGCGGCGCTCCACGCACGACGGCGGCGCGCGTGCACGGCGGCCAGGGCGGCGGTGAGCCCCAGCCAGGCCACGAGCGCCAGCACCTGCGTGAGCCCGCCCGCCCCCGTCGCGAGGAGCGTGACGGCGGCGGACAGCTCGAACAGCGCCGCGAGCGCGAGGAAGCCACCGCTCAGCCCGAGGCTCTCCAGCGTGTCCGACTCAAGCGCGAGCCCGAAGAGCCCACCGCTCCCCCGGCGGCGGATGTCCTCGGACGGCATCCGGAGCGCGCCCCAGAGGAGCCGCTGCTTGAAGAGGGCTCCGAAGCCGAGCGCGAAGCGCCCCTGCGTCCAGCCCACGAGCGCGAGCAGCGGCACGAGCGACAGCAGCAGCAGCACCCATGCCTGGAGCGAGCCCCGGTCGAGCCGCCCTCCCAGCTCCCCCCGTCCGGCGAGGTACCAGGTCAGCGCCCAGAGGCCGTAGAGCGCGACGTTGCCCGCGACGAAGAGGCCGAGCTGGCCCCACAGGCGGGAGTGACGGAGCTGGCGCCGGAAGGGGGCGCTGGCGGGCAGCCGGAGCACCCAGCAGCCGCCCACCGGCCGGTCCTTCAGCCACGCCGCGAGCACGTTCTTCCGCGCGCGCTCTCGACGCGCCCCGGGCACGTCCAGCTCCGCCAGCAGCGCGTCCACGCCCAGGCCCGGCTCGCGCTCGGCGGCCCGCCGCAGCCACCCCAACACCGTGGCCATGGGCCGCCTGCGCACGTCCCCGTCCGGGCACAGCACTTCGACGTGCGCGCGCGTGGCGCGGAGGACGGCGAGGAAGCGCGTGGCCTCGCCTCGCGGAGTGAGCTGGAAGAGGGCGGGGGTGGTGCCTGTCAGCAGCCGCTCCACGTCTCCGTGGCGGGCCTCCACCTGGATGACCTCCGTGCCGAGCGAGGGCCCGGCGCGGTCGAACCAGTTCGCCAGCGCGTGGCGCTCGTGGCCGAGCTTCGGCGGTGGCGGCACGCGCGCCAGCGGCTCCGTGTGGTAGCCCGCGCGCGTCGCCAGCCCTTCGAGGGCCTCACCCAGGCGCGTCAGCGGCCAGAAGTCGCTCCAGTCCTCAGCCACGGGGCGGACCTCCGATGCGCAGCGGTGCCGGTGCGCTCTCACGCTCTTCGGGCCGCGCTTCCACGAGCCGGCCCGCGTCCATGCGCCAGTGACGCCACCCGGTGTCGGCCCGCAGCTCGCGCCAGACGGACTGCTCGGCGTCGAGCAGCGCGCGGTAGCGGGAGTGGGGCCGCAGGGCCAGATCCTCCGGGCGGCCGTCCTCGACGATGCGGCCTTCGTGCACGACGAGGACGCGTGGGAAGGCGAGTGTCTCGCGCAGGGCGTGGGTGATGCAGAGCAGCGTCGCGCCGCGCCAGTGGGCCCGCGCGGAGTCCAGCAGCGCGCGCCGCCGCGCCGGGTCCACGCCCCGCAGCGGCTCGTCCATGATGACCAGGCGGACGCCGGGACGCAGCAGCGCGCGGCCCAGCCGCAGCCGCTGGCCCTCGCCACCCGACAGACGCGCGCCGCCTTCGCCGACGTGCTCCTGGAGGCCCTCGCTCTGGCGCTCCAGCACCTCGTGGAGCGTGGCCGCGTGGAGCACGCCCTGGAGGGGCAGCTCCGCGCCGGGTGGGAGGCCATAGCGGAGGTTGTCCAGGAGGCTGCGGTTCCAGAGCTGCAGCGCCGGGTCCACCCACGCCGTCGCGCGGCGCAGCGCCGTGAGCCGCGGCGCGAGCGGCCCTCCATCCACGAGGACCGTGCCTTCGCTCGGCTCGTGGAGGCCGAGCAGCAGGCCCGCCAGCGTGGACTTGCCCGCGCCGGAGGTGCCGACGATGGCCACGTGCTCCCCGGGCGCGAGGGTGAGGTCCACGCCCTGGAGGATGCGCTGCCCCTGGGCCTGGACGACCACACGCCGCAGCTGGATGAAGACACCTTCCGACGGTGGAGGCTCGGTGGCGGGCGGGGCTTCGGGGGCAACCTCCTCGCGGCCGCCGAGCAGCTCCATCAGCCGCGCGGTGCTGTTGCGCATGGGCGGCACCATGCGGGCCAGGGCGGTGAGCTGCTGGGACAGCACGGGGAGCTGGAGCGCCCAGAAGGCGACGAGGAGCACGCCTCCGGAGGAGCCATTGCGGCCGAGGTAGCCCGCCACCATGCCCGCCGCGAGCGCGAAGCCGAGGAGGGCATGCATGGTGTCGAGGCCGATGGAGGCGCCGAGCAGCGAGCGGGCCGCCCGCGCGTACTCGACGAGGAACTCCTCGTGTCGCTGGCGGATGCGCCGGGCGGCGCGGTGGGCGCGGATGGCCGCGCTGCCCAGGAGCGCGTCGAGATAGAAGCGGCCCAGCGCGCCCCGGAGGCTGCGCATGCGCAGGTCTCGCTCGGTGAGCAGGGGATTGGCCAGCGCGGGAAGGGCGAGCGCGGCCAGCGCGGCGAGGACGGGCAGGGGCCAGCCGGGCGGGTCGAGCCAGATGAGGGCCGCCGCGGTGAAGAGGACCTGGAAGACGGCGCGCAGCAGCCGCGCGGCCAGGTGCGCGAGGCTCCGGACCTGGTGGATGCCATGGCACCGGTCCACGAGGTCCGAGGCGAGCCGCGTCTGGAAGTAGCGGTCGTGCAGCCGGGGCAGCTTGCGCAGGAACGCCAACCGCAGGCGCACCTCCACGCGCTGACCGATGCGCGCGAGCATGGGCGCGAGGCTCAGCTCCAGCAGCACGAGCGCGCCCAGGAAGAGGAGCACGGCGGCCGCGGCCCCCAGCCGCTGCTCGGCCAGCCCCAGTCGCGTCCCCGTGGCGAGCAGCCCCCGGAGCAGGAACACCTCGAAGCCCAGCCCGCCCGCCGCGACGAGGACCGCGAGCAGGATGGAGGGGAGGGAGACGCGCCGGTCCTCACGGATGAGCCGGAACACCTCGGCCAGGGGGCCGGGGGACGGTCCACCGAGCGCCGCGCGAGCTTCCGCCGCCGCGCTTCGGGGAGGCACGGATTCCACCGCGCCTGCCGATGCCGCCGTCGCGCTACCGGGGGACGTCGGTGTCGCTCCCGCCGCGCCTGCCGATGCCGCAGCCGCCCGCGTGGGCTCACGGCCGGAGACGCGGATGAGGACCGCGCCCGACATGTGCACCCGGGGCGGGTCCTCGCCGGCGGAGGTGGGCGTGACGGGCCACGGCGAGTCGGGCAGGGCCGAGGAGAGCGCCTCCGGCCCCTGCGTCCTGAAGCGCTCGCACAGCCGCCGCAGCGCGGTGTGGGCTTCCTCACCGGGCCGCAGCGCTCCGGCCTCCACGAGGGACTCGCAGGTGAGGGACGCGGCCTCCAGCGCGGCGATGGCGGTCCACTCCGGGTCCTCCCGGGCCGCGGCGATGAGGCCCACGCCGTCCTCGGGAATGCCAAGACGGCGCAGACGGTGGCGCAGCGGCGTCAGCCCCAGCTCCGAGAGGGCCCAGTCACGCCAGTCGCTCGCGGGGACCTCGGCGGTGTGGACATAGAGCGTGCTGGCGAGCTCCTTCCAGCGGACCCACCTGCGTCCGCTCGCCGGGTCCATGACCTGGATGAACGGGCCATGCCGTCGCCACGCCACCACGAAGTGCGGCGCCCCACCGGGGATGCGCGTCACCAGGATGGCGGGAAGGGCGCGCGCCTCGGGCAGGGCCAGGTGCTCGACGGGCAGCACCACCTGCTCCGCCTCCAGCCCGAGCTCGCGGAGCAGCTCCTCCAGCGTGTCGATGGAGGTGCCATCCACGTCGGTGCCACAGGCGGTGCGCAGCCGCTCGTAGTGGAGCGGGATGCCGAAGCCCGCGCAGAGCGCGTGGATGGACGACGGCCCGCAGTCCATGGCCGACGTCTGGATGACCTCGGGCACGAGCAGGCGGCGGGAGGTGACGGCGGTGGCGCTCACGGCGCGGCTCCGGCCCGCGCCTCCGCGCGACTGGCCGTCCCGAGCAGGCGCCCCGCGCTCCGGAAGAGGAGCCGGTACGGAGACACCTGCTCCACGGCGACCTCCACCGTCCCCGTCATCCCGTGACGCAGGGGGACGGTGGCGCCCTCGGGAGCCTCCACCGCGCACTCGACGCGCACGGTGCCGTCCCGGCTCTCGCCCGCCACCTCCACCACCGTGGCCGGGAGCATGCCGTACTCCGTCCAGGGGAACCCATCCAGGCGCATCTGCGCGGCCTGGCCCGGGCCAATCCGTCCCACGGCGAGGGCCGGGAAGTCGGCGACGATTCTCACGCTTCCGGTGGGAACGAGGGTGGCCAGTGCCTCGTGCTCCTCGATGACGCTCCCCGGGGCAACGGCGGCGAGCTCGCCCACCTCGCCGGCCAGCGAGGCACGGACCTGATGGCGCTCAATCTCATGCGTGAGGCGCGCGAGGGTGGCCTCACTGTGCCGCAGCTCGCCCCGCATGCGGGCAAGCTCGCGACGCAGCTCCTCCAGCCGCGTCTCGCGCTCCAGGTGTCCCACCCGCTGCTGCCGCTTGAGGCGCTCCACGAGGAGCTGCTGTTCCTCCAGGGACGACTGCTGGGCACGCGCCTCGACCTGGAGGCGGCGGGCGTCCAGCTCCGCGGTGAGCCCCTTCTCATGGAGCTCCTGGGAGGACCGGGCCTCCGCCTCGGCCAGCTGGGTGCGCGCCTCGGTGGCACGCTGCTGCGCGCGGGCCGAGTCGAGGGAAATTGCCTCGGCGCGGGTGGCCTCGGTGCCCAGCTCCAGCTCGCGAGCAAGCTGCGCTTCCAGGCGCGGAAGCTGGGCCTGGAGCGACTCCAGGCGGGCCTGCTCCTCGGCGCGCTCGAGGGTGAGGCGCGTCGCGTCCAGCTCGAAGAGGAGGTCTCCGGGCGCCACCTTCGACCCGAGCTTCACGTGCAGCCTGCTCAGCACACCGTCGAGCGGGGCACGGACCTCCTGGGCCCGGTGGGCGACCTCCAGCCGGCCGGCCCGCGTCGTCTCGTAGAGCGTCACCTCCGCAGTGAGGCTCCACACGAGCCAGCCGCCCAGGAGCAGCACGGCGGCGAGCAGCCCGAGCCGCGGCGCGAGTGAAGGTTCCTCCCCGAGGGAGCGCAGCGTGCGTTGGAAGTGGACCGCCATGCCGCGCTCAGGGTGGAGGGGGCGACGCGGGGCGGTGGAGGCAGGCGCCGTGCTCCCGCGAGCGGAAAGGGGGGGCCAACGAGGCCGTGGCTCGCTTCAACCGCATCGTGCGAGTGTTGGCAGACCGGGTGTTGGAATTCAAGCGACCCACCCGGCGCCCCCATGCGCGGGCCCGGGAGCACAGGAGGCGGTGGATGAGACAGAGTGCGAAGGCCTGGAGGGTGCTGGGGTGGGTGCTCCTGCTGGTAGGGACACCGGCACTCGCGGCGAAGGAGGAGAAGGTGGCGGACCCGAAGAAGGCGCCCACGGAGGCGCGCGTGCGGGCACGGGAGCTCGGGGTGGCGCCGGGCATCTTCACGCCGGGGCCGCACAACGGCATCACCGACGTGGCCGGCGTGCGGGTGGGGCACACCACGCTGGTGTCCGGCGACACGGTGCGTACGGGTGTCACGGCCATCCTCCCGCACGGGGGCAACCTGTTCCGCGAGAGGGTGCCCGCCGCCATCCACGTGGCGAACGGCTTCGGTAAATTGCTGGGCAGCACACAGGTAAACGAGCTGGGGGAGCTGGAGTCTCCCGTCTTGCTCACCTGTACGCTGTGCGTCTGGCGGGTGGCGGACGCCCTGGTGGGTTGGATGCTGGAGCAGCCCGGCATGGAGGACGTGCGCTCCATCAACCCGGTGGTGGGCGAGACGAACGACGGGCGTCTCAACGCCATCCGCACGCGGCCGGTGGGGGAAAAGGAGGTGCGGGCGGCGCTCGCGCAGGCGTCCACGGGGCCGGTGGTGGAGGGCAGCGTGGGGGCGGGGACGGGGACGGTGGCCTTCGGGTGGAAGGGTGGCATCGGCACGTCGTCGCGGGTGCTGCCGAAGAAGCTGGGCGGCTACACGGTGGGTGTGCTCGTGCAGTCCAACTTCGGGGGCGTCCTGCAGGTCATGAGCGCGCCAGTGGGCCGGGCGCTGGGGCGGTATGCGTTCCAGAAGGACGTGGAGGAGCGAGGGGACGGGTCCATCATGATGGTGGTGGCCACGGACGCGCCGCTGGAGCACCGGAACCTCCGGAGGCTCGCGGAGCGTGCCACGCTGGGGCTGGGGCGCACGGGCTCCTCGGCGTCGAATGGCTCGGGGGACTACGTCATCGCGTTCTCCACGGCGGACTCGGTGCGCCGGGCCTTCAACGCGGAACGGATGACGGTGGAGACGCTGGGCAACGACGCGCTGTCGCCGCTGTTCCAGGCGGTGGTGGAGGCGACGGAGGAGGCCATCTACAACTCGCTCTTCATGGCCAGCACGGTGAGCGGGAATGGCCAGAAGGTGGATGCGATTCCCCTGTCGGGCGTGCGCGAGGTGCTGCGCCGGCATGGAATCGGGCAGGCTGGGAAACCCTGAGGCACGAGTACGTCGAGGCGCGCATGCACGTCTATCTGAACGGGGAGTTCCTTCCGTTGGAGCAGGCCCGGGTGTCGGTGGAGGACCGGGGCTTCCTCTTCGGGGACGGGGTGTACGAGGTGACGCGGGTGCTCCCGAGCGGCCTGTTCCTGGAGTCGGAGCACTGGGAGCGACTGCAGCGGGGCATCCAGGAGCTGAAGCTGCCGACGCCGGAGGGCTTCAACAAGGCGCAGGTGCGCGGCATCAGTGAGCGGTTGCTGGAGGCCAACGGGCTGACGGGGCGACAGGCGACGGTGTACCTGCAGCTCACCCGTGGCGCCGCGCCGCGCAACCATGCGTTTCCTCCCGCGGGGACTCCGCCGACGCTCTACCTGTCCGCGTCACCGTTCCAGGTGCCGTGGACGCAGCGGAAGGAGGGGGTGAGCGCGCTGATGCTGCCGGACCTGCGCTGGGCGCGGTGTGACTTGAAGACGGTCAACCTGCTGCCGAACATCATGGCCAAGCAGCAGGCGAAAGAAGCGGGCGTCTTCGAGGCCCTGCTCGTGCGCGATGGCTTCATCACCGAGGGGGCCTCCACGAGCGTGTTCGTCGTGATGGATGGCGTGCTGCACACGCACCCGAAGAACCAGCGCATCCTTCCCGGCGTCACCCGGGACCTCGTGCTGGCGCTGGCCCGCGAGCTGGGGATGACGGTGAAGGAGCAGCCGGCGGCGGTGAATGACCGGGGCCACTTCCAGGAGGTGTTCCTCGCCGGCACGACGACGGACGTGCAGCCCGTGGTGGCGTTGAACGGGGCGAAGGTGGGGGAGGGGAAGCCGGGCCCGATGACGCGGGCACTTCAGCGGGCGCTGCTGCAGCGGATGGGGCTGGAGGTGCCTCCGGACCTCGGGGCCTAGGGATGGGCGGCACCGCCCGGGCCTGGTGACCACAGGAGTCCCAGGTCCAGGGGGACAGTCTCGAAGGGGGCCTCGCGTATTACCGTGTTTCCGCCGTACAGGCCCGTCCGCACCCAGCCGTTCTTCCCGCGTCCGTACACTTCCAGGGTGCGACGCACGGGGTCGATGAGCCAGGCGTGCTGCACTCCCTCGCGGTGGTAGACGGGCATCTTGCGAACCCGGTCGATGGTCCGGGTGGAGGGGGAGAGCACCTCGCATAGCCAATCTGGAGCGGCTGTGAGCCAGGGTGTTTCCGGATCGGTCGGCTCAGGAACCCGTTCGCGCCTCCAGCCGGCGACATCCGGGACCAGGATGTTGGGCTCGAAGTGCAGTTCCGGTTCGGTCAGGAACCACCAACCCGCCGGGCCCGTTGGGGGGAGCTCGAAGGCTTGCATGAGCAATCCCCTCACCCGGGATGCGACCCGCAGGTGGCCGACCGCGGGACGGGGTGAGGCGTACAACTCACCCGCGACGATCTCCCCCACCCATCCCGGCGGAAGCGCCTCGATGTCCTCGTAGGACACCGGCTTCTTCCCCTTGTCCTGCCCCATGCGCACGCCTCCCGGAGAAATGACCTGACAGGTTGGCCATATGGCACCCGATGCATTGGGGAGTCAACCTGCCAGGGCGGGAGTCTACGGAGGGGTCTGACATTCACTGCCAGCGCGACTACAGGCCCATGCAATTCGCGTAATACGTCACGCTGCCGGGCCAGTCGCTGAAGATGCCGATGACGCCGACCTGCCGGGCAAGCACATCGAGCGCGACGTACATGTCCCCGTCGTTGTTGATCGCCGGAGCGACGGACTGGAAGTAGAAGCCGCCGCCCGTCTTCAACGGGCCCGCGCGCTCGAAGGACCAGGTGATGATGTCCAGGCCCGCGGCCCGCGCGGCCTTCGCGTACGCGGACGGGACGATCTTCCCCGCCGAGTCCAGCGTGAGGAGCACGTAGATGGGCGGCGCGATGATCTTCACGCCCGAGCCGACCAGCGCGTCCATGCTGGGGACCCAGGTGGTCGGGTTGTTCGGGTCGAAGATGGTGCCCGGGATTTCGTAGCGGCCGTCCAGGTACACGCCCTGCCTGCCGAAGCGGGGCTCATGCTGGAGCCAGTAGAGGACGTCGTTGAGGTCGAACGACTGCGGCCAGACGTCGCTCGGGTCGACGCGGGCCTGCTTGTACTCGTCGATCATCTGCTGGGCGTACTGCTGCTGCGTGTACTCGCCCTGGAACGGCATGGGGACGCTGGGGGCCTTGAGCTCCGGCGTGAACTTCACGTCGAGCTTCTTGAACAGCTCGATGCTCTCCTTGTGGGACAGGACGGTGCCGCAGGTGGAGTACAGGTCCGTGCGCCAGGTGGCCGTGCCCCCGAGGTACTGGGCCACCGTGGTGGCCGCCGGGTTGGAGGCGTCCATCTTCCCGCAGAGCTGCTTGAACTCGGCGAGGGTGATGTCGCTGGTGCAGCAGAGCGCCGAGGCCGCGCGGCCCGTGGTGGGATTCGCCGGCAGGAAGGGCTGCGTGCACTTCGCGGCCAGCGCGGGGATGGCGAGGATGTTGGTGGTGGTGTGCAGGTCACACTGCGAATGGCGGCACACGAGCTGCCGGTCCTTCGTGAAGGTGACGTCGCACTCCAGGATGCCGGCGCCCATGCGGGCCGCGGCCTCGTAGGACTCCTTGGTGTGCTCGGGGAACTGGAGCGGGGCGCCCCGGTGCCCGATGGAGAACTCCGTCTTGTAGAACGGGCCCTCGGAGCACTGCTGGAGCTTCCGCTTGAGGGGGCTCTCGTCCATGTCGTCGACGAGGTAGTACGGGCGCGGGCCCACCTGCACGTTGAGGCGGCGTGGAGGCTTGAGCTCGTTGTCCCTGGCGGACACGACGGCAGGGGAGGCGAAGCACGCGGTGAGCGTCACCGCGGCAAGGGTCATCAGTCTCGTCGGAGTCATGAGGCGCACGGCTCCTTGCGGGAGTTCGGGGTCGGAAACCGCGCGCACCTTGCAACTCCTCGCTAGAACCGTGACGTCAAGAGTCCGCCACGTTTCCACGGCGGACTCGTGAGCAACGACTCAGTCCTTCCCCGCACCCTTCGGAGGCCCCTCGCCACCCATGGGCGACAGCGCCGCGGTCAGTGCACCGGCCTGCTCGTGCGCCATCTTGTCTCGCGGGCTCCGGTAGTACTGCATGGGCGAGTGGTGCAGGAAGTTCGACACGCGGCTCGTGTACAGACAGGCGTACTGCTCCACCTGGTACCCGAAGCGGCTGTTCTCGTTGCCCTCCTTGAACAGCAGTCCCCAGTACGGGTTGAAGCCCTCTTCGACGTCCTGCTCCAGCGTGTCCGCGATCTCGTTCGCGTCCTTCAGCGCCCGGCGCATCCGGTCCAGCTCGAACTTCGTCTGCTTCCGGAGCTCCTCCGCCTGCACGCGCTCCGTCGGAGACAGCGGCTCTCTATCCAGCCTGCGCTCCAGCGTGTTCAGCAGCGTCTTGTGGTGGTTCACCTCGTCGTCCAGACGCTCGCGCACCACCTCCACCTGCGACAGCGTGCCAATCTCCTCCTGCCGCGAGTCCGTGTAGGTGATCTCGTCTTCAATCTCCTGCACCACCATGCACGTGCGCCACAGTGACGACTTCTTCGACTTCAGGATGTCGCCGTAGATGTGGTCCCCCACGTAGAGGATGTTCTCCCCGCGGTACCCCGTCAGCTCCTCGAACCGCGCCAGGTTGCCGCCCGAGTACACCTTGCCCCGGTCCAGCGAGCTCGCCTCGCCGATGACGCGGCCGTGCTCGGTCGTCGCATCCAGCTCCAGGAAGGGACGCCCCTCCGTGAAGAACCCCGGCTTGCCCGCCGCCGTCACCACCACGTCGAAGTAGTTGCGCCAGCTCGGGTACTCCGCCAGCTGCCCGTCCAGCAGGTACTTCATCATCGCGTCCGTGTAGTCCCACGCCGAGTTCGTCAGCAGGAACAGCCGCTTCCCACCCGAGCGCAGCTTGTGCAACGCCGGCCCCAGCTCCGGGTCCAGGAACACGTAGCGCCCCAGGTCCTTGCGCACCTCGAACTTCAGCGAGTTGTCCCGGTGAATCGTGTCGATGGCCTCGCGGATGTCGTCGTACAGCTTCCCGTAGTCCACCCGCTGCCCGAGCGACTCCATCAGCTCGATGATGCCCGCGAACAGGCACGTCTCCGGCAGCGCGAAGAGCGTGTCGTTCCACGCGAACTGCGGGTTGCGCAGCCGCACCCGCTTGTTGCGGTACAGCTCGCGCCACACCTCGAGCTTCAGCGGGCGCAGCCCGTGGTACGCACGCCCCACGTGGCCGAAGCGGTCCATCTTCAGGATGTTTCCGTTGACGCGGTCCACCGCCAGCCCGCGCATCACGAAGTGGTGGTCATAGAGCAGGCCGCCCACCATCGGCGGGTAGCCGTACTCGGTCACCAGCTTCGCCAGCGTCATGTCGAACGAGAGCTGCTCCAGCCGGCGCATGTGGTAGATGGCCAGCGTGTAGTCCATGTCGAAGCCGATCAGCTCCAGGCTCGACATGCGCAGGTTGCGGTTGACGAACACCTCCCGCGCCCGCGGCACCACGTTCTGCCGCTCGCGCGGCAGGGTGAGCAGCCGGGTGAGCCCCTCGTCGGCCAGCAGCTCCTGGGCGCGTCGTGAGGCGTTCGCCGCTCGCGCCTGGTTGAGTGGAGAACGAAAACTCCCGTGAAGCGGGTCCTGCATGGGCCCGCCCGGGATGGGTCGGAAGGGGGAGAGGGTCTGTGGCACGGGACATCAACACATAGCACGCGCGTGTCCCCTCGGCTCGTCCTTGCCGGGTCCAGAGAGAGCGTGGCACGCTCACCCCCTGCAATGCGCTCGCCCGCCCGACGCCAGCCCTCGGAAGATGCCGAGGAGGTCCATGCGCGCCTGTCCGCCCGGATCGCCGCGCTCGAAGACCGGGTGCGACTCCTGGAGGCCCGGCTCCGCGTGAGCGCCCGTGCGCCCACGGCCGCCGTCCGGCTGGCCTCCAGGCGGACCGACGAGCCTTCGCGTCCCGCCCGCGCGCGGCCTCGCTGCCCCGGCTGTACCCTGGAGCTTCCCAAGGGACGGCGCGGTGAGTCGTGCGTCTGGTGCGGCTTCGTCTTCTCCGCCGTGTCCCGGCGCCGCCCGACACGAAAGAAGCGATGAGCGCCACCTACAGACTGACGGGTCGCATCGAGGCCGGCGAGCTCGCGGAGCTGTACGAGGGCCTCCACCTCCCCGCGACGGAAGTGGTGGTGAAGCTCTTCCACCCCAAGACGTCGGACCCCGCCTACGCGCTGGACCTCGCGGAGACGACGCGGCTGCTCCAGTCCGTGCGCCACCCCGGCATCCTCCACGTGGTGGACATCGGCGTCGTGCGCCAGCGGCTCGCCGTGGTGCGCGAGGACGTGGAGGGCTTCACGCTCGGCACCGCGCTGCAGCGGCTCCACACGAAGGAAGTGGTGCTGCCTCCCGCGGTGGCGCTCCACATCGTCATCCAGTTGCTCGAGGCCGTGCAGCAGGCCCATGAGGCCGGCGTCCTCCACGGCGCCCTCACGCCGGGCAACGTGGTGCTGGCGCGCGACGGCACGCCCGCGGTGTGTGACTTCGGCGCGCTGCGCGCCCTCATGGCGGTGCCGCAGCTGCGCCGCTCGTTCGCCAACCGGGGCCGCGGCACGTACCGCTCGCCCGAGGTGACGCGCGGCGAGGCCTACACCGAGCAGTCCGACGTCTACTCCCTGGGCGCCATCGCCTACGAGCTGCTCACGCAGCGCGAGCCCGTGGTGGCGGGCGGCGGGGGCGTGTCCACGCGCCGCAGCGAGGCGCTGCCTCCGCCCAGCCGGTTGGACCGGCGCATCAACGCGCGGTTGGACCCGCTCATCCTCCGCGCGCTCGACCCGAGCCCCCAGCGGCGCTTCCGCTCGTGCGGCGAGTTCGCCTCGTCCCTGCGCAACTTCCTCTCCGCGAGCGGCGGCCTGCCGAGCGTGGACGACGTGCGCCGCTTCGTGGGCGAGCTGTTCCCCAACGAGGTGAGCCTCGCCGGGACGGTGGGGCCCGCGCCGTTCAAGGAGACCTTCACCCTGGAGCCCATCTCCGGCGCGGAGATGGACGACCTCCACGCCGAAGAGCCCGAGGCCTCCATCATCCAGCGCGCGCCGTTCAGCCGCGCGCTCTCCGAGGAGGAGTCCGGCGCGGACACCCAGGAGGCGGCCGAGCCCGCCTTCGAGGCGTACCGCCCGGAGGACTACGAGCCGGACATCGCGAGGCCCCAGACGCGCACCCGCGCGCCCGAGGCCTCCGCACAGCGAGAGGCTCCGGTGGGGGAGGGCGAGACGACGGGGCCGGGCCAGGCCGGTCCGCTGGAGCGCGGCTGGGAGGCCCCGCCGGGCGCCGCGCCGGCCAGGCCGCGCCGGCAGTTGGTGCCCCAGGGCGGGGCCAACGGGCAGCAGGGCACCCGCGTCGGCGCGCGCAACGCGCGCATGCGGATGGTGGAGGACTTCTCCGGGCCGAGCCCTTCCGAGGACGACGAGGAGCTGTCCGTCTCCGTCTCGACGTCCGGCCGCCGCAACGTCCGGCCGCGCCGCCCGGCCGCCGAGCGCGCTTCCCGTTCGCTGCCCGAGCCGTTTCCCGCCTCCGCGCGCCCGGAGGCGAGGGTGCGCGACGACATCCCCATGCCGCCGCCGTCGGAGCCCCACTCCGAGCGGCTGCTCACGGACGAGATGGACCTGTCCGGCGCCACCCGGCGGCGCGGGAGGATGGTGGCCATCGCCGGCGCGCTGGCCCTGGTGGGGCTCATCAGCTTCGCCATCGCCGCGTGGCGGCTCGGCGGACAGGCCGGGGAGGGCAATCCCTCCATCCCGGCCCCGGACCTCTCGGCACAGGTGCCGGAAGCGCAGGGGCCGACGCCCCCCATTCCGGTGCCGCGGCCTCCGCCCCCGCCGGAGCCCGTGAAGCCGGAGGAGCCCGTCCGTCAGGCCGCGCAGGACGTCTCCCCGGCGGAGGACGAAGACGCCTCCGAGGCGAAGCTCCCGCCGAAGTCCCAGCGCGCGTACGTCACCATCGCCACCAACGGGCCGGCGCGGGTGTACGTCGACGGGGCGCGGGTGGCCGGGCTCGCGCCGCTGTCCCGCCTCCCCATCAAGGCGGGCACGCGGCTCATCCGGCTGGTGTCCGTCGCCACCGGCGAGGCGCAGGACTCCGAGTTGCGCTTCACGCGCGGGCAGCACCGCAAGCTGGTGGTGAACTTCGTCAATGCTCCGAGACGGTGACTCCATGGACCGGACCCGCATCTTCGTCGTCGAGGACCAGCCGCAGCTCCTGAAGAACCTGGTCAAGGTGCTGGGCACCTTCCCCGAGCTGGAGGTGGTGGGCACCTCGCAGGAGGGTGAGTCCGCGGTGGAGGCCATCCTCGAGGTGAAGCCGCAGCTCGTGCTGCTGGACCTGGAGCTGCCGGGCATCAACGGCATCCAGGTGACGCAGCGGGTGAAGCGCCGCGCGCCCGACGTGGAGATCCTCATCCTCACGTCCTTCGACGACGAGCAGAAGGTGTACGAGGCCATCCAGGCCGGGGCGTCCGGCTACCTCGTCAAGCGCGTGGGGCCGGAGAAGATCCGCTCCGGCATCCAGGAGGTGATGCTGGGCGGCACCGTGCTGGAGCCCATCATCGCCCGCCGCTTCTGGAACTACTTCCAGTCCGTCTCCGTACAAGCGAAGCCGGCCTCGCCGGAGAAGAAGGCGGACAACCCCTGGGCCCTCACGCCCACGGAGTTCGAGGTGCTGCGCTACGTGGCCAAGGGCCTGTCCAACGCCGAGGTGGGGCAGGTGATGACGCTGGAGCGGCGCACCGTGCGCACCCACCTGTCACATATCTACCGGAAGATGGGCGTCAACTCTCACGTAGAGGCCGTCGTGATGGCCCTGCGTGCGGGCGTCGTGGATCTATAGCCGCGCTCTGGGTACGGTGGGGGCCTATGCGCAAGGCTTCCCAAGTCACTGCCCCCGCTCGCGCGGCGGATCCCGCCCTCGAGTCCCTGTTCGACGTGCACGAGGCCACGCTGCCCAACGGCCTCCAGGTGCGGTTGCTGGCCAACCACCAGGCCCCGGTGGTCAGCCTCTACACCTTCTTCCAGGTCGGCAGCCGCAACGAGCGGCCCGGCATCACCGGCATCAGCCACCTGTTCGAGCACATGATGTTCAACGGGGCGAAGAAGTACGGCCCCAAGATGTTCGACAAGACGCTGGAGTCCAGCGGCGGCCGCTCCAACGCGTACACGTCCAATGACATGACGGTGTACTACGACGACTTCGCCGCCGACTCGCTGGAGACGGTGCTGGACCTGGAGTCGGACCGGATGCGCTCGCTGCGCATCTCCCAGGACACGCTGACCAGCGAGCGCGAGGTGGTGAAGGAGGAGCGCCGCGTCCGCGTGGACAACGACATCGCGGGCATCATGGACGAGGAATTGGGCACGCTCGTCTACAAGGCGCACCCGTACCGCTGGCCCGTCATCGGGTGGATGGCGGACATCGAGAACATCACCCGCGAGGACTGCCAGGAGTACTTCCGCACGTACTACGCGCCCAACAACGCGGTGCTCTACATCGTGGGGGACATCGACCCGAAGAAGACGCTGGCCCTGGTGCGCAAGTACTACGGGAACATCCCCCGCGGCCCCGCGCCCGCGAAGGTGCTCAACGCGGAGCCGGAGCAGAAGGGCGAGCGCCGCGCGCTGGTGCGCCACCCCGCGCAGTCGCCCGCGCTGATGCTCGGCTTCCGCGGCCCCTCCGCGCGCGAGGACGACACCTTCACCCTGGACGTGGCGCAGTACGTGCTGACGAAGGGGGAGGGGAGCCGGCTGGTGCGCTCGCTGGTGTACGAGCAGAAGCTGTGCGTCTCCATCATGCTCGACTGGAGCTGGCGCATCGACCCGGGCACCATCCTCTTCTACCTGGAGCTGAAGCCGGACTCCGACCCGCAGAAGGTGGAGGCCGCATTGTACGCGGAGCTGGAGAAGCTGGCCCGCGAAGGCATCACCGACCGCGAGCTGCAGAAGGCGCAGAACAACCTGCGCGCGGACCACATGCGCGAGCTGGCCACCAACAACGGCCGCGCCCACGCGCTGGGCCACTACGAGGCGCTGCTGGGTGACTGGCGCCGCCTGCTCACGCTGCCCAATGCCTACTCGTCCATCACCAACGACATGGTGAAGGCCGCCGCGGCGAAGTACTTCGCCCCGGAGCGCCGCTCCGTGGTGACGCTGCTGCCCGCCCCCTCCGAGGCCTGAACCAGAAAGCCCCAATGCCCATGGCCTCTCGCAAGAGCTCCTCCCTGAAGACCTCCGTGAAGTCCACCGTCGCCCGCGCCGTGAAGGCCCCCGCCCGGGCCCTCAAGCGCGCCACCCGCAAGGCGGCCTCCGGACGGACGGCCTCGCCCCGCAAGGCGGCGAAGGCGTCCACCGGCGCACTGAAGCTGCCCACGCTGCACGAGAGCACGACGTCCAGCGGGCTGAAGGTGATTGCCGCCGAGCGCGGCCCGCTGCCGCTGGTGTCCATGCGGCTGGTGCTGCGCGCCGGCAGCGCCACCGACCCCGAGGGCAAGCACGGCCTGGCGGACTTCACCGCCCGGCTGCTGCGCCGGGGCACGCGCCGCCTCACCGCGCAGGCCATCGACGAGACGGTGGAGTTCGTCGGCGCCAGCCTGGGCGTGGGCGTGGGCGAAGACACCCTGTCCATTGCCCTCACCACGCCGGCCGAGCACTTCGCCCAGATGCTGGGCGTGCTGGGCCAGTTGGTGCGCGAGCCCACCTTCCCCCAGTCCGAGGTGGACGACGCGCGCGAGCGCGCCCTGGCCCAGTTCTCCAACGATCTGGACGACCCGTCCGTCATCGCCGACCGGGCGATGGTGCGCGCGCTCTGGGGTGACCATCCGTACGGGCACGACGTGGGCGGCTCGTCGCGCACGGTGCGCACCTTCACCCGCGACGACGTGGTGCGCTTCCACCAGGAGCGCATGGGCCCGAAGGTGGCCATGCTCGTCGTGGTGGGCGCGGTGAAGCCGGAGCGCGTGGCCGCGGCGGCGGAGGAGGCCTTCGTCGGCTGGACGGGCGGGCCGGACGCGCCGCCCACCGTGCCGCCGCTGAAGCGCATTCCGCAGGCCGGGCGCGTGCTGCTGGTGGACAAGCCGGACCAGACGCAGTCCCAGGTGCGCCTGGGCGGCCCCGGCTTCCGCATGGGGCACGAGGACTACTTCCCGGCCACGGCGATGAACATCGCCCTGGGCGGCGGCTTCACGTCGCGGCTGATGAACGAGATTCGCGTCAACCGCGGCCTCACCTACGGCGTCAGCTCCTGGTTCGACGCGATGAACGCGGGCGGCGTCTTCGCGCTGTCCACCTTCACGAAGACGGCCTCCACGCGCGAAATCATCGACGTGGCGCTGGGGGAGATTCGCGGCGTCCGCGAGAAGGGGCTCAAGCCGAAGGAGCTGGCGGACGCGCAGGCGTACCTCGCCGGCCTCTACCCGCTGCGCACGGAGACGAACGAGTCCATTGCCGGCAGCATCGCCGACACGCGCATCCATGGGCTGGGCGATGACTGGGTGGAGAAGTTCCGAGATCGGCTGCGCGCGGTGACGCCGAAGCAGGTGGCCGCGGTGGCGAAGAAGTACTGCCTGGCGGATCCGCCCGCCGTGGTGGTGCTGGGCCGCGCGGAGGAGGTGAAGAAGCACCTCAAGGGCCTGGGCCCCATCACCGTGGTGCCCGCGTCGGAGTACGAGTGACGGACGCCCGCATCCTCTTCGAGGGCGGGGGCGTGCTCGTGGTGGACAAGCCGCCCGGGGTGCCGGTCATCCCCGGGCGTGACGGTGGGCACTCGCTGCGAGACGCGCTCGAAGCGCAGCGGGGCCAGAAGGTGTTCGTGGTGCACCGGCTGGACAGGGACACGTCCGGGGTCCTCGTCTTCGCGCTGGACGCGGCGGTGCACCGCGCCCTCTCCGTGGCCTTCGAGTCCGGCAAGGTGCGCAAGCGCTACCTGGCGCTGGTGGAGGGCCGGCTGGAGGCGCCGCGCCTGGTGGACGCGCCGCTGGTGGCCGCGCGCAAGGGCCGCATGCGCGTGGCCCGTCCGGGAGAGCCGGACGCCAAGGCGTCGCGCACGCGGGTGCGGCCGGTGGAGCCCTTCGAGAAGGCGTCGCTGGTGGAGGCCGAGCCCCTCACCGGGCGCACCCACCAGATTCGCGTGCACCTCCTGTCCCTGGGGCACCCGCTGCTGATGGACCACCAGTACGGCCGCGACGCGGCGCTGACGGAGAAGGACCTGGGCGGGGAAGGGGAGGCGGTGGTGCTCGCGCGGACGCCGCTGCACGCGGCGCGCGTGGAGTGGCCCGCGCTGCCCGGCGTGGAGGCCCGCGCGGTGGAGGCGCCGCTGCCCGGGGACATGCTGCGCGCCCGGGAGCTGCTGCGCCGCGCGGCGGCTACTGCACCTTGAAGCCGTTGCTGGTGCCCTGGGCACCGTAGGCATCCGTCACCGTGAGCTTCACGTTGCCGCCGTGCGCGTCCACGGTGACGAGCTGCACGCACAGGCCGAAGTCGAACGGGCCCAGCTTGAGGGGGCTCACGCCGCCGTTCTGCTTGTTGACGGTCAGCTCCACGCTGTCCTGGAAGTGCCCGGCGCGCGGCCCCAGGGCGCGGACGGTGACGAGGAAGGGGACGCCGCGCCGCTGGTCTCCCAGCGCGTCCAGCTCGAAGCCGGTGATGTCTCCCGGGAGGATGGGGTCGAAGGGGCCGGGTCCGCCGTCGGGCACCGTCACGACTCCCGAGTCCGGGGCCGTCCCCGCGTCCTCGGGCGAGCCTCCATCCAGCATGATGAGGGGACCCCCGTCCTCGCCTTCGGGGACGTCCACCGTTCCCGAATCGGTGACCTGCCGGTCGTCTTCCCAGTGGATGAGGGTGAGGACGGAGGAGCGCGTCGACTCGCGCCCGTCGGACAGCGCGACGCGGACGTCGTAGCTGCCGGTGTCGAGCGCTTCGGGCACATCCACCTTCAGGGTACCGTCCTCCTCCACCAAGGATACGTGGGCCTCCTCGGAGCCAATCCACACCCGCGCGGCGTCGGTGCGCACCTGCTCCTCGCCGTAGTCCACGCGGACGGGAATCACCGCGTCGAGCGACACCTGGACGGGGGCGCGCAGCTCGACGGGGACCTCGCGGGGCACGCCGACCTGGTTGGGGGTGACGGAGAGGATGTCCGGGGCGGGCAGGGTCGTGCTGGAGTCGCAGGCGCAGAGCAGCGCGGCGACGAGCAGCGCGGTGGCCCGCCCCGGGCTCATGGCTCGAACCTCGCGCCGAGCAGCCCGCTCAGGCCGCCGAGCTGCGCGTCCAGCCAGGGCGTGCGCGCGGGCGCCCACGCACCACGCACCTCCGCCAGCGCGCTCCAGCGCCCGAGTCGGTACGCCCCCTGTACGGAGAGGAACCCCATCCCCGCCAGCTTGCTCTCTTTCAGGTCTTCCTGGAAGTCGCTGCGGAGCTGGTGCCGGAAAGGCAGCAGTCCTCCTCCTGCTCGCCCGTGCAGGGAGAAAGCGGCACGCTGGAAAATGACACCCCGCACCGAGAGGAGCACCGGCACCGCCAGCACGCGTGAGCTCACCGTCCCCAACGCGTCCACGCTCCCGTCGAAGGTGGCGCTGCGCAGGCCCGCCTCGAGCTCGGCGGCGAAGCGCCCTCCCCACCATGGCGGTGACAGGGAGGCGCCCACCGCGCCCGCGGGCCCCGTGTTCGCCCCGCTCGCGATGGCGCCACCCGCGAGCACGAAGACGGAGGGCCGCCAGGGCCCTGTCACAGGGGGGGCGGGCGTTGGCGTTTCGGGCCGTGGCGCCGGAGCGGGAGGCGGCACCACCACCACCGGCACGCGCATCACCTCCGCCACCGCGCGAGCCCGGTCCTCGTGCCCCTTGCGGCGCACCGTCACGGTGACGGCGGTGGCGTCCGGCGCGGGCGTGACGCGGTAGCGCAGCGGCGTGCCCTCCGAAACGGCGAACGGTGTCGCGCCGGCGGAGGGATGCACGAGGGCGCGCGTGGAGGGGCCTTCACCCTCGGACAGCATGGCGCCCTCCGCCGACACCTCCAGCGCGTCCGCGAGCAGGCCCTCTTCACCGGCGACGAGCAGCCAGCCGCCCTCGTTGACGGGGAGGGGCGCTGGCGTGAGGGCCGCGACGAGCGGCACCTCCTGCGGCGGGTCCAGGGGAATGGTGGCGCGGGTGCGCAGCGTCTCGCGCGTGGCCAGCACGCTCGCGGAGCGGGCCCCGGGAGGCACCTCCACCGGCACGCGGGCCCGGCCGCGGTCATTCGCCTGCACGGGGCCGAAGCGCGTGTCGCCCACCTCCACCACCACGCTGGCCCCGGCCGCGGTGGACACGTCCAGTTGCGTCTTGCCCAGCAGCGGAATGCGGATGACGGCCGGGTCCAGGGGGGCCTGCGCGCCGCCTTCCAGCCAGAAGGCGAGCACCGCCACCAGCGGGTAGCGCACGGAAGGGGGCGTCCACTCGAAGGCGCGCACCTCGCCGCCTTCCATCCGCTCCCGGGCGAAGGTGCCGGAAGAGGCGGCGCCGCGTACGGGGCCGGAGCCCGGGGGGACACGCACCTCCACCGTCACCCGCGTGTCCTGGCCAAGCACCACCCGTGCCGGCGTCCAGGACACCGTCACTCCGGGCGGGGCCGCCCACGTGAGGGGGGCGGCGAGAAGCAGCAGGAGGAGGGGAAGGAGACGCATGCTCACGAACCGTGGCATCGACTTCACCCCCTCCGTCCCGATGCGGTCAACCCTCGGTGGAGACCGGGGGCTCGCCGTTGGCCGCGGGCTCGGCCGGGGGCTCGGTGCCCTGGGGAGGCTGGGGCTTGTCCGCCGGGCCGGTGGACCGGGCGTTGGGCGGGCTGAAGGCGGGCTTCTCCGTGGGGGCGCCGCCGCGGCCGTGCACCAGCGTCTTGGTGTCGGTGCGGAAGGTGATGTCCACCTTGTCGCCCCGCACCGCCGTCACGAAGCCCGTGCCGAACGTCGGATGCTGGATGACCTGGTCCACCTGGTACGTGTCCTTCGGGCTGTACTTCGGCGCGTTGGCCACGTCCTTGCCGGCCAGCTGCTCCTCGAAGGAGATGATGACCTTCTCAGCCTTGGCGGCCGCCGCCGTCGCGGCCCGGGCCGCGCGCGCGGTGCTGCTGCTGGACGCGGACGGCCGGTCCGTGACGCCCGGAGCGGCGCGGTACACGTGGTCTCCGCCACAGGTGTTGCAGCGCACCCGCGCAATCTTCGGCCCCACCATCGCCAGGATGGTGTGCGCGAGGGTGAGTTTGCAGCGGGTGCACTGAGCGTCCACCTCGCCGCCGACCTTTTGAGTTGCCATGTTCGTCTGTTTCTCGGCCCCGGCAGGAGGCGCCGGGCGTGTGATTGAAGCTTAAGGGGCGCGGAACATAACGGCTTCGCTCCGACGGGAGGAAGTGTCTTCGACGCCCGCCTCCTCTCCTGCCCCGGAGTCATCACTTCGCTTGTGCCCACCCGCCGGTCAGTTAAGAGTAGGTTCCACACCGCAATGACCACGCAGACCCCCAGCAGCCCGAACCGCGAGCCCGGATTCCTCCATCAGTCCGTGGCCAGCTTCGGCAAGGGCCTCATCGACGTCGTCAGCACCCTCGGGGGCGTGGCGACCCTGGGGCTGGACGTGTTCCGGTGGGCCGTCCGGCCCCCCTTCCGGCTGACCAACCTCTTCGCCCAGCTGGACTTCGTGGGGGTGGGCTCCATCTTCATCGTGGGCCTGACGGGCACCTTCACCGGCATGGTGTTCGCCCTCCAGACGTCCACCGCCTTCGCGCTCTTCGACGCGGAGAGCCTCGTGGGCCCCACGGTGGCCCTGACGCTCACCCGCGAGCTGTCCGCCGTGTTCTCCGCGCTGATGGTGACGATGCGCGCCGGCTCCGCCATGTGCACCGAGCTGGGCACCATGCGCGTCACCGAGCAGGTGGACGCGCTGGAGACCATGGCCGTCAACCCGGTGCAGTACCTGCTCGTCCCCCGGGTGCTGGCCGGACTCTTCATGGTGCCGGCGCTCACCATGCTCTTCAACACCACGGGTATGGCTGGCTCCTACCTCGTGGCGGTGGGCGCGCTGGGCATCTCTCCCGGCACCTTCTTGTCACGCACCCAGCAGTGGCTGGCGCCCGCGGACATCTACGAGGGCCTGGTGAAGGGGGCCGTGTTCGGCCTCGCCGTGGCCCTCATCTGCTGCTTCAAGGGCTACAACGCGTCCGGCGGCGCGAAGGGCGTGGGCCAGGCCACGACCGAGGCCATGGTGGCCAGCGCGCTGTCCATCTTCATCCTCGACTTCATCCTCGGCCTCATGTGGCACTGATGGCGGCTCCCGAGTCCACCCGCGCGGGCGCAGGCCCCGCCGCGTCCACGACGCCGATGATTGAAATCGTGGACCTGCACAAGACCTTCGGCGAGACGAAGGTGCTCACCGGCATCAACCTCAAGGTGCCCGCTGGGAGCACGTGCGTCATCCTCGGTGGCTCCGGCTCCGGCAAGACGGTGCTGATGAAGCACATGATCGGCCTGCTCAAGCCGGACAGCGGCAAGGTCATCATCGACGGGGAGGACATCGTCCCCATGGGCGTGCGGGGCCTGCAGCAGGTGCGCAACAAGTTCGGCATGGTGTTCCAGGCCGCGGCCCTCTTCGACTCGATGACGGTGTTCGAGAACGTGGCCTTCCCCCTGCGCGAGCACACGAAGGACTCCGAGGACGTCATCCACCAGAAGGTCCGCGCGCGGTTGGATTTGATGGGCCTCAAACCAGCGGTGGAGGACAAGTTCCCCGCGGACCTGTCCGGCGGCATGCGCAAGCGCGTGGGCCTGGCCCGCGCCACCATCCTGGGCCCCAAGATCGTCCTCTACGACGAGCCCACCACGGGCCTGGATCCCATCACCACCGACTATGTGGACGACATGATCCTGGCCGCGCAGAAGGGGCTGGGCGTCACCAGCGTGGTCATCAGCCACGACATCGCCTCCGCCTTCAACGTGGCGGACCAGATCGCCTTCCTCTCCAAGGGCGTCATCGTGGAGAACGGTCCCCCGGACCAGGTCCGCGAGTCGCAGCATCCCGCGGTGAAGGTCTTCCTCCAGACCTGGTTCGGAAAGAACTGAGCCGGGGTTCAGGTGGGAGGCCGGGGTGCCCCTTCGGAAAAGGTGGCACTCCGGATGCAAAACGTTAGAGTCGCGCCCGGCCGGTAGCCCTCGGAGTCACATCAGGTGAAGAAGCTCGTCACGCCCTTCCGTGTTGGCCTCCTGGTCATCGCCGCGGGTGCCTTTCTCGTCACCTTCGTCCTGTTCGCCCGCAAGGGAGGCTTGAGCGACAGCGAGTCCCTCGTCGTCTGGGCCTATTTCCGTGACGCCTCGGGTCTCGCGGTGCGCGGCCGGGTGCAGATCGCCGGCATCCCCGTCGGAGAGATTGACGCCATCACCCTGGAGGGCACGCGCGCCAAGGTGTTCCTGCGGATCCGCAAGGACGTGGACCTGCGCGAGGACGCCGTCGTCACCAAGCGCTCGGAGTCGCTGCTCGGTGACTACCTGCTGGACCTCAACCCCGGCACGGAGAGCGCGCCGGCCATGGAGGACAACGGGCAGATCCGCCGCGTCATCGACACCGCCGGCATGGAGGCCGTGTTCGAGTCGCTGTCGCAGATCACCGCCGACATCCAGCAGGTGACGGGCTCGCTGCGCGAGGTGCTGGGAGGGGAGAAGGGCCAGGGCTCGCTCCAGCGCATCGTGGAGAACCTGGTGCGCCTGTCGGACTCGGTGGACGCCACGGTGCGCCGCAACGCGGACCGGCTGGACATCATCGTCGGCAACGTGGAGGGCATCTCCGAGGACGTGCGCAGCATCACCCAGAGCAACTCCGCGGACGTGTCGCGCATCGTCGACAACATCGAGATGATCACCCGCGACGTACGCGAGGTGCTCGCGAGCGTGAAGAACATCGTCGGCACCGGCGAGGGCGACGTGAAGGAGACCGTCGCCAGCCTGAAGGAGACGCTCAACAAGCTGGACGGCACGCTGGGCAACCTCGAGGAGATCACCCGCAAGGTGAAGGACGGGGAGGGCGCCGCGGGCGTGCTGCTGGCCGACGAGGGCGTGGGCCGCGAGGTGCGCGAGACGGTGCAGGACGTGGCCCGCTTCGCCGCCAGGCTCACCGACCTCCAGACGGAGGTGGGCATCCAGTCCACCTACCTGGCCGCCCAGGGCCGCTCGAAGAACCTGCTGTCGCTGCGGCTCATCCCCAAGCCGGACAAGTACTACCTGCTGGAGCTGGTGGACGACCCGCGCGGCACCGTGTCCACGCAGGTGGTGCAGACCAACCCGCCCTCCGAGGGCGACCCCGTCATCCAGACGCAGAAGGTGACGAAGGAGAGCCTGAAGATCAGCGCCCAGTTCGCCAAGCGCTGGTACTTCACCACCCTGCGCGTGGGCCTCATCGAGTCCACCGGCGGCGTGGGCGGCGACCTGCACTTCTTCGAGGACGCGCTGACGCTGAAGCTGGACGCCTTCAACTTCGCGGCGGACGAGCTGCGCTACCCCCGGCTGCGCGCCACCCTGCGGGCCCAGGCCTTCGACCACCTCTTCGTGGTGGCGGGCATGGACGACATCCTCAACGCCCAGCAGAGAGACCTGACGACGCAGCGGCTGATCGCCGGCCGGGACTTCTTCGTCGGTGGCGGCCTCTTCTTCACCGACGACGACCTGAAGGCCATCCTCACCGCCACGGGCGTGCCGACGCCCTGAGCTTCCGGGCTCGGGCCGCCGCCCTCCATCCGTTCGACTCTTGACGGAAGGCGGGAAAACACGTACCCGGCTACGGCACGGGGTTCCCGGGGAGCGCCGTGCACCACACCGGCCTTCCCAGGAAGCTCCATGTCTCTGCTCGTCGTCGGCTCCGTCGCTCTGGACTCCGTGGAAACCCCCTTCGGGCGCAAGGAGGACATCCTCGGCGGCTCGGCCACGTACTTCTCCACGTCGGCCTCGTTCTTCACCCCGGCACGCGTGGTGGCGGTGGTGGGGGAGGACTTTCCCGAGGCGCACCTCAACTTCCTGCGCGGCCGGGGCATCGACCTGGAGGGGCTCACCCGCGAGTCCGGCCGCACGTTCCGCTGGAAGGGCCGCTACGGCTACGAGCTGAACGAGGCGCAGACGCTGGACACCCAGCTCAACGTCTTCCAGTCCTTCTCTCCGAAGCTGCCGGAGGCGTACCGGGACACGCCGTACGTCTTCCTCGGCAACATCCACCCGGAGCTGCAGGCGCAGGTGCTGGACCAGGTGCGCGCCCCGAAGCTGGTGGCCGCGGACACGATGAACTTCTGGATCAACGGCAGCCGCGCGGCGCTGCTCAAGACGCTCAAGCGCGTCAACCTGCTCTTCGTCAACGACGCCGAGGCCCGGCAGCTGGCGGGGGAGCACAACGTGGTGAAGGCGGCCCGGGCGATTCTCGCCATGGGCCCCCAGCGCGTGGTCATCAAGCGCGGCGAGTACGGCGCGCTGCTCTTCGACCACGGACACATCTTCGCCTGCCCGGCCTTCCCCCTGGCCGAGGTGTTCGACCCCACCGGCGCGGGTGACACCTTCGCGGGCGGCTTCATGGGCGCGCTCGCCACCTCGACGGGCAGCCCGGACGCGTCGGTGCTCCGCCGTGCCATGGTGATGGGCAGCGTCATGGCCTCCTTCACCGTGGAGAAGTTCAGCCTGGAGCGGCTGCGCGAGGTCACCCGGCCGGAGATCCACGCCCGCTTCGCCGAGTTCCGGCAGCTCACCCACTTCGACGACCTGGGCCCCCTGGAGCGCTGATCCGCCCGTCGTGGGGGTGGGGGTTGCTCCCACCCCACGAACTTGACGGTGGATTCATGCCGTCCGTAGGCTGTGATTTTGGGTGCCGGAAGAAGGAAGCGGGTTGAGCGAGAACCGAAAGCACACGCGGATCCCCACCCAGCTGCGGTGCTGGTGCGAGGGCGATAACGTCACGCTCTACGCGCGCATCACCAACCTGAGCGAGGGAGGCCTCTTCCTCCGCACGAGCACCCCCCTGGCCCGCGGCGCCCGAGCCGTTGTCCGCCTGACGCCTGGGGGGGATCCGGCGATCCACGCCCAGGCCACGGTGGTATGGCTGCGGGAGGCAGAAGAGCGGGCCTTCCCTCCCGGCATGGGTTTGCGCTTCGAGTCGCTCGACGGCGAAACCCTGGGACGGCTCCGGCAGATGATCTCTCAGCAGAAGCAGAACCAGGTGAAGGTCGGCTGGGCCGGCTGATCCTGACCCGGTCCCCCACCGAGGCCCCTCATGCGTATCGCGGTCATCTCCGACATCCACTCCAACATCGAGGCGCTCACGGAGGTGCTCCGCGCCGCCGAGCACCAGAAGGTGGACCGCTTCGTCTCGCTGGGGGACATCGTCGGGTATGGGGCGTCTCCCAATCCGTGCTGTGACCTGGTGCGCTCGGTGGCGGAGGTGACGCTGCTGGGCAACCACGACGCGGCGGTGGCGGGGCGGATGGACTACTCGTACTACTACGACGCCGCCCGGCACGCGCTCGACTGGTCCGCCAACGTCCTCACGGACGAGAACATGGCGTGGCTGCGCAGCCTCCCGTACACGTACCGCATCGGCGACGTGGGCTTCTGCCACGGTTCACCCATCGACCCGAAGGCGTACGAGTACATCTTCGCGCTGGAGCAGGCGCGGGAGCTGACGCCCTACGTGGCGGAGCTGCCCGAGGTGACGTTCATCGGCCACAGCCACCTGTGCCGCGCCTTCGCCATCGGCAATGGCGAGGTGAACGACGTGGTGGCCCAGAAGTTCGGCATCCGGAAGGGCTACAAGTACATCATCTCCGTGGGCAGCGTGGGCCAGCCGCGCGACTACGACAACCGGGCCTGCTTCGTCATCTGCGACACCGACGCGCGCACGGTGGAGTACGTCCGCGTGGAGTACGACATCGAGACGTCCGCCCAGAAGATCTTCGACGCGGACCTGGCGCTCAACTTCGGCAAGCGCCTGTTCCTCGGGGTGTGACGCGGCGGTACACAAAAGTCGGCACAGGCGCGGGGAAATGACATAAACCCGTCCTGTGCGTACCCCCGTCCTTCGAGTGTCCCTCCGGCCCCTCGTGGGCATCGCCTCCGCCGTCCTGCTCGTGCTGGCGCCCCTGGCCTGCAAGCGCGACTCGGGCCCGTCCGCCGACTACGAGGAGGCTGCCCGCCGCTTCCGCTCGCTGTACGCGCAGAAGCTGGATGCCGCCTTCCTGGACCCGCAGATTGGCGAGATTGAAGCGCAACTGCAGCGCGTGCCGGCGGACAGCCTGGACGCCCAGGGCGCGCGCGAGCTGCTCCAGCGCATCCAGGACGGCCGCAACCGCATGCAGGCCGAGGCGAGCGCCACGGACAAGGCCATTGCCACGGCGCGCGAGGTGCCCGCCGGCACGTCCATGCCCACGCTCACTCCGCCGGCGCCTCCGGCCGTGGCCGAGCCCCCGGACGCCGGGCCGCCGGACGCGGGGCTGAGCGGTCCCCAGGCAGGCACCCCCGCGTCCGAGCTGGTGTCGGGCTTCCGGGGCTGCTTCCTGCGCGGGACGCCCATCGAGGTGGAGGGGCGGGGAATGCGGGAGACGTGGGCGCTGGCCGACCGCACGTCCTGCCGCCTGGAGTACCCCGGGCATGTGGACTCGCTGCTCCTCGTCGAACAGGGACGGGTGCTGACGCTGTTACCCAGGAGCGCCGTCCGAACCGTGACAGTCACCGCCGATGGCGGCACGGTGCCGCAGCCCGCGGCGGACGCCGGACGTTAAGACTCCAGGCCTTTTTCGCCGCACGGGGCCGTCAGGCGCGACGGGCCCCTTTCGACTCCTTTGGGAGCGTTGAGCCGATGAACGAACAGACCTTCATGAAGCTGATGCAGTTGTTGCCCAAGTCGGCGCTCTCCACCGCGGTGGGCATGGCCACGCGCCTGCCCGCTCCGGCGCCGGTCCACCGCATGGCGATGCGGGCCTTCGCCAAGGCCTACAACGTGGACATGGAGGAGGCCGAGCACACCTTCGAGCGCTACCCCACCTTCGCCGAGTTCTTCACCCGTGGCCTGAAGCCGGGTCTGCGCCCCATCGACCCGGGCGAGAAGGTGGTGGTGTCCCCGGTGGACGGCCGCGTGTCCCAGGTGGGCTACTCGGACCAGGGCCGGTGCCTGCAGGCCAAGGGGATTGAGTACACGGTGGACGAATTGCTGGGGGACGCGCAGGCCGCGAAGCCCTTCCACGGCGGCGCCTGGACGACCATCTACCTGTCCCCGCGCGACTACCACCGCATCCACGCGCCGCTGGGCGGCACGATCACAGGCTACGCGTACATCCCCGGCGAGTTCTGGCCGGTGAATCCCGCGTCGGTGAAGAACAAGCAGTCCCTGTTCTGCGTCAACGAGCGGCTCGTCACGTACCTGGACACGGTGGCGGGCAAGTGCGCCGTGGTGAAGGTGGGCGCCACCTGCGTGTCGCGCATCAAGGCGTCGTACGACGAGGTGCTCACGCACTCGGGCAAGCCCGGCAAGGTCCATAAGTACGACTCGGGCTTCAAGGTGGAGAAGGGCGGCGAGCTGGGCCGCTTCGAGATGGGCTCCACCGTCATCCTCCTGTTCGAGCCCAAGCGCGTCACCTGGGACGACAGCCTCAAGGAGGAGGCGGTGGTGCGGCTGGGCAAGCGCATTGGAGTGATTACGTGAGCCAGAAGATCTCCGGCGTGAAGGGCATGAACGATCTCCTCCCCGGGGAGATCGAGATCTGGCAGCACGTGGAGGGCACGGCGCGCGAGCTGTTCGGCCGGTTCGGCTACGGGGAGATCCGCACGCCCATGGTGGAGGACACCGCGCTCTTCGTGCGCAGCGTGGGCGAGGAGACGGACATCGTCGGCAAGGAGATGTACACGTTCCTCGACAAGGGCGAGCGCAGCCTGTCGCTCCGTCCCGAGGGCACCGCGCCCGCGGCGCGCGCGTACATCGAGCACTCCGTCAGCAACCAGGAGCCCGTCACCCGCTGGTTCTACATGGGGCCCATGTTCCGCTACGAGCGGATGAAGACGGGTCGCTATCGCCAGTTCTATCAAATCGGCGCGGAGGCCTACGGCGCGAAGGAGGCCGCCCAGGACGCCGAGATGATGGACATGGTGGTCCAGTTCCTGAACGCGCTGGACCTGAAGGACGTGTCCCTCAACCTCAACTCCCTGGGGGACGAGGCGTGCCGGCCCGCGTACCACACGAAGCTGGTGGAGTACCTGAAGGCGCACCGGGACGAGCTGTGCGGGGACTGCCAGCGGCGCATGGAGACCAACCCGCTGCGCGTGCTCGACTGCAAGAACGAGAAGTGCCAGGCCGTCGCCGCGGCGGGGCCCAACGTGCTCGAGTTCCTGTGCGAGCCGTGCCGTGCGCACTTCGATGACTTGCAGCGCAAGCTGACGGCGCTGGGCATCAAGTACGTGGTCAACCCGCGCATGGTGCGCGGCCTGGACTACTACACGCGCACCGTCTTCGAGTTCATCGCCGCGCACCCGGCGCTGGGCACCGCCAGCACGGTGGGCGGCGGCGGCCGCTACGACAAGATGATGAAGGGGCTGGGTGGGCCGGACGTGCCCGCCGTGGGCTTCGCCATGGGGCTGGACCGGCTGGTGCTGCTGCTCAAGGAGAGCGGTCGCAAGTACACCGCCGCGCCGGACCTGTTCGTGGCCGTGGCGGACGAGGGCTCGCAGGACCTGGCCTTCACGCTGGCCAGCCGCCTGCGCCGCGAGGGGCTGCGCGTGGACTTCGACACGCGCGGCGGCAGCCTGAAGAGCCAGATGAAGCGCGCGGACAAGAGCGGCGCGCGCTTCACCCTCGTGCTGGGCGAGGCCGAGCGCACCAGCGGCCAGGCGAAGCTGAAGCCCATGGCCGGCGGTGACGCCATCCCCGTGACGCTGGACACCGTGGCGGAGACAGTCCGCCGCGCCAGGCTGGCCACCGAGCCGGCGGGTTCCGCCTGAGACTCCAGGCGCTTCCGGGGCCGCCCGCACCCTGTCAGGCGGGCGGGGTGGCCTCCGGAAGGCCCGGGACTCCCGTAAGACTCGCGAAGAGCGAGCAGGCGTGTAACCCCCGGGAAAGTCAGGGAAGAGTGGAGCCGGGTGTACTCGCCGTGACAGTTCCGGTGCGGTAGACTGCGCTTCCTTCCATGCAGCCAGAGTCACCTCCTTCCACCGTCCCCATGGACCTGCGCTGGATCCCCGTGCGAGGGGACAGCATGTGGCCGTCGTTGCGCTCGGGAGACCTGGCGGGTGTGGAGCCGCTGGCTCGCGAGCCGCGTCCCGGTGACGTGGTGCTGGCGCGGTTCGACCATGCGCTGGTGCTGCACCGGGTGAAGCGGTGCGAGGCGGGAGTGCTCGCGCTGCGCGGGGACAACTCGCCGGCGGAGGACCCACCGCTGCCGCCGTCGCGAGTGCTCGGGCGGGTGCGGCGGGTGCAGCGGCGCGGGGTGATGCTGGAGGAGGAGTGGGACCGGGGCCCGTCGCGGCTGGGGCGCTGGCGGGTGGCGGTGAAGTGGCGCCTGGCGGCGCTGCTGGGGCGGGGAGGGCGCTCATGAGCGCGGGCTTCAACGCGGGCTTCGGGGCCGACCGTGTTCCCCGGCCGCGCGAGGGCGTGTCGGGGCAGCGGTTCGGCTCGGACTACATCGTGCTGGACGCGGAGGGGAACACGCTGCGCGGGCTGAACGCGACGGCGGTCCGTGTCTGGGAGCTCTGCGACGGGAAGCGCACCGCGCGCGCCGTGGCGGAGCAGGTGGCGGCGGAATTCAAGGTGGACGCGCGGCAGGTCCTCACGGACACGCTGCGTTTCCTGACGGAGTTGGCCCGGTTGGGCCTCATTGACGAGCTTCAGGAGGTACGGTGATGCGAGCGCGCACGGCGTTCCTCGCGGCGGCGTTGTGCCTGTCCGCGTGCACGGAGGGGGTGTCCCCCCTCGCCCTGGTCGGTCGGGGCAACACGGATGAGCAGCCCACGGAGCCCCTTCCCGCCACGGACGTCCTCGCGGACGGGCCGGAGAACGTGCGGACGCCTCCGCAGCAGGAGATTGAACCCGCGCCCGTGGTCATTCCGGTGACGGGCAGCGCGGCCGTCGTGGGCCTGGAAGAGGGCGCCCGGGGCCTGTCGTCCGTTCCCCAGGTGGACGTGGACCTGACGGTGGGCGGCGTGCGCGGGAAGGGCACGGTGGAGGTGGAGTTCGTGTCGCCGACCGGCCATCCCTACGAGCGGCGCTCGTCGGTGGTGGAGGCGCCACCGGATGTGTCGCGCACGGTGCGCTTCTCGCTGCCGGTGGCCGGTACCACCGTGGCCACGACTGGCATGAGCGGGACGTGGCAGGTGCGCTTCTTCCTCGACGGCGAGCCGCTGACCACGGCCGCCTTCACCCTGGAGCCGTGACGTGAGGCCCTCCGCCATGAAGCCCTTCAACGCCCGCCTCGCGGTGCTCCTTGCCTTCCTCGTGCCGACCCTCGCGGCGGCGCAGACCTCCCGGTCCTGGAGCGCGACCGCCGTTCCCGCGCCGGGTGAGACCGCAGCGCGGGTGGTGATGGACGAGGTCTCCGTGCTGACCATCCACGCGGTCAACACCTCGAACAACAACTCGCGCCGGTTGTCCCAGTTCTCCTTCGTCCTGCCCACCGGCTACACGCTGCTGGACACCGACCCGCCCACGGGTTGGGAAGTCACGGATCTGAACGTCCAGTCGCGGCGCATCATGTTCACGTCGACGGTCGGCTCGTGCGCGAACGACACCCACGGTCTGCCCGCGGGAAGCTCTGTCACCTTCACCATCCGGGTCATTCCGCCCGCGGTTGCCGCGGATGTCGCCGCGGACCGGTTCGTGACAGGCAACACCAACACCTACGGCAGGGACCACTGCGACAACTCCCTCTTCACCGCGAACCTGACCGCCGCGGCGTGGACCCGCTCGGGCCTGTACACCCAGGCCGCCATCCGTCCGCCCGCGCTGGGCGTCGGTGAGGAGACGGAGGCGCGCATCGTCGTCGAGAACCGCACCACGGGGGCGCAAACCGGCGTCACCGCCGTGGGGCCGTCCTCTGGCTCCATCACGTTCGACGTGGTGAGCCTGGAGCCCAATCCGTTCCAGGTGAACATCCCCCTGCGGAACGCGGGGGTCCTCGTGGCTCGCGTGCGGCCGACCTCCGCGGGCGCCACGGTGGCCCAGGTGCAGGCCGTCAACGCCGCGAACACCACCACGTCGCAGGTGTCCGACACGGCGATGTTGAACGTGGCGCCGATGGCGTCCGCGCTCGACGTGGACACCGTGGACGCCTTCAGCGGTGACACGGTGCGGGTGCGGATGACGGTGACGAATACGTCCACCACCGACTCGCTCGTGGACGTGCGGCCGCGGGGCCTGGTCACCCAGGGCTCGGCCACCTTCGCGGCCCTGTCGGGGCCCACCCCGGCCAGTGTGAGCCGGCTCGCGCCGGGGACGTCCGCGCACTTCGTCTGGACCTACCAGCTCACTGGCGCCGAGCGGGCGACCTACAACTTCCGGGCGCAGGCGGATGCGACCCGGAATGGCACCGCCGTGGCGGGTGACCTCGTGGACTCGGAGCAGGGGAGCATCGTCCGGCACCGCGTGCGCATCAGCCCGGCCGCCCTGGCGGGCAACGCTACCGCGCAGACCGTCACATACACGGTGCAGAACCGCGGGACGCTGCCCATCACCCAGGTGCAGCTGCTGCGGCCCGCGGTCAACTACTTCACCTGGTCCAGCACGCCGGCGGTCTCCGGGTGGAGCGCGAACCGCAACGCCACCACCGGCATCATCGTCTGGACGCCCACCGGCGCGGGCATTCCCGTGGGAGGGGAGCGGACGTTCTCCGTGGTGTATTCGAACTTCGGCTCCGGCACGTCGCTCACCGGGCCCACGGCGTTCCGCCACCGCATGCACCTGGTGGACAACTTCCAGCTGCCGCCCAAGCGCATCGAGGCGCCGGTGACGCTGCTGGCCGGCACCGCGCCGGAGGTGGAGCGCCTCACGGCGGTGGCTCGCGATGCCAGCGTGACGCTGACCTGGGACAACCCCGCGCTGCACAGCGGCACCCTGGTGCTGCGCGCGGCGGGCGCCGCGCCGAACACCGCGCCCGTGCAGGGCCAGAGCTACGCGGTGGGGGCCACGTTGGGCAATGCCACCGTCGTCTACTCGGATGCCTTCAGCACGGCCTCCACCTTCACGGACTCCACCGTCACCAACGGCACCACGTACTACTACCGCGTGCACAACGCGGATGACGTGCGCTGGTACTCGCCGGGCAACCGGCCCACGTCGGCGGCGCTCGTCGCCACGCCCCGGGCCCGGCTGACCAATGAACCGCTGTGGTGCTACTCGGTGGGCCTGGACGCGCGGCAGCAGCCCATCACCGAGCTGGGCGTGGGCATCTTCAGCTCCTTCAACAACTCCGTGGTGGCGAACACCACGCAGGTGAGCAACCCGGCCCAGGACGGCGCCGAGCGCTGGAGGCCGCTGCCCCTGTCGGGCCTCATCGGCAGCCGCTTCCCCGTGGTGCCGCTGCACGGGCTGTCCGGCCAGTACATCCTGGTGGGAGACCAGGCCGGCGTCGCCCATGCCATCAACGCCGGCACCGGTCAGGTGCTGTGGCGGTGGGACAACGGCGGCGCGCCCATCGGCACCATCCAGTCATTCCCCGTCACGCAGCTCCATGACTTCGCCAACGCGGCGTACAAGGCCGCGCACCCCAACAGGGACCTGGTGTTCTTTGCCACGCGGCTGGCGAACCCGGCGCAGAACCGCGTAGTGGCGCTGAATGCCGCCACGGGCGCGGTGGTGTGGACGTACCAGCCCGGAGACCTGGGCATGGTCAGCGGCGGCATGGTGGTGGACTACACCACCAACCGGCTCTTCATCGGCATGAAGACGCATGCGGGCTCCACGGACACGCTGCGCGTCCTCAACACGCTGGCCCCCGGGCCCACCGCACAGGAAATCGCGCGGCTGCCCGTGGGTGACATCGACCTGAGCCTGGTGCGCAACGCGGTGAGCAACCTCATCTTCGCGACGGACAGCGACGGCACCGTCCACGCGGTGAGCGTGAGCACGCTGCAGCCGGCGTGGAACCTGACCATCGCCTCGCGCCCGGCGCCGAGCACGCCCGCCTTCACCAGCTTCGTGCGTCCGCAGGGCGCGGGCTTCGTGGCCAGCCTCGCCGAGGGCCAGGTGGCGTTCTACGACACGACGAACGTCACCGTGGCGCCGACGCTGCGGTGGAGCACGCCCATCGCGTCTCCGTCTGGCACGTTCTCCTTCAACCGCAACGCGGTGGCCCGCGTGTACGTGGGCAGCTCGGACGGGAAGGTGCACCAGCTCGAGCTGACCAACGGCGTGGACTCGCAGCAGGTCTCGATTGGCGGGGCGCAGCGCATCGGCACTCCGACGGTCGACACCACCGTGAGCCGCCTGCACGTGGGCTCGGAAGATGGCCGCATCTGCGCTTTCCCGGTACCCTTCCCGTGAGAAAAGAGCCTTCCTCCATGACGGCCCGGAACCCTGACATGAACGCCTCGCAGGCCCCCGCCACCGAGGCGCGTCCGAAGTACGAGGCGCCCGCCATCCTCTGGGAGCAGCCCTTCGTCGCGCTGGCGCAGATCTCCCAGTGCAACATCCCGGGCGAGTCGGAGTGCACGCCCTGAGCGCCTCGGGAACCGGCTCGCCCGGTCCCGGTGGCTCCGGCAGTTCCGACGACGCTCCCCAGTCCACCGGTGTGCACGTGAGCATCGCCGGGTGGACGGTGGCGGTGGAGGCGGCCGACGCGGGCCTTCAGGGCTCGCTGCGGCGGCTGTTCTCCCGGTTCCTCGTCCCCGCGTCGGAAGGCGGCGCGGTGGCGAAGCTGGAGGTGGTTGCGCCCGAGGTGGCGAGGCCCGCGCCTGCCGTCCGCGAGCTTCCCCGGGTCCAGCGTGCTCCGGACGGCTCGCTGCGGCTGGAGGGCGAGGACTACTTCGCGACGCTCGCGGCGGAGGGCCTGCGTGCCACGGTGGTGGGGCAGGGCCGCTTTCCCGTGGAGACGGTGCTGAAGGTGATGCTCGCGGGGGCGCTTGCCCGGCGCGGGGGCCTGCTGGTGCATGGCGTGGCCGTGGCGCACCTGGGGCGGGCTGCGTTGTTCGTGGGGCACTCGGGGGCGGGGAAGAGCACCCTGGGGGCGTTGTGGGCGGAGGCGGGAGAAGCGCTGCTCTCCGACGAGCTGGTGGCCGTGTGGCCGCAGCGAGGGGCAGGGCTCCCTGCATGGCGGGTCGCGGGGACGCCGTGGAACGTGGGTGCCCCGGTGGAGGCGTGGTTGAAGGCGGTGGGCACGTTGGCGTGGGACACGGGCTCGCGGTGGGAGTCACAGCCCGCGGGCGAGGTGGGGCGCATGCTGCTGCTCAACGCGCTGTTGCCCGAGGCCACCGCGGCAGGGCGGGGCGGACTGCTGGCGTCGGCGGGCAGGCTGCTGTCGGAGGTGGCCCCGGTGCGGCTCGTGTTCGCGAAAGATGCGTCCGCGGCGGCGGTGGTCCGTGGCGCGCTGGAGGCGGCGGGACATGGGTGAGGGCGTGGAGGGCAGGCCGCTGCTGACGGTGATTGCCGGGCCCACCGCGTCGGGCAAGACGGCGCTCGCGCTCGAGCTGGCGCGCCGGGCGGGCGGAGAGATTGTCAGCGCGGACTCGCAGCAGGTGTACCGGCACTTCGACATCGGCACCGCGAAGCCCTCGGCCGAGGAGCTGGCCTCGGTGCCGCACCACCTGGTGTCCGTGGTGGACCCGATGGAGGCCTTCTCCGCCGCCGAGTACCAGCGGCGCGCGGATGCGGTCATCTCCGAGATTGCCGGGCGGGGGCGGCCGGTGTTCGTCGTGGGCGGCACGGGGCTGTACCTGCGCGTGCTGCTGCACGGCGTGGTGGACGCCCCCGGCGCGCTGCCCGAGTTGAGGGCGGAGCTGGAGGCGCTCGCCGCCGCGGAGGGACGCGAGGCCGTGCATCGTCGGCTGGCGGAGGTGGACCCGGAGACGGCGGCGAAGCTGCCCCCGCAGGACCTGGTCCGCGTCGTCCGCGCGCTGGAGATTCACGCGCAGACGGGCGTGCCCGCGTCGGAGTTCCGCAGGGCGCATGCGTTCTCCGCGGACCGGTATCCCTTCCGGCTCTACGTGCTGGACCCGCCGCGAGAGGCGCTCTACGAGCGCATCAACGCGCGCACGGAGGCGATGTTCTCCGGGGGGCTGGTGGAGGAAACGCGCGAGCTGCTGGCCCGTGGGTACGCAGACGCGGCCCCCATGCGCAGCGTGGGCTACGTGCAGGCGCGCGCGGTGGCGGAGGGGCGGATGACCGTGGCCGAGGCCATCCACGACACGGCGCAGGAGACCCGCCGCTACGCCAAGCGCCAGCTCACGTGGTTCCGCAAGGAGCCTGGAGCGGTGTTCGTGCCGCCGCCGTACGAGGTCCTGCTCGAGCGCTCTCGCGAGAGCTGAGGGCCCCCCGGGGTGGGGCAGGGGAGGGACGGAGCGGGAAGGGCGCGCATTGTCCCCGCCGCCCCGCGCTCCCATGTTCGCGGGTGGACGAGCCCCGGCCCCGGACGCCGATGTGCGGCCGCTGGACGGACGCACGGCCTCCCGGCCGCCAGGGTGCTCACAACGCGGGAGCGGACGTCATGGCCATCACCATCCAGCGCAATCGGGAGACGGCGCCAGACGACAGGCCGAAGGTCACCTCGTCCCTCTGGGGCGGCCCCTTCATCCTCGGACTCCTGCTGACGGCCCTGGGCATCGTCGCGCTGGGCACCGCCTTCCTCACCAGCCTCATCTCCATCATCTTCTTCGGCGCGGTGCTGACCTTCGCGGGCGTCGCGGAAATCGTCTCCGCGTTCCGAGTCCGCAAGTCCGGCGGGCCGTTCATGCTCTACCTGCTGGGCGGCGTCCTCACCACCGTGGTGGGGCTGTTCGTCCTCGTGTACCCCGGCGCGGGGCTGGCCGCGCTGACGCTCCTGCTCGCCGGCTACTTCTTCGCCAGCGGCCTGTTCCACGCCATCACCTCCGTCGTGGACCGCTACGCCCGGTGGGGCTGGGACCTGCTCTACGGCGCCGTCTCCGTCTTCCTCGGCGTCGTGGTCATGGCCCAGTGGCCCATCTCCGCCGTGTGGCTGGTGGGCACCATGGTGGGCATCGGAATCCTGTTCCGAGGCGTCGCCCTCATGGCCGGCTCACTCACCCTCCGACGCTCGCTGCGCCAGGTCACCGCGTAGTCAGGACGCGTAGCGGTCCGAGCCCAGCGCCTCTTCGCTCATGCCGGGCCGGGCCTCCGGCTCCACCGCGGAAGACGCCACCGGGACGTGTCCGGTGAGCAGGCGCAGCAGCCGCTCGGGGTCCACGGGCTTGGGCAGGAAGGCCTCGGCCCCCGCGTCCAGCGCCCGCTGGCGCACGTGCGGCCGGTTGAGCCCGCTCATCACCACCACCCGCGTGTTGCGCGTGAGCGGGTGCTGCTTCAGTCCCTCCGCGAGCCGCAGGCCGTCCACCCAGTGCAGCACCACGTCCAGCAGGATGGCCGTGGGCGGCCGCCGCGCCACCGCGCAGAACAGCGCCAGCTCATCCGCGAACGACACCACCTTCGCGCCCGTGCTCTCCAGGAGCGCCGTCAGCGCCTCGCGCGCGTCCGGGTCGTCGTCCACCACGTAGTAGAGGTCCGGCTCCAGCTCGGGCACCACCGTGGGCACCGGCTCCATCGTCGTGCGCATCCACGAGCCCACCACCTCGCGCAGGCCCGCCCAGCGCGCCGCGCCCAGCAGCGCCGTGGGCGTGGGCGCGCTCATGCCCAGCACGCCGCCGCCGTACACACCGCCCATGCCGCGCCGGCCCTTCGCCGCGATGAAGGCCGCCGGTGCCCGCTTGCCCGCGCGGCGCAGCCAGGTGATGGAGCGCGCGCCCGCCGCCGCGTCCTCCATCAGCTCGCCCAGCCCCTCGCGCACGTACCGGCGCTCCAGCGCGGCCGCTTCCAGGCCGCCGTCCAGCAGCGCCACCGCCGCGCGGCTGCACGACGCCAGCGTCTCCGACAGGCCCACCTGCAGCGGGTGGCCGAAGGCCGCGGGGCCCACCACCACCTGGCCCGGGGCCACCAGCGTCCGGCCCGGCCCGTAGGGCAGGCGCGTCGTCTCCAGCGCCGCCAGCTCGAAGCCTTCCTCCACCAGCCCGTCCCGCGCCGCCATCATCAGCGCCTGGCACAGGTCCGCCGGCGTCACCGCGGGGCCGAAGGCCAGCGCGTACACCGACCCCGCGGCCGGCAGCAGGAACAGCCCGTCCACCGTGGGCAGCGGCGCAATCCACAGCCGCGCCAGCGGCGCCAGCTCCAGCCGGGGCGAGGCGTGCCGCAGCCGCGCCTGCACCGCCGCCACCGTGGGCGCCGGGCGGAAGCCCTTGAAGAACGCGTCGCCCATCAGCGGCCCCGCGCCCGTGGCCAGCGCCACCGCGTGGAAGCGGTCGCCGCTGCCCTGCGCGCGCACCACCAGCGGCCCCGCGCCCCGCACCGACGCGGGCGCGTCCGGCGCCGGAGCCTGCCGCTCCACCTTCTCCACGTGGCGCGAGACGAAGCGCGCGCCCTGGGCGCTCGCCGCCGTGGCCAGCACGTCCCGCACCTGCTCCAGTCCGCCCTGGCCCTGCGGCCAGCCGTCCACCACCCACAGCCCACCCGAGGCCGCGGGGAGCAGCTCGCGGCGGCCCTCGGCGATGACTTCCACGCCGCGCAGCTCATGCGCGCGCCACTCGGTGGGGATGCGGCAGCCCAGGGCGGCCAGGCGCGAGCGGCACTCCGGGGTGAGCACCGCCGGGGGCGCCGTGCGCTCCGACGTCCCGCCCGCGTACACCCGCACGTCCAGCGTCAGGCCGCGCGCCCGCCCGTTGAAGAGGAGCGAAGCCGCCAGCCCCGCGCCGGCAATGCCGCCCCCGACGATTGCCACCCTCGAACCGCTCGCCAGCCTGTTGCCCTGCATAGCCTCGCCCTCGCTGCCCCGCCGTTGCCTGCCTCGCCCGAGCTGCTCTCTTCAATGCCGCTGCACCGGTGGGGAGATCACCGGCCGGCCGAACACCACCACCCGATCCCGCCCCTCACGCTTCGCCTCGTAGAGGGCCGCGTCCGCCGCCTTCATCAGCGCGTCCGGATCCTCCTTCGGCCCTTCCAACGTATGGTCGGCGATGCCCACGCTCACGCTCAGCCCGAAGGGGGCAGGGCGGCCGTCGCTCTTCTGCACGCCCACGGTGCGCAGCCCGGTGCGGATGCGCTCGGCGAACACGGCCGCTTCCAGCGCCGTCTGATGGGGAAGCAACGCCACGAATTCGTCGCCGCCGAAGCGGGCCGCGAAGTCGGACTCGCGCAGGTTGCCCTTGAGCTGCGACGCCAGCGCGGCGATGGCGCGGTTGCCCACGTCGTGCCCCATGCCGTCGTTGATGGCCTTCAGGTGGTCCAGGTCGATGACCACCACGCTCAGCGGGTACTGGTAGCGCTGCGCCCGGCGGAGCTCCTCCTCCAGCCGCACCGTCAGCGCGCGGAAGTTGGCCAGCCCGGTGAGCGCGTCCGTCTGCGCGAGGATTTGAAGCCGCCGCTGCTGCTCGCTCTGGCGCAGCGCCCGGTCGATGCGCGCCAGCAACTCGCGCGCGCTCGCCGGCTTGTGGATGAAGTCGACCGCGCCCATTTCCAGACACCGCTCCAGCGTCGCCTCGTCCGCGTCACCGGTGAGGAAGATGACCGGCACGGCCTCCGTGCGCGCGTCGCGCTGGAGCGCCTCCAGCACCATCAGCCCGTCGCCGCTGGGAAGGAAGCGGTCCAGGAGGACGAGGTCCGGCCGGTGCTCGCGCGCCAGCTCCAGCCCCGCGTCCGCGTCCGGCGCCGCGAGCACGTCGAAGCGGGAAGCAAGCAGGTCCATGAGACTCTCACGGACTCCCGCGTCGTCCTCGATGATGAGGAGGAGAGAGCGCCCCGAGGTACGGCCACGCCGTTCCATGCACCACTCCGCTTCGCTCGCCTGCTCCGAAATGGCAGGCCGAAAGTCTCGGGTGCCACGCCCGTCCGAGTGCTCCCGACGCCCCAGCGCCCCACGCGCATCCGCCGCCACCCAGTCCTGCAAGCACCCGCCGACTCCCGCAACCTTCACCCGAGACCTCCGGCTGCCAAGCCCGTTCGCCGCCGCGCCGCGGGCCCGCTTCAAAGCCCAGCGCGCGCACGGCCCTGGAGCAAGCAGCATGCCCCGCGCCGGCACAGGCCCGTCACAGTGATTTCAGGTGGTTGCGTGCCCTCTCCGTCGCCCCGTTTTAACGGGTCGGAAGACGTTCCAGCATCGTCTTGAAGGGCCCGGTAGGAATTGCCGTACGCGGGCGGACGATCGCCCGCCCCGCGCAGGGCGATCAGCGTCGCGTAGTGAACTGCATCCGACGGCCGCCGCCCATGGGGGGCATCGTCGGAGGGGCCTCGAGCCCGAACTGCCACCACATGGGCTCATAGGGCTTCATCTTCAGGCGCTTGTCGTTCTGCAGCTGCGCGAGGCTCCCCTTGAGCTTCTCGTCCTTGGGGTTCTCCTCCACGCCGCGCGCGAGCACCCGCAGCGCGTCGTCCTTCTCCTTGTTCTGCAAGAGGCACCAGGCGTACACGGCCCAGACGATGGACTCCTTCTTGCCGCTCTTCACGGCGGCCTCGAAGGAGGCCTTCATCGCCGGGAAGTCCTTGCGCTGGTAGAACAGGGCGCCCTGCATGGCCTTGGCCATGTAGTTGCGCGCGCTGGCCTTCGCGAAGTGCGCCTTGGCCCCGTCCAGGTCCTTCACCATGTACTTCAGCATGCCGATCTGGGCGTGGATCTCCGGGCCGACGAGGAACTGCCACTTGTCGTAGACGAGCCCCTGCTCGAGCGTCTTCACCGCCCGGTCCACCCGTCCCTGGGCATCCTTCTGGCTGGTGGGTTGCGACTGGAGGTCCTGTTGCACCACCGTCATCAGCGCCTGGATGCGGCCGGCCACCCGGCGGGCGAGCAGGACGAAGGTGCCGATGAGGGCGATGATCCCGGGAACGAGGCCGGCCCAGAGGGAGAAGCCCGCGAGCTTCACCAGGAGCGCGACGACAATCCCCACGGCGAGGGAAATGAGAAGGTTGTACATGCGGGGCCCCTCTTAGCGATGTGCGTGCGGCACCGCAATCTTCGGATGCACAAGGACGCGGGTCGCGGTATACGTCTGGTCGTTCCAGCAACAAGCGGCCCTCTGTCGAAATTGGTAGACGAGGCGGACTCAAAATCCGCTGCGGCTGACCCCGCGTCCCGGTTCGAGTCCGGGGAGGGCCATAATCCGAATGGGCGGACCGGCGGGGGTGACCGTGTCGGTCCCACCCGGGTCCAGGTAGGACCGGCAGCTGTCAGGCCCGACGGAGGCCCCCCGCAATGAAGGTGCTGCTGGTCGAGGACGACGCGAGCCTCCGGGAAGGCATGGGCGAGATCATCGCCGAGCTGGCCGAGGTGCGTGAGGTCGGGACCGAGACCGAGGCGCTGGAGGCCCTGCGCGAGGAGCGGTTCGACCTGGTCATCACCGACCTGCGCATCGCCGGCCATGAGCAGGGGGGGCGGACGGTGCTGGAGGCCGCCCGGCGCGGCCAGCAGGCGGTGGCCATCGTCAGCGCCGCCGCGCCCGACGAGGTCACCCGGACGCTGCGGCCCCACCTGCCGGACGCGGTACTGGTGAAGCCCTTCCAACTGGACGACATCGTCGCCCTGGTGCAGCGCTTCCTCGCCCTGCGCAGCCGGGCGGAGCAGGTGGCCGCCGCCGGGGCTCCCGTCCCGGGAGACGCCTGGACGGAAGCCGGGCCCGGAGTCCGCACGGCGGCGACGGGCCCCGAGGCGGACGCGGCCTGGGTGCGCGTGGCGGCCGGTGGCCGCTTCCCCTGGCGGCCGGGCGCGAAGGGCGGCGAGGGCGCGCTGCTCGTGGAGGGAGACCTGGAGGTGGCTGGCGAGCGGCACACCGCACCCCGGTACTTCTTCGTGGGGGCCGACCAGGCGCCCGAGGTCCACTCCCGCGAGGGGTGCCTCGCCATCACCCTGGCGCTGAAAGGTTAGAGGCGCTCCTTCGTGGACTCCGTGTGGCCTTCGACACCGCTGGACGCGGCCCGGCTCGGGCGTCCGTCGCGCAGCGCCGCCACCGCGGCCCTCCAGGCCCACATCAAGGTGCTGCGGGGCGAGCCGCTGAAGGCCGCGCTCGCGGAGGCCCTGCGCGAGGCGGACGGCCTCGGTGGGCAGGAGCGGCGCTTCGCGGCCTTCGCCGTGCGGGAGCTGTCCCGGCACCAGCGGCTGCTGGACCTGGCGGCGCGCCTGCTCGGCCACAGCATGGGCAAGGTGGGGCTGACGGAGGACCAGGCGGTGGTCCGCTACGCCCTCTGGCGGCGCATCTTCTGTGGCGAGGGCTGGAAGCGCATCGGCCCCGAGGTGCGGCTGCCCGGCCCCGTGCGGCCCCGCACCATCAAGGACGACCTGCTCCAGGAGGTGGTGGAGTCCCCGCTGCCGGAGGCGCCCCTGCCGGACTCGCCCGCGGAGCGGCTGGCGGTGCGCTACTCGTTCCCCACCTGGTTCGTGGTGCGGCTGGCGGAGGTGTACCCGGAGGACGTGCTGGAGGGGCTCTTGTCCTCGCTGGACGAGGAGCCCGCGCTGCACTTCCGCGTGCGCCCCCCCGGCTCGCGCGACGCGGTGCTGGCGGCGCTGGCGGAGGAGGGCGTCGCCGCGGAGCCCGTGGCCGCCGCTCCGGACGCGGTGCGCGTGGTGGACGCCAGCCACCGCATCTTCGAGACGAAGGTGATGAAGTCCGGGAAGCTCCAGGTCCAGGACGTGGGCAGCCAGCTCATCTCCGAGCTGTGCCGGCCCGCGGGCGGCTCGCTGGCGGGGCTCATCGTGGCGGACGTCTGCGCGGGGGCGGGCGGCAAGACGCTGGCGCTGGCGGACTTCGTGGGCCCTACCGGCAGGGTGCTGGCGGGAGACCGCTCCCGGCGCCGGCTGGCCGAGGCGCGCGAGCGGGTGAGCCGGCTCTCGCTGCGGCAGGTCGCCTTCCCGCACCCGCTGCCCCTGTCCGACGCGGACGTGCTGCTCATCGACGCGCCGTGCAGCGGCACGGGCTCGCTGGCGCGCGAGCCGGACCAGAAGTGGAAGCTCACCGCGGCGGAGATCTCCAAGTACCAGACCACCCAGGCCGGCCTGCTGGAGGAAGTGGCGGCGCAGGCGAAGCCCGGGGCGCTCATCGTCTACGCCACCTGCTCGGTGATGCCGGAGGAGGACGAGTCGGTGGTGGAGGCCTTCCTGGCGAAGCACCCGGACTTCACGCTGGAGCCGGTGGGAGACGTGCTCGGAGCGGAACGGGCGGCGCTGGCGGCCCAGGGGCCATACCTCAAGGCGCTGCCCCCTCGCGTGCCCGGGGGCGGGTTCTTCGCGGCGCGCCTTCGCAAGGCGGCGCGGAGTTGACAGCCCGCGAGCCCACACGCTACGCAACTGTTGGAATTCCCAAGGGGTGACCCACGTGGCGGCCGACCCGAAGCAGTCCGAGGTGGTGAAGCAGATCAACGAGGCCTTCCAGGCGGCCCAGGCCCGTCTGGCACAGCTTCGCGAGGCGGTGGAGCGCAACACGGACCTGGCCCGCGCCAACGCCAAGGCCACCGTGCTGAAGGATCAGAAGGAGCGCGCGCTGAAGGAGCTGGGCGAGGTCGTCTGGCGCCAGGTGCAGAAGGGCCGGCTGGAGCTGCCCGCCGGCTTCGCGTCCGTCCTCAAGGCCGTGGAAGCCGCCGAGCAGGCGGCCGAGGCCCACGCCCGCGAGCTGACGGACATCCTCCGGGAAGGAGAAGAAGTCGCTGAGCGGTTGAAGGGTGGAAAAAACGCCACGAAGCCACAAACAATTGTGGCCAACGGCGGAAAGAAGCGGTAGAAGGCACCCACTTTCGACGTCGGGCCGCTCCCCACAGCGGCCCAGCAGCAAAAGACGGGGCTATAGCTCAGCTGGGAGAGCGCTTGAATGGCATTCAAGAGGTCATCGGTTCGATCCCGATTAGCTCCACTCTGAAATGAAGAGGCCCGCCCGGGAAACCAGGCGGGCCTTTTTGTTTTCCGGCGCGGCGCCGTGGCTCTCGCGTGCGACGGGCCGAATGAAAAAGGGCCCGCCAGGAAGACCTGACGGGCCCCATGCGCTGGCGCGCGATGCCTGGGGGGCTAGCCCCTGCCGCCGGCGAAGATGTTCATCACGTCCTTGAGCAGCTTCACGGACTCGCCGTGCGGACGCTGGAAGGCGTTGCGGCCCATGATGGAGCCGAAGCCGCCACCGGCGTTGATCTGCTTGATCTCCTCCAGCAGCGCCGCCGTGTCCTTGGCCTCGCCGCCGGAGAAGATGACGATGCGCTTGCCGTTGAACGCGGAGCGCACCACCTCGCGCACGCGGTCGGCCATCGTCTTGGTGGAGATGCCGGCCTTCTCGAAGGCCTTCTTCGCCTCCGGCTGCTCGATGTGGTCCTGCGGCGGCTTCACCTTGATGATGTGCGCGCCGAGCTGGGCGCTGATCTGCGCCGCATACGCCACCACGTCGATGCCCGTCTCACCCTCCTTGGACATGTTGCCGCGGGGGTAGGCCCAGACGACGGTGGGCAGGCCGTAGGACTTGCCCTCGGCGATGATCTCGCGGAGCGCCTCGTACTGCTCGTTGCGCGCGCCGGAGCCCGGGTAGATGGTGTAGCCCACCGCGACGCAGCCCAGGCGGACGGCGTCCTTCACCGAGGCCGTCACCGCGGACATCGGGTTGGGGACCTTGGCCAGCGAGTCGGAGTTGTTGAGCTTGAGCAGGAGGGGAATCTCGCCCGCGAACTTGCCGGCGATGGCCTCCAGGAAGCCCAGCGGCGCCGCGTACGCGTTGCAGCCCGAGTCGATGGCGAGCTGCGCGTGGTACTCGGGATCATAGCCGGCGGGGTTCGGGCCGAACGAGCGCGCGGGACCGTGCTCGAAGCCCTGATCCACCGGGAGGATGACGAACTTGCCCGTGCCGGCGAGCGTGCCGGTGTTCATGAGGCGGGCCAGGTTGGTCAACGTGCCGGGGCTGTCGGACGTGTACCAGGACAGGATCTGCTTGACGCGATCGGTATAGGCCATGTGTGGGGGTCCTCGGTATGCGGGCCCTTCGGCCCGAGTCGGGAACGGCCGCAATCTGCTGCATACGTCACGTCCAACCAACTCATTTTCTTGCCCGAGTGTCAGCGGTCCTACGCGAGCCCGCGGAATCGCCCCCCGGCAGGACGGCCACCGCGCCGCCAGGGCAGGGCTTCCGGGGGACACCGGACGATGGAAATGGGACGAACATGCTCGGTGACGGCGCCTCGCGGAACGAAGATGCTGCGCTGTCGCTGGCAACTCGGATATGGGGCCCGCACGAGGCGGTACGAATGCGCAGACACCTGGATCGAGGCGTGACAGTGGCGCTGGTGCTGGCGGCCGGACTCTCGGCGGCACAGCTCACCCCCGGGACAGCGGGGCCGGGGAGCAGCCCGTCGCCGACGCCTGGCACCTCCGGGACGGGCACGACCTCGACGCCTGGCACCTCCGGGACGGGGACGACCCCGACTCCCGGGACGGGCACCTCCGCCACGCCTTCGCCGGGCCCGGCGCCTTCGGGCGGCACCACTCCCGCGCCGACGACGGGCACCGGGGCCACCAGCCTGCCACCCGGGCCTCCGGTGATTGCTCCGAACACGGTGGACGCCCCGACCGCCATGCCCTCGGGAGGACGGACCGTGTCTCCCACGCCTGCGCGCCAGCCCGCGCAGGAGGCGCAGCAGGCCACCGAGGCCGTGAGCGAGGCTCCTGACTCGCAGGGGGCCGCCTCCGGTCCGGCGCCGCTGACACTGGCGCAACTGGTGGAGAAGGCGCGGGCCACGGACTCGCGGGTGGAGGAGGCCAGCGCGGAGCTGCGCAAGTTCCAGGCGCTCTACCAGCAGGCGAAGTGGGCCTGGTTCCCCAAGTTCGAGATCACCGTGGGCGTGGGTGGCCCCGTGCCCGAGGCACGCAATGACGGGCTGGGTGGACCGCCGACCACCGAGGCGTCCCTCGAGGGCGACCTCAACTTCGGTCGCGTGGGCGTGACGGCCTTCTCCACGGGCAACGCGGTGCTGCCCATCTACACCTTCGGCAAGCTGTCCGCGCTGGAGAAGGCGGGCGCCCAGGGGCCGGTGGTGGGCGAGGCGCTGCGCGAGCGCGTCCGCGACGAGGCGGGCTTCCAGGCCGCGCAGGCGTACTACGGCTACCAGCTCGCGCGCTCCGGCCTGCAGCAGATTGAGGACGTGTCCAAGCGCCTGGAGGACGCCGCCGAGCGCATCGACGCGCTGCTGAAGGAGGAGTCGCAGCAGGTGTCCCAGGTGGACACCTACAAGGTCCGTTTCTTCCGGCAGCTCGTGGAGGCGCGCAAGGCGGAGGCGCGGCAGGGGCGGGAGCTCGCGCTGGTCGCCATCCGCCTGCTGGCCAACGCCCCCGAGGGCGCGCCGGTGGCGGTGGTGGAGGAGGACCTCGCGCTCGACGAGGACGTGGCGCCGCCCCCGCTGGAGCGTGCGCTCCAGCTCGCCGAGCAGTACCGGCCGGAAATCACCGCCATCGCCGCGGGTATCATCGCGCGCGAGGCGGAGGTCCTCATCCGCGAGCGCAGCTTCTTCCCGGACCTGGGGCTCGCCGGCTTCTACGACGTCCGCTTCACCACCAGCGCCACGCGCCAGCGCAACCCCTTCGCGTATGACGCATACAACGACCGCACCGTGGGCCTGGGCCTGGTGATGCGCGGGACGTTCGACGTCCCCATCAAGGACGCGCAGCTGGACCAGGCGAAGGCGGAGCTGGACAAGCTGCGCGCCCAGGAGAAGCAGATCCACGCCGGCATCCGCCTCGAGGTGACGAAGGTGCACGGCGAGCTGGTGGCCGCGTGGGCCCGCGCGAAGGCCTTTGGCGAGGCGGAGAAGAATGCCCGCCGCTGGGTGACGGCCGCCTTCGCCGCGTTCGACCTGGGAACGGGGGAGACGCGGGACCTGGTGGATGCCTTCAGCGCCTACGCCCAGGCCTCCGGCGACAAGTCGAAGAGCTGGCACGACGTCCGGCTCGGAATGGCCGCCCTGAACCGGGTCACCGGGACACCGCCCGCGCCGGGTGAATAACCCGGCCCCTGCAGCTGTCCTCTCTAGCGTCCTCCAACACGGAGCGTAAAAACCACATGATTGCATCCCTGCTCGCCGCCACCCTGCTTGCCGCCGCGCCAGTCAGCCCGCTCTCGGTCGTCAAATCCGGGAATGCGGACGTGCAGAAGGCCGCCAGCGCGCCCGGCGCCACCGTTGACTCGCTCGCCACCGTCGTCGAGAAGTTCGTCGATTTCGAGGAACTGGCGAAGCGTGCGCTGGGCGACAAGCAGTGGACCTCGCTCACGCCCGTGCAGCGCAAGGAGTTCACCGACACGATGACGGGCCTGCTGCGCGCGTCCTACGCCCAGAAGGCCATCGGCCAGGCCCAGGCGGACGTGAAGTACGTGAAGGAGCAAGCGGAGGGGAACGAGGCCACCGTCCACACCATCCTCACGCTGAAGAAGGACAACATCCCCATCGAGTACCGGCTCTACCGCCCCGACGCGAAGAAGGAGTGGCGCATCTACGACGTCATCACCGACGAGGTGTCGCTCGTGGACACGTACAAGGGCCAGTTCCGCAAGCTGCTCGCCGACAAGGGCTTCGACGGCCTGCTCTCCACCCTGAAGAGCAAGCGGGCGCAGCTGGAGAAGGAGAACGCCGGCAAGTCCGCCAAGGGCGCCGCCGCCACCCCGGCCAAGGCCGAGGGCAGCGCGAACTAGCCCTCGCGCTGGAGTGGAAGCGAGCCGAGGCCGGGTGTCCCTCCCAGGAGGGGCCCCGGCCTTCGTTCGTTCAGCGGTGGGGCTTCTGGAGCCCGTCTAGAGCCCGCTGGCCAGCTGGTACGTGGCCAGAGTGCCCGCGATGCCCTGCGCCAGGGGGATGCTGGGCGCGAAGCCCAGCTCGCTGCGCGCGCGCTCGGTGGTGCACGTCCACGCGGGGCACGTCATCTCCCGGACCTTGTCCCGGTTGAGGATGGGCACGGTGCCCTTCATCCGGGCCATGAGCTCCGAGCCCAGGCCAATCAGGTAGCCGATGAAGTCCGGCACCGGCACCACCGTGGGGCGGCCCCGGCCCAGGGCGCCGGCCAGCGCCCCGCAGACGTCCTCCCACGTGTACTCGCGGCCGTCGGACACGGTGTAGACACCGCGCGCCGGGTCGCCCTTCGCCAGCGTGGGGCCGCGCTCGGCGGCCGCCAGCAGCGCGGTGCACAGGTCATCCACGTGGATGAGCGAGTAGCGCTTGGGCCCGAAGCCGCTCTTGATGGCCAGGCCCTTCTTCGCCATGGGCAGCATCGAGGGGATGAACTCGGTGTCGCCCGGCCCGTAGACAATCGGCGGCCGGAGGATGACGCAGGGCACGCGGTCCGCGTACTCGCGCACCGCCTCCTCGCCGCCCAGCTTGCTGCGGCCGTAGATGGAAACGGGCGCCGGAGGGTCCTCCTCGCGCCGCGGGCGGTCCGGGGTGGACGGGCCGGCGGCGGCCAGGGACGAGCAGTAGACGAGCCGGGGCGGGCGGGGCAGGGCGGCCATGGCCTCCACCACGCGGCGGGTGCCGTTGGCGTTGCCCTCGAAGTAGCTGGCGCGCTCGCGGGCCTTGGTGACGCCCGCCAGGTGCAGCACGCAGTCCACGTCGCGCACGGCCTCGGCCAGGCCCTCGCCCGTGTTCAGGTCGCCCATGGCGAAGCGGGCGCCCATGGCCTCCAGGGGGCCTCGCTTCGAGCTGGGCCGCACCAGCGCGGTGAGGGTGTCCCCCCGCTCGAGGATGCGGCGTGCGAGCCGCTGGCCGATGAAGCCGGTGCCACCGGTGAGCAGGAAGTGCAAGGCGTGACTCCGTGGGGGATTACAGCGCGCGCTGGTAGACGCGGTACGTCTTGGAGCGCTGGGCGCCCATGGACTCGATGGCGCGGTTGACGAGGTGGTTGTCCTCCAGCGTCCAGGAGATCTCCCCACCCACGTAGCCCAGCTGCTTCGCCATGCGCAGCGTGTCCAGGTACAGGATGGCGTCCAGGCCGCGGCGCCGGTAGCCCTCCTTGATGCCGAGGATGACGAGGCGCAGCCGGTTGATGCGGCGCGAGGCCAGCGCCAGCTTCACCAGGCCAATGGGCAGGCCGAAGTGGGTGAGCCGCCCGTTGGCCTCCCGGATGGCCTGGTTGGCGTCGGGGACGGTGAGCGCGAAGGCCACCGGCTCGCCCTTCACCTCGGCCATCAGCGCCAGCTCCGGCCGGACGATGGCCTTCAAGTCCTTGGCCAGGTGGTCGAACTCGGCGTCGGTGAAGGGGACGAAGCCCCAGTTCTTCTCCCAGGCGGAGTTGTAGATGTCGCGGATGCGAGCGACCTCGGCCGACAGGTTCTTCATGTCGACCGGGCGCACGGTGACGCCCTCGCGCACGCGGAGCTTCTCCGCGATGCGCACCACCTTCTCCGGCGGCGCGGCGGACGAGGACAGCTCGAAGGCGTACAGGTCCTTCGCCTTGGTGAGGCCGCACGCCTCCAGCAGCGCCGCGTAGTAGGGCGGGTTGTGCGGCATCATGATGGCCGGGGGCGTGTCGAAGCCGTCAATCAGCAGGCCCCAGTCCTGGTTGGACGAGAAGTTGGCCGGCCCGAGCATGGCGTTCAGGCCCCGCTCGCGCAGCCACGCCGCCGCCGCGTCCAGCAGCACCCGGGTGATGCCCGCGTCGTTCACGCACTCGAAGAGGCCGAAGAAGCCCTCCTTCGTGCCGTGGACCTCCATGTGGCGCGGGTTGCGGATGGCGGCGATACGGCCCACCACCTCGCTGCCGCGCCGCGCGAGGAACAGCTCCACCTCGCCGTACTCGAAGAAGGGGTTCTTCTTCGGGTCCAGGAAGTCCTTGCGCTCCATCTCCAGCGGCATCACCCAGTTCGGGTCGCTCTTGTAGATGCCGTAGGGGAAGCGGATGAACTGCATCTTCTCCGCGGAGCCACGCACGGGAGTCACCTGCACGTCCGAGGGCAGGGGAGGGAGCGAAGCGGTCGCGGGCGAAGAAGGCTCGGCGGGGAGGGCCATGGGGGCTCTAGTTCCTGTCTTCGGACTGCGTGCCGTTGGTGCCGTTGCGCATGAAGAAGTGAGCGCCCTTCTCCAGCAGGAGGCCCGGCAGCTCGCCCCGCTTCTCCCACAGCTTCATGGGCGCGTTGCCCAGCTTGCGCAGGTCATCCGGCTGCAGGTTGGCGGCGCGCCAGGTGAGCTGCTCCACCGCGTCGAAGAGCTTGCCGGCCACCTCGCGCGAGGACATGCGCGACAGCTGGTCCAGCGTGATGCCGCCCTTGTCCGCGAGCATGCCCGAGGAGCCGGCCGCCCACTTCTCGCTGGCCTTGTTGTTCAGCACGCGCGTGCCCGGCCGGGCGATCTTCACCGGCTCGTACACGGTGGGGCGCGTCTCCGGAATCACGTTCAGCTTGCGGCCGATGGTCTCGAAGGTGTCCAGCACGCGGTCCAGCTGCGCGTCCGTGTGCGTGGCCATGTACGAGGTGCGGATGAGCGCGTGGCCCGCCTCCACCGCCGGCGGAATCACCGGGTTGGCGAAGACGCCCGCCTCGTGCAGCGCGCGCCAGAAGCGGAAGCACTTCACCTGGTCGCCGATGTGCACCGGCACCACCGGCGTCACCGACACGCCCGTGTCGAAGCCCATGGCGCGGAAGCCGTTGTGCATCTTCTCCGCGATGTCCAAGAGCCGCTCGCGGCGCTGCGGCTCGGCCTCGATGATCTCCAGCGCCTTGAGCGCCGCGGCAATGGACGCCGGCGTCATGGACGCGGAGAAGATGACCGAGCGCGCCTTGTGGCGGATGTAGTTGATGACCTCGAAGGGCCCGGCCAGCACGCCGCCCAGCGACGCGAAGCTCTTGGAGAACGTCCCCATCACGAGGTCCGTCTCCTTCTCCAGGCCGAAGTACTCGGAGGTGCCGCGGCCCTTGTCGCCCAGCACGCCCATGGAGTGGGCGTCATCCGTCATCACCCGGGCGTTGTACTGCTTCGCCAGCTCCACGATGCGGGGCAGGTTGCAGACGTCGCCCTCCATGGAGAACACACCGTCGGTGACGATGATCTTGCCCGCGTTGGGCTCCGCCTGGGCCAGCAGCTGCTCCAGGTGCTCCATGTCGTTGTGGCGGAACTTGCGCTCGGTGGCGAAGGACAGGCGGATGCCGTCCACCAGCGACGCGTGGTTCTGCCGGTCGCTGAAGACGATGTCGTGCCGGCCGAGGATGGACGCCAGCGCCAGGTTCGTCTGGAAGCCGGTGGAGATGACGATGGCGGCCTCGCGGTTGAGGAACTTCGCCAGCTTCGCCTCCAGCTCCTCGTGCAGCGCCAGCGTGCCGTTGAGCAGGCGCGAGCCGGAGCACGTGGTGCCGAACTTCTCCACCGCCTTGATGGCGGCTTCCTTCACCCGCGGATCCGCGGAGAGGCCCAGGTAGTTGTTGGACCCCACCATGATGACCCGGCGGCCTTCGATCTCCACCTCGGTGGCGCCGTGCGACGCTTCGATGGCTCGGAAGTACGGGTAGAGGCCCGTGGCCTTCGCGATGCGGTAGTCCTTCCAGTTACTGCACTTGTCGAAGACGTCGCTCATGGGTGGTCTTTCTTGAAGCTGCGTCGGGAGGGTGGATCCTCTTGGGGGGGACAGCGGATCTCCGGCCGCCGCCCCTTGCAGGGCTCGTTCCGGCCTCGGAAACCTGCGTCCAGCGACCTCCCACGGGGGACGCGGGGCCGTGAATAAAGAGGGTTAGCGACAGTGTCAAGGCGCGGACTGTTGCTCGGGTCCCTTGCAAGGGCTCCCGAGCAGGCCCCTGGCTTGACAGCACCGTGACTTTGATGGCACGCCGCCGCGACACGAGCGTTGTCCAGTGGATACTGGAAACCACCGTGCACAGACGGCTGCACGCCCGCCGGAGGGCCTCCGGAGGCCTGGAAGACTTCGTCCAGGCCTGTTGTTTGCGGGGGCCATTTGACTGGCGGGGAATTTGCTTTCCCCCGCCTTCATCGAGGAGTGGACGGTGGCCAGGTCGCTGCGACAGCGGTGGTTCGAGGGATTCATCCAGGCGGCCGTGTCCCGTCCTTGGCAGGTGCTGCTCGTCTGCGCGCTCCTGGCGGCCGGCGGTATGGCGCTGGCGTCGCGGTTGGAGTTCCGTGGGTCGTTCGTGGAGCTGCTCCCCCAGGGCGCCCGCGAAGTCCAAGACCTGACACGCGTGTCACAGAAGGCGGGCGGCGACGGGTACCTCGTCATCCTGGCCAAGGGGGACTCCCCGGAGCGCCTGCGGGCCTACGCGACGGAGCTGAAGGGCCGCCTGGAGGCGCTGCCGGAGGTCCGCTACGTCGAGCACAGCTATGACGTGGACTTCTTCCGCCGACACGGCCTGCTGCTGCTGCCCGCGGAGAAGCTGGCGGAGCTGCGCAAGGACCTGGAGGCCCGCGTCCGCTACGAGCGCCAGCAGGCCAACCCCTTCTACATCGACCTGGGGGCCACGCCGCCGCCAGCGGACTTCGAGGCCATCTCGAAGAAGTACACGCCCAACGCGCCCATGAAGGAGTACCTGGCGAACGCGGACGGCACCGAGGTCTACCTGATGCTCAAGCCGTCGGGGACGGCGGGGGACCTGGACTTCGCGCGACGCTTCGTGGAGCTGGCCATGGGCACCGGCCGCACGCTGGCGGCGGAGCGCTACCCGTCGGTGAAGCTGGAGGCGACGGGCAACTTCCAGAACCGCATCGAAGAGGACGCGGTGATGCGCGGTGACTTGTCGCGCGCCGGCATCCTCTCCGCGCTCATCGCCGTGGGCCTCATCCTGCTGGCCACCCGGCGCATCGCCGCGCTGGCGGTGGTGGGCCTGCCCGTGATGGTGGGCATCCTGCTCACGTTCGGCTTCGCGCAAATCTTCATCGGCCACCTCAACGTGGTGACGGGCTTCCTCGTCGCCATCCTCATCGGCCTGGGCATCGAGTACGGCGTGCACCTGTGCATGCGGTACTGGGAGGAGCGCGAGCACCTCTCCGCGCGCGAGGCGCTGAAGGCGGCGGTGGGCGGGACGTTCAGTGGGGCCGTCACCTCGGCGGTGACGAACGCGGCGGCCTTCTTCGTGCTGCTGCTGGCGCAGTTCCACGCCTTCAACCAGTTCGGTCTGCTGGCCGGCATGGGCGTGCTGCTCGCGGTGCTGGCGGCGTATGGCATGGGCCCCTCGCTGCTGGCCATCGCCGAGCGGCTGCGCCCCGCGCGCAAGGACACCGTGGCCACGGCCGTCCCGGCGCCCGCCTCGGTGGAGTCCACGGTGGCGGCGAGGCCGGAGCGACAGTGGAAGCGCTGGCCCACGTCGGTCATCGCGGTCCTCGCCCTGGCGGTGGTGGGCTTCGCGGGCTTCTCCGTGGCCATCGCCCCGAAGCTGGGCTTCGAGACGGACATGCGCAAGCTGAAGGGTGACTCGCCGGCCTCGCGCCTGGACGACCATGTCACCGAGCAGCTCGGCCAGCCGCTCAACCCGGCCATCTTCCTGGTGGACGACGTGACGCAGGCCGCGCAGGTGGAGGACGTCATCGCGGAGGTGAAGCGCGCGAATGGCGCGGACTCCGTGTTCCTTCGCACCACGTCCCTCAACGACCTGGTGCCGCATGACCTGCAGCGCCGCGAGGCGGAGATTGCCGGCATCCGCACGCTGCTGGACGGGCTGCCCGAGTCGGCGCGCGAGGACGCCCGGCTGAAGGACTTCACGCAGATGGTGGAGTCGAAGCCCTACGGGCTGGACTCGCTGCCGGTGGAGGTCCGCCGCCGCTTCGAGGCCACGGACGGCAAGGGCACGTTCCTGCTGCTGTTCCCCTCGGTGTCGAACTACGACACGAAGGACCTGAAGCGCTGGGCGGCGCAGATCGACCAGGTGGTGGACGGCGCGAAGGCGCGCGGCATCGACATGTCGGTGCTGGACAGCAACCGCATCGCCGCGCGCATCTTCGCGCTGGTGCGCGGGGACGGGCCGCTCATCCTCTGGTCCGCGGCCGGCGTGGTGTTCTTCGTCATCCTGCTCAGCCTGCGCAGCTTCAAGCGCGCGCTGCTCGTCACCGGGCCGCTGTTCCTGGGCATGACGTGTCTGGCGGGCGGCATGTACCTCTTCGACGTGCAGCTCAACTTCATCAACGCGGTGGTGCTGCCCAACCTGCTCGCCATCGCCGTGGACAACTCGGTGCACCTGTTCCACCGGTACGAGGAAGAGGGGCCCGGCTCGCTCGGCAAGGTGGTGCGGCACACGGGGCTGGCAGCCGTGGTGGCCACGCTGTCGAACGCGGCCGGCTACGGCGCGCTGCTGGTCGCCAACCACCAGGGGCTGCGCAGCATCGGACAGATTGCGCTGCTCGGGGTCGTGTGCACCTTCCTGGGGACCACGGTCTTCTTCCCCGCGATGCTCGCCCTGCTGGAGCGGTGGAAGGCGAGGAAGACCGCCGCGGTGGGGGAGGGTGCCCTCGTGCGGAGCCTCGAGCTCGGTGTGACTGGCGTCAGCAGCAACGAGGCGTCGGGGGAGCGGAAGTCCGCGTGAGCTCCTCATTCTCCTATACCCCCCGAGGCATGGCGTTCCTGACGAAGGGGCGCGAGGTGCAGGTCCGCCTGAATCCGACGGACCTCATCGTCGTGGTTGCCTGTTCGCTGGCCGCGATGGTGCTCGTGGGCCCGGGCCGCTGGGCGCCGAGCGCGCTGCACAACGCCGGCCTGTTTGCCTTCATGGCGGCCGGGCCCCTGGTGCTGCGGACGCTGGAGGCCTCGTATCCCGGCCAGCGGTGGCTGACGGTGGCGGCGGATTGGTGGCTGCTGCCGGTGGCGGTGCTGTCGCACAGCTGGCTGTCGCCCGTGGTGGACACGCTCAACCCCATCCTGAAGGACGCGCAGCTGGTCGCCGCCGACCAGCGGCTGTTCGGCTTCCAGGCCGCGGTGGTGCTGGCGCACATCGTTCCGCCGTGGCTCAACGACATCCTGCTCATCTGCTACTACGGCCACTTCGTCTGGCCGCTGGTGCTGGGCGTGGCGCTGTACCGGCGGGCGAGTGGCGTCTCCTCTGACTTCAGCGAGTACCTCACCGGGTTGGGGCTCCTGTTCCTGCTCAACTACGCGGCGTACGCGCTGGTGCCCGCGGTGGGGCCGCGCTACTTCCTCATCGGCTCGTTCGACGGGCCGCTGCAGGGCGCGTACCTGACGCCGGTGCTGGACTCGCTGATGCGCGCGCCGAGGTACGCCCGAGACTGCTTCCCCTCGGGCCACACGGGCACCACGCTGCTGGTGCTCTTCTACGCGTGGCGGTTCCACCGGCCGCTGTTCTGGATCATGCTGGGGCCGGGCATCGGCCTCATCACCGCCACGCTGGCCGGGCGCTTCCACTACGCCACGGACCTGGTGGCCGCGGTGCCCCTGGTGATGGTGGTGGCGGGGCTGGCCCTGGGCCTGTGCCGGGCCGCCCGACAGCGGGAAGGCGAGAGGGCCGCGCGCTCCGTCCCCGTGGACGCTATCGTACGGCCCTGAGAGCCGGCCGGCCCCCGCGTCACCCCCCAACCCCATCAGGGCCCGGCCATGAGGAGCCTCCTTCCATGTCCCGGCCCGCGTCCGCGCAGCGAGTCACCCGCTTCGGCACCACCGTCTTCTCCGAGTTCAGTGCGCTGGCCGCGAAGCACGGCGCCGTCAACCTGGGACAGGGGTTCCCGGACTTCGACGGGCCGGAGGCCGTCAAGGAGGCCGCGCAGAAGGCCATCCGCGACGGCGTGAATCAGTACGCCATGGGCATGGGCGCGAAGGACCTGCGCGTCGCCATCGCCGAGCACGCCGCGCGCTTCTACGGCCAGCAGGTGGACCCGGACACCATGGTGACGGTGACGAGCGGCGCCACCGAGGCCATCCTCGATGTGCTGCTGGGGCTCGTGGACCCGGGCGACGAGGTGGTGACCTTCGAGCCGTTCTACGACTCGTACGACGCCAACATCACCTTCGTGGGCGCCACCGCGCGCTACGTGCCGCTGCGCCCGCCGGACGCGTCCCACGCGGAGTGGTGGTTCGACCGGGACGAGGTCCGCGCCGCCTTCGGTCCGAAGACGCGGCTGCTCATCCTCAACTCGCCGCACAACCCCACGGGGAAGGTGTTCACCCGCGAGGAGCTGGAGTTCCTCGGCGGGCTGTGCGCCGAGCACGACACGAAGATTCTGTCGGACGAGGTGTACGAGCACATCGTCTTCGCGCCGGCGAAGCACCTGCGCCCGGCCACGCTGCCGGGGCTGGCGGAGCGCACCGTCACGGTGAGCAGTGGTGGGAAGACCTTCAGCCTCACCGGGTGGAAGGTGGGCTGGGTGATTGCTCCGCCGCCGCTGCGGGATGCGGTGCAGCGGGCCCACCAGTTCGTGACGTTCGCCACGGCGTCACCGCTGCAGGCGGCCATGGCGGCGGCGCTGCGGCTGCCGGATTCGTACTACGCGGAGCTGGCGGCGACGTACGCGGCGAAGCGGGAGCGGCTGCTCGGCGGTCTGCGTGAGGCGGGGCTGACGGCCTTCGCGCCGCAGGGCAGCTACTTCATCCTCGCGGACATCGCGAAGTACGGCTTCGCGGACGACATCGCCTTCTGCCGCCACCTGGTGTCCGAGGTCGGCGTGGCCGGCATCCCGCCGAGCGTCTTCTACAGCCCCGAGCACCGCCACCTGGGCCAAGGGCTGGCGCGCTTCGCCTTCTGCAAGACGGACGCGGTGCTGGACGAGGCGGTGAAGCGACTGCGCGCGAAGCTGCCACGCAAGTGACGGAGATGATGCGGCACCAGAGTGCGACGCCGGCGCATTGTTGCCGAAGGCCCATCCGGTACCTGAGTGAGACCGGACGGACGCGCTAGCGGGTGCCTTTCGTCCACGCCCAGGCCGACACGCGCCAGCCTTCCGCGGTCTTTCGCAATGCAACGGTGAACATCGCCCCGGACTGCGTGACCTTCGTGCCGTTCAGGTCGAAGGTCATGGTCGCCGGTAGGACGACATAGGCGGCATCGCCTGTGATGTCGTTGTGCAGCGGCTCCCCAACACTGGCGCAATAGCCGGAAGCACCGTGTGCCTTGCCTTCTCTCAGGACGTCCCTGTACCAGTCCTGAGTCGCTGTCGGCCCCTGCCAGACGTGCGGTGCCATGCCGTCGAGAATCTGGCCAGGGACAGCGAACGTCGCTGTCATTCCATGCACGTCGCCTCGGTTGAAAGCATCGAGGTATTGGCGCACTGCCGCCCACGGCGTCTCGGTACCCACGTGTTTGCCCTCCCGTCCGCGGGCTGCCCCGTCCATGACCGGGTTGGCCTGTCATCGCGCCGAGGCCAGCGTCACTCCATGATGCGCAGGCGGCCAACCGAAACGAGTCGCACCGGGGTCGCAGTGGACGCCGACAGGAGAACACAGGCCCCCGCATGGGGCGAATGGGCAGGCAGACAGGGGGGAGCGTGTCGCGCTCGGTCGCGGCTGCTGAAAACAACAATGCGGCGCCAGCTCGTGAAGCCGGCGCCGCATCGCTGACCCAACCTGGCGCTGTCTACATGTTCCGCCGGTACTGCCCACCCACCTCGTACAGCGCGCGGGACAGCTGGCCCAGCGTACATACCTTGCACGCGTCCATCAGCGCGGCAAACACGTTGCCGTTGTCCAGCGCGGCGCGGCGCACGGCCTCCAGCGCCTGGGGCGCCGTCGCCGCGTTGCGCTTCCAGAACGCGTCGCGCGAGGTGATGGAGTAGTCCTTCTCCTCCTTCGTCGCGCGAATCACCTCCGGCGGAGTGACGGTGGGCGAGCCCTTCGGGTCCAGGAAGGTGTTCACCCCGACGATGGGCAGCGTCCCGTCGTGCTTCAGCGTCTCGTAGTAGAGCGACTCCTCCTGAATCTTCGAGCGCTGGTACATGCGCTCCATCGCGCCCAGCACGCCGCCGCGCTCGGAGATGGCGCGGAACTCCGTGAGCACCGCAGCCTCCACCAGGTCCGTCAGCTCCTCGATGATGAACGAGCCCTGGTTGGGGTTCTCGTTCTTCGACAGGCCGAACTCCTTGTTGATGACCAGCTGGATGGCCAGCGCCCGCCGCACGCTCTCCTCGGTGGGCGTCGTGATCGCCTCGTCATACGCGTTGGTGTGCAGGGAGTTGCAGTTGTCATTCAACGCCAGCAGCGCCTGCAGCGTGGTGCGGATGTCGTTGAAGGCAATCTCCTGCGCGTGCAGCGAACGGCCGGACGTCTGGATGTGGTACTTCAGCTTCTGCGAGCGGTCATTGCCGCCGTACTTGTCCCGGATGGCCTTGGCCCAGATGCGCCGCGCCACGCGCCCGAGCACCGCGTACTCGGGGTCCATGCCGTTGGAGAAGAAGAACGACAGGTTGGGCGCGAAGTCGTCGATGTGCATCCCTCGCGAGAGGTAGTACTCGACGAAGGTGAAGCCGTTGGCCAGCGTGAAGGCGAGCTGGGAGATGGGGTTCGCCCCGGCCTCCGCGATGTGGTAGCCGGAGATGCTCACCGAGTAGAAGTTCCGCACCTTCTGGTCGATGAAGTACTGCTGGATGTCGCCCATGACGCGCAGGGCGAACTCGGTGGAGAAGATGCAGGTGTTCTGCGCCTGGTCCTCCTTGAGGATGTCCGCCTGCACCGTGCCGCGCACCTGCTGGAGCGTCTTCGCGCGGATCTTCTCGTAGACCTCCTTGGGCAGCACCTCGTCGCCGGACACGCCCAGCAGCAGCAGCCCCAGCCCGTCATTGCCCTGGGGCAATTCGCCCTGGTAGCGGGGGCGGGGCACGCCGCGCTCGCGGTAGAGCGCGTCGATCTTCTTCTCCACCGCCTCCACCTGGCCCTGCTCGCGAATCCACTTCTCGCATTGCTGGTCCACGGCGGCGTTGAGGAAGAAGCCCAGCAGCATGGGTGCCGGGCCGTTGATGGTCATCGACACCGACGTGGACGGGTCCGCCAGGTCGAAGCCCGAGTAGAGCTTCTTCGCGTCGTCCACGTTCGCAATCGACACGCCCGAGTTGCCCACCTTGCCGTAGATGTCCGGCCGGTGGTCCGGGTCCTCGCCGTACAGCGTCACCGAGTCGAACGCCGTGGACAGGCGCTTCGCCGGCAGGCCGCGCGACACGTAGTGGAAGCGCTTGTTGGTGCGCTCCGGGCCGCCCTCGCCGGCGAACATGCGCGCGGGGTCCTCGCCCTCGCGCTTGAGCGGGAAGACGCCCGAGGTGAACGGGTAGGCGCCCGGCGCGTTCTCCCGCAGGAGCCACGTGAGGATGTCACCCCAGTCCTCGTAGCGGGGCAGGGCAATCTTCGGGATGCGCAGGTGCGAGAGGGACTCGGTGTACAGGTCCAGCTCGATGACCTTGTCGCGCACCTGGTACTGGTACTTCGCCGCCGCGTAGCGCCGCTTCGTCGCCGGCCAATCCGCCAGCAGGCGCCGGCAGTCCGGGTGCAGGCGGCCCTCCAGGTCCTGGTACAGCGCCACCAATTCGCTCAGGTACGCGGGCTCACCCTCCACGCGCTCCGTCACCTGCACCACGTCGGAGGCGTCCTTCGGCTCGACGATTTCCAGGTGCTTCTTGCCCACGTTGGCGCGCAGGGCCTGGATGGTGCCGTGGAGCTGGTACATGCGCCGGGCGATGGCGGCCTGCGCGCGCACGAAGCCGTCGTAGGACTCGCAGGTCTCCACGATCTCCGCGAGGTAGCGGGTGCGCTCGGGCGGGATGATCCACTTCTTCTCGCTCATGCCGGGGGTGAGCTGGAAGTGGGACTGGAGCGGGGCGCCGGTCTTCTTCACCACCGCGTCCATGATGGCGCGGTAGAGCTGGTTCATCCCCGGGTCGTTGAACTGCGAGGCGATGGTGCCGTGCACGGGCACCGCGTCGTCGGAGACGGTGAAGGCGTTGTGGTTGCGCTTCCACTGCTTGCGCACGTCGCGCAGCGCGTCCAGCGAGCCGCGCTTGTCGAACTTGTTGATGGCGATGACGTCCGCGAAGTCGAGCATGTCGATCTTCTCGAGCTGCGTCGCCGCGCCGTACTCGGCCGTCATCACGTAGAGCGACACGTCCGAGTGCTCGGTGATTTCGGTGTCCGACTGACCGATGCCGGACGTCTCCACGATGATGAGGTCGAAGCCCGCCGCCTTGCAGACCTCGATGGAGTGGGCCACGTGCCGCGACAGGGCGAGGTTGCTCTGCCGCGTGGCCATCGAGCGCATGTACACGCGCGGGTTGTCGATGGCGTTCATGCGGATGCGGTCACCCAGGAGCGCGCCGCCGGACTTGCGCTTGGACGGGTCCACGGAGAGCACGGCGAGCGTCTTGTCCGGGAAGTCCGCCAGGAAGCGGCGCACCAGCTCGTCCACGAGGCTGGACTTGCCCGCGCCGCCGGTGCCGGTGATGCCGAGCACGGGCACCCGGGGGGCGTCCACGTGGGCCTCCGCCATGGCCTTGCGCAGCTCCTCACCCGCGTCCGCGAAGTTCTCCGCGACGGTGATGAGCGAGGCGATGCGGTCGGGCTGGCGGGGCAGGGGACGGGCCACCAGCGACTGGAAGTCCGCGGGGCGCTTCTCGAAGTCGCACTTGGCGATGAGGTCGTCGATCATCCCCTGCAGGCCCATGGCCCGGCCGTCGTCCGGCGAGTAGATGCGCGTGACGCCGTACTTGTGGAGCTCGTCGATCTCCGTGGGGAGGATGGTGCCGCCACCGCCGCCGAACACCTTGATGTTCGCGCCGCGCTGACGGAGCAGGTCGATCATGTACTTGAAGAACTCGACGTGCCCGCCCTGGTAGGAGGTGATGGCGATACCCTGGACATCCTCCTGGATGGCGCAGTCGACGATCTCCGACACTGAGCGGTTGTGGCCCAGGTGGATGACCTCCGCACCCGACGCCTGCATGAGGCGGCGCATGACGTTGATGGCCGCGTCGTGGCCGTCGAACAGGCTGGCGGCCGTGACGATGCGGACGTGGTGACGGGGCTTGTAGGGCTGGGGAGGGGCGTTCGGCTGGAGCTGTCGCACGCGCGTACACTAAAAGTGCGGTGCGGCACCGGCAAGCGATTGAAGTTGCGGGTGCTCGCCGTACGACGCGGGCCGTCAGTCAGGCCGGCATACGGGGCAGGAAGGCGCCTAATACCCGCAGTGCGGCGGAGGTGGGCGTCGCGCGTCCCTCGCGCACGTCCGTCTCCAGCGAGGGCACGAGGGCGGACACCTCGGGGTGCGCTCGCAAGGCCGACCGGAGGCCGTCCTGCACCATGGCCCACATCCAGCCCACCTGCTGCTCCTGGCGACGGCGCGAAAGCTCCCCCGACGCGGCGCGCCGTGCGACGCGCTCCGTGAGCGAGTCCCACAGCTGCTCGATGCCGGTGCCCTCCAGCGCGCTGCACGTGGTGACGACCGGCTCCGCGCCCGGCCGCATGAGGTGCAGGGCGGCGCGGTACTCGGCGCGGGCCCGCTCGGCGCGGGGCGCGTTGTCGCCGTCCGCCTTGTTGATGGCGACCATGTCCGCCATCTCCAGGATGCCGCGCTTGATGCCCTGCAGCTCGTCGCCCGCGCCCGCGAGCATCAGCACCAGATAGAAGTCCACCAGCTCCGAGACGACGGTCTCCGACTGGCCCACGCCCACCGTCTCCACCAGCACGACGTCGAAGCCCGCGGCCTCGCACAACAGGAGCGTCTCGCGCGTCTTGCGCGCCACGCCGCCCAGGGTGCCGCTGGACGGGCTGGGACGGATGTACGCGGCACTCTCGCGCGACAGGCGGGCCATGCGCGTCTTGTCGCCCAGGATGCTGCCGCCGGAGACGCTGCTGGACGGGTCGATGGCGAGCACCGCCACGCGGTGGCCCCTGCCCACGAGGTGCATGCCCAGGGCGTCGATGAAGGTGCTCTTGCCCGCGCCCGGCACGCCGCTGATGCCCACGCGCCGGCTGTTCCCCGTGTGGGGCAGCAGGCGGGTGAGAACCTCCTGCGCAAGCGCCGCGTGGCGCGGATGCTCGCTCTCCACCAGGGTGATGGCGCGCGCGAGCACGGCCCGGTCTCCGGCGCGGACGCCGTCGACGTAGGTGTCCGCGGGCAGCAGCTTCACGCCGCCTCCAGCTCGGCGGCGAGCTTGTCGAGCAGCTCCAGGGCCGCCTTCGCGATGACGGTGCCAGGGCCGAAGATGGCGGCGGCGCCCGCGGCGCGCAGCGCGTCGTAGTCCTGGGGCGGAATCACGCCGCCCACCACCACCATGATGTCCTCGCGGCCCAGCTTCGCCAGGGCCTGCTTCAGCTCCGGCACCAGCGTGAGGTGGCCCGCGGCGAGCGAGCTGGCGCCCACGATGTGGACGTCGTTCTCCACCGCCTGGCGCGCGGACTCGTCGGGCGTCTGGAAGAGGGGACCGATGTCCACGTCGAAGCCCAGGTCGGCGAAGGCGGTGGCGATGACCTTCTGGCCGCGGTCATGCCCGTCCTGCCCCATCTTCGCGATGAGGATGCGAGGCCGGCGGCCGAAGCGTGCGAGGAAGGAGTCCGCCTTCGCCCGCGCCTCGGCGATGCCGCTCGCGGAGCCGGCCTCGGCCGAGTACACCCCGGAGATGGTTCGCACGGTGGCCTCGTAGCGCCCGTAGACCTTCTCGAGCGCGTCGCTGATTTCTCCCACGGTGGCCTTCGCCCGCGCCGCGTCGATGGCGAGCGCGAGGAGGTTGCCCTCGTTGCGCCGGCCCGCCTCGGTGAGCGCGTCCAGGCGGCGGCGGACCTCGTCGGCGTTGCGCTCGGCGCGCAGCTCGCGCAGGCGGGCCACCTGGGCCTCGCGCACCGCGGAGTTGTCCACCTTGAGGATCTCGATGCGGTCCTCGCGCTCGGGCGGGTACTTGTTCACGCCGATGATGGCCTGGCGCCCGGAGTCGATGCGCGCCTGGGTCTTCGCCGCGGCCTCCTCGATGCGCAGCTTGGGCAGGCCGGCCTCAATCGCCTTCGTCATGCCGCCCAGCGCTTCCACTTCCTGGATGTGCGCCCAGGCCTTGTGCGCCAGCTCGTGGGTGAGGCGCTCCACGTAGTAGCTGCCACCCCACGGGTCGATGACGCGCGTCGTTCCGCTCTCCAGTTGCAGGTACAACTGGGTATTGCGAGCGATGCGCGCGCTGAAGTCGGTGGGCAGGGCAATGGCCTCGTCCAGCGAGTTGGTGTGGAGGCTCTGCGTGTGGCCCTGGGTGGCGGCCATGGCCTCCACGCAGGTGCGCACGACGTTGTTGTAGACGTCCTGCGCGGTGAGGCTCCAGCCGGACGTCTGGCAGTGCGTGCGCAGCGCCAGGCTCTTGTCGCTCTTGGGCTTGAAGTCCTTGAGGAGCCGGGCCCAGAGGAGGCGGGCCGCGCGCAGCTTGGCCACCTCCATGAAGAAGTTCATCCCGATGGCCCAGAAGAACGACAGGCGGGGCGCGAAGGCGTCCACGTCCAGGCCGGCGGCGAGGCCCGCGCGCACGTACTCCACGCCGTCCGCGAGCGTGTAGCCCAGCTCCAGGTCCTGGGACGCGCCGGCCTCCTGCATGTGGTAGCCGCTGATGCTGATGCTGTTGAAGCGCGGCATCCGCTCCGCCGTGAAGCGGAAGATGTCCCCGATGATGCGCATGCTGGGACCGGGCGGATAGATGTACGTGTTGCGGACCATGAACTCCTTGAGGATGTCGTTCTGGATGGTCCCGCTGAGCTTCTCGGGGCTCACGCCCTGTTCCTCGGCCGCCACGACGTAGAGCGCGAGCACGGGGAGCACGGCGCCGTTCATCGTCATGGACACGGACATCTGGTCGAGCGGAATCCGGTCGAACAGGATGCGCATGTCCTTGATGGAGTCGATGGCCACGCCCGCCATGCCCACGTCGCCGGAGACGCGCGGGTGGTCGCTGTCGTAGCCCCGGTGCGTGGCGAGGTCGAAGGCGATGGACAGGCCCTTCTGACCGGCCGCGAGGTTGCGGCGGTAGAAGGCGTTGGAGGCCTCGGCGGTGGAGAAGCCCGCGTACTGGCGGACGGTCCACGGCTGCTGCACGTACATGGTCGCGTACGGGCCACGCACGAAGGGCGGCAGGCCGGGCAGCGAGCCCAGGTGCGCCACGCCCTCCAAATCCTCGGGAGCGTAGACGGGCTTGACGGGGATGCCCTCGGGCGTGTCCCAGCGCTCGGCGGCGCGGGTGGCCTCGCTCGCCTGGCGGCGCTGGGCGTCGCGCACGGCAGGGGAGGGCTGCGTCTCGGGGGCGTCGAAGGCGACGCGGGAGAAGTCCGGAACGTTGGAGCGCATCAGGCCACCACTCCGAGCTGCTGGTGCAGCGTCTTCAGGAGCTGGAACAGGTCCGCTCCCGCATAGATGAACAGGTCCACACCGGCCGCGCGGAAGGCGGCCTCGTTATCACCAGGACGGCCGGCCACGGCGACCGTGCGCGCGCCCTTCGACTTGAGCGCGCGGGTGAGCGCGGGCACCTGGTCCGGGTACAGCGTGTCCGGGCCGGAGATGACCGCGAGCGGCGTCCCCGAGCCAGCAAAGGCCTCCGCCGCGTGGAGCGCGTCCGTGAAGTCGCGGTGCTCCACCGTCTCGATGCCGCCCACGGCCAGCGCGTTGGTGACCCACATGGAGCGCGTGGTGTGCTCCGCCACCGTGCCCAGGCTCAGCATGAAGGCGCGAGGCCGCGAGCCGGACAGCCCCAGGTGCCTGTCGCTGGCGTCGCGCAGGCTCTCGAAGGCCTCCGCCACGCGGACGGGGCGCAGCGGCGCGAAGCCGCCCTCGGCGGGGGCCACGGCCGTGGGGTGCGGCTCACGGTGGACGGGGGTCTCGCCCAGGTGGGGGAACTCGCTGACGCCCACCATGGGCAGGCGGCGGCTGCGCACGGCCTTGTCGCGCGCGGCCACCGTCTCGGCGAGCACGCGGGCCAGGTCGCCCTCGACGAGCGCGCGCGTCATGCCGCCCAGCGACTCGATGCGCTGCAGCTCCGTCCACGCCGCGCGGGCCACTTCGCCGGTGAGCTGCTCCAGGTAGTAGCTGCCGCCCGCGGGGTCCGCGACGCGGTTGAGGCTCGACTCGTCGCGCAGGATGAGCTGCGTGTTGCGCGCGAGCCTGCGGCTCTGCTCGTCCGGGGTGCCCAGGGGCTCGTCGAAGGGCGAGGTGCTCACGCTGTCCGCGCCCGCGACGACGGCGGCGAAGGACTCCGCGGTGGCGCGCAGGATGTTCACCCACGGGTCGCGCTTCGCCTTGGTGCCGCTGGCGGTGCGCGCGTGCAGCGACATGGCCTGGGCCTCGGGAGCCCCACCGGAGGCGGCGACGACCTTGGACCAGAGCAGCCGCGCCGCGCGCAGCCGGGCAATCTCCGGGAAGAACTGGCCGCCCACCGACAGCGCGAACTGCATCGAGCGCGCCGCGTCTCCGGGAGCAACGCCCGCCTGCTCCAGCTTGCGCAGGTACTCCACGCCGGTGGCGATGGCCCACGCCAGCTCCTGCACGGGCGTGGCCCCCGCGTCCGCCCAGGCGCGCGAGGACACCAGCAGCGCGCGCAGGCCCGGCGCTTCCTTCAGCAGCGACGTCACCACCGGAGCTGCCTGCACGAGCGTCCCGGCCACATCCACCTTCGCCGCGCCCGCACGGGCCATGGCGCCGATGGGGTCGATGCCCAGGCTGCCACTCAGCGCCTTGCGCGGCACGCGCAGGGCGTCCGCGACCTGGAGCAGGAGCGACGCGGGGGCGAGCACATCACGCGCCGGCTCCAGGTGTACGGGCGTGCGCTCCAGCGGGACATGCGCGAGGAGCCGCCGCAGCGAGTCCGCGTCCTTCACGTCGAGGCCGTGCGGCGCATCCAACAGCAGCCAGACGCCCTGGCCGCCGCGCTCCAGTTCATTGCGGAGCACCTCGGCGGTGGCGGCCACGTCGGGGCCGGCGTACTCCTGGCACACCGTCCAGCCGCCCTCCGTGTGGCCGAGCGGCTGGGTGCCGCGCACATAGGGGGCCACGCCGGGAGGCTCCGTGGGGGCGGGAGCGTCCTGGGGCGTGTAGAGCGGCTGGAGGGACAGGCCACCTTCCAGGCTCGACTGGAGGGACGAGAAGGGCTTGCCCTTCAAGTCCTTCTCGACGAGCCGGCGCCACGCGTCGAGCGACGGGGGCGGGAAGTCCTTGTCGGAGGGGGGAGGCACTTGCGACATGCTGCGTCCTCGCGGAGAGATGAGGCGCCATGCCCTTCAGGGCAGCACCGTGCCCATCCCATAGGCGCAATGCCCGCCCGGGGCAATGGGTCTGATGAGGCCACCATGTCCAACGTCCAGCGAGTGGGAGCAGGGTGCCGGGAACCCCTCGCGCGAGCGGGGCGCCGGTATTCATTCCGGTGGCCTCACTCCCATTGAGGTAGGAGCCACACGCCCGTGTCCTTCTTCGGAGAGCTCTACCTTCGCAGCACGCTGCCCTTCCTCTCGGAGGCCGTCACGGCCCGGGAGGTGGAGTACCTCGCTCACGCCTTCTCGGACGTGGCCGGACCCGCGCCGGTGGTGGACCTGGGCTGCGGCCATGGCCGTCACGCGGCGCGTCTGAATGCCAATGGCCCCCTGGCCGGGCGCGTCATCGGCCTGGAATTAGACGCGCTGTCGCTTTCCATGCGGCGGCCGGGGTTTCCCGCGGTGCAGGGGGACCTTCGTGCACTGCCGTTCCAGGAGGCCTCATTGGCGGGGGCCTACGCCTGGTACTCGACACTCTTCGCCTTCACGGATGAGGACCACGTGCACATCCTGCGCGAGGTGGCGCGGGTGCTGCGGCCGGGAGGGAGGCTGGTGTTCCAGACGGTGCCGTACGAGCGGTTGGTGGAGTCACCGGCGGCGGCCTTCCAGCAGACGCTGCCGGACGGAAGCATCTTGGAGGAGCAGAGCCGTTTCGACGTGGTTACGGGTAGGGACGAGGGACAGCGGACGCTCACCCTACCGACCGGTCGGAGTCTCACCGCGTCATATTCCATCCGCTACTATCCCCTTGCGGAACTGACACGTCTGTTGGAAAGCACGGGGTTTTCCAGGGCCTGGGTGCACGGTGGGCTGGACGGTGGGCCACCGACATCCGGGTCGACCGATTTGATTGTGGGAGCAGCGCTTCGACAGCGCTGAGCTCGTCCAGTGGATCCGAACCAGAATTCCCGAGCGCATACAGGCTGGCTGGGCCAGCTCCCGAAGCGGGTCGACGTCTATGAGGTCGGCCCCCGGGATGGCTTGCAGAACGAGCTGCGCACGCTGCCCACGCGGGACAAGGCGCGGCTCATCGACGCGCTGGTCGCCGCGGGCGAGAAGCGCATCGAGGTGACGTCGTTCGTGTCACCCAAGTGGATTCCGCAGCTCGCGGACGCGGAGGAGCTGCTGCGGCTCGTGGGGCGGCGGGAGGGCGTGGTGTTCTCCGCGCTCGTGCCCAACCTCAAGGGGCTGGAGCGGGCGAAGGACGCGGGCCTGGAGGAGGCGGCGGTGTTCATCTCCGCGTCCGAGGCCCACTCGAAGAAGAACATCAACAAGAGCATTGCCGAGGCGCTGGCGGGTGCACGCGAGGTGACGGCGTCGGCGCTCGCGGCGGGCATGCGCGTGCGCGGCTACCTGTCCACGGTGTGGGGCTGTCCGTACGAGGGCCACGTGCCGGTGGAGCGGGTGGTGGACATCTGCCGCCAGCTCGTGGACGCGGGGCTGTACCAGCTGAGCCTGGGGGACACGATTGGCGTGGGGACGCCGAGGCAGACCGAGGGCATTCTTGAGGCGCTGCTGAAGCACATCCCCGCGGAGAAGCTCGCGCTGCACATGCACGATACGCGCGGCACCGCGCTGGCCAATGCGCTGGTGGGGCTGTCCGCGGGCGTGACGACGTTCGACGCGAGCATCGGCGGGCTGGGTGGGTGCCCCTACGCGCCTGGCGCGGCGGGCAACCTGGCCACCGAGGACGCCGTGTTCATGCTGCACGGCATGGGCGTGGAGACGGGCATCAACCTGGACCGGCTGGTGGAGGCCGGGGAGATTGCGCAGGAGCTCATCGGCCGGAAGCTGGCCGGGAAGTACCTGCAGGCCGCGCTCGGTGAGCGGGAGAAGAAGGCGTCCCGTCGCGCGCAGAGCGCGCAGACCTGAGCGCGCGACTCCCGGGTTGAACGCAATGAGGGTGGCACCGGAAAGGTCTCCGGGCCGCCCTCAATTTGCATCTCTGCCGTTGAGTCTTCCTGAGTAGGCTCATTTCGAATGAGCCAGCTTCCTCGGTTCCGCAGCCTCGTGCTTCTGGTTCAAGCCTGCTTCCTGCTTTCCTGTGGTAGCAGTGTCCGTTCCGTACTTCTGCCTGCGCCCGAGGAACTCTCCAGCCTGGCCCTGGTCATCCAGGAGCGGGCCGATGGCCAGGTGGTCCACTCGTGGCGGCCCGCAGCCGAGTTCGAGGATGCGCTGCGGAGCCTGCCGTCCTACGGCAGTCGCAGTGCGCCCTCAAGGCCCATCGTCCTTGCGAGTAGCCGCCGTCGGGACTGTGACCAGGAACTGATCGACTGCCACCGGAACTGCATGAAACGCAAGCTCCCGGCTCCTCACAACTACATCCCGCGTGGGCACCCCAGGCACGATCAGATTTGCCGCGACAATTGCCGGCCCGCCTACGAGGACTGCGTGGAGGCCGCGAGCGCCCGGGCTCTGCGTTTTCCAGCGGTGAATGGTGCGGTTGAGTGGCTGAAAGAACATCGGACAGAACTTCTCGTGGGAACCGGAGTCGTCATCGCAGGAGTGGCCTTCGTCGTCGTTTCCGCGGGAGCAGGGCTGCTCGTACTTGCCCCGCTTGCCCTGATGGCCTCGGCCGACAGCATGGATGCGCCGTTGTGCGGGGGAGGTGGGCATGAATCGTGATGAACTGGACCGAAGCGTAGGAGCCATCCGTAAGGCCCAGGAGCTGCTCAGCGGAGTTCCCGAGGTCGCGGAGGCCCTCACGCCCGCCTTGCACGCCTCCTACTTCCTGCTCGACGGCCATGGGCACAACTTCGAGGACTACCTCGCTGCCTTCAGGGGCTCCTCACTTCCATTTCTCGGCACGTTCTCCAGCCGAGCGGAGTTCGACGCCTGGCTGAAGATGCACTTCGTGCCCCCACCACGAGGCGCTCTGCAGGTCGCGGGTGAGCGGTACACCCTTGGCTACGCCCGCTCGAGTGGCGAACCTCTGTTGTTCCGGCTCCCTCACGTCGAGGCCTTGAGAAGGCCGGGAGGAACGAAGGAGCAGGAGCAGCTCTGGCACGCGCTCGACGATGCGCAGGCCGTGCTCGGTTCCTCACCAGCGGACGTCGAAGGTCTGCATTCTGCCGCACTGGCCCTGCACTTCATCTACGAGGCAGGTTGCGGACGCGAGTTCGCGCATTTCCTGGCGCATCTCGATGAGCACCTGCCGCCTCTCCGCTCGTTCGCCACGCGCGAGGACGCGGAAGAGTGGCTGAAGCGCCATCCGAGTCCTCCGGATGGCGCATGCGTGCTGGTGGGGGACGAGCAATTCACAGTGGGGTACTGGCCCCGGAGCGGACTCCGGAGCTTGCTGCGCTACCCCAAGGACGAAGCGCTTGGCGAAGTGACGGAGGACGAAGACCGCTGAACGGGCCTACAGCTCGCCAAGCATGGACGACAGCTTCTCCTTCAAGCCCAGGTGCGCAGCTGCGGTCTCCAGCATCCGCCGCTCCTTGCGGTCGATGCGTCCGTCCACCATCGCAATCTCCACGATGTTGCGGAGGATGAGCTCAGCCTCAGGCGAGCCGCGCGGCACCAACCTCTCGAAGAGCTGCGTGCCCGCGCCCAGCGCCATCTCCACGTTGGACCACTCCACGCCCCAGCGCTCCGAGCACAGCTTGAGCAGCTTGCGCTCGCTGGACGACACCTCGCCGTCGGCCGCGGCGATGGCCGCCATCATGTAGAGCAGCCGCTGACGCTCCTGCACGTCCATGACCACGTCGGCGCCAGGAGCAGGCACGCGCTCTCGTTCCCTCTCGGTGCTCACGGCCTTGCGGAGCACATTGGCTTGGTACCGCTGGTCCTGCTCCACGTTCCACGCCTCGTAGGGCAGGGCGGACGCCAGCACCCAGTCCCGCTCACCGGTGCCCAGTTGCGTGTTGCAGAAGTCGCACGTGGTGGCGGCACTGTCGGTGAGCGTCGCGTTGCAGTTGGGGCAGCGGTCCGTGGACATACCGTTCTCAGCGTTCGTCTGCGCGCCATGCCTGCGCACCAGCGAGAAGATGAATCGCTGCGGCACCGTGGGCAGCTTCGGAGGCTTCTCGTTCAACGGGCCCACGCCCATGCGCGCGCTCCAGCGCACGTCCACGTGCGCCACGTCGTACCCCTGTGGATTCACCTGCAACGCGCAGACATCCACCGCGCCCACCGCGCACTCCAGGAAGACGCGGCGCCGGCCCTTGCGGCGCAGCTCCTCCAGCTCCGAGCCCAGCCGCTGCACGGCCTCCGAGTTTGCCACCTTGGACAGCGTCTTCGCCTCGCCGCGGCTCTGCGAGTCAATCCACTTCCAGAACAGCAGCGACGCGCGGTCCTCCAGGATCTCCAGGTTGAGCGCGGGGTCCGCGGCACGCGCCTCGCGCAGGCCGTCCACCGTCTTGTGGTAGCGCACGTGCTCCACGCCCTGCGTGATCTCCGACAGCGTCCAGTCGTAGTTGCCGGAGTTCACCACCGCGTTGCAGTACTCGCACTTGTTCGCCGCACCGCCGGCGAACGGGGCGCCGCAGTTGGGGCACTTGCCCTGGTACAAGTCCTCCCCCAGCTTCGTCTGCGCACCGGGCTTGCGAACGAAGGTCCACACCTCGGTGAAGGCCTCACCAGGCACCTTGCGCGCCGCATCCGTGGCCTGCGCGTCCGTGAACGAAGCCGGCACATCCGTGTCCCGCATCCGCGCCTGGACGCGCAGCTGGATGCTGTCGAACCACTGGCTCTGCGTGAGGCCGATGAGCTGGAGGTCCAGAACCTGGATGTCGGTAATCGCATCTCGCACGCCCTGGGACTCCAGGAGCTTGAGCTGCACGTTGAAGCGCTGCCACGTGGCGTCCGAGAGGAACGGCCGCACCGGCGTCATGTCCCGCAGGAACCACGCCTTCTGCAGCTCCATGAAGAGCCACCGCGTCTTGTCGAGCACCGGCTGCAGCTCGAACGCGGGGTCCTTCAGCTTCAGGGCATTCACCCAGCCCTGGACGTCCCGGTGTCCCACCTGCGTGCGCCGGTCCGCGTCGTGCTGGTCCAGGGCGCGCCGGGTGGTGGCGTCCGGGTGCAGGTTGCGCTTGTAGAACCACCAGACGCCGAAGCCGATGGCGAGCAGCGGCAGCATCACCTTCGGGTAGCGGAAGACGAGCGAGAACAGCTCGTAGATGAGCCAGAAGGGGATGCCCCCGTCGCCCCCGCCATCGTCGCGAGAGGGACGGGTGTAGTGCTCGCCGCCGCCGCCCCGGGCCAGGGCCATCAGGGGGGCGAGCAGGGCCACCAGGGCGAGCGCGGAGGGCAGCCAGGGGGCCCACCGGTAGGGACGAAGCGTGAAGCGCGAGGACATGCGTCCAATGCTAACCGTTTCCGCCTTGCCAGACCCGGCTTCCCGCCGCACTCTGCCGCGTCCCAGGCGGCCCGCCGGACGGGCCCGGGGAGGGGAGCGCACATGCCGGAATTCAAGGTCGACGCACGGGGTGCCATCGAGATCTGGACCATCGACGGCGAGGGCCGCCGCAACGCCATCAGCCGGGCCATGCTGAAGGAGCTGGGCGACCTGGTCACCCGCGTGTCCTCGGACCGCAAGGTGCGCGCCGTCATCATCACCGGCGCGGGCGACAAGGCCTTCTGCGCGGGCGCGGACCTCAAGGAGCGCGCCACCATGACCGAGGACGACGTCCGCGCCTTCCTCGACGGGCTGCGCCGCACCTTCCGCGCCATTGAAAAGAGCGACTGCGTCTTCATCGCCGCCATCAACGGAGCGGCCTTCGGCGGCGGCTCCGAGCTGGCGCTGGCGTGCGATTTGCGCGTCGCCGCGCCCGCGGCGGAGATGGGGCTCACCGAGACGCGGCTGGGCATCATCCCCGGCGGTGGCGGGACGCAGCGGCTGTCGCGGCTCATCGGCGTGGGCCGGGCGAAGGACCTCATCCTCACCGCGCGCAGCGTCAACGCGGCCGAGGCCTTCACCATCGGCCTGGTGAACCGGCTCGCTCCGGAGGGGCACCTGCTGGAGGTGGCCTTCGGGCTGGCCGAGTCGGTGGTGAAGAACGCGCCCCTCGCCGTGGGCACGGCCAAGCACGCCATCGACGAGGGCACCGGCCTGGAGCTGGACGACGCGCTCGCGCTGGAGCTGCGCAAGTACGAGGACATCCTCAAGACGGAGGACCGGCTCGAGGGCCTGCGCGCCTTCGCGGAGAAGCGCGCCCCCGTCTACAAGGGCCGCTAGTTCCCCACGCGGTGCCCCCGGAAAACACCCGGGGGCACCGGCCTGGATGAACCAGACCCGTGCCCCCGGAGGACTTCTGTCAGGTCATGGACCGGAAGGCCGGGCGCCTCAGGCGCTCGCGGTCTTCTCGGGGCCGACGTTGACGCCCTGCTTGTTCATGTAGCCCATCGCCCGGTCCTTAACGGTGGTGCGCAGCTCGGTGCCCGTCTTCGGGGCGAGGAGCAGCGCCGCCACGCCACCGGCGGCCACGCCGAGGATGAAGGCGCCCAGGCCCCCCAGGCCCACCGTCGCGGGCTTGCGGGTGGTCAGCCCCACCACACGCAGGACGTCATCGGCGTCGAAGTCGTCCCACGTGTCCCGCGCCGCACGGGGCAGGTCATTGATGAGCCGCTGCGCCACGACCTTCCGGATCAGGTCGCTCTTGGCCAACCCCTTCGCCATCCACTTGGTCTTCTTCGCTGCGAACATGCGTCCCTCCTGGGCCAGATGAGTGCCGGAGGCGCGGTATTGCTCGCGAGTACGCCCCCGTTGAGGCTCCAAGGTAGGCAGGGGAGCCTTCAACGGCACCCCCCGCGCCCCCTCGTTCACACGGTGCGTCGTAAGCTGGACGTCACGACGCGCCGCACCCTCGGAGAGAAGGCAGCCAGGCGGGGACCTTTCTGCTATGTGGCCCGGGCCATGTCCCAAGACTCGAAGCTGCTGGAGAAGATCGCGCAGGTGGAGAAGGGTGGCGCGCAGAAGTACCACGCGAAGAACACGGAGGCGGGCAAGCTGTTCGCCCGTGAGCGCATCCGCCTGCTGGTGGATGAGGGCTCCTTCGTGGAGGACGCGAAGCTCGCCAACAACCTGGACCCGGAGCTGCCCTCGGATGGCGTCGTCATCGGCCTGGGCAAGGTCGCCGGCCGCACCGTGGCCATCATGGCCAACGACTCCACGGTGAAGGCCGGCAGCTGGGGGGCCCGCACGGTGGAGAAGATCCTCCGCATCCAGGAGACCGCCCGCTCGCTCCGCTGCCCGCTCTTCTACCTCGTGGACTCCGCCGGTGCGCGCATCACCGACCAGGTGGAGATGTTCCCCGGCCGCCGCGGCGCCGGCCGCATCTTCTACAACGAAGTGCACATGTCCGGCTTCGTGCCCCAGGTGTGCCTGCTCTTCGGCCCTTCCGCGGCCGGCGGCGCGTACATCCCCGCCTTCTGCGACCTGGTCATCATGGTGGACGGCAACGCCTCCATGTACCTGGGCAGCCCCCGCATGGCGGAGATGGTGATTGGCGAGAAGGTGACGCTCGAGGAGATGGGCGGCGCGAAGATGCACTGCTCCATCTCCGGCGTCGGCGACGTGCTCGTGAAGACGGAGCAGGAGGCCATCGCCGCGGCGAAGAAGTACATCGGGTACTTCCCGGAGAACTTCGGCCAGCGCGCGCCCGAGGCCCCCGCGATTGCCCCCAAGGCCAGCGGCAAGCGCGTGGACGAAATCGTCCCCGCCGACCAGAACAAGCCCTTCGACATGCATGCGCTCATCAAGGAGCTCATCGACGAGGACAGCTGGTTCGAGGTGAAGAAGCTCTTCGCGCAGGAACTCATCACCGGCCTGGCCCGCATCGACGGCATGCCCGTGGGCATCGTCGCCAACCAGCCCAAGTACAAGGGCGGCGTGCTGTTCGTGGACAGCGCGGACAAGGCGGCGCGCTTCATCTGGTTGTGTGATGCATTCAACATCCCGCTGCTCTACCTGGCGGACGTCCCGGGCTTCATGATCGGCACCAAGGTGGAGCGGGCCGGCATCATCCGCGCTGGCGCGAAGATGATCTCGGCCGTGTCCGAGGCCAGCGTCCCGAAGATCTGCGTGGTGGTCCGCAAGGCTTACGGCGCCGGCCTCTACGCCATGAGCGGCCCCGGCTTCGCGCCGGACGCCACCCTGGCGCTGCCCGGGGCGATGATCGCCGTCATGGGCCCGGAGGCGGCGGTGAACGCCGTCTACTACAACAAGATCCAAGAGCTGCCCGAGGCGGACCGCCCGGCCTACGTCCAGAAGCTGCGCGACGAGTACAAGGCCGACGTGGACATCTACAAGCTGGCCAGCGAGCTGATCATCGACGAGATCGTCCCCGGTGACAGCCTGCGTCAGGAGCTGTCCCAGCGTTACCGGCTGTACGCCCAGCGCCACCAGCCCCGTGCCGAGAAGAAGCACGGTGTCTATCCCGTCTGAGTAGAAAACCTGCTCCTTTCGCAAGCCCCCGGCCTGCGCTGGGGCGCTTTGCTATAGATCCTGCCGACACCATGGATTTCGAACTTCCTGAAAGCCACCGCGCCCTCCAATCCTCCCTCCGGGACTTCTGCGAACGCCGGGTGAAGCCGTACGCCCGTGACTGGGACAAGGACGAGAAGTTCCCGATGGAGGTCGTCCGGGAGCTGGGCCAGCTGGGCGTGATGGGCATGCTGGTCGCCGAGGAGTACGGCGGGGCGGCCATGGACTCCCTGGCCGTGGCGGTCGCCGTGGAGGAGATCGCCCGCTATGACGGCTCGCTCGCGCTCACCGTGGCCAGCCACAACGGCCTGGGCACCAGCCACCTGCGCGTCTTCGGCAGCGAGGCCCTGAAGAAGAAGTTCCTGCCCAAGCTCGCCACCGGTGAGTACCTGGGCGCGTGGGGCCTGACGGAGCCCGGCTCGGGCTCGGACGCCTCCGGCATGAAGACGACCGCGGTGCGCCAGGGCAACAACTGGGTGCTCAACGGCTCCAAGATGTTCATCACCCAGGGCACCGTCGGCGACGTGTTCGTGGTGCTGGCGGTGACGTCCCCGGCGAAGAAGCAGAAGGGCGTCACCGCCTTCCTGCTGGAGAAGGGGATGCCGGGGTTCAGCCAGCGCGCCATCCACGGCAAGCTGGGCATGCGCTCGTCGGACACGGCGGAGCTGGTGATGGAGAACGTGGAGGTCCCCGACTCGGCCCGCGTGGGCGAGGTGGACCACGGCTTCATCGACACCATGAAGATCCTCGACAAGGGCCGCATCACCATCGGAGCGCTGGCGGTGGGCCTGGGGCGGGGTGCCCTGGAGGAGTCCATCCGCTACTCGCGCGAGCGCACCGCGTTCGGCCAGCCCATCAGCGAGTTCCAGGGCCTGCGCTGGATGATGGCGGACATGAAGACGGAGATGGACGCGGCCCGGCTGCTGGTGCACCGCGCGGCGAAGCTGGCGGACGAGGGCAAGCCGTACTCGAAGGAGGCCTCCATGGCGAAGCTCTTCGCCTCCGAGGCGGCCATGCGCGCCTGCAACAAGGCGGTGCAGATCCACGGCGGCTACGGCTACACCCGCGAGTTCCCCGTCGAGCGCTACCTCCGCGACGCCAAGCTGTGTGAAATCGGCGAGGGCACGAGCGAGATCCAGCGCACCATCATCGCCCGCGAGCTCTTCAAAGGGGCGTGATGGACACCGCTCGACTGGAGGGACTCGGGCTGCAGGTGAGGGAGGACGCGGCCGGCACCGAGGCGGTGCTGGACCTGGAGTCCTCTCCGCTGGTGAATCCCGTCACCCGGGCCTTCATCCCCGAGGTGACCTTCCAGGTGATGGGGGACCGGCTCATCCCCATTGCCCCGGCGGCGGTGGTGGGGCTGGCCCCCATCCTGGTGGGGGCCCTCAGCGACGTCTCGGACATCGAGGCGCTGCTGTCGGACGCGTTCAACGAGCACATCTTCCACGTCCAGCGGCGCTCGGCGGAGCTCCAGGTGCTGGGGCTCGCCCCGCGCGTGGACCCGGAGACGCTGGAGCTGTCCTCCGAGGTGGTCGACGGCGACCTGACCGTCACGCTGGTGGCGGACCGCCTGGGCAACTTCCGGGTGGCCCGGGTGGTGCGCGGCGGTGAAGAGGTGCGCACCGCGAGCGGCCACACGCTGGAGCTGTCGGAGTTCCGGGAGCGCGTCGCGCTGACGGGCTACCTCGCCGCGCTGTTCGGCGAGCCAGCGTCCCGGCCCCAGCCCGTTCCGGTAGGCGCCGGGCTGGTGCGCTTCGCGGACATCGTGGCGAAGTTCGGGGCGGAGGCGTTGGTGCCGCCGCGCAGCAGCCTGGAGCTGCTGGCACAGCTGGAGGTTCAAGGCCGTCCCTACCGCTTCGCCGCCGCGAGGGTGGCGGGGCGCACGTTCCGGGGGCTGCTGGCGGGGGCCCAGGGCAAGGTGTGGGCGGGACGGTTCGAGCTGGATGAATTCCCCGGCATCGTCCAGATGGTGGCGGACCTGCTGAAGGTCTCTCCCGAGGCCGTGAGACTGGTGGGGCCGGACGCGCCACAGGAGTGAATGACGTTGAGTGGTTCCGAGAAACCCGGCCTCACCGAGCGCGTGCAGCTCCTCGAGTCCCGCCTGGGAGTGTCCATCTCCCGGCAGGACCTGGCGATTGAAGCGCTGACCCACAAGACGTACGTCAACGAGAACCCGGACCTGCGCCTGAAGGACAACCAGCGCCTGGAGTTCTTCGGCGACGCGGTGGTGAACCTCGCCGTCGCGGACCGGCTGTGGCGGCGCTACCCGGACGTGCCGGAGGGCTTCCTCACCAAGGTCCGCGCCCGCCTCGTGCACGAGGAGGGGCTGGCCCTGGTGGCGCGGCGGATTCCCCTGGGAGATCTGCTGCTGCTGGGCCGGGGCGAGGACAAGTACAAGGGGCGCGAGAAGAACTCGCTGCTGGCGGACGCCATGGAGGCCGTCTTCGGCGCCGTGTACCTGAGCTCGGGCATGGAGCCGGTGCTCCAACTGGTGGACCGCTTCTTCGCGGAGCTCATCGACGAGGCCGCCGGCAGCCTGGACAAGGACTACAAGACGGCGCTGGGCCAGGTCATCCACGAGCGGCTGAAGATGCCCCCGCGGTATCGGGTGGTGTCGGAGTCCGGCCCGGAACACTCGAAGATCTTCGAGGTGGAGGTCCTCATCGGCGACGAGCCCTTCGCGCGCGCCACGGGGCGCAGCAAGAAGGAGGCGGAGCAGGCGGCGGCCCGGGTGACGCTGGACATGCTCCCGCAGCGGCTGCCGCCGGGCGGCGCCCCGGCCCCGGCGCCCGCCTGTGAGCCCCGCGCCCAGGGGGAGGAGCCCTCCGCGCCGGCTCCGGCCGAAACGTCAGGGGGCGACACCCCGGCGTGAAACCGCTTGGACGGGGGAGGGGTGGCGCATAAGGTGCCCGCCGAATGAGACCCTCCTCCCTCCGAATGACGCTCGCGATGGTGGCCTGCCTGATGGCGGTGACCGCCTCGGCTGCCCCCGCCGCCTCCGGCAAGTGGACGAAGAAGGTCGAGTCCGGCAAGGACCTCTACGCCACGCTGAAGACGAGCCAGGGCGACATCGTCCTCCGGCTCTTCTCCAAGGACGCTCCCAAGACGGTGGCCAACTTCGTGGGCCTGGCCGCCGGCGAGAAGGAGTGGAGGGACCCGAAGTCGGGCGAGAAGACGAAGAAGCCGATGTACGACGGCACCATGTTCCACCGCGTCATCCCCGACTTCATGATTCAGGGCGGAGACCCGCAGGGCACCGGCATGGGCGACCCGGGCTACCGCTTCGAGGACGAGTTCCAGAGCGGCCGCACCTTCGACAAGGTCGGCCTCCTGGCCATGGCCAATGCGGGGCCGAACAGCAACGGCAGCCAGTTCTTCATCACCACCAGCATGCCCACGTACCTGAACAACAGGCACACCATCTTCGGCGAGGTGGTGCAGGGCTACGACGTGGTGACGAAGATTGGCAACGTGCCCCGCGACAACCGGGACCGGCCCCAGCCGCCGGTGGTCGTCAACCGGGTGGTGCTGAGCGACAAGGCGCCCGCGGGCGTGAAGGCGCCGGCCCCGGGGCCGAAGAAGGCCCAGGACAAGACTCCGGAGAAGGCTCCGGGCGCGACGCCGGCTTCACCGAAGCAGTAGTGGCACGGCGCGCGGGACAGTGGACCTGACACGGGCCCGTCCATCCGGCCGGGCCCCAACAGACGGGAGGGCAGCATGGGAATGATGGACGAGGCCCAGGCGGGCAAGGACCTTTACGCCACCTTCGACACCACGCAGGGGCAGATCGTCGCGCGCCTGTTCGCGAAGGACGCGCCCAAGACGGTGGCGAGCTTCGTGGGCCTGGCGACGGGCGAGCTGGAGTTCCAGGACCCCCAGTCGGGTGAGAAGACCAAGAAGCCGTACTACGACGGCATCATCTTCCACCGCGTGATTCCGGGCTTCATGATTCAGGGCGGAGACCCGACGGGCACCGGCCGCGGTGGCCCGGGCTTCAACGTCCCGGACGAGTACCAGAGCGGCCGCACCTTCGACAAAGTGGGCCTGCTGGCGACGGCCAACATCGGCCGCCCCAACACCAACGGCAGCCAGTTCTTCATCACCACGTCCAAGCCGACGTACCTCAACAACAAGCACACCATCTTCGGTGAGGTGCTGAGCGGCTACGACGTGGTGGAGAAGATCGCCGGCGTGCCGCGCGACGGGAGCGACCGCCCCCGGACGGATGTGCGCATCAACAAGCTGACCATCTCGACGACCCAGCCGTAGGCCGCCCGCCTGCCGCCCGTCCGTGCCTGAATGGCCGGGCGGCGGGGCTGTTATAGGGCGCTGTCAGACGTTCCCCCTTCGGGGCTCCCTTTTCTCGGGGACTCCCAGATCACCTCCGAAGCAATGGCCTCCCCCAAGACACATCGCAGCGGCTTCGCCGCGCTCATCGGGCGCCCCAATGTGGGCAAGAGCACGCTGCTCAATGCGCTGACTGGCGAGAAGATCGCCATCGTCTCGCCCAAGCCTCAAACGACTCGCAACCGCATCCTCGGCGTGGTGACGCGCCCGGAGGGGCAGGTGGCGTTCCTCGACACGCCCGGCATCCACCAGGCCAAGGGCGAGCTCAACCGGTACATGGTGGAGGTCGCCCTCAGTGCGGCCGAGGAGGTGGACCTGGTCCTCTTCCTCATCGAGCCGCCCGCGGGCGAGAAGCTCGAGGTGAGCCCGGGCAACCGCACCATCCTCGAGCGGCTGCAGAAGGTGGGCAAGCCCACCTTCCTGGTCATCAACAAGATCGACTCCATCCCCAAGGCGATGCTGCTGCCGCTCATCGACCTGTACCGCAACGAGTTCCCCTTCGCGGAGGTGGTGCCCATCTCCGCGCGGGAGAAGGACGGCGTGGAGCGGCTCTTCGACGCGGTGCTGGGCCACATGCCGGAAGGGGAGAACGTCTTCGACGACGACATGCTCACCGACCAGCAGGAGCGCGTGCTGGTGGCCGAGTACATCCGCGAGCAGGTGCTGCGCCACTGCCGCCAGGAAATCCCCTATTCCACCGCGGTGCTGGTGGACATCTTCGACGAGTCCGAGCGGGAGCCCCGGCCGGGCACTCCGCCGAACCAGCTGGGCGGGCTCATCCGCATCGCGGCGTCCATCTACGTGGAGCGCGACAGCCAGAAGGCCATCATCATTGGCAAGCAGGGGCAGATGCTGAAGACCATTGGCACGGACGCCCGCAAGTCCGTGCAACGCCTGCTGGGCGCGCACGTGTACCTGGACCTCCGGGTACGCGTGGAGCCGCGCTGGAGCGAGCGCCCCGAAGGCCTCAAGAAGCTGGGATACGACTGAGATGAAGCCCCTGGTTGCAATTGTCGGACGCCCCAACGTGGGCAAGAGCACGCTGTTCAACCGCCTCGTCGGCAAGCGCCTCGCGCTGGTCGAGGACATGCCCGGCGTCACGCGGGACCGCCACTACCACGACGCCGAGTGGGAGGGCCGGACCTTCACCTTCATCGACACGGGCGGCTTCGTCCCCGGCGACAAGGACTCGCTGCTCCAGCAGGTGCGCGAGCAGGCGCAGCTCGCGGTGGAGGAGTGCCACGTCATCATCTTCGTCGTCGACGCGCGCGAGGGCATCACCCCCGCGGACGACGCGGTGGCGAAGTACCTGCGCAAGAGCGGCAAGCCGGTGGTGGTGGCCGCCAACAAGCTGGACAACACCACCGGGCAGATGCAGGCGCTGGCCGCCGAGTTCTACAAGCTGGGCCTGGGCGAGGTGCAGGCCATGTCCGCCGAGCACGGCCTGGGCGTGCCGGGCCTCTTCGACGAGGTGGTGGCGAAGCTGCCCCCCAGGGAAGACGACGAGGACGCCGAGGCCCCGCCGGACGACGGCGTCATCCGCGTGTCCATCATCGGCCGGCCCAACGTGGGCAAGAGCACCCTGGTCAACGCCATCCTCAAGCAGAAGCGGGTGGTGGCCAGCGAGATTCCGGGCACCACGAGAGACCCTGTGGACTCGCCGCTGACCTACAAGGGCGAGCAGCTCATCCTCACGGACACCGCGGGCATCCGGCGCAAGAAGACCATTGCCCAGCGCGTGGAGCAGTTCTCCGTCATCTCCGCGCTGAAGACCATGGAGCGCAGCGACGTGGCGGTGCTGCTGATGGACGCCATGGAGCCGGCGGTGGACCAGGACGCGAAGCTGGCGGGCCTGGCGGAGGAGCGCGGCCGGGCGCTCGTCATCGTCGTCAACAAGTGGGACCTGGTGGACGCGGACCAGCGCCGGCAGGAGACCTACCGCGAGTCGCTCAAGTACGCGCTCAAGTTCGTGGGCTATGCGCCCATCCTCTTCACCTCCGCCCTGAAGGGCTCGAAGGTGGAGAAGGTGGTGGACGTGGCGGTGGAGCTGGCGAAGCAGTTCCGCTTCCGGGCGCCCACCCCGCAGCTCAACCGGCTCCTGGAGCACATGGTGGACAACCACCCGGCGCCCATCGTCCGGGGCAAGCCCCTGCGGCTGTACTACATCTCCCAGGTGACCACGGCGCCGCCGACCTTCGCCATTACGACGAATGCCCCCGAAGGCGTCCCGGACATGTACAAGCGCTACATCACCAACCAGCTCCGCAAGACGTTCGACCTGCGGGTGCCCATCCGCCTCATCTTCCGGGAGCGCCCCGGGCAGGCCAAGCGGCAGGCCCGCAAGAAGCCGCACCTCCAGGGGAAGAGCTGAAGCGTCACTGCGTTGACACTCGCGGCGCGCGCTCCGTACAGTGCGCCGCTCTTTCACGCTCTGCCAGGGTAGAGCAGCGTCGTATCTAGAGAGGTTGCCAGACGTGGCCGGAACCACCAAGACCGAGAAGATTCGCCAGAAGGAGCTTCGTCAGCCGGACACCTTCCAGAAGGTGGGGGTCGAGGCCAGTGACTGGCTGGCTCAGCGGCAGAAGATGATCGGCATCGCCGCGGGCGTGCTGATCCTCGGCGGCCTGGGCGTGGCCATCGCCAGCCAGGTGTCCAAGAGCGGCGAGGAGAAGGCCTCCCAGGCGCTGGGTCAGGCGCTCGCCGTCCTGGAGCGGCCGGTGGAGGGCGTGGAGCCCCCGCAGCCCGGCGACACGGAGCCCGCCTTCAAGACGCTGAAGGAGCGGGACGAGGCGCTGGTGACGGCCCTCAACGACTTCCGCAAGGCGCACGGCGGGACGCGCTCCGCGACGACGGCGGCGCTCACCCTGGGCAAGGCGCAGTTCCGGCTCGGCAACTACCCGGCGGCGCAGGAGGCCTTCGCGGCCTTCCTGAAGGACGCCCCGGAGAACGAGCCGCTGCGCGCCGGCGCGCTGGAGGGCCAGGGCTACGCCCAGGAGGCCCAGCAGAAGTACGACGACGCCAGCAAGTCCTTCGAGCAGATGGAGGCGGCGGGCGGCGGCGAGTACCTCACCGGCATGGGCGCGTACCACAAGGCGCGCATGCTCATCCTCCAGGACAAGAAGGAGGAGGCGGCGCAGGTGCTCTCGAAGATCTCCACGGACCACCCCAACACCGCGGCGGCGCGGCAGGCCAGCGAGCGGCTGGCGGTGCTCGCCTCGGAGGGTGTGAAGGTCCCGCCCCCGGCGCCTCCGGCGGCGCCGGCCACGGGTCAGGACGCGGGGTAGTACGGACTTCATGAAGGAGCGGCTCGTGAGCTGGAAGCGTTGGCTGGGTGGCGCCGCGGTCGCGGGGCTTCTGGGAGGATGCAGCACGGCGCCGCTCTACACGAACCCGGAGCTGCCCCGGCCCGCGGCGTCGCGGCCGTTGGACTACTTCTCGGTGAACTGGTGGGCCCCGCTGGCTCCGCCCACGCGGCTGGAGTACTCGCCGCGCGAGGTGGCCTCTCCGGCGTACGACGCGGACAACAAGCACGTCATCGCGCTCACGCGGGACGGCTACGTCCGCGCGGTGGGCTCGGACGGCAAGGTGAAGTGGTCCTTCCAGACGGCCGTCCGCTTCAACGCGGGCGCCCGGGTGAGCGAGGGCGTCGTCTACGTTCCCGGTGGGGACGGCGTGCTGTACGCGCTGGACTCGGCCACCGGCGAGGTGAAGTGGAAGTACACCGCGGGCGAGTCGCTGGCGACGGTGCCGGTGCTGGCGGACGGCCTGGTGCTGGTGGCCTCGGAGAGCGACACGCTCTTCGCGGTGAAGGCCGCGGACGGGGTGTGGGCTTGGCAGTACCGGAGAGATCCTCCGTCCGGCTTCACCATCCGTGGCGCGTCCACGCCGCTGGTGCACGAGGGCACCGCCTACGTCGGCTTCTCCGACGGCTTCCTGGTGGCGCTGAGCCTCTCGGATGGCAGCGCCTCGTGGGAGAAGTCGCTGTCCGGCGCGGGCACCCAGTTCCTGGACGTGGACACGCCGCCGGTGATGAACGAGGCCGGGCAGCTGTTCGTGGCCTCGTACAAGAACGGCATCTTCGCCCTCGAGGCGGAGACGGGCGACATGGTGTGGAACACCACCGTGGGCGGCGTCACGTCGCTGCTGACGCGGGGGCAGATGGTCTTCGCGTCGGGTGACGGCCGGGTGGACGCCTACCTGGCGGACAGCGGGAAGCTGCTCTGGTCCCTGCCCCTGGGGGAACGGGCGGCGTTCGCTCCGGTGTTCGCCCAGGGAATGCTGCTCGTGCCCATCCAGCGCTCGCTGCTGTTCCTGGACCCGAAGACGGGCAGGTCCCGGCTGGCGTGGAACCCGGGGGACGGCATCAGCGCGACGCCCTTCGTCCGGGGCAAGCAGGTGTTCGTGCTGTCCAACAACGGCTTCCTGTACGCCCTGGACGTGAACAGGATTCGCGGGTGACGGTGGTGGCGACCAGGACGGTCCGCGTCGTCGCGGCACTGATTCCGGGGCTCGAGGACGGCAGCCGGTTCCTGGTGCAGCAGCGGCTCCCCGGCGGAAGCCGGGCCCTGCTGTGGGAGTTCCCCGGCGGCAAGGTGGAGCCCGGGGAGTCCGACGAGGCCGCCCTGGCCCGTGAGTGCCGCGAAGAGCTGGACGTGGAGCTCTCCGTGGGCCGGCGGCTGTGGGAAGGCCGGCACACGTACCCGGACCTCACGGTGGAGCTGGTGCTCTATGCCGCCCGGATGGTGACGGGCGAGCCGAAGCCGCTGGGCGCCCACATGCTGGCGTTCCACACGCCGGCGGAGATGCAGGCCCTGCCGTTCTGCGAGGCGGACATCCCGCTGCTGAACGACCTGGTGGCGGGAAGGCTGGGCTCGCTCGATTGATGCTGCAGCGGACCTTCCAGCACATCCCCGGCGTGGGGCCCTGGCGGGAGAAGGACCTGTGGTCCCGAGGCATCCGGACCTGGGACGACTTCCCGGCGGCCGGCACCGGGGTGGCCATCAGCAAGAAGACGGACGACGTCGCCCGGGCGCGAATCGCGGAGGCCCGTGAGGCGCTGGAGCGCAGGGATTTGCGCAAGCTGGCGGAGCTGCTGCCGCCCCGCGAGCACTGGCGGCTGTACCCGGCGTTCCAGGACGACGCCGTCTACTTCGACATCGAGACGGACGGGAAGGACGCGCAGGCGCCCACGGTGGTGAGCCTGTTCGACTCGCGTGGGCTGCACGTGTTCATCCAGGGCCGGAACATGGACGCGCTGCCGGAGGCGATGGCGGAGCGGCGGCTGTGGGTGACGTTCAACGGCTCGTGCTTCGACGTGCCAGTGCTGCGGGACTACTTCGGGCCGGGGCGCTTCCCGGTACCGGACGCGCACATCGATTTGCGCTTCGTCACGCGGCGGCTGGGCATTGGCGGCGGGCTGAAGGAAATCGAGGGGAAGATTGGCGCCGAGCGGCCGCAGCACCTGAAGGGCGTCAACGGGTACGACGCGGTGCTGCTGTGGCGGGCGTACCTGCGCCGCGGGGACGTGGAGGCGCTGCGGTACCTCGTCGAGTACAACCTCTACGATTCGTTCCAGCTCCGGACGCTGATGGACTTCTCGTACAACCGCGGCGCGGACGAGCTGAACCAGGACGTGCCCCGAGTGCCGGTGTTCGACCGCGGCGACGTGCTGTACGACGTGAGCAAGATCATCCTGGACCTGGGGCCCACCGAGAGGGATTTGCACACGCTCGCGAGGGTCCGGGCCATGGAGCAGGATTCCTGAGCGGGTAGGGTGCCAGGTCGTGCAAGGTGCCGGTGCTTCGCTCCTGACGAAGTGAAAGGCCCCGCATGCTTCCCGCCGCCGCCCTCGTCGCCTTTGTTGCGCTCAGCGCCGCCGCCCAGTCCCCCTCATCCCCGGTGGGCCCCGTGTCGCCCACCACGGGAATGGTGCTTCGGGACGACGTGGTGCGAGCCCTCATCCACGAGAGCTCTGGCGACCGCATCCACGACAACGTGCAGCGCATCTCCCTCCTCGCCCGCGACACCCAGGGGGGCTATGCCGAGGCCGCCGTCTGGATGAAGGCCGCCGCCGAGGCCGCGGGGCTGCGGGACGTGCGGATGGAGGCGATGAAGGACGGCCCCCAGTGGCGCGCCACCCGTGGCGAGCTCTGGGTGGCGGGCCCCCACCGGTACCGGGTGACGTCCTACGACGACCTGCCCATGTCCCTGCCGGCGGGCAGCGGCAGCTTCGAGGGCACGGGCCTGGAGTTGGTCGACGCGGGCACCGGCATGCAGGACGCGGACTTCGCGGGCAAGGAGCTGAAGGGCAAGGTGGTCCTCGTCCGCGGCCCTCCCGGTTTCGCCGTGCGCAAGGCGGTGGGCGAGCGTGGCGCCGTGGGCGTCATCTCCTCCTATACGACGCCGCCCTGGAACACCCCCCACCGCATGGACGGTGACTTCCCGGACCAGGTGGGCTGGGCGCAAGTCTCCTCGAAGCTGCTGCCGCCGGGCACGCCGATGCCCTTCGTGTTCATGGTGTCGGACCGCCAGGGGCGCGAGCTGCGCGCCCAACTGCAGGCAGGGCCGGTGAAGGTGGACGTGAGCGTCGCCACCGAGACCTTCGAGGGGCACTACAGCATCGTCAGCGGCGTCATCCCCGGCACCCGCGCCGGAGAGGAGGTCGTCCTCACCGCGCACCTGGACCACTACAAGCCCGGGGCCGACGACAACGCGTCGGGGGCGGCCACCCTGCTGGAGATGGTGCGCACGTACACCTCGCTCATCCGTCGTGGCGTGCTGCCGCCGCCGGTACGCACCCTGCGCGTGCTGTGGCTGCCGGAGTTCGAGGGCACCCGCGACTGGTTCTCCCACCACGCCGGGGACCCGGTGCGACGGGTGGCCAACTTCAACTTCGACATGCTCGGAGCGAGCCTGACGCGGACCCACTCGCGCTTCCTCGTGACGTACACGCCGGACTGGAACGCAAGCTTCGTGAACGCGGTGTCCGAGTCCACGGTGGCCTTCATGAACCGCTTCAACGGCGTGGCCTACCCGCCGCGGAAGGACTTCCGCATCGGCTCCGTCACCGGCTCTCGCGATCCGCTGGACGTCCACATGGAGCGCTACAGCCGCGGGTCGGACCACCAGCTCTTCAACGACCACGGCATCCCGGGCGTGTCCTTCACCACCTGGCCCGACGACGGCTACCACACGAGCGGCGACCGGACGGAGAACGTGGACCCCACCCAGCTGCACCGTGCCGCCTTCGCGGGCCTGGCCTCGGTCACCGTCGCCGCCTGGGCCGACGGTCCGGGAGCCCTGGAGCTGGCGCGCCTGGTGGCGGTGCACGGCGGGCGGCGCGTGGCGGAGGACGAGTTCACCGCCCGCGGCGACCTGGCCGCGGCGCCCGCCGAGCAGCTGCCCGGTGCCTACCGCCTGGCCCGCGCCGTGGTGCGCGCCGGCTACCAGCGCGAGCGAGAGGCCCTGCGCTCCTGCCTTCCCCTGGGCGCGACCGCCGCGCCGGTGCAGGCCATGGCGAAGGCGCTCGAGGCCGCCGAGAGCCAGGCCCTGAAGCGCCTGGAGGCGGACGGCAAGGCGCGTGGCGCGTCCTTGAAGGAACCGGCGCCCACCGAGGCCGAACGCCAGGCCCGGGCCTTCGTCCCGCGCCGTGTGAAGGGGCAGGAGCTGGCCTCCTTCGACGAGGTGGCGGGCAAGGTCGGCCCGGAGAGCCAGGCCCGGTTGGCCGCCGTGCAGGCCGTGATGACCGCCGCGACCACCGCCCTGAGGGAGCGTGGCGAGGACGAGCTACGCTTCTTCCAGCTGCCGGACGCCATCGCGAGCTACGCCGACGGCAGGCGCTCCGTGGCGGACATCCGCGACGCGGCCTATGCCGAGTACGGCCACGCCTTTCCCGTGGAGGCCCTCATGGACCTCTTCGGGCTGCTGGAGCAGGGCGGCATCATGACGCGTGCCCGCTGAAGGTGGCCTCGCCGGGGCGCGTAAAGGACGCGGCGGCGGTGAAGCTCCAGCAGGGCGTGCCCCCGGACAAGCGGCGCTACGCGATGGGCGCGAAGTGGCCCGGGGCATGCGGTGGCGCCGGGCGATGTGAGGTGCCCGCCATAGGCTCGAAGTGGCCCGGGGCATGCGGGGGCGCCGGGCGATGTGAAGTGCCCGCCATCCCGGACGCGGTCCGGTGGAATGCGCCGGGGGCCCGTTTGTAGGTTCTGGGGTCCACGACGGAGGAACGCATGAGCGACCCGATGAATCCGACGCCCGCAGGAGCCTCGCCGCCGCCGCCCTCGGAGCCGCCGCGAGGCTCTCGGGCGAAGACGCTGGCCGTCGTCCTCCTGCTGGGCGGGCTGGCGCTGGTGGCTTCGTACTACGGGCTCCGACGGCAGGCTCGCCCGCCCGAGGTGGTCAGCGCTCCCGTGGTCGACGCGGGGCCCGCCGCACCGCCTGTGGAAGAGGCCTCACTGCCAGAGAGCGACGGCCGCGTCCGGGATTTGATGGGCCGGCTCTCGGGCGAGCCCGAGTTCGCGAAGTGGCTCCAGGAAAAGGACCTGGTCCGGCGCTTCACCGCGGCGGTCAACAACGTGGCCGAGGGCGCCAGCCCGCGGATGGTCCTGGGGTTCCTGGCCCCGGCCGGTGGCTTCGAGGTCTCCCAGATCGACAGGGCGACGACCATCATCGACCCGCGAAGCTACGGGCGCTACGACCTGGTGGCCCGGGTGTTCGGCTCGCTGGACGCACAGGCCGCGGGCAGCGTGTACCGGGAGCTGAAGCCGCTGATCGACCAGGCCCACCGGGAGATCGCACCGCCGGGCCAGCCGTTCGACAAGACGTTCAGCCAGGCCATCCAGCACCTGCTGGCGGTTCCGGTGCAGGAAGGGCCCGTGGAGGTGAAGCCGCAGGGCGCCCTCTACGCGTATGCGTCGCCGGAGCTGGAGGGCCTGAGCCGCGCCCAGAAGCACCTGCTGCGAATGGGGCCGGAGAACATGCGGACCCTCCAGGCGAAGCTTCGCGAGCTGCAGAGCGCTCTGGGGCTGCCTCCGGTGGCCGAGCGCTGAACGGCGGATTGCCGGCAGGGCGCCCAGGAACATTCTTTCGGCCAAAAAGAACATTCTTTCGGGCCGAAAGGGCGCCAAAGAACATTCTTTTGGGCTCAGGAACATTCTTTCGGATCCGGCGGGTGCCAGAAGAACATTCAGGGCGCCGGGTGGCACATGGCCGGGCTACTTGCGTTTCTTCTTCTTGGCCGGCGGAGGCGGAGGAGCCAGCTTTTCCTTCTCGCCAGCGACCTGGAACGGGGCCCGGAGCTCTTCGACGTCGCGGCCCAGGGCGTCGGTGAAGCCCGAGCCGCTCTGGGCGTCGACGACCAGCGTGTACTCGAAGCCCGTTTTCAGGGGCTGCGGAAGGTTGATGCGGTACACGACGCCGGCATCGGATTCCTCGACGTCATCGTCGGAGACCATGGCGCGCTCGGCCTCGTCGAAGAGCCGGACCCGGTAGTTCCGGAGGCCCACGGAGCTGCGCAACTCGAGCGCCGACGTGGGCTCGATCAGCGGCTTTTCATCCGGCGCGAGCGAGATCTCAGCCAAGCCGGCATCCGGGGACTGGTAGGTCAGCGAGAACCGGGCAGGCGGAGGCGTCGCGGGAACCTGGACGGCCTCGGCGGTGCCGGCATCGGCCGTGGCCGCCGGCTTGTCGGGGCAGCCAGCCAGCATGAGGGCGCCGCAGCAGGTGACACCAGCCAGGCCGAATCGAAGGAAGCGCATGGGCCGGTCACGGTATGCGCGTGAACGGGCTCCGGAAAGCACGGAGTGCCATGCAAGCAGGCGAGCCTCAGGCGGAGTGCCGGACGCGGAACACGCCGTGGTCCGGAGGCCGGGAACCGGGCCCGGAGCAGCCCGAAACGCCCCAGGTCTCCCTCTGTCGGAACGTCCGATAACATGCGTTATGTAAACTAAGCCTCTGCGCGACCAGGGGCCCTGAAATCCAGCTCCCCAGGCCGGGCCAGCCGGGCCTCCCCGCCCCGGCGAACCCGCGCACAGCGCCTGTTCCGCACGGTAGAACCGCCGCATGAACTGCTTCCGCCACGCCCCGGCCGCGGCCGTGGGCATCTGCAAGAACTGCCAGCGCGGCGTCTGTCCCGAGTGCCTGACGGACCTGGGTGACGGGCTCGCCTGCCGCGGCCAGTGCGAGGCGAAGGTCCAGAGCCTCAACGCGCTGCTCAGCCGGTCCCCCGGCGCGTACTCCGCCGCGGGCTCCGGGTACCGCATCGTCGGCGGCCTCTTCGGCGTGGTCGCGGTCCTGACGCTCATCGCGGGGCTGGACGCCGTCAGGACCAAGGGCTGGCTGAATGTCTCCATCGTCACGGCGCTCGTCTTCGCCATCTTCGGCGTGATGTTCTTCCGCCTGGCACGCCGCTACCGGCCCACGTGAGCCGCTGCCAACCGCTGCCGCTCGAGGAGCCTTCCCAGGTCCGGACACGGTGATCCCGGAACCGACGCACAACGCACCGCGCCAGCCCCGCCAGGTTGCTTGTCCGCGCCCTTCCGGCACGCCGTATCGCGCGACCTTGGCGACCCAGCTCCGTTGATTCTTCCAGGGCCCGGAATTCGCACTGCGCATCGAGCAATTACGAGGGAAACCGACGTAGCGCCTCCGTGCGGTGGCGTGGAATCGAATCACCGCTCGCCTGTTCCGTGCGCCGGGAATTATTCCCGGCTTTTTACCGGCTTGACCCAGCCGGGGGAGTCCCGCAGAACGCGGCCGTCCCCCGGTTCTGGAAAGGACCTGTTCATGAAGCGCTTGTTCGTGATTGCCACCCTCCTAGGTGCGGCGCCCGCGCTGGCCGACGAGGGAATGTGGACCTACAACAACTTCCCCGCCGCGAAGGTGAAGGAGAAGTACGGCTTCGAGCCGACGCAGCAGTGGCTGGACAAGGTGCGCCTGTCCTCGGCGCGGCTCGCGGGTGGCTGCTCGGCCAGCTTCGTGTCCCCCGAGGGCCTGGTGATGACCAACCACCACTGTGCCCGCGGCTGCATCGAGCAGCTCTCCACGGCGAAGAAGGACTACATCGCCAACGGCTTCTACGCGAAGACGCAGGCCGAGGAGAAGCAGTGCCCGGCCATGGAGATCAACCAGCTGGAGAGCATCACCGACGTCACCGAGACGCTGAACAAGGCCACCCAGGGCATGTCCGGCAAGCAGTACGCCGACACGCTCAAGGGGAAGATGTCCGAGCTGGAGCAGACCTGTTCCGCCGGTGACGCCAAGGTGCGCTGCGACGTCGTCACGCTGTACCAGGGCGGCAAGTACAACCTGTACAAGTACCGCCGCTTCCAGGACGTGCGCCTGGTGATGGCCCCCGAGCACGCCATCGCCTTCTTCGGCGGCGACCCGGACAACTTCGAGTTCCCCCGCTACGACATGGACATGACGTTCCTGCGCATCTACCAGGACGGCAAGCCGGTCAGCACCAAGGACAACTACTTCAAGTGGTCCGAGAAGGGCGCCAAGGAGGGTGAGCTCACCTTCGTGTCCGGCAACCCCGGCCGCACCTCGCGCGGGCTGACGGTCGCCGAGCTGGAGATGCAGCGTGACGTCGTCCTGCCCAAGACGCTCATGTTCCTCTCCGAGATTCGCGGCCTGCTGACGGAGTTCCAGAAGCGCGGCCCCGAGCAGAAGCGCATCTCCAACAACATGCTGTTCGGCGTGGAGAACGGCCTCAAGGCGAGCAAGGGCCGCCACGAGGCGCTGCTGGACAAGAAGTTCTTCGCGTCGAAGGTCGCCGCGGAGCAGGAGCTGCGCAAGAAGGTCGACGCCAACCCGGAGATGAAGAAGAAGTACGGCGCGGCGTGGGATGAGATCGCCAAGGCCCAGGAGCAGCTCGTCAACATCCGCAAGGAGCTGGGCTTCATGGAGCAGGGCCAGGGCCTGTCCTCCTCGCTGTTCAGCGTTGCCCGCACGCTGGTGCGCGCCTCCGAGGAGCTGCCCAAGGACAACAGCCAGCGCCTGCGTGAGTTCAACCAGGCCGGCCTGCCCGCCCTCAAGGCCCAGCTGTTCAGCCCCGCCCCCATCTACCCGGAGCTGGAGATTGCCCGCTTGGCCTTCGGCCTCACCAAGATGCGCGAGGAGCTGGGCGCCGACCACCCGTTCGTGAAGAAGGTGCTCGGCAAGGAGTCCCCGGAGACGCTGGCCACCCGCGTCATCAAGGGCACGAAGCTGCGTGACCTGAAGGCGCGCCAGGCCCTGTTCGACGGTGGCAAGGCCGCCGTGGACGCCTCCAAGGACCCGATGATCGAGCTGGCGAAGCTGGTGGACCCGGATGCCCGCGCGGTTCGCAAGAACTACGAGGAGAACATCGAGGCCGTCGTCCGCAAGAACAGCGAGCTCATCGCCAAGGCGAAGTTCGAGGTCTACGGCACCAACCAGTACCCCGACGCCACCTTCAGCCCGCGCCTGTCCTACGGCTCGGTGAAGGGCTACATGGAGGACGGCAAGCAGGTGGCTCCCATCACCCAGATGGCCGGCACCTTCGAGCGCCACACCGGTGAGGACCCGTTCGCCCTGCCCCAGTCCTGGCTGAAGTCCCAGAAGATCCTCAACGGCAGCACGGGCATGAACTTCGTCACCACCAACGACATCATCGGCGGCAACTCCGGCTCGCCCATGATCAACAAGGAGGGTGAGATCGTCGGCTTGGTGTTCGACGGCAACATCCAGTCGCTCGGTGGCGAGTACGGCTTCGACGAGAGCGTGAACCGCACCGTGGCCGTCCACAGCGACGCCATGATCGAGGCGCTGCAGAAGATCTACGGCGCCACCCGCGTCCTCGAGGAGCTGCGCCCCGGCAGCACCAAGGTGCCGCCCGTGAAGACCAACCCGGCGGGGTGAGTCGTCCCGCGGGATAGGGGCCCGGGCTTTCACGCCGGGCCCTGAAGCACGAAGAGGCTGCCCGGAGTGAACCCGGGCAGCCTCTTTGCTTTCACCCTACGTCCGCCCTACCCGCTCACTCCCATTCAATCGTCGCGGGCGGCTTGGAGGAGATGTCGTAGGTGACGCGGTTGATGCCGCGCACCTCGTTGGTGATGCGCGTGGAGATGCGCTCCAGCACGGGGAACGGCAGCCGGGCCCAGTCCGCCGTCATGCCGTCCACGCTGGTGACGGCGCGCAGCACGCAGGTGGACTCGTAAGTGCGCTCGTCGCCCATGACGCCCACGCTCTGCACGGGCAGCAGCACGGCGAAGGCCTGCCAGACCTCCTTGTAGAGGCCGGCGGCGCGAATCTCCTCCTGGACGATGGCGTCCGCGCGCCGCACCAGGTCCAGGCGGGCCTCGGTGACTTCGCCCAGGACACGGATGGCCAGGCCCGGGCCGGGGAACGGCTGGCGGGACACCATCTCGTCCGGCAGCCCCAGCTCGCGGCCCAGGGCGCGGACCTCGTCCTTGAACAGCTCGCGCAGCGGCTCCACCAGCTTGAGCTTCATCGTCTCCGGCAGGCCGCCCACGTTGTGGTGGCTCTTGATGGTGACGGACGGGCCCTTGTACGAGACGGACTCGATGACGTCCGGGTAGAGCGTGCCCTGCGCGAGGAACTCCGCGTCCTGGATGTCGCGCGACGCCTCCTCGAACACAGCGATGAACTCGCGGCCGATGATCTTCCGCTTCTTCTCCGGGTCCGTGACGCCGGCGAGCTTCTCCAGGAAGCGGGCCCGCGCGTCCACCGTCTTGAGCGGCACGTGGAAGCGGTCCACGAAGAGCGCCTCCACCTGGGTGCGCTCGCCCTGCCGCAGCACGCCGTTGTCCACGAAGATGCACTGCAGGCGCGGACCGATGGCCCGGTGCAGGAGCAGCGCCGCCACGGAGCTGTCCACGCCGCCGGACAGCGCGCAGATGACCCGGCCGTGCTCACCGACCTGGCGGCGGATGGTCTCCACCGCCTCGCCGATGAAGCCCTTCATCGTCCACGAGCCCGTCACCTTGCAGTCGTTGAACAGGAAGGCGCGCAGCATCGCCTTGCCCTGCGGGGTGTGGACCACCTCCGGGTGGAACTGGAAGCCGTAGAAGGGCTTGCTCGCATGGGCGGTGGCGGCGAAGGGCGAGTTGCCGCTCCGGCCGATGGCCTCGAAACCGGGGGGCAGCTCGTCCACCCGGTCGCCGTGGCTCATCCACACCTGCACCCGGTCGCCCACGTTGAACTCGGCGAAGGGGCCGCGGCGGGCGAGCACCTCCACCTCCGCGTTGCCGAACTCGCGGTGCGCGCCGCGGTCGATGCGGCCGCCGAGCAGCTTGGCGATGAGCTGGAGGCCGTAGCAGATGCCCAGCACGGGCACCCCGGCGTCGAAGACGAACGGGTCACAGCGCGGGGAGCCGGGCGCTTCCACGGATGCCGGCCCTCCGGAGAGGATGATGCCGCGCGGAGCGAAGCGGCGGATGTCCTCCGCCGGGAGGTCCGGGCGGTGGATCTCGCAATACACACCCAGCTCCCGGACGCGCCGGGCGATGAGCTGCGTGTACTGACTCCCGAAATCGAGGATCAGGATCTTCTCGGCGTGCAGGTCCACCGGGGGTCTCCAAGGGGGGCGTCGTTGACGGCTGGGGGCCCTTATCGCTACAAACTTCGGGAAATCAACGCCCAAGTACCTTCAATTGTTCGAGGTCTGGATGCTCCGCCGCCTGTCCGCCCCCACTGCTGTGACGTTGCTCCTGCTGTCCGCCCCAGGTTGCGTGAAGGAGATCACCTCGGATGAGCGGCTGGACCGAGAGACGCAGAACCTCGCCGTGAAGGACACCCCCGGCGCCGCCGAGCTCCAGAAGCTGACCTGTGACGACACCACCGACGCGCTCGGCAAGGCGCGCAACGTGAACCGTCCGGAGACGGACCGGCTGGTGGACTACATCGAGCTGTACTCCTCGCTCCGCAAGCGCACCACCACCTTCGAGGAGGCGATGAACCGCAACCCGGACCTGAGCTACCGCGAGGGCAGCCAGCAGCTCGTCAGCGCCAAGGACACCTGCATCCAGCAGACCGCCGACGTGCGCGTGGAGTTCGAGACCTACATCCGTGAGCTGGTGGACGTGCCCACCGTCCAGGAAATCAAGGGCGGCAACACCGTCACCATCGCCCGGCTCGACTTCAACACCCTGCGCCAGGCGATTGAGACGCTGGAGCCGGACGACAAGGAGTCGCTGCTCACGCGCGTGGCCAACGCGGAGAAGAAGGTGGCCCCGGCGTCGGCGCCCCCCTCCGAGGAGCCCGCCACCACCACCGGCGGTCGCAAGCGCGGCAAGTAGTCCGCGAGCCCGCTTCCGCTGGAAAAAAGGGCCCCGCCGCGAGGCGTGGGCCCTTCTTCGTTCCACCGTGGGCCCGGGAGGGCCGCGCCACTACTCCACGCGGTAGTTCGGGGCCTCTTCCGTGATGATGACGTCGTGCACGTGGCTCTCCTTGAGCCCGGCGGACGTGATTCGCACGAAGGTGGCCTGGGTGCGCAGCTCGTCGATGGTGCGGCAGCCCACGTAGCCCATGCCACTGCGGATGCCGCCCAGCATCTGGTGGACGTTCATGCCGAGCGTGCCCTTGTACGGGACGCGGCCCTCGATGCCCTCGGGGACCAGCTTCACGGCCTCCACGTCCGACTGGAAGTAGCGGTCCTTCGCGCCCTGCTTCATGGCGCCCATGCTGCCCATGCCGCGGTAGCTCTTGTAGCTGCGGCCCTGGTACAGGATGACGTCGCCGGGAGCCTCCTCGGTGCCGGCGAAGAGCGAGCCGATCATCACCGTGCTGGCCCCCGCGGCGAGCGCCTTGACGATGTCGCCAGAGTACTTGATGCCGCCGTCGGAGATGATGGGGATGCCGTGCTTCTCCGCCTCGCGGACGCAGTCGTCCACCGCGGTGATCTGCGGCACGCCCACGCCGGCCACCACGCGGGTGGTGCAGATGGAGCCGGGGCCGATGCCCACCTTCACCGCGTCCACGCCCGCCTGGATGAGCGCGTGGGTGGCCTCGGAGGTGGCCACGTTGCCGGCGATGAGGTCGAAGCCGCGGAAGTTCTTCCGCGTGTCGCGCACCCCGTCCACCACGCCCTTGGAGTGTCCGTGCGCGGTGTCCACCACGATGACGTCCACGCCGGCCTTGATGAGCGCCTCGAGCCGGGCCTCGCGGTCCGGGGAGACGCCCACGGCGGCGGCGCACAGCAGGCGCCCCTTGGCGTCCTTGGCCGCGTTCGGGTTGGTGCGGCGCTTCTCGATGTCCTTGATGGTGATGAGGCCCTTCAGCTCGAAGTCCTCGTTGACGATGAGGAGCTTCTCGATGCGGTGCTCGTGCAGCAGCTTCTGGGCGTCTTCCTGGCTGATGCCCTCGCGGCCGGTGACGAGCTTGCGCGTCATCATCGCCTCCACCTTCTGGGTGAAGTTGGTCTCGAAGCGCACGTCACGGCTGGTGACGATGCCCACCAGGCGCCGGCCCTTCACCACCGGGATGCCGGACACGCCGTGCTGGCGCATCAGCTCCAGGGCGCGGCCCAGCGGGGCCTCGGGGTCGATGGTGACGGGGTCCACCACCATGCCGCTCTCGAACTTCTTGACCTTGAGCACCTCGAGCGCCTGCTGCTCGGGCGTCATGTTCTTGTGGATGACGCCAATCCCGCCCTCCTGGGCCATGGCAATGGCGGTACGGGACTCCGTTACCGTGTCCATGGCGGCGGACAGCAGGGGGATGTTCAGACGGATGTTGCGGGTGAGCCGGGTCGTCAGGTCGACGTCCTTGGGGACGACCGAGCTCTCGGCCGGAACCAGCAGGACGTCATCGAAGGTGAGGGCGAGCCGGATATCGGGGTTCAGCATGAGCGGCGCTCCCGGGGCGTGAAATACCCGCCGGGCACCAGCGCCTGCGGGTGCGGTTCCATACGAGGTACGCTGTCAGTGCGCAACTCGGAAGGGTTGTCTTTTTGACGCCCGTTCCCTCGGAGTTCGGGCGATAATCAGCAGGGTTTTCCCCTCTCGTCTGCAGGAACCCGCTTTGACGGAATCGAATCAGGCTGCGGTCGGGCTGGTCGTGAAGCTGCCCTTCGCGACGCCCGAAGAGTTCCTGGCGAAGTACGGCAGCAACGTCACCCGCGGCGGCATCTACCTGCGCGCCCGCGCGGTGAAGCCCCCCGGCACCGTCGTCACGCTCGACCTGAAGCTGGCGAGCGGAGAGCGGATCATCTTCGCCTCCGCCGTCGTCCACTTCGTCACCGGCCAGGGTGGGCAGGGCGTCACGGGCATGGGCCTGCGCTTCCTGAACGTGGATCCGCACACCCGGCGCTTCCTGGACTCGGCCGTCGTGGCGATGCCCCACGCCCAGTCGGACGCCCCTCCCGTCCCCAATGGCGTGGGAGCGGCTGACTACACCGTCCCACCTCCGGCGGCCGCCCCGGTGGCTGCTCCCTCCCCTGCCCCGGCTCCCGTCGCGACGGTGGGAGCCTCCCCGGCGGTCCCCTCGAGCCCGGGGTCGGCCCCCGGGGCGGTGGCCGGAACGCCCGGCGCGGGTCCCGTCATGATGACGGACGCCGCGCTGGAGCTGAACACGGAGGAGCCCAAGCGGGCGGGGCTCATCATCGGCATCGACCTGGGGACGACGAACTCCTGCGCGGGGTACGTGCGCAACGGGAAGCCCGGGGTGCTGCACAGCCGCGAGGGCCACAACACGGTGCCCTCCATCATCGCCGTCAACACGCGCGGCAAGCTCGTCGTGGGCCACCCCGCCAAGGGGCAGATGCTCACCAACCCCCGGCAGACGGTGTACGGCGCGAAGCGGCTGGTGGGCCGTGCCTATGCGTCGCCCGTCGTCGAGCACATCAAGGACCGCTTCCACTACGAGATCAGCCCCGGGGCGAACGGCGACGCGGGCGTGAAGCTGGGAGAGCGCGTCTACACGCTGCAGCAGATCTCCGCGCTCATCCTCCGCGAGGTGCGCGAGGTGGCGCAGAACCAGCTCGGGCAGCCGGTGTCCCGCGCGGTCATCACCGTCCCGGCGTACTACAACGACAACCAGCGCCACGCGGTGCGCGAGGCCGGGAAGCTGGCCGGGCTGTACGTGGAGCGCATCCTCAACGAGCCCACCGCGGCGGCGCTGGCGTACGGCTACGGGCGCAAGCTCAACCAGCGCGTGCTGGTGTACGACCTGGGCGGCGGCACGTTCGACGCGTCCGTGCTCGAGCTGAGCGACAACGTCTACGAGGTCATCTCCACCGGCGGCGACACGTTCCTCGGCGGGCTCGACTTCGACAACGCCATCGTCGCGTACCTCCTGGAGGAGTTCCAGAAGAAGACGGGCCGCCCCTTCCAGGGGGACCGTGTGGCCATGCAGCGCATCAACGACGCCGCCGAGCGCGCCAAGTGCGCCCTCTCCGAGCGCACGGAGATGCGGGTGCACGTGGCCTTCGTGACGATGATCGACGACAAGCCGTATGACCTCGACGTCACGCTGACGCGCGCGAAGCTCATCGAGCTGACCGAGGGACTCGTCGACCGCACCGTCCAGGTCTGCGACGACGTGCTCAAGGCGAAGGGGCTGGGGCCCAAGGACGTGGACGAGGTCATCCTCGTCGGTGGCCAGAGCCGCTTCCCGCTGGTGCACGAGAAGATCTCGAAGTTCTTCGGCAAGCCGCCCAGCAAGGGCGTGCACCCGGACGAGGCCGTGGCCCTGGGCGCGGCGCTGCTGGCGCACAGCCTGGGACAGCTCGAGGGCGTGGTGCTCATCGACGTGCTGCCCATGGCCATTGGCGTGGGGCTGCCGGGCGGGCGCTTCAAGCCCGTGATGGACCGCAACACCTCGCTGCCGTCGACCAAGAGCTACACCCTGACGACCCACCGCGATGAGCAGACGGAGCTGGAGCTCACGGTGTTCCAGGGTGACTCGGACAAGGCGGCGGACAACGAGTACCTGGGCACGCTGAAGCTCGCGGGGCTGCCCAAGCGGCCGCGCGGCGCGGTGCAGGTGTCCGTCACCTTCGAGGTGAACAACGAGTCGCTGCTGAAGGTGACGGCGCGCGAGGGTTCCACCGGCCGCGAGGTGTCCAGCACGTTCTCCACGCGCGACACGCCGGAGTCCGTGAAGGCGAAGTTGTCGCAGCTCGAAGCGGAGAGCGCACCCGCCGCGGCGCCCCATGCGGGCGCGGTGGCCACCGGCCCCGCGACGAGCGGCGCAGTTCCCGCGACACCTGCCGCGTCGAAGCACACGCCCGCACGCGGAACCACCCAGGCGCCGTCGCCCTCACACGCGGCGCCCTCCGTTGTCACCGCGCCGAAGCAGAAGGGCTTCATGGGCTGGCTCAAGGGCCTGTTCGGAAGGGCCTGAGCGCACGCTCGCCGAGGGGCCAGTAGCTCTGCTCCGTGCTCGTGTAAATCCCGAGCAGGCGTAACACTGTGACGACTCTGTCCAATCTTCAAACGTTGGCGCGGCCTGATATGAGGCGCCCCGTCTACAACTGGACGGAAGAGCGCCGCGCCAATGCCCTCGCACACCCCCCGAACCCTCAGCGACGTCCTGTTTCACCGCGCTTCCGGAAACAAGGCCCACGAGCGTCAGTACACGTTCCTCGGCGATTCCGACGGTGAAGAAGTCTCACTGAGCGCACTCGAACTGCACGAGCGCGCGCAGCGCATCGCCGCCGTACTGCAAGCGCGAGGGGCGGTGGGACAGCGGGTGTTGTTGCTGTATCCGCCGGGGCTCGACTACGTCGCGGGCTTCTTCGGCTGCCTCTACGCCGGCGCGGTGGCGGTGCCCGCGTATCCGCCGGACCCGGTGCGCCTGGAGCGCACACTGCCCCGGCTGCGCGCCATCATCCAGGACGCGGAGGCCACGGTGGTGCTCACCACCTCCGGCATCCTCGCGCTCGCGGACTTCGTCTTCGAGCAGGCGCCGGACTTCCGCGCGCTGCAGTGGCTGGCCACGGATGAGCTGCCCGCGGGCGGAGAGGCCGCGTATCGCGAGCCGGACGTGGGCCCGGACTCGCTGGCGTTCCTCCAGTACACGTCCGGCTCCACGGGCACGCCGAAGGGCGTGATGCTGTCTCACGCCAACCTGCTGCACAACCTGGGGCTCATCGCCAACGCGTTCCAGGTGCGCGAGGACAGCACGGGCGTCATCTGGCTGCCGCCGTACCACGACATGGGCCTCATCGGCGGCATCCTCCAGCCGCTGTACGCGGGCTTCCCCGTCGCGCTCATGTCGCCCATGTCCTTCCTCCAGCGCCCCATGCGCTGGCTGGAGGCCGTGTCCCGCTTCAAGGGCACCATCAGCGGCGGGCCGAACTTCGCCTTCGAGCTGTGCGCGCGCCGGGCGACGCCGGAGGAAGTCCAGGCGTTGGACCTGAGCTCGTGGGAGGTGGCGTTCTGCGGCGCGGAGCCCATCCGTGCCGCGACGCTGGAGCGCTTCGCCGAGGTGTTCGCCCCCAGCGGCTTCCGCCGCGAGGCCTTCTACCCGTGCTACGGCCTGGCCGAGGGCACCCTCATCGTCACCGGTGAGGAGAAGGGCCGCGTCCCGCGCGTGCACACGCTGGAGGACACCGCGCTCACGCGTGGCCGGGCCGTGCGCGCGGAAGCCGGCGCGGCGGGGACGCGGGAACATGTGGGCTGCGGCCTGACGCTGGCCGAGCAGCGCCTGCTCGTGGTGGACCCCGAGTCCCGCGTGCCCTGCGCGCCGGGCCACGTGGGGGAGATCTGGGTGTCCGGCGGGAGTGTCGCGCGGGGCTACTGGCGCAAGCCGGAGCAGAGCGTGGAGACGTTCCAGGCCGTCCCCGTCGGCGCGGAGGACGGGCCGAAGTACCTGCGCACCGGCGACCTGGGCCTGCTGCTGGAGGACGGTCAGCTCATCGTCACGGGCCGGCGCAAGGACCTCATCATCCTGCGCGGTCGGAACCTGTACCCGCAGGACGTGGAGTCCGTGGTGGAGCGCGCGCACAAGCGCGTGCGTCCGGGCGGCGTGGCGGCCTTCTCCGTGGAGACGCCCGCGGGCGAGGCGCTCGCGGTGGTGGCGGAGGTGGGCCGGGAGCTGGCCGAGGCCGCGGACCCCGCCGTGCTGGAGGCCCTGGCGGACACGGTGCGGCAGGCGATTGCGCGCGAGCTGGAGGTGCAGCCGCACACGATTGCGCTGCTGCCTCCGGGCGCCGTGCCCAAGACGTCGAGCGGGAAGATTCAGCGCTTCGCCAGCCGCGCGGCGCTCGTGTCGGGTGAGCTGTCCGTGCTGTGGCGCACGGACGCGGCGGTGTCACCGGCTTCCGCGCCCGTGCCCGCGCGGGAGCTGGAGACCCCAGCGCAGCCGACGCCGGCCATCGCGGAGCTCGAGCAGGCCCTGCGCGAGGAGCTCGTCGCGGTGCTCGGACCGGACGCCGCGCGGCAGGACGCGGAGGCGCCGCTCACGCGGCTCGGCATGGACTCGCTCGCCGCCGCGGACCTCCAGGGGCGCATCGAGAAGCGGCTCGGCCTGCGCGTCTCCGCCGCCGCCCTGCTCCAGGACTTGAGCCTGCGGGGGCTCGCGGAGTCGCTCTCCCGGGGTACCGGGGCTCCCTCGCTGCCGCCCCTCCGCCGTCGCGAGGACGGGGCTGGCGCCATCCCCGCGTCGTTCGCCCAGCAGCGGCTGTGGTTCATCCAGCAGCTCGAGCCGGCCTCCACCGCCTACCACATCCCCCTGGCCCTCTCGCTGCGCGGCCCGCTGGACGTCACCGCGCTGGAGCGGGCCCTGGCGGAGCTGGTGCGCCGTCACGAGGTGCTGCGCACCACCTTCAGCTCCCACAACGGCGAGCTGCTGCAGCACGTCCACGCGCCGGCCCCCGTGCCGCTGCCCCGGGTGGACGTGACGGACCAGCCGCCGGAAGCACGCCAGTTCGTGCTCGACAAGCAGGCCGGCCTCGACGGGCGGCAGTCGATGGACATGACCACCGGCCCGCTGTGGCGCTGCTCGCTGCTGCGCTTCGCGCCGGAGGACCATGTCCTCATCGTCTCCATCCACCACCTCATCGCGGACGGCTGGTCCGTGGGACTGCTGGTGCGCGAGCTGGCCGCCCTGCACGCCGCCTACTCGGAGGACCGTCCCTCTCCCCTGCCCGAGCCCGAGCTCCAGTACGCGGACTTCTCCGCGTGGCAGCGCACCCACCTCACCCCGAAGGCCCTGGGCAAGGAGCTGACGTGGTGGCGCCAGTCGCTCGCGGAGGCGCCGTCGCTGCTGGCCCTCCCCACCGACAGGCCCCGGCCGCCCCGGCTGTCCTTCCACGGTGCCCGTCGCTCCCGCCTCCTGCCCGCGTCGCTGATGACGAAGCTGCACGCGCTGGGCCGGCGCGAGGGCGCCACGCCGTTCATGTGCGTGGTGTCCGCGCTGTCGACCGTGCTGCACCGCTGGAGCGGCCAGTCCGACTTCGTGCTCGGCTCGGCCATCTCCGGCCGCGACGTCCCGGGCATCCGCTCGCTGGTGGGTGACTGCACCAACTTCGTTCCGCTGCGCGTGCGCCTGCCGGCCGAGGCCACCGTGACGGGCCTGCTCGCGGCGGTGAAGGCGAGCACGCTGGGCGCGCTGACGCACGGCCACTGCCCGTTCGACCACGTGCTCGCGGCGGTGCAGCCCGGCTCGCAGCGGCGCGAGCTGTACAACATCGCCTTCGTCCTCGACGACTACGACATCCCGCATGGCATGCCCGCGGGCAACGGCCTGACGGTGGACGTGTCGCTGCTGGACAACCGTACCACCGAGCTGGACCTGACCTTCGAGGCCGCCCACGGCCCGGAAGGCCTGCTCATCGGCTGCAAGTACGCCACGGACCTCTTCGACGCGGAGACCATCGACCGGCTGCTGGGCCACCTGGAGGTGGTCATCGGCGGCATGGTGGAGGCCCCGTCGCGGCGCCTCACCGAGCTGCCCCTGATGCCGGAGGCCGAGCACCAGCAAGTGCTGCACGCGTGGAACCCGCGCGTGGACGCGGCTCGCGACGGCACCCTCGTGGAGCGCTTCGAGGCGCAGGTGGACCGCACGCCGGACGCCATCGCCGTCAGCTTCGAGGCGAAGCACCTCACGTACCGGGAGCTGGACGGGCGCGCCAACAAGCTGGCCCATGTCCTGCTCCGCCACGGCGTGGGCCCGGACGTGCTCGTGGGCGTGTGCCTGGAGCGCGGCCTGGACCTCGTCGTCACGCTGCTGGGCATCCTCAAGGCCGGCGGCGCGTACCTGCCCATCGACCCGTCGTACCCGCGTGAGCAGCTCGCCTTCATGCTGGAGGACGCCCAGGCCCCCGTCCTGGTGACGCAGCCCTCGCTGGAGGACCGCGTGCCCGCGTCCGGTGACGCCGCCGTGGTGCGCATCGACGCGGTGTTCGAGACCGGCACCAGCGCCCCCCGGCCGCCCCGGTGCAACGCGCCGACGGACCTGGCCTACGTCATCTACACCTCGGGCTCCACCGGCCGCCCCAAGGGCTGCATGGTGCAGCACGACAACGTGGTGCGCCTCTTCACGGCCACGGACCCGTGGTTCAACTTCGGGCCCAAGGACGTGTGGACGCTGTTCCACTCGTACGCGTTCGACTTCTCCGTCTGGGAGTTGTGGGGCGCGCTGCTCTACGGCGGCCGGCTGGTGGTGGTGCCCTACTGGGTGAGCCGCTCGCCCGAGGCCTTCCACAAGCTGCTGGCCGACGAGGCCGTCACCGTCCTCAACCAGACGCCCACCGCCTTCCGCCAGCTCATCCACGCCGAGCAGCAGGCCGCGGCCCTGGGCGAAGTCCCGGCCCTGGCCCTGCGCTACGTCATCTTCGGCGGCGAGGCACTGGACCTGGCTGCGCTGCGCCCGTGGTTCGAGCGGCACGGCGACGAGCGTCCGACGCTCGTCAACATGTACGGCATCACCGAGACGACGGTCCATGTCACCTACCGACCGGTGCGGATGGCGGACCTGGACCGCCCGTGGTCCAGCGTCATCGGCTGCCCCATTCCGGACCTGCAGATCTACCTGCTGGATTCGTCCGGCCAGCCGGTGCCGGTGGGCGTGCCCGGAGAGATTCACGTCGGCGGATACGGCGTGGCGCGTGGTTACCTGCGCCGCCCCGAGCTGACCGCCGCGCGCTTCGTGGACGACCGCTTCGGGCCGGTGCCGGGCCGCAAGCTGTACCGCGCGGGAGACCTGGCGCGGCGCCTGCCCAACGGAGACCTGGAGTACCTGGGCCGCATCGACAACCAGGTGAAGATCCGCGGCTTCCGCATCGAGCTGGGGGAAATCGAGTCCACGCTCACCACCCACCCCTCCGTGCGCGAGGCGGTGGTGATGGCGCGCGAGGACTCGCCCGGTGACAAGCGGCTGGCGGCGTACCTGGTGCTGGGAGACCTGAAGGACGCGGGCCCGGTGGACCAGACGTCGCAGTGGAAGGCCGTCTACGACGAGACGTACACGGAGGGCTCGCGCAGCGAGGACCCGACGTTCGACATCTCCGGCTGGAACGACAGCTACACCGGGGACGCGCTGCCCGCCGCGCAGATGCGCGAGTGGGTGGACACCACCGTGCGGCAGATTCTCGCGCTGAAGCCCCGGCGCATCCTGGAGCTGGGGTGCGGCACGGGCCTGCTCCTGTACCGCCTGGCCCCGCGCTGCGAGGCGTACTGGGGCATCGACTTCGCGAAGCCGGCGCTGGACCGCATCGAGCGCCAGCGTGAGCGCCTGGGCGAGTCGCTCGCCTCCGTGAAGCTGCTGCACCGCTCGGTGGACGACCTCACCGGCATCGAGCCGGGCTCGTTCGACACCGTCATCTGCAACTCGGTGCTCCAGTACTTCCCCAGCGGGGACTACCTGCTCCAGGTGATTCGCGGCGCCGTGAAGGCGGTGCGCCCCGGGGGCCGCATCTTCCTGGGCGACGTGCGCAACCTGGCGCTGCTGAACGCCTTCCGCGCGTCCATCCGCCTGCACCGCGCGCCGTCGAACCTGTCCTCCGCGCAGCTGCTGTACCGCGTGCAGCGCGACGTGCTGGCCGAGGAGGAGCTGGTCGTTTCTCCCTCGTTCTTCACCGCGCTCGTCCAGCAGATTCCCGGCATCTCCCGCGTGGAGGTGCTGCCCAAGCACGCGCGCTATGACAACGAGCTGAGCCGCTTCCGCTACGAGGTCATCCTCCACGTGGGCGGCGCCGCGAGCGCGTCCGTCCAGCCCGAGTGGGTGGACGGCAGCGGCTTCAACCTGGAGGCGCTGCGCGAGCGGCTGGAGTCGAAGCCCGCGATGCTCGCCGTGCGACGGCTGCCGAACGCGCGTGTGGTGGATGACGCGCGCCTCGTCGACCTGCTGACGGGCTCGGGCCGGCCGCCCACCGTGGCCGCGCTGCGTGACGTGCTCCGGGACTGGCCGGGGCCTCGCGGCGTGGAGCCGGAGGACCTGTACGCGCTCGGAGGGGCGCTCGGGTACGAGGTGCGGGTGAGCTGGGCGTCGGCGTACGCGGACGGCTCGGTGGACGTGGTGTTCGCGCGCCCGGGTGAAGGCGCGGCCGTGGACCTGATGCCGGAGGCCCGGGAGCCGGCGGTGTCGCTGGAGCGGCTGACCAATGACCCGCTGCGCGGGGCCCGGAGCGCCCGCGAGGTGGCGCGCATCCGGCAGGCCCTGGTGGAGAAGCTGCCGCCGCACATGGTGCCCTCCGCCTTCGTGGTCCTGCCGTCCCTTCCGCTGACCCCCAGCGGCAAGGTGAACCGGGGCGCGCTGCCCGCGCCCGAGGCGGACCGGCTCGTCATCGAGGACGAGTACGTCGCCCCGCGGACGCCCGCCGAGGAGGCCGTGGCCCGCATCTTCACCGAGGTGCTCGGCCAGACGCGCGTGGGCGCGAATGACGACTTCTTCGCCCTTGGTGGGCACTCGCTGCTGGCCACCCAGGTGGTGACGCGGCTGCGCGCGCAGCTCAAGGTGGAGCTGTCCCTGCGCTCCGTCTTCGAGGCCCCCACCGTGGCCCGCCTCGCCGAGCGCGTCCAGGCGATGCAGGGCTCGTCGGCCCGGGTCTCCGCCGAGGCTCCGCCCCTGGAGCGGCTGCCGCGCGCGTCCGCTTCCGAGGACACGCTGGCGGTGTCCTTCGCGCAGCAGCGGCTGTGGTTCATGGAGCAGCTCCAGCCGGGACAGGCCGCGTACAACATCCCCGTGGCCCTGCGGCTGTCGGGCGCGCTGAAGGTGGACGTGCTGCGCCGCACCTTCGCGGAGGTGGTCCGCCGCCACGAGGCGCTGCGCACCACCTTCGTCTCCCGCGACGGTCAGCCCATGCAGCGCGTGCAGGCGGCTCCCGCCGAATGGACGCTGCCGGTGGAGGACCTGAGCGCGCTGGAGCCCTCCGCGCGCGAGGCCGCCGTGCAGCGGCGCCTGCGCGAAGAGGCCCACCGTGCCTTCGACCTGGAGCAGGGCCCGCTGCTGCACACGGTGCTGCTGCGCTCGGGCGCGGACGAGCACGTGCTGGTGCTGAACATGCACCACATCGTCTCGGACGGCTGGTCCATGGGCGTGCTGGTGCGCGAGGTGGCCGCGCTGTACGAGGCGCTGGCCCTGGGCCGCGAGGCCGTGCTTCCCGCCCTGCCCGTGCAGTACGCCGACTACGCCGCGTGGCAGCGGCGGGTGCTGGAGGGCGAGGCGCTCGCGTCGCAGCTGGAGTGGTGGCGCTCGCGCGTGCGGAACGTGCCGGCGCTGGAGCTGCCGACCGACTCCGTGCGCCCGGCCGTGCGCTCCCTGCGCGGCGCGACGCACTTCTTCACGGTGCCCCCGGCGCTGGTGGCCTCGCTGGACAAGGTGGGGCAGAGCCACGGCGCCACGCTGTTCATGGTGCTGATGGCCGGGTGGCAGACGCTGCTGGCGCGCTACTCCGGCCAGACGGACTTCTGCGTCGGCACGCCCGTGGCGCACCGCACGCGCCCGGAGCTGGAAGGGCTCATCGGCTTCTTCGTCAACACGCTGGCGCTGCGCTGCGACCTCGCCGGTGACCCGACCTTCACCGGGCTGCTGGCCCGCGCGCGCGAGGAGTCCCTGGGCGCCTTCGCCCACCAGGACGTGCCCTTCGACCGGCTGGTGGAGGCGCTCGGCGGCGAGCGGGACCTGTCCCGCACCGCGCTGTTCCAGTCCCTCTTCGTGCTCCAGAACGCGCCCATCCAGCCGCCGTCGCTGCCGGGCATGCGGGTGGAGCTGCTCCCGAGCGCCACCGAGACGTCCAAGTTCGACGTGACGCTGTCGCTCATGGAGCGCGACGGGGCCCTGGAGGGCCAGCTCGAATACAGCCTGGACCTCTTCACGCAGGACACCGCGCGGCGCATGGCGGAGCACTTCCAGCGCCTGCTCCGGGGCATCGCCGAGGACGCGCAGCGGCGGCTCAGCGAGCTGCCGCTGATGGGCGAGGCCGAGCGCCAGCAGGTCCTCGTCGCCTGGAACGACACGCACACGGACTTCCCGTCCGACACCACCGTGCACCAGCGCTTCACCGCGCAGGCCCTGCGCACTCCCGACGCCGTGGCCGTGTGCTTCGAGGGCCGCACCCTCACCTACGCGGAGCTGGACGCGCGCTCGAACCAGCTCGCGCGACACCTGGTGTCGCTGGGGCTGGGCACGGAGCCGCGCATCGGCGCGTGCTTCACCCGGAGCCTGGAGCTGGTGGTGGGCCTGCTGGGCATCCTCAAGGCGGGCGGCTGCTACGTGCCGTTGGACCCGGCGTACCCGGCGCAGCGCCTCGCGTACATGTTCGAGGACTCGGGCATCGCCGCGGTCCTCACGCAGCAGGCGCTGGTGTCCGTGCTGCCCGCGGGCTCGCGGCCCGTCGTGTGCCTGGACTCCGACTGGGAGCTCGTGGCGCGTCAGCCCGCGCACGACGTGGCGGGCCCGGCCCTCACGGACAGCCTCGCGTACGTCACGTACACCTCCGGCTCCACAGGCATGCCCAAGGGCGTGGCCATTCCGCACCGGGGCGTGCTGCGCCTGCTGTTCGGCACGGACTTCTGGAAGCTGGGGCCCGACGACGTCGTGCTCCAGGTCGCGCCGCTGAGCTTCGACCCGGCCACCCTGGAAATCTGGGGCACGCTGCTGCACGGCGCGCGACTGGTCCTCTCCCCCGCGTCCACGGCCGACGTGGCGGAGCTGGCGCGGCTCATCACCGAGCACCGGGTGACGGGCATCGTCCTGGCGACCGCCCTGTTCGACCTGATGCAGCAGCACCAGCCGGAGGTGCTGGCCCGCGTGTCCGAGCTCGTCGTCGGCGGAGACGTGATTCCCGCCGCGCGCGTGCGCGAGCGGATCGCGCAGGGCGGCAGCGTCGTCAACGGCTACGGCCCCACGGAGGTCACCACCGCCACCACCATCCACCGGCTGTCGCCCGGTGATTCCGTTGGTGACTCCGTCCCCATCGGCCGGCCCATCGCCAACACGCAGGTCTACGTGCTCGACGAGGCGCTGCGCCCCGTGCCCGTGGGCGTGCCCGGTGAGCTGTTCATCAGCGGCGAGGGCCTGGCCCGCGGCTACCTGGGCCGCCCCGCGCTCACCGCCGAGCGCTTCCTGCCCCACCCGTTCTGCTCCACTCCGGGGGCGCGGCTGTACCGCTCGGGAGACCGCGTGCGCTGGCTGCCGGACGGCACGCTGGAGTTCCTGGGCCGCATGGACTCGCAGGTGAAGGTGCGCGGCTTCCGCATCGAGCTGGGCGAAGTCGAAGCCGCCCTGCGCGCGCACACCAACATCAGCGAGGCCGCGGTCGTGGTCCGCGAGGACGTGCCCGGCGACAAGCGCCTGGTGGCCTACGTCGTGCCCGCGGACGCGGACGTCGCGAGCCTGCGTGAGTCCCTGCGCGAGCGCCTGCCCGAGTACATGGTGCCGTCGGCCTTCGTGCCGCTCGCGGCCCTGCCCCTGTCGTCCCACGGCAAGGTGGACCGCAAGGCCCTCCCGGCGCCGGCCGCCTCGGGGGCCTCGGCGGACTTCGCCGAGCCCCAGTCGCCTCGGGAGCAGCAGCTCGCCGCGCTGTTCCGCGAGGTGCTCCGCGTGGAGCGCGTGGGCCTGCACGACGACTTCTTCCTCCTCGGCGGGCACTCGCTGCTGGCCACCCAGGTGGTGACGCGGCTGCGCGCGCAGCTCGGCGTGGAGCTGCCCCTGCGCGTGTTCTTCGAGGCCCCCACCGTGGCCCGCCTCGCGGCGCGCATCGACGCTGTCAAGCCCGGGGCCGCGCTTCCGCCCCTGGAGCGGGTGTCCCGCGCGTCCGGCGATGCGCTGGAGGTCTCCTACGCGCAGCAGCGGCTCTGGTTCATGGAGCAGCTCCAGCCCGGACAGGCCGCCTTCCACATGCCGGCCGCGCTCAGCCTGCGCGGCCAACTGAACGTAGACGTGCTGCGTCGCACCTTCGCGGAGGTGGTCCGTCGCCACGAGGCGCTGCGCACCACCTTCGCCACGCGTGACGGCCGGCCCGTGCAGGTCGTCCATGCGGCTCCGGCCGAGTGGGCGGTGCCCGTGGAGGACCTGGGCGCGCTGGAGCCCGCCGCGCGCGAGGCCGCCGTGCAGCGGCGCATGAGCGAGGAAGCGCACCGCGCCTTCGACCTGGAGCACGGCCCGCTGCTTCGCACGGTGCTGCTGCGCTCGGGCGCGGACGAGCACGTGCTGGTGCTGTGCATGCACCACCTCGTGTCGGACGGCTGGTCCATGGGCGTGCTGGTGCGCGAGGTGGCCGCGCTGTACGGGGCCCTGGCGCAGGGGCGCGAGGCGGTGCTGCCCGCCCTGCCGGTGCAGTACGCGGACTACGCGGCGTGGGAGCGGCGCTCGCTGGAGGGCGCCGCGCTGGCGCCGCAGCTGGAGTGGTGGCGTGCCCACCTCCAGGATGCTCCGGTGCTGGAGCTGCCCACGGACCAGGCGCGGCCCGCGTCGCGGAGCCTGCGCGGCGCCACGCACTTCTTCAGCCTGCCGGCGGGACTCATCGCCGGACTGGAGAGCGTGGGCCGGAAGCAGAACGCCACGCTGTTCATGGTGCTGATGGCCGGGTGGCAGGCGCTGCTGGCGCGCTACTCCGGCCAGACGGACTTCTGCGTCGGCACCTCGGTGGGCCACCGTGAGCGGCCCGAGCTGGAAGACCTCATCGGCTTCTTCGTCAACCCGGTGGCGCTGCGCTGCAAGCTCGATGGGGACCCGACCTTCGCGAGCCTCATCAACCGCGTGCGCGAGGAGTCCCTGGGCGCCTTCGCCCACCAGGACGTGCCCTTCGACCGGCTCGTGGAGGCGCTCGGCGGGGAGCGGGACTTGTCCCGCACGCCGCTCTTCCAGACGCTCTTCGTCCTCCTCAACATGCCGCTGGAGGCGCCCTCGCTGCCGGGCCTCGACGTGCGCCTGCTTCCGCTGGCCACGGACACGTCCCGGTATGACCTGACGCTCGCGATGACGGAGCGCGGGGGCGTGCTGGAGGGCCAGCTCGAGTACAGCCTGGACCTCTACACGCCGGACACGGCCCGGCGCATGGTGGAGCACCTCCGCGTGCTCCTGGAGGCCGTCGCCCAGGGCGCCGCCGAGCAGCGTCTCAGCGAGCTGCCGCTCATGGATGAGCGCGAGCGGCACCAGGTCCTCGTGGCCTGGAACGACACCCGCGCCGACTACCCGGCGGACGCCACGGTCCACGCCCTCTTCACCGCGCAGGCCCGGCGGACTCCCGAGGCCGTGGCCGTGGAGCACGAGGGCCGCACCCTCACCTACGCCGAGCTGGACGCGCGCTCGAACCAGCTCGCGCACCACCTCCGTGCGCTCGGCATCGGCGCCGAGTCGCGCGTGGGCGTCTGCCTGCACCGGAGCCTGGAGCTGGTGGTGGGCGTGCTGGGCATCCTCAAGGTCGGCGGCGCCTACGTGCCGTTGGACCCGTCGTACCCGTCGCAGCGCCTCGCGTTCATGTTCGAGGACTCGGGCGTCGCCGCGGTCCTCACCCAGCAGTCGCTGGAGGACGAGCTGCCCGCGGGCTCGCAGCCCCTCGTGTCCCTGGACTCCGAGTGGGAGCGGATTGCCCGCCAGCCCGCGCACCCGGTGGACGTCACCGTGGGCCCGGAGCACCTCGCGTACGTCACGTACACCTCCGGCTCGACGGGCACGCCCAAGGGCGTCGCCATCCCCCACCGGGGCGTGGTGCGCCTGCTCATCGGCTCGCGCTTCGTGAACCTGGGGCCCGGCGAGGTGGTGCTCCAGCTGGCGCCGCTGGCCTTCGACGCGTCCACGTTGGAGCTGTGGGGCGCGCTGCTGCATGGCGCGCGGCTGGTGCTCTACCCGCAAGGGACTCCGGACCTGGCGGAGCTGGGGCAGGCGCTCGTCCGGCACCAGGTCTCCGTGCTCTGGCTGACGGCGGCCCTGTTCGACCAGATGCAGCAGCACCAGCCGGAGGCGCTGGCGCGTGTGCCGCAGCTCCTCGCGGGTGGCGACGTGCTGCCGGTGCCGCGCGTGCGCGAGCGGCTGGCGCGGGGCCAGTCCCTCATCAACGGCTACGGCCCCACGGAGAGCACCACCTTCACGGCGACGCACCGGCTGTCGCCCGGTGAGGCCGTGGGTGACTCCGTCTCCATCGGCCGGCCCATCGCCAACACGCGGGCGTACGTCCTGGACGGGGCGCTGCGCCCCGTGCCGGTGGGCGTGCCGGGTGAGCTGTTCATCGGCGGCGACGGCCTGGCCCGGGGCTACCTGGGCCACTCCGCGCTCACCGCCGAGCGCTTCGTGCCGAACCCGTTCTCGACGACTCCGGGCGCGCGGCTGTACCGCTCCGGGGACCGGGTGCGGTGGCTCTCGGACGGGACGCTCCAGTTCCTGGGCCGCGTGGACTTCCAGGTGAAGGTGCGGGGCTTCCGCATCGAGCTGGGAGAGGTGGAGGCCGCGCTGCGCCTGCACTCCGCCGTGGCCGAGGCCACCGCCGTGGTGCGCGAGGACGCGCCCGGTGACAAGCGGCTCGTCGCGTACGTGACGCCCGCGGACGTGGACACCGGCGCGCTGCGCGAGCACCTGCGCCGGCACCTGCCGGAGTACATGGTGCCCTCCGCGTTCGTCGCGCTGGCATCGCTCCCGCTGTCGCCCAACGGCAAGGTGGACCGCCGCGCGCTGCCGGCGCCGGACCTGTCGCCCGCGGACGCCGGATCCACGGACACAGGCTCCCTGCCCCTCCTCCAGCAGCAGCTCGCGGCTCTGTTCCGCGAGGTGCTCCGCGTGGAGCGCGTGGGCCCGAACGACGACTTCTTCGAGCTGGGCGGCCACTCGCTGCTGGCCACGCAGCTGGTGACGCGGGTCCGCGCGCGGTTCGGCGTGGAGCTGCCCCTGCGCACCCTGTTCGAGGCCCCCACGCTCGCGCAGCTCGCGGAGCGCATCGAGGCGCTCCTCCTGCACGCGTCCCGCACGGAGATGCCGCCGCTGCTGCCCGTGCCGCGTGACGGCGCACTGCCGCTCTCCTTCGCGCAGCAGCGCCTGTGGTTCCTGGAGCAGCTCCAGCCGGGACAGGCCGTCTACAACGTCCCGGTCGCCCTGCGGCTGACTGGCGCCCTGGACGTGGAGGTGCTGCGGAGCACCTTCGCGGAAGTGGTGCGCCGTCACGAGGTGCTGCGCACCACGTTCGCCATGCGCGACGACCAGCCCGTGCAGGTCATCAACCCCGCGCCCGCGCGCTGGGCCCTGCCGGTGGAGGACCTGCGCGCCCTGGACGCGTCCACGCGTGACGCCACCCTGCGCAAGCGCATGGCCGAGGAGGCCCACCACCCGTTCGACCTCACCACCGGCCCGCTGCTGCGCACGGTGCTGGTGCGCACGGGTGAAGCCGAGCACGTGCTCCTGCTGTGCATGCACCACATCGTCTCGGACGGCTGGTCCATGGGCGTGCTGGTGCGCGAGGTCGCCGCCGTGTACTCGGCCCTCCAGGAGGGCCAGCCGTCTCCGCTGTCCGCGCTGCCGGTGCAGTACGCGGACTTCGCCACGTGGCAGCGACGCTGGGTCGGGTCCGAGGGCATCCAGGCCCAGCTCGAGTCCCTGAAGTCGCGCCTCCAGGGCGTCCCCACGCTGGAGCTGCCCGCCGAGTCGGGCCGGCCGGCGACGCGGACGCTGCGCGGCGCCAACCACTTCTTCACGCTGCCCGAGGAGCTCATCCAGGCGCTGGAGAAGGTGGCCCGTGAGCAGGGCGCCACCCTCTACATGGTGATGCTGGCCGCGTACGAGACGCTGCTGTCGCGCTACTCCGGCCAGGACGACTTCGCCGTGGGCAGCCCCATTGCCCACCGCACCCGGTCCGAGCTGGAGCCGCTCATCGGCTTCTTCGTCAACACCCTGGTGCTGCGCGCGCGGATGGAGGGAGACCCGACCTTCGCGGAGCTGGTGGACCGCGTCCGCGAGTCCGCGCTGGCCGCGTACGTCCACCAGGACGTGCCCTTCGACCGGCTGGTGGAGGCGCTCGGCGGCGAGCGCACGGAAGGGCGCGCGCCGCTCTTCAACGTGATGTTCGCCCTGCAGAACGCGCCCATGCAGCCGCCGTCGCTGCCGGGCGTGCAGGTGGACCTCATGCGGAGCGTCACGGACACCGCGCGCTTCGACCTGAGCCTCTCGCTCATGGAGCGCGGCGGGGCCCTGGAGGGCGCGCTGGAGTTCAGCCTGGACCTCTTCTCCCCGGCCACCGCCGAGCGGCTGGCCCGGCACTTCCGCGTCCTGCTGGAGGCCGTGGTCCGCGACGCGAAGGTCCGCGTCAGCCGCCTGCCGCTGATGGACGAGGCCGAGCGCCACCAGGTGCTGGTCGCCTGGAACACGACGCCGCCCGCCGTGTTCGGGCCGGAGTCCATTCCGTCCCTCTTCGAGTCCCACGCCCGTCGCGCGCCCGGCGCGGTGGCCGTGGAGCACGAGGGCCGCACCCTCACGTACGGAGAGCTGGACGCACGCGCGAACCAGCTCGCGCGATATCTGGTGGCCCTGGGGCTGAAGCCCGAGGCGCGCGTCGCCCTGTGCGTGGAGCGCGGGCCCGAGCTGCTCGTGGGCATGCTGGGCATCCTCAAGGCCGGCGGCTGCTACGTGCCGTTGGACCCCGCGTACCCCCGCCAGCGCCTGGCCTTCATGCTCCAGGACTCGGGCGCCGCCGCGGTGGTGGCGCAGCAGTCCGCGCTGGCGTCGCTGCCCGAGCATGGACAGCCCACGGTGTGCGTGGACTCGGAGTGGGCGCTCATCTCCCGCCAGCCCGCGACGGCGCTGTCGGGCGTGTCCGTCCAGCCGGGGCAGCTCGCGTACATCCTCTACACCTCGGGCTCCACCGGCACGCCGAAGGGCGCGGGCGTGGAGCAGGCCTCCGTCGTCAACCTCGTCCGGGACACGAACTACATCCGCCTGACGCCGGAGGACTGCATCGCCCAGGTGGCCACGCCGTCATTCGACGCGGCGACGTTCGAGCTCTGGGGCGCGCTGCTCAACGGGGCGCGGCTGTCCATCATCCCGCGTGACGTCACGCTGTCCCCGCCGCGGCTCGCGACGAAGCTGCGCGAGGTGGGGGCCACCACCCTCCTCCTCACCTCGGCCCTCTTCAACGAGGTGGCCCGTCAGCAGCCGGGAGCCTTCAACCCGCTGCGCAACGTCCTCTTCGGCGGCGACGCCGGAGACCCGCGCGCCGTGCGCGCCGTGGTGGGCGCGGGCTTCCGGGGACACGTGCTGAACTTCTACGGCCCCACCGAGGCCACGGTCGCCGCCACCGTCCACTCCTCCGCGGGGCTCGCGGCGGACGCGGTGTCGGTCCCCATCGGCCGGCCCCTGTCCCGTGCGCGCGTGTACGTGCTCGACGGCAACGGTGAGCCCGTGCCCACGGGCGTCATCGGCGAGCTGTTCATCGGCGGCGAGGGCGTGGGCCGTGGCTACCCCGGCCAACCCGCCCTCACGGCCGAGCGCTTCATCCCGGACCTGTTCAGCCCCACGCCGGGGGCGCGCCTGTACCGCACGGGCGACCGCGCGCGCTGGCTGGCGGACGGGACGCTCGACTTCGCGGGCCGCGTGGACGCGCAGGTGAAGGTCCGCGGCTTCCGCATCGAGCCGGGAGAGGTGGAGTCCGCCCTCAAGGCCCACCCCACCGTGCGCGAGGCGCTGGTGGTGGTGCGCGAGGACGTGCCCGGTGACAAGCGGCTCGTGGCCTACGTCACGGGCTCGCCCGCTCCGGACGCGGCCACCCTGAAGTCCTTCCTGGCGGAGCGGCTGCCCGCGCACCTGGTGCCGTCCGCCTTCGTCGCACTCTCCGCCCTACCCCTCACTCCCAACGGCAAGCTGGACCGCAAGGCCCTGCCGGCACCGGACACCACCATGGCCTCCACGTCCGCTCCCGCCGTCCCCGAGCGCCTCACCCCGTTCCAGCAGCGCGTCGCCAGCATCTTCCGCGAGCTGCTGCGCGTGGAGCACGTGGGCCTGCACGATGACTTCTTCTCCCTGGGCGGACACTCGCTCCTGGCGACGCAGCTCATCTCCCGCCTGCGGTCCACCTTCCAGGTGGAGCTGCCCCTGCGCGCCCTCTTCGGCGCACCCACCGTGGCGCGCGTCACGGAGTTCGTCGAGGAGCAGTTCCTCGTCCGCACCTCCGAGCCGAAGACGCCGCCGCTGCGGCCCGTGCCTCGCGACGGGGAGCTGCCACTGTCCTTCGCCCAGCAGCGCCTGTGGGTGCTCGACCAGCTCCAGCCCGGGAGTACCCACTACAACATGGTGGGCGCGCTCCGGCTGGACGGCACGCTGGACGCCGAGGCGCTGCGCCGCGCGCTGGAGCACCTCGTCGGTCGCCACGAGGCCCTGCGCGCGACGTTCGTGATGAAGGAGGGCCAGCCCGTCCAGGTCATCCAGCCGCACGCCGCCTGGACGCTGCCCGTCACGGACCTGGAGTCCATGCCCGCGGAGTCGCGCGAGGCGGAGGCCCTGCGGCTGTCCACCGAGGAGGCCAGCCGGCCCTTCGACCTGGGCGCGGGGCCGCTGCTGCGCTCGCGGCTGTTGCGGCTGGACGCGGAGCACCACGTCCTGCTGCTCGTCATGCACCACATCGTCTCGGACGGGTGGTCCATCGCCGTGATGATTCGCGAGGTGGCCGCGGGCTACGAGGCCTTCGCCTCCGGCAAGGCGCCCATGCTGCCGTCGCTGCCGGTGCAGTACGCGGACTTCGCCGCGTGGCAGCGTGGGTGGCTCCAGGGCGACGTGCTCGCGCGTGAAATCGAGTGGTGGAAGGAGCAGCTCGCCGGGGCGCCTCGCGTCCTGGACCTGCCCACGGACAAGGTCCGGCCCGCGGTGCGCACCCCGCGCGGCGCGCTCCTGCCCGTCCACCTCCCCCGCGAGCTGGTGGTGCGCCTGCTCACCCTCGCGCGGCAGGAGGGCACCACGCCCTTCATGGCGCTGCTCGCCGCGTGGCAGGTGCTGCTGGCGCGCTACAGCCGGCAGGAAGAGGTGCTCGTCGGCTCGCCCATCGCCGGCCGCCGCCAGGGCGAGCTGGAGGGGCTGGTCGGCTTCTTCGTCAACACCCTGGTGCTGCGCGGCCGCGTGCGGCCGGAGGACTCGTTCCGCGCCCTGCTCGGCCAGGTGCGGGACACCACCCTGGCAGCCTTCGAGCACCAGGACCTGCCCTTCGAGAAGCTCGTCGAGGAGCTGAACGTCTCGCGCGACATGAGCCGCACCCCGCTGGTGCAGGTCATCTTCGCCCTGCAGAACGCCCCCACCGAGGAGCTGCGGGCACCGGGCATCACCATGCGCCCGCTGGAGGTGGACAACGCCACCGCCCGGTTCGAACTGGGCCTCCTGCTCTCCGAGGCGCCCGACGGGCTGCGCGGCGTCATCGAGTACAGCACCGACCTGTTCGAGGCCGCCACGGTGGCCCGCCTCGCCGGCCACCTGCGCACGCTGCTGGAGGCCGCCGTCACCACGCCGGACCGGCCGCTGGCCACCCTGCCCCTCCTCACGCCCGAGGAGCGCCACCAGCTCCTCGTCGGCTGGAACGACACCACCCGTCCGTACCCCGACATCACCATCGCCGAGGCCATCTCGCGGCAGGCCACGCTGCGCCCCGACGCCATCGCCCTGGAGTGCGGCGACCAGCGCGTCACCTTCGGGCAGTTCGAGGCGCGGGCCAACCGGCTGGCGCACCTGCTGCGCTCGCACGGCGTGGGCCCGGACACCCGGGTGGCAGTGAGCCTGGAGCGCGGCATCGAGCTCATGGTCTCCCTGCTGGGCATCCTCAAGGCGGGCGGCGCGTACGTCCCGTTGGACCCGGCGTACCCGGCGCAGCGGCTCGGCTTCATGCTGGAGGACGCGCGGCCCCGGCTGCTGCTCACCTCGCGGGCCGTGCGTGAGCAGCTCCACCTGCCGGAGGCGTCGCTGCCCTGCCTCTTCGTGGAGGAGCTGGCGCTGGAGTCGCAGCCGGCCACGCCTCCCGAGTCGGGCATCGGCCCGCGCCACGTCGCCTACGTCATCTTCACGTCGGGCAGCACGGGCCGGCCCAAGGGCGTCGCCGCCGAGCACCGGGGCGTCCTGCGCTTCGCCCATAGCGAGCCCTACGTCAGCGCCGGCATGCGGGAGACGGGCCTGCTCGTGGCGCCCATCTCCTTCGACGGCTCGGTCATGGAGATGTGGCTTCCGCTGCTGCACGGCAGCCGGCTCGTCATCCTCCCCGCGAAGGCGATGCCCAGCGACCTGGACACGCTGGGCCAGGTGGTGGAGCGCCACGGCGTCACCTTCATGCACATGTCCGCGGGCCTGTTCTCCCAGCTCGTGGAGCACCGGCCGGACATCCTCCGCCGGCTGAAGGTCATCCACCAGGGCGGAGACGTGCTCTCCGTGCCGCACGCGCGCGTCGCGCTGGAGACGGTGGGCCGCCCCGTCACCAACGGCTACGGCCCCACCGAGGTCACCGTCGTCGCCACCGCCTTCACGATGGACCGGCCCGAGCAGGTGGGTACGTCCGTCTCCATCGGCACGCCGCTCGGCAACACGCGCGTGTACGTGGTGGACGGGCACATGCAGCCGGTGCCCGTGGGCGTGCCGGGAGAGCTGCTCCTCGGCGGCGACGGCGTGGCCCAGGGCTACGTGTCGCGCCCGGCCCTCACCGCCGAGCGCTTCATCCCGGACCCGTTCTCCACCGCGCCCGGCGAGCGCCTCTACCGCACGGGCGACCTCGCCCGCTGGCGGGCCGACGGGCAGTTGGAGTTCCTGGGCCGCCTCGACTACCAAGTGAAGGTGCGCGGCTTCCGCATCGAGCTGCCCGAGGTGGAGGCCGCCCTGCGCGCCCTGCCCGCCGTGCACGAGGCCGCCGTGGTGGTCCGCGAGGACGGGGCCGGCGAGAAGCGGCTGGTGGCGTACGCCATGCCCCGCGAGGGCCAGTCGCTCGACACGGCCACGCTCCGCACGGAGCTGCGCCAGCGGCTGCCCGAGTACATGGTGCCGTCCATCTTCGTGACGCTGCCCGTGCTGCCGCTCAGCCCCAGCGGCAAGGTGGACCGCAAGGCGCTGCCCGCGCCGGACGCCGCGTCCACCGGCCGCCTGGGCCGCTTCGTGGAGCCCTCCAATCCGCTGGAGCAGCAGATTGCCGCGCTCTACGCGAGGGAGCTGGGCGCCGACCGGGTCGGCGTCCACGACCACCTCTTCGAGGAGCTGGGCGGCACGTCGCTGTCCGTGGTCCGCATCGCCGCGCGCCTGCGCGAGGAGCTGAAGCGCGAGCTGCCCGTGGTGTGGCTCTTCGAGCACCCCACCGTCCATGACCTCGCCGCCCGCCTGGAGCGCGAGGCCGCGGGCACGGCCGTGCAGGAGCCCGCGCCCGGCCACCGTCCGCGTGACACCCGGCCGGCCGAGAAGGGCTCGGGCTCCATCGCCATCATCGGCATGGCGGGCCGCTTCCCCGGCGCCACCTCCGTGCAGGAGTTCTGGCGCAACCTGCGCGAGGGCATCGAGTCCATCTCACGCTTCTCCGCCGACGAGCTGGAGCACATGCCGGGCCTGCCCGACGGCATGGAGCTGTGGCAGCACCCGAACTTCGTCCCCGCGGCCGGCGTGCTGGAGGACGTGGACCGGTTCGACCACGCCTTCTTCGACATGTCCCTGCGCGAGGCGCAGTGGATGGACCCGCAGCAGCGCCTCTTCCTCCAGTGCGCCTGGGGCGCGCTGGAAGACGCGGGCATCGACCCGGAGCGCTTCCCGGGGGCCATCTCCCTCTACGCGGGCGCCACGGACTCCGGCTACACGGACGCGGTGCGCGCCACGATTCCGCTGGATGGCGCCGCCATCTTCGAGCTGTACGGCACCGCGACGCACGAGAGCCTGGCGACGAAGACGTCCTTCAAGCTGGGGCTCACCGGTGAGAGCACGCTCGTCTACACCGCGTGCTCCACGGGCCTGGTGGCCGTGCACCATGCCTGCCAGAACCTGCTGGCCGGGCTGTCCGACGTGGCGCTGGCCGGCGCGACGCGCATCACCGTGCCGCAGCGCACGGGCTACGTGTACCAGGAGGGGATGATCTTCTCCCCGGACGGGCACTGCCGCGCGTTCGACGAGAAGGCGCAGGGCACCATCGGCGGCAACGGCGTGGCGTCCGTGGTCCTCAAGCGGCTGGAGGACGCGGAGCGGGACGGCGATGCCATCTACGCCGTCATCCGCGCCACGGCGACCAACAACGACGGCCGCCACAAGTCCGGCTTCACCGCGCCCAGCGTGCAGGGCCAGTCCGCCGTCATCACCCAGGCCATGTCTCGGGCCGGCGTGGAGCCGAAGGACATCGGCTACGTGGAGACGCACGGCACCGCGACGCCCATCGGTGACCCCATCGAGGTGGCCGCGCTCCAGCGTGCGTACGGGCTGGGGGCGGACCGCCGCGGCACCATCGCGCTGGCGTCGCTGAAGACCAACGTCGGCCACCTGGACACGGTGGCGGGCCTCGCGGGCCTCATGAAGGTGGCGCTGGCGCTCCACCACGGTGAGGTCCCTCCGAGCCTGAACTTCGAGCGCCCCAACCCTCAAATCGACTTCGATTCCGGACCCTTCTTCGTCAACACATCCCTGCGGTCGTGGCCGAGGGGCGAGGCGCCGCGACGCGCGGCCGTCAGCTCCTTCGGCATTGGCGGCACCAACGCCCACGCCGTGCTCGAGGAATCCCCCATGTCCCACAGCGGCTCCACCACGAGGACCCACCACGTCGTCACGCTGTCGGCGCGCACGCCCGAGGCGCTGGAGGCGGCGTCGAAGCAGCTCGCGGCGCACGCGGAGGCGAATGCCGCGGACCTGCCGATTGCCGACGTGGCCTTCACGCATGCCGTGGGCCGCAAGGTCTTCGAGCACCGCCGGGCCGTCGTCGCGACGGACGCGGCGGACCTGGCGAAGCAGCTTCGCAAGCCGTACACGGCGGTGAAGGTGAAGGACGAGGCGGCGCGCCGGCGTCGCGTGGCCCTCGTCTTCCCGGGCCAGGGCACCCAGCAGGTGGGGATGGGCCGCGAGCTGTACGCGGCCGAGCCCGCCTTCCGCGTGCACGTGGACGCGTGCCTCGCGCTGCTGGAGGAGTCGCTGCGCTCCCGCGTGCGCTCGCTGCTCCAGGCGGCGCCGGGACAGCAGGACGCGGAGTCGGCGGCGCTGCTCGCGGACACGCGCGTGGCCCTGCCCGCGCTGTTCTCCGTGGAGTACTCGCTGGCGCGGATGTGGCTGGACTGGGGCCTGAAGCCCCACGCCGTGCTGGGGCACAGCTTCGGCGAGTACGCCGCCGCCTGCGTGGCCGGCGCGCTGCCGCTGGAGGACGCGCTGAAGCTGGCGGTGGCTCGCGGTGAGCTGATGCACCGCATGCCTCCGGGGGCGATGCTCGCGGTGGCCATGTCCGAGGCGCAGGTGGCGCCGCTGCTGTCGGGGCGGCTGGAGCTGGCGGCCGTCAACGCGCCGGACCGGTGCGTCGTCGCCGGGCCGGTGGACGAGGTGGAGCGGCTCCAGGCGGACCTGAAGCGCCGGGACGTGGGGGCGGTGCGCATGCCCGCGCCGCATGCGTTCCACTCCGCGGACGTGGAGCCGCTGATGCCGGAGCTGGAGCGCGTGGTGGCGTCCCTGCGCCGCGCGGAGCCGACGCTGCGCTACGCGTCCAGCGTCACCGGCACCTGGGCGAAGCCGGGAGCCCTGGCCGAGCCGCGCTACTGGGCGGACCAGATGCGCCAGCCCGTGCGCTTCAGCGAGGCCGTGGGGGCCCTGCTGGAGGAAGGCTGCAGCGTGGTGCTGGAGGTGGGGCCCGCGCAGGACCTCACGCCGATGGTGCGCGCGTGCCTGGGACAGGACAGGGACCGCGTGAAGGCGCTGGCCACGCTGCGGCGCGGCGGCACCACCACGGAGCACTCCGGGCTGATGCAGGCCGCGGGTGAGCTGTGGACGCAGGGCGTGGAGGTGGACTGGTCCGCCTTCTACGCGCACGAGCAGCGCCGGAAGCTGCACCTGCCCACGTACCCGTTCCAGGAGAAGCGCTGCTGGGTGGAGGCGAAGCCCGGGCAGGCGCAGGCGACTGGCGCGTTCGCCCCGGTGCCGGCGGCGCAGCCCCGGGCTCCCGGGGAGCTGGGCCACGTGAAGGTGCACGGCACCATGGTGGTGACGCCCGCTGGGCAGGCTTCGGCGCCTGTCTTCGCTCAGCCGCCGTCGGCGCCTCCCGCCTCGGCGCCCGTGCCGGCGGCGGTGCCCGTGTTCGCCCCGCCCGCCGTGGCGCCCGCGCGCGTGGCCGTCGCGTCCTCCGGCCAGGTCGCGGCGCCCGGGCCCGTTCCGTCGACGGTGGTTCCCGCGCCCGTCCCGCCCTCCGCGCAGGTCGGCGCGTCCGGGCCCGTTCCGCCGCCGGTGGCTCCCACGCCCGTCCCGCCCTCCGCGCAGGTCGGGGCGTCCGGGTTCGTACCTCCGGGCGCGCCCGTGCCGCCGACGCTCCCGCCCGTCCGGGCTCCGGCCACCACGCAGCCCATGGTGGCGTCGTCCGCGGTGCCCGTGCGCGAGGACGCGCCGCGCGGTGACGTCGAGGAGCGCGTCGCCGCCCTGTGGAGGGAGCGCCTCGGCCTGGAGTTCGTGGGCCGCGACGACAACTTCCTGGAGATTGGCGGCAACTCGCTGATGGCGGCCCAGCTCCTCAACCAGATGCGCGAGGCCTTCGGCGTCCAGCTCCCCCTGGCCGCGCTCTTCGAGGCCCCCACGGTGGCCGGCATCGCCGAGCGCATCGAGCCGCTGCTGAGCCAGGCCCCCTCCGTGGAGCAGAGCCGCGAGCTGCCCCTGGTGCCGCTGCCGCGCACCCAGGAGCTGCCCCTGTCCTTCGTGCAGGAGCGCGTCTGGCGCCTGGAGCAGCACCTGCCGGGCCTGTCCGCGTACACCATCCCCTTCGTCCTGCGCCTCGAGGGCTTCCTGGACGCGGACACCCTCCAGCGGAGCGTCCAGGAAGTCGTCAACCGCCACGAGGCGCTGCGCACCACCTACGACGTGGTGGACGGCCGCCCCGTGCAGCGCTTCCACGCGCACATGCACATCCCGCTCGACGTGGTGGAGCTGACCGGCTCCGCCGAGCACCGCGAGTCGGAGGCCATGCGCATCGCCCGCGAGGAGTCCGCGCGGCCGTTCGACCTGGTGAAGGGCCCCGTCATCCGGACGGTGCTGCTCAAGCTGGGCGCGCAGCACCACATCCTCGTGGGCGCCATCCATCACGTGGTCTGCGACACGCTGTCCGTGGCCATCTTCGTCCACGAGCTGGGCCAGCTCTACGGCGCCTTCCGCCAGGGCCGGCCGTCGCCGCTGCCGCCGCTGCCCGTGCAGTACGCGGACTTCGGCGCGTGGCAGCGCCGCAGCATCGCCGAGCACCTGATGCCGGAGCAGGAGCAGTGGTGGCGCAACCGCCTCGCCGGCATGCCGCGCAGGCTGGACATGCCCACGGACCGGTCCCGTCCGGAGAGCTGCCCGCTCACCTCCGTGCGCATGCTCGTCGACCTCCCGCCCGCGCTCGCCCGCGAGGTGGGCGCGTTCGGCAAGCGCGAGGGCGTCACCTCGTACATGACGGTGCTGGCCGCGTGGCAGACGCTGCTGCACCGCTACAGCGGGCAGACGGACATCATCGTCGGCACGCCCATCGCCAACCGCACGCGTCCGGAGCTGCTGGGGCTCATCGGCTACGTGGCCCACTCGGCGGCGTTCCGCACCAGCTTCGCGGGCGACCCGACGTTCCGTGAGCTGCTCGTCCGTGTGAAGCAGGAGGTGTCGGACGCGCAGTCCCGGCCGGACGTGCCCTTCGAGCACCTCGTCGAGGAGCTCATCCCCGGCAAGGACATTGGCCGGGGCCGAATCACGGACTCCATCTTCGTGTATCACTCCAGCGTCGGCGGAGGCGCGGCGGCGCTGGAGCTGACGGGCGTGCGCGGCTCGCTGGTGGAGGTGCCCGATGCCCCCGTGCAGTGGGGCGCCACGCTGTCCGAGCTGACGCTGGTGCTCTCCGAGGAGGGCGCCCGCATCCACGGCGCGCTCGAGTACGCCACCGAGCTGTATGACGCGTCCACCATGCGGCGCTTTGTGGAGCACTTCCAGGTCATGCTGGCCGCCGCCCTCGCCAGGCCGGACGAGCGCGTCTCGCGCCTGCCCATGGTGACGGAGACCGAGCGGCGCGCGTGGCCCCTGCCCCGCCCCGCCTCCGAGTCCGCCGCCGTGCCCGCGCTGCTGGCGGAGCGCGCGCGCCGCGGCCCGGCCTCCGTGGCCGTGAGCCAGGGCGACACGCCGTGGACCTGGGCGGAGCTGTCCGCCCGTGCGAGCCGCGTGGCCGCGCGCCTGCGGACGCTCGGCGTGCGGCCGGGAGACCCGGTCGCGGTGTGCCTGGCGCCCTCGCCCGCGAAGCTCGCCGTGCTCTGGGGCGTGCTGGAGGCCGGCGCCGCCGCGGTGACGCTCGGCGCCAGCGACCTGGGCGGGCTCGCCGTCTACGCACCGGAGGGCGCCACCGCGCCGGTGCTCGTCACCTGGCGCGGGGTCGTCACCTCCGCGAAGCTGGACGCCGCGCGCACGGTGTACGTGGAGGAGACCCTGGAGGTCGCCTCCGCGCCCGTGACGCCACACGTCCAGGCCGACTCGCTGGCGTGGCTGCTGCCGGCGGGCGCGGGCAGGCCGGCGTGGGCGCTGAACCACCAGGCCCTGAGCGAGCTGTTCGAAGCGATGGACGGCCGGCTGCGCCCCACCGAGGGCGGCACCTGGCTGGCGGCCGCCGAGCCCACGGCGGACCGCGCGGAGCTGGAGTCCCTGTGGGCCCTCTCGCGCGGCATGCGCGTGGCCTTCCCGTCGGAGCGGATGGCCGCGCAGTTGGTGCGCCTGAATGGCGGCGGGCCGCGCACCCAGGCCATGGACCTGAGCCTCATCTACTTCGCCAACGATGAGGACTCGCTCTCCGGCCCCAAGTACGAGCTGCTCGTCGAGGGCGCGAAGTTCGCGGACGCCCACGGCTTCTCCGCGGTGTGGACGCCCGAGCGGCACTTCCACGCCTTCGGCGGCCTGTACCCGCAGCCCGCCGTCGTGGCGGCGGCCCTGTCCACGGTGACGCGCAACCTGCACCTGCGCTCGGGCAGCGTGGTGCTGCCGCTGCACGACCCCATGCTCATCGCCGAGCAGTGGTCCGTGGTGGACAACCTCTCCCAGGGCCGCGTGGGCCTGTCGGTGGCCACGGGCTGGCACGTGCAGGACTTCTCCTTCAACCCGTCCGCGTACGAGGACCGGCGCAACGTCCTGCTGCGCAACCTGGAGACGCTGCGCGCCATCTGGCGCGGCGAGAAGCAGCGGCGCAAGGGCGGCGGCGGCGTCACCGTCGAAGTGGCCCTGCGGCCCAAGCCGGTGCAGAAGGAGCTGCCGGTGTGGCTCACCGCGACCTCCAGCCCGGAGACGTTCCGGATGGCGGGCGAGCTGGGCGCGGGCGTCCTCACGGGCCTGCTGGCGCACTCGCTGGAGGAGATGAAGCCGAAGGTGGCGCTGTACCGCGAGGCGTGGCGCCGCAACGGCCACCCGGGCCGGGGGCACATCACCTGCATGGTCCACACCTTCATCGGTGAGGACTCACAGGAGGTGCTGCGCACGGTGCGCAAGCCGCTGCTGAGCTACTTCCGCAGCTCGGCGGACATCGTCGCCAGCCTGCTCGCGGCGCAGGGGTTCCAGGGGGAAATCGACAAGGTCTCCGAGGAGGACATCAACGCCATCCTGGAGCACTCGTTCGAGAACTTCGCGATGGTCACCGGCCTCATCGGCACGGTGGACAGCGGCATGCAGCGGATGCGCGACATGCGCGAGGCCGACGTCGACGAGGTGGCCTGCCTCATCGACTTCGGCGTCGCGACGCCGGTGGTGCTGGACGGCCTGCGCCACCTCGCCTCGCTGCGCGAGCGGATGGTGGCCGAGGCCTCCGTCCGCCAGGAGCAGGTGCTGGTGGAGAGCAGCCAGGGCGTGGGCGAGCTGCTGGAGCTGGCGCGTCAGTCCGGCGCCGTCCACCTGCACACCTCCGCGCGGCTGGCGCGCACGCTGACGGAGCTGCCGAAGGCCCGTGAGTCGCTGGCCCCGTTGGGCACCCTGGTCCTGGAAGGCGCGTCGGCGGAGCTGGCCACCGCGCTGCACCAGAGCGCGGGCGTGGAGGTGTTGCTCGCGGGCGGCACCGGGGAAGGCGCCCTGCTCCCGAAGGCCCCGGGCGAGCGCGTGCCCGCGGGCCTCCAGCTGTGGGTGCTGGACGAGGTGGGCCTGCCCGTGCCCACGGGCGTCGTGGGTGAGCTGGCGCTGGAAGGCGCGGGCCTGCCCCGGGGCCTCTGGCGCTCGGCGGAGGAGGAGCGCCGCCGGCTGGTGCCTCACCCCACGGGGGCGGCGCGTCGCCTCTACCGCACGGGGCGGCATGTCCGCCTCCGCGCGGATGGCCGTGTGGAGTCCGTGAGCCTTCCCGCCGCGAAGGCGCCCGTGGCTCCGGCGCCGAAGGCCCCCGCGCCCGCGGCCAAGGCTCCGGTGGCCAAGGCCCCGGCGGCTCGCGCGGCCTCGGCGCAGTCCATTCCGCGCGCGCCGCGAGACAGGCCGCTGCCGCTCTCCTTCGTGCAGCAGCGGTTCTGGTACCTCCAGCAGCTGGAGCCGACCAGCGTGGCCTACAACAACGCGTCCAACTTCCGCCTCACGGGCGCGCTGGACACGGCGGCGCTCCAGGCGGCGCTGGACGAGCTGGTCCGCCGGCACGAGGTGCTGCGGACGACGTACACGCTCTCTGACGACGGCACCGCGGTGCAGATCATCCAGCCGGGGGGCAGCCTGCCCATGCCGCTGGAAGAGGTGCCCGGCGCCACGCCCGAGGAGCGCGAGGCGGCGACCATCCGTCGCTGCCAGGAGTTCTCCGCCATCCCCTTCGACCTGGAGAAGGGTCCGGTGGTGCGCGCGGTGCTCCTGCGCGTCGGGCCCCAGGAGCACGTGCTCAGCCTCATCCTCCACCACGCCGTCTCGGACGCGTGGTGCAACATGGTGCTCGCGCGCGAGCTGACCATCCTCTACGCCTGCTTCGGCGCGGGCATTCCCTCGCCGCTGCCCGAGCTGCCCGTGCAGTACGCGGACTACGCGGTGTGGCAGCGCCAGTACCTGGAGGGCGCGGTGCTGGAGGGGCAGCTCCGCTACTGGAAGGACGAGCTCCAGGGCGTGCCCGCGCTGGAGCTGCCCACGGACCGTCCGCGGCCCGCGGTGCAGTCGTACGCGGGTGGCCTCTACGCCTTCGAGTGGCCGCGGGAGCTGTCCGACCCGCTGCTCGCGCTGGGCCGCCGCGAGGGCGCCACGTCGTTCATGGTGATGCTGGCGCTCTACCAGTTGCTGCTGGGGCGCTACTCGGGCCAGGACGACTTCGCGATTGGTACGCCCATCGCCGGCCGCTCCCAGCCGGAGGTGGAAGGGCTCATCGGCTGCTTCCTCAACACGCTCGCCTTCCGCACGCGGCTGTCCGGGGCTTCGACGTTCCGCGAGCTGCTGGGCCGCGTGAAGCAGCAGGCGCTGGGCGCCTATACGCGCCAGGACGCGCCCTTCGAGCGGCTGATGGAGCTGCTCCAGCCGCCGCGTGACTTGAGCCGCACGCCGGTGTTCCAGGTCATCATCAACGTGCTCAACACGCCGGAGCCGGATGCGACGCCGCAGTCGCTCAAGATTGGCCAGGTGGTGGTGCCCGCGAGCACCGCCAAGTTCGACCTGGGCCTGGAGGTCTGGGAGCACCGCGGCGGAATGACGGTGCGCTTCGAGTACTCCTCGAGCCTCTTCGACCGGGCCACCGTGGAGCGCATGGCCGAGCACCTCACCGGGCTGGCCCGCGCCGTCGTCGCCTCGCCCGACCTGTCGCTGCCGCTGCTGCCGCTGCTGCCGGAGGCGGAGCGGGAGCAGGTGCTGGTGGACTGGAATGCCACCGCGTCGGACTACCCGCGCGAGGCGTGCATCCACCACCTGTTCGAGCAGCAGGCGACGCTGCGTCCGGACGCGGTGGCCCTGGAGTTCGGGGACGAGAAGCTCACCTACGCGCAGCTCGACACGCGCGCCAACCAGCTCGCACATCTGCTGCGGCTGCACGGGGTGGGGCCGGATGCGCTGGTGGCCGTGTGCCTGGAGCGCTCGGTGGAGCTCATCGTCTCGCTGCTGGCCATCCTCAAGGCCGGTGGCGCGTACCTGCCGCTGGATGCCTCGTACCCGGCGCAGCGGCTGGCCTTCATGCTGGAGGACGCGCCGCCCAGGCTGCTGCTCACGACGCAGGCCCTGCGCAAGGGTCTGCCCGTGGCGGAGTCGGTGCCGTGCCTCTTCGTGGAGGAGCTGCCCCTGGCCGCCCTGCCGCGCACGCGGCTGGTGTCCGGCGCCACGTCGCGCCACCTGGCGTACGTGGACTTCACCTCCGGCAGCACGGGCCGTCCCAAGGGCGTGGCCGTGGAGCACCGGGGCGTCATGCGCCTCCTGCACGGGGCGCGCTACGCGCACCTGGGGCCGGAGGAGACCTTCCTCCTCATCGCCCCCATCTCCTTCGACGCGTCCACGCTGGAGGTCTGGGGCCCGCTGCTCTTCGGCGGCCGCCTGGTCGTCTTCCCGGCGCAGTCCCCCAGTGACTTGGAGCTGCTGAGCACGGTGCTCACGCGGCATGGCGTCACCACGCTGCACCTCACCGCGGGCCTCTTCTCGCAGGTGGTGGACTTCAAGCCGGAGAGCCTGAAGGGCGTGCGCCAGCTGCTCACCGGTGGCGACGTGGTGAGCGCGCCCCACGTGCGGCGGGTGGTGGAAGGAATGTCCATTCCGGTGACGGCCTGCTACGGCCCCACCGAGTCCACCCTCTTCACCTCCACGTACCGGATGACGGACGCCTCGCAGGTGGGCACCGCCATCCCCATCGGCCGGCCCATCGCGAATACGCAGGTGTACGTGCTGGACGAGTACCTCCAGCCGATGCCCCCCGGCATCCCCGGGGAGCTGTTCATCGGCGGCGACGGCCTGGCGCGCGGCTACCTCTCGCGGCCGGACCTGACGGCGGAGCGCTTCATCCCCAACCCCTTCAGCGCCGTGGCCGGAGAGCGGCTCTACCGCACGGGCGACAAGGCGCGCTGGCGGGCGGATGGGGTGCTGGAGTTCCTGGGCCGCATCGACAACCAGGTGAAGGTGCGTGGCTACCGGATTGAACTGGCGGAAGTGGAAGCCGCGCTGCTGACGCACCCCGGGGTGCGCGAGGCGGTGGCGGTGGTGCGCCAGGACACGCCGGGCGACAAGCGCCTCGTCGCCTACGTCACCGGCGACGCGGGGCCGCTCGACTCGACGGAGCTGCGCACCTACGTGCAGGAGCGCCTGCCCGAGTACATGGTGCCCTCCGCGGTGGTGCACCTGGGCACCCTGCCCCTCACGGCCAACGGCAAGGTGGACCGCAAGGCCCTGCCCGCGCCGGACGTCGCCGTCGCCCAGCGCGGCCGGTACGTCGCTCCGCGCACTCCGAATGAGCAGGCACTCGCGGACCTGTTCGCGCAGCTGCTCGGCGTCAGCCGCGTGGGCACGCAGGACAGCTTCTTCGAGCTGGGTGGCCACTCGCTGCTGGCCACGCAGCTGGTGGCCCGCGTGCGCACCACCTTCGGCATGGAGCTGCCCCTGCGCACCCTCTTCGAGGCGCCCACGGTGGCCGCCCTCGCCGCGCGGCTGGACTCGCGGCAGCAGGCCTCCACGGGCGCACGGGCGGTGCCGCCGCTGACTCGCGCGGACCGGACGTCGCGGCTGCCCCTGTCCTTCGCGCAGCAGCGGCTGTGGTTCATCGGCCAGCTCGGCGCCGGGGCCAGCGCGTACAACATCCCCATGGCCATGACGCTGGAGGGCGCGCTCGACGTGGCCTCGCTCCAGCGGGGCTTCGACGAGCTGGTGCGCCGCCACGAAGCGCTGCGCACCACCTTCAGCGCGGAGTCGGGTGAGCCCTTCCAGGTCATCCACCCCGCCACCTCGCTGCCCATCGAGTCCGTGGACCTGATGCGCCTGGCCGACGCCTCGGTGCGGCAGACGGAGGCCGTGCGCCTCGCCACCGAGGAGGCGCTCCGTCCGTTCGACCTCGTCAACGGCCCGCTGGTGCGCGCGCTCCTGCTGAAGGTGGAGGAGAAGCGCCACCTGCTGGTGCTGAACCTGCACCACATCATCTCGGACGGCTGGTCCACCGGTGTGCTGGTGCGCGAGATGGCCGCCCTGTACGCGGCCTTCAGCCAGGGCCAGCCCTCGCCGCTGCCCGAGCTGCCGGTGCAGTACGCCGACCACTCCGTCTGGCAGCGCAACTGGCTCCAGGGCGAGGTGCTCGACGAGCAGCTCGGCTACTGGCGGAAGCAGCTCACGGGCGCGCCTGCGCACCTGGAGCTGCCCACGGACAAGCCGCGCCCGCCGCGCCAGTCCTTCCAGGGCGCGCCCCTGCCGCTCCACCTCTCGCGCGAGCTGAGCGAGGCGGTGGAGGCCCTGGCGAAGCGCGAGGGCGCCACGCCCTTCATGCTCCTGCTCGCGGCCTTCCAGGTGCTGCTGGGGCGCTACTCGGGACAGGACGACGTCTCCGTCGGCTCGCCCATCGCCGCCCGCCGCCATGCCGAGTCCGAGGCGCTGATCGGCTTCTTCGCGAACACCCTCGTGCTGCGCACGCGGATGCAGTCCGGCGCCACGTTCCGCGAGCTGCTGGCGCAGGTGCGGGAGACCACGCTCGGCGCGTACGAGCACCAGGACGTGCCCTTCGAGAAGCTGGTGGAGGACCTGCAGCCGGTGCGCGACCTGAGCCGCACGCCGCTCTTCCAGGTCATCTTCGCCCTCCAGAACGCGCCGCTGCCGGAGCTGGCCCTGCCCGGCCTGTCGCTGCGCTCGATGGAGCCGGAGCACGGGCTCATCCGCTTCGACCTGGAGCTGTCCTTCCACCGCACGGAGGACGGCTTCCACGGCGGCTTCAACTACAACACGGCGCTGTTCGAGCGGGCCACCATGGCCGGCATGGCCGAGCACCTCCGCGTGCTGCTGGAGGCCGCCGTCGCGTCGCCGGACCTGCCGCTGGCCCGGCTGCCGCTCCTCACCCGCGAGGCGCGCCACCAGGTGCTGTCCGCCTGGAACGACACCTCGGTGGACTACCCACGTGACACGCCCGTGCACGCGCTCTTCGCGCGGCAGGCGTCCCGCGCTCCCAACGCCGTGGCCCTGGTGTCCGGCTCGCGCACCGTCACGTACGGCGAGCTGGACGCGCGGTCGAACCAGCTCGCGCAGCACCTGCGAGCGCTGGGCGTGCGCCCGGGCACCCGCGTCGGCCTGTGCGTGGAGCGCTCGCCGGAGCTGGTCATCGGAATCCTCGGCATCCTCAAGGCCGGCGCGGCGTACGTGCCGGTGGAGGCGCATCATCCGGCGGAGCGCATCACCTGGATGTTGCGTGAGGCCGGCGCCAGCGTGGTCCTCACGCAGCAGTCCCTCGCGGACGGGCTGCGTGACGTCGGCGGCTCGCGCGTCCTGCTCGACGCGGAGTGGAACGCCATTGCGTCGCGTCCGGCCACCGCGCCCGACGTGGCGGTGAGCGCCGAGGCCCTGGCGTACGTGATGTTCACCTCGGGAAGCACGGGCCGCCCCAAGGGCGTCTGCGTGCCGCACCGGGGCGTGGTGCGCCTGGTCCAGGGCAGCCGCTTCATGCGGTTCGGCCCGGACGAGGTCATCCTCCAGCTGGCACCGGCGGCGTTCGACGCGTCGACGCTGGAGCTGTGGGGCGCGCTGCTGCACGGAGCGCGGCTGGTGCTCGCTCCGGCCGGAGCCCTGGCACTGGAAGACCTGGCGGCGCTGCTCGTGCGCGAGCGCATCACCACGCTGTGGCTGACAGCGGCTCTCTTCGAGCAGATGGCGCTGCACCAGGGCGAGGCCCTGGCGAAGGTGCGTCAGGTGCTCGCGGGCGGTGACGTGCTGCCCGCGCAGCGGGTGCGCGAGCACCTTGCCCGGCTGTCCCCGGACGCGGTGCTCATCAACGGCTACGGCCCCACGGAGAACACCACCTTCTCCGCCACGCACACCCTGCGCGCGGCGGACGACGTGGGCCGCTCGGTGCCCATCGGCCGGCCGCTGTCCAACTCCACCGCGTACGTGCTGGACGCCTCGCTCCAGCCGGTGCCGTCGGGCGTGCCCGGCGAGCTGTATGTGGGCGGAGACGGCCTCGCGTGGGGCTACCTCAACCGCGCGGACCTGACGGCCGAGCGCTTCGTGCCCCATCCCTTCGCCTCCACCCCGGGTGCGCGGCTGTACCGCACCGGTGACCAGGTGCGCTGGCGCGCGGACGGCACGCTGGAGTTCCTCGGCCGCACCGACTTCCAGGTGAAGGTGCGCGGCTTCCGCATCGAGCCCGGCGAGGTCGAAGCCGTCCTGCGCCAGCTCTCCGGCGTGCGCGAGGCCGTGGTGCTGGCCCGCGAGGACGTGCCCGGCGACAAGCGCCTGGTGGCGTATCTGGTGCCCGCCACGCCAGGCCTGGACACCGAGGCCGTGCGCACCTTCCTCGGACAGAAGCTGCCCGAGTACATGGTGCCCTCCGCCTTCGTGGAGCTGGCGGCCCTGCCCCTCAACACCAACGGCAAGGTGGACCGGAAGGCCCTGCCCGCGCCGGAGGCTCCTGCCGCGTCCGACGGTCAGTACGTGGCACCGCGCAACGAAGTAGAGGCGAAGCTCGCGGCCATCTTCGCGGAGGTGCTGCGCGTGGAGTCGGTGGGCATCCACGACGACTTCTTCCGGCTGGGTGGCCACTCGCTGCTGGCCACGCAGGTGGTGTCGCGCATCCGCGCCGCGCTGAACGTGGAGCTGCCGCTGAGCGAGCTGTTCTCCGCGACCACGGTGGCGGGGCTCTCGGCCCGCCTGGGAGCGGCCGGTGGCACCCGGGCTCCGGCCCTCACGCGGGCGCCGCGCACGGGGGACCTGCCCCTGTCGTTCGCGCAGCAGCGGCTGTGGCTCATCCACCAGCTCCAGCCGGGCAGCTCGCTCTACAACGTCCCGCTCGCCTTGAAGCTGGAGGGTGCGCTGGACGAGACGGCGCTCCAGCGCAGCTTCGACGAGCTGGTGCGCCGCCACGAGTCGCTGCGCACCACCTTCGGCACCGTCGCGGGACAGCCGGTGCAGCAGGTCCAGTCGTCGCTCTTCGTGCCGCTCCAGAAGGTGAACCTCTCACGCATCGAAGAGGACGACCTCCGGCGGGCCGAGGCGGTACGCGTGGCCACCGAGGAGTCGCGCCGTCCCTTCGACCTCACCCGCGGTCCGCTGCTGCGCACCCTGCTGCTGAAGCTGGGCGCTCGGGAGCACGTGCTGGTGCTCCACCTGCACCACATCGTCTCCGACGGCTGGTCCATGGGCGTGCTGGTGCGGGAGCTGACGGCGCTCTACGAGGCCTTCCGCATGGGGCGGTCCTCGCCGCTGCCGGAGCTGCCGCTGCAGTACGCCGACTACGCCGTCTGGCAGCGCACCTGGCTGCGGGACGAGGCGCTGGAGGCTCAGCTGGGCTGGTGGAAGCAGCAGCTCGAAGGCGCGCCCCACGCGCTGGAGATGCCCACCGACAAGCCTCGTCCGGCCGTCTTCTCCCACCAGGGAGCGACGCTGCCGGTGCGTCTGCCGCTGGGCCTCACCCAGAAGGTGGAGGCCATGGCTCAGCGTGAAGGCGTCACGCCCTTCATGCTGCTGCTGTCCGCCTTCCAGACGCTGCTGCACCGCTACTCGGGCCAGGACGACCTGCTCGTCGGCTCCCCCATCGCCAACCGCGACCAGGGGGCCACCGAGGGACTCATCGGCTTCTTCGTCAACACGCTGGTGCTGCGCGCGCGCTTCACGCCGTCCCTCACCTTCCGTCAGTTGCTGGCGCAGGTGAAGGAGCGGACGCTGGGGGCGTACGAGCACCAGGCCGTGCCCTTCGAGAAGGTGGTGGAGGCACTGCAGGCCGGACGCGACACGAGCCGCACGCCGCTGTTCCAGGCGATGTTCACGATGCAGAACGCTCCGGTGCCGCAGCTGGCGCTGCCCGAGCTGTCCGTGAGCCCCGCCACCATCGAGGACACCGGCACGGCGCTGTACGAGTGGAGCCTGGACCTGTTCCGTCCGCCGGAGGGCTTCGTCGGGACGCTCAACTACAGCACCGACCTGTTCGAGCCCGCCACGGCCTCGCGCTTCGTCGTGCACTTCCGACAGCTGCTCGAGAGCCTCGTGTCGGGACCGGACACGCCGCTGTCCTCGCTCCCTCCGCTGACGGACGGTGGAGGGGAACCTTCCTCCACTCCGGACGCCTCGGGCGCGGCATCGGCGTCCGCCTCGGCCTGCCTCCACACACACTTAGAGGCGCAGGTGGCCCGCACCCCGGACGCCCCCGCCGTGGTGTTCGAGGACACGGTGCTGTCCTTTCGCGAGCTCAACGCCCGCGCCAACCAGCTCGCCGTGCACCTGCGCTCGCTGGGGGTGGGGCCCGAGACGTGCGTGGGCCTGTGCATGGAGCGAGGCCCCGACGGCATCGTCGCCCTGATGGCGGTGCTCAAGGCCGGGGGCGCCTTCGTGCCGCTCGACCCGTCCGCGCCCGCGCAGCGCAGGTCCTTCGTCCTCCAGGACTGCGGCGCCTCCGTGCTGCTCACCACCCAGCACCTGGCCGATGCGTGGAAGCCCGAGGTGCGCCACGTCGTGTGCCTCGACACGCAGGCGGCGCGGCTCGCCTCGCTGCCGGATGGGAACCTGCCCACGTCGGCCCGCGTGGAGAACCTCGCGTACGTCATCTACACCTCGGGCAGCACGGGCACGCCCAAGGGCGTCATGGTGCGGCACAGCTCCGTGCTCTCCCTGCGCGAGGCACTGCTACAGAGCTTCTACGCCGGGCTGCCGGTCGGCTCGCGGGTGAGCATCAACGCGCCGCTGTACTTCGACGCCTCCGTCCAGCAGGTCATGCAGCTGCTCGACGGGCACTGCCTCTGCATCGTCCCCGAGGAGGCCCGGAGGGACCCGCGCGCCTTCATGCGCTGGGTGGAGCGCTCGCGCGTCGACACGCTCGACTGTACGCCGTCGCTGCTGAAGCTGCTGGTGGAGGCCGGCCTGCTCCAGTCCGAGTTCGCTCCCCGGCTGGTGCTGCCCGGCGGTGAGGCCATCGACGAGGTGCTGTGGCGGCAGCTGGCGGCCGCGCCGCGCTCGCGCGTCTTCAACGTCTACGGCCCCACCGAGTGCACCGTGGACGCGACGGCCGTGGAGGTGCTGCCGGACTCGCGCCCCTCCATCGGCGTGCCGCTGGCCAACACCCAGGCCTACGTCCTGGATGAGCGGCTGCAGCCCGTGCCGCCTGGAGTTCTCGGAGAGCTGTGCCTCGCCGGAGAGGGGCTCGCCCGGGGCTACCTGGGCCGGCCCGCCCTCACCGCCGAGCGCTTCATTCCCAACCCCTTCACCCCCGAGCCCGGTGCGCGGCTGTACCGCACCGGAGATCAGGCGCGTTGGCTCCCGGACGGCACGCTCGACTTCGTCGGCCGCATCGACTTCCAGGTGAAGCTGCGCGGCTTCCGCATCGAGCTGGGGGAAATCGAGGCCGCGCTCCGCCAGCACTCCGGCGTGCGGGAGGCCGTGGTGCTGGCCCGCGAGGACGTGCCCGGAGACCAGCGCCTGGTGGCGTACGTGGTGCCCGCGGCGCCCGGCGTGGACACCGAGGCCCTGCGCACCGGCCTCGCGCGTCAGCTGCCCGAGTACATGGTGCCCTCCGCCTTCGTGGAGCTGGCGGCCCTGCCCCTCACGTCCAACGGCAAGGTGGACCGGAAGGCGCTCCCGGCCCCGGTGGCCTCCGCTCCCGCGGGCCAGGGCGCGCCGCCGCGCAATGAGGTGGAGGCGAAGCTCGCGGCCATCTTCGCGGAAGTGCTGCGCGTGGCGTCGGTGGGCATCCACGACGACTTCTTTCGCCTGGGCGGCCACTCGCTGCTGGCCACGCAGGTGGTGTCGCGCATCCGCGCGACGATGGACCTCGAGGTTCCCCTGGGCGAGCTGTTCTCCGCGCCCACGGTGGCGGGCCTCGCGGCGCGTCTGGGAGCCACCGGAGGCACCCGGGCGCCGGCCCTCACGCGGGCGCCACGCACGGGAAAGCTGCCCCTGTCCTTCGCGCAGCAGCGGTTATGGCTCATCGACCAGCTCCAGCCGGGCAGCGCGCTCTACAACGTCCCGCTCGTCTTGAAGCTGGAGGGCGCGCTGGATGAGTCAGCGCTCCAGCGCAGCTTCGACGAGCTGGTGCGCCGTCACGAGTCGCTGCGCACCACCTTCGGCACGGTCGAGGGAGAGCCTGTCCAGGAGTTCCACCCGACGGTCCTCGCGCCTATCCAGAAGGTGGACCTGTCGACGATGGACGTGCCCGACCTCCGGAGGGCCGAGGCGGTGCGTCTGGCGACCGAGGAGACACGGCGTCCCTTCGACCTCGCCCGCGGCCCGCTGCTGCGCAGCCTGCTGCTGAAGCTGGGCGCTCGGGAGCACGTGCTGGTGCTCCACCTGCACCACATCGTCTCCGACGGCTGGTCCACGAGCGTGCTGGTGCGGGAGCTGACCGCGCTCTACGAGGCCTTCCGCCGGGGCCTGCCCTCGCCACTGCCGGAGCTGTCTCTTCAGTACGCCGACTACGCCGTCTGGCAGCGCGCGTGGCTGCGGGGCGAGGCACTGGAGTCCCAGCTGGGCTGGTGGAAGCAGCAGCTCGAAGGCGCGCCCCACGCGCTGGAGATGCCCACCGACAAGCCCCGTCCGGCCGTCTTCTCCCAGCGGGGAGCGACGCTGCGGGTGCGCCTGCCGCTGGGCCTCACCCAGAAGGTGGAGGCCATGGCCCAGCGTGAAGGCGTCACGCCCTTCATGCTGCTGCTGTCCGCCTTCCAGACGCTGCTGCACCGCTACTCGGGCCAGGACGACCTGCTCGTCGGCTCCCCCATCGCCAACCGCGACCAGGGGGCCACCGAGGGCCTCATCGGCTTCTTCGTCAACACGCTGGTGCTGCGCGCGCGCTTCACGCCGTCCCTCACCTTCCGCCAGCTGCTGGCGCAGGTGAAGGAGCAGACGCTGGGCGCGTACGAGCACCAGGCCGTGCCCTTCGAGAAGGTGATGGAGGCGCTGCAGGCCGGACGCGACACGAGCCGCACGCCGCTGTTCCAGACGATGTTCACGATGCAGAACGCGCCGCTGCCGGAGCTGGTGCTGCCCGAGCTGTCCGTGTTCCCCGGCGACTACGAGGACACCGGCACGGCGCTGTACGAGTGGAGCCTGGACCTGTTCCGCCCGCCAGAGGGCTTCGTCGGGACGCTCAACTACAGCACCGACCTGTTCGAGCCCACCACGGCCACGCGCTTCTTCGCGCACTTCCGCCTCCTGCTGGAGGGCATCCTGTCGCGTCCCGAGGCGCGGGTGGACGCGCTGCCCCTGCTCGCGGACTCGGAGCGCCAGCGGTTGCTGGTGGAGTGGAATGGCACGCGGGAGGCGCTGCCTCGCGACGCCCGCATCCACGCCCTGTTCGAGGCGCAGGTGCGGAGGACGCCGGACGCCCCGGCCGTCGTGGCTGGCACCACGGTGCTGACGTATCGCGAGTTGGATGACCGGGCCACCCGACTGGCGCGGCGGCTGCGGGAGCTCGGGGTCGGTGTGGAGACCCAGGTGGCGGTGTGCGTGGAGCGCTCGGTGGAGCTCATCTCCGCGCTGCTCGGCGTGCTGAAGGCGGGCGGCGCCTACGTGCCGTTGGACCCGGAGTACCCGTCCGAGCGGCTGGCCTTCATGCTGGAGGACAGCGGCGCGCGGGTGGTTGTGGCGCGCGGCCGCTTCCGCGAGAAGCTGGGCGAGGCCTCCGGACGCGTCTGGGTGGACGTGGACGCGCTGCCGGACGCGGGGGGCCTTCCCCTTGCTGACATCGACGTGCCTCCCGAGGCCGCGGCGTACGTGCTCTACACGTCCGGCTCGACGGGTCGGCCCAAGGGCGTGGTGGTGCAGCACCGCTCGCTGGTGAGCTTCACCCACGCGGCGTGGCGCGCCTTCCCGGTGGAGCCGCGGGACCGCGTGCTGCAGTTCGCCTCCATCAGCTGGGACACCAGCGCGGAGGAGATCTACCCGTGCCTCACGCGCGGCGGCACGCTGGTGCTGCGCACGCCGGAGATGCTGGACGCGCCGGACGCCTTCCTCGCGAAGGTGGAGGCGTCGGGCGTCACGCAGCTCAACCTGCCCACGGCCTTCTGGCACGAAGTCACGGCGAGCCTGCATGAGGGCAAGGCGCGCCTTCCCCCGGCCGTGAAGTGGGTGGTCATCGGCGGCGAGCGCGCGGTGCCCGAGCGCGTGGCGCAGTGGCGCCGTCACGTAGGCACCCGGGTGCCGCTGCTGAACACCTACGGGCTCACGGAGGTGACGGCGGTGGCCACCTCGGTGGACCTGGCGTGCGCGTCCGAGCCCCTGGAGGACGGCCGCGAGGTCTCCATCGGCCGGCCGCTGACGAACGTGCTGCTGTACGTGCTGGACGCAGACCTCGTGCCGGTACCGGTGGGCGTCCTCGGTGAGCTGTACGTGGGCGGCGAAGGCGTGGCGCGCGGCTACCTCGGGCGGCCGGACCTGACGGCGGAGCGCTTCGTCCCCAGCCCCTTCGGCAATGGCGAGCGGCTGTACCGCACGGGAGACCAGGTCCGCTGGAGGCAGGACGGAAGCCTGGAGTACCGCGGCCGTGGGGACTCGCAGGTGAAGCTGCGCGGCATCCGCATCGAGCTCGGTGAGGTGGAGGCCGCGCTGCGCGCCCACGCTCCGGTGCGGGACGTGGTGGTGCAGCTGCGCGAGGACATGCCCGGCGACCAGCGCCTGGTGGCCTACGTGATTGCCTCCGACACCCTGGACGTGGCGGAGCTGCGCACCACGCTGCGCCAGCACCTGCCCGAGCACCTGGTGCCCGCGGCCTTCGTCGCGCTCCCCGCCCTGCCCCTCACGCCCAACGGCAAGGTGGACCGCAAGGCCCTGCCCGCGCCGGAGGCCTCGCAGCTCCAGTCCGCCGCGGCCCACGAGCCGCCGGCGACGCCGGTGGAGGCCCGCCTCGCGGAGCTGTTCCAGGCGCTGCTGCGCGTGCCCGCCGTGGGCCGCCGCGAGAGCTTCTTCGAGCTGGGAGGACATTCGCTCCTGGCCACGCAGCTGGTGGCGCGCATCCGCACCGCCTTCGACGTGGAGCTGAGCCTGCGCGGCTTCTTCGAGGCCCCCACCGTGGCCGCCCTCGCCGAGCGCATCGGCACCGCGCCTACGAGCACCCGGATGCCGCCGCTGGTCCCGGCCCGCACGGAAGGCCGCGTCCCGCTGTCCTTCGCGCAGCAGCGCCTCTGGTTCCTGGATCAGCTCCAGCCGGGGCAGGCGCTCTACAACATGCCCTCGGCGCTGCGCCTCACGGGCACGCTGGAGCGGGCCGCCTTCGAGCGCGCCTTCGCGGAGCTGGTGCGCCGCCACGAGTCGCTGCGCACCACCTTCCACTCCGAGGGCGGAGAGCCCTACCAGGTCATCCACCCGGCCACGTCGAGCCCGCTCCAGTTCGTGGACCTGAGCGCGCTGCCCTCCGAGCAGCGTCAGTCCGAGGCCCTGCGAGTCGCCACCGACGACGCTCAGCGGCCGTTCGACCTGGCCACGGGCCCGCTCCTGCGTGTCACGCTGGTGAAGCTGGAGCCGACCGAGCACGTGCTGCTGGTGTGCATGCACCACAGCATCTCCGACGGCTGGTCCATGGGCGTCCTCGTCCGGGAGGTCGCCGTCATGTACGAGGCCTACCGTCACGGCCAGCCCTCGCCGCTGCCGGAGCTGCCGGTGCAGTACGCCGACTACGCCGTCTGGCAGCGCACGTGGCTGCGCGGCGAGACGCTGAAGGCGCAGCTGGGCTGGTGGAGGGAGCAGCTCGGCGGCGCACCGCACGCGCTGGACCTGCCCACCGACAAGCCGAGGCCCGCGACACTCACGCACCAGGGCGGGGCCGTGCCCGTGCACCTGCCGGCCGCGCTCGCTCAGCGCGTGGAGGCCCTGGCGCAGCGTGAGGGCGCCACGCCCTACATGCTGCTGCTGGCGGCCTTCCAGGCGCTGCTGCACCGACACTCGGGGCAGGATGACGTGCTGGTGGGCTCGCCCATCGCGGGCCGGCGCCACGCGCAGACGGAAGGGCTCATCGGCTTTTTCGTCAACACGCTGGTGCTGCGTGCGCGCTTCGCCCCGTCGCTCAGCTTCCGCCAACTGATCGCCCAGGTGCGCGGCACCACCCTGGGCGCGTACGAGCACCAGGACATCCCGTTCGAGCGCCTCGTCGAGGAGCTCCAGCCCGCGAGAGACCTGGGTCGCACGCCGCTGTTCCAGGCCCTGTTCGTCCTGCAGAACACGCCCGACTCGGCGATGTCCCTGCCGGAGCTGACGCTGCGAGGCGTGGACGTGGAGCACGTGGCCAGCCGCTTCGAGCTGGAGCTCGGCCTCACGCGCGCGCCGGACGGCTACCGCGGCGGGCTCGTCTTCAGCACGGAGCTGTTCGAGCACTCCACGGCCGAGCGGCTCATGGCCCACCTCCAGCTCCTGCTGGAGGGCGCGCTGGATGCTCCGGACGCGCCCCTCTCCGCGCTGCCCATGCAGACGGCCGGGGAGCGGCAGCAGGTGCTGGTGGAGTGGAACGGCGCGGCAGCGGACTTCCGCCGCGACACCTGCTTCCACACGCTCGTCGCGCAGCAGGCTCGCCGCACGCCGGAGGCCCCCGCCGTCCAGCTCGGTGACTCCGTGCTGTCCTACGCGACGCTCGACACGCGGGCGAACCAGCTCGCCGCGCGGCTGCGCTCGCTGGGGGTTGGACCGGATGTCACGGTGGGCCTGTGCCTGGAGCGCACGCCCGAGGCCATCGTCGCCCTGCTGGCGGTGCTCAAGGCCGGGGGCGCCTTCGTGCCCATCGACCCGGCGGCGCCCGCGCAGCGCAAGTCCTTCGTGCTGCGGGACTGCGGCGCGTCCGTGCTGCTCACCGTCCAGCATCTCGCGGATGCGTGGAAGCCCGAGGTCCGTCACCTGCTCTGCCTCGACTCGGAGGCGGCGCGACTGGCGGCCCTGCCCGGGGACGAGGTGCCTTCTTCCGCCACCGCGGAGAACCTGGCGTACGTCATCTACACGTCGGGAAGCACGGGCACGCCGAAGGGCGTCATGGTGCAGCACCGCTCGGTGCTCCACCTGCACGAGGCCACGGCCCGGACGCTCTACGCGGGCATGCCCCGGGGACTGCGGGTCAGCCTCAACGCGCCGCTGTTCTTCGACGTGTCCATCGAGCAGCTCATCCACCTCGCGGACGGGCACTGCCTGTGCCTGCTGTCCGAGGACACACGCAAGGACCCGGAGGCGATGCTGGCGTGGCTGGAGCAGCAGCGCGTGGACGTGCTGGACTGCACGCCCGCGCAGCTCACGCTCCTCGTCCAGGCGGGCCTGCTGGAGCGCACCCACGTGCCGCGCCTGGTGGTCTGCGCGGGCGAGGCCATGGACCTGTCCCTCTGGCAGCCGCTCTCGCGCACCCGGCGCACGCGCACCGTCAACGCGTATGGCCCCACGGAGGGCACCGTGTACGCCACCACGTGGTGTGTGCAGGACTCGTCGGTCGCGGTGCCCGTCATCGGCCGGCCGCTGCCCAACACCCGGGCCTACGTCCTGGATGCGCAGCTGCGGCCCACGCCGCTGGGAGTGCCCGGAGAGCTGTACCTCGCGGGCGAAGGCGTGGCGCGCGGCTACCTCGGCCGGCCCGAGTTCACCGCGGAGCGCTTCGTGCCCGACGCGTTCAGCACCGAGCCCGGCGCGCGGCTGTACCGCACCGGTGACAAGGCACGTTGGAGGCAGGACGGCACGCTGGAGTACCTGGGCCGCCTGGACTTCCAGGTGAAGGTGCGCGGCTACCGCATCGAGCTGGGAGAAATCGAGTCCGCCCTGCGCACGCACCCGGCCGTGAAGGACGCGGTGGTGCTGGCGCGGGAGGACGTGCCCGGCGACAAGCGGCTGGTTGCGTACGTGGTGGCGGCGCCGTCCGCCGAGCCGGCAACGCAGGCCCTGCGCGCCCACCTGCAGCAGCGCCTGCCCGAGTACATGGTGCCCGCCGCCTTCGTGCCCCTGGCCTCGCTGCCGCTGACGGCGAACGGCAAGGTGGACCGGAAGGCCCTGCCCGCGCCGCGCACCGGTGACTCCCCTGCCCTGGCCTACGTGGCGCCGAGGGATGCGCTGGAGCTGATGTTGGTGCGCACGTGGGAGAAGGTGCTGGGCGTGCAGCCGGTGAGCGTGCGCGGCAACTTCTTCGAGCTGGGAGGCCACTCGCTGCTGGCCGTGCGCCTCATGGCCGCCATGCGCGAGGCCACGGGCCGGCAGCTCCCGCTCGCCGCGCTCTTCCAGGCGCCCACCGTGGAGCAGCTCGCGACGCTGCTGCGCGGCGGAGGCACGGGGGCGTTCTCACCGCTGGTGCCCTTCGGTGCGCCCGGGACGGGCACCGCGGCGCCGTTCTTCTGCGTTCATCCGGTCGGCGGCAACGTGCTCGCCTATGCGGAGCTGGCGCGGCTGCTCGGAACGGAACGTCCGTTCTACGGCCTGCAGGCCCGGGGGCTGGATGGCAGCGCGCCGCTCGGCACCGTGGAGGAGATGGCCGCCGAGTACGTGAAGGCGCTGCGTGGGGTCCAACCGTCCGGTCCCTACCACCTGGGCGGCTGGTCGATGGGCGGCGTCATCGCCTACGAGATGGCGCGGCAGCTCCGGGCAAGCGGCGAGCAGGTGGCGCTGCTGGCGATGGTCGACTCCTACGTCCCGGTGGCGACGGAGCCGGAGCCGGACCGCGTGCAGCTCGCGCTCCTGTTCGCGCGGGACTTGATGGGCGCGTCGCTCGCGGACCTGCCGGTGGACCTGGACGGGCTCGTGGGACTGGAGCCGGACGCGGTGCTGGAGCGGCTGCTGCAAGCAGCGGCCAGCGCGGGCGCCCTGCCCCCCGGCATGGATGCCGGGCACCTGGGCGCGCTGTTCCGCGTGTTCGAGGCCAACCTGCTCGCGTCGCGGCGCTACGTGGCCCCGGCCTCCGAGGACCGCGTGGTGCTGTTCAAGGCGACGGACGACGCGGAGGGCCTGCCGGAGGACGGCGGCTGGTCCGCGCTGGTGGGCAACGCGCTGGAGCGGCACCTGCTGCCCGGTGACCACTACAGCCTGCTGCGGCAGCCGGGAGTCGGCGCGCTGGCGGAGCGGCTGCGGGAGGCCCTGAAGACCGCGAAGTAGGCGGTTGTGGAACCGGGTTCCGCTGCGCCTCCCTGGCGCGGCGGAGCCCGGGCGACCCGGCGGGGGCGCGTCGGGTGTTCGACCGTGCGTGTGCGCGAAGCCGGTGCCATCACAACCGCGTCCTGGCGGCTCTCCCTCTTCCGGGAGGACGCTGATGGACCAGAGACCGTGGTTGGAGATCGACATCGCTCGCGTCGGCGAGCGACTGGAGGCCCGCGGCCGGACCAGTGACGACCGCTATCCCAGTCCGCATCTCCTTCCCGAGGAGGTCACGGTCAGGAAGTTGATGGCCTTTGGCGAAAAGGTCCGCGAAGCAGCGCACGACGGTCGTGCGCTCAACGAGGAACTGGGAGAGGCCCAGCAACTCTACGCGGCCCTGTTCAAGGACGACCTCCGAGACGCGATGCAGCTGCAGCGCGGGAGCCGCGAGAGGGAGCCCCACCTCCTGCGCTTGATCCTCAAGCGGGACCGCCAGCTCCAGGCTGTTCCGTGGGAGGCGCTCTGTGAGCGTGACTCGAACGTGGAGTTCCTGGCCAACTCGTCGGAGCTGCTCGTGGCGCGAGCCGTCACGTCGAAGGCGCCCGCGGATCTCCGCGAGGTCAGCGGACCCGTCCGCGTGCTGGGCGTCTCGCTGGTCGGGCATGCGACCGTCACCCGGCTCGAGGCCGCGCTCGAGAAGTCCATCCAGGCCGGGGAGGTCCAGTTCGATTCCCTCGTGAAGCACCAGGCGCGCCACTCCGCCCTCATCGAGCGCCTGTCGCGCCCTCCCTCCCCGCACATCATCCACTTCGTCTGTCACGGGCAGCTGGGCCCGGGCGGGCACCCCCAGCTGCAGATGCTCGATGACAATGGCAAGCCGATGTGGATGGACGTGGCGCTGCTCGCCCAGGACCTCCGCGACCACTGTTCCGAGCACCTGCGGTTGATTGTCCTGGATGCATGCGAGGGAGCCCAGCCCGGGGGACTGGCCAGCGCGGCGGAGAGCTTCGCCGAGGAGACCGTCGCCGCGGTCGTCGCCCACCTCTGGCCCGTCAAAGGGGACATCACCGGGCACTGCTCGGAGGCCTTCTACCGTTCGCTCACCCGTGAGTCCGCGCGATACGGCGACGTGGCCGTCAGCCTCAACGCGGCCCGGCGGGCCCTGCTCAAGCGGTTTCACCATTCCGCCGAGGCGTTCTCTCCCGTGCTGTACCTGCGCGGGAACAACTCCACCCTCTTCGACTTCTCCCGCCGCCACGTCACCCCGCTTCCCAAGGACGCTCACATCCCCGGCAGGGGCAAGCCCTCGCCCGCCTTCTACGAGCTCCTGGAGAAGCCCTTCACGCTGGTGCTCGGAGATCGGTGGATCAACGAGCGCGGCCTGCTGGAAACCTTCCGGAAGCAGCTCAGCGAGGCCCTCGCGGTGAGGGTGGGCCCGGTTCCCACCGGAGTCCCGATGAGCGCGCTCACCCAGCACTATGCGCTGCGCTTCGCGGAGCAGAGCCTGGAGTTCGAATTCCAGAAGGCGTTCGGCAAGTTCGCCAGCACGATGCCGCTGCTGGAAACGCTGGCGCCCCGGCTCAAGCCCGGTGTCCACGTCACGCTCCTGCGCTACCCCCTGCTGGAACAGGCGCTCGCCGAGCACCAGCCGAAGGCCACCATCCACGTCATCAACCCGCCCGGACGCACCGGGAAGATGGCCACGCTGCTCCGGCGCCAGGCTGGAGCGCGCGACTGGGAGAACGTCACCTCGCCCCCCAGCTCGCTCCGGCCAGACCGCGACCTCATCGTGCTCCGGCTCTACTGCGGCTACCTGCCCGCGAGCGTGTACATGCGCCCCATGCTGACGGAGGACGACTACCTCCTGGGGGTCAACAAGCTGGTGAGCATGCTGGCCGGACCACCCGGGAGCATGTTTTCCATGGAGCTCGCCGAGGAGCTGGCGGCCAGCCTGTCCAAGCGGGCCGCCCTCGTCCTGGGCATGTCGATGCTGACCTGGCACCACCGGATGTTGCTCCACCGGCTCTTCGACGAGCGGCCCCTGCCGGATGGCAGCCTGGTCATCCTGGAGCCGGGCGGGACGGAGCAGGAGTTGTGGATGCGAGGGCAGTTCCTGTCCCCACAGGGAAAGGCCCAGGTGCTGGAGGTGAGCGCCTCGCAGCTCGCGGCCCCGTTCGGCACCGAGCCCCGTGCGGAGGGACCTTGATGAGCGCCGATGGGTCCCTCAACCCCTTCCTCGGCCCCCAGCCCTACCGTGCGGAGGACCAGGCCCGCTTCTTCTGTCGGGACGACGCCACCTGCCGGTTGACGAACAGCATCCTCGCGCACGCGTGCGTCTCGCTCTTCGGCCCCTCGGGTGCGGGCAAGTCCTCGCTGATGCAGGCGGCGGTGCTTCCCCGGCTCCGGGAGCAGCACGGCTTCCGCACCATCTGCATCGATGCCTGGCTGACCTGTGAAGCCCCGCTGCACCAGCTGGCCCGCGCCATGTTCGAGGGCCTCGGCCTGGGCGGCCTGCCTCCTGGCCGGGAGCCCCGGGCGCTCATCCAGGAAGCGTTCGAGCGCGCGGAGCGGCGCTCCTCGCGCCCCATCCTCCTCTTCCTGGACCAGCTGGAGCAGACGCTGCTGCCGACGACCCGGCCCGGCTGGACGCGAGAGCTGATCAACACCCTGGCGGAGGTCATCCGGGCGCCCGTCCGGGGCCGGCAGCTGGTGCTGTCCCTGCGCGAGGACTACCTGGGGCGGCTGCGCGACCAGGCCCGGGAGAATCGGGAGCTGCTGGACCGGGGCTTCCGGCTGGGGCCACTGACGGTGGAGGAGATGACGGACATCGCCTGCCGGCTGGCCGCGGAGGGCAAGCCCCCGCAGGACTGGTGCCCGGAGGAGCTCAAGCAGCTCATGCGCGAGATGCGCACGCCCGGCCAGGTTGCCACGACGGACGAGGAGAGCGACAAACACGAGGTCCAGGCCGCCTTCGCGCAGATTGTCTGCCGGGCCTTGTGGGAGGAGCGCAGGACGTGCGGCGAGAGCGGCCCGGTGGTGGCCGAGCCCCTCCTCCACCGGTACCTCTTCACGACGCTGAACGCGCTCGGCCCCGCCCAGCGGGAGGCCGTCCAGGAGCTGCTGGAAGAGAAGCTGGTGACCGAGAGCGGGAGCCGGACCCTGGTGACGCAGGAGCAGGCCTATGAGGTGCTGTCTCTCGCGTCCGCGGACCTGGTGCTGTCGCGCCTGCAGGAAGCGGCCGTGCTGCGCGCCGAGTACCACGAGGGAGCCCGCTACTTCGAGCTGGGCCACGACTGGCTGGCGAACAAGGTCCTCGAGCTCAAGCGTGAGCGGCAGCAACGGGAGGCGCGCGCGCAGCGGACCCGGATGCTCCACCTCATCCTGGCGGTGGGGTGCTTCGCCCTGCTGATGTTCCTGCTGGCCGTCGCGGCCTGGACGTCCAAGCGAGACGCGGAGCTGAACAAGGAACTGGCCTTCACCCAGTCCGTGATGACGGGCGCGCGCGAGGCGATGCAGAGCGGCCAGCCCGCCGTGGCCATGAAGCTGCTCGCGGAGGTCGAAGAGCCCTGGCTCGGGCCGAAATGGAAGGCGCTCGCCATGGAGGCCCTGGACTCCAACTTCCTGGAGGTGACGCTCCACGGTCCCGAGGGCCAGTCCGTCAACGCGGCGTCCTTCAGTCCGGACGGGAGTCACATCGTCACCGCCTCGGATGACGGAGCCGTCCGCGTCTGGAACGCCAACGGCCACGAGGAGCCGCGGGTGGTGGGCAGGCACGCCGCGCCCGTCACCGCCGCGGAGTTCAGCTGGAATGGCGCGCTCATGCTCTCCGCGTCGTGGGATGGCGCCGTGCGGGTGTGGAGCACGGAAGACCCGGGGCGCTACCGCGAGTTCAAGCACCCGGGCGCGGTCCGCTCCGCAACCTTCAGCCCGGACGGCCGGCGCATCGTCACCGTCTCGTCGGCCGGGGTGGCGCGGCTGTGGCGTGTCGACGCACCCGAGCGGCCGCCCGACGTCCTGAACGACGCGTCCGAGGTGACGTTCAACTTCGCCACCTTCAGCCCGGACGGGCAGCGGCTCGTCACCACCTCGTGGGACCGCACGGCGCGGCTGTGGCGGGCCCGCGGGGACTCTTTCGTCGAGGACGGCACGCTCACGGGGCACGAGGGCCCGGTCGTCTTCGCCGCGTTCAGCGCGGACGGCCTGCGCCTCCTCACCGCGTCCCTGGATGGCTCCGCCTGGCTGTGGCACACCAAGGGCCCGGAGCGCCCGTTCCGGAGGGACAGGCGGCTCGAGGACCATGACGCCCCCGTCACCTCCGCCGCCTTCAGCCCGGACCGCCAGTACATCCTGACGGCATCGCAGGATGGCACCGCCCGGGTGTGGCAGTGGGAGGGCACGGGCCCCCCCTACATCCTCCGGGGCCATACGGCGCCCGTCACCTGGGCGGCGTTCAGCCGGGGTAGCGAGCCTCAGCGGCTCGTGACGGCGTCACAGGACGGCACCGCCCGGGTGTGGCACGCGGACGAGACGAAGCAGCCCCTCTACTCCCGGGTGATGCACCATGAGGAGCCCGTGGTCTCCGCCGCCGTCAGCCCGGATGGCCGACAGGTCCTCACCGCCTCCCAGGACCGGCGGGCGCGGTTGTGGGACGTCGACGGCGACGCGCCGCCCACGACGTTGCCGAACGGGCACACGCAAGCGCTCACCTCCACGGCGTTCAGCGCGGACGGCCAGCGCCTCGTCACCACCTCCTGGGACAAGACGGCCGCGCTGTGGCGGCGCGGCGAAGAGGGCTGGCGGCGGACCCGCGTCTTCCCACACCCGAGCCCGGTCTCCTTCGCCGCGTTCAGCGCGGGCGGCCAGCGCCTCGTCACGGCCACCCAGGACGGACGCGCGTGGGTGTGGTCCGTGGAGGGCGCGGACACGCCGCCCGTCGTCCTGGGACGACACGAGGGCCCGGTCACCTCCGCGGCCTTCAGCGTGGATGGCCGGTTCGTCGTCACCGCCTCGCGAGACACCACCGTGCGCGTGTGGGCGGTGGACGACGGCACGGGCCGGGAAGTCCGCCGACTGGAGGGACACCGGGGACCGGTGGCGTCCGTGGCCTTCAGCCCGGAGGGCGAGCGCCTCATCACGGCCTCCCAGGATGGAAGCGCGCGGGTGTGGGACTGGCAGACCGATGCGGCCGCGTCGCGCATCCTCCAGCTCGACGGCCCGGTCCTCTCCGCCAGCTTCAGTCCGGACGGGCAGCTCATCGTCACCGCGTCCTGGGACGGGGCGGCACGGGTGTGGCCCGCGGACGGAGACGACGTGCCCCGGGTGCTGAAGGGGCACGAGGGGCCGGTCCGCTCCGCCGTGTTCACCCGGGATGGCCGCATCGTCACGGCGTCCTGGGATGGAACGGCTCGGGTGTGGCTCCTGCCGGAGGACCTCGCCGCCCCGAGCACCGCGGAGCTGCGCGAACAGCTCCAGAACCGGAACTGGGACTGCCTGATCCCCCGGATGCGCAAGGCCTATCTCGGCGAGAGCGAGGAGGCCGCGAAGGACGGCCATGCCCGGTGCGAGCGGGCCTACCGCCGCGTTCCGGACCGCTCCGTGGCATTGCGCAGCGACAGCCTCGCCGCGGGGTCCCCGAGAAGGATGTAGCCGCGCAGATCATTGCGGAGCATCCAGCGGCAGGCATGTGTCTCGGGCTCGATGGGGTCCGGCTTGTGGCCCTGCTCCGCCCGCCGCCGGACGTCGAAGTCCGCCGTCAGGTCCGCGTTCACTTCCCGGTAGCTGTCCATCAGGTCGTCGAGGGCGACTCCCGCGCGGCTGCCGTTCGCCAGGATCTCCAGGACGGAGATGATGCGCGAGGCACGACTGTGCTGCGCCTCGCTGGCGTCCGAGAAGCTGTAGACCCAGGCCAGGTCGCTGTGGCCGATGACGGCCAGCGGCCCCCGCGGATTCGCCAGGGCCGCCTGCGGCAGCGCGGCGACGAAGGGCTGCTGGCCGGGCGCGGGCAGGCACTTCAGCACGTCGTCGAGCCCCACCTCGAGGCCGGGCTGTGGGGCGAGCCCCGCCAGCCAGGGGTGGAACATGCTCCGGGACGGCGTGGCGGCGCCGAAGCACGCGACGCAGAACCACATGCCCCCGGGAAGGAAGGGCCCGTCGCGCAGGTGCTGCGCGGTGAGCACCTGCCCGGCCCCCAGGTCGAGCGCCCCCTGGAGGGCCTGCTGCCGCTCCGCCGTCGTCTCTCGCGAGGCCAGCCCCAGGCCATGGGACAGCGACAGCATCACCCCCGAGCGAGTCCTGGCGGCCGTGTCCCGCAGCGCCTCCAGCCGCGCGCGCTCGTCCACGAGCACGTGGAGCTCCAGGCCCTTGCGCGCCAGCTTCCACTCGGCCTCCACCGTCCAACGGCAGGGGTCCACCAGCAGCTCGCGGCCATACTTCGTGGGAAGCGAGCCATCCGCCGCGGCGAAGAGGACGACCTCGGGCTCCGTGCGCTCGGCGGTGCCTGTCTCGAAGGCCCGCACCTTCTCCGCATAGGCGGAGTGGCCCTCCAGGTCCGGCGCCCCCGACGGCTTCGCGACGTGGAGCCTGCCCACGTAGGCGCCGTGGGCGAGGACATGCTGGAGCTCGATGGAGACCTGGTGGAGGTCTCCGAGCAGCAACAGGTACTTCGGTCGCTCCCGCTTGGGGAGTTTCTCGGAGAGGTAGACCTCGTCCCTCCACTTCGCGGCCGCCGCTTCATCCATGTCCGCGGGGACGCGGTAGGGAGGGCGCAGGGGGACGCCCTGCTCCCGTTGCCGGTGCTCGAGCAGCGGCGCCAGGGCTTCGAGCAGTGCGTCGCCCTGGGGGCCCTCGGGCGCCACGACGCCCCAGCGCTGCGCGGACAGGTCATTGGGGTTGGCGTCCGACCTTGCGAGCCGTGGCACCGCCTCCCTGTCCGGGAGCTCCTCGGGCTCCGGCGCATTCCAGGCTGCGTCCCCTGGAAGCCCCTGCTCCAGGAAGGGCCGCTGCGCATCGGCGCGCGACAGGAGCAGGTGCAGTGCCTTCCCGTGCCGGGAATCCATGTGCGAGTCCCCCTCGCTCGGGGAACCCACGGGCCCGGAGTGTTCGTCCCGCCCTGCTTCGCGGTCCGGGCATGGATGCCGCGCAGCTGGGCGCGCTGTTCCGCGTGTTCGAAGCCAACCTGCTCGCGTCGCGGCGCTACGTGGCCCCGGCGAGCGAGGGCCGCGTGGTGTTGTTCAAGGCGAAGGACGACGCGGAGGGACTGCCGGAGGACGGCGGCTGGTCCGCGCTGGTGGGCGGCGCGCTGGAGCGGCACCTGCTGCCTGGTGACCTGACCACTACAGCCTGCTGCGCCAGTACATGCCCAAGGGCATGGACTTGAGCTGCCTCTGCGAGCAGCAACTCGATGCTATCGCCGCCCAACTCAACAGTCGCCCACGTCAGACGCTCGACTGGCACACCCCCGCCGAGGTATTCGCCCGGGCTGTTGCGATGACCGGCTGAAACCGCCCGCGGCGAAATGTCCCGACATTTCCGAACAGGACGGTGCTTGAAGCGCCGTCAGGCTTCCCTGCTGAACCTCCCGGCCGAGCCTGCTGCAACCTCAACGCTTTTCGAGCAGTTCGAGCGTTTCCTTCGCCAGCGTCGCGGTTGCAATCGTCGAGGCAGGGTCATCCCTGAGCTGGAGCAGCAGCGCCCACGCCTGCTCGTGTTGGCCCTGGTCGTAAAGAATCATGGCCCGGTTCAAGTGGAGGTTGCCGCGTGTCTCGGCATCGGGCTCCAGCGTCAGGGCCTTGTCGATGAGCCGCAGTCTCTCGGCATCATCCCCCGATAGGGATGCGAGCTCCTTCAGGGCCGGGGCGAAGCGCGGCGCGGACTTCACGAGTTCCTCCAGCAGCTTCCGCTTCTTCGCCGGGTCCTGTTCCCATTCCACGCTCAGCAGCCGCAGGTAGGTCCCTTTCGGGAGCTGTCCCTGCTCTTCCCGCTGTAGGGCGGCGAGCGCGGTCTTGGTGGTGAAGAAGCCTCGCGGTTCGAGCGCATCCACCCGCGCATACGCCTCGCGCGCCTTCGCATCCTCCTGCATCAGCAGGTACGTGAAGGCCGCGTCGTAGGAGGGATAGGGCCAGCGCGGCGCGAGCGCTTGCGCTTCCTCGAAACGCTTCAACGCCTCGTCGTACCTGCCCTGCTGGCCCAGCCAGCGGCCCTCGTCGTGCAGCTGCACGGCGCGCGGTGGCACGACCTCGGCGGAGGGAATCTCCCAGCCAACCGCCCCCGTCTTTCCGGCGAGTTCGTCATGCGACACGGGCTTCCCGCCGTCGTCCTTGAATTCGACCCGAGCGGACGCTTCCTTCCTCGGCGGCGGATTCATCTCGTCTGGCTCCTTCTTCCGGGTGCAACCCAGGGTTGCAGACAGGATGGCGAGCACGGCGAGGCTGCGATTCATGGGGACGTCCCGGGTTTCGCGCGGTGGGCGCTACGTGAGGATGCCATACACCGACAGCCTCCCGCAGATGCTCGGAGCGATGTAGTCGGTGAGCATCGGGGGGATGGTGGGGAGCGTGGACACGTCGATGACGATGCCCGCCGCCACCTGGGACGGGTCGAACGTGCTGTGGCTCTCACCGAGACCGCGCGCGGCGGCAATCTTCAGGCCTTGGCGGAGCGCGAAGCGGACCGAATCATGGACTGCCCCCGCTCTCCTCGAAGCGCTTCATCGCTTCGTCCGTTACCTGGCGGACCATTTGGGCAAAGGGCTGATCGTCGTCGCGCATCTCAAGCAGCACCTGGAGCTCGCGATCAATGATCTCCTCGATCAGGAGCGACAGATCCTCCGTGAGGTCCTTGTGGTCGAGCACCCGCGCGAGCGCCTCGACGACGAAGATGCGGTGCTGCACGAAGCGCAGCACGAGCTGCCGCGCGCGGACGAGCTCGGTGCGATTCAGCCCGTAGATCTCGATCGAGCGGAGCCCGCGCTCGCTCGGCCGGTGGTTCTCGTCGAGCGCGGCCGTGACGAGCCCATTCGGCTGGAACCGGAGGTGCTCCTCGATCGCGAGGTTGCGCTCGCAGGGATCGAGGAGCGCGGGCCGCTCCAGCTCCAGCTTGTCCTTGCTGAGGAAGTTGGCGCGCCTGGCCTCGTCGAGGAGGGGGAACAAGCACTCCTTGCCTGACTTCGTGGCTTGCGTAGCGCCCCCGCTGCGCCTCTCGACCTGGTTGCGCTCACGGTTGCAGTCGATGCAGGAGGGAACCAGGTTCGTCCACTCCGCGGCGAGCCACCAGTAGCCCGGGCGCAGCACCTTGCCGTCGTGAAGCCGGATTTCGCTCTTGGGGCGGAAGTGCTCGACATCCATGGGCTGCGACGCAGCATAGAGCGTCTCGCAATACGCGCACTTCCCTTCGAAGAGTGCTTGCAGCGCCTTCTTCACGCTCTCATCGGAGTAGGCGCTGAACTCGAAGCTCTTGATGATTGCGCTGTTGCCCGCCTTCTTCACGCGGGCTTCTTCTTTCTTGTAGTGCTCTTTCGCGCGCTCGTGCTCCTTCACGCCCCTCCCCTTGGGAGGCGTGAGCGCCGCGGGCGGCGCGACCTTGCTGCGGTCCCTGCGGATCATGGGCCCTCCTTGAGCTTGCTCCTCCCCTTCCAGAGGGCGAGCACGCGCGCCTTGGTCTCGGCGCGGAGCAGCTTCACTGCTGCGGGGTCTTCCTCTGTTTCCTCCTCCCGCTGGGGCCTGGGAAGGAAGTCGCGTGCGATCTCTTCGTCGACGATCTCCAGGAGGCGCTGCTCACGCAGCGTGGACCCGAGACGCAGCGCGACGACGTTTCCTCGCTCGGCGGTCGCGCCGGTCTGCTGGAAGATCCGGCCCCTCAGCTCCTCGACCTCGCGCGCGAGCGTATCGAGATCATGAGAGGGCTCGCCGTCGGCATGGGCGCGCGCATCGAGGAGCTCATCCCTTGCGCTGTCGAGCGCTCGGCGCTCGGCTTCGAGCTGCTGCTGGAGTTCCTTGATCCGTGCCTCATGTGCGTCGATCCGTTCGACGAGCGGTCCAGGCTCGGAGGCGCGCCTGGACAGCGCCGCTTCACGGCTCGCGACGAGCCTGGCCAGCTTCTCGTAGTAGTGGCGGAACAGCTGATCCAGGCCTTCGTCGATCGTGCTTTGCAGGCCGAAGAAGCGCGACGTCAGGATCTGATCCGCGCGCATTCCTGCCGGGCTCGGGGCTCCGTCGCCGAAGACCGTGGGCCGCTCGTTCGCGCGGAGAAGCACGATGCGATCCTCCTTCTGGAGCCCTTGAAGGCAGAGGGGCTCATGCGTGCTCGCGATAAATTGGATGTTGGGCAGCGCCTCGCGAAGGTCTCGCACGATCCGCCGCCGCCAGCGCGGATGGAGATCCGTGCCGATCTCATCGAGCAGCACGACGCCTGTGAGCTCGTGTGGATCGATCGCTTCGCCATCCGGCATACCGGAGAGGATGTCGGCGATCAGCGAGACCGTGGACTGGTAGCCCGCGCTCAGCTCGTCGAAGGCGAAGTCCTCGCCATCAACCTTCACATACAGTCTGGCATCCGTGTCCGAGACGTGGAGATAACGGTCTTCCGAGGGAGCAGTCCCCTCCTCCTCACTCCGCTCTGGCAGTCGCGCGCCGCGGAGGACATCCCAGACTGCGCGGACATAGAGATCGAACGTCGAGGAAACATTCTTTCCGAGGTGGGAGGCCTCCTGTTCGGTCGCGCCCTTGAGCGAGCTGAAGAAGTGCTCGACATTCACGAGCCCTTCACGTGGGGAGAACAGGTTCGCCACGTCGATGTTCAGACGCTTGATTTCATTGCCAGGGAGTCGCGCCCTTCCGTAGCCGCGGACCAGATGAGCCAGCGGCTCCCCTCCCTCGTCGAAGTGGAACCCGGTTCCATTGATTCGCAGGCGTATCGTGCGCTCCTCGGTGCCCTCGCGGAGCACGACGGTGATGCGGCCGACCCGCTTGCTCTTCGTCAGCCATCGCTTGGGGTGCAGTCCCAGCTTCGCGATCCCCTCTTGCCCGATCAGCGCCAGCGCGAGGGCTTCGAGGACGGTGCTCTTCCCGGTCGCATTCTCACCCAGCAACAACAGCCACGGCAGTGTCTCCTGGCCGCCTGCCAATGAGTCCTCGGGGCGCACCACGCGAGTGGCTCGATCGTCGGGGATATCGAGGGTGAGCTTGCGCACCGCGCGGACGTGCTCGAGCTCGATGCGGCGGATCCGGACCGCTACCGCCCGCTTGCTGAGGGCGGGTGCTGCCGTTGTCGGGAGGCCGCGAGGACCGGAAGTGCTCACTGCGGGCTGATTGCGATCCCTGGCGAAGAGCACCTGCACCGTATGTGGGGGCACGCCGCAGCGGCGGAGGTAATCATCCCAGGCGTCGGCCGTGCCATTCGCCTGGGCGCTTCGAGCCAGGCACTGCCAGAGCGCTTGGGAATACTCGCTGCTGAGAATCACGAGTTCCGGCTCTCTTTTTATTTTTACTGGATCGAGGTGAGCGAGCGGCTTGAGTTCTCGCACCAGATGCCTTCTGGAATCGACCAAGGGTTGTCGATTCAAGCGAAGGATGTCGATGGTCGTGGCGCCGCGGGGCGTGAGCCCCTCCACTCGGCCGTCGTCCAGGAAGCGCAGGTGCTCTTCCGGCCAGTCCTCGCAGGGATCGAGCAGGAGCGGCCGCTCGCGCAGAGTGGAGTCGCCGGGACTGAGCGCCCGCGCAGATTCATCCTCCAGAGGGAACGCATCGCCCTTGTATACCGAGCAGTCCTTGCAAGTGAGGTAGAGGTTCTGCCACTCGTAGGCCAGCCACCAATATCCACGATCCAGTCGAGTCCCCGAAGCATCGCGAACGCTCGACTTCGGTCGGAAGTGATCGACCTCGCCCTTCAATGAGGTCGACTCCAGCTGAGACTCGCAATAGGCACACTTTTCGGCGAACAGATTGAAGAGCGAGCTACCAGCCCCCAGCCAGATCCTCGACTCGAAATCGAATCGGTCCTGCTTTCGAACCGCACCTACCCTTTTCTGGAAGTACGCGTGCGCGCGATCTCTTGCGTTCGCCGCGGCAGAGGACGAGAGGATCTTCGGGGCCAACTCTGCGTTGCGATCGACGTGACGCATAAGGGCATCATCGCAAAGTGCGGGAGCAATAGGAGCGCTGTTGAGGGGCGCTACCGTGACACCAGCCGCACCAGCTGCCCGCACGTCAGGTGCCGCCGCCCGGTCCAGGTCCCCACGAGCTGGCCCCTGCCACCAGGGTGCGGATACCGCGTGGAGAACCGGCGCTCGCAGCGGGGGCAGGTAATCCACCCGTGCGCGTCGACCGTAGCCTCCAGCTCGGGCCCGTCCTCGGGGAAGCAGCGCACCACCTGCGTCGTGGTCCCCAGCCCCTCACAGGCGGCACAGGTCTCCATGACATACGCAGCGCCCTGGAGCGTGCAGGACTTCCCTCGCCCTGCGCACGCCGGACAGTCCTCGAGGATCCACGGGTTGTGCCCGTTCTCATCCGAGAAGACGGCGTCACGCCGCCGCGGATATTGCGACAGGCGGAGCCGTCTCTCGATCTCCTCCTTGCGGCGGGCGGCGTCCATCCCCGCGAGGCTACGTCTTCTGCAGCTCTCCGCGCACGGGCTCGGAGGCAACCACCTTCTCGGAGCCCGAGGCCGCCGAGGTGACGTCCTTGAACAGGGGCTCGTTCATGCCGGTGGCGGTGTTGCGCACGCTCGAGACCGCCGGCTCCTGGCCGCGGGCGGGGACGGCCACGGACTGTAACGCGGAGGTGCTCGCGGCCACCTTGCGGCGACGGCGCCACAGGAAGTACCCGGCCACACCCACCGCCAGCACGCCCATGACGACGAACTGACCTTCCTTGAACTTGGCGATGAGCGTGTCGAGCTCGCTGCCGAAGTGGAAGCCGAGCCACACGAAGACGGGCGCGGACAGCAGCGCCGCCAGCCCGTCCCAGAAGATGAAGCGCCAGTAGGACATGCCCACGGAGCCGGCGGTGAAGTACGTCACCGCGCGCACGCCGGGCATGAAGCGGGCGATGCAGACAATCTTCTGCCCGTGCTTGGCGAACAGCCCTTCCACCTTCGCGCGTTTCTCGGCCGTGACGATGCGCGCGAAGAAGCCTCCGCTGGCGCCCTCGTTGCGGCCCAGCTTCCCGCCCAGCCGGCGGCCGGCGAAGAAGATGAGGCTGTCACCCACGAGGATGCCGGCGAAGCCCACCACCATCATCACCGGCAGGCTCGCGGCGCCCTTGTGCGCCAGGAAGCCGCCCAGGATGAGCGAGATGTCCTCGGGGAGCGGAATGCCCAGACCGCAGGCCACCAGGATGCTGAAGACGGTGGCATAGGCGACGAAGCCCTGCGCATCGCCAAGCATGTGGGTGAGGAGTTCTTGCACGCGTTGTCCCGTCCGTTCACTTCCGGAGGGCCTGTCCGGGATTTACCCGGTTCAGCCCATCCAGCGCCCAGGCATCAACCGGGCGCGGGTCGTCAAAACTCCGGGCCAGGGCCTTCAAACCGAAGTATCCCTGGCGGCCGGCCGCCTCGTAGGCCGCTTCCTGGGCACCCGTGGCCATCAGCGCCAGTGCCCGGCTCAACAATGCCACTCCGTATTCCCCGACAGTGGCCTCCCCCGCCCCCGCCACCCGGGCCTCGCGGAGTGCCACCGCGCCGCCCGTCCACCTGCTCTCCAAGCGTGCGCCCATCCGCGACGAAAGCACACCCCGCGCGAACTCCCGGACGACAGGCTCCACCTCCGGCCGTCTTGTGGCAGGTCCCACCACCAGCACCCACCCGCGCCCCGTCTCCACCCGCCGGATGCTGCCCTCGGCGTCGAGCAGATTAACCACCACCTCCAGAGGCGGCTTGCCTTCCGGCAGGCCCAGGAGTCGTGCCGCCTGTTGAAGCGGCGCATCCAACAGAGGCAGCCAGGCGCGCTGTTCCGCACGGTACAGGTCCAGCGTCTCCGCCCGGAGCGCCGCCACCGGCCACTCCGCCTCCACGCGGGCCAGCAGGGCCTCCAGCCCGTCCAGCCCGCGCGCCGCCCCGGAAGCCTGGGGCCCGCCCATGAGCCGGGCCAGGTAGTCCTCCACCGGCACGGGGTGCGCGTCGAAGAAGGCCTGGGCCTGCGCCACCACCGCCGGGGAGGCCGCGACCAGCGCCTCGCGCACGCGCGTGCGGGCCGGGCCGTAGCGGAAGGCGGGCACGGGGTGCTCGCGGTAGCGCGGGCCGGCGTCATGGCCCAGGCGGTTCAGCAGGGCGAACAGGGTGAAGACGCGGCCGTCGGCCCGGACTTCGACGCCGCCGGCCGAGTACACGCTGGAGAACCAGTCCTCCGTCCCCGGCGCCTGGGCGAGCGCGGGCCCGGAGGCCCCGAGCAGGACGAAGATGACCAGGAGGGGGGCACGCATGGACGTGCCCGACGCTAGCACGGCGCCGTCAGGCGGCCGGGGCCTTTCCGACGAGCGTGCGCAGCATGTCCCGGTTGTCCCGCGCCTTCTGGCCGAAGTGGGCGACGATTCCCATCAGCAGCTTCACGCACGCCTGCGGCTTGGACGCCAGCAGCTTCTGGAAGTCCGAGGCGCGAATCTCGAGGGCCGAGACATCCGTGGCGGCGGTGGCGGTGCACAGCCGCTCCCCCTTCTGGACGAGGGCCAGCTCGCCCAGGGGCTCGCCGGCGCCCACCTCGCCCAGGGGCACGTCGTCGCCCGAGGCGCTCTTCGCGCTCAGCCGCACGGTGCCCTCGCCGACGATGAGGAGCGACTCCCCCGCCTTGCCCTCGGTGAAGAGCGCGGTGCCCTTGGGGAAGGCCCGGGGCACCGCGACGCCGGCGAAGATCTGGATGCCGGTGTCGGTGAAGCCCTTGAAGATGGGGCACGCCTTGAGGGTGGTCGCGGGCACTAAAGCCATGCGGAAATTCCTAACACGGGGCGCACGGGCCCGCGAGTCAGCGGCTCGCGCGGTGCTCGGCGGCGAGGTGGACGTAGTGCGCGGCGGACAGCTGGAGGAAGGCCCGCTCCTCCTCTGTAATGGGCCGCTTCACCTTGCCTGGAGAACCAACGACCAGCGAGCCCGGGGGCACCTTCGTCCCGGGAGTCAGCAGCGCCCCGGCGCCGATGATGCACTCGTCCCCCACCTCGACGCCGTCCATGAGGATGGCGCCCATGCCCACCAGCACGCGGTTTCCCACCACGCAGCCGTGGAGGATGACCCGGTGGCCCACCGTGACGTCGTCCCCCACGTGGGTGGGGTGCTGCTCGGTGGTGACGTGGACCATGGTGAGGTCCTGGATGTTGGTGCGCTTGCCGATGCGGATGGGGTTCACGTCCCCGCGCAGCACGGCGTTGAACCAGACGGAGGAGTCCTCGCCCAGCTCCACGTCGCCCACCACCTGGGCGGAGTCCTCCACGAAGCAGCTGGGGTGCACGCGGGGAGTCACTCCGCGGAACGGCCTCAATGCCATGACGTCACCTCGGGTGCGAAGCGAACGGGCGGATGGGAGCTGGGAGCTACGCCTCGGCGACGACGTGGAACGGCGAGGCGGCCGGAGCCAGGGGCAGCGGCTCCACGGTGGGCAGGGACAGCACGGAGAGCTGCTTCCCGGCGAGCGCGTTGGGCGTGGAGCGCTCCACCTTCACCGTCACCAGGGCGCCAGTGGGGGCGTCCCCGTCGAAGTTGACGGTGCGGTTCTCCGGCGTGCGGCCGAAGCGCTTGGTGGCGTCGTAGCGCGAGTGACCCTCCACCAGCACCTCCACCTCCGTGCCCACCAGCGCCGCGGTGACTTCCGTGCTGATGCGCCGCTGCAGCTTCTGCAGGCGCTCCAGCCGGGCAATCTTCACCTCGTGCGGCACGGGGCCCCACTCGTTCTCCCGCAGGGCGGCGCCTGTCTTGGGGCGCGGGCTGAAGACGAAGGAGAACTGGTTGTCGTAGCGGACCTGCTCGGTCAGCTTCATCGTCATCTCGAACTCCTCCTCGGTCTCCCCGGGGAAGCCCACGATGATGTCGGTGGTGACGGCGATGCCCGGCCGCGCGGCGCGCAGCTTCTCCAGCCGCTCCAGGTACTGCACCACGGTGTAGTCGCGGCGCATCATCTTCAGGACGCGGTCGCTGCCGCACTGCACCGGCAGGTGGAAGTGCGGGGCAATCTTGGGCTGCGTGCGGAACGCGTCGATGAGCTCGTCCGACAAGTCGTGCGGATGGCTGGTGGTGAAGCGCACGCGCTCGATGCCCGGCACCTCCGCGGTGCGCAGCAGCAGCTGGGCGAAGGAGATGCCGCCCGCGTACGAATTCACATTCTGGCCAATCAGCGTCACCTCGCGCACGCCGACCTTGGCCAGGTCATTGACCTCCAGGAGCACCTCCGGGAAGGCCCGGCTCACCTCGCGGCCCCGCGTATGCGGCACCACGCAGAAGGAGCAGACGTTGTCGCAGCCCTTCATCACCGTGACGAACTCGGTGACCTTGCCGCGGGACGTCTCCGGGTCGGCGCGCGGGAAGACGTACTCCTCCGAGTGGACGAAGGCGGCCTCCACCACGCGCGCGCGGTCCTCGGACACGCGGCCGATGATGTCGGGGAGCTTGGCGATGTTGTCGGGGCCGAAGACGAAGTCCAGGTACGGCACCTTCTTGAGGAGCTTGTCCTTCTCCTGCTGCGCCACGCAGCCGCCCACGCCGATGAGCGCGCCCCGGCTGGCCTTCACCGGCTTGTAGCGGCCGAGCGCGGACAGCATCTTGTCCTCCGCCTTCTCGCGGATGGCGCAGGTGTTGAGGATGATGAGGTCCGCGTTCTCGGGCACCGGAGTCGGCTCGTAGGACATCTTCGCCAGCACCTCGCTCATGCGGAGCGAGTCGTTGACGTTCATCTGGCAGCCGAAGGTGTGGATGAAGTAGCGCTTCATGTCAGAACCCTGAGGAAGAACGTGCCCTTATGCGATGACCGGGCGCGGAATGCAACCTGACGCATGGCCCGGTTCATCCCCGACTGAGCAGGCGCGTCATCCGGGTGTGCAGGTCCACCAGCTCCGTCTCCCGGGCGCGCAGCAGGGCCAGGGTGTCCGGGCCGAAGCGCCGGCCCAGGGCCTCGGTGGCACGCTCCTGCTTCGTCAGCTCCTCACGGAGCCGGGTGCGCAGGTCCTCCACGTCGGGGGTGTTGGCGCCCTCCACCTGGCGGAGCTTGTCCTGGAGCTTCAGGGCGGCCCAGCGCCGGCCGCAGAAGGAGCGCAGCATGGCGGTGAGCTGCTCCGCCGTCTTGGAGTCCAGGCCGGAGACGCTCAGCGCCTCCGTGTGGGCGCGGCCCAGCGCGTCCGGCCCCTTCCCGGCCTCGGCGTGGGACAGGTAGCTCTGCTGGTAGCGGACCAGGGAGTCGAGCAGGGCGCCGTCCACCGGCCGGTACGCCATGCGCAAGGTGCGGTCATCCGCGGCGTCCAGGTTGCTGGAGCGCTCGAAGTTCCGGACGTCTTGGAAGCCCGCGTCGTCGAAGAGGGAGGGTGCCATGCACCCGCTTCTAACAGCCCCGACGGGGCCCGTGTAGCGCACCGGCGGGGACGGAGGTGCGAGAGGGGGCCGTCCACTCGCTGACGGTCCCCTCCCCGGCCAGCTCAGGGGCAGGCGTTGTTCGGCTCGTCGTAGAGGTAGACGGCGGCCGGATGGCTGTCGACGTCCGTGTCGATGCGGTAGACGTGCTGGGCCTTGCCGCTCTGCAGGCACTGGGTCACCCACGTGCCGCGGTAGCCGCCGGCGCCCAGGCTGGTGAAGACCAGGGGGTAGAGGCCGTTGCTGCGCGTCCCGCAGGCGGTGATGACCTGCTCCGGCCAGCGGAAGTCCGCCCACCGCGAGTAGGCGTCCTTCCCCGTGGCCGTGGTCTGCCACACGTATCGGCCACTCAAGTCAGGAGTGCACTGGGTGATCCACAGCCCCGAGGCCATCGGGTAGCGCACGTCCAGGCGCTCGCTGCTCATCACCCCACCCCCTCCGCCGGTGACGGAGCAGATGGAGGCCTGCGAGTACGCCTTGCAGCTCAGCGTGGGCGTCGGCGTGGCGCCCGTCGTGGAGGTGATCCAGTCGCTGTAGGTCCCCTTCTCGAAGCCAATCCACCCCTTGCCCCGGGCGTAATAGAAGATCTCCCCCGCGCCCGGCCCGCTGACGGCGCGCACGCGGATGACGTCCGAGTGGCTGTTGTACGAGGCCATGTGCTTGATGGCGATGGTCGACGACTGGGACGTGCCCGCCGGAGACGAGTGCCACGAGTCGCAGCTCGTGCAGTTGCTCTTGCGCTGGGCCCGCGTCACCGAGGAGCCCAGCACCACCTGCGTCTCGTTCTCTCCGGACAGGGTGACGGTGCGGGGCAGGAAGCGCGCGCCCAGGCTGGTGTTGGTGGCGTCGCGAGGCGCGTTGAACACGAACTCCGCGGCCCCGGCGCCGTGGGACCAGAGGCACTTGCAGGTGGACGTCGGCACGCCGACGGGGCCACAGACCTCGTCGCAATACGGCGTCGGCGGGCTGCCGCACGCGGGCTGGGGCGGGTGGTTGTCGTGGGCCCACGACGCGTCGGTCCAGAACCGGATGTACGCCGAGTCGATGGTGAACTCGAGGAAGGCCGCGCCGTCGGACGACGTGACGTACACGTACTTGCCCCGCCCCGCGGAGTCCACGCCCATGGGGATGTAGCGCCGCATGCCCGTCGCGGTCGTCAGGTAGGCCCGGGGCGAGCCGCAGTCCGGAATCACGTACTGCGCCAGGTCATACGTTCCCGAGGCCGCGGCGGTGACGGCGCCCGTCTCCTCGGCGTCCGCCACCTCGGTGCGGACCTCACAGGCCCCCTGGGACAGGGACGTCACCAACAGGGCGGACCACAGCATTCGCTGGAGTGGCTTCTTCATGGATGTTCCTTGGGAGGACTGCGGGACGAACTGGACGGCAGCGAAGCCGAACGTGCGGCAGGTGCTGACCACCGCACCCGCCGCGTCGCTCGGCTCCACGTATCCGGTGCCGTTGGCGGCGAGCTACTTCGTGAACTTCACCGCGTCGACGCCGAGCATGCGGTAGGTGTTGGCCGCCTCGCCCGTCGCGTCGCTCAGCTCCACGTACTCGGTGCCGTTGCCGGAGAAGTAGAACGCGCCCAGGCTCACCCACTGGTCGTAGTACGCGTTCTGGTTCACCGCGACGGTGTGGTTCACCCCGTTGTGGTAGACGCGGTACGGCGCCTGGAGCGACGTGCCGTAGTTGTTCGGGATGAAGACGGAGACGGTGTAGTTGCCAGCGCCGGGAAGCGTGGGCCTCCACTGGGCGTAGTTGCTCTTCACCGTGCCATTCACATACGTGTACCACATGCTGCCGCCGTGCCCGATGGCAGCCGAGTACCAGTAGTTGCTCGGGCCGTACTTCGTGAAGCCGGCGCTCGTGTTGTCGACGACGACCTCGGTGGTGGAGGTGCCACCGCCCTGGCTGGACCACAGGCTCTCGCTGAAGTGCACGTTGGTGCTGGAGAAGACCTTCCCGTCGAGGGTGATGCTCTTGGACGGCAGGTACACGTGCAGGTGCGTGCCGAAGGAGCTGCCGCAGGCGGTGACGACACCGCTCGGCGTCGAGTACAGCATGCGACCCAGCCTGGTGCCGGTGGTCACCGCCTTGCCCTGGTAGATGCCGGCGTTGACCATGGACGTGCGGTCCAGGTGCAGGTAGCCGACCCGCTCGGAGGTGCCGCTGGTGGTGATGCCCACGAGCGCCTGGGTGCCGTCATCACAGATGTGCGAGACGGTGCCGGGGCCCCCCGCGAGGATGTCGGAGTTGCCGCCGCCAGCGATGGCGAAGTCGAGGCTGGTGCCGGCCGGATAGCGGAAGTCCCAGGTGTAGTCGTCGTGCCAGCCCTGGGTGGTGCGGAAGTCCACGTTGGCGGGCCAGAAGAACTTGTAGCTGCCGTAGACCTGGGCCTGCACGGCCTGCTGGGCCTGGCCGGACTTCTTCAGGAACATCGCCTCGCGGGCCTCGGGCGCCAGGCCGGACTCGGGGATGCGCTCGAGCAGCGCCGCGGCGCGGGCGTCTCCCTCGAGCGCCGCCTCCCAGCCGCTCTCCGTCTGGACCAGCACGACGGAGAAGAGGCCTTCGAGGCCCAGGTGCGACTCCGCGCCCGCGGGCAGCGGCTTCTCCAGGTCGGCCGTCGTCACCGTGCCCAGCGCCCAGGTGCCCTCCCAGCGCAGGCTGATGAGGGACACGGCGCCCTTCAGCTCCGAGCGCGCCGCCGCGGCGACGAGGGCCGCGCGGGCCTCCTCGGGCAGCACCTCGCGCGCGGACGGCGTCACCAGCCGCAACTCGGTAACAGGCGCGGTGTCAGCGCCGTCGGCGGCTCGGCCCTCGAAGTCACCACAGCCGCTCGCCATCATCCCCAGCGCCAGCACCGGCGCGACCCGCAGACCCGTCTTGAACGTCATCATTGTTCACCCCTCCTCTTGCTGCGGCGAGGGTAGACGCGTGCGGACGAGGCACTGAATTAAGCCGAATTAAATGGCATACAGGGAATTCCGCGTGACCGACCGGGGGGCGGCGTGCCAGGAAACAGGCTGTCGTTGTACCCTGGATAGATGGGAAATCGCGCTTGGAACCTGAAGCAGGGATGCATTGGGTTGCTGGGGCTTCTCGGGGTGGGCGGCTGCATGGAGGACCCACCTCCGCGCCCTGGGATTTCGCGGCCGGTGGCTTCCCAGCCGCTGGCGTTGGCCCCGGCGACGAAAGTCACGACCTTCTCCGGCTCGCTGCGGGCGGTGCAGCTGGTCTCCTTCGAGGACTGGCTCCTCGTGGGCCTGCGCTCTTCGGACTTCCGGGACGTGGAGCTCTGGCGCTCGGATGGCACGGCGCCGGGGACGCAGCGCCTGCACCAGGCCTCACATGCAGAAGGTGTTTCCTTCTCCATGGCGCCCCTGGGAGAGCGGGTGCTCTTCTCGTCCGGGGCCGAGCTGTGGTCCACCGACGTGACGCCGGAGGGCACGGCGCGCGTGAAGGCGCTGCCCTCCCCTTCCTTCTCGCTCCAGAGCACGGGCACCCACGTCTTCCTGTGGAACCTCGCCGGCGCCCTGTGGCAGTCGGACGGCACCGAGGCGGGCACCCATGCCGTCGAGGGCGCGCCCTCGGGTGTCGCGCTCGTCTCCGTGTCCCAGGGCCGTGCCTGGTTCTCCGGCGCGGACTCCTTCACGGGCCAGGAGCCCTGGACGAGCGACGGCATGCCCGGGGGTACCCGGCTGCTCCTGGACATCGGTGGGGGCCCCCGGGACTCCTCTCCCGGGGAGTTCACCCCGCTCGGGCGCCTGACGTACTTCAGGGCCACCGGTCGCGACACGGGCATCGAGTTGTGGAAGTCGGATGGAACGGCGGCGGGGACGAGCGTGGTGAACCTGGCGCCCGGCAACTGGGACAGCGCGCCCTTCGACCTCTACCCCTGGAAGGACGACCTGTACTTCTGGACCCTGGGGATTGGCATTGCGCAGGGGCTCTACCGCTCGGATGGCACGGTGGCGGGGACGCAGCGGGTGAGCCCCACGGCGAGCAGGGGCGAGGTCGCAGCGGACTTTCAAGACTGGGGGGACGTCCTCTTCTTCGTGGCGAGCGACAACATGGGCACGGGAGGGACGGAGCTGTGGCGCACGGATGGGACCGCCGAGGGCACCGAACTCGTGGCGGACCTGAACCCGGGCACGGGGTCGTCCAATCCGGCCTCACTGACGCTGATGTCTCCGGAGGGGCCGCTGTTCTTCGTCGCCACGACTCCGGACACGGGCCGCGAGCTGTGGCGCGTGGACTCGCCCACGGCGCGGCCCGTCCTGGTGGACGTCCTTCCTGGCACCGGCTCGTCGAATCCCGAGAACCTCACGGCGCAGGGGCCGGTCCTCTACTTCACCGCGAATGATGGGACGGGCGAGGGACTCTTCAAGCTGTCGGGGCTCGTGCCCGACACGCGGTCGCCCCGCGTGACGTGTCCCGAGGACCAGACGGTGGCCGCCACCAGCCCCGCGGGAGCAGAGGTCATCTTCCCGGCGGCTGCCGTGCGGGATGACTCGGGTGAAACGCCGTCGCAGACCGCGGACCCGGCGCCCGGCACGGTGTTCCCGGTCGGGGTGACGGAGGTGACTGTCACGGCGGTGGATGCGGCCGACAACCGGGCGACCTGTACCTTCGACGTCACCGTGGAGCCGTGGGTGGTCGTGGATGCGGGGACGGAGGAGGACGGAGGCACCCTGCCCGTCGACGGCGGCGTGGAGGTGGACGCGGGGACGGAGCCGGATTCAGGTGTCCCGCCGGAGGACGCGGGGACGGAGCCGGACTCAGGTGTCCCGCCGGAGGACGCGGGCTCGGAGCCGGATGCCGGCGAGGAGGACGCAGGCTCGGAGCCGACGGATGCGGGAGCGGCGGACGCGGGCACCCTGGATGCAGGAACGGAGGACGGGGGCACCTCCGAGGAGCCTCCACCCGACCCCGACACTGGCTGTGGCTGCCAGTCCACCTCCGCGTCGGTGCCGTGGGGCCTGATGATGCTGGGGCTGTTCGTCCAGGCACGACGTCGCCCGAAGCGCGACGTGCTGAAGGAACGCTGACGGGAGGGCCCGTCCCCCGGAAGCATCGAGCCTCCGAGGGACGGGAAGCAGCGGGAGTCAGTGCCCCTGCCGCCCCGCGGATGCCGGGACGAGCTGCGCAGCCGCCGCCTCGGAGCCCGCGTCGGTGACGGAGGCCGTCCGCGTCCGGGCGATGAGCAGATAGATGGCCGGGACGAAGTACAGCGTGAAGAGCGTGCCGATGGCCATGCCCGTCACCAGCACGAGCCCGATGCTGTTGCGCGCCGCCGCGCCCGGCCCTTCCACGAGGACCAGCGGGAAGTGGCCCGCCACCGTCGCCACCGTCGTCATCAGGATGGGACGCAGCCGCTCCGCCGCGGCTTCCCTCACCGCCTCCAGCTTCGTCCTGCCCTCCTCCTGCAGCCGGTTGGCGAAGTCCACGATGAGAATCCCGTTCTTCGCAATCAGCCCCACCAGCGTCACCAGCCCCACCTGCGAGTAGATGTTCAGGGTGGTGGTGAAGCCGTCGGTGAAGAACGGCATCGTCGGGTTCGGCATCCTCAGGAACGTGGTCAGCAGCGCGCCGAAGAGCGCCAGCGGCACCGAGCCTGCGAGGATGATGAGCGGATCCCTGAAGCTGTTGAACTGCGCCGCCAGCACCAGGAAGATCAGCACCACCGCGAGCAGGAAGGCGGAGAGGAACTTGTTCCCCTCCACCCGGAGCTGCCGCGACTCACCCGTGTAGTCGAGCACGTAGCCCTTGGGGAGGATCTTCCCCGCCTCCGTCTCCAGGTACGTGAGCGCCTCGTCCAGCGGCCGGATGGCCACGCCACTGAGCTTCACGGCATTCAGCTGCTGGAAGCGGTTGAGCGAGCGCGGAGCCACCGTGTCGCGCAGGGTCGCGATGGAGGAGAGCGTCACGAGCTTGCCGTCGGGGCCCGTGACGTACACGTCGCTCAGCTGGTCTGGGTTGAGCCGTGACACGCGCTGCAGCTGAGGGACGACCTTGTAGCTGCGCCCGGAGATGTTGAACCGGTTGACGAAGTTGCCGCCCATCGCCGCGCCCAGGTCCTGTCCCACCGTCCCCAGGTTCAGCCCCAGCTGCGCCACCTTCTCGCGGTCCACCACGACCTCCGACTGGGGCTGGTCGATCTTCACGTCGATGAGCGGCGGGAAGGCGAACAGCCCGCTCTGCGCCGCCTTCGCCTGGAGCTGCTGGGCGAACGACAGCAGCTCATCCGCCTCCGCCGTGGAGGCGATGACGAACTCCACCGGGAAGTTGCCGCCGCCGGGCAGCGCGGGCGGCAGGATGGGGAACGTCTGGATGCCGGGGATGACGCCGACCCGCTGCTGGACATCCACGAGCACCTCCGCGGCGGAGCGCTCGCGCTGCTCCCACGGCTTCAGGCCCAGGCCCCAGAAGCCTCCGCCCGGGTTGGTGATCTGGAAGCTCAGCTGCGACTCCGGCATCTCCATCAGCGTCTGGTTCACCTCACGGACGAACGGCGTGAGCTGCTCAATCGTGGAGTTGGCCGGGGTGTTGACGACGCCGAAGATGAAGCCCTGGTCCTCGGTGGGGGCCAGCTCCTGCGGCGACTGCGAGAACATCAGGAACGCGAGCAGGCTCAGCACGACCCACATCGTGTAGACCACCGGCCGCGCGCCCAGGGCCCCGTCCAGCGAGCGCGAGTACGCGGCCCGCAGGCGCGCGAAGCTGCGGTTGATGAAGCCCGACAGCCCCTGGTCCTCGTGGCCGGCCCGCAGGAGGAAGGCGGACATCATCGGCGAGAGCGTCAAGGCCACCACGCCCGAGAGCGTGACGGCCCCCGCGAGTGTGAGCGCGAACTCGCGGAACAGCGAGCCCGTCAGCCCGCCCTGGAAGGCGATGGGGGCGTACACCGCGGCGAGGGTAATCGTCATCGCGATGATGGGCCCGACCAGCTCCCGGGCTCCCTTGAGGGCCGCTTCCACGGGGCTCAGGCCCTCGCGCAGGTGGCGCTCCACGTTCTCCACGACGACGATGGCGTCGTCCACCACCAGGCCCACGGAGAGCACCACCGCGAGCAGGGTGAGCAGGTTCACCGTGAAGCCGAAGAGCTGCATCAGGAACACCGTGCCGATGAGCGACACCGGGATGGCCACCACCGGAATCAGGATGGAGCGCACGGAGCCCAGGAAGAGGAAGATGACCACCACGACGATGAGGAGCGTCTCGAGGAGCGTGCCGACCACCTCGTCGAGCGCGTTCTGGATGTACTCCGTGTCGTCGAAGGACACCTCCGCCTTGAGCTGCTCGGGAATCTCGCGCTTGATGGCCTCCATCTCCACCCGGACGCGCTTGATGACGTCCAGCGAGTTGGCGTTGGGGAGCGCCCAGATGCCGATGAACACCGCCGTCTGCCCCATGACGTTGACCTCGGTGTCGGAGTCCTCGGCGCCCAGCACCACGTCCGCCACGTCCGACAGCCGCACCACGGCCCCGTCGTCCTGCCGCACGATGAGCTGCTTGAACTCCTGCACCGAGCGCAGGTCCGTGTTCGCCGTGAGGTTCACCTGCACGAGCGAGCCCTTCGTCTGCCCCACCGCCGCCAGGTAGTTGTTGGCGGCGAGCGCCTGGCGGATCTGCGCCGGGCTGATGTTGAGCGCGGCCATCCGGTCCGGCTTGAGCCACACCCGCATGGCGAACGTCCGCGCTCCGAGCAGGTCCGCGCGCTGAACGCCCTCGATGGCCGTCAGCCGCGGCTGCACCACCCGCACGAGGTAGTCGGTAATCTCGTTCTGCTTCAGGAACTCGGAGGAGAAGCTGAGGTAGGCCGCCGCGAACTGGCTGTCCGCCGACTCGATGTTGATGACCGGGACCTGGGCCTCGGGCGGCAAGTCACCCCGCACCTGGTCGACCTTGGCGCTGATCTCACTGAGCGCCCGGTTGGCGTCGTGGTTGAGCTTGAGCCGGGCCCGGATGGTGGAGATGCCCTGCAGGCTCTGCGACTCGAGGTAGTCGATGCCATCCGCCGAGGCGATGGCCCGCTCCAGGGGCGTGGTGATGAAGCCGCGGACCAGCTCCGCGTTGGCGCCGATGTAGGCCGTCGTCACGGTGATGTCGGCGTTCTCGCTGCGCGGGTACTGCCGCACGTTGAGGGACTGGATGGCCTGCAGTCCCGCGATGACGATGAGCAGGTTGACGACCAGCGCCACCACGGGCCGGCGGATGAAGAGCGAAGTGAAGTTCATGGGCGCGCCTTCCAGGCCTCTAGCGGTCCACCGGCTGGGGGGCGACTTCGGGCTTCGGCGCCAGCGCGTTGTTGACGAGGACGGCCGCGCCATTGGTCAGCTTGAAGGCGCCGTTGTTGGCGACGACCTCTCCCGCCGTCAGGCCGGAGGTCACCTCGACGAAGTCGCCCCTGCGCTCGCCCAGTCGCACGAAGCGCTGCTGCGCCACGCTGGCCGGCTGACCGGCCGCGTCCTTGCCGTCCACGATGACGAACACCGAGTCACCGTACGGCGCGAAGAGCACGGCGGTCGTCGGAATGGCCACGACGCTCTTCTTGCCCTCCGCGAGCACCTCGACGTTGGCGAACATCCCCGGCAGCAGGCGCCCATCCGGATTCGGCACGGTGACCCGCATGCGCACGTTCCGCGAGGACAGCTCCACCTCGGGGTTGATGGTCGTCAGCTCCCCCTCCCACGTGTCCTTGGGGAACACATCCACGCGGACGCGGGCCTTCTGCCCCAGCCGGGCCTCCGACAGCGCCTGCTGCGGCAGGAGGAACTCCACATGGACGGGGTCGACGGACTGGAGCGAGGCGATGGGGCTGCCCGGGGAGATGACCTGGCCCAGCTCCACCTGCCGGATGCCGATGCGCCCGTCGAAGGGCGCGCGGATGACCTTCTTGGCGATGATGGCGCGCAGGTTGGCCGCCACGGCCTCCGCCTGGACCGAGCGGGCCTGGGCGGACTCGAGCTCCGACTGGGTGTTGGCGCCCTGACCGTGGAGCGACTGGGAGCGGGCCAGCGACAGCTTGGCCAGCTCCGCGTCCGCCTCGGCCCCGGTCAGCTGTGCCGCCTCGCTCGTGGTGTCGAGCCGGAGCAGCACCTGCCCCTTCTTCACGGCCGCGCCATTCTCGAAGCCAATCTCGCGGACGATGCCGGCCATCTCGGCCCCGAGCGTCACGCCGCGCACCGCGCGAATGGAGCCCACGGCGCCGCGGGCCGCCTGCCACTCGACGGTCTCCACCGTGGCCGAGGTCACCGCCTCGGGGGGAGGGACGAAGGCGGCGCCCGCGTCAATCATCGCGCCAATCTGCGCCGCCTTGATGCCGACGAGCACGCCGACGATGGCGAGCAGCGTCAGGATTCCAAGGGCCCACTGCTTCTTGCGCCCGCGGGCAGGTTGCGTGGCACGGGACTGCGCAGCTTCGGAAGGAGCTGTTGTGGAGGTCATCGACGGGCTCGCCAGGGGGTTGTAGGCGGGCCCTCTATACGAATTGCCGCGTGCGCGTGCTCGCTAAATTGCGCGACGGAATGTAACTCCGTGGCAGAAAAAATAATGCGCCATTCCGCCCGAAAGTGTGTCCCGCGAAACGGCCCTCACGCCGGGACGAGCTGGTCCGCGATGCGCGCCAGGTCCGACACGGAGGTGACGACCACGGCCTGGTGGCAGTGCTTCTCGTAGGTGAGCATCTCGCTGTCGCCGATGCCCCAGTTGCCGCGCTCCTCGGGGCAGATCCACAGGAGGCGCCTGGCCTTGCGGCGCAGGTCCTTCAGCGCCCAGGCGTTGTTCGCGTTGTAGTTGTTCCGCCCGTCGCCAATCACCATCACCGTGGTGCGGCGGGTGATGCTGCCCAGGTGGTCCCGGGTGAAGTCCGCCAGCGCCCGCCCGTAGTTCGAGTTCGCACTCAGCGACACCGTCTTGCCCGCGGTGGCCATGTCGATGGCCTCGTCCACGTCCAGGTCCTTGAAGTACTGCGTCACCTCGCCTACGTCGGACACGAAGACGAACGAGCGCACGCGCACGAACAGCGACTGCAGCGTGTGCATGAACAGCAGCATCATCCGCGACGCGTTGCGCACCGAGTCGGACACGTCGCACAGCACCACCAGCTCCGGGCGCTCCGGCCGGCGGCGGCGGAACTGGGGCACCATGGGCACCCCACCCCACGGCATGTTGCGGCGCAGGGTGCGGCGCACGTTCAGCGCCCCCCGCCGGTACGAGCGCTGCTTGCGGATGAGCCGGCTGCGCAGCTTCTCCGCGAGCGTCCGCACGGCGGACTCCATCTGGTCCACCTCCGCCTGCGTCAAGAGATGCAGCGGCTTGTCCTGCACCGTGTCCGTGCGGCGGCGGATGCGGGCCTCGGCCTGGCGCTTCACCTCCTGGCGCGCGGCCTCTTCAATCTTCCGCATCGCGGCCGCGACGTGGCGCGAAACAATCTCCACGCCCTCGGGGGCCAGGCCGCGCGCGCGCAGCTCGTCCTCCAGGGACTTCATGTCGGAGCGGGCCTTCTCCATGCCCGCGCCGGCCAGCAGGCGCCGCGAGAAGAAGCCGGCCTGGAGCGGGCTCTCCAGCTGCGACAGGTCCAGCTGGAGCGACGCCATCCGGAAGATCTGTGCCAGCCGCGCCCGGTCGCCTTCGAGGATGGCCTGGGCCAGCGGCGACATCTCCGGCAGCAGCTGCGCCATCTGGATGATGACCATCTTCAGCAGGTCGCCCTCCAGGTAGCCCTCTTCCTTGAGCTGGTCCGCCAGCGACTTGTCGATGCCCTCGAACGTCTTCGCCGCGCCGGAGAAGTAGAAGTCGAACGCGCGGTTGAACGTGTCCACGTCCAGCTCGCGCTTCACCAGCGTGGTGCGGAGCACGGAGCGGAACAGGCTCCGCTCCTTCAGCCCCACCTCGGCGGTGGCGCGCAGGGCGTCCTGGACCTCGGACGTACTGACGCGCACGCCGTTCTGGCGGAGCACTTCGGCGAACTCGACGATGCGGGCATCCACCCGACCATCATGTCCGGGCGCCGCTCTGGTGCAATCCGGAATGCAGCAGGCGGAAGGAGGCGGTCGCTTCCTCCCCTGGTACACGCGGTGTAATCACTAAAATTTAGTGATTTACCGGTTAAGCCAGTTTGATTCCGTCGAGAGCATCACTTCTGCCGAAAGAGAAGCGCGCCTCCCAACTGGCCAGAAACGCACTACCGGTGCGTGTTCGGACAGGGCCGTAGGGGGCCTGCCCCGCCCTCTGCCCCACGTCGGACGGGCGGAATGAACGTTCCTTCCGCGGCCGCCGCCCGCCGGAGGGCCCATCCCTCCGCGGGACGCCCCGAGCCTCGAATCAGGCCTGCCGCTCGAAGGACATGACGGCTTCGACGTGGTGCGTCTGGGGGAACATGTCCACCACCTGGAGGGCCAGGGGCTTGTAGCCCGCCTCGACCAGGCCCGCCGCGTCACGGGCCAGGGAGGCCGGGTCGCACGCCACGTAGACCACCCGGCGCACGCCCAGGGCGGTCATCCACTTCGCCAGCCCGGGCGCTCCGGTGCGCGGCGGGTCCGCCAGGCACACGTCGAACTTCCGCCCCTCCGACACCAGCCCGTCACACGCCTTGCGCGCGTCGCCCTGGATGAAGCGCACGTTGCCCACCCCGCCCTCGCGCGCGCTGCGCTGGGCCAGCTCCACACCCACGGGCGAGGACTCCACGCCCAGCACCGACGCGGAGACCGCCGCCAGCGGGAAGGTGAAGTTGCCGTTCCCCGAGTACAGCTCCAGCACGGAGTCCCCGTCCCGCGCGGCCAATTCGTAGATGGCCGCCGTGACGAGCCCCACGTTGGCCTCGGCATGGGCCTGGGCGAAGGCATCCGGCCGCAGGTACAGGGGCACCTCCGGCCGCAGCGGCGAGTACGAGCGCAGCGCCGGCTTCCCCAGCACGCGCGGCGAGCCCTCCTTCGGCACCAGCACCGCGCCCTCCAGCCGCAGCGCCCGCACCGCGGCCTCCGCCGCCTCCACGTGCCGCGCCGTCACCGGCCCCGACAGGTTCACCGCGAAGGCGGCCTTGTCGCCCTCGGCCAGCAGGAGCACCTCCTCGGTGTCCTTCGACAGCGGCTTGAGCAGCGGGGCCAGCTTCCCCGGCAGCTCCCGCAGCACGGGCGTCAGCGCGCCGCACTCCGGCACGGGGACGCGCTCATGGCTCCGCCGCCCGAAGTACCCCAGCGTCCCCTTCCCCGTCGGGTGCAGCACCGCGCGGCGCCGGTAGCCCCAGTCCCGGGGCGCCACCAGCAGCGGCCGCACGGTGAAGGACTCCCTCGACAGGTGGCCCAGGTGCTCCAGGGTGGAGAGGACGATCTCCTGCTTCGCGGCCCGCTGCGCCGGCTCGGCCAGCCCCAGCCAGTCGCAGCCGCCACACTCGCCGGCCCACGGGCACTTCGGCTCGCGCCGGTCCGGCCCGGGCGTCACCACCTGCCGCAGCAGTCCGCGCAGCACGCGCCCCTGGGACTCCAGGTGCACGCGCACGGTGTCGCCGGGGAAGGCGCCCGGGATGAACACGGTGCGCCCCTGCCAGGAGGCCACGCCCTCGCCGAGCTGGCCCAGGCGCTCAATCGTCAATTCAACGGGGGTCTCGGGTAACGGCAGCATTCAGGGGCTCGGTGGGCGGCGCCCAGCCCAAGACCGAGCGCCACCTGTCACTTCCGGGTAACCACGGCCGGCTCGTCCGGGGGGAACTCCGTGCGCAGGCGCTCCACGAACTCCCCGATGCGCGACCGCTTCTCGTCGTCAACGTCCACGAACTCCACCGCCATCCCCGGCGACTGATTCGCCACGTGCGCGCCCGGAGCATTGGTGCGCGTCACCCGGCCCTTCAGCTCCACCGGGAAGTGCGCGCCGGGCAGCGTCACCAGCAGGCGCACCACCGTGTCCACCGGCAGCGGCTTGTCGGTGTTGATGTACAGGCCGCCGCGCGACAGGTTCACTGCCCAGTCCGTCACGAACCCGGCCACGCTGCTGTAGGCCACGGGCAGCTCGTACTCGACGCGCGGCGCGCGGTCGCTGGGATTGGACTTCTGCGAAGTGTCGGCCATGGCTGGAGTCCCCCGCGGGCCGTGGACGAAGGCCCGCGGGGCGCCACCCTAGCCCCGTGCGCTCAGAATTTCATCTCGCGCACGTCCGGGGCCACCTTCAGCGCCGGCTCCGTCAGCTTCCGCACCTGCTCCACCGTCACGCCGGGGGCCACCTCGCGCAGCACCAGCCCCTCGGGCGTCACGTCGATGTACGCGTGGTCCGAGACGATGTGGTGCACGCACTTGAGGCCCGTCAGCGGCAGCGAGCACTTCTTGAGGATCTTCGGCTGGCCTTCCTTGTTGGCGTGCTCCATGGCCACGTAGATGCGCTTGGCACCCACCGCCAGGTCCATGGCGCCGCCCATCCCCTTCACCATCTTCCCGGGGATCATCCAGTTGGCCAGGTCACCCTCTTCGCTGACCTCCATGGCGCCCAGCACGGCCATGTCGATGTGGCCGCCGCGGATCATCCCGAACGACAGCGCGGAGTCGAAGAACGACGCGCCCTTCACCGTCGTCACCGTCTCCTTGCCGGCGTTGATGAGGTCCGGGTCCTCGCTCCCCTCGAGGGGGTACGGGCCGATGCCGAGCAGGCCGTTCTCCGACTGGAGCACCACCTCCACGCCGGCCGGGATGTAGTTGGAGACGAGCGTGGGGATGCCGATTCCCAGGTTGACGTAGAAGCCGTCCTTCAGCTCCTGGGCGATGCGCATCGCAATCTGTTCACGAGTCAGTGGCATGGGCTCCTCACGCCTGCTTGCGGACGGTGCGCCGCTCGATCCACTTCTTGAGGTTCTTCGCCTGGACGATGCGGTGCACGAAGATGCTCGGGATGTGCACCAGGTCCGGGTCCAGCTCGCCCGGCTGAACGATGTGCTCCGCCTCGACGATGGTCGTCTTGGCGGCCATGCACATCATCGGCGAGAAGTTCCGCGCGGTCTTGTTGAACACCAGGTTGCCCCAGGTGTCCGCCTTCCACGCGTGGACGATGGCGAAGTCCGCCTTCAGCGGCGTCTCCAGGACGTGGAGCTTGCCGTCGATCATCCGCGTCTCCTTGCCCTCGGCCACCTGCGTGCCGGCGCCCGTGGGGGTGAAGAAGCCGCCGATGCCGCAGCCGCCGGCGCGGATGCGCTCGGCCAGGGTGCCCTGCGGATTCAGCTCCACCTCCAGCTCGCCGGAGAGGAACTGCCGCTCGAACTCCTTGTTCTCTCCCACGTAGCTGGACACCATCTTCTTCACCTGCTTGTTCTGAAGAAGGATGCCGAGCCCGAGCTCGGTGGTGCCGCAGTTGTTGGAGATGATGGTGAGGCCCTTCACGCCCTTGCGGTGAAGTGCCTCGATGAGATTCTCCGGGTTGCCGCACAGACCGAAGCCGCCGCTCATGAGCGTGCAGCCATCCGGGATGTCGGCGACCGCCTCGTCCGCGTTCGCGTAGACCTTGTTCATCCGCCCTCCCGATACGGAAACGGGGTGAAGGCCGCAAAGGCCCCCACCCCGCCCCTCTTCCCCGAAGGGAAGAGGGAGATTACCGCTCCACCATCAGCGCAATGCCCTCGCCGCCGCCGATGCACAGCGACGCGACGCCCCGCTTCTTGCCCAGGTCCTTCATCGTGTGCAGCAGCGTCACCAGCACGCGCGCGCCCGAGGCGCCAATCGGGTGGCCGAGCACCACCGCGCCGCCGCGCACGTTCACCTTCGACGGGTCCAGCCCGAGGATGCGGTTGTTGGCCAGCGACACCACCGCGAACGCCTCGTTGATCTCCCACAGGTCCACGTCACCCGCGGACACTCCCTTCTTCTTCAGCAGCTTGTTGATGGCGTCGGCCGGGGCAATGGTGAACTCCACCGGCTTGCGCGCGGCCTGGTCATAGCCGGTGATGCGGCCGAGGATGGTGCGGCCTTCGGCCTTGGCGCGCTCCTCGCTCATCAGCACCAGCGCCGCGGCGCCGTCATTGATGGAGGACGCGTTGGCGGCCGTCACCGTGCCGTCCTTCTTGAAGACGGGCTTGAGGCCCGGAATCTTGTCCGGCTTGGCGTTGCGCGGGCCCTCGTCCTCGGTGACGGTGACGATGTCCTCCGGCTTCTTGCCGGGGATGTGCACCGGGGCGATCTCCGCGGTGAACAGGCCGTCCTTCTGGGCCTGGATGGCGCGGCGGGTGGACTCCAGCGCGTACTCGTCCTGGTTGGCGCGGCTGATGCCCTGCGAGGTGGAGCACTCCTCCGCGCACAGGCCCATGTGGACGTTGCCGTACACGTCCCAGAGGCCGTCGTGGATCATCGCGTCCTTGAACTCCACGTTGCCCATGCGCGAGCCGCCGCGCATGGTGTGGCTGAGGTAGGGCGCGTTGCTCATGGACTCCATGCCGCCGGCGACGACGACGTCCGCGTCACCCAGGGCAATGGCCTGCGCGCCCGCGATGACGGCCTTCAGGCCGGAGCCGCAGACCTTGTTCAGCGTGGTGGCGGGAACGGACTCGGGGATGCCGGCGAAGATGCCTGCCTGGCGGGCGGGCGCCTGGCCCACGCCGGCCTGCAGCACGCAGCCCATCAGCACCTCCTGGACGGCCTCGGGCTTCACGCCCGCGCGCTCGAGGGCCGCCTTGATGGCCACCGCGCCCAGCTGCGGGGCCGTCAGCTTGGACAGCGAGCCCTGGAAGGAGCCGATGGGAGTACGGGCCGCGCCCACGATGACGACTTCACGAGCCATGAAAACTGCCTCCGTTCGAGGATGACCGAAAGACTTTCGCTAACAGCGACGGGGGCCCTTATCACCGGGCACTCCCTGGAGTTCAAGCGTCCTCGCTCGGCCTCCAGACGGGAGCGTCCACTGGCGACGACGCGCTGCGCCAGCCACTGTAAGTCCTTGAACGGAAAGGCCCCTGGGTCCATTCAGGAAGCCCAGGCCCCGCCCGACCGGTCGGATGGTTTCGCCCTGCTCCGGGTGGGGCCGAGGCGTACTCCGATGGCCTCCAGTAGCGCGGCTCAGGGCACGAAGCGCCAGGTGCTCAACGCGGCGTCGGAGCCACCGGTGGTGAGGACCCGTGCGTCGGAGCGCCACGAGACGGTGATGACGTTGCCGGCGTGGGAGCCGACCACGGTCGACTCGAGGGCGGCGTGCGTGTCCCAGGCGAAGACCAGGCCGCCCGCTCCGCCTCCGGCGAGGTAGCGCCCATCCGGGCTCCAGGTGAGTGCGTACGGGGTGAGGTCCCCGAACGACACCTCGCTCAGGAAGGCGGACTGGAGCAGCTCACCGGTCGCCAGGGCTCGGACCTGCAGCCCGTCCTGCACCCCGAGCGCGAGCCGCGTTCCATCCGGGCTGAGCGCGACGGCCAGCGACTGCTGCTCCTTCAACCCGGGGTCCACCCGGCGCACCTCGCCCGTCTGACGGTCCCAGAGCTCCCACGTCATGTCGGAGTCCGCCGCCAGCAGGTAGCGGCCCTCCCCTGTCCAGACGAGGGCCTGCACCCACCGATTCGTCCGAGGGAAGCGGAACACCTCCGCGCCCGTGTCCAGGTCCCAGACCCTGAGCGTCCCGTTGCCGGAGAACTCGGGTTTCGACTCGGACACGCTCGCCAGGAGGCGGCCGTCCGGGCTGAACGCGACGCGGTGGACCGCGACGGACACGGGCTGCTCCGGGGTGCCATTCACGTGCGGGAGCGGCGGCCGCACGAGCGTGCCGTCCTCCGCGTTCCACACGCGCACCTGCCCGTCCGCGCCGCCGCTGGCGAGCCGGGTGCCGGTGGCGTCCCAGGCCAGGGCCCGGACCGCCTTGCCCTCGTGTCCGGACAGCGTGCGCAGCCCCAGGCCCTGCCGGTCCCAGAGGCGGACGAGCCCCTCGTCTCCGGACGACGCCAGCCGGTCTCCCGACGGGCTCCACGCGGCCACCTGCACGGTGTAGGCGTGAGGCAGCAGCTCGCGGGTGCTCACGGTGTGGGCCGCCTCGTCGAACGTGAGGACGTTGACGGCGGCGGGCAGCGCTTGCGAGACGACGAGCTCCGGCTTCGACGGGTGGAAGCGCAGCGTCTCGTATTTCGCTTCGGTCGTGCCGGAAGGGGCCGCTCCGCTCGCGTCCACCACCACGGCGCCGGTGTCGGCCGCGAGCACGAGCAGGGCGCCGACGCCATTCCCCACGCCGAGCCACCGCCCATCCCGACTCCAGTCCAGGAGCGCGACCGGGCCCGGCGTGGCGCTCCGGACGGACTCGAGCGCGTGGGTCGCCGTCGTGTGCACACGCACCTCGCGGTAGGCGCCCACGGCGTAGCGCGTGCCGTCCGGGCTCCAGGCGAAGCTGGCCATGTTCGTGTACAGCGCCTCCCGTCGCGAGGAGGTCGCCCCGTGGATTTCCACCCACGGCTGCCACCCCGTGCCCGTTTGGCCGAGACCTGACTCCAGCGCGATGCGGCTCCCGTCCGGGCTCCAGGTCAATCGCCGCACGGCGTCCACGCTCGTGAGCGGCGTTCCCCCACTGGCCCCGGTGCCGGAGTCCCAGAAGCGCACCGCGCGGTCCTTGGTGTCCGCGCTGGCGAGCCTGCGTCCATCCGCGCGCCACGCCAGCGCGCGCACCGCGCCGGAATGGGCCTTCCACTCCCGGATGACACTCCACGTGGCGGCGTCCAGCAGGGTGACGTTCCCATCCGAGCGCCCCGTGGCCACCTGGTCTCCGAGCGGACTCCAGGCCACCGAGGCGAAGTTCCGCTCCCCGCTGCCGGCGCTGAGTTCCTTCACCACGCGCCCGGTCTCCGCGTCCCAGACCCGGAGGCGGTTGATGCCCGAGGCGGGACTGTCGAGCGCGGCGAGCCGCGAGCCATCCGGGCTCCACACGGGGGATTGGGGCAGGCGCGCTCCCGTCCGGCGCCACTCGGCGGAGGACTCGGCCTCCGGGGCGAAGCGCGCCAGGCAGTACTCGCGGCTGGCGAGCTTGAACGTGTGGGGACCCTCGCGGCCCCGGGCATCACAGCCCATGCCCGCCCAGCCCACGAAGCGCCAGCCCGCCTCGGGCACCGGCTCCAGCGTGATTTCCGTACCGGTGTCGAACCAGCCGCGGCAGTTGGCCGGACAGTCGAGCCGCGCGGGCGTGGTCGTCACCCGCCCCCGGCCGAACACGTCGACCCGGACCTCGAGCCGGCTCGAGCCCTCTTGAGGAGGCTGGACGGTGTAGCCCACCGACATGGACCACGGGCCTTCCTTCCCCTGCGCATCCACGGCGCGGCAGCGGGCCTGGTAGGCCCCTACCTCGAAGATGACGCGCGCCTGCTCGAAGGCCGTGCCGCTGGGGACCTCGTCCGAGAAGTGCGTCGCGTCGCTGCCGTCACCCCAGTCGAAGACGTAGGTGAGCGCGCCGCCCCGCGAATCGTTGGCGACGCAGCGGAGCCGCACCTCGGAGCCGGGCTCGACGGACGTGGCCGCGACCTCGAGGCGGGCCTCGCCGGGGTCCGTCGGCAGCGGCGGTGGCCGGTCCCCGCTGTCGGAGCAGGCGGACACCACGCCCGCCGCGAGCACCAGGGAGAGGAGGACACGGATGCGCCCGGCGCGGGCGGAGGCCAGGGACACAGGAGGAAGGTTCATGGTTCTTTCCCGCACGCCCCGGCCCCGGTCGCGCGCGGGCCCTTGAGTAGCCGCGCCCCCGTGGGAAGTCAAAGGACACCATCATCGCGCAACCGCCGTCGGTGCCCGGAGATGGGAACGGCCGGACTCCCACCGGGAACCCGGCTGTTCCACTGCGCGGAAGGAAGCCCCGGCTCAGGGCGTGAAGCGCCACGTGCTCAGCGCGAAGTCGGTGCCGCCCGACGTGAGCACCTGCCCGTCGGGGCGCCACGAGACGGTGTTCACGTCACCGGCGTGGAAGCCGAGGACGCGCGAAGCGAGGTTGGCCGACACCTCCCAGACGAAGACCAGGCCGCCCACCCCGCCTCCAGCGATGCGGTTTCCATCCGCGCTCCACGCGAGCGCATACGGGGTGAAGCCCCCGGCGGCGTCCGCCCGCGCCGCGCCCGTCTGCAAGTCACGCACGAGCAGCCCGTCCGGCGTGCCGATTGCGAGCCGTGTGCCGTCCGGATGGAGGGCCACGGCCAGCGTCGGCGTGTCCACCCCGGGGTCCACGAGGCGCAGCTCGCCCGTCTGCGCATCCCACAGCTCCCAGCTCACGTCCGCATACGCCGCCACGAGGTACCGGCCCTCCGGCGTCCAGGCCAGGGTCCGCACCGCGCGGTCCTTGCGCGGGAAGCGGAACACCTCCGTGCCCGCGTCCACGCTCCAGACCCGCACCGTCCCCCCGGCAGCCGAGGCCGGGTTGAAGCCGGCATACGTCGCCAGCCGGCGGCCATCCGGGCTCAGCGCGACGCGGTGGACCTCGATGGGGAGTGTCTCTGCGGTGGCGACGTGCTGGAACGCCCGCACGAGCGAGCCGTCCGCCGCGAGCCAGACCCGGGCCTGGCCATCCTCTCCGCCGCTCGCGAGCCGGGTGCTGCTTCCATCCCAGGCCAGCGCGCGGACCGGCTTGTCCCCGTGTCCTGACAGCGTGAGCACGGACGCGCCCTGCTTGTCCCAGAGCTGTACGCGCCCCTCCCGGCCGCTGCTGGCCAGCCGCTCTCCCGAGGGACTCCACGCCACCGCCTCCACGGCGATGGTGTGCGGCAGCAGCTCGCGCTTGCGCAGGGTGTGGGCCTGCTCATCCACCGTGACGACGGCGACCTCGGTGGGCAGGTCCTCCACGACAACCAACTCCCCCTTCGACGGGTGGAAGCGCAGCCCGTCGTAGCCTCCGGCGCTGAGGACCGGGGGCCCGCTCTCGCGGAGCTCCGCCACCACGGCGCCGGTGGCGGCCGTCAGGACGACCAGCGTCCGCCCCGGGTCACCGACGGCGAGCCACTTCCCGTCCGCGCTCCAGTCCAGCAGCGTGGTCCTGCCCCAGTTGCCGCTCCACGTGGCCATGAGGTCGTGGAAGGTGCTGTCGTAGACCCGCACCTGGCCCTGGCCGCCCACGGCATAGCGCTGGCCATCCGGGCTCCATGCGACGCTGCTCACGTCGGTGTGCACCTCGTCCGCGCTGAAGCCGTTCGTTCCGTGGATCTCCACCCACTCCGAGCCCGCGGAGCCAGGGGAGCCCAGCTTGAGCGCGAGCTGGCGCCCGCCCGGGCTCCACAGCAGCCGCCGCACCCGGGCCTGCGTCCTTGAGGCCACCTGACCGGCGCCGGTCTCGGCCGTCCACAGCATCACCTGCATTCCCGTGTCTCCCGTGGTGGCGAGCCGGAGCCCATCCGGGCTCCATGCCACGGTGCTCACGTCGTTGGCGTGCGCCCTCCACTCGCGGACGAGAGCGCCCGTCGCCGCGTCCACCAGCGTGAGGGCTCCATCCCTGCGGCCCAGGGCCACCACGTCCGCCTTGGGGCTCCACGCCACGGACAGGAAGCTGCGCTCCCACGGGCCGGCTTCAATCGTCCTCAGCAGCCGGCCGCTCGCCACGTCCCAGATGCGCAGCCGGTTCGGCTCCAGGGAGGCGCTGATGGTGTCGAGCGCGGCGACGCGCGTGCCATCCGGGCTCCACTCGGCGGCCAGGGGGCGGCGCGCGCCCGTGCGCTGCCAGGCCGCGGCGGACTCCGGCTCCGGCGCGAAGCGCGCCATGCAGCTCACGTCCCGGTCGACCACGAAGGTGTACGGCTCCGCCTTTTCGCCGCAGCCCAACCAGCCCTCGAAGCGCCAGCCGGGCTCCGGCGTCGCCTCCAGGGTGACGGAGGTGGAGGCCAGGAACCGGAACTGGCACGTGTCCGTGCAGTCGAGTCCGGCGGGAGTGCTCGTCACCCGCCCCCGGCCGTACACCTGGACCCGGGCGTAGGGCCGCTTCGAGGCGGAGTCCGAGATGGTGTAGCCCACGCCCGCGGACCACGGCCCCTCATGCCCCTCCGCGTCCACGGCGCGGCAGCGGGCCTGGAAGGTCCCCTCCTGGAAGAAGGCCCGCTCCCGCTCGACGGGCTTGCCGCTGGGGGCCGCGTCCGGGACGTGCGCCACGTCGCCGCCGGCCCCCCAGTCGAAGTCATACGTGAGCGCACCCCCTCGCGGCTCCTCCGCGACGCAGCGGAACAGCAGCCTCACGCCAGTCTCCACGGGGCTGCCGACGACTTCGAGCCGGGCCGTGCCGGGCGCCGAGGCCGGCGGTGCCTCATCGCCGGAGCAGGCGGGCAGCGCGCCGGCCGCGAGGGCCAGGGTGAGGATGAAGAGGAAGCGCCCGGAGCGGGCCGCGGCCAGGGACAGAGGAAGGGTGTGCATGCGGTTCGTTTCCACGCGCCCCGGCCCCGGTAGCGCGTGAGCCGGTGAGTAGTCCGCCCGCCCGTGGGAAGTCAAAGGACACCTTCACCGCGCAACCGTCGTCCATGCGCGGAAACGGCAACGGCCGGGCCCCCTCTGTGGGAACCCGGCCGTCTTGCGCCGTGTGGCGCGTGCCGCTGAACGACTACTTCTTCAGCTTGCTCGCCATCACGTCGCCGAGGCGCGCCTTGGAGCCTTCCGCCTGCTTGCGGAGGTACTCGCGGTAGTCCTCGCCCTCGCCGATCAGCGCCTTCATCGACAGCGCCACCTTCCGGTCCGGGGTGTTGATGTCGATGATCTTCACTTCGACATCCTGGCCCTCGTTCACCACGTCACGCGGGTTCTCGACACGCTCCTCCTTCAGCTCGGAGACGTGGACGAGGCCCTCGATGCCCGGCTCGATCTCCACGAACGCGCCGAAGTCGGTGACCTTGGTGACCTTGCCCTTCACGCGGCTGCCCACCGGCAGGCGCTCGGACAGCGTCTCCCAGGGGTCCGGCTGGAGCTGCTTGATGCCCAGGCTGAAGCGCTCGTTCTCGACGTCGATGTTGAGCACCACCGCCTCGACCTCGTCGCCCTTCTTGAACATCTCGCCCGGGTGCTTGATGCGCTGGGTCCACGAGATGTCGGACACGTGCACCAGGCCGTCCACGCCCTCCTCGACGCCGACGAACACGCCGAAGTCGGTGACGTTGCGGATCTGACCCTTGATGACGGAGCCGATCGGGTACTTGTCCTCGAGCAGCGTCCAGGGGTTCTGCTCGATCTGCTTCATGCCCAGCGCGATGCGCTTGGCCTTCGGATCGATGTCCAGGACGACGGCCTCCACCTCCTGGCCGACCTCCAGGATCTTGGACGGGTGCTTGAGGCGCTTGGTCCAGGACATCTCGGACACGTGCACCAGACCCTCGACGCCCTGCTCGATCTCGATGAACGCGCCGTAGTCCGTGATGGACACGACCTTGCCCTTGACGCGCGTGCCGACCGGGTACTTCTCGTCGGCGCGGTGCCACGGGTCCTCCTGGATCTGCTTGAGGCCCAGGCTGACGCGCTCCTGCGTCGGGTCGAACTTGAGGACGACGACACGGACCTCGTCACCCACGTTGAACATCTCGCTGGGGTGACCGATGCGGCCCCACGACATGTCCGTGATGTGGAGGAGGCCGTCGATGCCGCCGAGGTCGATGAACGCACCGTAGTCGGTGAGGTTCTTGACCACGCCCTTGAGGACCGCGCCCTCGCGCAGGTTCTTCAGGGTCTCCTTCTTCATCTCCTCGCGCTGCTTCTCGAGGAGGACGCGGCGGGACAGCACGATGTTGCCGCGCTTCTTGTTGAACTTGATGACCTTGAACTCGAATTCCTTCGAGATGTACTGGTCAAGGTTGCGCACGGGGCGGATGTCCACCTGGGAGCCCGGGAGGAACGCCTTCACGCCGATGTCGACGGAGAGGCCACCCTTCACGCGGCCGACGATGGTGCCCTTGACGATCTCGTCGCGCTCGCAGGCGGCGCTGATCTCGTCCCAGATGCGCATCTTGTCGGCCTTCTCCTTGGAGAGGACGACCATGCCGGTGTCGTTCTCACGGCTCTCCAGGAGGACCTCGACGGGGTCGCCGGCCTTGACCGAGACCTCACCGCGAGGATTGGTGAACTCGGAGATCGGGACCTGTCCCTCGGACTTGTAGCCGATGTCGACAATCGCGAAGTCCTTCGTCACCTGGACCACGGTGCCCTTGACGATCTCCCCTTCCTTCAGGATTCCGTCGCCACCGCGCTCCTTGAGCGAGGCCTCGAACATTGCGGCAAAGTCTTCGTCGCCGCCGTCCATCCCGACCTGCTGGTTCACGTTCTGCTGCATGAAGTTGAAGTCCTTTGAAACGGTACAGCTGCCCCCTGATGGTGGGTAATACGGAGCAGCCTGCGGGGAGCAACGGGCCGCTGCGTTCGTCCTCCTCATTGAGGACTGGAATGTGATGGAAGCCGCGCACCCTAGACACCGATAATTCCGGGAGTCAAGCGAGGGCGTGCCCCATGTGCTGATCGGTGGATGGCCCACCCCGGACATGTCAAGCCCCGGGGCCGGTGTCCGGCCGGTTGGATTCCAGGCGGACGGACACAAATCCCGGCCGGATGGACTCTGCACCTAGTTAAGAACGGCCTCCCCCCCGCGCAGCCCTCCCGCCGCGAGCGGCACCCCGAGCGCCCCGGTGGCCCGGCTGGTGTGCGGACGTCCTCCGGCGGCCCGAAGCCGCTGGAAATCCCGTGGATTGCGACATTTTCCGGGCGCTTCCGTTCACGATTCGGGTGGAGGCCCGCGAGTCCAGTGACCGGCGTATGTCACGGGGGAGGTGCGCCCGGGGGGGTGAACTGTTCCCGAACGTCGGCGGCCGCGGGCCCCTCCCTTCTTTCCTTCCTGGCGCACGGGCACCCGGGCCCTTCTTCCGGGTGGGCAGCCGACCTGCATAAGCTCACACGTCCCCGTTGAGCCAGGAATCCGCGTGTCCACCCTCCTCTCCCCCGCCGTCCGCACGGACCTCGGCAAGCGCGCCGGTGTCACGGCCGGCCTGCTCGGCGTGCTGTGCATCCTCGCCGAGTTCTGCTTCCTCTTCCCGCACCTGCTGGTGACGAACGACGCCCGCGGCTTCTACGCCGACCACATCGGCGTGTTCCGCGGCATCCTCCAGGCCTCCATCATCCTCACCTTCGCGCTCGGCATGCTGAGCGTGCTCACCCTGCGCTCCAAGGCGCACGGCGGCATCGCCATGGCGCTGGCGCTGGTGGCGCTGCTGATGGGAGGAGCGGAAGCCGAGCCGCTCACCCACCAGGCGCGCGGCTTCAGCGCGGGGCTGGACTACTTCATCCTCGAGCTGCTGGTGCTGGGCCTGCTCTTCATCCCCATGGAGCGGCTGTGGGCGCAGACGGAGCAGCCCATCTTCCGGGTCGGCTGGCAGACGGACCTCAAGCACCTCTTCGTCAGCCACATGGGCGTGCAGCTCATCGCCTTCGCCACGCTGATTCCGGCGCAGGTGTTCTTCTCGTGGGCGGTGAAGCTGGACTTCCAGGCCGCGGTGGCCGCGCAGCCGCTGTGGCTCCAGTTCTTCGAGATCCTCTTCGTCATCGACCTGGTGAGCTACTGGATCCACCGCGCCTTCCACCACTTCCCGTGGATGTGGAAGTTCCACGCCATCCACCACTCCAGCCTGCACATGGACTGGCTGGCCAGCTCGCGCTCGCACCTGGTGGACGTGCTGGTGAATCGCACGCTGGGCTTCGTGCCCGTCTTCATCCTCGGCTTGGCCCCGCCCGCCATCTACGCGTACCTCGTCTTCGTGTCGTTCCACGCCGTCTACATCCACGCCAACGTCAACCACCGCTGGCCGGTGCTGCGGTGGGTGTTCGCCACGCCCGAGTTCCACCACTGGCACCACACGTCCGACGACGAGGGCATCGACAAGAACTTCGCCGTCTTCCTCTCCTTCATCGACTGGATGTTCGGCACGGCCTACCTGCCGGCCCACATGCCGAAGAACTACGGCACCACGAAGTTCCAGCCGCCGGAGACGTACCTGGGCCAGCTCGCCTATCCCTTCCAGAAGCACGAGGAGCAGACGCCGTACGGGTAGACGTCGCGGCTCCAAATCAACACGCAGCCGCCGTCACCCGGATGTTTCACGGCTGAGACATGGGCCGGAGCACCCGGAGCAACGCCTGTAGCCGCCCACGCTACAATCCCTGTCGCGGTGTTGCTCCGGAAGCAACAGCCCCGCTTGTACCAGGGCCTGAGAACGCAAGATTTGCCGGCGGAAGTTGCTGATCCGCCGGCCGGGCCCTTCGCATCAGAAGCTGCCGAACTTGAAGAACAGCGTGCCCGCGAAGTTGCTGAGGTCGCTGCTCTTCAGCCCCTCCAGGTCCACGCTGCCCAGGTACCGGTAGCTGATCCCCGCGCCCACCCGGAAAAAGCTCAGGACGTTGACCTCGGTCGTCACCGTGGGCTCCACCGCGAAGAGGGCGTCGAACCCCAGGGTCTCCTCTCCGGGGAACTCCCCATTACGTCGGCCCAGCCACCCTCCTCCGACGAGAAGGCCCACCGTGGAGTGCACCACGCGGTGAGGCGTGAAGACGTACTCCAGCCACAATCCGCCATACCCCAGGCGAAGATCGTAGCGCTCGTCCGTTCTGACGGAGAACGCCGAACGCGTGGGGATCAGGCCATTGACGGCGCCCCCCACCCCGAAGCGTCCATTGAGGAGCCATGCGCCGCGCCCACCTACGAGCAGCACGTTCGAGCCCAACATCCGTGAGTACGTCGCCGAAGGACCGCCGTAGCCCCCGTGCTCAAAGTCGCCCCCCAGCAAAGTCTGCTGCTCGGGACGTGACCCGGGCGATCCGTCAGTGGCACTTGGCACTGTCTCTGCATTGGCTGCGCCTCCAGCCAACAGCAGCGCGGCCATCATCCCGTAGGAACCCACAACTCGATGTTTCATGACTGCCCCCTCTGTGAGCCAACTGAACACCGGATGAATTCGAAGCTGTCACCCGGAAATAACGAAAAGCCGCATTGACCGACTATAAAGATCTGTTGTACTAAAAATTTATTGCGGGTTTGAGTCTGTCTATTAGGGGACCCGCAGGCGACCTGTCAAACATTGGGGAAGGTCGCAATTCAGAGGGGGAAGCACCATGGACGGGAGCACCGTCGAGAGCGGTATTGGTCTGTCTTCAGCTCAGAACTCGCAATCCCTGCTGGAGCCCATTGCAATCATTGGCATGGGCTGCCGGTTTCCCGGGGCGAGCCGGCCGGAGGCCTTCTGGAAGATGCTGACGGGCGGCGTGGATGCCGTCGGTGAGATTCCGAAGGACCGCTGGGACATCTCCACGTTCTACGACGCGTCACCCGACCGACCGGGGAAGGCGACCACGAAGTGGGGGGGCTTCGTGGATCAGCCGCTGGGGGCGTTCGACGCCCTCTTCTTCGGCATGTCGCCGCGCGAGGCGGCCTACCTGGACCCGATGCAGCGCTGGCTGCTGGAGGTGGCGTGGGAGGCCATGGAGGACGCGGGCTTCAAGCCCGAGTCGCTGGCGGGCAGCAAGACGGGCGTCTTCGTGGGCGCCTTCACGGTGGACGCCTCCATCTTCCAGCTCCAGCCGAGCAACGCGGAGCTGCTCGGGCCCCACAGCGGCACGGGCACGGCGATGACCATGGTGTCCAACCGCCTGTCCTACTGGTTCGATTTGCGCGGGCCCAGCGTGTCGCTGGACACGGCGTGCTCGTCCTCGCTGGTGGCGGTGCACCTGGCCTGCCAGAGCCTCTGGAGCGGCGAGTCCACGCTGGCCCTGGCGGGAGGCGCCTCGGCCATCTTCCAGCCCGGCTACACCGTGTCCGAGTCCAAGGCGGGCATGCTGTCGCCGGACGGGCGCTGCAAGACGTTCGACTCGCGCGCCAACGGCTACGTGCGCGGTGAGGGCGCGGGCCTCGTCGTCCTCAAGCCCCTGTCGAAGGCGCTCGCGGACGGCGACTCCATCTACGCCGTCATCCGCGGCACGGCGGCCAACCAGGACGGCCGCACCAACGGCATCACCGTCCCCAACGGGGAGGCCCAGAAGGCGGTGGCCCGCGAGGCGCTGAGGCGCTCCGGCCTGTCGCCGCACCAGGTGCGCTACATCGAGGCGCACGGCACCGGCACGCCGGTAGGCGACCCCATCGAAGCGCGCGCGCTGGGCGAGGTGTTCGGCCAGGGGCGTGGCGAGGGCGAGCGCTGCGTGGTGGGCTCGGTGAAGACGAACATCGGCCACCTGGAGGCGGCGGCGGGCATCGCCGGGCTCATCAAGGCGGCGCTGTGCCTCAAGCACGGGCAGATTCCGCCGCACCTGCACCTGCAGCGCACCAACCCCAACATCGACTTCGACGCGCTGAAGCTGCGCGTCCCCCGCGCGCTGGAGCCCATGCCCCAGGGCGACGGGCCGGCGGTGGTGGCGGTGAACTCCTTCGGCTTCGGCGGCACCAACGCGCACGCGGTGCTCTGCGAGGCGCCGCCGGCGCACCAGGCGGACACGGTGGCCCCGGTGCAGCCGGGGCCGACCCTGGTGACGCTCTCCGCGCGCAGCCCGGAGTCGCTGCGCCAGACGGCGTCGCGGTGGAAGGAGCTGGCGCAGACGAACGATCACGACGGCGCGCCCGCGCTGCGCGAGCTGGCGGGCGCGGCGGCCGCGCGCCGTCAGCATCACCCGCACCGGCTGGCGCTGGTGTCGGGCTCCTACCGCGAGCTGGCGGACACGCTGGGCGCATGGCTGGAGGGCGCGGAGCGGACGGGCCTGTCCTCGGGGCAGGCGTCGTCGAAGGCACGCGGGGAGCTGGCCTTCGTCTACACGGGCATGGGCCCGCAGTGGTGGGGCATGGGCCGGGCGCTGCTGGCCGCGGAGCCGGTGTTCCGGCAGGCGGTGGAGCGCTGCGACGCCATCCTGGGCCAGTGGACGGACTGGTCGCTGATGAAGGAGCTGACGGCGGACGAGTCCGTCTCCAAGATGACGGAGACGCGCATCTCCCAGCCGGCCAACTTCGCGGTGCAGGTGGGGCTCACGGAGCTGTTGCGCTCGTGGGGCATCCACCCTTCGGCCATCGTCGGCCACAGCACGGGCGAGGCGGCGTCCTTCTGGGCCTCGGGCGTGCTCACGCTGGAGCAGGGCTGCAACGTCGTCTACCACCGCAGCCGGCTGCAGCACCTGACGGCCGGCCAGGGCAAGCTGGTGGCGGTCGGCATCCCCTACGAGGAGGCCGTGACGCTCATCGACGGCTGCGCGGGGGTGTCCATCGCCGCGGTGAACAGCCCCAGCTCGGTGACGCTGGCGGGTGACCCGGCGGTGCTGGAGAAGCTGGTGGCCCCGCTGGCCGCGCGCGGCGTCTTCGCCCGGTTCCTCAAGGTGGACGTGCCGTTCCACAGCCACTACATGGACCCGCTGCGCGACGAGCTGCTGTCGTCCCTGGCGGACCTGCGCCCGGTGCGCGCGAAGGTGCCGCTCTGGTGCACCGTGACGGGCCAGCGCGCCGCCGGCCCGGAGCTGGACGCCCATTACTGGTGGCTCAACGTGAGAGACCCGGTGCGCTTCGCGCTGGCCGCGCAGAACATGATGGCGGACGGCTACCGCACCTTCCTGGAGGTGGGCCCGCACCCGGTGCTCGGCGGCTCCATCACCGAGTGCGCCCAGCAGCGCAACACGCCCGTGCGCACCCTGCCCACGCTCAAGCGCGGCGGGGATGACGTGCAGGGCATGCTGGGCACGGCCGGCGCGCTGTACACGCTGGGCGTGCAGCCGGACTGGGAGGGGATGTTCCCGGGCGCGGCGAAGCGCCCTGCCCGGCTGCCCTCGTACGCGTGGGACCGGCAAATCTATTGGCACGAGGCCGCGGAGTCCCGCGCCCAGCGCCTGGAGCCCATCACCCACCCGCTGCTGGGCAAGCGCCAGGTGGCCCCGGTGCCGACGTGGAAGGGCCAGGTGATGCGCAACGGGCCGACGTGGCTGGAGGACCATGCCATCCAGGGCGCGGTGGTGTTCCCCGGCGCGGGCTACCTCGAGATGGGGCTGGCGGCGCTGCGCGAGGCCACGGGACGCGCGAGCGGCCCGGTGGAGCTGCACGACATCCGCTTCCGCAACGCCCTCTTCCTGCGCGAGCCCACCACGCTGCAGACGGTGGTGGACACGGACGAGCCGCGCTTCACCGTCTACAGCCGCGCCAGCGCGGCGGACCCGAACTGGCAGCCGCACACCGAGGGCCGCTTCCGCGCCATTCCCACCCAGCCCACCGCGCCGGGGCGGCTGGCGGCGGTGCGCGCGTCCTTCGCGGGCGCCCCGGAGTCCGGCGCCGCGGAGTGCTACGAGCGGCTGCGCGCCCAGCACTTCGAGTACGGCCCTCGCTTCCAGGGCATCCAGAAGCTGTCCGCGCGGGGCGACGAGACGCTCGCCCTGGTGGAGCTGAAGGACACGGCGGACCTGGCCGGCCTCGAGCTGGCCCCGCCCCTCTTGGACGTCTGCTTCCAGGTGCTCATCGCCGGCTCGCTGGCGTCGGGCGCGAAGGAGGCCTCGCTCCCTGTCGGCATTGACAGGCTCTCCCTCTTCGGGCCGCTGACCGGACGGGTCTGGGTGCACGGCCGGGTGCGCAACACCAGCCGGCGGTCGATGACGGGCTCGCTGGACGTGTACGCGGAGGACGGGCGGCTGCTGGTCGCGCTGGAGGGCATCCGCGTGCAGTCGCTGGAGGCCTCGGCCCGCTCGCACGCGACGCCGGACATGTTCTACGAGATGACCTGGCACCCGCTGGAGAACGCCCCGGCCGGTGAGCCGGCGCGGGCCCCGGGGGCGTGGCTGGTGTTCGAGGACGGCCAGGGCCTGGGGGACAGGCTGGCCACGACGCTGGAGGCGGCGGGCGGCACCGTGGTGCGCGTGCGGCCTTCAACGGCCTACCGTGCGTCGCGGGACGGGCTGCGCTTCGAGCTGAACCCGGACAAGCGCAAGCACTTCGACCGGCTGCTGGACGACGTGGGCAGCCGCCTGCGGCCGGACGGCGTGCTGCACCTGTGGGGCCTGGATGCGCAGGCCACGCGCGAGCTGACCACGGAAGGGCTGATGGAGGCCCAGGGCCCCGGCCTGGTGGCGCTGATGCACCTGACGCAGGCGCTGCAGGCGGCGGCCTGGCCGAAGCCCCCGCGCCTGTGGGTGCTCACCCGGGGCGCGAAGCACGTGCCGGGTGACGTGCGCCCGCTGGAGGTCGCCCAGAGCCCGCTGTGGGGCTTCGCCAGCGCCCTCTTCCAGCAGGAGTTCCCGGAGCTGGCCGGCGGCGCGGTGGACCTGGACCCGTCCGAGTCCATTTCGGAGGTGGAGCGGCTCCTCGCGCTCCTCCTTCGCCCGTCGACCCACGACTCCCTGGTGGCCATGCGCGGCGAGCAGCTCTGGGGCGAGCGGATGGTGCCGGCGCCGAAGGTGGCCTCGGGCTCGCTGCCGGCGCAGCTGCGCCCGGACGCCACGTACCTCATCACCGGTGGCCGTGGCGGCCTGGGGCTGGTCTTCGCCCACTGGCTGGTGAAGCGCGGGGCGCGCCGGCTGGTGCTGGCGGGCCGCACGGCGCTGCCGGACCGGCGCCGGTGGCACATGCTGGACGCAAGCTCGTCCATCGGCCGGCAGGTGGCCGCCGTGCGCGAGCTGGAGGCCCTGGGCGCGAGCATCCACCCGGTGGCGCTGGACGTCACCGACGAGAAGCGCATGCGGGAGTTCGTCGAGAACTTCCGCCGCGAGGGCTGGCCGTCCATCCGGGGCGTCATCCACGCGGCGGGCGTCGTCCAGCCCCGGCGCTTCGCGGACCTGGAGTCCTCGCAGCTGCGCGACACGCTGGCGCCGAAGCTGGCCGGCGGGTGGAACCTGCACAAGCTGCTGGCGGAGGAGACGCTGGACTTCTTCATCCTCTGCTCGTCCGTCAACGCGCTCGGCTTCTCCATGGGCGTGGCGGACTACGCCGCCAGCAACTCCTTCCTGGACAGCCTGGCGCACTCCCGGCGCAACCAGGGGCTGCACGCGCTCTCCGTCAACTGGAGCGCCTGGGACGAGGTGGGCATGGCCAGCGAGGAGCAGGTGGCCCACGACTTCGAGCGGCGCGGCATCATCCCCATCCGCCCGGCCCAGGGCGTGGAGGCGCTGGAGCGCGGCCTGGAGCACGACCTCCACCAGGTCGTCGTGCTGGCGGCGGACTGGCAGCGCATCCTCCGCACCGGCTACCCGACGACGCAGCCGCCGGCCATGGTCCTCCCCATCGTCGAGCAGCTCGCGGCGAGCGCCCCGGCCCAGGAGGGCGAGGGACAGCAGGACGACGTGCGCGCGAAGCTCGCGGAGGCCGCGGACGACAAGTCCCGCCGGCAGGTGCTGGAGGACTTCCTGGCGGACACGGTGGCCCGCACGCTGCGGCTGTCGAAGGAGCAGGTGGACCGCCAGCAGCTCCTCCAGGGGCTGGGGCTGGACTCCATCGTCGCGGTGGAGCTGCGGCTCCAGATGGTGAATGGCCTGGGCGTGGGCCCCACCCTCATCGAGCTGCTGCAAGGCGCGAGCGTCACGTCGCTCGCGACCCTGCTGCTCTCGCGCCTGCAACCCGCCGCCGGAGCCACGGCCGCGCCCGAGCCGGCGAAGGTGGCACCGGCCCGCGTGGAGCCCGCGAAGGTCCAGCCCATCGCCGCAGCCGTCGCGGCCATCCGGGAGCTGCCGCCCGCGCCGCAGCCTGTCGCGGAGGTCGGTGACCTGGCGAACAGCCTGAAGGACCTGTCCCAGGAGGAGCAGGCAGCGCTGCTCCTCGCGCTGGAGCAGGAGCTCGTGCAGGCGGAGCACGCCGGCGGCGAGCGAGTGACCCACTAGCCGGGTCTTCCTTCCCCATTCCAGCAATTCGTCCACATCGGGGGGGCCCTCGGGCCCCTGCCTTGTCTGTTCTTTTTTTCAAGAGAGTGACGCGGACATGCAGAACTCGTTGAAGGATCGGTTGGCGGCGTTGTCTCCGGAGCAGCGGCAGCAGCTCGCGCAGCTCTTGAAGCAACAGGGTGCGTCGAGTTCGAACACGCTGTTCCCGCTCTCGCAGAACCAGTGGGGCCTGTGGTTCCTGTACCAGCTGGCGCCGGAGGCCGCCGCGTACAACGTGGCGCTGCCCATCCGCGTCCACGCGCCCGTGGAGCTCAGGGCCATGGAGCGCACCCTGGAGCGCATGGCCGCGCGCCACGCGGTGCTGCGGACGACCTACGAGACGACGGCCGAGGGTCCCCGCCAGCGGGTCAACGAGCGGCAGGGCATCGCGCTCGAGCAGCACGACGTGGCGGACGTGACGGACGCCCAGCTCTTCGTCCACATGCGCAAGAGCTACCTGCGTCCGTTCGACCTGCAGCACGGCCCGGTGGCGCGGCTGGACATCTTCTCCGTCGGGCCGGAGGACCACGTCCTGCTGCTCGTCATCCACCACATCGCCACGGACCTGTGGTCGATGGCGATGTTGCTGGAAGAGTTGCAGCAGCTCTACCGCGAGGAGACGGGCGGCGCGAAGGCGGAGCTGGCGCCGCTGCCGTTGGACTACGCGGGCTACGTGCGCCAGCAGCGGGAGATGCTGGACGGGCCGCGCGGGGGGAAGATGGAGCAGTACTGGCTGGGCGAGCTCCAGGGCGGCCCCCAGCCGCTGGACCTCCCGGCGGACCACCCCCGCCCCCCGGTGTGGACGTTCCGGGGCGCGGTGCATGAGCTGAGCTTCGGCCCGGAGCTGTCCGCCAGCGTCCGGGCGCTGGCGCGCGCCGAGGGAAAGACCGTGTTCGCGGTGATGCTCGCGGCCTGGCAGGCGCTGCTGCACCGCTACACCGGACGCACCGACATCATGGTGGGCACGCCCATGTCGGGCCGCACGCAGCCCGACCACCAGCGGCTGTCCGGGTACCTGGTCAACTTCGTGGTGATGCGCGGCGACCTGGAGGGCGACCCCACCTTCCGCGAGCTGACGGAGCGGCTCTACCGGAAGGTGCTGGGCGCACTGGAGCACCAGGACTTCCCCTTCCACCGGCTGTCCGAGCGGCTGGGGATGAAGCCGGACTCGAGCCGCCCGCAGTTCATCGAGGCGGGCATCTCCGTGGACGCGATGCTGCGCCTGCCCGGCCTGGGCGCGGGCTCGTCGCTGCCCGGCGAGCCGGTGCCCTTCTTCGCGCAGCAGGACGGCCAGCTCGACGTCCACCTGCACCTGGTGGACACGGGCTACGACATGATGGGCGCGCTGCGCTACTCGGCGGACCTGTTCACGCCGCAGACCGCGGCGCGCATGGTGACGCACCTGCGCCGGCTGCTGGAAGGCATCGTCCGCGCCCCCAACGCGCGCGTGTCCGAGCTGCCGCTGCTGGCCGAGGACGAGCGCCGCCGGCTGATGGTGGACTGGAACGCCTCCGCCGTGGCCCTGCCCGCCGAGCCCCTGGCGCACCACGTCTTCCACCAGCAGGTGGAGAAGGCGCCGGACGCGCTCGCCGTCGTCGCGGGGGGCGTGTCCCTCACGTACCGTCAGCTCCAGCAGCGCGCGCGCCAGCTCGGCGGGCACCTGCGCTCGCTCGGCGTCGGCGTGGAGAGCCGCGTGGCGCTGTGCCTGGAGCGCGGCACCGCGGACCTCGTGGTGGCCATGCTCGCCACCCTGGAGGCGGGCGGCGCCTTCCTGCCGTTGGACCCGGCGCATCCGCCGGAGCGCCTGGCGTACCTGCTCCAGGACTCCGCCGCGCAGGTGCTGCTGACGCACCGCGAGCTGAAGGAGAAGCTCCCCGCTCACGGCGCGGTCGTCGTGTGCCTGGACGTGGAGTCGGAGGCCCCGTCGCAGAAGGCTGAGACGGCGGCGGCCCCCGCCCTCTCGCCGGACGACCTGGCCTACGTCATCTACACGTCCGGAAGCACGGGGCGGCCCAAGGGCACGCTGCTGCACCACCGCGGCCTCGTGAATACGGCGCTGGCGGCGGCGGCCAGCCTGCGCCTGGGGCCCGGGGAGCGCGCGCTGCAGCTCGCGTCGCCGGCCTTCGACGCGTCGGTGTGGGAGGTCTTCTCCGTCCTGCTGTCCGGGGCCACGCTGGTGCTGGCGTCGCGCGAGCAGCTGATGCCGGGCGACGAGCTCCAGGCGCTGCTGTCCGCCGAGCGCATCACCGCCATCACCTCCACGCCGACGGTGCTCTCACGCCTCCAGCCGGAGGCGCTGCCCGAGCTGCGCACGGTGGCCTCCGCCGGTGAGGCCCTGCCTCCGGCCCTGGCGCGCCGCTGGGCCGAGGGCCGCTTGATGCTGAACGCGTATGGCCCCACGGAGACGACGGTGTGCGCGTCGGTGACGCCGGGCCCGGTGGACCCGGACCGCATCACCATCGGCCGGCCGTTCGCGAACACGCGGCTGTACGTGCTGGACGCGCGGCTGCGGCCGCTGCCCGTGGGCGTGCCGGGCGAGCTGTACATCGGCGGCACGGGCGTGGCCCGGGGCTACCTGGGGCGGCCGGAGCTGACGGCGGAGCGCTTCGTCCCGGACGCCTTCGGCACGGAGCCCGGAGCGCGGCTGTACCGCACGGGCGACCGGGCCCGGTGGCTGCCGGACGGCGAGCTGGAGTACCTGGGCCGCCTGGACTTCCAGGTGAAGGTGCGCGGCATCCGCATCGAGCTGGGCGAGGTGGAGTCCGAGCTGGTGAAGCACCCCGCCGTGAGCGACGCGGTGGTGGTGGCGCGCGAGGACGCGGAGGACACGCGGCTGGTGGCCTACGTCGTCGCTCCGGACGTGGACACCGCGGCCCTGCGCGCCTGGCTGCGCGAGCGCCTGCCCGAGTACATGGTGCCCACGGCCTTCGTGGCCCTGGAGCAGCTGCCGCTGACGCCCAACGGCAAGCTGGACCGCAAGGCCCTGCCCGCGCCGGCGGCGGCCCAGCCGGTGTCCGTGGACCCGTCCGAGGCCCCGCGCTCGCCGGTGGAGCAGCTGGTGGCGGACGCCTTCGCGGAGGTGCTCGGCCTGCCGCGCGTGGGCGTGAATGACGACTTCTTCGCGCTCGGAGGCCACTCGCTGCTGGCCACGCGCGTGGTGTCCCGCATCCGCGCCAGCCTGGGCCTGACGCTCACGCTGCGCAGCCTCTTCGAGTCGCCCACCGTCTCGGCGCTCGCCCGGAACCTGGCGGCCTCCGCGACGAAGGCGCAGGCGCCCGCCCTGGTCCGCGCCTCGCGCGACGGCGCCCTGCCCCTGTCCTTCGCCCAGCAGCGCCTCTGGTTCGTGGACCAGCTCATCCCCGGAGACGCCGCGTACAACATCCCCGCCGCGCTCTGGCTGTCCGGCCGGCTGGACGTGGAGTCGCTGCGCCGGGCCTTCGAGGAGCTCGTCCGCCGCCACGAGGTGCTGCGCACCACGTTCACCGTGAAGCACGGCGAGCCGGCGCAGCTCATCCACCCGCCCGCGCGCTTCGAGCTGCCGGTGGTGGAGCTCTCCGCCGAGTCCACGCCGGAGTCTCGCGACGAGGCGCTGCGCCGCTGCCAGGACGAGGCGCGCCAGGCCTTCTCCCTCTCCGAGGGCCCCCTGCTCCGCGCCTCGCTGATGCGGCTGGGCGACGAGGAGCACGTGCTGCTCATCAACATGCAGCACATCATCTCCGACGGCTGGTCCGTGGGCGTGCTGGTGCGCGAGCTGGCCACGCTCTACGGCGCCTTCCAGGCCGGCCGGGCCTCCCCGCTGCCGGAGCTGCCGGTGCAGTACGCGGACTACGCCGTCTGGCAGCGCGACTGGCTGAAGGGCGAGGTGCTCGCCTCGCAGCTCGGGTGGTGGAAGGAGCAGCTCCAGGGCATCGCCCCGCTGGAGCTGCCCACGGACTTCGCGCGCCCCGCGGTGCGGCGCCAGCGCGGCGGCATGGTGGGCGTGGCCTTCCCGAAGGCGCTGGCCGACGGCCTCCAGAAGCTGGCCCGGCAGGAGGGCGCCACGCTCTTCATGGTGCTGGTGGCGGGCTTCCAGGTGCTGCTGTCCCGCTACTCCGGCCAGAAGGACGTGACGATTGGCACGCCCATCGCGGGCCGGAGCAGCCAGGAGCTGGAGTCGCTGCTCGGCGTGTTCGTCAACACGCTGGTGCTGCGCGGGCGCATGGAGGACCGGCCCACGTTCCGCACCCTGCTGTCCCGGGTGAAGGACATGACGCTGGGCGCCTTCGCCCACCAGGACGTCCCGTTCGAGAAGCTGGTGGAGGAGCTGGAGCCCACGCGTGACTTGTCCCGCCAGCCGCTCTTCCAGGTGATGTTCGCCCTGCAGAACGCGCCCCTGGGCGACCCGGCGCTCCCGGGACTCTCCGTGCGCCTGCAGGAGATCGACAACGGCACGTCCAAGTTCGACTTCACGCTGTCCCTCGCGGAAACGGCGCAGGGGCTGGGCGGCTACCTCAACTACGACGCGGACCTCTTCGAGGCCGCCACCATGGAGCGGCTCGTCGCTCACTACCAGCGGCTGCTGGAGGGCGTCTGCCGGACGCCGCAGCAGCGGGTGGACACGCTGGCGCTGATGACGGAGGCGGAGCAGCGCGAGGTGCTGGTGGAGTGGAACGCCACCGGGACGGAGTTCCCGCGCGAGGCGTGCGTGCACTCGCTCTTCGAGGCGCAGGCGGAGCGCACGCCGGAGGCCGTGGCCATCGTTTCCGGCGACGAGACGGTGACGTACGCGCAGCTGGAGCACCGGGCCAACCGGCTCGCACGCCGGCTGGTGGGCATGGGCGTGGGGCCCGAGGTGCGCGTGGGCATCTGCATGGAGCGCTCGGTGGACCTGGTGGTGGCGATGCTCGCCATCCTCAAGGCCGGCGGCGCGTACGTGCCGCTGGACTCCGCGCACCCGTCCGAGCGGCTCGCGTACATGCTGGCCGACAGCGGCGTCCCCATCCTCCTGACGCACGGCACGCTGGGTGAGGGGCTGGAGGCCCCCGGCATCCTCCCGCTGAACCTGGACACGGAGCAGCCCGTCCTCAACGCCCTGCCCCACCAGCGCGTGCGCTCGCACGTCACGCCGGACGGGCTGGCGTACATCATCTACACCTCCGGCTCCACGGGCCGGCCCAAGGGCGTGGCCGTGCACCACCAGGCCATCGTCCGGCTGGTGATGGAGACGGACTACGTCCGGCTGACGCCCGAGGACCGGGTGGCGCAGCTGTCCAACACCTCCTTCGACGCGGCGACCTTCGAGGTGTGGGGCGCACTGCTGAGCGGCGCGCGGCTGGTGCTGGTGCCCCGCGACACGGCGCTGGTCCCCGCGGACCTGGCGAAGGCCGTGCGCGACGGTGGCATCACCACCCTGTTCGTGACCACGGCGCTCTTCAACCGCATGGCGCGCGAGTACCCGGAGGGCTTCGGCACCGCGAAGCACGTGCTCTTCGGCGGCGAGGCGAGTGACCCGGAGGCGGTGCGTCGCCTGCTGGAAGCGGGTGCACCGCGGCGCCTGCTGCACGTGTACGGCCCGACGGAGACCACCACCTTCGCCACGTGGCACCGGGTGGAGTCGGTGGACCTGCGGGAGCGGAGCATCCCCATCGGCCGGCCCCTGGCGAACACCACGGGCTACGTCCTGGATGCGGCCCTGCGGCCGGTGCCGCGGGGCGTGGTGGGCGAGCTCTTCCTGGGCGGCGAGGGCGTGGCGCGCGGCTACCACGAGCGCCCGGAGCTGACGGCGGAGAAGTTCATCCCGGACCCGTTCTCCACGGAGCCGGGCGCGCGGCTGTACCGCACCGGAGACCTGGTGCGCCTGCGCTCCAACGGGGCCATCGAGTTCATCGGCCGGGTGGACCACCAGGTGAAGCTGCGGGGCTTCCGCATCGAGCTGGGGGAGATTGAAACCGCGCTCCAGAAGCACCCCGGCGTCACGGAGGCGGTGGTCGTGGTGCGCGAGGTGCACGGCGACCGCAAGCTGGTGGCGTACCTGATGGCGGTCGAGGGCCAGTCCCCCACCCCCGCCGAGCTGCGCGAGCACCTGGCGGGCACGCTGCCGGACTACATGCTGCCGGCCGCCTTCGTCACCCTGGCCGCCTGGCCGCTCAACGCGAACGGCAAGGTGGACCGCAAGGCCCTGCCCGCGCCGGAGGGTGAGCACGCCGCCCTCGCCGTCGAGGCCGGCGTCGCGCCGACCACGCCGGTGCAGCAGCTGGTGGCGGACGCCTTCGCGCACGTCCTGGGGCTGCCCGCCGTGAGCCTGGGCGATGACTTCTTCACGCTGGGCGGCCACTCGCTGCTGGCCACGCGCGTGGTGTCCCGCCTCCGCGACAGCCTCGGCGCCGAGCTGCCCCTGCGCCTGCTCTTCGAGGCCAGCACCCCGGGCCGGCTTGCGGAGCGCATCGAGGCGCTCGGGCTGACGGGCACGCGGCTCCCGCCGCTGGTGCCGGCCTCGCGCGAGCGGCCCCTGCCGCTGTCCTTCGCCCAGCAGCGCCTGTGGGTCGTGGACCAGCTCATGCCGGGCGACGCCTCGTACAACATGCCGGTGGCCCTGTGGCTCACCGGCGCGCTGGACGTGGAGTCGCTGCGCCGGGCCTTCGAGGCGCTCGTCCACCGTCACGAGGTGCTGCGCACCACCTTCGCGGTGGGCCCGGAGGAGGGCCAGCCGGTGCAGGTCATCCACCCGCCCGCACGCTTCGAGCTGACCGGGGTGGACCTGTCCTCCCTGTCCGACGCCGAGGCTCGCGCGGAGGTGCAGCGCCGCGCCATGGAGGACGCACGCGCGCCCTTCTCCCTCTCCGAGGGCCCGCTGATGCGGACCTCGTTGCTGAAGCTGGGCGAGCACACGCACGTGCTGATGCTCAACACGCACCACATCATCTCGGACGGCTGGTCCGTGGGCGTGCTGGTGCGGGAGCTGGGCGCGCTGTACGTGGCCTTCCACGCCGGCCAGCCCTCGCCGCTGCCCCAGCTGCCGGTGCAGTACGCGGACTACGCCGTCTGGCAGCGTGGCTGGCTCCAGGGCGAGGTGCTCGACTCGCAGCTCGGCTGGTGGAAGCAGCAGCTCGCCGGGCTGGAGCCGCTGGAGCTGCCCACCGACTTCCCCCGTCCCGCCGTGCGCCGCCAGCGGGGCGGCACGGTGGCCGCGCGGTTCCCCAAGGCGGTGGCGGAGGGCCTCAAGACGCTGGCCCGGCAGGAGGGCGCCACGCTGTTCATGGTGCTGGTGGCCGGCTTCCAGACGGTGCTCGGACGCTACGCCGGGAAGAAGGACATCGCGGTGGGCACCCCCATCGCGGGCCGCCGCACGCAGGAGCTGGAGTCGCAGCTGGGCATGTTCATCAACACGCTGGTGCTGCGCGCCAGCCTGGAGGGCAACCCGACCTTCCGTGAGCTGCTGGCCCGGGTGAAGGACTCCACGCTGGGCGCGTACGCCCACCAGGACATCCCCTTCGAGAAGCTGGTGGACGTGCTGGAGCCCACGCGCGACTTGTCCCGCCAGCCGCTCTTCCAGGTGATGTTCGTCCTCCAGAACGCGCCCACGAGCGCGCCCGAGCTGCCCGGCATCTCCGTGCGGCTCCAGGAGCTCGACAACGGCACGTCCAAGTTCGACCTCACCGTCTCCGTGCAGGAGACGGCGGACGGGCTGGAGGGCACGTTCAACTACGACGCGGACCTCTTCACGGCCACCACCGTCGAGCGCATGGTGGGCCACTTCGGGCGGCTGCTCGAGGGCGTGGCCACCTCCGCGGACCAGCGGCTGGCCGAGCTGCCGATGCTGGCGGACGCCGAGTGGATGCTGCTCGCGGCTGGTGGGAACCCCAAGGCCGCCGACTACTTCAGCGACGCGTCGCTCTCGTCCCTCTTCGAGGCCCAGGTCGCGCGCACGCCGGACAACGTCGCCGTGGTCTACGAGGAGCAGCACCTCACCTACCGGCAGCTCGACGAGCGGGCCAATCGCATCGCGCACCACCTGCGCTCGCTGGGCGTGGGCCCCGAGGTGCCGGTGGGCCTCGCGGTGGAGCGCTCGCTGGAGCTGGTGGTGGGGCTCATGGCCATCCTCAAGGCCGGCGGCGCCTACCTGCCGTTGGACCCGGCCTACCCGAAGGACCGCCTCGCCTTCATGTGCGAGGACACCCGCGTGCCGGTGGTGCTCACCCAGCGCCACCTGCGTGACGAGGTGCCCACCGGTAACGCCCGCGTGCTCTGCCTGGACGACGCGTCCCCGGCCTGGGCCGATGAGCCCACGCACGCGCCGGTCTCCGGCGTGCAGCCGCACAACCTGGCGTACATCATCTACACCTCCGGCAGCACCGGCCGCCCCAAGGGCGCGCAGATCGAGCACCGGCAGGTGGTGCGCCTGTTCCGCGCCACGGACGCGTGGTTCGACTTCGGCGCGAAGGACGTGTGGACGTTGTTCCACTCGTACGCCTTCGACTTCTCCGTGTGGGAGCTGTGGGGCGCGCTGCTCTACGGCGGCAAGCTGGTGGTGGTGCCCTTCGAGGTGAGCCGCACCCCGGCGGACTTCCACGCGCTGCTGCGCCGCGAAGGCGTCACGGTGCTCAACCAGACGCCCTCCGCCTTCCGTCAGCTCATCCACCACGAGGAGCGCTCGGGCGAGCACGAGGGGCTGTCGCTCCGCTACGTCATCTTCGGCGGCGAGGCGCTGGAGTTCGCCGGCCTGCGCCCCTGGTACGCGCGGCACAAGGAGGACGCGCCCCGGCTCGTCAACATGTACGGCATCACCGAGACGACGGTGCACGTGACGTACCGGCCGCTGTCCGAGGCGGACTCGCGCGAGGCGCAGGGCAGCGACGTGGGCGTGCCCATCCCGGACCTGAAGGTGTACGTGCTGGACGAGCACATGCAGCCGGTGCCGGTGGGCGTGCCCGGAGAGATGTACGTGGGCGGCGCGGGCCTGGGCCGCGGCTACCTGGGCCGGCCGGAGCTCACCGCCCAGCGCTTCGTGCCGGACCCGTTCTCCACGGTGCCGGGAGCGCGGCTCTACCGCAGCGGCGACAAGGCGCGGTGGCGGGAGAGCGGCTCGCTGGACTACCTCGGCCGCCTGGACTTCCAGGTGAAGATCCGCGGCTTCCGCATCGAGCTGGGAGAGATTGAGACCGCGCTGCTCTCGTACCCGGGCGTGCGCGAGACGATGGTGCTGGCTCGCGAGGACGAGCCGGGCCACAAGCGCCTCGTGGCGTACGTCGTCCCCTCTCCCGTGGCGGAGGGGGCGGAGCCTGTCGCCCTGGATGTGACGGCGCTGCGCGGCCACCTCCAGCAGCGGCTGCCCGACTACATGGTGCCGGCGGCCTTCGTCGTGCTGGAGGCCATGCCCCTCACCCACAACGGGAAGATTGACCGCAAGGCGCTGCCCGCGCCGGACGCGTCCAACAACGCCCAGGTGGGCTCGAACTTCGTCGCGCCTCGCGACGAGGTGGAGCAGAAGCTGGCCGACATCTGGGCCGCCGTCCTGCGCCTGCCCCGCGTCGGCATCCACGACAACTTCTTCTCCCTCGGCGGCGACTCCATCCTCAGCCTCCTGGTCGTCTCCCGCTCGCGCCAGGCTGGCTTCCCCCTCACCGCACGGCACCTCTTCCAGCACCAGACGGTGGCTCAGCTCGCCGTCGCCGCGCGCACCGCCTCCGCCCTGGCCTCCATCGACCAGGGCCCCGTCACCGGCCCCGTCCCGCTGACGCCGGTGCAGACGTACTTCCTCCAGCACCAGGCCTCCCACCCGCACCACTTCAACCAGTCGCTGCTGCTGGCCGCGCACCAGCCGCTGCAGCTGGACGTGCTGGACAAGGCCCTGCGCACCCTGCTCGTCCGCCACGACGCCCTGCGCCTGCGCTTCTGCAAGCAGGACGACGGCAGCTGGGCCCAGGACAACGCCGCCGTTGACGAGGCGCCGCTGCGCCTGGAGCACCACGACCTCTCCGCGCTGCCGGCCTCCGAGCAGCTCACCGCGATGGATGCGCATGCCACGCGCCTGCAGTCCTCCTTCGACCTGGGCCAGCCGCCGCTGCTCTGCGCCGCCCTCTTCCAGCTGGCGGGCTCCCAGCGGCTGCTCATCTGCGTGCACCACATCGTCGTGGATGCCGTCTCCTGGCGCGTGCTGCTGGAGGACCTCCAGACCGCCTACCAGCAGCTGGCGAGAGGCGTTGAGCCCTCGCTGCCTCCGAAGACGACGTCCTTCCAGACCTGGGCGAACAAGCTCCAGCAGTACGCGAAGTCCGACGCGATGAAGCAGGAAGCCCGGACGTGGCTGCGGCACGTCGCCACGCCTCCGGCGCCCCTGCCCACCGACAGCGCCGGCCTCAACACCTACGCCTCCGTGCGCACCGTCACCCTCACGCTGGACACCGAGGAGACGCGGGCCCTGCTGCGCGAGGTGCCCACCGCGTGGCGCGGCAACATCCAGGACGTGCTGCTCACCGCCCTGGCCCAGGCCCTCTCCGACTGGACGGGCCAGCAGGACGTGTGGGTGAACCTGGAAGGCCACGGCCGCGAGGACTCCCTCATCGAGGGCGTGGACCTGTCCCGCTCCGTCGGCTGGTTCACCAGCATCTACCCCGTGCACTTCCCCATCGCTCGCGGCGGGACGGCGGGTGACGGCATGCGCGCGGTGCGAGAGTCGCTGCGCCACATCCCCCACCACGGCGTGGGCTTCGGCATCCTCAAGTACCTGGGCCCGGACGAGGTCAGCGCCCCCCTGCGCGCGCTGCCCACGCCGGAGGTGGCCTTCAACTACCTGGGCCAGCTCGACGCCTCCTCGGATGCCAACGCCATCCTCTCCCTGTCCAACGACCCGTCCGGCGCGCACTTCGCGCCGGAGGCGATCCGCATGCACCCGCTGGAGCTCAACGGCTCCGTGCTGGACGGGCGCCTGAGCGTCCTCTTCATCTACAGCGAGAACCTGCACGCGCGGACCACCATCGAGGCGCTGTCCCAGGGCTTCCTCACGCACCTGCGCGCCCTCATCACCGAGAGCCGCTCCGACGACGCGAAGCGGCCCGGCACCGCGGACTTCCCGCTCGCCACGCTGACCCAGCCCGCGCTGGACGCACTGCTCCAGCAGGAGGGCGCCGGTGTCGAGGACCTCTACCCGCTCTCCCCGCTCCAGCAGGGCCTGCTCTTCCACACCGTGCTCTCGCCCGAGTCCGGCGTGTACTTCGAGCAGCTCGCGTGGACCGTCAGCGGGGCCGTGGACATGGCGCACTTCCGCCGGGCCTGGCAGGCGCTCATCGACCGCACGCCCGTCTTCCGCACGAGCTTCGCCTGGTCCGACCTCGAGTCGCCGCTCCAGGTGGTGCACGCGCACGCGGAGCTGCCGTGGGAGCAGCTCGACTGGCGCTCCCTGCCCGAGGCCGAGCAGAAGACCCGCTTCGCCCAGCTCCTGAAGGATGACTGCGCGCGGGGCTTCGACCTGCGCAAGGCCCCGCTGATGCGGATGACGGCGGTGCGCCTGAACGAGGACACGTGGCGCTTCCTGTGGAGCCACCACCACCTGCTGCTCGACGGCTGGAGCCTCAGCCCCGTGCTCCAGGATGTCTTCACCCTGTTCGACGCCTCCGCCTCGGGCCGTGAGCCCAGGCTGCCGGCCCGGCCGCCGTACCGCGACTACATCTCCTGGCTGCAGCGTCGCGACACGGAGGCGGACGACGCCTTCTGGCGGGCCGCACTCCAGGGCTTCAGCTCGCCCACCCCGCTGCCGGCCGACACCCACGCCACCGTCCCCGAGGGCCAGCACGCCGCCCAGCACATGCTGGAGGTGGCGCTCACGCTGGAGCAGTCGAACGCGCTCCAGGCCTTCGCGCGCCAGCACCAGCTCACGCTGTCCATCCTGATGATGGCGGCCTGGGGCTTCGTCCTCGGCCGTCACAGCGGCGAGCAGGACGTCGTCTTCGGCAACACCGTGGCGGGCCGTCCGCCCGAGCTGCCCGGCGCCGAGGACATGGTGGGCCTGCTCATCAACACGCTGCCGGTGCGCATCCCGCTCCCGGACGCGTCCACGTCCGTGCCCGCGTGGCTGCAGGGGCTCCAGGCCACGTACCAGCAGTCCCGCAACCACGAGCACACGCCGCTGGCGCGCATCCAGTCGCTGGCGCCGGTGCCCCGGGGCACGCAGCTGTTCGAGTCCCTGCTGGTCTTCGAGAACTACCCCATCGACGACTCGCTCACGCAGCGCACGTCGGCCATGTCGGTGCGGGACGTGGAGGGCGTGGAGCGCACCAACTACCCCATCACCGCCACCATCCTCCCCGGCCAGAAGCTGCGCCTGCGCCTCACCTTCGAGGAGCCCCGCTTCGCGCGGGCCAACATGGAGCGCGTGCTGGAGCAGTGGCGCCTGGCGCTGCTGTCCCTCGCGGCCCCGGAGACGCGGAACCTCGGGGACGTGACGATGATGGAGGCCGAGGAGCGGCGCCGCGTCGTGGTGGAGTGGAATGCCACGGACGCCGCGCTCCCCGCGGACCTCTGCGTCCCGCAGGCCTTCCACCAGGTCGTGGAGCACATGCCGGACACCCCCGCGCTCGTCGCGGGGGACGTGTCCCTCACGTTCCGTCAGCTCCAGCGGCGTGCGCGTCAGCTCGCGCACCGGCTGCTGTCGCTCGGCGTCGGCGCGGAGGGCCGCGTGGCCCTGTGCCTGGAGCGTGGCAGCCCGGACCTCGTGGTGGCCATGCTGGCCGCGCTCGAAGCGGGTGGCGCCTTCCTGCCGCTGGACCCGGCGCACCCGCCCGAGCGGCTGAAGTACTACCTGGAGGACTCCGCCTCGAAGGTGCTGCTGACGCACCGGTCTTTGGTGGAGCGCCTGCCGGCGCACGGCGCGCAGGTGCTGTGCCTGGACGAGGAGTCCGAGGCCCTGTCCCGCCTGCCAGACACCGCTCCGGCGGCGAGCGTCGCGCCGGAGAGCCTCGCGTACGTCATCTACACGTCGGGCAGCACGGGGCGGCCCAAGGGCACGCTGCTGCACCACCACGGCCTCGTGAACACGGCGCTGGCCATCATCCAGGGCCTGCGCATCCAGCCGGGCCAGCGTGCGTTGCAGCTCGCGTCGCCCGCGTTCGATGCGTCGGTGTGGGAGGTCTTCTCCTCGCTGCTGTCCGGAGCCACGCTGGTCCTGGCCACGCGCGAGCAGCTCCTGCCCGGTGAGCCGCTCCAGGCGACCCTGGCGCAGCAGCGCATCGAGGTGCTGCTGGCGACGCCCACGGCCCTGTCCACGCTCCAGCCCGAGGCGCTGCCCGAGCTGCGCATGGTGGCGTCCGGTGGCGAGGCCTGCTCCCCCGCGCTGGCGCGGAGCTGGGTGAAGGGCCGCACCTTCGTCAACGCCTACGGCCCGACGGAGATCACCATCGTCGCGACGATGACCCGGGGCTCCATGAACCCGGAGCGCCTGAGCATCGGCCGGGCCATCCCGAACGCGCGCCTGTACGTCCTGGACTCGGCACTGAGGCCGCAGCCCATCGGCGTGCCCGGAGAGCTGTACATCGGCGGCGTGGGCGTGGCCCGGGGCTACCTGGACCGCCCGGAGCTGACGGCCGAGCGCTTCATCCCGGACCCGTTCAGCACCGAGCCCGGAGCGCGCCTCTACCGCTCGGGAGACCGCGTGCGCTGGACGGAAGACGGCGAGCTCGAGTACCTGGGCCGCGTCGACTTCCAGGTGAAGCTCCGCGGCCTGCGCATCGAGCTGGGGGAGATTGAAGCCGCCCTGATCGACCAGCCTTCCGTCCACGAGGCGGTGGTGCTGGTTCGCGAGGATGCCCCGGGAGACAAGCGCCTCGTCGCCTACGCCGTCCCGAAGCCCGGCGCCGAGCTGGACCTCGCGGCCCTGCGCAACGCCCTCAAGCAGCGGCTGCCCGAGTACATGGTGCCCTCGGCCTTCGTCGTCCTGGCCGCGCTGCCCCTGAACGCGACGGGCAAGCTGGACAAGAAGGCCCTGCCGGCGCCGGACGCCACGCAGCAGCTCCCGCAGGGTGAGTACACCGCGCCCCGAGACGAGGTGGAGCAGAAGCTGGCCGACATCTGGGCCGCCGTCCTGCGCCTGCCCCGCGTCGGCATCCACGACAACTTCTTCTCCCTCGGCGGCGACTCCATCCTCAGCCTCCTGGTCGTCTCCCGCTCGCGCCAGGCCGGCTTCCCCCTCACCGCTCGTCACCTCTTCCAGCACCAGACGGTGGCCCAGCTCGCCGTCGCCGCGCGCACCGCCTCCGCCCTGGCCTCCATCGACCAGGGCCCCGTCACCGGCCCCGTCCCGCTGACGCCGGTGCAGACGTACTTCCTCCAGCACCAGGCCTCCCACCCCCACCACTTCAACCAGTCGCTGCTGCTGGCCGCGCACCAGCCGCTGCAACTGGACGTGCTGGACAAGGCCCTGCGCACCCTGCTCGCGCACCACGACGCCCTGCGCCTGCGCTTCCGCAAGCAGGACGACGGCTCCTGGGCCCAGGACAACGCCGCCGTTGACGAGGCGCCGCTGCGCCTGGAGCACCACGACCTCTCCGCGCTGCCGGCCTCCGAGCAGCTCTCCACGATGGAGGCTCACGCCACCCGCCTGCAGTCCTCCTTCCACCTGGGCCAGCCGCCGCTGCTCTGCGCCGCCCTCTTCCAGCTGGCGGGCTCCCAGCGGCTGCTCATCTGCGTGCACCACATCGTCGTGGATGCCGTCTCCTGGCGCGTGCTGCTGGAGGACCTCCAGACGGCCTACCAGCAGCTGCTCAAGGGCGCTCAGCCCTCGCTGCCTCCGAAGACGACGTCCTTCCAGACCTGGGCGAACAAGCTCCAGCAGTACGCGAAGTCCGGCGCGCTGAAGCAGGAAGCCCAGCGGCACTGGCTGAAGCACGCCGCCACGCCTCCGGCGCCCCTGCCGGTGGACCACGAAGGCCCCAACACCTTCGGCTCCGCCCGCACCGTCACCCTGGCCCTCGACTCCGAGGAGACGCGGGCCCTGCTGCGCGAAGTGCCCACGGCCTGGCGCAGCAACATCCAGGACGTGCTGCTCACCGCCCTGGCCCAGGAGCTGGCGGAGTGGACGGGACAGCCCGACGTGTGGGTGAACCTGGAAGGCCACGGCCGTGAGGACTCGCTCGTCGAGGGCGTGGACCTCTCCCGCTCCGTCGGCTGGTTCACCAGCATCTACCCCGTGCACCTGTCCATGCCCCAGGGCGGCACGCCGGGTGACGGCGTGCGCGCGGTGCGTGAGTCGCTGCGCCACGTGCCCCACCACGGCGTGGGCTTCGGCATCCTCAAGTGGCTGGGGCCCGACGCGCTCAGCGCTCCGCTGCGCGCTCTGCCGCTGCCGCAGGTGGCCTTCAACTACCTGGGCCAGTTCGACGGGGCCTCCGACACGTCGGCCATGCTCTCGTTCGCCAGGGAGTCCGCCGGCACCGAGGTCCCGAACGAAGCGCTCCGGATGCACCCGCTCGAGGTGGGCGGCTCCGTGCGCGAGGGCCAGCTGCAGCTCACGTTCGCGTACAGCTCCAACCTGCACCGCGAGGCCACCATCCAGGCGCTGGCCCAGCGGTTCCTCGCGCGGCTGCGCACCCTCATCACCGAGAGCCACACCGACGACGCGAAGCGCCGGGGCACGGCGGACTTCCCGCTCGCCACGCTCACCCAGCCGACGCTCGACACGCTGCTCCACGACGGCATCGAGGACCTCTACCCGCTGTCCCCGCTCCAGCAGGGCCTGCTCTTCCACACCCTGCTGTCTCCCCAGTCCGGCGCCTACTTCGAGCAGCTCGCCTGGACGGCCAGCGGCTCCGTGGACGTCGCCTGGTTCCGGAAGGCGTGGCAGGCGCTCATCGACCGCACGGCCATCCTCCGCACGGGCTTCGTCTGGGACGGCGTGGATGCGCCGCTCCAGGTGGTGCACGCGCACGCGGAGCTGCCGTGGGAGCAGCTCGACTGGCGCTCCCTGTCCGCGCCGGAGCAGAAGGCCCGCTTCGCCGAGCTCCAGGCCGAGGACCGTCGTCGTGGCTTCGACCTGCGCCGGCCGCCGCTGATGCGGATGACGGCGGTGCGCCTGGCGGACGACACGTGGCGCTTCCTGTGGAGCCACCACCACCTGCTCCTGGACGGCTGGAGCCTCAGCCCCATCCTGCAGGACGTCTTCATCCTCTTCGACGCCTTCGCGTCCGGCCGCACGCCGAAGCTCCCCGCGCGCCCGGCGTACCGCGACTACATCGCCTGGCTGCAGCGCCGCGACACGGCGGCGGATGACGCCTTCTGGCGCACCACGCTCCAGGACTTCACCGCGCCCACCCCGCTTCCCGCGGACACCCATGCCGCGCCGTCGGCGGGCGTCCAGGCCCGGCAGCAGACGCTGGAGCTCCCGCTCACGCAGCAGCAGTCCGCCGCGCTCCAGGCCTTCGCGCGCCAGCACCAGCTCACGCTGTCCACGCTGACGATGGCCGCGTGGGGCTTCGTACTCAGCCGTCACAGCGGTGAGCAGGACGTGGTCTTCGGCAACACCGTGGCGGGCCGCCCGCCCGAGCTGGCCGGCGCCGAGGCCATGGTGGGCCTGCTCATCAACACCGTACCCGTGCGCGTCCACGTGCCCGCCGCGGCCACGCCCGTGGCCACGTGGCTGGAGCAGCTCAAGTCCCAGCAGCAGCAGACGCGCAACCACGAGCACACGCCGCTGGTGCACGTCCAGTCGCTGTCGCCGGTGCCGCGCGGCACCGCGCTGTTCGAGTCCCTCCTCGTCTTCGAGAACTACCCCATCGACGAGGCGATGGAGCAGCGCACCAGCGCCATGTCGCTGAAGGACGTGGAGGGCGGAGAGCACACCCACTACCCCCTCACCGCCCTGGTGATTCCGGGCCGCACCACGAAGCTGCGCCTCACCTACGAGGAGCCCCGCTTCGAGCGCGAGAGCGTCCAGCGCGTCCTGGAGCAGTGGAGCCGCGCGCTGCTGTCGCTCGTCGCGCCCACGACGAGCACGCTCGCGGACGTCACCATCATGGACGAGCAGGATCGCCAGCGCGTCCTGGTCGAGTGGAACGCCACCGACCTGGACTTCCCGCGCGACGCCTCGCTCGCCTCCCTCTTCGAGCAGCAGGCCGCCCGGACGCCGGACGCGGTCGCCGTCATCGCGGGCGAGGAGTCGCTCACCTTCGCCGAGCTGGACGGGCGCGCCAACCGGCTCGCGACGCTGCTGGGCTCGCTGGGCGTGCGTGAGGAGACGCCGGTCGGCGTCTGCCTGGAGCGCGGGCTCGACCTGGTCATCTCGCTCCTGGCCATCCTGAAGGCGGGAGGCCACTACGTCCCGCTGGATCCGGCCTACCCGAGCCAGCGCCTGGGCTTCATCCTGGAGGACTCGCGGGCGGCCCTCGTGCTCACCCGCGCCGCCCTCGCGTCGGTGCTGCCCGAGAACTCGGCGCGCATGCTGTGCGTGGACTCGGACGAAGTGCAGGCCAGCGCCGCCGCGCCGTCGGCCGTGCTGCCCCGGGTCTCCAGCCACCAGCTCGCGTACCTCATCTACACGTCCGGCTCCACGGGCCGTCCCAAGGCCGTGGCCATCGAGCACCGCAACGCGGTGGCCTTCCTGGCCTGGGCACGCACCATCTTCCCGCCCGAGGTGCTCGCCGGCACGCTGTTCGCCACGTCCATCAACTTCGACTTGTCCATCTTCGAGCTGTTCCTCCCGCTGACCACGGGCGGCACGGTGGTGGTGGCGGACAACGCCCTGGCCCTGCCCACGCTGCCGGCTGCGCACCGCGTGACGCTCGTCAACACGGTGCCCTCCGTCATGGCGGAGCTGCTGCGCTCGGGACCGCTGCCCCAGAGCGTGCGGGTGGTGAACCTGGCCGGTGAGCCGCTGTCCACGTCCCTGGTGCGCCAGCTCTACGCGCAGCCCCACGTCCAGAAGGTGTACGACCTCTACGGCCCGTCCGAGACGACGACGTACTCCACCTACGCCCTGCGCCAGTCGGACGGACCGGCCACCATCGGCCGTCCCGTCGGGAACACGCAGCTCTACGTCCTCGACGACCAGCGGCAGCCGGTGCCGGTGGGCGTGCCCGGAGAGCTGTTCATCGGCGGCGAGGGCGTCGCGCGCGGCTACCTCGGCCGGCCGGAGCTGACCGCCGAGCGCTTCGTCCACAACCCCTTCAAGCCCACGCCCGGTGCGCGCATGTACCGCACGGGAGACCGCGTGCGCTGGAAGGCGGACGGCACGATGGAGTACCTGGGCCGTGTCGACTTCCAGGTGAAGATCCGTGGCTTCCGCGTGGAGCCGGGAGAGGTGGAGACCGTCCTCTGCTCGCACGAGGACGTGCGCGAGGCCGTCGTCGTGGTCCGCGAGGACCTTCCGGGAGACAAGCGCCTCGTCGGGTACGTGGTGCCCAGGGCCACCACCGCCAGCGTGGCGTCCATCCGGACCTTCCTCCAGCAGAAGCTGCCGGAGCACATGGTGCCCTCGGCGCTCGTCGTCCTGGACGCGCTGCCGCTGTCGCCCAACGGCAAGGTGGACCGGCGGGCGCTGCCTGCGCCGACGCAGGGGGGCTCGGACGTGGCGCACGTCGCTCCGCGCGACTCGCTGGAGCTGGCCGTGGCCCGGGTCTTCGAAGAGGTGCTCGGCGTCCCCTCGGTGGGCATCCACGATGACTTCTTCTCGCTGGGTGGCCACTCGCTGCTCGCGGTGCGCCTCATGGGCCTGCTCCGCGAGCGCACCGGACGCAAGCTGCCGCTGGCCGCCCTCTTCCAGGCGTCCACGGTGGAGCAGCTCGCCGTCCTCGCGCGGCGCGAGCCCGCGCAGTGGACGCCGCTCGTCCCCATCCAGACGGGCGGAGACCTGCCGCCCTTCTTCTGCGTGCACCCGGTGGGCGGAGGCGTGCTCACCTACGCCGCGCTGGCGCGGGAGCTCGGGCCGCGGCAGCCCTTCTACGGACTGGAGGCCCAGGGGCTCGACGGCGCGGAGTCGCCGCTGGAGTCCATCCTGGAGATGGCCTACTTCTACATCGAGGCCATCCGCACCGTTCAGCCGCACGGCCCGTATCGACTGGGCGGCTGGTCGCTCGGCTCGGTCATCGCCTTCGAGATGGCGCGGGCGCTGCGCCTGCGCGGCGAGGAGGTGGAGGTGCTGGCCCTCATCGAGCCCAGCCCCACGGCCTACGCCCGGGGCGAGCCCGTGCCGGACGCCTCCGCGCTGGCGGGCCTCTTCGAGGCGGATCCTGCCCGGCAGGCGGCCGTGTCCGAGGAGCAGCGGCAGGCGCTGGAGCGCGTCTTCACGGCGAACCTCGGCGCGCTCCACGCCCACACCCTGAAGTCGCAGGCGGGTGCGCTGACGCTGCTGCTGGGCGCGGACACGCAGGGCCTCCAGGGGGACAGCGCGGCGCGTGGCTGGGATGCGCTCGTCGACACCGTGGACGTCGTCACCCTGCCCGGCGATCACCACTCCCTGCTGAGCGCTCCGAACGTGGAAGCGCTGGCTCGCGTCCTGGCCTCCGTGCTGTCAAAAGCCGGAGCGGACGCGACCGACACCGAGACTCCGCGCCGGGTGGGCTGAGCCCCCGAGCGACCCACCCTTCACATGACTGCCTCCATGAACCCGACTCCACAGTCCGCAGCCCCCCGCCCGACGCGCGCGTTCGGCCTCACCTGGCTGGGCCAGGTCGCCTCGCTCGTCGGCTCGGGCGTGACGCACTTCGCGCTCGGCATCGAGATCTACAAGCGCTCCGGCTCCGTCACGCAGTTCTCGCTGCTCACCTTCTTCTACCTGCTGCCCATGGCGCTGGTGTCGCCGCTGGCGGGCGCGCTGGTGGACCGGTGGGACCGGCGCAAGGTGATGCTGCTGAGTGATTTGGGCTCTGGCATCGCCTCCCTCTGCATCTGGGGGCTGCTCCAGGCCACCGCCTCGGGAGCCTGGACGCTCCAGTCCTGGCACTTCTACGGCCCCATCATCCTCAGTGCGCTGTTCAACGCCTTCCGCTGGCCGGCCTTCCAGGCGAGCACGACGCTGATGGTGCCGAAGGAGCAGCTGGCGAGGGCCAACGGCTTCGTGGAGCTGGCCTCGGGCGTGGGGCAGCTCGTGTCTCCGGTGCTGGCCGGCGTGCTGCTCTTGAAGATTGGGTTGGAGGGCATCGTCCTGATGGACCTGTGCACCTTCGCCTTCTCCATGGTGACGCTGCTGATGGTGCGCTTCCCGAAGCCGCCGGTGTCCGCGGAGGGCGCGGCAGCGCGTGGCTCGCTCTGGAAGGAGATGGGGCTGGGCTGGCGCTTCATCCGCTCGCGGCCGGGGCTGGTGGGGCTTTTGGGGCTGCTGGCGGTGGTCAACATCGTCATGGGCATGGTGATCGTGCTCATCACCCCGCTCATCCTGAGCTTCACGGACGCGGCGACGCTGGGGAAGGTGATGTCCCTGTCGGGGCTGGGCATGCTCGTCGGTGGCGTCGCGATGGGCGTCTGGGGCGGGCCGAAGCGCCGCATCCACGGCGTGCTCGGCTCCGTGATGCTCGCGGGCCTGCCGCTGATGCTGGCGGTGCTGCCGCCGAGCCCGTTGCTGATGGGTGTCTGCGCGGCGCTGTTCCTCTTCAACATCCCCATCGTGTCGAGCTGCGCGCAGACCCTCTGGCAGAACAAGGTGCCGCCGGACGTCCAGGGCCGCGTGTTCTCGGTGCGGCGCATGGTGAACCTGCTCGCCGCGCCGGTGGCGTCCGTGCTGGCCGGCGTGCTGGCCGACACGTTCTTCGAGCCGTGGATGGCGAAGGACGGAGCGCTCGCGAACAGCGTGGGACAGGTGGTGGGAACGGGCACGGGGCGCGGCATCGCGCTGCTGTTCGCGGTGATGGGCGCCGTGCTCGTCGCGCAGGCGATTGCCGCCTGGCAGAACCCGCACATCCGCAACCTGGAGGAGGAGTTGCCGGACGCGGAGCCCGGGCCGACCGCCGCGGTGGCCCAGCCCGCGAGCTGACATAAGCATCCTCAAGTCGCGAATGCACCTGCCTGCTTGGTCGGCCAGCAACCTGGCCGATTGCCTTCGCTCTTCACAAGCAGGAGGTGTCAGGCTTGCGGCCTGCAGCCGTCACTTGAATCTTCCCCTCCTCAAGGGAGTCATCTGTGGGCATAAACACACCTGATAACTATGGTTTCGCCGAGTTCAACGTCGTGGGCGTAGTGGGGAAGCAATTGCTTGGCGCATCACGACTAGAGATTCAAATCGCTGTACAGCCAAATGTACAGTACGAGCCTGTCAAAGGAGCCACTCTTACCGCACTCACTGCGGAGCTTCAGATCTCAGGCCGGAGTGGAACGAGCAGACCTCTGGGCGTGATTACGTCAGACGCACCTGTATGGATTGAAGCGCTGCGCAACAACCCTATGCACGTGCGATTGGGTATGTCCCTCGATCTACGGCGCATTAATGCAATTGAAGAACTGCGGGATGGAGGCAGCGTATCGCTCCACCTTGTACTGAATGGACAAGTCTATCAGCACGGAAAATTTCACGCAGGTGATCAGACGCTCCAGCCCTACAAGATAGAACAGAGCCTCTGGCTGGAAGTGCTCAAGTCAATGGCGGATAGACGAATCCTGCTTGTCGAGATCCCTCTTCCCGAGGGTGCCAATCCAGATCTCGCAAGGGCAATAGAAAACTTTGTTTCGGCGCAGAATGCTCTGCTGCGCGGGGATTATAAGGGGGCGGTCGGAGCATGCCGGCCTGTATTGGAGGCGTTGACACGAACCCTCCAGGATGAAAATAGACTGCCACCCGAATGGGCAAACCTGCTCAGTAGGAATAGAACCCAGGCCTGGACCAAGGATACCCGGATGAGCGCAATCCGGAAGGCGCTGCTAGTTTATACCCATCTGGCAATGCACGACGGAGCCGAGCCGGTGTCGTTCGACCGCTCCGAAGCCCTAGCAATTCTCTCCATCACCGCTGCATTGCTTCGGAAATTTGAGTAGTGCCTCAACCCAGCAGCTTGAACGTTTTGCGGACAATCACCATCCGCTGTACTTCGCTGATGCCCTCGTAGATGGTCTGCACGCGGGCGTCGCGGAAGTACCGCTCCACCAGGAACTTGTCGATGTATCCGTAGCCCCCGTGCAGTTGCACGGCCTTGTCCGCGAGCTTGTTGCTCATCTCGCTGGCGAACAGCTTCGCCATGGAGGCCTCGCGGGAGAACGGCTGGCCCTGCTCCTTCATGTACGCCGCGCGCAGCGTCAGCAGCTCCGTCGCCTCAAGCTGCGTCTTCATGTCCGCCACCATGAAGCGCGGGGCCTGGAACTCGCCAATGGCCTGCCCGAAGGCCTTGCAGTCCTTGGAGTACGCAATCGCCGCCTCCAGCGACCCCCGGCCCACGCCGCACGCCTGCGAGGCGATGCCGATGCGCCCGCCGTCCAGCGGTTCCCACGCGCCACCGCGATGGTTAAGTTGGACAGCGACCTACGTAAATACAACTACGAGCTGGGTCTTTTGGCTCAATCCCTGTCCTACAGAGGGCAACACGCGCCACTTTGTGACAGTGTACTGCCCACCACCATGAATCAGGATCGGGTCAGGTGCACCCTCGCGAGGCGGAGGCCCGTCGATTAGAAGGACAGCAGACCCCTCTTGCCCAGGGATTGGCGCTTGGAACTGATGAACAGTACAGGAGGTTCCGCTTGCGCCTTGCCTAAGGGTTGACATTGTGCCCTCCAAGGTTTGGCTATGCTACTTGAGATACCACAACAAACGTTTTGCGCACGATGCCACCACCCTCGGAGACATCACGTTCCTCAACTCGCTCTACTTTGTAGTGCTGGTGTGAAACATAGTCTCGAAGAATAAGTTCGTCGCCTGGCGCTGGTAGCTTGGCATACTGCGCATCAGGGTCGATTACTGAGCCATTGAGTTCCACAGAGACCTTCGGCATCTGCGCATCTCCTTGTCAGGCTACGAACCGCAAACCAAATGCAGTTTGAATTGCTGAACCAGCTCAGCCCAGCAGCTTGAACGTTTCGCGAGCAATCACCATCCGCTGCACCTCGCTGGTGCCCTCGTAGATGGTCTGCACGCGGGCATCGCGGAAGTACCGCTCGACGGGGAACTCGTCGATGTACCCGTAGCCGCCGTGCAGCTGCACGGCCTTGTCCGCCAGCTTGTTGCTCATCTCGCTGGCGAACAGCTTCGCCATGGAGGCCTCGCGGGAGAAGGGCTGGCCCTGCTCCTTCATGTACGCCGCGCGCAGCGTGAGCAGCTCCGCCGCCTCCAGCTGCGTCTTCATGTCCGCCATCATGAAGCGCGGGGCCTGGAACTCGCCGATGGCCTGACCGAAGGCCTTGCGGTCCTTCGAGTACGCAATCGCCGCCTCCAGCGACGCCCGGCCCACGCCGCACGCCTGCGAGGCGATGCCGATGCGCCCGCCGTCCAGCGCCGTCATCGCCAGCCGGAAGCCCTGCCCCTCCGAGCCCAGGAGGTTCTCCGCGGGAATCTCACAGTCCTCGAACGTCAGCGCCACCGTGTTCGAGGAGCGCAGCCCCATCTTGTCCTCGTGCTTGCCGATGATGAGACCCTTCGTCCCACCCTCCACGATGAAGCACGACAGGCCCTTGTTCCCCGTCGGCGCCGTGCGCGCCCACACCACCATCACCCCCGCGTACGCACCGGAGGTGATCCACTGCTTGCTGCCGTTGAGGACGTACGTGTCCCCGCGCTTCACCGCCGAGGTGAGCATCGCGCCCGGGTCCGAGCCCGCGTGCGGCTCCGACAGCGCGAAGGAGCCGGCAATCGCCTCGCCCGAGACCAGCTTCGTGACGAACTTCTCGCGCTGCGCCTCCGTGCCGAAGGCGTTGATGAGCTCCGCGCACATGTTCGTCACGGCCATCGTCACCGACGTGGACGCGTCCGCCGCCGCCATCTCCATCATGGCCAGCGCGTAGGAGACGACGCCCGCCTCCGAGCCGCCGTACTTCGCCGGGATGTTCACCCCGAGCAGGCCCAGCTCACCCATCTCCTTGTAGAGCTCCGTGGGGAAGCGCTCCTCACGGTCCAGGGTGCGGGCCTGGGGGGCCACGCGCTCGCGCGCGAACTTGCGGGCGGTGTCGCGGATCAGCGTCTGGGTCTCGGTCAGCTCGAGGTTCACGGCGGTCTTCCTACTCGATGGCCTTGAGGTTGAACGGATACTCGATGGGGTGGTCCGCGCCGTCCGGAGGCTTGGGGAACGTCATGGACGACAGCACCGCCACCACGCAGTCGTGCAGGCCCGGGTCCTTCAGCGTGCTCGACTTCTTCACCACCTTCGCGCCCTTCACCAGGCCGTTGGCGTCGATGGTGAAGGACGTCATCAGCCGGCCCTCCACCTTCTTGTTCTTCTCCGCCAGGTGGTCCTCGTAGCACTCCTGGATTCGAGGCTGGTTGTAGGTGACCACCTGCCGGATGGAGTCCGGAGTGAAGGGCAGACGCTCGACATCCGGCCCCTCGCTCTGCGCGGGGGCCGAGGCGGGCTTCCCGCCGGAGGGCTTCTTCGCCGGAGTGCCCTGTGCGAGCGCCACCGCAGAAACAAGAAGGACCGCTGGGAGAAGGACCCGCTTCATCACGCCTACTCCTTCAAGAGGTTGGCCGAGATGACGATGCGCTGGATCTCGCTCGTCCCCTCGTAGATTTCGGTGATGCGCGCGTCGCGCACGTGGCGCTCGGCGTCCATCTCCTTGCTGTAGCCCATGCCGCCGTGCACCTGGAGGGCCTTGTTCGCCACGCGGCTGGCCATCTCGCTGGCGTACAGCTTGGCCATGGCGCTCTCCGGGCTGTGGCGCTGGCCCTTGTCCTTCATCAGCGCCGCGCGCCACACCAGCAGCCGGGCCGCGTCGATCTCCGTGGCCATGTCGGCGATCATGAACTGGATGGCCTGGTGGTCGCGGATGGGCTTGCCGAAGGACTTGCGCTCACCCGAGTAGCGGACCGCCTCCTCGTACGCCGCGCGGGCGATGCCGAGCGCCTGCGACGCGATGCCGATGCGGCCGCCGTCCAGCGTGCTCATGGCGACCTTGAAGCCGTCGCCCTCCTTGCCCAGCATGTACTTGGCCGGCACGCGCATGTCCTCGAAGAACATGGAGCAGGACCAGGCGGCGCTGATGCCCATCTTCTTGTCGGGCTCGGCGCGGATGAAGCCGGGGGTGTTGGTGGGGACGACGAAGGCGGTGATGCCCTTGTTGCCCTTCTCCTTGTTCGTCATCGTGAAGAGGACGATGGCGTCCGCCTTCGGACCGTTGGTGATCCAGTTCTTGGAGCCGTTGATGACGTACTCGTCACCGCGGCGCACCGCGACGGTCTTCTGAGCGGCGGCGTCGCTGCCGGCCTCGGGCTCGGTGAGGCCGAAGCAGCCGAGCTTGTCGCCGCGGGCGAAGGGCGTGAGGAACTGCTCCTTCTGCTCCTCGGTGCCGAACTTCATCACCGGGTCGCAGTAGAGCGAGTTGTTCACGCTCATGATGACGCCGGTGGAGGCACAGCCACGGCTGATCTCCTCCATGGCGATGGCGTAACAGACGTTGTCCAGCCCGGCGCCGCCGTGGCTCTCGGGGACGGCGACGCCCAGCAGGGACAGCTCCGCGAGCTTCTTCACCGCGTCCGTGGGCCACGCGTGGGTCTCATCCCACTTGCGGGCGTTGGGGATCAGCTCCTTGGCGGCGAACTCGCGGGTCATCCGCTGGATCTCGCGCTGGACGTCGGTCAGCTCGAAGTTCATGAGACTCCTCGACAGCGGGGAGGAAAAGAGAAGGGCCTACATAGTATGGGGGCTTCCCCTCGGGAACAGCGAAGAGGAGGGCCCCCACTGCAAGCGCGGGTTGACGTGCCGATTAGAGGACGACCGGGCGGCCGGCTCCCGGGAATCCAAGGGTGAGCCAAAGAACATGTTGAGGGGCACGGTGACGTCGAAGGTGACGTCCGTCCGGTCGCCCTCCCCCGTCCAGGCCCGCCGGAGGACCAGGGACAGGGTCCACGGCACGGTGTGCCGGTGGCGCTCGATGAGGTCATACGTCAGCCCCACACCCGCCACCCCGCCCGAGCCGTCCTCGCCCCACAGCCCCGCACCTTCCACGAGCGCACCGAAGCGCAGCGTGTCCGGGAAGGCGTACACCCGGGCCCCGGCGAGCAGCCGGAAGACCGACGGCTTCAGCCGGAGCTGGGGCTCCACGAAGGGCGAGACGATGAGTGTGGGCCCGGGAATGTCCAGGGGCGGCGAGGCCCACGGGTGGACGGGCCAGGACAGGAGCCACCGCTCCTTCGAGTCCGCGCTCCACTCGTAGCGGACGTCGGGAAAAAGCGGCTCGAGCGCGCACGCGGTGTAGAGGCAGAGCGTGCGCTTCCAGGAGACGAGCGCCGGGGCGCGCCCGTCCTCGTCCCCTGCTTCCGCGGCCGGTGAAGGCGCCGCGGCCAGGAGGCAGGTCAGCAGTCCCCCGGCCGCGAGCGCCCGGCGCACTTCACTTGCCGGTGAAGGAAGCGGGGCGCTTCTCCAGGAAGGCCTTCATGCCCTCGCGCTGGTCCGCCGAGCCGAACAGCTCGCCGAACGTCTTGCGCTCCAGCTCGTTGGCGGCGCGCAGGTCCTTGTCCGCGCCCTCTTCGATGACGCGCTTGGCCTTGGCGATGGCGAGCGGGCCGTTCTTCAGCATCTTCGCGGCCACCTCGCGGCAGTGCGGCAGGAGCGCCTCGGGGGCGAACACCTCCAGCACCAGGCCCAGCTCCTTCGCCTTCGCCGCGTCGATGCGCTCACCGGTGAAGATGAGCTCCTTGGCGCGGGCGCGGCCCACCGCGCGGGTGAGGCGCTGGGTGCCGCCGAAGCCGGGGATGACGCCCAGGCCCACCTCGGGCAGGCCGAGCTTCGCCTTCTCCGACGCGTAGATGAAGTCGCACGCCAGGGCCAGCTCGCACCCGCCGCCGAGCGCGAAGCCGTTGACGGCCGCGATGGTGGGGATGGGCAGCGCCTCCAGCATGGCCATGACGCGGTGGCCGAGCGCGCCGAACTCCTGCGCCTGCGACTCGCTCAGCGCCGCCATCTCCGCGATGTCCGCGCCGGCGACGAAGGCCTTCTCGCCGCCGCCGGTGACGATGAGCACGCGCACGTCCGTGCCGATGGAGCCCAGCGCGGCCTCCATCTCCTGCAGCGTCTTGCTGTTGAGGGCGTTGAGCGCCTTGGGCCGGTCGATGAAGAGCGTGGCGACCGCGCCGTCCTGCTCCAGCCGGATGTTCTCGTAGGCCATGTGCGTGGGCTCCGTGGGATTAGTACTTGTAGAAGCCGCGGCCGCTCTTCTTGCCGTACCAGCCGGCGTCCACGTACTGGCGCAGGAGCGGGCTGGGGCGGTACTTGGAGTCACCGAGGCCCTTGTGGAGCACCTCGGCGATGTAGAGCACGGTGTCCAGGCCGATGAAGTCCGCGAGCTGCAGCGGGCCCATGGGCTGGTTGGTGCCCAGCTTCATCGCGGTGTCGATGTCCTCCACCGTGCCCAGGCCCTCCATCAGCGCGAAGCAGGCCTCGTTGAGCATGGGGATGAGGATGCGGTTGACGATGAAGCCCGGGTAGTCCTTGGACACCACCGTCGTCTTGCCCATCTTCTCGGCCAGGGCGCGCGTGGTGGCGTACGTCTCGTCGGACGTGGCGGCGCCGCGGATGAGCTCCACCAGCTGCATCACCGGCACCGGGTTCATGAAGTGCATGCCGATGACGGACTCGGGGCGCTTCGTGGACGCGGCGATGCGCGTAATCGGAATGGACGAGGTGTTGGTGGCGAGGATGCCGCCCGGGCGCACCACGGAGTCCAGGTCCTGGAAGATGCGGCGCTTGAGGTCCTCGTTCTCCGTCACGGCCTCGACGGCGAAGTCGACGTCCTTCGCCTCCTTCACGTCCGTGAGGGTGGCGAGGTTGGCCTCGGCGGCGGCGCGCTTCGCCTCGTCGAGCTTGCCCTTCTCCACCAGCTTCTTCAGGCCGCCCTTGATGCGGTCCGCGCCCTTGGCGAGCCCTTCCTTGGACACGTCCGCCAGCGTGACGCGCAGGCCGGCCTGGAGTGCCACCTGCGCGATGCCCGCGCCCATCTGCCCCGCCCCGACGACGACGATATGCTCCGTTGCCATGGTGTTCGCGAACCCCTTGCTGGGAATGTGAGTGACGTGCGGCCGCCCATAGCCCACGCGTCCGGGACGGTCAACGACCGGTGGGCGGCATCCGCAGCTGGCGGACGATGTACTGCGCCTCTCCCACCTCCAGCGTCTCCTCCAGCTTCATGCGGCGGTCGAACCCCTCCAGCTTCACGAAGATGCGCACCCGCCAGGTGCCTTCGGGAACGTCCAGGGCGAACGTCTCCTCGGGCGGAGGCCCCGCGGTGTAGAAGCGCTCCTCGCGCTTGAGCACGTTGCCCTCGTCGTCCACCACCTGGAGGTCCAGGGCCCGGGCGATGTTCCACTCCGTCCCATCGAACTGGAGCCGCAGCTCGTGATCGGGCTTGCCCGGGTTCTGCCAGAGCCACAGGCCGAAGCCCGCCAGGATGAGCAGGGGCAGCCGCTTCAGCAGCGGGTGCGAGCGCCAGTGGCGGCGCTCGGGAATGGGGGCTTGCTCGGCTGGGGAAGGCGTGTCCGCCACCGCTACTCCTTCTTCGTCCGCTTGGAGCCGGGGCGCCGCGCGTTGAGCTCGGAGACGACCACGCGGGGCGTGCCGGCCTTCTTCTCCTTCGGCTCGCTCGGCGTCTCGTTCTCCGCGTCCGCCTTGTCCGGCGGCACGAGGCGGATCTGCGCCTTGATCTCCACCGTCATGCCGGACATGAGCTTGAGGAACTCGTCGCGCAGCTTCTCCGACTGGAGGAAGCGGCGCAGCTCGTCGGTGACGACGCGGGTGATTTCGTCCTTGGTCTTCTCCGCCTGACCGAGGATGAAGCCCAGCGCCTCCTTGGGAAGCTTGAGCTGACCGGCGAGGTTGCGGATGCCCTCCTCCGTCATGAAGAGGGCACCCAGGCCGGCCACGGCCATGCGACGCACGAACTCCGGCACGAAGCCCGCGGGGCCGCTGGAGCGCCCCGCCTGCCGGTCGTCATCGTCGAGCAGCGGGTCGGGCGGGAAGTCGTCGTTGCCGGCCGAAGCCATGAAGCCTCTCCTTGGGAGTTATCGGGCCTGCACCACCGGAAGCGGCACGCTCTTCATGCTCTGCGTGGACACCCTGCCCGCCACGTTGCGAGCGACCTCCAGGAAGGCCTTCGCCTCCAGGCTGTCCTTCGCGCCCAGCACCACCGGCACGCCCGAGTCTCCGGACTCGCGCACCTTCAGGTCCAGGGGGATCTCCCCGAGGAATGGGATGCCGAACATCTCCGCCGCCTTGCGGCCGCCACCGTGGTTGAAGATGGGCGTGACGTGCGAGCAGTTCGGGCAGACGAACTGGCTCATGTTCTCCACGATGCCCAGCACGGGGATGTGGACCTTGTCGAACATCTGCTTGGCGCGAACCACGTCGGCCAGGGCCACGTCCTGCGGCGTCGTCACCAGCACGGCGCCCGCGGCGCGGATGGACTGGGACAGCGACAGGGCCACGTCACCGGTGCCGGGCGGCAGGTCGAGGACGAGGTAGTCCAGCTCGCCCCAGTTCACGTCGCGCACCAGCTGCATCAGCGCGCCGTGGAGCATGGGGCCGCGCCAGATGAGCGCCTGGTCCGCCTCCACGAGGAAGCCGATGGACATCACCTTGAGGCCGTGGGCGAGGAGCGGGTCCAGGGACTTGCCGTCCGGGCTCACCGGCTTCTTGTCCGCGAGGCCCGTCATCATGGGCACCGAGGGGCCGTAGAAGTCCGCGTCGAGCAGGCCCACCTTGGCGCCGTGCATGGCCAGGGCGGTGGCGAGGTTGAGGGCCACGGTGCTCTTGCCCACCCCGCCCTTGCCGGCGCCGACGAGGATGACGTTCTTCACCTGGGGGAGCAGCGCGCCGCCGGGGACGCCGCCACCGGCCGCGCGGACCTGGGCGCCCCACTCGATGTCGAAGGTCTTCAGCCCGGGGACCGTCTTGAGCGCGGCCTCGGCGTCCGCCTGGATCTTCCCCTTGAGCGGACAGGCCGGCGTGGTGAGCTCGATCTTGAGCTTCACCGAGTCCCCCGCGATGCGGATGTCCTTCACCATCCCCGCCTTCACGAGGTCCACGTGGAGCTCGGGGTCCATGACCTTCGACATCGCCGCGAGGACGGCCGCCTCGGAAACGCTCATCTGAACACCTGAAACCTTTTGGAAAACGGGCGGTTGGGGGCCGCCAACGGGCGCGGAATCTGCCAGCCCCCCGGGGGCTGTCAACGTCGATTAACGCCGTTGGACGTCGGGCGCACCCTGGCGGGCTGCCGCCCGGTGGAGCATGGCCGGCGGGCTGAAGGGGTCCATCAGGAGGACTGGAGGATCAGCGGGCGGGCAGGCCGTCACTCGATGGAGGCCACGCGGTACTCGCCGTCTTCGAGCACCAGCACCACGGCGCGGTCCTCTCCGAGGGGGAACAGGGCCTCCCCCGCGCCGACCCGGACGTTGGCGTTGAGGGCGAGCCGGGCCCGGCGCAGGCGCTCCTTCGCCAGGGGCTCGCGCTCGAAGTCCTCGCGCAGGCGCTCGGGGGTGTAGCGGGCGCGCAGCGGCGCGGCGAGCAGGCTCCAGGCCTTCTGCCACTCGCGGGCCTCCACGGTGTCCAGGAAGCGCGAGAGGGCCGCCCGGGGCACGTCCGCCGGCCGGGCCTCCACCACGCGCCAGCCCTGGGCGGTGTGGGCCAGGGTGACGGAAGGGGCGCGGGCCTCCAGCACCTGGGTTCCGGAGCGCACGGCGGCGGCGCGCTCTCGGCGGGTGGACTCGTCGGAGTAGCGGTCCAGGAAGGCGACCTCGCCCTCGGGCCCTCCGTTGGTGAGGGCGTAGGCGTCCTGGAGGCGCCCCTCGTCCAGGGCCCGGGCATAGGCCTCGGCGACGAAGACGGGCTCGCGTGCGGGGGTGGCGCAGGCGGCCAACAGGGGCAGGCAGAGGAGGACGGTGCGCTTCATGGGCGCGCGGAGGGTAGCACCGGAGCCGCTCGTCGCGCGCGCGGCGATTCCATCAACCGGAATGTGCCCGACACCTTCAGTCTTTGACCTGCCTGCCTTCAACGTACTCATAGCGCTCACCCAGGACGCCGACGTACCGCTGCGACTCCTCCCGCTCGAGCACGGGGACGCTGGATGGCCTCAATCTTCGTTCGAAGTCGTATTGCGAGACATCCAATGGATGGGCCACGAGCGTGCCAGAGAATCGAGTCCGGGCGAGCCATGTGTCCGCCAGCTGCTTGCGAGAGAAAACGGCGGTGGGCTCCGATGCGCCTGTGCCCGTGAAGACCCAGACCGCGCCTCGCGCCTGGAAGAGTTGAAGCCGCTCTTCCGAGGGCAGCTGGCGCGTTTCGAAGGGGGCGTTCAGCCCGAGCGCACGAAGGGCCTCGACCACCCGCGCTGCCTCCGGCGGGTCCGCGCTGACAGAGACGCAATTCACGGGCTCGAGCCAGATCAGCACGAGACGAAGCCCGTCCTCCATCTCGAATGCCCAGAACCACTCGCGCCCGCCCGCCGTGCGCGTGGGATCGTCCTCGATGTAGCCAGGCTCACCCAGGACCTGGAGCAGCTCGCGATTCGCCGGAAACTCCACCACCCACCCGGAGTGTCCGTACGGCATGACGACTGGGAATCGTAATCGCTGCATGGAGCCCCCTCACTTCCGTCGGTGCACCCTCGTCCCGAAATATGCCTTCTGCTGGTCGAGCGACTCAAAGGTGGAAGGCGCATCCGGGTAGAGCGCCCGCAGACCGGCCTCCGCGGCCTGGACGACATTGAGGCACCCATGATCAAGGGAGGACACCAGGAAGGGGCCGCCGGACGCGTAGCGGCACTGGCCGACCAGGGACACGGTGGTCGCCCATTGTTCGCAGGCCGCTCGGATGCGGTACGGAGGCGCTACCAGCTTCGCGAGGGCCTCCCGTTCACACAGCTTCGCCCGGTAGTTCAGCGCGTAGTACGCAAGCTCCTCGTCCCGGTCGCTGGAGAGCTTCCTCATGAGCCTCGCCACGTCCGGACGCGAGGGCTGGACGTACAGGGCGAACGCCAGCACCCGGCGCTGAGCACCGGCCGCACGTTGGATACGCGATGCGAGCACCGCGGAGTCGTAGCGACGCGCCAGCTCCCGAGCCAGCTCCCAGTCCGAGGCCTCGCACTTCAGGGCATCCCCCGCGCAGGACAGGACCTGCTCGAGTTCCATCTGCTCGAGAGGCGGAGGCGCCGGAACCTCCGCCATCATGAGGACCAGCAAGAGGGTCAGCATGGCCATTCATCCACGGTCATACGCACGATCGTTCCACAGCTCCGCCAGGAGGTCGCGGACCCTGTCGCCCAGGAGGTCCGAGACATCATCGAACGCCTCGGCACCCCACGGCCCACCCAGCCTCCACGCCGTCGGACACAGCGCATACGTCTGCGCCCGCGCCGAGCCCATCAGCAGCTTGAGCAACGAGAGCCGCTTCTTCGGCCCACCGTAGGTAATGATGTCGAACCGCTCCGCGGACACCTTCGCCAATTCCAGCGCGCGGCCACACGCCGCCTCGAAGCCGCCGACGTGGTCCACCAGCCCCACCCCCTTCGCCCGCATCCCCGAGTACACCCGCCCCTCCGCCAGCGTGTGGATCTCCTCCGGCGTCCGGCCGCGTCCCTTCGCCACGTACCCCAGGAAGCCCTGGTAGACCTCCTCCACCTCCGCCTCCAGCGTGGCGCGCTCGCGCGGGGTGAAGCCCCGTGAGTTGGAGTTCAGCGCCGCGTTCTCCCCCCGGACCAGCACCGTCTGGTGCACGCCCAGCCGCTCCAGCAGCACGGACGCATCGAACTTCCCCGCGAACACGCCAATCGAGCCCACCACCGCGTGCGGCGTGGACCAGATCTCCTTCGCGCCCACCGCGACCATGTACCCGGCGCTGGCGCACACCCGGTCCATGAACGCGATGACGGGCTTCTTCCGCCCCACCCGCTGCACCGCCTCCAGCATCTGCTCCGACGCCAGCGGCGCGCCCCCGGGACTGCTGATGTAGAGCACCACCGCCTTCGTGCGCCTGTCCCTCCCCGCCGCGCGCAGGGCCTTCACCACCGCGCCCGACGACGCCATCCGCTCACTATTCGCCCCCTGCCCGGGGACGATGACGCCCGACACCGGCACCAGCGCCACGCGCGGCGGCCGCTTCAGCCTCCGCCAGCGCACCGGGGGGAAGGGCACCGTGGACAGGTACGTCGCCATGGACTCCAGCTCCCTCTCGTCCTCGTGCGCCTCCCCGGCCTTCACCAGCCCCAGGTGCGCCGGCAGGTCCGCCTCGCTGACCAGCGCGTCCACCAGCCCCGCCTCCACCGCCCGCCGAGCGCTGAAGGGCCCCTGGTCGATGAGCGCCCGCACCTCCTCCGGCGTCTTGCGGCGCCCGCGCGCCACCGCATCCACGAGGTCCACGTAGCGCTCGTCCAGGAACGACTCCACCGTCCGCGCCTGGATGTCGGACACCGTCGCGTGGGTGAAGAGCTCCGGCGCCGTCTTGTAGTCACCCCGCCGCACGAAGTGGGCCTGGATGCCCACGCGCGACAGCCCCTCGCCCAGGGCCGTGGCCTCGGCCGAATAGCCCACCACGTCCACCCGGCCCATGGGCGCCAGCAGCGCCTCGTCCGCCGCGCACATGACGGGGTAGGCGTCCGTCTCCACGCTCACCGCCCAGGCCACCACCCGCTTGCCCGCCCTGCGGAACTCCGCCACCACATCCACCAGCGCGTCCCGCTTCGCCGGCGGCACGGCCAGGTTCTCCACCTCCAGCAGGATGCCCTTCACCCCGGCGTCCCCCGCCAGCAGCCGCAGGGACTCCCGGAAGCGCTCCACCGAGGTGACGGCGGCCGGCTCCGGGCGCGTCCCTCCCAGTTGGAATCGGGACTTGCGCCGCTCGCGGTACGGCGGGTCCCCCGTCAGCCGGAAGCGCACGTAGGCCGGCCGGTGGCGGGCGGCGAGCAGCCGGAAGGGCAGCCCCAGCAGGCTCCGCAGCAGGAGGAAGAGGTTGGCGAGGGCGATGAAGGGCAGGCGCAGCATGGCGTCCCCGGGGAGGAAATGTGGGCGTTCTGCGCCGTAACGGAGCCCCCCCAACCGCGCAAGCCCTGTTCAGCCCGTACGTTGGGTCGTGTTAGCCTCCGCCCCCATGCGAAACGCCCTCCCCCGGCTCGTTCTCGTCCTCGCCCTCTGCTCGGGCGGTGCCGCGCTGGCCCAGCCCCGGCGCCAGGTGCAGGAGTTCAAGGCCCAGCGCGAGCTGACGGCCGAGGAAAAGGAAATCGCCAAGCAGCGCGCCATGGGCAACAACCTCAACTCCTATGGCAAGGACATCCAGGTGAAGCAGCCGCCCGTCCCCTGGATGGCCATTGGCCTGGTGGTGCTCGTCTTCGCGGCCGCCGTGCCCTTCGGGTTCCGGGCCTACCGGAACACGACGAAGGAGATCTCCGGCGCCAACACCTTCGGTGCCAACCGGGGTGACGAAGAAGAGGCCTGAGCCTCGCGCGTCAGCGCGGGCGGACCTCCACGGCGCCGCTCGCATCCACGCTGACGTGCACCGGCAGGAAGCGCTCCACCACGCGGGCATGCGTGGTGAGGTGGTCGGTGATGCGCGCCGCCGTGAAGCGCGTCGTGCCCGGCGTGGCCGGCCCCAGCCGTCCGGAGGCCAGCAGCGCCGCGGGCAGGAGGATCTGATCCGCGAGGTGCTCGTCGAGCGCGCCCCCGGTCTCCATGAAGTCCGCCAGCGCCACGGCGGCCTCGCGCCCCACCTCTTCCGCGGCACGGCCCCGCTCGCCCAGCGCGGTGAAGCCGGCGATGGTGTGCTCGAACTGGGCCAGCACGAAGGTGACGGTGCCCACCGAGCGCGTCACCGGCAGCGGCCGGTTCTCCGCCTCGGCGAGGATGCCCCGCTCGCGCAGGGCGGCCACGGCGGCGCGGGACTGGCGCTCGGCGATGGTGAAGGGCAGCCCGCCGGTGAAGGATGACACGCGCACCTCGCGCAGCATCCCGCGCGCGGGCAGTTCCACCAGCAGCGGCGGCTCCTGGGGCGGGCCCACCTCCGCGACGATTTCCCCCGCGCCCTCCGGGTAGAAGCCCGCGTGCGGCAGGGTGAGCTGCACGGGCAGGCCGTACGCGCGGGCCACCGGCTGCCAGACGTTGGCGATGTAGTGGTAGCTGGGGCTGTGCGGCAGGTGCGTGCCGCCGCGCAGGATGAGCTCCCCGCCCCCGGCCAGGGCCAGCGGATAGACGAGACACTGGAAGAGCAGCGGCGTGCTGCCGGCGGTGCCCACTTCCAGCAGGTAGCTCCCCGCGCGCACGGGGCCCGGGGTGAAGGAGAGCTCGGAGGCGCCCACGGTGGCGCCCTCGCTGGAGCCGTCGCTCAGGGCCTCGGCGCCGCGCACGCAGGCCAGGTGCTGGGGACGCAGGCCCGGTGGATCTCTCTTCTCGCGCAGGCGCGTGATGTGGAAGGGACGGCCGGTGATGAGCGACAGCGACAGCGCGGTGCGGAGGATCTGCCCTCCTCCCTCACCCTCACTCCCGTCGAGCTCCACCCGCCCGCTGTCGGGCCCCTCCGTGCCAGTCATGTCCCTCACGTCCAAGGCGTCTGCCGCGTGACAGGTGCAGCGTAACAGGAACGCACGGTGATCTCCCGTGCGGAACGGACGTCGCGCTGCGTCCTCCCGCCGCGGATGTCGGGCCGGAAGCACTGCGACTTCCGGCCCGCACGTCGACTCCGCGCCCTACTCGTCCGCCGACGGCAGCACACCCACCTTCACGGAGCTGGGGTGCGCGGCGGACATGTACACGCGGTGGAACGCGCGCGTGAAGTCCGTGTCCTTCGCCTCGAAGATATTGGGAACGTAGGTCTGCGGGTTGCGGTCGATGAAGGGGAACCAGCTCGACTGCACCTGGATCATCACCCGGTGCCCGCGCTGGAAGGTGTGGAACACGTCGTTGATGACGAAGCGCACCTTCGTCACCTCGCCGGGCTTGAAGGGCCTGGGCTCGCTGTAGCTGTCGCGGAAGCGGCCGCGGAACGGCTCACCGCGCACCAGCGTCTGCTGGCCGCCGCGGTTGCGCTTGCCCTGCTCGTCGTCGCTCTGCTTCCACCCGCGCAGCTTGCCCGGATTCACGTCCACCAGCTTCACCACCCAGTCCGCGTCCGTGCCGGTGGTGGACACCCACAGCTCCGCCTCCAGCGGGCCCGCCAGCGTCAAGTCACTCGCGAGCGGCTCCGTCTCGAACACCAGCACGTCCGGCCGGCGCGACGCGAAGCGCTGGTCCTCCGCCATGTAGTTCTTGCTCCATCCGGGGTTCAGCTCCTGCGTGTACGGCACCGGCTTGTCCGGGTCGCTCACGTACTCGGCGAAGGACTCCGTGGTGCCCGTGGGGGCCTTGTTGAAGGACAGCGCGCCCTTGGGCTGGAAGTAGAGCCGCGTCTCGCGCAGGCCCTTCGGCGGCCAGCTCTCGAAGCGGCGCCAGCGGTTGGCGCCCGTCTCGAACACCAGCGCCTCCGGCAGCTCCGGCTTCTTGCCGTCCTTGAGGTACGCCTTGAAGAAGTCGAGCGCCAGCTCCTGGTACGTCTCGCTCGTCTTGAAGCCGAACTCCGCGTCACCCAGCTCGGTGCCCTCCGTGCCCTGCCAGCCGCCGTGCCGCCACGGGCCCATGATGAGCGTGTTGGTGGTGCCGGGGTTCTGCTTCTCGATTGCCGCGTAGGTCCGCAGCGGCCCGTACAGGTCCTCCGTGTCGTACCAGCCGCCCACCGTCATCACCGCCGCCTTGATGTTCTTCAGGTGCGGCAGGAGGTTTCGCGCCTGCCAGAAGGCGTCGTAGTTGGGGTGCGCGACGAGGTCCTTCCAGAAGGAGATCTCGCCCTTGAGGTGCTTCGTGTCCGCGTTGCTCAGCGCCCCCACGTCCAGGAAGAAGTCATACGCGTCCGGCGTGCCGATGTCGTACGGCTTCCACTCCTCGGCGTCCGTGGGCTGGGGCCGGGGCTTGCCGAACACGGAGAAGAAGCTGAACGCCATGCCCAGGTTGAAGGCGCCATGCCGGTGCATGTCGTCCCAGAACCAGTCGGCGATGGGGGCCTGCGGGGACACCGCCTTGAGCGCCGGGTGCGAGTCGATGGCGCCCGCCGACGTGTAGAAGCCGGGATAGGAGATGCCCCACTGGCCGACACGGCCGTTGTTGTTCGGCACGTGCTTCACCAGCCAGTCGATGGTGTCGTACGTGTCCGTGCTCTCGTCGATGTCCTTCGGCCCGGACTTCTTCGGGTTGTGCGGGCGCACGTTGAGAAACTCGCCCTCGGACATGTGGGCACCGCGCACGTCCTGGCCCACGAAGATGAAGCCCTCCTTCTCGAAGGCCTCGCTGGGCCCCAGCGAGTTCGCGTACCGGTCCACGCCATACGGCGCGACGGTGTAGGGCGTGCGCACCATCAGGATGGGGTAGCGCTTCGTCGGGGACGCATCGACGGGCACGTAGACGGACGTGAACAGCCGCTTGCCGTCGCGCATGGGGATGCGGAACTCGTACTTGGTGTAGCGCGAGCGGATGCGGTCTTCCCGCTCTTGGGACCAGCCGTAGGGCGGCTTCGGCGCCTGAGGGCCGGGCTGCGCGCCCGCGGGGGCGGCGAGGGAGAACAGCAGCAGTGCCGCGAGGCTGCGGGACACGGAGTGCATGCACGCTCCTGGAGGAGAGGGCGTCATTCTGGGGGACCACCACCGGCGTCGGAAGCTCCGACTCCGGGGCGCCACCAACGCACATCCCGTGCTTTTGTTCCCCAGTCCGTGCAACGCCGCGGCGCGGCACGCCGCCCTACTCCGAAGGCGGCCCCCCCGGCAGCGGACGAGGCCCCGCGCGGAGGGCGCGCAGCTCGCGCTCGGCCTCCTCGAGCCGGGTGGACAGCTCCTGCACCTGGCCTTCCTGCCGGCGCAGCGCGGCCTGCGTCTGCCGCAGCTCCACGAACAGGGCCACCCTGTCGCGCAGCACGTCCGACACCAGGGGCTTGCGCATGTAGTCCACCGCGCCCTGCTTGAAGGCCGGCTGCAGCTCCGGGGAGTCTCCGTCCAGGCCCGTGAGGAGCAGGACGGGCGTGCGCCGGTTTCGCTCGCGCTGGCGCAGCAGCGTCAGCACCTCCACCCCGTTCATGTCTCCCAGCCGCAGGTCCAGGAGGATGACGGCGAAGTCCTCGTCGAGCACCCGCCGCAGCGCCTCCTGACCGGACGCGGCACGCACCAGGCGCTGGCCGAGCGGCGCGAGGATGCACTCCAGCGCGAACAGGTTCGCCGGGAGGTCGTCGACCAGCAGGATGCTCACCTGCGAAGTCGCGGAAGTGGGACGTGGGGGCGTGGCGTCGGGCACGGGTCTCGAGCGGAGGGTCGCGGGCACGGTGCGGCGAAGCATGGCCGGATCCGCGCCGCTTCCAGCGGCATCTCTCCTGACTACCGCATCGTCATGCCGACAAGAAAACACTTCACCCCGGGAGTGGACGCTCCCCGGCCCGTGCGTCCTACCCCCGCCCTTCCCCGCCCTCGTCCGGGGCCGCGTCCAGGCCGTACTTGCGCAGCTTGTCGTGCAGCGTAGCGCGGCCGATGCCCAGCCGCCGCGCGGCCTCGCTGCGGTTGCCGCCGGCGATGCGCAACGCGTCCAGGACGAGGCCCCGCTCGTACGCCTCCACGCGCTCCTTGAGGCCCACGCCGTCCGGTGCCTCCGCGCTCGCACCGGGGCCCGGAGCGCTGGCTCCCGCCGGGGCACCGGGCGCCGGGGAGTCGGGGACGGGCAGCAGCCCCAGGTCCAGCTCGCCGTCGCTGGAGAGCGCGACGAGGCTCTCCAGCGTGTTCTCCAGCTCGCGCACGTTGCCCGGCCACGGCAGTGCGCGGAGCTTCTCGAAGAAGCCTTCGGGTACCTTCAGCGGGCCCGTGTGGAAGCGGTCGCTGAAGCGGTCCAGGAACATGCGGGCCAGCACCGGGATGTCCTCCGGGCGCTCGCGCAGCGGCGGCACACGGAGCTGCACCACGTTGAGGCGGTAGTAGAGGTCCTCGCGGAACGTCCCCTCCGCTGCCCGGCGGCGCAAATCCCGGTGCGTGGCCGCGAGGATGCGCACGTCCACCTTGACGGGCCGGTCCTCGCCCACCGGCCGCACCTCGCCCTCCTGCAGGACGCGCAGCAGCTTGGCCTGGAGCGGCGGGGCCAGCTCCCCCACCTCGTCCAGCAGCAGCGTGCCGCCGTCCGCCTCGCGGAAGAGGCCCTGGCGCACGCGGTGCGCGCCGGTGAAGGCGCCCTTCGAGTGGCCGAACAGCTCCGCCTCCGCCAGCTCCTCCGTGAGCGCCGCGCAGTTGAAGCGCAGGTAGGGCCTGTCCGCGCGCGGCGAGGCCCGCACCAGCGCCTCCGCCACCCGCTCCTTGCCCGTGCCGCTCTCGCCCGTAATCAGCACCGTCACGTCCCGCGAGCCCGCGCGCTGGACGAGCTGCGCCAGCCGCCCCATGGCCTCCGAGGCGAACACCAGCGAGCGGGACAGGTTCAGCTCACCCGCGAGCCGCTCGTTCTCGTCGCGCAGCCGCACCGCCTCCAGCGCGCGGGTGACGACGGCCAGCAGCTCGTCCACGTCGAAGGGCTTGCGGAAGTAGTCGTACGCGCCCGCCTTCACCGCCTCCACCGCGAAGCGCTCCGAGCCGTGCGCCGTGACGACGATGATGCGCGGCGCGTGGGGCTGGCCGTGCAGCCGCTTCACCAGCTCCATCCCGTCCACGCGCGGCATCCGCAGGTCGGTGATGACCAGCTCGTACGGCCGCGCCGCCAGCTTCGCCAGGGCGACCTCGCCATCCTCCGCGACGTCCACCGAGACGCCGGGCAGGCTGCGCAGCGTCTCCTTCAGCGTGAAGCGCACGCCTGCGTCGTCGTCCACCACCAGCACGTGGTGGATGGCCTCCGCTGCCGTGCCCGCCTCAACCGGCATGGGCCACCTCGCGTCCTGACTCGGGCTCGCACTGGGTGGGCAGCGCCGCGTCCGCTCCATTCAGGACGCGGCTGGGGACTGCGGGGAACAACCGTGGCCGCTTCCGGAACGCCTCAGGGCGGAGCCGGAGGCGTCCTGTTCGGAAATGTCGGGGGTTTTGCGGCGCGAAAGGTCCCGACATTTCCGAACAGGACGGTGCCGCGAGCGTCCGGACCGCTGCCCCAGCCACTCCCTCGTCAAGAAGCATGTCTCTTCCAGCTCCGCTCGCGACGGCCCGCTCCGCTGCGGACCGCCAGGCCAGGGCCACCGCGAGGCCCTGCCGACCTCCTCCGCGCCCGGAATCAACCGGCATGGGCCACCGCGCGCTCGCCCACGGGCTTGAGGATGTCCGCGGGCAGCTCTCGCGGGAGCACCAACTCCGCCACGCACCCGCCACCCGTCCGGTTCGTCAGCGTGACATCTCCTCCGTGCTGGCGCGCCAGCGCGCGCGCCACCGTCAGCCCCAGCCCGGAGCCTTTCGCCTTGCTGGTGACGCCCGCCTCGAACGCGCGGCCGGCCACCTCCGGAGGCAGGCCCGAGCCCGTGTCCTTCACGGACACCCGGGCCTCACCGATGGAGTTGGCGTCCACCTCCAGGAGCACCTGGCCACCCCGGGGGCTCGCCTCGATGGCGTTGTGGAGCAGGTTCATCACCACCTGCTTCACCTTGCGCGCGTCACACACGGAGAGCACGGGCCCCTGCCCCACGCGCTCCAGCCGGACCTCGCCCTGGGCGGCGAGCCCCTCGTGCAGCACCAACGCCTCGTCACACAGCGCCACCAGGTCCACCGCGCTCACCGACAGCGGGACGAGCGGCCGCGAGAAGTTGAGGAACTCCTCCAGGATGCCCTGCATGCGCACCACCTCGCTGGACAGCACCTCCAGTCTTTCGGTGGGCTGGGCGCGGCCGGCCTCGCGCACCATGAGCTGGGTGAGTCCCTTCACCGTGGCCAGCGGGTTCTTCAGCTCGTGGGCAATCTCCCCGGACATGGACTCCAGCGCCCGCGAGTAGGAGCGGTGGGTGGCCAGCAGCTCGTCCCGCTGCGCCAGCGCCTCGCGGAGCATGTCGTCGAAGGTGCCGCGGATGGCGGCGCCCACCGCGTTGATCATGATGATGAACACGAACATCAGCAACGCGGTGGCGAACATCAGCGGCCGGGGCGGCGCGCCCAGGAAAGACAGCGGGAGCATGGGCAGCCAGCCCGCCAGCTGCGGCAGCGCCATGGCCGACAGCGCCACCAGCTCCACGACGAACAGGCGCAGGTGCCAGCCCCGGGGAAGCGCGGTGGCGCCCACGAAGGCCAGGGGGATGACCATGGGCAGCAGCGGGCTGGCGAGCCCTCCCGTCCCCGTCACCAGACTCTGCTGGAACAGCACGCCCAGCAGGAGATTGACGGGCACGCTCCGCCGGGTGAGCCCCTCGCGGTTGTAGCGGCGCAGCTCGTAGATGAAGAACGTCAGGGCGGACACCACCTGGGCGGCCAGCCACGTCAGCCGCCATGGCGCGGGGTCCATCGCCGCCATCCACGCCACCGCCAGCATCAACCCCGCGCCGACGGAGGCGCGCAGCACCACCATGCGCCCGAAGATGCGGCCGATGTGCCGGAGCTGGATGTCGTCGAAGTTGCGCCGGGTCCTCGAGTCCATGGCCTGCCCCTTCCACTCACACCGCGCCGGTCATGGTACGCCGGCGCGGCCTCCATCAATCACCCGTAGCACGGGCCGGGCCACGCGCCGCTTCCCGCGCGTCCCCTTGCCGCCCTGCCCGCCTCCGTCCTCCCCCTGGCGCGACGGCTTCCGGCTCCCGGGTGAAGACTGCCTTCCGGAGCCGCCCTTCGCCCGGGGCGACGCCCTGGCGGCTGCGCGCGTGGGGCTCGGGAGCGGCAGACAGAAGAACAGGTACATGTCGAGCAGCATGGGGCGTCTTCCCCTTCCTCGGGTGCGCACGGGATGTGGCGCACGACTCGCTGAGCAATGGTGATGCCACCGCCCATGGCCGCCACCGGCGGCCCCTCTTCCCCAGGGGAAGAGGACGGGCGCAAGGTGCCACGCAGCCCTTCGCCCGAGCCCGTGAAGAAGCATGAAGAAGCGGTAGCGAAGGACCCGCCCCCTCGGAGGGAGCCCCGCATGCGGTGCATGCGCAGCTTTCCTCCGGATGGGGTGGTGGCAGGGGGAATGTGGACGCCGGGCCAGGAGGAGAGCCGTCGGCCTTCCGGCGGGGGTGCCGGGTTTCCGGCAGGGAGAGCGCGCGGGCATCCGACACCCGGGCACTCCCTCCGACTGACGCGCTCACGGCATGAGGCTTGCCATGCGCTTCCCCGTCACCGCGCGACGTGCCGCGGCTTCGAGGGGAGAGTCCATGCGACGTGCCGTCCTGTTGTTCGTGGTCCTGGTGGGAGCGCTCGGCGCCCTGCTGGGGTTGCGCATCCTGAAGGACCGCCGGGCGGCGGAAGGGCCCGCGGGCGGCTCGGGCGTGGTGGAGGGCACGGGCGTGGACGTGCGCGCCCGCATCAACGCCCGCGTGCTGGCGCGGCATGTGGAGGAAGGCGCCCGGGTGGCCAAAGGCGCGCTGCTCGTCACGCTCGACTGCACGGAGCCGGAGGCGGGCCTGGCGGAGATGGAGGCCCGGCTGGCCATGGCGCGGGCGCAGGCGGACGCGGCACGGGCCGCCTCCCTGGCCGCCGGCCGCAACACCGAGGCCGTCGCCGCGCAGGCCTCCGGCAGCCAGGCGCAGATTGCCTCGCTGGCGGACCAGCAGGGCCTGGCGAAGCGGCAGGCGGAGCGCCTCCAGCAGATGGGCGGGGCCACCACGGAGGCGGCGCTGGATGAGGCGAAGGCCCGGGCCGCGTCGCTGGAGCAGCAACTGGAGGCCGCGCGTCACTCCAGCACGGCCGCCGGGCGTCAGGCGCGGGCCGCCATGGAGCAGGAGCGCGCCAGCCTGCAGCAGGCGGAGGCCGCCGTGCGCGCGGTGGAGGCCGCCGAGGCCACGCTGCGCCGCGCCCGCGTCACCGCCGCGGAGTGCGAGCTGCGCGCGCCCATGGCGGGCACGGTGGAGACGCTGGCGCTGGAGCCGGGTGAGCTGGCCCTGCCGGGCGCGGTGGTGGCGCGGCTGGTGGACACGGCCCGGCCCAAGGCCACCTTCTACCTGCCCAACGCGGAGCTGGCCGCGGCGCACCCCGGGCAGGAGGCCACGGTGCGCGCGGACGCGTACCCGGACCGCACCTTCCCCGCCCGCGTGGTCACCGTGGCGCGCGAGGCGGCCTTCACGCCGCGCAACGTGCAGACGCGCAGTGACAGGGACAGGCTCGTATATCCCGTCGAGGTGCACATCGACGCGCCGGAGGGGCTGCTCCTGCCGGGCATGCCGGTGGAAATCACGCTGGCTCCCGGGCAGGGTCCGGCCGTGGCGGAGCAGCGGCCGTGAGCGAGGCGCCGGACGTCGCGCTCGAGGACGTGCGCAAGGGCTTCGGCGCCACGCAGGCCCTGCGGGGCGTGTCGCTGGCGGTGGGCCACTGCGAGGTGTACGGCCTGGTGGGCCCGGACGGCGCGGGGAAGACGACGGCCATCCGGCTGATGGCGGGCCTGTTGCGCGCGGACGGCGGCCGCGTGCGGATGCTGGGTGAGGACCCCACGAATCCCCGCTCCCAGGTGCGCGAGGGGCTGGGCCTGGTGCCGCAGCGCAACACCCTGTACGGCGACCTGAGCGTGGATGAGAACCTCCACTTCTTCGCGCGGCTGTTCGGCCTGTCGAAAGAAGACTTCGCCTCCCGGCGCGAGCGGCTGCTGGACATCACCCGGCTGGGGCGCTTCACGGAGCGGCGGGCGGATGCGCTCTCCGGCGGCATGTACAAGAAGCTGGCGCTGGCGTGCGCCCTGCTCCACCGGCCGCGGGTGCTGCTGCTGGACGAGCCCACCAACGGCGTGGACCCGGTGAGCCGCCGGGAGCTGTGGGAGCTGCTCTACACGCTGGTCCACGACGGCATGACGCTGATTGTGTCCACGCCGTACATGGACGAGGCGGCGCGCTGCCACCGCGTGGGGCTGCTGTACGCGGGCGAGCTCATCGCCGAGGGCGGGCCCCGGGAGCTGGCGCGCCAGCACGGCGTGGCGGCGTCCAACTTCGAGGCGGTGTTCCTCGCGCTCGTCGAGCGGCGCAACGGCACCGGCGGGAGGGCCGCATGAGCACCGCCATCGAGGTGGAGCACCTGACGCGGCGCTTCGGCGACTTCACCGCGGTGAACGACGTGAGCTTCACCGTGGGGGCCGGGGAAATCTTCGGCTACCTGGGCGCGAATGGCGCCGGCAAGTCCACCACCATCCGCATGCTGTGCGGGCTCCTGAAGCCCACGGGCGGCCATGCGCGGGTGGCGGGCCATGACGTGAGCGAAGCGCCGGAGCGCGTGAAGGCCGGCATCGGCTACATGTCCCAGCGCTTCTCGCTGTACCTGGACCTGACGGTGCGGGCGAATCTCGAGTTCTTCGCCTCGGCGTACGGCGCGCACGGACGCGAGCTGGCGACGCGCATCGGCGAGATGCTGGAGCGGATGCAGCTCGGTGCCATCCAGGACGAGGTGACGGGCTCGCTGCCGGGCGGCCTCCAGCAGCGCGTGGCCCTGGCCAGCGCGGTGCTGCACCGCCCACGCATCGTCTTCCTGGACGAGCCCACCGCGGGCGTGGACCCGGTGCAGCGCCGCTCCTTCTGGGCGCTCATCCGCGAGCTGGCCGCGGGCGGCACCACCGTCTTCGTCACCACGCACTACATGGACGAGGCGGAGTACTGCGCGCGCATCGGCATCATGGTGGACGGGCGGCTGGTGGCGCTGGACACCCCGGAGGGCCTCAAGCGCACGCACGCCCCGGGCCGCGTCCTCGAGGTGCGAGGCCCCCACCTCGCCCCCGCGCTGGACGCGCTGCGCGGCGAGCCCGGCGTGCTGGACGTGAGCCGCTTCGGCTCGGGGGCCACGGTGCGGGTGGACCCGGAGCGGCTGACGGCGGAGACGCTCGGGCGCTGGCTGCGCGCGAAGGGCGTGGACCCGCTGGAACTGGAGGAGTCCGCGCCCACGCTGGACGACGTCTTCCTGGCGCTCACCGCCGGGGCGCAACGAGGGGAGGACTGAAGCCGCCATGGCTACTTCACACGCGAGCCGCACGGTGGGCCGCATCCTCGCCATGGCCGGCAAGGAGGTGCTGCACATCCGCCGGGACATCCGCACCCTCTACCTGGCGCTGGCCATGCCGGTGCTGCTGCTGGTGCTGTTCGGGTTCGGCATCAGCTTCGACGTGGACCACCTGGGCCTGGCCGTCGTGGACCAGGACCGGACCGCACAGTCGCGCGAGCTGGTGCGCCACGTGACGGCGTCGGAGGAGTTCATCCTCCAGTGGGAGGGCACCTCCCCGGAGGACGGGCTGCGCGAGCTGCGGCGCGGCAATGCCATTGCCGTGCTGGTGGTGCCCCGGGGCTTCGCCGAGGACGTGGCGGGCGGGGGCGCCCAGGTGCAGCTCCTGGTCGACGGGGCGGACGGCAACACCGCCACGCAGGCGCTGGCCAAGGCCCAGGCGCTGGTGGAAGCGGCGAGCCGGAAGCTCACGGGCGGGGCGCCGCGGGCGCCTCCGCTGGAGGTGCGGGTGCGAACGCTGTTCAACCCCAACAGCCGCTCCGCGCTGTTCCTGGTGCCCGGGCTGGCGTCGTACCTGCTGGCCATCGTCGCGGTGCTCATCACCGCCCTCACCGTGGCGCGCGAGTGGGAGCGGGGCTCCATGGAGCAGCTCTTCGCCACGCCGGTGGCACGGCTGGAAATCGTCGTGGGCAAGCTCTTGCCGTACCTCGGCATCGGCCTGCTCCAGGTGCTGCTGGTGCTGACGGCGGGCGCGTGGGTGTTCGACGTGCCGGTGCGCGGCAGCGTGGTGGCGCTGGGGCTGGGGGCGCTGCTGTTCCTCATCGGCATGCTGGGCCAGGGGCTGCTCATCTCCGTGGTGACGCGCAACCAGGTGGTGGCCACGCAGGTGGCGACCATGACGTCCGTGCTGCCGTCCATGCTGCTGTCGGGCTTCATCTTCCCGATTGAGAACCTGCCCCCGCCGCTGAAGGTGGTGAGCATGTTGATTCCGGCGCGGTACTTCGTGAGCACGCTGCGCGGGGTGCTGCTGCGGGGCAATGGCGTGGACGTGCTGTGGCCGCAGCTGCTCGCCATGGCCCTGTTCGCGACGGTGATGCTGACGCTGGCCACGCGCCGCTTCCAGCGGCGGCTGGACTGAAGGGAGGGCTGGGACACATGCATCCTCTGGTCGTGCAGTACCGGGCCGTGGTGGTGAAGGAAGTCCGCCAGACGGTGCGGGACAGGCGGGTGATGGCGCTGCTCACGATTGCTCCGCTGATGCAGCTGTTCGTCCTCGGCTTCGCGGTGAACTTCGACGTGCGCCACGTGCCCACGGCGGTGGTGGACCGCGACAACACCTCGGAGAGCCGCGACTACGCGCGCACGCTCCTGGCCGGCGACACCCTGGACCTGAAGGCGGAGCTCCACGACGAGCGCACGGCGCAGGAGCTGCTGGAGCACGGCGAGGCGTCCGTGGCGCTGGTGTTCCCCCCGGAGTTCCAGGAGGACGTGCTGCGCGGAAGCGGGGCCCAGGTGCAGGCGCTGGTGGACGGCTCGGACCCGGTGCGCTCGGGCGTGGCGGTGGACGCGGTGGCGCGGCACGCGGCGCAGCGGGCCGCGCGGCTCATGCAGACGGACGCCGTGGCCCGGGGAGAGCTTCCGCTCCGCCCCCCGGTGGAGCTGGTGCCGCGCGTCCTCTACAACCCGGAGCTGTCCACGGCGGTGTACGTGGTGCCCGGCATCGCGGCGATGCTGCTGCTCGTCGTCACCACCATCATCATGGCCATGGGGCTGGCCCGCGAGCGGGAGAGCGGCACGCTGGAGCAGCTCCAGGTGACGCCCCTGCGGCCCGGCGTGCTGATGGCGGGCAAGGTGACGCCGTTCGTCCTCATCGGCCTGGTGGACGTGGGCCTGGCGCTGAGCGTGGGCGCCTGGGTGTTCAAGGTGCCGCTGCGGGGGAACCTGGGGCTGGTGGCGCTGGCCACCCTGCTCTACCTGCTGTCCACGCTGGGCGTGGGGCTCCTCATCGCAACGCTGAGCCGCACGCAGCAGCAGGCCTTCGTCGGAGGCTTCCTCTTCCTGCTCCCCGCGGTGCTGCTGTCAGGCGTCATGACGCCGATTCACGCCATGCCGGACTGGCTGGCGTGGGTGACGTACCTCAACCCGGTGCGCTACTACGTGGAGGTGCTTCGCGGCACGCTGCTCAAGAGCGCGGGCCTGGCCGACCTCTGGCGGCAGGTGCTGCTCCTGGGCGTCTTCGGCGCCATGGTGATGGGCCTGGCGTCTCGCCGCTTCCGCAAGACGTCGGCGTGACGTCAGGCGTGCAGCGACTCGTGCCGGGCGAGCATCTCCACGAAGTCCGCGATGCGCCGCGCCCGCGTCTCCGCCTTCTTCGCGGTGTGGACGCGCCACAGGATGGCGTAGCGGTTGGCGGCGTTGAGCGTGGCGAAGAACGCGGAGGCCTTGGGATTGGCGGCCAGGGCCGCCGCCAGGTCCTCCGGCACGGTGACCTTGCTCGGTGAGTCGTAGGCCGCGTCCCAGCGCCCGTCGTTCTTCGCGAGCTCCACCGCCGCGAGCCCGGAGGGCCGCATCTTCCCCGCGGCGACGAGGGCCGCCACCTTCTCGCGGTTCACCTTCGACCAGACGCTCTTCACCCCGCGCGGGGTGAACTTCTGCAGCCACCACGCGTCGTCGAAGCTCCCCTTCTGGCCATCAATCCAGCCCCACGCGAGCGCCACGTCCAGCGCCTCCGGATAGGTGACGGACGCCACGCCCGTCGCCTTCTTCGCGAGCTTCAGCCACACCCCGCGCGACGACGCATGGTTCGCCTCGAGCCACGTCTCCCACGCGCGCTGGCTCTCGAACGGGATGATGGGCAGCTCCGCCTTCGGCGCGGCCTTCGTGTCCGTAGAGCGCTTCACCACGGCCTTCTTCGCGGGCGTCTGCTTCACCACGGCCTTCTTCGTCGCGGGCATCGTTGTCGGGCTCCTGGCGGGAACGGTCGGATACCACGGCGCGCGGCGGCCCCACCACCCGCGACGTCCTCAAATCCGGGCCTGGAGGTGTGCTAGGAGGGCCCAGGAGTTACGAGCCTTTCCTGGAAAACATACATGACCATCGTAGCGAGAAGAGTCGCCGTCCTGCTGTCCTTCACGAGCCTCTGGGCCTGCGGCCCCACGGAGCCCGCCGGCCCTGAAGTCTCCCCTGCCCCCGAAGCCGAGGTGCTGGGCGAGACGCAGGAGTCCCTGGCCTGCCCCGCGCTCTCGGAGGGCGCGCAGTTCAGCGGGTGCGCCGAGCTGTGCGCCATCGTGGACCGGCTGCCGCTGCCCCAGCCCCGGGCGAGCCTGTCGCGCAACATCCTCACCACGGCGCTGGACGTGAAGCTCGGCACGCTGAGCGCCACGGCCGCCATCCAGGTGTCTCCGGCGCTCGCGACGGGCCTGTCGCTGAAGGTCGGCAACCTCGTCGTCACCGGCGTGCGCAGCCGCTGCGGCCCGCTGAACTACACCGTGCAGGACGGGCAGCTCGACATCGGCATGCCGCTGTGGGCGAGCACCGTCCTCGTCGACTACACCTTCTCCGAGTCGCCGAACTTCGACGGCTACATGCCCACCGGCAGCACCTTCACGTGGCCGTCCTTCTGCGAGAACCTCTACCCCTGCCACCCGGCGCTGGCGGACGGCGTGAAGTTCTCGCTGAAGGTGGGCAACCTCCCCGCGGGCAAGAAGGCCGTGTACCCCACCCAGGTCCCCGCGGACGCCCCGGCCTACATGCTGGCGTGGGCGGTGGGCGACTACACCGAGCTGCCCCTGGGCCACACCACCGCGGGGACGCAGGTCTCCGTCTGGCACCTGCCCGGTGAGGCGGCCGTGGCCACCTCGGGCACGCTCCACCTGAAGGACTCGGTGGACTTCTTCGAGCGGCAGTACGGCCCGTACACCTTCGGCCGCAAGGTGGGCTCGGTGTCCGCCAACTGGGGCCCCGGCGCGTACGGCGGCATGGAGCACCACCCGTACTGGCACGTGGCGTCGGACGCCATGGAGGACAAGCTGGTGCACCAGCACGAGGCCGCCCACGGCTGGTACGGCAACGGCGTGCGCATCCAGTGCTGGGAGGACTTCGTCCTCTCCGAGGGCACCGCCGAGTACCTCACCGCCCGCTCCGTGCGCGCCACCGAGGGCGCGGATGCCGAGGCGGCCGTCTGGGTGCAGTGGAGGGGCGAGCTGGAGCGCGCCGTCTCCCGCGGCGACACGCTCGCGCTGCCGGACACCACCTGCAACGTGATTGACATCCTCAATCACCCGCTCTGGTCCAACATCCCCTACAAGAAGGGCGCCTTCTTCTACCGCGAGCTGGAGAAGCAGATTGGCACCGCGGCCATCGACCGCGTGCTGTCCCGCTTCTACCGCCAGCACGTGGGCCGCACCGCCCGCATGCAGCAGCTGCTGGACCTCGTGAAGGCGGAGACGGGCCAGGACCCGACGCCGCTCGCCAACGCGTGGCTGCGCAGCCTGGGGATTCCCGCCGAGGCCCCCTGAGCGACTACTGGGGGCCGGACTCCGCGGTGGAGTCCGAGCCCCCACCCAGCTTCTTCTTCAGCGCCTCCAGCCCCTTGCCGCCGACCTCCTTCGCCGCGTTCAGCGTGTCGCCGGCCTCGCGGGCCACCGTGTCCACGGAGACGGCGCTCATGCCCTGGCGCACGCGGTCCATCCAGGCGATGGGCGCGTAGACCTGCTTCGCCTTCTCCGGGCCGAGCACGGTGACGAGGATGTGCTCCAACCCGCCCGCCCGGGCGATGAGCGCCTGGCCCAGGATGACGGCGGCGCGGGCCTGCAGGAAGATGGGCAGCTTCTTGCCGTGCTTGCGCATCTCCTCCGCGTTGGCGTGGATCTCCTTCTGCTCGGCGGCGCCGAGGTAGGGGCTGGCGGCCAGCTTGTCGAGGTACTTCGCCGACTCCTCGTAGCGCTCGCGGCGGAAGTGGATGAAGGCCCAGCCCCACCACGTCAGCTCGTTCTCCACGCCCAGCCGCTCCAGCGAGCCCAGGCCGCGCTCGATGTCGTCCTCCGCGGCGCGCTCGCGCTTGAGCCCCATGCGGTTCCACGCGCGCGCGAAGTAGCCGGCGGCGAGCAGCGTCTCGCGGTACTGCGCGGACGTGACGCTCGCCGTCGCGGGGAACTCATCCAGCGGCAGGGTCTCCACCCCGGAGACGAAGGCGTTCAGCTCCTCCTCGGCCGCGTAGTGGTAGCCGGCGCCGCAGAACGCGAGGCCGCGGTTGCCCTGGACGGCGGTGCGCAGGCCCGCCGGCCACGAGGGCTGGGGCGTGGAGCGCGACAGCTCGTAGAACACCACGTCCGTGGCGGGGATGCGGTTTCCCCGGTCGGCGTTGTCGAGCACCATCCAGACGGCGGCGAGGACGGCGTGCTCCTGCCCCGCGTCGTAGCCCGGCAGGGGGCCCGGCGCTTCCGGCACGAAGCGGTTCCACAGCAGGGGGAACTCGTCCTCGTCGCGCTTCTCCAGCGTCTTCTTCGCCTTGTAGAAGGCGATGGCCAGGTCCAGGTACGTCCGGGCCATCCGTCGGGCATCCTCCTCGCTGACAGCCTTCTCCGGCAGCGCCCGCGTCGCCTCGGCCGCCTTCCAGAGCGCGGCGACCTCCTCGGGCGCGTTCGGCTGGCCCTCGGCGCGGATGGTCAGCTTGAAGGCGCGGTAGGGCACGAGCGCGTAGGAGTCGCGGAGCTTCTTGTCGATTTCCGCCCGCTCCTCGGCGGCCCGCTCGGCGTCCGACTTGCGGCAACCCGCGAGCACGGACAGCAGCACGAGGCAGAGCGCGGCGAGGGTGGGACGTGCTGCGATGGGGGTGTGGGAGCTCATTCGGGGACGGGACGGTAGCACGGGGCCCCTCCCCGCTCCTCGCGGGGCCACCGGGCAGCGGAGCCCGGGCGCGAGGGCGTGGGCATGCACACCGTCTTCGGGATTGGAGGACGGCGAGCATGACGCACGACGAATTCCTGGCGCGAGTCGCTGAACGTGCGGGGCTGTCCGGCCCCGAAGAGGCCGCCCATGTCGCGCGGGCCGTGCTCGGCGTCGTGGGCGAGCGGCTCGGTCGGCGGGAGGTCCGGCGGCTGGCCGAGGACCTTCCCGCCCCGGTGGCGGGCATGCTGCGAACCGAGGACCCCGGCCAGGACTTCGACGAGGGCACGCTCTACGCGCGGGTCGCCGGACGCGAGCACGTCCGTGCGGGCTTCGCGGTGGAGCACACCGGCGTCGTCTGTCAGGCGCTGGCCGAGGCGCTCTCCGAAGGCGCGCTGCACCGGCTCCACGAGGACCTGCCGGGAGCCCTCGGCGCCCTCTTCACGCCTCGCGAGCCGCGCGAGCGCTTCGAGTATGTCCACGTCGAGTCCACCCACCACTCCCTCGCCGAAGGCCAGCCGGGAAGTCAGCACCCGCTGTCGAGGACCCGGCTGGAGCGGGCGCACACGCACTCGGTGGTGAGGGCGGACAACCCGCACGGGGACACCAAGCTGTCCAGCGCCCATGGGCTGACGCAGGAGCGCGAGCACTCGTCGCTGTCGAGCGCCTCCGGGCTCTCGCAGGAGCGCCAGCACTCGACGCTGGCGACGGGCCACCCGGGCGCGAGGCTCGCGCGCGGCGACGAAGAGGACTGACGCCGACTGACGCCGCGCGCGACTGGGGGCCTACCGGCAGAACCAGCCGTTCTGCACCCAGCCCCACTTGTTCACGTTGCCGTAGGCGAAGCCGTACGCCCACTCACCGCTGGGCGAGTACTTCGTCACCTCCATCGACTGCCCGTAATAGAGCGTGCCGATGAAGATGCCCGCCGGGGCGTCGCGGACGTACAGGTCCTGCGCGCACACGGTCAGCCGCGTCCCCGCCCACGCGGGCGTCACCTTGAAGGCCTGCCACGCGCCCACCGCGCAGAGCGCCACCAGCGCCACGCGCGCCACGTACGGCAACACGGTCCGGTTCGTCGTCATGTCGTCCTCCTCGAAGCGCGGCGGGCTCAGAAGCAGCCCGCGATGGGGTTGTTGGCGCCGTAGCAGCGGGTCATGCACGAGCGGAGCAGGTAGCCCCAGTCGTCCGGCCCGTAGTCGAGGATGACGGCCCAGGAGGCCGTGCCCGCGTTCTGGCGGATGCCGACCTTGTCGCCGTAGTACAGCGTGCGGATGGGATTCTGCGGCCCCGCCGTCGTCGAGTAGTTGCCGTACATCGTCGCGCTCTGACACGTGATGATGGCGTGGTCCGTGTAGGCCAGCTCCGTCACCGTGCCGCCCCGCTCGTCCGGACCTTCCTCCACGGCACGCGCTCCGTCCGCGGCGGGCTCGCTTCCACAGCCCGGCATCACGGCCAGCAATCCCGAGACACCCACTACGACGGCGCTTCTCCTGAGGTTCATGGCGACACGTCTCCCTGGAATGAGTCCGACGGCCGGAGATCTGTACCGCCTGTCAGGGATGTCTCTCAATGCTTGATTTTCAGATTATTATAAAACAGGTGTCGCCTCCCGTGCCTGCGGGCTCGGGCCGGAGAACCGGGCATTCGGGGGCCGGGGTGAGCACCCTGTAGGTGAAAGGGAGGCGATTCCCTACGCGCGGGGGGGCGGGCATGTACCCGGAGAGCAGCTCACACGACATCGGTACTCCCGAGGGGGCCTCCGGGCAGGTCGCCGGGAAGCTGGAGAGCCAGCTGCAGGAGCTGCGGCAGATCATCACCCGCCAGCGCCGGATGGACGCCCTGCGGCGCACGGCCCTGCTGGACAGCCCCGCCGAGGAGGCCTTCGACCGGTTGACGCGGCTGACGACGCGGGCGCTGCACGTGCCGGTGGCGCTCGTCACGCTGCTCGACAGGGACAGGCAGTTCTTCAAGAGCTGCACGGGCCTGCCCGCTCCCTGGTGTGATGTCCGGCAGACGCCCCTCACCCACTCCTTCTGCATCCACGTGGTGGCCACCGGGCGGCCGCTCGTCATCGAGGACGCGCGCGAGGATCCAGTGCTGAAGGAGAACCTCGCCGTGGATCAGCTCGGCGTGGTGGCCTACGCCGGGTTCCCGCTGAAGACGCCGAACGGAGAGGTGCTCGGCACCCTGTGCGCCATCGATACCGGGCCGCGCCGGTGGACCGAGGACGACCTGGCCATCCTCGCGGACCTGGCGACCTCGGCGACGACGGAGATTGAGCTGCGCGCCACGCGCGAGCTGGAGGGACAGGCCCGGGCCGCGGAGGCCGCGCGAGTCACGGCCGAGGCCGCGCGTCAGCGCTTCGCCCTGCTGGCGGAGTTGAGCAGCGCGCTCGCGGAGCAGACGGACCTGGGACGCGCGCTCACCCTGGCCGTGCGCTTGTCGGTACCCCTGGTGGCCGACGGCTGCGTCCTCGACCTGCTCCAGGAGGACGGACGGCTGCACCGCGAGGCGGTGGCCCACCAGGACCCGCGCGAGGAGGAGCGGCTGCGCGACGTCTCCGAGCCCCCCGGCCTCCTCCTGGCCGACGCGGGCGACTCGCAGCTGATGGCCGGCCACCTCCGCCTGGGAGACCCCGCGGGCTCCTCGCTCCGCCTGGCGCTGGTGGGACGCGGCCGGGTGCTGGGCGCCATCAGCTTCACCACCATTCCCCCGCGCCGCCTGGGCGACACCGAGGTGGAGCTGGCGCGGGACGTGGCGCGCCGCGTGGCGCTGGCGGTGGACAACCACCGGATGAACCACGAGCTGCTCGAGGCGGTCCGCGCCAGGGACAGGTTCCTCACCACCGCCTCGCACGAGCTGCGCACGCCGCTGATGACGCTGCGGCTCCAGTCCCAGCTGCTGCTGCGCATCACCCACGACGAGAAGCCCTGCTCCTCCAGCGTGCTCCTCTCCAAGGCGGATATCATCGCGCGACAGGTGGAGCGGCTGGGACACCTGGTGGATGAATTGCTGGACCTCGCCCGGGTCCGGGAGGGCCGCCTGGCCTATCACCTGGAGAACCTGGACCTGGCGGAGGTGGTGCGCGAGGTGGCCATGCGCTTCCGCGAGGAGCTGTCACGCAGCGGGAGCACGCTGGTGATGCGCACCGAGGGCAGCGCGAGCGGCACGTGGGACCGGGGCCGCCTGGAGCAGGTGATGACCCACCTGCTGGCCAACGCCATCAAGTACGGGCAGGGGCGCCCCATCACCCTCCAGCTGACAGAGGATGAGCACACCGCGCGGCTCGTCGTCCGCGACGAGGGCATCGGCATCGCGGAGGCGGACCAGGCGCGCATCTTCGAGCGCTTCGAGCGCGCCGTGTCCGAGCAGCACTACGGCGGCCTGGGGCTGGGGCTGTGGATCGTCCGGGAAATCCTCGCGGGGATGGGGGGCACCATCGCCGTGTCCAGCCAGCCGGGGATGGGCGCGTCCTTCACCGTGGAGCTGCCGCGACGGGTGGCCTCCGAGCCGGCGTCGGTCCTCCACTGACGGTGGGGGCGGGCAGGCCGCGGCCGGGGTGGCGCGGGAGGGGCGCGTGGGTTAGAGCCCCGTCCCAGCATGGCCGCCCTCGACGACGCCTCCCCTTCCCGCTCGGTCTTCCGCCATCGTGACTTCCGCGTGTACCAGATTGCACGCCTGTGCGCGGTGCTCGCCATGCAGATCGAGTCCGTGGCCATCGGGTGGCAGGTCTACGAGGTGACGGGGAGCGCGCTGGCGCTCGGCTATACGGGCCTGGCCCAGTTCCTCCCCTTCCTCGCCTTCAGCCTCGTGGGCGGACAGGTGGCGGACCGGGTGGACCGGCGCTCCATCCTCGCGGTGTGCCAGGGGGTGATGCTGCTGTGCAGCCTGCTGCTGCTCACCTTCGCGCTGGGGCACATCCGCGACGTGCGCTTCGTCTACGGGGTGCTGGTCATCTTCGGCTCCGCGCGTGCCTTCTACTCGCCGGCGGGCGCCGCGCTCACGCCGCACCTCGTCCCGCGCGAGGAGCTGACGAAGGCGGTGGCGGTCAGCTCCACCACGTGGCAGGTGGCCACCATCGCCGGCCCGGCCGTGGGCGGCGTCCTCTACGGGTGGCTGGGGGCGACGGGGGCCTATCTCGGGTCCGCCTCGCTGTGCGCGCTCACGGTGGTGTGGATTCTCTCGCTGAAGGTGCGCACGGGCCCCGCGTCCACGGAGAAGCTGTCCTTCGCGACGCTGGTGGCGGGGCTGCACTTCGTGCGCCGGCAGCGGCTGCTGCTGGGCAGCATCACCCTGGATTTGTTCGCGGTGCTGCTGGGCGGCGCGGTGGCGCTGCTGCCCATCTACGCGCGGGACGTGCTGCACACCGGGCCCTGGGGCCTGGGGCTGCTGCGCTGCGCGCCGGCGGTGGGCGCCGCGGTGGTGGCGGTGTTCCTGGCGATGCGGCCGGTGGGTGAGCGCGCCGGGTGGAAGATGTTCGGCGCGGTGACGCTCTTCGGCGCCGCCACGCTCGTGTTCGGCGTGAGCCGCTCGCTGCCGCTGTCGCTGGTGGCGCTGGCGGTGGCGGGCGCCGCCGACATGGTCAGCGTGGTGGTGCGGCACACGCTGGAGCTGCTGGCCACGCCGGACGACATGCGCGGCCGGGTGGGCGCGGTGAACATGATGTGCATCGGCGCCTCCAACGAGCTGGGCGAGTTCCGCGCGGGCGGGCTCGCCGAGAGCGTGGGCGCGGTGAACGCGGTGGTGGTGGGCGCGGTGGGGACGCTGGTCGTGGTGGGGCTCTGGGCGTGGCTCTTCCCGGAGCTGCGCAACGTGGACCGGCTGGACTCCGTCCGCAAATGAGCCGGGCGGTCAGCGCCCGAGCACGGCAAGTGCCTCCGCGCGCGCCGTCGCACGGAGCTTCTTCCGCAGGCGCGGGTCATCCGTGGTCCGCGCCAGCACCATGCCCCCGACGCAGAGGCTGACGATCAGGAGCGCCTTGCGCTCCGCATCGGCGTCGTTCTCCGGGAACGCGGCCCTGAAGACGTGCCCCATGTTCTCCACCAGCGTCGTATACGCGGCGCGGGGCTCCAGGCCGGCGCGGGCCACATCCGAGGGCAGCGCGATGAGCGGGCAGTGCTGGTCGACGTCGCGCAGGATTTCATCCGAGAGGTACAGGTCGACCAGCTCGCGTGCCAGCCGGGGAGGCGGCGGAACGGCCCTGCCCGACTCCTCCTGCAGCCGCGCGAACGGATTGCACGTCGTGAAGCTCCGCACCGCCTCCGCGTACAGCTCGTCCTTGCTCGTGAAGTGGTTGTAGAAGCCGCCGCGGGTCAACCCCGCGAACTTCATGACGTCGTCGATGGACACCTGGTCGAACCCGTGACGGTTGAACATCACCCTCGCGCTCTCGACGATCTTCGCGCGCGTGCGCGCCTTGTGTTCGGCGGAATACGGCATGACATCCCTCCTTCACGGCCCATCCTGGGGCACCGTCTAAATATGTTCTTGAGCATATTTTGCGGCGTCGCAGAGTCGCCCCCTGAAGCCACTCGCCGTCAAGGGAGATACCAGGACATGATCACCATCAGCGCGTTCAAGTGGGTGCCGCCGTTCGCACAGGGCGTGGTGCGAGACCTCCGGGTGCGGTGGGCGCTCGAGGAGGCCGGGCTGCCCTACGAGGAGAGGCTCATCGACCCGGACATCCAGGCGTCCGCCGAGTACCGCGCCCTCCAGCCGTTCGGGCAAGTGCCCATCTTCGAGGAGAACGGCCTCGAGCTCTTCGAGTCGGGCGCCATCGTCCTCCACGTCGCGTCCCGGAGCGAGACGCTCTTCCCCTCCGACGAGGCCGGCAGGGCACGCGCGATGACGTGGGTCTTCGCGGCGCTCAACTCCATCGAAATCCACGTCCAGCAGCTCGCGGAGATCGACCTCTTCAACGCCGGCAAGGAGTGGGCGAAGCTCCACCGCCCGGACGTGGAGAAGGCCACGCTGCGCCGGCTGGGAGAGCTGGCCACCTGTCTCGGAGACCGCGAGTACCTGGAGGGCCGCTTCACCGTCGGCGACCTGATGATGACGACGGTGCTCCGCATCCTCCGCCACACGAACCTGCTCGACGCCGAGCCGAAGCTGAAGGCCTACAAGGAGCGCTGTGAGGCGCGGCCCGCCTTCCAGCGGGCGCTCAGGGCCCAGATGGCGGCGTTCGAACGGCACGCGAACTGACGGACACGGGCCTCCGCTTCACCCTGGCGGAGGCCCGTGGAAGGGCTAGGCCCGCTCTCCCTCGACGGAGACGCGGAGCCCGCCATGGGTGACGGTGAGGGTAGGACGGCCGAACCACCCGCAGTGCTTGCAGACGGCGCTCGGCCCGGACGCGGACACTCGCACCGGAAGGTCCGCCGCGCACACGGGGCAGCCCTCCGGAATCTTGTAGTCACGCGATGTCGGCTGAACTTCGGTCATGCATCTGAGTTAACGCAGGAAGGCGCCTCCGCAACCCACCGCGCCCGGGAGTGTCGGGCGCGCTTCGTTCCGCGGGTGAGCCTGGCTGCCTGCTCTCCGTCCGTCCGGCCGCTCACGCCCCTTCGAGCAGCCGCGAGAAGGCGCGCGCGATGTCCGCGTCCTTGACGTTGCTCCCCACCTCCCCGCCCACCTGCAGCTCCGTCTCGACGACGCCGGGCACGCGCGTGGTGCTGAAGCCGCCGGCCACCCAGATCTTGTCCTCGCGGGCAATCCTGTCCCGCTGGCGGGACAGCGCCGCCGGGTCGCCGCGCAGGTAGACGCGGAACATGTTCGTCTGCACGGGGCGCGGCAGCACGGTGATGCGCGAGTCGGCGGCAATCGCCTCCGTCAGCGACTTCGCGCGCTTCACGTACTCGGGGATGCGGGGCAGCACCTCATCCAGGCGCATGGCCGAGGACGCCACGTAGGGCAGCATCTGGAAGAGGTTGCCGCCGTGCCGGTGTCGCCAGACTCGCGCGGTTTTGACGAAGTCGGCGCTGCCCAGCACCATGGCCCCGCCGAGCGCGCCCACCATCTTGTAGAAGGACACGTAGACGGAGTCGAAGCCGCGGCAGATGTCCGCGTACGAGCGCCCGTAGTAGGGCTGGCTCTCCCACAGCCGCGCGCCGTCCATGTGGAGCTTCACGCCCTTCTCGCGGCAGGTGCGCTTCAGCTCCTCCAGCTGCTCCCACGTCTGGAGCTGCCCGCCCAGCCACCGCACCGGCAGCTCCACGCTGACGGTGCCGAGCGGCTCCTTCGCGTCGCGCACGTCGCTGGCCAGCACCGGGCGCGTCCACGGGCAGAGGATGACCTCGCGCAGCCCGTGCAGCACCGCGTGGGCGTCGTCCTCGTGCAGCACGTGGTGGGACGAGGGATGCACGCCCACCCGCCGGTTGCCGCTCGCGTCCGCGTACATGCGCAGCACGCAGAGCTGGCCCATGGTGCCCGTGGGCATGTAGCAGCCGTCCTCGAAGCCGAGCATGCCCGCGACGCGCTTCTCGAAGGCCTGGATGAACTCACCATTGCCGTAGTAGTCGCGCGACATGCCCTGGCGCTTCACCCACTCGCCAATGCGGATGAGCTCCGCGCCCGGGTCGCTCGGACCGCCGAGCGTCAGCGACGCGCGGCACTCGCGGCGCACCTTCTCCATCTCCGCCCGCGACGGCGGTGCAGCGGGCGCGCTCTTCGCGGGAGCCGGGGGCGTGGCGGCCTCCGCGGTGCCACGCAGCAGCGCCGAGCCGGACAGCAGGCCGGTGAGGGCGAGGAACTCCCCCCGGCTGAGGTGACGTGGATTCATTCGGTGTGCGCCTTCCTGGTGACGGCGGAGTCCATGGGCGAAACGTACACCCATGACGCGCCGCAATGGGCAACTCGCTGCGCAACACCTGACGCACCGCGACGACAGCCTCACGCCACCCGATACCCGACGCACTGCAATACTGAATCAGGCTTCAACTTCCGTGCGTGACGCGCCGCAATACTGAATCAGCCTTCAACTCGAAGCGGCCGAAAGATGAATCAGTCTTCAACTCCGGTTTGATCCCGACGCTCCGGGTTTGGTACGAATCCCTCACTTGCGGCGCTGAGTGTCCACGCCGCGGGCCGGGCTTCCCTCCATCCGGTGCGCCTCGCCGGGGGAATCACCCGCACTTCCATCGAACCCTGTAAGCGATTGCAACGGAGCTACAAATGGCAACGCGTCGCATGAGTATTCGTGCTGTGGCGGTGGTCTTCGGGCTGTGCGGGCTGGCGTGTCAGAACCAGGACGTGGGCGAGGACAAGCCGCCCGTCGACGAGGCGTCGGCCGAGGTGAAGGCCTGTCGCGAGCGCATCGCGGCGAAGACGTCGGAGGTCCAGGCGGCGGGCATCGACATCTCCACCTGGTCCATCCAGGACGCGCAGGAGATGGCGGAGGTCACCACCCTGGAGCCGCAGACCCAGGCCACCTACCGCACCTTTGACGGCCACTACCGCCCGCTGACGAACCACCAGGGCTGCTCGGTGGACAACCTCTACTACGACAAGGCCAACACCACCGGCACCACGCCGTACAAGGACGGCAACAACGACGGCAAGTGGACCGGCGCGGTGGCCTTCGGCGGCCCCAACGCGGCCACGGACTACATCGAAGGCGACAGGGCGAAGATCGACGGCTATCCCTGCGCGGCCAAGGAGTACACCCAGAACAACGAGGACACCTCCCGGCCCATCGTCATCCTGGTGCACGGCAACTCCACGCGCCCGCACACCTGGGAGAAGTTCGTCCTCCCGGCGGGCACCTCCGTCAACACCGCCACGGAGAACGTGCAGTTCACCGCGGACACCACCGCGCGGGAGCAGCTGGCCGAGAAGCTCATCGCGCTGCGCTACCGCGTCATCGCCGTGGACTTCCGCACGGACCTCGTCACCACCCTCGACCCGGCCACCAACAACGACACGCAGAACGCCGCGGGCAACATCGACCATGGCTGGGCCACGCCCATCCTCCAGTCGCTCGTGAAGGCGGTGATGAAGAACAACCCCAACCGCAAGGTGGCCCTCATCGGCCACTCGCTGGGCGTCACCGTCGCGCGGGATGCCCTGCGCCGCATGTACGTGGAGTGGAGCTCCGGCCGCTCGGGCGGCATCAACCCCTTCCCGCAGCTGAGCCACGTCATCCTCGGCTCGGGCGCCAACCACGGCGTGTCTACCTTCGACACCAAGCCCAACTCACTCTGCGCCGCCAATGACACCATGCGCGGCACCATCGTCTGCGAGATGGGCAGCCGCTCCAACTACGTGCAGACGTACTTCCACAAGCCGCTCAACGGCCCCCGGGATCTCTTCGCCACCCCGTGCGCGGACGGTGACTACGCCTTCGGCAAGACGGGCCAGTGCGGCAACAACGTCGTGAAGTACTTCACCATCACGATGACGGACAAGACGAAGGGCACCAACTACCAGGACTTCTACGTCTCCGAGGCCGCCTCGCGCATCGAGATGGAGGGCTGCGTGACGAACACGCTCACCACGCTGAGCGACTACGACACCAGCGGCTACTTCAACAAGGGCTTCATCGCGAACCACTTCGGCTCCATGCGCTCCAGCGCGGGCCTGGACCTGGTGCTGCGCTACCTCGCCCAGTAGCGCGCGCAGTCCCCCCTCCCCCCCAAGCAGCAGGGCCGGCCCCGCCGCGTGAAGTCACGCGGCGGGGCCGGTCGTGGTCTCCCCTCTCCTTCCCGAGCACACCCAATGAAGCGACTCCCCTTCACCGCGACTCTGTGCGCGCTGGCCCTGGGCACCGTGCCGGCCGCCTGGGCCCAGTCCCCCGCTCCCGCAGCGACGGAGGCCGCTCCGGCGGCGCCCGCCGACACCCGCGAGGCTCCCGCGCCCGCGCCCGCGCCGGCCGAGAAGGCCGACACGCCCGAGAAGGTCCCCACCGCCGAGGAGATGGCGGGCACGAGCGAGGTCATCGACACCACGCCCCCGCCCGTCGCCCGGCCGCGCATCGCGGTGGGCAACGAGTCCTTCTACGTGAAGCCGGTGCTCGCGCTCGCGGGCGGCATCCACGTGGAGAACCTCATCCAGACGCTCAACCGCAACCGCGAGAGCCGCGCGACGACGGTGGCCCTCACGCGCTTCGGCTTCGAGGGCCGTCTGGGCCAGTACGTCTCCTTCAAGAGCGAGTTCGAGCGCAACATCCGCGCGCACGGCTCGGGCGTGTGGGAGGGCACCGCGTCCTTCAGCGTCCGGGACCAGGTCATCCGCCTGCAGCGCTGGAATGCAACGGTGGAGGCCGGCATCGTCGTGGACCCGGCCAGCGTGGACTACATCTCCACCCACGTCGCGGACACGCTGCTCGCGGACAAGTACACGCGAGACCCGCTCCTCTACAGCGGCTTCAACCGCGGCCAGGGCGCGCAGGCGGCGTACGACTGGAAGGGCTTCCGGGTGGGCCTGGGCTTCACGGCCGCCAACCCGCTGAGCACGTCCAGTTCCTACCAGGTGGGCGGCTCGTTCGGCGGCGGCAGCCGCTTCTGGGAGCGGCCCCTGGGCAACTACCGCAACGGCCAGCCGGATGACGACCTGCACTTCCAGGTGCTCAGCCCGTCCGTCACGTACACGCACGAGCTGTTCGAGGCCAAGGCCATGGCCCAGGTCTTCGACGTGAACTACCAGACGACGTCGCGCACGGACCCGCTGCTGCACGGCAACAACCTGCGCGGCAACGTGCTGTTCAAGCTGCACACGAATGTGGGCATCCCCCTCTTCATCACCCCGTTCTTCAACATCGCCCGCGTACAGAACGACGTCACCAACAGCACGCCGGGCTTCGCGGACCAGCTGCTGGGCACGCGCTACACGGCGACGTCGCTGTCGGCCGGCGTGGACTTCAACGTGCAGGGCCGCTCGGGCGTGGGCTTCCAGTTCTCCCGCGTGGCGGACCGCTCGCCCAGCTTCGTGCCGCCCACCGGGGACTCGCCCGCCACCGAGCCCATCACCCGCACGACGCAGACGTACCTCAACGTCGGTGGCACCTACTGGTTCACCGAGGACGTGGCGCTGGGCGCCCGCTACGCGCGCTACCAGAAGAAGCAGGACAACGTGGAGGACGAGATTGACGCCTCGTACTTCATGACGCTGCGCCTGCTGCTGTAATCATGTCGTTGGAACCGGGAGGGGAAGGCATGGAACCCACGCAGCGGCAGGACTCCATCATCAAGGTGGCGGTGGCGAGCTTCATCGGCACCGCCATCGAGTGGTACGACTTCTTCCTCTACGGGACGGCGGCGGCGCTGGTGTTCAACCGCCTCTTCTTCCCCTCCCTGGACCCGCTGGCGGGGACGATGGCGGCCTTCGGCACCTTCGCCGTCGGCTTCGTCGCCCGTCCGCTGGGGGGCGTGGTGTTCGGCCACTACGGCGACAAGCTGGGCCGCAAGGCCATGCTCAGCGCCACGCTGATGTTGATGGGCCTGGCCACCTTCGCGGTGGGCCTGCTGCCCACCTACGACACGCTGGGCATCTGGGCCCCGGCGCTGCTCGTGCTGCTGCGGCTGGTGCAGGGCTTCGGCCTGGGCGGCGAGTGGGGCGGCGCGGTGCTGATGGCGGTGGAGCACGCGCCGCCGAATCGCCGGGGCTTCTACGGGAGCTGGCCGCAGATGGGGGCCCCGGCGGGCATGCTGCTGGCCACGGCCGTGTTCTCCGTCTTCTCGCGCCTGCCGGAAGCGCAGTTCCTCGCATGGGGCTGGCGCATCCCCTTCCTGCTCAGCGCGTTGCTCATCGGCATGGGCGTGTTCATCCGGCTGCGCGTGGCCGAGTCCCCGGTGTTCCAGCACCGCAAGCCGGAGGCCGAGGCCCCGCGCATCCCCGTGCTGGACGCGCTGCGGACGTACCCGAAGCAGATCCTCCTGGCCATGGGGGCGCGCTTCGCGGAGAACGGCTTCTTCTACATCATCACCACGTTCGTCCTCTCGTACGGCACCGAGCGGCTGGGGCTGCCGCGCTCCACGTTCCTCAACGGGGTGCTGGTGGCCATGTCGGTGCACCTGGTGGCGATTCCGGCGTTCGGCGCCGCGTCGGACCGCTTCGGGCGCCGGCCGGTGTACCTGGCGGGCGCGGTGGGCTGCGGGCTGATGGCCTTCCCCTTCTTCTGGCTGCTCGACACGAAGGAGACGGGCCTCATCTGGCTGGCCATCTGCCTGGGCATCGTCGCGCACGCGGCCATGTACGGCCCGCAGGCAAGCTTCTTCTCCGAGCTGTTCGGCACCCGCGTGCGCTACAGCGGCGCGTCGCTGGGCTACCAATTGGCGTCGGTGTTCGCCGGGGGCCTGTCCCCTGTCATCGCCACCGCGCTGCTGGCGCGCTCGGGCGGACAGGCGTGGCCGGTGTCGCTCTACATGGTGGCGCTGGCCGTCATCACCCTGGTCTCCGTCTGGCTGTCGGCGGAGACCTTCCAGGAGGACCTCACGGAGGCCCCTCCCCCCACCAGCGCTACGGACGCGGCGCTCAGCGAGCCGTCCAGCCGCAGTCCATCACCTGTGCCGCCCCGGTGATGCCGCCCGCGGCGTCGGAGCACAGGAAGGAGATGTAGGCGGCGACCTCGGAGGGCTCGAGGAGCCGCTTCACGGCGGCGGGGGCGAGCATGACCTTCTCGACGACCTCCGCCTCGGTGATTCCGTGGACGCGCGCCTGGTCGGCAATCTGGCGCTCCACCAGGGGCGTGCGCACGTAGCTGGGGCACACGGCGTTCACCGTCACGCCCTTGTCCGCGGCCTCGAGCGCCACCGTCTTCGTCAGGCCCATGAGGCCGTGCTTGGCGGAGACGTATGCGGACTTGTACGGCGAGGCCACGAGCCCGTGGAGCGAGGACACGTTGATGATGCGCCCCCACTTGCGCGCGTACATCAGCGGCAGGGCGTAGCGCGTGAGCAGGAACGGGCCGACGAGCATGATGCGGATGAGCTGCTCCCAGCGGTCCTCGGGGAACTCCTCCACCGGGGACACGTGCTGGAGGCCCGCGTTGTTGACGAGGATGTCCAGCCGGCCCCACTCGCGCTCGGCGGTCGCCACCAGGGCGCGGCAGTCCTCGCGGGACGACACGTCCGCCCACTGGAAGCGAGCCCCGGGAAGCCGCTTCGCCGCCATGGTGCCTGCGTCCTCGTCGAGGTCCGCCAGCAGCACGCGCACGCCCTGGGACGCCAGGCTCTCCGCCACCGCGAGGCCGATGCCGTTCGCGGCGCCCGTCACGAGGGCGGTACGACCTGAATCCTGATTCACGTTCCACCTCCGCGCGCCATGGTGGAGGAAGCCGGGGCGGAGGGCAATGCCCGGGCGATGGCTCCTTGCCGCCAGCCGCCGCTCCAGGTCGTGACGCGGAAGAGGTATGAACAACACCATGCCCCTTGCACACCCGGAGTTCGCCGACTCTCCGCTCGCCGGAATGGACTTCTCGTGGCTCGCGGTGGATGCCGACGGGCATGTGGCCTGGCTGGTGACGTTTGGCTCGGCCGTGGTGCCCCGCTGGGTGGAGGAGCGAAGCGGGGACTTCGCGAGCGCTGAAGACGCGCTGGCGGGCCTGCCTGAAACGGGAGGGTGCACCGCCAGCGAGACCTCGGCCTCCGTGGAGCAGTGGCTCGCCGCGGCGCGGCGTGGCGTCTTCGCTTTCGACTGGCGCGTCTATAGCGGGCCCTACAGGCTGCTCGCCGCTCCCACGCAACCGCTCCGGGTCGACGACCTGCCTGATGAGCTCGCGCGCCTTGCAAGGCGGACCCGCTTCGCCGGACTCTGCTTCCGGGAACGGCAGGGGCTGGAGCTCCAGGATGTGCTCGCGTGCGAGCGCGAAGCTGTAGCCTCCGCTGACTGACCGGCTTGCAGGCCCGCGGGCTCATCGCCACGGCACAGGAAGGCGCGCCACGTTCATGCCAGAGACCGGGGACACAGCGGGCGGAGGCCCACGGACAGACGAAGCCACGGGGGCGCGTTCCTGGTGGCGCTGGCCCCGCTCGCTGTACCTGGCCATGGGGCTCGGGGTGCTGGTGTCGTTGCCCTCGCTGAACGTGGGGCTCCTGCTCGATGACCTGCTCCACCGCATCATCCTCGCCGGGCAGCTCCGCGAGTATGGCGACTGGGGACCGCTGAGCCTCTACGAGTTCGTGGGCACGGCGAAGACCTCGCCGGCGGCGCTCCGGGAGTCCGGCCTGCTGCCGTGGTGGACGTCCGACGTGCTGACGGTGCGGTTCTTCCGGCCGCTGACCAGTGCGCTGCTCGCCCTGGACGCCTGGCTCTTCGGTGACGCTCCCCTCCCCGCGCACCTGCACAGCCTCCTGTGGTTCCTGGGGATGGTGGCGGTGGTGGGCTGGCTGCACCGACGCCTGCTGCCCCCGCCGCTGGCCGCGGTGGCGACGGTCAGCTACGCCGTGGCCGCGGCGCACCTGATGCCGTTGGCATGGCTCGCGGCGCGGCATCCGCTCGTGTCCGGAGTGCCGGGCGTGCTGGCCCTGGCGTTCCACCTGCGCGCCCGGGAGGACGGCTGGCGGCCGGGGCGCATCCTGGCCCCGCTGCTGCTCGTGGTGGCGCTGCTCGCGGGAGAGCCGGCGTTCGGCGTGGTGGCGCTGCTCGGCGCCTATGAAGTGTTCGGCCGTCGCGAGGGCTGGCGCCGCGCGGCCGTGGCCCTGGCGCCATTTGCCGTCGTGGTGGCGGTGTACCTCACCTTCTACGCGGCCCGGGGCTACGGCGCGCGAGGCAGCGCCGCGTACCTCACGCCAGCGGGAGCGCCGGGGGCCTTCCTGTGGACCGTGGGCCAGCGCGTGCTCGTCCTCCTGGGCGAGCTGGTCGCGGCCACGCCCTCCGACGCCGTCGCATCCGTGCCGCCCCTGCAGCCCGTCTTCGCTGTCTGGGGGGCGGTCGTCACGCTTGGAGCCCTGCTGTTGCTCCGAGCCCTGCGCACACGCCTGTCGGAGCTGGAGCGGAGCACGCTGCGCTGGCTGCTGCCTGGCGGGCTGCTCTCGGTCATTCCCGGGGCGGTGGGCGTCGTCGGTGGCCGGGTGCTGGTGATTCCCCTGCTGGCGGGCAGCGCGCTGGTGGCCGCGCTGCTCGTCCAGGGCTGGGAGGCCGCGCGAGAGCCGGGACGCACGGGGCTGTCGCGCCTGGGGCTGCGGGTGGTGGTCGTTGTCCTCGGGCTCGGGCACTTCCTCACGGGACCGCTGTTCCGGGTGGTCATGGGCGTGGTGCTCGGCCAGATTGCCGAGGCCCAGTGGAGCATCGCTCGCGCGGCTCCACCGTGTGCCGGCACCCTCGTCCTGGTGGCCGCGGCGGACCCCACCATCGCCAGCTATGCCCCCGCGGCCATGATTCTCCTGGGCCGGTCGCCCCGGCACTTCCAGTTGCTCAGCTCGGCGCCCCATGACCACGAAGTGGAGCGAACGTCCGACAGCAGCATCGACCTCGTGGTGCGCACGGACGCGCGGAAGGTCGGGTTCTGGGAGCAGGTGCACCGGGACGTGTCGCCAGCGCCCGGGACGGAGGTGCGCCTTCACGGGCTCCGCGTCACCGTGAAGGAGTCCGTCGAGGCCGGGCCGATGCGCGTGCACTTCGACTTCGACCGGCCCCTGGAGTCACCGGAGCTGTGCTTCATGCGCTGGCACGACGGGGCGCTGCGGCCGCTGGTGCTGCCACCGCCAGGGCATGCTGTGGCGGTGCCTCACGAGCTGGGGCCCTTGAGGCTCTGACGAACGTGTCGGGTCTCAGCGCTTCATGAAGGGGCTCGGCGCGGCACCGGGCTCCGGGAGGATAACCAGCGTCCGCATCCGCGCGGCGCGCACGTACTGCTCCAGATAGGCGGGCAGGACACCCTCGGCGAGGGCCCTGGCCACCTGCTCCTCTCGGACGCCACCGAGGTCCACCCTCCCGGTGGCGCGCACCACCCGCGCGATGTCCATGGCGGAGACCGTACGCGCCTGCAGCTCGAGCTCCTGGTTCAGCGTCGCCCGCACCCAGCCCTCGGTGTACCTCCGGGATGGCATGGGTACGCGGTCGTACTTGTGCTGGAAGAGCCTGCGGGGCCCGTTGGCGGGTTCCCTCAGACTCTCGGTGATGCCGTTGGCGAAGATCTCGAGCGAGCTCAGCAGCGAGGAAGCGCGGCCTCGCGCCAGGCTCTCCGGCATCCCCGGCCGCACGACCAGGGAGCAGTGGAGCAGCGTCACCCCATCCAGCTCTTGGTACGTGACGGTCGCGGTCCCGCGAAGGAAGAGCGAGTCCTGCTCAAGGCTCATGTCCAGCCACCGCTTCAGAACCTCGCGCGCCACCAGTGCCTCGGCGTACCTCCCCGAGTAGCGGCCCGGCACCGTCAGCAGGAAGTGGAGCTGCGGCCCCCTCACGGCCCCGTGCATCACCACCAGCAGCGCTTTCTCGGGAGGGTCTTCGGGGGCCGGAGGCGGAGTGCGCTGGACGGGGGAAGCGGGGGCCCCGGTGCCCACGCCCATGAGGCCGGCGAGGGCCCTGGCCATTCCCGACCTGGCCTCCTCCAGCGGGAGCGGACCGGACACCACCAGCACCGCATGGGCCGGGGTGTAGTTCGCCTTCACGAAGGCACGAACGTCTTCCAGCGTGAGACGGTCCAACGACTCGGGAGTCCCCTGCACGGGGCGGCCGTAGACATGGCCCGCCAGCAGCTTCTCGTGCAGCCACCTGCGCGAAGGCCCCTTGTCCATCGCCTCCTGGCTCACCCACAGCTCGTCGAGCTGCTGGGCGCGCACCTGGCGGAAGTCCTCCTCGGTGACGTGCGCCAGCGGGTCGGCCATTCGCTGGGCCTCCAGCGCCGCCGCCCGGGCGAAGCGTTCCGGTGACAGGGAGCTCCACAGCTCCGTGTCGTCGTAGGTAATCGTGCTCCGCGGCGTCACGTCCGCGGCCATCAGCCGTTCCTCCAATGTCGGCGTGCCCGCGCCGCCGTGACGGGCCCTCGACGACAGGCGCGCGGCCAGCTCCGCCACGCCCTCCTTGCCCTCGGGCTCGTCCGTGGCGCCGGCGCGATAGGACACGTACATCGTCATCAGCTTCGCCCGCGAGTCCTCCCGCACCACCAGCCGCATCCCGCTGGGGAAGACGTCGTTGGACAGAGCCCTCGGCTTGGCAGCGGCACCGGGCCGCGGCGCCGTGGCGCAGCCCCACAGCAGCACCAGGACGAGCAGGCAGGGCATGGAAGCATGGCGGGAGGAAGCCATCACACGTGACGCCTCAGAGATCATTGTTGGAGCGGCACAGTGGCAGGGTCCGCCCACGCGGGGCAATGCCGGCCGGAGCGCTCGGACAGCAGCACCGGGACGTCTCGGCGGAAGAGCTCGTTCCAGACGAGGCCCGGGCTCAGGGCGCCTCCGGAGGCCGCCACATGAACCACTGCGGCGGCCCGCCGTCGAAGCATGGCTCGGTGCGCTGGGTGTCGAAGCCGAAGCCGCGATACCACTCCCGGTTGGACGCCTTCGCCGTCTCCAGGAAGCAGGGGTCACCCTTCTCGGCCGCCAGCTCCAGCCCGCGCTTCATCAACCGCACGCCGAGCCCACGTCCCTGCATGGAGGGCTCGACGGCGATGGCCGCGAGGTACCAGTGCGGAGGCGCATGCGGGTGGTAGCGCTCGAGCCGCGCGAGCGCCTGGAGCGCCAGCCGTGCGCGTCCCGGGAAGTGGCGGAGGCCCGCCCACACCGTCGGAAGGAATCCCGCCTGACGCCGGAGCGACTGGGGGAAGGCGCCCGGCCGCAGCCAGGCCGCGACGCCGGCCAGCCGCCCGTCCTCCACCAGGGCGTGGACGGTGCCGTGCTCCAGGCAGTCGCTGACGGTGGCGCTGTAGAAGCGGGAGGACACCTTCGCGCGCGTCTCCGAGTCGCCGGGGAACAGCTCCGCGAGGAAGGGGTAGTCGTCGAAGGCGCGGGCGCACATCGGGCCCACCTGGTCGAGCAGCTCCGGGCCCAGCTCCTGGAGAGTCACGGTCATGGCGATGCCGGACGGTAGCACGCCCACCATGCCCCTCCCTGGACAAGGCCTCGTGTCACCGAGGAAGCCGGTGGAGCTCTCACGCCGCACGGGGTATTGAGCCCCCACATGCCTCTGCGCCTCGTGAAACGGCTCGTGCGGGATTGGTTCCTGGTCGGGATGATTGTCGCCGTCGTACTGGCCGCCCTCTTCCCCGACTTCGGCCGCACCGGCGGGACGCTGCATGCGGACGTCGTTGCCAACGTCGGCATCTTCCTGGTGTTCCTCCTGTATGGGCTCGGGCTGCCGCTGGCGAACCTGAAGGCCGGCGCCATGAAGTGGCGGCTGCACCTCGTGGTGCAGGCGTTCACCTTCGGGGTGTTCCCCCTGCTCTGGCTGCTGCTCGACCTCGTCGCGGGCCGCTGGCTTCCTCCGGACCTGATGCTGGGCTTCCTGTACCTGTGCGCGGTGCCCTCGACCATCTCCTCCTCGGTCGCGATGACGGGCCTGGCCCGGGGCAACGTGGCGGCGGCCATCTTCAACGCGAGCCTGTCCAGCCTGCTCGGCGTCGTGCTCACGCCGCTGCTCGTCAGCCTGCTGGCGACGACGACGGGACAGTCGCTGTCGCTGGGGGATGCCATCCTCAAGCTGGCGGGGCTGCTCCTGCTGCCGCTGGTCATCGGCCAGCTGCTCCGGCCCGTGCTGGGAGGCTGGTTCGCGCGCTACCGGCGCTACACGAACATGTTCGACCGGGTGTTCATCCTGGTGCTGGTCTACGCCTCGTTCTGTGACTCGGTGAAGTCGGGGCTGTTCACCCACTACGGCGGCGGAATCCTGGCGGTGACGCTTGGCGGGGTGACGCTGCTCCTCGCACTCGTGCTGACGCTGAGCACCACGGTGACGCGGTGGCTCGGGTTCGAGAAGGAGGATGAGATTGCCGCGGTCTTCTGTGGCTCCAAGAAGACGCTGGCCTCCGGAGTCCCCATGGCCCGGCTCATCTTCGGTGCACACCCGGCCCTGGGGCTCATCGTCCTGCCGCTGATGTTCTACCACCAGCTCCAGCTGCTGGTGTGCTCGGTGCTGGCCGAGCGCTACGCGAGCCGGGACACACGGCCCACCTCCTGAGCGTCATGCGCGGCGAGGAGGCGTTCTGGCGTGCCGGCCCACCGGCACAGGAGCCCTCGCCTCAGGAGCCCTCGCCGTTGACGCAACCGCCGCAATCCGACGGGCAGCTGGCGGAATCCTCGCCGTCCTCCTGGCAGACGCCATCGCCGCACGCGGCCACGCGGCAGTCCACCGCGCAGGAGGCCGCGTCCTCGCCCTCGCCGCAGGAGCCATCACCGCACTGCTCCGCGGGCATGCGCACCGTCTGGTCGGGAATGCGCAGCATCCGGTTGGGGGTGTCCTTGGGGTTGGTTATCGCCCCGGGAACGGCCCGGTCGAGGATGGCCGCGTGCACCGTGGAGGGCAGGGCCGTGGGGTTGTTCTGCAGGTAGAGTGCCACGGCGCCCGTCACATGAGGGGCGGCCATCGAGGTGCCCGACATGATGACGGACTGGGTGTCATCGACGTGCGAGGCCGAGACGATGTCGGCGCCCGGAGCGAAGAGGTCCACGCACGGCCCCCGGTTGGAGTAGGCCACGCGGGAGTCTGTCTGCCACATGGCGGCCACCACCAGTGCCGCTGTCACGCGGCTCGGCGAGAAGGTGCAGGCATCCGCATTATCGTTGCCCGCTGAGACGACAAAGGTGACGCCCGCGTCCATGGCGCTCCGGATGGCATCATCCAGGGTCCGGCTGGGAGGACCACTCAGGCTGAGGTTGGCCACCGCGGGCTTCGTGTGGTGCCGCTTCACCCAGTTCACCCCGGCGACGATTCCCGACAAGGCGCCATTGCGGTCACAATCCGTGACGCGCACCGAGTACACGCGCGCCTCCTTGGCCACGCCGTACGAGGCGCCGGCCACCGTGGCCGCAACGTGCGTCCCGTGGCCATTGCAGTCGCGCGTCCCGTAGTCATCCGAGATGGCCGTGAAACCCTCGAAGGCGCGGCCACCGAAGTCCGTGTGGGTGGTGCGGATGCCCGAGTCGAACACGTACACGTTCACGCCCGCACCGGTCAGGTCATACGTATAGCTGCTGTCGAGCGGCAGGCTGAGCTGGTCCACCCGGTCCAGCCCCCAGGACGGTGGCTCACTCTGGGTGGCCGTCGCGCGCATCACTGAATCCTCCTCCACGTACTGGACCGCCGGATCCTCCGCCAGTCGTCTCGCCGTGGCCTCCGGCATCTTCGCCGCGAAGCCTCGCAGGGCATGCTCGTAGACGAAGTCCACCTCGCCGCCTTGCTGGGCCATCAAGGTGTGCGCTGCCGCCGCCACCTGCCCGGAGGCCGCCTCCTTCAGCACGACGATGTAGCGCCCGGGTATCGGGGCGGCACTGCGAAGGAACTTCGAGGCCGTCCGCGCCGGCGCGCAGGGCGCCTCCTGCTCCGTCGCATGACAGGACATGAGCGCCAGGCCCAGGGCGGCGAAGGCCGCTCGAAGCCACTTCCACGGGATGACACGCGTCATTGCAGCCCCTGGCGTTGCGGAGGTGGGACCAGTGTGCCCCACTTCCGGGCCAGCATGCTCCGCCGGAGTGGTCCATGGGTTGAAAAGACGAAGGGACAGGCCTGGTGGAGCCGCCCACCCGGATGGTTGCCTGAGGCAACCAATTCGTTGACAATGGCAACGAATCCGAAAGGAGCGCGGACATGGGCGAGGCCAGGCAGGAGCGGAACGTGGCGGCGGTGCGGCACTTCAACCGCTTCTACACGCAGAAGATTGGTGTCCTGCCCGAGGGACACCTGGAGAGTGACTTCTCCCTCACCGAGGTGCGGGTGCTGTACGAGCTGGCGAACCGGGAGCAGCCCACGGCGGCGGAGCTGAGCCGGGACCTGGGGTTGGACGCTGGCTATCTCAGCCGCGTGCTGCGCGCCTTCGGCACACGGGGGCTCGTGGCGCGGGAGCGCTCGGAGACCGACGGGCGACAGAGCCTCATGCGGCTGACCCGGCGCGGCCAGGACGCCTTCGCCCGGCTCAATGCGCGCTCGAGTGAGGAGATTGGAGCACTGCTGTCCCGGCTGTCTCCGGCCCGGCAGAAGCGCCTGCTGGAGGCGATGCGGACCATCGAGGAGCTGCTCGGAGGGAAGCCGGAGTCGGAGAAGGCGCCCTACCTCCTCCGGCAGCACCGGCCGGGTGACATGGGCTGGGTCATCCATCGTCACGGGGTGCTGTATTCCCAGGAGTACGGCTGGGACGAGCGCTTCGAGGCGCTGGTCGCGAGCATCGCCGCGAAGTTCATCCAGGAGCTCGAGCCCGCGCGGGAGCGGTGCTGGATTGCCGAGCGGGACGGGGAGAATGTCGGCTCGGTGTTCCTGGTGAAGGAGTCGAAGACGGTGGCGAAGCTGCGCCTGCTGCTCGTGGAGCCCTCCGCGCGGGGGCTCGGAATCGGAAAACGGCTGGTGGACGAGTGCGTGCGCTTCGCCCGCGAGGCCGGCTACCGCAAGGTGCGCCTGTGGACCAACGACACGCTCCACGCGGCCCGCCATCTCTATGAGCAGGCCGGCTTCGTCCTCGTGCACTCCGAGCCACATGACAGCTTCGGAGAGGGCCTCGTCGGCCAGACGTGGGAGCTGAAGCTGTAGCGCCAGTGCCCTCCCCGGCCGCCACCTTCCTTGCGCCACGCAACCAATTGCCAGGAGTTCGCCCGGGCCATGCTTTCCTCCCGGCACCTTTCTCACGGAGGCAGTCATGGGTGCATTGGACGGAAAGATCGCGGTCATCACGGGAGGTGGCACGGGCATCGGCTTCGCCATCGCGGAGCGGTTCGCCAGCGAGGGCGCGGAGGTCGTGATTGCCGGACGCCGCAAGGAGCGGCTGGACGCCGCCGCGGCGCAGCTGGGCCCCAAGGCCCGCAGCCTCCCCACGGACGTCGGAGATGACGCCCAGGTCCAGCGGCTCATCGACTCCGTGCCCCGTGTGGACCTGCTCGTCACCTGCGCCGGTGGCGCCGTCTTCGGCCCCGTGGAAGAGGTCCCCACCAAGGCCTGGCGCGACCTGTTCAACGACCGCTTCTTCGGACAGCTCTCCGCCTGCCACTACGCCGTCCCGAAGATGGCCCCGGGCAGCTCCATCCTCTTCTGCTCCGGTATCGCCGGCCATGCCGCCCTGCCGAACTACGCCGGCGGCGCCGGCCTGTGCGGCGCCGTCAATGCCATGGGCCGCTCCCTCGCCATCGAGCTGGCGCCCAGGGGCATCCGGGTCAACGTCCTCTCCCCCGGCCTGACGCGCGACACCGCCATCGACTGGCATGTCCCGCCCGAGCAGCTCGGCGCCTTCATGGACGGCCTCGTCAGCCGCATCCCCCTCAAGCGCCCCGGCACCGTGCGCGACATGGCCGATGCCGCCTTCTTCCTGGCGACGAACGCGTATGCCACCGGCATGGTGCTCGACCTCGATGGAGGCTGGACGGCCGTCTGACGCCGTCACGGGGCGGTGCCGCGCACCGACGGGGTAGGCCCTCCTCCCCCGTTCGAGCCGCACCGTCCCGTGTCCGTGGCACTTGACCCGACGGGGCGGGCCGGGGATGGAATGCCCGCATGGCCGAGCGACTCGTCTTCCCACCCATCGTCGAGGGACTCTTCGTCCGGGGGCTGACCGGGCGGGTCTCCCCGCTGCTCAAGGAGCAGCTCCGGATGGAGGGCCTGGACCTGGACCGGCCGCTGCTCCCCGCGTACCCGCTGGAGACGTGGATCCGCTGCGTGGCGCTGACGGCGAAGGCCATGCACCCGGAAGAGACCGAGGCGGTGGCGTGGCGGATGCTCGGCGAGCGGATGATTGACGGCTACCGCGACACGATGATGGGGCGCGCCCTGCTCGGGGTGATGAAGCTGCTGGGGCCCTGGCGGATGCTCTGGAAGGCCCAGCACGGCTTCCGCACGAGCAACAACTACACCGAGGTGCGCATCACCGAGCGTGGCCCGAACGAGGCCGAGGTGTGGCTCAACGAGCCGGGCGCGCTGCGGTACTTCAAGCAGGGCGTCATGCTGGCCATGGGCCGCGCCGCGGGCGCCCCCGAGACGACGGTGGAGGTGAGCCGGTTCGACGCCGACAGCGCCACCTACCGGGTGATGTGGAACGAGGCCGGCCGCTGACACGGCTTGCCGGGAACACCGTCCCTCTGCGAGCGTTGGGAATCGGACGGCGCAGCGGCCGTCCATGAGGGGGACGATATGCCGTCGAGCGAGCGCGCCAACCTGCCGCGCTGGAAGGGCCAGCCAGGGTTCTTCGAGATCTGGTTCCTGGTGGTGCTCGACCTGAACGGGGAGCGCGCCTGGTGGCTGCGCTACACCCTCTTCACCCCCGCCCCCGGCGCCCCGGGCGAGCCCCGCGCCACCGTGTGGGCCGCCGCCTTCGACAGCGCCTCTCCCACGCCCACGGTGGCGCTGAAGTCCCTCCACCCCATCTCCGAGTTCAGCGCCGGCACGCCGGAGCGCTTCGGCATCCGCATCGGCGACTCGGAGCTGGGGCCGGGCCGCGTCCATGGGCGGGTGGCCTCGGGCGGGCACGCCATCGACTGGGACCTGCGCTTCTCCCCGGAGACGTCCTCGGCGGTGCGCCGCGCGCCGCGAGGCACGGACCTGCTGCCGCTCACCACACACGTGGCGCACGCCTACGATGACGTCGCCTTCACCGGCACCGTCACGGTGGACGGCCGGCGGTACGACGTCCGGGGCGCGCCGGGTCTGCAGAAGCACCTGTGGGGCCACCGGCGCATCGAGGAGCTGACGTGGCTGTACGTCCCCGTCTTCAACGAGGACCCGAAGGCGTCCCTGGAGGCGCTCTCCGTGCTGCCGAAGCGCGGCGGCTTCCCTCCCCGCCTCACGCCCATCCACCTGCGCACCACGCGGCGCTCACACGCGTTCCACGAAGTGCCGGGCCTGTTCTTCACCCGCATGGAGGTGCCGCGCGCGGGCGAGCTGCGCTTCGAGGCGACGTCCGCCACGGCCTCCATGAAGGGCCGCGCGTGGTGCGACCCGAAGACGCTGGCGGGGTACGCATATCGCGACCCCGAAGGCTGGGACGTCCACGTGGCCCAGAGCGACGTGGCCACCTGCGAGGTGGAGCTGTTCACCCGCCCCCACCCCTTCGCCGCATGGCGTCCGGAGGGCCGGCTCACCTCGGCGGTGGGGGCGGTGGAGTTCCACGCACCCGAGCCGCTGGAGGGCGTGCGGTACCTCGGCTGGGATGACACCTCGCTCGACGAGCTGGCGCCCCGTGGCGCCGTGGAGGCGCTGTGAGGCTGCGCAAGGTGCCCGAGGCCCAGCCGGCGGTCATGCGGGCGCTGAATACGAATCGGACGCCGGGGAAGCTCGTCCCGCTGGAGCTGGCGCCCCGGCACGTCCATGCGCTCGGCCTCACGTACGCGGCGCACATCAACGAGACGGGCGGCGAGGCGGACGGCCCGGCCATCTTCACCAAGGACCCGGCATCGCTGCTGCACGAGGGCGACACGGTGAAGAGTCCCTCGCACGATGCGCTGATGATGGCGGTGGAGCGGCTGGACGCGCGGCTGGTGGCCTCGCTGGCGTCGCGGTCCTCCGCGCTGCCGCCGCTGATGGACTACGAGGTGGAGCTGGGCCTGCTGCTGCTGGAGGACGCGCGCGCCGCGGACCTGGAGCGGCCCGGCTTCGCGCCGCCCGTGGGGTACTTCCTCGCCAACGACGTGACGGCGCGCTCGGTGCAGGTGCTGGGCGAGGGCCGGCCGGACAAGATGGCCTTCTGGTGCGCGGCGAAGAGCTTCCCGGGGTTCCTCGTGCCAGGGCCGCTGCTCTGGATGCCGGACACGCCCCAGGCGGCGGCGTGCCTGGACGTGACGCTGTCCCTCACCGTGAATGGCGAGCCGCGCCAGCACGGCCGGACGATGGACCTCACCCTGTCGCCGCGCGAGATGCTGCACCAGGCGGCGCGGGCCACGGCCTCGGGCGTGCTGGAGAAGGGAGACGTCGTGCTCACCGGGACGCCGTCGGGCGTGGCCTTCACCGTGCCGCAGTGGAAGCGCAAGGTGGGCGCGTTGCTGCCGGCGGGCGCGAGGTTGTCCGCCGCGCTGCGGACCCATGCGCGCAACCCTCGCATGCTGAAGCCGGGCGACGTGGTGGAGATGGACGGCGGGGTGCTGGGCCGGCGCCGCTTCACCATCGGCTAGGCTGACGGGGCGCGGACGGTTTACGACGTCGGGGTCGGCATGCCCCGGAAACACGCACGCGGCGGCATCCGGAGAAGCGGCAGGCGCCTCACTCCCCCACGGACTCGCGCCGATAGGCAGCCGGCGTGGTGCCGGTCCAGCGGCGAAAGGCCCGGTAGAAGGTGCTGACCTCCGAAAACCCCAGCAGGAAAGCGACCTCGAGCACCTTGATGTCCTTGTTGAGCAGGTGCCGCAGCGCGAGCTCTCTCCGCGCCTGGTCTGCCACCTCCTGGAAGGTGAGGCCGCGCTCGTGGAGCCGTCGTGACAGCGTGCGGGTGCTCATGCCCATCTGGCGCGCGAGCGTCGCCGCGTCCGGTACGGTGCCGCGCAGTGCCTGCCGGATGCGTTGGCCCAGTTCGTCCACCAGATCCACGGCCTGCGGCAGCTCCTCGAGCCTGCGCTGCGCGTACCGGTCCAGGACGGAGGCAAGGTGGGGATCCGTGCCCTGGATGGGCAGGTCGAGCAGGGCCCGATCGAACTCGAGATGCGCACAGGGCTGACTGAACCGCACGACCGCACCGAACACCCGCGTGTGCTCGGTGTCGTCCGCCGGGCGCGAGTAGGTAAGGGAGACGCCGCGTGGCGAGAAGGCCACCCTCGTCAGGTGCTGGCCGATCCTCAAGAGCTTCGCCAGGATGAAGCCGGTCGCGTGGGGCGGGACCGCGAGCGAAGGCGGAGGCCGGTGGGAGATGCGAGCCACGTCGCCCTCCAGCTCGAGGTGGTAGCTGGCCGCGTCGTGCAGCAGGCGCTGCCAGCGGATCAGCTTCCGGTAACACGCGGCGAGGTCGGCACTGTGGTGCATGCCGTACTCGACCAGATCGAAGATCCCCAGCGGAACCGTCTGCGCAAGGTGGAGGCCCAGCGCGGCGTCATTGAGCCGGCGAGGCACCTGCTCCCACAAGTCGACGAGGAGGGCGTGGGGTACTCGCGCATCGAGCTCCTCGAGGAGCGAGGGAGCGACGCCGTGGTGCTCCAGCAGGTCGTCGACGCGCTCGCCCCGCGCCGCCGCCGCCTGGGCGAGCATCCGCACGAAGACGACCGACGCCGTGAGGTGGGCCAGAGGCTCGCGCCGGGTCAGCGGGCCGCGCGACGATTTCGAAGATGGAGAGCCCATGCGGAACGCGCCGAGCGCGGGCTCAGCGAGGTGGCGAAGCATGCCAATCTTTTGGCGGTCCCGGCCAATGTGAGTGCGGCCTCGCCCTGGCAATTTTCCGTTCGTCGCACCGGTGCGGAGCCGGGCCTGCCGCCCAGGCTCCTCACCATTCCCTTCACACGGAGACACCCTCATGCCTGAGCGCCTCATGTGCGTGCACCGCGGACAAAACACGGTCAATGACAACGCCCAGCACCTCTACTGGACGACGTACGATCCCCAGGCGCAGACCTGGAACGGCGACACGCGGTTCTCTCGCGACAACCAGAGCACGTCCGCGCCGGCGCTCGCGCTCTACAACGGCACGCTGTTCTGCGTGCACCGGGGCAAGGAGGGCGATGACCACCTGTGGTGGACGACCTTCGACTTCAACACGCAGACCTGGGCGGAGGACCTCCCCTTCCAGGCCGACAACCGGAGCAGCGACGCGCCGGCCCTCGCGGTGCTCGAGGGGACGCTCTACTGCGTCCACCGTGGCAGGGTGGACGACCCCGCCCTCTACTGGACGACCTTCGACCCGCTCACGAAGCAGTGGGCTCCCGACGTACCGTTCACCGCGGGGAACCTGGCAAGTCAAGGCCCGGCTCTCGCCGTCTACGAAGGGGTGCTCTACTGCGTTCACCGGGGCCATCGTGACAACAACCTCTGGTGGACCGTCTTCGATCCGCGCAGCCGCACGTGGGCCGGGGACACGATGTTCCGCATCGACACCTGCTCCGACTACGGGCCTGCCCTGGCCATCTACAACGGGACCCTGTACTGCCTCTACTGGAGCTCGGCCCTGGGACGCAGCTCCCAGTCGAACCTCTCGTGGGTCACGTTCACGGGCAACGCCTGGACGCAGCCCACCCAGCTCAGCCAGGGCAACCAGAGCGCGGACACGCCCGCCCTCGCCTCGTACAACGGCGCGCTCTGGTGCGTCCATCGCGGGGGGCAGGACCAGTCCCTGTGGTGGACGACGTTCAATGGCTCCAACTGGGCGCAGGATAGCGTTTTCCCTGGCGGCAACAGGAGCTCGGTGGGGCCAGCGCTGATCGTGGTCTCGTTCCCCTGAGCAGGAAAGAGCCCCACGGGGGCGCCTCGTTCCGCGGCCTCGGGCCGCGTCCCGAGGCGCCCCCTCGGTCGATGGCGCCGCGCACCGGGTGGCGCTCTCGTCCCCGGCTCACCCTGTGGCTTCCAGCGCGTCCAGCACCACCGGGTACGTGTCCCGCGCCGCCGTGCTGCCCATGAACGTGTCCAGGTGCCCGTACCCCTCCAGCACCTTGCGTTGGTAGAGGTCCGCCCCGTTCTCCTCGCGCAGCCACTCGTACGTCAGCTCCGTGGACGCGGGCAGGTACGTGCCGTTCTGCTCCCCGGACAGGAATGTGATGGGCCGGAGCAGGTGCTCGGCCCGCAGGTAGGACGGCGGCTTCTCGCGGCCGTACCGACGGAGGTTCTCCTCCTTCCCGTGGTCGAACCCCACCGCGTGCCCCGCGCGCGCCATCTGCGCCAGGTGGCGGAACGTCAGCATGTTGCAGGGGCCGAACTGCTCCTCCAGCCGCTCATGCGTCTCGCGGTTGAGCCGCGCGTGCTTGTACAGGTGCCCGTACATGAACGTCAGCCGGTGGCACACCGTGCTGTCGCACTCGTGGCTCAGCATGTCCGCGAACTTCCCGAAGGCCGCCTGCCACACCGGATTCTGGGGGTCCTCGTCCGGCGACAGATAATCCAGCGCCACGTCCAGCGTCTCCGGCAGCCGCAGCATCGCCTTGAGCTGCGTCACCGGCGGGACGATGTGGTGCAGCGCCACCTGCGACGCCACCACGCCGCGCACCTCCGGCAGGCGTCCCGCCGCCATCGCCATGAAGAACGCCGCCGAGCCCGCGCAGTGCACCACCGCCTGCACCGAGCCCGCCTTCGTCACCTCCAGCACCTTGCGCACCGCGGCCGGCATGTCGTGCTCGGCCGCATCGTCCAGGGTGAACTGGCGCAGCGGCAGCTCCACGCTCGCACGCCAGTCCAGCAGCCACGTGTCGTAGCCATGGCGCACCAGGAACTGGACGAAGTTCTCCTTCAGCGTGGGCAGCATGAACATGCCGCTCCACACGCCCGCCCCGTGCACCAGCAGCACCGGCCCCTTCGTCCCGCCCTTGTAGCGGGTGAGCCACAGTGGGACGCCGTCGCCCGTCTTGAAGTCGTGCCGCTGTGCCGCTGGAAGCGTGTCCATGGTCATCTCCTCGACGTCACGAAACGGGTTCAGAAGCCGTGGGCCACGGCCTCGGCGATGCGCTCGGCCACCGCGCTGATGGTCATCACCGGGTGGAAGCCGATGGCCGTGGGGATTACGGAGCCATCCGCCACGTGCAGGCCATGGTAGTGGAACACCTCGCCCTCGGTGGAGACGACGCCGCGCTCGGGCGAGTCCGCCAGGTGTGCCCCGCCCAGCGAGTGCACCGTGAAGGGCCGCTTGAACAGCTGCCACGTCACCAGCGGCGCGTACGTGCCGCCGTACTGGGACGCCAGCTCCTGCATCGCCGCGGACATGCGCTTCACCAGCTCCGCGTTCTCCCCGGCGTAGTTCCACTCCACGTCCAGCCGGCCGCCCTTGAGCCCCATGCGCCCGTTGGCGTTGTCCTGGCCGATGCCGAAGAGGTTGCACGTGCGCGCCGGGTCCACGCGGTTGCTCATTGGCTTGCTGAGCAGTCCCTTCGCGAAGGCCTTGTGGACGAGCGGCCCCAGGAACGTCCATAGCGGGTAGCCGATTCCCTGGAAGGGCCCCAGCCGCGGCTGCCCCATGCCCGCCAGCACCCGCGTCGCGGGCTGGTTGAAGGTCGCCTTGACCAGCGTGAAGCGCGGCGCCTCGTCCGTGAAGCGCATCACCGTGGCCACGTCCGGGCCCACCCACGGGAGGATGTCCTCGCGCGCGTTCTGCAGCGAGCCCAGGAAGTCGCCGTTGCCCGAGTACCCGTGCCCCAGCCGCCCGCTCACCCGGGGCAGGCTCTTCGCCCCGTCCCGGCTGCGCAGCAGCAGCTCCACCGTCCCCAGCGTGCCCGCCGCCAGCACCACGCGCGAGCCCTCCACCGTCCGCCGCTCCCCCGTCGCCAGGTCCGTGCAGTGCACCCGGTAGCCGCCGCCCGGCGCCGGCTCCACGTGCGAGACGAGCGTGCGCGGCCACACCGTGGCGCCCAGCGCCTCCGCCCGCGCCAGGTACGTCTGGTCCATCGTGTTCTTCGCGCCGTGCTGGCAGCCGAACTCACACTCCGAGCACAGCTGGCACACCTTGCGCCCCGGGCCCGGAGGCTCCGTCCAGGCCACCGCCTCCGGCGGGTCGAACGTCGGGCGGCCCATCCGCTCCGCCGCGCGCTTGAAGAGCTCTCGCTTGCGCAGGGACAGCGACGCGGGCACCGGCTCCAGGCGCAGCTCCCGGGCCACCATGTCGAAGTACGGCTCCAGCGAGGCGCGGCTGTAGCGCGCCGGCCAGCGCGGGTCGTCGAAGATGGCGGCGTCCGGCCGCACGTGGACGTTGGCGTAGATGAGCGAGCCCCCGCCCACCGCGCTCGCCGTCACCGTGCCGATGCCGGACAGGAAACGCACGTCGTACAGTCCCTGCGCCTCCTGCCGCGACGGGTGGCGCCAGAGCACCTCATCCGCGCGCGTCACGTCGCGGGGGAACTCGCCGGGCCGGTACCTCCGGCCGCGCTCGAGCACCGCCACGGACTTCCCCGCCTGCGCCAGCCGAAGGGCGCTGATGGAGCCCCCGAAGCCCGAGCCTACCACCACCGCGTCGTACCGCGTCGCCATCGCCAAGGTGCACTTCTCCTATTCCAGCTTCGTGCGGGCGAAGACGTCCCAGAGGTGGCCCATGAACATCTTCCCGAAGCGCCGCAGCGCGTCCGCCTTCTCCACCGGCGACTCGGTGCCCAGCACGGCGAAGGTCGTGAGCTGCTGCAGGAAGTCCGGCAGGTGCAGGCGGATGATGCCGCTGGACACCACGGGCGAGTCCCGCTCCGTGCCCCGGCGGATGACGGTGTAGAGCGTGGAGGTGTCGTTCCACATGTCGAAGCCGTCGTCGTCCCGCACCTCCTTGTACCCGTCGAGGACGTACGCCTGGCCGTCCGCGCCGGTGAAGGGCAGCACGTAGAGCATCCGCCGCTCGCTGAAGCTGTCGGTGTCCACGAAGAGGTTGAAGACGCCATTCACGATGTCCGCGCCCTCGGGCGGCGTGAGGCCGGGGACGTGCACCGTGCCCTGGGCGATGCCGCCGTGGGCCTTCTCCGCGAGGAAGCGGTCCAGGCTCGGCAGGGTGATGGTGACGACGAACTCCGCCACCTGCCCCGCCCGCTTCCCGGCCTTCTCCGCGCCCGTGAAGTCGTCCGCCGGCACATGCCCCGGCGCGTGGAAGCCGCGCATCCGCTCCGTGAAGCGCAGGCCCACCACCGGCGTGGGCGAAGGCACCGTACCTCCCTCGGGAATCACCACCGTCCTCATCGGGTCCTCTCTTGGCACCACGCGTGCCGGTTGCGTTTCCGGGGAGAAGCGCAGCCCCGCGCGGAAGGGCTGCGGCTCCAGGGGAGCGCGCTCCGGAGCCACCCAGCCGGGATGGCCCAGGGCGTCGCGGATGGCGCGCTCCACGTTGCGCTCGGCCACCGCGGCGATGGTGGACGACGGGTTGACGCCGGTGCTGGACGGCAGCGCGGCTCCGTCGAGCACGTACAGGCCGGGGTAGTGGTGAACCTGGCCGTCGGGATTGAGCACGCCGTACGCGGGCGCCTCGGACATGGCGCAGCCGCCCAGGTTGTGCACCGAGACGGGGATGTGCAGCCGCTCCCACAGCGGGTTGTAGACGGCGCGCGCGCCCAGGGCCCGGGCGATGTCCTGGCACAGCTGCTCCTGCGTCCGGTACAGCGGCAGGTTGGAGGGCACGTCCCAGCGCGCCTCCAGCTCTCCGGTGAGGGGGCGCAGCGCCAGCCTGCCATTGGCCCTGTCACGCCCCATGGCCAGGAACACGGCCTGGAAGCGCCCGCGCTCGCCCTCCAGGGACGCCGCGGTCCGCGAGCGCTTGCGCAGCGCCTTCACCAGCTCCTTCTGGAGCAGGTCCGCCGGCACCTTGAAGTCAGGGCTCGGGTCCATCGCCTGGAGGATGCCGGCCACCTGTCCCGGGTGCCCGCCCTCCTGGAAGAGGAACCACGTCTTGTCCTTCCCCTGCCCCTGGTCCACCACCAGGCTGGTGGTAATCGTGGGCCCCTCAGACGGGTCCCACAGCTCGCGCGTCTCCAGCGCGAAGGCGAGGAAGTCCCCGTTGGCCGAGTAGCGACAGCCCAGCTTCTCGCCCAGGCGGGGCAGCGTCCCCCACTCGTCCCGGCAGCGCAGCAGCAGCTCCGTGGTGTTCACCGCGCCCGCGCAGAGGAAGACGCGGCGCGCGTCCACCGTGCGCACGCCTCCGCCCGCGCCATGGTCCACGAAGGTGACGCGGTAGCCCTCCGACGACAGCGGTTCGATGCGCGTGGCCTCGGCCTGCGTGGAGACCTGGGCGCCGCGCTGCTCCGCGACGGCGAGGTAGTTGAGGTCCAGCGTGTTCTTCGCGCGGACGTTGCAGCCGATGTCGCACTCGCCGCAGTAGTTGCAGCCCTCCTGCTGCACGCCGAACTTGTTGGGCAGGGGCTCGCCCGCGGGAGCGAAGCGGACGGCGAGGTCCGGGTAGAAGAACTGCGCCTCCCGCCCCAGCTGGCGCGCCACGTCCTTCATCCGCCGCGTCTTGGTGGGCAGCCCCCGCGCGGACGCGGTGATGGGCTGCAGGTCCAGCATGTGCGCCACCAGGTCGAAGTACGGATCCAACGCCTCGCGGCTGTAGCCCTCGGGCCAGTCGGTGGCGAAGGTCTCCGCGGGCGGGCGCAGGTGGACGTTGGCGTAGATGAGCGAGCCCCCGCCGTAGCCCGCCGCTTGGACGATGCTCATCCCCTGCATGAGCTTCACGTCGAACAGGCCCTGACCGTGCTTCCACAGCCAGCCGTTGAGCGGGTTGTCCCAGTCGCGCGGGAAGCCCCCCTTGGGGTAGCGCAGCCCCCGCTCCAGCACCCGCACGGAGAGCCCGGCCTGGGCCAGCCGACAGGCGGCCACGGCTCCCCCGAAGCCGGTGCCGATGACCAGCGCGTCATACGTCGGCGCCATGTTCCCCCCTCGTTGAGGACTAAACGAACGAGGTCCGGATTCTTGAAAGGACCCGGTAATTCTTCAAGCCCGTCTCCTCAAGCCCCTGGAATCGCTAAGGCCCGGCCTGTGGTCCTCGCGGACCCGGGCCGGGCCGAGACATGTTTCAGCGGGGGCTACTTCTCGAAGATGACGCCGTACTTGCCGCCGTACGCGGTGACGTGGCGGACGCGGTAGTTGAAGAGGCCCGCGTAGAGGTCGCGGTAGCTGCGGAACTGGTCCGGGGTGAGGTCGACGAAGGGCACCAGCGTCTTCGCCGTCACGTGCCAGATGGCCTGGTAGCGCTCGCCGAGGCCCGGGTGCCAGTACTTCTGCACGCTGACCATCTTGAAGCCGGAGGCCTTCAGCGTGTCATCCGTGTCCCACAGGGCGGCTTCCGTGAGGCCCTGGTAGGCGTACTGCGCCGTCACCGCCGGCTGCTTCACCCACGTGCCGGTGAAGAAGAGCTGGCCGGCGTCCAGGTACGCCGACGCATCCGTGAGCAGGTAGGCCGCGTTGTAGTTGTCGGTGATCTGCGTGCCGAACCAGCTCGGCGTCATCTTGTGCCGGGCGATGAAGCCGGTGGTGATGGGGGCGTAGATGGAGGTGAAGCGGGCCTCGTCCGGCGCCGTCATGCCCACCACCTTGTCCGGGCGCCAGCCGAGCGGAATCCACGTGTCCGCGTCCGACTGGTGCACCGCGAAGGTGCGGAAGGTGCGCGTGACGGGCGCGGACGGGTTGTACTGGAACGAGCCGCCCAGCTTCCACGTCCAGCCGCTCGACTCGGTGGCGAGCGTGGAGGGGAACCAGCCGAAGGACGCGAAGTAGTTGAACCCTTGCTGGAACTTCCCCGAGTCCACCCCGGCGAAGTCCTGGAAGAAGGGCGCGTAGTGCGCGGCGTGCTGGTCGGCCTGGCCGCCCTGCCCCGTCGGGTACTCCGTCTGGTAGCAGGACGCGCTGAGCGCATAGAGGCCGTGCGGGTCGAAGAACGTCCAGAGGCTCTTCTTCACGCCGCCCACCCAGTGCTCCGCGGGGCGCGCGAACATGATGTGCAGGTGCGTGTTGGTGATGGAGCTGTTCATCCCGTGCGCGCCGGTGAGCCCGGCCATGCCAATCTGCTGCCCCGCCTTCACCGTCTGGCCCTCGCTGACGAGGATGCCCTGCGACGGCGTGCCCCAGCGCGCTTCAATCGCGGTGAGCTGCGCGGACGTCACCCCGTTGGCCAGGGCCACCCCGTCCGCGTTCGCCTGGTTCTGGTAGTTCTTCCACGCGGCGTCCGCCGTCGCGAACGAGCCCACGCCGTTGCCGTTCTCGTAATACGTCTTCGTCAGGCGGGCGCGGGCGATGTCCTCGTCCCGGCCGTCGCGCAGGTGGTGGTAGACGGTGCGGAACTTCGAGCCGTCCCTCGCGGTGTGCTCGATGATGACCACGTTGCCCGGGCTGGGCATGTAGCCCACCCACAGCACCACGCCGTCCGCCACCGCGTCCACGCGGAAGCTGTTGCCGCCGTTGGCGTAGTCCAGCGCGTTGTGGCGCGAGTTGGCGCCATACATCCAGCCCGTCACGACGCCCACCGCGCTGTCGCGGAACGGCTTGTAGACGGGCATGCGCGCCACCGTCGCGTCGAGCCACGCGCCGCGGTTCACCATGCTGGCGGAGCTGATGGGGTAGTAGCCGTCCGGGTGCGAGGCGGCGACATTCCCCATCCCGTCGATGCGGTGGTACCAGTTGTTGGAGGTCGCCGCGGGGGCGCTCTGCGCCGCGCTGTCGATGTCGCAGGCCGCGTGGACGAGCGAGGGCGCAAGGGTGCTCAGCGCCATCAGGCCGCTGGCGGCCGAGGCGAGGAAGTGGCTCTTCATTGGAGGTCCTGAGGGAAGGCGGAGTGGGGCTACGGCGGATGAACGGAAGGGGCCGTGGATATTCCCGCGGCCCCGCTCCCACCCCGGGCACGCCGCCTGCACTGACGCACGCCCGGGCCCGCCGCCGATGGCCGGTGGCGGGCTCCTCGGGCAGCGCCATGCGCGAAGCCAGGGGGCTTCACGACAGCGCGACATCGAGGCGACTCGGTGGCCTGACAGAACGTCACGAGGGGTGCGGAACCGTCATGAACCAGAACAAGTCGAAGCAGCAGCAGCGCCGTCGGAATCGCGGAATGACGCTCATCGAAATCATGGTCGTCATCACCATCCTCGGCCTCATCGCCGCGGCGGTGGGCGTCGCCGTGATTCCCCAGCTGGAGGCGGCCCGGAGGGACCGGGCCGCGCTGGACATCAAGAGCATCCAGGGCGCGATGAAGCTCTTCTACACGAAGAAGGGGAAGTACCCGGACACCGCCTCCGGCCTGAATGCGCTGGTGGAGACGCAGGCGCTGGACTCGATGCCCAAGGACCCTTGGAACAACGACTACGTGTACATCAACGAGGGCGGCAAGCCGGTCATCATCTCCTACGGCGCGGACGGCACCGCGGGTGGTGAGGGCAGCGACGCGGACATCTCCTCCGTGGACGAGCGACAGGGCCGCACGTAGCGCCACCCTGCCCCGCCGCCGGGCCGTGCTGCCGGGAAGCGGACGGGACGGGCAGCCCCGCGTCGGATGGAGCGCGGCCCCGTGGCTCGTAACCTCGTGCGTTCTCCGGGAGCCGTCCTCCCGGAGCACCGAGGAGCCACGCCATGCCGCGATTCCTGGACCGCCGCACCGTCCTGAAGTGCCTGGCCGCCGTGGCCGCGAGCACGGCCTTCGGGTGCTCCGACGATGACGACGACGACCTGCCCATCATCGAGGACCGCACCTTCTACCCGCAGTCCGTCGCGTCCGGAGACCCACGCCCCACCAGCGTGGTGCTCTGGACGCGCGGGGTGGACCCCGGCAATGCCGACGCGGACGTGACGCTCACCCTCCAGGTGGCCACGAATGACGGCTTCACCCAGCGCGTCCTGGAGCTGCCGGGCATCACCGTCACGTCTGCGCATGACCACGTCGTCAAGGTGAAGGTGGCGGGCCTGTCGCCGCGCACGACGTACTTCTACCGGTTCCTCCAGGAGAAGAACGGCCGGCGCGTCGCCTCGCCCGTGGGCCGCACCCGCACCGCGCCGGAGGCCGGCACGGACACGCCGGTGCGCTTCGTGGTGGCCAACTGCCAGAACTACAACGGCCGCTACTACAACACCTGGCAGCGACTGGTGCAGCTCGACGAGGACCTGGACTTCGTCGTGTTCCTCGGGGACTACGTCTACGAGACCACCCTGGAGGCGGCCCTGCCCGGGAGCACGCGCCAGGTGCGCTTCACCGAGCCGGAGGGCGCCCTGCGGCTGACCACCTCCGCGGGCACGGTGCTCGCGGCCGCGTCGCTGTCCAACTACCGCGATTTGTACCGGACGTACCGCACGGACCCGTTCCTCCAGCAGGTCCACGAGCGCTACCCCTTCATCGTCACCTGGGATGACCACGAGTTCTCCGACGACTCGTGGGACGCGCACGCCAACTACACGGACGGGCGCCAGGACGAGAGCCAGCCGGAGCGCCGCCGCAATGCGGAGCTGGCCTTCTTCGAGTACCTCCCGCTGGACCCCGACGACGCGCCCGAGGGCGCGGTGAACCTGGACGCGCTGCAGCGCTACCCGGACACGCGCATCTGGCGCAGCCTGGACTTCGGAGCGGCGCTGCGGCTCATCGTCACCGACTACCGCACCCGGCACCCGGACCACCTCGTCCCCGAGGACGCCTGGCCCGCCACCGTCGCGGTGGATGCGGCGACGCTGACGGCCCTGGGCGTGGCGGGGGCCTTCACGGCGGACACCTTCGCGTACGTGGACCTTGGCGCGCCGGAGTACGCGGAGGCGCAGGGCATCCTCCGGCTGGCCTACGTGCAGCTCGCGGTGGCGGCGGGGCTGACACAGCAGGAGGCGGAGGCGCGCGCGGCGGCCGTCGTCCAGGGCCCCGCGGCGCTGGCGTACGTCAACCCGGTGCTCGCGCAGGCGGGCCGGGCGCCCATCTCCCCCACGGGCAAGCCCCGGGGCCTCGGCTTCGTCCACCTGGGGAAGACGGACCTCTTCTCGCGGCTGGGCTCGCGCTACGTGGTGGTGAAGGACACCTACGACGTGTACGCGGCGGCGAGAGACCTCGCCACCGGCGGCGAGGCGCAGAATGTCCTCGGCGCCGAGCAGTCCGCCTTCGTGCTGGACGCGGCGGCCGGCGCGCAGGCGTGGAAGGTGCTGGTCAGCTCCGTGTCGCCCACCTCCATGGTGTGGGACTTGAGCAACAAGCCGGACGTGGAGCCCGCGACGGTGCGCAACCGCTACTACTTCGACGTGGACCAGTGGGACGGCTATCCCCAGGAAAGGGCCCGGCTGCTGGGAGAGCTGCGCGGGCGCACGTCGGACCGGACCGTGGTCGTGTCCGGGGACATCCACGCGGCGTTCGCCTCCGTGGAGGTGGGCGTGCCCGCCCTCACCGCGCCGGCCATCTCCTCCGCGTCGGTGAAGGAAGAGGCGGGCGAGCAGGTGGCGGCCGCGGGCTTCCCGCCCGGCTCCGCGGTGTACCGGTACGTCGTCACCGAGCAGGACGCCACCCTGCGCGAGGGCAACCCGAACATCGCCTTCGTGGACACCGACTCCCACGGCTTCACCGTGGTGGAGGTGCGCGCCGACGAGGTGCGCGCCGCCTACCACCTCATCCCCAGCGCCGAGGCAGGCACTTCCTACGCCGACCAGCCGGAGGCCCTGGCCGCGCGCTTCACCCGGCGGGACTTCACCGTGCGGGGAGGCGCCATCTCCGCCGGCTGAGTCACCGCGTCGTGGAGATCTCCCCCGCCTCCGTGCGGGTGAACTCGCGGCTGTAGCTCCAGTTGTCGGCGTCCCACTCGCAGTCCTCGGGGCGCAGCAGCTTCAGCTCCCTGTTCCGACTGAAGATGCACCACGCCTCCCCTCCGATGAGGAGGTAGGAACCGCCCGTCCCCTCCGAGGTCCAGTACCCCTCGACGCCGCCGTAGGAGAAGCCGCCATCCGCGTTCAGCACCAGGGTGCCCCGCCTGGACTCCCACGTGCCGATGATTTCCCCCAGCCCGAACGGGGGGTAGTAGTCGTAGAGGGGCGGCTTGTAGCGGTGCGCCTCCCACAGGGCCGCCGGCAACAGCACCGCCTGGATGCCCATGACGACCAGCAGCGGGACAAGCTTGCGCACCTGGCCGTTCGTCCCGCGACCGAATGTCACGAGCGCCGTGAGGACCATCACCGGAAGCCACAGGAAGGCGAAGAGGCAGAGCACCGCGACTCCTTGCCGCTCCCGGGCCGTGTGCCCGGAGCGCGGACGCGGTGACTGCAACGCCCGCGCCAGGAAGGAGCCGGTCCGTCAGACGCGGTAGGTGCTGGCCACCACGTCCATGCGCTGCGCCACGTCGCGCAGCAGCTCGGTGGCGCGCTGGGTGCTCTTCAGGCCCTGCATCGTCTCGTCCATCATCCGGGAGAGGTCCGTCACCGCGGTGAAGATCTGCGCGACGCCCGCGTTCTGCTGCGTGACGGCGGCGGCGATCTGCTGGGCGGCGTTCGCGTTGTCCTGGATGATGCTCGACAGCTCGCGCAGGCTGTCGCCGCTGGCGCGCACCTGGGACAGGCCCGACTCGGTGCGCCGCTGCCCTTCCTCGGACAGGCTCACCGTCGCCTGGATGCCCTGGCGGATGTCCTCGAGAATCTCCCGGACGCGGCCGGTGGAGTCGATGGACTGGTCCGCCAGGCTGCGGATTTCACGCGCCACCACGCCAAAGCCCTTGCCGTGCTCGCCCGAGCGCACCGCCTCAATCGCCGCGTTGAGCGCGAGCATGTTGGACTGGTCCGCCAGGTCCTTCACCGTCTGGGTGATGCCGTCAATCTGCTGCGTGCGCTCGGCGAGCGCGGAGATGCTCCCGGCCACGCGGCCCACCTGCTCGCGCAGCTGCTCGAAGCCCTGGAGGCTGGCGCCGACGGTGGCCTCGCCCGCCTGCCCCACCTCGCGGGCGCGCTCGCTGGCGCCGAGCACCGCCTGCGAGCGGTCCGCGGCCATCATCGACGTCTGCTTGATTTCCTGCGCCGTCACCTGCGTCTCCTGGAGCGCGGCGGCCTGCCGCGTCAGGTTGCGCTCCTGCTGCGAGGCGGCGCTGGTGAGCTCGGACACTGTTTCTCCCAGCACGCGGGTGCCCTGCTGGAGGCTGGCGGTGGACTCGCGCAGGTGGCTCATCATCCGCGAGAAGGCATCCGCCAGCTCGCCCACCTCGTCACGGCGCGCGGGCACCTCCACCTTCTGCGTCAGGTCTCCGTCCCGGACGATGCGGCCCACCACCTCGCTCAGCGTGGAGATGGGGCGCGTCATTCCCCGCGCCAGCAGCCACGCGGCCACGCCGGCGACGAGCAGCGCTCCCACCATGAAGGCCAATGCCACCGTGGCGGTGCGCTGGAGCGGAGCGTAGGCCTCGTCCGGATCCACCGTGGCCACGAAGCGCCAGCCGTCGCCCACGTCCTTCACCGTCTCCTCGTCGACGGCCTCCTCGTGGACGACATCCGCGGGGCGCGACACGCCCGCCTCTTGCGAGTCGTACAGCGTCGTCCCGGTGGCGGAGAGCACCTCCAGCGCGAAGCTCTGGTGGCCCCGGGCCCGGGAGCGCTCCAGGGCGGAGGACACCGCGGTGCCCATCTGGTCCCAATCGAAGGCGGCCAGCAGCACGCCGATGTGCGCCCCGCTGATGGGGCTGAGCACCGGCACCGCGAGCGGCAGCACCCGGCGCTGGAAGACGGGGTCCACCTCCGTGAGGGCGCGGGTGTCCAGCCGGCCCTCGCGCGCCGCGCGGAACCAGTCCGACGCGAGCACCTCCTGCGTGCGGCTGGCGAAGGCCTCGCGCAGCGCGGGCTCGCTGGCGGAGACGGCGCGGCCGTCCTCGGTGAAGAGCACCAGGCCGGAGAAGGACGGGTGGCGCTTCTGGAGCGCGGCGAGCACCGCGTCGCTCTTCTCGAAGGTGTCGAACAGCAGCGCGCCGCGGAGGATGGCGTCCTCCGACCAGCTCCGTGCGTTGGCCTCGCGCTCGGCGAGCACGGCCTCCACCAAATCGCGCAGCCCCTCGGCCTCCACCTTCAGCATGGCGTGAATCTGGTGCTGGAGGTTCTCCGTCGTGGAGAAGCGGACGAAGAGGTTGACGGGCAGCAGGGCGCAGAGAATCAGCAGGGACACCGCCAGCGTGAGGCGGGTGCGCAGCTTCATTCCGTCCAGGAGTCGCATCGGGGAGCGCGGGTGCAAGGTTCAGAGGTCCAGGAGGGAGAGGCCGACGGTGATGGCGCCGATGGTCCGCGCGCCGTCGCGTACCGGGAGGGAGACCTGGATGACGTAGGCCTGGGAGGAGTCGTCGAAGAAGGGCTTCTCGCGCAGCGGCTGGCCCTTCGCGAAGGGCACCTGGAACTTGGCCTCGTCGCCCTGCCAGTAGTCGGACGTGCGCCGCGTGGAGCCCACCAGCGCGCCCTGCTCATCCATGGCGAAGGCCTCGGCCACGATGACGCCCAGCCGCTCGCGGTACCGGTTCAGGACGCGGGAGCACGCGGTGTCCAGCACCCGCTGCTTGAAGGGGGTGAGCATGGGGCTGGCGCGCCAGGTCTCGTCGTGCTCGCGGATGGTGGCCAGCGGGATGCGCCGCGCGTTCTGGGCCCGCACGGCCTGTACGAGCTCGGGGTCCGCCGCCATCCGCCGCAGCGCCGGCATCACCCCGTCCACCTTCTGGAGCTGCGCCGCCCCGTCCGCCGGGAGCTGCGTCAGCATCAGTACCGCCAGACCGCTCAACCAGGACATCCGGACTCCGAGCTTCCCCGGGCGCCAGCGCGACCGGGGCGGGGGCTCACTTCCCCTCCTGAATGATACGGATTGTTGCACAGCCGACCTTCGAGGTTCGAAGGCGGGAGGGCGGCCTTGCCCTCCCCCACCTGTTCTGGATGGGCGCGGGTGGTGAATGATGGGCGCATGACTGCCACCTCCGTCCCGGTCGACCTCCAGCGGGCCGCCCGCCTGGCCATCCTCGTCGCCGCGCTGGGCTACTTCGTCGACATCTACGACATGGTCATCTTCAGCGTGGTCCGCGCGCAGAGCCTGGAGGCCATCGGCGTGCCGGCGGCCGAGCGGATGAGCGCGGGCGTCCGCCTGCTCAACATGCAGATGCTGGGCATGCTGGTGGGCGGCATCCTCTGGGGCGTGCTGGGCGACAAGCGCGGGCGGCTGTCCGTGCTGTTCGGCTCCATCTTCCTCTACTCGGCCGCCAACTTCGCCAACGGCTTCGTGCAGACGATGGAGCAATACGCGGTGCTGCGCGTGCTGGCGGGCATTGGCCTGGCCGGCGAGTTGGGGGCCGGCATCACCCTGGTCAGCGAGCTGATGTCCAAGGAGAACCGCGGCTACGGCACGACGCTGGTGGCCACCAACGGGGTGATGGGGGCCATCGCCGCCGCCCTGGTGGGCAGCCGGCTGGACTGGCGCACGGCGTACATGGTTGGCGGCGGCCTGGGCTTCGCGCTGCTGTGTCTGCGGATGACCGTGCACGAGCCTCGCCTGTTCACCGCGCTGAAGGACCGGGCGGTACAGCGGGGCAACTTCCTCCGGCTCCTGAAGCCGGGCCCGTCCGCGCGACGGTACCTGTCGGTGGTGCTGGTGGGCGTGCCCATCTGGTTCGTGATTGGTGTGCTCATCACCTTCGCGCCCGAGTTCGGCAAGGCGCTGGGGATGAAGGAAATCCCACTGGCGGCGCACGCGGTGCTGGTGGGCAACGTGGGCACGGTGCTGGGGGACCTGGCCAGCGGCCTGTTCAGCCAGTTCACCCGGAGCCGCAAGCGCAGCGTGGCGCTGTTCCTGGGGCTGGGCACCCTGGGCACCGTGGCGCTCTTCACCGTGGGGGGCACGTCGCTGTGGGCCTTCTACGCGTGCTGCGGGGTGCTCGGGTTCTCCGCCGGGTACATGGCGGTGCTGGTCACCATCGCCGCGGAGCAGTTCGGCACCAACCTGCGCGCCACGGCGGCCACCACGGTGCCCAACTTCATCCGGGGCTCCACGGTGCTGCTCACCTCGGGGTTGCAGCTCGCCACGCCGTCGCTCGGCCTGAAGGGTGCGGCGCTGGTGGTGGGCGCGGCCGCGCTGGTCGCCGCCTTCGCGGCCCTGCGCGGCATCGACGAGACGTTCGGCCGCGACCTGGACTTCGTGGAGGAGTGAGCCTCTCTAGCGCCCGGCGGCTTCCGCGAAGTGCCGGGCGAGGCGCTGGAGCAGCTCGGTGTTCTCCGCCTCGGCGGCCTTGAGCTTGGGGAGCTGGGACTTCAACTCCCGGAGGTCCTTGCCGCGCTGCTGCAGGTCCTCCGCCTCCAGGTCGTACCAGCGCCCCAGCTCCGAGGCGGTCAGCTCCAGGTGGAACTGGAAGCCGTAGGACGTGCCGAACCGGAAGGCCTGCTGCGAGTAGCGGTCCGTGGAGGCCAGCAGCGTGGCGCCGGGCACGGGCTTGAAGGTGTCTCCGTGCCAGTGCGCCACCACCGTCTTGGGGCGCACGCCGGCAATCACCGGGTCCTTCAGCCCGTCCTGCGTCCAGCGGACGGGGGCGGCGCCCACCTCGAAGCCATTCTTGCCGGCGAAGACCTCGGCCCCCGCGGCGGACGCGAGAAGCTGAGCGCCCAGGCAGATGCCCAGGCACGGCCGCTCGTTGGCGAGCCGTTCGGTGAGGAGCGCCAGCTCGTCATGGAGGAAGGGGTGCTGGTCCGCCTCGTACACGCCCATGGGGCCGCCCATCACCACCACGAGGTCCGCGTCCACGTCCTCGCGGCGCACGGCGCGGAACCGCGTCACGAGCGTGAAGCCCACCTCCTCCAGCACCGAGCCCAGCAGGCCGACTCCCTCATGCTCCTCGTGCTGGAACACCACCGCGCGCATCGTCGTGACCTCCGTCGGGGAATCGCGCGCGAGCCTAGCGGGATTCCGCGCGGAAGTGCGTCGCGGTCTCCGGTATGTGTCGCTCGCATGGTCGGCGGGATTCCGCGCGGAAGTGCGTCGCGGTCTCCGGTATGTGCTGCTCGCATGGTCGGCGGGACTCCGCGCGGAAGTGCGTCGCGGTCTCCGGTACGTGCCGCTCGCATGGTCGGCGGGATTCCGCGCGGAAGCGCGTCGCGGTCTCCGGTATATGTCGCTCGCATGGTCGCGGAGGACCACGGGGGTCTCGGCGCAGGGGGCGCACTTGCGCCGGGCTGCGAATGCCGGCCGAGGCGGAGGTCCAGGGGAGCCGCGGCGCAAGGGGCACACTTGCACCGGGCTGTGAATGCCGGACAAGAAGGACTCGCGCCCTCATGTACTCGCGCGAGGGGATGCACGGAGCCCGCCGGGTGTGGAGGCCGCAGGTGACGCTCTTCGCGGAGCCGCAACCCCGCGTCTGCAACCTGCGCGGCGTCCTCTTCGCCACCGGCCCTGGGACGGGCGCGAGGCTCATGGACGTACTGGCTGGCAGGATGCCCTCTTCAACCTGCCCATCCTCGGCACGGCGGGGGCGCTGGTGCTGGTAATCCAGGCCGCCGCGCGGCTGACGCGGGAAGAGCGCCTCCACCGGAGTGTCCTGGTGGAGCGCAACCTGCTCGTCGGCGTCACGCTCGACATGCTCGTGGGCACCCTCGACACGTTCCTCTAGGTGCGCGCCCCGTGCGGGGGGCACTGCACTCGTTGACGCCGCAGGGACGGTTCCCGCCGCGAGGCCACCTGTCATGCCGGGCGGGGATTCCTCCGCCCCCGAGGGAGGCGTGCCGGCGCCCCGGGGTCCGGAGTCTTCCGCCCGCGCCAGCGCGCGCCAGAGGGCCTCCGCGGAGGTGCGCACCTCGGCTTCGCCCACCTCGGAGCCCTGCTGGACCGAGCGCGCCAGTTCCAGCAGCGCGCCCCATACCAACCCCTCGCCCACCCGGACACAGCCCGGCACCAGCACTCCCTCCTTCTCGCCCGTTTCCAGCACTTGACGCACCAGTGCCCGGGTGGCTCCTCCATTCGACTCTGGAATGAGAGCGCCCGGAATCCGGGGCCAGGGCGTGGGTGGCGAGTCGGGACCATGGACCTGCGCATGCCAGTGCAGGAAGGTGAAGCCGAAGAGGTCCGGCTCGTGCAGCGCCCACATGGCCAGTTCCCACCAGAAGGCGCGGAAGGCATCGAAGTAGTCCACGCCCGGCCGCTCATGTTTCATGAAGAACTCGACGTCGGCCCGGTAGCTGAGCTGCTTCTCGGTGTAGTCGCGCACCGCCAGGGCCAGGCCCTGCTTGCTGCCATAGCGGCGGTACAAGGTGCCCACCGACATGCGCATGGCCCCGGCCAGCTCGCAGGCCTGCACGTTGTCGTACCCCCGCCGCGCCAGAAGTGCCGCCGCGTCGCGCATGGAGCCAGCGTGCATCATTTCCAGAAACCACATGTCCCGTCCCCCTACCCGCCCCCGGGCGGCTGCCGGCTGGAACGAACGTTCCTTCCGCGTGAACCTGTCTACCGGGTGGGTCTGACATTGGGGCGGTTCGAGGCGATGCCCCGGGTCCTGCGCACCGCAAGCGCATCCGTCCCAGGGGCGAGAGCAAGGTCCTTACGCGCTGGCTCGGGTTCAGCGAACTGAGGCCTCGCGGTGCTACGAGCCCGGGTGGCACGGTGCAGGAGCAGCGGGCGCAAGCGTGGCGTGTGCAATCCACGGCCACTCTTCGCGGACCGCGCCGGCGCGGTTCCATGCACAGACACGGGAGAGGAGCCTCACTGCTCCACCGGCACCGGCAGCGGTTGTGGAATCGCTGCCCATGGGTGGGGCCGGGCCTGGGTTCACTGCTCCACCGGCATGGGCAGCAGGTGTGGAACCGCTGCCCATGGGTGGGGTCGGGCACGGGGTTACTGCTCCACTGGCACCGGCAGCGGTTGTGGAACCGCTGCCCATGGGTGGGGCCGGGCCCGGGGGTACTGCTCCACCGTCACGGGGCTGCGGCTTCGGAAGCGCTACCCGTGAGTGGGGCCCCGGGGGCACTGCTCCACCGGCACGGGCAGCGGTTGCGGAAGCGCTACCCGTGGGTGGAGGCCGAACCCGGGTTCACTGCTCCACCGTCACGTGTAGCGACTTCGGAAGCACTGCCCGTGGGTGGGGCCGAACTCGGGGCACTGGCCCGCCGGCCCATGCAGCGGCTTCGGAAGCGCTGCCCGTGAGAGGTGCGCTCTCGGGTTCACTGTTCCGCCGGCACGGGGCAGCGGTTGCGGAAGCTCTCGCTCATCGCGACGGCCACGAGCAGCTCTGGCAGCCGGTGTCCTCCCTGTGCGAAGCGCTGATCCACGCTGCGCACCACCGGCCAGTCGGCGTCCGTCAGCTCGCGGCCGAGCCCGTAGGCCAGGGCCTTGCGGCTCATGCACTCCGCGAACGCGGGGTCTCCCTTGAGGATACCAGCGAGCTGCCTGGGCCCCTGGAAGGCGGCGCCCTGGAAGTTGCCCGCGGCATCTACCGGTGAGCCGTTGTCCACCTCGCGCCAGGCCCCGGCCGCGTCGTAGTTCTCCAGCCCGAAGCCAATGGGGTCCATCAGGTTGTGGCACCCCGCGCACGAGGGATTCGCGCGGTGCGCCTCGGTAATCTCCCGCAGCGTGGCCCCGGGAGGCAGCGTCGTGGGCAGGGCCTCCACGCCCGGAGGCGGCGGTGGCGGCTCCATGCACAACAGCCGCCCCAGCACCCACTTGCCCCGGCGCACCGGCGAGGTCCGTGTGGAGAGCGACGACTGCGCCAGCAGCCCCGCCTGTGCGAGCAATCCTCCACGCCGCCCGTTGGTGACGGCCACCCGCGAGGCCGACGCCGAGCCCGGCCGGGGCAGCCCGTAGTAGTCCGCGAGCCGGTCATTCACGAAGGTGAAGTCCGCGTCCAGCAGGTCCAGCGCGCTGCGGTCCTCGCGGAGGAAGGTGCGGAAGAAGCTCTCGCCCTCCTCGCGCATCGCCTGCTTCAGCGCGGTGTTCACGTTGGGGAAGAGGGCCGGGTCCGGGCTGATGCCGTCCACCTGCCGCAGCCCCAGCCACTGTCCCGCGAAGTTCCGCACCAGCGCCTCGGAGCGCTCGTCCTTCAGCATGCGCCGCACCTGCGCCTCCAGCACCGCCGGGTCCTTCAGCCGGTCCTCGTCCGCCAGCGCCGTCAGCTCCGCGTCCGGCTGGCTGCTCCAGAGGAAGTACGACAGGCGCGAGGCCAGCTCGCGGCTCGTCAGCTCGCGCCTGCCGGAGTCCGGTGCCGGTGTCTCCACCACCTGGAAGAGGAAGTGCGGCGACAGCAGCACGCCCCGGAGCGCGAACTTCACCGCCAGCTCGAAGCCGTCTCCCGAGGTGCGCACGAGCGAGTACACACCCATCAACTCCGTCACCTCGGCTTCTGTCGCGGGGCGACGCCACGCGCGCCGCGCGAGCCTCTCCACCATCTGCCGCGCGCACGGCTGCTCTCCCACCTGGGCCGGCTCACACACGCGCAGGGCCCGCTCGGCGGTGCCACCCGTCGGTGCCGGCGCCGTCACCTCCAGCCAGTCCACCAGCAGGTTGCGGTCCGTGGACGTGTTCGGGTCATACGTGTCGTTGGTGAAGCGCACGGCGAAGCGCTTCTGTCCGGACGCCGTCACCTTCACCTGCCGCGTGTAGAGCGTGGGCGTGGTGGCGGGCACGTCGAGCGACGCCACCACCGTGCCGTCCAGCAGCCACTCCATCTTCACCGGGTCCGGCGGCGCCTGCGTGCCCCACGCGCGCACGGAGAGCTGGTAGTCACCGGCCCTCGCGAAGTTGAAGGTGGCCGTCAGGTCGCCGTTGGACCAGAGGTTCCACGCGGTGCCATTCGCCTCGGCCGCGCCCGTGGTGGCGCTGGCGGACTCCGCTTCGATGCGCACCGCGGCGCCCGAGGTGCTCGCGGCCACGTCGCGCGCCCACGCCTGGTCGATGAGGCGGCCCGCGGTGGCCTCGTACGCCTCCACCAGCGCGGGCGACACGCTGAGCATGCCCGCCTCGTTGTCGAAGCCCGTGCCGGTGGGGTCCGCCGGGAAGGTGGACGCGGGCCGGCCCGTCTCGCCGAGCAAGTCCCGCACGGTGTTGTCGTACTCGGCGCGGTTGAGCCGGCGCAGGGCATGGGCCCCGTCCGAGCAGCTCAGCGCGGAAGGCTCCTCCGTCGGGGGCCCGGCGGGCTTGTCGCCCGAGCAGGAGACGAGCAGCAGCGGCAGTCCGAACAGAATCGTGGATGAGCGCATGATTCCCCTCCCCTCACGCCAGTCCGGACAGCGGCCCCTGCGCGAGCGGACCGAACCCGCCGCGCGGAATGCCGAAGGCCTGGAGGATGGACAGCAGGACGTCACCACACCGCTTGCCCTGCGCGCGCATGTGCCGCCCGGTGCGGAAGGCGCCGCCCGCGCGGCCCGCGAGGATGACGGGCATGTCGTAGTGGTTGTGCCAGTCGCTGTTGGAGATGTCGCTCGAGTAGTAGACGGCCACGTTGTCGAGCAGCGTGCCGTCCCCCTCGCGCACCGCCTTCAGCCGCTGCACGAGGCGCGCGAGCCTCGCCACCTGCCACCTGTCTATCTCCACCTTGGCGGCCTTCTTCACCGGGTCATTGCCGTGGTGTGACGCGTCTCCGTGGTGCGAGAAGGTCCGGCCATTCACGGTGAAGCTCATCGGGCTCACGCACATGCCGAGCATCAGCGTGGCCACGCGCGTGGCGTCGCACTCGAAGGCCTTCACGATGAGGTCGCACATCAGGTCCGCGTACGCGGTGCGGTCCATGGGGACGCCCACCGGCTGCGCCCCCGGGCTGCACGCGGGCGCTGGGTTGCCCTGCTCCGCCTTCTGGATGGACTGCTCAATCGCGCGGATGCCGGACAGGTACTCGTCCAGCCGGAGCTGGTCTGCCTGGCCGAGCTTCCCCTGCAGCGACTTCGCCTGCGACGTCACGCGGTCCAACACGCTGCGGCGGTACGTCCAGATGCGCCGCTCGGCCTCCGTGGGCCCCGGCGACGACAGCGAGCCGAACAGCCGGGTGAAGAGCACGCGCGGGTTGTAGACGTTGGGCAGGCGCTGGCCCCGGGCGAAGGAGACCATGCACTGCTCACCGCCGCTGCAATGGTCCTGCGTGTCGTCGTAGGACGACGTCTTCGGGTCGATGTACCCGTCACCATTCGCGTCCTGGTAGCCCGGGTTGTAGTAGCCGTTGTTCTCCACGCTCAGCGTGAGCGACGGCACGCGCACCTGCGAGGCGGTAGCCCCGGCAATCACCTGGTCGATGGAGTCGGTGGCGCCCGCGGTGATGTGCTCGCTGGCGGTGAGCATCATCCAGAAGCCGCCCTCGTGCGTCTTCTCGAAGTAGTCCCACGCGCCGAGCCGCAGCCCGCTCAGCACCAGCACGTCGCCCTTCACCGTCTCCAGCGGAGAGAGGCTCGCGGGCAGCGCGTAGCCCGAGCCCTCCGTGGTGGGGAACCACTGGTCCGGGATGACGCCCGCGGAGTGGAACATGCCCACGAAGCGCAGCGGGGGGCTGCCACCGGCGGCCTGCGCTCGCGCCACCGACGGCGCCATGGCCTCCAGCCACGGGAGTGCGAGCACCGCGCCCGCGGCGCCTCTCAGCACGCTCCGGCGGGAGAGCTCCCAGGATTTCGTTTTCGACACGCATTGCCTCGGGGGTGTGAGCCGACGACGCAGTGAGCAATGCGGGTGCCACGTCCGGAAAACCCCAGGAGTCCCGGAGAGTTGCAGCCTCTGTGGATTATCGGGTGTGGGTGGGTGGGGCCGACCCCACAGTCGGGTGTGGGGTGTCGACCCCGGCCGGGGAAGCGTGTGGCGCCTCAGGGCCTACACGGCCTCACGCCGTCTGCCAGAAGAGGGAGAACGCGTCCGGCGCATGGCGCGCGGAGCAGGCGAAGACGTAGGCGCGGCCGGCGCCTCCGAGGTTGAGGTCCTCTTCGAACTCGGCGAACTGGAGCACCAGCTCCCGCGGGGCTCCGCAGGAGCACGGGCCCGGCGTGGCCTCGTCCTGCACCCAGTCCGCGAAGCCGCCCACCTGGATGTCGAGCCAGCCGGACATGGCGGCGTACAGGCTGTACTGCTCGGGCGTTGCGACACCGGCGGGCATCCGCACCGAGGGGCGCGACTCCCAGGTCTCCACCACGTGCGACTTCGCGAGCCGCGGGCCCGTGGGCTCCACGGTGACACCGAGCGGGCCGGCGGGCCGCACCTGCACGAAGCAGCGCTCCGCGCCCAGGTCCACGTCGAGACAGGGACAGATGGCGTCCACCGTCGCAGACGGGTCCACGCGCTGGCAGAGGAACACGTAGAGGAGGCCCTCCTGCGGATAGCGCAGCGGCCGCTCGGGCCCCACCGCGAGCTGCATGACGAAGGTGAGCTGCTGGCCACAGTGCCGGCAGCGCGGCCACTCCACGGGGGCGAGGAAGGCGGGCGGGCCGCCCAGCCGCTCCAGCGTGTCGACGTGCGCGGGCGAGGCCGCCACCATCGGCACCCACGCGTGGGCCACGCCGTCCTCGCCGAAGGCCCGACGGAGGCTCGCCTCGGTCAGCGCCTCCACGGGCACGGGGGGGACGGTGCCGACGACGGGACGGGCCTCCTCACGAGGCGGGCTCCGGAACCGCTCCACCACGAAGACGGCCACCGGGATGAGCAGGCCCAGCAACAGGTAGGGCATGGCCCGCTCGAGCGGGAGCAGCGTGACGAGCGCGGTGGAGGCCGCCGTCCACACGGCGAGGGCAATGAGCGTGACCCGGAGGTTCTTCACTGCCTGCATCGTGCCATGCCCCTCTGAAACGCCCCCCGGGATTTCGCGGGCTGCCCGTCAGGGCATATCGGAGTGCCCGTGGGCCCAGCGCCCTCCTTCCGCGAGCCCGGACCGCGGCTCCCCCGCGGAGGGCTCCCGGACCGCGGAGGGCGGACGGGGCAGCGCGACCGTCCGCCTGGCTCGACGATGCGCGGAAGCACGAGCCCGCGCCCTCAACCGCCGAGCTTCTTTGCGCCCTTCTCGACGATGCGCAGCAGCCCCTCCTGCGCCACCGAGGCCACCAGCCGCCCGTCGCGGGTGAAGATGCTTCCGCGAGACAGGCCGCGCGCGTTGCCGGCCCAGGGGCTGTCCATGGAGTACAGCAGCCAGTCATTCACCTTCAGGTCCCCATGGAACCACAGGGCGTGGTCCAGGCTGGCCCCCTGGATGTGCGGCTGGAAGAAGCTCGTGGCGTGCGGCAGCAGCGCGGTGCTGATGAGGTTGAAGTCGGACGCGTAGGCCATCACGTACCGGTGCACCTGCGGATCCTCCGGCAGGTCGCCGTCCGCGCGGAACCAGACGTGTTTGATGGGCTCGCGCGTGTCGGGGTGGAACGGGTCCACGTACGCCACCGGGCGGATTTCAATCGGCTTGTCGCAGAGGAACTTCTCGCGCAGCCGCTCGGGGATGAGGTGGGCCTGGCGGCGCAGCAGCTCCAGGTCCGTGGGCAGCTCCTCGGGCCCGGGCACCTGGGGCATGGCGGCCTGGTGCGAGAAGCCCGGCTCATCTCCGTGGAAGGACGCCATCAGCGTGAAGATGGGCTGACCCTTCTGGATGGCGACGATGCGGCGGGTGGTGAAGCTGCCGCCGTCGCGCACGCGGTCCACCGTGTAGACGACGGGCAGGCCCGCGTCTCCGGCGCGCAGGAAGTAGCCGTGCAGCGAGTGGACGTGGCGCTCCGGCGTCACCGTCTGGCTGGCCGCCGACAGCGCCTGCCCCAGCACCTGGCCGCCGAAGAGGTTGCGGAAGCCCAAATCCTGGCTCCGGCCGCGGAAGAGGTTCTCCTCGATGGGCTCCAGCTTGAGGAGCTCCAACAACTCATCCAGCACTCGACTCATGGCCTTCCCTCCTAATCGAAGCCGGGTGCCGCTGTCTCGCGCGGCGGTGCCAGCCGTCCGTCAGGAATCGGACCGGCGCCCGGGGCGCCGATGCCTCGGGCCAGCCCTGAATCCCCTATCGTCACGACAGGGCTGACGTGAGCCCCGTCACAGCGGAATGCCGCGCGGTCTCCGATGTTCCCTTCCCGCGGCCACCGTCCCGGCCCTCCTCAAGCGAGCCCACCTCATGCTCCGTCCCCCGCTCCTGCCCGTGCTTGCCCTCCTCGCCACACCGGCCGCTGCAACGGCGCCCCGTGTCGCGCGGACCGATAAGGCCGCTCCGGTGGCTGCACCGGCTCCGACCGCCAGGGCCACCCCGGCCTCCGCCACCGCCCTCTCCCCCGAGGCGGAGCGCTGGTGGGGCCACGTCCGCTTCCTCGCCAGTGACGCCATGCAGGGGCGGGACACCGGCAGCGAGGAGTACCGCAAGGCCGCCGCGTACGTCTCCGAGCAGCTCGCCGCGCTCGGGGTGAAGCCCGCGGCCGGCGACTCGTACCTCCAGGAGATGGAGCTGGTGTCGCGCCGGCTGGTGGAGGAGCGCTCGCGGCTGGCCCTCGTGCGCAACGGCAAGGAGACGCCGCTCGTCCTGGGCACGGACGCCATCATCTCCTCGCGCGCGGGCGAGACGGGCACCGTGGATGCCCCGCTGGTGTTCGTGGGCTACGGCCTGTCCGTCCCCGACGCGGGCCACGACGACTTCGCGGGCCTGGACCTCAAGGGCAAGGTCGCCGTCCTGCTCCACGGCGGCCCGTCCCGCATCGCCGGCCCGCTGCGCGCCCACCATGCCTCCAGCGTCGAGCGCACGAAGGCGCTGAAGAAGGCCGGCGCGGTGGGCGTCATCTCCCTCCAGAACCCCAAGCACCTGGAGGTGCCCTGGTCTCGCGTCGCCGGAGCCCGCAAGAAGCCGGCGATGCAGTTCGCGGACCCGTCCCTCAACGAGGACCAGGGGATGAAGATTGCCGTCACCTTCAACGCCGAGCGCACCGAGCAGCTCTTCGCCGGCAGCCCGCACCGCTTCAAGGAAATCCTCGCGCTCGCGGACGCGGACCAGCCGCTGCCCCGGTTCGAGCTGCCCACGCGCCTCAAGGCCCGCGCCGAGTTCGTCAACGCGCCGGTGAAGTCCGCCAACGTGGTGGGCGTGCTCCCCGGGAGCGACGCGGCGCTGGCCAAGGAGTACGTCGTCCTCTCCGCGCACCTGGACCACGTGGGCGTGGGCGAGCCCGTGAAGGGCGACCGCATCTACAACGGCGCCATGGACAACGCGACGGGCGTGGCCGCGGTGCTGGAGGTGGCGCGGGCGCTCCAGGCCGCGAAGCCGAAGCGCTCGGTGCTGTTCGCCCTGGTGACGGGCGAGGAGAAGGGACTGCTCGGCTCGAAGTACCTCGCCGCCCGGCCGCCCGTGCCCACCGAGAGCATGGTGGCCAACTTCAACCTGGACATGTTCCTGCCCCTCTTCCCGCTGAAGCAGCTGATGGGCCTGGGCCAGGAGGAGTCCACGCTCGGCACGGCGCTGAAGCAGGTGGCCGCGGAGCACGAGGTGAAGCTCGTCGGGGACGCCGACCCCAACCAGATGCGCTTCATCCGCAGCGACCAGTACTCCTTCATCCTCAAGGGCGTGCCCGCGCTCGCCTTCAAGTTCGGCTTCGACAAGGGCTCGCCGGAGGAGAAGGTCTTCAAGATCTGGTACACGAACCGCTACCACGCGCCGTCGGACGACCTGTCCCAGCCCATGGACAAGGAGGGCGCGGCCGAGTTCGTCCGCCTGCTCGCGGGGCTGACTCGTACCGTGGCGGACGCTCCCGAGCGCCCCCACTGGAATGCGAACAGCTTCTTCCGCCGCTTCGACACCACCGGCAACCGCGGGGGTACACCCCGAATGCCGTAGGTCCAATTCACCCCCTCAATCACTGACGCAACGAGCCATCCACTCATTTCGGGGGGTGGCTTGAAGCGGGTCGCCTGATTTTGCAACGATCCTGCGTTCAACGCAGGACACTGCAGGGGGGCGAATGCAGGCGAACGTTTTCACTGGGGTCCTGATGCCCGTGGCCCTGGGCATCATCATGCTGGGCCTCGGGTTGTCGCTCACCCTCGAGGATTTCAAGCGCGTCATCGTCTATCCGCGCGCGGTGATCGTCGGGCTGGTGTGCCAGATGTTGCTGTTGCCCGTCGTGTGCGCGCTGGTGGCCCACGCGTTCAACCTTCCGCCTGAATTGGCGGTGGGGTTGATGCTGCTGTCCGCCTCTCCGGGCGGGGCGACGGCGAACCTCTTCAGCCACCTGGCGCGAGGCGACGTCGCGCTCAACATCACGCTGACGGCGGTGAACAGCGCGCTCACGCTCTTCACCCTGCCCCTCATCATCAACCTGTCGATGACGCACTTCCTGGGCGAGGGGCGCGCGGTGCCCATGCAGTTCGCCAAGGTCATCCAGGTCTTCATCATCGTCCTGGGACCGGTGGGCCTGGGGATGTTCATCCGCTCGCGCCGGGCGGCGCTGGCGCAGAAGCTGGACCGGCCCATCCGCCTGATGTCCGTCCTGTTCCTCCTCGCCGTCATCGGTGGCGCCGTGTACCAGGAGCGGGAGAACGCCCTCGGCTACTTCCAGCAGGTGGGCCCCGCCGCGCTCGCCTTCAACGTGGCCAGCATGACGGTGGGCTACTTCGTGCCGCTGCTGCTCCGGCTGCCGCGCAAGCAGGCGGTGGCCATCGGCATGGAGATTGGCATCCACAACGGGATGCTCGCGATGGCGATTGCCCTCAGTCCCACGCTGCTCGCCAATCCCACCATGGCCATCCCCCCGGCCATCTACAGCCTCGTCATGTACTTCACCGCCGCCGCCTTCGGCTTCTTCGTGAGCCGGGGCCACACCGACGAGAAAGAGTTCCCCCAAGTGTCCCCCACCCCCAACTCCCATCCGGAGAAGGTGTCGTAATGAAGATGCTGCGTACCCCCATGTCGATGCTCACGCTGTCCCTGTGTCTCGGTCTCGCCGCCCCGGCCGTTGCACAGGAGAGCGCCGCAACCTCGGAGACCCCGCAGTCGTCCACGCCGGAAATCCCGCAGACACCCGCGCCCACGGCCGACACCGCCCCGGCCGGCCCGCCCCAGGCGCCGAACCTCCGGCTCTACTTCGCCAACGCCAACTTCCTGCGCGCCAACCCCATTGGCATCGAGTCGCAGAATCGCATCATCCTCCAGAAGCGGCTGTCCGACAGCGACTCGCCGCTGTTCCGTGACACGTTCATCAACGGCGGGCTGGCCGTGAAGCTCAACCCGGCCGCCACGCGAATCGGAGCGGAAGTGGCGCTCCAGCCCCTCGCCCTGTTCAACGTGAAGGCCACCGCCGAGTACGCGCGCTACTTCGGCCTGTTCGGCTTCCTCCAGTCCTATCCGAACCCGCTGGCGGACTTCTCGGATGACTCGCGCAGCACGACCGAGGACAGCGCGTACAGCACCAACGGCATGCACTTCATGCTGGAGCCGACGCTGCAGGGCAAGGTGGGCAACTTCGTGGTGCGCAGCAAGGCGTCCATCGAGTACTGGAACGTGGACCTGCGGGAGGGCTCGGGCGCGTCCTTCTACGACGCGTTCCTCGACACGCTCGTCCCGGGCAAGGGCTGGGTCTTCACCAACGACTCCGACCTGATGATGCTGGCGTCCCCGCAGCTCACCCTCGGCGCCAGGTTCAGCGCCGTGTGGCCGCGCTATGACGACGCGGGCACGGGCGCTCCGCAGCCGGACAACAGCCACATGCGCATCGGCCCCATGGCCGCCTATGCCTTCCACACGCGCGAGGGCTCGTCGTTCAACCGGCCCACGCTCTTCGTCAACGTCGCGTGGTACCTCAAGCACCCGAACCGCGAGGGCGCGATGCCGTACATCGCCACCGGCTTCGCCTTCACCTCCGACCTGCTCGGCGGAAGATAGCGTCCTGCCGTGCAGGTGTTCCCGTGGCCCGTCCCCATTCCGGGGACGGGCCGCGGGCTTCGGGCCTCGAGGGCCGTGCCGTCAGGGCTTCGCGTCCTCGTCGTGGCCGTCGTCGTCGCCGTGGTCGTGGTCATCGTGCGGGCCATGCGCGTGGCCGTGCTCGAGCTCCTCCGCCGTCGCGGCGCGCACGTCGCGCACGGTGACGTCGAAGTGGAGCGTCTTGCCGGCGAGCGGGTGGTTGAAGTCCACCAGCACCTTGTCGCCCTTCACTTCCTTGATGAAGAAGTCCACCTCGTCACCGTCCGGGTCGGTGGCGCTGAGCACGCCGCCGGCCACCAGCTCCAGGCCGTCGGGGAACTCGGTGCGGGGGACCTCCTCGAGGCCGTCCGGGTCATAGTCGCCGTAGCCCTCGTCCGGGGTGACGGTGACCTGGAGGGTGTCGCCCTTCGTCTTGCCCTCCAGCGCCTTCTCCAGGCCGGGGACGATTTCCTCGTGCCCTTGCAGGTAGACGAGCGGCTCGCCGGGCTCGCTCTCGTCCACCGCCTTCCCGTCACCGAGGTGGAGCCGGAAATCGATGGAGACGACGCTGTCCTTGGTAATTTTCATGGGGCCCTCATAGCGCACGGCGATGGCACATGCCTCAATGATGTGCCTGTCTGACAATGGAGCGAGCGTCCCTTCCCCGGCTTCTGTTCGATTCCGGCGAAGGAGGAATGCCGGACAGCCGCGCCGGTATGGGCGCGGGGAGTCAGCCTGGACAGAAGTCGCCCGTCCGGAGGGCACGCGCGGCGCCCTCCCGGTGCCGTCTGCTCCGAGGGTGCCATGCGCTTCCGTCCCTTCCTGAAGATGCCCGCTTCCCGAGAGGTGAAGGAGCGCGCCGGCCCGGGGGGAACCTGGGTCGCGCTGGAGAAGCTCCATGGTGCGCAGCTCGTGATGGGAGTCCGCGCGGGAGCGGTCCGCTTCGGCAAGCGGAAGGCCTGGCTGGCAGACGATGAGCCGTTCTTCGGCTGGCAGCTCCTGCGCGCGGAGCTGACCGACAGCGCCTTGCAGGTCGCCCGCACCGTGGGTGGCGAGGGGCGCGACGTGTACCTGTACGGGGAGCTCTTCGGGGGCCGGTACCCGCACCCGGACGTGCCCGCGGTGCCCGGGATGTCGCCCGTGCAGACCGGCATCTGGTATGCGCCGGACCTGCGGTGGGCGGTGTTCGACGTGCTCGTGGCTGGCTCGGAAGAGGACGAAGGCGTACTGCTGGCCCATCACGAGGTGGAGGCGCTGGCCCGCGCGGCGCGGCTCATGACACCGCCGGTGGTGCGACGCGGGCCGCGCTCCGAGATGGGCACCGTCCCCACCCGAGCCACGACGCGAGTCCCCGCCCTGCTCGGCCTTCCGCCGCTCGCCGGCAACGTGGCCGAGGGCCTGGTCATCAAGGCGGACGCGCGCGCGGCGCCGGGCGAGCGCATGGCCTGGAAGCGGAAGATCGAGGAGTTCGACGAGGCGCGCTTCGACGAGAGCGCCGCCTGGGACGCGGGGCAGCGGCTGTCGCCGGAGCAGCTGCGGGCCTGGGCGGAGCGGCTCGTCAACCCCGCGCGCATCGCGAGCGCGGTGTCCAAGTGCGGCCGGGAGTCGCGGGCAGCGGTGCTCGACGAGGTGGTGCTGGACGTGCGGGTGGACCTGGAGCTGGCCTTCCCCACCGCCTACCGCGCGCTCACCTCCGACGAGGAGGAGCGGCTGGACGCCAGCCTCCGGGAGCGCGCCGCGCAGGAGGTGGACGCGGCGCTGCGGTAGGCGTCCTTACCGGCCCCGGTGCTCCGCTCACGCGTCGGAGCGATGGGGCCGCGCGGAGAGGTCCAAGGGATAGGCCTGGGCCTGGCGGGCCAGCCGTCCCTCGAGGCGCGCGACGCGGCGCTGGTGGTCCTCGGGAAGCTCGGCCGCGGCGGCGAGTCTCGCGTGTTGCAAGGCTCGCGGCAGGTCCTTGAGGGCGTGCTCGTAGAGCTTCGTCAGCTCCAGGTGGAGGGTGGCCGCCTGGAAGCCCCGGGCGGCGTGGAGCGCCTGGTGCAGGTGCGTGGCCGCGGCGGCCGGGTCGCCCGCCTTGCGGGACAGCCGGGAGGCCAGGGCCAGGGCCTCGACGCCAACCGAGCCCTTGTCCCCCGCGGCCGCCGCCCGGGCGAAGGCCTGCGCCCGCGCATAGTCGCGCGCGCGCAGGGCCACGCCCGCGAAGCCCAGCAGGTCTCGCGGGTCCTCGCTCGCGGGCACCGAGGCCCCCGCGCCGCCCGCGCGGAAGCGCCGCACCAGCTCTCCGAGGAGCGCGGCCAGCAGCAGCAGGTCGTTGACGTTGTGCTCCAGCACGGGCGTCAGCGCCGAGCCGTCCCCTCCCCGCAGGAAGCGGAAGTACAGGTCGGGGATGAGCGCGCCGTCCACGTCGCCGACGCGGCGGTGCCCGAGGACGGTCTCCTCCATGTGCACCAGCCGCGCGCCGGAGCCCCGGTGCTTGAAGACGCGGCGGGCGCAGTGCAGCAGGTCCAGGTGGGGCAGGTCGGCGGGCGTGGGCACGCGGTTGAGCACGAAGCGGGTGCGCAGCAGCGGCCAGTCGAAGCTCTTGCCGTTGAACGTCACCAGGCAGGACGACCGGGCCATGCGCTCGGAGAGGACGCGGAGCATGGGGGACTCCTCCCCGAGCCTCCGCAGGAAGAGCTGGTGCACGCGCAGCGAGCGGCCCTCGAACCAGGCGAGGCCCACGAGGAAGGGCACGGTGCCCGTGCCGCCCGCGAGGCCCGTCGTCTCCGTGTCCAGGAAGAGCATCCGCTGGAAGTCCACGCCCGCGAGCTCCGCCTGCAGCGCGAGGCTGGCGACCAGCTCGCCCTCCACGTCCAGGGCTCCCGCGAGGGGGGCGCTGCCGTGGTGATGCTCGGGGGGCAGGAGGCGCTCGGAGACATGCACGGTGCCGAACGTCGTCGAGCGAGACTCCACGGGCAGCGGGCCGGGCGGCGGCGGTGCGGGCGCCTGGGCCCGGCGCGCGGAGGAGGTCTCCTGCCGCTGAGACCAGTCCGCGAGCATCTGGCGCAGAGAGGCGATGCGCGGGTCCTGCGGACGCGAGGGCCCGGCGCCGGCGGACGCCTCAGGGGCGGTGCTTCGCGTGCCGTCACTCGTGCGCGGGGCCGAGCCCGCGCCGCCGACGCCGCCCGCGTTCCAGCGGGGCACACTCGAAGTCGAGGCCGGGTCGGGCGCGGGGCTCGCGGAATGAACGTTCCTTCCACCGCTGCCGCCCGCCGGAGGGGGGCCCCCTTCGGGCAGGCCGTCCCCGGCTCGGGCAGCGAGGGAGGCCGGGCGCACGTCGGGGCTCGCCTCGACCGGAGCGCCGGAAGAAACCGGCCCCCTCTCCTGGCGCGGCTCCACCGGAGCCGACGGCGCGGCTGGCGCCTGTCCCTCGGGGACGACGTTGGCGGAGGGCTTCGCCGGAGCCCTGCCCCCGGGGCCCACGCCATTCAACCGAGCCAGCTTGCTCTTGAGGTCCATGGGCCGGCCCTCCGACTACTGCATCCCCGCGACGCCGAGCGCCGACAGGACTTCGAGTCCCAGCCGCTTGCGGGAGAACGGCTCCACCGGAGCATTCCCGGGCGTCGCCCCCGCCGCGGGGCCGATGCATGCGGGACAGCCCTCCTCGCACGGACACGACTCCAGCAGCCTGCGTGCGCGCAGCAGCAGCTCGTCACGCTGGTCATAGAGGCGCGCGGCCAGCCCCACGCCACCGGGGATGTTGTCGTAGAGGAAGATGGTCGGGTCGAAGCCCACGCCGCCGTCCTTGCGCGGAGGCCCTTCCGCGTCGTCGCGGCTGCCGAGCGTCTTGCCCACGTCCCTCGGGTCGATCATCAACCCCACGCACGCCACCGTACGCAGCGCCGTGGCCACCCCGCGCAGCGCGTCGATGACGGTGGGCCTGGGCGCGCGCATGGAGCGCACCACGGACTCCGGCACCGTCAGCCAGAGCGACGTGGTGTGCATCTGCATCTCCGGCAGCGCCACGTCGCCGTAACCCACGTTCTCGTGCGTGTGGTACTTGATCTTCTTGTAGCCCACCACCTTCTCGATGACGCTGACCTCGCCCATGCCCGCATGGAGGTCCGGCCCCATCGGCGCGGACTGGTCCTCCTGGATGACGTGCACGCGCACGTACGTCATCGCATCGGTGAAGTAGTCCGGCGCCACCTTGCGCACGAAGGCCTTGTGGTTCTCGTAGTCGAACTGCTCGACCTGGTACTGCTCGCCCTCGTGCTGGTAGATGGCCTGCTCGTGCAGCATCGTGTGCGCCGAGCGGAAGTCCATCTCCGCCAGCGTCCGGTCCGTGCCGCGCTCGATGATGACGACGTTGTCCCAGCCCACGCTCCGCAGGGACACGTGGTTGGCCGGGTACGCATCCGTGGACCAGTGGAACACGCGCTTGCCCGCCTCGCCCACGGTGGGGTGCACCACCTCGTGCTGCGCGAGGAACCCGAGCGCCTCCGCCGTCGACTCAGGCGGAACGTCGCCGAAGGGCTCGCCCTCCTCGAAGGGCAGCTCGAACGAGGCGCACTTGAGGTGCTGGACGAGAATCTCCACGTTGTCCGGGTCGATGCGCGCGTGCTCCACCGGAGCGCCGATGAGGAAGCGCGGGTCCGACGCCATGTACTGGTCCAGCGGCGCGCTCGACGTCACCAGGAGCGCCAGGCTTCCCGCCCCGCGCCGCCCTGCCCGGCCGAAGCGCTGCATCAGCGCGGCCACCGAGCCCGGGTAGCCCGCGCACACCACCGCGTCCAGCGAGCCGATGTCGATGCCCAACTCCAGCGCGTTGGTGGCCACCACGCAGCGGACCTCGCCCGCGCGCAGCGCCGCTTCCGTGGCGCGGCGCGTGCCCGGCAGGTAGCCGCCCCGGTAGCCCTGGATGAGCGACGGGTCCAGCTTCTCCTCGACGAAGCGGTCCCGGAGGTACTTGAGCATCACCTCGATGTTGTTGCGCGACTGGCCGAACAGCAGCGTGGACACGCCCGCGCGCACCAGGTCCGCCGTCAGGCGCACCGCCGTCTTGATGTAGCTGGCGCGGATGCCCAGTTCCGCGTTCACCACGGGCGGGTTGAACACCATGACGCGGCGCTCGCCAGACGGGGCGCCGCTCTCGGACACCAGCGCCACGTCGCGCCCGAGCATCCTCCGCGCATGCGCCTGGGGGTTGCCGATGGTGGCCGACGCGGCGATGAACACCGGGTCCGCGCCGTGGAAGCGCGCCACGCGCTGCAGGCGGCGCAGCACGTTGGCGAGGTGCGAGCCGAAGACGCCGCGGTACGTGTGCAGCTCGTCGATGACGACGTAGCGCAGGTTGGAGAACAGGCGCGCCCAGCTCGCGTGGTGCGGGAGGATGCCGGTGTGCAGCATGTCCGGGTTGGTGAGCAGCACGCCGCTGCGCTCCCGAGCGGCCCGGCGCGCGTCCGCCGGAGTATCCCCGTCGAACGTAATCGCGCCGTGGGACAGGCCCGCCTCGCGCATCAGCGCGCGGAGGGCCTCCTCCTGGTCTCTCGACAGGGCCTTGGTGGGGAACAGGTAGAGGGCGCGCGCCTGCGGCTCGCGGGCGAAGCGGTCCAGCAGCGGCAGGTTGTAGCAGAGGCTCTTGCCGGAGGCGGTGGGCGTGGCGATGACCAGGCTCTGCCCCGCGCGGGCCAGGCGGTAGGCCTCCGCCTGGTGGGAGAAGAGCTGCTCGATTCCGCGCTGGCGCAGGGCCTCGCGGACCTGGGGGGCGACGTCCTCGGGCACGGGCGCGAAGGTGCCGGCGCGGGCGGGCGTGGCCTCGTCGAGCACGAAGGAGGGCCAGAGCTGCCGGTCCGAGCGCCATCCCTGGAGGACGGCGTCCAGCCCGCGAGGCGCATTCCAGGGAGTGCGCCGGGGCCCGCCGAAGGCGTCGGTTTCCTTCTCAGGCTTCATGGGTCGGGCACTGTACAGGCGTACACCGAGGCCGACAACGCGCTTGCAGCGTGCCCGGCCGCTCTCGGCTAGGGTGCCGCGCCCGTGGCCCTCGCCATCTTCCTGTTCACCTATGTCTTCATCGCCGGCGCGCGCCTTCCGTTCCTGAAGCTGGACCGGCCCGGCGGCGCGCTGCTGGGCGCCGTGCTCATGGTGGTGCTCGGCGTCGTCACGCCCGCCGAGGTCTTCAACCACAGCGAGAATCCCGCCCGGCATGCCATCGACGGGGACACCATCGTCCTGTTGCTGGGGATGATGCTGCTGGCGGCCTACCTGTCGCAGGCGGCCTTCTTCCGCACCGCGGGGGCGTGGGCCGTGCGCAGGGCGCACACGCCCCGGCTGCTGCTGGTGGCCGTGACGTTCATCTCCGCGGTGCTGTCCGCGTTCCTCGTCAACGACACCGTGTGCCTGATGCTCACGCCGCTGGTGCTCGCCACGGTGGAGGACGCGAAGCTGCCGCCCGTGCCCTACCTGCTCGCCGTGTGCATGGGCAGCAACAGCGGCTCGGTGGCGACCTTCACGGGCAACCCGCAGAACATGCTCATCCAGGGCGCCTCCGGCCTGTCCTACGCCAGCTTCGCCGCGTACATGGCCCTGCCCGCCCTGCTCTCCACCGCCATCGTCACCGGCGCGCTGGTCTACCTCTTCCGGTATGACCTGCCCTCGAAGCGCTTCGACCCGCAGCCGCCTCCGCCTCCGGTGGACCGGGGGCTGCTGGCGCTCACCCTCGTCGTGCTCTTCGGGGTGGTGGCGGCCTTCTTCGCCGGCCTGCCCATGAGCTGGAGCGCCCTGGCCGGCGCCGCCCTGGTCATGGCCCTGTCCCGCCGCGAGCCGCGCGAGGCGCTGGAGCGCGTGGACTGGGTGCTGCTGCTCTTCTTCGCCAGCCTCTTCGTCGTCGTCTACGGCGTGAACAAGCACGGCTGGGCCGAGGAGATTCGCGGGCTCTTCGCCCCCCTCATGGCCGGCCCGCCCTGGCGCGAGACGCTCGGCTTCGCGGGGCTGACGCTCGTGGCGTCCAACCTCTTCAGCAACGTGCCCTTCGTGATGCTCGCGCGCACGTGGGTGCCCACGCTGCAGAACGTGGAGCTGGGCTGGCACGTGCTGGCGCTGGGCTCCACGCTCGCGGGCAACCTCACCCTCATCGGCAGCGTGGCCAACCTCATCGTCTTCGAGGCCGCGCGCGGGAAGGTGAACATGACCTTCCTCGGCTACCTGCGAATCGGGCTGCCCGTCACCCTCGTCAGCTTCGTCGTGGGGCTGGCGGTGCTCTTGGCGGAGCACGCGCTGTTCTGAAGCGTGCCTATTCCGGGTCCGGGTCCGGCAGCTCGCCCGCGGGCAGTTCCTTCTCGGGCGGCTTCGGCGGCTCGGCCGAGCGCTTGCCCGCGGCGCCGGGGACGGTGTCCGGCGCGGACGAGCCGGGCGGGTCCGCCACCGGCGGGCCGCCGCGCCTGTCCCTGGGCGTGAGGTCCTTCACGAAGACGCTGGCCACCTCGTCCAGCATCGTCGTCAGCGCCTGGCGGAACAGGTCCGGATTCTTTCCCACCTTGAATGGGTCCAGGTGCGCGTCGCCCGCGGCCACCTGGTCCACCTCGAACGGGCGGCGCCACACCTCCGAGCGCCCGTCCAGGGTGAACATGCGCCCGTAGCCGCGCACGTAGGCGCCCGCGCGGCCGCCCTTGCTGCGCATGCCGTACTCCTGGACGACGAACTCGACGATGGTGTCCGCGCCCAGCGGCGTCACCAGGTCATAGTCCGGCGCGTTGGCGGGCACCTCCTCCACGAGGAAGCTCTCCAGCACCGACGCCACGCGCGCCGGGTCCACCACGCGCGTCCACGGGTACTCGCGGGGGAGCTGCGTCAGCGTGTTGACGCGCAGGCGCTCGGAAATCTCGAAGCGCGTCACGGCCTGCTGAAGCTTCACCGTCAGCCGCCGGTCGGCCTCCACCGGTTCCAGCTTCTTGAGCTTGTCGCCGTACGCCGAGTCGTCGCGGAACACGACGCTCTTGGGCCCCGCACCGTCCTCGATGCGGGAGATGAAGGCGGGCCGCCGGACGCGGTCCAGGTCCGCGCCGGCCAGCCGCTGCGACGCGCAGCCGGCGGTGAGCGCCAGCACGAGGAAGGAAAGGACGCTTCGTGTCATTCACCCACGGTTGTATCCCAATTTGCGCCTTCATGCTCCTACCCGGCCGTACCCCTTCCCTGTTGGGCACCCTGTAACCGTCCGCTGGTATGCTCCCCGGCCGTGAGTTCCTCGCCTACCCCACCCCCTGTTTCCTTCCCTGGCCGCAAGCGCCGGCTCGGGGAAATCCTGATGGACGCCGGCCTGCTCACGGAGACGCAATTGCGCTCCGCGCTCGCCGAGCAACGCAAGTGGGGCGGCCGGCTGGGCCTCACCCTGGTGCAGATGGGCTTCGTGGACGAGAGCTCCATGGTCCACGCGCTGTCCCGGCAGCTCGCCATTCCCACGGTGGACCTGGAGACCTTCACCCCGTCGCCGGTGGCCCTGCAGGCGCTGCGGGTGGACATCGCCGAGCGGTACACCGTCTTCCCCACCGCCGCGGACCCGGCCAACAAGCTGCTCACCGTGGCCACCGCGGACCCCACCAACGTGGAGTCACTCCAGGAGCTGGCCTTCCACACCGGCCAGCGCATCCAGGTCGTCGTGGCGGCCGCGTCGTCCATCGAGCGCGCCATCCGCCGCAACTACCACCATGAAGTCACGTCCCCCACGGCGACGCCGCTGACGTTCGGCATGGACGAGCCCACCTTCGAGCTGGCCCCGCCCTCCGAGTCGGAGACCGCCCAGGCGATGTCGCGCGTGTCGGCGCACCCCAGCCCCCGGGAGAGCGAGCTGCTCCAGCGGGTGGAGGAGCTGTCCCAGCAGGTGTCCACCCTGGAGCGCATGGTGGCCCAGCAGGCCCGCTCGCTGCGGGCGATGCTGGAGCTGCTGGAGACGCGGGGGCTGGTGACTCGCGACGACTACCTGGCGAAGGTGCGCTGAGCGCGCGCCTCACACCAGGATGAGCTCCTCGTCGACCTCTTCCGGTGCCTGGCCGGTGGAGGAGACCTCGCCCAGCACGCGCCGGGTGCGCGACAGGCGCTCGTCGCTCAGCTCGGAGACGAGCACGAGAATCTGCGGGTGGCTGGAGATGAGCGCGTCGAAGTCCGCGCGCGGCAGCCGCAGCAGCGTGGTGTGACGCGCGGCCGTCACCGTCGCGGTGGCGGGCGTCTTCTGCAGGAGGGAGATTTCTCCGAAGAGGTCGCCCTCCTTCAGCCGCGTGAGCAGGTGGCCGTCCTTGCTCACGTCCACCTCGCCGGACAGCACCACGTAGAGGCCGTCCGTCTGGTCGCCGTCGCGGATGATGGCCTCGCCGCGCTCGACGTCGCGGGCGCGGAAGCGCTCCACCAGCGTGCGCCGGTCCTTCCGGTTGAAGGGCCGGAACAGCGCGGAGGTGTTCATCACGTTGGTCAGCAGCCGCTGCCGGCAGAACTTCTTCAGCGCCTGCGCCACCAGCGGATAGCTGCGCGACAGCTCGGCGAGGACGGGCGCGGAGATCTCCAGGAGCTGGGTGTCCTCGGACGCGCTCTCGACGGAGGCGGTGCGCGCCGCGCCGGACAGGAGCGCCATCTCACCGAAGCAGGCTCCGCCCTCCAGCGTGGCGAGGTCCTGCCGCTGGCCGTCCTCCATCCGGAAGACGCGCACGGAGCCCTCGCAGATGACGTAGAAGGCGTCGCCGTGCGTGCCCTGCTCGATGATGCGCTCGCCCGGGCCGAAGCGGCGCAGCGGGCAGCGCTCGAAGAGCTCGATGAAGGCGTCGCGGGGGAGGTCCGAGAACAGCGGCACGGTGGGGAGGTCGCTCAGCGAGCGTCCGTCGGCACCGACCTCCTCGGTGAGGCTGTAGACCTCTTCCTCGTCCGGACTCGAGGGCATGGCCATGGCGGCGCGCTGGCTCAGCCCGGCCTGCGCGGCGAGCTCCACCGCGTGCAGAAGCGAGTCGCCCTCCAGTTCCAGCTCCGTGAAGGACGAGGGCGCCGCTGCCCGGAGCGACACGCCGAGCTCCGGCGACAGCTCGCGGAGCGGGAGCGCGGTGGCACCGGCGGGTGCCTGCGGCTCGGCACGGCGCGGACGCAGGCCCGGAGGCGCGGAGGAGGCGCTCGTGGGAGCGGGCTCCGAGGGGCTCACTGCGGGCGATGCTGAGTTCGGGTCGCCGATGGGCGACGAGAGCGCCTTCCACTTCCCGCTAGGCGTCCGCGCGGCCGGCGCCGACTCCACGGGAGTATTGCTCGGAGGCGGCGGTGACTGGAGCGCGGCCGGAGGGGCCACACGCTGCGAGGCGCGCGGCGCGAGTCCCGGGGGCAGCGAAGTTGCCGCGGGACGGGCCGAGGCTGTCGTCGGCCCCAGCGCACTCGTCGCGGTCGGGGCACCGTCCTGCGGACGAGCAACCACCGGCGCCGGAGCGGGTGCGCCTGCCACGGCATGGGCCATTTCCTGCCCGTGAACCGCGACCGTCGTCGAGGCAGGCACGCTCGTCGCGGTCGGGACGTCGCCCTTCGCATCGACAACGGCCGCTACGGGAACAGCCACGCTCGTCGGGGCGCCGCCCTTCGCATCGACAACGACCGCAGCGGACGCAGGCGCGCGTGTCGCCGTCGAAGCACCGCCCTTCGCATCGACAACGACCGCCGCGGGCGCAGCCACGCTCATCTCAGTCGGGGCCCCCTCCGCGGTAGACAACGGCTCCGCGGACGCCTCGGCGTGCCCGGCCTCCTCCACCACCTCGCCCACCAGGATCGGCTCGTCGTCAACCTCCCCTTCGGGACGCGCCTCCACGGCGTCATCCGAGAGCCCCACGCTCACGGAGTGGAGGACCACCTCCTCCGAGCCGGACTGCGCCCCCGACTCCGGAGACGCCTCCACGGAGAGCGTCAGCTCCGCGGGCAGCTCGGAGGACAGGTCCACCGGCGCACCCGCCGCCTCCAGGCCGTTGCTCTCGACGTCCACGTCCAGGTCGATGTCCGCCACCGCCGCCAGGACCTCGGCGGGCAGCCGGGACGTCGAGACGGGCGCGGACATCGGAGTCGGCGCCGTGGAGAGCGCGCTGCCCATGGGGCCACGGGCCCTGGCCCCGGCCGGCGTCCCCCTGCGCGCGTACAGGTCCGCGAGCATCTGCTGCACGCCGCGATGCGCCGGGTCCAGTTCGAGGATCAGCTTGCTCGCGGCGATGGCGCGCGGAAGGAAGCCCTCCTTGGCGAAGCCCTCGGCGGCGGACTGGTACGCGGAGATGGCGCGGTCTTTCTGGCCGGCCTTGGCCCAGGCGTCCCCCGTGCGCAGGCGCGACTGGTGGTCCTTCGGGTCGGCCCGGCAGTACTCCTCGTACAGCTCCGCGGCTTTGGAGAAGCGGCCCTTGGTGAAGGCTTCGGTGGCCTTGTCCTTGAGCTTGCGCAGCTCCATCAACGCGCCCCCCCGGCAGCGGTGCCGTCCTTCGTCAGCGCCGCGCCCGCGGACTCGCGGACGGAGCGGAAGTAGTCCCCCTTGAGCGCGGCCAGCGACTCGGCCTGCGCGGGAGTGCCAATCTTCTTCAACGCCGATGCCGCGGCGGCGCGAATCTCCGGCAGGTCGTGGAACAGGTCCCTCGCCACCACCTCGGCCGCCTGCGTGTCACCGATGGCCCCCAGCGCCAGCAGCACGTCCCGCCGCGCCACGCTGTTCGGCTCGTCCAGCGCCTTGATGAGCGTGGGCACCGCGTCCTTCGCCTGCATCCGTCCGAGCAACTCCGCCGCGAGCGCCGCCTCCGGGCCGCCCTCGCGCACCACCGTCTGAAGGGCCGCCGACGCCGAGGCCGCCGGCACGCCCGGGCCCCGCGTGAGCGCGTCCAGCACCAGCAGCTTCTCGCTGCCCATCTTCGGCAGCAGCTCCATCAGCGCCGCCTGGCCGGCCTCGCCCGACTCCGCGAGCGCCTGGGCCAGCGCCTTCTGCAGATCTCTCTCGGGCTCGAGCAGCCCCGCCTTCGCCACCTCCACGCCCTCGGGCCCCAGCCGCGCCAGCCCGACCAGCGAGGCCACACGCAGGGGCGTGCTCGCGTCCTGGCTGTAGCCCTTGAGCAGCTCCAGGGCCCCCGGGGCCTTCAGCGTGCCCAGCGCGCGCAGCACCGTGGCCAGCGGCGCCAGGCGCTCCGGCTCCACGTCGTCGTACAGCTCGGTGGGCACGCGGTGCTGCACCTGCACCTGCCCCGCTTCCTTCGCGCGGGCCGCGTTGAGCGCCTTCACGCGCTCGAAGAGCGTCGCGTGCTTGGCGGCCTTGTCCGCGTCGGCCGCGCCGTGGCCATGGCCATGCGGCTCGGAGGGCGAGGTGGCCGGGTCGAAGCCCTCGCCGTAGCGCTCCGGCAGCGGCTGCGCCACCCAGTCGGCGCGCATCGCCTCCAGCCCCTTCACCTCCTGCTCGTACAGCTTCTGCAGCACGGGGACGGCGGACGTGTCCCCCACCGCCGCCACGGCCTCCACCGCGAGGTTGCGCAGCGAGGTGTCCGGCTGGTTGAGCCACGGCGTCACCTTGCCCAGCAGCGGCAGCGCCGCGGGCCCCAGTCCGATGACGGCCTGCAGCCCGCTGGCCGCGGTGGCCGGACGGGCCAGCCGCTCGCCGATGGGGTCCACCGGGCAGCCGCCGCGAGCGCGCATGCTCCTGCCGGCGTCCAGCGCCTCGGCGGGGGCGCCGTCGAGGACGATGGCGCACAGGGCGGCGTTCGTCTCCGGAGTGCGCGGGAAGGCGAGGATGGCGTCGAGCGCCAGCGGGCTCACCGCGCTCTTCTCCACCGCCACCGCCTGGAGCCGCTGCGCGACGGCCGGGTCCTGCAGCTTCATCAGCGCGGTGATGGCGGACTCGCGCAGCTCGGGGAAGCTCTCGTCCAGCAGCAGGGCGATGGGCCCCACCGCCTGCCTGTCCCCGGCGTCGCCCAGGCCCCGCACGGCGGCGGCGGCGAGGATGACCTGGCTGTCGCGCACGAGCGGGAGCAGCCGGCTCACCGCCTCCGGACGCCCGCTCTTGCCCAGCTCCTCCGCTGCGCCCACGCGCTCGGGGAGCACGCCCTCGGTGACGGCGAGGAGGTTGCGGTCCCACTGGGCCTTGGCCTCGGCGGAGACGACCTCCGCCATGGCGTCGGGGACATTGGCGCTCTTGAGGGCCTGGACGATGACCTGGCGCGTGGCGCGGCCGCGACGGCCGTACTGGAGCGTGAGGTACGCCTTGGCCTTGTCGTTCTTGACCTTGGAGAGCGCCATGGCGGCGCGCCCCTGGACGTCCTCGTCCGGGTCCTCGAGCAGCTCGCCGAGCAGGTCCACCACGCGGGGGTCCTGGCTCTCACCGAGCGCCACGGCGGCCTCGGCCCGGACGATGGCGGCCAGGTCCTTGGCCGCCCGGGTGAACAGGACGAGGTCGTCCGCGTTGCCCTGTCCGGCCAGCTTCTTCACGGCGAGGGCACGGACCTCCGGGCGGGGACTCTGGAGGTCGGCGAGCAGCTGGTCCCGGCTGCCGTTGCAGCCGAGGACCAGTGCCAGGACGAGGATGAAGGGGCGCGCGCCGGTTCGCATCGGTCTCCGCTGCGGGAAACGGTGGAAGATTCGGCGCCCGTTATACCACCGCGCAGGTTCTCAGCGGGGGCGGCGCGGACCACCCTTCGGAGGGGGGCGGCCTGCCCCGCCCCCTCGGGGGCTTCCGCTGCTCCAGCCGGGCTTCCCGGCCCGCTCCTTCTTCTTGCCCCAGTCCTGGAAGCCGCCGGACTTCTCGCCGCCTCCCCGCTCGTCGGCGGGGCCACGGCGTCCGGCACGGACGACGCGCTCGTTGGGATTGCCGCGTGAGTCGGTCGGGCTCCACTCCTTGCGCTCCGGACGGCTGCCTGCCTCCCGAGCACCCGCGCCACCCCGGCCCCGAGGTGCACCACCCTCGGCGCCTCGCGGCGACCACTCCTTGCGCTCCGGACGGCCCGCGCCGCCTCGGGGGCCGGATTCCCGGCGCTCCGGACGACCCGCGCCACGGGGGGCACGGCCTTCGTCGCCGCCCCACGTCTTGCGCGCCGGACGGGTCGCGCCGCCGGCGCCGAAGCTCCGGCCACGCGGCCGGTCCTCGCCACCCGCGCCGCGCTCCGGACGACCCGCGCCGCCGACGCCGTAGCCACGAGCGCGAGGCCTGTCCTCACCACCCGCGCCACGCTCCGGACGACCCGCGCCACCGAAGCTCCGCGCACCACCCGCGCGCTCCGGACGGCCTGCGCCACCGAAGCTGCGTGCACCGCCCGCGCGCTCCGGACGGCCCGCGCCACCGAAGCTGCGCGCGCCACCGGCACGCTCCGGACGACCCGCGCCACCGAAGCTACGTGCACCACCCGCGCGCTCGGGACGACCCGCGCCACCGAAGCCGCGTGCACCACCGGCACGCTCCGGACGGCCCGCGCCACCAAAGCTGCGCGCGCCACCCGCACCACGCTCGGGGCGGCTCCGGGGCGCGCCGCCCTCGTCGCCACCGCCAGACCACTCCTTGCGCTCCGGACGGCCCGCACCACGGCTCCGAGGTGCACCACCCTCGTCACCACCGGCGCCCCACGTCTTGCGCGCCGGCCGAGCCGCGCCAGCCTCGTCACCACCGGCGCCCCACGTCTTGCGCGCCGGCCGAGCCGCGCCAGCCTCGTCACCACCGGCGCCCCACGTCTTGCGCACCGGCCGAGCTGAACCCGCGCTTTCCTCGCGACGCTCCGGACGGCCCGCGCCGCCCTCCTCGCCGCCGCTCGACTCCTTGCGAGCCGGACGCGCCGAGCCGCCCTCCTCGCCGCCCCACGCCTTGCGAGCCGGACGAGCCGAGCCGCCCTCTTCGCCGCCCCACGCCTTACGCGCCGGACGAGCCGAACCGCCCTCTTCGCCGCCCCACGCCTTGCGCGCCGGACGAGCCGAACCGCCCTCTTCGCCGCCCCACGCCTTGCGCGCCGGACGAGCCGAGCCGCCCTCCGCGCCGCCGCTCCACTCCTTGCGAGCCGGACGGCCCGCGCCGCCCTCGCCACCACCGGCGCCCCACTCCTTGCGCGCCGGACGGTCCGCGCCACCCGCACCGAAGCTCTTGCCACGCGGACGGTCCTCGCCACCCGCACCGAAGCTCTTGCCACGCGGACGGTCCTCCCCCCCCGCGCCGAAGCTCTTGCCGCGCGGACGGTCCTCACCCCCCGCGCCGAAGCTCTTGCCGCGCGGACGGTCCTCGCCCCCCGCGCCCCTGGCCGCGTAGCCACGGCCCCGCGACTTGTCCTCACCACCGGCGCCACGCTCCGGACGCCCGGCAGCGAAGCCACGGCCACGCGGCTTGTCCTCACCACCCGCGCCACGGCTCCGGGGCGCGCCCTCATCGCCGCCCCACGACTTGCGCACGGGACGACCCGCGCCACCGCCCTCTTCCGCACCGCGCCCGCGGCCGAAGCGAGCCAGGCCCGCACCACCGGCAGCCGGCTTGCGCTCCCGCTTCTCGGGACGCGAATCCATCGCACGAGCAGCCCTGGCCGCCGTGCGCTCCATCCCGGACGCCGCCTTGCGAGGCGCGGGCGCGTCGTCGTCCATCGACAGCTCTTCCTCGTCCCCTTCGAAGCCCGGCGCCGCGCGCCCGTGCCGGCGCGGAGGCAGCTTCAGCTCCACGGCGGCAGGCTGAGCCCGACCGTCGGACACCGCGTTCAACTGCTCCACCTCGCCCTTCTTCAGCGTGCGCAGCTCACCCGGGCGCATGCCCTCCACGCCGATGCCCGCGTACGCCGGACGGAACAGGCGCACCACCGGGTGCCCCACTGCCGCGCACAGGCGCTTGATGAGGTGCGGCCGCCCTTCGGCCACGACAATCTTCAGCCACGTGTTCCGCTCCGCCGCCTCGAACACGTCCACCGACAGCGGCGTGGCCATGCCGTCTTCCAGCCGCACGCCGCCGCGCAGCTTGTCCAGCGTGGCCGCGTCCGGCGCGCCCTTCACCTTCGCCAGGTACATGCGCGGCACCTGGAAGCTGGGGTGCGTCAGCTTGTGCGCGAGCGCCCCATCGTTCGTGAACAGCAGCGCGCCCTCGGCGTCGTAGTCCAGCCGTCCCACCGGGAACAGCCGCTTGCCCGTCTCCTCGATGTAGTTGGCCACCGTGGGCCGACCCTGCGGATCCGACAGCGTCGTCACGACGCCAATCGGCTTGTAGAGAAGGTAGTACGAGGACTCATCCGGCGGAGTCACCAGCGTCCCGTCCACCGCGACCAGGTCCGTGCCCGGTTCCACCCGGCTGCCCAGCTCCGTCACCGTCTCGTTGTTCACCGTCACTCGGCCTGCGGTGATGAGCTCTTCTGCGTGCCGGCGCGAAGCCACTCCCGCGCGGGCCAGATACTTCTGCAATCGTTCGGCAGCCATCCTTGCCTTCTTCCGTCGTTGCCCGTTACTCGGGCTTGGGCCCCTCTTCGCCCGTCACGGGCTTCGGGGGCGTGTCCAGGACGCTGGAGCTGACCTTCTGTGTTCGGTCCGCGGCCTCCATGGCCTCCTCCAGCTCCTCCAGCGCGGCCTCGCTCGCCGCCGCGCTCTTCTCCATCCGCTTCGTAAACCCGGGGTCCGCCAGGGTGTCCACGGTTCCCGCCGCAGCCGGCGCCGGCTGCGTTTCCTTCTCTACGATCTCCCGGTGCTCCTGCGTCAGCTCGTGGAACTCACGCAGCGTGGGCAGGGCAGACAGGTCCTTCAGGGCGAAGAACTCCAGGAACTCTCGCGAGGTCCCGTAGAGGATGGGACGCCCCACCTCTTCGCGCTTGCCCAATATCTTCACCAGCTTGCGGTCCATCAGTGCCTTGATGACCGCGCCGCAGTCCACACCGCGGATGTCCTCGACCTCCGGCCGGGTCACCGGCTGCCGGTACGCGATGATGGCCAGCGTCTCCACCGCCGCGCGCGTCAGCCGCTGCGGCTTCACCCGCAGGTAGCGCCGCACGTACTCACCCGAGTGCGGATCCGTCCGGAACTGCCACCCTCCGGCCACTTCATACAGCACGATGCCGCTGATGCCGTCACGGTGGATGCCGGACAGCTGGTTGAGCGCCTCGGAGATGAGCTCCCGGTCGATGCCGGTCGCCATGAACAGCTCGTCCACCGACAGCGGCCGCTCCGCCACGAAGAGCACGCTCTCGATGACGGTGCGGATGCGGTCCGCCGACAGCTTCCGGCTCTTGGAGATGAGCTTCTCGAAGGACGTCTCGAGGTCCGGAACGGAGTCGTCCGAGTCCTCTTCAATCGCGACGGCTTCCACCTCGTCGAGGTCATCCGCCGGGCCGGGGCCGGTGACGGCGGCGATCTCGTCCTCGGAGAACGGGCCGGGGCCTCCGGGCGTGCCAGGGGCAGCAGTCTCGTCCTCGGGGCCGTTGCTACCGGTAGTCACTGTCGTCGACCTCCGTGGGGGCCAGCTTCTCCAGCGCGTCCCCGTTGGGTAGGAGCAGGATGGGACCGAGCGGCTCGTCCTGCACCACCCGGATGAGGCGCCGCTTCACCATCTCCAGGATGGCCAGGAAGGTGACAACCACCTCCTGCCGCGTGCGCGTCTCCTGCTCGTTGAACAAGCTCTCGAAGAGGACCTGTCCGTGGGGCCGCAGGCGCTCGACGATGCGGAGGATGGCCTCGGACAGCGTCACCCGCTCGCGCACCACCTCGTGCTGCAGCTTGGGCGTCAACCGCTCCAGCACCCGGTCCAGCGCTTCAATCAGCTTGAGGACGCTGAACTCCTGCAGGCCCACCTCCTCCTCGGGGATGGGCACCGCCTCCACCGGCACGTTGCGGGTGAAGACGTCGCGGCCGAGGATGTCCTGTGTCGCGAGGTGCTCGGCGGAGTCCTTGTACTTCTGGTACTCCAGCAGCCGCCGCACCAGCTCCGCCCGCGGGTCGCCCGCCTCCTCGATGGCCGCGAGTACCTCCGAGCCCTCCTGCACCGCCGCCACGTCCTGCCGGGGCAGCAGCATGCGGGACTTGAGGTGCGCCAGCGTGGAGGCCATCACCAGGAACTCGCCGGCGATGTCCAGGTTGATCTCCCGCATCTTCTCCAGGTGCTGGAGGTACTTCTCGGTGATCAGCGCCAGCGGGATGTCGAAGATGTCGACCCGGTGCTCCTTGATGAGATGGAGCAACAGGTCCAGCGGACCCTCGAAGTTGGGCAGCGCGACGCGGAAGGCGTCACCCGGGGTACGGGGCCCCTCCCCATCACCGAGGCCCTCCTCGGCCGGTGCGCGTCGGCCCTCACTCACCGGAGGTCCTTGGACTGCCCTGGAAGGTGTGTGAGGGACGGCTCGTCATCGCGCAAAGGCCCGACTTTCCTTGGCCTTGGGGCGAAAGTCGGGGGGACACACCTCCTTAGCAGTGCCCCTCTGGTGGGTCAAACAATCGACAGTGAAAGCCCGTTCAGTCACTCCACCTCAGGGGATGCCCACGGCGCGGCGAACCTTGTCCATCAGCCGGGTCGCTTCCTCACGGGCGCGGTTGGCGCCGTCCTGGAGGATGCGCTCCAGCTCGGCCGGGTCGCCAGCCAGCTCGGCGTACCGCTGGCGGGCCGGGCCAAAGGTCGCGTGGTAGGCCTCCAGGAGCTTCTTCTTGTAGTCGCCGTAGCCCTTGCCGCCCGCCCTCCAGGACGCGTCCACGTCGCGGAAGTCGGACTCGGGCAGCATCACCTTCAAGAGGTCGTAGAGCGGCACCTCGGAGCCCTTGCCGCCCTCCGCCAGCTCCGTGCTCCCGGCGGCCTCGGCCGCGGGCACCGGCTTGGGCGCCTCCACCGGCGTGGAGTCCGTCTTGATGGACATGATGCGCTTCTTGATCTCCTTCTCGTCCCCGAACAGGTCGATGGTGTTCCCATACGACTTGGACATCTTCCGCCCGTCGATGCCGGGCACCGTCTGGGTGGAGGACTGGATGCGCGCCGAGGGCAGCTTGAGGATGCCGGGCGCGTGGCCCCGCTCCTTGCCCTCCGGGTCGGCCGGGTCGTAGCCCGGCACGTACTGCATGTTGAACTTCACCGCCCAGTCGCGGGCGAACTCGATGTGCTGGATCTGGTCCTTGCCCACCGGGACGGCGTCCGCGCTGTAGAGCAGGATGTCGGCGGCCATCAGCACCGGGTACGCGAAGAGGCCGAAGTCCGGGCTCTTCCCCTGCGCCACCTTGTCCTTGTAGCTGTGCGCCCGCTCCAGGTGGGCCACCGGCGCGACGACGCCCAGTATCCAGTTCAGCTCGAGCACCTCCTTCACGTCGCTCTGGCGGAAGAGCACCGCCTTCTTCGGATCCAACCCGAGCGCCAGGTAGGACACCGCGGCGTCGCGCGTCAGCTCCAGCGCCCGCTTCGGATCCCTCACCTCGTTGAGCGAGTGGTAGTTCGCGATGAAGTAGTACGACTCGGCCTCGTCCTGCAGCTGCACGAACTGGCGAATCGCGCCGTAGTAGTTGCCGATGTGCAGCTTTCCGGACGACTGGACGCCTGAGAGAATCCGCATGTCGGTTCCGACTCGAGTGACGGGTGGTGGACGCGGCTGGTTCGCATACCCGCGCCGACCCTGCAACCTTCCGTTGCGGCTGCGGTGCTTCCGTCCGCTTCCGGAAACCCACCCCCTCCTTTGGTGAAATTTTGCGACGGCCTGGAAAATTCCCAGGAAATCCGGGCACTTGCGCAGAGAGGACGGTGGGTGGGACGATACCCTGGCTGCACCCCCTGCGAGCACGCGCGGGCACTTCATCGAACGCCAGACTCGGGAGGACGCACCGGCATGGAGTCATTCAACGGGAGTCTCGCCAGCTATCGCCTGCAGATGGTGATGCCACCGCTCTTCACGGCGCCCGGAGTCGACGGGACGCTGCGGGTGGAGCGTGGGGCCGTCCGCCGGTGCTTCCAGGTGAAGGACGGCTTCCTCGTCGGCGAGAGCTCGAATGACCCGCGCGAGCACCTGGCGCAGGTGCTGGTGAATCTGCGCATCCTGGACGCGCCCCGGGCGGCGGCGGCCTTCGAGGCGGCGGAAGGGGCCGGCGTGCCCTACGGCACCTTCCTGGTGCAGCGCTGCTTCGTGGAATTGCCCCGGCTCATCGAGGCCATGGAGCACAAGGCGCGCGAGGCGCTCTTCGACTGCTACGACTGGGAGTCGGGCGAGGTGGAGTTCACGCCCGGGCTGCCGGCGATTGGACGGGCCATCGGGCTGAAGCTGCCGCTGTCCACGCTGCACCGGGACGCGGTGTCGCGGCTGCGCGAGTGGGCGGTGTTCCGGGACATCTTCCCCCGGCAGGACGTCACGTTCCGCGTGTTCCGCGAGTTCGCGGTGGAGACGTTCTCCGAGGAGGAGGACGTGCTGCTGGACCTGGCGTCGGGCGGGGCCACGCTGAGCGAGATGCTGGCGAACGCGAAGGAGGGGCCGCTGTTCGCCGCGCGCTGGGTGCTGCACCTGTACCGGCGTGGAGCCCTGGCGCCGCAGCGGCCCAGGGGCCCGAAGCTGGGCGAGGCGGCGGAATTGGCGGAATTGCTCAACCTGGTGAAGCGCTTCCTGGAGACGGGGAAGTACGACCACGCGGTGGCGCTGGCGGCGCAGGTGCTGGAGCGCGGCCCGGTACCGGAGGCGCACGCGCTGTACCGCGAGGCGGAGGTGCGGCTGACGCTGGCGCTCAGCGACGAGCTGTTCGCGCTGGACGGGCGGCTCGTCTTCGAGCCGATTCCCCGCCCCACCCCGCCGGACCTGACGGCGGATGACCTGTATTTGTATTCGAAGCTACGGGGCAGCCGGAGCATCCGCCAGGCCCTGCGCACCGCGGCCATGGGCGAGCTGGCGGCGTCACGCTCGGTGCACCGGCTGATGGCCTCCGGCCTCATCCACGTGGCCCCGCTGCCCGGCAGCGAGCGCGCCGGCACTCCGCGGCGCACCAGCACGGACCCGTTCGGGACGCCGGTCGCGGGCGTGGGCACCTGAGCCCCGCCTGACGGGTGAGACGGAAAGGGCCACCCCCGCGTGCGCGGAGGTGGCCCTTCCTCATCCAGGCTCAGGCGTTGGCGGCTACTGCTTCGCCGTCACCCGCCACGTCACGCTCTCGGTGCTGGCACCCTTCCCGTCCTCGGCGATGACCTTCCAGAGGTAGTCCCTGCCGGGCGCCAGCGTCACCGCCCTGGCGGTTTCGCGCGTCGGCTTGTCACACGTCTGGAAGGTGAAGTCTTCGTCCACGCTCCAGACGCAGTGCCGGTAGAGGACGGTGTCCTGGTCCCTGTCGAAGGTGCCCTCCCACAGGAAGGACATCGTCGCGGAGGCAATGGCCATGTCCCTCGGGGACACCAGCGCCGGAAGGCCGGGCGCGTTGTTGGCTTCGATGGTCTCCGACTCCACGAACGTGTGGGCGAAGATCGGGTCGCCCGTCCCCGCCACGTCCTGCGCGCACTGCATCCGCCGGTCTGCGTTCACGACGGCGTGGCAGAGTTCGAAGGCCTGCTCCATCGGAATCGACGGCAGCGCGGCCCTGACCGGAATCCCGACGGGCGCTTGGTTGACCTTGCACTCGTCCGCCTTGTACGCCGGCCATTCCTTGAGCGTGTACGACGCGGTGGAGTACCCGGGCAGGTAGTCGAACAGCGACGTGGCGCTCGTCACCCGCCAGGAGTTCTCGAACGTCTCGTACAGCTGCAGGTAGCGCTGGTACGGGTCCGTCGGGCGGGGCCCCAGCTGCGTGCCATCGGAGAGCGTCGGCAGCCAGTTCCCCCGGGCGATGGGACCGAGGATGCCCTCCGTGGCGCGGGCCTGCTGCACGCTGACGTTCATGTAATAGACCTGGTAGTGCGCCCACCAGTCGACGGTGATGATGATGCGCGTCCCACCGGAGCCTTCGATCTGGATGCCACCCTGCGAGGGCGTCCGGACGATGCGCCCGCCGCCGGGCAGCAGCAGCTCCGTGCCGAGCTGCACGGGACTGCCATTGACGCGCAGCTCCAGCCCTTCCCGCCACTGGGGATTCAGGTGGTACGTGATCCGGTTGTTACCGACGCGCACCGCCACCGCCGTCATGATGCTCACGCACGAGGTCAGCCCGGTGTGCGCGTCCGGCCCCACGGGCCCTTCGGTCTGCACGGGCATGTGCCGCGCCTGGATCTCCATGCCCGGGTCGCGGAGCAGCACGAACTCGCCCGCGCTCTGGAAGTCGTAGCGCACGCCGTCGATGGTCGTGAGGTGCGGATCTCCCCACGTGGAGGGATTGCCACCCACGATCCAGCGGCGAATCGTGTCGATGTCCGCCTGGCTCAGCGGGGGCCCGCCACACGGCATCATGCCGCCCGGGCAGCTCTCCGACGCGTTCGTAATGCGGTTGTACAGCGGTCCCGCCAGGCTGGCGGCCCGGGCCAGGGCATCGGCGTGCGGCGCCGTGAGCGGATTCACGAGCGGGCCGGACTGGTCCTCGGCAAGGTTCAGGGCCGTCCCGTAGTTGGAGTACGGCGGATAGTCGAGCCCGCCGTGGCACTCGACGCAGCTCTTGTTGAAGATGCGCTGCACGTCCGTGTACGTCGGCACGGCGTTCGCCGGAGGCAGCAACGCCAGCGTGGAGTTGACGAACGGAATCAGGCTGGCGCAGGCGTACGGTGCCGTGAGGCCCGGGATGGGGTCCGCGGTCAGGTTGGCCTCGAGCGCGGTCCGGAGGGCGAGCGTGTACGAGGAGAAGATGTCGGCGAAGGCATAGGTGCGCGACCGGCCGCGCACGCCCATGGACCACTTGTCCACGGAGACGCCAAGCGGCTCGAGGAGATAGCGGTACAGGGCCATGGGCGTCGTGTTCTGGCTGTAGATCTCCCGGTCCACGAAGAGGCCGAGCATGTTCGTCGCGTCAGCGCTGCCGGCATCGATGATGCGGCGGAACACCTCGCGCCGCAGCCGGGGGAACGAGGCATCCAGGCCCGAGGTGGTCGAGGCGCCGTACTGCGAAACGAGGCCGGGCACCGGGGTCATGAAGTCCACGTACTGGTCTCCGGCCCGGTCGAGGTTGAACTTCTGGATGTCCACCTTCCGGCGCGGCACGCTCTTCTGGCGGGTGTCCGTGTCGGTGCGGATGGCGTTGATGCCGTTGCCGCCGTGGCGCGCCGTGAAGAAGCTCTGGTCGAACGTCAGGGCCCCGTAGGGGCTGGTGACCGCCGTCGAGCCGATGCTGAGGCAGCTCTTCGCGATGGCCAGGGCCACCGGCCGGGGATCGATGAGCACGTTGCCGGTCGCCCAGCGGTGGCTCGCGATTTCATCCGCGACGCGCTTCTGGTTGAGGTTGCCGTCGAGGCCGCCGAGCAGGTCGAACAGCTGGACGCCACGTCCCTCGCCCGCGGTGAAGCCCGAGTGGTGGAACAGCGTGATGAAGGTGCCCTGCCGAATGACGGAGCTGGTCGGGCCCGAGAACGTGTTGTTGAACTGGTACGCGGAGGAGACCGCGGGGCTGGAGCCCACCGGGGCCGGCTCGGTCGTAATCGGAGCCGTCGCGTCGAACGAGAACCGGGGCGTGCCGTCGCCCGGCCCCCCGCGGAAGCGGGTGATGCGGTCGGGCACGGGCACCCCGCCCAGCGGGGGCTGCAGGCGCAACTGCTCGACCAGGGAGCGGATGGCGTGGCTGCTGCGCCACGTCCAGGGGTTGTAGAGCTTGCGGTACGCGGCCGTGTCCAGCGAGCCCTGATACAGCCGGTCCCGGTTGAACGGCACCATGCCGCCCCAGCTGTCGTACGGGTCCCAGTTGGGCTTGTTCTTCGTCTTGATGATGCCCACGGGCAGGCCGTCCGTGCCCGGGAGGGTCGACCGGTTGACCACGTTCCGGGTCGAGTGGCAGCTCGAGCACTTCAAGTCGTCGACTTCGACTTTACGCACGCGCGCCGGGATGGCGCCCATCGCGGGGATGGGCTTCAGGATGATTTCGTGGAAGCGGAAGTTGTTCGTGGCCGCGTCCCACTGCATGTACTCGATGACGTCCGGATGCGAGCCCGGGTAGGCGGAGTGCAGGACGGGCCCGATGGAGAAGACGGACTTCGCGTTGATGCTCGACAGGAGGATGCGCGGGTACTCGGCGGTGCCCGTCTGCAGGCTCTCCGAGCGCGTCATCATGATGGGGCTGTACTTGAACGCGGCGGGCAGCGCGGCGACGAAGCGGGCCACGGTGTCGACGTTTAAGTTGTTGTCGAGGTAGTTCTGGATTTCGGCGGCCGTGATGTTGGTCGGGTCCACCGCCGGGATGGTGGGGATGGGGGTCGAGAGGTTGAAGACCGGCCTCACCGACTTCGCCGTGGCCATGTTCAGGGGGCAGGTCAGCGCCATGCCCGTGCAGTCCGAGGTGGACGCGGTGTCCCCATCGGCGTCGGTGTCCCATCCACCGAAGGTGTACCCCGTGGCGGGCGTGGCGGTGAGCGTCACGGTGACGGCCCCATAGACTGCGTCACAGGTGCCGCCGGTGTCACTGCAACTGATGCCCGGCCCGGTGACCGTGCCCGAGCCGAGCCCCATCGTCATGACCTTGAGGGCCGCGGCCTCCGCGGTCACCGCGAACAGCGACGACGCGACGAGCAGCGCGCCCAGGGCGGGTCGACGGTATGCCCTGGGTGGAGATGGAAGGGGAAGCTTGGGTCTCATGCAGTGAGCTCCGGGGGTGTGCGCCTGTCCGTCGCGGTCGCGGGGCCTGGGCGTGCGCCCGAAAGCTGCAATTGAATGGCCGTGCCCAAGCGTGCGGAAACACGGCACTGCGCACCGAGTCATGTGGCCCTCGGTGCTACAACTCACACGGATGGTAACCCCGGCGGATACAGGCGGGCCGCCGCTGGAATGCGCTCTCTATCCCGCCGCGTCGCTCAGCCGCGCCGCCTGCGTGATGAGGTAGTTCCGCTCCGGGATGCTCGTCGTCCGGCCCGCGGCCTTGCGGTAGTGCGCGATGGCCGCCTCCGTCTCCCCTGCCCGCTCCAGCAGGTGCGCGCGGACGGCATCCAGCCGGTGATGCCCCGCCAGGCGTCCGTCGACGTCGAGCGCCTTCAGCAGCTCCAGCCCCGCTTGCGGCCCGTGCACCATCGCCGTGGCCACCGCGTGGTTGAGCGCCACCATGGGGTTGTCGGACATCCCCATCAGCACGCCGTACAGCGCCTGGATCTGCGGCCAGTCCGTGTCCTCGGCGCGCGCCGCCTCGTCGTGCACGGCGGCAATCGCGGCCTGCAACTGATACTCCCCCACCGAGCCCTTCGACAGCGCCGCGGTGACGAGCGCGATGCCCTCGGCGATGGCCTGTGGGTTCCACAGGCTCCGGTCCTGCTCGGGGAGGGGAATGGGCATCCCGTCCGGCGCGGTGCGCGCCGCGCTCCGGGCATCCGTCAGGAGCATCAGCGCGAGCAGACCCATGACGTCGCCATCGTCGGGCAGCCGGGAATGCAGCATGCGCGTGAGGCGGATGGCCTCGCCGGACAGGTCCGTGCGCTGCAGCTCGGGGCCGGAGCTCGTCGTGTAGCCCTCGTTGAAGATGAGGTAGAGCACGTGCAGCACCGCGCCGAGCCGCTGCGCCGTCTCCTCCGGCGTGGGCAGCTGGAACGGCACGCCGGACGTCTTGATGCTCTGCTTCGCCCGGCTGATCCGCTGCGCCATCGTCGCCTCGGGCACGAGGAACGCCCTGGCAATCTCCGCCGTCGTCAGGCCGCCCACCGCGCGCAACGTGAGCGCGATGGCGGAGGCCGTCGTGAGCGCGGGATGGCAGCACATGAACAGCAGGACGAGCGTGTCGTCCCGCCCCGCCGCCTCGTCACTGTCCGCGGCGAGCGCCAGCTGCAGCTCCGGCGGCACCAGGCTGACCACGAGCTCCTCGCGGCGGCGGCGTGCCGCCTCGGCCCGGACGTGGTCGGTGATGCGCCGCGCCGCGACTTGAATCAGCCACGCGCGCGGGTCATCGGGCACGCCCTCGCGAGGCCACTGCGTGGCCGCCGCGAGCAGGGCCTCCTGCACCGCGTCCTCCGACGCCGCGAAGTCCCGGAACCGCCGGATGACCGCACCGAGCACCTGTGGCGCCAGCTCGCGCAGCAGGTGCTCGGTCCGGGGCTCGTGTGACGAGGGCCTCACGTGAGCTCAGACGGGCGGCGCGCTCATCACCTGCCGCACCTCGATGGCCATGTTGATGGGCTTGCCGCCAGGGCCGGGCGCGGCGGACGCCTCGGCGGCGATGGCGTAGGCGCGCTCGGTGCTCTCGACGTCCACGATCCAGAAGCCGACGAGGTACTCCTTCGACTCGGCGAACACGCCGTCGGTGATGGGCTTGCCGTCGCTCCCGGCGCGGATGATCTTCGCCTGGTCTGGCCCGGCCAGGCCTTCGGCGGCCACCAGCTCGCCCGCCGCGCCGAGCTTCGTGGCGAAGTTCTTCATGAACTCGATGTGCGCCTTGAAGTCAGCCTGCGACCAGTTGGAGATCTGGTACGGCGCCTTGCCCGGGTGGTTCATCATCAGCATGTACTTCATGGTCGGCTCCCTTTCGGTACCAGCGTCCCGTCATCGAGCGCGCTGTCATGGGTATGTCGAAGCCGGACGCGGGCGCTCTACATGCCCCATGACGATTCTTTTCCGGCCGATTTTCCGCCGACCCAACCCATTGTAATTATTAAGGGTTTCCAGTCACGACGCCGTCTTCCGCTTCTTCGGCTTGGGGACGAACACGTCGCTGCGCGGGTGGAACTCGTCGTACACGGAGCGCAGCCGGGCGCTGTTCACGTGGGTGTAGATCTGCGTGGTGGCGAGGTCCGCGTGGCCGAGCATCTGCTGCACGGCGCGCAGGTCGGCCCCCCGCTCCACGAGGTGCGTGGCGAACGAGTGCCGCAGCTTGTGCGGTGACAGCGGCTTGCGGATGCCCGCCTTCAGCGCGTACCGCTTGAGCAGCTTCCAGAAGCCCTGCCGCGTGAAGCCCCCGCCGCGAGGCGTGACGAACAGCGCCTTCGACTGCCGCTTCCCGATGAGCGCCGGCCGGGACGTCGCCAGGTAGGCCTGCACCTTCTCGATGGCCACGCTGCCCAGCGGGACGAGGCGCTCCTTGGCACCCTTGCCCTTCGCCACCAGGTAGCCCGCGGTGAGCTGGATGTCGTTGAGCCCCAGGCCGCACAGCTCGCTCACGCGCAGGCCCGTGGCGTACAGCACCTCCAGCATCGCCTTGTCGCGCAGGCCCGTGGACGTGCGCTCGTCGGGGGAGGCCAGCAGCTGCTCCACCTCCTCCAGCGTGAGGAACGAGGGCAGCTTCTTCGCCGAGCGCGGCGTGTCCAGGTCCTCCGTCGGGTCCTTGTCGGCCATGCGCTCGGCGACGAGGAAGCGGTGGAAGCCCCGCAGCGCGGCCAGGTGGCGCGCCTGGCTGCGCTTGCCCACGCCCCGCTTGCCCAGCGCGGACAGGTGCGCGGAGACGTCCTCCTGCTTCGCCCGCGTCACGTCGTCCAGGCCACGCGCCCGCAGGTCCTCGAAGTAGGCGGTGATGTCCGCGGCGTAGGCGTCCACCGTCTTGCCGGACAGCCCGCGCTCCGCGCGGATGAAGGCGATGAACGCGTCGAGCAACCCTTCCATGGCCGCCACCGTACCGGAGGCCCGCGCCGAGGCAACTCAGTGACTCGCGGCCGCCTGGCTACACCGTCTCAGCTCCGGCGCTCCGCGGCCGTGTCCGTCGAGGCCGCCTCCAGCGCCTGCACCACCCACGGCCACCCCACCAGGATGTTGCCGGGCGAGCGCAGGCACGCATCCGCGACGGCCAGCACCTCCGCCGGCCGCGAGCGCACCGCCAGCGCCAGGTGCCGTCCCAGGAACGGGTGCGGCAGGTAGCTGAGGTTGTGGTGGCGCACCGGCACCCAGCTCAGCGTGGGCTTCCCGGTCCACCGCTCCACCGCGTACGCCACCGCCGACGCCAGCACCTCCAGCGCATACAGCGGCAGCCGGAACGCGCTCATCAGGAAGGCCACCAGCGAGCTCGCGGCCACCGCTCCCGCGAAGGACGCGTTGGACGCGCCGCTCCACACCAGCATGGGAATCACGCTCGTGAAGATGGCCGCCACCTGCACCCGCACCACGGACGGGCCGCGCCCTCCGGAGATGCTCGCGATGCTGCCCGACGCCAGCCCCGCCACCACCCCCAGGCACATGCCCACCGCCATGCCGGCCGTGCCGCCGTGCAGCGGCCCGAAGGCGCCTCCGGCCGTGGCATGCAGCCCCACCAGCATGGACAGGCTCGCCAGCGTCCCCAGCAGCACGCCCGACGCCAGCCCCGACACCAGCGCCAGCATCAGCCCCGCCGCCGAGCAGCAGAGCGCCGACAGGCCCCACCCGCGCTGCAGCGGAATCCCCGCGCCGAAGAGCACCAGCGCCAGGAGCCCCGTCATCAGCGGCGAGCCCACCACCAGCACCAGCACCAGGCGCTTCACGTAGAGGCCCGCGGCCCGGCCTCCCTCCGCCTGCTCACGCCAGAGCTGACCGATGCGGCCGCCCGGCGCGCGGATGCCCGCGGCCCGCAGCCGGTAGTGCAGGTCCACCGGTCTGAAGAGTAACAACAGTAACAACTTGAGCAGCCCAGGCACCTGTTCCGGTGCATCCACGGGCCCTGGCGCCGTTCCCCCCTGTGCCAAGTGTCCCCCCTTCGTCGGTCAATCCCCTAGCCTACCCTTGCCTTGCCTGAGGATTTCAAGCGTATCGCCAATGAGTGAAATCACCGTGGAGGGCTCGTTGAGGGTGACGCCCCCGTCCAGGATGAGGTCCAGGCCGTGTCCGAGCTCGGCCTTGATGTCCTTCGCGTCCGTGAGCGGCACACCCTCCGTGTTGGTCGCGGACGTCGTCACCAGAGGGCGGCCCAGCAGCCGGGCCAGCTCGCGCACCAACGGAGCGTCCGGCACGCGGATGCCCACCTGCTTCTGCTTGGACATCATCAAATCCGGCACCAGCCGCGTCGCCTCCAGGATGAAGGTGAACGCACCCGGAGTGAGACCCTTCATGGTCCGGTAGGCGAAGTTGCTCACGTGCGCGTACCGCGCCACGTCCGACAAGTCCGGGCACAGGAAGGACAGCGGCTTCTTCTTGTCACGCCCCTTGAGCTGGTACAGCCGCTCGATGCCCTTCTTCGAGCTCAGGTCACACCCCAGGCCGTAGTACGTGTCCGTGGGGTAGGCCAGCAGCCCGCCGCGCTCGAGCACCTCCACCGCGCGCTGCAGGTGGCGCGGCGACGGGTGCTCCATGTCCACCTCGAGGATGGGTGCGGCCATGATGTCTCCGTGTCTCCAGTAGCGGGTCGCTGTCCGGTGAGATGCGGATCAGCCTATGCCGTTCCGGACGCCTCGTCCGTGCGGATCTCTCCGCTGGCGGCCAGCGCCCGCCGCGTCAGCACCGGGCCCACCAGCTCGTGCGCGGTAATCATGGCGACGATGAGCACCTCCACCTGCGCGCCGAACGTGGGGAACGTCCGGGACACCAGCGCCGCCAGGCCGAAGGTGACGCCCGCCTGGGAGATGAGCCCCATCCACAGGTGGCTCTTCAGGCGCGGGTCATCCGCGGGCGCCAGCTTGCGACACGAGAACCAGATGGCCCCGCCGCGCAGGCCCACCAGCAGCAGCGCCACCGGCCCCACCGTCACCAGCGCGTCCAGCTTCAGCCCCGCGCCGGCCGCCGCGAAGAAGAGCGCGAACACCGGCAGGCCCGCCTGCTGAATCGCATGGTGGATGCGCTCGCCCGCACGCTCGTCCAGGTTGGCGACGAGCGCCCCGGCCGCCAGCGACACCAGCAGCGGGGACAGGTGCAGCCGCGCGCCGCCCTCGGCCGCCGCGAAGGACAGGCCCACCAGGAACAGCGGCAGGTCCTGCTTCACCCCGCGCATGTAGACGAGCACCGCCACCGCCAGCACGCACCCCACGCCCACCGAGCCGAACAGCTCCCACCCCACCCCGCCCAGCAGCTCCGCCACGTCCAGCCCGCCACCGAAGCTCGCCTTCGTCACGCCCGCCGCCAGCGCGAAGGCCACCATGACGAACAGGTCCCCGATGATGACCAGCGCCATCAGGAACTCGGTGAAGCTGCCGCGCGCGCGCGTCTCCTGGACGATGGCGATGGTGACGGTGGGAGAGAAGGACACCACCACCGTGGACACCAGCGCGCTGACGGCCAGCGCCTGCTGCGTCGTCATGGACGCCATGAACGGCAGCAGCGGCTTGAGGGCGAACGTGGCCCCGAAGCACGCCAGGAACGTCAGCCCGCACACGCCCGCGCACAAGAGCGCCACCCGCGCGCCCACCCGGCGGATGAGCCCCAGCCGCAGCTCCGTGCCCGCCACCAGCGCGATGAGGCTCACCGCCAGCCCCTTCACCAGCTCCAGCCCCTTCACGCCCGCGTTGGGGATGAAGCCCAGCGCGTACGGGCCCACCGCCACGCCCACCAGCAGGTAGCCCGTGAGCCGCGGCAGCCCCAGTCCCTTGGCCACCTTCCCCGCGAACAGGCCGCACAACAGCAGCGCGCCCGCCGCCAGCGTCACCGGCGTGCCCGCGTCCGCGCGCAGCACCTGCGCCCGGCTGATGATGGCCAGCAGCACCACCAGCAACCCCAGCCGGATGACGGCGCCCTTCATGTCGCCACCTCCACGTCCGGCTGCGCCCGCGCGGGCGCCGGTGTGGAGCCCAGCACCTGGCGGAAGGCCTGACCGGCGAGCAGCTCATTCACCACCGCGCCCACCACCACCACGTCCAGCACGCGCTGGGACAGCCCGCCGGGCACCAGCATCCCGTACTCGGCGACGAGACACAGCGCCAGGCCGCCCTGGGCAATCAGCGCGTAGCCCAGCCGCGGGGGCAGCTCCAGCGCGCTGCCCGCGAGCCGCTGCGCCAGCTTCCCGCCCAGCACCTTGCCCAGGAAGCGCAGGCCCACGAAGGCCGGCACCAGCGCCCACGCGCCCCAGTCGCGCGCGTGCACCCCGCAGCCCACCAGGAACACCAGCATCAGGAACGCGGGCCGCTCCACCCGGGCCAGCGAGCGCGACACCCGCTCCGCCGTGCGCCCGCCCACCAGCGCCAGCGAGGCGCCGCAGGCCACCCCCGCCAGCAGCGCCGACACGCGCAGGTACGCCGCCGCGCCCGCCACCAGCGCCACCCCGCCCAGCGTCACCGTGGTCAGCTCCGCCAGGTCCTTCAGCGAGTGCGTGAGGAAGGCCAGCAGCGCCCCGCACAGCACGCCCAGCAGCACCGCCAGGCACACCAGCCCCAGACCCTCGCCCAGGTTGCTCGCCGCGCCCAGCACCAGCGCCAGCGCCAGCACGCCCATGCCCACCGCGTCGTCCAGCATGGTCAGCAGCGCCACGCCCAGCCCGCGCGCGCGGTCCATCCGCCCGGCGCGGTACGCCAGCACCGCGAAGTGGCCGGAGGACAGGCTCGCCGCCGCGCCCAGCAGCGCCGCCGCCCCCACCGCCGCCTGCGGCGACAGCCCGGAGGTGAGCAGCAGGGGCGCCACCAGCGGCAGCGCCACGAAGAAGAAGGCCGTGCCCGCGTGCGCGAGCGCCGCCGAGTACACCGGCCGGGGCAACAGCCGCAGCAGCCGGGGCTCCAGGTTGAGCCCCAGGATGACGCCCGCCACGCCCAGGCCGAGCGCTGTCACCGGGCGCAGGCCTTCCAGGTCGCCCGGGGTGAGCAGCCCCACCACGGACGGGCCCAGGAGGATGCCCATCAGCAGGAAGAGAAAGCCGCTGGCCGCCAGCCTCGCCAACGCCGGGAAGCGCCCGGGGTCCAGCACGCGGCTGGAGGCAAGCAGCGACAGCGCCGCGATGGAAAGGAGGACGAGCAGCGCTTGCACGTGCTGTGCTTACACCGCTCCGTCCCTCACGTCACGAGCGTCGGTGCGTGGGCGCCGAGATCACCGGTAGGGCGACCAGGCGGCCCATGGGCGGGTCGTCCGCATCCATCTCCAACTGTACGCGCTGCACCAGCCGCTCCATCTCCTCGGCGGAGATGGCGGGCAGCAGGCTGACCAGGAGGACACGATCCTCGTCCGCGCCCAGCGCGAGGCTGCGGAGGCCCGCGAACACGGGTACCTCCGCGGACAGCGCGGCCGCGGCGCTCCGAGCGCGAACCACCAGGGGCTCCGGAATGCCAAACTCCCGGAGCCGGCGGATGGCCCGCTCGGTCCCCTCCAGCTGTTCGAGGAACGTGATGACCAGGTACACGCGGCCCGTCTTACCGGGTCCGCGCGTCTGGCGCCACGCTACTCGTTGCCCTGGCCCTGACCGGCCGGCTCGGAAGCCGGAGGCGGCGCCGCCGGAGCCGCGCCTTCCTGCGGGCCCTCACCGGCGGGGGCGGCCATCGCGGCGCGAGCCGCGCGCTTGCCCTCTTCGATGAGCTTCTTCACCTTCTGCCCGCCCTTGCGGCCGATCTCCTCGTAGAAGTTCGGCCCGCGGGTGGCCTTGACGCGGTCACCCCCCTTCTTGCCGATCTCCTCGTAGAACTTCGCGCCGCGCTCGGCCTTCACCGTCTCGCCGCCCTTGCGGCCAATCTCCTCGTAGAAGGAACGGCCCCGCTCGGCCTTCACCGTCGCGCCGCCCTTGCGGCCGATGGTCTCGTAGAACTCCCGGCCGCGCTCGTTGCGGACAGTCTCGCCGCCCTTACGGCCTGCCTCGGCCACCGTCATGCTGCCCTTGTTGTCCTTGTCCGACATATCGCCATCTCCTCTCGTGACTGCCACCCGACCCTCGCCTCGTTGCCCCTTGCCTGAAACCTTGGGACGGAAGCGCCCCGATGCAAGCAAGCTCCGTACACCGCCAGCCGTTCGCGCCTGACACACCACACAAAAACCCGAGTGATTTCAGGCTTTTGCATACGCCTGCCGAGCTTTCGTGCCGGGCGTTGGCCCGCCCGCCAGGACGCTTCATTGTTTGAAACACCGCACTGCACATTGCCGATTCCCGATCCACCTCCCACCTTCTGCCAGCGGCGCGTCCGGCGATCGGCCGCGGGGGAGGCACGGCGTGGCGCAGTCGGCGAAGAGTTGGCTCAAGGTCCTGGCACCGATGCTCGTTTCGGTGGGAGGCCTGGTGATGCTCCGGCTGCTGGGGCCGGATTTCATCGACCAGAAGCGCATCGCCTCCGTCCTGGAGCCGTTCGGCGACGCAGCTCCCCTGGCCTACGTCGCCTTTCTCGCGATCCGCCCGGTGACGCTGCTGCCCGGTCAGCTCCTGACCGCGGTGGGCGGGATGATGTTCGGGACGCTCGCAGCGACCCTCTATTCACTAACGGGCAGCTTCCTGTCTGCCATGTTGCTCTTCGGGGTGGCGCGCAAGCTGGGCACCCGGCCGATGAAGCGCCTGGCTGGCGGCAAGTATCCGGCGCTGGTGCGGGCCGCGAGGCGCCACGACTTCCTCTTCGGGCTGATGGCCTGCATCAACCCGCTGTGCCCCACGGACGTCATGCTGGTGGCGGCGGCGGCCAGCGGCGCGCGGCTGTGGCCCCTGGTCGCCGGCGTCATGATTGGCACCATTCCCGGCACCTTCCTCACCGCACAGTTCGGCAGCGGGCTGGCGCAGGGCCGCACGGTGATGACCGCCGTCTCCGCGGTGGGCCTCGTGGTGTCGCTGGTGCTGGGCGTGTTCATCGGCAGGCGCTTCTACAAGGAAATCAACGACGCACCGGAGGAGGACCCGGACGCGCCGGCCCATGCCGCGTCGGGTGAGCTCCAGGACGAGCGTCCCGGGACACCGGTGCACTCGGGGCAACCCAAGCAGGATGGCGTACCCGCCACCTGGTAGGGCCCCGGCTCATCTCGTTGGACGCGCCTGGCGGCTGAAAGGTTCCCGACTACGCGCGGCCCCCGGGTCGCAGCTCCTCCGACAAGAGCTGCAGGAGCGCCTGCACCCGGGGCACGGACTGCCTTCCGGGGAGGCACAGCGCGTGGACGGGAGGGCCCTCGGCGGAGTGCTCCGCGAGCACCTCCACCAGCCGCCCGTCCCGCGCGCGCTCGTCGAGCATGAAGTCCAGCACCTGGCACAGCCCTGCCCCGGCCGCGGCGAGGTCCAGCAGCGCGGGGCCGTGATTCACGTCCATGGCCGGCGGTGTGCGCACGACTTCCGGCGGGCCTCCGGGTGCGCGGCGGAACACCCACTCCCGCGCCAGGCCGCGCGGGTCCACGAACTTCAGGCACGGGTGTCGCGCCAGCTCCTCCGGATGCGCCGGGGTGCCGTGGCGCGCGAGGTGCGCGGGCGCGGCCAGCGTCACCCAGCGCGTGGACAACAGCCGCCGCGCCACGAGGCTGGAGTCCTCCAGTTCGCCCACGCGGATGGCCACGTCGATGTGCTCGTCCACCATGCGGCTGAAGCGATCATCCATGCGGACGTGGAGCGTGAGCTGCGGGTAGCGCGCCTGGAGCCGCGCGAGCCGGGGCAGCACCACCGGCGCCAGGATGTGCGTCAGCGTCACCGTGAGCGGCCCCCGGGGCGCCCGCTGCGCCTGGGCCACCGTCTCCCGCGCCGCCCGCACCTGCGCCACCGCCTCGCGGGCGCGCTCGAGGAACTCCGCGCCCTCGGGCGTGAGCGCCACCTGTCGGGACGTGCGCTCCAGCAGCCTGACGCCCACGTCCTCTTCCAACCGGCGCACCGCCTTGCTCACCGCCGCCGTGGTGACGCCGAGCCGCGCCGCCGCCTTCCGGAAGCTGCGCTCCTCGGCCACATGCAGGAAGGGGAGGACGCCCGCGAACAAATCCATGGGCCGGATTGTCAACCTGGAGTTGACGATGGTTCAACCCCCGCGTGCTCGATGCGCGCCGGGTTGACGGTTAGGTTGGCCCCACCACGAAGCAGGAGGACCTCATGAAGATTGCAATCCTGGGCACGGGCATCGTCGGCGAGACGCTGGGCAGCAAGCTGGTGGAGGTGGGCCACGAGGTGCGCATGGGCTCGCGCACGGCGAACCACGCGAAGGCGGTGGCGTGGACGAAGACGGCCGGGGCCCGCGCGTCTCAGGGCACCTTCGCGGACGCGGCGGCCTTCGCGGAGCTGGTCTTCAACTGCACCTCCGGCACGGCGTCGCTGGAGGCACTGAAGCTGGCGGGTGAGCAGCACCTGAAGGGCAAGGTGCTGGTGGACGTGGCCAACCCGCTCGACTTCTCCAAGGGCTTCCCGCCCACCCTCTCCGTCTGCAACACGGACTCGCTGGGCGAGCAGCTCCAGCGCGCCTTCCCGGACGTGAAGGTGGTCAAGAGCCTCAACACCGTCACCGCCTCCGTCATGGTGAACCCGGCGAAGCTGCCCGCGCCGACGGACATCTTCGTCGCCGGCAATGACGCCGGGGCGAAGAAGCAGGTGACTCAGCTTCTCACCGAGGGCTTCGGCTGGAAGCGCGTCGTGGACCTGGGGGACATCACCGCGTCGCGCGCCACCGAGGGCCACATGCTCCTGTGGCTCCGGCTCTACGGGGCGTTCGGCAACGCGGACTTCAACGTGCAGCTCGTCCGGGCCTGAGCCGCCTCGGCTTCACGGAGTCCCCGGACGGCTCCCCTCCCGCTACGCATGCAGCGGGGGCACCGAGTACGGCCCGGGCTGCTGCGGCATGCGCTCGCCGGGGCCCACGCCCGTGGGCTGCATGGCGGAGCGGGCCATCTCCTCGCCGTGCCGCATGCGCATGCGAATCATCTCCGGCGAGAAGTCGAGCGTGTTCCCCAGCGGCTTCGCCGGCTCGATGACGGTGATGCGGCAGTACCGGTAGGGCGTGCCGTCGGGACGGCGCAGCGACACGCCCTCGTCGTACGCCTGGCGGACGATGTCGTTGATGCGGATGAAGGTGTCCACGTCGTTGAGGAGGATTTCGTTGATGGTGATGTCGGTGAGGGCGCGCACGGCCACGTCGAGGATGTTGCCCGGGGCCTTCACCGGCTCGACCTTCTGCGAGGAGCAGGAGATGACGACGATTTCCGTCGGACCGAACTCCAGCGCGTCCCCCAGCGGCGTGACGTTTCGCAGGCCGCCGTCGACGAGGTAGGAGGAGCCGATGGGCTCCCAGATGACGGGCATGGTGGCGCTCTGCCACACGGCCTCCAGGAAGTCCTTCGCGTCACTGGAGACCAGCTCGTACATCCCGGACGTCAGCGACACGCGGCCCACGTGCGCGGGCACCACGTAGGGGCGACCCGTGGCGTTCTTCAGGATGAAGTCCCGCAGCGGCGTGCCGTCGTACAGCCCCAGCTTGCGCAGCAGCCCGATGCGGATGGCGATGACGGCCCAGGGGAATCGCCGGTACACGTCCGACTCGCGGATGTTGAGCCAGATGTCGTTCAGCTCCTTGTAGGCCTGCTGCGCCACCATCGTCGCGTTGAGCGCGCCGACGGAGACGCCGAAGACGCGCTCCCACTGGAAGCCGTGCACCTCGCGCAGGACGCGCTCGGCCCCCACCTGGAAGGCCCCCTTGGCTCCACCACCGGACAGCACCAACGTTGCGGGACGGTCCGACATGGCCATGTGACACCTCCAACGAGTGGAGCAGGGATAGGCGCGGAGCGTCTGCGCGCAAATCGCCCCCGAGCGCGGCTCCGTGTCCAACCGGAGCCAGAAGCTCAGCCCACCACCAGCGCGAGCGTCGACTCCAGCTCGTCCACGCGGAAGGGCTTGATGAGCCGAGGGTTCTTCACGTGCTCCAGGAAGGCCTGGGCGCCCGGGGTGAAGGCCCCGCCCGTCATGAAGATCATCCTGCGCGCCTGCTCCGGAAGGGAGGCGCGCACGGCCTCGAAGAGGTCCTCGCCGGTCATCTCCGGCATCATCAGGTCGCAGAGGATGGCATCGAAGGGCGGGCCGGCGTGGATGAACTCCAGTGCCTCCCGGGCCTTCAGGCAGCGCGTCACGTCGTGCGCCTCCTCCAGCAGCATCCCCAGCGTCAGCGCCAGCTTCGGCTCGTCGTCCACGATGAGGATGCGCGCCCTGCGGGAGGGCCTACGCGAGGGCCGCCGCGCCGGGAGCAGGGACGGCGAGACGGGCTCGGCGGGCGCCGCCGGCAGCCGGACGCGGAAGAGGCTGCCCCGTCCCACCTCGCTCTCCACCGTGAGCTCACCGCCCATGCGCGCCAGCAGGCTCTGGCTGATGCTGAGCCCCAGGCCCAGCCCCTGACCTTCCGGCCGGGTGGTGAAGAACGGGTCGAAGATGCGGCCCAGCCGCTCCGGGGGAATGCCCTGGCCGGTGTCGCGCACCTCCACCACCACCGAGTCCCCCTCGTTCCGGATGACGACGCGGACTTCATTCTGGTCCGCGCGGCCCTCCGGAATCGCGCGCGCCGCGTTCACCAGCAGGTTGAGGAACACCTGGCCCAGCCGCCCCTCGTTGGCCAGCACCGGGGACACGCTCGCCTCGTCCCGCACGAGCTTCGCGCGGTGGCGGATCTCCCCCTGGGCCATCCGGATGGAGCGCCCCATCACCTCGCGCACGTCCAGCTGCTCCCGGCGGTCCTCCTCCGCGCGTGCGAAGGCGTACAAATCACGCACGATGGTGCGCAGCTGCTCGGTGCCCACCGCCGCGTCCACCAGCAGGTCCTGCACCTCGCCCCTCGCGGCCCCCAGGGCGCCCTCCCCCATTCGGAGCCGCGCCAGCTCCAGGCACTGGGCGATGAACGCCAGCGGGTTGTTCAGCTCGTGCGCCACCCCGGCCGCCAGCGTGCCCAGCGACGCCAGCCGCTCGGCGAGCGCCAGCCGCGTCTGCGTCTCCCGCAGCTCGGTGACGTCGACCATCGCCACCCGGCACACCTGACCGCCATGCGTCGCTCCGCTCGGAAAGGGCGCGGTGTGCAGCCGGACCTCCGCCCGCGTCCCGGAGATTCGCAGCTTCAGCTCCAGGCTCCCCGCCCCTCCCTCCGCCACGCAGTGGCGCACGTGCTGGAGGAAGCGGGACAGGTCCGCGCTGTCGACGAAGGGCGCGAAGGGCTGGCCCACGAGACTGGGGCGCTCCTTCTTCAACAGCTCCGCCGCCGTGAGGTTCAGCTCCTGGATGCAGGCCCGCGCGTCCAGCGTGAGGTACGCCACCGGAGCGAAGTCATAGAGGTCCACGTAGCGGTGGTGGGACTGCTCCAGCGCCTGCTGCGCCTCGCGCAGCGCGCGGTTCTGCATCTCCAGCTCTATCTGGTGGCGTTGCAGGTCCTGCACCGCGGCGGCCAGCTCGTCCCGGGCGACCAGGACCGGCTCCAGCTGCTCCAGCGCGCGGACCAGCTCGGCCTTCGACATCTGTGCGAAGTGGCTCATCCACCCCCCCAGGGCAGGTGCAACCGCTACCGGTGTACTCTGCCCTGCCCCCCGGTGCCATCCCCCCCGGCAGCCGCCCGGCTGCCCTACGTCCTGCCCGTGACATCCTCGATGGACAGCAGGATGCGCCCCGGGTGTGAGGACTCGCCGACGAGCCTCCGGGCGTTGAGGAGCATCTGCCGCGCCCCGATGCTCTCGAAGGTGTGCTCGACGGGGAAGTCCCGCAGCCGCAAGTCCCTTGGGAGGACTTCCTCCAGGAGCTCGCGAAGCCGGGGGATGTTCCACTGGCCGTTGCCGAGCTCGTAGACGCGGCGGCCCTCGGTCTGCTCCCGGCTCACCTGGAACGTCTGGAAGAAGGCGGGGTTGGCGGCGACCACGCGCAGGGCGCCATCCAGGAGCAGGAATGGCTCGCGCAGCGTATCCAGGATGGCCTGCGCCAGCTCCCGCGCCTGCCGGGCCTCGTCCAGGCTGCGCTTGAGCCGGTCGACGTCCAGCACCGTCATCACCGCGCCCTCGATGCGACTGTCCACCGTCTTGTAGGGGCGCAGCCGGAGCTGGAACCAGCGTCCGTCGCCATCCTGGATGTCGCGCTCGACGGTGGCCAGCGTCTCCGTCACCTCGGTGATGACGGCCCCCAGGTCCGCGGGCAGCAGCGGGGAGTGGACGTCCACCAGGGCCCGCCCCATGTCGCCCGGCGACAGCTTCAGCAGCGACTCCGCCATGGGCGTGAAGCGGCGGATGCGCAAATCACTGCCCACCATGACGGTGGCGATGTGCGTGCTGCCCAGCAGGTTGTTGAGGTCACTGTTGACCTGGCTCAGCTCCTGGTTGCGGCTCTCCAGCTCCTCGTTGACGGTGGTGAGCTCCTCGTTGGTGGCCTGAAGCTCCTCCTTGGCCGTCTCCAGCTCCTCGTTGGTGCTCTGCAGCTCCTCGTTGGTGGACTGGGATTCCTCGTTGGCGACCCGCAGCTCCTCGTGCGCGGTCTCCTGGTCGTCCAGCAGCGCCTGCAGGTGCTCGCGCGTGGTGGCCAGCTCCTCGCGCAGCGCCCGCACCGCCTCCGGGGGAGCGCGGCCCTTCACGCTCCGGGCGCGCGGGGCCACGGCGGGGGAAGGCGGCTCGGCCACCTCCTCGAAGAGGATGAGGAAGTAGCGCTCGTGGGGGCTGGAGGACGCCCGCAGCGGGCGCACGTCGATGTTGATGCGCCGCTCGCTCCCGCCCTCTCGCAAGCGGATGCGCTCGCGGCGCACGCGGGCGCCCTGCCGCTTCGCCTGCCTCAGCGCGGCGCGCAGCTCCAGCGACAGGTCCTCGCGCGCCATCTTCAGGAGCTGGAGGCTCGCCGCGCCGGGCATCGGCTCGAGGTAGGCGCCGGTGTGGCCGCGGAAGTTCATGATCTCCAGCGCGTCGTTGACGATGACGCCGGGCGGCCCGTACTGGGCGAGCACGATGCGGTCGGCCTCCCTCTGCGGGTCCGGCGTCGCCACCGACAGCTCCGGGGGCAGTGCCTCGGCGTACCGGTGGTGCGGCGCCTCCACGCGCGGCAGGAAGAAGCCCGCGCGGGGCGCGATGCCCTTCTTCCGGTAGAACTTGTGCCGCTTGTCGTGCAGGGAGAACAAATCGGACGCGGGGCCCACCGACTCCGAGGACCCGAGCAGCAGGAAGCCTCGGGGATTGAGCGCGTAGTGGAGCGTGGCCAGCACCTTCCGCTGCAGCGCCGGGCCCAGGTAGATGAAGACGTTGCGGCAGCTGATGAGGTCCATCCGCGAGAAGGGCGGGTTGCTCACCAGGTCCTGCCTCGCGAAGATGCACAGGCCGCGCACCCGCTTGGCCACCTGGTAGCCCCCGTCCACCTTCATGAAGAAGCGGCGGAGACGCTCGGGCGAGACGTGGTCGGCGATGGATTCCGGGTAGACGCCGGCGCGCGCGCGCTCGATGGCCGGCTCGCTCAGGTCGGTGGCGAACACCTGGAGCCCCGGCGACGCGTTGTCGGTGGCGAGCGCCTCGAGGAAGCAGATGGCGACCGAGTACGCCTCCTCTCCGGTGGCGCAGCCGGGCACCCAGACGCGCAGCGGCGTGGTGGCGTCACGCCCCTGGAGCAGCTCGGGGATGACGTCGCGCTTGAGCGCGTCGAACGTCTCGGGGTCTCGGAAGAAGCTGGTGACGTGGATGAGCAGGTCGTGCCGGAGCGCATCCAGCTCCGCGGGGTGTGTCTCGAGCCAGGTGACGTAGTCGGCGAGCCGCGTCACCCGGCAATGGAGCATCCGCCGGGCGAGGCGGCGGTAGATGGTGGTGGGCTTGTACTGGGAGAAGTCCACGCCGCTGGCGGCCTTCAGCATGTGGAAGATGCGGGCCATGGCCTCGGGCTCGCTCGCGAAGTCCGGCTCGTCGGACGGGGGAGCCGGGGCCGGATTGGACCTGGGGCTCAGGAAGGCGAGCGCCCGGGCGAGCTCCTTCAGCGGCAGCTCGCGTCCGACGGCGCCCTCGGAGGAGGCGCTCTGGGGCATGCCGGGGAAGCGGGCGGAGCCGGGGGCCTGCGCGAGGGTGGCGCCCCCGGCGGCCTGGATGGCCATCAGCCCGCGCGTCCCATCCGAGCCCGTCCCGGAGAGGACGACCCCCACCGCGCGGGGCCCCAGCTCCCGCGCGAGCGAGCTGAGGAAGTGGTCGATGACCCGGGGCAGCCCCTGCCCTTTCGGGCGGGCCACGAAGCGCAGCACGCCGTCCTGGAGCGCGGGGAGCACCGCCGGGGGGATGACGTAGACGTGGTCGGCCTGGAGCCGCTGGCCGTCACTCGCCTCGACGACGGGTAACGGCGTGGCGCGCGCCAGGAGGGACGCGAGGTTGCTCTCGTGCTCGGGGGACAGGTGCTGCACGAGCACGAAGGCCATTCCCGTCCGCTCGGGCAGGTACAGCAGCAACTCGTTGAAGGCCTCCAGTCCACCGGCGGAGGCGCCAATGCCCACCACGGGCACGAGGGGGGCGGGCCTCGCGCGGTGCGGGCGTGACGGCGCGGAGGCCGGGGTCCGGGCCTTTTTCTTCTTCGGGGACTTCCGGGTGCTCAAGCGGGCGCTCCGGGCTGCGGGTTCCGGCGAGGCCTCGAGACCTTCCGGCGCGCAGCATACGGCAAGCGTCGGGCGGACCACGGGAGGAAGGGGTGTCATGCAATCCGGCCCCGCACTCGTGGAGACTGGTCGGGGACTGCCGCGACGGCTAGCGTGCGGCCCCCCATGAAGTCCGCGCGTTCACCGCTGAGCATCCACCGCAACTCCCCCTGGGTCGTCGTGGGGGCATTTTTCTTCTTCCTCGCCCTTTCGGCGGTCTTCGCCTTCATGACGTTCCGGACTCCCTCGACGCGGCTCGAGGTCATCGTTTCGGTCGGGGTGGCCGCCGTCGTGTGGGGAGGCTTCATCGCCGTGCTCGTGCGCTTCCGTCAGGAATGGGTGGAGCTGCACGCGGACGGCCTCGTCCACCACAAGCGGGACGGCGAGGTGCGACTGCCCTGGGAGCAGGTCACCCAGTACAAGGTGGACCTGCTGGAGAATCCCCACGCGGGCGGCAAGCTGCTCCAGTCCATCTGGTCGCGGCTGGCCGACAACGGCAAGCGTCGCTTCTCGAAGGGGCCTTCCCTGACGTCGCTGACCCTGTACGGCCAGGACGGAGACGCCATCACGTTGCAGCCCCGGCTGCTCGGCTTCTTCGTCCTCGCGGAGAAGTCGCTGGACCGCGTCGACGCGGTGCTCACCCTGCGCCATGACGCGCAGCTGCGCGACGGTCAGCCGGTGGCGTTCGGCGAGGAGGTCCTCCTCACGGCGCAGGGGCTGACGGTCCGCGGAGAGCTCCTGCCGCTGGCGGAGATTGCGCAGGTGCACGCCATCGACGGGCAGGCGCGGGTGCAGCGGCGCAGCGGCGGCTGGGTGGACCTGGGCCGCATTCCCAATGCCTACGCGCTGATGTCCACGCTGCGCGCCTTGCGCACGAGCAACCGCACCAAGACGTCTCCGGGCGCGCGCGGGTAGCGACTTGCCGCGACGTCGTAAGGCTTCCTCCGGCGCTCCGCTTCGACGATGCTCCGCATCCTCTCTGGAGGCCTCATGACGCGGACCCTCGGCGGTGTGGTGGCGGTGGTGCTCTCATTGCTCGCGGCACCCGTGTGGGCCCAGGACGCCGCGGCGGCCGGCACGCCGGCGGACGTGGAGGCCACGCACAACGCGCTGCGCGCCCTCAAGCAGGACATGGAGGACGCGCTCAACACGCAGGACGTGGACCGGCTGCTGAAGCACCTGCACCCGGACATCGCCTTCACCACCATGAACAACGACGTGCGCGTGGGCAAGGACTCCATCCGCGCCTACTACGACGAGATGATGCGCGGGCCGAACCGCGTCGTGGAGAAGGTCACCGCGAAGTTCGAGGTGGCCGAGCTCACCCGCCTCTATGGCAACACGGGCATCGCCCGGGGCTCGTCGAAGGACCACTACGTGCTCACGGACGGCACGGACATCGTCATCGACAGCCGGTGGACGTGCACCCTGGTGCGCGAGGGCGACCAGTGGCTGATTGCCGCGTTCCACTACTCCACCAACGTGTTCGACAACCCGCTGCTCGGGAAGCTGAAGTACTACGGGGCCATCTTCATCTCCGTCGCGACGCTGGCCGCGCTCCTGGCCGGCTACGTCATCGGCCGGACGCGGCGCCCGAAGGCCACGGCCTGACGCTGGCCGGCTCGCGAAGGAACGGCAGGCGGCGCGGCAGCCGCCTCGCCCGGAAGCCCTCGATGGAGCGGTGGAACAGCCGCAGCAGCGACACTCCGGTGCGCCCTTCGAGGGCGGACAACTCCTCGGCGGAGCGCTCCAGCAGCGCGCGTGCGCGGGCGTGCTCCGCGACCACCCAGGCACGTCCCGCCGCCGAGCCCAGCAGGGCTTCGTAGTCCGCCGGGTCCGCGCCCTCGCTCCTCACCTCCTCCGCCACCTCGGCCGGCACGTTGTAGAGCCCCGCCGCCAGGTCCTCGCGCAAGTCTCGCAGGGCGGAGCACCACCCGAAGGCGTCGATGAGCGACGGCACGTCCGAGGCGCGCACGTCGGCTCCGGCCACGAACAGCATCAGGTCCACCGACAGCCGGAAGGTGTCCCGGTGCTGCGCGAGCAGCGCCTCCGCGGCCAGCCACCGCCGCTCGCGCACCCGCTCCCGGTCCCCGCGCATGGTCCGCATGAGCGCGAAGACGTGCGCCCGCGCCTCGGGGGCCTCCAGGCTGTCGAGCAACACCCGGCCCAGCGTGGCCGCCGTCCCGGTGTCCCGCCCCTGCCCCGTCTCCAACTCCGCGAGCAGCGCGTCCACCCAGTCGAGCGGCTCGCCCTCCACGGCCCGGTCTCCGTCCAGCACGTCGTCCACGAGCTGGAGGAAGCAGAACCCCACCCGGGCCACGCGGGCCTGGCGCCGCCAGCGGCCTGGCGAGTAGCGATAGAGCGCCAGGCCAATCAGCGCGTAGCGCAGGTGCCTGCGGGAGAAGCGGAACAGCTCGCGGGCACAGAGCGCCTCCACTCGGAGGGCGGAGAGGAAGTCCTCACGGCGGGCCCTGGGCGCGACGAACCGCCACGTGCCCCAGGCGAGCAGCGCGCCCGCCACCACGTCCACCAGGTGGTGCTCGTGGATGAGCAGCGTGGACGCGGCGATGGCCGCGGCCCACAGTCCGAACAGCGCCCGGGCCCACCCGCCCGAGCGCTCCGCATACGCCAGCGCGGCCGTGCACGCGAAGGCCACATGGAGCGACGGCAGGTAGTTGCGCTCCAGGTTCATCGTGTCGGCCACGAAGAAGATGTCGGCCCAGCCGCCCTGCACGACGCGCGTGGGCCAGGCGACCTCCACGGGCAGCACCAGGAAGCCCACCGCGCCCACCACCGTCTCCGCGCAGAGCGCGAGCGCGAAGGGCACCATGTCCCTCCACGTGCGGAAGACGAACAGCGACAGCAGCAGCAGCACGTCCATGCTCACGTAGACCGCCGCCCACGCGGGGATGAACGGGATGTGCCGCTCGAAGGGCAGGTCCACGCGGAGGCCGCCGGAGTAGAAGCCCGTCACCCAGCTCGCGCCGCCGTACACGGCGAGGAAGAACAGCGCGAAGCCGAGCGCGAGCGAGCCGGTGAGGACGAGCTCCTCCCTCCGGGGCATGCCGAACAGCGCGGCACGCCGGGTCATCGCGCCCCCACGGTGGCGAGCAATGACGCCTCGCGCGGAAGCGGGCCGGACAGGACGGGCTCGCTCATCGCTCCTCCACGGTGGCGGGCAGCGACCGGGGCCCGCGCCACATGGACAGCCAGACGCGCAGGAACGAAGGCCGGGGCACCCCCGGGTCCACGTAGCGGCCCAGGTGCAGCCAGGGCACGTGCGGGTGCCGGTGGTGCGCGCGGTGGTAGTGGTAGTTGAGGAACAGCCAGCGCACGGGCGCGGCCACGCGCAAGTCCCACGCCCCGTCGCGCACGTGCAGCGGAGACCACGCATGGTCCGCGTACTGGAGCCCGCTCCAGTTGACGGCGAAGGCCGCATAGCACAGCGCCTGGCCCGTCACGGACAGCTCCAGCGCCACCGCGAGCCCGGCCTGCACCGCCACCGCCAGCAGCACCTCCCACCGGATGGCCGCCCCCGGGGCATCCTCCAACCGGCCCAGGTACGCATCCGCGCCCGTCTGCTCTCCATAGCGCGTACCCGTGCCGCGCACCCGGTGCAGCAACCCGGGGACGAGGGCGAAGGCCACCGCGCCCACCGGCACGAGGAGCCAGTAGAGGCCACTGAGGATGGAGTACCACTGCGCGCGCTTGAGCCACCGGTTGTCCCCGGGCCGGAAGTAGTCGAACTGCTCCAGCCGCGTCCGGTTGTGGCGGTGGTGGTTGAGGTGGAAGGCGCGCTGCATGGTGAAGGACGTGGGGAACAGCGTCGCCGCCACGCGCCCGAGCCCGTCATTCACGCGGCGCGACGGGTGCAGCACGCCATGCGTCGCCTCGTGCAGCAGCGAGAAGACGGTGTTGTTCACGAACGAGAACACCGCCGCCGCCGCCAGCCGCACGGCCCACGCCTCCGAGTGGGAGGCCAGCCAGAGACACCCGGCGCACGCGGTCAGCGCGGAGACCAGGAGCACGACATTGAGGGTGGCCGGGATGGGCGTGTCCCTACCCTCGCTCGTCATCGCGGTCCTCGGGCAGGCTGGCGGTGAAGGCCATCAACTGGCGCAGGATGGGGTCCTCCGCGGCGCCGGCCGGGTTGAAGCGCATGCCGTGGAGCACGGACAAGTCCCTGCGCAGGAACGACGTGAAGAGCCACCGGGACACCGCGAGCGACAGCCGCTCCATGCCCGGGATGCGGCCCCGGCGCGCGGCGAAGGCCAGCCGCACGGCCATGCCCGCGTCGGTCTCCCGGATGCCGGCGACGAGGGCGCTCCGCGTGCGGCCGAGGTCGCTCTCCACGGAGAGCAGCGTCCCGCCATGCACGGTGATGGTGACGCGGATGTGGTTGCCGGACAGCGTCTTCATCAGCCAGTCACTGGCCCCGGTGCCGGTGACGCGCGAGGTGTAGCGCAGGCGCAGGGTGAACGGGTCCGGCCGCTCGACGACGGGCGCGTCCCGCAGTTCGCGGTGGTGCACGGTGCGCAGGTGCTCGATGTCGAACGAGTTGGCCACCAGTGGCAGCCAGTCACAGCGCACCGTGACTTCGGGCCCGGTGCGCCAGGACAGGTCCGCGGTGCCCACTTCCGGAGGAGGACAGAGGACCACGGGCCCGTTGAAGACGAGGATGGCGCCGTAGCGCTCCACCACGGGGAACGGCCGCTGCCCGGGCCTGCCGCCCACGTCCGCCTGGCAGGCGCCGCTGCCGTCGAAGCGCCAGTGGTGCAGCGGGCAGCGCAGGCAGTCACCAACGACGCTGCCACCCGCGAGGTGCGTGCCCATGTGCGCGCAGTGCGCGGACAGCGCGTGCACGCCGCCGCCCTGCCCCCGGAAGAGCACCAGCTCCCTGCCGCCGAGGCTGAAGCCCCTCACCTGCCCGCGCCGGAGCGACTCGGACGGGCACACGAGGTGCCACGCCCGGAGCCGTCCCGGCTCGGGTTGACGGACCGGGTCCGCCCACGCCACGACATTCACCGCCATGCCGCGAGGCTAGCGGACGGCACCGCCCCGTCGCCACCCGCACGCACGCCGTCTGTCACCGCGTGCTCACGCCGCCGAAAGGAACATTCCTTCCAGCCGGGGCTGCCACCGGGCCCGGAGCGCCTCGACGGCGGGCGCATCCAGCCCCCAGGTGAGCAGGCAGATCCAGGCGCGCACCTCGCCATCGCAGCCGCTGATGTCCACGGTGAGGCGCGCGTCGTTCCACTCCTTCACCGTGATGCCGAGCGCGCGCGGAGGCAGCCACAGGTCCACCTCCCCTTCCAGCGCCTCGCCCGTGACGGCGCGGGCCCGGAAGGTCCGCTCGCCGGTGCGCTCCAGGCCGAGCATGTCCGGCCCCAACAGCCGCTGCCACGCCTGCTCCAGCGTCACACTCCCCACCGGCACGGGCACCATCACCTGCTGCCCGGGGGTGCCCGGGTGCCGCTCCAGCATGTGCTTGAGGTTCTGGAAGAACACCGACCAGCCGCGGTCCAGCGAGTCGAACTCGCCATCCCAGTCCGCGCCCTCACCGAAGCCCGAGTGGACGAGCCGCAGCGTCGTCTCCCCGCCCTCGCCTTCGACATACCAGTCGGTGGCGACCTGCGGCCGCGCGGGGTTGCGCGTCTGGAAGTGCTTCCCCTCCTCCCAGACCTCGATGCGGTCCTCGCCCGCCATGCCGGGCCAGCTCAGCCACACGTAGCCGCCGACGCCCGGCTTCACCTTCGCGTCGAGCGCGAACCAGCGGACGATCTGATCGGCCTCGGTGATGGCGCGCCAGACGGCATCGCGAGGGGCGTTGATCTTCACCTTCTTCTCGAGACTGCGCGTCTTGTCCTGGCTCACTCGGGGCTCTCCTTCTCGGGTGCGGCTGCGGGGTGTACGCCGAGGAAGAGGCGGTAGTGGCGCCCTCCCTCGGCCCTGTCGTCGTGGTAGCGGGCGACGAGCCGGGCGACGGTGTCCGCCAGCTCCTCCGCGAAGGCATGTCGCGCCTTCGCGTTGGGGAAGCGCACGTCGGCCTGCAGGGAAAATGTCGGCAGCGTCTTGCCCGCCGCCTGCGCGCGCTCGCGCAGGGACGCCACCTCGCGCACGCTGCGCGCGGCGACGGCGATGAGGTACGCGGACGAGAAGCGGTCCACCGCCGCGGCGGGGTCCGGGGCCAGCGAGGCCAGGGCCTCGGCGGACACGAGGTACGCGCGCGAGCTGGCCTTCACCAGTCGCTCCACCACGTTGCCCTTGCGGCGCTCCTCGACCAGCTCGACCAGGCCCTGCTGCTCCAGCTCCTTCAGGTGGTAGCCCACCTTCTGCCGTGACGTGTCCAGCTCGCGCGCGAGCGCCGCCGCCGTGGTGGGCGTCGCGAGCCGCTCCAGGATGCGCGCCCGCATGGGCCGGGCCTTCGCCGCGCTGCTGTCCTTCGCCATGCCCCCTTGTAGCTCCGACAAACTTTACCGGTCAAGACAAAGAAAGTTTGTCGGTGAGCCTCGGGGTTTTGTCAGTGCCGGGCTGGAACCCGTCCGGCCGTCCTGCTGTCCTGCGCCCGGTCACGAAGAGGCTGGCTCCGGGAGATGGCATGAAGCGGAAGTCACTCGTGCTGGTGGCGGTGCTGGCGGTCCTCGCGGTGAGCGGACTCTGGTGGGCCGGCGGGTCGGACGACGCCGGGCCGGCTCCTTCCCGGGACACCACTGCATCCACGGCGGCCCCCACCCCTGGCGGCGCTTCCTCACCGGGCGGAGCGGCGGCCACGGAGTCCCGAGGCGCGACGCCCGGCGCCAGCACCGCGGACGGGACGCCCCGCGTCGACGAGCCGATGCGTGAGGAGGAAGGCACCCTGCGCGCGGAGGTGCACACCGCCTCGGGCCCGAAACAGGGCGCGAGTGTGACGCTCTACTTCCGGGGGCTCGGTGCCTCCGGCGCGGGGAAGCCCGGCTGGTTCGTCGCCGGCAGCGGCGTCACCGACGCGGCGGGAGTCGTCGTGCTGCCCGCGCGGCCGGGCAACTACCTCGTCACGGCCCAGGCGGAAGGCCTCGCCAGGGCCCGCGCCTACGTCACGCGTCCGCGCGGTGAAGCCACGACTCCGGTGCGGCTCACGCTCGGCACTGGAGGCACCCTCGAAGGCGTCACGGTGGAGCGGGGCTCACGGACGCCCGTCCCGCTCGCGGAAGTCACGCTGACACCGCGCACGTCCGCCGATGGCCTCGTGCTGCCCCCCACCCTCTCGGCGGGTGCGTCGGTGCCAGAGGAGGAGCGTTACACCACCACCAGCGACGGGCGTGGCGACTTCCGCCTCCAGGGCCTGGCACCCGGCGAGTACCAACTGGACGCCCGCGCACCGGGGCATGCACCCAGGCGGCTCGGTCGCGTGCACGTGCCCACGTCCGGGCTCACCGTCGAATTGGAGGGCTCGGCCTTCATCGAGGGCTTCGTCGAGCGGCCCGACGGCAAGCCGGCTCCCGGAGCACGCGTCATCGCCTCCGGCACGGGAGACGCCGTGGAGACCGACACGAGCGAGGGAGGCGCCTTCTCGCTCGACGTACCGCCGGGCGTGTACCAGGTCGCCGCGCGCCAGGGAGACATGACCGGCGCATCCCCTGCGCGCATCGTCGTGGGCGCGGGAATGACGGTCCGGGACGTGCGCATCCGCCTGGGCTCCCAGGCCGCGCTCGCGGGCGTCGTGCGGCGCAAGGGCTCGGGAGAGCCCATCGCCGGAGCGAACGTCTCCGTCAGCCCGGGCGCCCTCACCTTCAGCTTCGATGCGGACCCGACCGAGGTCGCCAGCGCCGTCTCCGGAGCGGATGGCCGGTTCGAGGCGGGCGCGCTCGCGCCGGGGATGTACGCGGTGACGGTGCGAGCGAAGGGCTTCAAGAAGTGGGTGCGAAGCGGCGTCAGCGTGCTGGACGGCCAGCGCTTCGACCTCGTCGCCGAGCTGGAGGCCCACGGGCGCATCGAGGGCACGGTGGTGGACGCCGCGGAGAAGCCGCTGGCGGGCATCCACGTCACGCCCGAGTCGCGCTGGCGGATGGCGCCGCTGGAGGGCGCGCTCGAGACGGTGACGGACGCACAGGGCGCCTTCGTCCTCGAAGGGCTCCCCCCCGGAGACATCTTCGTCGCGGCCCGGCGTCCCGGCAGCGAGACGAACGGCCGGGAAATGGTGAAGGTCACCCCGGGCGAGACGAGCCGGGTCCGCATCCAGCTCCACGAAGAGGGGCAGCTCGAAGGCACCGTCCGGCTCCAGGGAGGCCGCGTACCGCCCAGGCCCGTCACCGTCTCCGCGCTGCGGGTCGGCGCGCCCTACTCCGAGGTCTTGAAGGTCGCGGCCACGCCCGACGGCGCCTGGTCGATGCGGGTGCGCGCGGGCCGCTACCGACTCACGGCGTGGATGACGGACACCGGCAGCCAGAACGGCGACCAGGAGAAGGTGGTGGAGCTGGAGGCTGGCGGGTCGAAGCACGTGGACCTGGAGGTGCGCGAGGCGAGCCGCCCCATCGTCGTCACGGTGCTCGAGCCCAACGGCGCGCCCAGCGTCGCCGCCACGGTGATGGGCAGCGAGCCAGGCAAGAACGAGGTGCTGCTGGAGGACGTCACCGACGCCTCCGGCCAGGTGACGATGGTGGCGGACGCGGTGGGCGGCCCCGCGGTGCACTTCTGGGCCACCAACGGCGGACGCCGGGGTGATCTGCCCGCGGTGCCTTCCTCGCGCACGGCCGTCACGCTGCAGCTCACCGCGGGGGGCCGGCTGACGGGCACCGTCCGCTCCGCGGGAGGCCGCGCCGTCGAGGGCTTCCGGCTGGTGGTGTCCGCCCTGCGCACCGACGACGACTTCCTCACCCGGCAGGAGCTGGACTTCGCGGGGGACCGCTTCGTCGTCGAGGACATGGTGGCCGGGAAGGTGGCCCTCACCGCCACGCTCCCGGATGGCCGCGCCGGCAAGGCGGAGGCCGCCGTCACCGCGGACGGCACCACCCGGGTGGACATCGTCGTGGAGGCCGGAGGCGCGCTGGCGGGCCGGCTGGTGGAGGCCTCGGGGGCGCCCATCGCGGGCGGGTTCGTGGACGTGGACGGCGTCTTCTCGCCGACGGCGGGAGCGGACGGCCGCTTCCGGGTGGAGGACCTCGCGCCGGGCCCCCACCGCGTCATCGCCTGGGGACGCGGCGGGCAGCTCGCGGAGCGGCAGGTGACGCTCGTGTCCGGCAAGCCGGTGGACCTCGGTGACTGGCGCATGGGTCCCGGCCGCGTGGAGCCCGGGCGCCTGGGCCTCTACTTCGGCATGAGCGGTGACGACGTCACGGTGAGCACCATCGCGGAGGGAGGCCCGGCGGTGTCGCTGCGCGTGGGCGACGTGGTGCGGTCCATCGACGGCGCCACGGTGCTCGACGCGGGCGAGGCCCGCCAGCGCGAGCTGGGCGCCCCGGGCAGCCCGGCCACGCTCGTCATCCTCCGCGAGGGGCGCACGTACCCCGTCACCCTCACCCGCGCCCTGTAACGCGCCGCGCTGCGGCCGGGGGACGATGGACGGACGACCAGCCTGCGTGGCTGGCTCCGAATGATGTGCAGGGGGAATTCACCCGGCCGCTGGGGCCTGGAAGGGCTGCTGGCGGCGCCACATCACAGGAGCCGTCATGACCGCCAGCACCCTCGCCGCGCCGCAGCTCGTCATCAACAGCCGCATGCTCTATTCGAGCTGGATTCCCGCGGACCCGAAGGCCGCCGCCGCGCTGCTGCCGAAGGGCCTGTCGCCCGCGGCCAACCGCGCCCTCTTCATGAACCAGTACGTCGTGGACTCGGCGGACCAGACGTCGGGCTTCGGCGCGTACTCGCTGACGTACATGGGCCTGGACCTCGCGGGCCACACGGCGCCGGACGGCGTGACGCCGGGGCGCTTCTTCACGCACTACCTCAACTCCTCGCAGACGGTGCGCGACTACGTGAGCGAGCGCGGCGTCCCCGCCTCCGCGGGCTCCACCACGCTGGAGCTGGAGGAAGGAAGGCTGGTGGCCACGACGCGCGTGGACGGCATCCCCATCATCCGCACGGTGGCGCGCGTGGGCTCGCAGGTGGCCTCGGTGGCGCGCGGCCAGCTCATGTACGTGACGCAGGTGAAGAACAGGCTGATGGCCGGCAACTACCCCTATGTCGGCGAAATCGCCTCCGGCTTCGAGCTGCTGTCCCTGGAGTTCCTCGCGCCGGACCACCCGGTCTACGCACTGCGCCCGGAGAGCACGCTGCGCAAGGTGGAGGCCTGGTGCTGGTACGCGCCGAAGGACTCGTTCGTCTACCCGGGCGGCGAGTACGAGCTGAAGGCGAAGTAGTGCCGCGGCCCGGCGCGCGCTCGCCCTACTCCTTGCCGCCCTTGTGCGGCAGGAGTGTGCCCACCATCCCCTTGAGGGACTGCTTGAGGATGCCGCCCGAGTTGACGTCGCCCTTCATCAGCGCCTGGGCGTAGTGCTTCGCCTGCTCGAAGGAGATGTGCGGCGGGAGCAGCGGCACGTCGGGGTCCACGTACGCCTCGAAGATGACGGGCCGGTCCGAGCTGAGCGCTTCATCCCACGCGCGCGAGAGCGACTCCGGCCGGTCCACGCGAATCCCCTTGAGGCCGATGGACTCCGCGTAGCGCGCGTAGGGGAAGTCGGGCAGGTCCTGGGTCGCCGGCAGCTTCGGGTCGCCGGACAGCACGCGTTGCTCCCATGTCACCATGTTGAGGTCCCGGTTGTTGAGGACCAGGACGATGAAGCGCGGGTCCTTCCACTCGCGCCAGTACTTCGCCACCGTGACGAGCTCGCCATTGCCGCTCATCTGCATGGCGCCGTCGCCCGCCACCGCGAGGACGGGCCGGTGCGGGAAGGCGAACTTCGCGCCAATGGCGTACGGCACCGCGCAGCCCATGGTGGCCAGGTTGCCGGACAGCGACGCCATCATCCCCTTGCGGATGTGCAGGTACTGCGCGAACCAGCTCGTCCCCGAGCCCGAGTCCGCCGTGAGGATGACGTCGTCCGGCAGCTTCGGTGACAGCTCGAAGAACACGCGCCGCGGGTTGAGCGGGTTGGCGGTGTCCATGGCCAGCGCCTCGGCCGTCTTGCCCCACTGGCGCACGCTCTTCTCCACGGTGTCGCGCCAGCTCCGGTCCTCCTTGCGCTGGAGCAGCGGAATCAGTGCGCGCAGCGTCTCCTGGCTGTCGCCCACCAGGGCGACTTCCATCGGGTAGCGGATGGCGAGCATCCGGCCGTCGACGTCTATCTGCACGCCCCGCGCCTGTCCCTCCTTGGGGAGGAACTCCGAGTACGGGAAGCTGGTGCCCACCATCAGCAGGGTGTCGCAGTCGGACATCAGGTCCCAGCTCGCCTTGGTGCCGAGCAGGCCGATGGAGCCGGTGACGAAGGGCAGGTCATCCGGCAACACGGCCTTGCCGAGCAGCGCCTTGGCCACGCCCGCGCCGAGCAACTCGGCCACCTGCACCACCTCGTCGGCGGCGTTCATCGCCCCGGCACCCACGAGCATGGCCACCTTCTTCCCCGCGTTGAGCACGTCCGCGGCGCGCCGCAGGTCCGGGTCGCGAGGAAGGACGCGCGGCACGCTGTAGCCCACGCTGGAGTGGACGGTGCCATGGGCGCGCTCCGGCTTCTGGTACGTCTCCTCCTGGATGTCGTTGGGGAGGATGATGCACGTCACGGTGCGCTCGTAGAGGGCGACGCGCACCGCCCGGTCCACCGCGTGGCGCACGGCGGAGGGGTTGGTGACCATGGTGACGTACTCGCTGGCCACGTCCTTGAAGAGGGACAACAGGTCGACTTCCTGCTGGTAGTGGCCGCCGAGCACCGCGCGCGACTGCTGCCCGACGATGGCCACCACCGGCTGGTGGTCCAGCTTCGCGTCGTAGAGGCCGTTGAGCAGGTGGATGGCGCCGGGGCCCGACGTGGCGAGACACACGCCCGGCTGCCCGGTGAACTTGGCGTGGGCGCACGCCATGAAGGCGGCCATCTCCTCGTGACGGGCCTGGACGAAGTCGAACTCGGAGGTGCGCCCGAGCGCGCCGAGGATGCCGTTGATGCCATCTCCGGGGTAGCCGTAGATGCGGCGGACGCCCCACTGCGAGAGGCGGTAGAGGAGGTAGTCGGCGACGGTGGCGCTCATGGGTTCCCCGGGGCTGGAGCCAGCAGGGTCAACCTGGGCACCCATCGGAGATGGGGGAAGAAGACCGGGCAGTCAGCCGGGCCCTCCTCCGCCGTGCTTCCGCCTCAGGCGGTCATTCCGCCTCCGCCACGTCCTTCTCGAGGCCCACGTTGGTGGCGGCGCGGTTGTAGACGGCCTCGTCGAGCAGCCCCTCCTCGCGGGCCACCAGCACCGGCACCAGCATCTGCCCGGTGACGTTGGTGAGCGTGCGCATCATGTCGAGCACGCGGTCGATGGCGAGGAGGTAGCCCAGGCCCTCCAGCGGCAGGCCGGCGGAGCTGAGCACGACGGTGGCCATGACCACGGCGGTGCCGGGCACCCCCGCGGTGCCGAAGCTGCCCAGTACGGAAGCCAGGAGGATGATGAAGTACTGCGACGCGGACAGCTGCAGGCCGAAGTACTGCGCGACGAAGAGCGAGGCGATGGCCGGGTAGATGGCGCCGCAGCCGTCCATCTTGATGCTCGCGCCCAGCGGCACGGCGAAGGCCGCGTAGTCCTTGTTGACGCCCAGGTTGTGCGTGACGGCGCGCAGGGCCACCGGCATGGACGCGAAGCTGGACGAGCTGACGAAGGCCACCTGCATGCCGGGCGCGGCGCCGCGGAAGAAGCGCAGCGGGTTGAGCCCGTGCGCCAGCAGCAGGCCGCCGTAGACGAAGAGGACGTGCAGCGCGCAGGCGAGGTAGAGCGCGAACACGAGGCGCCCCAGGGGCAGCAGGCGCTCGAAGCCGTAGGTGCCGACGAGGGCGGCGATGAGGCCGAAGGTGCCCAGCGGGGTCAGCTCCAGCACGAAGCGGGTGACCTGAATCATCGCGTCGCTGGCCTCGCGGACCAGCTCGCGCAGGCGCGCCGTCTTCGCGCCCAGCTTGACCAGGGCGAAGCCGAGCAGGCCCGCGAAGAAGATGACCTGGAGGATCTTCCCTCCGGCGAGCGCGGCGAAGGGGTTGGTGGGCACGACGTCGAGGAGCACCTGCACGGGGCCGGGGACCTCACGCGGCGTATAGGACTCGGCGGGCTGGAGCTGGCCCACGCCGACGCCGGGCTCGAGCAGGGTGCCGGTGGCGAGCCCCACGCCGACGGCGAGCGCGGCGGTGATGGCGAACCAGAGGAACGTCTTCCCGCCGAGCGCGGCCACGCTCTTCTGCCCGTGGAGCGCGGCCACCGCGTTGATGACCGCGAAGAACACCAGCGGCGTGGCGATCATCTTGATGAGGTTGACGTAGAGCGTGCCCAGCGGCTGGAGCCACGGCCCCGCCGGAGGCCCCACCAGCCAGCCGACCAGCGCCCCGAGCACGAAGCCCCCGAGCACGCGCTGCCAGAAGGGAATGCGGAACCAGGCGGAGAAGAGCGTCTTCACGGTGGGCACCTCACGGAGCGACGGCGGACGATAACGGAGTGCATGGAGGCGCGCAGGAGTTCGCGGGCGGGAGGCAGTTGAAGTGTCCATGGACGGGGACACCGCCTCTGGAGTTGGACGGTGGCTGAGCCCGGAAAGCGCGAAGTGCGGGTGTGAAGCGGGCTGCCGAGGCCCGGCCCGTCGCTTGATGAGAGGCCCATGGGGGCATTGACGACCGTGGCCGTGCACAGCACGCTTCAGCGCATGGGACGGCACGCGAACGAACGTGGTGAGGCCTTCCCCCGGGCCCCCACGCAAGCGGAGTGGGATGTGATGGGACCGGAGGAGCGGGCACGGGTGGTGGAGTCCCTGCCCGATGAGGTGACGGACGCAGAGCTGGCGATGCCGGAGGGAGACCTCCACTTCCACGCCAAGGTGGAGACGCGGGACGCGCTCCTGGGCTACTTCGGCCGCAAGAAGCGCAAGGTCTATATCGGCTCGGAGCTGCCCATCTACTACCCGGGTGAGCGGCGCTTCGCGCCCGACCTGATGGTGGTGCTGGATGCGGAGCCCCACATGCGGGGCAAGTGGGTGGTCAGCCACGAGGGCCAGGGACTGGACTGGGTCATGGAGGTCCACGTCGGCGGCGACCGGAAGAAGGACGCCGAATACAACGTGGAGCGCTACGCCCGGCTGGGCATCCCCGAGTACTTCATCTACGACCGCGCGAGGGAGGAGCTGTTCGGGTACCGGCTGGCGACGCCCGGGGCGCGTTCTTACACCCCCATGCCACCCCGGCAGGGGCGCTTCGTCTCGGAAGCGCTGGGCCTGGAGCTGGAGGTCGTGGACGAGAAGCTGCGACTGTGGGCGGGCGAAAAGCTGCTGCTCGAATCCGCCGAGATGCTGGAGCAGCTGCAGGGGACGCTGGAGCAGGTCCAACGCCGCGCGGATGAGGCGGTGCTGCGGAACCTGGACCTGGAGCTCCGCCTGGCGGAAGCCGCTCGACTCCGAGAGGACGCAGAGCGACGCCTGGCCGAGCTGGAGGCCCGGCTGGGCCAGCGCCCGCCCCACTGACCTCCCCGGCCGACCCGGGTTTTCCCCCTGCCTCCCACACCGGGGGCAGGTAGGAGGCGGTCGCCTCCCCGGCTGGTGGCGCCTCTCCCCTCAGCAGGCCCTCCCTTTCGGGCCCGAGGAGCGATACACCTTGGCCACCATGGCCGAGACCTCTTCGCTCAACATCCCGACTGTCGACCTCGCCGACCTCGCGTCGGAGGACCCGGCGCGCATCGAGCGCGGCGCCGCGGCGCTCCGTGAGGCGTTTGGCGTCTTCGGTCTCGTCTATCTGAAGAACCACGGCGTCGACACGCAGGCCCTCAACCGCTACTACGACGCGTTCGCCGAGTTCATCGCCCGCCCCGCCGAGGCCAAGAAGCCCTACGGCCGCGCCGACATCTGGTACCAGCGCGGCTGGACGCCGCCGAACACAGAGGTCGCCGTCGCGGGCAACGGTCAGCCGGACTTCAAGGAGTGCTACTTCGTCGCGCCCTACCCCAACGACGAGCAGTCCGCCATGGAGTTCCCCGAGCTGTACCCGGAGAACGTCTGGCCCCCGGACGCGCCCGCCTACTTCCAGGAGGGCATCATGCAGCTGGGCCGCTCCCTCCACGAGGCCGGCCTGAAGCTCCTGCGCGGCGCGGCCCTGGCGCTGGGCCTGCCGGAGACGGTGTTCGCCGACTACTGCCAGCGCGCTCCGCACGTCACTCGCGCGCTCCAGTACCTGCCGCTCACCGCGTCGCAGGTGAACACGGACATCGTCTGGGGCGAGGAGCACACCGACTTCAACCTGCTCACGCTGCTGCCCGGGGGACGGTTCCTCGACCCGACCGGACGCGCGGCGCCGGGCCCTGACAACAAGAGCGGCCTGTACCTCCGTACGCGCGCGACGGAGAAGGACCCGAAGGGGCAGATGGTGCGAGGCACCGCGCCCGCCGGCTGCATCGTGGCCCAGGTGGGCCAGCAACTGGAGATCCTCACGGGCGGCACCTTCCTGGCCACGCCCCACGTCATCACCGCCCCGGGCGTGCCGGGCTGGCAGCGCCAGTCCGCCGCGCACTTCATGCACGTGCACACCAGCACCGTGCTCTACCCGCTGCAGAAGTTCCGCACCCCCGACGCGGTCCGGAACTACGCGCCGCCGGTGCTCGCGGGGACGTACGACATCAAGACGCTCGTGGACATCGGCCTCGCGCCCCCGAGCGCGCTCGACAAGCTGGGCTATCGCCACTACGACCGCCTCAACCGCCAGCGCTCCGAGTCGTAGGCGTCACTGATACACAAAAAAAACACAATCACAGCTCATGCAATTGCAATCACAGACATTTTCATGTCTGTGATTGTGATTGCATTTGGCTTTGCCATGTCCGGCGCGCCCCGGCGCGAAGCCTCTGCCGCTCCCGAAAACAACTGATAATTCGTTCATGTAGGCATGGCCATTTCCACGCCGCGCCGGCACCGGTGCGCACACGCGCTCCGGCGGTCCAAAAATCACTGAGCAAACGTTCATGTAGGCATTGCTCTTGGAGGCCCTGCTTCCAGGCCGCGCCGCGACCCCTGAAAAATGGCTGAAGACACGTTCATGTAGGCACGACACTTACCGCGCGATGGCGATACGCGGTCGCGACTGTCATTGAGACAACACGAGAGGGCGCCTTCAGGCCCTCTTGCTCAACGGTTCAAGCCGTGCCCGACGTTCGCTGTCGCATCGTGCGGCGCCCTCACGTTAATGGGACGACACGCCCCGCCCGGCGCGGTCAGTTGCGGACGACGAGCGCCACCGCCCTGCACGATGCCCGAAATCATCGACTTCAAATCGCTCTTCGAAGCCTCGCCGAATCCCTACATGCTGTTGGACCGCGAGCTGAGATACGTCGCGGCCAACGCCGCCTACCTGCGGGTGACGGCGAGCCGGCTCGAAGACCTCCTCGGGCGCTACGTCCTGGACGCGTTCCCGAACGACCCGAATGACCCGAACAACGCCAGTGCGCGCCGGCTGCGGGAGTCCTTCCACCGGGTCCTCACCGAGCGCGTCCCGGACAGCCTCGCGCTGATTTCCTACCGCGTGCCCCGGGAGACGGGCCAGGGCACGGTGGTCGAGGAGCGGTACTGGAGCGCCACCCACACGCCCATCCTCGATTCCGCCAGGGAGGTGGCCTTCATCCTCCAGCACACCGTGGAGGTCACCGAGCTGCAGCGGCTGAAGCAGGCCGTGCGGGACGCGGAGCAGGCGCGAGACCTGACCCCTGCCTCGTCGGAACAGGTCGAAGCCGGCGTCCTCCAGCGGGCCCGCTTCGTCCAGGAAGCCAACCTGACGCTGGACGCGGAGCGGCGCCACCTGCGCCGACTCTTCGAGCAGGCGCCCGGCTTCATGTGCTTCCTCCGCGGCCGGCAGCACGTCTTCGAGCTCGTCAACACGGCCTACTACCAGCTCGTCGGGCACCGGGAGATCATCGGCCGAACCGTCCGGGACGCACTTCCCGAAGTGGAGGGACAGGGCTACTTCGAGCTGCTCGACGGCGTCATCACCACCGGCAAGGCCTTCGTCGGCCATGGCCTGAAGGTCCTCCTCCAGCGGCATCCCGGCGCCCCGCTCGACGAGGTCTACATCGACCTGATGTACCAGCCCGTCATCGAGCCGGACGGGAGCACCTCCGGCATCTTCGTCCAGGGCCACGACATCACCGAGCAGAAGCGCGCGCAGGACGAGCTGCGCCGCTATCGCGACCACCTGGAGGAACTGGTCCGCGAGCGCACCCGCGCCCTCGAGGACAGCGAGGCCGAGCGCCGGCAGACGGAGGCCGCGCTGCGGCAGGCCCAGAAGATGGAAGCGGTGGGCAAGCTCACCGGTGGCGTGGCGCACGACTTCAACAACCTGCTCCAGGTCATCGGCGGCAACCTCCAGCTGCTGGACCGGGAGCTGGGCGGCAACGGCGCGGCCCGGCGGCGCGTCACCACCGCCATGGGCGCCGTCGACCGTGGCGCCAGGCTCGCGGCGCAGCTGCTCGCCTTCGCCCGGCAGCAGCCGCTGGAGCCCACCGTCATCAACCTCGGCCGCCTGGTGCGCGGCATGGACGACCTGCTGCGCCGAGCGCTCGGGGAGGACGTCGAGCTGGAGACCATCATCGGCGGCGGCCTCTGGAACACGTTCGCCGACCCCAACCAGCTCGAGAACGTCATCCTCAACCTGGCCATCAACGCCCGCGACGCCATGGACAGCGAAGGCAAGCTGACCGTCGAGGCCGGCAACGCCATGCTGGATGACCACTACGCCCAGCTACACCCGGAGGCGTCGGCCGGCCAGTACGTGCTGCTGGCCGTCTCCGACACCGGCTGCGGCATGACGCCGGAGGTCCTGGAGCGGGCCTTCGAGCCCTTCTTCACGACCAAGCCCGAGGGCCGGGGCACGGGGCTCGGGCTGAGCATGGTGTATGGCTTCGTCAAGCAGACCGGTGGCCACATCAAGATCTACAGCGAGGTGGGGCACGGGACGACCATCAAGATCTACCTCCCCCGCTCGCTCCAGGCGGAGGTGGCGCGCACCGACACCGTCATGGAGCCGGTGGAGGGCGGCACGGAGACGCTGCTCGTCGTCGAGGACGACCCCGAGGTGCGCGCCACGGCCGTGGAGCTGCTGACGGAGCTGGGCTACCACGTGCTCAAGGCCTCGGATGGCGTCAGCGCGCTCGCGGTGCTCCAGAGCGGCATCCCCATCGACCTGCTCTTCACCGACGTGGTGATGCCGGGCCCGCTGCGCAGCCCCGAGCTGGCGCGGCAGGCCCGGGCGCTCCTGCCGGACCTCGAGGTGCTCTTCACGTCGGGCTACACGGAGAACGCCATCGTCCACGGCGGACGGTTGGACCCCGGCGTCCACCTGCTGAGCAAGCCCTACCGGAGGGAGGACCTGGCCCGCAAGGTGCGCCAGCTGCTCCGGGCCCGCCAGCAGCGGCTCGCGGACCGCGAGCTGCTCGCCGTGGCGGCCGGGCGTGCTCCCTCGAAGGTGACGCCCCTGCGCATCCTCTTCGTGGAGGACGACGAGCAGATCCGCCTCCCCGCGAGCGAGCTGCTGGAGAGCCTGGGGCACGACGTGATGGCTGTCGGGAGCGCGGAGGAGGCCCAGGACGTACTGGCCAGCTCGCACGTCGACGTCCTCTTCACCGACGTGAGCCTGCCCGGCATGTCGGGCATGGAGCTGGCGCGCTGGGCTCTCGCCGCGGAGCCCGGCCTGGGCGTCATCATCGCCTCCGGACATGGCGGCACGGTGACACAGGGGAGCGGAGACGCGCTGGCGCGGGCGGTGGTGCTGCCGAAGCCGTACGACATCGCCCGCCTGACGCGGGCCCTCGAGAAGGTGGGACGCCAGCGCTCAGAATGACTGCCGCAGCAGCGCCTCCACCGCGGCCTTGCGGCCGGGGCTCAGCCGCAGGCGCGTGTTGTCGCGCAGCACCACCACCCAGCCCTTGTCGACGTCCGGCTCCAGCTCGCGGATGCGCTCCACGTTGACGAGCGTGGAGCGGTGCACGCGCACGAAGCGGCGTGGATCCAACCACTGCTCCACCTGGTTCAGCGTCTCGCGCAGCATGGGGCTGCGGGCGCCCGCGTGCAGCACCACGTAGTTGCCCTCCGCCTCGCACCAGTCCAGCTCCTGCACGGGCAGCAGCAGCACCTTGCCGTTCGTCTTCACGGCGATGCGCTCGATGTAGCCGCCCTCGGGGGGCGCGGGCGCCACCGTGCGCTCGGGCTCCGGCGCATGGGCCCGGTGGAGGTCGAGCAGCGCGGACAGCCGCTCCAGCAGGGCCTTGTCACGGCCCTGGGCCCGCTGCCGTCTCGCGCGCTCCAGCGCCTCCTCGAAGCGCCGGTCGCCGAAGGGCTTGAGCAGGTAGTCGAGCGCGTTCGCCTCGAAGGCCTTCACGGCGTACCGGTCGAACGCCGTCACGAAGATGACCGGCGGCATCCGCTCCGGCCCCACTTCTCGCAGCACGCCGAAGCCGTCCACCTCCGGCATCTGCACGTCGAGGAAGACGAGGTCCGGACGCTCGCGGAGGATGACCTCCACGGCCTCGCGTCCTCCCTCGCACTCGCGCACGGCCGTGACGTCCGGCGCGCGGGCCAGCAGGTGCTTGACGTTGTCGCGAGCCAGCGGCTCGTCGTCCACCACCAGCACGCGCCAGCCGGCCTGCTCCACATTGCCCTCACGCACGGCTCCGCGCCTCCTCGTCCGGCCCGTCCGCCCCGGCCTCCATGAAGGGCAACTCCACGCGCGCGAGCACGCCTCCCTCCGGCAGGTCCACCAGCGTCAGGCCATGGGGCGCACCATAGCGCTGACGGATGCGGTCTCTCGTGTTGGCCACGCCGATGCCCGTGCCCCCTGCCCCACCCGCCCGGAGCCCGGGGCCGTCGTCGCGCACCTCCAGCCGCAGCACGTCCCCGGCGCGCACGCTGCGCACATGGATGTGGCCCCGGCCGGCGCGGCGCGCAGTGCCGTGCTTGATGGCGTTCTCCACCAGCGGCTGGAGGATGAGCGACGGCACGAGCGCGCGCAGCGTCCCGGGCTCCGGCTCCAGGTGCACCTCCAGGCGGCCACCGAACCGGAGCTGCTCGATTCCCAGGTAGCGGCGCACCAGCTCCAGCTCCTCCTCCAGTGGCACCTCGTGGTCCCCGCGTCCCTCCAGGCTCGCGCGCAGCAGGTGGCCCAGCTCCACCAGTGCCTCCACCGCCTCCGGGTTGCGCTGCTGGCGCACCAGGCCCGTGACGGCGTTGAGCGTATTGAAGAGGAAGTGCGGGTCCAGCTGCGCGCGCAGGGCCCGCAGCCGCGTCTCCGCGAGCTGCGCCGCGAGGCGAGACTCCGCCAGCTCCCGCTCTCGCGCGCGCCTCGCGGCCCGGAGCGCGGCCCAGGCGGCCAGGAAGAGCAGGTACTCGAAGTACCCCACCGCGCCGCGCCGAAGCAGCAGCTCCCACAGTCCCGCTGTGAAGGACTGGCCGCGCGCGCTCCACTCCTGGAGCACGGCCATGACGGGCGCGAGGAGCAGCACGTGGAGCTGGGCGAAGCCCGCGCCCGCCACCAGCAACACGCCCAGGTGGCGCCCCAGCCTTGCCCCCTCCGGAGGCACGCGCTGGAACACGGCCAGCACCAGCGGGCCCAGGAGCGCCCAGGCGCTGTAGGGCACCAGCTCCAGGGCCAGCTTGAAGAGGAAGTCGCGCGGCTCCTGGGCATACGCGCGCAGGGCATGCGGCAGCGCGCCCAGGGTGCCCGCCGCCATGCCGAGCGCCCACACCTTCAGCGTCGCGGGCCAACGCCCGGGGCGCTCCGGAGCCTTCACCGTCTCCCACGCGCCGCCGTGGCTCATGACCCCTCTCGCACCATCGAAGGCCCAGCGTAGCGGATGAACCGCCCGGAGCGGCGAGCCAGGGGGCCCCTCAGGCTATGCTGTCGCCGCGCCGTGACCACTGGTTCCCTGGGCTCCGAGCCCGAAGACACCCCACCTGCCTCGCCCACGCCTCCGTCCCGGGTGCGTGGAGGCACGCTGTACGTGGAGGCAGAGGACGACCCGGAACCGCGGCCAGGCCCCCGGAACGCGCGCGGTCTCCGGCTCTCCACGGTGCTCACCGCCCTGATGGTTGCCGCGGGCCTGGCGCTCCCCGGAGTCGCCTCGTTCCTCCTGCGCCCGGAGCTCCCGCCGCCCAAAGCGCCGGCAGCGGGGCCGAACAGCCCCGGTACCACCGGCGCGTTGCCCGCCTCCACCCAGGGGGCCGGCCCCACCGGCGAGCCGCCCGCTCTCCGCGCGTCCATCACCACCAGCGCCCCGGGCACCCCCGGCGCTTTGCCGGCTCCTCGCGAGGCCACCTCCATCCAGGGCTCCGGCACCACCACCACCGGTGCGGCGCCGGCTCCCCGCGAGTCCACGAAGCGACAGGTGGTCGCCCGACTCGAACCACGCACCACGGAGCCTGCGAGCAAGGCCCTCCCCCTCCACGACTTCACGGAGGCGGAGCTGCGCGCATTGCTCGATGACCCGGACCGGCCCGCCGGGGAGCGCTCGGCGGCGGCGCTGGAGCTGCTCGACGGCCAGCTCATCCGGGGACGCTCGCGCTCCCTCGCGCGGGACGCGGAGCGCATCTTCCGGATGGACCTGCCCCGTCACCAGGGGCGACTCCCCGCCGAGCAGGCCGGCTGGCACTGGGTGAATGCCCTGAGCGTGCAGGGCGACAAGGCGAAGGTGCCCGAGGCGGGAGCAGCCTTCCTCCAGCGCTTCCCGGACAGCGCCCTCGCCCCCGTCATCGGCACCACGGTGAGGTCCACCGAGATGGTGCTCGCCAGCGAACAGCGCGCCCGACGGGAGATGGAGAACACGCTGCGGGCCCTGGAGGAAAAGCTGGAGGCCGAGTGCGCCCGGCTCGAGAGCCGCGGCGAGCCCACCACCCGGCTGCGCAGGGAGTTCGCCCGCCAGCAATGCACCGAACCGGCGAACGCGCGGTTCCATGACATGTCCGTCGTCACGTGTCGCGCCTTCCTCGACGCCTGGGCGCCCGGAGAGACCCGGGCGGAGCGCCTCGTGGTGCGAGACGCCCGGGTGGCGGAGATTGTCGCGCTCGTCGGCCTGCGCCGCTACACCGAGGCCCGTGAGCGCCTGGCCGCGTTCCGCGCCGTCGACCCCGAAGGAGAGCAGCAGACCATCGCCGCCTCCATCGTGGCCACCATCCCTTCCGGCGAAGACGAATGACGGCGCGGCGGGCCCGTGTGTCCACGCCCGCCGCGCCGCACTGCCACTACGGCTTCGGGAGCTTCGTCACGAAGCCGTCGGGGTTGCCCATCACCGTGTTGCCGTCGAAGGAGCCGCTGGTGAAGCCCCCGACGTACAGGTTCCCGGTCGCGTCCACCATCACCCCGGTGCTGTACGTCACCTCGTCCGCGCCATTGAGCCGCGCTGCGTCCTGCTGGACGACCCACTGCCGGTTGCCGGCCGTGTCGTACCTCGCGACGAAGTTGTGCGCCGCCGTCGTGCTGGCGCCCGCGGCGTTGCCGACATCACCGGAGCCGCTGCCCGACAGGTACACGCCGCTGGCATCGATGAAGAGCCCCATGGACCAGGAACCGCCGCCCGGGCCGCTGAGCTCCCGCGTCCACTGCTTCACGCCGGCCGGGTCATACTTCGTCATGAAGGCATCCGAGCCGGACGTCGGGTTCGGGTTGCCGTCCAGGCCGCCCCCGCTGTAGCCCGAGACGTAGACGCTGCCCGCCGGGTCCACCGCCGAGCCATACAGCCACACGTCCGTCGAAGGCGACCCGAGCTGCCGCGTCCACTGCTTCACGCCGGCGCCGTTGTACTTCACGACGAACAGGTCCTGCGCCCCCATGCGCACGTTCCCGTCGAGCGCCCCCGCCGTCCAGCCGGACACGTAGACATTCCCCGCGCCATCCGCGGAGACGCGCCGCCCGTTCGTCCGCGTGCCCGCCGCGCCCACCTTTCGCGTCCACAGCCGGTTGCCGGCGGCGTCGTACTTCGCCACGAAGGCGTCCGACGTGCCGATGGCGGGATTGCCGTCCAGGGCGCCCTCCACCGTGCCGGCGAGGAGGACGTTGTCCAGGCCGTCCACCGCCACGCCAAAACCCTCCGTCTTGGAGCCCGTGTTCCCGAGCTGCCGGGTCCACTGCTTCACTCCCGTGTAGCGGTACTTCGTCAGGAAGGCCTCGCGGAAGCCCGTCGTCGGCGTCCCGTCGATGGAGCCATCCACCAGTCCGGCCACGTAGATCTCCTCCCACGTCTGGTTGTGCGCGATGCCGTAGCCCAGGGCGATGCCGCCGGGCGCGCCAATCTGCGCCGAAAAGATCTTCGCTCCGCTCCAGTCCCGCGCCTGGAGGAAGGCGTCCATCAGGCCGACGAGCGGGGCGCCGTCCAGGCCCGGCTGCGTCATGCCGGTGATGTACGTACGGCCGGCCGGGTCTCCGGTGAGGTCATGCACGCGGGTGAAGCCCGCCGGCGCGCCGGTGGTCCGCGTCCACAGGGCCTGCTTCGTCGGGTAGGCCGAGGTGGAGCAACTGAGCAGCTCCAGCTTCCCAATCGACACCACGACGACGCCGGAGCGCGTGTCGTTGTCGTCCGTGATGTTCAGCCGGTAGCGGGTGTACGCGCCGGGAGACGCCACCACGAACTCGCGCCGCTCGTGGCCCGCCCAGTTGATCTGGTTCGTCCGGGTATCAATCACCACCCAGGCGGAGCCGTTCCAGCCCTCGAACGTCCACTGCTTCGGCGCTCGCGTGGTGATGGAGCCGTTGGCGTAGTTGATGGCGTAGCGCTGGATGCTCTTCGCCCCGTTGAACCACTGGTAGCCAATCCAGGCCGGCGTCTGGTTCTCCGCGGAGATCCACAGGGAGTTGGTGCCGTCGAACGCCTGCCAGGCCTCGTACGACGCGCTGTAGACACCGGAGCGTGACACGAGGCCGGAGGGCGTGGAGGCCCCCGTCATGACCGGGACCATGTTCTCGCAGGACAGCGCCTGCTCCTGGCTTCGCGGCGTACCCGCGGCCTCGGTGTCTGGGACCTGCTCTCCCCCGCAGCCCGGCGCGGACGCCAGGGCCACCGCGGACGTCAGGAAGATGCTTCGGATGGACTTCGGGACTCTCACGATGCCTCCTCGGAATCCGTGCGTGAATGCACGGAGACACCCGAAGGCATACCGACGCCTGCCCATACGCCCGGTATCAATGTGATGAAACAGCCGGAGCCAGGGACGAAGCCGTCCCCAGAGGGGACGAAGCCCTGACGCCGCGCCGCGTCTTGACCGGCAGGGCGTCCCGGGCGGATAGCCTGCCTGTCCGGACCTGAATGCTGATTCATATCTCACGCGCCCTCGCAAGGGGCGGCCCCCTCCCCGGCACGGTGCTTGCCCCTTGCTCCACGACCCGTAAGGTCCCTTAATCCCCCTATGAAATTCCTGAGAGATCTCCGCTCGGTCCTGAACCTGACCGTCGTGGTCGCCGGGCTTGGGTACTTCGTCGACCTCTTCGACATCACGCTGTTCGGCGTGGTGCGCCGCGCGTCGCTCATCGACCTCGGCATCACGGACCCGGCGGAGATCCTCCAGAAGGGCCTGCTCATCTACAACGCGCAGATGGTGGGGATGATGTTCGGCGGGCTCATCTGGGGCGTGCTCGGCGACAAGCGCGGGCGCCTCTCGGTGATGTTCGGCTCCATCCTCCTCTACTCGTTCGCCAACCTGGCCAACGCGTTCGTCTGGGACGTGAACGGCTACGCCATCTGCCGCTTCCTCGGCGGCGTGGGCCTCGCGGGCGAGCTGGGCGCGGCCATCACCCTGGTCGCCGAGTCCCTGCCGAAGGACAAGCGCGGCCTGGGCACCACCGTCGTCGCCACGCTGGGCATGCTCGGCATCGTCGCCGCGGCCTTCGTCGGCCAGCACCTGAACTGGAAGACGGCCTACATCTCCGGCGGCCTGATGGGCCTGGCGCTGCTGTTCGCGCGCTTCAAGGTCTCCGAGTCGGAGCTGTTCACCAAGAAGATGGACCCGTCGCGCGCCAACCCCTTCCTGCTCCTGCAAGGCGGGCGCTTCCTCAAGTACATCTGCTGCATCCTCATCGGCGTGCCCATCTACTTCACCACGGGCATCCTCTTCACCTTCGCCCCCGAATTGACGGCGGGCCTGGGCGTCCAGGGCACGGTGACGGCCGGCAACGCCATCCTCTACGGCTCCATCGGCCTGACGTTGGGCGACCTGCTCGCGGGCGTCTTCAGCCAGTGGCTCAAGAGCCGCAAGCGCGCGGTGGCCCTCAACCTCGTCGCGGGCTTCTCGCTGATGCTCCTGTACGGACTCGTCCCCGGGCTCACCAGCACGATGGTGTACATCCTCAGCTTCTTCATGGGCATCACCGTGGGCTACTGGGCGGTGCTGGTGACGATGGCGGCCGAGCAGTTCGGCACCAACATCCGCGCCACCGTGGCGACGACGGTGCCCAACTTCGTGCGCGGCTCGGCGGCGCTCGCGGCCAGCGGCTTCGCCTGGCTCAAGGGCGTGGAGGGCATCACCGTGGCAAACGCGGCCCTCATGGTGGGCAGCCTGTGCTTCGGCTTCGCGCTCCTCGCGCTCACGCGCATCGAGGAGACCTTCCACCGCGACCTCGACTACGAGGAGACCGCCGGCAGCCCGCAGCCCGCCGCCCAGTCGCACTCCAGCACCTGACGCGGATCGGGCACGCAAGTGCCCTTGCGTCCGATATCCGTCGCGGATCACCGCCCTAAAGGCGACGTTCCGTCCCGCGACGGTTGCGCCAGGGTGTGGGGAGTGACTAACAGCGCGCGATATGGTCCTCCCTCCCCTGAAGCCCATCCAGAAGGTGCTGTGCGCCAACCGCGGTGAGATTGCCATCCGCGTGTTCCGCGCGTGCAATGAGCTGGGCATCCGCACCGTCGCCATCTACAGCGACGAGGACCGCACCCACGAGCACCGCCACAAGGCGGACGAGGCGTACCTCGTGGGCCGCGGCAAGCGTCCGGTGGAGGCGTACCTCGGCATCGACGAGATTCTCGACGTGGCCCAGAAGGCCGGCGTGGACGCCATCCACCCGGGCTACGGCTTCCTGTCGGAGAACGCCGACTTCGCCGAGGCGTGCGAGCGCCGGGGCATCCGCTTCATCGGGCCGCGCTCGCCGGTGGTGCGGACCATGGGTGACAAGGTGGCCGCCAAGACGCTCGCCCAGAAGGTGGGCGTGCCGGTGGTGCCCGGCGTCACCCTGGAGGGCGACGACGCCCGGGTGCTGGAGCAGGCCCGCGCCTTCTTCGTCCAGCACGGCGGCCCCGTCCTGGTGAAGGCCGCGCACGGCGGCGGTGGCCGCGGCATGCGCGTGGTGCGCGAGGAGAAGGAGCTGGAGTCGGCGCTCGCCTCCGCGCGCTCGGAGGCGAAGAGCGCCTTCGGCTCCTCGGCGGTGTTCCTGGAGAAGTTCCTGGAGCGCGTGCGCCACATCGAGGTGCAGCTGCTGGGGGACTTGCACGGCAACCTCGTGCACCTGCATGAGCGCGACTGCTCGGTGCAGCGCAGGCACCAGAAGGTCATCGAGATTGCCCCCGCGCCCAACCTGGCCCCGGCGCTGCGCACCGCCATCTGCGACGCGGCGGTGCGGCTGGCGCGCGAGGCGGGCTACTCCAGCGCGGGCACGGCCGAGTTCCTCGTCTCCAGCGACGCGTTCTACTTCATCGAGTGCAACGCCCGGCTCCAGGTGGAGCACACCGTCACCGAGCAGGTGACGGGCGTGGACCTGGTGCAGAGCCAGATTCGCATCGCGGAAGGCTACCGGCTGGACTCGCCCGAGGTGGGCATCCCCTCGCAGGAGGCCATCATCCCGCGCGGCTACGCGGTGCAGCTGCGCGTCACCACCGAGGACCCGGCCAACAACTTCATGCCGGACGCGGGCATCATCACCGCGTGGCGCGCGGCCCACGGCTTCGGCATCCGGCTGGACGGCTCCAACGGCTACACGCAGGCGCACATCTCGCCGTACTACGACTCCATGCTGGTGAAGGTCATCGCCTACGCGCCCACGTTCCAGGGCGCGGTGATGAAGGGCCAGCGCGCGCTGCGCGAGTTCCGCATCCGCGGCGTGAAGACGAACCTCCCCTTCCTGGAGAACGTGCTGCACCACCCCGCCTTCCAGAAGGGCGAGACGTACACCCGCTTCATCGACGAGACGCCGGAGCTCTTCCAGCTCGCGCCCCGGAGGGACCGCGCCAGCAAGCTGCTGCACTACCTGGGTGACGTCATCGTCAACGGCCACCCCACCATCAAGAAGCACCAGCGGCTCAAGCCCACGCAGTTCCTGGAGCCGCGCCTGCCGGTGACGCCGTCCGGGCCCGTGCCGCGCGGCACCGCGCAGATTCTCGCGGAGAAGGGCCCCCGGGGTCTGGCCGAGTGGGTGCTGGCCCAGAAGAAGGTGCTGCTCACCGACACCACCATGCGCGACGCGCACCAGTCCCTGCTGGCCACGCGCATGCGCACGCGGGACATCCTCCGCGTCGCTCCGGCCACCGCGCACCTGGCATCGGACCTCTTCAGCCTGGAGAGCTGGGGCGGCGCGACGTTCGACACCAGCTACCGCTTCCTCAACGAGGACCCGTGGGCCCGCCTGCGCGCGCTCAAGGCCGCGGCGCCCAACCTGCTCCTCCAGATGCTCCTGCGCGGCGCCAACGCCGTGGGCTACACCAGCTACCCGGACAACGTGGTGGAGGCCTTCATCGACGAGGCGGCCGAGGCGGGCGTGGACGTCTTCCGCATCTTCGACAGCCTCAACGATTTGGGCAGCATGGAGGTGTCCATCCGCCGCGTGCTCAAGACGGGCAAGGTGGCGGAGGTGGCCATCTGCTACACGGGCGACGTCGCCAACCCCAAGCGCAAGAAGTACACGCTGGACTACTACGCGGACCTGGCGAAGCGCATCGAGGACTCGGGCGCGCACTTCCTGTGCATCAAGGACATGGCGGGCCTGCTGCGCCCGCGCGCCGCGGCCATGCTGGTGGACAAGCTGCGCGAGGTGACGCGCCTGCCCATCCACCTGCACATGCACGACACCGCGGGCAACGGCATCGCCAGCTACCTGGAGGCCATCGAGCACGGCGTGCACATCGTCGACGTGGCGCTCGGCAGCATGGCGGGGCTCACCAGCCAGCCCAGCCTCAACGCGCTCGTCAGCGCGCTGCGCGGCCACCCGCGCGAGACGGGGCTGGCCAACGCGCGCCTGCAGCCCCTGGCCAACTACTGGGAGGACGTGCGCGAGTACTACGCCCCCTTCGAGAGCGGCCTCAAGAGCACGACGAGCGAGGTCTACTACCACGAGATTCCGGGCGGTCAGTACTCCAACCTCCGGCCGCAGGTGGCGGAGATGGGGCTGTTGGGCCGGTGGAACGACGTGAAGGACGCCTTCGCGCTCGTCAACGCGCTGGTGGGGGACATCCCCAAGGTGACGCCGTCGTCGAAGATGGTGGGTGACTTCGCCATCTTCCTCCTGAAGAACGACCTGGCCGTGCGCGGCGCGGACCTGGGCGACAGCGCGGCGCTCACCCGCGCGAAGCTCATCGCCGAGGCGCCGCGCCTGGACTTCCCCTCCAGCGTGGTGGGCTACTTCCGCGGCGAGCTGGGCCAGCCGCCCAACGGCTTCCCGGAGGATTTGCGCGCCGCGGTGCTCAAGGGCCTGCCGCGCGTGGAGGGCCGGCCGTCCTCCAGCATGCCGCCGCTCGATTTGGGCAAGCTCCAGCAGGACCTGTCCCAGAAGGCGGGCCACCCGCTCACCCGCGCGGACGCCATCTCCGCCGCGCTCTACCCGCGCGTCATGGCGGGCTTCCTGGAGGACCAGGCGAAGTACGAGGACGTGTCCATCCTCGACACGCCCAACTACTTCTACGGCATGGAGGTGGGCCAGGAGGTCTGGGTGGACCTCGAGCCGGGCAAGACGCTGGTCATCAGCCTGTCGGCCGTGGGCGAACCGGACGACGACGGCTGCCGCACCGTCTACTTCGCGCTCAACGGGCACAACCGCACGGTGCTGGTGAGAGATCGCAGCCTCGCGGCGAAGGTGGAGGCCCGCCGGCAGGCGGACCGCTCCAACCCGAACCACGTGGCGGCGAGCATGCCGGGCACCGTCATCGCCCTGCACGTCAAGCCGGGGGCGCGCGTGGAGTCCGGCGCGCCGCTCGTCACGCTGGAGGCGATGAAGATGGAGACGGTGGTCCGCGCCCCGCGCGCCGGCACCGTGGCGGAGGTGGTGCCCTCGCTCAAGGGCGCGGTGCAGGGCGGAGACCTGCTCGCGGTGCTGCAGTAACCGTCAACGCCACCGCCCCTCACGCGCGAGCGTCGGGGGGCGGTGGGGTGCCGCGAGCCTTCAGCAGTCCCGGCCGTACTGCTCCTCGAACACCAGCACGCGGTGCGACTCCGGGAAGAAGATGACGTCCAGCTCCCAGACCATGCACGCATCCGGCCACATCGGGTACGAGAACCGGTAGCCGCCCACCTGCACGTTCTCCGTGCCGTTGCTGTACTCATTGAGCAGGTCCGGAGCCAGCGAGTAGAACTGGGGCCGCAGCCGGTACTGCGCGAACTCCGCGTAGCTCATGGCATCGAGCTGCGAGCCGTAGAGCGCATTGCTCTGGGAGATGGCGGCCACCGCCTCCACGGCCTTGTCCAGGCTCGGCGGCAGGGCGTGGTTCCACGAGAAGGCGTAACCGTGGGCCGCGCCCGTGCACATCTCGTTCTGGCCGCAGGCGGTGTTGATGGCCGCCAGCTCCGACTGGAGGCCCGCGCTCAGCGTCTGCGAGCTGAGGGACAGCGAGTACAGGCCGTAGTCCACCGAGTAGTAGTCCAGGCACTTCGGCCACATCCACTGCGTCCAGGCGGGCTCGCCGCCCGCGCACCACGCGGGCTTGAAAGGGTTGCCCGCGTAGCAGTTCCCCTCGTAGATGGCGTGCGAGTCATCCGCGCCGAAGCACCGGCTGAAGGCCTCGCTGGTAGGGACGCCCTCGGCATTCCAGTGGGACATGCACTCCTCGACCCAGGGCTCCACGTGGGCCGTGTCGCACGTGGCATAGACGGACGGGTCCACCGGGTTGCAGGTGCCATTGAGACAGTCGAGCTGGAGGCGGAACTGCTTGCCCACGCCGGTGCCGGTGCTGACGACGACGAGGTACTCACCGCCCTGGGTGAACGTCACCGACGCCAGCTTGCTGAGCTGGCCGTAGCCGGACTCGTCGTCCTGCGCGAGCACCGTGGTGCCATAGCTGCCGCTGGAGTTCTTCGGGCCGTACACGAAGAGGCCCGTGTCCAGGTACATGCTGCTGCCCAGGTGCGTCACCTCCAGCTTCGCCTGCGAGCCGGCGCTGACGGTGATGCCAAAGGAGAAGTACTGCGGGTTCGTCGTGAACTGCGTCTGCACCGCGCCGGGCACCGCCACCTGGCCCATGTACGTGGTGCTGTCGAGGATGTTGCCGCTGACCGGCGCGGGGGGCGCGTAGAGCACACCCTGCGTCACCGTGTCGGTGGTGGAGGGCTCCGCGTCCGCGGGGGCTTCGGTGGGAGCGCAGGCGCCCAGGAGGAGCGCGGGGAACAGCCAGAGGGACTTCGGGGAACGGCGCATGAACGAGCCTCGTTGCTTGGGGTGCTTGGGAAGGCAAACTCCGCCGCTCGCCGCCGCCCTACCCGCCTGGAGCAGGCCGCGCGCAGCATAGGACGTCCCCCCGCCCCGTCCGCGTTTCAGGGCCGTGAATTCATCGCGTACCACTGGAGCTTGCCGCAAACCCGGGCACACGAACCTCGATCGACTGACGGCGCGAACGACCTTGTCGGCGGCTTAAAGATCGGACGCTTCGAGGGTCAAAACGAGGCGGGGACGCCATCCTGGCTGCACTGATCACACCCTTGATCAACCAATATCCAGGCAGCGGACGAAATCACAACGCTCAAACTACTTCTCCGTCCCCCTGCTGCGCCGTCACGTGCTGCTCGCCGCCGAGCACGTGCCTCACGTAGAACACGGAGGATCACAAAAGCAGAGCATTTTCAGCTTGGAGGTCCTAACAAACCGCCTCACCTGCTGCCGCGTCATCCTTAAAATGGAGGGCCCTCCAATTTGTCAGGGCCTCCAAGTTCACTGCCAAGTGTAAGCCCACGTTGTTGTGAGCTTCTCTCTTAAACGCTCCTCTTCGTTGTACATCCACCCGGAAGGGTGGTGTGTCGGAGCTACTCGCCCTGCATATCCAAGTCGGGACAAGAAATTGAACACATTAGGCTTAAGAGCGTCTGTGCACCCATTGAGTATTATGCCGGGCTGATATCCCCGCACTCTTTCCGCAAAATAATTCCGCACAAAACCCAGACGCCACAGCTCTAACCAGATGCGATTTCGGATTTCCTTGCGAAGCTTGTCTCGCGTCAGGAGACGGGCAAGTGAGGCTTGCCACGGCACAGGGTTGCACAGCGTTACATCTACATCCGCTAGGTCTGGCAGACTCCAGTGTTCAGCGACAGCAGTTAGGACCTGAGAGAGATACATCAAGCGCCATCTCTGGCCGGTTAGGGGCTCCAGTGGAATCATCGTCCCGCTCACGATGTCGCAGTCATATTCGTCACGGTGGGGCGACTCGAGCAGCAACAATAGGCCCCCGCGCCGGGGACCTCTATTCGTCTTCAGCAGGTTCCCATTTTGAAAACGAAACGTAATGTCGTCCAACTTTGCCTGCGTACAAAACTGGGTTTTGGGGATCTTTATTGCGCCATCAGGCGTGTGGTACCTTTCCTGAATCCAACGTAGCCACCCGCGGTATGAGTCATTGAAACGGCGTTTGCGCTTCCAGCGATCAAACTCAATACTGAAGGAGATTTTCGTCACATCCATATCCTTCAAGCCGTTGAACGCATGCTGCCATTGCCATCACTAATATGCAGGAGCCCTGCCAGAAGCAAGTACGTTAGCAGCGCTGAAGAACCGCCAGTCCTGCTGCCGCGCCCATCTGATACCTGCGGGCCCCTGCCGGGTTTGTTAGAGTTCTTACTCCTGACTTGGCTTGGCAGATGAGATGGACGCGACCGACGAGAGCCCACTGAGCAGCGTAGCGGTGATTTTTTCGTGAACGAAGCCCCGCCTGTGCGCATCCAAAAGGAGAACCCCTCCTTGAACCGTCTGCTTCGGCGAAGGTAGCCGCCCACGCGTAGCAAGAATACCGAGGGACACCGCGAGACTTCGTTGCCAAGGATGAAGCGAACCGGTCTCTTTCGCCCAGCTGGCTGTAGTGAACCAGACGTCCGCAGGGACAGAGTTGACTGCCCGCAGGAGGGCATCCGCCGCAGCCACAACCGCAGGCCCTGCAGAGCCAGCAGGCGCGTCAACCAGCCCCACCGGGATTTCTAGCTTGATGTCGCGCTCCAGCAACCGGTGCCAGCACTCATCCTTCTTACACCACTCCGTCGGATTCTTCTGACTGTCTGGCGGCTGGCTGATAACGCCGCGCGCGGCAATGATGATAAGGTTGAGGGCCTGATTGAGCCAATCCGGAACGGCTTGCTTGTTCCAGATTTCACGCCACGGGAGCTGCCTTCGAAGCGCATGGGAGAGCCGGGCAACAGCATAGGCGACTACCTGTGCCCGCAGGCCTTGGTACCCCAGTTCGCCATAAAGCGTCTCAGCGGACTGGAACACCATCATCTGCGCAATGATACGTTGAAATTCGTCCTGATCCGGCGCCCCGCGACTCTCGCGAGTGAGTTGCCCCATGAAATCAAGGAAGGACTTCTGAGCTCCTCGACTCACCAGCGCCGGACGCTCTTCCCAGGCAAGGAGGACCTTCGCCAAGTCCGTCTTCGTGAACTTCTGTGGGGATGGATTTTCGATGCGAAACTTCCGCCGGCCAGCGGCTGTTGGATTCGCGGCCAGTTCATCCGCGTACTGGCCGCGCGAGCGCTCGTAATACCAACGCGTCCCGCGTGGGGAGTCGGATGTCGGGGCCGTCCATGACGCACGCGACAGGCGCTCCAGTGCAATGTGCCAAGGGTGATTGGCGCTGAAGTCTGCCTCTTGAATCCGGTTCTGTGTGTTCGCGTATTTAGAGATGAGACCGACGAGGCCATCGACCTGATCGGCCGGTACAACCGTCAGTTTCATCGCCACGGAAACCGCACTCAGGTCAGCGTCGTCGCGACGCGCACAGCTTGCAATGGATGCGGTTGTCTGCCCGCCGTTCACGATCTGGAAGTCATGCACAGCGCGGATGCGCGCCAAGCCAGCGCCGACCTCCTCCAGTTCAACTCGGGAAGCGGTGGCCGCAAGGCCATTGTTGTAGGCGAGAAACCGCTGTGGATGATTGACGATGGTGTCCCGGATGCCTTTGTTCACCTTCCCCGTGAACTGAAGAAAAGACCGGACATTCCGTTCAAGGAGGCGTGCCCTGTAGGTATTGTAAATGGTGGCAAGCACCTTCGCGGGGATGCATGCGAGCATGACCTGAAGCCCATCGTTCCCCACCGAAGTCGCAAGACACGGGATGGCTCTCTGGTGCTCATTGACGAAGTCAACCGAAATGCCCTCTGCGCGCGACCCACCGCACACGCGCTGCAGCCGGAGAAGGTCCCAACTTTCCCGCCGCACGTCGCCTTCCTTGGCATCGACGACAGCCCCCCGGTCTGTGAGCGTGCCGGTGGTGACGACGTGGAGTTCGATGGTGCGTCGCGTCCGGAGCGACTCCGTGATGAGATTGAAAAGCTCATATGCGGGCTGAGCCTCGTCGACATCACCAGGGATCCCCTTCTTCGCCATGCGGACGCAGGCATCCAGTCGCCGGAACGCACGGCTCATTTCCTCCTTCCGCGTACCAGCAACCGTCGCCGGGTCTCCGAGAGCAACGTCCTCATAGGCGTCGACGAAATAGAAGAGGGAGAGCACGTCATCATCGGCATCGAAGGAGTAGCCATGCATTTCGGCGTGCACGTTGCCCTGTTCATGCCGGTAGAAGGCTACATGCGCATCGGGCACGACAGCGGCCTCCTCCAAGAGGGCAAAAAGCTCCTCCGCCAGCGCAGCAAGCCGGAAATTTCCCTGGCCCGGCGCATGCGCCCTGTTGAAGACCTCACCCCGAAGATTGTCCAGGAATGCTTGCAACTCTCTCATCATGGCTTTTCAAACTCAGGCAAGGCGGCCCCCACCACCGTCCCGGGCGCTACGGAGAACGTTTCGAGGTCCGAGATGCTCAAGGAGAACGTTACGTCCTGGACCGCCGCAGGAATGGACGCCCTGCGAAGCCGCGGAAACCCCTCAATGACCGCGAAGGTCTGCACCGGCCCGACGCCATACCGGAGCGGATACCGGTCCGCATGCACGGAGAGGTACCCGTAAGCCGCTAGCTTCTCCTCAAACTCGCTCCGAAGCCCGCTCCCCAGCAACTCTGCGAGGAGGGCGATGTAGTCCGGCAGGGTTCTGCCAGTGCTGTCCACGCGCGCAATCTCCACTGCCGCCAGGAAGAGCGGACGGTGTACGTCGCGCTCAAGCTGCTCGGGGCTGTTGATGCGGACTTTTCGCCCACTGTCCGCTTGATACGTCTTCACTTCGATGGAGGCATCAGGCAACTGGAAGTCGCGGAGACTCTCGCCGGGATTCTCCCAGGCATCCAATGCTGTCGCGGGGCCGAATCTACCAACCAGGCGCGAGAGCACTGTGAGTTCACCCAGCAGACCTCGCACCTCCTCCTCTGAAAGTGGACGTGCTCCAGCCAGTACGAACAGGCGCCAGCGCTCGATGGTTCGCGTCAGCGCAGCAGCAGCTGCTGCTGTGGTCGGCGAGCTTCTGAATGCACTCAAGACGTCCGCACACAGAAGCTCGAAGAGGGTGGAGAACCCACCATCTCGAAGGTGGATGGTGAGGGCTGATCGTCCAGCCGACAGGCCCAGAAGCTGCGCGCCGTGCACGCTGAATGCACTCGTACGGATGTTCCGACCATCCAACGTCTTCAGGCCTGCCGGAACCTCGAAGAGAAGGCCGGGGGTGTCGTTTGAAACGTCAAGGGAGGCGAAAACGCGAATGTCGCCTCGTGTCTCGAGAAGCTGTAGGTGGAAGCCTCCTTGTGCTGGCTGGTTCCGCAGTGATGCCCATATCTCAGACAGCCTGTCCGTCGGCATTCCAGTCTCCGATAATGCCATGACGCTGCAGCCATACATCATTCACGCGGTATTCCAACGGCTGCGCGGTCCTGGAGGTCGGGAAGCTAATCGCGACCGCAGGTACGTAGTCGGGCGCATCCTTGTCTCCCAGCTTCGGGTCGACGAGTGCATCCTTGTCTCCCGGCTTCGGGTCGAGCGGGTAAACAAGCAGCAGCCCGCGTTCGGCAGGTCGCGCATCCCGCATTAGATCTCGCTTGCCAGCTTCCTCCCCATCGGACTTGGAGCGCAATGCTTCTACAACCGTGCCGTACTCCTGCTCCGACAGGTCCAATCCTTCCTCTTCGGTTCCGACCACCGCCTGCAGCTCAAGGTAGTCGCTGTCCTTCTTGTCATCATTGGGGGTGCGATAGAGGCGGGTGACGCTTTCGCCCCCTACCTTGATCTGCTTATCCCCCTTCATTTTGGAGACCACCACGACAGTCCAATGGGTCAACTCACCGGCCCGCACCTGCTGGCGGATGTAACTCCTCAGATTCTCGCATCCTCCGAGGAACGATGCCGTCTCGCTGGCTTGGTAGCTCTCAAGAAACCTGAGAACGCGGTCTGCATCTACGTCGGTCCAGACTCGGTGGGGAACCTTCCTACCACGCACGGTATCCGAGGGCTGGGCAAGCCCCTTCAGCAGTGCCTCGACAGCGCTGATGTTGTCGATGGCTGCCTGTTTTCTCCGTGGAATTTCGAGCGACTGCACCAACTCGCCCGCGAATCGGACTTGAACATTCTGCCCTGTACGAAGCTTGTTCGCAGCGGTGATGAGCAGCCCCTCCGAGGGCGTGCGAATACGCAGTCCAAAATCCAGAGGCGTCTTGTTGCCAGCCTTTGCCATCCGGTCCAGGTCCTTTCGAAGGTCATCGAGCGCAAGAGCAACCTCTCGGAATGCCTTGTAAAGACCAGAAGGTGTGTAAACCCGGCAGAGATCAATGTAACCCGGCCGGTAACCGAACCAGCGCCCCATTTGCAACAGGGTGTCGAACATCTTCGATGTCCGCAGGAAGTAACTGACCGACAGGCCCTCCAGGGTAAGACCTCGGCTCAATTTGTCGCCGCCAATGGCGATGACGTAGAGCCCATCCTTCTTCCTGGAGTACGCGAGAGAGTCCTCGGACTCGCCATGCACCGCCATGACTTCAAGGCGTGACACGGAGGGCTGGACTTCCGCCCAAACACGATCCCACTCGGGCAAGGGCGGGCAGGTATCAAGCAACCGTTCCTTGAACTGGCCGTGGACATCCGCAATCCGCTTTCTCCAGATGTCGCGGAACTCGTCCTGAAGCGCCGCAACTCTTTCCTCAGAACCGGAGCCGAGGATGTTGAGGAGCCCGGAAACGACGTCCTTCACCTGGTCCGTGACGCGGTCCTGCACGAGGGTGAAGCGGGTTGCATGCACGAGCATGCTATTATGTACATTTACCATTCCACGAACGCGCCGGGCTGCACAGACAAGCACGAAGAGCCGGATCGCCTCCTTGAGGGACTCGGGTAGCAAACCGGGGTTGTGCGTCTTTTTGTGCTTGTCCGGAATCCAGCCACCGAAGTCGCCCACCGACACATGCATGGGCAGTGGCGGTTTTTCCGGAATGTTCGCCGACTCATCTCCACGGTGCCCAAAGACCACATCGGGGCCCACATAGTCGGATGGCGGCTTCAAATTGACGATGAAGCTTTTGGGAAAGAGATCCGGACCGAACTCGGGGTGATCCTCCTCCGGTGGGATGAAGATGTTCGCGAACGGTGTTGCCGTGTAGCCAACGAACGACACCCGGTTGAAGTTGCAGAGGAGTTCGCGAATGAGCCGGTTGACCTTGGTCGGGTCCGCCTCCGGATCGCGCTCTGTATTGATGGACGCGTGGTCCGCTTCATCATCGATGACCAGGGTTGGTGCATTGATCCGCTTGGCATTCCCAGAGCCGCCTACGATGTTCTGCGCACGCAGCCATTGGCTCAGGTTTCGAAGAACAGTCACATTCTTCTTCACCACCATGACCATGCGCAGCCCGTCGCTCAGCGTGAGCCCCCCCACCTTGTTCGCAACTCCGGCAACGAAATCACCATCGTCAGCCGATGTAGTGCAGGTCACGATAGAGAACTTTGGCTGGTCCTGGCCCAGGCGCAGGTCACGCTCACCTACGCCAATAGGCACCTTCGAGGCCTTGTTGCCCTCTCTCTTCACCTGTTCCAGGAAGGCAGCGCTGTCGTACCCGATGAGGTACTTGTCGATGCGTTCGTGGGTCTGGCTCCGCAAATTGTTATGGATGCCCGCCAGGATGATCACCAACTGGTATCCCGCGTCGAGCGCCTTGGCTGCGAGCGTCGTGTAGTGCGTCGTCTTTCCCGACTGCACCAAGCCGACCACCATGCCGCGGCGATCCCACCGTCCTGAACGATGCGGTGATTCGAGGCGCTCCAGTGACTGATCTGTGGATCGATTCAGCTCCGTCACAACCGCAGGAGGAATGCCGTCCACCTTCTTCAGATAATCGAAGAGTCGGGTTGACAGTCGCCATGCCGTTCGGTCGACCTGGGGCAGCCACTCTTCGTGGTCCTTGTCATCAACAAGAACGGAGGCCGATCCAACTCTGACCTTCAAACGTTTCAGTACGCTATCGACAATTTCGGGGGCAGCCGGCTTCAGCGCAGCGAACGGGCCGACGAGCATCGCGTGGACCGTGTTTTCGACCTCGGCGAGCGTGGGAACCGCATCGCCAGCGAAGTTCTCGACCAGAAGGTCCGCGACTTGAGCGGCAGTCATTGGAAGTGAGCGCATGATGTTCTCGTGAGAGTCAACTATGCTTCTGCAGAAAGTGGAGGATGATTTCCCGATGCCGCACAAAAGGCTCGGCGGAGAGGACGGTATCGCGTGCCTCGGCGGGCTTCCGGCCCGTTGAAACGAAGAAGCGGATGGCGTGCTGCGCCATTTCCGCCAATTGCTGCAACTCCGCAGACGTCGGCGCAGCCGATACGCTTCCTTCAATCGCCCGCGCGGGTTCCTGGAGCATCGTGGAAATGGGGATGCTCGCTTCAATGACGCCGAGCGCCGCATTCAACAATTCTTGATGTGCGCACCCGACATGCAGGAGCGACTGGATCAGAGGATGCGTTCGGTCGATCCGGTACCGCACGCCGGTCCGGGTCTCCTCTCGCTTCCACACGAAACGCTGCGGCGGAGCCTCGACAGGCGCCTGCCTCTCGCCGCGGTGACGGTATACCTGGGAGGCCTGATTCCGGGTTTGCTGGGCGATGCGCCGCAGGTCATCCCGCAGCCAGGCCGGCGCGGCAACGTGCGACTTCATGACGTTGAGCTGCCAGTCCGCATCCATGCTGTTCGGCAGGTCCAGTTGGATACGCGCAAGCTTGTAGTGCTCCTCCTTCTTGAGCTGAAGGTTCAGCCAGGTCCCCGGAACAATGAGTCGGCCGCACCTGTACACATAGAAGCCCTGATGCGCGTTCCAACCGTTCGGACCTCCGGCCCGAGCATGCTCCTCCTCGGTGAGCTTGCTGTGGTGGGGCAGAACCCATGGCGTGATGGCAACCGCCCCCCCTTTGAGCCGGATTGTTTCCGTTTCCCTTTGTGCGGACTTCTTGCCACGGAGGAAAGGATCCCATGGCGCAATGGGCTGAGTTCCGAGACGGATCTCCATTCCATCTTCAATGAAGCGGTGGAATACCATTGCGAGGTGTTGCCGCACGCTTTCGAGCGCAGCACCAAAGTGCTCATCCCTCTTGGCTGGCAGCACCTGCAGGAAGCTCGGCCTATCCAGCTCCTCGAGCACGATGGCAGTTCCTTGAGATGCCGCAGACAACTCCTCCAGGAATCGCTCTGCGAGGGTGGTCGGGGTCTGCAGGAGCTGCCACTTCCCGCTCTTCTGGATGTGCCCGATGCTCCAGCAACGGACGATGGGCTTCTTGCCCTTCTGCCGCGTGATGACGGTGAAGGTGCGCCCCTGCGAAAGGGACGCGGTCTTCATTCCAAGGCCGAAGCGGCCCAGATCGCCTGCGGTACGCGCGGCATCAGGTCCCCTCGTACCCATCCGCATGGCCTCGACCAACGTCTTGAGGTCCATGCCACTCCCGTCATCCACGACGGCGATGTATGGCGCCCGTGGCGAGTCCTCAATGACGACCCGGATATGCCGAGCACCAGCAGTAATGCTGTTGTCGATGAGATCCGCGAGAGCAGTCTGGAGCGTGTAGCCGAAGTCCCGGAGTGACTCAACGAGGCTACCCGCGTTGGGTTCAACCTCTTCGGCCCCAGTTTTTACGACCGCCATGTGCACCTCCGCATGGCGCCCACCAGCCCGGCCTCGAACCTCCCACGGACGTCATCCTGCATGGTGCCGTACGAGTCCTCGCCACTGCCGTGGAAGGTGAGCCAGGGGCTGCAACCCTCCACGGTGATGTTGTTGTCGGTCAGGTCAGCCCGCGTCTTCTTCAGGCTGTAGTTCACAGCCCGACGCGCGTTGAGGGTGGGAGACGCCCGCAGCTCTGCAATCTCGTAGTCGGCCTTCGACACGACTTCGCCAACCTTGCGCAACGCGCCCTCGTCTTCTCCGCAATGCACCTGGAAGCGTGCATTGCCTCCCGATCACGAGAAGCCAGCCCCCGGTGGAAACCCTATTCCACATTACCTGGTTTCCTTGTTCCCAAGAAGTGGTCCCGCGAGAGCCGACCAAGCAGCCAGACAGGCATCTCCACTGGTACGGCACCAGCCTTCCCAAGGTCCCTCTGGTGACAAGGAGTCGGCTGTGGTAGGCGCGGCGAAGGTGCAGTCCAAGGCGACGGTGGGTGGGCGTCATCCTCCCGCACCTGGAACTGGCACCGCAGCGGAACAACCAGCCCAACACGCCCGATCTGGTACAGCCCTCTGCGCCCGTCGACCGCCCACCAGACCACCCATCGGTGATGCAACGGTCGACAGGACCTGTTAGGTAGGCATTTCACATGGGCCTCTCCCGTTCCGAGCAAATGTCGAGGATTCGCGGCCGCGACACCTCTCCCGAACGTCTACTCCGGTCGGCGATCTGGCGGGCCGGACTGCGATTTCGCCTGCACGCCCGAACCCCGCACGGAAGGCCGGACGTGGTCTTCCCAGGGCACAAGGTCGCCGTATTCATCGATGGCTGCTTCTGGCATGGATGCCCCGAGCACTACGTGCGGCCGCGAACGCGCGACGACTTCTGGTCTTCCAAGCTGCGCGAGAATGTGGAACGGGACCGGCGACAGACGCTCCTCCTCGAAAAAGATGGCTGGCGCATCTGCCGCTTCTGGGAGCACCAGATCTTCGAGTCCTTGTCCGAAGCCGTGGAGTGCGTCCGTGCCGCAATCCATGATGGAAAATGGACTCCCTCCGCAGCATGGAGGGTCGTCCAGGTCACTCCGCTGGCCGGTGAGGGCGATATGGAGCAGCGCTGGATGGAGGACCTTCGAGACGCCACCGCGAAGCGCGCTGTGGTCGGGCAACGAAGCACGAAGAAGTGGAAGAGGGCATGATCTCCAGGCCGAAGCAGGAAGCCAAGAAGTGGGACAGCCGGAGGCCCTACGGTATAAGCCGTGGCGGGATGGATCGAGGCATCGGAACGAAGCTGGAGAGGCTCGGGAGAGGAGAGCCGCTCCGGGTGCTGGACCTGTTCTCCGGGTGTGGAGGCCTCACGCTCGGCTTCGTCAGTGCGGGCTGTGTCAGCGTCGGCGGAGTAGAGCTCGATGAGCATGCCGCCGAGTCCCACGCATTGAATTTCCATCGACTGAAAGACGGCTCGGCGGATACACGGCACGCCCTGGCCAACGACATCTTGAAGATCAAGCCCAGGCCGCTGCTCCAGTTCCTGCAGCGGCACTCTGCGGATAAAGGCGTCGACCTGATTGTCGGCGGTCCACCCTGCCCCGCCTTTACACGCGTCGGCCGCGCGAAGCTCCGGGAGGTGTTGCAGCATCCCGAGGCCTTCAAGCAGGACCCGCGCGCCACGCTCTATGTGCAGTACCTCCAATATGTCCGAGCGCTCAGGCCCCTGGCGCTCGTCATGGAGAACGTCCCCGACATCCTCAACTGGGGTGGGCACAACCTCGGAGATGAAATCTGCGAGTCGCTCACGGCCATGGGCTACCGGTGCGCGTATACCCTCCTGAACGCGGCGAGTTACGGAGTTCCGCAGATGCGCGAGCGGTTCTTCCTTGTCGCCGTCCACAAGGTGACCGGGAGCGACCCCAGCTTTCCCGTGCCGACGCGGAAGGTTGATTTTCCACGAGGATATTCCAGCAGCCGGAATGTGGCGTTGAAGAACATCCTGGCGAAGGTCTCGGGTAGGGAGTCCTGGTACGTGTCTCCGCCTGCCGCCCCAGCGGATGCACCTCCCGCTGTGACCGTCGCCGAGGCAATTGCGGACCTGCCCCCGTTGACGGATCACCTCCACAACCGGGACCGTCGTGGCGCGCGCTATCTGGACGGTCACGTGCCCCATACCGCAAGTCCTCACAGCGCATATGCACGGCTCATGCGGCAGTGGCCCGGATTCGAATCCGATGGCTTTCTCAGGGACCACGTCACCCGCTGCTTGACCCTGCGTGACTACCGGCTCTTCAAGGACATGGAACCCGGTGAGGACTACCCGAAGGCACATGCACGGGCCACGCAGTTCTTCGAGAAGGCACTGGAGAAACAGCGAAAGGCGGGCGCTCGCTTGGCGCACGGATCGCCCGAGTACGAGGATCTCGAAGCCGCTTATGTTCCTCCGTACGACCCCGGAAAGTTCCCCAACAAATGGCGCAAGATGGCCGCCGATGAGCCCGCGAGAACGCTGATGGCTCACCTGGGCAAGGACACCTACAGCCACATCCACTACGACTCGGCGCAGCAACGGGTGATTTCGGTGCGCGAGGCTGCGCGCCTTCAATCCTTTCCGGACGGATTCCGTTTCGCCGGCACCATGAATCCAGCCTTCCGGCAGATTGGAAACAGCGTCCCGCCGCTCCTGGCCTGGTACATCGCGGACGAACTACTCCGTCGCCTGAACATCACTCCGAAAGCGCTGCCAGATCTTTCGGATGAGCCAGGAAGAGCCCAGGCCAGAACCCGGGTCGCGTAGCTGCGGCACAGGACCAAGCGCGGCACCCCGCCCCCGAAGACCTCCGCCGGAAGCGCACCGCACCACGCGTGCGGATAGCCAGCCTTCAAAGTCCAAGAAGCGAAGACCCCGGCACGCAACCATTGAATTCCCGACAACCACGTCAGCCCTTACGCAGGGTATGGTCGGACGCGGGGGCGATGTACAGTCGTGGACATGAGTCCTCTTCGGCCCAGGGGGGCGTCCGACGTCAACGCGCCTGAAGAGACGCTCACCCTGGGGCCCCCCTCCGCCCCGGGTCGGGAAGGCACCGCGCCGCCGACGCCGGGCGACACGCACGACACCGTCCGTCCGGGGAGCTCCATCGCCTCGCCGCCTCCGGGACGGGTGCTGGCGGAGCGCTACACCGTGCTGGACATGCTGGGCCATGGCGGCATGGGGCTCGTGCTCTCCGCCTACGACGTGCGGCTCAACCGGCGCGTGGCGCTCAAGCTGCTGCGCCCCATCTGGAGCCTCGACACCAGCGACGACGCCCAGGTGCGCCTGCTGCGCGAGGCCCAGGCCATGGCGCGGCTCAACCACCCCCACGTGGTGCACGTCTACGACTCCGGCCGGCTGGAGGACGAGTCCGTCTTCATCGCCATGGAGTACGTGGAGGGCCGGACGCTGCAGCAGTGGCTCCGCCAGCAGCCGCGCACCTGGCGCGAGGTGCTGCGCGCCTTCCTGGACGCGGGCCGGGGCCTGGTGGCCGCGCACGCGGCGGGCCTCGTGCACCGCGACTTCAAGCCGGACAACGTCCTCGTCGGCGAGGACGGCCGCGTCCGCGTGACGGACTTCGGCCTCGCGCAGGCCGCACACGGCGCCAGCCAGGAGGACGCGGTACCGCAGGCCTCCGCCGAGCCGCTGCCGAGGACGTGGATGGAGCCGCTCACCGAGTCCGGCAAGGTGCTCGGCACGCCGCGCTACATGGCCCCCGAGCAGCTCCAGGGCCACGCCGTGGACGCGCGCAGTGACTTGTACGCCTTCTGCGTGGCCCTCTACGAAGGCCTCTACGGCGTGCGGCCCTTCGAGGGGGACACCTTCGCCGCGCTGCTCGACGCCCGCGCCGCGGAGCGCATCGTCCCCCCGCCGCCGCACAGCGAGGTGCCCTCCTGGGTGGCGCGCGCCGTGCTGCGGGGGCTGAAGGCGGACCCGCTCCAGCGTCCGGGCTCCCTGCGCGAGCTGCTGGCGGAGCTGGAGAACGACCCGGAGCAGCGGCGGCGGGCCCGCCTGCGCGCGGGGGCGCTCGCGGGCGGCGTGGTGCTGCTGGGCGTGGCGGCCGTCTGGGGCTGGGTGCGTCAGGAGACGCCCGCCTCCGCCTGCGTCGACATGGACCGGCGCCTGGCGGGCATCTGGGACGCGCGACTGGCCGGGCAGCTGGAAGAAGTGATGGTGGGCACGGGGCTGCCGCAGGCGAAGGACACCTCCGCCCGCGTGGCCCGGATGCTGAACGCGTACTCCGAGGAGTGGGTGAAGCAGCGGACGGAGGCGTGCGAGCTGGCGCGGCAGGAAGGCACGGCGCAGCCCCAGCGGCTCGCGGTGCTGCGCGAGTACTGCCTGGAGCGGCGGCGCGGGCAGCTCGGCGCGCTCACGGTGCTGCTCGTCAAGGAGCCCGACGCGGAGCTGGTGGACACGGCCGCGCAGGCGGTGCAGTCGCTGCCGCCCTTGAGCGACTGCGCGGACACGCGCCTGCTCACCGCCGCCGTGCCGCCGCCCGAGGACCCGGCGGTGCGCGCCCGCGTCGAGGCCTTCCAGCCCCTGGAGGACCGGCTGGAGGCCCTCCACCGCGCGGGCAGGTACAAGGAGGGACTGGCCCTGGCCGAGGAGCTGCGGCCCCAGCTGGTGGCGCTGGGCTACCCGCCCGCCCATGGACAGGCGCTCTTCTGGCACGCGATGCACCGCGACGGGGCCGGCGACTACAAGGGCGCGGAGCTCCTGCTGCGCGAGGCGCTCATCCAGGCCGCGCAGGGCCGGGACGCGGTGCTGGAGTCGCAGGCCTGGAGCTTCCTCGTCACGGAGGTGGGCGCGCGGCAGTCCCGCTACGCCGAGGCCATGTGGCTGGAGCTGCCGATGATGGCGGCCGCGGAGCGGCTGGGCGACGAGCAGCTCCTCGCGCTGGCGCTGGAGACGGTGGGCAACGTGCGCTGGATGACGGGCGACTACGCGCACAGCCGCGAGTCCTACGCGCGCGCGCTGACCCTCCTGGAGCGGTCCCCCAGGCCGGAGCGCCTCAGCCTGTCGCGCGTGCTCAACGGCCTGGGCAATGTCCTCATGGACCAGGGCCGGTACGCGGAGGCCCGCGAGCACTTCGTGCGCGCCCTCGCGCTCAAGGAGGAGACGCTCGGCTCCGAGCACCCGGCCATCGCCGTGACGCTGAACAACCTGGGCATCGTCCACGAGGAGCTGGGCGAGTACGCGCAGGCCCAGGCCCTGTACGAGCGCTCGCTGGCCATGCGCCGCAAGCTGCTGGGCCCCGAGCACCCCATGGTGGCGTCCTCGCTCGCCAACCTGGGCGACGTGCTGCTCGCCCGCGGCCAGCTGGAGCAGGCGCTGGAGCACCACGAGCGCGCCCTCGCCCTGAGGCGCCGGACGCTGGGAGACGCGCACCCCGGCGTCGCCCACTCGCACGCCAGCATCGGCGAGGTGCGGGCCGCGATGGGGCAGGACGCCCGGGCGCGCGACGACTTCGAGCGCGCCCTGGCGCTGCACGAGAAGGTGGCGGGCGGAGACCCCGCCGACGCCGCCCAGGTGTCCGCGCTGCTGGGCCGCACGCTGGTGCGGCTGGGCCGCTTCGAGGACGCCGCCCGCCAGCTCCAGCAGGCCCGCGACGCCGGGGCGCGGCAGGCCGCCACCGACCCCCGGCTCCTCGCCCTCGCACGGCTCGGGCTGGGTGAGCTGGGCCTGGCCCGCCACCAGCCCGCCGCGGCCGTCCCCCTGCTGGAAGAGTCGCTCGTGCACATTCCCGTCCGCGCGCGCACCGAGGCACGGTGGGCGCTGGCTCGGGCGCTGTGGGAGGCGAATGCCGACCGCGCTCGCGCTCGCGCGCTGGCGACCCAGGTCCGCGAGGATTACGGAAATATTGGCCAGGAACGGAAGGTCACCGAGGTGGCTCAGTGGCTTTCGTCACATCCCCCCTCCACGGCCGCGGAGATCCGATAGGGCGTCGTGGGGATTGCTGATAGACGACGCGGAGACGCGGGAAGGACCATGCAGCAGAAGATCTCCGACGACATGTCGCAGACCGCCGAGCACTCGCATGGACGGGAGACTCCCGCCCAGCGCGTGATTCCGGCGCTGACCGTCATGTCCCATCCGCATCCCCAGCGCATCGGCGAGCAGCTGCTGCTGGAGACGCTGGCCACCTCCGGGCAGACGGCGTCCCTGTCGCGCAACGCGCCGGAGTTCTCCCGCGCGGGGGGACTGGTGACGCAGCCGCTGGGGGACCCCTTCATCAGCCGCACGCCCATCCATTTCGAGCCGGGGACGCGGGGCACCCTGAGGCTGGTGGTGCCGGAGGGTGGGACGCGGGTGTGGGTGGCGGACGCGCCCGTGCAGGGCGTCCGGGAGTTCTCCCCCGAGGAGCTCGCCGCGGGCGTGCCGCTGGTGCTCGCCGACCGCGTGGTGCTGCTGCTCCACCTGGCCGCGAGCCGCCGCGAGCCCGCCCCCGCGGACCTGGGCATCGTCGGCCAGGGCGACGGCATCCGCCAGGTGCGCGAGGACATCGCCCGCGTCACCGACCTGAACGTCCCCGTGCTCATCCGCGGCGAGACGGGCACGGGCAAGGAGCTGGTGGCGCGCGCCATCCACGAGCAGGGCCCCCGCCGCGCGGGCCCCTTCGTGAGCGTCAACCTGGGCGCGCTGGCGAAGGAGCTGGTCTCCGCCGAGCTGTTCGGCGCGCAGAAGGGCGCGTACACCGGCGCCACACGGGACAGGGAGGGCTTCTTCCGCGCCGCCCAGGGCGGCACCCTCTTCCTGGACGAGGTGGGCGAGGCTCCACCTGAGGTGCAGGCCGCGCTGCTGCGCGTGCTGGAGACGGGCGAGGTGTACCCGGTGGGCGGCCACACGCCGGTGCCCGTCGACGTGCGGCTCGTCTCGGCGACGGACTCGGACCTGGAGTCGCGCATCCAGGAGCGGCTCTTCAAGGCGCCGCTGCTGCACCGGCTCGCGGGCTACGAAATCCACATGCCGCCCCTGCGCGCGCGCCGCGAGGACATCGGCCCGCTGTTCATGTTCTTCGCCCGGCAGGAGCTGGAGACCACCGGGGACTCCGGGCCGCTGTCGGCCACGGACCCGCGCGCGGAGCCGTGGCTGCCGGCGACGCTGGCCGTGCGGCTGGTGCGCTACGGCTGGCCCGGCAACGTGCGCCAGCTCCGCAACGTCGTCCGCCAGCTCATCATCGGCAGCCGGGGCCTGCCGCACCTGCGCGTCGACGCACGCCTGGAGCAGACGCTCGACGCGGACGCCATGCCCGTCCCCGGCCGGGAGCCAGCCTCCCCGACCACGGCGGACGGCGGCGAGGCGAAGGCCCCGCGCCGCAAGCCCTCCGAGGTGAGCGAGCAGGAGCTGCTGGAGGCCCTGCGCGCCTGCTCCTGGGACCTCAAGGCCACCGCGGACTGGCTGGGCATCCCCCGCCCCTCCGTCTACGTGCTCATCGACAAGAGCTCCTTGCTGCGCACCGCGCGGGACTTGAGCCCGGAGGAAATCACCCGCTGCTTCCACGAGTGCGAGGGCGACCTGGACAAGATGGTCCAGCGGCTGGAGGTCTCCAAGCGCGCCCTCCAGCGCCGCCTGCGCGAGCTGGGGCTGGGCGGCTCCTGACGCGTCAGCCCTCCCGGTGGGTCCGCCTCCGGACACGTCAGCCCTGGCCGCACCTGTCCGGACACCGGCCCCCGACTCTTGGAATTCCAAGGACTTGAGGGATTAGGTGTCCTGGCCCGACGCCTGCAAATATCGCCGGCCCATGGACGCAATCATCGCGCAGTTGCAGTCATTGGCCCTCACCTCGGCCCTCCCCTATCTGCTCAAGTTGATGGGCGCGCTGGTGTTGTGGTTCGCGGGCCGCGCCGTCATCAACGGGTTCCGGCGCGTGCTCAACCTGGCGCTGCAGAAGCGCCGGCTCGACGCCACGCTCATCCGCTACGTCGAGTCGCTGTTCAGCGGCTCCCTCACGATGCTCCTGCTGCTCGGCATCCTGGGGACGATGGGCGTGGAGACCACGTCCTTCGCGGCGCTGCTGGCGGCGGCGGGCATCGCGATTGGCACCGCGTGGTCCGGCCTGCTCTCCAACTTCGCGGCGGGCGTCTTCCTGCTCGTGCTGCGCCCCTTCCGCGTGGGCGACGAAATCTCCGCCGCGGGCGTCACCGGCGTGGTGCAGGAGATTGGCCTCTTCGCCACCACGCTCGACACGTCGGACAACCTGCGCATCTCCGTGGGCAACAACCGGCTGTTCGGCGACAACATCATCAACTTCTCCCACCACCCGCACCGCAAGCTCGTCATCAAGCTGCCGCTGCTCCATGGCGGTGACGTGCGCATGCAGATGCGCGCGCTCCAGGAGATGGTGTCCACGGTGCCCGGCGTCCTGCAGCAGCCCGCGCCTTCCGTCGAGGTGGCGGAGTTCACCGCCCTGGGGCCGGTGCTCGGCATCGGCGTGTACTGCAAGCCGACCCAGGCCACGGCGGTGCAGGACGACGTCATGGGCGCCGCCGCGGACTTCCTCGTCGCCTCCGGCTACTCCGTGCCGTTCGACACGGTCCGGCAGCTCACGGCGAAGGCGGGCTGAAACCCGCGGTCCTGAAGGCCGCCCGCCAGGCCCACCGCGCGCTCATCGAGGAGCGCGCGTCAGTCGCGGAGGTAGTGGCAGGTGTAGCCGCCCGGGTTCTTCTCCAGGTAGTCCTGGTGGTACTCCTCGGCGGGGGTGAACTCGCCGGCCGGCGTGATTTCGGTGACGACGGGGCGGTTCCACTTGCCGGAGGCGTTGACACGGGCCTTCACCGTCTCGGCCACGCGCCGCTGCTCGTCGGACAGGTAGAAGATGGCGGAGCGGTACTGGGTGCCCCTGTCGTTGCCCTGGCGGTTGAGCGTCGTCGGGTCATGCATGCGGAAGAACCACTTCTCCAGCAGCGTCTCGTAGGTGAGCACCTTCGGGTCGAACACGACGCGCACCGACTCCGCGTGCCCGGTGTCGCCCGAGCTCACGTCCTGGTAGCTGGGGTGCTTGAAGGCGCCTCCGGTGTAGCCGACGTCCGTCTTGACGACGCCCGGAATCTTCCGGAGCAGGTCCTCCATTCCCCAGAAGCAGCCTCCCGCCAGCAACGCCGTCTCCGTGCCCGCCGCGGGGACGGTGAACTTCACGGCACCGACCGCAGCCTTCGGAGCGGTGCGGCCGAAGTGCGGCAGCCAGCCGCCGTAGCCCTCCTTCTCCAAATCATTCACGGGGACGAAGCGCAGCGCCGCCGAGTTGATGCAGTAGCGCAGCCCCGTGGGCTTCGGCCCGTCCTCGAACACGTGGCCCAGGTGGGAGTCCCCGGCCTTCGAGCGGACCTCCACGCGCACCATGCCGAGGCTGACGTCCCGCTTCTCCACCACGTGTGCGCCGTCGACGGGGCGGGTGAAGCTGGGCCAGCCGGTGCCGGAGTCGAACTTGTCGCGCGAGGAGAAGAGCGGCTCGCCGGTGGTGACGTCCACGTAGAGGCCCTCGGCGTGGTGGTCCCAGAAGGCGTTGTGGAAGGCGGGCTCGGTGGCGTCCTCCTGGGTGACCTCGTACGCGAGGGGCGACAGGGTGCGACGGAGCTCCGCGTCGGCGGGCTTCTCGTAGCGGCGGGTGTCGCTCACGGTGGGCCTCGGGGGGGTGGAGGCCGCGCTGGCGCCGGGGGCGGCCCCGCGGGCCTCGGTGCACGCGGCCAGCACGGCGAAGAAGGCCAGGGCAACGGGGAGGAGCCGGCGCGCCACCGGCGGCGGAGCGCGGCGGGACGGGGGTGGGATGGCGGCAACGGGCGACATGGGTGGGGCCTCCGGGCACGCCGGGTGCGTGCGGGTTCTCCCGCCTGTACGCACGAGGCCCGAACCGGGTTTCAGAGATGGGCGCCGCTCACACTGTCCGCGTGGGTCCGTGCCACCTGCCCCCTGGAAGGTCGTCTACTGAACAGGCGGCTTTGGTAGATACAGACCCCATCCACGTACGGCCATCAAGGAACGAAGCCCCATGGATTACGCCATCCGCACGGAGGGCCTGACGAAGCGGTACGGCGCCCTCGCGGCGGTGAACAACCTGAGCCTCGCGGTGCCCACCGGCTCCGTCTTCGGCTTTCTCGGACCGAACGGCGCGGGAAAGACCACCACCATCCGCATGCTGCTGGGACTCATCCGTCCCACCTCCGGCGCGGCGTCGGTGCTGGGAGTGGACGTCCTGCGCGAGCGACCCCGGCTCTCGACCTTGGTCGGCGCCATCGTCGAGGTGCCCGCCTTCTACCCGTACCTCGATGCCGCGGAGAACCTGCGCGCCATGGCGCTCGGCGCGGGGCATGCGCTGGCCGCGGGTGAGGCGGACCGGCTGCTGGACCTGGTGGGCCTGGCGAAGGACGGCAAGCGCCCGGTGAAGCAGTACTCGCTGGGGATGAAGCAGCGGCTCGGGCTCGCGGCGGCGCTGCTGGGCAACCCGCCCGTGCTCTTCCTGGACGAGCCCACCAACGGCTTGGACCCCGACGGCGCGCGGGAGATTCGCGACCTCATCGGCTCGCTGCGGAGCGAGGGCCGCACGGTGTTCCTCTCCAGCCACCTGCTCCAGGAGGTGGAGCGCATCTGCACGGACGTCGCCATCGTCCAGAACGGGGAGCTGCGCACGCAGGGCAACGTCGCGAAGCTGCTGGCGAGCAGCGGCATCGAGCTGCGCGTCTCGTCGGTGGCACGGGCCGCGGGCCTGCTGGGCCTGCCTCCGGCGGAGGCGCATACCTCCGAGGCGGGCTGGCTCCTCACCGACGGCACCGACAACACGGTGCCGGGCCTGCTGCGCAAGCTGCTGCAGGCGGACGTGGATGTCTTCGAGGTGCGCCCCAAGCGCAACTCGCTGGAGCAGCTCTTCTTCGAGGCCACCGCCGCCGCGCGGGGAGGGACCCACCCGTGATGCTCACCGCGCTCTCCCGCCAGTTCATGGCGGAGGTCCTGAAGGCCCGCAAGCGGAGCCTGTTCTTCGGCACCCTCGGACTGCTGCTCTTCTTCGCCATCCTCCCGCTGCCCATCGCCATCGCCGGGGCGGCGGATGCGTCCATCCGCGACTGGGCCCGGGACATCGTCACCTTCCCTGGCTGCCTGTTGAACACGCTCAAGCTCACCCACCTGGTGCTCCCCATCCTCATCACGGTGGTGGCCGCCGGAGCGGTGGGCGGCGAGTACTCCGGTGGCACGTGGAAGATGACGCTGCCGAGGACGACCTCGCGCGCCTCGCCGCTCGTGGCGAAGTTCCTGGCCACGCTGGCGCTGACACTGGGCTCGCTGGCCTTCACCTTTGCCTTCGCCGCGGCCATGGGGGCGGTGGGCTCGCTCATCCTCGGCTTCCCCTTCGTCCCCGCTCCGGTGGACGTGGACATGGGGGCCATCGGCCGGATGGTGGCGTACTTCCTCCTGGAGTTCTCCTGCATCATCAGCCTGGCGATGCTCGCGTCGGTGGCCACGCGCTCGCTCATCGGCGGCGCCGTGCTGGGCTACGTGGCCCAGCACCTGCTGCGCGCCCTGACGTTCCTGCCCGGCGGCTGGCTGTCGCCGATGACCAACCTGGAGTCGCTCCAGGCGCGGTGGCTGGCGCAGAGCAGCTACGGGGTCGCCGACGTGGAGGCGGCCATGGGGCGCGCCATGAGCTGGCAGGCCAGCACCGCGGCGGTGGTGGTCTTCACCGTCGGCTGCGGCCTGGTGGCCATCTGGCTGTTCGAGAAGCGGGACCTCGCGTCGGAGTAGCGGGCGTCAGCGGCACCGCACGTCCGAGGGGACGGGACCGATGTCGCCGGCCCTCCCCTCGGTCAGCCGCTTTCCGTGCGCTTTCCCTCACTCGGCGCCCCTTTCGGTCGGCAACGAAACGCTAGGCCACTTCGCCGGTACCCCACCCTCGCGCCGCGCACTATCCCCACGGGCCTGGGACTGGATGGCCCGGGGAGGTGCACGCATGAAGACGTCTGCCGAGCCGTCGACGCAACGGCTCTCGATCCGCATCAACGGCGCGGAGAAGCAGCTGGACGTCGCGCCATGGACCACGCTGCTGGACCTGCTGCGCGAGTCGCTGGATTTGACCGGGACGAAGAAGGGCTGCGACCACGGGCAGTGCGGCGCGTGCACCGTCCTCGTCGACGGCAAGCGCATCAACTCCTGCCTGACGCTGGCCGTCATGAAGGACGGCTGCGACGTGACGACCATCGAGGGCCTCGCGAAGGGCGATGAGCTCCATCCGGTCCAGGCGGCCTTCGTCGAGCAGGACGCGTTCCAGTGCGGCTACTGCACCCCCGGGCAGATCTGCTCCGCCGTGGGGCTGCTGTCGGAAGGCCGTGCCCGGACGGAGGACGACATCCGCGAGCTGATGAGCGGCAACCTCTGCCGCTGTGGCGCCTACCCCAACATCCTGGCTGCCATCCAGCAGGCGCGGCAGGCCCGCAAGGAGGGCAAATGAACCGCTTCTCCTACGTGCGTGCCGAGGACGTCCCCGGCGCCGTGGACGTCGTCGCGAAGAACACCACGGCGCGGTTCATCGCGGGAGGCACCAACCTCCTCGACCTGATGAAGGAGGACGTCACCCGCCCCAGCCACCTGGTGGACATCACCCGCCTGCCCCTGAACCGGATTGAAGACACGGCGGACGGCGGCCTGCGGATTGGCGCGCTCGTCACCAACTCGGACCTGGCCTGGAACGAGCAGGTGGAGCGCCGCTACCCGCTGCTCTCGAAGGCAATCCTCGCTGGCGCCTCGCCGCAGCTGCGCAACATGGCGACGACGGGTGGGAACCTGCTCCAACGCACGCGCTGCTATTACTTCTACGACGTGGGCACGGCCTGCAACAAACGCGAGCCCGGCTCCGGCTGTGGCGCGAAGGAAGGCTTCAACCGCATCCACGCCATCCTCGGCACGAGCGAGCAGTGCATCGCCACCCACCCTTCCGACATGTGTGTCGCGCTGGCGGCGCTGGAGGCCGTCATCCACGTGAAGGGTAAGGACGGCGAGCGAAGCATTCCCTTCGCCGACTTCCACCGGCTCCCCGGCGACACGCCGCACCTCGACACCAACCTGAAGCCGGACGAGCTCATCACCGCCGTGGAGTTGCCCCCGAGGGGCTTCGCCACGCACGCCGCCTACCTCAAGGTCAGGGACCGCGCGTCCTACGCCTTCGCGCTCGTCTCCGTGGCCGCCGCGCTCGAGCTCGACGGGGACCGCATCCGGACCGCCCGGCTCGCGCTCGGTGGTGTCGCGCACAAGCCCTGGAGGGACCCCGGCGCGGAGGCACTGCTGACGGGCAAGCCCGCCACGCGGGAGCACTTCCAGGCGGCGGCCGACGCCCTGGTCAAGGGCGCCAAGGGGTACGGGCACAACACGTTCAAGATTGAGCTGGCGAAGCGCAGCGTGGTCCGCGCCCTGGCCCAGGCCGCCGGGCTGGAGGGACAGCCATGACGACCTCTTCCAACTCCACGCAGCTCGGACAGCCGGTCAGTCGCGTCGACGGTCGCGCCAAGGTGACGGGCGAGGCCCGGTACGCCGGGGAGTTCAACGTCCCCGGGCTCGTCTACGGACAGGTGGTGTCGAGCACCATCGCCAGGGGGCGCATCAAGCACCTCGACGTGAGCGAGGCCCTGCGCGTCCCGGGCGTGCTCCAGGTCTTCACGCACGAGAACCGCCCCAGCCTCCCCTGGTTCGACCGCAAGTATCGCGACGATGACGCGCCCAAGGGCTCACCCTTCCGGCCCCTCTACGACAAGGAGATTGTCTACAGCGGCCAGCCCGTGGCGCTCGTGGTGGCGGAGAGCTTCGACCTCGCCCGCCACGCGGCCACGCTGGTGCGCGTCGAGTACTCGCGGGACGAGCACGAAACGGACCTGCGCGCCCGGCGTGGGAAGGCGTATGCCCCTGGCAAGGCCAAGGACGGCTACGAGCCACCGCCCAGGCCCTGGGGCCATGCGGACAAGGCGCTCGGGAAGGCCGCCGTCCGGGTCGACGTCGAGTACGAGTCCCCCGTCGAGCACCACAACCCCATGGAGCCGCACGCGTCCACGGTGATTGTCGAGGACGATGGCTCGCTCACCATCTACGACAAGACGCAGGGCGTGCTGAACAGCCAGCAGTACGTCTGCAACGTGTTCGACTTGCCGAAGGAGCAGGTGCGTGTGCGCTCTCCCTTCGTCGGAGGCGCGTTCGGCTCGGGGCTGCGGCCGCAGTACCAGCTGTTCCTCGCCGTCCTGGCGGCGCGGGAGCTGAAGCGCTCGGTGCGGGTGACGCTGTCGCGCGAGCAGATGTTCACCTTCGGCCACCGTCCCGCGACGCTGCAGCGCGTGGCGCTCGGGGCCGCGGAGGACGGCACGCTCGAAGCGCTCATCCACGAGGCGGTGGGAGAGACCTCGCGCCTCGAGCACTACGTGGAGAATGTCGTGAACTGGGGCAGCATGCTGTACCGCTGCGACAACGTCCGGCAGGACTACAAGCTTGTCCAGCTCGACTGCCCCACGCCCATGGACATGCGCGCGCCCGGCGCGGCCCTCGGCGTCTTCGCGCTGGAGGCAGCGATGGACGAGCTGGCCCATGCGCTGAAGATGGACCCCATCGCGCTGCGCCTGAAGAACTACGCCGAGAAGGACCAGAACAAGGACAAGCCCTACTCGAGCAAGGAGCTGCGAGCCTGCTACCAGCAGGGCGCGGAGCGGTTCGGCTGGGCGCGGAGGACGCCGGAGCCGCGCTCCATGCGCGACGGCCGGCAGCTCGTTGGCATGGGCATGGCCACCGGCATCTGGGACGCGATGCAGATGCCCGCGAGCGCGAAGGCCGTGCTCGGCCTGGACGGGAAGCTCACGGTCAGCAGCGCCACCTCCGACATCGGCACGGGCACGTACACGGCGATGACGCAGATTGCCGCGGCCACGCTCGGCCTGCGCGTGGAGGACGTGACGTTCAAGCTGGGAGACAGCTCGCTGCCCATGGCGCCCCTGCAAGGGGGCTCCTGGACGGTGTCGTCCGTGGGCTCGGCGGTGAAGGAGGTCTGCGAGAAGCTCCGCGAGCAGCTCTTCACCTTCGCCCGGAAGATGAAGGGCTCCCCGCTCGCGAAGGCGGACCAGGAAGAGGTGTCCTTCGCGGAGGGGCACATCCGCCTCAAGGCGGACCCGGCCCGGGCCGTCTCCTTCGTCGAGGCCATGCGGCACGGCGGCGTCCTCCACCTGGAGGAGAAGACGCTGGCCACCCCGAACCCGAAGCAGCTGGAGTACACGCGCAGCACGCACTCCGCGGTGTTCGTCGAGGTGAAGGTCGACGAGGAGCTGGGCACGGTGCGCGTCACCCGGGTGGTGAGCGCCATCGCGGCGGGCCGCATCCTCAACCCGAAGACGGCGCGCAGTCAGATTCTGGGCGGGGTCGTCTGGGGCCTCGGCATGGCGCTGGAGGAGGAAACGGCCATCGACCAGAAGCTCGGCCGCTTCATCAACCACAACCTGGGCGAGTACCACGTGCCGGTGCATGCGGACGTGCGGGACATCGACGTCATCTTCGTGAACGAGGAGGACACGGTGGTCAACCCGCTCGGGGCCAAGGGTCTGGGCGAGATTGGCATCGTCGGCGTCGCCGCGGCCATCGCCAACGCCATCTTCCACGCGACGGGCAAGCGCGTGCGGAGCCTGCCCATCACCCTCGACAAGCTGCTCTGACGCCCCCGCGAGGGAGTGGTCCGGGGAGCGTGCTGTTCACAAATGTCGGGGGGCTGCGGAGCGCAATGTCCCGACATTTGTGAACAGCGCAGTCCCGGAGCAACCCCGCACGTCCATCCACGCACGCCGCCAGGCGCCGGACGGGAGAGCAACGAGCCCGTGCCGGAGCCAGGCGGTCGCGGTCAGCCTTGGTTGTTCTGGATGATGGTGTCCGTCGCGAGGTTGGTGACCTTCGGATTGCTGGTCAGACCGGTGAAGTTGTTGTTCTCGATCACCACTCCGCTGCAAGCCGCGGCGACCCGGACTGCTCGTGCGGTCGTCGTCCCCGCGGCCTTGACGAAGGTGGAGCCGGCCACGCGGGCTCCGACGGCGGCGACCAGCTCGACCCCCCAGGCCGTGTTCCCGATTTCGGTGAACCGGCACTCCTCCACGGAGAACGCCGTCACCGGCGCTGCCGGTCCGGCCACGAGCAGCCGCTTCCCGGGTGCACCCGTGAACTGAGACCTCAGCATGCGCACCCTGTCGGCCTGGTCGATGACGGCGATGAGGTTCGACGGGCCGGAGGGAGCGGTGAACGTGCAGGTGTCGAAGGTGATTCCGCTGATGTTCGGGCCAAAGATGCGCAGGACGTTGTTGACTGGCCGGGTGATGTTCGTGCGGGTGAACGTCACGTCGTGGATGGAGCCCCCAGGGGCCGCGTCGTTCTGGATGCGGATCTCCTGCCCGTCCGCGATCAGGCTGCCGGCCATGTCGACCGAGCAGTCGGTGAAGCTCAGCCGTTCAATGGCCCCCGAGCTGTGCGAGTTCTTGACGACGATGCCCCGATTCGAGCCGGACCCGCTGCAGTTGATGAAGGAGCAGTCGCTGATGGAGGCGCTCATGCCGCTGTAGTCCCCACCGGTCCACTCGAGCCCGGCGACCATGAACCGGCTCACCGAGCTGTGACCGGTGCACCCGACGTAGCTGCCCCGGTTGATGCTCATGTTGTACAGAAGCGCACCCGGGGCGCCAATCGGCACGAACTGCAGGCAGTCGTCCCCGGATTCGACGTCACAGTGGGTGGCGAGGAAGTCGTTTCCGCCGATGACCCGGATGCCGCCGGTGCCGGTATCGACCGCGCTGTTGCGGATGTTCACCCGGTCCATGCGGCCCCGGTCACCGGCGTACACCACCGCCTGCCCACCCGCGAAGGTGTCGATGCTGAACTCGCTCAGCAGCACGTCGTCGCCGTAGAGGGCGAGGATGACGCCGGTGCGGCTGTGGTCCCTGGCTCCGATGGTGCCCGGCCCGGTGATGCTGACGCCGTTGGAGCGCACCGCGAAGTCGGCGTTGCGGAGGAAGGCGTTGGCCAGGCCGGGCTGCGTCGCCCAGTCCTTGAGCAGCAACGCGCCCTGCTCGAGGTGCAGTTTCGCGCCAGCCGGCAGGAACAGGCTGCTCGTGCACCGGTAGGTGCCGGCCGGCAACACGCCCACGGCCGCCTGGCTCGCCGTCGCGTTGATGAGCTGCTGCACCGCGGCGGTGTCGTCGGTAGTCCCGTTTCCGGTGGCGCCGAAGTCCGTCGCGTTCAGGGGGTCCGCCGCGAATGACTTGAATGGGGTGAGCCAGCCGAGCAGAGGAGCGGCCAGCCCCATCCCAGACAGGGCGAGGGCTTTGCGGCGGCTGAACAGCAGGGCGCGTCTATCGTTCATGAGACCCTTCATTTCCCAGGCGCACCGGAGCGCGCAGGTGTTCATGCGGCAGCTGCCGACCTGCTTGAGCGGTCAGCAGGGCCGACGGTAGCCCTGAGTGACCGTCGGCGGGCACTGCCGATCACACCGCACCCGATATCTGGAATGCCTGCCACGCCCGTTCTTTCACTCTCTGTCCGGGCGGGCACGGACCGCTCGCTCACCAGACGGGTGAGCCTGCGGTGCGACCGGTCGTTGGTGCCAGGACGTGCGGTGTCCCGCTGAAGGTCATCCAGGAGCTGAAGGACCACGCGACCATCGAGATGACCGTGCGATGCGGTCCAACGGGGGCAATCTGCTTGGAGGCAAGCGGCCTGAGTTCCCTGGTCTCCCAGGGATCACGAGAACCCCGTGGGAGGCGGACAGGAGCGTACGCCCTGGCAAGGTGTGGCGGGGAGGAGCGGGTGAAGGAGCACGGGTGGGCGTACCGGCGGAGGCAACCGGAGGGGACGGTGCTGTACGAGGCTGTGTAGGACAACCTCGCCACATTGCTGGCGGAAGCCAGCGAGGTGGGGCGCGGACTGCCCCGGTACGTGGAGCACGTGCCCTTCCGTCAGTGGACGCTGTCCTTTCCGCACCGAGTGCGGTGGGTGCTGCTGAAAGATGAGGGACTGATCTCGGACATCCTCACTCTCTTCCTGCCGGCGGTGTTCGCCATGCAGCGTCGGAGGGCACGGCGGCAGGGGTTGCGCGGTGGGCAGGTTGGGGCCGTATCGTTCATCCAGTTCTTCGGCTGGCGTTGCAGGTAACGCCGCACTTCCACTCGCTGGTGCCGGACGGTGTTTGGGTGCCGCAGGAGGACGGCGTGCATTTCGAGGCGTTGCCGCCGCCCACGCAAGCAGCCCCCGGCGCGAGGGCCCCCAGGCGGCGTGGTGGTGAGGTTCCAGCCACCCCAGCCAAGAGAGCCAAGCCCCTGTCGCGCACCTCATGGGAGCGCGGCCTGGGCTGGCGTGTACCCCAAGGGACTGCGCGGCCTCTCCACCCGCCGGCCGCACTGCTCGGGGGCCCATGTCCGCGGCCTTCCTCGCCCCCTCTGCAACTGCCCACCGCCCTTAACAGTGCCCCTATCCGTCCTATACTTCACCTCAACAGTGCCTCATCTCTCCTATACTTCAAAACCAATATTTCATAAGCTTGAGACCAATCTCTGGTGCAGATGGGAGAAACAATGATTGAGGTGCTTTCCATAGATCTGGACGCAAGGCTCAGGGCGCATTGTGTTACTGCACGTTGCAGTTACGAGCATTTCTTAAGGATAGTGCATGAGGCGGAAGAGAATTTGGAGATCCAAAGGAAAATAATCAAAGGAAGAACCGCCTATGCAACGCTCAGAGCGGATCTCAAGCGCGGCTGCGTGCTCCCTCCGCTAGTTCTTGCTGTGCACGATGCAGGGCTCCAATTGCCTCAATCTGCATCCCGCATAGACAACCCCGATGTCATCGACGAAACCGAAAAGAAGCTGTCAACGCTAAAACCAAGCCAAGTCTACATAATCGACGGCCTGCAGCGCACAAACACTATTCGCCAGACCATGCAAGAACTCCAAGGCGAAGAGCGTGCGACATTCCTGAAAAGGCAGATACGACTAGAACTCTGGGTCAACATTTCGTTTGGCGCGGTGGCCTACAGAATGCTGCTGCTAAATGCAGGGCAGCATCCAATGTCCATAAAGCATCAAGTGGAAATCCTGAGCATGAAGCTCAGAGAGGAACTCTCTGCCATTCCAGGCATCGAGATCGTCACCAGCCTAGAAGCAAGACGGAGAATACATGCCGGCCAGTTCCATCTCTCCAAAATAAGTCAAGCCTTCCAGTCTTGGCTGCAGGGACAGCCGAACATTGATCTTCGCAACACGGTCATGGAGCAACTCCTAGCGGAGTCGGCCATCGAAACTCTGGGCTCTGCACTTGGCACACAGGCAGATGGGAACTCGCGAGACTCCTTCAAGAGCCTCATGGAGTGGTTTGTGTCGATCGACTGCAAATTGCCGGCGGAGTCGATGGATTTTCTGGGCAACGAAACGGTACTGCAAGGGATCGCTGCGGCCGTTGGGGCTGCGGAGCGCAACCCAGCGCTTGTAGATCGCATGCGCCGTGGACTTGCACGACTGCGCGACGCAGTTGATTTGGAACCTAACTCCGACCCTTTGGCCATTCAAGATTTTGAAGAAATTCGAAAGGGAATTGACACAGCCAAGCGCAACGTAGGCCAAGCAACCCGAGACATGGTATTTCGAGCCTTCCAAGAGTATTTCGTAACAGATGGCACCAAGACGATGCAGGAGTGCTGGCGATTTGCCGGTGGCACATAAATGCAACCCCAACACATTCTAAAGGCATTGGGTTCAGACGGCGAACTCCCGCCTGAACGCATTGCTGAGAAAGTCAACGCGGCACGCAGCGACTTATCTCCCATTGTTTGCACTGATCAAGGCGCGGCTCGACTCATTGCGATACTAAAAGGGGAGCAAGGAGTTCGTCGCTTCAGTCTGCTAAGGTCACGCGTCAATTTTCAGAGTTGGCGATATCGCCAGTTGAATCTTGGGGGCACCCTTCTTGAGTCGCTCGAAATTCCTGGGCGTGAACCATTGGATGTTTCGCTGCCTCCTTCCCTGGCGGAAGAACTGCTTGTTGAGGCTTGGATTAAAGACGAGCAGTTGGTTCAACCCGTACGAACTACAAGTGCGGATTCATATATCCTAGTTTCTTGGCCAAATACCGGAAGGAGTGACTATAGCACTCTCGCTCCAGCACTATTCAATGCCGCACCTGCATTCGCACCAAATCTGCGGTGTCTTTGGCATGACGCATCGACTATAGACGTCGATCCACAGTCTAGCCTGCTAGGCCCTGCAGAAGGTGCGCTTCGGCGTATTTTTGCATCAGCCCTGATTCAAGATGCAGCTAGCCGTAGATTCATGGCGCTCTACAGGGTCTTGGAGCACGGCTATCTCAGCTCAATCTTGGACGAAATAAGATCCAGATTCTTTGAGGACCCTTCGCAAGCCATAGACAGAGCACAAAACGCTCTATCTTCCGAGCTACAACAACTGCGCGCACTGGCGGAGAAGTATTCACTGACGAGTCAGTTTGAGCATGCCTATGACATTATCGATGCAACACACACCTCCAATCGATTTGCCGCCGCGCTACATCGAAGACTAAAGAGCGACAAGGCAATAGGAACTCTACCAAAGGCAGCAAAGGGGACCTCCTATGTTTATCAGATTCGATGCGCAATTGCGCATGCCGGGACATCTCGGGTGTTTATTGAGCAGTTCGATGATGCCGAGCCGTTGATTGAGCAGGTTCTTGAGCCTGTTGAAAGGGCGGTGCACATCTACTTGCGCATCAAAGTGGCTTAAGGCCGCCTGGGGGGCCCACCAGCGCCTCCCATTTCGGACTTCAAGTGGGTAGTCAGTTCCATGGCTTCCAATCGCTTGCAGAAGGTTTCCTCGCTGCCGCTGCCTATGCGAATCCCTCGTGCCTCACCAACGCATGCATGAGGCTGATGAAGCGAGTGCGGGTGCGCACCAGGGCCTTGCGCACGGCCACCTGTGCTCGCAAGTGCCGACGTGCATCCGAGGTGCAGTGGGCCGGTTTGTACGCTCCCGGCTTGTAAGCCTCCGCCAGTGTTACAGGGCGCGTGACGCTCTGGCGCTGGAGCGCTTGTCGCGAGCGGAGGACGGCCGCATCGCCTACCGGATGAAGCGCCCGCTGCCCGACGGAACCACGGACCTCTTCTTCACCGGGCTGGAGCTTTTACGGCGTGTGGCGTCCCTGGTGCCTCCGCCTCGGTATCCGTACGGCGTATCCGTACGGCGGACGACGTGCCGGGCCGATTGAAGACGGACGGATGCTGTGCTCGGCGGTGGTCGCGAGCCTGGGCGTGAGCGATTGGGTGGGATGGGGCTGAGCGAAGGGCTCAGGAGGAGCCGGCGGCGCGTCGACGCTTCCACTCGTGCGGCAGCAAATCTCCGATGCGCGAGTCGGGGTGTGTCTGCACCCGAAGCAGCATGTCGGCGAGGTAGTCCTTGGGGTTGACGTCGTTGGCCTCGCAGGTGGCCGCCAGCGCGTAGAGGCCGGCCAGGTTCTCTCCGGCGGCCTCGTGGTCTACGAAGAGATGATTCCTCCTTCCCAGCGCTGCCTTTCTGAGCGCCGCCTCTGAGCGGTTGTTGTCCAACGGCAGCCGCTCATCCGAAACGAAGCGGCTCAGCGCGTTCCACTGCTTCAGCGCGTAGGAAATGGCCACGCCCAGCGGCCCCTTCGGCGGATGCTGAGGCGCCTGCTCCTTGAGCCAGGCGCGCAGACGCGCGAGGACGGGCGCGCTGTGTTGCTGGCGCAGCTCGCGGTGGGCAGCCGTGCGCACCACGTCCACCTTGCGCGCCTGGGCCTCCACACCCGGTAGAGCGCGAGGATGAGGTCCAGGGCCTCGCGGGCCTCGGGGGCGGTGGCGAACGCGTCGAAGAAGCGGCGCCGGCAGTGCGCCCAGCAGCCGACGCGCACGCGCCCGTCCGGCAGCGTCACCGGGTGGGAGTTCGGCCCCGGATGACCTTTCACTTCCGCTACGGCTACCTGTCTGCGTTTCCGAACCTGGGTGGGAGCCGGCTGATCAAGCACCACCTGTTTCCCCAAGAGGAACTCCTCGCACGCTGGTTCGTGCGACACAACATCAACATCCACGAGTTCACGATGGTGATTCCGGAGCACTTGCATCTCCGTGTCCACAATCCTGGAGGACGTGGAGGGCCGTGGAATGCGGCATGGCGGGAGTATATGAACGCCAACCTTCATCGACGTCACATCCCGCGCAAGGAGCTGCTGCGCAATGCGCTGGAGCTCGCCTTCAGATTCGATATCGCTGGACCCATCGTGTCCTACTACGGTCACCCCATCCCACCACCCGGCCCCCACATCTTCGCGGCCCCTTGAGGATGCATGCGGTTCTTCAGAATCGAAGAGGACGCGTCCTCACTGTACACAGGCAACTTGAATGCGGCGCACAAGTGGGGGCTGCCGGGTACCCAGCCCTGTCCCGCGTGTGGGCTCACCAATGCTGTCCTCGGGCTCGAGTATCCCTGTGTGGACTTGTCGGGGCTCCCCGCGTCGGAGCTGAAGAAGCTGTCCAACCCGGCCCCTGTCCCACTGGAGGAATACGAGCGACTGCGTGCACTGGTGCTGCCGCTGGTGCCTCAGAGCACGGTGCTAGAACCAGGAGCTGAGTTCGGCCCACTGACGGGTACAGGCTCCGGTACATTCGGTCAGCTCTTCATGCAGGCCAGTTGGTCGCTCTGCATGCGCCATGAGGCATGGGAGCGGCTACAAGCCGCCGGAGTGTCGGGCCTCCAGGGCTGTCCTATCGACGTACGCTTCCGTGGAAAGACCCCACCCAGATTGTTGAACATGCAGTTGGAAGTACACGGCCGGTTTCACTCCGACTGCCTGACCTGGACTCGAAAGCCCTCGTGCCCCAGGTGTGGTACGAGCGACGTAGAGGGGCCCATGCCGAACCCCGCCGTTCTCGATGCATCGACGTTGCCAACGGGGCTGGACCTCTTCCGCCTGCTCGACGTGCCGGGATTCATCGTCGCCACAGAGCGCTTCGTGGACGCGGCGAGACAGTTGCAACTGGACGGAGTGACGTTCCGCGAAGTCCAGGCACGGCCCGAGGCGCCGTAAGCGCACGGCCTCCGTGCCCTCTTCGCTCCGGGACGGAGGCCACAGCGCACCGATTTTCAGCTCGAAGTCCTCGAACGGCGCGGCCCGGATGATGTCCTCGTCACCATGGACGCCCAGCTCGACCCAGCGGCCGTTCATGAGCTCGCTCACTGTGAGCGTGCACGCATCCAGGTCGATGAACCAGAGATGGCGGATGCCGATGCGCGCGTAGAAAGGGCGCTCCAACTCCAACTCCACGGCGCACCTCCGGGTGTGGCCAATGGAGGTCTCACGACAAGCCGGCGCCCGTCGCGACGAGGCACGGCGAACACGTACCTTGCAATGCACCAGAAAATAGGAACCGTGATTCATGTCTCATCCCCGGGTGAGGCGGTTTCGGCCCTCGCCAGGGCGGTTTCGTCACATCACTCGCCGGAGCGCGCCCCGGCCTCTGTATCTCCGTTTCCACCGGGGGCCTGGAGTCACGGGCCGCCGGAAGGCCGCGCGCACTTTCGCGCTCGCGGCGCGAGGAGGAGACACCATGAGATTCTTGAACGCGGTACGAGGAATGTTCCTGGCGAGCGCGCTGGCGCTCGTGGGCTGCCAGGGCGGAGAGCCGGGCGATGACGGCCCGACGGAGGCGCCGGGGAGTCAGGAGCAGCCGGTCACCAACTGCGTCAGCCTGGTGCCGGTGATGACGAGCAACAGCGCGCCGTCGGGCTTCGCGTCGAGCTCGGGCATCTACGGCTCGAATCCGGCCGCCTACGAGCCCTGGAAGGCGTTCGACAACGCCACCACCTTCTGGCTCTCCACGGCCAACGTGACGCCCGCGTGGCTGGGGTACGAGTTCGGCAATGGCGTGATGAAGACGGTGCGCCGCTACGCCATCAGCTACTCCAACGGCTCCATCACCACGCGTGCCCCGAAGAACTGGACGCTGGAGGGCTCCAACGGCAGCACCTGGGTGGTGGTGGACACGCGGACGAATGTGACGGGCTGGACCAACGAGCGGCGCGAGTTCGACGTGGCCCATCCCGGCAACTACAAGAAGTACCGGCTGCACGTGTCGGACGACAACGACAACCGCGCGGGCATCGTCACCGTGTCCATTGGCCGGCTGGAGCTGTACCAGTGTGACGCGTTCCCCACGGTGTCCGACGTGTGGACGAAGACGTCCGGCGCTCCGGGTGGCTTCACGCGCATCCATGACCTGGCGGGAGACCCTGCAGGCCGCACCTACTCCACGGGCATGACGACGGTGGGGGTGGAGGGCCAGCCCATGGCGGGCTTGATGGACGGCTTCCTCACGGCGCGAGACTGGAACGGCAACATCACCTTCCACAAGCAGATTGGAGTGCCGAACTTCATGACTGTCGGCTACGGCATCGCCCGCAACCGCACGTTCGAGGAGATCTACGTCGTGGGCCTCACGGACGGCCCGCTCAACGGTGCGCCCAGCAGCGGTGGGCGTGATGCGTTCATCACCCGGTACCGCTACACCGGCGTGTTCGGCTGGACGCGCCAGATTGGCGTGGCGGGGGCTCAGACGGAGGGCTACGGCGTGTCCATCGACTCGTCGGACAACGCTTTCCTGGTGGGCTCCACCGACGGCAACCTGGATGGCAACGTGCGCACCGGCAACTCCGATGCGTTCGTCACCAAGTACAACGCCACGGGCGTGAAGCAGTGGACCCGCCTGCTGGGCGTGGCAGGGAAGACGACCCACGCGCAGCGGGCCTCCGCCGACACCTCCGGCAACGTCTACGTCTCCGGCTGGACGGACGGCAACCTGGACGGCCAGACGCTCACGGGCCCTCAGGATGCGTTCATCACCAAGTACGACGCGAATGGGGTGAAGCAGTGGACGCGGCTGGCGGGCGCTCCCGCCACGGCCGTGTGGCTCTACGGCTCCACGGTGGATGTGAACGGCAACGTGTACCTGACGGGCTACAGCGGCGGAGGCATGGACGGCGTGCCCAACGTCACGCCCCAGATTGACGTATTCCTCGCGCGGTTCAACCCGGCGGGCGTCAAGCAGTGGGTGTGGGAGCTGGACTCGGGCTCGGGCTCGTGGGGCATGGGCATCTTCGCCCATGACGATGGCATCTACCTGACGGGCGGCGCGGTGGCGGACGTGACGCAGACGACCGACACCACGGGCGGCAGGGTCCACAACTACGTGGCGAAGGTGAACTACTCCGGCGCGCTCCAGTGGATCAAGCAGCAGCCCACCGCCGTGCTCGGCGGCGTGGAGAAGGACGTGCGCAGCATGGGCGTCGTGGTGGACCAGGATGACAACATGTACGTCGGCGGCTACCTGGACGGGAACTTCGAGGGCAACACGCTGCAGGGGGCCCCCGACTCGTTCCTGACGAAGATCGCCCCGTAGCGAGGGCACTGGAGGCGCGGCACGCGGGACAGGTGCCGCGCCTTCATTCCTCGTCGCTGGCCAGCCGGGGGTTCACCTCCAAATGATGTCGTGCGACTTTGTCGCGGACTTTTCGTTCCCTTTTGAGCCGGCCGTGTTTCAGGCCGTGTTCACCGGGAGAGCGAATGCGTCTTCGCGATGCAGTGGCGGTTCTCGTCTCCTTCTCAAGTGTGGGGTTCGCCGCACCCACCTCGAGCGATGAGCTCGCGGAGGTTCGTGCCTCACTTCGCGCACACAATCGGGTCCCATGAATCTCACGCCTTTCCGCCTCCGAACCCTTCTCTCCCCGGCGGTTCTGCTGACGCTCATCGCTTGCGGCTCGGGAGAGCCCAGTGACCCGGGAGCTGACGCTGGAACTGACGCGGGAGTGAAGCCGGTTTATCCCGGCGAGTGGAAGGTCCACGCGCCCATGAAGGATCCTCGTCGCTCGGAGCTGGGCGCGGGAGTCATCGATGGGAAGATTTACGTAGCCGGCGGTAGATTGGACAACGACTTTCCGCTGGATCTCCTCGAGATCTATGATCCCGCTACGGACAGCTGGACGCCAGGCCCTTCGATGCCGGCCCCACGGGATCACGCGGGCGTCGCCGCAGTGAACGGTAGGCTGTATGTGATCGGCGGCTATGGCCCCGCCACCACTGCGACGGTGTTCGAGTTCGATCCACGCTCATCCACCTGGACTAGCAAAGCGCCGATGGTCTCGCCTCGCGCCGCATTCGCTGTCGCCGTGGTCGGAACCAAAATCCACTGCATGGGCGGTATCCCGGGAAACGCCCACGAAGCCTACGACGTCTCAACGGATACCTGGGAGATGTTGCCCAAGATGCCCAGGGGCCGAGAGCACCTGGCGGCCGCGAGCATCGGCACGACGATCTATGTCGTCGGCGGTCGTGTCGCACCCTATCCTTACGAAAACTACGCTGCCTTGGATGCGTATGACACCGTGACCAGGACCTGGACGCAGCTGCCCGCAATGCCCACCGCGCGCGGGGGGCTCGGCGCTGCGGCGCTGGACGGCAAGTTCTATGCGATAGGCGGCGAGTTCCCAAGCGTCTATGCCCATGTCGAGGAGTACGACCCAACCACCCAGGCCTGGCGAAGAATGAAGAACATGCTCACGCCGCGGCACGGCGTCGCCGCGGTCACGGTGAACGAGTGGATTCACGTGGTCGGAGGCGGTCGAAAGCTTGGCACTGCTGGCACGACTGCCAACGAAGCTTTCAAGCCGGACTAGGCACCGGTACCGGCAGCGCTGGCGTCAGCCCACCTGGGCCGTGGCGACGAAGAAGCCGGTGTTCACCTGGGAGGGGTCCACGGTGAGGCCGTACCGCTCGACGAACTCCGGCCCGAGCTCGCGCTGCATCAGGAAGAGGACCTGGTCCTGGGCATTGCGGACGGTCTCCTCGCCCCCGCCGCCCAGCTCCGGGTCGAAGAAGTAGTTGGGGCCGATGGCCTGGTCCAGGGTGCGCAGCGTCTCGGGAGACTCATCGCGCAGGTCGTTGATGAAGGCGACCGCCTCGTCGCCCTGGAGGCCGTAGAGGGCCGCCACGCGCCAGGCCGTGTCGATGTTCTGGATGTTCTCCACGTTCCCCGACGCGAAGGCTGCCTCCCGCGCCTCCAGCTGCGCGAGGAACTGCTCGCGGGAGAGCCCCAGGTTGCCGAGCTGCGCGGCGGTGTTCGGGTCGGCGGTGAGCAGCTCGCGCGTGTCGGCGGGGACGCCCGCCTGCTCCAGCAGCCGCGCGCGGTCCTCGGCGAGCGCCTCGCGCTCCTCGTTGCCGTTGATGATGCCGCTGATGAAGCCGCCAATGGCATGCACCACCCCGCCCACGATGCCCAGCGCTCCGCCCACCACCGTGCCCGCCGCGGGGACGAATTCCAGCACGTCACCCACCAGGCTGATGCCGGTGCCGATGGTGGAGATGATCTCCCCCGCGTCCGTCCCGTCCTCCCGGAGGTTGCCGATGTCCTCGGCCAGCTGGGCGGCATCCAGCGCCAGGCCGATGGCGGGCAGGAAGCGGCCGCCCACCCGAGCCGCGTCGCCAGCCAGGTCCGCCGTGCGGCTGAACATGCCGAGCAGCCCCGACGCCATCAGCACGCCGCCGCGCGCCGCGCCCAGGAAGCTCTGCAGGGCCTGCGGGTACTCGCCGTCCGCAAAGGCCTGGGCCCCGGCGTAGATGCCGTAACCCACCGTGGCCACCGCCAGCGCGCGCTGGAAGGGGTTCTTCTGGTCCCACTGCGAGACGATGGCCTGCGCGCGCGACGTGTCCCAGTCCGCGCCGGCCCGGAAGTTGGAGAGCGTGTCCAGGGCCAGCTTGAAGTTGTCCACCTCGCGCTTGATGCTGGCGAACTCGCTGCCCGCGGTGGTCAGCGGACCGATGAGCGCCTCGATTTCCTCGGCGGCGCGGGTGGCGCCCTCGGGGCCCTCGGCCTCGTGCGCGGCGAAGATGCCCGCCTGGGCCCGCGGCAGGCCCGGGGCGAGCACCTCGTTCTGCAGGCGCTCCTCCAGGTTGCCATCGGTGTGCTCGTCCATCTTCGCGGCGAGCGCCGGGTTGTTGCTCACGCGGCCCACGAACTCCACCGCCGCGGCGGCGTGCGCGTCCGTGTTGGCCAGCAGGGTGTAGGAATCCAGCAGCACCTTCGCCGCGTCCGAGTCGCCCTGCGCGGCGAGCGTCTCCAGCGCGGGGCCCGTCTCCTCCAGCGTCTGGGCGAGCTGGTGGGAGAGGCTGTTCATGCGGTCGCGGTCCGCCGCGCGCTCGGGGTCGGCCCAGAAGGCGTCCGTATAGGCCTGGCGCTGCTCGGCCGTCATGCCCGGGCCGAAGGCGGCGAGGTCCGCGGCCAGGCGCTGCTCGTGGACGGCCACCTCGCCCTGGGCGGTCGCGAGGTCCTCGCGAATCTTGTTCACCCCGTCCGTGGCCTCGTTGAGGATTTCGTTCCCCGCCTCCACGAGCCCGCGGTTGTTGATGAGGTCCTGCGCGAGCGCGCCGGCCAGCCGCACCCCCTTGCCCTCCTTGGCGAGGTCGTCGAAGACGTCGTCGAACTGGTTGATGTCGCCCGCGTCGCCCTCGGCGGCGAAGGCCTCACCCAGGGAGGAGGAGAGCTGCTCGACGCCGTCCTCGCTCGCGAGGTCCGCCACGGCGGCGAGGCTGGTGATGCCGGCCTCCGTCTGGCGCTGGGCGCCCTCGCCGGAGTCATCCACGCCATGCCGGGCGCGGTGCGCGAGGTCGCGGGAGAGGGTGTTCACCTCGGGCGCCAGCTCCTCGAGGAGCGCGTCCACCGCCTCGGGGTTGCCCAGGGCGCGGGCCTCCTGCTCCAGCGCGATGGCGGCGGCGCCGGTGCCTCCCTCCGCCAGGGCGGTGCGCACGCGCTCGGCGGCGGCCTCCGTGGCCTGGGCGGCCGGGTCCGTCACGGCGGCGGTGGTGCTCGCGCGCGGCGCGGTCTCGGAAGATGCGCGGGCGAAGGCTTGCGGCGCGGTGAAGGAGGTCCCCGGGGTGATGCGGAAGGAGTGGCCCTGGAGCATGGCCGGGGCTGACGCCGTCTCCCCCGTGAGCTTCTGGCGCACGGGGCCGGTGGGGGCCTCGAAGCCGGTGCGGCCGGGATCAACGCGCTGCGTGACGGGCTTGCGCTCGGGGACGTTGCGCGGCGCGGCGGCGCTGGAGGTAAAGGCCTTGGGCGTCGTGGGCCGGTTGCGGATTCCGTCGCTCTTCATGCGCCATCACCCTTTTTCGCGGAGCGTGGGAGTACTTCCGCAAGGGGCATTGTCGCGTAAGGAGCCTCGGAGGTTTCCAGGAGCCGGGTCGGACGAGTGGCCCGCCGAGGGGGCACGCTCGACTTCCACAGGTGGGGCAGGCCCACCCACCCCATTCCCGCCTCCCTACGCCGGCTGCTTCTGGCTCAGCGCCACGCTGCCGAGAATCAACGTCCCGGCGATGAGCATGGAGCCGGTGAGCGGCTCGTCCAGGAGCAACCACGCCCACGCCACGGCGAACAGCGGGACGACATACGTGACGGTGGAGGCCCGCGCCGCGCCGATGCGCTGGATGAGCCGGTAGAAGATGGCATAGGCCACCCCGGTGCAGAGCACGCCGAGCGCCCCGGCGCACAGCCAGGACCGCACGGGAATGGCGTGCTCCGGCCACGACATGACGGCGAACGGGAGCATGAACACCGCCGAGCACAGGAGCGTGGCCGCCGCCACCGCGCCGGCCGGAAGGCCCGTGAGGTTGCGCTTCACCATGTTCCCTCCAATGCCATACAGGAACGCGGCCGTGGTACCCGCCGCCACCGCCCAGCCGATGCTCGCGCCCGCCGTCTTGCCGCTGGCCAGCACCACCACGCCCGCGAAGCCCGCCAGCAGCGCCACCGCGCGCCGCGAGCCGATGCGCTCGCCGTAGAACAGGAACGCCACCAGCGCGGTGAACAGCACCGCCATGCTGTTGCAGATGGCCCCGATGCCGGCCGGCGCCCGCTGCGCCGCCCACGCGAACAGGGCGAACGGCACCGCCGAGTTGATGGCCCCGATCAAGGCCAGCCTCGGCCATAGCTTCAGCGGGAACGAGGCTCGGGCCCGCCACAGGAACGGCATCAGCACCAGCGCGCCCAGCGCCAGCCGCAATTCCACCAGGGGCATCGCGCCGAAGTCCTTGGCCGCGACGCGCATGAACATGAACGACGCGCCCCAGATGGCGCCCAGCAGCCCCAGCTCCAGCGGCGTCTGCCAGGTGACCGCGAGGGAGGGAACAGAGGGACGGACCAGCGTGGATGAGCTCATGGGTGAGGCTCCAAAATGACTGTTGGCTGTCCTCTAGATGTCGCCTGCCGCCCTTCCCCACAAGCGCATCTTTTTCCAGGCAGCCTCAAGTATGATTTGAGGCTCCTCATGCCCCTGCCCTCCGACTGGCTCCCGGCCCTGGCGGCGTTCGAGTCCGCCGCCCGTCACCAGAACTTCTCCCATGCGGCGGAGGAGCTGCACCTGACCACCAGCGCGGTCAGCCACCATGTGCGCAAGCTGGAGGCGCAGCTCGGCGTCGCCCTCTTCCAGCGGCATGCGCGCGGCGTGTCGCTCACGGCCGAGGGGCGCCAGCTCGCGGACACGGCCAGCAGCGCGATGGCCGACATCGACGGCGTGCTGCGAGGCCTGAGCGCCGCGCGCGACGAGCGCAACCGCGTGCGCATCAACACCCTGCATTCACTGACGTACACCTGGCTGCTGCCGCGCCTGCCGGCCTTCACCGCCCTGCACCCGCACATCCGCATCCAGATTGACACGGAGGCCTCGCTGGCACGCTTCGACGAAGGTGGCCCCGACCTGGCCATCCGCCACGGAGAGGGCCACTGGACGGGGCTGACGGCGCACCACCTCATGGACGAAGTCCTCTTCCCGGTGGCCTCGCCCCGGCTGGCCGGCTTCCAGGACGTCCGGGATGCGGCGGGTGTCGCGAAGCTGTCGCTGGTGAGGGACCTGTCTCGCCAGGGCTGGGCGGACTGGTTCCGCGCGGCGGGGGTGCGCGACGCGCAGTTCGACGAGCGCCACGTCTTCAGCGACACCACGGACGCGCTCAAGGCGGCGGTGCACGGCCTGGGCGCGGCGCTGGGGCGCGAGCAGATTGTGGCGCCGTACCTCGCGGAGGGCAGCCTCGTGCGCCTGCCCGGTCCCCCTCTGCCCGCGCGCTTCGGCTACTTCGTGGTGTACCCGGCGCACCGGCGACTGCGGCACGCGGCGCGGACCTTCGTCGACTGGGTGCTCCAGCAGCCCGCGCGACCGCCCGCTGAGCCGCCCCCGGCCCGGTAGGCGCTCGCTACATCCGTTTACACGCCGTGGGTCTGGGACTCACCCTGGTGCGCCACGGCCGCTGCCCACATTGACAGGTTCCTGTCGAATTGGCAGAAGCCTGTCCATGACGAAGCTCACGGAAGCGGGGGCGCTGTTCACGGAGCTGGTGCTGGAGGTGTTCCGGGTCAACGGCCTGACGCTGGAGGCGGGAGACGCGCTGACGGAGCCCCTGGGGCTGAGCAGTGCCCGCTGGCAGGTGCTCGGCGTGGTGGACCACGAGCCCGCGCCGGTGGCGAACGTCGCGCGCATCATGGGGCTCGCCCGCCAGAGCGTGCAGCAGACGGCGGACGCGCTGGAGCGGGATGGCTTCCTCGAGTACCAGGAGAACCCGCACCATCGCCGCGCGAAGCTCCTCGCGCTGACGCCCCGGGGACGCGAGGCGCTCCGCAAAGTCGAAGCCCGCCAGGCGGCCTGGGCCAACCGGCTCGCCGCGAAGATGGACGCGCGGGCCCTGCGGGCAACGGCGGACGGACTGCGGCAGATGCGCGAGCACCTCGAGGCCGAGGCCGCACCGGCCAGCGAAGGGCGGACGGGAGGTGGGCGATGAGCGGCGAGTCGACGATTCCCCTCCTCCCCTGTGTCGCGCTCGGCGAGACGATGGACTTCTACCGGGCCCTCGGCTTCGAGGTGACGTACCAGCAGACCTCGCCCAATCCGTACGCCGTGGTGCGCCGCGGGGGCATCGAGCTGCACTTCTTCGGACTCAAGGGACTGGAGCCCTCGGCCGCGTACAGCTCGTGCCTGGTGGTGATGCCGGAGGTGGAGTCCCTGCATGCGACGTTCTCCGAGGCCCTGCGGCGCACGCGCGGCAAGCTCCCGGTGTCCGGCATCCCCCGCATCACGCGGATGAAGCCGGGCCAGGGGCGGTTCACCCTGGTCGACCTGTCCGGCAACTCCCTCATCTTCGTCCGGCGCAAGGAGGCGGAGTCCGCCGAACCCGTCCCGGAACCGGAGCCCCGCTCCCGGCTGGCGAAGGCGCTCGCCGCGGCCGTCCGCCTGCGGGACTTCAAGACGGACGACGCCGCGGCGGCGAAGGTCCTCGACGTGGCGCTCGCCCGGAACGAGCCCGCCGCGCCCGTCGACCGGGCCCGCGCCCTGGCGGCCCGGGCCGAGCTGGCGGTGGCCCTGGGCGACCCGAAGCGCGCGAAGGCCCTGCGCGCCGAGCTCCAGCAGGTTCCCCTGTCCGGCGAGGAGCGCGCGCTCCTCCAGGTGGAGCTGCGCGCCGTGGACTACCTGGAGCGCATGCTCGGGCGGCGGGACTGAAGCCCCCGGGAGTCCCTACGCCGTCGCATCGAAGCCGTCGGTGGACATGGCCAGCTCGCGCCACGCGGCGAGCTCCTCGGCGACCTGCCGGTTCTTGGCTTCGACGACGGCGACCGTGTCGCTCCCCAGGGGCAGCCGCAGCGGCGGCCGCTCCGCGTCCACCAGCGTGAGCATGGCCTTCGCCAGCTTGTGGGGGTTGCCCGGCTGCGCGTGGTTCAGCCTCGTGGCGGAGGAGCGGATGACCCCGGACGACCCGGCGTAGTCGGCGATGGGCTCGGACACGGAGAGGGACTGCCCGTCGAGGAAGTCCGTGCGGAAGTAGCCGGGCTCCACCACCGTCACCTTGATGCCGAGCGGCGCCAGCTCCGCATGCAGCGCTTCCGAGAGTCCCTCCACCGCGAACTTGGTGGCGCAGTAGACGCCCCAGCCCTGGGCGGAGGCGTAGCCGCCGACGGAGGACATGTTGATGACGTGTCCCGAGCGCTGTCGCCGCATCTGCGGCAGCACCGCGCGGGTGACGGCGAGGAGGCCGAAGACATTGGTGGAGAACACGCGCTCCACGTCGCGAGCGCTGGCCTCCTCCACCGCGCTGAGCAGGCCGAAGCCGGCGTTGTTCACCAGCACGTCGATGCGGCCGAAGCGCGCCACGGCCGCCTCCACCGCGGCGCGGGCCTGCGCCTCCTGGGTGACGTCGAGCGCGGCGGCGAGCAGGCGCGGGTGCTCGCCGAACTTCGCGGTGAGGCTCCTGGGGTCCCTCGCGGTGGCGACGACGGCGTCTCCGGCGGCCAGGGCCTCGGCGGTGATGAGGGCGCCAAAACCACGGGAAGCTCCAGTGATGAACCAGACGCGCATGGCGGATTCCTTTCGGGTGCGTCGCCGGGCGGTGCGACCGGCTGACGATTCAGAAGGTACCGGCCGCACCTCGTTGAGAGAATCTCTTGAGTCCTCATCAAGTTGGTGAATTCATCTCAACAATGAAGCGCATCGACCCGGCGGCCCTGTCCCCGTTCCTGGCCATCGCCACGCACCGCAGCTTCCGGAAGGCGGCGGTGGAGCTGGGGGTGTCGCCCTCGGCGCTGAGCCACGCGCTGAATGGCATCGAGGAGCGCCTGGGCGTGCGGCTGGTCAACCGCACCACGCGCAGCGTGGCACTGACGGAAGCAGGCGAGCGCCTGTTCGAGCGCATCCGTCCCGCCTTCCGCGACATCAACGATGCCCTCGAGGACCTGAACAGCTTTCGCGGCCAGCCCATGGGCACGCTGCGCATCAACGCGGCGCTGCAGTCTGCCCAATTGGCGCTCCTGCCCATCGTCACCCGTTTCCTGCGGGTGTACCCGGACGTGCGCGTCGACCTCGTGGTGGAGGACGCGCTGACGGACATCGTCGCCGCGGGCTTCGACGCCGGGGTGCGCCTGGGCGAGAGCCTCGAAGCGGACATGCTCGCGGTGCCCATCGTCCCCCGCATCCGGTCCGCCGTCGTGGGCTCGCCGGGGTACTTCGAGCGGCATGCCCGGCCGAAGACGCCGCAGGACCTGCGCGCCCTGCCCTGCATCCGCTACCGCTTCCTCAGCGGCGCCCTCTACCGCTGGGAGTTCGAGCGGGGCACCGAGGAGGTCAGCATCGAGGTCGACGGCCCGCTGAGCGTCACCGAGCAGAACCTGATGGTCGACGCGGCGCTGGAGGGCGTGGGGCTGGCCTATGTCTTCGAGCCGAGGGTGAGCGGGCTGATTGCGCAAGGCCGCCTGGTGCGCGTGCTGGAGGACTGGTGCCCCTCCTACCCGGGCTTCTTCCTCTACTACCCCAGCCGCCGCCAGCTCCCGGCCGCCCTGCGCGCCTTCGTCGACTTCGCGAGGGCGCCCGCGCCCGGCCGGAAGGGCTGAGCGGCCGGAAGGGCACGTTGTTAGGATGGAGCGGCCCTTGGCGGAATCAAGCGCGAGGTGGACCTTGGATGAAGTGAGCCGGAGAGCGGCGTTGAAGCTGATCGCGGCGGCGGGAGTCACCACCGCCGCGGGGTGTTCGCGCGGCACCGGAAAGGCAGAGGAGCCGGGAATGAGTCAGCAGAAGAGTCCGCAGCAGCAGGAAGCCGTCCTCCGTGTGGACCCGCTCGGGATGCCGTGGCGGACGCCGGACCCGTTCCTCTTCTGCGTGCACCACGACGACCGGTACCCGGCGGGCAACGAGCACCTGGGGCCGTCCGCCTCGCTCGCGGGCCGCAACCTGGGTCAGGACTTCGACCAGCGGGACGGCTGGAACATGTATCACGGCACGGTGGTGCCCGGGTTCCCCCAGCACCCGCACCGCGGCTTCGAGACCGTCACCATCGTCCGCAACGGGCTGTTGGACCACTCCGACTCGCTCGGCGCGGCGGCGCGCTTCGGCGGGGGCGACGTGCAGTGGCTCACGGCCGGCGCGGGCATCAACCACTCGGAGATGTTTCCGCTGCTGAAGCGGGACCAGCCGAACCCGGTCGAGCTGTTCCAGATATGGCTCAACCTGCCGCGCGCGAACAAGCTCGTGGAGCCGCACTTCTCCATGCTCTGGAATCACGTCATTCCGAAGCACGTCGTGAAGGACGAGGCGGGACGCACCACGGAAGTCACGGTGGTGGCCGGCCGGGTGGGCGACGTGAAGGCGCCGCAGCCGCCGCCGAAGTCGTGGGCGGCGCACGCGGACGCGGACGTGGCCATCTGGACGCTCAAGCTGGCGCCGGGTGCGCGCTGGACGTTGCCGGCGGCGGCGCGGGGCAGCAACCGCATGCTGTACTTCTTCCTCGGCTCCGAGCTGCGCGTGGCGGGGCGTGCCATCGCGCCGTCGCATGGCATCGAGTTGCGCGCGGACGTGGACGTGGAACTGGAGAACGGCGCGGACGTGGCGGAGTTGCTGCTCCTGCAGGGGCGCCCGATTGGGGAGCCTGTCGTGCAGTACGGCCCGTTCGTGATGAACTCGCGGCAGGAAATCCAGCAGGCCTTCGCCGACTACCAGCGCACGGGCTTCGGCGGCTGGCCGTGGCCGAGCAATGCCCCCGTCCATGCGAGGGAGGAAGGCCGCTTCGCGAGGCATGCCGACGGACGGCTCGAACGGCCGGCCTGAGGACTCGAGACGCGCGGGAGGCGGAGCCCGGAAGCTCCCCTGGCGTCTGCAACCCGGACTCCTGCTGCGGCACGCGTTGGCAGTTCTTGGATGACGCCATCGGACTTCCGGGGGAAACGCTAGACTGGCCGCATGAGAAAGAAGCTCCTCGTCGGACTCGGCGTGCTGCTCCTCGGACTGGGCGGTTTCATCGTGAAGACGCTCGCGGACGCGGGCCAGTTCAAGCAGCTCGTCCCCCACTTCGCCGGCCGCTGCACGCCGGTGTCCGGCATGCCGGGCGCCGAGGACATCACCTTCCACCCGACGCTCGGCTACGCCTACGTCTCGTCGGATGACCGGCGCGCCACCCAGGCCGGGCGCCCCGTGCAGGGAGGCATCTACCGCCTCGACCCGGCGGGCTCCGCGCCTCCCGTGCTGCTGACCGGAGCCTTCAAGGAGTCCTTCCACCCGCATGGCCTCGGGCTCTTCGTCGCCCCGGACGGCGCGCAGACCCTGTTCGTCGTCAACCACGCGGAGGCGGGCCAGCAGCAGGTGGAGCGGTTCGAGGTTGGCGCGGACGGGATGCTCGTCCACCGCGAGACGCTGCGAGACCCGGCCCTGGTCTCCCCCAATGACGTCACGGCGGTGGACGCCAGGCGCTTCTACGTGACGAACGACCACCGCTTCCCGCCGGGCGCCATGCAGGTGATTGAGGACTACCTGCAGCTCGCCCTGGGCAACGTGCTCTATTTCGACGGCCAGGGCTTCCGGGAGGTCATCGGCGGCACGGCGTACGCCAATGGCATCAACCGCTCCGCGGACGGGCGGACGGTGTACCTGGCGCAGGTGCTCGGGCGCTCGCTGTCCGTCTACACACGGGACCTGGACTCGGGAGCACTGACGCACCGGAACACGCTCCCGCTGGGGAGCGGGCCGGACAACATCGAGGTGGATGCGCGAGGCGACCTGTGGATTGCCTCCCACCCGAAGCTGCTGGCCTTCGCGGCCCACGCGAAGGACCTGTCCGGAGCGACGCGAGCTCCCGCCCAGGTGCTGCGGCTGAAGCCCTCGGGAGATTCGTTCGAGGTGGAGGAGGTGCTCCTCGACGATGGTCGGCAGACGGCAGGCAGCGCCACGGCGGCGGTCTCCGGGAAGTGGATGCTGCTGGGCCCCGTCTTCGAACCGGAGCTGCTTCGCTGCGAGCTGCCATGAGGCCGGGGCGCTCGCTCCGCGCGTTGCTCGGCCTTGGCGCCATCCTCCTCGCCGTGAGTGCCTGCGGGCCCCGCCGCCATCCGGCCTTCCCGCCCGAGAAACACGGACTGCCGCCGGGGCTGCCTCTTACCTTCGCCCAGCTGCGTGACAGGGCGCTGCCGGCCGGGGACCGCTTCCAGATTGACGCCTACGTCGCGGGCTTCAGTGACTGTCCGCCGTGCCCTCCGCGGGCCAACTGCGCGCCCTGTCGGCGGCTCTCGACTGTCTTGTCCCTGCGCGAGGAGCCACCGCCGCACCACGCCGAGCCACCGCTGCTGAGCATCGACATCGGCGTCCATGACGGCCACGCGTTCGTGCCCGGCCGCAGGTATCGCTTCGAGATTGGCCCACCGACGCCTGACGACACCTCGGGGATGCTGTCGTACGAGGCGCCCCTGCTGCGCTACACGCCGCTTCCCCCTCCCCCGGAGGGGTGAGCGCCATATGCAGGCCCGCCGCTCAGCCGAAGGACACTGAGCGCAGCGCCCCTGAAGCCGCATCAATCCTGGAGACACATCGAGATGACGACAAAGTCCAAGATGGGCCGGTTGCTCGCATGCATGTGGGTGACGCTCGTGTTCAGCTCGTGCAGGACTGCCAGCGCGGTTGGAGTCAGCAGCGCGCGAAACGAAGGCACTCCCGATTCGCCTGCCGGGCTCCTCATCAGGAATGCGACGGAAGAACAGCGCGTCGCCATTGATGCAGCAGTTCGCGCGGTGGATGCCATATGGCGGGACCCTCGATTCTGGGAGCTTGTTCGCGAGCAGTCATTCCTGGCAGGCCCGGGAGGCGATATCGACGGTGGAGACAAGGTGGCGGAGGGCCTCGCCGCAGTGCGCCCCGAAGCCGTCGAGTACGTTGTCGGTGGTTGGCTCTGGTCCACCTGGACGGGATTCTGGTCCGGAACCACGGCATCGACGTCTTTCTGCGGAGCAGTCCAGCTCAATCGCGGTGCCATTGCGACTGGCTCCCCGAGGCTCGTCAACACGATCGCTCACGAGTTGACGCACTATCTGGGTGACGGCTCCACTCCCAATGGATGTCCTGGAGGGGGCTTCCGCTACTGGGACAAGGGGTACACCGAGGCGTCCCTCCCGTGGCTTGCCTCCTACGCGATCGGGGATCTGGCGCAATGCTTCCACGAGCAGGCCGGCGAGCGGGAGGCCGTGCTGACCTGCTTCCAGGGGCGCATCAACGCAGAGGATGGCGAGCGCAGGGCTTACGACCAGTGCTGTCTTGAAACGAAAGAGTCGGCCCTGGGTCCCGCGCGCAGGGACTCGCCCGTCTGCCAGGCCATGACATGCCAATGAACGCGGCCCGATAGCGCCCGCGTTCGTTCTCAGGTCAGCGGCCTGCGCCGACGACCGCACCGACGAGTCAGGGGCGCCCGTTCTTCACGGGCGCCCTCTTCACGCCGCCTGACGCTGAGGCGCGCGAGAGGCCTGGATGGCATCCAGCAGGCGCCGGCTCGTCTCGCGGTAGTCGAAGGAGCGCACGGCACGGTCGCGCGCGGCACGCGACATCTGCTCGCGCAGCGCGGCGTCCTGCCCGAGCCGGAGGAAGGCGTTGGCCAACCCCTCTTCATCCCCCTGGGCGACCAGCAGTCCGTCCGTCCCGTCGGAAATCATGTCCGGCGTGCCGCCGATGATGGAGCAGACCGGGGGGACGCCACACGCCATGGCCTCCATGACGGCGACGGGAGAGGCCTCGCCGAGGCCCACGCTGGAGAGCACGAAGGCATCTGCCCGGTGCAGCAGGTCCATCACCGCCGCTTCCCCGAGCGGCCCCACCATGTCCACGTGCGACTCCAGCCCGAAGCGGGCAATGGCCTCGCGGATTTCCTTCTCGTGGGGCCCCCTGCCCCCCACCGTCATGTGCGCCTTCAGCCCCCGGTCCAGCGCCTTGCGGAGCCCGGAGAAGGTATGGACGTGCCCCTTGCAGAGGTGCAGCCGGCCAATGGAGACCAGGTGGAGGCCGCGGGGGTCCTCCGCGCGCTGCGCCGGGGGGTGGAAGCGGTCGGTGTCCACGCCCATCCACAGGGTGTAGGTCCGCTCCGGAGGCAGGCCCGCGTCCTCGATGAGCTGGCGCTGCATGGGGCGCGCGGCGGCGGCCACGAACGTGGCGTCCCAGGCCTTGGCGGCGTGGTCCGTTCCGTACACCGGCAGGTCGCCGTGGAGGTGGAGGCTGTAGCGCGGGCCGCCGAGAATCCTGCAGAGCGCGAGCACGTGCGCGGCGTCCGCGGCGGAGTGGCCATGGATGTGGTCCAGCTTCCGCTCGCGCGCGTAGTGGAGGAGGTCCACCGCGCACGCCAGCATCCCCAGGGCCCGCGCCTTCTGCTTCATGTCCACCGAGAGCTTGGAGACGTACGCGAGGGCCTGGGCCACGCCCGGGAAGTCCCGCGGCGAGAGCAGCGCCGACGAGAGCCGCGGCGGGTAGAGGTACGTGGTCTCGGAGGCCGCACGCTCGGCCCATTCATGCGGACAGCCCTCCACGGGGCGCCGCGTGGAGAACACGTGCACCTCGACGCCAGCGGCGCGCAGGGCGGTGATCTCCCGCCAGAAGAAGGCGTGGGTCTGCGTGGGGAACTCTGGGATGAGCATGCCCAGGCGAAAGGGGGCGACAGTCATGGCGTGTGTTCTATCGAAAAGGGTCCGAGCCGTGGAACAACCAAAGCGCGGCGGGCCGGACGGAGGGAAGAGGTAGCAGGCAGCGTCCCCCCACGATAGACCGCCCCGGCCACGTTCGGCGCAGCCCCCCCGGAGCGCACCTCTGCGCACAGGTAGCTGCCGAGGCCCTCCACGAAGGCGCGGAGGGCGCGGCCCGCCTACCGACCGGACGCACGAGCGCCTGTTCCATCGGGGGCGCCGCGTGCCCGGTCTCGGCCTGTCGGCCCACCTCCGCTCGGCCCCTCACCTCGGGCGACCTCGGTGTCGAACGCCGGGCCGTGCCCCATCCGGCCCGAAGTGTCCCCGGGAAGGGTTCGGTCTCCCCGGCCGCGCACGACGCGCGCAGCTCAGGCGATGGCGATGGTGTGCAAATGACTGTCAGAAATCACTGTCTGCCTTTCAGGGAATCACAAGCCAATGCCTGTTCGAATGGAGTTCTGGTGCTGCTCCGTGCGGCTCCAGTTGGCGGGACAGTGGAGCATCAGGTTCCCGTCATGACCCATTGACCTGTGCACAGGACCGGGTTAGCGCCGTCCGTTCCCTTTTCCGCTCGAAAGGAGCGCACCATGGTCCGTCGTTTCCTTCCTGTTCTTCTGCAGCTCTTGCTGGTGGCCTCTCCCGCCGCTGCGCAGACCTCCCCCACCTCCATCACCTTCGATGGCTACTGGAACGAGACGCCGTCAGTGGCGCTGATCCCCGTGGGCGGCCAGGTGGTCGTCAACTATGACATCAGCCGCCTGCCGCAGTGCCGAAGCACCACCCCCTCGGGCACCCCGACCTGGACCATCACCGGCCACGTCCAGATGAACCGCGGCCCGGTGTCGAGCTTCTGGGTGGCCGGCTACGCGCCGGACGGCAACCCCGTCCAGCGCACCCTGCATCTGCCCGCGGGCGAGAGCGGCGCCCTGGTGATGTGGTTCGACATCTCGGGCCCGGGCTGCCAGGCCTGGGACTCCAACCACGGGAGCAACTACCACTTCCCCGTCGGCGCGCCGGCCATCTCCTTCAACTCGAACTGGGACGAGGTCGTCGCGGGCACCCCGAGCGCCGGCCAGACGCTCATCGTCAACTACGACGTGGCCCGCCTGCCCGAGTGCCGCGCGACGTACAACGGCCCGGCCTGGGTGATTGTCGCGCTGTACCGCTTCGACAACGGCCCCATCCAGGAGACGGTTGTCACCGGCAACGGCAGGTCCGTGGCGACGCCCATCACCGCTCCGGCCGGCGCCCGCCACCTGGAGATGTGGTTCCGCAACACGGACCGCAGCTCCTGCGTGCGCTACGACAACAACTACGGCGCCAACTACCACTTCGACGTGCAGTGAGCGGCACCGGCTGAGTCGTGAAGGTCCCCGGGGAAAGGTTGTTGAGGGCGTGATGGGGCACGCTCGTGCCCGCATCCGCGAACGTCCGCCGGAATCCGGTAAGCGGTGTCCTTCACCGCCGAGCGGAGGATGGCGGGCCGTCCCAAGCACCTTTCCCCGGGCATTCTCCGCCGATTGAGAATCGGAGGGCGCACCATGACTCCCGGCGGTCCTCGATGGACTGGCACAGGGTCCTGTCAGGACAGGTAGGTGCCGCCAAACGGCTTCAATACCAGAGGGGGCCGGGCTCACGCCCCGGGTGAGGGACCGTTCTCCCGACGGTGCGGAGATTCCGCGTCCAATACGTGTTGTCGTGCGTCATTGAAATCCCTGTTTTTAATATATTCCGGGTAGTTGATTGTTTTTGGGGCTTGGGCTACTCAGGTCCCGCTCGGGGACAGGATGGTTCCTGGGCAACCCGTCTGACATTGGAGGCGTACACCATGAGCAAGGGTATCGTGATGGCGTTGACGGCGCTGGCCGCGTTCGCGGTCGGCTGCGGCGGTGAAGTCGAGGCGGTCCAGGAGGAGGGCGCGCTGGCCTCGGTGGAGCAGGGGCTCGAGCGGGTCTGTGTGGCGCAGAGCTACGCGAGCGCCATTCCTCGCAGCAGCGGGCTCGACTACTGCCCCGCGAACCTGAGCGGTGCGACGACGCAGCTCAGCAACGGTCATCCGCTGAACATCCACTCCAACTGTGGCGGCTTCACCTACGTCATTGCTCGGAGCCTCTGGAACAGCAACTACTACTTCATGCGTCGGGACGCCCTCAGCCCCTGCTAGTTGGCGGCTCGCGACGTTCGCACGACCTCAGGCGGTACGCCTGAGGTCGCTGCGGGTGCCCCGCTGCGTTCACACCTGGAACTGCGCAGATGCGGTTAGGCTGACAGGCCACCCCGAGGAACGCCTGTGCCAATCCCGACCGCCGCAAGAAGCATCCTCCTGACGATTTCTGTCGTTCTGCTGTCTGCACCTGGCTGGGCCCAGGCACCTACCTGCTCGACGAGCCAGGTGGAGGACATGACGGGCCCGACCACGCCCGACAACATCGTGACGCGCTCGGGCGCCTACAGCGCCGCCTACGAGGCCTGGCAGGCCTTCGATGGCAATCCTTCCACCATGTGGATTTCGCCGGTGGGCCAGTCGCCGACCTGGCTTGGCTATGAATGGAGCCTGGGTGGGCCCAGGCTCATCACCCGCTACGCCATCACCTTCGCCAACGCGTCGCTCACCTCGCGCGCCCCCAGGTCCTGGACGCTCGAAGGCTTGGGCGCCTCCGGCTGGACCGTCGTCGACACGCGCAGGAATGAGACCAACTGGGCCGGTGTCGAGCGGCGTGAGTACGTGGTCGCCTCACCGGACCTCTATCGGCAGTACCGCCTGAACATCACCGACGACAACGACCCCAGCCCCGGCATCGTCGTCGTCTCCATGAGCAACCTCGAGTTCTTCGGCTGCTCCTGCTGGCCCACCGACCAGGTGCCGAGCATGACGGGCCCGACCTCTCCCAGCGGCGTGGTGACGCGCTCGGGCGTCTACAGTGCCACCTACGAAGCCTGGCAGGCGTTCGACAGGTTTCCCCACGACACCTCCACCATGTGGATCTCCCAGGTGGGTCAGGCGCCAGCGTGGATTGCCTATGACTGGAGCACCACCGGGTCCAGCACCTTCCTCTCGTACTCCATCACCTTCGCCAACGCGTCGCTCACCTCGCGCGCCCCCAGGTCCTGGACGCTGTGGGGGCTGGACGCGTTCTCCGGGGCGTGGCGCCTGCTCGACACGCGCACCAATGAGACCGCCTGGGCCGGGACCGAGCGTCGCATGTACTCGATGCAGCGGGGTTCCTACAGCAAGCTCCACCTGGAAATCACCGACGACAACGACCCCAGCCCCGGCATCGTCGTCGTCTCCCTGAGCCACCTCGAGTTCTACGGCTGCCGGTAGCGCCCGTCCGTCACCGCTTGCTCATGCCGCCCATGTCGAGAGGCCCGCCACGCTGGATGGCGCGCTGATAGGCGGGGCGGTCGTGCAGCCTATCGAGATAGGCGCCGAGGTTGGGGAGGGCGTCCAGGGCGCCCGTGGGCCGCGCCGCTTCCAGTACGAAGCTCATCTGGATGTCCGCGGCGCTGAAGCTGTTGCCCACCAGGTAGTCCCGCGTCCCGAGCGCTCCCGAGATGTAGCCGAGGTGGTTCTTCACCTCGCTGGAGATGCGCGGCTTGAGCGGCGCGCCCGCCTCGCCCAGCCGTCCCACATACAGGCCGAGCAGGAGGGGCAGCATCGCCGAGCCCTCGGCGTAGTGCAGCCAATGCACGTAGGTGTCGTACTCGGCCGAGTCCGGCGCGGGCGCGAGCCGCCCCTGCCCGTAGCGGCGCAACACGGAGTCGATGATGGCTCCGGACTCGGTGAGGACCCGCCCATCGTCCTCGAGGACCGGTGACTTGCCGAGCGGATGGATGGCCTTGAGCTCGGGAGGCGCGAGTTTCGTCTTCGGGTCGCGCGGGTAGATGACGAGCTCGTAGTCGAGCCCCAGCTCCTCCAGGAGCCAGAGGATGCGCTGCGAACGGGAGTTCACGAGGTGGTGCAGTTTGAGCACGGCGCCACGCTACCCCGTGGGCTCGCCCTTGTCCTCGCCCACCCTGCTCCGGCCGCGCCCTGTCGGCGGTGTATCCTCGCCCCGTCCCGGAGCGCCCATGCCGCGCTCCGGAGCGGAGCGGAGATACCAGTGACTCGCGGTGCTCGGAACGGAGGCGGGATGCGCGGGGGGAAGCTCGTGGGGTGGGTCGCCTGTCTCGTCCTCCTCGGAGGCGTGGGCCCATGGGGCGCGCCGCCGCCCGCCGGGGCCTGGCAACTTCCGCCCGTCAGCGACGGAGGCGTGGATGCCACCACCCCCGAGCGCCCCGTCGAGCAATTGCGCGACGCGCTCCAGACACGCCGCTCACCGGCCGCGCGGCAACTGCGGCTCGCCCTCGAGGCCGGCCCGCGCCAGCCCGCGGAGGTCCTGCGCGTCGCGGCGCTCCTGCAAGAAGACCCGCTCTTCCTCCCCTACGGCCTCCAGCTCGAGGCCGCGAGCGCACGCACCATGGCGAGGGAGCTCCTCGCCGGAGGCAAGCCCGTGGAGGCGCTGGCGGCGGCGACGCGGGCCCTCGCGCTCTACCAGCGTGCCGCAGAGAGCTGCCCGTCCCCCGTCGCGACGAGGAAGCTGCCGGAGGAGCTCGGGAGGACCGAGGCCCTGGCGGGAGAGGCCCACCACGGGCAGCAACAATGGGCGGAGTCCCAGCGGCTCTACGAGAGCGCCTTCGAGCACTTCGCCGCCGCCGAGCTGCTGAGGAGCTTCCTGCCGGAGACGCTCGGTCGCTACGCGGAGTCGTGCGCGCGGCAGGCGAAGCCCTCGGTCTCCCCCGCCTGCGTGGAGTGGCTCCGCCGCTTCGTCCAACTGGAAGCGCGAGGCTCTCCCAAGAGCCAGGCCATCGCGAAGCACGTCCCCCTCGAGTCGCTCGGCCCCTTCCCTGCCCCGAAGCCCCGGACACCCGCCGCGGCTGTCGTGGCCCCGGACACCCAGGCGTTCGCGGAAGCGATGGCGCTCTACCGGGCGCGGAAGTTCGGGGCCGCCGCCACCGCGTTCCAGGCCCTGACGGAAACGTACCCCACGTCGGCCCATGTCCTCCGCGCTCGCTACTGGCGGGGACGCGCGCTCGGCCGGAGCAAGCAGCTCAAGGAGTCCAGGGCCGTGCTCGGGGCGCTCGTGGAGGACGCGCCCCTCACCTGGTACGGCCTGCTCGCGGCGGGAGACTCGGGGGCGGACCTCCAGGCGCGCATCTCCTCCACCCCGGCGAGGGCGGCGGCGCGGGACGCGGCGCTCGTCCCGTGCGAGCAGCAGCGCCTGGAGCGGGCCGAACACTTCCTGGCCGAGGGCATGGCCCCGCTCGCGGCGGAGGAGCTGCAGGGGCTGGCGACGCGAGAGCCGGCGCGGCTCGGCTCTTCCTTCCTGCTGTACGTCGCGATGCTGCACTCGGAGGCCGGGGACGACCCGGCGGCGTTCCAGGTGGTCAGCGAGCTGCTGCGGAGGAAGCATCCCGACGCGCTCACGCCATTCGCCCTCCGGCTGCTCTTCCCGCCCAGGCACCTGGAGCTGGTCCAGAAGTACGCGGCCGAGCACGGGCTGGAGCCCGCGCTGGTGCTGAGCGTGATGAAGCAGGAGTCCTCCTTCCGCACCAACGCCGAGTCCGGACAGGGCGCGCTCGGGCTGATGCAGCTCTTGCCGGGCACCGCGGAGGGACTGGAGAAGGGCGCGAGCGGGCAGCTCCTCCAGGTGGAGCCCAACATCCGCGTCGGCACGAAGTACCTGCGCTATCTGCTCGACTACTTCTGCGGCAACCGCGCCTTCGCGCTCGCCAGCTACAACGCGGGGATGGGGCGGGTGAACGGCTGGAAGAAGCAGGGGCTGCTGGGGACGGACCTCATCGACTTCGTCGAGTCCCTCCCCGTGCGGGAGACGCGCGACTACGTGGCGCAGATCATCCGCAACCACTACTGGTACTCGTCGCGGGTCATCGACACGAAGGCGCGTCCGTTGGACCACTTCTGGGCCTCGGGCGCGAAGGCGAAGACGGGGCGCTGCGCGCCCAAGAAGGCCCAGAAGGCGCCCGCCAGGAAACAGTCCTCCAAGCGGTGACTTGCGGCGGGTCCGACGCCAGGGAGGGGAAGGCAGGCGTGAGCAGGGCCCGGCAGGAGCCCCGGTGCAACCGCATGGCAACACCGGCTCTGGACCTTCGGGTCGAGCGCCCGCTGCCAGTCAGCGAACGGGAGCCTACCCTCGGGTGTGTGCCTCGATGAGGAGCGGCGCCGTCGTCGGCATCGAGGGCCGCTTCCGGAGGTTCGCATGGAACGCCTTCTCACCCGCGCTCCGCGGTCCGCGCCGACGCACCGTGCCTGGCGTGTGAGCCGTCCCACGCCGCGCTGGCTGCATTGCACGTTGTCGGGGTCCTGGGTCGCGCTGGTCTTCGCCTGCCTGTCCTTCACCCCGTCCCTGCTGCCGCGCAACGGGCTCTTCCAGGGGTTCGTCAGCGGCATCAGCGCGGTCATCGGCTACGGGCTGGGAGTCCTCGGCGCCTGGCTGTGGCGAGAGCTCGTCAACCGTCCTCCAAGGGCCCCCCGCCCGCGAGCATGGCAGGCCCTCTTCGTCATGGGAGGTGTGGCCCTGGCCGGCGCGCTGCTGCTGGGCTGGCACTGGCAGCGCCGCATCCGCGAGCTCATGGACGTCCCCCACCCCGACAGCGCGGACTACCTGCTCGCCCCCGTCGTCGCGGCGGCTGTCTTCTTCGGGGTCCTCACCCTGGGGCGGGGCCTGCGGGCGGTGTACCGCCGGCTGGACGCGCTGCTCTCGCGGCACATCGGTCCTCGCGCGGCCCGGGCGATGAGCGGGCTGGCGGTGGTGGTGCTCACCGCCCTGGTGGCCAGCGGACTGCTCTGGGACGGGCTCATCGCCGCGGCGGACCGCACCCTGGCCGTGCAGGACACGGAGACCGACGAGGGCGTCGTCCCGCCCCGCGGCGCGCTGCGCTCCGGAGGCCCGGGCTCCCTGGTGGCCTGGGAGTCGCTGGGACGGGAGGGGCGCAACTTCGTGGGACGCGGCCCCACGGTGGACGAGCTCTCCGCCTTCAGCGGGACGACCGCGAAGGAGCCCATCCGCGTGTACGCCGGCTACGCCTCCGCACCGGACGCCGAGGCCCGCGCCGAGCTCGCGGTCAGGGACCTGGAGCGCGCAGGCGGCTTCGAGCGCGCCCACCTGCTGGTCGTCACCACGACGGGCAGTGGCTGGGTGGTGCCAGAGGCCGTGGCCGCCTTCGAGTACGTGACGGCGGGTGACTCCGCGATTGTCGCCACGCAGTACTCGCACCTGTGGTCGTGGCTGTCCGTCCTCGTCGACCAGGAGCGGGCGCGTGAGGCGGGCCGCGCGCTCTTCGATGCCGTCTACGAGCGCTGGGCGAGACTTCCCGCGGGCCAGCGCCCGAAGCTGCTGGTGTTCGGAGAGAGCCTGGGCTCCTACGGAGGCGAGACGGCCTTCAGCGGCGAGCGCGACCTGGCCAACCGTACCGACGGGGTGCTGTTCGTCGGACCGCCCAACTTCAACACCCTGTACCGCGAGTTCACCGACCACCGTGACGCCAGCAGTCCCGAGGTGGAGCCCATCTACCGGGACGGCCGCATCGTGCGCTTCAGCCGCAGGCCGGGCGTGGAGATTCCGCCGGCGTCCGCCCCGTGGGGTGACTCCCGGGTGCTGTACCTGCTCCACCCTTCCGACCCCATCATCTGGTGGAGCCCCTCGCTCCTGCTGAAGCGGCCGGATTGGCTGCGGGAGCCCCGTGGCGATGACGTCCTGGAACGGATGGTGTGGTTGCCCTTCGTCACGTTCTGGCAGGTGACGGCCGACCTGCCGCTGGGCATGTCGGTGCCGCCTGGTTACGGGCACGTGTACACCGGCGAGCACGTGGATGGCTGGGTGGCGCTCCTGCGTCCCGACGGCTGGACCGAGCAGAAGTCGGAGCGGTTGAGAGCGCTGCTGACACCATCCCGCCATGCGATTGCAGATGTCGCAGTCCATACCGAAGGTTGAGCCGGACTGGACGATGCATCGCGGATCGCGACGTCCGGCAAGCGGGTGGCCCCCCAGGCTTCCCACCCCGCTTCACGAGGTATGCATGAGCCCTCTCATCCTCATCTTCACGGTCATCTCCCAGGCTCCCACGCCTCCGCCCGACGACGCGGCGGAGGACGCTCCCCCGCCGACGCGAGTCGAGGCCGAAGAGGAAGAGGAGGACGAGGGCCCCTGGACGGGCTCCGCCGGGCTCGGCATGTCCTTCTTCACCGGCAACTCCCGCGCCTTCACCGTGACAGGCGACGCCATGGCGGAGCTCGACACTCCGGAGTGGGCGCTCACCCTGGAAGCGGATGGTGCCTACGGAGAGGCCGCGGAAGGTGACGACGCGGAGCGGGAGCTCACGGCCAAGACGCTCGGCGGGTGGGCACGCGGAGAATATCGCGTGAACCCCCTGCTCAGCGCCTACACGTTCGTCGGCGCCCAGACCGACCACCCCGCCAGCCTCGAGCTGCGCTCCGAGGTGGAGCTGGGTATCGGCATCACCCTCCTGGAGCAGGAGGAGAAGTCGAACGAGCTGTTCCTGCGCGGCTACATCGGTGGGAGCTATGCCAGGGACCGCAGGTTCCAGTACGTCCCCACGCGCGAGGAGCTCCCGGATGTGACGCTGTGGTCTCCCGCGTTCGGCGTGGCCTTTCGCTACGACATCAACGACCACGTGGAGCTCCGGGAGGACGCCCTGCTGCTTCCGGACGTCTTCGGCGACACCCGCGTGCTGTTCGACTCCACCACGAAGCTCGCCGTGCACCTGACGGAGCGCTTCTCGCTCACCACGTTCTTCGAACTGCAACACGACAGCTCTCCCGCGGAGGGGAAGGTGCCCACGGACACCTCTCTCTCGCTGGGGGGCGAGCTATCGCTCTGAGAAAGGATTGGAGCTCCCATGAGCAAGGCGGCGCATTTCGACGATATCCACCTCGAAGACGAGGCGAAGAAGAAGCAGCCAGCGAAGCCGCCGAAGAAGAAGGGCATGGCGCGGGTGCTGGACACGGTGGAGCGGGTGGGCAACAAGGTCCCCCACCCGGCGGTGATCTTCGTCGTGCTGATTGGCGTCGTGATGGTGCTCTCCCACGTCTTCTACCTCCTGGGAGCCAGCGTCACCTACGAGACCATCAACCCGGAGACCCACGCGGTGGAGCAGACGACCACCGCCGCGCAAAGCCTGCTCACCGGCGAGGGGCTGCGCTTCATGTTCGCGGGCGTCGTCCAGAACTTCATGAACTTCAACGCCGTCGGCGTCATCATCGTGGCCATGCTGGGCGTCGGTGTCGCCGACTCGGCGGGCCTGGTGGGCGCGTTGATCCGCAAGCTGGTGGCGGTCGCCCCTCGCAAGGCCCTGACGTACATCCTGGTGTTCGTCGGCATCCTGTCGAGCATCGCGGCGGATGCCGGCTACCTGGTGCTGATTCCCCTGGCGGCGGCGGCCTACCTCACCGTGGGCAGGCATCCGCTGGCGGGCCTGGCGGCGTCCTTCGCCGGCGTCGCCGCGGTCTTCACCGTCAACATCCTGATCAAACCGCTCGACGGCATCCTGACCGAGATCACCAACGACGCCATCCACATCATGGCTCCCGACCGCTCCATCGACCTGACGGCGAACTTCTGGTTCTCCGCCGCGTCGGTCGTCATGCTGACCGTCGCGGTCGCCCTCATCAGCGACAAGATCATCGAGCCCCGGCTGGGGGAATACAAAGGCGAGAAGCCGGCCGAGGTGGGAGCGAAGCTGTCCGCGGATGAGTCGCGGGGGCTGAAGTTCGCGTTCTGGGGGCTCATCGGGGTCCTGGTGTTCTTCGGCCTGCTGGCGCTGCCCCCGGGAGCGCCGCTGCGCAACCCGGAGACGGGCGCCCTCGTCGGAGACTCGCCGTTCATGAACGGCCTCATCGTCGCCATCACCGTGCTGTTCCTGGTGACGGGAGCCGCCTACGGCATCGGCGCGAGGACCATCAAGAACAGCGTGGACGTCATCAAGGCCATGGAGAAGGCCGTCGCCGGGCTGGGCAGCCTCATCTTCCTGCTGTTCATCATCAGCCAGTTCATCGCCTTCTTCACCTACTCCAACATGGCGACGCTCGCGGCCGTGAAGGTGGGTGATGCCCTGGAGCACGCGGGGCTCGGCGCCGTTCCGCTGCTCATCGGCTTCGTGGTGGTCGTCGCCCTCCTCGACCTCATCATGACGGGCGCAATCCCCAAGTGGGCCATCTTCGCGCCCGTCTTCGTGCCGCTGCTGATGCGGCTGAACGTCGACCCCGAAGCCGTGCTGGCCGCCTACCGCGTGGGAGATGGGCCGTTCAATGCCATCTCCCCGCTGAACGCATACTTCGCGCTGATCGTGACGTTCGCCCAGAAGTACCAGAAGGAGGCGGGCGTGGGGACCGTCGTGGCGCTGATGCTGCCCTACGTCGTGATCGTCTTCGCCATCTGGATCGTCATGCTCGTGGGCTGGCACCTGCTGGGGCTTCCGTGGGGGCTCGGGTGAGCCACCGCTGATTCCGGCGGACGTTCGAGCGGAAGCGAGGCAGCCATGTCGAGAGTGCGTATTCTGGCCACGGGCGGCACCATCGCGGGGAAGGCCGGGTCCGAGGTGGACCCGGGCTACACCTCCGGTGAGGTCGCCGTGGAGGGGCTCATCAACGCCGTCCCCGGGCTGCGCGCGCTGGCGCAGCTCCAGGGAGAGCAGGTGGCCCAGGTCGGCAGCCAGGACATGAACGACGCCCTCTGGCTGCGGCTGGCGGCCCGGGTGGGTGCGCTGTTCGCCGCCAACGAGGCCGACGGCGTCGTCATCACCCACGGCACGGACACGGTGGAGGAGACCGGCTATTTCCTCCACCTGGTGGTGAAGAGCCCGCGTCCGGTGGTCCTCACGGGCGCCATGCGGCCGGCCACCGCGCTGAGCGCGGACGGGCCGCTCAACCTCTACAACGCGGTCGCCGTCGCCGCGGACCCCGAGGCGCGCGGCCGGGGAGCCATCGTGGTCCTGAACGACGACCTCCACTGTGCGCGCGACGTGACGAAGGCCAGCACCACGGACGTGCACACGTTCATCTCGCCGGGCCCGGGGCTGCTGGGCAGCGCCAGCTATGGGCGCATCCGCTACTTCCGCCAGCCCCCGCACCCGCACTCCGTCGCTTCGGAGTTCTCGGTGGAAGGCCTCGAGCGCCTGCCCCGGGTCGACATCCTCCATGCCCACGCCAACATGCCCGCCGACCTGGTGCGTGCCAGCGTCGCGGCGGGGGCGCGCGGCATCGTGGTGGCGGGGATGGGCAACGGCAACGTGTCCACGGAAGCGGCGGGCGCGCTCGCCGAGGCGGCCAGGACGGGAGTCGTCGTCGTGCGCAGCACGCGCGTCGTCAGCGGCGACGTGGGCCGGAACATCGAGATGGACGACGACGCGCTGGGCCTGGTGGCCGCGGACCAGCTCAACCCGCAGAAGAGCCGCGTGCTGCTCCAGTTGTGCCTGGCCAGGGGCATGGGCCCCGGCGCCGTGCAGGAGGCGTTCTACCGCTACTAGCTGTCTCTCACCCGAACAGGAGGCTCCATGTTGTCTTCATTCCATTCCCGCGCGCAGGCCGCGTTCCACCCCGCCCCCTCCATCGAGAAACCCGAGGCCATCAAGCTCGACGCGGCGACCTCCGTCCCGACCAACGTCGACAGCATCGGCACGCTGTTGGGAGTCGACGAAGAGCCGAAGGACTTCGGCTTCGACCGTGCGGCGCTGAAGGCGGCGGGCTTCGAGGGCAAGTCAGGGCAGACGCTGGTCGTTCCGCGCACCAGTGGCCCCCCGCTCGTCGCCGTCGGCATTGGCGAGCGTGGGAAGCTCGACCCGGGCAAGCTCCGGGATGCCGCCGCCGCCTTCGCGCGGGCCGTGGGTCAGCAGACGCGTGTGGCCCTCCGCCTGCCCGAAACGGGCGCGGTGCCGCCGACCGTCGCCGCGCAGGTCGTCACGGAGGGCGTCCTCCTCGCCCGCTACCGGTACAGGCCCTACAAGCGGACCGCGGTGCAGGAGCCGCCGCTCGAGGCCCTGACGCTCGTCACGACCCAGGAGAACCTCGAGGAGGTCGAGCAGGGAATGGAGCTCGGGGGGGTCGCCGCGCGTGTCGCCGGGCTCGCGCGAGACCTCGCCAATGCCCCCGGCTCCCTCCTGACGCCCTCACGGCTGGCCGAGGTCGCCGAGGTGCTGGCCAAGAGCTCCGGACTGGAAGTCGAGGTCTTCGATGGTGAGGCCTTGTCCGAGCTCGGCTGCGGCGGCCTGCTGGGCGTCAATGCGGGCAGCGCGGAGCCGCCGCGGATGATCAAGCTGACGTATCGCCCCAAGGGAGACCGGGGGAAGGCAGCCGAGCCCGTGGGCCGCATCGCCCTGGTCGGCAAGGGCATCACGTTCGACGCGGGCGGCCTGGGCCTGAAGCCGAATGACCTCGTCCATGCCACCATGAAGGGTGACATGTCCGGCGCGGGGGCCATCCTCGCGGCGATGACGGCGCTGTCGCAGCTCGGCTGCAAGACGGAGGTGACGGCCTACCTGATGTGCACCGACAACATGCCCTCTGGCACGGCGATGCGGCTGGGGGATGTGCTGACGGTCCGGGGCGGAAAGACGGTCGAGGTCATCAACACCGACGCCGAAGGGCGCCTGGTGATGGCGGATGCGCTCGTCCTCGCCACCGAGCAGTCACCCAGGCCCGACGCCATCGTCGACATCGCCACGCTCACCGGTGCGTGCCAGCGAGCGCTCGGCGTCCGCAGCGCGGGAGTCATCGGCAACCACCAGGCACTCGTCGAACAGGTGAAGGCCTCGGGTGAGCGGACCGGCGACACGGTGTGGCAGCTCCCGCTGGACCAGAGCTACCGCGCGGAGCTCGAGTCGGACATCGCGGACATGAAGAATGTCGGCGGCGACAACGCCGGCGCCATCACCGCTGCCCTCTTCCTCGAGGAGTTCGTGGATGGCGTGCCCTGGGCGCACATCGACATGGCGGGCACGGCGAGGGCGGACAGCGACAGCGGGTGGCGCAGCAAGGGCGCCACGGGCTACGGCGCGCGCCTGCTGCTCGACTTCCTCATGGGCTTCACTCCTCCCACCGCCAGCCGCCACTGACACGCCCGCGCTCAGAAGGCCTCCGTGGCATTCAACGCCGTCACCACCATGCGGGGAATGCCACGGGCCAGGAGCGACACGGCGATGGCCGTGAGCAGGATGCCGGCAATCCGCTCGAGGAAGGACCGTGCCCTCGGGCTCACGCGGCGCTCGAGGTGCCCGGAGAGGTAGACGGTGAGGCCCGTGACGGCGGCGTAGGCGAGCCCCGCGACCGACAGCGCGATGACGTCCGGGAGGCTGTCGGCCTGGGTGCGGAACGAGACGAGGATGGCGAAGGTGGTCCCCCCACCGTGAGCGGGAAGGTGGTGGGCATGAACAGGACCGCCCGCCATACCTCGATTCTCGCTTCCGCTTCCTTGCCCGTCCCGTCGCCCTGGGGAGCGGGCTTCTCGGGCCCCGCGGGCACCGCCTCGTCCACGCCGCGCATCAAAGGGACGCCCACGTAGATGAGTGCGATGCCGCCGGTGACTGTCAGCGCATCGGTCGTGATGCCGAGCAGCTTGAGGAGCGGCTCTCCCACCCAGAGGGCCGTCATCGCGAAGACCGTCACGTAGGTGAAGACCCCCAGGGCGAGCCGGAGCTGCTCGGCCGGACGGAGCTTGCTGACGATGGGGAAGTAGGACGACAGCGTGGCCAGGGGGCTGTACAGGGTGAACAGCGCCATGAACATCAGCAGCGGATTGTCGAGTGACGGCATCGGGCTACTCCCCGCCCTGCCCCGGCTGCCAGGGCTCGTGCCGCGCCTGCGCCAGGAAGGCGCCGTGGCTGTCGAGCAGGGCGTCCTCGCACCACGCCAGCGCCTCCTCGGGTGAGGGCCGCTCGACGGCGGCATGCGGAAGGAGTCCGCGCCGGTGCGGGTCCGCGACGGCCACGACGACGCCGCGGCTGGCGAGCTCGCGCACGGCGGCGTCCAGCAGACGCGCCGCGACGGGATGGAGCCGGGAGACCGCTTGCAGGTCGAGCACCAGCCAGCGCGGGCCCTCCGGCACCGTGCCCAGCGACTGGAGGATGACCTCGGCGGCCGCGAACTCGATGTCGCCCTGGAGGCTCCTCACGTCGATGGCGCCTCCGTGCGCCTGGAGCACGTCACGCTCCTGGTGGAGGCGGCGCCGCCCGGACCGGAGCGTCAGCGCGCTTCCCACGCGGGTGATGACGGGAGCGGAGCGGCCGGGGTGGTGCATCAGGTGGAGCTGGAAGCGCTCGGCGAGCAGGCGGCTCGCGGCGACGGCGCGCACGCTGTTGCCCCGCTCATCGAGCAGGGGGCTGAAGAGCCCGATGCCGAACTGCCCCGGGCTGGCCGCCACCAGTCCGCCGGAGACGCCGCTCTTCGCGGGCAGCCCCACGCGCAGCAGCCACTCTCCCGCGAAGTCGTACATCCCGCAGCTCGCCATCACCGCGAGCACGTGCTCGGCAATCTGCTGCGAGACGACCACGGCCTTCGTGCAGGGGTTGACGCCGCCATTGGCCAGGGTGGCCGCCATGACGGCGACCTCCGCCGCGGTGGCCCGCAGCGCGCACTGGCGGAAGTAGACGTCGAGCGTCTCGTCGACGCCGCCGCGCAGCGAGCCCGCGTTGCGCATCAGCCAGGCCAGCGCGCGGTTGCGGTCCCCCGTCTCCAGCTCGGAAGCGAACACCGCCTCGTCCATTTCGAGACGACGGCCGGCGAACGCCGAGAGCACTCCCCGGATGCGCTCGAACCGCGCCGCCGGGTTCGAGGCCCGGACCAGGGACGTGGTGAGGATGGCTCCGGCGTTGACCATGGGGTTGGACGGACGGCCGCTGCCCGCCTCCAGGCTGATGGCGTTGAAGGCCTCTCCGCTGGGCTCCGCGCCCACGCGGGAGAGCACCTCCTCCAGGCCCAGGTCCGCCAGGGCCAGCGCGTAGACAAAGGGCTTGGACACGGACTGGAGGGTGAAGGGCACGTCCGCGTCACCGGCCTTGTAGAGGCGCCCGTCCATCGACGCGAGCGCCAGCCCGAACAGCCCCGGGTCCACCTCCGTCAGCTGGGGGATGTAGCTGGCCAGGGCGCCGCCCGGCTCGGAAGCGAGGCTGGCGTGAAGCTCCCGCAGGGCGGCGGTGATGGGGTCGACCGTCCCCTTCGGGGTTGTCGCCTCATCTCCGGTGCTCGTGGTGACCTCGGCCATCCCACAACGCTCACCACGCACCGCGAGGCGTGCAATCGCACACCGGGGCAACGTGGAGGCCACTCAGTCGGGTTGCCAATGGGCGCGCGTCCGTTCCACTGTCGTGCGCCGGCCCCCCTGGAATATCGCGCTGACGCGCTCCGCCTCGGTGAGCAGCCGGCGGAAGCGCTCTCGCTCCGGCGCGCCGTGGGCCCTGGCGTCGGCGAGCACGCGGGCGAGGAGCGCGTGTGCCGCCGCGCGGTCTTCCTCGTCGCGCGCGGCCAGCCCCACGACGAGCGCTATCTGGAGGACCTCCTCGAGCACCTCGGGGTTCCCCATTCCGTAGTGGAGGGGACCATCGACGGCGAGGAAGAGGAAGTCGCGCAGGCGCGTGGCCACGACGGAGACACGCGCCCTGCCATCCGGGTCCACCACGTTCCAGTCCCCGAGCGGCAGGCATGCCAGCCGGCGCATCACCGAGCGGACCTGCTGCAGCGCCTGCCGGGCCGTGTACGGGTCGTTCGCGGACGAGGACAGCGCGCGGTTGGCGACGTCGACGAGGATGCGGATGCCGAGGGCGGGATCGCACCCGGGATCTCTCGCCAGGGTGATTCTCAGGGCGGTGGCGAGGTCCCTGAGGGTGCGGTCGTCCACGGGCCCCCCACCGTCCGCCACCACCCATCCGACGACCTCGCCCTTGTCGACGTACTCGCCCACGGTGAGGTAGACGCGTGCCCGGACGCCCCACTTCCGGGCGCGGTGCGCGAGCCTCCGGAGGTCGACCTCCGCGAGGTAGCCCGACTCCGGAGCGCCAAGCGCGGTGGCATCCGCCGGCAGCACCAGGGTCGCCGCCGGGTCCAGCGGGAGCCGCTTCAGGCGCGCCTGGATGCGGCGCTCGGTCGCCGAGACGATCAACTCCTGGACGAGCCCGAGCACCCGCTCCACCCGCATGAACCGGAAGGTGCGAATCATGCAGAAGACGAGGGCGAAGAGCGCCCCGAAGACCAGGACGAAGGCGCCCGAGAGCACGGGGCGCGGCTGCACTCCGGTGTCCGCGATGAGGCCCAGCTCGCGGACGGCCGCGATGATGTACCCCATGGAGAGGGCGAAGAGCGGCATGGCGCGGCGCAACGGCGCGCTTTTCAGGTAGATGGGGACCAGGCGGGGTGAGTACTGGTTGGCCGCGGATTGGATGAACGGTGCGTTCAGGGACAACACGACGGTGAGGACGGTGATCTGCATTCCGAACAGCGTCGTGAGCGCGGAGCGGGTCTCGCTGGGGTCCCCCTTCCAGGCCAGCCCGAAGTAGCCCGGGGCGGTTTCCGTCTGCTGGTGGGCGAGCCAGCTGCCCAGCAGCAAGCCGACGACGAGCAGGCCGCTCAGGAGCAACCAGTAGGGATCACGGAGGTGCCTGCTCAGGTGGCGGGTGCTCATGCGTTCCTCGTGCCGGTGGCACTCGACTGCGGGCCGTCACGGGAGCGCGGGCATGCGGCGCGGGGACTCCTGAGCCGGGAGCGCCCTTCCTGGCGAGGGGGCCGAGCGCCCGCTGCCGGACGCATTCCGAGGGCCTACCCTCCGGTGTGCGCCTCGAGGACGGGGCGAGCACCGCGGGCGCGGCCCGCGGGGGCCTGCTGGGAGCTCCCGGACGGGCGGACCCGCTCGCGCGCTTTCGCCAGGGAGGCCGTCATGAAGCCAGTACAGGCAGCACCGCGCCCGGACCCCATCGCCCACGTCATGGAGGCGGCGGAGGAGCTGCGGCGACACTGGGGATGGTTCCTGGTGCTCGGGATGGTGCTCGTCCTGGTGGGTGGCTTCGCGCTGAGGGCGTCGGTGGCCACGAGCCTCGTCTCGGTGGTGACGCTCGGGATGGCCATCATCGTGGGCGGGGTCGCCGAGGTGGTCCATGCCTTCGGCGGGCGGCGCTCGCGTGGGTTCACCCTGCACCTGCTCTCCGGGGTGCTGGCGGTGGTGGTGGGCGCGCTGATGGTGCGCGCCCCGGTGCAGAGCGCGGTGTCCATCACCCTGCTCATCACCGGCTGGCTGGCCGCCTCGGGGCTCTTCCGCATCATCACCTCGATGACCACGCGTCAGGAGGGCTGGGGCCTGGAGCTGGCGAATGGCGCCGTCTCGCTGCTGCTGGGCGTCATCGTCTGGGGACAGTTCCCCGAGTCCGCGATGTGGCTGATCGGCACCTTCGTGGGCATCGAGATCCTCTTCCGCGGGTTCGCGTGGATCACCTTCGCGCTCACGCTGAAGGGCCTGCACCGGCGCGTGGCGCCGGGTGCCCGGTGAAGGCAGGCGCTCAGCGGCGCTGATCTCGCCGCGTCTGGGTCCGCCGCCCTCGGGCGGACGCATGGGCCTGGCGCTTGACGGAAGGGAAACGCTGCTGCTTGAGGGCCCCACCCTTCTTCTGACGCGAGGCCGCGCCCGCCACCTTCGAGGTGCGCCCCGCGGTGCGCGTGCGCCGGGCGGGCTTGCGTCCACTCGTGGCCACGCGGGCCGGAGCCCGACGCGTCGCCCTCTGGGTCCGGGCCCCGCCCAGGGCGCGGGTCCTGGCCGGCGTCTTCTTTTCGAGCTGGGCGAGTCGCTTCTCGAAGCGCTCGAGCGTGAGCTCGAAGTACTCGGCCTTCTGGCGGGTGTTGAGGTTGCCCTCGGCGCGCCGGCTCCGGGTGGGCGTCTTCCTGCCAAGCGCCTCCCGACGCTGTTGCCTCGCCTGGTCCTGATACTTCTCCATCAGGCGGCGCGTGCGCTGGATGCGGCTGCGCAGCTCCCGCTGCGACAGCTCGGACAGGTTGCGCGGGGCGCTGGACAGCACGAGCTGCGCCTCGCGCTCGGTGAGAAGGGACATCCTCTTCGACGGAATCGTACGCATGGAGCTCAACCTCTACGCATGGAATTGCCTGGCGGAACATCCACACCTTCCCCCGGGAAGCAACCTGCTCCCGGGGGCAGTTGCTCCGTTGCCGGAAGGCTTCAATGCGTGCCCTCCTCGTCGCCTTGCGCCAGCGCCTGGCCGCGGGTCAGCCGCTCCGAGGTGAGCAGCGCGGAGACCTGCTCCCGCGTCAGCAGCCCGGAGGCCACCACCAGGTCGGCGATGTTGGCATTCGTGGCGAGGGCCTCCCTCGCCAGCGTCGTCGCCGGGGCATAGCCGATGTGCGGAATGAGCGCGGTGATGACGCCCACGAAGGAGCTGACCTGGTGCGCGAGCCGCTCCTTGTTGGCGGTGATGCCCGTCACGCAGTTCAGACGCAGCGTCTCCATGGCGGCGGTCATGAACTTGAGGTTCTCGAACAGCACGTGGGCCATGACGGGCCCGAAGGCGTTGAGCTGGAGCTGACCCGCCTCGGCGGCCATGGTCAACGCCACGTCCCCTCCGGCGACCACGAACGCGACCTCGTTCACGACCTCCGGAATGACCGGGTTCACCTTGCCCGGCATGATGCTCGAGCCCGCCTGCCTCGGTGGGAGGTTGATTTCGTTGAGCCCCGCCTGGGGGCCCGAGCCGAGCAGCCGCAAGTCATTGCAGATCTTCGAGAGCTTCATCGCGCTGCGCTTGAGCGTGGCGGACACCTCCATGAAGACGCCCACGTCGGTGGTGGCCTCGATCAGGTTGGGCGCGGTGACGATGGGGTGTCCGGTGATGGCCGCCAGGTGCTTGCGGGCGGCCTCCGCGAAGCGCGGGTCCGCCGCGATGCCCGTGCCAATCGCCGTCGCTCCCAGGTTGACCTCCGCCAGGCGCCGGATGACGCCCTCCAGGCTCGCGTGGTCCTCGGCCAGCGTGACGGCGAAGCTCTCGAGCTCCTGCTGGAGCGTCATGGGCACCGCATCCTGCATCTGCGTGCGCCCTATCTTCACGATGCCGGCGAACTCCCGCCCCTTGTCGTGGAACGCGCGCTCCAGCTGCTGGAGCTCCGAGAGCAGCCGCTCGATGGACAGCATCAGCCCGACCTTGAGCGCCGTCGGGTAGGTGTCGTTCGTGCTCTGGCTCCGGTTCACATGGTCATTCGGGTCGAGATGCTCGTAGCTGCCCTTGGGATGGCCGGCCAGCTCCAGGCCGCGGTTGGCGATGACCTCGTTGAAGTTCATGTTCGTGGAGGTGCCAGCGCCTCCCTGCATGACGTCCACGATGAACTGCTCGTGCAGCCTGCCGCCCTTGATTTCCTCACAGGCCCGGTCGATGAGCGCAGCCCGGGTCGCATCGAGCGCACCGATTTCCGCATTCGCGCGCGCTGCGGCCTGCTTCACGCAGGCGTAGCCGAAGAGGAAGTCGGGATACACCGAGATGGGGCGGCCGCTGATGGCGAAGTTGTCGAGCGCTCGGCTGACATTGATTCCCCAGTAGGCGTCGGCCGGAATCCGTTTCGAGCCGAGGCTGTCGGTTTCGACCCGGAACGCCGCGCCGTTGGCGCTCACGGTGTGGATGCTCTTCTGGAACGTCTGCTCCGCGCGGGGGTCGGCCATCGTCGTGGTTCCTCGGCAGCTGGGGGACACACGCTGCGGCGCCCTAGGTGGACATCGCCGTGGGGGCGGGCCATGCGACCGGGGTGTGGTGTCCCGGCGGGCCGAGGACAGTGCCGGCGATTTTTTCGCGCAACTCCTGGACGCTTCCCGGGTTCACAGGGGTCTTTCCTGGAGGAATCACCCTATGAGGCGACACGGAAGGACGAATTTCATCTCGGCGTACGGGCTGCTGGCCCTGGGCATCCTCGGCTGTGGGGCCACGGAGGACGGCCTCGAGCCCATCGCGGACGCGCCCCAGGGTACGTCCCAGGCGGCCCTCACGGTGTACGAACAGGCCGCGCTGGACACGGCCAACAACGCGGCGAGCTGCAAGCCGCTCGGGAACTTCTATTGGGAGATTGGCAACGGGGCGGGGCTGCTCTACGGCATCCCGCGAGGCAGCGGCGTGTCGGCCACGACGGTGATGCCCATCGCGTCCGCGAGCAAGTGGCTGTACGTGGGGGCCTACGTGCAGTCCAGGGGGTACGCGAACCTCACCGCGGACGAGAAGAAGCGGCTCAACTTCACCAGCGGCTACATCGACGAGAACACCACCTTGTGTGGGGACGCCGGGGTGACCGTCTCGGATTGCTATGGACCGGCCTACAAGGATGTCTCCTACCGCCCGCTGCAGAATGGCCGGTACTTCTACAATGGCGGGCACATGCAGAAGCTGGCGCTGGACGATATCGGCGCGAGGAGGGGCACAGGCCTGTTGAGCGTCATGGACTGGCTCAACGCGCAGCTGGGCACCACCCTGCCGGAGTCCGACAGCGCCGTCGCCGTGGCCGGGGGCTTCTCGGGCAGCGCGGCGCAGTACCGCGTCTTCCTGACGAAGCTGCTCAACAACCAATATGAGCTGTCCTCCAAGCTGACCGTGGATTCGGTTCCGGCCTGGTCGGGAGGGCCCAACGTGTCCTTCACGCCGTGGACGGCGGGCCAGGCGTATTACGGGCTCGGACACTGGATTGAAGGAGAGCCCGTCAACGGCGTGTGGACCCTGACGGGCCACTCGTCGCCGGGAGCGTATGGCTTCTACCCCTGGGTGAATGCCGCCAGGACCCGGTACATGCTCCTGGCGCGCAACCGCCAGCTCGGCGCGGATGAGGAGGGCGAGAAGTCACGCGCCTGTGCCCAGACCATCCGCAAGGCCTACGAGCTCGGCGTGCCGCAGCCGTAGCCGCCGAGGTTCCCTCGGGGCTGCGACGCCGAACAGCGGAGAGTGGAGGCGGCGGGAATCGAACCCGCAGACGAGGCGATAGGAAACCCCAAGCAGGACGCGCTGTTACCCGCTATCGCCTTGAGTCCGCTCGGATTCGATATCCCGCCCCATCCCGTTTCGTCCCAGCTCGTCCCGCTCTAATCCCCGCTGGAGGGGAACACTGGGGGCACATGCGGCCCAACAGGGGCAATCCGCTCATGGACGCGACCGGCCCGAACTCCCCGGTCTCCCAGGGTTCACGAGAAGCCCTCGGGAGACTGACGATAGCGTGTGCCCTGGCGAGGTGTGGCTAGGGCGGAACAGGGGCACTATTGCGCGCAAGGAGGGGCATGGAGCGGCAGCGGAGAAGAGTTGACGGAGCCCCAGAATCGTACGCCGGGCGGGTAAAGAGGCCATGCCGCCAACTTGGAGCACACGTCCGCCGTGCCCACTGTTTGCTCAGAGACGGGCCGCTGGAGCTTTGACAATCCCTGCTTCGGACTAAGCACCGTGCGCTCGCCGGTGAGGAGGACGTCTCGCACAAAGATCACCTTCGAAACGGGCTTGAGAAGTCCTGCAGCCGCTTGACCAAGAATGTGCGTGCCGCAGCCACCGGGGTCATCACTGCGTCATCGAAGCCCTCATTATCCTCAGCCCGTCGCCAGTCCAAGCCCTTCAAGTCCTCCTCAGTGAGTCCGCGCACGCTGGAAAGGTGGTCGTCGAGAGGTGTCTCGCGCGTTCGCATGAGAGCCTGATAGACAATCACTTGAAGTGAGAGAATGCGCCAGAAGATAGGCCTCGTCTTCGGGTGAAAATCGAGTAGGAGGTGGCGCGCCTCGCCGAACGCACGGTGCAGGGAAGAATTCTGCTGACGATACTCGGACGCAAACTCGCTAAAGGTCTTAGCGCGCGGCGCCCGCCCCGACTCCTCGATAATCAAGGACTCGACCAAGCTCTCAAGGATCCCGAGATAGACTCCTTGGCGCCAGTATCGCTCGGGGGTCTTCGTCGAGTTTTCTCTCCAGTCTGGGGCATCCGGCGAATATTCAAGCGCCGGTGCCTCGACGGCCAGTGAGAAATCCTCGGTGAACGATAGGTAGAGGCACTTTGCGAGGCGATACTGCTCGGCGACGTACCGATCTAGCGTGAGATCGATCAGCGTGAGTCGATCCTGGATCAGCTTATATACAACGAGCGGGACAAAGAGAATGTAGAACGTCGACAGCATGTAATAACCGTCGCCACTCAGCCACCCTCCGTCTGGGCGCAGATCGCCCTTCCGCGAAGTACGCGCGATGCTCCTGATTCGCCGTAGGGCATTATTCGATAACTCGACGAGTTGGAACAGGAGTGGCTCGCACTCCACATATAAGCGCTTGCGCGCCTCATACTCGTAGTCTCGACGAGCGTCGTGCTCTTTCTGGTCAGCCTGGAGCTTCGCGCGGAGTTGCTCTAGCACGGTGATCACGGCGGTTGAGGCGGGTAGCCGCAGTAGGCGAACCAGGCGGCCGCGTCCTGCGGCCGCACGGTGGAGAGCGCCTCGCGCATGGCCTCGATGAGGGCGGCGTGGGTTCGCGCGCCGATGGCCCGCAGGCGCGTCTTCACCTTCAGCCAGCACGACTCGATGGGGTTGAGGTCGGGGCTGTAAGGCGGCAGGAAGAGGAGATGGGCCTTGCGGCTGCGAACGAGCGACTCGACTGCGGGACGGTGATGGGCGCTGAGGTTGTCCAAGACAACGACGTCGCCGGGCTTGAGGACGGGAAGTAGCCCCTCTCGGACGTAGGTCTCGAAGCGTTCGCTATTGGTGGCGCCCTCGAAGGTCAGCACGGGCCCCATCCCCTGGAGCGTCAGGTCCCCAATCATCGTGAGGACCTGCCGACGGCCCATCGGTACGTAGCCGCGTGTTCGCTGCCCTCGTTGAGCACGCCCATAGCGGCGAGTCATGGTGAGGGTGGCGGCGGTCTCATCGATGAAGTGGAGCTGCGAAGGCTTCAGCTCGGAGGCTTTATCCAGGTACCGCCGTCGCGCCTGGCGACTCTTCGCCAGCCGCCGCTCGGAGGCGAGGAGCGACTTTTTTTACGCGTGTAGCCCAGGCGCCGGAAGGCACGTCCCATGGTAGGGCGGCTCACCCGTACGCCTGTCGCCTTGGCGTAGGCATCCGCAATCTCCTGGGTGGTGCTGTCGGGGCTGGCATCCAGCAGCCGCTTCACCTTGGCGAGTTGCGAATCCGGGATTCGATAGTGGGGCCGCGGGCCAGGACGCAGCGGAGCGATGGAGTGGGTGCGCTTCCAGCGGCCGACGAGCCGATCAACCGTCGCGACCCCTACCCGAAACCGCTTGGCAAGTTCTTCCCACGTTTCTTCGTGCGCCAGGTACGCCTCGAGAATGCGTTGTCTCAAGTCCATCGACAGTGGAGTGCCCATAGTCCCAATTTGTGGGCTCCGCAGCGCACTGCCTTGCTCCTGTGCCACGGGACGGACCGATTCAGGGCTGCGCTACTTGCTTCGCACGATCAGCCTCCACGAGCACCGTTGTAAACCAACGTTCGCGATCGTCGATCGCGGTTGGAGAGCGAGCAGGCGCGGAGCGGACGGGAAGAGGCGGCAGGGGCACTTCCCGTTCGGCTCTGTGTGCGCAGAAAACCTGAGAGCGAGAAGGCCCTGCCCAAGGGCAAGGGTAGGTTCTGGTTGAAGCGTCGGCAGCGCCAGGCGCTGCTACGCTGGGGCGAGCTGAGCGGCTGCCCGCTCACCCTGCGGCGGTGCATGGCGGTGGCCGCCGTGGCGCGCGGCGAGTCGTGCAGCGCTGCGGCTCACTTCCTGGGGTGCGCCACCTCCACCGTCGTGTGCGCCGTGCGTCGCTACCGGGAAGGCGGGCGCGAAGCCCTCCGGGACAGGCGAAAGGGCAACGGCCAGCCCAAGGTCGATGACCGATTCCGCGAGAAGCTCTCGCGCGTGCTGGTGGGCACGCCCGAGGACTGGGGTTGGTGCCGGCCCACCTGGACGCGGGAGTTGCTGTGCCTGGAGCTGGAGCGCCGAGGCATGCCGCGCGTGTCCGTGGCGACCATGGGCCGGGCTCTGGCCTCACTCGGCGCGCGGCTCAAGGCAGCCAAACCCATCGTCCAGTGCCCCTGGCCGGGGTGGAAGCGCCGCCGCCGGCTCTACGAGTTGAAGTGCCTGGAGAGGTACACCCCGCCCGAGGAGCCGGTGCTCTACGTGGACGAGGTGGACATCCACCTCAATCCCAAGGTGGGACGCGACTGGTGCCTGCCCGGTCAGCGCCGGGTGGTGGTGACGCCCGGCAACAACCAGAAGCGCTATCTGGCCGGAGCTCTGAATGCGAGGACGGGGAAGCTGACGTGGGTCGAGGGCAAGTCCAAGGCCAGTGACCTCTTCATCCAGCTGCTCTGGCGCCTGGCGGGCGAGTACCGACGGGCTCGTCGCATCCACCTCATCCTCGACAACGCCTCGGTCCACAGCAGCAAGAAGACGCTCAAGGCGCTCGCGCAGCTGGGCGGGCGCATCGTGCTCCACTTCCTGCCGCCGTACTGCCCGGAGGGCAACCGCATCGAGAGGGTGTGGCTGGACCTGCACGCCAACGTCACCCGCAATCACCGCTGCCGCACCCTGGCCCGCCTCATGGAGCGGGTGCAGGCCTACCTCTCCGGACGCAACGCCCAGCGCTCTGCCAGTCCAAGCCTGCGCCGAGGGGACCTCAGGCGCACCGCCTGAGGTCGTGCGAACATCGCGATCGGCCGTTTAGCGCCTGCTGATTGGCGCTCAAGAGTTCCGACTTCAACTTCTCTTGCTCCTTCGCAGACCTACTCGTGAGTTCGCTCTTGTACCGCTCAAGCTTGCGATCGAAACTCAGCTTAATTACTGCCGATACGAGGCCTGAGACGACAAAGGCCGTGAGACCTGCCCCAGTAAGTTGATCCATGGTCACCGCTCGTTCATGCCAACCGCCATCCGCCATCGGCTAATCTCCGCCGCGAGGCCTAAGGTCGGCGCCTAGAGGGAGTCTATACCACCACCAGTAATAACAAACCCTTCGAGCTGGATCAGGACACGAACCATCAGCCCCGGGATTGGATTTCCACCGGCATCGACCGCAGGTAAGCTCTCCGACCACCATCCCCCTTCACCCAGGTCCGGGGTTCGCCTGATCTTCACGATAATGATGGTATCCGTACGGCGGACGACGTGCCGGACCGCTTGAGGATGGACGGGCGCTGTGCTCGGCGGTGGGCGTGAGCGGGGCGGACGTGAGCGACGGTGCTCAGGAGGAGTCGGCGGCGCGCAGGCGCTTCCACTCGTGGGGCAGCATCTCGCCGATGCGCGAGTCGGGGTGCGTCTGGACGCGCAGCAGCACGTCCGCGAGGTAGTCCTCGGGGTTGACGTCGTTGGCCTCGCAGGTGGCCACCAGCGCGTAGAGACCGGCGAGGTTTTCACCCGCGGCCTCGTGGCCCACGAAGAGAAAGTTCTTCCGGCCCAGCGCTGCCTTGCGCAGGGCCGCCTCGCTCCGGTTGTTGTCCAAGGGCAGGCGTTCATCCGAGACGAAGCGGCTCAGGGCGTCCCATTGCTTCAGCGCGTAGGAAATGGCCTGCCCCAGCGGCCCCTTGGGAGGATGCCGTGGGGTCTGCGTCTCCAGCCAGGCGCGCAGTTGCGCGAGGACGGGCGCGCTGTGAAGTTGGCGAAGCTCGCGGTGGACGGCCGTGCGCACCACCAGCGCCTCGCGCGCCTGGGCCTCCACCCGGTAGAGGGCCAGGATGAAGTCCAGAGCCTCGCGCGCCTCGGGCGCGGTGGCGAGCGCGTCGAAGAAGCGGCGGCGGGCATGAGCCCAACACCCGACGCGGGTGCGTCCGTCCGGCAGCGTCACCGGGTTGTAGCCGGTGTACCCGTCCACCACGAGCGCGCCCGTGGTGCCGCCCAGCACGTCCTGGGGCGTCTTGCCCCCGCGTCCCATGCTGAAACGGTAGCCGATGAGCCACTGGCCCTTCTCGTTCTGGGTGAGGAAGGTCCAGAGGTAGCCCAGACGCGTCTTCTTCGCGTCCAGCACTCGCAGCGGCGTCTCGTCGGCCCACACCACTTCGGCGGACGCAATGCATTGCAAGAGGTGGCGCGAGAGCGGCAGCAGCACCGAGGCGGACAGGTGGAAGAGGTCCGTCAGGGTGCTGCGGCTCATCGGCACCCCGCCTCTCTCAATCCGCTGAGCGAGCCGATGCAGGGGCATGGCGTCGGCGCACTTGGACGTCACCACGTGGGCGAGGAAGCCGGGGCCGTACTCGCCCCTGTCCACCACCTTGGCGGGCGCGGGCGCCGTCACCACGCCCCCGCCGCACTTGCACGAGAGGACTTCCTGCACGTGCACCTGCCGCTCGAAGCGGGCGGGCAGGTACTCGTACACCTCGGTGGTGCGGCCCTTGCCCAGCGGCTTCAAGTCCTCGCTGCCGCAGGCGGGGCAGTGGCGCTCCTCGGCCGGGACGGCGTGGCGAATCTCGCGCGTGGGCGCCCCCTCGGCCTTGCGGGCCGCTCGCTCGCGCCGCTTCTTCAGTGCCGCCGCCTCCCGCGCGGCCTTCGCCTCCGCCCCCGTCTCTTCCCCGCGCAGCTCGGCTGCCACCGTCGGCAGCTTCTCCGCCTTCTTGCCGAAGACGTGGCGCTGCAGGGCCGCCATCTGCCCCTTGAGGACGTCCAGCTCCCCGCCGATACGGCCCACCTCCGCCTTGAGCTCCTCGGCTTCCTCGCGCCAGGGACAATGGTGGTCGAGGGGAAGGACTCGGGGCACCCACGCGTAACAACGCCTCGGGTAGGGCATTCTCCACGTGACGTGCTCAGCTACCTGTCCGCCCTGGGGGCGTCCAGGCGGGCTGGCGCTTCACCTCGGCCACGTCGATGCCGTCCAGCAGCATCGCCAGCTGCGTGGCGTCCAGTTGCACCGACTGCGCGTCGGCGTCCACGGGCGGTAGCCGGAAGCGGCCCGTCTCCAGGCGCTTGTAGTACAGGACGAAGCCGCCCCGGCTGAAGGTGAGAATCTTCACCCGGTCTCCCCGCCGGCTGACGAAGGCGAAGAGGTGGCCGGAGTAGACGTCCTCGCCCCAGCCCGTGCGTACCAGCGCCATGAGGCCGTCAATGGACTTGCGCATGTCCACCGGCCCGGTGGCCAGCAGGATGCGCACCGAGGCCGGCAGTGTCAGCACGTGGTGCGCCCCAGCGCCGCTACCAGCCGGGCCACGTAGTCCACGTCCGTGCCTGGCCCGAACCGCACCCGCACGCCCCCGGCGATGACAACCTCCAGCGAGTCCTCACCCGAGACGGGCGCGCGGCTCACCTGCACCGGCAACAGGCGCACGGGCGGCTGCGCCACGGCGCTCTCCTGGCGCCTGCGTCGGTAGACCCACGACTGCAAGGTGCTCAGGCGCAGCCCCTGGCGCCCGGCGAACTCCCGCTGCGTCAGCCCGCTCGCTTCGAACTCCTCGGCGACGCGCAGCCACTCAGGCTTCTCAACTCTTTTCCGCACGCCTCGACGGATGACCTGTCTTCGTCATCCGCTCAATGCCCCGCAGCACGTCGTCCGTCGTACGGATACTAATGATGTAGATAGGCGGGGCGGTATCGTCCGCGGAGAAGAGCTGGTCGACAGTGGCGGACAGGACATCGAGCTGTTCGCGATAGTTCCGTTCGAAGCGCTCTAGGGTCGCTGCGGCGATCTCGCGCGTAACCATCGATTCGTCGCTCTCCACCATCGGCGAAGTACCCTACCTTTTGACACCGGTGAGTGTGACGAGCCCAGGGGACAGACAGGACGTGATGACAATTCACGGGCACCATTGCGCGTTGGCGAACCGCGCATGATGCCTATTAGGCCTTGAGTACAAAGGCAAAGCCCGACACGCCAACGCTGTTCTTGGAGCAGTCAAGTCAACTCTACCCCTGCCTTTCAATCGCTGCCGCTAAGGAAGTCTCAACTTTTCAAACAGGATTCGGTTCCGCTTCTTCGCATCCACCAACAACTTATCAAGCGAAATCACCTCAACATACGCCCGGAGACTCATGTTGAACCCGAAATACCCCATCTCGTCGGGCGTTTCCTTGAGGTCGTAATTCTGAACAACATCCCGCAAATGCGGCGTAACATCACAGATTACATAGCAATAAAATGGAATATTCTTCCCAACATTCATCGGGCGGCCGAGGCGATCGCGCGCTGTCCCTGCACGTACCTTTCGAACGTATTCATATACCTGCGAGATGGGATTCTCCTCATCTGTATAGTCATCGCGCGCAGGTCGCTTGAATTCAACAACCACAATCGATCCAAACGGACTGGTTTGGTCTGAAAACGCAAACGGTCGATTAAAGATGATTAGGTCGGGACGAGCGCGCCCGTCAGACTCAATTACTTCGATTCCCCTTAACTCCTTGTCGGAAGCGAGATATTGATGATACGCAAGCCGCTCATCAATCATCCAGAGATTGAGTTGCTCATACGGCACCTCATCCGATGTCGAACGCAGCGGAAAGATAATGCCATGAATAGCCTCTTCGACCGCATACCCGCCATCGGGCCGTCGCGCCAATGCCTTCTCAAACAAGTCAATAATGACGCGCCTGTGCACAATGTACTTGGCAAGGTTCGCCTTCCCGATGGCGTTCTCCTCACTCAGAAACTCATTGTACTTTGAACGATCGGTCTCTTCAGAACGAAGGAGTTCACGCCCCCGCTCCCTAAGATCAGCCTCAATCTTGTAGTTCAGTCGATGGAGTTCCGCATCGAGCTTCTCATCTGGAAGATCTGGAGGGAGCGTATCGATTATGTCCGGTCGAAGAGCCACCAAGTGGCGATACTCCGGGGCCCGGTCTTGTATGAATTTGGAAACCTGCTCGGCAGTTCGTTCCTTGATTGGTTTGATATATGGCTCAAGCCTCCGCAGGATTATAGGCTTAAGCTCTCTGCGGATGGACTGCATCGACAACTGCCCAGGAAAGAGAGAGCCAGAGTCCTCTGGGAGTTGGAATGCGTCACGCTCAGAGTTTACGGCACGATCCAAGGCAGGCGACTCAACCAAAGACAGCCACCAGAAGGACTCCCCACCCATCTCCAGTCGGCCGACAAGTTGAGGGATTACGTGCGAAAGCACATCGCTTTTGACTTCTCGTCTGTCCGCCAGAAATGCAAGCCTGTGAGACTGTATATCCGGAGATGTGACTCGCAGATGCGTGAGCCGAAAGGAATCCCCACCAACCTCGACCGTGTCGTGGAGTGCAGATGCAAGCATCTCAGACACCTGCTCAGAGACGCCGAAACGCTCATCTCCGTCCACAACCTCCACGCGTACGGGCGTCTCGGCGAGGGTGGCGCGAATTGACTCAAAGCAGTGATCAACTAACCGTTGACCAATGGTGCTTAGCTTCTTGGGCACATGGGCAAGGTATTGTGACTTCATGCCGCCGAGGGTCAGAATAGTCCCAGTTCGCCGGCTGCCCTTATACTCTTCGTCTACCAGCGAGCCAATGCCAAGCTCGGAAAAGTCGAATACTCTGCGGCGAAGAATCCCTGCCGAATCACGGTACACGCTATCGACGTGGACCTCGTCAAACGCCTTCAGCCACGTAAAGCGACCAACACCTCTCCCCCCTAACCTCTGCTTGAACATCGAATCTGAAGTGCAGAACGATTCGTAGTTCTCATCATTAAAGCCTATCCCATCATCAACCACTTGGAATCCAGATAAGGCTGGACCTGTTGCTTCATGGCCTAGCGGCAGCATCTTCTGCGCTGTGCCGCGTAAGACTTCAACAGTGACCGTTCCAGAGCCTTGGGCAGCGGCTTCAATCGCGTGAAGCGCATTGATCACGGCTTCGAATACCGGAAACAACGCTCGGGTTGCCGGAAGGTTGAAGTTCCGGAGTCGGCCACGTAGGTCGAGTTCGATCTTGGTGCTCACAGTGCGTTCTGCAGCAGAACTTCTTAGCGGATCGGTGCCTACCATGCCTCCCCCAGGTTCCAATGAAATGTGGACCCACACCCTACAACTGCAGAGCCAGCGCTTCAAGCATGTGCCGCTTCAGCGGGCCTCTCTCTGGCCTTTCCGGCGTCGCTATCCGGTCGAATTGGCCTGTCCCGTGTTGGCGCTCGGGACAGGCGAGAGTTCCGGCGGGCATCCGAGAAGTCCCAGGCTAGAGAATCCCTATACGGGAGCACCACCGTGAGCCCGCAGCGAATCTCTCAGCTGGCGCTCCGCTTGCCGCATTTGTCCTCAGCACTCTTCAGGTTGGCGATTGCTTGAACGATCGGTGCAGCCGTCCACCGGCGCAGTCGTCACCTCGTCTGGATGGCGCGCTGAAGCAGCGATCGTCCGCGTACTATTAGAGGGCTCATCCACATGGGCATCCTCCGTCACGGGTGGGGTGATGCCGCCTTCGTCGTCTGGCAGGTCAAAGTCCCTAAGCCCATCCCCCGCCTCCACGAGCGCCTGTTGAACCTCCTTCACCGCGTCCGCGCTGGAATACGGGCCCAACTGCGCCAGTCTCGCACGCATGACGGTTTCCAGCTCGGCAGCTGTGGCGAAGCGCTCAGCGGGGTTGCGCCTCAGCAGCGTGTGGAGGATGTCCCCGGAGTGGCACGGGCAGCCCTTCCGCCGCGTGCTCCACGTCCTCGGAGCGGTAGGCCATAGCGCACCAGATGGCGTCCTCCGCGAATGGCGGCAGCTCCGTCACCATCGACGCCACCGAGGCCGCGAGCGCCTGCTCTCGTTCCTCTTTCGACAGCCGCACCTCCACGTCCTCAATGCGCAGGTGGCCTGGATCGTAGAGATGCCGCCCGGTAGCAAACTCCAGCAGGGTGAGCCCCAGAGAGAAGAGGTCAGCCCGAGCGTCCACCACCTCTCCCAGCAGCATCTCCGGCGCGGCGTAGAGGACTTCGCCCTGGGTGTCGAGGACCGGGGTCATGGACCGCGTGAGGGGCGGCCAAGCGGATCGCCCTGGTAAGCTCGTCAGGGAGCCGTTGTGCGAGTTCGCGGCGTTGACTAGGTTGGGGTCGGCCAAGCGGATCGCCGGGTGCCTAACGCGCCTCGGTCGCAGCGGGCTTCCGGCGCCGGACCGGTGGCGGATTGCGGTAGCTGTCGCCTTCGATGACGAGGACGTGGGCGTGGTGGAGCAGCCGGTCCATGGCGGCACTCGCCATCAGCGGGTCGCCGAAGAGAGGCGGCCATTCTTCAATCGCCCGGTTGGAAGTGATGACGGTGCTGCGGCGCTCGTACCTCTGGCGGACTACCTCGTAGAGGTCCACCGGCTCATCCTGCGTCAGGCTGCGCAGGCCGAGGTCATCAATGATGAGCAGGTCGGGCGAGGTGAAACGCAAGAGGCGCTTCTCGTAGCTGCCATCGCCCCTGGCGGCTCGCAGTTGCATGAGCACCTCGTGGGCTCCGAGGTAGAGGGCGCTGTAGCCGGCACGGCAGGCTCGGTGGCCGAGGGCCTGGGCCAGGTGGGACTTGCCGACGCCGGTGGGGCCGACGATGAGCACGTTGTCGTGGCGCTCCAGGAAGCCGCACGTGCCCAGCTCTAGTACCTTGGCCTTGGGCACGCTGGGATTGAAGTGGAAGTCGAAGTCCTCGAGTGTCCTGGCGTGCTCGAAGGACGCGCGGCGCACGCGCTGGGAAAGCTGCTTGGAGTCGCGACGCTCCACCTCGTCGCCCAAGAGCCGGTAGAGGAATTCGGAGTGGGAGAGATTGTCGTCCACCGCCTGCTGGGTGCGCAGTTGCAGGGACTGGAGGACGCCGGACAGGCGCAGCTCCTTGAGCATGGGAATCAGCTCGTCAGTGGGACTCAATCTCGGACTCCTGGGCCACGGCGGGGTGGTGCAGCAACTCGGCCACGCTGCTTGCGAAGCGCAGCTGAGCAAGTGAGGCCGTCGCCGGAGCGGCGAGCGCCAGTGGCAGCGGCTGCAGGTCCAGCCCATGGCGCAGGATGTTCTTGAGACCCCCGTAGCTGTATGTGCCGTAGTAGTGGGCGCGCCGGGCAGCCGCTCGTGCGCGCTCGGGCGGGAAGGTCTCCAGGTGCGCAACAATGGCCTGCACCGCGCGCAGCTGCGACAACACGTCGTCGGAGTCGAAGACGGCGCGCACGTAGGTGAGCACCTCCTCTCCCAGCAGCGCCGCGCGGCCTTCCCAGTAGCCGCGGCTGCGATGGCGCAGGTCGGCGCGGTGCTGGGGCAGGTGCTCCTCGCAGGTACTGTAGAGGCCTGTGCCGCGCCGGGCGTGGGTGGCCACACGCACGTCGTCCGCAGACGCCTCCAGGCTGGCGTCGGTGACGCGCAGCCAGACGTCTCCAGGGTGAACGGACCGCCGCCCTAACTGCCCCGGACTGCGATCCGCTTGGCCGCCCCCGCTACGAACAGCTTGGGTGACCCGTCTGCGATCCATTACCCCGGCCCGTCACACTTCGGCCGGAATCGCTGATCGGCATGGCCGGAATACGCATGGGCACCCTACCATCGCCGATATGCGCGCAGGGGCACTGTCTCGACCGAACGGGAAGCCCGCCCCGGTGCTGCTACGAGTAGCTCGCCGGGGCAAGCCTATCGGTCGCGGGGGCGCGAGTCAGACCTCCTCGAATAGTCCTCCCGTGATGCCGGCTCGCTCCAGAGCTTCCTTGAACTCTCCGTCGACAATGATGGGGATGTGATAGCCCCAGAGTCGGAACACGCGGGCGTCGCCGACCTTCGCTTTATCGATCCGCAGTCCAGAAACGGAACGGTATTCGCCAAGCCGATCCGGCTCCTCGTCCTCTTCCGTGAAGAGCTGAACCTCTTCACACGCTGCGTCGTCAATGCAGCGAACTGTGCGCGCTACGTTCAACAAGTAGTACGGTTCGGTCTGTCTCTCGATCTCGACAGGGAAGAGCTGAACATCGCTAGGCGCCATCTCACGGAACACGGATGCCACCCGCGTGCTAACGATCGGAGTTCCTCCAACGGTCGTCTTGTCGAAGTCGAGCGGCCTTCCGGGTCGGGAGAACGGGACTCGCAGCAGCCCGGGAGCGTCCACCGGCCTCCCATAAACGAACGCCCAGATGTCGGCGATCTCTTGCCCCTCAAGATTCGTGGGCTCGCGCAAGTACCAACGCCCCGGCACATACACGTCGAAGTCAAGGCTGAAAAATCGTCGTTCCATGAATCATGCTCCCGGGTCCTTCATAATGAGTTTTCGCAGCATAGTTCCCGCCGTCGTAAGGTCGCGAGCAATTTTGCTCAGCTCATTGACCAATTTGACCCGACACTGTGCGGTGCCCTTGCATCCCTTCATCGCTATGCTGATTCGCTTCAGCACTTCTTGATGGTACTCGCGCGTGTGGGAGCCTTTGTGCCCCCTGATGCGCACCAAGTTTGCAGCGTCATCCAGAGTCATCCCCGCCTGTTTAAAGAAATCCTTAAAGACCGGAGTCCACGGGCCGCCTGTCTTGTCGGATATATCATTCTTGTTAGTGCAAATATGGTGAATCTCGCCGTCGGGGTCGCCCTGAATAGAGCTTTGTCCGCCGGAACTTCCGGGCCCCATTGCAACCGCTGCAACGGCAGTCGGCGCGAGCGTTATGTTCAACACGCCGGTCGCCGGGACCGCAATCGCCTGGACCTCGCCCGCGAAGGCGGCAGATAGCTGGAACCCGCCTTCGGCCTGTGCCCTCAATGCAGCCTGTGCCGCGCCCGGCAGCTTGGGGGCCTGCGCAGCCATTGCGTTCTTTCCGCCGAGTGCCGCCAACGCTACGACCACCAGAACGCGAGCCCCGTTGTCACCGAGTATCTTTCCGAAACGGTGCCCCGCGTCTTCCAGCTCGGAAAAGTTCTTCGCGTCCCTGGACTCGTCCCATAAGCGGAGGAACCCCCGTCCGAGATTCCACACAGGGCCGGTGCCAAGATACGCAATCAGGGATGCCGTCAGCGCAATCGCAATGACTTTCGTCACTGGCTCAGGAGCGACCAGCATGACGAGTGCGGTCCCAATCATTGCCGTAACCATCGCACGAAGCGCTGCGGGATTCGCCAAGTCCTTGATCGCCAGTTCAACCCCTTCCCAAACGGTGTCGAGCGCGAAGTAGAGGGCAAGCATCCGCCGTTCCATTACGCCCAGCGTAAACCCGCCTGTTATCAGGCTCAGGCAGTTGTCGGGCTCGCTCTGTCGCTGGCAAATCCGTTCATAGGACGACGGCACCGTGCGGCCATGAGCACCGTCTACAATCCCCTCTGCGGAAGCGAGCAACGAACGCCTGTCGTCTCTTTCCGCTTCAGCCAGTACGACGTTCAGCTTCAAGTCGAGCACGAGCTGCGTGACCGCGCTCTTGAACTCCTCTTCGCTTATTTCGACAGGCTCGGTCTCGACCGGCGTGTAGACGATCGGCGCTCCCTGCCCGGTGTCCAGGTGGACAACCCTCGTCGTCGAGCATCCTGCCGCGAGCACAAGCAACGCAACAATCCCGCATACCCTCATGAGAGCCCCCCAGAGTGAATGCCCCCAGCACATCAGGAGCAGGGCGCCACATACCAGCCGGCTCTGACGACCCTAAAGGTCTCTCACGAGAATCCTACCCAAAAAGCCCGCTCACAACCGGCGACCACACGAGTTCCGACGTCCGGTGAAAGTCCTGCGGCTGCCTGGGTTTAGATTCAGTCCCCCGTGCCCATCCATAAACGATTCCAACTCAGATGAACTCGGATGAGCTCTGCCTGGGGGTAGTGCACGTCTACCAGCTCGCGCATGCGTTCAGCGAAGTCCTTGGCCGTGCGCTGGTCCGTGACTTCGACGTGGCGCCAGGGACGGTGCACGTCCAGAAAGACGAAGAGGTTGGCCGTCCCATTGCGCCGGTACTCGTAGTCGTACCGGCGGGGCTTGCCCGTCGAGACACCTACCCGGACGCTCCTGGCAATCTGCTCGTCGGTGGCACGGGCATGAGCGGCCAGCAGAATCTGCGCGCGCTTGACCTGGCACACCCTCGCCGTGCCGCCGCGCACCAGCTCCTCCAAATGCGACTTCTCCTCGGGCTCCAGGGTGACGAGGTAACGTACATTCATGCGCTCCGACTCCGTGAAAGGGGAGTCGGACTACCTCGCGGCCACCGTGTCGATTCCCTCCGCCACCCCGCCCTTTACCGAGCTTCAAGGCCAATACCTGGCCTTCATCTACGCCTACACCAAGCTCAACCGGCGCCCTCCCGCGGAGGCCGACATGCAGCGCTACTTCGGCACCACGGCGCCCACCGTCCACCGCATGGTGCTGGAGCTTGAACGCCGAGGGCTCATCTGGCGCAGCGCCGGACAGGCCCGCAGCATCGAACTGCTGCTGGCCCCGGACCTGCTGCCCATCCTGCGCTGAGCTGGTCCGCGGCCAATCGGTCAGAACCTCTGTGCCGATGTACTAGGGGCGCGCACTCGGCGTCCGCTCCGAAGGGCGCTATTGTCTCCCTCCGTGAGGACGCCCCCTGCCCCTGCCCTCTTGAATTGCGCCGCCCTGAGCTGTGTCGTGGCGGCGCTGCTCTCCCTCCCCGCCCGCGCGCAGGACTGCGCGTTACCGGCGCCCCGTGACGCAGCGCTGCTGCTCGCGGCGGCCGAGGCGGACGAGCGGCTCGCGCGCTCGCTGGAGGAGGCCTCCAACGCCTGCCGCATCCCCGGCGAGCTGTGCGACGGCGCGCTGAAGCGCTGCCGCACGGACGCCGAGGCGGTGAACACCCGCGCCGCGGCGCACGACGAGGCGGCGCTCCGCGCCCAGCTCGCCGCGCCCGTGGGTGGTGAGGCCTTCGACCTCCAGCTTCCCCTTGTGCACGTCGAGGCCCCGGCCCACTGCGACCTTACCCAGGGAGGCTTCGCCGCGCAGGCCCGCCAGCGCCGCATCCACGCCTCGACGCACCGGCAGGTGCACGCGGAGGCGCTGCGGTGGGCCACCTGGACGCAGGGCGCCCTCGCGCGCTGCGGGCAGCGCCCCGGCGGCGCGGTGGTGAGCGCTGCGGGCACGTCGGGTGCCGCAGTCGCCGTTCCCGCCGTGGCCCAGCATGTGGCCGCGCCCACGCCCGCGGCGGCCGTGGCCGCTCCGGGGGCGGCCCCAGCGGCGGCAGTCCCGCCGGTGGCGCCTGCGCCGACATCCGCTGCGCCGATGACGGCTGCCGCGATGCCCGCTGCGCCGACATCCGCTGCGCCGATGGCAGCTGCCGCGACGTCCGCTGCGCCGATGGCAGCTGCCGCGATGCCCGCTGCATCGATGCCCGCTGCACCGACGGCGTCCGGAGCGAGTGCCTCTCCATCGGAGGCCCCTCTCCTGGCGGCCACCACGCCGGCGCCGTCTGCATCGAGGCCCGCGCCGCCTGCGCTCGCCACCATCGCGGCCCACACCATTCAGCCGGACGCACAGGCCGAGCAGGAGCATGCCGCGCGCGAAACGGCAGCGCAGCGCGCCCGCGCGGAGGCGGAGCAGCGCACCCGCGCCGAGGAGCAGCGCGCCCGCATGGAGGCGGAGCAGCGCGCCCGCGCGGAGGCGGAGCAGCGCACCCGCGCCGAGGAGCAGCGCGCCCGCGCCGAGGAGCAGCGGCGGTTGCAGGCCCAGCGCGAGGAGGCTGCGCGGCTGGAGGCGGCGCGTGTGCAGGCCCAGCGCGAGGAGGCTGCGCGGCTGGAGGCGGCACGAGTACAGGCCGAACGCGAGCGGGCCGAGCGCCTGGCCGCGGAGCGCGCGGAGCTAGAGCGCCTGCGGCAGGAGCAGCGCGAGAAGCTCGCGCAAGAGCAGGAGGAGCTGGAGCGCCGACGCGAGAAGGCGGAGCGCGAGGCCGAGCGGCGCAAGCTGGAGGCACAGGCCCGCGCCGAGGAGCAGCGACGGGAGGAGGCGCGCGCGCGCGCCGAGCAACTGGCGGAGCAGGCCGAGGAGCGCGCGGAGGCCCACCGGCGCGCCGTAGCGCAGCTGAAGGCCGAGCAGGAGGCGCGCGAGAAGGCGCTGCGTGCCCAGCGTGAGGCCCTGCAGCGCGAGGAGGCCGAACGGCGCGAGGCGCGCGTGGCCCAGGACGCGAGCAAGGCCCAGGGTGAGGCCCTGCGGCGCGAGGAGGCCGAACAGCGCGAGGCGCGCGTGGCCCAGGACGCGAGCAAGGCCCAGGCGCAGGAGGAGACCCGCCGCGCGAAGTACGCCGCGCTCGAGCTTCAGGAGCAGGAACAGCGCGCCGGTGAGGAGCGCCTGCGCCGGCTCGAGGCAGAGGGGGAGGAGCGCCGGGAGGAGGACGCTGAGGCGCACGCGGATACGCTCGCGCAGAGCGAGGACCCGCGGGCGCGCCCCGGCAGGGAGCTCTCGCTCGCCGCCAGCGGCGCAAGCCTCTCACTACCAGGCACGCTGGACTCCGGGAACACCTACCTGGGCGGCGCGACACTGGGCCTGCGCCTCGGCTTCTTCGGGGAGCCGCCGCTCGAGGGCGGGATGGCCTCGGGCCTCGAGCTGCACGCGCAGGGTCAGTACCTGCGGCAGCTGGGCGGCACGGCCAAACAGCAGCTCTTCCGGGTGGTGCCTGGCGCGCGCTTCTGGCTGGGGCGCATTGGCCTGGGAGCCTCGGCCGAGTGGCAGCGCGTGCAGGCGACCGCGCCCGTGACGGGCGAGACGCAGGCGACGAGCGCGCTTCTCGCCGGGCCGCAGCTCGCCCTGGCCCTGCTGGACGGCAGGGCGCGGCGCCTGGTGCTCAGCGCCCGCTGGCTGCCGCTGCTGGACGGGGAGCTCGGCACCTGGGGCGCCGCGGTGGAGGGGGGCCTCGGCCCGTTGCTGCTGGGCGCCGAGTTGCTCCGCGGTCAGGCTGGCTCTGGCGACGGGTGGACCGCCGCGCTGTCGGTGGGCTACCGCTTGCACTTCTGAGACACACCGGCAGCACGCCGGGCAGCGGTAGCTCTCGAGTGTTCGGAGTCCGAGGCGCGGATCCGAGTAGCGCACCAGCGGCGCGATGAAGTTCGGGCGTGTCGTGACACGCGAAGGAGCGGCGCACCAGCGGCCGTCCGAGCTGGCGGGCGACGAGGTGGGCGACGAGCGACGAGGCCGCTCTCATTCCGGGTGTGAAAAAGACGAGTCCTTCCCCGCACCGTCCTGCGAAGCTGGGACCATGGAACGCTTCGTCGAGGTCGCCGAGGGAGTCTCGCTCTGGGTCGAGTCACGGGGTCCAGAGGATGCCCCCGCCATCCTGCTCATCATGGGCTCCACCGTCTCGGGACTGGTCTGGCCCGACGCGCTCGTGGAGGCCCTGGCGCGCAACCACCGGGTCATCCGCTACGACCACCGGGACACCGGAGCGTCCACCTGGGCTTTCGACAGGGTCCCCTACTCCACGATTCGGATGGCCGAGGACGCACTGGCCATCCTCGATGCGCTCGGCATCGAGCGCGCGCACGCAGTAGGCCTGTCATTGGGAGGCATGCTGGTGCAGTGGCTCATGGTGGCGCATCCCGAGCGGCTGACCAGCGCGACGGTCATCGGGGTGCCCGCCCTTGAAGGCGCGCCCGCTCGCCCGAACGTGGCGGCCCGCGCCCCCATCGCCCCGGACCTGTATGAGTTCTGGCGCCACATGTTCGAGCCGCGTGAGCGCGAGGCGCAGATTGAATGGCGGGTCGAGAACTGGCGCAGGCTCAACGGCAAGGCGATTCCCTTCGATGCCGAGGAGTTCCGTGCGCTCGAGCGGCGCATCATCGCCCACGCCGGCCGGCACGACACCTCGACTGCCCATGCGCGGGCCGACCCCTCCGGCCTGGCCCTTGGGGCGGAGCTCGCTCACGCCACCGTGCCCACGCTCGTCATCGCCACCCCGGAGGACCCTACCAATCCCGAGTCCAACTCGCGGTTCCTGGCGGAGACCCTGCCGCGCTCGACCCTGGTGACGATTGACGGGATGGGGCATGCGATTCCACGTGCCGTCGTGCCCCCGCTCGCGGCGGCCCTTCTGGGCCACATCGAGACCGTGGGCCGCCGTTGAGCGTGTCCTCGCGTCCGGGACTCACGCCCCGCCCGTAGCGTCGTGAAGCCGCAGCACGTACAGGAAGTCCCGCAGGGTGCGGCCCCGGGCCACGACGAGCCCGTCACGCAGGATGAGATCTTCCTCCAGGACGTCCGGGAAGTGCGCCATGGGCGCGGGGGCCATCCGTCGATGGAAGGCGACGGGGCCCTCCCCCAGCACCTCCCAGTACCTGCGACGCGTCACCTCCTCGGGCTCCGCGTTGCCCTGAAGCACGGCGCGAGGCGCCCCCGTGGCAAGGTCGAAGAAGCGCGTGGTCTGGTCATCGGCGCGGGTGACCAGCCACTCCCCCGCCATGGCCACCGAGAACGGCAGCGCCGGATGCGGCACCTCGTACAGGAGCCTTCCCGTCGCGGCGTCGAAGAGGCGCACGCGCTCGTCCAGGCTGCACGCGGCCACCCGGCCGCCCTCGTCGGACAGCCGCACCGCGATGACGGGCTCGTCGGAGACCTGGAGGACGCGCCGCGAGCCTGCGGGCAGGTCGAAGAGCTCCACCTCCCCCGAGGCCCGTCCCACCGCGATGCGAGGCGCACGGGCCGCCGCCGCGTACGAGGGCGCGGGCTTCAGCAGCGCCTGGGTGTCGAGCACCAGCGCCCCCGTGCCCACGTCATGCAGCATGAGCCGCGAGGCCTCCGCGTAGCCCGAGACGACATGGGCCCCATCAGGCGTGAACTCCACCAGCGAGACGGGCGTCGCCGGCCCCCGCAGGGTGTGCCGCAGACTCCCATCCGCGACGCGCCACACCCGCACCACGCCGATTTCGATGACCGCGGCCAGCCACTGCCCGTCCGGTGAGAAGGCCATGGGCGGCTCCAGCGTCGGCTTCCTGGACGCATCTCTCCCCTCCAACGGTGGCGCGAACAGCTCCCGCACCGGCGCGAGGCGCTCCACGTCGACCAGCTGGACGCACCGCCTGGGAGGCTCCTCGTGGAAGCGCACGACGGGGTAGGCGGCCAGGGCGCCGTCCGGGCTGAAGCGCCAGGGCTGCAGGCCGGACTCGTTGGCGTCGATGGGCAGCTCCCGCATGTGTCCCCGGGCATCGATGGCGAAGGCCGCGTCGAACCGCTTCGCGATGGCGATGTTCCCCTCCGCCTGTCCCCAGAGGCACTGCACCCGGTGCTGCTCGGCGAGCAGCGTGGGCGGCGCGGGCGCGTGGAGCTCGCTCAGGAGCACGCCCCCGTCGGCGGCTGTCAGCGCGAAGTGCTTCAGGTCCGGCGAGAAGGCCGCCCCGCGCTCGTGGCCATCCGAGGCGTAGGGGCGCGTCCACAGCGTGACGCCGTCGCTCAGCTCCAGCACCTCCAGCCGGTCATACCGGAGCAGGCCCAGGCGCGATGTCCCCATCCAGCTCACCTGGGAATAGCGCCCCTTCCCCTTCAAGCCCTCCATCCGCTCCCAGTTCCGCGTCCGCGCCACGGCGACACCGTCCAGGGCCGCCCAGGCCAGCCACTCGCCATCCGGGCTGAAGGCCACCGTGCCGACGGACGTGTCGGAGTCCAGCCGCGCCACCTGCGTCCCCGACTCCACGTCCCAGACGCGCACCGTGTCGTCCGAGGCGCCCGAGGCCAGCCAGCGCCCCGAGGAATGGAAGGCCACGCTCAGCACCGACTGCTGGTGCCCCTGGAGCGTGCGGACCTTCCTGCCCGAGGCCACATCGTACAGGTGGATTCTCCAGCCGAGGTTGCCCACCGCGAGCAGCGTCCCGTCCGGGCTGAAGGCCACCGACGTCACCTGCCCCTCCTGGCCGGTGAAGGCCTGCAACTGCGCCCCCGTCTCGGCGTCCCAGATGCGCGCGTCGTGGTCTCTCGAGCCCGACGCCAGGCGCCTGCCGTCCGCGCTCCAGGCAATCCCTCGCACCTCGCCCTCGTGGCCCTCCATCACCTGGAGGCTCCGGGCGGTGGCCACGTCCCAGACGCGCACGTTGTGGCCATCCGACCACGAGCCGGTGGCGAGCCTCGTCCCCGACGGGTCGAACGCCGCGCATAGCACCTGGGCGTCGTGCCAGAGGACCTCGTCCACGCCGTCGAGGGCGCCGCGCAGCGGCAGCAGGGACTCCACCCAGGGGGCGCCACCCGCCGCTTCGCGCTGCCGTCGCCACTTCGCCGCCAGCGCGTACAGGTGCGCCTCCGGGTCGCTCCAGGGCTTCGCGCCTTCCCCCGAGTAGTGCGCGGCGGCGTCCGGCGCGTCGTACCAGCGCAGCCGGTTGTAGAGACATTGGAAGAGGGCCTCGGGGTGCGCCCGCAGGAAGTCGGCGTCGAGCGCGACGGCCTTGCGCAGGACGCGCAGTGTCTTCGGGCCCACCGTGGGCCCGTCCTCCCGCGACACGCGGGCCTCCTCGGGCGTCTGGGCGAGCGCCGAGTCCAGCGCGACGAGCAGCGCCTCCACGCCCTGTGTGCTCACGAGGTGTTCGAGGGTGGAGAGCTCGGTGAGGGATGCGAGGTCGTGGGGCATGGAGGGTCCTTCGCCGCGAAACGCGAGGGCGCGCATTCTCGCGCATTCCCGCCAGCGGTGACACCCACCGGGTGGCCAACGAGGCGGATGCCGGGCCCACGCGGGGACCCGGCATCCGCACCCGGACTTCAAACGGCGCGAGGAGGGACTACTTGACGCAGGAGCTCCAGCCGCGCTTGCCGTTGACGACCGTCATCTCCCAGTACCGGGTGCCGGCGTTGTAGTCGATGGACACGCCATCGGTGTAGCTGTTGGCCGTGAAGTGGCCACCGACGCCGGTGAGCATGCAGGCCACGCCACCCGGGTCATAGGTCATGTTCGCCGTGAAGCCGCCCGGGTCGCCGGCGCCGTAGAGCCAGGAGCCCTGGTCCGTGGGCACGTCCACACACCGGGCCCGGGCGCCACCCTCGTCCGACAGACTGCCGCCCAGGTACCAGTTGAGGCCGTCATTCCAGACGCGCGCGTAGTCCGAGTTCGTCTTGAACCCGCCCGTGCCTTCCACCCGCGTGAGGAAGCAGCGCCGCTGCGCGGTGACCGCCCCCAGCAGCCTCGCCGGGTCTCCCTTGAACCAGACGGCATCCGAGGTCCGGTTGGTGTCCGTGTTGATGCACTGCACGCCCGCGCCCAGCGCATAGCCGTTCTGCGGGCTGATGGCGAGGTACCAGGTCCCGCCGGAGATGTACGCATAGACGCTGCTCGTGAGCCCCGAGGACGAGGGCTTCAGGCTGCCCACGACGCTCGTGAGGAAACAGGTGCGACCCACGGAGGTCCCCATGTCGAGCCGGGTCCACCCGCTGGAGCCCCACCAGTACGAGCCCCCCAGCCCGACGCCCTGCTCGGTCTGCGCCACTTCCTCGCCAGGCGCCTCGGGCACGTCGCCCTCGGGCTGGCCCTGCTCGGGCAGCTCGCCGCCACAGCCCACGGCGAAGACGGCAAGGGGCAGCGCCATCAACGCCTTGCGCACCGACCGCGCACCCGTCTGCTTCGTGAATCGATCCATGTTCATGTTCCGGTCCTCTCGCTGAATGTCCTGGGGTGTTGCTTCTTGCCGAAGGCCCGCCGGGACGTGGTGTCCCGGCGGGCCGGCGTTGGGGAGCGGAACGTCCCCAGAGCAACGCGGATGCCAGCCCCCGCGAGGGCGTTTCCCCACCTGGAGGACCTCAGGAGCAAGGCAACCCTTGCCGCGCTCCGGGACTTCGGACCGGCAATCCTTGCCACCTCTGGCAAGGGTTGCGCGAAACACCTACGCCTTCCGGAGCCCCACCACCTCGCCGTAGCCCCCGGGGATGAAGAACTGGTGCGGCTCCATGCCCAGGATTCGCAGCGCGGTGGTGACGACGTCCGCGGACCGGGGGACGCGCTTCGAGGGCTGCCCCGTCTCCTCGATGAGGTCCACCGGGACGCCGAGCCCGCGCGTCGTGTACGAGCCCACCTGCCGGTTGCCCGCCACGTTCCCGCCCGCGAAGCAGACCGAGGTGTAGGGATGGTGGTCATCCGGCTGGGCGTAGCTGCCGTCGCTCGCGCGATAGGCCCAGCTCCGGCCGAACTCGCTCATCACCAGTACCAGGGTGTCGTCGAGCAGCGTCTTTCCCGGCTTGCCGGGCGCCGGCGTGGCCTTCATCTCCCCCAGGAAGCGCGCGACGCAGTCCATCAGCCCGCGGCCGTGCGCGCAGCTGAAGGCATGGCCATGGCCGTTGTGGGTGTCGAAGTCGAGCTGCAGGGAGACGTGCACCGAGGTGCACAGGTCCGACTTGAGCAGCCGCAGCGCCATGTCCATCCGCGGGTCCAGCCCGGTGAGGTGGAAGTTCGCGAGGCCGAACGTGTAGGTGAAGGTCTCGTTCAGGTAGCTCGACAGGTACGAGGGACGGCTCGTCTTCAGCGTGTCGATGCCCTTGGTGCCCTCCAGCAGGGAGACGACATCCGTCGCCAGCACGCGGGAGACGGACGACAGCGAGCCATGCAGGCCCTCCAGGTAGTTGTCCACCTTCGCCGTCGAGCGGCCCATGTGCTGCTCGGCGCGCGAGAGCGAGAAGCGCTCCACCGTCGTCGTCTTCAGGGTGCTCCCGGTGGGCCGGCCGCGCGCGTCCAGCTCGGGCGCCTCGGTGCGCGCATCCAGCCCCGTCCACCAGGCGTTGTCCGCGGGCTTCGCGGAGAGCATCGGCTTGAGCGCTTCGATGGATGGAACGCGAACCGGCGAGGCGTGGGAGGGCAACCCCATGCCCACCGGCACGCCCCGGTCTCCGGAGACGACCACGAACGGCAGCGGCCGGCTCTCGCGGTACCGCTCGTACAGGTGGTTCGCGATGACGGAATGCATGGCGGGCGCCCGGTAGTCCGCACCGGCGACGCCACACATCGCGGAGATGAAGGCGCTCGCGTGGTCATTGGTGCCCTGGTCGATGCCGTGCAGCACGCTCAGCTGCTCATGCAGCGCGAAGTGCTTGTAGCCGTACATGAGCGGGCTGTAGCTGCCGCGCGCGGCGGGGTCCTGGGGATTCCAGGACTGCCAGGTCCGCAGCGGCTTGTAGGGGCCGCTGGCGGGCGCGAGGCTCACCACCTTGCTCGCATCGAAGAAGACGGGCTCGCTGCTGTAGCCGGCGGGTGCCGGGACGCAGAGCGGAATCTCCGCATCCTCCAGCGGAGTGAAGTAGTACGCCGGCCGGAACCCGCCCGGGATGTAGAGCACCACGAGCCGGGAGGGGACGTCGGCATCCGCGGCCTGCGCGAGGCCTGAGCCCAGGAGCCCCGCGCGTTCGAGGAGCGCGAGCTGCCCCGCTCCGAGAGCCCACTTGAGCAGCGTGCGTCGAGAGGTGTTCGGCATGGGGTCCTCGGCTCAGTAGGTAATCCACAGCGGGTGGCGGATGAGCGCGGAGCAGACGCCAATCCAGGCCAGGCGCGTGCTCTGCGTTTCGAGCGGGAGGTACACCTGCTCGTGCAGCGCTTTCAGCTCCGCGTCCTCGGGCGGCTGTCCGAGCATGCGCAGGTAGAGGTTGCGCAGGTTCTTCTGCACCGCGTCCGGGTTCTTGGCGGAGGTGTCCGCGAGCGTCACGTAGCGCAGCACCGCCGGGTTGTTCCTCTTGTCCACCGCGCGCGCGCACCAGGCCTGGGACATCTGGACCAGGGCCTGCGCGGCGGAGGGACCGAAGCTCACGTCCCGCTTGCGGTACAGCAGCGAGTTGCCACCTCCGAGCGCCTCGAAGCGCTCGACGGTGCGCGGGTCGGAGACGTACTCGCCCGAGATGCCGGGCGCCCAGTCCCCCGGCCACACGAAGAACTTGTTCCAGTTCACCACGTACGCCCTGTTGCGCCAGTCCGGGTTGCTGGTGCTGACGAAGTCCTCGAGCGTGAGCCCCAGCTGGTCCATCAGGCTCACCACCATCTCCTCGGCGGACAGCCGGCGGACGCGGAACTCCTCGGGCGACGGCGTCTCCAGCTGCTCGGGCGGGGCCGGCAGGTCGCGAATCCAGGCCTCCACCTGTGAGCGGGTCAGCGTGACGCGGCCGCTGGCCACGAGCGCGTCGTAGGGCTGGCCCGGCGGCATCTGGGCATAGCTGCCGGGGGCGGTGCCCTCGAGCATCTGGACGAGGAGGCTGTTCTGCGGGTCCCCGCGCTTCACGTACCGCTCGTCGTAGACGAGCCCGCTCTCGAACGCGGCGAGCGAGGCGAAGAAGGGCTTGTTGCCGGTGAGGTGGCAGCCCTCGCACGCGGGCGCGAGCGCGAGCCGGATCTCGTCATTCTTGCTCGTGGCCTCGCAGGCCGTGCCGCCGTCCGGGAGGGTGGCCGAGTCATTGATGCGGGCAGCCTCCTGCTCCAGGCAGCCCGTCAGGGTGAGCGTGAGCGCGGCCAGCACGGCCGCGCCCAGCGACGAACGCCACGTGCGCATCACAGGCCCCTCCGGAGTTCGGGCTGCTCGAAGAGATACCGGAGGAAGGGCCTGAGCTTGCGCTCCCGGGCGACGAACTCCCGCGTGAGCTTGTCGATGAAGCCCTTCTCCGTGGCCGGGTTCAGCTCCCGGCCGATGAACATCGCGTAGAGCCTGCGCGCGGTGCAGCGGTCGAACTCGCCGGAGCGCACGAGGAGCTTGCCAAAGCCGAGCGGGCCCATGGTGCCGTCGCCGTGCTGCCCCAGCAGCGTGTACGACTCGGGCATCGTGTCGAGCAGCACCGCTTCCGGATTGGCCTTGAGCTGCTCGGGGGTGACCGGGGTCAGCACGGTGTTGGGCACGTAGGCGTTCTTCCAGCGGAAGCCCGGCATGTTGCCGATGTGCGGATACTGCCCGGACAGCCACTCCTTCGTGACGCGCTGGGTGCCCACGCCCGGGATGAAGGGCCACGGGACGTAGTAGCTCGGGGCCGGGTTGAAGTCCCACCGCTTGAAGGCGATGGCCGCGGGGTCCAGCGTCTTGTGGCAGTGCAGGCACGTCCCGCCGGTCGCCGGGTCGATTTCCAGCGGGGGGAAGTGCACGTCCGCGGGAGGCGGCGAGAAGCTCTGGCAGGCGAATATCTCCAGGAAGCGCGCGGCGCGGACGCGCTCACGAGGGAACGAGGACATCGCGCCCATCATGGTGAGCACCCCGGCGGCGGGAAGCCCCCTGGCCGCCTCGGTCGTGGTCCGCGGGTCGAAGCGGTAGGTGCGGTCGAGGCTGCCGGAGCGCGAGCGGTCGGCGGTGAGCGCGAGGTGGAAGGGCTCCAGGTCCTCCACCACGAACTCGCGCCACGCCTGCGGGTCGTTCGGCGCCGGGTGCAGCGGATCTCTCGGGGCGTTGTCCGCGTCCGGGCGCCACCACGTGGTATTCGCATCCACGGCGTTGCTGCCCAGCTGCCGGCCGAAGCGGACGTACAGCGCGCGCAGCCAGTTGGTTCCGACCGAGTAGTTGCCGATGACGAGGTCCGAGAGCGGCCGGTCATGCCACGCGAGGTGCGCGAACAGGCGCGCGGGCTCCTCGTACGGGTGGCGGCGTTGAGTGCCGATGAGGTCGAAGGTGCTCGTCCCGCCCAGGCCGGAGAGCGGCGAGCACCACACCAGGTTCGGTCCGCAGCCGCACCCCTTGGGGAGCCCGGGGTCGTAGTAGCCACCGCTGGCGACGCCGCAGTCGTACACCTTCCCGCTGGTGGAATCGACGACCTGGGTGACGCTGGAGCCGGCCTTGCCGAGCACCTGCACCGTGGTCCCCGGAGCCCACCACGGCTCGACGGGGTGGACCTCGGGCACGGCGGCATTGCCGTCCGCATCCTTGTCCGAGCACTGCTGGCCCGGGTCCTTCGAGCCGAACTCGTTCACGGCGTAGAACGCGCCCGGGTGCAGGCTGTTGGCGGGGCACCTGAACAGGTGGCCGGACATGTCGCCCTGGTACGCGTCGCCGCTGGCGCCGGCGGTATAGGCGCCCACCGCGAGCCACTCGTGTCCGAAGCGCAGCATGCGCTCGTAGAACTTCGGAGAGGTGAGCACCTCGTCGAGCGTCGTGCGCAGGAGCGTGGCCCGTGCTTCGGGCGTGGCCGCGGCCGCCATGGCCTCGTACTGCTCGACGGTCGGCGTGGTCCCCGTGAGCCCGAGCACGATGCGCCGCAACAGCCGCGTGTCGCTCAACGCGTCACGGGTCGGCTTGGCCGGCGGAGGCGGCTCGGGAGTGCATTGCTGCGCGTGCGCGTCGGGCCCGACGGGCCCGGACATCGCGAACAGCACGGCCAGGATGGCCGCGCTCTTCAGGTGCAGGTGCCAGTGCATGAATACATCATGACATGAAACACCGCATCCGAGCGCGAGGGATTCTGTCTGTCATTCCGTGAGAAAGAGGGGTGGACTCCCCTCTACACCTGTCTGTCTTTCAAGACGCCCGCTGCCGTTGACACAAGGACGCTGGAAGTTGCTGCCACCAGCGCGCGCGGGCCGGCCCCGCCGGGCTACGGCTGCGCCGTTCGTGGCTTCTGCCTCTGCGCATCATGATCCGCGAGCAACTTGCGGACACGGTCAGCCCGGCGGTCGTCCGGGTGATGCTGCACGAAGAGGCGGTAGTTCTCCGCCGCGGGCTCGTTGTAACCGAGCCGGGCCTGCGCCGTCGCCAGGTGGAGGAGGCAGCTGGCGTGAAGGGGCTCGAGGTCGAGGCACTGCCTGGCCAGCTTGGTGGCCCTGACGTAGTCCCGCTCTCGAAGGGCCTTGGAGGTGTTCCGCGCCAGCTCCTCGGGCTCGGAGCTGGCGGGCCAGTCCCCCTTCGCCCTGCCCGTCCGCCGGACCTGGAGCTCCGCCTTGCCCTGGTTGTCGGAGGGGTCATCGTCGACGAAGCCACACCTGAGCGCTTCGACGCCCTCGACGTGCACTTCCCTGCCCTGCTCCACGAGGAACGCCGCGGGCCAGCCCGCGGCAGCCTCTCCCGCTGGTTTGGACGGGCTCCACTGGACACAGGCGACCCTGCGCGCGGGACCTCGGGACAGGCCATGGATGAACGCCCCCGTGCCAGCGGACGTCAACGTCAGGGAGTACGCGTTCCAGCGGTTCAAGCCCTCTATCAGCGCCGCCTTGTCCACGGAGGCCACCCTCGACTCCGGGTGGAAGACGAACTGCTTCGCGGGGCCCCCCTGCGAGCTCGAGAGCTGGATGGTCCGCTGTGGCGCCCGGCCCCTGGGCGGCGAGCCCAGGGTGAAGAAGGAGATGGCCGACGCGCCCCGGACGTCCTGGCCGTCCGGGGTGACTTCTCCCAGGGTGGTCTCTCCGGACACGGAGGACCCCAGGAGCAGGAAGAGCAGGGGCGGCTGATTCGACGGAGTCGGTGCCTTGACACCCTCCGGCTCCGGACGGGGCACGTCGGAGGACTCGGAGACCCGATAGGTCCGCCCGGCCGACAGCCCCGGGAAGGCGACGAGCCGTCGATTCAGCACGATGACGTGCCGCTTCGCGTCCAGCCAGGTGGAGGACGGGGTGGCGGTCGCGGGCACCAACGCCGCGTCGCTGCCTGCATCGGCTGCACCGCTCGGGGCGAGCGCCAGGGCCTGCTCGGAAAGCGGGTCGGCTCCTCCATCCACCGGGGAGGCCTCCGGCTCCGGCGCGAGGGCCGTGGCCTCCGGTGACTCGACGACGCCGGAATCCGTCAGGAGCGTCCCGCTCACCGCGGGGAGCAACGCTCCGTCCGGGGGGACCCTGGCCGCCCCCTCCTCCGAGCCCACGCGGGGTGGGGCTCCCATCGGCGCGGTGGGTGTGGGGGACGCCGTCATGGCTGGCCCACCCAGGGGCTGGAGCGGCGACGGGTCCTTCGACACGGCTTTCGGAGAGGACGTCAGGAGCAGGGCCGCCGCCCCCAGGGCGAGGACCGCGCCCGCGCCGATGCCCACGGTGGCGAGCGAGACGCGCGACGAGCGGCCGGGCGTCACCGCGGGCGCAGGCGCGGCGGCGCCTGCCATCGCGTTCCGGCGCATGGGGCGCACGACCGTGGCGACTCCGCTGTTCGAAGGCGGAGCGGGCGCCACGGCCTCGTTGGTGCGCCACACGGCCAGCTCTTCCAGGAACGCGGGTGGCACCGCGAGCTGCCGCCCCTCGTTGACCAGCTCCTTCCGGAACAACTCACGGACGAGGTACGCCACGGTCATGGACGAGAACCGGGGCGCGAAGCGGTTGAGGAACGAGGCCAGGGCGTCGCCGAAGGCCTGGCTGGACTCGAAGCGCATGTCGAGGTTCACCGACAGCGCGCGCATGACGATTTCGTCCAGCTCCTCGGGCAGGTCCTTGCGCACCTCCCGGGGGGATGGGAACTCACCGTTCGACAGCCGCGTCATCGCCGTCAATTGCGTGTACTGCTCTCCGGACACGGGCGGCTGCCCGCAGAGCATCTCGTAGAGCACCACACCGGTGGCCCACACGTCGGTGCGCGCATCCACATCCTCGCCGCGCGCCTGCTCCGGCGAGAAGAAGAGGTACTTGCCCTTCACCACGCCGGGCTCGGTGAAGAAGTTGCGCAGGGAGCGCGCCTTGGCGATGCCGAAGTCGACGATCTTGACCTGGCTCTCGTAGCCGATGAGCACGTTGTCCGGGGAGATGTCCCGGTGGACGATGCCCAGCGGCACGCCCGTCTCATCGGCGCGGGTGTGGGCGTAGTGCAGCCCCCGGCACATCTCCAGGGCGATGAAGGTCGCCAGGGGAATGGGCAGGGCCCGCAGCCCCGTCTTCGCCGCACGCGTCAGGATGCGGTGGAGCGGCTGGCCGTCCACGAGCTCCATGGCCAGGAAGTAGTCGCCGTCCACCTTCCCGAAGTCGAAGACCTGGGCCACGTTGCCATGCGACAGCGTGGCGGAGATGCGCGCCTCGCTGATGAACATGGAGATGAAGGCCTCGTCGCCAGCGAACTCCGGCAGCACCTTCTTGATGAGGACGGGCTTGGTGACGCCGGCATCGCCCACCAGGCGAGCACGCCACGTCTCCGCCATTCCGCCCCGACCGAGCCACGACACCAGCTCGTATCGGCCGAACCTGTCTCCGGGTTGCAAGTCCATTCCTGCCCGCACACTACCGCCCCGGTGGGGGGGTTGCTAAGCCCCCACCCACGGAGCGCCCTTGGTGTCACTGCGGGCTCGGTTCCTTCCGGCCCTGGGCGGATGGACGGACGTACTCCCAGAAAATTCTCTCCGCCCCGGCTCAGCCGGGCTCCAGGACGTCCTGCTGGGCTCCCAGCCTCCAGTTGAACGTGTAGTAGCCCTTCGGCTGATCGATATGGTCGATCAGCTCCTCGCTGCAGGCCCGGATGAAGGCCCGCACGTGGGCCTCGTCCGGCGCGGCACCGACGTCCGTCAGGGCCATGCGCATGTTGTCCGAGACATCGCAGGCGACGGCATTGTGGATGAGGTAGAGGCGCACCTGGTCATCCACCTGCTCACCCGGGTAGCCGCCGCGCGTGGAATCGGAGGGCGCGCGGCACAGGTTGGCCGGGTTCCACATCATGACGGAAAAGTACCCGCCGACCCGATCCTCCACGCCGGCACCGTTTTCAGCGGTCACGAAGACCGTGTCTCGTGCCCCCCCCGCGGCGATCAGCCTGGCCTGGATGTACTCGGTGACCGCGGCGAAACCGACTTCGGGATACTGAGCCGCCAGATAGTCGGTGACATTGGCGAACGTCAGCGCATGGGCGGGGTCGGAGTCATCGAAGTGGTCGCTGACCTCGACGGCGATCGGCTCCAGCACTTCGTTGAGCAGGTTCTGCGGCACGATGTGGCCCTGGTGGTCATACACCGGGTTGGGAAAGCCCGGGCTCGGCGTGTAGGCGCCGCCCACGCGGCGGTTGATGAAGTTGCCGGGGCGGCGGCGCTCGAAGGTGAAGCTCTGGAAGCGCGGGGCGACGTGAGGGGCATCCTCCCGGTAGACCGGGTTGTAGCCGTGAAGGTTGTTGGTCAGTCCGATGTCCGGCATGGGAGCTCCTGTCCTGGGCAAGTGGGATGCACGCCAGCCGCGCGGGGGCGAGGCCGGTCTCCCCTGGACGCCCGACGACCCGGGGTGTGAATCCGGCTGGGGCCAAGGCCAGGTCTCATCCACCCCACACCGCCCCACTTCTGGACTGTAAATCTCCGCGCATGCCGAAACACATATCAAAACGTAGAGACACGTATGCCTATGTCTAAATACATATCAATGACTTGCACATATCCAGCCTAAACATAAACTCAATTCCTCTCATCTTTCCTTGACGTCAGGAAATAGCGGGAGTACTCAGGCGCTCATCCAGTCATCGCGCCTCGAGCAGGCCGCCCGTGTCTCACCGGGCGGTGCCGCGACGGGTGCGCGCAGGGCAGGTCCTTCCCCGGAGGCAGCCATGAAGTTCACCCGGTATTGCCGCTCCATCCTGTTCACCCCGGCGCTGGCCGTGGACCGCTTCACCCGAGGCCAGCAGGCCGGCGCGGACATCAGCCTGGTGGACCTGGAGGACTCCGTGGCGGCCAGCCACAAGGACGCCGCGCGGCAGCAGGCGGAGGCGTTCTTCTCCGCCCCGCGCTGCTCGAGCCGCCTGGCCGTCCGCATCAACGCCGTCACCCGTCCCGACGGGCTGCGGGATCTGCTCGCCCTGCGCAACTACGCCGTCAAGCCCGAGGCGGTGCTCGTCCCCAAGGTGGAGTCGCCGAGGGACCTGGAGATCGTCGAGCAGGTGCTCGGCCCCGCGTGCGCGCAGGTGGACCTGCTCGCCCTGGTGGAAACGCCGCGGGGGGTGGAGAACGTCCACGCCATCGCCTGCGCGACGCCGAGGCTCAAGGCGCTCGTGTTCGGCTCGGCGGACTTCTCCTTCAGCATCGGCGCGTCTCTCTCCTGGGAGCCCCTGCACTACGCGCGCTCCCGGCTCGTCACCGCGGCGCGCGCCGCCAACGTGCAGGTGGTGGACTCGCCGCTGTTCGACATGGCGGACGTGGAGGGCCTGCGCCGCGAGTGCCAGCTGGCCCGGAGCATGGGCTTCAGCGGCAAGGCCGCCGTCCACCCGCGCCAGGTGGAGATCATCAACCAGGCCTTCTCCCCGGACGAGAACACCCTGCGCAAGGCGCGGAAGATCGTCACGGAGAGCCAGGCCCGCGACTTCAACATCTGCGTGGTGGAGGGGACCATGATGGGTGCCCCGTTCGTCGAGGCGGCGAAGCGCACGCTCGAGGAGTTCGGCCCCCAGGAGGGCTGAAGCCCGCAGCGTCCTCGTCCCCCCACACACCGCAGGCCATCTGCCCCCAGGAGGAGTCCACATGGAAGAGAGCAGCGCGCAGAGCGTCTTGGGTCCCCGGCGCTATCGCAACAACGAGAAGCTCATCGCCGTGGGCGACCGTGGCTGGCAGCACGCCGCGGAGAACGGGCTCATCGGCATCAAGGTGGACTTCGAGTCGAACAACCGGCTCGTCGACACCCGGTCCGGCCACGAGTTCATGACGCTGTGCTCGTGCTCGTACCTGGGCCTCAACCACCACCCGAAAATCCTCCAGGGCTCCATCGACGCGCTGCGGGAGGCCGGCACCAACAGCCTGGCCATGTCCACCCTGCGCATCCGCCTGAACCTGATGGCGCGCATGGAGGAGGGGCTGCGGGACTTGTACGGCTGCCCCACCCTGCCGGGCGCCACCTGCAGCGCGCTGACCGCGGGCATCCTCCCGCTGCTGGCCTCCGGCCACGTCACCGAGGACGGTCAGCCGCGCGTCATGGTGTTCGACCGCTTCTGTCACTTCTCCATGGCCTACATCAAGCCCATCTGCGGCGACGAGAGCCTGGTGCTGACGAGCCCGCACAACGACCTCAACTACCTGGAGGACGTCTGCAAGAAGTACCCCCGCGTGGCCTACGTGGCGGACGGCGCCTACTCCATGGGCGGGCTGACGGCGCTGGAGGGGCTGCTCCAGCTCCAGGAGCGCTACGGGCTGTTCCTCTACATCGACGACTCGCACTCGCTGTCCATCACCGGCGAGCGCGGCGAGGGCTACGTACGCTCGCGGCTGAAGATGAACCCGCTGACGATGATTGTCGCCTCGCTGGCCAAGGCGTTCGGCAGCTCGGGCGGCATCGCCATGCTGGGCAGCGAGAAGATCTTCGACTTCCTCTACCGCAACGCGGGGCCGCTGGCCTGGTCGCAGAACCTCCAGACGCCCTCGCTGGGCGCCTCGCTGGCCAGCATCGAGCTGCACCGCTCGCCGGAGCTGCGCCAGCTCCAGGACCAGCTGCAGCGCAACATCCAGCTCTTCGACAGCCAGTTCCCCTCACCGCACGCGGGTAACGGCATGCCCATCCGCCTCATCCAGGTGGGCGAGGAGGAGCGCGCCATCCGGCTGTCCTCGGAGCTGTACCGGCGCGGCTACTACTGCTCGGCGGTGTTCTTTCCCGTGGTCGCCCGGGGCGAGGCGGGGGTGCGCGTGATGATGCGCGCGGACATGACGCTCGAGCAGGTCCGCACCTTCTGCGACGACGTCAAGGACATCCTCTCCCACTTCTGATGCCCCCCCACTCGGGCCACGAGGACACCACCATGGAGGGCACCGGAATCACCGGCTACACGCAGCTCGGACCGCAGCGGTACCGGGAAGTCATTGGCTTCCACTACGAGGACTTCACCGTGGGGGACGTCTTCGAGCACCGTCCCGGCAGGACGGTGACGGAGGCCGACAACGTCCTGATGAACACGCTGAGCATGAACCCGTCGCCGCTGCACCTGGACGCCGCGTACTGCGAGCAGACGGTGTGGGGCCGGCCGCTCATCTCCAGCCTGGTGACGTTCAGCATCGTCTGCGGGATGAGCGTGCGCAGCACCAGCGGCAGGGCCACCGCCAATCTCGGCTGGGACAAGGTCCGCCTCACCCACCCCGTCTTCGCGGGGGACACGCTCTACGCGGAGAGCCGCATCCTGGCGAAGCGGCTGTCCACGCGCCGGACGGGCGAGGGAATCATCACCTGCGAGACGGTGGGCCTCACGTCGAAGGGCGAGGTCTTCCTCTCCTTCGAGCGCAGCTTCCTCGTGCCCACCCGCGAGCGGGCCGTCGAGGAAAGGGCCAGGTACTGACGCCATGCGGGCCGTCATCTACGAAGGCTCCGGCGGGCCGGAGGTGGTGAAGCTGCGCGAAGTCGCGAGGCCCATGCCCACGCGCGAGGCGCTGCTGGTGAAGGTGCATGCCGCCGCGCTCAACCGCGCGGACCTGCTGCAGCGCCACGGCGAGTACCAGGTCCCCGAGGGCCAGTCCTCCATCCCCGGCGTGGAAATCGCCGGCACCGTGGAGGCCTGGGGGGAGGACGTGAAGGGCTTCACCCGGGGGCAGCGCGTCTACGGCGTGGTGGAGGGAGGCGGGCTGGCCGAGTACTGCCTGCTGGACCAGGGCATGGCCAACCCGATTCCCACCGGCTTCGACTTCGCGGAGGCGGCGGCCACCGCGGAGTCCTGCCTCACCGCCAACGAGACGCTCTTCACCCTGGGCCAGCTCCAGCGAGGGCAGGCGGTGCTCATCCATGCGGCGGCCAGCAGCATCGGCACCACCATGGTGCAGATGGCCCGGCACGTGGGGGCCACCACGTACTGCACGGTGGGCACGCAGCGGAAGGTGGAGGCCCTGCGCGCCCTGGGCGCCGATGAGGTCTTCAACTACCGGGAGCAGGACTTCGTGCGCGAGGTCCTCCGGCTGACGCGCGGCGAAGGCGTCCCGCTGGTGATGGACTTCATTGGCGGCGCCTGGCTGGAGCGCAACCTGGCGGTGCTGGGGCATGAGGGGTGCCTGGTGCTGGTGGGATTGCTGGACGGCATGACGGCGCAGGTGGACCTGCTGCGCGTCGTGCAGCGGCGCCTGCAGCTCAAGGGCTCCTCCCTGCGGCTGCGGCCCATGCGCGAGAAGCGCCAGGTGAATGAGCGCTTCCGCCAGCGGTGGATGGAGGTGCTCGCGCGGGGCGCGCTGCGCCCCGTCATCCACGCGCGCTACCCGCTGGAGGACGTGGGGGTGGCGCTGGCGGACATGGAGGCGAACCGCAACATCGGGAAGCTCGTACTCACACTCGAGAGGAAATCCAGCCATGCATGAAGAGCTGACGACAAACATCAAGAAGATCCTCATCAACAACCTGTTCGTCGAGCTGCCCCCGGAGCAGATCGGCGCGGATGACGGCCTGCAGTCCGTCATCGGCCTGGACTCGGTGGGCTTCCTCGAGCTGCGCGTCATCTGCGAGGACGAGTTCGGCGTGCGCATCTCCGACGAGGACTTCAACGCGGACAACTTCCGGACGGTGAACCAGCTCGTGTCGCTCATCGTGGGCCTGAAGACCCGGGCCCAGGGAGGCGCGTGGTGAAGGTGCCCGCTCCAGGAGGAACACTGGCCCCCGCGGAGCTGGACCGGCTGCGCGCCGGCCTGGCGCTGCACATGGACCACTACGGCGGCGGGCGCCTGCCCTTCGCCTGCCTGCAGGCGCGAGGGCTCGTCCAGCAGATGGTCCCGCTGGAAGGCGAAGGCGCGGGCCGGGTGATGGAGGTACTGGACGCGAGCGGAGGCTACGCCAGCGCGTGCCTGGGCGCGGGGCACCCCTGCCTCCAGGAAGCGCTGCGCGACGGCCTGGAGCGCGGCTACGTCACCGACGAGCTGGGCTCGCTGGAGCGGACGCGCCTCCTGGAGGAGCTGTTCGGCCCCGAAGGCCGCTGGGCGGACCGCTTCCCGGGAAGCGCGTACCACGCGAGCGGCCGCAACTCCGGCTCCGAGGGACTGGAGCTCGCGCTGCGGCTGGTGCTGGAGTCGGGCTTCGACCGGCGGCGCCTGACGGTGAAGCCGGGCCGGGAGGCGCGGCGCACCGTCCTCGCCTTCGAGGGCGCGTGGCATGGGTGGACGGGCGGCCTGGTGCCGCTGCTCAACCGCCGGCACTACCGGATGGGTCTGCCCCCGCAGTCCACCGAGCCGCCCTTCGGCCTGGACGTGGCGTTCCTCCCCTTCGGCCAGCCGGAGGTGCTGGAGCGCTACTTCGCCGAGCAGGGCGCGAAGCTGTCCGCGGTCTTCGTCGAGCCCATCCAGGGCGACGCCGGCATCCTCGTGCCACCGCCGGGCTACCTGCGGCGGCTGGCCACGCTGTGCCGTGAGCACGGCGTGCTCCTGGTGGCGGACGAGGTGCTCACCTTCGCGAAGACGGGCCGCTTCTTCGCCATGACGGACGAGGAGGGCCCCATCCCCACCGACATCACCGTCATCGGCAAGAGCCTGGGCATGGGCGCCGTCTCCACGTCCATGGTCATCGCGCGGCGCGAGCTGTCCGTGCGCTCCAGCGGCGCGGTGTCCACGTCGGACCTGCGGCCCCTCACCTGCGCGCTGATGCGCTCGGGCCTCCGGTACCTCGAGGAGGAGCGCCTCGTCGAGCGCGCCGGTCCCCTGGGCGAGGAGCTGCGCGCTCGGCTGCGACGGGACGTGGTGGAGGCGTTCCCGGAGCTGTTCCTGGAGGTCCGCGGCCTGGGCTACATGAACGGCATCGAGCTGACCGAGCGCGCCGCCGGCGGCCTCACCCGGCTGCGCCACCGGCTCCTCGAGTCCGGCGTCTTCGTGGAGTTCATGGCCGGCGCGGGCCGGCGCACCCACGGGCTGCGCTACCTGTTTCCCGCGATGCGCATCGCCCCGCCGCTCATCGCGGGCGAGGAGGACCTGCGGCACATCGTCGAGCGCATCCGCGAAGGCACGCGGAGGTTCGTCGAGGCGGGGTCATGATGCCCCTGCGCCACCGCGTGGAGCACGTCGACACCGATGCGTCCGGGGTCGTCCACTTCTCGCGCTACGCCTCGCTGCTGGAGACGGCCGCGTTGGAGGAGCTGGAGCGCAAGGGCTCGGGGCTGGTGGCGCTCGAAGGACAGGGGCTCGATTTGCGCGTGCGGGAGCTGCGCATCAGCTACCGCGCCGCCGCGCGCTTCCAGGACTGGCTGCGGTTGGTGGCCAGCGTGGAGCACGTGGGCCCCGCGAGTCTCAAGTTGGGCGTGAAGGTCTACCGCGAGGGCCAGGAGCCCGAGCCGGTCCTGCTCGCCTCTGGAAGTCTGGACATGGCAGTCGTCAACCGCGAGAGCGGAGGTCCCTCGTGCATTCCCCAAACACTCAGCGCCGCCCTCAAGCAATCCCTCTCCCCGTGAATGAAGGAGCGCGGCAGCCCAGACCCCTGGGCTTCACCGCCCTGCGCCAGTGGCTGCGCCACCGGCACCCGATGATTCTGCTGGACCGCATCGTGGACCACGAGCCCGGGAAGTTCCTCGAGGCGCTCATCTCCATCTCGGGGAACCTGGACTGCATCGCGGGCCACTTCCCCGAGCGCGCCATCTACCCCGGCAGCAACCTCATCCAGGCCTTCGCCCAGGCGGGCATCATCCTCTACCAGATGAGCACGTCGCTCCTGGAGGAGGACGAGCTGACGCTGATTGGCTCGGTGGAGAGCCGGTTCCTGCAGGTCGTCGTGCCGGGGGACCAGGTGCTGCTGCGCGTGCAGGTGACCCGCCTCGCCGGAGGCCTCTTCGTCTACTCGGGCAAGGCGACGGTGGGCACCCGCCGCGTGGCGGCGTTCCGCGCCAGCCTCGTCCGCACCAAGGTCTCGGAGCTGGGCTCGCCGCTATGGTAGCGCCCGTCGCGGTGACGGGGGCCGCGTGGAGCACGGCCCTCGGCCACGGACTCGGGGACGTGTGGCGGCGGCTGCTGGCCGGCGAGCACGGCTTCGTCGAGGTGGACTCCCCGCACCGGCTGAGGAACGCGCTGGCCGCGGCCATTCCTCCGCCCGGTGACGGCCCCGCGACCCGGCTGCGGCGCCTGGCGGTGGAGACGCTGCGCCGCGCGCTGGCCGAGGCACGGCTGGAGGCGGGCGGCGCGAGCACGCGCTTCGTGCTGGGGACGAGCCTGGGCGCCTGGCTCGACGAGGCGAGCGAGCGGGAGGCGCCGCTCCACGCCTGGGCGGACGAGGTGTCCCGCGCGGTGGGCGCGCACGCGGCGCCGGTGTGTCTCTCCACGGCGTGCTCCTCGGGCTCCGATGCCATCCTGGTGGGCGCGGAGCTCATCCGCTCCGGGGCGGCGGAGGTATGCGTCTGCGGCGGCGTGGATGTCCTCACCCCGAGCAAGCGGCTGGCGCACTCGGCGCTCTCCACCATGTCCCCCACCCGGCCGCGCGCCTTCGACGCGCGGCATGACGGCATGCTGCTGGGCGAGGGCGCCGGCTTCCTCGTGCTGGAGTCCATGGCCCATGCCCGGGAGCGCTCGGCGCCGCTGCTCGCCGTCTTCCGCGGGGCGGGCTCGGCCAACGACGCGGCGAGCATGACAGCTCCGGACCCCGACGCCATGGGGGCCCGGCTGGCGATGGAGCGCTCCCTCTCGGACGCCGGGGTGGCGCCGGGAGACATCGGGCTCGTCAACGCTCATGGCTCGGCCACGCCCGCCAATGACCGAGCGGAGGCGGAGGCCTTCCGCGCCGTCTTCGGGGCGGGGCCACGTCCGCTGGTCTTCGCGACGAAGGGCGCCTTCGGCCACACCCTCGGCGCCACCGGCGCCATGGAGGCGATTGCGCTCATCCTCGGGCTGCGCGAGGGCGTGGTGCCCCCCATCGTCGGCCTGGAGCAGCCCGACGCGGACTTCCCCTGTCCGCTCCCCATGGGCCGGCCGGTGCGGCACGAGGAGCGAATCGGCCTGAGCCTCACGCTCGGCTTCGGAGGCTTCGACACCGCTCTCGTCTTCGAGGTCCCCCGATGAGCCTGTCTCCTCTCGCAAGGACGTCCCTCGTCATCCGTGGCAGCGCGGCGGCCTGGGGCGGTGGGCCCAATCCGTACGCGGCGCGGGTGAAGACCTCCGTGCGCTATGCGGACCCGATGGCCTGGGCCCTCGTGCTCGCCATTGGCGAGGCCACCGAGCCGCTGGGGGAGGAATTCCGGGGCGCGGTGGCTCGGTGCTCGCTCATCCAGGTGGGCCCGGAGGCTCCAGCGGAGGCACTGAGTCAGGCCGCGAGCGAGGCGCTGCGCGGCTTCGCCTCGCCCATCCGCTTTCCCGCCGCCACCCCGAGCGCGCCCACGGGCCTGGCCTGCATCGTCCATGGCCTCCGCGGACCGACGCTCGCCCTGACCCTGCCCGTGGCAGAGGGTGCCGGGATTGCACTGGCGCTCTCCGCCGCATGGCTCGCGCGAGGCGTCGTCGACTACGCGCTCATCGGGACGACGGCTTCCGTGCCCGGCGGCCCGCCCCGCGCCGCCTGTGCGGTGCTCTCGCGGGGCGAGGGCCCGGGCGTGGCCCCGGCGCTCCTGCTGAAGACCCTTCTCCCCCGAGCCTCGCACCCGTGACTGAAACCACCAGGGCTGCCCCGGCGCTCCTGGTGACGACCCTTCACCCCGAGCCTCGCACCCATGACTGAAACCACCACGGATGTGGCGGGCCTCTCCCTGCCGACCATTCAAGCGTTTCTGGACCGCGTCCGGGACCTCACGGAGTCCGGCCCCCCGACGCAGCACCCGGTGGACCAGCTCGCGGCCTCCTGGAAGGCGCGAGGCCTGCGGCCGGGAGATGTCGTCCTGCTGGCCCTCCCGAACGGGGCGGAGCTGCTGGCCCAGGTCTTCGCGATTCTCGCCGCGCGTGGGGTGCCCGCACTGGTGTCTCCCTCCGCGCCCGCCGCGCGACAGCAGGCGCTCGTGGAGGCGCTTCCGGCGCGCGCGCTGGTGACCATGCGCCGGCCGGCCCCCCAGGCCCGGGAGGTGGACCGCTTCGCGCTGGGCGGAGCCGAAGTGGCCCTGTTCCCCGACGTGCAGCCGCCAGCTGCCCAGCCCGGGGAGATGGTCCTGCTCACCTCGGGTACCTCGGGCTTCGCCAGCGGGTGCGTGTTCGACCTCGACGCCCTCTTCCGGAACGCGAGCCGTCACGCGGACGCCGTCGGTCTGCGCGCCGGGGACACCGTGCTGGTGAACCTGCCGCTCTACTATTCGTACTCCATGGTGGCCCAGGCCTTCGCGGCGCTGCTGCGAGGCGCGGACCTGGTCATCAGTGGCCCCCCCTTCCAGCCCGCCGCCTACCTGCGGCTGCTGGCCGAGCACGGCGTCACCGTGTCCGCGCTGACGCCGCTGCTGGTGCGTTCGCTGCTCCAACAGGGCGGCACCTTCCCCGAGGGACTGCGCTCCCTGGGCGTCGGAGGGGACGTCCTGTCCGCGGAGCACGTGACGCTGCTGCTGCGCCAGCGGCCCCGGGGCGAGCTGTACATCACCTATGGCCTGTCCGAAGCAGGGCCGCGAGTCGCCACGCTGGCGGCCCATGCCGAGCCGGCCCACCGCTTCGCCTCCGTGGGCCTGCCGCTCCCGGGGACGCAGGTATCGCTCGTCCCCCGGGGCCCCGGCGGCCAGAAGGAGCTGCTGGTGTCCTCGGACACGCTGATGAAGCGGCGCATCGGACTGGTGGAGGGCGAGAAGCTCAACGCCTGGCGTGGCCCCCGCCTGCTGGCCACGGGGGACATCTTCGACATCGACGCGGAGGGCTACCTGTACTTCCAGGGACGGCTCTCCGACTTCATCGTCCGGGGCAGCGAGAAGATCTCCATGGCCTCCGTGCGCCGCCTGGCCACCACGCTCCCCGGCGTGCTCACGGCGCGCACCCAGGTCGTCCCCGGCGCGGAGGGCGACGACTACGAGATGATCCTTACGGTGGCGGATGAGGGGCGCCCGATGGACCACGTGTCCGAGGCGCTCTCCCGCCTCCTGCGGCTCGCGGAGCGCCCACGGCGCATCCAGGTCGTCTCCGCGGACGGCGCCACCGCCGCGCTTCACAAGTGAGCCGCTGACGCCACGCGTGCCGCGGTCTCCCCGAACCTGTCCCAAACATTGAAGGACTCCCCGATGACACTCGCCTCGCTGAATGCCAGCTACCAGCCCCCGCGCACGCCGACGGAGGAGGTCCTCTGCGAGCTGTGGAAGGTGATGCTGGAGGTGGAGCGCGTGGGCATCCACGACGACTTCTTCCTGCTCGGCGGCCACTCCCTCATCGCCACCCGGCTCGTCTCGCGGCTCAACGAGCTCTTCCACCTGCGCTTCCCCCTGCCCACCCTCTTCGACGCGCCCACCATCGCGCAGCTGTCAGAGGCCATCGAGTCCGCGCGGGGAACCACGGCTCCGGAACAGGACCTCGAGCTCCGTCCCGGCGTCCACGGAAGCGACACCCCGCTCTCCTTCGCGCAGGAGCGCCTGTGGTTCATGGAGCATCTGCATCCCGGGACGGCCACCTACAACATCCCCATCTTCTACCGCATCACCTCGCGGCTCGACGTCGACGTGCTCCAGCGCGCCCTCGACGAGTTGCTCCGCCGTCACGAGTCGCTCCGGGCCACCTTCACCTCCACGGGCTCGGGCCCTGTCGCGCGCATCGCGCCACCGCATCCGTTTTCCCTGTCGGTCATCGACCTGGGCCACCTCCCCGCGGACGCCCGCGACGCGGAGGCTTCGCGCATCGCCACCGAGCAGGCGCACCTGCACATCGACATCCGCACGGGCCCCATCATCCGCGGCACCCTGCTGCGGGTCGGCGCACAGGACCATCGGCTCCTCCTCACGGTCCATCACATCGCGTTCGACGGCCAGTCCCTGGGCATCCTCATGCGCGAGCTCCGGACGCTCTACTCGGACTTCGCCGCCGGCCGGCCTTCGTCCCTCCCCGCGCTCCCCCTGCGGTACGCGGACTTCGCCACGTGGCAGCGCCAGTGGATGCCGGGACAGGCCCGGGAGCGGCTCCTTCCCTACTGGCGCAAGCGCCTCGCCGGAGCCCCCACGCTCCTCGCGCTTCCCACCGACCGACCCCGGCCGTCGGTCCAACGTTTCAAGGGCGCCCGGCGGACCTTCCACATCCCCGAGGAGACGGCGCTGGCCATCGACGCGCTCAGCCGCAAGGAGCGCACGACGCTCTTCATGACGCTCCTCGCGGGCTTCTGCGCCGTCCTCCACCGCTACTCCGGGCAGGAGGACCTCGTCGTCGGCTCCCCCATCGCCGGACGCATCCGGCCGGAGGTGGAGGGACTCATCGGCTTCTTCGTCAACACGCTCGTCCTGCGCAATGATTTGTCGGGCAACCCCCGCTTCGTCGACCTCCTCGCCCGCGTGCGCGAGGTGACGCTCGGCGCCTTCGCCCACCAGGAGCTCCCCTTCGAGAAGCTGGTTGAAGCCGTCCAGCCGGAACGCACCCTCAGCCACGCCCAGCTCGTCCAGGTGATGTTCGTGCTGCAGAACGCGCCCACGCTGGAGGCGGCACCATCCGCCGCGCTCCAGCTCACCGCCACGGCGGAGTCCTGGGAGGTGAACACCGGGACGACGAAGGGCGACCTCGTCCTCTACATGGCGAGGACCACCGAGGGCCTCCGCGCCACCTTCGAGTACGACACCGACCTCTTCGATGAGGCGCGCATCGAGCGAATGGCCGGGCACCTCCAGGTGCTGCTCGAGGCCGCGGCCTTCGATCCGCACCAGCCACTCGCCGCGCTTCCGCTGCTCACGCCCGCCGAGCGCCACCAGGTGCTGCACGAGTGGAACAGCGCCTCCGCCGACTTCCCCCGAGACGTCTGCGTCCACGAGCTGTTCTCCCGGCAGGCCGCTCGGACTCCGGACGCCGTCGCCGTCTCCTACGGCGCCCACGGCCTCACCTACCGGGAACTCGACGCACGCTCCAACCAGCTCGCCCGCCACCTGCGCTCGCTCGGCGTCGGTCCAGAGGTCCTCGTCGGCCTGTGCGTCGAGCGCTCCGTGGACCTCGTCGTCAGCATGATCGGCATCCTCAAGGCGGGGGGCGCCTACCTTCCGCTGGAGGCGTCCTACCCCGCCGAGCGTCTGGCCTTCATGCTCCAGGACTCGCGCGTCGGGCTCCTGCTCGTCCACGACACGAAGCTCCAGCACCTGCCGCCGTTCCAGGGCCCCATCGTCCGCATCGACGCCGAGGGGGACGCCCTCTCCCGGCACTCCGCCCTTCCGCTTCCCGCCACCGCCTGCCCCGACAACCTCGCCTACGTCATCTACACCTCTGGCTCCACCGGCAGGCCCAAGGGCAGCGCCATCCTCCATCGCGGCATCGCCGCCCTGCTCTTCCACACGAACTTCGTCCGCTTCTCCCCCGGGGACCGCGTCGCCCAGGCCTCCAACGCGTCCTTCGACCCGAGCACGTTCGAAATCTGGGGTGCGCTGCTGCATGGCGCCCGCCTCGTCGGCATCACCGCCGATCCGGCGCGCGAGCCCCAGGAGCTTGCCGCGCAGATCCAGAGCGAGGCCATCACCGTCATGTTCGTCACCACCGCCGTGCTCCACCTGCTGGCGCGCCAGGTGCCGGACGCCTTCCGCCACGTCCATACGCTCGTCTTCGGAGGTGAGGCCGCGGACCCGCTGGCGCTGCGCGAGGTGCTCCGGCACGGCCCGCCCCGCCGGCTGCTCAACGGCTATGGCCCCACCGAGTGCACGGTCTTCTCCACCTTCCACGCCATCGACGCGCCTCCGTCGCTCGGCCACCCCGTGCCCATCGGCCGCCCCATCACGAACGGTCCCGTCTACCTGCTGGACAGGCACCTGCGACCGGTGCCCATCGGAGTTCCCGGAGAGCTCTACGTCGCGGGCGAGCGACTGGGCCGCGGCTACTTCAACCGCCCGGAGCTCACCGCACGGACCTACGTGCCCGACCCGTTCAGCGCCCGGCCCGGCGCGCGCCTCTACAAGACGGGAGACCTGGGCCGCTACCTGCCCAACGGCCGCATCGAGTACCTGGGCCGCGTCGACCTGCAGGTGAAGATTCGCGGCTTCCGGGTGGAGCTGGGGGAGGTCGAGGAGTCACTGCGCCAGCACCCGGAGGTGAAGGACTGCACGGTGGTGGCGCTGGAAGTCGGAGGGGACCGCAAGCTTGCCGCCTACGTCGTCGCCCACGGGCAGGCGCCCGCCCAGGCCTCGCTGCGCACCTGGCTGCGAGAGCGGCTGCCGGAGCACATGGTGCCCGCCTCCTTCACCCTGCTGCCCGCGCTGCCGCTGACGCCCAACGGAAAGGTGGACCGCCGCGCCCTGCCCTCGCCCGAGCCGGCCCAGGGGGATGCGGCCAGCTACCAGCCCCCGCGCACCTTCACGGAAGAAGCGCTGTGCCGGATGTGGGGCGCACTCCTGGAGATGGAGCGCGTGGGCATCCACGACAACTTCTTCCACCTCGGCGGCCACTCGCTCCTCGCCACCCAGGTCGTCTCACGGGTCCGCGCCGAGCTCGGAGTGGAAGTCTCCCTGCGCACGTTGTTCGCGGGACCCACGGTGGCCGACCTGGCGCGGCATGTCTCACGCGCGGAGCCTCCGGTGGTGCTCGCGCGGCCGGTGCCGCCCCTGCGCCGGGTGCCTCGCGAGGGGGCGCTGCGCGTGTCCTTCGCCCAGGAGCGCCTGTGGCGCTTCTTCCAGCGGGCGCCCGAGTCCAGCGCCTACAACATTCCCCGCGCGTTCCGGCTGCGCGGCCGGCTGGAGCCACGCCATCTCGAGGCGACCTTCCAGGCCCTCATCGCCCGGCACGAGTCGCTGCGCGTCACCTACTCCGAGGAGGACGGCGTGCCCGTGCAGCACATCCAGCCACCGGACGGCTTCCAGCTCCGGGAGGTGGACCTGCGCGGAAGGGAGGACCGCGAGGCGGAGGCGATGCGCGACGTGCTGGCGTCCGCGCTGCGCCCGTTCGACCTGACGCGAGGCCCGCTGATGCATGCGTCGCTGCTGCGGCTGGGGGACGAGGAGCACCTGCTGTTCTTCTGCATGCACCACATCACGGCGGATGGGTGGTCCATGGGCGTCCTCGCACGCGAGCTGGGCCGGCTCTACACGGCCATCGTCACGGGTGGAGAGGCCGGGCTGGCGCCGCTGGCCATCCAATACCCCGACTACGCGGCGTGGCAGCGCGCCTGGCTGTCCGGCGAGGAGCTGCGGGAGCGGCTCGGCTTCTGGCAGAAGGCGCTCGCCGGAGCGCCCACGCTGCTGAACCTTCCCACGGACCGGCCCCGGCCGGCGGTGCGCACGTTCAACGGGCTCCACCTGCCGGTCCAGCTCGGTGGGGAGCGCAGCCGGGCGTTGCACGCGCTTTGCCGAGGCGAGCAGGTGACGCCCTTCATGGCGCTGCTGGCGGTCTTCGGCATCGTGCTGGCCCGACGCGCGGGGCAGGAGGAGGTGGTCATCGGCTCCCCCATCGCCAACCGCCTCCGCCCGGAGCTGGAGCCGCTCATCGGGATGTTCGTCAACGGGCTGTGCCTGCGCATCAACCTGCACGGGAGCCCGGGATTCCGCGAGCTGCTCCAGCGGGTGCGCGAGGAGACATTGGCGGGCTATGCCCACCAGGAAGTTCCCCTGGACCTGGTGATGGCGTCGCTCGGGGCAGAGCTGCCAACGAACCGGCCGCCGGTGTTCCAGGCCATGTTCGTCCTGCAGAACGCGCCCACCGCGCCGCTGGAGCTTCCCGGGCTTTCCGTGACGCCGGTGGAGGTCAGCCGCGGCTCGGTCACCTACGAGCTCACCCTGGCCCTGACGGAGACCCCTGAAGGTTTCTCAGGCGTGCTGGAGTTCAACACCGACCTGTTCGAGCCGGCCACCGCGGAGCGGCTGCACGCAGACCTGGTGGAGTTGCTGGACGCCGTGCTGCTGGACCCGGACCTTCCCGTGGGTCTTGAAGAGCAGGCCGGATGAGGAGCGGCACCGGCAGGAGGCGGCCCCATGACAGGCCGTCCGAGCTCACCGCCTATGCCAGAACGCGCTCGGGCTCACCTGGGTGGGTTTTTCTCATTCGACCTGCTGCGTGCTGGGATTAATCGTGATGCCGGCCGTGATCTGGAGGGTGTCGGGCAGCTGTTCATATCCACCTGCGACGGCTTCGAGCAGATTGTCGCTCAGGCTGCGAAGGGTCTCTTTCTTCAAGGATAGCTTGGGCTTCCGGAACTCGGGCTGGGTGCGCTTGTCGGTCATGACTTCCTTCAGGGGAGTACGAGAAATGAGCGGCAGAGGTGCTGCCACGCGTCCGAATAAATGGAGACCACGAGCTGACCGACTATGCATGCCTGACGCCAGATGCTTGATGATGCACGGTGTCAGAGGGCGACCCAGGACCTTGTCCAATGGAGGGTGTGGGTCAGGGGGCCTGCTGCCTCCGCAGAGGCGGCAGGCCTTGAAGGGGGGCGTCCTTGCCGATGGCAATGAAGGGAGCCCAGAAGTGAGGATGGGAGTACTTGCGGCGCAGTTCCCGCATGGCCTGCCGTAGCGCGGCGGCGCGCCCCTGGCCTGTCATGAGGTTGCGGTAGTAGCGCTCCATCAGCTCATGTGTCGTCCCGTCATTGATCTGCCACAGGCTGGTCACGAGCGTCTCAGCCCCCGCGACGACCAGCGCGCGTCGCAGGCCATGGACTCCCTGGCCCAGCTTGATGTCGCCGCGGCCTGTGTCACAAGCCGACAGCACCACCAGCTGGCTGCCCCACAGGTCCATGCCGGCCAGCTCGAGCGCTGTCACCAGCGAGTGCTCGCGCGGATGGGCGTGGGACTGGGTTGCGGGTGCGTCAGCGCCCGCCAACACCAGGCCCGAGCGTAGCAATGGGTCGGGAACGTGCTGCGCCGGTGGGAAACCACCCGGCGCACCCGGACCCCCACCACCGCGGATATTCGCCGGCGCCGCTGCGTCCTTGAGGAAGAAGCCGTGAGTCGCAATATGGAGAATGCCCGGCGTGGGGAGCTCGAGGAGGGCGTCCTTGGTTGCCGCGCGGCCCAGCAGGAGTGTGGCGTGCGGGAACAACCGTTGAATGGCTTCTGCCTCCTGGCGTGTGCCAGGGAGCGATGGCCAGGAGACGTCAGGGAGCTCCACCAACCGCGACGAGAAGAAACGCTCGAGGGCCATCGAACGCTCGACCAGGACCGGGGCGGACTCGGCGGCGTGAACAGCCAGGGTGGAGTCGAAATCGGGATCAGCCAGGACCACCACGGAGTTCGCGGCAGGAGCCTCATTCAGGTGGCGCAGAAGGTCCTTGCCCGAAGTGAGGTAGGTGATGTCCAGGGCATCCAGCAGGAAGTTGCGCCCATCGTGGAGGGCAGCAAAGGGGATGAGGGCCAGCTGTCCGTCGGGCGAAAGAAGGAGCCGCTGCACCTTGGCGAGGTGAGGCATCAGAGGACGGAAGACCAGGGCATGGAGCTCCTGAGCAGCAAGCCGATAGGAGACTGCTTGCCGTGAGAGCGTCTCATGCATGCGCAGCGCGGCGCGGTCGATGGGCTCGGCTGGACCAAGGTCCTGAGCGTAGCTACGGCCATCCGGGAAGAGCAGGAGGGCCATGTAACGCTTCTCCCTTTGCGGTATCGAGGGCAGTGAGCCGGGCGTGGGGATGAGCGGGCTGTCGTTGTACGCGATGAACTCCACGAGCGCTCCGTTCCTGGGGAGCACCGCCGCCACACGGTCGACGATCTCGGCAACGGGAGGCTGAGCAGAGAGCGCACGCAGCGGCGCCGAGCGCGCGGCAAGCCTGGCTTCCAGGACATCGCTCTGGTGGACGAGGTCCTTGAGGCGCTGCTGGTATTCGGCGGCGGAGAGTGGGCCAGGCCCGGCCAGCGACGCCGTGGCGAACTGGGTGCGCAGGGTGCGCAACCGCTCGAAGGTCGAGTGATCCTCCTGCCCCAGGCTGCGGTAGATGATGCGAGAGATGTCCGCGAGCTCTCCAGCGGCCCGGCCCTTGCGAAGCAGCGCGGCAGACAACGCGAGGCGCCGCACGCGAGCATCGTCCGGGTGTCTGCGCGTGAGCGAATAGAGGCGCTCCTCGTCGGCGCGCAGGAGCTGCAGGATGCTGGAGAGGCTGGCGTCGGAGAAGGTGAAGAGCTCCTGGCGCAGCTGCGTCTCAGAGGAGGCGAGAGCCCGCTCGAAGAGCGTCAGGGCATCCGCGAGGCGGTGCTGTGCGAGACGGGTCAGCGCAAGGCCTTGGAGCGAGAGGATGACGTCAGGATGGTGCTCGCCGAACACCGCCTCCCGGATCGCGAGTGCGCGCTCATGAAGCGGCGCTGCCTGCTCGTAGCGTCCCTGGAAGAAATGGTGACTGGCAAGCCTGCGGACCGTGTCGGCGACGCTGGCGTCATTCTGGCCAACAGCCTTCTCCTGGATGGCGAGCGCCCGCTCGAGCAGTGGCGCTGTCCGCGCATGGTGGCCCTGGGCAAGATAGATGTCCGCCAGACTGTTGAGTGAATCGGCAACGTGTGGGTGGTCCTTGCCAAGCCTCGCTTCCCGGATCGCGAGCGCGCGCAGGCGCAGCGGTTCGGCCCGCGCGTAGAGCCCCTGGATGGAGTACAGGTTGGCGAGGATATGAAGTGAGTCGGCGATGTCGGGATGGTCCTGGTCAAGGGCCGACTCCTGAATGGCCAGGGCCTCCCGAAGGAGGGACTCGGCCTGTGCATGGAGTCCTTGGGCTTCGTAGATGCTGGCCAGCAGGCGAAGCGAGATGGCGATGCTGGGGTGACTGGAGCCGAGCGCCGACTTCTGGATGGCCAGTGCTCGATGAAGGAGCGGCTCGGCTCGGGCATATGAACCTTGAAAGAGATAGAGGTCCGCGAGCCCATGAAGCGAATAGGCAACAACAAGGTGGGTCCGGCCGAGAACCGCCTCCCGGATCGCGAGAGCGCGTTCGTAGAACAACTCGGCCCTGGCATGATGACCTTGAGAGAAATAGAGGTCCGCGAGGTTATGGAGCGAGTTGGCGACATCGCGATGGTTCGGACCGAAGACCTTTTCCCGGATTGCGAGCGCGCGTTGAAAGAGTGGCTCCGCGCGTGAATAGAGGGCCTGCCTTCTGTAGAGAACGCCAAGGACATTGAGTGAGTTGGCGACCTCGGGATGGTTGTCACCCAGGGACGCTTCCCGAATCTCAAGGGCCCGCTGCAGGATGGGCCCTGCACGTTCACCCAGGCCCAGCGTCATGTACAGAATGGCAAGATTGTGCAGGGACTCCGCGACGTCGGGATGGTTGCGGCCAAGGGCTTCTTCCCGGATCTCGAGCGCGCGCTCATGCAGCGGCTGGGCTCGCGCATAGAGTCCCTGGCTGGTGTAGAGGCTGGCGAGCTCGTTGAGGGAGGCCGCGACCTCAGGGTGATTCTGGCCAAGGGCCGCTTGCCGGATGGACAACGAGCGTTGAAAGAGCGGCTCGGCTTGCGTGTAGCGTCCCTGCAGTTGATGAACGTCCCCCAGCAGGCTCAGACAGCTTGCCACCGCCGGGTGCATCCCTCCCAGCGCCGTCTCCCGCAGTTTCAGCGCGCGCTCGATGGGAGGCATTGCCTGCGCATACTGCCCCGCTGCCTTCAGGCTCCGCCCCTCCTCGAAGGCCCGTTGCGCTTCGACCAGAGCATCCGGGGTCTCATGCCTGCTCGTCGCGCATGCAGCGCAACAGAGGATGGCGAGGACGCTCGTCACGACGGCGGTTCGCATGGTGTCCTGTCCTCATGATTCGGGTGGGACGAAGTCCGGCGCTCAGGGCGTTTGTTCCTCCACCTCCTTCAAGATTTCGCTGAAGCTCATGTCGAGCCGGCTGTGGATGTCGCTCAGCAGGCTCTCGAACTCGTGCGAGGACAGGCGCAACCGCTCCCTGAGGAGGCGCTTCGTCTCGTCGAAGACCGCCTGCCGGGCGCTCTTCAGCCAGCGGGAAGCCGTTGACTGGTCCACCCCGTAGAGCCTGCCCAGCTCGATGGTCGACAGCCGGTCGAGGAAGTGCAGCCGGAGCAGGTAGCGCGGCTTGTCCGGCAGGGCGCAGAACGCATCGCGCGCCGCCGCACGGAACTCATGGAGACAGCGGCGCTTGAGCAGCTCGAGCTCCGCGTCATTCCCGGTGTCCGGCGCGGCTTCGATGGCCGCGAGGATGCCCTCCTCGACCTGCTCCCGGGCCGGAGCGATGTGCCGGAGGCTCATTCGCGCGGCGATGACGCGAATCCAGCTCAGCAGCGAGCTCTGGGCCTTGTACAGCGAGAACTGGGGGCCCGCCTCGGTGCCGACAAGCAGGTGGATGCGAACCTGCTGACAGACCTCGTCGACGACCACGGGCGGCAGCCTCGGAGCCAGCAGCGCCGGCAGTCTTGCCAGGACCTCGCGCTCCAGGGTCTGGCTGGCGGAGGGCACCCCGTCCATGCAGGCCGCCGCGAGGTACAGACCGGCAAGGTTCAATCCCTCCAGCTGCCGCGCCAGCGCCTCCGCCAGCGGCCCCTCCCGGCTGAACCCTGGCGACACCCGGGCCAGGTGGTGCACGAAGCCCGCGTCGGACAGGGCCACTTGCGGCCATGCGGCATGTCCGGTCTCATGGGCCTGCCGGAGCAGGTCCTCGAGCGCTTCGAGCTCGTCTTCCTCGAGCTCGTCCGGCGCGACCGCTCGCCCTGGAATCCTGGCGAGGAAGAGCGAGGCAAGCCTGGGGGGAGTCTTCTTGTTGTCCACGGTACTCGCGTTATCCCCCATCTCCCACCCTCTTTGCCAAGCGGCCCCGGCCCGGCCGACACAATCCGCAGCCCTGCCTCCGACCCCGCATGCCTGACGAAGACGCGTTGCCTGCCTCGCCGTGTCTGACCGATGAGCGCCTCGCCGCGCTGCTCGATGGGGGGAGTGCCCCGGAGCAGCTCGCCGGCATCCATGCCCACGCCGCGACGTGCCCGGCCTGTCATGAGCTCCTGGTGGCGGTGGTCCGCGGCGGCATGCCCCAGGAAGCCAGCAGCATGTCTGGCAAGGCTGCCACGAATGGCTTCGAGCCTCACGCGTCGCGGCCCGGGGCAGCCGCCATGGGCTGGACCCCGCCCGCCGAGTTCGACGAGTTCCGGCTGGTGCGCCCGCTGGGCCGGGGCGCCATGGGGGTCGTCTACCTCGCCCATGACCGCTCCCTGGACCGGCAGGTGGCGGTGAAGTTCATCGCCGCGCACCAGCCCAATGCCCGGGCGCGCGCGCGCTTCCAGACCGAGGCGCAGGCCATCGCGCGCCTGAAGCAGCCCAACGTCGTCACCGTGTTCCGGGTGGGCGAGGTCGAAGGCCATCCGTACATCGTCTCCGAGTATCTCATCGGGAAGAGCCTCGCGGAGCTGTCCGCGCCGCTGCCGTGGCGCCGGGCCCTCACCCTGGGCATCGGCCTGGCCCGCGGGCTCGCGGAGGCCCATCGCCAGGGCGTGCTGCACCGGGACATCAAGCCGGCCAATGTCCTGCTCACCGAGCAGGACGAGGTGAAGCTGCTCGACTTCGGGCTGGCCGAGCTCGTCGAGGTGGAAGCCCTCCAGGAGCCCGGCACCGTCCGCACCGCCGCGGGCACCCCGCGCTACATGGCCCCCGAGCTCTTCGACGGCACCTCGGCGACGCCGAGGAGCGACCTCTATGCCCTGGGGCTGGTGCTCTACGAGCTGTGCACCGGCGAGCTGCCACGGCACCGCCGCGACACGCCCCGGGAGCCGCCCTCCTCCGGACCGGTGGCATCCGCCGCCCCCACCTACGGGCCGCCGCTGACCCTGCGCGTGCCGGGAATCGACCCGGACTTCGCCTCCATCATCGAGCGCTGCCTGCACATCGACCCGGATGAGCGCTTCGCCTCGGCCACGGCGCTCTGTGCCGCGCTCGAGCGGCTGGAGCGGCCGCAGGACCCGGACGTGCTCTCCACCGGCAACCCCTACCGGGGCCTGGAGCCCTTCGAGGCCGAGCACCGCGCGTTCTTCTTCGGGCGCGACACCGATATCCGGGCGGTCATCGAGCGTCTGCGCCGCCAGCCCCTGGTCCTGGTCGCAGGCGACTCGGGCGTCGGCAAGTCCTCGCTGTGCCGCGCCGGCATCCTGCCCCGCGTCACCCAGGGTGGGCTCGACGCGTTCCGCGACTTCAAGCTGCTCACGCTGACGCCCGGGCGCCGTCCCCTCGCGGCCCTCGCCGCCGCGCTGGCCCCCATCCTGCGCCAGGAGGAGGCCGGGCTGAGCGCCATGCTGGCCGAGGCCCCCGAGGCGCTGGGGCCGCGGCTGCGGGCGGCCTACCAGGAGCAGGGGGGCCTGCTGCTGTTCGTGGATCAGCTCGAGGAGCTCGTCACCCTGGCGGAGCCGGGCCAGGCGGCATGCTTCACCCGATTCCTGGGCGAGCTGGCCCTGCCATCGGCGGGCGTGCGCGTGCTGCTCTCGGTGCGCGGAGACTTCCTCACCCGGGCCGCCGCGCTGCCCGGCCTGGGCGGCGTGGCCGAGCGGGCGCTCTACCTGCTCCAGCCCCTCACCGCGGAGGGTGTGCGGGAGGCCGTCGTGGGCCCCGCCCGCAGCCGGGGCGTCGTCTTCGAACCCGAGGCGCTTCGCCAGACGCTCGACGAGGCCACCGCGGGGGGCCCGGGCAGCCTGCCCCTGCTCCAGTTCGCGCTGGCCGAGCTGTGGGAGCGGCGCGACACCGTCCGGGGCTGCATCACCCGCACGGCGCTCGAGTCCATGAGCGGCGTGGCCGGCGCCCTGTCGCGGCATGCCGACGGCGTGCTCGCGCCGCTCGGCCGCTCGCAGCAGCAGGCCGCGCGCATGCTGCTCGGCCGGCTCATCACCGCCGACGGCACCCGCAGCGAGCGGAGCGAGGAGGAGCTCACCGCGGCCTCGGAGGAGGCCCGCACCGCCCTGCGGGCGCTCGTTGACGGGCGGCTGCTGCACACGCGCACGGTGGGAGGGCGGGTGATACATGAGCTCGCCCACGAGGCGCTCATCACGAGCTGGGGCACGCTGCGCCGCTGGCTGGACGAGGACGTCGGTCAGCGCGCGCTCCGGCAGCGCATCGAGGCGGCCAGCGTGGAGTGGGAGCGACTGGGACGGGCCGCGGAGCTGCTCTGGCGGACGCGTCAGCTCGGCGAGGCGCGAGAGCTTTCCACCGGAGCCCTGGGCGCACGGGAGCAGGCCTTCCTCGACGCCTCCCGGCGCGCGGTGCGCCACCGGCACCTGCGGGGGGGCCTGGCCGTGCTCCTGCTAGTGCTCGGCGCGGGCAGTCTCGTCCTCTGGCCACGCCTGAAGGCGCACCAGGAGACCCAGCGCGTCCTGCGCGCGCGGATGGAGGTCGCCCAGGCCTCGCTCTCCCAGGGCAGAGACCTGGGCCAGCGCGCCTTCCTGAGCCGGGACACGGCGCTCGCGCTGTTCCATGGGCCGGCGCCCGGCGGCCCCGGGACGAGGCCCGCCTCCGCGGACCGCTGGCAGCGCGCCGAAGAGGCCTGGGACGAAGCCCGCGACGCGTTCACGCGAGCCGACGAGGCGCTGGCACAGGCCGAGCAGTCCCTCGATGACGCGCTCGCGCTCGTCCACGAGGCCCCGGACGCGCGCCAGCTGCTCATCGAAACCACCTACGAGCGCATCCTGCTCGCCGAGCGCTTCCACCGGAAGGACGAGCGCGACCGGCTGACGCATCGCTTCGAACGACTCACGGCCCGGGAGCCGGCATGGCGGGAGCGGCTGGCGACGCCGGCCAGACTCGAGCTGACGACCGAGCCGCCGGGAGCGCGGGTCGAGCTGCTGCGCTATGTAGAGGACAAGGGCGTCCTGCGGCGGGAGCCCGTGCCCGGAGCGGGCGCCCCCGGCCGGACGCCCCTCGCCGGGCTGAGCCTCCCGGCGGGCTCCTATCACCTGCGCCTGCTCCACGAGGGCCGCGCCCCGGTGGACCTCCCCCTGCTGCTGGAGCGCGGCGGGCACGAGCGAGTCCACCTGGCGCTGCCGGCCACCGTGCCCGAGGGCTATGTCTACATTCCGCCGGGCTGCGTCCTGTCGGGCAGCGCCGATTCGGAAGCGGAGCGGCGGTTCTTGCGCAGCGCGCCGCTGGACCGCAGCTGCCTCCAGCAGGGCTACTTCATCGGGCGGACCGAGGTCACCTTCGGCGACTGGCTGGAGTACCTCCAGACGTTGCCGCCCGGGGCGCCGGAGCGGCACCTGCTCGAGACCCGGCGCGCGGGCAGCGTCGATGAGCTGTCGCTGCGGCAGCTTCCCAACCGCACCTGGAGCTTCTCCCTGAAGCTGATGAGCGAGCACGTCCTCACGGCGCGTGCAGGGGAGCCCATCCGCTACCCGGGCCGGAGCCACCATCAGGTCCAGGACTGGAGGCGCTTTCCCCTGGCCGGCGTCTCGGCCGAGGACGTCTCGGGCTACCTCGTCTGGCTCGACCGCACCGGGCGCCTGCCGGGCGCGCGCCTGTGCAACGAGCTCGAGTGGACACGCGCCGCCCGGGGAGCGGACGGCCGCAGGTACCCGCACGGAGACCGGCTCCTCAAGGGCGACGCCAACATCGAGGGGACCTATGACCGCCGGACGGATGGCTTCGGACCTGACGAGGCCGGCACCCATCCCGCTTCGGTGAGCCCCTTCGGCCTGCATGACCTGGCCGGCAACGCCTTCGAAATCACCCGGCCCCTGGCGCCGGACCTCAGTGACATCATCCTCCGCGGCGGGGCCTGGTATTACGACGAGTTCGGCGCGCTGATTGCCAATCAGCAGTTCGGCAACAGCAAGCTCCGTGACGCCAGGGTGGGTGTCCGCGTGTGCGCTTCCGCGCCTTCCTCCGAGGAGGAAGATTCCAGGCAGGCCAGATGAGCTCGTGCGGTGAAAAACCCGGTGCATAGCCCACCGGCCATTTGCCTCTATTCAGGGAAGGCACGCGTCGCAACGGAGCCGCTGGCCCGAAGCGCGGCGGCCCGGGACGGGACGGCGGCGGTGACGAAGCGCATCCACGAGGCGAGTACCTGCATGAGCAAGCACATCCTGACACTGGTCTGTCTGTTGGGCGGCACTGCCGCGGTTGCCACGGGCCCCTCTCCCCAGAAGTCAGAGCAGGCCCGGCGCCGGGCATCCGCATGCCAGGAGCAGGCGCCCCAGCGCAACACGTGGCCGAACGGCACGCGGCTGTGGGGCACCACGCGCAAGGCGGACAGCGAGGAGATGAGCAGCGTGCTGGCCTCGGTGGACCTCGCACGCGCCCGGCGGGGCGCGACCCCGCTCAAGGGCCTGCGCCTGGAGAACGGACGCCTGGAGGCCCCGGCGACGTCGCCCGAAGGGCTCGTCGGCGTCTTCCTCCAGGGCACGGCGAGCGACGGCCAGCCCGTGGAGGTGGCCCTCTGCGACGCCGAGCCCGATGCCAGGGACTCCTCCATGGTCTGGTATCGCATCCAGGTGTGGAACACGGAGAGCGCCTCCTGGGCCAACCCGTGCACCGCCACCGGCCGGGCGTCCTCGCCCCGGGCGCTCGCGGTGCAGGGTGTCTGGGATGAGACGGGGGCACGCCGCGACGTGGAGGGCCGGTTCACCTTTGCCTGTGAGACCGGCGCCATCGCCAAGTGCATCGACTGGGGTTACAAGCCGTGGGCGCACCGGGACGGCCGCCCGCTCCAGGAGCTGCACCAGGCGTGCACCCGCATGGTGCGCGCCGACTACTGCGGCGACGGACGCAGCCATACCCGCGAGGACACCCCCATCGACCTGTACGATGACCTCCAGCTCCTCACCCGGACGACGCAGGCGTCCCGGGCCTGGGACCCCGAGCAGGCCTCCTTCGAGGCGGCGTGGACGCCCGAGGGAGCCTCATGCCTGGCGCGCACGCGCGATGGGCAGACGCTCGAGACGGCGCTGTCGCAGTGCCTCGAGCACTTCGAGCCAGGCGAGGCGGACCTCGGCGGGGGAGACCGCTGCACGGTGCGCCGCAAGGGTGGGGCCTCCGGGAAGGCCCTGCTGCGCAACCACGCGTACGACAGGGCAGCACAGGCCATGGCTCCGTAGGACGGTGCGACACCAGGAACGGGCCGCCCCGACGTTCGAACACGGACCTGCCCGTACTCACTTGGGGACGCAGGCCTGGAACTCGCACTTCTCCTTGGCGCCGCAGATGAGGGGACCGCTTCCTCCAGCGCCGGTGCCCTCCTTGCAGCATACCGAGCCCTGCTCCACGCAGCCGGCAGGACCAGGGCCGCAGCGCAGGCACTGCAAGCCGGGCTGGCAGATGACCGGCCCCTCTCCGCCCGCTCCCGTCCCCGCCGAGCAACACTCCGTGCCTTTCGGCTGACAGGAGAACTCCGAACCACAAGCCAGGCACATCTCATCGGCCTGACATGTCGTGTCGCCGCAGACCCCGCCGCCGGTCTCCGGACCGTTTCCAGTGCCGACGCCGGGCCCGCCGGAGCACGTGCCGAAACATCCTGTGAATGAGACGACCACCGCTGCCAAAGACATCATCAGGTACCGCCGCACACGCGTGTTCATGATTCCCCCTCGATGGATGCGGCGAACGGCATCCGCTCGCCCGGAGCCACCTTGGCTCCCTGGTAATCCAACGAGGCGGGTCGAACATCTTCCCGCGGCCTCACCGCGACGGCGACACGGGGGGCCTTGCTCCTTCGTCCACACGGGAGCCGCCCTGCGGACCTGTCAGAGCGAGTGGCTCAACATCCACGTGTAGATGTCATGGCCCGCTGAACCGCTGTAGGTCCGGGACCAGGAGTCATGCCCCACGCCCTGGTACAGCGTGAGCTGGGCCGGCGGGCTCGCCGCCGGATTGCAGACGTTGTTGAGCTTGTTGACCGGGTCGATGGACCCCCACTGGGACACGGTTCCATCCGCCGTGCCATGGAAGGCCCACACCGGGACGTTCCACATGTTGCAGATGGCAATCCCGTTGCCATTTCCCGCGATGGGGACGATGGCCGCGAGCTTGTGGGGAAAGGCCACCGCGTAGGACCAGGTGACGATGGCCCCCGCCGAGAGCCCCGTCAGATAGACGCGGTTCGGGTCGACGCGAGAGGCACACCACGAGGCCATGCTCATGACCGGCCAGGCGTCAGGTGCTGGAGCCCCGGTGGCGGACAGCAGGTAGAGCGGCCTGCTCCCGGCTCTTCCGGGCGCATCCCACTCTGGAGCAGATGGCTATGGACCGTTGTCTCGATCTGTGGGGCCCGAGGTGGGAGGGCGTGGCGGACTCAAGACGGGTTGGTAGCACGCGCCCCTGTATTCAAAGCCGCCCCAATCATCACAGTCCTTCAGCTCCACGGGCAGCTTCGTCCAACATCCGCCGTTGATTGCCACCTGCACCGTGCCGGGACAGCGGCCCTTGCCGTCCGGGCGCCGCTGCCCTGAGAAGGGTTTCGGTGGCAGCTCTACCGCGATGGACGCCCACACCGAGGGGGCTCGCTCGGGCGCCACCGGCGCTGTCAGTGCGGAGTCCCCGACGGCCACGGGGCCAGCATCCCTGGACTCTTCTTCCTGCTCCGCAAGCTGGGACACCGCGGGATTCTCCGTGCGACTCACGTTCTGCCCTCCCCCGACGCTCAGCGCCAGCGCGCCTCCGAGGCCGGCGGCCGCGAACCAGGGCCACCGCTGCATGCGCGGAGGGGGCTGCACCGTGACACGCTGGAGGACAGGGAAGAGGCTCGCGGGCCGCCGCTCTTCTCCGGTGAAGAGGGGCTCATCCGCCTCGCTTCCCTCGCTGCGCGCCGCCTGCTCCAGCGCTTCCGCCACCTCCCTCGCGCTGCCTCGCACCCCGGGCCCGGGCGAGAGCATTCGGGACACCAGCGCGCTCAGCTCCGGAAGGCAGCGGGGGTTGCAGACTCGCGCCGTCCAGCGTCCCAGCTCCTTGGGACGCCAGAGCCATGCATCCTCATGCCGTGGGTGCGCTGACGGCGGGTACTTCTCTGTAATGAGTCGATAGGCCGTGACACCCAGGGCGAAGAGGTCATCCGCGGGCCCCGGGGGATATGCGACCGCCGGGAGCTCGCGCGAGCCGAAGACGAAGCGCCACGCCTCCGGCGAGCGGTAGGGCGTCGTGCCGGGAGGAAAGAGATGCGAGGTCAGCGTGGCGGCCCCCACGAAGTGTCCGGAGCCGAAGTCCAGGAGGAAGGGCTGCCCGTCCGCGGGCCGGACGCGGACATTGTCACCCTTCACATCGCGGTGGACGCCTCCGGCCGCGTGGGTGGCATCCAGGGCGCGGGCCAGCCGGGCCAGAAGCTGAAGCACCTGCCGCGAAGACGGGCGCTGTGCCTGGGCCCAGTCATAGAGCGGTGCGCCCTCGATCCATTCCATGACGAGCCAGGGGTAGGACATGCCCTCCTGGGGCTGCCAGTGGCCCTGGTCAATCAGGCGGGGGACGGCGGGGTGATGGATGCGCGAGAGCAGCTCGGCCTCCCGCGCGAAGCGCGCATCCCCGATGTGCAGGGCCAGCTTGAGGGCCACGGGGCAGGCGGACTGCGACTCGGCGAGCTCGGCGCGGTAGACGAGGCCGTAGGTGCCCTGGCCGCGCTGCTCCAGCAGACGCCACGGGCCGATTCGCTTCTCGCGGGGAGGGCTCGCCGGATTGAAGTCGTCAGACGCCATGAGGTCCCTCGTGAGGCGGTCCGCACCGCGCACGAGGAGACTACTCGCGAGGTAGGTGAACTCCAACGCCATCCAGCAGGTGGACGACGGCCCTCTACGTCCGCCCCCCGCTGCCCGAATTGCTCCTCCACGCTCCTTCCCCCCTTGCGAATCAGTTGCCGGCCACGCGCCCATTCAGCCAGGGCACGATGCGGCTCAGCACATCAGGGCGCGGGTTCTCCAGGGTGATGGGGCCCTCGCTCTTCGTGGGAACGGGGACCGGCGCGGGAGGCGTGTAGATCCGGCCCTCGACCTTCAGCGTGGAGGGCAGCGTGAGGCAGTACGTCTGCGGCGTGAACGAGCCGAAGGTCTTGTACACGAGGACGTACTGGCGCCCCGCTTCGACGGGGTAGTCGATGATCGCCGTCCCCGTCTCCAGCGCGTCACGGAGGTAGCTGCCGCCGCCGGCGGTGAAGGTGACGCCATCCTCGATGGACGCCATGCTGAGCGGATACCCGTAGCCATATCGATAGCCATTGGGGTTGACCGAAATCACATCGCCCTGGATGACCACCATTCCGGTCTGTTGGGCGGTGAGGACGAAGGCGTCGTAGCGGAAGTCCAGGATGCCCAGCGCGGAGTCGGTGGTGAGCAGCCCATTGAGCGCGCAGCCCTCGGGTCCCGGGGTGTGGGTGTCGGGGGCCCGAGCCGACGACGTGAGGGAGAAGGGAGAGGTCTGTGTCCGCGGAGTGCCCGTTGATGAATCCGGGGGAGTGTCATCCGGCGTAGGCCCGGGAGCGGGAATGGGCTCCGACTCGGGTTGGCAGGCGGTCACCTGGGCCAGGAGCACGAGCAGGGCGGGGACACACCGATACGAACGCTTCATGGCAATCTCTCCCATCAGGCCGACCCCGTGGGCATGCTCCGGAAAGTCCGCTGCGACGTCAAGGAGGCCGCCCCCGCGTGTGCCGCGTCCGAACACCCGTCGTCCCACAGCCGTACAGCGCCCGAGGCTCTTGTTGACGGCACGTGTCGTCACTTCGCCCACTTGAGTCCCTGGCCGCGTTGGCACGCCTCTGGCTAAAGGAGTCCGGTCATGCCCTCCTTCCTCCAGGACCTGCGCTACGGCGCCCGCTCGCTGCGACGCAGCCCCGGCTTCACGCTGGCGACCGTGCTCGCGCTGGGGCTCGGCATCGGAGCCAACGCCATGCTCTTCAGCGTGGTGAGCGCCCTGCTGCTGCGTCCGCTGCCCCTCCCCCAGCCGGAACAGCTCGTGTCCGTGTGGGGGATGAACCGGGACGAGGGCGACGCCAACTCCGGTCTGGCCCGCCCGGACCTCGAGGACCTGCGCCAGGAGGTGAAGTCCTTCGCCGGGCTGGCTGCGTTCAATTCCGCGGGCGTCACCCTCACCGGCCCGGGCGTGGAGCCCGAGCGCGTGGAGAGTGCGATGGTGAGCGAGGACTTCTTCCGCGTCGTGGGCGTGGCCCCCCTGCTGGGGCGCTGGCTGTCCGCCGAGGAGCAGCTGCTCAACGGCCCACGCGCGGTGGTGCTGTCCCACGGATTCTGGGTGCGCCGCTTCGGGGGCGACGCCCAGGTGCTGGGGCGCACGCTGGAGCTGGACGGCCAGTCCTACTCCGTGGTGGGAGTGATGCCCCCGGGCTTCGACTTCCCCCGGGATGGTGCCAGGGACACGGTGCTGCTCTGGGCCCCGCTGCACGCCAATTCCTTCCTCCGCGCCAACTGGGACAACCGGGGCGCGCACAGCCTGAACGCGGTGGCGCGGCTGGCTCCCGGTGCCCGCCTCACGCAGGCCCAGGCCGAGGCCGATGCCATCACCACCGCGCTCGCCCGGGAGTACCCGGACAGCAACAGCCACCGCTCCGTGAGCCTCATGGGCCTGCAGGAGCGGCTGTCCGCCGGGACGCGCCGCCCTGCCCTGCTGCTGCTGGGCGCGGTGACGCTGCTGCTGCTCATCGCCTGCGTCAACGTGGCGCAGCTCCTGCTGGCCCGCGCGCTGGCGCGGCAGCAGGAGTTCGCGGTGCGCACCGCCCTGGGCGCGGGGCGGGGCGCGCTGGTGGGACAGCTCCTCGCCGAGGGCTCGCTGCTCGCCTTCGCGGGAGGGGCGCTGGGGCTGCTGCTGGGGGTGTGGGGCGTGGACGCGCTGAACGCGTTGCTGCCCGCGGCGGCGCACCAGGTGCAGTCGGTGCGGGTGGACGGGCTGGCGCTGGCGTACACGGCGGGGCTGTCGGTGGCGGTGGCGCTGCTGTGTGGCCTGGCGCCGCTGCACACCGCCGCGAGCGCCAGCCTGGGCGGGCTGCTCCAGAGCACGCGCGGCACCAGCGCGGGACGCGGGGCGCTGCGCTGGCGCGCGGTGCTGGTGTCCACGCAGGTGGCGCTCGCGCTGGTGCTGCTGGCCGGCGCGGGGCTCCTGGTGCGCAGCGCGCAGCGGCTGGCGGCGGTGGACCCGGGCTACCGGCCGGAGAACATCACCCTGCTCCGGGTCAGCCTGCCGGACGTACGCTATGCCGACGACGCCCTGGCCCCCTTCTTCGACCGGCTGCTGGAGCGCACGCGCTCGCTGCCCGGGGTGGAGTCGGCGGCCCTGGTGACGCCGGGGGTGGTGTCCGGCGGCGCCGTCTCACTCAGCCTGGACCTCCCCGAGCGCCCCTCCCCGCCGGGCGAGCATCGGTCCGTGGCCTACCGCGCGATGAGCGACGGCGTCTTCGCCACGCTGGGCATCCCCCTGCGGCGCGGGCGCGACTTCACGTCCCGGGACGATGCCAGCGCTCCGGCGGTGGTGGTGGTGAACGAGGCCTTCGCGCGCCGCTTCTTCCCGGGGGAGGAGGTGCTCGGCAGGAGCATTGTCATCGGCTATGGAAGCCCGCTGCCGCGCGAGGTGGTGGGCGTGGTGGGCGACGTGCGCGCCCGCTCGCTGGACGTGGCCGCCCAGCCGGAGGTGTATGCGCCACAGCAGCAGACGCCCTGGCCCTTCTCCACGCTGGTGGTGCGCAGCCGCCTTGCTCCGGACCAGGTGGCGGCCGCGGTGAAGACGGAGCTGCACCAGCTGGACTCCCAGCTGCCCCTTCCTCCGCCCACCACGTTGGAGCAGAGCCTGGAGCGCTCCGTGGCGGACCGTCGCTTCCAGCGCGTGCTGTTGCTGGCCTTCGCGCTGACGGCGCTGGCGCTCGCCTCGCTGGGCATCTACGGGCTGATGGCCTACAGCGTCGCGCAGCGGCGGCGGGAGCTGGGCATCCGCCTGGCATTGGGGGCGATGCCGCGCGACGTGGTGCGGCTGGTGATGCGTCACGCGCTGCGGATGTGCGCGGTGGGCCTGGGTGTGGGGCTGGTGCTGGCGCTCGCGCTGTCGCGGCTGCTGGAGGGGCTGCTGTACGACGTGAGCGCCACGGACCCGCTCACCTTCGCCGTCGTGCCGCTGCTGCTGCTTGGCGTGGTGGCGCTGGCGAGCTGGCTGCCCGCGCGGCACGCCTCACATGTGTCTCCAGGTGAAGCGATGTCGGCCGACTGAAGCTGTATCCACGTTGCATATGCATCTCTTCGTATTCAATCCCACCTTCCTTGACGGCCGGCATGTCAGACGCCCCGTGAAAATGCCCTGCAATCCCAACCGGGCTGGAAGGTCCCAGGAACGAAGACATGCATACAGGCAGTCGCAGTGCCCTTGTCGTTGGACTGTTGTGGATGTTGGCCGTGGGTTGCAGTCCCGCGAATGGGACAGGCGAACCACCGGCGCTTGAAACCCAGGCGGCAGGCGCCGTCACGCTCCCGGGAACCGCGCTCCAGGATGGCGTTCCCGTCACCGTGTCCGGGGCCGCGGGCTCGGTGACGTACTTCTACGTCGACCTTCCCGCCGGTCTCCAGGAAGTGTCCTTCGCGCTGACGGGAGGAACCGGCAACGCGAACATGTCCGTCAAGCGCGGCGAGGTTCCCACCAACACCGTCTACGATTGCAACCCACGGGCCTCCAGCAATGAGGAGAAGTGCAACGTGCAGGCTCCGCTCGCCGACACCTGGAGCGTGAAGCTCGAAGGGGCGGCGGCGTACGCCAACGTGAAGCTGGTCGTCTATTTCAACCAACCCCTGCCGCTCTTCGCGAACACCAACTACTTCCACTACTCCAACAAGCCGACGATGTTCTTCGTCGACGTCCCGGCGGGAAAGGGGCGACTCGACATCGACTCCTCGGGCAGCAGCACGGTGAAGGCGAGGTGGGGTTCCCGCCCCACCGACACGCTCTACGATTGCAGCGGCACCTGCGACATCTTCAAGCCCCGGGCGGGCCGGTACTACATCCTGATGTCGAACAACACGTCGGGAAACCAGATCCTCCCCTGGGTGACTGGGAGCGTGAAGCCCACCGTGGCCCTTACGAATGGGCAGACGGTGACGGGCATCACCCTGGCGCGGGATGAGCTGGCCTACTACACCCTGAATGTCCCCACGGGGCAGGCCCGGCTCACGGTGGAAATCTCGGCTGTGATTCGCTCCCTCTACGTCCAGCGCGGGGACCCGTTCCCCAGCGGCAGCAGCAGTGCGGTGGACTGCCTCGCCAGTGTTTCGAGCGGCCCCGCTTCGTGCACGTTCGACAATCCGCAGGCGGGGACGTGGTACCTGGTCCTCCGGGCGGACAATGCCTTCTCGAACGTGAGCCTGACGGCTCGCGTGGTCGCCAGCACGGGCACCGGAACGGCGACGTCCCTGCAGAACAACCAGCAGGTGACCGGGCTGTCCGGCAGCCCGTCCGAGGACCGCTACTACGCCCTCACCGTACCCGAGGGCATGCCGGTCCTGAACGTCCGGACGACGCAGGGAACGGGCACTGCCGAGATGTTCGTCCAGCATGGCACCCCGCCAACGCGGGGTCAGGGCACGGCCTGCGGAACCGGCTGCAAGTTCCAGAATCCGGCCGCGGGCACCTGGTACATCCTGGTTCGCGGCTTCACGACATTCTCCGGACTGAGCTTCTCCGCGGGGTATCCCAGCGTGCTCACGCTGGTGCCGGGACAACCGGTGCTCTACGGCGGCAGCGCGCCCTACTACACCTTCGATATTCCCGAGGGGCAGACGGAAGCCAACATCACGCTGACGACCGAGCACAACAACTGGGCCATGGTGAAGCAGGGCTCCTGGTCGACCCATGTCAGCGACGGCTGCCGCTCTCCGTGCCGGCTCTTCCGGCCCCAGGCCGGGCGCTATTACGTCACGGTGTATTACACGACCGGCATCGTCTACGGGACCCTGGCCGGGTGGTACGGGGGTGGCCCGGTCGCCCCGCTGACGGACGGCGTCCCCGAGGCCTTCACGGCCGGTGCGCAGCGTGAGTTCCGGTACTGGCGCATCGACGTTCCGGCGGGACAGTCGCAGCTGCGCGTGGACCACGCCTTCCAGCGCGGGCCCCAGACGCGCCTGTATGTCCGGTACGGGGACGTCCCCGCGACGTTCCAGTACACGTGCCAGGCGACCTCCTGGACGTACAACAACGTCCCTCCGGGGCAGACCTGCGTCATCGACAATCCGCAGGAGGGGGCGTGGTACGTCCTGGTGGCCAGCGAGTCCGCGCTCGACGGAGTCGTCCGGGCGACGACCTCCTCCGGCATCCCGCTCATGACTCCGGGCTACGAGGAGCAGCCGTTTTCGGGGGCCCCCAGCCAGGAACGCGTGTGGAAGGTCGAGGTTCCGGCCGGGCTCAGCGACTTCCGGGTGATGCTCAGCGGTGGATACGGGAACGCGGACCTGTACGTGAAGTACGGCGAGGCCCCGGGCACGACGTACGACTGCGCGTCCACCCGGCCCGACAACGAGGAGAACTGCGAGTTCGCCCACCCGCAGCCGGGCACCTGGTACGTGGCGGTTCGCGGCACAGAGACATTCACGCAGGCGCGCCTGCTCACGACCTTCGCGAGCACCCCTGGTGAAGGCGTGAGGGCGCTGGCCAGCGGGGAGAACGTGGTGGCGCTCGCTGGCAACGCGGGCTCCGTCCAGTACTTCAAGGTGGAGGTGCCGGAGGGCAGGAACCGGCTGGTGGTGGGCATGTCAGGCGGCCGCGGCAACGCGGACCTCGCGGTCAGCCGGGGCGTGCGTCCGACGCTGACGGCGGCGGACTGCCGGAGCCAGGACCTCACCAGCCTGGACGTCTGTGTCTTCGAGAATCCGGCGCCGGGAACGTGGCTCATTCGCGTCGACGGAGAAACGGCCTTCAAGGACGTGGTACTGACGGCCCGGTACAGCGTCACCAACGAGGTCATCCCGATGACGCCGGGCACCCCGGTTCCGAACCTCTACATCGGCCCCAACGAAGCCCTGCTCTTCTCTGTCAGCATCCCCTCTGCCTCCGACTTCGTGCGGGTCGATGTCCAGTCGGGTGTGAATCCGCCCACGGACGTGCGCTTCGCGGACATGACCTACAACAACGTCTTCACGTGCAACACGTCGGGTCGCTTCACGCAGTGCAGGGACAACTTCATGACCAGCTCCCCGGGTCAGCGACGCATTTCGGTCAAGTCCAAGATGCCGGCGACCGCGTCCTGGGGAAACATGGTCACCATCAACGATGGCATCGATGGCTGGAACGATGACACGACCTTCGCGTCCTTGATGAATGGCGTGGCCGTGACGGAGCTGACCGGCAACGGCCAGTTCAAGATCGAGGTGCCCGCAGGCGCCACGAAGCTGACCATCACCACCCGGGGGCCCACCGGGACATCGAGCGACCCGGGGCAGCTCTCCCTGTACGTCAAGGGTCTCAAGCCCGCCTCGAGCTCTCAGTACACCTGTGCTTCGACGGTGACGGGCATCTCGCAGGGGTGCAGCTGGACCAACCCGACGGCAGGGACCTGGTACCTCGCGACCTACTGGACCAGCGGGAGCTACGACGTAAAGGCCACGTTCGAATAGGCGGCCACCGGGCGTAGCCAGTCGCCGCCCCACGCAGCTCGGGTGGGGCGGCCGGCTTCCCCTCCAAGCACTGCGTCCGGCACCACGCGCCGCGCTGCTCCCGATGGCGCGACGAAATTCTCCTGGGACGACGCTGTCGTGGGGGCCTCCTCTGGGTGAAGCCGAAGCCCTCTCCTGGGAGACCTTCATGAAGCCTGGACGCACCCGTCACACGACTACGAAAGCAACGGAAATTCACACCTGGGCCCGCCGGCTGCTGCTCTGCGGCGGGGTGCTCTTCTCCACGGCCACGTGGGCGGCGGACTTCTACGTCGACCCTGTGAATGGCAGTCCCGAGGGCGACGGCAGCGCCACGAATCCGTGGCGGACGCTGCGGGAAGTCCTCAACGACGGGCTCGTGGAGAGCCGGAGCTGGGAGTGGCTGCCCTATGAGGAAGGGCAGCCGCTGGTGCCTCGGAACCCGGGGGCGCCCGTGAAGGCGGGAGACACCCTCTGGCTTCGTGACGGCTACCACGGCGAGGTGGAGGTCACGAGCTACTACAACACCGGCTTCATCACGGTGGCGGCCGCTCCGGGCCACCAGCCCCGGCTGGGCCGCCTGCTGGTGCGCTCCAGCTCGCACTGGGTCTTCCGGGGGCTGCACATCAGCACGGAGTTCCTCCCCGTCCATGACAAGTGGACCCTGGTGGACATCGACTGGCACAGCTACCGGGGGCCGGTCCACGACATCACGGTGGAGGGGAACGTCATCCAGGCCGTGTCGGACGTCTCGGGCTTCACGGAGGAGGACTGGAAGACCCGGGTCGGCCACGGAATCGTGGGTGACGGCTGGAACCTGGTCATCCGAGGCAACCACCTGAAGAACGTCGACTACGGCATCCAGCTCGGCGCACCTGACTCGGTGGTGGAGTGCAACACCGTGGAGAACTTCGCCGGGGACGGGCTGCGCGGGCTGGGTGACAACTCCGTGTTCCAATACAACACGGTGAAGAATTGCTACGAGGTGTATCCGGACCACCGGGACGGCTTCCAGTCGTGGACCGTCGGGCCCGGAGGCGTGGGGCGAGGCGAGCTCCGCAACGTCGTCCTCCGGGGGAACTACATCCTCAACTTCGAGGACCCCGCCCAGCCGTTCCGCTGCGCGCTCCAGGGCATCGGCAACTTCGACGGTACGTTCGTCGACTGGGTCGTCGAGAACAACGTCATCGTCACGGACCACTACCACGGCATCACCTTCATGGGCGCTCGCAACGTGCGGGTGACGAACAACACGCTGCTGGAGCCGAACGGCGCCGCGGGCCAGCCCGGGCCACCGTGGATTCGCGTGGTGGAGCACAAGAACGGCACCCTGCCCGAGGCCTGCGTGGTGCGTAACAACCTGGCGCCCGCGTATGCCAACTCCGACGTGGGCGTGACGGAGGACCACAACATCAAGGTGACGGACCCGGCGGCGTTCTATGTGAATCCCGCCACGTACGACCTGCGCCTCAAGCCCGGCTCACCCGCGATTGACGTGGGGAGCACCGGCCTGGCGCCACTCATCGACACCGTGGGCACCGCTCGGCCCCAGGGCGCGGGCGTGGACCTGGGGGCGTACGAGTGGACGCCGTCAGGTCCGCCGGGCGCGGGCTCCGGCGTTCCCCAGTGCGCGGCGTTCCGGGCGTCTTCGTTGCGCTGAAGCGAGCGCGGCGGGCCGGCCCTGGTCGGAAGCAGCAGGCGTCACTCTCGGCTGGAGGGGACGGGCCCTCCGACGGCATCAATGAGCGTCTATGTCTATAACGACGACGCTTGGCACATCGTGCCAGGCCATGGCGAGCCGGCCACCTCGCTGCATTATCTGCGTCTTCGAGGGTAGCTGGGTAGCCTACTCCACTGCGCTGGCAGTCAGCTGTGGCGCCAGGCATGTCACGGAGGTGCCGGTACTCGCGGGCGGCTCCAGACGTGCGGCGCAAGACAAATGCCTCTATCCGAAGTTCCAGATGACAGCTCCAATCACGAGAGCATCACCAAGCTCCCCAACCAATCAGACGCCTCCCAGGGCCATACGGAGACACCGCATGCGACAACTACAGTGCTCCTTTACAAGGAGAGTCTTATGGCTATCGACGGTGGTGGTGGTTGCGGTCCCAGTGGCGGATGCGGAGCAGAGAGCGCGGCGGCCAGCGCAAGCAGAGAGGCAGAGGCCGCGAGAGCAGAGGCAGAAAGGGCCGCTGCCGAGCAATCCGCAGCTGAGAAGGCCGCAGCTGAGAAGGCCGCGACTGAGAAAGCAGCCGCCGAAAAGGCGGCGGCCGCTGTGACCAACACGGCGGTGGTGCAGGCAGCTTATGGCGTGAGCAGCTTCACACCCGCTACCGCGCCCCCTAGCGGGATGCCCTCTCTGATGTCGCCCACCCCCGTCGCGCAGCAGCAACCCGCCCTCCAAGCGGCCAGCCTCACGGCCGCTGCCCTGCAGGCTGCGCCCTTGGGGCCACTGTCCACCTTCCAAGGAACCTTGAGCACCCAGGGGTTGGTCGCCAGTGCTATGCGCTTTGAATCACTCGCCGACAAAACCGCCTGGGGCGGTTCTCAGGCGGCGGCGCAGCGAGCCATCGACATCGCCAAGGAGATGGGTTTCACGATAGGGGACCAGAAGCGGACGGAAACGACATCCATAAAGTCCACGGCATTCTCCGACCATCACACATCGCAACTGACCGCCTATGGAGTAGATATCAAGGGTCGCAAAGACAAGAATGGGAATCTAATAGGTGGCTCCCAATTGGCTCAGGCCATTGCAAAAGCATATGGTTTCCCGCCGGAGAAGATCGGCACCTACCATCGGCACCAATTCCAGTTTGACGAGAACGCCTACCGGATGCAGCTCCTCTGGGACGTGCCGAACCACCACAACCACGTTCATGTGGGCATCCGTCGCGTTGAGTAACGCATGAACGCGCTGGAGGCCCTGGGCGAGCCCGCTCGGTACCGAGGATTCGGACGCACGATAGCGGACCGCCAGGGCGCTGCTGAAGAGCGGGATCGGCCCGCGTCCAAGGTCATCGGGCCCAACGCCTGGACTCGTGGCCAGGGGACACGCCCGCCGGCGCCGGCCGTCCGCGCCTGGCGACGTCTGGCGCCGGATTTCGACCGCTGGCCCCGACCGGCCCCCCGCCCTCGCGCGGAGGTGCCACCTTATGTCTGCGTCATGGGGCTGGGGCCCGACCCACCAAGGGTCTGCCCTGGTCCACGCCTTGCCTCTTTCCATCATCGTCAACGGAGATACGTCCATGCGAACCGCGACCCCCAGCACCGCGTACCGGGCCGCCCTTGGCCTCGCCCTCTTCGCCTCGCTCAGTCTTATCTGGCTGAGCCTCGGCGTCGGCATCATCGGCGCGGACGGAGACCGCACCAACCTGCTCTACGGCGGGGTGCTGCTCGTCGGCCTCGCCGGTGCCGTCATCGTGCGCCTGCGCGCGTCCGGCATGGCCCGCACGTTGGTGGCGATGGCATTCACGCAAGCCGTCATCGCCGTCATCGCGGTGCTCGCCGGATGGGGGCTGCCGTGGAGCCCGCCGGCCGAAGTCCTGACGCTCAACGCGGGCTTCGTCGCACTGTTTCTCGGAGCCGCCTGGCTGTTCCGGCGCGGTGCGCACGGGCGACTCGAGCCGGCGTCGTCCGAGGCGAGGTAGCAGGCCCAGGAGGGGGCGGGGGCGCTCCGCCAGGAGGTGAACGTCCCCCTCTCCTGCTCGCGGCCAGCGCACCGGCCGCGCGTTGCAAATCCGCCCGGCGACCGTCGCTTGCCACCATACCGACTGTCCGGTATGGTGGGCATCATGCCACGCCCGACAAAGCATGAGCCTGAACGCGGCGATGCCAGGGCCCGTCTTCTCGAGGCCGCTCGAGACACCATCCGCCTGAAGGGCTACGCCTCGACCTCGGTCGACGAGCTCTGCCAGGCCGCGGGGGTGACGAAGGGCGCGTTCTTCCATCACTTCAAGAGCAAGGAAGCCCTGGGCGTGGCGGCCGCGGAGCACTGGGCCGAGACGACGACCGCCTTCTTCGCGGGCGCGCCCTACCATGCGCCGGACGACCCTCTCGAGCGCGTCCTGGCCTACGTGGCCTTTCGCAAGTCGATCATCGCGGGCGAGCTGGCCGAGTTCACCTGTCTGGTGGGCACGATGGTGCAGGAGGTCTACGCGAGCTCGCCGGCCATTCGCGAGGCCTGCGCCGCGAGCATCTTCGGCCATGCCGCGACGCTCGAGGCAGATCTCCGCGCCGCCATGAAGCAGCGAGGCCTCTCGGGCGAGTGGACGGCCGAGAGCCTCGCGCGCCACACCCAGACGGTGATCCAGGGCGCCTTCGTGCTCGCCAAGGCCGGAAACGATTCCGCGCTTGCGCGCGAGAGCCTCGACCATCTCGACCGATACCTTCGCCTCCTCTTCAGCCACCCCCACACGAAGAAAGCGCGTCCATGACCCAGACCTCTCAACTCGGCTGCGCTTGCGGACAGGTGCGGCTCCAGGCGGAGGGAGCGCCCATCCTCAGCGCCGAGTGCTGCTGCAACAGCTGCCGAGCGGCCGGCGCCAGGATGCAGACGCTCCCCGCGGCCCCGCCGATCCTGGAACCGCACGGCGCGACGCGCTTCGTGCTCTACCGCAAGGACCGCATCCGCTTTCTCGCAGGCGCCGACTTCCTCAAGGAGTTCCGCCTCACGCCCGAGGCCAGGACCCGCCGGGTCGTGGCCACCTGTTGCAACACGCCGGTGTTCCTCGAGTTCGAGAACGGCCACTGGCTCAGCCTCTATGGCTGTCTCTGGCCCGCGGGAACGCTGCCCCCGCTCGAGATGCGGACGATGGCGGAGGACCTGCCGGCCGGCGCGGCGCTTCCGGATGACGTTCCGAACGCCAGGCGGCAATCCGTTTCATTCTTCGTCAAGCTCCTGGGCGCGTGGATCTCGATGGGCTTTCGAAGCCCGAAGATCACCTTCGTCAACGGAGCACTCCGTCTCTGATGTCGACGCTACGAACACGACTATAGTTCCGCCATGCACGCCTCCTGGAAGCGCAACACGGCCCTCTTCCTGGGCAGCCAGGCTCTCTCCCTGCTCGGCTCCTCCCTGGTGCAGTACGCGCTCCTCTGGCAGGTGACGCTGCAGACGCGCTCGAGCGTCATGATGACGCTCTACATCGTGGCCGGCTTCCTGCCCACGTTCCTCCTGTCGCCCTTCGCAGGGGTCTGGGCGGACCGGTATGATCGCCGCAAGGTCATCGTCCTCGCCGACGCGCTGATTGCGCTGGTGACCCTGGCGCTGGCCGTGGTGTTCACCCTGCGCGGCACGGAGCTGTGGCTCTTCTTCATGGCCGCGGCGGTGCGCGCCGTGGGCACGGCCATCCAGCATCCGGCGGTGGGAGCGCTGCTTCCGCAGCTGGTGCCCGAGGACCAGCTGATGCGGGTGAACGGCATCCAGGGCACGGTCCAATCCATCAACATGCTGGGAGCTCCGGCGCTCGCCGGCTTCCTCATGTCCGTGGCGCCCCTGCAGGTGCTCTTCTACGTGGACGTGGTGACGGCGGCCCTGGCCATCCTCCTCCTGGCCGTCTTCGTCCGGGTAGAGGCACGCCCCCGTCCGCCGGTGCAGGAGGGGGCCTCGCAGCTGAAGGAGATCCGCGACGGCTTCGGGTACATCCGCGGCCACGCGCACCTGGTGCCGTTCTTCGGCTACCTGGGAATCATCCTGGTGCTCATCACCCCCGCCGCGCTCCTCACGACCCTGCAGACGGCGCGCAGCTTCGGGCCCGAGGTGTGGCGGCTGACGGCCATCGAGATGGTCTTCTCGGTGGGGATGATGGTGGGAGGGGCAGCGCTCGCCGTGTGGAAGGGCTTCGACAACCGCATGCGGACCATGGTCGCCTCCAGCCTCATCATGGGGGCGTGCACCGTGGGCCTCGGCGTGGTGCCCCACTTCGGGGTGTACCTGACGTTCATGGCGATCTTCGGCGTGGCGTTGCCGCTCTACAACACCCCCGCCACGGTGATGCTCCAGGAGAAGGTGGAGCCGGCCTACCTGGGGCGGGTGTTCAGCGTGATGACCATGCTGTCCACCGCGCTGATGCCGCTGTCCATGCTGCTCTTCGGCCCCATGGCGGAGGTGGTCTCCATCGAGCGGATCCTCCAGGTCACCGGTGTGCTCGTGCTCCTCATCGGCCTGCTCGCGCCGCTGCACCGCCGGCTGATGGCCTTTGGCGATCCGAAGCGCGTCCTGCCCGAGCCCCAGGAGTCGGACACGCTGTCGGCATGAGGGGCCGTGCGCGCTCGGGGCGAACATAGCGCGTCCGCCGCACGGCCTGCGGCGATGAAGGCAGTCCCCGAACAGCGGCCCCGTCTCATCCGGGCCGTGGCAGCGCCGCCATCTCCTCGGGGTCCACGGGCACGGGCAGCCGCGTGTACGAGAACACCAGTGACGTCTCGATGCGGCTCACCTCGGGACGGTTGGTGAAGGACAGGATGGTCAGCCGCCGCAGGTGCTCGGTGTCGCGACACACCACGTGCACCAGGAAGTCCGTGCTGCCGCCCAGGCAATAGACAGCCACCGTTTCCGGCAGCGAGCGCAGGTGGTCTCCGATGCTGCCGAAGGCATGGTCGACATGGAGCCGCAGCTGGACGGAGATGAGCGCCTGGAGGCCCAGCCCCAACGCGCCCGAGTCCAGCTCCGCGCGATAGCCCTTGATGAAGCCTTCGGACTCCAGCTTCTTCACGCGCGCCAAGCACGTGGAGGGCGCCAGCCCCACCTGCGCCGCCAGCTCCTTGTTGGACAGCCGCGCATCCTTCTGGAGCGCGGTCAAAATCGTGCGATCGATTCGGTCGAGGGGCGTCATTCCGGGCTCTCAGTCGAATTTCATTCGATGGATGGAGGACTGGTCCGACACCTATTCTATACACATGCCCGGATACAGAATCGTGTTGCTCGGAGTGCTCACGGCCGGCGCCGTGCTGGCGGCCCCCGCCCCTTCGAATTCGCTGCTGGCGCCCTGGCAGGGGCCCTACGGCGGCGTGCCCCCCTTCGACCGCGTGAAGGTCGAGCAGTTCCGGCCCGCCTTCGACGCGGCAATGGAGGCGTCCCGGCGGGAAGTCGCCGCCATCGCCAGCTCCCAGGAGCCGCCCACGTTCGAGAACACCATCGCCGCGCTCGAGGACGCGGGGCGGGACTTCACGCGCGTCTACGAGGTCTACAACGCGTGGTCCAACCTGATGAACACGCCGGAGTTTCAAGCGGTGGAACGGGAGATGTCGCCCCGGCTGGCCGCCTTCTGGGACGAGACGCCGCAAGATGCGCGCCTCTTCCAGCGCATCCAGGCGGTCCATGTTTCGCCAGAGCGGGCGAAATGGACGCCGGAGCAGCGGCGGCTCGTCGACCACCTCCACCAGACTTTCGTGAGAGACGGCGCCCGACTCGACGCCCCGGGCCGCAAGCGCATGGCGGAGCTGAACCAGCGGCTTGCGGTGCTCTACACCTCCTTCTCCCAGAACGTGCTGGGGGACGAGGCCCAAGGCATCGTGCTCGAGAGCGAGGAGGACCTGGCGGGACTGCCCGAGCCCCTGCGGCAGGCCGCCGCCGCCGAGGCGGAAGCGCGGGGCATGAAGGGGCGGTGGGTCGTGGCCAACACGCGCTCGGCGGTGGCGGACTTCCTCACGTTCTCGGACCGGAGGGCGCTGCGCGAGAAGGTCTGGCGCAACTATGACAGCCGGGGCAACCGCGGGGGTGCTCGCGACAACCACGCCCTCATCGCGGAGATGCTGGCCCTTCGCGCGGAGCAGGCCCGGCTCCTGGGCTACCCCACGTATGCCCACCGGCAATTGGCGCCCACCATGCTCAAGACGCCCGAGCGCGCCATGGCGCTGCTGGAGGAGATGTGGACGCCCGCCGTCGCCCGGGTGCGTGAAGAGGTGGCCGACATGCAGGCCCTCGCGGCGCGCTCCGGCCAGCGCGAGAAGATTGCGCCCTGGGACTACCGCTACTACGCGGAGAAGGTCCGCAAGGTGAAGTACGACCTCGATGAGAACGAGGTGAAGCCATATCTGCAGCTCGACGCGCTTCGGGAAGGCATGTTCTGGCTCGCGGGCGAGTTGTTTGGCTTCAGCTTCACGCCCGCCCGGGGCGTGCCCGTCTACCATCCCGACGTGAGCGTGTTCGAGGTGAAGGACCGCGCCAGCGGCCGGCACGTGGGGCTGCTCTACTTCGACCCCTACGCACGGCAGGGCAAGTACAACGGCGGGCAGACGGACCCGTTCCGCATCCAGGAGCGGTTCCGGGGCACGGCGACGCCCATCGTGTCGAACAGCCTGCCCTTCGTGAAGCCGGCACCGGGGACGCCTGCGTTGCTGGGGTGGCGCGACGCCCAGACGCTCTTCCATGAGTTCGGCCATGCCGTGCATGGGCTGAGCTCGAATGTGGCCTACCCTTCCCTCGCGGGCACGCGCGTGGTGACCGACTACGCCGAGTTTCCAGGCAAGCTGTTCGAGCGCTGGGTGGCGACACCGGAGGTCCTCGACCGCTTCGCGCGCCACCATGTGACGGGCAAGCCGATGCCCGCGGCGCTCGTGGCGAAAATCCAGAAGGCGGCGGCCTTCAACCAGGGCTTCTACACGGTCGACTTCCTGACCTCGGCGCTGGTCGAGATGAAGCTCCACCTGGCCGCGACGCCGCCGAAGGACATCGGTGCATTCGAGCTGGCCACGCTGAAGCAGCTGGGCGCACCCGAGGAGGTCGGCATGCGCTTTCGCATGTCCCACTTCGGGCATGTCTTCGCCAGCAATGCGTACGCGGCGGGCTACTACCGTTACCTGTGGGCGGATGTCCTGGCCGCGGATGCCTACGACGCGTTCTCCGGCAAGACGCGCGCCCAGGTCCTCCAGGCCGCGAACCGCCTGCGGCAGCATGTGCTGTCCGTGGGAAACACCGTGGACCCGTTCGAGGGCTACCGCGCCTTCCGGGGCCGCGACGCCGACACCGGCGCGTTGCTGCGCGAGCGGCGTTTTCCCGCGACTCCAGCCACACCGGCTCCGGCGAAGCCCGTGGCACGTTGACGCATCGGCAGGCCAAGCAAGGCTTGCCAGCCCCCATGGCAGGGACAGCCCCTGGAGGACGGCTTCGTCCTTCAGGGGGTCCTCATGCTGGCTGAGTGCTGGCCAGTCGGTTGGGCGCGGAGGCCGCCGCCCTGGAGGTCCGTGGAAGTGCGGCGTCAGGGAGCCGACTGCAGCGGCTTGCGCTCCTTCACGCAGACCTGGATCAGCTCGATCACGCTCATGCGGGTGCCCCCGACGTCGAACTTCTGCTCCTTGAAGTCGGGATACTGGTTCTCCAGGATGCGCCCCTCCGCGACGCACGCGTGGAGCTGCTCGAGCGCCTCCTTCTTGCGCCCCTTGGAGAGGTGCGCCTTCGCCGAGTCGTAGGCCTTCCTCGGGCCTTCCAGGAACCGAAGCTCCACGTCGGCCCTCTTCCGTGGCTCCTGCAGCGCCTCCGCCTTCTGGGCGCACTGGGCCATCACCTCCTGGGGCCGGGTGGGGACACCGCCCACGAGCACGTCGGCCGTGGCGAGGCTGGCGTTCTCCTTCACCATCCTGGCGCCCTCGTCCTGGCAGGCCTTGAGCTTCTCCAGCGCGCTCGCGTACAGCGCCTGCCGCTTGCGCAGGTCCGTGGAAGAGGCGGCCGCGTCCGCCGCCGTGCTGGCGGCAGCCAGGGACTCACCCGTCGTCCGACGCAACGCCCGCGCCTGCTTCGCGAACTCGAGCGCCTCGACCAGCTTCAGCCACTCGGTGCGCGCCCGCTCCGCGTACGCCGCGTAGCCCGCGTCCTGCCGCTCCAGCTCCGCGCGCGCCTCGAACATCTTCATGATCTCGTCCACGCTCTTCGAGGCGGTCTCGACGTCACCATCGGTCGCCGCGACGCGCTTCGCGGCCTCGACCTTCTCCTTCGTCGTGGCCAGCCGGTCGGTGAGCTGAGCGCGGGCGTCCGCCGCGGCCAGCACCACCTTCCGCCGGTTGATGCGCTCGCCCAGCTCCGCCATGCGCTCCTTCGTCTCCTTGGCGTAGATGGCGTAGTCGCGGTCCTTCTTGACGAAGGCGGCGCCAGCCTCCAGCACCACGCCAATCTGCTTGACCGCGTTCTCCGCCTCCTGGAGCTGCGCCTCCGAGGGCGTCTCCTTCTGGATCTGCGTGACGAGGGCCGCCGCGTTCTTCCGCGCCTCGTCCACCTTCACGCGCTGCGCTTGCAGATCGACCTCGTACCGGCGCCGCTCCAGCGTCGCCCGCCCGTCCTTGAGCAGCTGACGCGCCTCGGCGGCGGCCGGGCTGATCGCGGGGTTCTTCGCGTGGACCGTCTCGAGCGTCTTCTCCAGGACGACCAGCGCCGTCTTCGCCTCCTCGAACTGCTCGGCGGTCGCCGCCCGCTTCTCGACATTGCGCAGGGCCTGCAGGACATCGGCGCGAGCCGCGTCGAGACTCCGGACCTGGAGCGCCACCTCCACCTCCACGAGCGTGTTCTTCACCTCGGTGAGGTACTGGCCAATCGCCTGGCTCCGCGCGGCCTGGGGCTCGTACTTCTCCACCAGCTTCCGGACGACGAACGCCGCGGTCTTCGCCTCGGCGAGCTGCTCGGACGTGGGCTTCCTCGCGCGAAGCGCCTTGGCGGACGCGACGAGCTCCTCATGGGCAGGCTCCATCTCCACCTTGACCCGCGAGACACCCGCCTGCACCACGAGCTCGTCCATCTTGCGCCGGGCCTGCGTGATTTCGGCTCGGGCCTTGTCCGCCTCCGCGCGATACGCCCTGTCGCGCGCCTCGAGCGGCTTGCCCTCGTCGAGCTGCTTCTGCAGCGCCACCGTCGCCTTGTCGGCGGCTGAGAACTTCTCGTCCGACCAGGCCTTGCCCAGCTCGGCGAGCGCGTTGGACAGCGCCTTGCGGCTCTCATCCAGGAGCCCCCGCTGCTTCTGTGCCGACAGCTGCAGCCACCGTTCGTCGAGGGTCTTCTCGTGACGGGCGAGGGTGGCATCGACCTCGGTGAGGTACGCGGCGAACTTCGCATCCTGGCTCGTCAGGGACCGGCCCTCCTCCGCCAGCTTCTTGACCGCCTCCACCGCGGCGCGGGCCTCGTCCATCGCCTTGGTGCCGGGGTCCCCCTGCCCGAGCTTCGCCATGCGCTCGTTCAGGGGCGCGAGCGCGCCGTCGATGCGCCGGCGGAACTCGTGGATGTGGACCTTGGCGCGTCGCTCGTCGACGTACTCGCGGCGCGTCCGGAGCTCCTTGCGCGCAGCCAGGACCGTCTTCGCGTACTCGAGGTCCTCCGTCTCGAAGCTCGCTCCCGCGCTGAGCGCATCCTTCAGCGCTTCCACCGCCGCGACGGCGGCGTCGAGGTCGGCGTTGCTCGGCGGCTCCTTCTCGATCCGCTGAACGGCCGTCGCGAGGGCTGCGCGAGCACGCTCCACTCGCTTCGTGGCCTCTGCCACGGACCTCGCGGTGCCGGCATCTGGAGACGCGGCGGAGGCCTTGGCGGAGGCGAAGAGGAAGAACCCGATCAACACCAGGACTGAAGTACGTACCATTCACACCAACCTACTACAGCGAGGCCGTGGGAGCCTCGGCATTGTGCCCGCCCCGCAGGGGAAGCTCGACGATGAACGTGGCGCCCTGACCGAGCGTGCTCTCGGCCCTCACCGTGCCGCCCAGGGCCTCGACAATCTGCCGCGAGATGTAGAGCCCCAGGCCCAGTCCTCCGTAATGGAGCTCGGACACCGCGCGCTCGAACTTGCCCCAGATGCGCTGGAGGTTCTCCGGAGCGATTCCGATGCCCCGGTCGCGGACCGTCAGCCTCGCGCGGCCCTCGACCACCTCCACCCCCAGTGTCACCGGGTGGCCGGGGCCGTACTTGATGGCGTTTGCCAGCAGGTTCGTCACCACCTGCTCCAGCCGCGAGCTGTCCCAGGCGCCCCACACCGGCACGGGCGCGTCGAGGTGGAGCTGGCAGCCCGCGCGCTTCAGCTCGGTGTCGAAGCGCCCGGCCACGTCTCGCACCAGCGCCGCGAGGTCGCACCGCTGGGATTTGAGCGTGAGGGCCAGCCGTCCCGCCCGGATGTTCGACACGTCCAGGAGGTCGTTCACCAGGCAGGACAGCCGCTTCACCTGCCGCCGCAGGACGTCCACATGGGGCGCGAGCCGCCGGGCCATGGGGGACTCCGGCTCGGCTCCAGCCACGCGCGCGAGCGCCTCGAGCTTGAGGGCCAGGGGCGTCAGCGGCGTCTTGAGCTCATGGCTGGCGATGCTCAGGAACTCGTCGCGGGCGCTGACCGCCAGCTTCAGCTCCTCCAGGAGCCGCTCCCGCTCCTGCTCCGCCTCCTTGCGCGCGGTGACGTCCACGCCCACCACCACGCCGTGGGTGACGAGGCCCTGCGCGTCGCGCACGGGCGTCGCGCTGTACTCGATGATGCCCCGGCTGCCGTCGCCCCGGATGACGTGGATGGCCTCGGCCATGACCGGCACCCCGGAGATCATCGCACGTGCCAGGGGCCACTCGTGGGCTTCGTACGGCCGCCCATCCGCATGGAAGCCCGGATAGGCGCGGTACTCCTCCACGTTCCTGGCGGGTTGGGCGGGGCCGCGAATCTGGGCCTCCGCCTGCGCGTTGGCGAGGAAGAGCTTTCCGCTGGGCGCCTCCGCGATGTAGACGGAGTGAGGCAGTTGCTGCAGTACGGCCTGGAGGATGCTCCGCTCGTGCATCAGCTGGCGGATGAGCTCCTCCCGCTCGGCCTCCACCCGGACGCGCTCCGTCACGTCCAACGACGCGATGCTGAGGGTGGTGACGCGGCCGGCCTCGTCCAGGACGGGCTGGTAGAACACCTCGAAGGTGAGGCCGGCGGTCTGGACGATGGTGGCCAGGCTCTCTCCCCGGAGCCCCCGGCGGAGGAACTCCAGCACCTGGGGCTCGTTCGCGTACATCTCGAGGGCGGACCTTCCCACCACCTGGCCCGGAGAGAGGCCGAGGTTCCGGAGCCCCTTGCCCTCGGACACGACGAAGCGGCCCTCGGCGTCCAGCACGGCGAGGACGAGCGGCCCGCTGTTGATGACGGTCCGCAGCCGCTGCTCCGCCAGCACGAGCTGCTCGCCGGCCTCGCGCTGCTGGGTGACGTCGCGCGCGGAGGCGTAGATGAGGCCCGTCTCCGGCACGGGCACGGCGGTCCAGTTGAGCCACTTCCACCCGCCATCCCTGCACGAGACGCGCACGGTGAGGCCGAGGCCGGCGTTTCCCCGCCTGAGGGAGGCCAGCGTCTCCTCCCCTCTTCCGCGGTCCTCCGGGTGGATGAAGTCCAGGAAGGGCCGGGCGTACAGCTCCTCCTCGCTCCAGCCCAGGATGCGCGTGAAGGCCGGGTTCACCCTCCTGAAGAAGCCGTCCATGGCGGCGATGCAGAACATGTCCGGTGCCAGGCGGAAGAAGCGCTCGCGTTCCGCTTCGGCCTCCGTGCGCTCGGCCAGGTCCCGCCCGGAGGTGGCATCCTGATTCGAGGCGGGCAGGCGGACGGTGCCCGGCATGTCGGCCTCCCATGGCTGGCTGGCACGGCTGCTCCGCTCGAGGCACACCATCAAACACCGCAGCCGGGGCGCATGGCCCTCGCCGTGTTCGAGCGTGAGCACCTTGGTGAAGAAGGTGAGCGCCTGCCCGTTCGCATCCAGGAATCGGAGCACGCCGCAGCGCTCGGTCCTGCGGCGCGTGCCGTCCTGGAAGAGCGTCAGCGCGTCGTCACGGTCCTCGGGGTGGACGTGCCGGGTGAGGAAGTCCGCCTCGGTCCACCACTGCTCCAGGGGATAGCCGAGAATGCCGGCGGCATTCGGGCTCACGTGCCTGAGCTGGAGCGTCACCGCGTCGGCGGCCCAGACGATGACGTCGAACTGCCGGGTCCAGTCGGAGAGGCCGCGCTCTTCGGTCGAGGCTTCCGCTGTCATCATTCCCGCACCCCCTTTGAGCCACCGCGGTCCGGGCCCTCCGTTGATTTTAAGAATGGTCGACAGGGTTGGATGGAGGAGGCAGGGAGAGGAGGGCCGCTGACGGCACGGTGGGCCGGGAATGAAACAAGCGAGATGTGTCAGACCGTTTTGATGTATTGAGCCGCGTCACCTCGCCGTCCCCCCCTCCAGGAGTCCCTGATGCGTCGTGTTGGCTCAGCTCTTCTCGCCGTGAGCATGTTCGCTGGTTGCGGCGGTCTCGAAGCCGAACCCTCCCCCGAGCCGCTCGCGGCCCCGTCCCTCGAGTCGCAGCAGTCGCCGATCCTCACCACCACGGACGTGGACGTCGCTCCGGAGTGCGAGGGCATCCTCACCTTCGTGAACACGGCGTCGTACCAGACGCTGGACGTGTACCTGCCCAGCAACGTCGTCACCAACCTCATCAGCCGGCGCACGCTGGCGCCCTTCACGTCGCTGGCGGACGTGTCCTCGGTGTCGCTGGTCGGTGAGGCCCGCCTCAAGCAGATCGAGAGCGGCGCCCGCACGCTGGACTACATCGACGCGGACTGCACTGGCATCTTCGACGGGCTGGCCATCTCCCATGACGACGCGGCCGCCATCGTGTCGCTGGTGAACACCATCGACGACTCGGAGCTGCACGACGTCCTGCCGGACGCGTGGAACGGCGCCGCGAACCTCCTCGGTCTGCGTCCCTTCACGTCGGCCCAGGCCATCTCCAACGTGGCGGGCATCGGCGAGGTGAGCTTCCGGAACATCCGGAACGCGGCCACGCTGAGCCGGCCGTTCGAGGCGCTCGCCGCCGCGCTGAACGCGCTTCCCAGCAACGGGTCCTACGGCGCGCAGCTGCGGCGCCACTTCGACTGGTGGAATGAGGTGACGGCCAATCACCCCTACTCCCAGGGCGGTCCGACGTGCTTCGGGCTCGAGCCCAGCAGCGTCCCGTCTGGCGCGACCATCCGGCCGTACCTGGCCAACGCCGCCGAGGTGCGCGCCGAGGTCGACTCCACGCTGGCCTACGTCAACGCGAGCAGCAGGATTTCCGCCAGCGTCATCAACGCGGGCCTGGCGAACCTCGACGCGCGGATCGCCGGACGTTCGTTCAAGGGCTGCATCTTCAGCTACGCGGATGACCCGTGGAGCCGGCACAACGTCGCCATCTTCGTCGACACGGTGAACGGCTTCAGCGTGCTGTCCGAGACCTGGTGGGCGGAGTAGTCCGAAGCCGGCAGTCCCGTGGCAAGAAGCCCCAGGTTCCGCGAGGAGCCTGGGGCTTCGTCCTTCCGGGTGGGCGTGGTGGTGATGGAGCGCTTCACGCGGCCCCGACGCGGGGCGTGCGGCTCAGCTCTCCGCGGCCTGCCGGGCGCTGGCCTCCGCCACGGAGCCGGGCGCGGGCGGTGCGCCGAAGAAGCGCGAGAGCTCGGCCCGGGCCTCGCGGGCCTGCGCTCCGCTGATGCGGCCCTCGCGCTCCAGCCTCCCGAGGATGACGCTGGCGCGGGTGCGCAGGGCCTCGGGCCGCTGGGCGGGCAGCCAGCGGCGCGGGGCGGGCAGCATGGCCGCGAGCATCGCGCCCTGCGCCACGCTGAGTGAGCGTGCCGAGGTGCCGAAGTGCTCGCGCGCCGCCGCCTCGATGCCGTACACGCCCTCCCCCCACTCCACGACGTTCAGGTACACCGCGAGGATGCGCTGCTTGGACAGGTGGGTTTCCAACCGGTGCGCGAGCAGCAGCTCCTTGCCCTTGCGCAGCAGGCTGCGGTCCGTGGAGAGGTAGAGGTTCTTCGCCAGCTGCTGCGTGAGGGTGGAGGCGCCGCGGCCCAGGCGCGCCTCGCGCACCGACTGCTCGAGGGCGTTCTCCACCTCGGTCCAGTCCACGCCCTCGTGCCGGTAGAAGCGCGCATCCTCGGACGTCAGCACGGCGTCCACCACGTGCGGGGCTACCGCGCCCAGGGACACCCAGGTCTGGCGCGCGCGGGGCTTCATGCCCGCCTCGTGCGCCTCCTCGGCCCGCTGCGCCATGAGCGCGGTGGTGCGCGGGTTCTGCGTCCGCAACAGGCTCACGTCGGGCAGTCGCGCGTACTCCACGCTGAGCCAGAGGACGAGCAGCAGCCACCCGCCGAAGACCCAGCGACCCCAGCCCGGGCCGGAGCGCTTCTCCACGACGCGCCGGGCGCCGGAGGGGGGCTGCTTCGTCTTCTGCGTCCGGACGGAAGAGGCTCGCGCGGGGGGCGGACGGGAGGCCATCGGTGTGTGTACATCTGCCCCGATAGGCGACCGCTGTCCAGAAGACGGCCGGGGCTGCCGGCGCCGGGGCCCGTCGGGGCCCGGCGCCGGAGACCGCCGGGGCTACTGGTGGAAGTAGATGTTGTCGACGAACATCGTGCCGCCGTTGGGCGCAATCAGGAGCATCTGGGACAGGTGGTTCAGGCCCGCCAGCCCCGGGAAGTCGCTGGCCAGCGACAGCTCATAGGTCAGCCAGGCCCCGGTGGCGAGCGGCGGCGTCGAGGTGGCCGTCATCGTGGCAACCCCCTCGGTGTCGTCGCCGCCGCCGTAGGCGCCATTGGCCCCGAAGTCGACCAGCTTCACCTGGAAGTTGCTCGAGTTGTCCGGCGTCCACACGTCGATGCGCAGCGTGGTGAGCCCCAGCCCCGCCGCGTCGATCTGGTTGACACCGGAGGCGCCGATGAACTCGATGCCGATGTAGTTGGCCCCGATGGAGAAGGCGTACTTGCGGGGCGCGGCGCTGTTCGCGCCGACGGTGATGGAGAACGGCGTCCCACCCGTCGCGGCGCTCCAGTCCGTCCTCCACGTGTCGACCTTGGCGCTCTTGTCGGAGACGGTGCCCGTGTAGCCACCCGTCACCGAGCTGTAGAGCGAGTACACGCCCGCCCCCGGCGCCTGGGTGGGCACCGGCGGCAGCGTGGTCGGCTCGCCCAGGACGCCCGTCACGCTGACGGCGTAGGAGCCGCTGACGTCCGCGCCACCCAGCTTGGCGGAGACAGTCACCGGGCCGCCGGCGCTGACGCCGGTGATGACGCCGCTGTCATTGACCGTGGCAACCGCCGTGTTCGACGAGGTGAAGTCGAAGAAGGCGTTGGCGACCGGCTTCACGGTGACGGGGCTCCCCGGATCGCTGGGGATGGTGAAGACGACCTGGCTCTGGGCCTGGTCGACGGTGAAGGTCCCCGCCGTCGCGAGCGACACCGCGGTGGCGGCGGTGCCGTTGGCGATGGAGGCCGTGCCCGTGCCGAGGGCTTCCGTGCCGAGGTGCTCGTACATGACGTCGGCGAGGTAGAGGGTGTAGCCGTCGGGCGCGTCGGCGATGTGGAACAGGCCGCCCACGTTCTTGAACCGGGCCGGGTTGGGAATGGGGATGGTGAACTTCTGCCAGGTCGTCGTGAGCGCGACCGTGGCCCGCTCGGTGGGGTAGCCGGTGCCGACGCCGGCGCCGGCGTCGTTGCCGAAGCCCGTCACGTTGAGCGTCTCGGCCTTGCTCGCCTTCGCCCAGAAGGTCAGCGCGTTGTAGGCGGAAAGGTCGCGGGGCGTCGCGGTGACCCAGGCGCCGCCGGAGTACCCGCTGGGGCTGGTGACCTGGAAGTTGATGACCTTGCGGCCGTTGAAGGTCTCGGTCGTGTCGATGGTGACGTTGTTGATGGCGCCGCCGAAGTCCCGGAAGCTCACGTCCGTGCCGTTGCCGTCGTAGAAGACGACCTGGTTCGCGTCAGGCTGGGTCGACACGCCGGTGACCGTCACGGCCAGCGTGGCGCTCTTTCCGCCCGTCGAGGCGGTGATGGTGGCGCTGCCGGCCTGCACACCGGTGACGACGCCGGAGCCGTTGACCGTGGCGGTACCGGTCGCGCTGGAGCTGAAGGTCACGTTCGAGGTCACCGCCCGGGTGGTGCCGTCGCTGAAGGTGCCCGTCACGGTGAGCTGGAGCGTGGCCCCCTGGGCGACCGAGGCCGGGGTGGGGCCGAGGGCGATGGACGAGAGCGTCGCCTCCGTCGCGCTGACCGTCACGGTGGCGGTGGCGCTCTTGCCGGAGACCGTGGCGGTGACCTTCGCCGTCCCGGCGGCGACGGCGGTGACCAAGCCGCCCGAGTTGCTCACCGTGGCGTTGGCGGGCGTGTCGGAGACGAAGGTCGCGGACGACGTGACGCTCTTCGTGGTGCCGTCGCTGTACGTGCCGGTGACGGCGAGCTGCTGCGTGGCGCCGACGGCGAGCGTGACGCTGGCCGGAGTCACGCTCACACCGGTCAGCTCCGCGGGAGTGGGGTTGGGGTTGGGCTTGTCCTCCGGGTCGCAAGCCGTGTGGACCAGCACCGTCAGCAGCAGCAAGGAGGTTGCGAACAGTCGACTTTGTCGGGGCATCACTCACGCTCCAGCGAGGATGGGGTTCTGCGAAAGCAGCCATGCGGCACGGGGCGGGCTCCTGGTGGGCGCCCTCGTTCCCCCGTGGGGACTTACTTTGTTTCCCGAACAAAGTAACAACCCAAAAGTCGACACGTCAACGTGAGTTCCCCGCCATGAACGTGACTTGGTGCGTCGCACGCTCGTCCTTGCGCGTCGCGTCTGGCGTGGAATGGGAGCACGTGTGTCTACACCCCGAAGAGCCGGGGCACGGCCTGCAACGACGGCAACGCCTGCACCACCGGTGACGTGTGCAATGGCTGCCCTCTCAGCCGGTGAACCCGGAGGGCCTGACGAGCAATCAGCGGCGTCTTGTCCATCCCAAGGGGGCCGCCACCCATTGGAGTGAGCATCGGAAACGCCGGGCCTGTGCGCTCCTGGGAAGCTCCATCCCAGGAGCGGTCAGGCCCGGTGTCCGCCCATGGGACGCGCCCCGAGACAGACAGCGGCACGAGGGTTGCTGCGGGAGGTGGACTCCCAGGAGCGCCTCTCATGCTGACGAGCCTCACCCAGGACGCCCGGTACGCGCTGCGCACCCTCCTCAAGAACCCCGTCTTCACGGTGGTGGCGGTGGTGACGCTGGCGCTCGGCATCGGCGTCAACACGGCCATCTTCACGGTGGTGGATGCCACCCTGCTCAGGCCCCTGCCCTACCCCGCCCCCGAGCGGCTGATGCAGGTGTGGGAGACGCGCCGGAACAATGCCGACTTCCAGAGCATGGAGGCCTCCTACCCCAACTTCGTCGACTACCAGGCCCGCGCGAAGTCCTTCGAGTCGCTCGCCGGCTATGTGGCGCGCACCGCGCCGATGCTGCGCGCCGAGGGCTCGCAGCTGGTGCAGGTGACGCTCACCTCGGGGAACTTCTTCGACACGCTGGGCGCGAAGCCGGCGCTCGGCCGGTTGTATGGCCCGGAGGATGACCGGCCCGGCGCGGAGCGCGTGGCCGTGCTGAGCCACGGCGCCTGGAAGCGCTACTTCGGCGGAGACGCGTCCGTGGTCGGCCGCACGCTCAACCTCGACGGTGAGCCGAGCACCGTCATCGGCGTGATGCCGGCGGGCTTCCAGTTCGCGCTCGCCGAGGCTGCGGATGTCTGGTGCCCGCAGCGTCCCAACCTCCCCGCCCGCATGGCGGAGCGCCGCAACATGCACTGGGTGCGCGTGGTGGGCCGGCTGGCGCCGGGCGTGACGCAAGCGGCGGCGCAGGCGGAGCTGGCGGGCATCTCCGAGGCGCTCGCGGCCGAGCACCCCGACAGCAACAGCGGCGTGGGCACCCGGCTCGTCCCCCTGCGTGACGAAATCGTGGGCCCGCTGCGGCCGCTGCTGCTGGTGATGCTGGGCGCGGTGGGGCTGGTGCTGCTCATCGCCTGCGGCAACGTGGCGAACCTCCTTCTTGCCCGGGCCACGGCGCGCCAGGGCGAGCTGGCCGTGCGGCTGGCGCTGGGCGCGAGCCGGTGGCGGCTGGCGCAGCAGCTCCTCACGGAGAGCCTGCTGCTGGCGCTGCTGGGAGGCGCGGCGGGGCTGCTGTGCGCGCAGTGGGGATTGGAGCTGCTGCTCGCGGCCATTCCCGCCGCGCAGCTGGGCACGATGCCGTACCTGCGGGACTTGCCGCTGGACGCGCGGGTACTCGGCTTCACCTTCGGCGTCTCCGTGCTGACGGGCGTGCTCTTCGGCCTCGCGCCCGCCGTGGTGGCCACGCGGCCGGACCTGCAGGGCGCGATGAAGGGACAGGCCCGGGGCCTGGCGGGCGGAGCGCGGGGGCGGCTGCGCCAGGCGCTGGTGGTGGGCGAGGTGGCGCTGGCGCTGGTGCTGCTGGTGGGCGCGGGGCTGCTGCTCAAGAGCCTGACTCGGATGATGGCGGTGGACCCGGGCTTCGACCGGGAGAACCTGGTGGTGATGGACGTGCTGCCTCCGCCGGGGAAGTTCCAGGACGACCGTCCCCTCTCGGAGCTGCATATGCGGCTGCTGGCGCGCGCGGAGACACTGCCCGGTGTGACGGGCGCGGCCTTCACCAGCAAGCTGCCGCTGAGCGGCCGCGGCAACACCATCCGCTACGTGGTGGAAGGCCAGCCGCCTCCGGTGCCGGGTGAGGAGAGCGAGGCCCACATCCGCTCCATCACCTCCAACTACTTCCGCACCCTCAGCGTGCCGCTGGTGCGGGGGCGAGCCTTCGCCAGCACGGACGACCTGGCCGCGCCCGAGGTGGTCATCGTCAACGAGACGCTGGCCGCGAAGCTCTTCCCGGGACAGGACCCGGTGGGCCAGCGCGTGCGCTTCACCTTCAACTCGGAGCAGAAGCCGCGCGAAATCGTGGGCGTGGTGGGCGACGAGCGCATGGCGGGCCTGGATGAGGAGCCCACGCCCATCGTCTACACACCGGACGCGCAGAATGCGTCCACCCGGGCCATCCTGGTGGTCCGCATGGCGCCGGGCGCCGCGAGCGTGGCCGCCGCCCTCCGTGCCGAGCTGCGGGCCGAGGACGCGGACCTGGTGCTGTCCGACGCGCGCACCATGGAGGAACTGGTGGCGACCGCGCCGTGGCTGTTCCTGCGCCGCTACCCCACGCTGGTGGTGGGCGTGTTCGCCGCGGTGGCGCTGCTGCTGGCCATGGTGGGCGTCTATGGCGTCATGGCGTACTCGCTCAGCCAGCGCTCGCGGGAGCTGGCCATCCGCATGGCCCTGGGGGCGAGCAAGCACGACGTGCTGTCCATGGTGGTGCGCCAGGGGGCGTCGCTGGCACTGCTGGGGGTGGGACTGGGGCTGCTGGGCTCGCTCGCGCTCAGCCGCGTGCTCCAGCGCGTCCTGTTCGGGGTGAGCGCGGCGGACCCGGTGGTGCTCGCGAGCGGCGCGGCCGTGCTCGTCCTCATGGGCGTGCTCGCCAGCTACCTGCCGGCCCTGCGCGCCTCCCGCGTGGACCCGGCCACCGCGCTGCGGTAGCGGTTGCTCCCCGGGGGCCTTGGGCCCCCGCCCCTCCCGGGCAGGGTACCGGTGCCCGGGTCACCGTCCCAGGGCGCCAGGGGCTCGGCTCACGTCCGCCGGCCTGTCCATGTCTCCGCGCGGTCGTCCTCATCCATCACCTGACCTGCACAGAGCCGCGGCCGAGAGGCGCGGCGAAGGGAGCCGGCAGCCATGACGGAGCAAGAGGCGTACGTGAAGAAGATGGAGGCGGAGAAGCAGCAGCTCGACGCGCGGCTCGCCGAAGTCGAAGCTGAAGCCGAGGTCCGCCGGGCGGAGGCCGACATCCAGGAGCTGTCCGGGGCGAAGCGCCGGTCGGAGAACTTCCGCCGCAAGCTGGAGGAGCTGCGCAGGCGGGGGACCGAGGACTTCGAGAACGGCAAGGCGGAATTGCACCGGGCCTACGAGGACCTCGACCAGGCCGTCACCGGGATGGAGACGAAGGTGGAGGTCCTCCGCGCGGGCTATGAGCGCAAGCGGGAGGCGGAGCTGGAGAGCCTGGGCGCCCAGTTCGCTGGCTGGGAGGCCTCCAGGGCCCGGACCCGCTCCGAGGACTCGCTGCTGACGCGCGAGGAGCTCGTGTTCCTGCGCCGCTCGCTCCAGAACACCCAGGCGGTGCTCAAGGACCTGATGAAGAGCAAGGGCAAGGAATGGCCCCGGCTGAAGAAGGAATACGAGGCCGCCTGGAAGGACCTGTGCGAGCGCTCCGAGAAGATTCGCGCGGACACGGTGAAGGCAGAGCAGCCGTCTCCCCAGCCCTGATGGGCAGGGGTGAGGCGGTGCCCACGACAGGGCATCGCCTCCGTGCCGCCTGCCACGCGTTCCAGCTCTCCCAAAGGGCCGCGTCGAAGTTCAGGCAGCCCGCCTTCCCGGATGAGCAGTTGTCCTGCTGCTTGGAGACCCGCTGGTCCCCCACGACGTAGTTCTCCAGCTCGAGGGACCTCCACGACGAAGAGGGCGCAGCACCCACCAACCGAATGGACAGACCATCCCTCCGGCGCCGCGCGTCCTGTCATTGATAGCCTGACAGTGTTGATAGGACGCCCTGAGTTCGCACGCTCCAAGGCTGGCCGCATACTGCGAGAGTCGAAGCCGCACTCCTGATTTCGTTTGCCCATGCTGCTTCGCCAGGATGGTGCAACCGTCGTGAAGTCAACAGCCACTGCCTTGTTCTTCAATTGCTTGCACCCATCAAACACTGAACAGTCAAATGGCATTTCCGGTGCAATGCCTTCAAGGCATACACGTCCATGTCAGACGTGTCTCGTACTTGTAGTGGGCGCGCAGCCGTCTGCCCTTCCGGGCGGCCCTGCCGCAATCCCCGGTTGCCTTGTCCTTCAACCTGACGGGGATGGGAGCCCACATGGCGAAGGCGCACACGCTGAACGACAATTTCGACGACAACCAGACGGACACCTCCAGATGGAACATCGACAATGACGCCCGGGAGGTGAACCAACACCTCGAGCTCAGGCCCCCGCTCAACACGAACAACGGGTACGCCGGCTACGGCTCGGCATCCACCTTCGACTTGACGGGCTCCTCGGTGAAGGTCCGGGCGCTCCAGACGCTGAGCTCTCGGAACGGCTACACCTATCTGCGCGCGGGCCCCACCAGCGACAACGTGAGGCTCGTCGCGGGCAACGGCTGGCTCTCCTGCATCCAGGTCGTCGGGAGCGTGGAGACAACGCTCGCCGCCGTCCCGTATGACCCGGTGAAGCACCACTGGTGGCAACTGCGGGAGGCCGGGGGCATCACCTTCTGGGAGGCCTCGAGCGATGGCTTGCACTGGGACACCCTTTTCAGCAAGAGCAACCCGGTAACCCTCACCTCGGCCGCGCTCTATCTCCGAGCCTTGACGGACGTTGCCACCCCCGCTCCGGGCCTGGCCATCTTCGACTCGTTCAACGCCCCGGGGTCCTCCCTGTCGCGACGGGTGGAGGAGCGAAGGCTGTCGGAAGACGCCGTGCGGGAGCGGGCCGCGGAGCTCGCCGCCGCGCGCTACCACCCCGCGCACTTCAACAACAACGACGAGGTCAACTACCCGAGCCAGCTCTTCATCGGGAACTACTCCAAGTCCCTGCGCCATGACTCCGTGGGAGACCCGGAGCCCCACTCCTACGGCACGCTGCTGCGCGCCCTGCAGAGTCGCGACCCGGGAGATTTCGAGGAAATCATCCTCGCGTCCAGCACCGCCAAGAAGCTCACCAATCCCCAGTCGGGCCTCGCCTTCGACCTGGAGGGCCCGGACGCGCAGGCGGTGACGCAGCCGCCCGCGCCACGCTTCGACAGCGCGCAGACGGCGGCGGAGATGGGCGAGCTGTACTGGATGGCGCTCGCCCGGGACGTGCCCTTCATCGACTACGCCACCCAGGCGGGCACTCCCGACAGCATCCTCAATCGCGCCATCAGCTCGCTCAACGGCGAGTTCTCCCAGTTCGGCGGCACGGCGCCCGTGACGGCGCAGAACCTCTTCCGGGGCGTCTACGTCGGCGAGCAGGTGGGGCCGTACGTCTCGCAGTTCCTGCTCAAGGGCAACATCGACCCGCGCCAGCCGGATGGGCAGGGACGCGACGCCAACGAGGGCTACATCCTCTTCGGCTCGCGCGTCATCGACCAGCGGCAACGGACGGTGAAGGGCTTCCCGGAGCTGGGCGCGGCGGCGGACTACCTGACGACACACGCGGACTGGCTCGCCGTGCAGAACGGTCGTGATGACCGGGGCCAGGACCAGTTCGACCTGACGCAGCGGCGCTTCATCCGCAACCTGCGCGATGGGGCCAACTTCGTCCACTTCGACCAGGTGGTGGACGCATGGTGGAACGCGGCCTACTACCTGCTCTCCGAGCCCGTCGGGAACCAGCTCATGGGCAACGCCACCGGCACCGGCCGCCCGCTGGTGGACCTGGAGTTCGCGAAGAACCCCGGCAACCCGTACGACCCGCCGGGCACGGCGGCGGACTCGCGCACGCAGGTGGGCTTCACCACCTTCGGCCCCATCCACCTGCTCCAGTCGCTCATCGAGGTGGCGGGGCGCGCCGGCCGCGCGGTGTGGTGGCAGAAGTGGGGCGTGCACCGCCGGCTGCGGCCGGAGGAGTACGGCGGCCGTGTGGACAACCAGCTCAACAACCGGCGCACCTACCCCCTGCACACATCCATCACCAAGTCATTGTCCACGGGCGGGCTCGCTCCGTACTTCCCGGAGCGCTACGGCTCGTACCTGCTGCCGCAGGCGTACCCGGAGGGCGCACCCACGCACCCGGCCTACGGCGCGGGGCACGCCACCATCTCCGGCGCGTGTGCCACCCTGCTCAAGGCCTTCTTCGACGAGAGCTCGCTCATCGAGTCGCCGGTGGTTGCCGCCGCGGACGGCCTGTCGCTGGTGACGTACACAGGAACGGGCGCGACGCAGCTCACGGTGGGCGGCGAGCTGAACAAGCTGGCGGGCAACATCGCCCTCTTCCGCAACGCGGCCGGCGTGCACTGGCGCAGCGATTACACGGAGTCGCTGCGGCTCGGTGAGGCGGTGGCCATCGGCCTGCTCCAGGAGATGAGCCTCACCTTCAACGAGGACTCCGCCTTCTTCCAGTTCACGAAGTTCGACGGCTTCCCCATCCGCATCCACGGCGGCATCGTCGAGCCCCTCGTCAATCCTTGAGGGGCCGCCGAGGTCTGCTCGGCAGGTCGCATGGGGCCGGGAGCCGCCACTGCATCCCTAGCACGGTGATCACGGCGGTTGAGGCGGGTAGCCGCAGTAGGCGAACCAGGCGGCCGCGTCCTGCGGCCGCACGGTGGAGAGCGCCTCGCGCATGGCCTCGATGAGGGCGGCGTGGGTTCGCGCGCCGATGGCCCGCAGGCGCGTCTTCACCTTCAGCCAGCACGACTCGATGGGGTTGAGGTCGGGGCTGTAAGGCGGCAGGAAGAGGAGATGGGCCTTGCGGCTGCGAACGAGCGACTCGACTGCGGGACGGTGATGGGCGCTGAGGTTGTCCAAGACAACGACGTCGCCGGGCTTGAGGACGGGAAGTAGCCCCTCTCGGACGTAGGTCTCGAAGCGTTCGCTATTGGTGGCGCCCTCGAAGGTCAGCACGGGCCCCATCCCCTGGAGCGTCAGGTCCCCAATCATCGTGAGGACCTGCCGACGGCCCATCGGTACGTAGCCGCGTGTTCGCTGCCCTCGTTGAGCACGCCCATAGCGGCGAGTCATGGTGAGGGTGGCGGCGGTCTCATCGATGAAGTGGAGCTGCGAAGGCTTCAGCTCGGAGGCTTTATCCAGGTACCGCCGTCGCGCCTGGCGACTCTTCGCCAGCCGCCGCTCGGAGGCGAGGAGCGACTTTTTTTACGCGTGTAGCCCAGGCGCCGGAAGGCACGTCCCATGGTAGGGCGGCTCACCCGTACGCCTGTCGCCTTGGCGTAGGCATCCGCAATCTCCTGGGTGGTGCTGTCGGGGCTGGCATCCAGCAGCCGCTTCACCTTGGCGAGTTGCGAATCCGGGATTCGATAGTGGGGCCGCGGGCCAGGACGCAGCGGAGCGATGGAGTGGGTGCGCTTCCAGCGGCCGACGAGCCGATCAACCGTCGCGACCCCTACCCGAAACCGCTTGGCAAGTTCTTCCCACGTTTCTTCGTGCGCCAGGTACGCCTCGAGAATGCGTTGTCTCAAGTCCATCGACAGTGGAGTGCCCATAGTCCCAATTTGTGGGCTCCGCAGCGCACTGCCTTGCTCCTGTGCCACGGGACGGACCGATTCAGGGCTGCGCTACTTGCTTCGCACGATCAGCCTCCACGAGCACCGTTGTAAACCAACGTTCGCGATCGTCGATCGCGGTTGGAGAGCGAGCAGGCGCGGAGCGGACGGGAAGAGGCGGCAGGGGCACTTCCCGTTCGGCTCTGTGTGCGCAGAAAACCTGAGAGCGAGAAGGCCCTGCCCAAGGGCAAGGGTAGGTTCTGGTTGAAGCGTCGGCAGCGCCAGGCGCTGCTACGCTGGGGCGAGCTGAGCGGCTGCCCGCTCACCCTGCGGCGGTGCATGGCGGTGGCCGCCGTGGCGCGCGGCGAGTCGTGCAGCGCTGCGGCTCACTTCCTGGGGTGCGCCACCTCCACCGTTGTGTGCGCCGTGCGTCGCTACCGGGAAGGCGGGCGCGAAGCCCTCCGGGACAGGCGAAAGGGCAACGGCCAGCCCAAGGTCGATGACCGATTCCGCGAGAAGCTCTCGCGCGTGCTGGTGGGCACGCCCGAGGACTGGGGTTGGTGCCGGCCCACCTGGACGCGGGAGTTGCTGAGCCTGGAGCTGGAGCGCCGAGGCATGCCGCGCGTGTCCGTGGCGACCATGGGCCGGGCTCTGGCCTCACTCGGCGCGCGGCTCAAGGCAGCCAAACCCATCGTCCAGTGCCCCTGGCCGGGGTGGAAGCGCCGCCGCCGGCTCTACGAGTTGAAGTGCCTGGAGAGGTACACCCCGCCCGAGGAGCCGGTGCTCTACGTGGACGAGGTGGACATCCACCTCAATCCCAAGGTGGGACGCGACTGGTGCCTGCCCGGTCAGCGCCGGGTGGTGGTGACGCCCGGCAACAACCAGAAGCGCTATCTGGCCGGAGCTCTGAATGCGAGGACGGGGAAGCTGACCTGGATAGAGGGCAAGTCCAAGGCCAGTGACCTCTTCATCCAGCTTCTCTGGCGCCTGGCGGGCGAGTACCGACGGGCTCGTCGCATCCACCTCATCCTCGACAACGCCTCGGTCCACAGCAGCAAGAAGACGCTCAAGGCGCTCGCGCAGCTGGGCGGGCGCATCGTGCTCCACTTCCTGCCGCCGTACTGCCCGGAGGGCAACCGCATCGAGAGGGTGTGGCTGGACCTGCACGCCAACGTCACCCGCAATCACCGCTGCCGCACCCTGGCCCGCCTCATGGAGCGGGTGCAGGCCTACCTCTCCGGACGCAACGCCCAGCGCTCTGCCAGTCCAAGCCTGCGCCGAGGGGACCTCAGGCGCACCGCCTGAGGTCGTGCGAACATCGCGATCGGCCGTTTAGAGGCGCCTTCCGGCCCCTTCAATCGGGCCTCGACCCTCCCCCTCCCCGGCCTCGCTCCTCCGGGACTGCGGGTGCGAGCCGGCGTGAGGCGTCTGCCCATTGGCGCCAGTCTTGTCACGCCCCGGCGCCTGCGGCTTCCCGCTCCGCCGCCGTCGCCTTCGCTTCGTCGGAGCGCCCCCGGACGGTCCTCCCAGCTCTCGCAGCACCCGCGTGCGGATGCCACTCTCCAGCCCCAATTCCTGCATCAGCGCATGCACCTGTCGGGCCCCGTGCGGGTGGCGCAGCGCCTCACTGAGCCGCTCGACGATGTCGATGCGCAACGCCACGGGACCGAACACCGCATAGCCAAAGGCCCGCGCATCCCGGCCGCCCAGCTCGGCGACCGGGAGCACCGGCGCTCCCGGCGCGCCCCTGGGCGGAGGGCTCTGCTGGAACAGCGCCATCAGCATGCAGCGCCGCTCCAGCGCATGCGGTGCGAGCGCCTCTTCGACGTAGAGGAAGCGCTGTCCCTCGCGGACGCCCAGCGTCCTCAGGTGCTCGCGTGCCGCGTCGTCTAAGAGCCGCCACTGCTCGCGCGCCTCGCCCTGGGAAATCACCCCCAGCCCCTCGGCCAGGCGGTAGGCAACGCCCCGCATGGCCGCGGAGCGCCCCGCTCCGGTGAGCGCCTCGGCGGGAAAGCCTCCCATCGCTTCGGTGACGAGGTCCCTCGCCAGCGCCACCAGGCGTCGCTCGAGCCGCTGCCTCGCGCCCCCCGTCCACACTTCCGGCTCCGCCAGCGCGAGCTGCGGGGTGCGCCGATCCCGCCCGCGCACCAGGCGGCCCAGCGGCTGCCCTTCGAACGAGATGCTCCCTGACGCGTCCACCTGGAAGGCGTCGTGCGTCGCGTCGACCACCCGCTGGACGAACTGCTCCTCCGTCAGCGCGGCGCCGTCCGCGTCCGGCATCTCCCCGAGCAGCTGCCCCAGCCTGGCGAAAGGACTGTCCGACCCGGGCGGCGGGTGGGCGCCGGCTCTCACGAAGCGGCGCGCGCTCCTCCGTGCGGCCCGCTGCACGAAGCGCTCCACGAGCCGCTCATGCAGGGCGTCACCCAGCGCGTCCTCGATGTGGCGCGTGCGCTCCTGCCACTGCTCGGCGTCGTGCAGCCAGCTCGAACGATGGCTGATGTAGGTCCAGATGCGGATGGCGGCCAGCCGGTCCATCAGCGTGTGGATGTCCCCGGAGACATCGTCGAGCGGGGAGACCTGTCTGGCCAGCCAGTCCTGCTCCAGCTTCCCGTCGCCCTCGGTGAGCTGGAGGAAGGTCTCTCGCAGCAGCGTCACGTGCTGGCCGAAGAGCCCCTTGCGGAAGTCCGGAATCTGGCAGACCTGCCACAGCAGCTCGACGCGGGCCTTGTCCGTGGCGATCTCGCGAATCGCTGGCACGTGCGAGAGGTCCTTGAGCGCGTCGAAGTCGTCCGCGCGCTCCACCCGCACGAAGGCGCTGTGCTGGGGAGCCCTCGACAGCGAGTCCAGCAGGGCCTCCGGGCTCGAGAAGTCGAGCGCGGCGTTGCGCCAGATGAGACTGCGCACCGCGGGGAAGCGGTGGGATTCAATGGCGGAGACGATGCGCGGATTCAGCTCGGGCAGCGTGTTCAGGGTGCCGAAGCTGCCGTCATTCAGGTGGCGCCCCGCGCGGCCGGCAATCTGCGCCATCTCGTCCGGGAAGAGGTCTCGCTGCTCGGCGCCGTCGAACTTGGAGAGCCCCGCGAAGGCCACGTGGTTGAGGTCGAGATTCAGTCCCATCCCGATGGCGTCCGTGGCCACGAGGTACTGGACCTCCCCCGACTGGTACATCGCCACCTGGGCATTGCGCGTCCTCGGAGAGAGCGCACCCAACACCACGGCGACGCCACCCCGGAGGCGGCGCAGCGCCTCGGCGAGCTCGTAGACGCGGTCCGCGGAGAACGCGACCACGGCCGAGCGCGGAGGCAGGCTCTTCAGGGAGCGGCGCCCGGCGTAGCGAAGCTGCGACAGGCGGGTGGCGCGCTTCACCGAGGCGTGGGGGATGAGCCCCTGCACCATCGGCCGCATCGTGTCCGCGCCGAGGAACCAGGTCTCCCGGCGCCCCCGCGCATGGAGCAACCGGTCCGTGAAGACGTGCCCGCGCTCGCGGTGGGCCGCGAGCTGGATTTCATCCACGGCGAGGAAGTCGACCTGCTTGTCGGTCGGCATCGCCTCGACGGTGCAGATCCAATAGTCGGGGCGCGGCGGCAGGCGCTTCTCCTCGCCCGTCATCAGCGCCACCCGGCCTTCGCCCACCCGAGCGGTCACCCGGTCGTAGACCTCACGAGCGAGCAGGCGCAGCGGCAGGCCCATCATGCCCGAGTCGTGCTCGAGCATGCGCTCGATGGCGCGATGCGTCTTCCCTGTATTCGTGGGCCCCAGCTCCGCCACGACGACAGACGACCGGCTGGATGGGCTGGAATGCATTGGCGAAGTCTAACCGCAGCGACGCGCCTCCGCCCCGGGAGCTGACCCCGGGAAACGTCGAGCACGCCGACCCGGCTCCCGACCGGGCCGGCCCCGACGGAGGCCCCTTGCGTCCTCCGTGCAGTCGACGGGCTACAGGGGGCGGCCGGGCAGGATGCAGCGCCCGACGTCCCAGTAACGCTTGCGCAGGGGGTTGTTCATCGGGAGCTGCCCCAGCCCGTTTTCATCGAGGTGATAGGCGCCCGGCGCCGGCGACTCCTTCCAGTAGGAGGCCCCCCAGAAGTAGGAGAACAGTCCCACGTAGCGCGGGTTGTTCGCGGCCATGGCGTAGAGGTTGTTGAGGAGCGAGCGCCGCGCCAGCGAGACCTGGGCGCGCTCCGTCGCATTCGTGGCGGGAATCGTGTTGGAAGCCGGAATCGCGAAGAGCCGCTGCTCGTTCTGCAGCGGCGACGGGGGCTGGAGCTTCGCCTGCATCGCGTCCGACAGCTTGTAGCCGTCGATGGTCTCCACGCAGGCGGCGACCTGCGCCGAATGGCGGAGGCAGGCCGCCTCATCTTCCCCCTCGATGCAGTGGTACGCATCCCAATCCGACCACGTGGTGCAGCTGCTCTTCACCCGCAGGCCCGCCGCCCGGAAGCCGCTGGGGTCGGCCTGGTAGAAGTAGGTCCCCAGGTAGTCCACCTCCTTGGGAATCCGCACCTGCGCCGCGCAGCTCTTGCAGAGCAGGTTCGGGCGGATGTACCGGAGGTCCCCGGAGAAGATCTCCGGCGTCTCCGCCAGGACGATCTTCGTGTTGGGGAAGTCGGCGCGCACCTGCTGCAGCAGGCAGGACAGGCGCTGATTGGTCAGCTCCAGGTCCGCGAGCACCATGTCGGGCGTGACGGGAGACGTCGCCATCGGACCGTTCTCGGCCTTGTAGTACGTGTGGAGCTGCCGCCAGTGCATCTCCTCGAAGTACAGCCCGCCAATGTCATTGACGTAGGGCTGGAGCCGGTTGGCGAGCGCGGTCCACTTCGGCAGCCACTCGGCCTTCTCGGCCGCGCTGCAGCCGGTGATGAGCCTGCCATGGGCGTCCTCCAGCTCCCCGCCCCAGAGGAAGACCAGGCCCTTCATGTCCGCGGCATGCAGCGCCGGGAACACCGTCTCCGGAGCCCGGGCATCCGTCGAGGGGAACATGTACACGGGGGTCAGGTTCGTGTGGTCCTTCAGCTCCGCGAGGTTCAACGCCGGAGTCTCGGGCATGTTGTAGTAGTTGTAGTAACCGTATTGCGTCAGGTGGGGCGTGGTGTAGCAGCCGGCGAGCCCGTACTGGAGCAGCGCGAGCTGGCCGTTGACGTCGCGGGCCTGGACCAGCACGTTCCCCATGGCGAGGAACGTGCCGTCGTAGGGCGCGAACATGTCCACGCCCCCCTTCAACGTGTACTGCGACTCATTCGGCTCGCGCACGTGGGAGAACACGCCCAGGCGCCCATTGGCATTCCACAGCTGCACGAGCGTGGAGCCCACCACCAGGTGCCGGGGCCCGAAGCCCGTGCCCACGTCGGGCTGCGCGGGCTGCGCGGCGAAGCCCTGCGGCGCGAGCGGGGCATACCGGACCATCGCCAGCCGCCCGTTGTTGTTCCTCAGCTGCAGCACGTCCTGTCCGATGACGTGGAACTCCCCTCCCCACGGCCGCTCCAGGTCCACGTCCCCCCAGACCTCGTCCAGGCCCTGCCCGTCCGAGCGCAGGCGGTACTGGATGGCGCCCACGGTTCCGTTGTTGTTCCAGAACTGCAGGAGGCTGTCGCCGGACGCGACGTACTCGAGGCCATAACCCTCCGCGTGCGTCTGGTTGGCCCGCCACACGAAGCCGCTGCCATCCGTGTCCAGGGCGTAGTGGATGGTGGCCGTCTGCCCGTTGTTGTTCCACAGCTGGATGAGGTTGTTGCCCAGGGCGAAGAACCGGGGGGAGTAGCCCTCCCCGATGTCCACGGTGGCCCACACCTCGTCGAAGCCGATGCCGTTGGCGCGCAGCCGGTACTGCATCATCCCCAGCCGGCCGTTGTTGTCCCAGAACTGGAGGATGCTGTCGCCCAGGACGAGGAGGTTGGTGCCGTAGCCCTCTCCGTGCGTCCCTTCCCAGACGAGCTGCAGCCCGGCGCCCGAGGCGGGAGCGCGGAACTGGCGCATCGCGAGGCTGCCGGCGTTGTTCCAGACTTCCACGAGGTTGCCCTGGACGTGGAAGAACTGGCCGCCGCGCCAGAGGCCCAGGCGCTCACGGCCCCACAGCTCGTCCACGCCGAGGAAGGGCGGGTCCACCAGTCCCGCCGAGGACGTGGCGGGCGTGGGCCCCTCCGTCCTGGAGGTGTCCGGCTCGTTCGAGGTGGGTGAGCAGGCCACGAGGGCAAGCAGGGGTGTGAGGAGCAGCAGTGCGACACGGGGGATTCGCATCACGGTCATTCTCCAGCGGGAGGGGTCGGCCACGGCCCTTCCCCTCGCTGCAGGGAAGGCAGAGACCATACGCACCCGGCTGGCGATTCCGGTCGCCACATCCTGGCGGCGACTCCCGGGCCCTACGCCTCGCTGTAGCGGACCATCCGTCCCCGCTCCGGGTCCCACAGGTTCTGCCGCAGGCACGCGAGCACGTCCGTCACGTTCAGCGTCGTGACGCGCGGGTGCTGCAGCTCCGGGATGGCGGCCATGGCCTCCGGCAGCCGGTAGAACGGGATGCGCGGGTTGAGGTGGTGGACGTGGTGGTAGCCGATGTTGCCGGTGAACCATGCCATGACAGGCCCGCAGCGCAGGTAGCTCGACGCCTCGAGCGCCGCACCCGCGTGCGTCCACTGCTCCTCGTGGCGGATGTCCACGTCGGGAAAGTTGTGCTGTGAATAGAAGAGATAGACGCCCAGGGCGTACGCGACGACGAGCGGGCCGAGGAAGGCCGTGAGGTAGACGCCCGGACCGAACAGCTGCCACACCGCCACCGACAGCGCGGCGTGCACCAGCACCGCGAGCCCCGAGGACGCATACCGGCGCGGGTTCTTCAGGAATGGCACCAGGCACTGGAGCAGCAGGAACGCGGTGACGTAGCCGGTGGCGAACGTCAGCGGATGCCGCTCGACGACATACGCGAGCCGCTGCCAGCGCGAGGCCTTCTTCCACGTGTCCGTGGTCCACGTGGTGAACGTGCCCGCTGCGGAAACGGCGAGGCGCGCGGTGTTGGCGTGGTGGTGGTTGTGCGTGTCGGCCCAGAGGCGCGGGGGCGTGAGCGTGAGGATGCCCTGCACGTGGAAGATCCACCGCGTCACGCGCGAGCCGGGCAGCAGCGCGCCGTGCATGAAGTCATGGAAGAGGATGAACGCGCGGATGAGGACGAGCGCCTCCAGGAACGTGCCCACGATTCGCAGCGGCCACCACGGCGCGGCCGCGGCGAGGGCGACCGCCGCTACCAGCGCGCCATAGGTGGCGGCGATGTTCCACCCCGCCCTCGCGGTGTCCTGGACGGCGAAGGGGCGTGTCCGGGCAAGGAGCTCCTTGTCGGCAATCTGGGGTGTCCTGTCCATGGGATGACGGGCTCCGAGGGGTGCGGGTGCGGCGAGTCACGACGCAACACCTCGGGCTTGTCCCATGCCCATGTCATGGGTCCGTCAGCCGGAAGGACGCCCCCGCCTGCCCGCCGAGCCGCAGTGCGTCGGGGCGCTCGGCCGCGCGGCGGCTCGCGTCAGGCCTGGAACGCCTGGGTGAGCCGGGCAATCGCGCCGGGAAGGCCACGCACCCGGAGCCTGCTGCCGCTCTCGTCGTACTCCTGGGAGAGCACCGTGGTGTGCTCGTACACCTCGCCGATGCGCCCCTGGTTCGCGTACGGAATCACCAGGTCGGCCTCCACCATGGACGCCTCGAAGAACTGGAGGATGCTCCGCCGCAGCGACGCCACGTCGTCCGGCCGGTGCGCCGACAGCTGGATGGCGTCCGGGTGCCGGGCCCGCAGCTCCTCGCGCGCCGCGTCATCCAGCCGGTCCACCTTGTTCAGGAGCAGCCGGCTGGGAACGGCATCCGCGCCAATCTCGCGGAGCACGCTCCGGGTGACTTCGAGCTGCGCGTCCCACGTCGGGTCGGACGCATCCACCACGTAGAGCAGCAGCGACGCCTCCAGCGCCTCGTCCAGGGTGGAGCGGAAGGAGGCGACGAGGTCGTGTGGCAGCTTCTGGATGAAGCCCACCGTGTCGGAGACGAGCACGCGCGGCCGCGTCTCCGGGTGCAGCGCGCGCACCGTGGTGTCGAGCGTGGCGAAGAGCTGGTCGGCCACCAGCACCTCGCTGCCGGTGAGGGCGCGCATCAGCGAGGACTTGCCCGCGTTGGTGTAGCCGACCAGGGCCACCCGGAGCTGGTCCCTCCGGGCATACCGGCGGTGGTCCTGTTCCCTTTCGATGGCGGCGAGCCCCTCGCGCAGCTCCGCGAGCCGGTCTCGAATCTTGCGCCGGTCGAGCTCCACGGCGGAGTCACCGGCGCCACGGCCCTGCTGGCGCTCGCTGCCCCCCGAGGACTCGCGCAGCCGGGGCGCGAGGTAGTTGAGCCGGGCAATCTCCACCTGCATGCGCGCCTCGTGGCTCCGCGCGTGCCGGTGGAAGATGTCCACGATGACGCCGGTGCGGTCCATCACCAGCGCGCCGGTGGCCTTCTCGAGGTTGCGGAGCTGGCTCGGGGAGAGCTCGTGGTCCACGACGACCACCGTGGGACGCGGCCCGGCGGCGGCGGCTTCGACGTCGGTGGGCTCCTCCGTCGGCTCGGCCTCTTCCTCCTCGGCGTCACCCGCTTCCGCGCCGGACGCCTCCGCGTCGGGAGCGGTCTCCTCCTCCTCGGCCTCCCACTTCGCGCGGGCCTTGGAGGTCTGGTTGCGGGCTCCGGACGTAATCACGCCAGGTCCACCGGTGAGCGCGGCCAGCTCCTTGAGCTTTCCCGTGCCGAGCACCGTCCCGGAGGCCAGGGCCGAGCGGCGCTGGGACACGGTCGCCACGGTGTCGTACCCCAGCGTGTGCACCAGCCGACGGAGCTCCGCGAGGTCGGCGGCGTGCTCCGTGTCCGAGACGCTGGGGAACTGGACGCCGACGAGGACGGCACGAGGGCGTGCGGGGAGGTTCTTGGACATGCGGACGCTCGTAACACGTCGAGGTCCGCAGCGGACGGTCCGAGTTGAGGCGCGCCTCAATCCAGGGTGAACGGCCAGGGGAGCACTCAAGCTGGCGGCCGCTGCCCGCCCGTCGGACACGGCGCGTCGACCCGTGCCTCCAGCACCTGGGGTTGCTGCACTCCTGCCCACTGGCACAGGCCTGGACGCAGGCGTCGGTGAGGCCACACACAGGAGGCGCTCACCGCGGTGCGACCGCCACCGCGGTGACGGACATACTCACGCCCCTGTCCTCACGTCATGTGGCCCGTGTTTCCGTGGACATCCCGGCCCTGCTCCATCACAGCTCGGGCGTCCACGGAAACAGAGGAGACTCACTTCGCTACTGCGTCGCTCTGAGCCGGCTCAGACTTCTGCCTGAACCGGTGACCGGCAACCCACATCGAAGTCGACTTGCACCATGCCTGCATATTGGCTGGTGTGCGGCAGTCGTCGGCTACAAAAAGCCGTCACAGATGCCATCTGCACACCAGTGGGCGGCGTAATCCCTGCAATTGTTTCCGCAATAGCCGCAATTGAAAAAGTCTGTTTGCAGGTTCGTACACGTCCCATCGCACCGGGTGAGACCGGGATCGCAGGCGACCTGTTCACAGGCTCCCGCCAGGCAGGCGTAGCCGCTCTGGCAGGTCTGGACGAAGGTGTCGGTGGAGCCACAGGAGCCGCCGCTGCAGCCGGTTCCGGTGATCCTGCGGACGTCGTTGCCACTGCAGTAGGTACTGCTCGCGGTGGAGCACGTCTGGACGGGTTGCGAGGTGGATGAGCAGGAACCGCCGCTGCAGCCATTATTGACGTTCTGGTAGACGGTATTGCCGCTGCAGTAGGTGCTGCCGGCGCCGGTCGGACACGTCTGGACGTAGGAGTCGGTGGAGCCACAGGAGCCGCCACTGCAGCCGGTGCCGGTGATCCTCCGGACGTCGTTGCCGCTGCAGTAGTTGCTGCTGGCGGTGGAGCACGCCTGGACGAAGGAGTCGGAGGTGCCACAGTTGCCGCCGCTGCAGCCGGTTCCGGTGGTCTTCCGGACGTTGTTGCCGCTGCAGTAGGTGCTGCTCGCGGTAGAGCATGGCTGGACGAACTCCTGGAAGGACGAGCAGGCACCACCGCTGCAGCCAGAGTTGACGGTCTGGTACACGTTGTTGCCGCTGCAGAAGGGGCTGCTGGTGCCCGTCTGGCAGGTCCGGACGAAGGAGTCAGTGGAGCCACAGGCGCCGCCGCTGCAGCCGGTGCCGGTGCTCCTGCGGACGTCGTTGCCACTGCAGTAATCGCTGCTGGAGGTGGAGCATGACTGGACGAAGGTGTCGGTGGAGCCACAGGAGCCGCCGCTGCAGCCGGTACCCGTGCTCCTGCGAACGTTGTTGCCGCTGCAGTAGGTACTGCTCGAGGTGTCGCACGTCTCGATGAGTTGCGGGGTGGACGTGCAGGCGCCGTTGACGCAGCCGCCGTAGACAGTCTGATAGGCGCCGCCGCCGCTGCAGTAGGGCCCGCTGGTGCCAGTCTGGCACGTCTGGACCAGGGCGTCGGTGGAACCACAAACGCCGCCGCTGCAGGTGCCGGTGCCGGTGGTCCTCCGCACGTCATTGCCGCTGCAGTAGTTACTGCTCGCGGTGGAGCAGCTCAGGGCGGTGCCGCCGCACGTGCCCGCGCCATTGCAGGCGTCACCCGTGGTGCAGGCGTTGCCGTCATCGCAGCTTGCCCCCGAGGACTTCGGCGCGTAGTTGCACGTCCCGTTGGAGCAGGTGCCCGCGGCCTGGTAGCACTGGCTGGGCGGGCTGTTGCAGCTCAGCGCTGCGCCGCCGCACGTGCCCGCGCCGTTGCAGGTGTCACCCGTGGTGCAGGCGTTGCCGTCATCGCAGCTCGCCCCCGAGGACTTCGGCGCGTAGCTGCAGGTCCCGCTGGAGCAGGTGCCCGCGGCCTGGTAGCACTGGCTGGGCGGGCTGTTGCAGCTCAGCGCTGCGCCGCCGCACGTACCCGCGCCATTGCAGGTGTCACCCGTGGTGCAGGCGTTGCCGTCATCGCAGCTTGCCCCCGAGGACTTCGGCGCATAGCTGCAGGTCCCGTTGGAGCAGGTGCCCGCGGCCTGGTAGCACTGGCTGGGCGGGCTGTTACAGCTCAGCGCCGCGCCGCCGCACGTGCCCGCGCCGTTGCAGGTGTCACCCGTGGTGCAGGCGTTGCCGTCATCGCAGCTCGCCCCCGAGGGCTTCGGCGCGTAGCTGCAAGTCCCATGGGAGCAGGTGCCCGCGGCCTGGTAGCACTGGCTGGGCGGACTGTTGCAGCTCAACGCTGCGCCGCCGCACGTGCCCGCGCCGTTGCACACGTCTCCCGTCGTGCAGGCACTGCCGTCATCGCAGACGGTGCCAGCGCCCTTGAAGGGGTAGGTGCAGGCCCCGTTGGCGTACGTTCCCGGGGAGTCGTGGCAGGCGCTCGGTGGCGTCGTGCAGGCCGGGACTCCCGCGCACACGCCCGTCCCGCTGCACACGTCGTTGATGGTGCCGGCATTGCCATCATTGCAGGCGGTGCCCGCGGGCTGCGGCGCATAGGAGCACGCCCCCTCGCTGCACGTCCCCGCCGCCTGGTAGCACTGCCCGGGCGGGCTGGTGCAGCTCAGCGGCGTCCCCGCGCACCCGCCGGCCCCGTTGCACGTCTCTCCCACCGTGCACGCATCCCCGTCATCACACCCGGCACCCGCCTCCTTGTACGCGTAGGTGCAGTTGCCGTCGCTGCACGCGCCCGCCGCCTCGTAGCACTGCCCGGGAGGGTTGCTGCAGCTGGTGGCACTGCCCGCGCAAACGCCCGCGCCGTCGCACGCGTCGGCCCCGGTGCACGCATTCCCGTCATCGCACGCCACGCCGGAAGCCTTCGGCGCGTAGCTGCAGGCCCCATTGCTGCACGTCCCGGCCGCCTCGTAGCAGGAGCCGGGCGCGCTGTTGCAGCTCACCCCGGCGCACGCGTCATACGCGTACACCTCCGCCGTCTTCAGGCTCGCACCGCTGGTGCCGATGCCTCCCACCACCAGCACCTTTCCCTCCAGCGCCACCGCCACGTGCACGTACCGGGCGCCGGCCATGGGCGTCGCCGTGCTCCACTGCCCGGTGCCCGAGTCGTACACCTCCGCGCTGCCCAGCGCGTTTGTCGCCGCACTCCCATACATCCCTCCGGCCACCAGCACCTTCCCCGTGCTCAGCCGCGTCGCCGTGTGCAGCTCCCTGGCGGTGCCCAGCGTGCCCGCCGCGCTCCACAGCCCCGTGCTCGGGTCATACTCCTCCGCGGTCGCCACCAGCCCGGCGCTGTTGCGGCCGCCCACCACCAGCACCTTGCCCGAGGGCAGCAGCGTCGCTGTGTGGTTGTGGCGTGCGGTGGCCAGGCTTCCCGTCGTCGTCCAGGTATTGCTCGACGGCGTGTACACCTCCGCCGTCGCCAGGCTGGTGTTGGACCTCCCACCCACCACCAGCACCTGGCCCGAGGGCAGCAATGTCGCCGTATGGTTGCGTCGCGCCATGCCCAGGCTCGCGCCCACGCTCCAGGCGCCGGAAGCCGGGTCATACACATCCACCTTGTTCTGCGGACCCGAGCCGTTTCCACCGCCCGCCACCAGCACCTGGCCCGAGGGCAGCAGCGTCGCCGTCAAGGAGTCGCGCGCCACTGCGGAGGCGAAGCTGCCCGCCGAGGCCCACGTATTGGTGGCCGGGTCATAGACGGCCGTGGACGCCAGGCGGCCGGTGGCATTCTCACCGCCCGCCACCAGCACCTTGCCCGAAGACAGCCGCGTCGCGGTGAGCACCTGCCGGGCCTCAGGCATGGGGGCCGCGGCCGTCCAGGTGCCCGTCGCAGGGTCAAAGATGGTCGCGGAGGACAAGTAGCCGCTGGAGTTGTAGCCGCCCAGCACCAGCACCTTGCCCGAAGTCAGCGCCACGCCCGCGTGGTACTTGCGCGCCTCCGCCATGGCGCTCGTGGCCTCCCACCCCACCGTCACCAGGGGCGCAGCCTGGCTGGCCACCGTCTTCTCCTCCGGCGGCTTGCTGCTACAGCCCACGACCACACAGACCAATCCCAACAGCAGGGCCCTGTGGGCCCGCATTGCGCGCATGACATCTCCAGTGAATGGATGAACGGAGGCTGTCGCTGCGGCCTCCTTGGTTTGCTTCAGTCAACCAAGATGCCCTATCCGACGTGGAAAACACAATCTTCTGGTCGTTCAACCGGCTGGCTCGGGGGCCTACGTCAAGCACCCTCATTGCCTTGGGACAGTCACCTGTGGGGCGCATCGACGCGAACTGGGGTGCCGAGTGACTCATTGATGGACTTCTAGCGACTCGTGCTGACAACTCGCGTCCAGCCGTGCGGCTACGTGACCGAGGAACTGCTCCCTGTCCTCATTTCAAGCGCGTATGGGACTCCACCAGAGTCCGCATGGGACGCCGAGTCGTCCTCTCAGTCGGGCTACATCCCATACACGGGCACCGACCGGGCACCGCCGGACGGGCCCATCCGGGCGGGCTCGAACGTGGACGCGGCGCAGGCCCCGCCGGGGCACAGCCTGTTTCTCATCACGCTTGGAGAGACAGGCTGGCCCGGCGTCTTCCTCTTCGCCCTCGTCTGGCTGCGCTGGTTCAAGATGGGGGCGAGCGTCTTCTTCTATCGCTCGCCCTCGGTCCGCTCACGCTGTGACAGCCACCGCGGTGACGGACATGCTCACGCCCCTGTCCTCACGTCATGATGGAGGGCGAGGACCTACAAGCAATTGGTCGGCGAAGCACAGCAATTTCCCCCCATACAGACGTTGTACTTGGGGCCCGTACAAGCATTCCCACAAGCGCCACAGTTGTCGTTGTCCTCTAGAGTCGTGCACGTGCCATTGGGGCACAGCGTCCAACCAGGCATCGCGGAGACTGAACAGTCCTGCGTCTCCGTGGTCGTGGACGCCACGCACGCCCCGCTTGCGCAGCTGTAGCTGTAACTCGTCACCGTCCTTTGTTGTATCCCCTGCCCGCAGGGGGTGGCGCGGATGCACGTGCCCCACGGCCCGTAGCTTGTCGCCGTGCACTGCTGTGGACCGGGAGGCGTCCGCGTACACGCCTGCGTCTCCGAGCTGCTGGATGTTGACGTACACTGTCCTGTCGCGCAGTTATAGGTGTAGTGCGTCACCTGGCGAGACTGCGTGCCCGACGCGTCACATGCATCGCTGAACCCACCACAGGCGCTCCAGCTCCCATAGCTCGAGGGGCACGATTGGGGACCGGGCGGCACCCGGCTGCACGACTGCGTCTCCGTGCTGGTGCTCGACGCGTCGCACGTTCCACCTCCGCACTCGTAATCTGTCACCGTCCTCGACTGCGACCCCGACGCGTCGCAGTAGTCACTGAAGCCTCCGCAGCTTCCCCAGCCTCCGGAGCTCGTACCGCAATAATCTCCGTCCGTGCCGCGCGTGCACGTCTGCGACTCCGTGCCGGTGGAGGCTCCGCATGTCCCGTTGGAGCAGGTGTACGAGGTAACAGAGCGTGACTGCCTCCCTGTTTGGTCACAGGTGCTGCTGTAGCCACTGCAGCTTCCCCAACCTCCGTAGGTGGGGGTGCCGCAACTGTTACCGTCCGTGGCGCGCGTGCAGGACTGCGTCTCCGTGCTGGTGGACGCCACGCACTGCCCGGTGGCGCAGCTGTAGCTGAAGCTCGTCACCGTCCTCGACTGCGTCCCCGTGGTCGAGCAGACATTGCCGGCACTGCACGCGCTCCATGCCCCGTAGCTCGGCGCCGCGCAGCTCGTGTCGGGCGCCGTCCGCGTGCACGCCTGCGTCTCCGTGCTGGTGCTCGACGCGCTGCACGTCCCCGCGCCACACGTGGAGGCCGTTACCGTCCTCGACTGCGTCCCCGTCGTGTCGCAGAAGTCACTGAAGCCTCCGCAGCTTCCCCAGGCCCCAGGGCTCGTACCGCACGCGGTGCCAGCCGTGCTGCGCGTGCAGGCCTGCGTCTCACTCGAGTCCGAGCCCGCACACGTCGCGCTGCTGGTGCAGGCATACGCCGTCACCGTGCGCGACTGGCTGCCCGTCTCGTCGCACGTGTCACCAAATCCACCGCAACTCCCCCAGGTTCCGGCCGCGGGAGCAGCGCACGTGGTTCCCACGGCCTTGTTGCTCCAGCCGCTCGTCGACACGCCCGGGTTGCACTCCTGGCAGGCGACGCTCGGGTGGGTGGCACCCGCCGCGTAGTACGCTCCTGCAATCCAGCACCCGCTCAGGCACTGCCCCGTCGTGTTGCACACCTGGCCCGCGCCACATGCCGTCCCAGCCGCCTTCACCGGGTACGTGCAGGCCCCGTTGACGTACGTACCCGGGGAGTCATGGCAGGCGCTCGGCGGCGTCGTGCACGCCGGTGCTCCCGCGCACACGCCCGTCCCGCTGCACACGTCGTTGATGGTACCCGCATTGCCATCATTACAGGCGGTGCCCGCGGGCTGCGGCGCATAGGAGCACGCCCCCGCGCTGCACGTCCCCGCCGCCTGGTAGCACTGCCCGGGCGGGCTGGTGCAGCTCAGCGGCGTCCCCGCGCACCCACCGGCCCCGTTGCACGTCTCTCCCACCGTGCACGCATCCCCGTCATCACACCCGGCGCCCGCCTCCTTGTACGCGTAGGTGCAGTTGCCGTCGCTGCACGCGCCCGCCGCCTCGTAGCACTGCCCGGGCGGGCTGGTGCAGCTGGTGGCACTGCCCGCGCAAACGCCCGCGCCATCGCATGCGTCCGCCCCGGTGCACGCATTCCCGTCATCGCACGTCACGCCCACGGCCTTCGGCGCGTAGCTGCAGGCCCCATTGCTGCACGTCCCGGCCGCCTCGTAGCACGGGCCGGGCGCGTTGTTGCAGCTCACCCCGGCGCACGCGTCATACGCATACACCTCCGCCGTCTTCAGGCTCGCACCGCTGGTGCCGATGCCTCCCACCACCAGCACCTTTCCCTCCAGCGCTACCGCCACGTGCACGTACCGGGCGCCCGCCATGGGCGTCACCGTGCTCCACTGTCCGGTGCCCGAGTCGTACACCTCCGCGCTGCCCAGCGCGTTTGTCGCCGCACTCCCATACATGCCTCCGGCCACCAGCACCTTCCCCGTGCTCAGCCGCGTCGCCGTGTGCAGCTCCCGCGCGGTGCCCAACGTGCCCGCCGCGCTCCACAGCCCCGTGCTCGGGTCATACTCCTCCGCCGTCGCCACCAGCCCGGCGCTGTTGCGGCCGCCCACCACCAGCACCTTGCCCGAGGGCAGCAGCGTTGCCGTGTGGTTGTGGCGCGCGGTGGCCAGGCTTCCCGTCGTCGTCCAGGTATTGGTCGACGGCGTGTACACCTCCGCCGTCGCCAGGCTGGTGCTCGCCCTGCCGCCCACCACCAGCACCTGGCCCGAAGGCAACAGCGTCGCCGTATGGTCCCGTCGCGCCATTCCCAGGCTCGCGCCCACGCTCCAGGCGCCAGAAGCTGGGTCATACACATCCACCTTGTTCTGCGGACCCGAGCCGTTTCCACCGCCCGCCACCAGCACCTGGCCCGAGGGCAGCAGCGTCGCCGTCAAGGAGTCGCGCGCCACTCCGGAGGCGAAGCTGCCCGCCGAGGCCCACGTGTTGGTAGCCGGGTCAAAGACGGCCGTGGACGCCAGGCGGCCAGGCTGCCCCTCACCGCCCGCGACCAGCACCTTGCCTGAAGACAGCCGCGTCGCGGTGAGCACCTGTCGGGCTTCCGGCATGGGGGCCGCCGCCGTCCAGGTGCCCGTCGCAGGGTCAAAGATGGTCGCGGAGGACAAGTAGCCGCTGGAGTTGTAGCCGCCCAGCACCAGCACCTTGCCCGAAGTCAGCGCCACGCCCGCGTGGTACTTGCGCGCCTCCGCCATGGCGCCCGTGGACGCCCACCCCACCGTCACCAGGGGCGCAGCCTGGCTGGCCACCGTCGTCTCCTCCGGCGGCTTGCTGCTACAGCCCACGGCCACACAGACCAATCCCAACAGCAGGGCCCTGTGGGCCCGCATTGTGCGCATGACATCTCCATTGAATGGATGAATGAACGGAGGCTGCCGCTACGCCCCTCCGTGCTCGACGTGAAAAACACAACGAAGTCCCACCGCGATCCAACAGGGCGGCCCATGACACGCGTCGCGCCATTCCCAGGCTTGCGCCCACGCTTCAGGTGGCTGAGTCCGAGTCATACAGCAGCTGTTCCAGCTCCCCGTGCTAGGGGGCGGGGCAGGTGGGAGGCCCAGGCGGTGTGTACGGGCAGTACTCCCTGTAGGATTCGAGGAAGTCCCCAAGCATGTGACAATCTCCTCCCCCGCACTCGAGCTCAACCACACCGCACGGTTTCCATCCCCCCTCGGAACATTGGTCCACGGGGAAGCAATCCAAACCACTGCAGCCCCTGTAGGTGCCGCAGACAATGCCGTCCGTGTCGCGTGAGCAGCTCTCCGTCCAGGAGCCTCCGCCCGACTCCTGGCAAGCTCCGTTGGAACATGAGTAAGACGTCCAGGAGCATGACTGCGTGCCCGTTTCACCACAGGTGCCATCGAAGCCACCGCACGAGCCGCAACCTTCGTCATAGCCGCAATCCTGGCCGTCCGTGTAGAGCTGGCAGTTCTGCGTTTGACTCGAGCTGGAGCTGGCACATGTCCCACCGCTGGTGCATGCATATGTCGTGACCGTGCGCGACTGGCGCCCCGATTCATCACACATATAATCGCCATTACACCCCCCCCAATTGCCGTAGGAGGTGGGGCTGCAGGTGGTGCCAACAGGCTTGCTGCTCCATTGAGACACCGAGAGGCTGGGATTGCACTCCTGGCATGCTGTGGTGGGATTGGTGGCTCCCGCCGAATAGTACACACCTGCAATCCAGCATGCGCTCTGGCATTGGCCCGCCGTATTACACAGCTGGCCCGAGCCGCACGAGGTGCCAGTCGCCACCGGCGGGTGGCTACAGGTCCCCGTCGCATTGCATACGTCCTGGGTGCAGGCGTTGCTGTCGCTCGTACACCCCGTGCCCGAGGCCTTGAAGGCGTTCGCGGGACAGCTCGCTCCCGTCCCGGTGCAGAGCTCCGCCACATCGCACGGTCCACTTGCGGCCCGGCACTCCGTCGTGGCCGGCTTGAAGCTCCAGTTGCTCGTCGAAACGCTCGGGTTGCACTGCTGGCAATCCCCGCTCGGGTTGGTTGCTCCGGCCGCGTAGTACGCCCCTTCAATCCAGCACCCGTTCAGACACTGGCCCGCGCTGTTGCACACCAACCCCGCGCCGCACGAGGTGCCAGAGGGCACCAGTGGGTGAGTGCACGCTCCGGCTCCATTGCACACGTCCTGGGTGCAGGCGTCGCTGTCACTGGCACATGCGACGCCCGAGGGCTGGGGCGTATAGTTGCAAGTGCCATTGCTGCACACGCCGGCCGAGCCGTAGCAGGAGGTTGGAGGGCTGTTGCACACCACCGGCGCCCCTCCACATGCTCCCGTACCGTTGCACACGTCCCCCGTCGTGCAGGCACTGCCGTCATCGCAGACGGTGCCAGCGCCCTTGAAGGGGTAGGTGCAGGCCCCGTTGGCGTACGTTCCCGGGGAGTCGTGGCAGGCGCTCGGTGGCGTCGTGCAGGCCGGGACTCCCGCGCACACGCCCGTCCCGCTGCACACGTCGTTGATGGTGCCGGCATTGCCATCATTGCAGGCGGTGCCCGCGGGCTGCGGCGCATAGGAGCACGCCCCCTCGCTGCACGTCCCCGCCGCCTGGTAGCACTGCCCGGGCGGGCTGGTGCAGCTCAGCGGCGTCCCCGCGCACCCGCCGGCCCCGTTGCACGTCTCTCCCACCGTGCACGCATCCCCGTCATCACACCCGGCACCCGCCGCCTTGTACGCGTAGGTGCAGTTGCCGTCGCTGCACGCGCCCGCCGCCTCGTAGCACTGCCCGGGAGGGTTGCTGCAGCTGGTGGCACTGCCCGCGCAAACGCCCGCGCCGTCGCACGCGTCGGCCCCGGTGCACGCATTCCCGTCATCGCACGCCACGCCGGAAGCCTTCGGCGCGTAGCTGCAGGCCCCATTGCTGCACGTCCCGGCCGCCTCGTAGCAGGAGCCGGGCGCGCTGTTGCAGCTCACCCCGGCGCACGCGTCATACGCGTACACCTCCGCCGTCTTCAGGCTCGCACCGCTGGTGCCGATGCCTCCCACCACCAGCACCTTTCCCTCCAGCGCCACCGCCACGTGCACGTACCGGGCGCCGGCCATGGGCGTCGCCGTGCTCCACTGCCCGGTGCCCGAGTCGTACACCTCCGCGCTGCCCAGCGCGTTTGTCGCCGCACTCCCATACATCCCTCCGGCCACCAGCACCTTCCCCGTGCTCAGCCGCGTCGCCGTGTGCAGCTCCCGCGCGGTGCCCAGCGTGCCCGCCGCGCTCCACAGCCCCGTGCTCGGGTCATACTCCTCCGCGGTCGCCACCAGCCCGGCGCTGTTGCGGCCGCCCACCACCAGCACCTTGCCCGAGGGCAGCAGCGTCGCTGTGTGGTTGTGGCGTGCGGTGGCCAGGCTTCCCGTCGTCGTCCAGGTATTGCTCGACGGCGTGTACACCTCCGCCGTCGCCAGGCTGGTGTTGGACCTCCCACCCACCACCAGCACCTGGCCCGAGGGCAGCAATGTCGCCGTATGGTTGCGTCGCGCCATGCCCAGGCTCGCGCCCACGCTCCAGGCGCCGGAAGCCGGGTCATACACATCCACCTTGTTCTGCGGACCCGAGCCGTTTCCACCGCCCGCCACCAGCACCTGGCCCGAAGGCAGCAGCGTCGCCGTCAAGGAGTCGCGCGCCACTGCGGAGGCGAAGCTGCCCGCCGAGGCCCATGTGTTGGTGGCCGGGTCATAGACGGCCGTGGACGCCAGGCGGCCGGCGGCATTCTCACCGCCCGCGACCAGCACCTTGCCTGAAGACAGCCGCGTCGCGGTGAGTACCTGCCGGGCTTCCGGCATGGGGGCCGCCGCCGTCCAGGTGCCCGTCGCAGGGTCAAAGATGGTCGCGGAGGACAAGTAGCCGCTGGAGTTGTAGCCGCCCAGCACCAGCACCTTGCCCGAAGTCAGCGCCACGCCCGCGTGGTACTTGCGCGCCTCCGCCATGGCGCTCGTGGCCTCCCATCCCACCGCCACCAGGGGCGCAGCCTGGCTGGCCACCGTCGTCTCCTCCGGCGGCTTGCTGCTACAGCCCACGGCCACACAGACCAATCCCAACAGCAGGGCCCTGCTTCCCCTCATCGCGCGCATGACATCCTCATGAATGGATGAACGGAGGCTGTCGCTACGCCCCTCCGTGCTCGACGTGAAAAACACAATCATCTTGCTCTGCAGCCAGCTCATTCGAGTGCCTGCGTCGAGCACGCTCGCGGCCTACAACCTTCCGTCGCTGCACGCCCCCGCCGCCTCATGGCACTGCCCGGGGTGGGCTGCCGCAGTGGGTGCCAACTCCCACGCGGGAGGCGCCGCGTTCGAGCCCGCCGCCTCCACGGAGAACAGCCGAGGCTTGACCCACCGCATTCTCGCGGCTGTTCCAGCGTAAGAGCTCGCCGTGCCCGTCGTGACGGGCGCTGCCTGACGTGAGACTTCCCGGCGCCAGACAGGGAGGCCGTCATGGAGAAGCATGAAGGGAGTCTCCACCCGCGCAGCCACCTGGCACCGCGAGGGCCGCGACCGCAAGAATGGGACGGGAAACCATTGGGCACGACATGCCGCTCCCTTGATGGGGTTAAAGGGAGGAGCCGACGAGGCTGAAAATGATGCAGGAAATCTGCTGGTCGCCGGGCACACGCCAAGCAAGGTCGTACTTGCGGGCCTGTCGCGAGCCCCCTGTTGGCGTCGCGGTCCTATCGCCCCTCACGGCTCGGGAGGCTCTGTACAAGAGATGGGTCGGAGCAGCCCCAGTGGCCCCAGGGCCACGCGCAATCACCGAGGTGGCCGTTACCGAGTAGCTGACGCGAGCAGTTCGAGTCTCAGGCTGACAAGGCGTCAAAAGTGCAATCCGGTCGCGACTATCTCGGTCCTGACGGGTGAGGCTCCCCTGGACAAGAAGCCCCGAGCGTGTCTGGAGGAACACCGGGCATGCCGATGCTCCAACGGAAGGCGCGATTTCGCTCGAGGACGAGGTAGAGGCCCAAGGGCCCCATCAGTCCTACGAGCGAGCCCAGCGCCAGGTGCAGCGCGAGCGGCGCTTCTGGCAGCACCTTCCCCAAAGCCAGCCTCAGCCCGGACACGAAGTAGATGTGGAAGAGGTAGAGGGGCATGCTGATCGAGCCCAGGTAGACGACCCGGCTCGCCAACCCCTTCCGCCCGGCGCCCGACCTCCGAGCCACACCCAGGAGGAAGACGGCCAGGGTGAACTGCATGCAGAAGCCCAGCGGCCCATTGATCAGACGCAGATCAAGAAGCTCCTCATCCAGACCTGAGGCGTAGAGCGAAACCAGTAGCCCCAGGAGCCCTGCTGGCAGCAGTCCCTGGAGTGCCAGCGGCAGCCGGGACAGCCGATGGTGCGCCAGCGCCAGCCAGGGTGACAGGCTCATTCCCAGGCCGAAGAGGCAGTTCCAGAAAAGGATGAAGCGGAGGTACCTCATCCCAGCCATGGGAGAGCTCCAGGCCTCGACGGCGCCATACAGCACCACGGACAACCCCAGGTATCCGAGCCCCTCCCATCTGCCCAGGGCCGGCGCGAGGCGCCTGTACGCCCATGCCAGGCATGTACAGCCCACCAGCGCGTGAACGAACCAGAAGATGGCGTACGGAGGGAACCAGGCAGCAGGGAACTGGCCCAGCAGCGCCAGCCAGCCTCCGAGAGTCTGCGGTCTCGCCCGGGAGAGTTCCTGGACATAGAGGAAGACGGGGGCCCACACCAACATGGGGACGACGAGCCTGTGCAGCTTCCTGTGTACAAACTCCCGGAAGGAGGTGTCCGGCCCCCCGAAGAGCGACACCGCCGCTCCCGAGTTGATGAGCATCACCGCCATGTTGAAGCTGTGGATGACCCCTGCGGCGAACCGTAGATCCTCGCGCTCCGGAGTGAACAGCTTGCGCACTCCATGGAAGGCCTCCACGCCAATCACATGAACGAGCACCACGAGCAGCAGGCTGACGCCGCGGACAAAGAACAGCTCCTCGGAGAGCGCCCTGCGAATCATCGGGTCTCGCATTCGCCTGTGCCCATGTGCTTCCTGCTGCCCGCGTCTTCCGAAGGAGCGGTCAGATTGTCCATGTGGACCCGCGGCCCATCCAGGTCCGCCACGAGCGGCACCCGCGGGCTCGGGGCCCCGGTTTCCGTGGGTACGTCAAAGAGAGCGAGCATGGCGGTACGGAGTCCTCGGCGGGGCCAGCCTCTGTATGCAGGTATCGTGCTCCACGCTCCCCGGTCTCACCGCCGCTTTCCTGTCTCTGCTGTCTCATCCCGGGACGTCAGGCTGTCTCTGAAACGGAAAAGCAGAAGTCGAGCGCCTGGACACCACTTCCGCTGGCTGGAACGGCACTTGCTTTGTCCGGCTCGTGCCTTCTTCCATGAGCCCCTTCCAGGACGGCGCGAGGAATCCCGCGAAGGTGAGGGTCCTCTTCGTCGCCTGGTTCCTGCGCGAGGAGCGACGGTGGCTGGGCGAGTTCCTCCCGCCGGAGCGCTTCGAGTGCGACTACGTGGGCCTGGAGGAGCCGGTCGACTCGACCCGGAAGCGCACGCCCGGCAGGAAGTGGTGGCAGCTCTTCCGGCTGGCCTTGAAGGCCCGACGGCATCTGGCCCGGCATCCGCAGGACCTCATCGTCACGGCCTTTCCGCAAACGGGCTTCACCGTAGGGCTGGTGAACCTGCTGAGCTTCGCGCGCACCCCGCACGTCATCTGGTACTTCAACTGCGGCCACGAGTACCGGGGGCCGCGCAAGTGGCTGTCGCGGCTCGCCTACCTGTGCGTCCAACGGTTCATCGTCTACACGGAGCACGAGCGCTCGGTGTACGCACGGGTCTTCGCCCTGCCGCGGTCCCGCTTCCAGTTCACGCACCTGACGGGAGCGGAGCTGAAGGCGGAGGACTTCCGCGGGGCGCGTGAGCGCTTCGGGCTGGCGCCGCGCTACCTCGCCGCGCTCGGCTCGTCGGGCCGCGACTACGCCACTCTCTTCCGGGCCGTGGAGGGCCTGCCCGTCCAGCTCGTCGTGGTGGCGCACCCCCATGCGCTCCCGGCGGGCCCCGTCCCCTCCAACGTCAAGGTCCTCACCAGCATCCCCCAGCAGGACTACCTGCGCATCATCGCGGAGGCTGAGCTCGTGGCCATCCCCGTCAGCAACCGCGAAACGGCGAGCGGGCAGATGACGTTGATACAGGCCATGGCGCTCGCGGTCCCGGTGGTCGCGACCCGGTGCATCGGGACCGAGGACTACATCCGTCACGGCGAGAACGGCTGGTTCGTCTCGATGGGAGACGTGGAGGCGTGGCGGCGCACCCTGCGCTCCATCCTGGACGACTCCGCGGAGCGGCTGCGGGTAGCCACCGAGGCCCTGCGCTTCGCCCAGGAGCGCTTCACGGACCGGGCCGGCGCCCAGGTGTTGAGGACGCTCGCCGAGGAGCTGTGCCCGGTGAAGGGCTCGCTGCATGGCCAGTCGCCGCGGGGCCCCTGGCATGCGCAGAGCCGTAGGAGCCAACCCGATGAAACCTTGTGACCTCTGTGGCGGTACCGACTCCCAGCTCCTGTGTATCACCTACAATGTCGCGCTGCGCTCGGATGACCAGCCGTACGAGCTTCGGCAGTGTCGCGGCTGCGGCTGCATCTTCACCGACATGCGCCGGGTGAGCGCCGCCACGGACTACTACACGGACGGCTACTACAGCTTCCAGCCGCATGGCACGAGGACTGCCGAGGAGGGGCGGGCCCGGGTCGAGCGACCCGAGAAGCTCCTGGACGTCGGGTGTGGTTCCGGAGCGTGGCTCTTCCAGCAGCAGCTCGAGGGCCACGAGGTGTGGGGGTTGGACGCGGATGCGCGGGCGGTCGAGGCGGCGCGGGCCCATGGGCTGCGCGCCGTGCGGGAGTTCAGCGAGCTGCCGGACGGCTACTTCGATCGGGTTCGGCTCTCCCACGTCCTGGAGCACACGTCCTCACCCACCGAGATGATGCTGGCCGTGGGGCGCAAGCTCGCTCCAGGCGGCAGGATGGAGCTCCTCGTCCCCAATGCAGACGGGGCGAAGTTCCGCGAGCTCCTGCCGGTGAGCGGCGCCACCGACGTCCCGCGCCACCTGTACTTCTTCGCGGAAGCCACGATGCGACGGCTGCTCCGGAAGACGGGCTTCGAGGTCGAGCTCCTCACCCACGTCAACATGGGCTGGGCCGTCAATCTCCGGGAGGTGGTGGGAGACAGCCGGCGCCTGCTGATGCATCGGGACAAGGCCAAGGAGCCGCTGCTGCGGACCCTGGGACTGCTCGGCAGGATTCTGAAGGTCCACCTCGACCCCACCGCGCGGGTGGGGGAGCGCAAGGACTGGCTCTACGCTCGCGCCCATCTGACGGGGGCCTGGAAGACATGAGGCTTGCTCGTGGGCCACGGCGTGATGACGGAGAGCGCCTGCTCGTCGTCGTCCGTGCGGTGGTCATTGCCTCCCTCGCCCTGGCCTTTGCGCGCGGCGTCGTCTTCAAGCGCATCGAGACCGGTGACGAGGGCGTCAATGGCACGATGGCCCTCAATATGTGCCATTCGCTGGCGCTCGCGGTGCGGCCCTCGTACCTCCCCGGCGGCTCGGAGGATTGGGTCGGTCATGATCTGCCGGGCATCGGCAACACGCCATTTCATTCGGTGCTCCTCGCGCTCGGAGGCTGCCCCTTGGGCGGCCGGCCCGAAGCCATGGGGCTCGTCTCATTCGTGGCGCTGGCCGCGACCCTCCTCTTTACCTACCGGCTCGTCGCCCTGTGGGAGCGTCGCGCGGCGCTCCTGACGACGCTCCTGCTCGCACTCTCGCCCACCGTCCTGTGGCAATTCCGGCTGATGGAGCTCGAGCCCGTCCTCGTGGCGTGGGGCATGGCAGGCACGTACTGGATTGCACGAGGGGAGCTCTCCGGGAGGAGGTGGCACTCCCTGCTGGGGGGCGCCTGCCTCGGCCTTGGCTTCTTGACGAAGCTGTGGCTCGTCACCCCCTTCGTGCTGGCTTCGCTGGGTCTCCTTGCCACCGTGCGTCTCCAGCGGCGTCAGCTGGCGGTGGTGCCTGTCGCCCTCATCATCGCCGGCTTTCTTGCGACGGCGTCCCTCCACCTCGCCTTCGTCGCCCTGCGGTCCCCCACGGATGTCTCCCTCTGGCTCACCCAGGTCTACTTCGCTCCATTCGTGGGGCAGGGCATCGGTGGGTCGAAGCTGGCAGGGGCGGGCGTGCCCCCGGAATGGGCTCATCCCTTCTGGTACTACCCGGCGATCCTCTACCGGGAGCACTTCTTCCTCGCCCCCCTCCTCGTGGCTGCGCTCCCCGCCTTGAAGCGGCGTGCGCCGACCGCGGCCGGGCTCTTCGGCGCTATCGGCTTGGGGCTCGCGAGCCTGGTTCTCCTCTCGCTCCCCGCCATCAAGGAGTCGCTCTACATCCTGGGCCTCCTGCCGTTCCTCTATGCCCTGGCCGGGTTCGCCGCCTCGGCGCTCTTTGCCGGGGAGGGCACCCCCGCGCCCCAGGGGACCGTGGACCGTCGAGCCCTCCTGGTGGCGGGCCTCTTCTCGAGCGCGGCAGTGCTCCTCGTCGGGGTGGCCCATGCCAGGGGGCTCAAGCGCGATGACCTCACGCCCGCCTACGTCGGCGCGCACGCGCTCGGGGTAGGGGGCGCCTGGCTCCTGGCGTATGCGGCGGCGCGCCTCGAGCGCGCGCGGGCGACGGCCCTCATCGGTGGCCTCTCCGCGCTCTCGCTGGCCGGCTTCGGGGCGTACGAGCTCACGACACCACAGCCACCATACAAGGAGATCTCGGAGCTTCTTCGCCCCTATATGCAGTCCCTGCCGCCCGGGCGCGAGAGCTTCATCTCGCCTCAGTACAAGGTTCTTCAGCTCTACCTCTTCCGCAACGGGCGCTACTGGCGTTCCTTCTACACGGACCTCCAGCCGGAGACGCTCATGGCCAGCATCACGGCCGGCGAGCACTGCGCCTTCGTCTTCGGCCCGGAGGAGCATGAAGACCCCCGGCTCGATCAAATGGAGCGGGACATCGCGCTGCGCGCCCTGGACTTGAGCGCGGGGCTGCCGGAGCGCGCGCGGGGTGCGTTTCGCGTCTATGTGAATCGTGCATGCATGCGAGAGGGGGCGCAGGGACTGGGCGGCGCGGAGGGCTGACGCCAGACTTCAACGCCGGATGTCTTCAGCCCGCTTCACAGAAGAGGGATTGGGGCTCTGGCAACCCACCAGAAGTCTCGCACCGTACCGCTGGACCTGCTCACGGTTGCTGTCCGTGTATTCAATAGGAGCGCTCAGTCGACGCGGGCCGGAGACTCAACGTCACGCCGAGGAGGCCCGCCTCGTCGTCACCGAGGGACGGGCCGGGTACACGGCCGCCAGCGCCCCGAGCAGGATGTGAAGCAGGAAGAACAGTGGTGTCTGCCGGTACTCCCACTCCGAGAAGCTCTGGGCGAAGGCTCCCAGCAGGCCAAAGAAGACGCCAATCCCAAAGCGTGAGCGCAACGCGGGCGAGCGTTTGAAGAAGAAGCTCGCTCCCATCTTGAACCAGCGCAGCCAGACGAGGGCGAAGAGGAAGACGCCGGGCCAGCCTGTCTCTCCAAGCGTGATGAGAAACAGGCTGTGCCCCGGCGGGGCCTGCGCCGCGTCCACGTTCGAGCCCGCCCGGATGGGCCCGTCCGGCGGTGCCTCGTCGGTGCCCGTATATGGGATGTAGCCCAACCCAATCATCCTGCCGTACTCGTTCGACACCCAGTAGGACCAGTTGTTCAGCCCGACGCCGAAGAAGTGGTCCTCGCGCATCAACCCGGCGAGGCGGACATACACGCCGCGCCCTTCGTGCGCCCTCCCCTCGAACTCCCTGGACAGTCCGCCCTCTGATTCGAAGCGGGCCTGGAAGGACGGGGCCAGCTTGATGCCCAGGGGAATCGCCGCGAGCAGCAGCGCGCACGCCACCGCGAGCGTCTTCGGGGTCGGCTTCAGCGCCCCGCAGGTCAAGGCCACCGCCACCAGGAGCAGCCCGAGCGAGACCAGTCCCGCGCGCGACACGGTGCAGAGCACCGAGACGGAGCCCAGGAACGCGGCCACACCGCACAGGCGCTTGAGGCGTGTCTCCTCGTCCGAGAGCGCGACCGCGAGCAACACCGGGATGGCGATGAGGTTGAACATGGACAGCGTGTTCGGGTGGAACAGCGTCCCATCCGCCCGCGAGTGCCCCAGCGCGACACGGGAGTGCATCGCCCAGAACCACTCGTAGATGATGGCGACCGCCAGCGCCGTGACGATGCGGCGAAGGTCCCGCTCGTTCTTCACGTAGTACGCCATCGTCACGTACACCATCAGGCCGCGGAGCATCTTCGACAGCTCGAACAGGCCGAACAGCTGGGGCTCGGAGAGGAGGACGTTCACCGCGTTGTACGCGAAGAACACCCCCATGCTGACCAGCCCGTAGGGCAGCCCGAGCCGCTGGCCCGGCCTGCGCCGCCGCAGCTCATCCACGAGCAGGAAGATCCACAGGAAGTCGAGCCAGCAGAACTCGAAGCCCCGGGTGGTGCCGCGGTACCACTCGCGGCTGAAGAAGTGGATGGTCCGCGCCGAGTAATGGGTGGTGCCCCAGATGAGCAGGCCCGCGCAGAGGTGCTTCAGGCGCGGCCACCGGCCCACGGCGAGGATTCCCCCGGGAATCACCACCGAGCACAGGCCCAGGAAGATGAGGGACTTCGTCTCCATCAGCGCGCCGCGACGTCGATGCGACGGTAGAGCTCGAAGTCCTCGAAGAAGCACGGAAGGAACTCGCCCCCGTCCACGTCCTCCAGCGTGTGCCAGCGCGGCTCCGCGTTGCGCCGCTCCATCTGCGAGGCGTGCAGCGCCAGCGCGGCGCGCTTCTGCCCCACCACGTCGCGGATGGGCACCTTCGTCCGGAACTCCTGGAACATCCGCAGCCCCAGTCGCGTGGACACCGTCCCCGCCAGCACCGACCGCCGCTGCCGCCGCGTCCGTCCGAAGCCCACCATGGGCCAGTGCCGCCACGCCCACACCGCGTACTCGAGCACCGTGACGGGCAGCCCCGCCCGGGCCACCGCTTCATGCACGATGTGGTTCGTGCTCACGTGGTCCGGGTGCTCGCCCCGGGCGTATGGGACGAAGAGCTGCTCTGGCCGGTGCCGCAGCAGCAGCTCCACCACCCTGGCCACGGCCGCCTCGCGGTGCGAGTCCAGCGCGGCGTCGGGAAAGCCCAGCAGGAAGACGCCCTCTTCCTCCACGCCCAGCACCTTCGCCGCCCCCAGCGCCTCCCGGGTCCGGATGGCTTTCAGCTCGTCACGCGCCATCAGGTGCGTGTGCGAGCCGGAGCCGTCCGTCAGGATGGCAATCCTCACCGCAGCCCCCGCGCGCCGCTTCTGGAGGATGGCGCCCCCGCAGCCCAGCGTCTCGTCATCCGGGTGCGGCGCGAACACCATCGCCGGACGCCGGAGCTCGTCCTCGTCGAGCGAGCGCGCCCGCCGTCCCAGCGCCAGCCGCTGCAAGTGGCGGAGCATCCGCCGTACCGGAGTCCCGTCCATCACCGCCGCCCTCCCCCGTCGAGGACCGCCTGGTAGAGCGCCTCGAGCCCGCGGGCCACCGCGCCCCAGCTGAAGCGTCTGCGCACCAGCTCCGCTCCCGCGCGCGCGGCCACCTCCAGTCGCTCCGGGCTGGCGAGTGCCTGGCGCAGCGCCGCGGCCCAGTCCTCCACCTCCAGCGTCGGCACGCTGAGTCCGTCCGGGCCAATGGCCCCGGCGAGGTCCGCCAGCCCCGAGTGCACCGCCAGCATCGCCGGGCGGCCGGCCGCCCAGGCCTCCAGCACCGCCAGTCCGAAGGCCTCGTGCGCCGAGGGCACCAGGACCAGCCTGGAGAGGGCCAGCAGATCCGGAACCTCGCTGGCCGCGTCCAGGTTGCCCATGACATGGACTCGCGCGCCGAGCCCCAGCGACTGGACTTCCCGCAGCAACCGCGCGTGGTACGCGGCGTCCACCACCGCGCCCGCGAGCACCAGGTGGTGGTCCATGGGCGCTCCCACCGCGAAGGCGCGGACGGCCAGCACCTGGTTCTTCTGCGGAGAGATGCGCCCCACCAGCGTGACCAGGCGCGAGCGGGCGAACCGGGGCCAGCGCTCGCGCGCCCGGTCCGCGCGTCCCGAGGCCATCCGCTCCAGGTTGACGCCCTGGTCGAGCCGCACCGCCCGGTCACCGACCACCTCGGACAGGGCGCGCCGCTCCTCCTCGTTGAAGGTGATGACACGCGCGGCGTCCTGGAGGACTCGCCGGGCACCGAGCAGCAGCCCGATGGGCCGGCCCACGTCGATGAGCCCGGACAGTCTTCGCGCGGTGTCCTGCTCCAGCCAGGACCTGCGCGCCAGCAGGGGGCCATGCACCGAGAGGACATACGGGCGCCCCGTGAGGCGCATGGCCGTCCGCACCGCTCCGCCAATGCGCCCCGCCGTGTGCAGGTGCGCCAGCGCGAGGCCCCGGTCCCCCGCGAGCCGGAGGAGCTCATCGAAGGTGGCCAGATTGCCAGCGTTGGCGACGAGCGCCTTTCGCTTCCCGGCCGAACCGATGAAGGGACAGAAGGCCCGGTAGCGCACCAGCGGCACCTGGGGGCCCAGCGCGCAATCCGGCTCCACCGGACCGCGCGGCGCGTGCACCTCCGGCTTCCAGCCCAGCTCCGCCAGCCGCCGCGTCACCTCCACGACGTGCGTCTCCGTCCCGCCCCACTCCCGAGGATCGTACTTGCGAAGGACGTGCACCACGCGCCGCCCGGAGCGCTCCACGGCAGTCATATGCGCGGACAACAGGCAAATTGCGGACCAGCCATGCCCGGCCCGCCCGCTGACTCATTTCAACACGGGCTCATTCCCGGGACGTCTCAAGGCGAGACACACGCGCTGGCGCCGGGCGTCTCCGGCGGGACGAGGCGGCACACCGCCTGCAACGCGCCCCGTGAGGACTCGCGGCGAATCCACTCCGCGAACGGCGGCCAACGTCCTCGCTGCCACGCCGACACGGAGGAAGGGCCCGCCCGTGAGAGTCACCGTCCTCACCAACCTGTACCCCCCCGACGTCCTCGGCGGCTACGAGCTGCTCGCGCAGGACGTGGTGGAGGCACTGCGGGGGCGTGGCCATGCGGTGGACGTCCTCACTACCGGCGACGGCTCGGAGGCCGGACACGTGCTGCGGACGCTGCGCCTGGCACGTCGCTTCGGCCGGCCCGCCGGGAGGGATCGCCTCCGTCACGTCGTGGCGGGTGCCGTGAATGCCGCGGCGGTGCGCCGCTACCTGCGCGTCCACGGGAGGCCGGACGCCGTGCTGGTCATGAGCCTGCGGAGGCTGGGGCTCGCGCCGCTGCGGGCGCTCCAGGAGGCCGGCGTGCCCGCGGTCATCACCGTGAATGATGACTGGCCGGTGGCGTTCCGCGTGGGACAGGACGCGCGGCCATGGGCCCGGCTGGGCGCCGTGCTCGACGAGCGCCTGGTGCCCTCGCGGACGTGGAGCGGCATCGAGCCCGCCGCGGTCGCCTGGCTCTCCGACGCGGTCCGGCGCACGGCACACGCGGTCGGCGTGCCGCTGGACTCCGGGGTGGTGCAGCCGCAGGGCGTGGACCTCTCGCTCTTCACCCCCCGGCCCTTCCGGCCCATGCGCCCGGAGCCACGGTTGCTCTTCGTCGGCCGGCTCCACCCGAGCAAGGCCCCCGACGTGGCCATCGACGCATTGGCGGCGCTGGAGCAGCGCGGCGTGCGGGCCACCCTCACGCTGGCGGGCGCGGCGGATGACCCGGCGTACCTCGCGGCGCTGCGGCAGCGGGCATGCGCGCTGCGCGTGGACGGGCGCGTGACGTGGGCCGGCAGGATGCCCCGCGAGCAGCTGCCCACGCTGTACCGGGACGCGGACGCGCTCCTGTTCGCCTCGACGCTGGAGCACGAGGGCCAGGGCCTCACGTACCTGGAGGCGATGGCCTGCGGGCTCCCGGTGGCGGCCTCACCCAGCGGCGGCGCCCGCGACTTCCTCGAGCGGCACGATGCGTCCCTGCTGGTGAAGGCGTGTACCGGCGAAGCCTTCGCGGAAACGCTGGCGGCCCTCCACCTGGACACGGTGGCCCAGGAGGCACTCGTCCGGCGAGCGCTCGACATCGTGAGGGAGCACGCCTCCCTCGACGCCTACGTCCGCTGCCTCGAGGGGCTGCTGCGCGGCGCGGTGGAGGCTCACTGCCGCCGCAGCACCACCTGCTGACCGGTGCTCGCGTCCATGTTCCCACTGCGCAGGCGCTGCTCCCCCCACTGGTGTCCCTTCAGCCAGGCCCAGTGGTACACGAGCCGCCGGGGGAATGAGAGCGCCAGGCCCGCTGCGTCACGCGCCTGGAGGTGCGCGACGGCATCCCGGGCCCATGCCGCCCCCACCTTCCGGGCCAGCCCCAACACCGACGCGTGCGCCCCCAGGATGAAGGCGTCCGCCTCGCCCTCGATGAAGCGGCGCCCGTAGAGTTGCTTCAGCGTGTAGTTGTGCGAGTGCATCACCCACGCGTCGGGCACGTAGCGAACCCGGAGCCCGTGCTTGCGCGCCCAGTGTCCCCACTCCGAGTCCTCGGAGCCCCACGCGTCCTCGTAGAACGGATGCTTCAGCCAGGCCTCGCGCGTCATCGCCGCGAACGGCAGCGAGTACGTCATCCATGGCGGCGCCGCTCCCCTGTCCGGGAACGACACCGCGTAGTCCCGCCGCACCCACGTGTGCGCCTCCGGCCGCGGCAACTGCCGGGCGAAGGTCGCGTCCGCCTGGCCGCTCTCGATGGGCGCCAGCAGCCGGTCCAGCGCCTCCGGCGTCAGGGGCACCACGTCGGAGTTCTGGAAGACGACGACGTCCCCCGTGGCCTCGCGGATGGCCCTGTTGAGCACCGCGCCCGGGAAGTACGCCTCCGCCTCGATGCGGATGAGCCGGCATGGGAAGCGCGAGACGATGTCCAGCGTCGCGTCCCTGGAGCCCGAGTCCACGACGAGCAGCTCGAAGCCCTTGCGCGCCTGCGAGAACAGACCCGCGAGCGCCTGGCCGATGACCCAGGCCGAGTCCTTCGAGCGCATGATGACGGTGACCTTGCGCTTCATGGGCCGTCTCGCAGGCTCAGGCCGAACTTCCGGGCCACGTGCTCGAAGTTGGGGTCGCCGGAGGCTCCCCAGTAGCGCAGGTAGGCGCGCCGCAGGTCCGCCGGCGAGCGGCTCGCCGCCCCCAGCACCTGCCGCGCGAACTCGGCGCCCGGGGGCTCGCCCACGTCGAAGGCCACGAACGGGAACGCCGCCGCCAGCACCCCGCGCGGCCCTCCGAGCCTCAGCCCCAGCCGCGCCCGGAGCCCCAGCTCCGGCGGGGCCTCCGGCCGGAACCGCACCGCGTTCCGTGCCCGCCGCGCCCATACCTTCGGCTGGAAGCCGCCCTCCCCCAGCGAGTGCCTCAGCGCCCGCTCGACGTACCCGGACCACGTCAACCCGCCCACCGACAGTCGCGCGGCCTCACACGCGAGGTGCACTTGCGCGAGCCTCGCCCGCACCTCGTCCATCCACGGCTCCAGCTCGCGCGGGGCGAAGCCCGGGGAGTCCGGCTCCAGGCGGAACGCGCTCGCCGCGTCGTACAGCTGGCGGAATGCCACCGGCACATCGTGTTGCCAGGCCATCCGCCGCCGCTTCTCCGCGTAGCTCCAGTCGTAGGCCCCCCGGAAGTACAGCAGCGCGTCGCCATAGCCGATGATGGCCTTCGCCGTGTGCCGGAGGATGGTGCGCCGCGCCTCCTCGTCCAGCGCGCCCCTGTCCCGCAGCGCCTCGTTGATGACGAGCAGCGTCCCCCGGTTCACCGCCAGGTTCCGCACGTCGTCCGGTGGGATTCCCTCGCGCGTGAAGTGCACCAGCCCCGGCAGGAACGACGCATCACCCGCCACCGTCTTGTGGCCGAACCGCATGTCGTACCACATCACCAGGCACGGGGACCGCCGCAGCGCCCGCACCGTCGTGAGGCCCAGGTCCAGCCCCAACCCGTGCTGCTCGCGCAGCGGCTCCAGCGCGAGGTCCAGCTGCCCCTTCAGCCCTTCGCGCGGCGCCCGCTCCAGCACCAGGAGGAAGTCGAGGTTGTTGTGGGGCCGCTCGAAACCGTCCCGCTTCTCCACGCCGCCCTCGCCGCGCCCGTAGCCGCCGATGAGGGCCAGCGTCCGCAGCGCGCCCGCTGGCACGTAGCCCTGGATGACGGCCGCCACCTCGCTCACCGCCCGGGCGACTCGCGACTCCACCTCGGCCGAGCCCTTCAGTGTGAAGCGCCCGCCCATCACGCCGCCCTCCGGCCCGCGCTCGCCACCGACTCCAGCAGCGCCAGCAACCGCGTCATATGGCGCCCGGGGACGAAGCGCTCCTGGTACGTCTTCAGCGCGTTCTCCCCCATCCGCTTCCTCAGGTCCGGCTCCGCCATCATCCGGTCGATGGCCGCCGCGAGCGCCACCGGCTCGTTCGGCGGCACGCCGAGGCCCGTCTCGCCGTCCGTCAGCCACTCGCCCACGCCGCCCACGCGGCTGGCGATGACCGGCGTGCCGTGCCCCAGCGCCTCGATGCCCACGAGGCCCGAGGTCTCCGGCGCACGGCTCGGGAAGACGACACACGCGGCGCGCCGGTACAGCGCGGAGAGCGCCTCGGGTGGCATCGCGCCCAGGAAGGCCACCCGGCCCGACAGCCCCAGCGCATCCGCCAGCGCCCGCAGCTCCGCCTCCTGGCGGCCCTTGCCCACCACCACCAGCCGGCACGGTTGCCTGGTGCGCGCCAACGCCTGGAACAGCACGTCCAGGCCCTTGCCCGTCGCCAGCTGCCCGGCGAACAGGAGCAGGTCCTCCTCGCGCGCCACGGGCGTCCACGGCGCGGGAGGCAGCTGCGCGTACAGCGGGATGACGTGCATCCGCTCGCGCTCGAAGCCGTGCGCCGCCACGTGCTCCGCCATGTACCGGGAGCCCACCACGAAGGCGTGATGGCGCCGGGCCAGCTCCTGCTCCTCGCGCAGCCTCCCCATGGAGGCCAGCTTCACCCCGGGCCACTCCTGCGAGCGCCCCACGAAGCCGAGGCACGCGTAGCAGGCCGCGCCCACCGTCTTCGTGCACGTCTGCCTGCCCAGCGTCGTGTACTTGTGCTCACGGAGGCAGAACAGCCGGTGGTCGTGGAAGAAGCGCACCACCGGCGCGGGCGAGTCCCGCAGCGCGCGCTGGGCCGTCAGGCTCGACAGCTGGTGCACGTAGACGACGTCCGGCGCCAGCTCCCGCAGTTGCCGCGCCAGGTCCACGATGGGGAAGACACCCGCGAAGGGCTCCAGCATCACCGGGTGCGGGTCCGGCGAGACGCTCACGTCGTAGAGGAGCATCGACTCCACGCCCCGCCCGCCCAGCTCCCGCGCCGTCTCCCGCACGTAGCGCTCGGCGCCGCCGATGGGGGCGGCGGCCTCGTTGAGCCATGCGATTCTCAAACCCCGGCCCATGGGCTCCTCCCGTCCTGGACCGCCTGGGCTGCGTCCAGCCCGAGCAGCGAGCGCACCCACCCGGCCACGTCCATCAGCGCGCCACAGCCCTGGGGCACCGGCGCATCCGAGGCGATGGCCGCGTCCGCCGACGGGCTGTCCACGTCATAGCCGTGCATCCCCCGCATCGCGCCTCCCACGAAGCTGGGCGCGAACAGGGCGCCCTCCCGCAGCACGAAGAGCGCCTGCCCGAAGGGCGCGCCACGCACCGGCGCCCGCCGCTCCACGAGCGCCTCCTCGTCCAGCCACCTTCCCTCCAGCCCGTGCTCGGCGACGCGCGCGCGCGCCCGCTCGAGCGTCCGGGCATCTCCCCAGAAGCGCATCATCGTGCTGTCCACGAACAGCCGCATGCCCCGCAGCTCCTGGAGCAGTCGTCGCGGATCCACCACGTCGCGGATGTCCGCCATCCCGTGGTCTCCCACCACCACCGTCGTCACCTCGCCGCCCCCACCGCGCATCGCCTCCACGGCCCGCTCGATTCGCTCGGCGATTCGCTTCGCGGCCGCTCGCGCCGGGTGGCTGCCGTTGCCCGCCCGGTGCAGCGCTCCATCCAGCTCGGTGGCGTACGCGAAGGCCAGGTCCGGCTGCCGCGTCCGCAGCTCCGCGAAGGTGTGCGACCAGCGCTCCTCCTCCGGCAACTGCCATGGCGCCGCGAACACCCGCAGGCCCGCGCGCCTCGCCTCCGAGAGGAAGGTCTCCACCCCGCCGATGCGCTCGGCGTTGAACAGGTCCTCCCGCTCCGGCAGGTCGAGCCAGCGGAACAACTCCGGCGGCACCCGGTACAGGTCCACGTACCCGGTCAGCCCCGCCGTCTTCTTCAGCACCCGCGCCGCCGCCCGCCGCAGCCTGCCCCGCTCGTGCACCAGCCGCGGCAGCAAGCCCAGCCACTTCAGCGGCGCCAGCACGCCCTGCTCCCCGCGCTCCACGTGCGAGAAGAGGCACATCCGCCCATGCCGCTCCGGCGGCGCTCCGGTGAGGAGCGTCGGCAGCGCACCACACGAATAGCCGAGGATGCCGCGCAGGCGTCCCCGGTGCGGCAGCCCGCCCAGCCCTCCGGCGGACTCCAGCTGGTCCGGGCCCAGCGCATCGACGAAGACGACGAGCACACGGCGCCGCCTGGCCGGGGCCACCGGAGCGAGCCCTCCCGCTCGTGCCTCCGCGCTGTCTGCTCCTCGGGTCATCTCATTCCGGGACATGGGGTTTGTCTCAACGTGAGACAGGCGCCTCGCGCAGCTCCATCACCGTGGCGGCGAGCGCACCTGCCGTCCGCAATGGAGGCGGGCAATGCAAGACATCCGCCACCTCCGCGTCCATCACCGGCACATGCGCGCGCCAGACAGTGCGCTGGCATTCACCGTGCAACCAGCCCGTCCCCATGGAGTCCTCTCGCGCCACGGCCCAGCCCCTTCCCCTGCTCGAGCCCATGGGCCCGAGCTGACGGAGGCGCCCGGGATGTTCTCAGTGGAAGAGGACGCGGATCAGGAAGCTCCGGTGGCGACCGCGAGGCTCGCGACCGCGCGCTCCGGGGCTCCCGTCGACCTCCTGCGCATCGCCCGGGTGCTGCGACGCCGCTGGCGCGTCATCGCCGGAGCCTTCGTCGTGGGCCTGCTGCTGGGCGTGCTGCTGGCCAAGACAGTGGTGCCCCGCGAGTTCACCGCCCGCACCGTCCTGGTGTGGGAGCCCGCGCGCATCCGCGCGGTGGCGAACCCCGAGCGGGAGCTCCAGACGGTGATGGACACGCTCAAGCTCCCCAACAACCTCGCGGAGCTGCGCCAGCGGACGCAGCTGCCGGTGACGCTCGACGCCCTGGCCCGGCAGGTGGACATCTCCGTGGCCCGTGACTCCAACGTCCTCACGCTTTCGGCCACGGCGGCCAGTCCCGAGGAAGCCGTCCGGCTGTCGGACACCATGACCCAGGTGTTCCTCGACAGCCTGCGCGCGTCGGAGCGGGCCCGGGCCGAGGAGCAGCTGAAGTCACTCAGCGAGGAGGTGGGCAGGGTCCAGGCGCAGTTGGAGGAGGCCCGCGTGCGCTACGACGTCTTCCGCCAGGAGCACGGCATCGCGGACCTCACGCTCGACCGGCAGGCCACCATCGAGGAGGCGGCGCGGCTGCGCACCGAGATGAACCGCTTCCGCATCGAGGCGGAGTCCTCGGACGCCAGGGCCAGCCTGCTGAGTCACGCGGTCCGCGAGCAGCCCGCCCGGGTGGTGCTGTCGGAGACCGAGAGCCACTACGAGCTGCGCAAGCTGGCCGAGCTGCGCACGGAGCTCACCGCCCGCAGGGCCCGCCTCTCCGAGGACCACCCCGAGGTGCAGGGCCTCACCGCCGCCGTGCGGGCCCTGGAGTCCGAGCCGGCGAGCAGCCCCGTCTCCGACCGCGTCGTGGGTGCCAACCCCGCCTGGACCTTCCTGCAGAACAGCCTCATGGACGTCAGCGCGCAGCGTGAAGCGGCCCAGAAGAAGTGGCGCGCCTATTCCGAGGTGGAAGCCGCGGCGAGGGAGCGCATCGCCAGGCTCTCCGCCCTCGAGGGCCAGGCCAGCTCGCTGCTCGCGCAGGTCCACCTCACCGAGACGCGCCTGGGCGACCTCGCGGTGCGCCAGAAGGTGGTGGAGGGCGAGGTGCGCCAGCCGGAGGTGGAGCTGCGCGTCCTCACCCCCGCCACCCCACCGCTGCGCCCCTCGAAGTCCCACCGCCGCGCGGTGGCCCTCCTCCTGCCGTCCTTCTTCGCGCTGCTGGCCGCGGGGGTCCTCGCCGCCTCCGCGCAGCGCGGCCTCACGCTGTGGACGCCGGCCGAGCTCTCCTTCTGGGGACGCGGCCCGGTGGTGGCCGCCACCACCTGGCCCGCCACCGCCGAGGGCCTGGACGACCTCGTCCTGGAGCTCCGTGCCGCGCTGGACGCGGCGCGCGGCACGACGCTGCTGTTGCCCCTGTCCACGGCGCAGCGGGAGCGGTCCAGGGAGCTGCCGTCCCGGCTCGGGGCGGCGGACGTCCTGGTCCGGGATGATGTCCTCGGGCGAGACGCGGCGCTGGTGCCGTGGGAAGACGTGGAGCGCCCCATGGCGCTGCGTCGCGCGGCCCGCCAGAGCGCCCGGGTGCTCGTCCTCGTCGGGTCCGGCGCGCACTCGCTGCTCGAGGTGCTCGCACTGCGCCGGTTGCTCGGGAGCGAGGTGCGCATCGGCTTCGTGATGGTGGGGCTCGGCACCGACCTTGCTACCCATCCCGACCGCGTGGGTGACGTGACGGGCTTCTGGTCCGGGCCCGGAGAGGCCCGCCCCGCGAAGGGAGCAGCGCCGACATGAAGACGACGTCCCCCTCCGCCATCCCCGAGCGGCCCTCCGTCCGACAGGGCCGGGACACCCCGCCACACGGCCGCGGAGCCTGCTTCCGCTAGGAACGGGAGCGACACCACCATGTTCGCGGTCATCCATCGCAGCGCCACGACTCCCGGCGCCGGACTGCTGTCCGTGGCCGGGCCGCCGCTCGTCACCCGCCAGCTGCAGTGGCTGCGCGGGGCGGGCTTCGACACGGTGGCCATCGACATCGGTTCGAGCGCTCGCGGCGAGGAGCTGCGGAGCCTCGTCTCCCGGCAGGAGACGCTGGCCCGGCACGTGGTCTTCGTCCCCACGGCCTCGCTGTTCCCACCGGGCGTCATCGCGGACTCGGCGGGCCTTCCCGCCCGAGCGCCCTTCCTCGCGCTGCCGGACACCGTCCTGGGCAACGCGGACCTCGCGGCCTTCTTCCGCCGGGCGCCGGACCGGGGCGTGCGCGTGGGCCGGCTGGCGCCGCCGCCGGCCGTGGAGCCCTTCGCGCCGGCCGAGGTGCGCCTGTTCACCGCGGCCACGGGCCCCGTGGAGCAGGAGGACCTGGCCGGCTGGGGCACCCACCTGGAGACGCCGGGCGCCGCCCTGCGGCTGGCCTGCAAGGCGCTGCTGGGGCGGCTGCCGGGGGCGGAGGGGACGTCACGCCTCCTCATCCACGCGGCCGAGCGCACACCGGGCGTCTGGGTGGCGCGCGGCGCCCTCCTCCAGCGTGGCGTGGAGGTGTACCCGCCGGTGCTCATCGGCCCCCAGGCGCTGGTGTGCGGCGGCGCGAGGATCGGCCCGGGCGCCATCATTGGAGCGCGGGCCATCATCGAGCGCGGCTCCATCATCGTGAATGCGGTGGTGGACGAGGAGACGGTGGTGGGCGAGGGACTGGAGGTGCGCGACGCCATCGCCACCCCGGACGGCCTGGCCTCGCTGGATGGCACGGGCCCCGTGCTCCCGCTGGGAAATCCCCTGCTGCTGGCGCGGCGGCGGCTCCTCTCACGCGCGGCGTTGCGCCTGCTGGGGCTTCCCCGGTGACTGACGCCCCGTCAGGAGGGACGCCGGCTGTAGACTGGCTCCGGTGTCACACCAGGCCCCGGCTCCACCTGGATGCGCAGCTCGGCCACGCGGCGGTAGAGCGTGGCCCGGCCCAGCCCGAGCAGCCTGGCCGCCTTGGTGACACTTCCGTTCGTCACCGTGAGGGCCTTGAGGATTTCCCGGCGCTCCAGCTCGCGCAGCGGCACCACCACGTCGGAGGGAGCGGGCGGGTCGCTGGCGACAGCCCTCAAGGGCGGCGGCGCGGCGGGGACGGGCGGCAGCACCAGGACGCGCAGCTCCGGCGGAAGGTCCGCCAGCTCGATGCGCGCGCCGTCACAGGAGAGGATGGCGCGCTGGACGACGTTCTGCAGCTCGCGCACGTTGCCGGGCCAGCGGTGGCACATGAGCGCCTCGCGAGCCTCGTCCGTCACGGTGAGCGACGCGCCGCCGAACTTCTCCATGAAGTGGTCGACGAGCGGCAGGATGTCGGTGGACCGCTCCCGCAGGGCGGGCACCTGCACCGGGTACACCGCCAGCCGGTAGTACAGGTCCTCCCGGAAGCGCCCCGCCTTCACCTCGGCCACCAGGTCCCGGTGGGTGGCCGCGATGATGCGCACATCCACGCGCACCTCCGCGGTGCTGCCCACCCGGCGCAGCGTCCGCTCCTGCAGGATGCGCAGCAGGCGCACCTGGGTGGCGGGGCTCATCTCACCCACCTCGTCCAGGAAGAGCGTCCCCCCCTGGGCCTGCTCGAAGCAGCCGCGGTGCAGCGCCAGCGCGCCGGTGAAGGCGCCGCGCTCGTGGCCGAAGAGCTCGGACTCCAGCAGGAACTCCGAGAAGGCCGCGCAGTTGACCGCCACGAAGGGCCCTCGCGAGCGCGCGCCCTGCTCGTGGATGGCGCGCGCCACCAGCTCCTTGCCCGTCCCCGTCTCGCCGAAGATGCACACCGGCACCTCGGCCTGGAGGATGCGCTCGAGCTGACGCGCCAGCCCCCGCATTGGAGCACTCCGCCCCACGAGGGCCCCGATGAGGCGCTCCGGGCCGACATCCCGCACGCTTCGCGCCGTCCGCCCGCTCACCCGGCGGGCCTTCGCGGCGTTCTGCAGCGTCCGCTCGAGCCGGGCCGGCTCGACGGCCTTGTCGAGGAAGGCGAAGGCCCCCAGCCGGGTGGCGTCCACCGCGGTGTCGAGCTGAAGGTGCCGGGTGAGGACGATGACGGGAAGCGAGGTGTCCCGCGCGCGCAGGTGCCGGAGCACGTCCAGGCCTGACATGTCGTCCAGTCCCAGCTCCAGACACACCGTCAGCCACTCACCGCTGTCCGCCTCCAGCGCCTCGCGCGCGGTGGCGTACTCGTGTACCGCGTAGCCGGCAGCCTCGACCCAGGCCCCCAGGCGGCGCCGGGCCACGGCATCCCCGTCGATAATCACCACGGGGGACTGCCGGTTGATGTCCACGACATTCACGGGTTCGGGTCTCCTGAGACATGGGGCTGCGCTTGACGGGGCTGCCTCCACCCTGTCTGGGGAAAGAGCCGGGAAGCCGCTCACCGATGCAAGCGGGTCCTCAAACACATCCGTTTGCACATACCATTCCCGCACGTCGGGCCGTCCGCGATGGCTGACACATGTGCGCTCGGCCAAAGACTCGATCTCCAGCCAGTCCGCCAAATCCTGACACCGTACAGCGTTGAGACACCCCGGCCGTCTCAATCAGAGACATCCCAATTCGAGACGGCGGTACGTTCATGGACAGCCGGCACACGGCGGCGGTGCGCAAGGCAGTGGTTCCCGCCTTGCAGATGAGCGCCGCCCATGCGCTCGCTCATGGAATCAGTACACGCAGGCCTGGAGCCACTGCGCTCGCTGCGCTCGGACGGGGCTCGCGTGGTGGACGCGGTCAGGGACCGAGGTGCGCGCTACCCCAGGGCCTCGGCGCTGGCGGAGCCGTCCTTGTGGGCGGTGGGCCTGCTCCGGGTGGGCGCGGCGCTCCGGCGGGGACTGGGGACGTCGCTGGGCCTGTCCACGTTGCTGCGCCTGGGCTTCCACATCGACGTGTGGACGGATGACATCGGCCCCGGGCTGAGGCTGCCGCACCCCTTCAACATCGTCATCGGTGACGGGGTGGAGATTGGCCCGGAGTGCACCCTCCTCCACGGCGTCACCGTCCAGCGCGGCGCGGGCACGCGCATCGGCCGCGGGGTGGTGCTGGCCAACGGGACGACGGTGCTGGCCGGCTCGACGGTGGGCGACGGGAGCCTGGTGGGCGCGGCCAGCGTGGTGCGCGGAGCGATTCCGGCGGCCTGCGTGGCGGTGGGGATGCCGGCGCGCGTGGTGAGGGCGTCGCGGCCCGGGGAGGCGGCGCCATGAGGCTGGCCGTCGCGCTGGGGGGAACGGACTGGGGACGCTCGGGCATCGGCAACTATGTGCGGGCGATGCTGCCGCGGCTGGCGCGCGGGCTGGCGCAGACGGGGGGCCGGCTGGTGGCGCTCGGCACGGCCCGGGACTTCGCCGCCTATGCCCCGGAGCTGGAGGGCGTGGAGCGCGCCGCGGCGCCGGACGCCGTCGACAGGCCGGCGCTGAGCGCTTCGTGGTACCTCGCCCGCTGCGGCGCGCACGCTCGCGCGGCGGGCGCGGACGTGCTGCTGCTGCCCGCCGCCAACCGCCGGGTGGCGCTGCGCCCGGGCCTGCCCACGGTGGGCGTGGTGCATGACCTCGCCCAGTTCTCCGTGCCGGGCAAGTACGACCGGCTCCGTACCGCGTACGTGCGCTGGCTGCTGCCGAAGGCGCTGAGGTCCTTCGAGGCCCTGGCCGCCGTCAGTCACGCCACCCGCGGCGACATGGCGAGCTTCCTCTCCTGCGCGCCAGAGCGGATCCACGTCATCCCCAACGGCGTGGACGCGGACCGTTTCGCGCCCGTGGGTGGGGCCCGCTCCGCCGAGGCCCGCGAGCGCCTGGGCCTGACGGCGCCGTACCTGCTGTACCTGGCGCGCCTGGAGCACCCCGGGAAGAACCACCTGCGGCTGCTGCGAGCGTTCGCCGCGTCACCGGTGCGGCAGGGCCATCAGCTGGTGCTGGCCGGCGCGGACTGGGGCGCCGAGGGGCGCATCCGCGAGGAGGTCGGGCGGCTGGGGCTCCAGGAGCGCGTGAGGCTGCTGGGCTACGTGGAGGATGGCCTCATCCCGGGCCTGGTGGCGGGAGCGGAGGCCCTCATCGCGGTGGGGCTGTGCGAGGGCTTCGGCCTGCCGGCGCTGGAAGCCATCGCGGCGGGCAGGCCCGTGCTGGCGGCCCGGGCGGGCGCGCTGCCCGAGGTGGTGGGCGAGCTGGGCGTGCTGTGCGATCCGCTCGACGAGCAGGACATGGCGGCGGCGCTGACGCGGGTGGTGCGGGACGGGCCGCTGGCCGTGCGCGTGCGCCGCGAGGGGCCCGGGCACGCCCGGCAGCGCAGCTGGGACCGCACGGGTGACGACCTGCTGGCCCTGTGCCGCTCCGTGGCGGGTGCGCGATGAAGGCCCCCCTGCCCCGTGCGCCGCTGCGTGACGTGCTGCGCGGGCGCGCCCCGCTGGTGGGCGCCCGCTTCAACGAGGTGCTGCCGCGCGGCTACCTCTCGCCGGTGGAGGCGCGCTGGCTGCTCGGCCTGCCCTACGGCGACCTCGCCGCCGAGGAGGCGCGCTACCTCGCGGGCCGCACCCCCGCCACGGACTTCGGGGTGATGCTGCGCACGTCGGTGGCCCGCGCCCTGGCGCCGCCCGAGAGCGCCGAGCCCGAGGTGCGCCCGTGGATCGTCTCCGCGCGCGTGGACAACCTCACCGTCGAGCAGGCGGTGGAGCAGCTCTTCACGCAGGGGGCGCAGGGCCGGGCGAAGCGGGTGTCCATCGTGCACCCGCACGCGCTGAACCTGGCGGCCTGCGACGAAACGCTCGCGCGGATGCTGGCCGAGGCGGACGTCGTCCTTCCGGACGGCATCGGCATCCGGGTGGGCGCGGCACTGCTCGGGGTGGCCATGCGCCACAACCTCAACGGCACGGACCTCCTGCCGCGGCTGTGCAGGGAGGCGCTGGCGCGCGGGTGGCCCCTGGTGCTGGTGGGCGCGGCCCCCGGGGTGGCGGAGGCCTGCGCGGAGAAGCTGCGCGAGGCCCACCCGGGCCTCCAGTTGCCCATCGTCTCGCATGGCTACCTCTCCGAGGCAGGTTCCCTGACGCTGGCGGAGTCCATCTCGCGGCTGGGGCGCTGCCTGGTGCTGGTGGGCATGGGCAGCCCGCGGCAGGAGCTGTGGTCGCGCGAGTACCTCTCGGGGGCCTCGCAGGCCGTCATCCTCACCGTGGGCGGGCTGTTCGACTTCTACTCGGGGCGGATGCCGCGTGCGCCCATCGCCTGGCGCGAGCTGGGCCTGGAGTGGGCCTACCGCCTTCTCCAGGAACCCCGCCGCATGGCCGGCCGCTACCTCCTCGGCAACCCGCTCTTCCTGCTGCGCATCCTCTGGCAGAAGGCGGTGAGCGCCTGGCGCGGCACCGCCCGCCTCAGGGCGAGGGCGCACACGCCGGTGCGCTCTCAGGCAACGCGGAGCCGCTCCGTGGAGCGGCTGCCACCGCCGCGATGAGCACCTGCCGGCGCCACCAGACGAGGAGCGCCATCCCCGTCCCGAGCAGCGTGACGAGCGCGCAGACGAGCGCGCTCGCCAGCGGGCCCCGGGAGGCGAGCGACGCGAGGCCCCGGCCCACGACGAGCGACACGAGGCCCGCCACACCGACGGGAGCCAGCGTCCAGAGCACCTCCCGGAGCCGCCACTGCACCAGCGTGCGGACCCTGCCCCAGACGAGCCAGGCGATGAGCACATTCCCGCAGACCGTGCCTCCGGCAACGGCCCAGACGCCGAAGTAGCCCACCCCGGCCAGGGACACGGTGACGTTCAGCGCGTGGCCGAGCAACACGGGCGTCGTCAAATCCCACGGCGTCGCTCCGCCCACGTTCAATGTCGCGGACGCGACCTCCTCGGCCGCGGCGATGATGGCCGCCGTCCCCAGGAGGCCCACCGCCAGCACCATGACAGGCGAGTGCGCGAGTGGCCCCACCCACGCCTCCAGCAGGGCCGTTCCATCCAGGGCCAGCGCAATCACCCCGCTCGACACCAGCGCGCCCAGCAGGGCCGTGCCCAGGCGCAGCGCGCCGGGGCGATGCTCGGGGTGTCCGAGGCGATGGAGGAGCCATCCGCTCGTCTGTTTCGCGAACGAATAGATCTGATCCACGGCCCGGGACGCCACCTGATACGCGCCCACCGTGCTCAGGGAGGCGGAGTGGGTCAGGATGAGGACGTCCGCGCGGGTGGCCGCGGCGACCCCCACGTTCAGGGCCAGGGCCGCGGCCCCCTGCCGGAACGCGTCGCGCACCCGGGCCGCGTCCGCCGGCCAGCCGGGGCGCAGGTCGAGCCGTGGGTCGATACGCCTGGCGGCAACCGCGAGGAGCAGGAGCTCCAGCGCGGCTCCAGCGAGCAGCCCCAGCGCCGGACCGAGCAACGAGCGCGTGGTGGACAGCACCGCCGCGGTCAGCCCCACCTGGAGCAGGGCCGCTGCGGCGCGCGCCCAGGCCAGCGGGGTGAAGGCCCCCCGCATCAGCAGGAACGAGCGCAATGGGGCCGCCAGCGAGCCCGCCAGCCCCGCGGCGAGGACGGGAAACGCGGCGCGAGCCACGTCCGCGCGCAGGGCCTCGGACGCGGACGGGAGGTGGAGGAAGAACGCGTAGGCACAGGCGCACAGGCAGGGACAGACGAGCATCACCACCAGCACCGTGAGGCGGATGACCTGGCGCGTGGCGCCGTCATCCGGCCGGGCCGCCGCGCGCTGGACGGCGATGCTGAGGCCGAGGTCCGACAACCCGATGAGGAAGCCCGTCGTTCCCAGGACGCCCCAGGCGCCCAGGCTCTCCGTGCCGAGCACGCGGACCACCAGGGCCACCGTCGCCAGCCCCGTCACGACCTGCGCGGCATGCCGGGCGCACGACGAGAGCAGGTCGGCAATCCTCTTCAGGGGCGAGGCCTCGTGCGCCATGGCCCCTGGCAATGCAGCCCGTATGCCGCTTCACGCCGCGCCCGCCGAGGGAGGCTCAGCTCCGCGACTTCACGGCGCGCACGCCGATGGTCACCTCGTAGTGCGGATCATGCAGGTCCAGGTCGGCGGTTCGCAGCTCCTCCCGCGCCAGGCCGTGCAGCGTCGCAATCGCGGCGCGGATGTTCCCGAAGGACTCCACCTGCACGTTCCCGGTGCCGAAGGACTCCTCGAAGAGCCGGTGGACGGAGCGGGAGGTGAACCGCCAGCAGTCCGGCCATTGGTCCATCGCGCCCCAGTCCACCTTGATGATGCCCGGCACGGTGAGCAGCGCCACGCCTCCAGGCTCGAGGATGCGGTGCAACTGCCGCACGGCGGCCCGGACGTCGAAGACGTACTGCAGCACCTGGGTGAAGATGACGCAGGCGAACGCATCCCCGGGGAGGTCGGCGGCCTGGGTGATGTCACCGACGAAGGTGGCGTCCGGGTTGCCGGGCAGCGCGTGAAGGATGTCGGAGCGGGTGACGCGGCCGGCGCCGAACTGCTTGGTGTAGCGAGCGTCGCCGACTTCCAGGGCACGGCCTTTGACGTCCGCCGCGTGCTTCGCGAGAAAGCGCTCGATGTAGTAGCGGTCTATGGGCTGGCCACGGTCATGGCCCCAGGACGCGCTGATGGGCGTCTCGCGGCTCAGGCTCCCCCAGCGCACCCAGCCCCTGGAGGCTCGGCGCTTCTGGTGGGCCAGCCACTGGTACATGCCCTCGGGCACCACGGCGCGGAAGAGTCGAAGGTTCACGATGCGCTGCCTAGCGCGAATCGTGCCAGCCGCCCGCCCTCAGTCCACCTTCGCCACGCGGCCGCGGTCGTCGAGGAAGGCCTCCACGCCCTGCGAAATCGCCTTCGCCACCTCGGTCTGGAACGCGCCCGAGGCCAGGCGCTCCTCGTCCTCCGGGTTCGACAGGAAGGACGTCTCCACCAGGATGGCCGGCATCTTCACGCCCAGCAGCACGTAGAACAGCGCCTCCTTGTGCCCCAGGTCCTTGATGCCCGTGTACTTGCGCGACAGGCCCGACACCAGGTTGCGCTGCACCTGGTTCGCCAGCCGCGACGACTCCTCGGTGTTCGCCTTCGTCGCCAGGTCCGCGAGGATGAACTGCAAGTCACTGATGCCCTTCTCCGACGACTGGTTCTCCCGCGCCGCCAGCCGGATGGAGTAGCGGTCCGCCGACGTGTTCAGCGTGTACGTCTCCACGCCGCGCAGCTTGCGGCTCGCCGCCGCGTTGCAGTGGACCGAGATGAACAAGTCGCCGTGCTCCGCGTTGGCGAACTTCGCCCGGTCCTCCAGGCGGATGAAGCGGTCATCGTCCCGCGTCAGCACCACCTCCAGGCCCTTCTCGCGCAGCTCCTCCGCCAGCTTCTTCGAGATGGACAGCGCCACGTCCTTCTCGCGCGTCCCCTCCTTGCCGATGGCGCCCGTGTCGTGCCCGCCGTGTCCCGGGTCGATGACCACGCGCCGCACCTTGAGCCCGAGCTGCTCCGCCAGCGTCAGCTCCGCGCCGCGAGACTGCTTGGACACCGCCTTCAGCCGGGCCTGCGCCACCTTCTCGTCCACCGGACGGGTGATGGGCTTCGGCGGCTCGGGCGGCGCGACGACGATGGTGTACGGCGCCTCGGAGTCCTTCGCGTTCCCCTTCGCCTCGGGCTTCTCCGCCGCCGCGACGACGGGGGCCGGCTCGGCGGCCGGCTTCTTCGGCGCGGCGGCCACGGCCACCGGCTCCGCGGCGGCGGACTGCGACTCCAGCTCGTCCGAGGGCTTCTTCGGCACGGCCGTCGCGGCCCGGGCCTCCTTCGCCGCGAGCGCCGCCGCCACCGCTCCGTCCAGCCCCTTCTCCTCGTCTTCATGGGGGGCCGGGGGCGCGCTGGGGTCCAGCCGGGGAATCATCGGCGACGGCTCCCGCGCGAGCTTCTCGATGGCGCCCACCAGCGCGGAGCCCTGGCGCGCGGCCGGCGGGGACACCTGGGCCACCGCGGAGGCGCGCTCCTCGGCGGCGGGGGACGCGGGCTTCGCGGGCGCGGGCCGGCTCGCCGGGGCAGACTTCGCGGGCGCGGGCAGCGTGGCCAGCAGCGCCTTCATGTCCTTCGCCTGGTCTCCCTTGCCATTCCTGGCGAGCGTCTCCGTCAGGACGCGCCGGGCCACATCCGGCTGGTCCAGCCGATTCACGTAGATGCGCGACAGCGCCAGCGCCGAGTCATCCGCGAGCCGGTGCTTCGGGTAGTTCTCGCTGACCTGCTTGTAGTGGGAGATGGCCGCCTTGAGGTCGTCCTCGACGAAGGAGACGCGGCTCAATTCCTGGAGCAGCTCGGCTGCGGTGAAGAGGGCGTCCGGGGCGCGGTCCGACTTCGGGTGGCGCGTGGCGACCGCCTCGAACTTGCGCACCACGTTGAGCCAGTGGTGGCGCAGCTTGCGCCGGGACGCGTCGTCCTTCAGCGCGTAGTAGGAACGCCGGGCGCCCTGGTAGGCCTCCTCGGCCTCATTGCGCTTCGCCGCTCCCACCGCGCCCGGGACGAGCAACAGCAGCACGGGCAGCACGAGAGCGAGGCGCATGGATTCCTCCGGCGGACAAGGAGCTACAGGCGTGTGTCACACGGCCCCATGTCACCGGCAAATTTTCGGCCCCTACCATTCCCGTCAGCGCACCCAGCCCAGCTCCTTCGCCAGGTCCTGGTCGATGACGCGCGCCCAGCCGGGCTGACGGGGCACCACCGCCGCCAGCACCTTCTCCGCGTTGCGCACCGGCGCCCGCCCGGGCCGCACCCGCGCGCGCACCGCGTGCTTCACGTCCTGCCGGAAGTAGTGCGCGGGGAAGGACACCTCGCCCCGCGTCTCCGGGAGCGGCCCGTCCGGCGTCAGCCACACCAGCGCGCCCAGCCGCAGCGGCTCCACCTCCGCGCGCCACAGCCGCCGCACCTCCCACGCGAAGAGGCCCACCGCCACCAGCGCGCCCAGGCCCAGGCCCCAGGGCAAGAGCCCCACCCGCGTGGCCCGGGCCCGCGCGAAGCCCGCCTCGCGCGGACGGTCCGGCACGGCCGGGTCCACCAGCAGCTTCACCTTCGCGCCCCGACCCAGCCCTTCCGCGTACTCGGCATAGGTGCGGACTCCGGAGACGGAGTGCTCCCGGTCCTGGAAGGTGTAGAGCACCTCGAGCGCGCCTTCCGCTCCGTCACGCGCCTCCGGAGGCGGCAGGCGCGTGGCCATGACCAGCCCGTCGATTTCCTCGGCGCGCGCGGCGAAGCCCTGCTCCTCCACGAAGAAGCGCCCGGCCCACGTCGCCCCGGTGCCGAGGAGCGCGATGAAGGCGAGGCCCAGCACCACGCCTCGCACGAGGCGCGTCACCGCGCCGGGCACCTGCGTCAGTCGCACCTTCCGGGGCGCATGGGGAATGGCCAGCTGCATGCGACGGACAGCCTACCCCACCTGCGTGCCGGTCCGTGGGAGCCGTCCGGCGCGTGAGCCGGGGCGCGCCTCACGAGGCATGGGTGTGCCGGCCTACGCGGACTTGCGCAGCTCCTCCGCGAGCGACTCCAGCAACTGCCGCCAGCCCTCATCGCGCCCCTTCGGCCCGTCGCCACCGAAGTAGGCGCCCTGCTCGGTGAAGATGAGCTTCGTGCCACCCTCTGCTGGCATGAACTCCATCGTGGCGAGCGAGGCGGAGAAGCGATTGTCGCCCATCGCCATCGTGTACGCGATGACGATGCGCTCGTTGGGGACGATGTCCTGGATGACGCTGTCGTTGCGGATCTCCGGCCCGTCCTTGAGGCGGAAGCGGCTCTTCTCGAGGCCTCCGACGCGGAAGTCCATGTCGAAGGACAGGACCTCCCAGCCGCCGCCCTCGGCGAACCACCGGCGCTTCGTGGCGGGCGTGGAGAAGGCGGCGAAGACGCGCTGCGGGGAGGCATTCTTGTAGACGCGCTCGATGCTGAAGGTGCTGTGAGTGACGGCTTGCCGGGTCATGGTTCGTCCTTCCTCTTCGTGTCGGGTTCGGGCTCTTCCTGCTCCGCGAGCAGGTCTCCAAGGCGGTCCAGCCGGCGCTCCCACAGCGTGCGCCGCTCCTCCAGCCACCGCTCCGCCGCGCGCAGTCCCTCCGGCTCCAGCCGGCACGTCCGCACGCGGCCCACCTTCTCCGTCCGGATGACGCCGCTCTCCTCGAGCACCTGGAGGTGCTGGACGACCGCCGCCAGCGTCACGCCGAGCGGCCGCGCCAGCTCGCTGACCGAGGCCGGGCCCCGGCTCAGCCGCTCCAGGAGGCCCCTCCGGGTCGGGTCGCCCAGGGCGTGGAACACCCGGTCGATGGACTCGCGATGGTTAAGCATGGACTTTAGTTAAAGGGCGCACGCCCAATAGTCAAGTCCGCGCTTGAGTATTGTCAGGGATGGCGAAGCGGGAGGCGTGTCACTTCGGCTCGGGCGGCAGCCGCACCCAGACGCCGCGGAAGCGCTTGCGCGACGGGTCCTTCAGTCGCTTGCACTCCACGCCGTCGAGCGGAACCGTGCCGTCGTCGCTCAGGAGCAGGACTTCCTCCGCCGTTTCCGGCGTGAAGAAGGCCTCGGGGTTCAGCCCGGTGAGGTCCACCTCCGACACCGGCACGGGCGCATCGTCCCCGCCGCGCCAGGTGAACAGGCGGGAGGTGGCCTCGCTCGCGGTGCCCCCGCTGATGATGAGGTAGCGCCCGCGCCACCACGACAGCGAGCGGATGCCCAGGCCGCCCAGGTCCAGGAGCCGCGGCTCGCCCAGGCGGGCCCGCGCCCCCTCGCGCACCACCTCCGTGGGATTCAGGAGCGGTACCACCAGCGCCCGGCCCTGAGGCACGGGGCTGCGAAAGCCGATGAGGAGCGAGGTGCCATCCGCCATCGCCGTCAGGCCCTCGATGTTCAGCCCGCCCGGCGACTTCGGCGGCAGCCCCTCGGCCTGAGTGAGCGCGAAGGGGGCCATGCGCGGGTCCGCGAGCAGGTCATCCAGCAGGTGCGCGTAGGGATGCCCCACCACCTTCGGCCCCGCGTCCGTCTCCTCCGTGGCGAAGAAGCGCAGGCGGCTTTCCTGCTTCTTGCCGGAGCTGTTCCGGCCATGCGACGTGAGCCAGAAGGACAGCGAGCCCAGCCCCGTCGCCGCCTCGATGTCCGCCTCCGGGGGCTTCTTCTTCGCGGGCAGCTCCAGGTCCGGGGACAGGTCCACGCTCTGCACCGCGGCGCCGCCGCGCCGGGCGTCGTAGACGCGGAGGATGTTGTCCTCGTCGTCTCCCACCACGAACTTGTCCCCCCCGAGCGCCACCGCGCCCGAGGCATCACACATCCCCTCGAAGACGATGGGCGCTCGCCCATCCGACGAAGCCAGGGCGGCAACGGGCTGCTGCTCGGACGCGCCGCGGGCGGCGCAGCCCGTGGCCAGGACTCCCACACAGATGAAAACCAGCCTCATGGCCCTCTTCTTTCGCATGAAGAGGGCGCCTGGGGAGTGGCGGTAGACGCTCTGTAATCCAACCGACAGCCGGGAGCCGGGCTCCGGCTACTCCAGCTCCCGCTGCAGCCGCGCCAGGAGGTTCAGCGCGTCCAGCGGCGTCATCCGGTCGACGGAGATGGCCTTCAGCGTGTCCAGCGCCTTCTGGTGCGCGGGCGGGAGCGCCGGGGCCGACGGCTGGAGCACGGGCGCCGGCTCCGCCACGAACAGCCCGAGCTGCCCCGCCGAGCTGCCCTTCTTTCCCGACTGCCGCACCGCCACGCGGGGCCGGCCCGCGTCGTCCAGCTCGCCCGACTCCAGGTTCTGCAGGAGCTCCCGCGCCCGGGACACCACCTCCGGAGGGAGGCCGGCCAGCTTCGCCACTTCGATGCCGTACGAGCGACTGGCCCCGCCCGGCACCAGCTTGCGCAGGAAGATGACCTTGCCGCCCTGCTCCTTCACGGCGATGCACAGGTTCTTCACCCGGGGACGCTCGCGGGCCAGGTCCACCAGCTCGTGGTAGTGCGTGGCGAACAGCGCCCGCGCGCCCACCGTGTCGTGCAGGTGCTCCGCCACCGCCCAGGCGATGGAGAGCCCGTCGAAGGTGGACGTGCCGCGGCCAATCTCGTCCAGGATGATGAGGCTCTTGCGCGTGGCGTGGTGGAGGATGTGGCTCGTCTCCGTCATCTCCACCATGAAGGTGGACTGCCCGCGCGCCAGGTTGTCCGCCGCGCCCACGCGCGTGAAGATCCTGTCGCACAGGCCGATGCGCGCCGCCTTCGCCGGGACGAACGAGCCCGCCTGCGCCATCAGCGCCGTCAGCGCCACCTGCCGCATCACCGTGCTCTTGCCCGCCATGTTGGGGCCGGTGATGACGAGCAGCTGCGCGTCCTCCGGGTCCATCCGCACGTCGTTGGGGACGAAGGACTCGCCCGCCCCCAGCATGCGCTCCACCACCGGGTGCCGGCCGGCGGTAATCTGCAGCACCTCCGATGCGTCCACCTCCGGCCGCGTGTAGCCGTACTCCGCCGCGCAGCGCGCGAAGGACAGGAGCGCGTCACACGCCGCCACCGCCTCCGCCGCCGAGCGGATGCGCGGCGCCTCCGCCACGACTTTCGCCCGCAGCTCCTCGAAGAGCTGCAGCTCCAGCACGCACCGCTTCTCCTCCGCGGTGAGCACCTGCTCTTCGTACTCCTTCAGCTCCGGGGTGACGAAGCGCTCCGCCCCCACCGTCGTCTGCTTGCGGATGTAGTCCGAGGGCACGAGGTGCAGGTTCGACTTCGTCACCTCCAGGTAGTACCCGAAGACCTTGTTGTAGCGGACCTTCAGCGAGGAGATGCCCGTGCGCTCCTTCTCCCGCTGCTCCACCTGCAGGAGCACGTCCTTGCCGGACGTGGAGAGCGCCACCAGCCGGTCCAGCTCCGCGTGAAAGCCGGCGCGAATCATCCCGCCTTCCTTCAGCGTCACCGGCGGCTCGTCCGCCACCGCGCGCCCCAGGAGCTCCGCCAGCTCCGGCAGCGCCGTCAACGGCCCGGACAGCGACTGGAGCAGCGCGGACTGGCACCGCGCCAGCGCCGTCCCCAGCCGGGGCAGCCCCGCCAGCGACACGCCCAGCGCGCGCAAATCACGGGCGTTGCCCGCCCCCAGCGACAGCCGGCCGCACAGCCGCTCCAGGTCGCCCACCTCCTTGAGGATGGTGGCCAGCTCCTCGCGCCACACGCTGCGCCCGGACAGCTCCTCCACGGAGTCCAGCCGCGCGTGGATCTCCGGCAGCGAGCCCAGCGGCGACGCCAGCCACCGCGCCAGCTTGCGCGCGCCCAGGCTCGTCACCGTCCTGTCCAGCACGCCCAGCAGCGAGCCCTTGCGCCCGCCGTCCCGCAGGGAGCGCAGCACCTCCAGGTTGGCCCGGGAGGACTCGTCCATCAGGAGATTGCCGGCGCGCTCCTGGCGACTCAGCCGGTCCACGTGCGCCGCGGCCGTCTTCTGCGTGTCCTTGAGGTAGCGCAGCGCCGCGCCCGCCGCCCCGGTGGCCAGGGGCGAGTCGTCCAGCCCGAAGGCGGACAGCGACTGCACGGAGAAGTGGCTCCGCAGGTAGCCCGCGGCCCGCGTCGGCTCGAAGCCCGCGGGCTCCCCCTCCGCCACCGCCGGCGTGCGCGACAGCCGGCCGCACAGCTGGGCCACCTCCGGCGAGCTGCGCTGCCCCGCGGGCACCAGCAGCTCCCGGGGCTCCACGCGCGACAGCGCCTCCGCCAGCTCCGCGGACGTGGCCGCCTCCAGCGCCATGAACTCGCCGGTGGACGCCTCCAGCAGCGCCGCGCCCCAGCCCCGCTCGCCCCAGCACACGGCCGCCAGGAAGTTGCTGGCCTGGGGCTCCAGCACCTCGTCGTCCAGCACCATGCCGGGCGTAATCACCCGGGTGACGTCCCGCCGGACGAGGCCAGGGCCGCTGCCGGCCTCCTCCACCTGCTCGCAGATGGCGACCTTCAGGCCTTCGTTGATGAGCCGGGCGATGTAGCGGCGCGCCGAGTGGTACGGCACCCCGCACATGGGCACCTTGTCCGCGCCCTTGGCCCTGGCGGTGAGGGTGATCTGCAGGAGCTCCGAGGCGCGCACCGCGTCCTCGAAGAACATCTCGTAGAAGTCCCCCAGCCGGAAGAACAGCACCGAGTCCGGGTGGAGGGCCTTCAGCTCCAGGTACTGCCGCATCATCGGTGTCAGGGAGGCGATCTCCCGCGCGCCCGCTCCCTCGCCCGCCCCCTGGCCGACGTCTGGAGTCACGTCCCCGGGGAGGTCCACCGCTGCCTTCACTGCCTTCGCCTGCTGCGTCACGGCCATCCCTTCCCTTCTCTCATGACCCGACCTGCGGATCAATCAACCCGCCACCCTACCTGCCGCGTTCCTTTATCATCCGCCGCCGACATTCGCCGGGGCCCTCCGGCCGAAAACGGGTGCGCCCGTCCGCCCGGGCGTGCATGGTGCCCACGCCATGGAAACGCCTCCGACGACACCTCCACCGCGCGCCTCGCCACCGCCCCCCGTCCCGGCCCTCTTCCGCGCCGCCCTGTTCCCCCTCCAGGCCTTCTTCCGGCTGGAGGCCAGCAGCGGCATCCTCCTGGCCCTGTGCGCCGTGGCCGCCATGGTGTGGGCCAACTCCCCCTGGGCCGGCACCTACAGCGCCCTGTTCGACGCCCACCTGGAGCTGGGCCTGGACGGTATGCGGGCGGGCTTCAGCTTCCGTGAGTTCGTCAACGACGGGCTGATGACGCTGTTCTTCTTCGTGGTGGGCATGGAGATCAAGCGCGAGCTGACCTCCGGCGAGCTGCGCACCTTCTCCCGCGCGCTGCTGCCGCTCATCGCCGCGCTGGGCGGCATGGTGGTGCCCGCGGCCCTCTATGTCGCCTTCAACCACGGCACCCCGGCCATGGCCGGCTGGGCCATTCCCATGGCCACGGACATCGCCTTCGCCATCGGCTGCCTCACGCTGGTGAAGGCCCGGGTGGGCCACGGGCTGGTGGTGTTCCTCACCGCGCTGGCCATCTTCGACGACATCGGCGGCATCCTCGTCATCGCCCTCTTCTATGGCACCGGGCTGCACGTGGAGTGGCTGCTCGTGAGCGCGGGCGTGCTGGCCGTGCTGCTCGTGCTCAACCGCTTCTACGTGCGCAGCGGCATGGTGTACCTGCTGGCGGGGGCGGCGCTCTGGTACGCCATGCACCACGCGGGCATCCACGCCACGCTGTCGGGGGTGGCGCTGGGGCTGTTCATCCCCGCGCTCCCCACCCGCAGCGGCAAGGAGGTGCTGGAGGAGCTGGCCGGCTTCGCGTCCCAGTGCGTCCGGGAGGTGGGCGACGAGCAGGTGCGCGGCGCGCAGATTCTCTACATCGAGGAGCGGCTGGAGGACCTGGAGCCGCCCCTCAACCGCTTCGTGCACCTGTGGCACCCGTACGTGGCCTACGGCATCGTCCCGCTGTTCGCGCTGGCCAACTCGGGCATCTCCCTGGCGGGCATGGGCTGGGGGGACCTGCTGAAGCCCCTGCCGCTGGGCATCATCGTCGGCCTCTTCGTCGGCAAGCAGCTGGGCATCTTCGCCTTCACGTGGGCGGCGGTGAAGGCGCGGGTGTCCGCCATGCCCGGGGGCGCGGGCGTGGGGCAGGTGTACGGCGTGGCGGTGGTGGCGGGCATCGGCTTCACCGTGGCGCTCTTCGTGGCGGGGCTGGCCTTCGCCCAGGAGCCGGAGCTCCTGAGGGAGGCCAAGCTGGGCATCCTGGTGGGCTCGCTCCTGGCCGCGGTGGTGGGCTACGTGCTCCTGCGGTTCGTGGCGAAGCCGGTGGCCCCGGCGTAACGTAGGGACAAAGGGCGGCGTACGTGATTTTCCAGGACCTCAACCGCGTTCGGCAGATCTCCGTCATCGCGGCGCGCCATGGCTTTGGCGAGCTGGCCGAGCGCGCCGGCCTGTGGCGCATGTTGGGGCGCAAGGAGAAGGTGGAGGTCTCCCCGGAGACGCAGCGCGCGTCCACCGCCCGGCGCTTCCGCATGCTGCTGAGCGACCTGGGCCCCACCTTCATCAAGCTGGGCCAGGTGCTCTCCACCCGCGCGGACCTGCTGCCCGCGGAGTTCATCGACGAGCTGTCGCTCCTCCAGGACCACGTGGTCCCCATCCCCCTGGAGCAGGTGCACGCGCAGATTCGCGACTCGCTGGGCAAGGAGGTGCAGGAGCTGTTCGCGCAGATAGACCCGACGCCGCTGGCGGCCGCGTCCATCGCCCAGGTGCACCGGGCCGTCACGCTGGAGGGCGACGAGGTGGTGGTGAAGGTGCAGCGGCCGGGCATCGCCGCGAGCATCGACTCGGACCTGGGGGTGCTGCGCAGCCTGGCGCGCCTCCTGGAGGCCGTGGTGGAGGAGACGGGCGTCTACACGCCCACCGGCATCGTCGACGAGTTCGACCGGGCCATCCACGAGGAGCTGGACTTCCTCAACGAGGCCGACAACGTCCGCGCCTTCCTGGAGACCCACCGCGAGCGGGCGTACCTCAAGATTCCGCGCGTCTACTCCGGACTGTCCAGCCGCACGGTGCTGACGCTGGAGTTCATCCGCGGGGTGAAGATCAACCAGGCACAGCTTCCCGAGGAGGACCGGAAGGTCATCGCGAAGAACATCCTGGAGGCGAGCTTCCGCCAGCTCTTCACGGACGGCCTGTTCCACGGAGACCCGCACCCGGGAAACATCCTCCTGTTGGAGGGCAACCGGCTGGCGCTGCTGGACTTCGGCGTGGTGGGGCGGCTGACGCGGCCCATGCAGGAGACGCTGGTGATGCTGTGCCTGTCGGTGGCGCTGAAGGACAGCGACTCGGTGGCGCGCATCCTGTACCGGGTGGGCGTGCCGGACGCGCGCGCCAACCTGGTGGGCTTCCGCAACGACATCGACGCGATTCTCGGCCAGCACCTCGCCACCACGCTGGGGCAGGTGGACACGCGCTCGCTGCTGCGGGATTTGCTCGACCTCGCGGTGAAGTACCGCATCCGGATTCCGAAGGAGTACGCGCTGCTCAGCCGCGCGTCCGTCTCCACGGAGGGCATGCTGCGCAGCCTCTACCCGGAGATGAACATCATCGAGGTGGCGCTGCCGTACGCGAAGGAATTGCTCGCGGGGCGGTATGACCCGTCGCAGCTGCAGGGCGGGCTGATGCGGACGCTCCTGCGCTTCCAGTCCATGGCGGCGGACCTGCCCACGCAGCTGTCGCAGATTCTGTTGGACATGGAGTCCGGCAAGTTCACCGTCACGGTGCGCGCGGACCAGTTCGAGAAGCTGAACGAGAACATCCGCAGCGCGGCGGTGATTGCCTTCCTGGGCCTGTGCGCGTGCGGCTTCATCGTGGGCGCGTTCATCGCCTTCGCGCCCAAGCCGTGGATGTACGGCAACGTGCCGGTGCTGGGCGTGGTGGGCATCGCCTTCGCGGCGGCGCTGTTCGGCGCCGTCTTCACCTGGTACCTCTTCGGCGGGCGGGGGCTGGGCAAGGTGCGCCTGAGCCGCTTCCTGAAGAAGCAGCCGAAGCGCAGGTAGCCCCCGCCGCGTCTACACCGGGCGGCGGAACAGGTCCGCGAGGTCCGCGGGGAGCTGCGAGGCCACGGCGGCCACCTCGTCCTCGGGGATGCGGTCCCGGATGGCGGTGAAGACGGCCGTCACGACGCGGAAGGACTGGTCCACGGGGATGCGCAGGTGGTCCGCCACGTCGCCGAGGAACTCGTCGCGGCCCATGCGCTTCGCGTGGGACGGGCCCCGGTGGATGGAGCAGGCGCCGAGCATGCGGCCGATGCCTCCGGGCAGCGCGCGCAGCAGCTTCACGTCCTCGCCGTCGGACAGGCGGCGTGCGAGGGTGCAGAGCACGGCCTCGGCCGCCTTGCGCGCCTCCACCTTGTTCACCCGCAGCTCCTGGCTGTTCTGCAGCTCGTCCAGGAAGGGCTGAAGCTCCGTGGATTCGTCCCGCTCCTTCACCGGCTCCGCGGATACGTCGCGAGGGGGTTGGGTGTGCTGCGCCATGGGGTCGTCTCCTTGCTCGCGGTGGCTGCCATGCTGCTACCACCCGACCCACGTCACGGTGGCCACGCCACGCGCGGGCATCAGCGGAACGAAGTCGGCACCTCCCGCCGCGAGCCCCGGGGCGGGAGCCCGCCGGGACGCCCGCCGTCAGCGCGTCGCCAGGCCGTCCCTTCGTGGCTACCGGCCCTGTCCGACGGGAGCCACCGGCACGGCCCTCACCAGCTCATCGCGGACCACCACCCCGCCCTTCATGACGAACCGCACGCGCTGGAGCTCGGTGACGTCCGCCAGCGGCTCTCCCGTGACGGCGATGAGGTCTCCATAGCGCCCCGCCTCCAGCGAGCCCACGTGCGCCTGGAGGCCCAGCAGCTCCGCCGCCCGCGAGGTGGACGCACGCAGCGCCTCCAGCGGTGGCAGGCCTGCCCGGTTGAGGGCCACCGGCTCCATGGCATTGCGCCCCTGCTGCCAGGCGGTGGACGCGTCGAAGCCGCTGGCGAGCTTCACGCCGAGCTGCTGCGCGAGCGCCACCGTCTTCCGGGCCGACGCCAGGCGTGCCTCGAAGCGGCTGCGCGTCGCCGCGTCCGGGGCGCGCTCCACCAGGGCCTCGAGGATGCCGACGGTGGGCACCAGGAAGGCCCCCTTCTGACGGATGAGCTCCAGGGCGGCGCGGTCCGCGTTGTGGCCATGCTCGATGGAGTCCGCGCCCGCCGTGAGCGCGTTGCGGATGCCCTCGGGCGTCATCGCGTGGACGGCCACCTTGCGCTTCTGCTTGTGCGCCTCGTCGATGATGACGCGCAGCTCCTCCACGGTGAGCGTGGGCGTGGCCCAGTCCGCGTAGATTTTCAGCAGATCCGCGCCCTGCCCCAGTTGCTCGCGCGCGGCGCGCCGCGCCTCCTCCACCCCGCTGACGAACTGCGCGCCCGTGGGCAGGTCCTTCACGTCGGGCGAGGTGCCGAACGGGTGGTACGCCCCCACCGCCGCGATGCCCTTCGTGGCCACCAGCATGCGCGGCCCCTCCACCAGCCCCTGGCGGATGGCGTCGCGCAGGGCCACGTCGGCGAAGCCGCTGCCCTCGTTCTCCACGTCGCGCACGGTGGTGAAGCCGGCGCGCAGCGTGGCCCGCGCATTGGCCGCACCCTCCAGCGCCCGGGTGGCCTGGGACTTGGTGAGCAGGGACAGCTCGTAGCTGTTGGGCGTCTCCGCCTCTCGTGCCATCAGGTGCGTGTGACAGTCGATGAGCCCTGGCAGCACCGTGGCCGCCCCCAGGTCCACCACCTCGGTGCCTTCGGGGATTTGCAGCCCGGGGCCGGCCTTCACGATGCGCTCACCCTCGATGAGGATGACCGGCTGGGCCACGTACTTCCCGCTCTTCACGTCGAGCAGCCGCGCGGCGCGCACAGCCACGCGGCGGGGCGCCTCGGCGGGCTGGGCCGAGGCCACGGCCCCGATGGCGACGGTGAGCAGGGACAACGCACGGGCAAGCCGCTTCACGGTACCTCCGAAGGGAATCACGACGCGGCGGAGCGTAGCGCGTGGCGCGTTCAGGATGCGACACCCACCCTCAGAACCCTGAGGGTTCAATGCCGCGCGCCTCAGATCTCCGAGGAGCCCATCCGCTTCGGATTCGGGTAACACTTCGCGGTGCGCAGGGGCCTGCGGTCTCGTGACTCCAAATGGGAGGGGAACCATGTCCTGGAAGCACCCTGGCTCACTCACGCTGCTCACGCTCTGCCTGGCCGCCTGCGGAAGCCCCGCGGGTAACGAGTCTCTCGACGCCGAGGGCACGGCGCTCGGCACACCCGACGTGCAGCAGCCCGCGGAAGCGGCCCCAGCGCAGCAGCCTGCCGGAGCACCCCCACCGCAGCCCGAGCCCCGCGCGCCGCGAACCCTCGTGGTGCCCGGGCACCACGACACCATCCAGGCCGCCATCGACGCCGCGCGGCCCGGGGACACGGTGCTCGTCACGCCGGGCGTCTACACCGAGCACGTCCGCCTCAAGAGCGGCATCCGGCTCACCGGCGCGGGCGCCCCCCTCACCTTCTGGGACGGCCAGGGCCAGCCCTTCAACCTCATCGACTACTCCGGCGCCAGCGACGTGGAGATCTCCGGCTTCACGTTCCGGAATGTGGGCTCCACCACGTGGTGCACGATGACGTCCGAGCTGGACCGCTGGTGCGGCGGCAACTGGTACGCCTCCGCCATCTACGCGGACGGGCATGACGCGAAGACGTCCGCGCTCGTGACGAACAACATCTTCGAGGGCAACGGTACCGGCGTGCTGCTCTACTTCCACGCGCTCGCGGACGTGCGCCGCAACCTCTTCTGGCGCAACGACTACGCGCTCGCCTTCAACCACTTCAACAACGTGGCCGTCGTGGAGGAGAACATCTTCTGGAAGAACACCTCGCTCGCCCTCGGCGTGCAGGCGGGCTACGTGGACATCCGGCGCAACGTCATCGCCGGCTCGGCCGTGGGCCTGAGCCACATGTACGTGCAGACGGGTGACATCCGCTGCAACGTCTTCTTCCAGAATGACCAGCACGTCGTGGAGACGCACGCCGTCCCGCCGCGCGTCGTCCTGGGGGAGAACGGCAACGTGGTGCTGGAGCCGCTGTTCCAGGATGCCGACGCGGGCGACTTCCGCCTCCAGCCCGGCTCGCCGCTGAAGCGCGAGGACTGCCTGGGCGGCGTCACCTTCGAGGGCCTGGGGCGCGTGGCGCCCTGAAACGACGAAGCCGCCAGCCCCACCCGGTAGGACTGGCGGCGTGCGTGGAACGGAAGCTCTGTTCCGCCCGCTTCAGCCGTGGTGCGTGGCCGGCCGGGGCTCGTCGGTGCGAGGCGGGTGCGTCCCCGACTCGGCGTCCGGCTTCTTCCCCAGCTTCGCGCCCAGCCGCGTCTTCATCCGGTCCGCGATGACGTAGAAGGCGGGCACCACCAGCAGGCTGAGCACGGTGGACACGGACAGGCCGCCGAGCACCGCGATGGACATGGGCGCGCGCGTCTCCGAGCCCGCGCCCAGCGCCAGCGCCGCCGGCACGGCCGCCATCATCGTCGCGGTGGACGTCATCAGGATGGGCCGCAGCCGCACCGGGCCCGCGCGCAGCATGGCGTGGAACGCATCCGCCCCGCGCTCGCGCTCCTGCAGCGCGTAGTCAACCAGGATGATGGAGTTCTTCTTCACGATGCCCATCAGCAGCAGCAGGCCAATCATGCTGAAGATGTTCAGCGTGCTGCCCGTGGCCAGCAGCGCGAAGGCCGCGCCCGCCACCGACAGCGGCAGGATGGTGAGCACCGTGACGGGGTGCAGGAACGAGTTGAACTGCGCCCCCAGCACCATGTACGCCACGCCAATCCCGAGGAAGAGCGCGAAGAACAGGCTGCTCATCGAGTCGCGGAAGGCCACGCTGGCGCCGCCGGGCACCAGGCGCACGCCGCCCGGCAGGTCCTTGGAGAGCCCCTCCACCGTGGCCAGCGCCTCCTCCTGGTTGGAGCCGGGCGCCACGTTGGCGAAGACGCTGATGGCGCGCTCGCGGTCTCTCCGGGTAATCGCCTGCAGCGCCGGGCGCTCCTCCTGCGACACCAGCGAGGACAGCGGCACCAGCGCGCCGCTGGCGGTGCGCACCTTGAGCAGCGACAGGTCCTCGGGCCGCGAGCGCTGCCCGGCCAGCAGGCGCAGCCGCACGTCGATGCGCCGGCCGCCCGTGCTGTACTTGCCCACCCGCAGGCCGCCCACCAGCGCGTTGATGGACGAGGCCACCGCCTCGATGGGCACGCCCAGGTCCGCCGCGCGCGCCCGGTCCGGCGTGATTCGCAGCTCCGGCATGCCGAGCTGGTAGTCCGTGTCCACGTCCACCACCTTGCCGCTGGCCTGGAGCCGCTCGCGCACCTCCTGGCTGGCCGTCACCAGCGCATCCCAGTCCGAGCCGCGCACGCTGAACTCCACGGGGAAGCCGCGCTGCGCGGTGAAGCCCGACTGCGACATGTCCTGCACCACCGCGCGCAGGCCGGGAATGCTGTTGAGCTCCTTGCGGAAGATCTGCTGCAGCTCCGCCTGCGGCATGCGCTTGTCCGGCGGCGTCAGCGTGAGCATCAGCATGCCCGCGTTGACGCTGGACGCACCGCCGCCTCCGCCCACCGTCGCGAAGACGCTCTCCACCTCCGGCCGCGAGCTGGCGAAGGCCTCCGCCTTCTGGAAGATGCGGTTCGTTTCCTCCAGGCTGCTGCCCACCGCCGTCTGCAGGCGCACCATCAGCCGGCTCTGGTCCTGCGAGGGGACGAACTCGCCCGGCAGCGCGCGGAAGGCGAACACGCTCGCGGCCAGCAGCACCGAGGCCGTGCCCAGCACCCACCAGGGGCGCTTCAGGCCCCAGCCCAGCGCCCGCTCATACGCGCGCTCCAGCCGCGAGAAGGCCCGGTCCACCATCAGGCCCACCTTGCCGCGGCCCTCGCGCGACGTCTTGAGCAGCTGCGCGCAGCGCGCCGGCGCCAGCGTAATGGCCTCCACGTAGGACAGCAGCACCGCCACGCACAGCGTGACGCCGAACTGGAGGAAGAACTTGCCGATGATGCCCTTCATGAAGATGACGGGCAGGAAGATGGCCACCACCGCCAGCGTCGCCGCGAGCGCGGCGAAGGTGATTTCCGCGGTGCCCTCGCGCGCGGCGCTCACCCGGTCCTTCCCCTCCTCCGCATGCCGGAAGATGTTCTCCAGCACCATGATGGCGTCGTCCACCACGATGCCCACCGCCAGCGCCAATCCCAGCAGGGTGAAGGTGTTGAGCGTGAAGCCCAGGAAGTAGATGACGGCCACCGTTCCCAACAGCGACATGGGAATGGCGAGCACCACGTTCATCGTGCTGGACAGCGAGCCCAGGAACACCCAGCACACGAAGGCGGTGAGGATGCAGGCCAGCAGCAGCTCGAACTCGATTTCATGGACGCTCTCCTCGATGAACTTCGTCGAGTCGAAGCGGATGCCGACCTCCATGCCCTCGGGTGCGTCCTTCGCGATCTTCGACAGCTCCTCGCGCACCGCCTGGGCCACGGCCACCGCGTTGGCGCCGCGCTGCTTGCGGATGCCCAGGCCCTGCGCGGGCTGGCCGTTGACGCGCGTCAACCGGCGGATGTCCTCGAAGCCGTCCTCGATGAGCGCCACGTCGTTCAGGTACACCGGCTTCCCGTCGGCCTCGCGCACCACCAGGCCGCGCAGCGTGTCCAGGTCCAGCGCCTCGCCCATGACGCGCACGTTGACCTCGCGGCCCTCCGTCTCGATGCGGCCCGCGGGCAACTCCACGTGCTCGCGCTGGAGCGCGGCGATGACGTCCGTGACGGTGAGCCCGCGCGCGTCCAGCTTCTGCGCGTCCACCCAGATGCGCACGTTGCGCTCCAGCGAGCCGCCCAGCTGCACCTCGCCCACGCCCGGCACCGTCTGCAGGCGCTCCTTCACCCGGTAGCGGGCGAAGTCGCTCACCGCCTGCTGGGAGAAGGGCCCGGACACGCCCGCCCACATGATGGGCTGGTCCTCCGGGTTCGTCTTGGAGATGACGGGCGGGTCGATTTCGCGCGGCAGCGAGCGCTGCGCCTGGCTCACCTTCGCCTGCACGTCCTGCAGCGCGAGGTCCACGTTGCGCGACAGGTCCAGCTCCACGGTGATGCTGGCGCCGCCCTGGCGCGCGTTGGAGGTGATGCTCTTGACGCCCTCCACCTGCGTCACGGCCTCTTCAATGGGCTCGATGAGGTCGCTCTCCACCGCCTCGGGATTCGCTCCCTCCCAGGCGACGGAGATGTTGATGGTGGGGAAGTCCACGTCCGGGAACTGGCTGATGCCGATGCGCTGGGCCGCCACCAGTCCGAAGACGATGGTGGCCGCCATGATCATCCAGGCGAAGACGGGCTTCTTGATGCAGGCTTCCGTGAGGCTCATCTGCGGGCACCTCCGCCCTTGCCTTCATTGCTGGCCTCGGGGCTGGCCTCGGGCTTCGGGCCCGGCTCGCCGCTGAGCGTGGGCCTGGGCGCCTGCGCCACGCGCACCGCCACCCCGTCACGCAGCGCCTCGGCGCCGCGCACCACCAGCGTCTCGCCGGACTTCACGCCGTCGAGCACCTCCACCAGGCCGTCCGCCGTGCGCATGCCCAGCTCCAGCACGCGCTCGCGGGCCTTGTCGCCCTCCACCACGAAGGCGAGGAAGCCGCGCTCGCTGGGGCGCACCGCCGTCTGCGGCACCACCGGGCTGCCGCCCCGCGTCTCCACCGGCACCGTCACCGTGGCGAACGTCCCCGGGCGCAGCGCCTTCGCGTCCTCGCCGGACACCTCGCCCGTCACCGGCACCATGCGGCTGGCGTCGTCCGCGGCCGCGGCCACGTGGGTGATCTTCGCGGTGAAGTTGCCGCCGCCGTTGCGGATGGTGAAGCGCGCCGCCATGCCGGGGGTGATTCGCGTCACGTCGGCCTCCGGCACGGTGAAGCGCAGGAGCAGCGGCTCGCGGCGCACCAGCGTGGCCATGACGAGGCCCGGCTGCACGTACTGGCCCGTCTGCACCGTGCGCGTCTGCAGCACCCCGTCCATGGGGGCGCGCACGTAGGCGTCACGCTGGTTGAGCTGCGCCTGGTCCAGCATCGCCTTCGCCGAGGCCACCTCCGCCTCCGCGGTGCGCGCGCGCGTCTGGTACGTCTCCAGCTGCTCGGCGGGCAAGAGGCCCGGCTTCGCCTCGTTGACGGCGGCGCGGCGCGCGGCGCCCGCCTTCGCCTCCTCGAGGGAGGCCTTCGCCTTGGCCAGCGCGGCCTCCGCGGAGCGCACGGCGATGGCGTAGCGCGCGGGCTCGATCTCCGCGAGCGGGTCGCCCTTCTTCACCGTCTGCCCCTCCGAGAACAGCACCCGCTCCACGGCGCCCCCCACGCGCGCGGTGATCTGCACGCGCTCGAAGGCCTCCACGGAGCCCACCGCGCTCACCACGTACTCCACGTCGCGTGTCTCGACCCGGGCGACCTCGACGGGGAACTGGATGGGCCCGCGGCCGCCGCCGCGCCCGCCCGGGGCCGCCGCCGCCGTGCCCGGGCCGCCCTTGGGGGCCTCCGCGTCCTTCTTGCATCCGGCACCCAGGGCCATCACGGCCACGGCCAGCGTCAGCGTTCCTGCGCGTCGCATCAGCTTCACGGTTCCTTCCCCAGCGGATCGAGTCCCACAGCCGCCCTGAGTCCCAGCAGCGCCACGCCCAGCGCATAGCGGCTCTGCGCCTGGGCCACTTCCGCCTCGAACAGGCTGACGGCCGCGTCCGCCACCGTCAGCGCGGTGGACAGGCCCTGGCGGTACAGAATCCCCTGCTCCTCGGCGTTCTGCCGCGCCGCGCGCACCGCCAGGTCGCTCTGGGAGAGCGCGGCCTGCGCATTCTCCAACCCCACCCTCGCCCGCTGGATGTCCACGTCCACGCGGCGCGTGCCCGCCTGCTCCTCCAGCTTCGCGGCCTTCGCCAGCGCCACCCGCTCACGACGTTCTGCATACCGCTCGCCACCGTCGAAGAGGCTCCAGGTGAGGTCCACGCTGAAGAAGCCGTCACCGGTGCGCCCGGTGAGGCCGGACTCGTTGGTGAGCCGGTAGGTGTACGACGCGCCGAGCACCGGCAGCAGGCGGGCCAGCGGCTCCAGCGCGTTGGCCTCCAGTGACTCCACGCGCAGCCGCGCGGAGAGGATGTCCGGGCGCCGGTCCGCCGCGTCCTGCACCACCGCCTGGTGGGAGGCCAGCGGCCGCGCCGCGTCCGTCAGCAGCGCATCCGGCGGGGCCAGGCCGCCCTCCACGGGCTCCACGAGCAGGTAGCCCAGCTCCAGGCGGCTCGTCTGCGCGGTGTTACGCGCGCGGGTGCGCTGCACGTCCGCGCTGGCCACCTCCAGCTCCGCGCGCGTCACGTCGTTGGTGCTGGCGAGGCCCGCCTCCGCGCGCGCCTTCGCGTCCTCCAGCGACTGGCGGGCGAAGGCGAGGCGCTGCTCGGCGGCCTGGAAGACCTGCTGGTCGGCCAGGGAGACGAGGAAGGCATTGGCCGCCTCGAAGGACACCTGGCGGCGGGCCTCCACCGCGTCCAGCCCGGCGGCCGCACCCTCCAGCCGCGCGGCCCGGTACAGGGGGAAGCCCCGGGCGTCGAAGAGGGTGACGCGTGCGAGGAAGCTGGCGCCGAAGGCGTTGTAGCGCTGAAGGATGACCTCCTGGCCGCCCACCTCGCGCGACGACTGGTTGGAGCGCCGCGTGTAGGTGCCCGTCGCCGTCAGCTCCGGGAAGAAGAAGGCGCGGGCCCGGGCCACGCGCGCCTGGGAGGCCTCGGCCCGCTGCTGGGCCGCCAGCGCGGACTCGTTGCGCTCGGCGGCCAGGGACACCGCCCGCTCCAGCGTCAGCGACGCCGCCTGCTCTCCGGGGGGTGCTGATTCCGCGCGGGGGGGTGCGGAATCCGCACCGGGCGCTGCGGATTCCGCATCCGGCGAGGGAGCCTGCTCCGGAGCCATGGCGGGCGAGCCGGACGTCCCCGCGTCCTGGGCCAGGGCCTGGGGCGCGGCGAGCGCGAGCCAGGCGCAGAGGGGCGTGGCGAGGACGGGACGGACGGTAGGCATGGGCGGGCGGAGAGGGGTCGAGCCAGGGGATGCGATTCGGCGCGCCATATAACGAAGGTGACGGAGGGGAACCATGGCCATTCGCGCGTCTGGACGGTGGCCAGTACGGCGGTCTATTGGGTCTGTTCAGGGTCTCCGGAGTTTCTGACCTCGGTGCGTCATGACGGCGGGCGCCTTGGCGCGCCCGGGAATGCACAAACGATGCGTTTATTCCTTCTGGGTGTGCTGCTGGCGGCGGTTTCCATCTCTGGGTGCAAGAAGGAGGAGGCGCCTCCGGCCGCGGGGGCCCTGCGGGTCTCCCTGGCCTATGCAACCTTCCAGCCCAGGTGCCTCACGCTGACGGTGGTGGACCTGGAGGACGCCTCTCGCACCGAGTCCAAGGAGGTGCAGGTGGTGCCGGGCGTGCGCAGCGACACGCGGACGGTGGCCATCCTCGGCCGCGACGGCTGGAGCCGGAACCTGCGCCTGACGGCCACCGCGCACGAGCGCTCCTGCAACGGGGCGCTGGTGGCGGAGCAGTCCGTGGAGGCCCAGATGCCGGAGGTGGGCGTCGCCGACGCGCGGCTGGACCTGCGCGCCGAGGACCTGGACAACGACAGCTATGTCTCCAACAAGGGCACGCGCCCGGGCACGGATTGTGACGACTCGGACGAGAAGGTCCATCCGCAGGCGACCGAGCTGTGTGACGGGGTGGACAACAACTGCGCGGAGGGTGAGGCCGACGCGCCCGGTGCCCAGGAGTACTTCGCGGACCGCGACTCAGACGGCTATGGGAGTGGCCTGGGGGTGCCCTCGTGCGTCCAGCCCGCCAGCACGGCCACGCGCGGCGGCGACTGCAATGACGAGGACGGCACCATCCGCCCCGGCCAGCAGGAGTCCCGCTGCGACAACGTGGACGAGGACTGCGACGGCGTGAAGGACGACGATGCCTTCGCCGTGGGCGCCGCGTGCACCACCGCCCTGGGCTGTCAGGGGCAGAATGCCTGCCAGGGCGTGTCCTCCACCGCGTGCGTCAGCGCCGAGCAGCCGGTGCCCTGGTTCCTGGACGACGACGGGGACGGCAGCGCGGGCACGGAGACGGCCGCCCGGTGTTCATCCCCTGCGCCGGGGGCCAGCACCACGCGCACGGACTGCGACGACGGCACGAGCCTCGCCTCCGGCACCGGCACCGAGGTGTGCGACCGGCTGGACAACGACTGCGACGGCGCGAGGGACGAGGACCTCGCCGGGTGCGCCGCGACGCCGTGGGACACGGACTCGGGGGTGGGCTCCGCGAGTGCGAGGTGGAACGCGGTGGCACCGTACGGTGGCAACCGGGGCTGGCTCGCGGGCGATGGAGGCCGGGTGCTGCACGTCAACGGCGACACCTTCACGGCCGTGGGGAGCTGTGCCGGCGACTGGAAGTCGGCCTGGGTAGCAAGCACCGGGCGCGTGTTCGTCGGCTCGAGTGCGGGCAAGCTGGCCACGGTGTCGCCGGGCGCGCTGGACACCTGCGCGCAGGTGGATGGCGTCGCGAGCAGCGCCATCAACGGCATGGTGGGCTTCGAGCAGGGACAGGGGGCCACCGTGCAGCTCTTCGCGGTGGACAGCCTGGGCCGCGTCATCCGCTGGGAGTACGTGGAGGGCGCTTCGAGCCAGGCCGCGCCCACGCTCGTCACCCAGGTGGCCGCCAACCTGCGCGCGATTCACGGGCTGGGCCCGGAGACGCTGCTCACGGTGGGCATGGAGGACGTCGGTGGAATCGAGCGCCCCGCCGCGTGGCGCGCTCCCGCGAGCGGTAGCACGTGGACGAAGGAGGACCTCGGCAATCCGGGCACCACGGGGTTCCTGCGCGCGGTGCGGGTGCTGACGTCCGGGCTCGCCTATGCGGCGGGCGACAAGGGCCTGCTCCTGGAGCGCACGGGCACGACGTGGACGAAGAAGCCCGTGCTCACGGTGTCGGGGGATCCGGTGGACCTGCGCGCGATGATGGCGTTCGGACGCACGGCCGTCTACGCGGTGACATCAGTCGAAAGAGACATCCGATTTTTCGACGGCGCGAGCTGGACCAGCGTCAACGTGCCGCCCAACACGCTGAATGCACTGGAGGCCACCGGCCCGGGTGACCTCTGGGGAGCGGGCTCCGGCGGCGCCCTGGTGCGCTGGCAACCCTGACCATGGACCTGCGCGCGGACGGCCTCACGGTGCGGTACGGAGCGCGCACGGTGCTGGCGTCGGTGGACTGCGCCCTGCCCCCGGGGACACAGGCGCTGGTGCTCGGGCGCTCGGGCTCGGGGAAGACGACGCTGCTGAAGGCGCTGGCGGGGCTGGTGACTCCGGCGGACGGACGCGTGCTGTGGGACGGGCAGGAGGCGGCGCGCCTGTCCTCCGCCGAGCGCCGGACGCGGCAGGCGGCGTTTGGAATGGTGTTCCAGACGGATGCGCTGTTCGACTCGCTCACGGTGCGGGACAACGTGCTGCTGCCCCTCACCCGCCGCCGCGTGCCGGAGGCCGAGGCCCGGACGCGGGCGGACGAGGTGCTGCGAGCGGTGGGCCTGGCGGAGGCCGCGGACACGCTGCCCGAGCGGCTGTCGGGAGGGATGAAGAAGCGCGCGGGGCTGGCACGGGCGCTGGCCGCGAAGCCTTCGGTGCTGCTGGCGGATGACCCGTTCGCGGGCCTGGACCCCGGCACGGCGCGGCAGGTGGCGCGGGTGCTGCTGGAGGTGTCCCGGGGCGGCACGCTGCTCGTCGCGGCCCCGGAGGCCCCGGTGGACCTGACCCTGCCCCGCTGGCTGTATCTGCGTGGCGGGAAGCTGGTGCATGACGGGCCCCCCGCGCCGGACCTGGAGCACGCACCGGACGAGGCGCTGGCGTGAGGCCGACGGCCAGGTCGGGGCACGGGTGCGGCCCGCACGAAGTGAGGCGCCCGCCGGTGGCTGGTGGCCGCGGAAGGAACGTTCATTCCGCGAGTCCCCCGTCCGAAGAGGTGGCCTGGGGCACAAACGTGGGTGGTCCCCTGGTGGCCGGCCGCTGCGGAAGGAACGTTCATTCCGCGAGTCCCACGCCCAAAGGGGTGGCAGGGGGCACAAACGTGGGTGGTCCCCTGGCGGCCGGTCGCCGCGGAAGGAACGTTCATTCCGCGAGTCCCCCGCCCGAAGGGGTGGCGGGGGGCACAAACGTGGGTTGTCACCAGGTGGCCACCAACTGCGGAAGGAACGTTCATTCCGCGAGTCCCCCGCCCGAAGGGCAGGCCTGGGTCGCAAACGTGGGTGGTCCCCCGGTGGCCTGCCGCTACGGAAGGAACGTTCATTCCGCGAGTCTTCCGCCCGAAGGGGTATGGGGAGCACACGTGGATTGCCCCCCGGTGGCCGGCTGCAGCGGAAGGAACGTTCATTCCGCGCAGGCTCTGGCGGCGGCGTGGCGTGCACGGGGGCTCGCGTGAATCCCCTCTCCTGGCTGGGCCGCACCGGCCTGGAAGCGGTGCGCGGCGCGGGGGCCCTGGGCCTCGTGGCGGGGCGCACGGTGCTGGGGCTGCCCAGACTGGAGCGGCGCGAGCTGGCACGAGCACTGGTGCAGTTCGGTTACGGCTCCTTGCCGCTGGCGCTGGCCACGGCGGCGCTGGCGGGCGTCATCGTGGTGCTGCAATCAGGCCTCTACATCCAGCGCTTCGGAGCACGGGCGTTCCTCGGCTGGGCCGCGGGGTACGGCGTGCTGTGGGAGTTCGGGCCGCTGTTGCTCGGGCTCATCATGTCCGCGCGCATCGGCGCGAGGAACGCGGCGGAGTTGGCCACCATGCAGGTGGGCGGGCAGATTGAAGGGCTGCGTGGAATCGGTCTGGACCCGTTCGCCATCCTCGTAGCGCCGAGGGTGGTGGCCATGGAGCTGAGCATGCTCGCGCTGAGCACCTTCACGTTCCTGGTGGCCATCCTCTTCGAGTCCGTGGCGGCGCTCCTCACGCTGGGGCTGCCGCTGCGCGTGTTCTATGGGACGTTCGCGGACATGCTGAGCCCGCTCGACATCCTCGGTGGGGTGGTGAAGACGGGCGCCTACGGCCTGGCCATCTCGCTGGTGTCCACGGCGGTGGGCCTGTCCGCGCGAGGCGGCGCCAGGGCCGTGGGCCAGGCGGCGGCGAGCGCGGTGGTGCGAGGCTGCGCGGCCATCTTCGTGCTCGACTTCCTGCTCACCTCGCTGCTGGCGGGGTGGATGGCATGAGCGCCGTGTTGTCCTTCTTCGGAGCGCCGGCGGTGATGCTGGCGCGCACCGTGCGGGCCTCGCTGCGAGACGGAGTGCCCTGGCGCGAGTCGCTGGCGCAGTTGCACGAACTGGGCGGGCGCAGCGTGTGGCTCGTCATGTCCGGCATGGCCTTCTTCGGCGCGGTGCTGGTGACGATTGCGAACAGCCAGGCCACGCGCTTCGTGGGCAACGTGGCGGTGCTCGGACCCGCGTACTTCGAGCTGCTCGTCCGCGAGCTGGGCCCGGTGATGTCCGCGATGCTGACGGCGTCGCGAGCGGGCGCCAGCCATGCGGCGGAGCTGTCCACCATGAGCGTCAACGAGCAGGTGGAGGCGCTGGAGATGTCCGCGGGAGACCCGCACGCGGACCTGGTGGCGCCGAGGGTGATTGCCGGGGTGCTCGGTGTGCCGATGCTGAGCGCGCTGGGCACGGTGGCGGCGACGCTGGCCGCGGTGACGGTGGCGAGCCTCGCCTTCGGAGTGGATGGGCGGGCCTTCATGGACCCGCGCTACGTTGACGGCTGGGACTTGCTCGCGGCGGGGCTGAAGGCGGGAGGCTGCGGGTTGTACATTCCGCTGGCGGCGGCGGTGGCGGGCCTGAGGGCGAGGGGCGGGGCCGAGGCGGTGGGCGAGGCCACCACCTCTGGCGTGGTGGCCGCGAGCCTGGGGTGCCTGTTGATCGACTTCACCGTGTCCCTCGCCTTCCAGCTGCTGCGCCTGTGAGCCCGAGTGTGAGTCAGAGCCCCTCCCCCGCCGACGACACGCTGCGCTTCACGGACGTGCACGTCGCGTTCGAGACGGGGCGGCAGGTGCTGCGAGGGCTGACGGCAGAGGTGTCCACGCGGGAGCTGACGTTCATCGCGGGGGCGAGCGGCTCCGGGAAGAGCGTGCTGTGCCGGATGGCGGTGGGGCTGCTGCGGCCGGACGCGGGACAGGTGGAGCTGTGGGGCGAGCGGGTGGACTCGCGGCCCGAGCGCGAGCTGGTGCGCCTGCGCCGACGGGCCCCGTACCTGGTGCAGGGCCCGGCGCTGCTGGACTGGCGGACGCTGCGAGAGAATGTGCAGCTGGCGGACCCGGAGGCGCCCGCCGAGGCGGTGGAGGCGGCGCTGGCGCAGGTGGGCCTGCAGGAGTGGGCGGACCGGCTGCCCCCGGAGCTGGGGCCCGGAGCGAAGAAGCGCGCGGCGATTGCGCGGGCCCTGGTGCTGAAGCCACGCTACCTGCTGCTGGACGAGCCGACGACGGGGCTGGACCGGAGGGCGGCGTCGCAGGTGGAAGAGGTGCTGGCGTCGTTGAAGGCGCGGGGGCTGGGCGGGTTGGTGGTGACGCATGACTACCGGCAGTTGAAGGGCCTGGCGGACCGGGTGCTGGTGGTGGCGGGAGGACGCTGTGCATACCTGGGCCCACCGGCCGGGTTCCTGGAGTCCTCCGCGCCCGAGCTCCGGGTGCTGACGGCGCCATTCATGGAGGGCGCGACGGATGGATGAGCGACGGTTGGAGCTGAAGGTGGGCGCCCTGGTGCTGGCGACGGTGGTGGGCGTGCTCGTGCTGCTGTGGCTGATGGGCGAGCTGTCGGTGGGCTCGAGCGCGGGGCTCGCGGTGGACTTCGGCCACACGGGCAACGTGGTGGAGGGCGCACCGGTGAAGCTGGGCGGCGTGCAGGTGGGGCGCGTTCAGGCCATCCGCCTGCTGCCCGAGCGCAGAGACGGACAGGGCAAGCCGATGCCGGTGCAGATGGAGCTGGCGGTGGCGCCGGAGGCCCTGGGAGCGCTGCGCACGGATGCGCGGGTGACGGTGGCCACGGTGGGCCTGCTGGGTGAGCCGTACCTGGAGCTGAATCCAGGGGCGGCCGGGAAGCCGCTGGGCGCCGGGCAGGCGGTGCGCGGGACGGATGCGCCGAGGCTGGACCTGCTCGCGGAGCAGCTCTCGCGCTTCGTGGAGATTCTCTCCGCGATGCTGGAGAAGGACCCGGAGGCGGTGACGGACCTGGCGGCGAACGTGTCGCGGCTGACGAAGACGCTGGACCGGATGCTGACGGAGAACGAGGGCGACGTGAAGGTGCTGGCCTCGGAGCTGGCGGCGACCTCGAAGGACCTGCGCCAGCTGGCGGCCTTCGCGCGTGAGTCCTTCCAACCCGGAGGCAAAGGAGCGCGGCTGCTGGATGACGCGGCGGCCACGGCGGCGGTGATGCGCAGCGAGCTGCCCGGACTGACGAAGTCCGCGGGCACGACGCTGGACGGACTGGCGGCGGTGACGGGCGCCCTGGGCCCCGAGGACGGTCAGCGCGTGAAGGTGGCGCTGGAGCGCTTCACGAACGCGGCGGGGCAGCTGGAAGGAATCGCCGCACGGGCGGACCGGGTGCTGGCGAAGATTGAGAGCGGAGAGGGCACGGCCGGGGCGGTGCTCCAGGACCCGACGCTGTACAACGAGCTGCGCACGCTGGTGACGGACCTGCGCAAGCATCCGTGGAAGATTCTCTGGAAGGACTGAAGGGTCACCCTCCGCCATGTTCCGACGCCTGCTCATCCTCTTCGATGCCAGTGCGAACCCGGAACAGGTGCTGACCGCCGCGCGGCGCCTCGCCCCCGCGCCCGAGAGCGTGCACCTGTACGGCCTGTCGCCCGAGCGCAGGGACCTCGAAGCACCTCGGCCGCCCAGCCTCACCTCGCTCGACCGACTCTGGGAAGGCGTGCGGGAGTGGCACGTGGAGACCAGCGTCGGCCACCAGCTCGAAGACCACCTGTCGACCGATGCCGTCACTCAAACGGCCCGGCAGCACGGCTCCGAGCTCGTCGTCATCGGCCCGCTGTTCGCCACGTCACCACGGGCCCGCGTGAGCACCCTCCTGACGCTCGCCATCCGTGAGCGACTGCACGTGCTCTCCGTCGGCGCGCATTGTCCCACGGCCCCCTCCCCTACTTCGCGACTGGCCATCGCGGCGGCGCCCGATGGCAGAGGGCTCGCCTCGGTGGCGGGCTTCCTCGCGAAGCACGCCCCGCCCACCGAGCTCATCGCCCTCACCACCCCGGAGGCACCCGAGAAGGCCGGTGAGCTCCAGACCCTCTCTCTCGCGCTCGGCGTCGCCGAAACGCTGCGCATCGAGTCCCTATCGAGTGGACCCATGGGGCGCGCCGAAGCCTTCGAAGAAGCCGCGCGGCGCTGGGGCGCGGACCTGCTCCTTGTCGCCACGGATGCGGTCGATGAGCTGTACGCGCGCCTGATTGGCGTCTTTGGAGCCAGGGCGCTGCAGGACGCCTACGTCCCCACGCTGCTGCTGCCTCGCACGCTCCCCTCCACCCCACTGTTCGAGGAGCGCTACGCCATCTCGGACTCACTGCTCCTGCCAGGACATGCGCCCCGTTTCGCCGTCGAACAGGCCTGGCTCCTGTCGAATGTCACGGTGCCCCCCCCCGGCGTCCTGACCGCCTTCGAGGGCGGCGCACCTCTCGGAGGCGCCCAGCACCAAGGCGGTGCCGTCGCACTGCCTGCCTCCTGGTTCGCCCACGTCCAAAAAGGGCACAGTCGGGCCCTCGCCTTCGCCTTCGACTCCGCCGCGAGACAGCTCGCACCGTGTCACTTGCTCGCTCCCGAGCGACCCCTGTTGCTCATCGACAGCCACATCACGCAGCCGTCGCTCCAGGAGACACTGACGGGCTTCGCGGACACGTGCCACCCCGTCTTCGTCCGCTTGCGCGACACCGAGCCGCTCGAGGCGCATCGGGAGCGGCTCCACAAGCTCATGCCGGGCCTCGCTGCGCCGCTCCTCATCGACGCCAGTGCCTGGCTCGAAGACGCGCGCGCCGACGATGTCCCGCGTCAGGTGGATGCCCAGCGGCTGCTTCGCGTGGCCATACGCCTCGCCATCGCGGGAGCAGCCATCTCCGCGGTCGTCACCCGGGACGAGCACAAGCCCGTCCACCCCTTCCTTCGCACCCTGACTCCGAACGAGCTGATGCTCCTGCCGGACGGGCATGCACCGGCGCCCCTTTCGATACCCGACGAGCCGGACAGCTTCTCCCGTGAGCTGACGCTCGCCGGAGGCGGCCGCTGCGTCGGCGGCCACACCATCGACTTCGAGCTCGACAACGCGAGTGCGCGGGAGACGGTGATTGCCGCCATCGACGGCGCCCGGAGCACCGTCCACTGGCAGTGCTACATTGTCGAGGACGACGGCGTGACGGCCCGCTTCGCCGAAGCACTGAAGCATGCGGCGGCGAGGGGCGTACGCGTGCGCCTGCTCGCCGATGCGCTCTACAGCGGGCATGACTCCTTCGGCGCGATGAACCCCGCGCTCGTCCACCTCTCCGAGACACCCAACATCGAAGTGCGGGCCATCGCTCCGCTGTCCGGGTTGCCGAACCTCCAGTCCCTGAAGCAGCGCAACCACCGGAAGCTCATTCTCATCGACACGGAGCAGGCCTTCGTCACGGGGCGCAACATGGGCGCGCCCTATTACACGGGCTTCGACGAGGTCGCCCTCCGGAGAACCTCCGACTACCGCGAGGTGCCGTGGCTGGACTGCGGCGCGCGGCTCTCGGGCCCGCTGGTCTCTGAGCTGGAACGCGCGTTCCTCGCGGAGTGGACCCGCGCGGGCGGGGAGGCCTGGCCGGTGCGCACCACGTCTCCGGCGGGAACCGTTTCCGCGCGGCTCGTCCTGCATGAAGGGCTCAAGGACACGCACACGCTGGACGCCCAGCTCGCGCTCATCCGCCATGCGCGCTCGCGCCTCGTCCTCGTGAACACCTTCCCGCTGCTCCTCGAGTTGCAGAACGCACTCGTCGCCGCGCTCCATCGCGGCGTGCACGTCGAGGTCCTCTTCGGCAGCGTCCGTCCCTACCATGGTCAGCAGGAATACTTCCCGGGCGGCACCATGCGCGAGGTCGCGGACCGCTACGTCCGCAGCCGCCTGGACGCGGTCATCGACGCGGGTGGAATCGCCTACGAGTTCGCGATGCCGCCGGCCCCAGGGTGGGAGCCCGAGCTGGAGCGGGTCTTCCCCCACGTCCACGCCAAGCTCCTGGTCTGCGACACAACGGCCGTCGCCGTGGGCAGCGCCAACCTGGACGTCACCGCGGCCTACTGGGAGAGCGAGGCACTGCTCGTCGTACACGACGCCCCCTTCGCAGACCGCATGCTCACGGCCCTGGCCCCGCTGCTCGCCCGCTCACGGAGGATTGACCGCGAGGACCCCCACTGGCGCACCGAGGCCGAGCAACGCGCGTGGGTCGGCCGCAACTGGCCTTCGTTGGTTGGCTGAGTCAGCCCGACACCCACCGCCCCGTCCCTGTACGGCAACAGGCCCCACCATGCCCACCGACATCAACGAGGTCTTCTTCGCCGCCGTGGGGGACGTCCACGGGCACATGAACCGCATGGTGAACGACCTCCGGCACGCGACGGAGGTCTTCCACCGGCAGTTCGACTTCGTCCTCCAGGTCGGCGACTTCGAGCCGCACCGCGACGAAGCGGACCTCGCCACCATGGCCGCTCCCGCGAAGTACCGGCACCTCGGCGACTTCGGCGCCTACCACAAGGTCCGGCGGAGCTTCCCCTGGCCCCTCTACTTCATCGGCGGCAACCACGAGCCCTATGGCTACCTCGACACCCACCCCGAGGGCTTCGAGCTGACCCGCCACTGCCACTACCTCGGCCGCGTCGGCGTCATGGACCTGCACGGCCTGCGCGTCGTGGGCCTGTCCGGCATCCACAGCGAGGAAGCCTTCCGCGACACCCGCCCACCCCTCTCCGCGCTCGGCTCCTGCTCCAACAAGGACTTCACGTACTTCAACGAGCGAGACGTCGAGCAGGTCCTGGAGCTCGGGCACGCGGACGTGCTCCTCGTCCACGACTGGCCCTCCGGCATCGTCGAGCCGAAGGACGCCACCGACTTCCAGGGACAGCGCCGGAGCTTCAGCCACGACACCGTGGGCAACGAGTACGCACGGCTGCTCGTGGACGCGCTCCAGCCGAAGCTGGTGCTCTGCGGGCACCTGCACCGGAGCTACGCCACCGAAATCCAGCACCCCTCCGGGAAGAAGACCTCCGTCCGCTGCCTGGCCAGCGTGGAGCAGGGGCGGGAGGCCTACGGCTACTTCGGCATCCGCGGCGGCTCGCTCCTGACCTGGGGCCTCACGGGCTGAATCCGCCCTACTTCACCGCCTGGGCGCAGTGCTCGTTGCCGTCCCCGAAGAAGTAACCCGCGCTGACATACGTTGTGCCCGCCAGCACGCAGAGGTTGGTGTCGAACGTCATCGTCCGGCGGTCGACGCTCGTGTTGATGTTGTTCGCCAGGAGCGAGCCGTCGAGCACCGTGCCATCCGTCCGGACGTAATAGAACCAGTTGCTCAAGCCCGAGCGGCTCGTCGGCAGGTTCGCGGACGGCGAGTAGGCCTTCAGCCGGAGGATGATGCGCTCATACCCCGCCAGGCACCAGCTGGTGTCCGGTCCGAAGAAGATCTGCCCCGACTGGTAGATGACGGGCCCGAGCGACGTGCTGGGATTCCAGCTCGTCCCGTGCGCCACGAAGTTCGCGCACGTGGGCGCCGCCACCGGCGTGCAGAACGCATTCACCCCGCAGTACTGGCCGTAGTAGCAGCCCGCGGGCTGTGCGGCGGTGGTGCTGCACGACTGCAGCTCCGCCTCGGCCACCCCCATCGTGTCCGCCAGGTCCTCCCCCGGGGCGCCCGGCCCACAGGCCACCAGCGGCATCCCCAGCACCAGGGCCCGGCCCCACCAGACACGTCGCATGGCGCTCTCCTCGGCGGGCCTCAATCCCGCCAGCTTTCCAAGCCACGTACTCTATGACATCCCCGCCCCGGCCCATGACCCCACGGCACGGGCTGTTTTCAGATGTGGGACAGAGCCGACAATCTTCGAGGCCATCCGGCGAGTGCAGGTGGTACAAGCCCCGGCTGTGAAAGCCTCGCCTCCTCCCCCCGAAGCCCCCGTCAACCCCACCTTCGACTCCCTGGGCCTCAAGCCCGCGCTGGTCGAGGCGCTCAGCGCGCTCGGCTACGAGGAGCCCACGCCCATCCAGGCCGCCGCCCTCCCGCCGCTGCTCGCCGGCAAGGACCTGCTCGGCATCGCCGCCACCGGCACCGGCAAGACGGCCGCCTTCGCCCTGCCCCTCCTTCAGCACCTGACGGCGGGCAAGAGCCGCCCGAACACCACCGCCGCGCTGGTGCTCGTCCCCACGCGCGAGCTGGCCATGCAGGTGTCCGAGGCCATCCACCGCTACGGGCAGAAGCTCGGCGTCACCGTGCTCCCCCTCTACGGCGGGCAGGTCATCGGCCAGCAGCTGCGCGTGCTCAAGCGCGGCGTGGACGTCGTCGTCGCCACCCCGGGCCGCGCGCTGGACCACCTGCGCCGCGGGACGCTCCAGCTCGACGACGTGCGCACCGTCGTGCTCGACGAGGCCGACGAGATGCTCGACATGGGCTTCGCCGACGACCTGGAGGCCATCCTCTCCGGGACGCCCGAGGACCGGCAGACGGCCCTGTTCTCCGCCACCCTGCCCCCGCGCATCGCCGCCATCGCCGAGCGCCACCTGCACGAGCCCGTGCGCGTGAAGATTGCCCGCGAGAAGGTGGAGCAGGGCGAGATTCCCCGCGTCCGCCAGACGGCCTACGTCGTCCCGCGCGCCTTCAAGATTGCCACGCTGGGCCGGCTGCTCGACGTGGAGTCGCCCACCGCGGCCATCATCTTCTGCCGCACCCGCACCGAGGTGGACGACCTCACCGTGTCCCTCAACGGCCGCGGCTGGCGCGCCCACGCCCTGCACGGCGGCATGACGCAGGAGCAGCGAGATCGCGTCATCAAGCAGCTCAAGTCGCAGGGCACGGACCTGCTCGTGGCCACGGACGTCGCGGCGCGAGGCCTGGACATCCCCCGGCTGTCGCACGTGGTGAACTTCGACGTGCCCAACGCGCCGGAGGCCTACGTGCACCGCATCGGCCGCACGGGCCGCGCCGGCCGCGAGGGCGTGGCGATTACGCTGGTGGAGCCCCGCGAGCACCGGCTGCTGCGCAACATCGAGCGCGTCACCGGCCAGCGCATCGAGGTGGCCACCGTCCCCACGGTGGCGGACCTGCGCGAGAAGCGGAAGGAGATGCTCCGCTCCTCCCTGCGCGAGACGCTGGTGGCCGGCGAGCTGGACCCGCTGCGCAGCGTGGTGGAGGACCTGGCCTCGGAGTTCGACGCCATGGACATCGCCGCCGCCGCGCTGAAGCTCCTCCAGGACTCGCAGGACGAGGGCCGCGAGGGCAAGGAGGAGGAAATCCCCACCGTCGCCCCGCAGAAGGACCGGCCCGAGCGCGGCAAGTTCGGTCCTCCCGGCGCGCCCGGAGGCCGGCCCGGCGGACGTCCGGAGCGGGGCCCGAAGTCCCGGGGGGGCCCGCCTACGTGGGACATCACCCGGCTGTGGATTGGCGCGGGCCGGCGCGCGGGCATGCGGCCGGCGGACCTGGTGGGTGCCATCGCTGGTGAGGCGGGGCTCGACTCGTCGCGCATCGGCGCCATCCAGATTGGCGACAGCTTCTCCCTGGTGGAGGTGCCGGAGCCGGACGCCAACCGCATCATCGCCGCGCTGAAGGAGACCACGCTCCGCGGCAAGAAGGTCATCGTCCGCAAGGACAAGGGCTGAGACGGCGGACGTCCCCCGGTGCGAGTCACCGGGGGGCGCGTCCGTCAGGGAGTCGCGCCTACGGCTCCGCCCACTGCCTCAGCAGGTTGTGGTACGTGCCCGTCAGCATGACCAGGGCGGGGCTCCTGGGCACCTCCTGGTTGAGCTGCGTAATCGCCGTGTCCATGTCGAAGAGCAGCGCGCGCTTCGACACGTCCCGCACCAGGCTCTGCACCCAGAAGAACGACGCCAGCCGCACGCCGCGCGTCACCGGCGTCACGTGGTGCAGGCTCGTCGCCGGGTAGATGATGAGGTCCCCCGCTGGCAGCTTCACCGCGTGGTTGCCGTAGGTGTCCTCCACCACCAGCTCGCCGCCGTCGTAGCTGTCCGGCTCGGAGAGGAACAGCGTGGCGGACACGTCCGTGCGGATGCGCTCCGCCATTCCCGGCAGCCCGCGGATGGCGTTGTCCACGTGCGAGCCGAAGGTCATCCCCGGCTCGTAGCGGTTGAACAGCGGGGGGAACACGCGCTGCGGCAGTACCGCCGAGATGAACAGCGCGCTGCGCTCCAGCCCCGCCAGCACCAGCGCCCCCAGCTCGCGAGCCTCCGGCCCGCCCTCGGGGAGCTGCAGGTTCTTCTTCACCTGACCGGACTGGTGCCCGGCGGTGACGCGGCCATCCGTCCAGGAAGCCCTCTCCATGACGGCGCGGAAGTGGGCCACCTGCTCCGCGCCGAGGACGTTGGGGATGTGGACCATCATGGAGAGGACTCCGAAAAGGACGGGGGCCGCGACGCGCGACTAGAAGCGGTAGCGCGCGGTCAGCAGCGCGGAGATGCCTTCCGCGGGGACGGCCTGACCCGAGTAGTACTGGTCGTAGTAGAGCGCGTCCGTGAGGTTGTACAGGTTGAGCTGCAGCGCCGCCTTGCCCCACTGGTAGCTGGCGAACGCGTCGAAGCGCCAGAAGTTCGGCACCTTGTTCGTCACCGCCGTGGCCGCGGTCGGGTTGTTGACGCTCGTCACGTCCTGGTAGACGGCGCCGCCACCCACGGACAGGTTCTCCAGCACCTGGTACGTGGACCAGAGCGAGATGCTGTGCCGCGGCGTGTTCGGCAGGCGCTGGCCGACGAGGAACGGGTTGGTGTGCTCCGTGATGGCGGAGTCCATCAGCGTGTAGTTCGCCAGCAGCTTCAGGCCGCTGGTAATCGTCCCCGCCACGCCCACGTTGAAGCCCTGCACGCGCTGCTCACCGGCGAGGATCTGCGGCGGCCCGTCCGGGTCCGTGTTGGGCACGCGCGCGTCCGTCTTGGTGATGCGGAACACCGCGCCGCTCAGGCCCAGCCGGTCCCCGAGGAACGAGCCCTTGGCGCCCGCCTCGACGATGGTGTTCTTCTCCGGGTCCAGGCTCACCGTGTCCGCCGTCAGCGTGCCCACCTCGGCCGAGGGGTTGGCGGACGTGCCGTACATGCCGTACACGCTCGTCCCTTCCATGGGCTTGAGGACGACGCCCGCGCGCCAGTTCATCAGGTGGTCGCTGTTCTGGAAGCGCGACTTCACGCCCGTGGCCGCCGTGGTGACGTAGTCCGTGTTGAACACGTCGTAGCGGAGCGAGCCGAGCACCTCCACGTACTTGCCGACCTCCACCTGGTCCGCGACGTAGAGGCCCATCGTCCGCTGCACGCTGGTGTTGGCGGTGGAGAAGACGCGCTGCACGGCGGACAGGTCCGGCTGCGGGTCCGGGTCGAACAGGTCCGCGGGGAGGTTGTTGCCGGTGGGCAGGCCCACCGCGTTCAGGTTGAAGCGGCCCTGGCCGCGCTTCTCCCACGTCAGCTCGACGCCGGCGTTGGTGGTGTGCTTGAGGAAGCCCGTCTCGAAGGTGCCGCGCACGTCCGCGAGGTTGGCGAGGTAGCTGTTGTCCGTCTCGGTCTCGAAGCGCTGCCGGCCGATGGTGGTGGGGGCCCCCGCGGTGGGCGTCAGGCCGCGCGGCGCCGTGGGCCGCGAGAAGCGGTCCACCCGGCCGTAGCGCAGCGTGTTGGTGAAGAGCACCGCGTCACCGAAGCGCTGGAGCAGCCGGCCGCTGGCGACGTGCGCGTCCACGCGCGTCTTGTCCGAGCCCTCCACGCCGTAGAAGGACTCACGCGGCACGTCGAGCGTCGTGGAGACGGGGTAGGTGTTGAAGTACGGCTGGCCGTAGTCGGGGACGCCGGACTCGCGCTGGAAGAGGTAGTCGGCCTCGAAGGCGGTGTTGTCGCTCAGCTGGTAGCGCAGCGAGGGCGCGAGGCCGAGGCGGTTGTCGGTGACGACGTTGCGGGCCGCGGCGTTGCCCAGCTCGCCCATGGCGTTGACGCGGACCTGGAACTTCTCGTTGACGGCCTCGTTGAGGTCGACCTCCAGGCGGCCGGAGGGCGCGGTGCCGCCGCTCAGCGCGACGTCCTGGAACGAGGTCCTCTTCGGCTTCTTGGTGACCAGGTTGACGGCGCCGCCGGTGGAGCCGCGGCCGAAGAGGACGGCGGACGGACCGAAGTAGGCCTCCACGCCCTCCAGGTTGAACGTGTCGCGCGAGTACCAGCCGAGGTCCCGGGCACCGTCGCGGGAGATGTCGTTCTGCGCGGAGAAGCCGCGGACGATGAAGGCGTCACCCTGGCGGCCGCCCTCGCCCGCGCTCATGGTGATGCCGGACACGTTGCGCAGCGCCTCGCGCACCGTCGTCACCTGCTGCTCCTCGAGCACCGCCTCGGGGACGACGGTGACGGACTGCGGCGTGGTGACCAGCGGCTTCGGCAGGCGCGTGAGGCTGCTCGCGGGGGCCTGGTAGCCCTTCTCCGCCTCGCCCTCCACCTTCACCGTGGGCAGCACGAAGGTGTTCTCCGTGCCCTGCTCCGTCGTCGGCTGCGCGGCCGTGTCCGTGCCGGACTGGGGCGCGGCCGGGGTCGCCTCGGTGGCGCCGCTCGTCTCCGCGCCTTCCACCACCGCCGGCGGGCTGGCCGGCGTCACCGGCGCGGCAACAGGCTCCTGGGCCATGGCGCCAGTGGCGGCCAGCGCCGACGCGAGGCCGACCGCGGCCTGCCCCCAGGGACGCAGCGCGGCGCGCACGCCTCCGGAGTGACCAACGGCCGAGCGGATACCTGGGGTACGGGGAGTCTTGGGGGACATGGCTGCTCTCGTGCTCCTGGCCGGGGAAGGCCTGTTCAACGTGTTCGTTCGATACCGATTTTGATACGCAAAATCAACTTGAGGACACAAAGAGGTCTGGCACGGGCGCTCGCGTCCGGCGGACCTTCTCGATGGATTCGGGGTTACGCGGTCGTCTCCGGCTCCGCCTGCACGGAGGCGGCTTCGGAGGCAGAAACGGTGCTGGTGCGGGTGCTGCGGCGCGGGAAGAAGCGGCGCCACGCGAGGGCGAAGCCCGTGTACACGAGGACCGCGCCTCCGAGCGAGGCGATGGCGGCGACGAGCTGACCGAGCCAGCCGAGCGCCTCGCCCGTGTGGAGGAAGCGCAGCCACGTGCGCAGCTTGCGGCCACTGTTGTAGTCCGCGTAGCCCTCCTGCTTCGCGACCTGGCCGGTGAACGGATCCAGCGACACCTGCGTCGACGCGAAGAGCGGCCACGCGCCCTGCTCGCGCACGGTGAAGGTGAGGGCCTCCACACCGCCGCCGCGACCCTCGCCGCCGCCACGATTGCCACCCGCCGGCGGCTGACCGCGGGGGCCGTCCTGCCCCGGAGCGCGCTCCGCGGCCTGCGCCTGCGGGCCCTGGCCACCCGGAACCGGGCCTCCCTCACCCGCGCGAGCCTGCGCCTGTGCGCCCTCCGCGGCCTGCGCCTGCGGGCCCTGGCCACCCGGAACCGGGCCTCCCTCACCCGCGCGAGCCTGCGCCTGTGCGCCCTCCGCGGCACGGGCCTGGGCACCGTCCCCGCCCTCACCCGCGCGAGCCTGCGCACCCCGCATGCCCTGGCCTTCCGGACCGGCCGGCTTCGCACCCTCCCCGCCCTGCCCCTGCGCACCACGAGGCCCCTGCCCCGGAGCGCCCCGCTGTCCCCCGGGGCGCGGCGCGCCACCCAGGCGCAGCGAGACGGACTTCCACTCGGGAGTCCCCTTCCGGGCCTCGGCGAAGAGCGCGTCCAGCTTCAGCTTCTCGGCGCCCGGAGGCGGCGTGGGCAGCTTCACCCCCGCCTGCGCGCCCGGCGGCCCCTGATTCGAGGGAGGCGTGTTGCCCGTCACCTTGAACACCAGGTCGGACGCCCACCGGTACGAGATGACCATGCCGGACGCGGTGAGGACGATGATGACCGGCAGCGACCAGAAGCCGATGACGTTGTGCCAGTTCCAGTCGCGCGCCTTGCCCTTCAGCCCGCGCCGGAACCACAGCGACGGCCGCATGGCGCGCAGCGTCCACTTGCGCGGCCACCACAGGTACAGGCCGGACACGGCGAGGAAGAGGAACACGATGTTGCTCACGCCCGTGAGGGCCTTGCCCACCGCGCGGTTGTCACCCGACGCCGCGAGCCAGCGGTGCAGCTCCTCATTCACGTGGAAGAAGTTGCGCCACCCCTCCGCGCCGCCGTCCTTCACCTCGCCCGTGTACGGATTCACGTAGACGAGGCTCTCGCGGCCCAGGTTCACCAGCACCGCCGCGTCGGGCTCCGGGTACACCGTCACGCCCGAGGGCTGCGCGTCCGGACGGGCGGCGCGCACGCGCGCCAGCAGCTCGTCCACGGAGAGCCGGGCCGCGTCCGGCGCGGGCACCTGCACCTGGCGCGCGTCGCGCTCGGCCCACTCCAGCAGCTGCGGCTCGAAGGCAATCGCCGCCCCCGTCAGCGACATGGTCGCGATGACGAGCCCGGCGACGATGCCCACCACGAGGTGAATCCAGAAGAGGATGTTGCGGAAGATGCTGTTCATGGGCGGAGACGGGCCCGGGCGCGAGGCCCGTGGCTTCACTTCAGTGAGAACTCGACGGGAATCTCGATGATGACGCGCACCGGCCGGCCCTCGCGCCCGAGCGCCGGGGAGAAGCGCCAGCGGCTGACCGCGTCGATGGCCGCCTGGTCCAGCGCGGGCACCGAGCGGATGATCCGCGTGTGCTGGGGCTCCACCTTGCCGTCCGTGCCGATGATGATGCGCACCACCACCAGCCCCTGGATGCCCTCCGAGCGCGCGCGGCGCGGGTAGTCCGGGGCCACCTGCTTGAGCACGGCCGGGGGACGCGACACCTGCTTGAGCCCCAGGGCCTCACCCGTCCCGCCCGAAGCGCCCACCACCCCGCCCTGCTGTCCACCGAGGACACCGCCCACCACGCCACCCACCACCGCGCCCACGTTGGCCGCCGGAACCTCTTCCGTGGGCTCGGACGGCGCGACGTCGACGGGAGGCTCCGGCACCGGCTCGGGCTTCACCTCGGGCTCGGGGATGGGCTTCGGCACGGGCACGACGAACTGGCGCTCCACGGGGCGCGGGGTGCGCGCCTGCGTCGGGCGCGCCTTCTCCACCTTGGCGGCGCCCGTACTGGCGGGCGCGGGCGGCGGCGGCGCGAAGGTGAGGAACACCAGCTCCGGCTCCGGCGCCGCGAGGGCCCTCTCCGGCCGCGCGGACGAGAACATCACCCCGCTCGCGAACACCCCGACGTGCACCGCCACGGCCACCACCACGGCCTGGCCCCAGCGCTTCGACGGAGCCTCGCCCGGAGCCGCTTCGCCCATGCGAAACAGCCCCACCGCGGGCCGCGCACGCTCCACCGGAGCGACGCGCTCATCCGCCACCGCCGGATAGTCGAAATTGAGAATCGTTCTCATTTTCACGTCAGAGATGGATACTCCCTGAGCAGGCCAGCCGTCAACGGGTGAGTTCAGTCCCACCGTACTTGGAGTGTGAGGCTGTTGCGGATGGACAGCCTGCTGTTGCGTGAGAGACCCCCGACGCGCGAGCGGTGCTTATAGCCGCGTGAAGGACCAGCTCACCGCGCGCCCGCCCTCGTAGGGCATGACGCCATGGAAGGGCCGCGAGTCCCCGTCGAACACGAGCGGCAGGAAGTGCCTGTCCCCGTCCCACAGGTTCAGCTTCGGCAGCTCCGCCACGGGGACCCAGGACAGCGAGCCCTCCGGGTTGCGCTCCAGCGGCGTGCCCTCGAAGCGGTCGATGCGGAAGACGAAGCCGAGCCAGTCCTCGCCGTGCTTGCCGAAGCCGGGCCAGGAGATGGTGCCGCGCAGCACCATCTCCACGCACTCGATGCCGGCCTCCTCGCGAATCTCGCGGCGCATGCACGCGGCCACGTCCTCGTCGCGGTCCAGCTTCCCGCCCAGCCCGTTGTACTTGCCGTAGTGGGCGTCATCCGGCCGCGCGTTGCGGTGGATCAGCAGCACCCGCTGCCGGTCCGGCGACATGACGTAGCCGAGCGTTCCGATGATGGGCGTGTAGGGCATGGCGGGCTCCGGCGCGGCGGGACTGGCGCGCCTGCCTAGAACAAAGGGCCGCACCGCACCAGCGCCGTCCCCGTGAGCCGGGGCTCGCGCGTCCAGCGACATGGCGGCTGCCGGCGCGCCTGCCTGAAACAAAGGGCCACCCGCCCCCCGTTCCATCCTCCATGCGGCGCGTCACGCCCAGAGTCCCGGGCGCCGCCTCGCGTCGCGGGAAGGCACACCCCTGGCGGCCCTGGAGCTGCCGGGAAGGCGACACCTCCCTGCCCGGCGGTGTCGGCCAGCCCCGCTGGCGTCCCCCGCGAGGCTCGCTGGGGACTGCCATTCGCCAACGCAACGCGTTAACATATCGCGTCATCCACATGACCTCCCGCGTCAGCGGAGAAGGGGGAAGTTGATGTCCGCAATCCTCCCCGGCCGGTACGGCCTCTACGAGCCCGACACCGAGCACGACGCCTGCGGCGTGGGCTTCGTCGCCCACCTGCGAGGTGAGCGCTCCCGAGGCATCGTCGAGGACGCCCTGGAGCTGCTCAACCGGCTGAGCCACCGGGCCGCCGCCGGGAGGGACCCTCGGACGGGAGATGGAGCGGGCATCCTGGTGCAGCTCCCCCACCGCTACTTCGAGCGTGTGGTGCCGGGGCTCGGCTTCGAGCTCCCCCCGCGCAGGCACTACGGCGTGGGCCAGGTCTTCCTCCCGCCCGAGCCCCAGGCGCGCGCCGCGTGCGAGGCGGCCTTCGAGGAGGTGGTGGCCGAGGAAGGTCAGCGCGTGCTCGGTTGGCGGGACGTCCCCGTGGACCCCGAGCACCTGGGGCCGGTGGCCCGCGAGGCCGCGCCCGTCATCCGCCAGCTTTTCATCGCCCGGCGCCGCGTGGTGCCCAGCGCCTTCGAGCGCAAGCTCTACCGCATCCGCAAGCTGACGGAGAACCGCGTGCAGGCGCGCGGCGTGGACCCGGGGAGCCACTTCCACGTCGCGTCCCTGTCGTCGGAGACGCTCATCTACAAGGGGCTGATGCTGCCGGCGGACCTGCCCCGCTTCTACACGGACCTGCAGCAGCCGGACTTCGTGAGCGCGCTGGCGCTGGTGCACTCGCGCTTCTCCACCAACACCTTCCCCAGGTGGGAGCTGGCGCAGCCGTTCCGCTTCATCGCGCACAACGGCGAAATCAACACCCTGCGCGGCAACCGCAACTGGATGACGGCGCGGCGCGGGCTGCTCCAGACGGCGCGGCTGGGCGGGAGCCTGGAGCCGCTCCAGCCCATCATCGTCCCCGGCAAGAGCGACTCGGCGCAGTTCGACAACATGGTGGAGCTGCTCTACCTGGGCGGCCGCACGCTGCCGCACGCGCTGATGATGATGATTCCGGAGGCGTGGGAGGGCGACGCGCTGATGGCCGACGAGCGCCGCGCCTTCTACAAGTACTCCTCCGCCCTGCTGGAGCCGTGGGACGGGCCCGCCGCCATCGCCTTCACGGACGGGCAGCTCATCGGCGCCACGCTGGACCGCAACGGCCTGCGGCCCGCGCGCTACCTCGTCACGGAGGATGACCGCATCATCCTCGCGTCGGAGACAGGCGTCATCGACGTGCCGCCCGCGCAGGTCCGGCGCAAGGGGCGCCTGACGCCGGGGCGCATGCTGCTGGTGGACACCACCGAGGGCCGCATCCTCGAGGACGCGGACGTCAAGCGCGACATCACCACGCGCTGGCCCTACCGCAAGTGGCTGGAGCGCAACGTCTATACGTTCGATGACCTGCCCTCCATCACCGCCCCGGTGCGGCTGCGAGGTGAGGAGCTCTGGCGGCTCCAGCGCGCCTTCGGCTTCACCGCCGAGGACGTGCGCACGGTGCTGGCCCCCATGGCGGAGACCGGCAAGGAGCCCGTGGGCTCCATGGGCACGGACACGCCCCTGGCCGTCCTGAGCGACCAGGCTCCGAGCCTCTTCTCGTACTTCCACCAGCTCTTCGCGCAGGTGACGAACCCGCCCATCGACCCGCTGCGCGAGTCGCTGGTGATGACGCTGGCCACCGCGCTCGGGCCGGAGAGCAACACCTTCGAGGAGACGCCGGAGCAGTGCCACCGGCTGTCGCTGCCGGGCCCCATCCTCACCAACGGGCAGCTCGCGAGGCTGAGCGCCATCCATGGCGAGGGGCTCTTCGAGACGAAGCGCCTGTCACTCCTCTACCCGGTGGACGGTGGCGAGGGCGCGCTGGATGTCGCGGTGGAGCGGCTGTGCACGGCGGCCGTGGACGCGGTGGACTCGGGCGCCAGCATCCTGCTGCTGAGCGACAGGGGCGTGGACGCGGCGCACGCGGCGATTCCCGCTCTACTCGCCATGTCCGCGGTGCACCAGCGCCTGGTCCGCGACGGCATCCGCATGTACACCGGCCTGCTCCTGGAGACGGCCGAGGCTCGCGAGGTGCACCACTTCGCCTGCCTCTTCGCCTATGGCGCGTCGGCGGTGAACCCGTACCTCGCGCTGGACACGCTGCGCGCCATGGCGGACTCGGGCGAGCTGGCGGTGGACGCGGAGAAGGCCCAGGAGCGCTTCATCCACGCCGTGGAGGAAGGGCTCCTCAAGGTCATGTCGAAGATGGGCATCTCCACGCTCCAGTCCTACCGGGGCGCGCAGCTCTTCGAAGCGGTGGGGCTTCAGCGCTCGCTGGTGGAGCGGCACTTCACCGGCACCTCCTCGCGCGTGGAAGGCGTGGGGCTGTCGGAACTGGGGCGCGAGGTGCGCGAGCGCCACACGCGCGGCTTCGGCGCGGAGGCGGACGCGGAGAAGGGCCTGCTGCCCGTGGGCGGCCAGTTCCGGTGGCGCCGTCTGGGCGAGCGGCACAAGTGGAACCCGGCCACCATCGCGAAGCTGCAGGCGGCGGTGCGCGGCAACGACGCCGCGCTCTTCTCGGAGTACTCGCGGCTGGCGGACGACGAGACGCGCGAGCACTGCAACCTGCGTGGCCTGCTGGACGTGGTGACGGAGGGCCGCACCGCGGTGCCGCTGGAGGAGGTGGAGCCCGCGCTCTCGATTGCGCGCCGCTTCGTCACCGGCGCCATGTCCTTCGGCTCCATCAGCGCCGAGGCACACGAGACGCTGGCGATTGCCATGAACCGGCTGGGAGGGCGCTCCAACAGCGGCGAGGGTGGCGAGGAGTCGCGCCGCTACACGCCGGACGAGAATGGAGACTCGCGCCGCAGCGCCATCAAGCAGGTGGCGAGCGCACGGTTCGGCGTCACCACCGAGTACCTCGTCAACGCGGACGAATTGCAGATCAAGGTCGCCCAGGGAGCCAAGCCCGGCGAGGGCGGCCAGCTCCCCGGCCACAAGGTGGACGAGCGGATTGCGAAGGTGCGCTGGTCCACGCCGGGCGTCACGCTCATCTCCCCTCCCCCGCACCACGACATCTACTCCATCGAGGACCTGGCGCAGCTCATCTATGACTTGCAGTCGGTGAACTCGCGCTCGCGCGTCAGCGTGAAGCTGGTGAGCGAGGTGGGTGTGGGCACCATCGCCGCGGGCGTGGCGAAGGCGGGCGCCGGGGCGGTGGTCATCTCCGGGTATGAGGGCGGCACGGGCGCCTCGCCCCTGTCGAGCCTCCTGCACGCGGGCCTGCCGTGGGAGCTGGGGCTGGCGGAGACGCAGCAGGTGCTGGTGCACAACGGGCTGCGCTCGCGCATCCGGGTGCAGGTGGACGGCGGCCTGCGCACCGCGCGCGACGTGCTGGTGGCCGCGCTGCTGGGTGCCGAGGAGTTCGGCATGGCCACCGCGAGCCTCGTGGCCGTGGGCTGCATCATGCTGCGCAAGTGCCACCTGAATACGTGCTCGGCCGGCATCGCCACGCAGGACCCGGCGCTGCGCGAGCGCTTCCAGGGCAAGCCCGAGGACGTGGTGAACTTCTTCCTCCTCGTCGCGGAGGACCTGCGCACGAAGATGGCCGCGCTGGGAGCGCGCACGCTGGAGGAGCTGGTGGGCCGCGTGGACCTGCTGCGGCAGCGTCCGGCGGTGGACCACTGGAAGGCGAAGCGGGTGGACCTGTCCGCGCTGCTGGCGGCGCCCGCGGCTCCGGCCAGCGAGCCCCGGCACTGCAAGGTGCCTCGGGTGAAGGACGTGTCGGACCACCTGGACCACACGCTGCTCGCGGCCGCGAGCCACGTGCTGGATGGCGGGCCGCCGCTCCTCTTGACGCAGCCGGTGAGCAACACGCACCGCGCGGTGGGGGCCATGCTGTCGGGCGAGCTTGCCCGGCGGCACGGGGGTCGGGGCCTGCCAGACGGGCGCATCCACGTGAAGATGAAGGGCTCGGCGGGACAGAGCTTCGGCGCGTTCCTGGTGGCCGGGGTGACGCTGGAACTGGAGGGCGATGCCAACGACTACGTCGGCAAGGGCCTGTCCGGCGGGCGCATCATCGTCTACCCACCGCAGGCCAGCCGCTTCGTGGCGGAGGACAACGTGCTGGTGGGCAACACCGCGCTGTACGGCGCCACCGGCGGCGAGGTGTACCTGCGGGGGCTCGCGGGTGAGCGCTTCGCGGTGCGCAACAGCGGCGCGCAGGCGGTGGTGGAGGGCGTGGGCGACCACGGCTGCGAGTACATGACGGGCGGCGTGGTGGTGGTGCTCGGCGCCACCGGACGCAACTTCGCGGCGGGCATGAGCGGTGGCACGGCGTACGTGCTGGACACGGAGCTGTCCTTCCGCGAGCGGTGCAACCTGGAGATGGTGGAGCTGGAGTCGCTGGTGGACGAGTCGGAAATCTGGCTCGTGCACGGCATGGTGGAGCGGCACCTGCGCCACACGGGCAGCGCGCTGGCGAAGCGGGTGCTGGACAACTGGGAGCTGATGGTGCCGCGGTTCGTGAAGGTGATGCCCACGGACTACAAGCGCGTGCTCCAGGCACGGCGCGCGGCGCGGAAGCCCATCGAGGCCATCGCGGAGCAGCTTCAGCAGACGGCCGGCGCTGGCGGGAGGGCCTGACCATGGGAAAGCCGACGGGATTCATGGAGTGGCCCCGCGTCCATGCGCACAAGCGGGAGAAGCAGGAGCGGCTCGGGGACTGGAAGGAGTTCGCGCTGCCGCTGGCGCCCGAGGAGGCGAAGCGCCAGGCGGGCCGGTGCATGGACTGTGGAGTGCCCTTCTGCCACCAGGGCTGCCCGCTGGGGAACCTCATCCCCGACTTCAACGAGGCCGTGTACCGGGGGCGCTGGCGTGAGGCGTACGAGCTGCTCAGCCGCACCAACGGCTTTCCGGAGCTGACGGGGCGGCTGTGCCCCGCGCCGTGCGAGGCGGCGTGCGTGCTGGCAATTGACCGGGACGCGGTGACGATTGAGCAGCTGGAGAAGGAGATTTCGGAGCGGGCCTTCGCGGAGGGCTGGGTGAAGCCGAGGCCGCCGGCGCGGCGCACGGGGCGCAGCGTGGGCGTGGTGGGCTCGGGGCCCGCGGGCCTGGCGGCGGCGGCGCAGCTCAACGCGGCGGGACACACCGTCACAGTGTACGAGCGGGACTCGCGGCCCGGTGGGCTGCTGCGCTACGGCATCCCCGACTTCAAGCTGGAGAAGTGGGTGTTGGATCGGCGGCTGGCGGTGATGGAGGCGGAGGGCATCACCTTCGTCAACGGCGTGGATGTCGGTGGGGCGCCAGGCTTCCGCGAGCTGCGCTCGAAGCACGACGCGCTGGTGCTGGCGATGGGCGCGCGGCGGCCGAGGGAGCTGGAAGTGCCGGGGCGCGAGCTGTCCGGCGTGGTGCAGGCGATGGAGTTCCTGGAGCACCAGAACCGGCTCGTGGCGGGACACGGCGAGAAGGACGCGCGGCTGGACGCGGCGGGCCGGCGGGTGGTGATTCTGGGCGGCGGTGACACGGGCTCGGACTGCCTGGGCACCGCGCTGCGGCAGGGGGCGAAGAGCGTGGTGCAGGTGGAGCTGTTGCCGGCGCCGCCCCAGGTGCGCGCGGCGGGCAATCCGTGGCCGAAGTGGCCGGTGGTGTTCCGCACCTCGTCGAGCCAGGAGGAAGGTGGCGAGCGCGCCTTCGCGCTGCTGACGAAGCGGCTGAGCGGGACGGACGGACGTGTGCAGACGCTGCACGCGGTGCAGGTGGAGCTGCACCGGGAGCCCGGAGCACTGCCGCGCATGGTGGAGGTGGCCGGCTCGGAGACGACGCTCGACGTGGACCTGCTGGTGCTGGCCATGGGCTTCACGGGGCCGGAGCCGGGGCGGCTGTCGGAGGAGCTGGGCGTGAAGCTCACACCACGAGGCACCGTGCAGGTGGACGCGCGCTTCGCGACGACAGCCGACGGCGTGTTCTGCGCGGGAGATGCCAGCCGGGGCGCGAGCCTCATCGTCTGGGCGCTTTCCGATGGTCGCGAGGCGGCGAAGTCGGTGGATGCGTACCTCGCGGGTGGGCGCTCGGCATTGCCCACCAAGGGCGCGGACTGCGCGTTCTGATGGGCGGTTGTTGGGGACCGCGCTTCTTCGAGCTCCGGACGATAAAGGCCTCTAAGCCCTCGTGATTTCGCCCCCTTGCTGGGGGCCTGCATCTTTGGGCGCCGCTTGGGGAGACCTCCGTCCTGCGAGCGATGTCGTCCTCCGGCGGCTGGAGCCGCTGAGGTGTCAGCCGCTTCGCTCCCCTGGTCAATGAGCACTTCCGGGCCCATTCCTCTGCCGAAGGGCGGCCGACGGCCCACGAGCGAAGCCTCCCTGGGCGCCTCCCGCGTGTGTCTACTGGAGCAAAGGACAGTGCCCCAAGGTCTCACAGCTTGTCCGCCGGATTCCGCATATTCAACCACGAGCCCCTCATGAGGGGAGTGGACTGCGATCAGCCAATATCGAGGCTGCGCATGGAACCAACCCAAGCGCCAATCCCAACGTTCCAATGAACCCAGACCCCTCCTTCCCGCTTTACTACACACAAATAGCCAATCTACGCAAAGAATCCAACGCACAAAAACGAGGATACCAGTTCGAGCAACTCATCAGGGAAATACTCCCCTGGACGAATCGTCCCCCCATACCAATCAGTGGCGAGTCCGAACAGCTTGACGCCTTCTTCGAATGGAGTGGCTGGCACTTCATCGTCGAGTCAAAAGCGAAGCGGGACCCGATCAAGAGAGGCTCTCACGACTGGGAAGACTTTGCGCTCAAAATCAGGAAGCGGCACGGGCAATGTTTCGGACTCTTCTGCTCCTTGAATGAAGTAGATCAGAGCATCTACGAAGACGCCAGGGAGCTCATCCGGGGGGCCATGATCACCATCGTAATCGCCGGTAACGACTGGGACGATCTGAGCCGACTGAAGATTCCCCTGCCGGACTATTTGAGATACATGGTCTTCCACGCAAAGGCCAAACGCATCTCTCATCCAAAATCTTTCAAAGACGTCCGGGACTGGTGTTACGACAGGGCCCTTAGCGAAAAGCAACTGGACTCCGCTTGTCGCAAGGCATCGGCAACCTTCCTGCGAAGGCATCGCCTGACTGAGCATCAAAAGATATATATCGACCGAGGAATCGACGAAAACATCACCCAAATCGCCAACACACTGCGCCCATCGAAGCTTGCAAACATACAGAAAGAGCATCTTCGCGGCACCCACGCATATACGACCAGCCGTGAACCACCCAAGCAACTGCTCGTAATCAGGGATCTTTCCGGCTCAGGCAAGACGACGCTGTCCGTCCAGATAGCGCTGACTCGAGACAAGTTTTTTGGAGTAGCACGCGCCGCCGCCGAACAAGGCGTGGAGTGCCTGGAAGAAACCCTCTCTGAACTGGGAAGCAGCTTCGGACTGCCGCATTTCTGTGCCACAGACAGACCGTTTATCTACACGATAGATTCACTAGACGAAGCGGCGTTTATTCCGAACAAGAGACAAGACATCAGGGCCGTCATCAAGTCTCTCGACCGCCTCAACTCAGTCGCCAGGGCCCAGGACCTGATAAGCTTCCCTATCGCAATCATCTTCACGGTCCGAGAGGATTACTGGCGAGACTGGGAGTACCTGTTCGAGGGCAACAGCACAGCCACCTTCAAGAAAACATTTTCATACTTCAGTATTGAAGAAACACTCCTGGCAATAAGAAAATACGAAGAGGCCTACGAGTACACACTGACAGACAGTCTCGATCCAGACACAATCCAACTGCTCTCCCACCCATTCAATCTTTTCATACTATCCGAATCGAACAAGTATAGGGGCGCCGTCAGCAGTGGAGACATCCTGCATGAGAACATGCTGGGACTCTATTTCGAACGGAAGAAGGAAGACCTGCTCAAGCGTCCCATTCCCGGATTCGACCCGCGCCTGCTCATGAAGGTGCTCTCGGAATTGGCACTGGCCGCCTCCATCAAAGGTACCAACTCGCTCTCCCGACAAGAGGCCGAGTCCATCATCAAGAAGAAGTTCAGAAGCCTTTCTGACCACGCCGATGCAGTCATCCACTTCATCACCGCAGAGCAGTTACTCACCAGGGACAGCGAATTCTCAGGCACTCTTCATTTCAGGCACATCCGGTTCATGGAGTACCTGCTGGCCTACTATGCGGCAGAGAAACTGGACCACACTGGTGACGCAAAGGAGTTCAACAAGCTCACAAGCAGGCTTGCGGCAGGGGGATTCATCTCCATCTACAGAATCCACGACTTCGTGCGCCACATTTGTCAGACGCAATTTCCCCAAACCCACAAGCTCCTCCAGTCAATATACTCCACCTCCAGAACCTACGTAAGGAAGCTCATAGTCACACAAAGAAGCAAGCTCTCCTTCGGGGACTCAACCTCGGAACTGGACATTGAAGTAATCACAAAAGGCATCGACAAATCGGATCCGCACCTTTGCTGGGACGGGTTCTTCGTCATCGCCGCCAAGCCTAACTCCCAAGCCCCTGCGAGGATCAAGCAACTGTTCGAGATCGCCTGGGATGCCAATTACGGAAAAGCGGATCGCTTCAAGCTAATAGACAAAATGGCTCATCGAGGACTGCTCTTCGAAGAGTGTGTCATCAGTCGCTTGCTTCGGAGCAACGAGCCGCGTGACTGGTACTCCTACATTGACGGTATTGTAACTGGGTCCCTGTACCGAGAATTCAGGGACACGGTCGACGCTTTGGGGCTCCCCCGTCTCTTGAACCAAATTCAAGGAAAATCTGGAGAGGAGTGGAGGAGAATCGCATCGACAGTTCAAGGAATCATGGAGGGGAAGACATACGAAGCGGGCAGCCTGTGCCCCCTGGGCACGCCCACGCCGCCAACAGACTCCACTTCTGGATGTTAGGCCCTCCCCGGAGGACGGCTTAGCTGTGCATAGGGGGAAGACCAGCTTTGGCGCCCCACCCGCGTGCGTTCCCCGGCGCGAAGGACGGTGCCCCCAATGGCCTCGCAGCCTGTCCGGCCGACTCTCCTCCTGCTGTGCATGGCGGGAGCCATCGCCTGTGATGGCTCCCTCCCCACCCCGCTCTCGAACGACGACCTGGCGCATGAGGTCTCCGCGCTCCTGTCCGGACGTGCTTTCGCCGTGGACGACATCGCCGGAGGCCGGCTCAGCGGCGCGCCCTACGCGCTGACGGACGCCGCCGGCACGCTCCTCTTCGGCGCCACGGACCTGTCCCGGGGCACGGAGCTCTGGAAGAGCGACGGCACGGACTCCGGCACCTTCCTGGTCAAGGACATCCGTCCCGGTCCCCTCGGCTCGGACCCTCACGACCTGACCCCCGTCAACAGCACCCTCTTCTTCATCGCCAACGACGGCGAGCACGGCGATGAGCTGTGGCGCAGCAATGGCAAGCCGTCCGGGACGTCGCTCGTCGTGGACCTGCGCCCGGGCTCCGCCAGCGCCGGCCTTCGGGACCTCACCGTCCTGGGCAACTCCCTCTACTTCGTCGCCAATGACGGCGTCTCGGGCGTCGAGCTGTGGCGCACCGACGGCACGGCCGCGGGCACCCGGCTCGTGAAGGACCTCTCGCCCGGTGGCTCGGGCTCGTACCCGGCCCACCTCACCGCGTCGGCGGGACGGCTCTACTTCTTCGTCGACCGCACCCTCTGGAAGAGCGACGGCACCCCCGAGGGCACCCTCCCCGTCCGCCAGCTGGAGGCCCCTCCCGGGGTCATCGTCCGGCCTCGGGGACTCACGAGTGTGACGGGACAGCTCTTCTTCTTCGTCCAGCTCGACGGCAATGACGACGATGGTGCCCCGCTCATCGCGCCCCCTCTGACGCTGTGGAAGAGCGACGGCACCGCGAGCGGCACAGTCCAGCTCGCGAACATCGGGCGCCCCAGGCTCGACAGCGACCCGCGCCCCACCTGCGCCCGGGGACTCCTCTTCTTCGTCACCAGCACCCCGGAGGGCGGTGACGAGCTGTGGCGCAGCGACGGCACCGCCGACGGCACGTCCCGCGTCGCGGACATCGCTCCCGGCCCGGTCAGCTCCAACCCCAGGGAGCTGACCGCGCTGGGCAACCTCCTCTTCTTCTCCGCCTGGTCTCCAGCGCACGGCGACGAGCTGTGGCGCAGCGACGGCACGCCCGGCGGCACCGTGCTCGTGAAGGACATCACCCCCGGGCCGGAGGGCTCGGCGCTCGCGTCCCTCCGTGCACAGCAGGGCCGGCTCTACTTCTCCGCGCGCGAGCCCGGAAAGGGGCACGAGCCGTGGACGAGCCTCGGCACCCTCGCCAGCACCTCGCGCATCCGCGACATCGCGGGCGGGGCCCTCTCCTCGTCGGCGCGCGACTTCACGGCCAGCGGCTCGCGGCTGTTCTTCACGGCGCACCACCGCGACTCCGGTGCCGAGCTGTGGGCCATCGGCCTCTCGGATGACATCGGCCAGGTCCCCACCGGCCTGCGCCTCGCGGGCGGCTCCGGTACGACACGCGAGAGTGACGACACCTCGCCGGCCCCGCTGTTGGACCCGGACGCCGCCCGCCTGGTGCAGGACCTCCGCCCGGGCGCATTGCCGCCGTCCACCTCGTCGTGGACCGCCATGGGCGGAGCCCTCTTCTTCGACTCGGACGACGGCAGCCTCGGCGCCGAGCCGTGGCGGACCGATGGCACCCCGGAAGGAACGTTCCTTCTCCTGGACCTCCGCCCGGGCCCCCAGGGCTCGGCACCTTCCCATTTCTTCGTGCTCGGCACCCACGCCTTCTTCTTCGCGGACGACGGCATCGTGGGCCGCGAGCTGTGGCGCACCGACGGGACTCGCGAGGGCACCGTCCTCGTGAAGGACATCCACCCGGGCCCCGCGGGCAGCGCGGCCTTCGGCTTCCCGGTGGTGCTGGGCGGCGTCGCGTACTTCACCGCCACCGACGGCCTCCACGGCGAGGAGCTCTGGCGCACGGACGGCACCGCCGGGGGCACCGTCCTCGTGAAGGACCTCCGCCCGGGCCCACAAGGCAGCTCGAGCGGCACCCTGCTGGCCGCGGGAGACCGCCTGTACTTCACCGGCTTCTTCGCGGACGAGGGCTGGGAGCTGGGCGTCAGCGACGGCACCGCCGAGGGCACCCGGCTCGTGAAGGACCTGGTGCCAGGACCTGACGGCTCCTTCCCCCGAAGCCTCACCGCCCTGGGGACGCGCGTCGTCTTCGCGGCCGGGGACCTGGAGCACGGCAGCGAGCCCTGGGTCAGCGATGGCACCGAGGCCGGCACCGTGCTGCTGCGCGACATCCACCCCGGCCAGGGCGGCTCCGTCCCGGATGGCTTCACCGTGGCAGGGGGCCGCGTCTTCTTCGCGGCCACGGACCCGGTGAGTGGCCGCGAGCCCTGGCTCAGTGACGGCACCTGCGACGGCACCGCGCTCGTGGCGGACGTGTGGCCCGGCCCGGAAGGCTCGTACCCCGGCTGGTTCGGAGCCCTGGGGAGCATCGCCCTCTTCAGCGCCGATGACGGCGTGCACGGTCAGGAGCCCTGGCGCTCGGATGGGACGGCGGACGGCACGGCCCTGGTGCGGGACATCCGCCCCGGCCCGGGGCACTCGGAGCCCCGGTGGATGACGGACTCCGGCGGCGTCGCCCTCCTGCACGCGGACGACGGGGAGCACGGCGCGGAGCTGTGGCGGACCGATGGCACGTGGCCCGGAACGCAGCTGCGGCAGGAGCTGGCACCGGGACGGCTGGGCTCGCTGCCCTACTTCTTCACGCGCGCCGGCCCCCACGTCTTCTTCCTCGCCGATGACGGCGCGCACGGCATCGAGTGGTGGGTTCTCGACGAACCCGAGGGCGGCGGATGACGGCGAGTCCGCGGGAATAGACCCGGGCCCCAACCGTTATGCGGGGTTCAACCCCACTTCCACCCAAGGGAGCCTGGAGCCATGAACCCCGAGCAGTCCCTCATCGTGACCGAGACCGACCTGGAGCGCCTGCGCCACGTCATCGACCACCATGGAGGTGGCCGGATGGCCGAGCTCGCGGAGATGCTCGACCTGGAGCTGTCCCGGGCCCGGGTGGTGGCCTCTGAGGCCGTGCCGGCGGACGTGGTGACGATGAACAGCACCGTCGTCTTCGAGGACGAGCAGACGGGAGAGCGCCGCGAGGTGACGCTCGTCTACCCGCGTGACGCCCGCAGTGACGACGGCCGCATCTCCGTCCTCGCGCCCGTCGGCAGTGCGCTCATCGGCCTCTCGGTGGGGCAGTCCATCTCGTGGCCCATGCCGGGCGGCCGCACGAAGCGCCTGCGCGTCGTCGCGGTGCCCTACCAGCCCGAGGCCGCGGGGCACTACCACCTCTGACGGGACTGCCCGTCGCCAGGCCCGGACCCGACATGTGGGCCGGGCCATGTCGCGGCCATCGACGCACAGGTCACCACGAAACAGGCATACGATGGCCCTCGCCCGGGGGGGCCTCATGACGACCGCCGCCGCAGTCACCTCGCAGGACTTCACGCACCGCCACGTTCCCGTCTTCGACAGGCCCGTGCATCGGCTGGGACTGGCCGCCAACTACGGCATCGACGAGGCCGGCATGCGCGCCGCCTTCGAGCGGGGCCTCAACTACGTCTACTGGACGCCCACCGCGCGGAAGATGACGCGCGTGCTCCGCGAGTCCCTCAAGCCCCACCGCGAGCGCTTCGTCGTCGCCGCCTGCACCACCCTGGCCTGGTTCCCGGGACAGGTGCGCCGGAGCTGCGAGCGCGCCCTCAAGGTGCTCGGCACCGACTACCTGGACCTCTTCCAGCTCTCCTGGCTCGGCACCACCAGCGCGTGGACTCCGGGCACGGTGGACGTGCTGATGAAGCTCAAGGAGGAAGGCAAGGTCCGCGCCCTGGGCGTCTCCATCCATGACCGCGTTCGCGCCGGACGGCTGGCGGAGGACTCGCCGCTCGACCTGCTGATGATTCGCTACAACGCCGCCCACCCCGGCGCCGAGCGCGACATCTTCCCGCACCTCGCCCGCCGCAGGCCCGCCCTCATCGCGTACACCGCCACCAGCTGGCGCCGCCTCCTCAAGCGCCCGCGCGACTGGGACGGACCCGTCCCCACCGCCGGAGACTGCTACCGCTTCTGCCTGTCCAACGAGCACGTGGACGTGGTCCTCACCGGGCCCGCCAACACCGCCCAGCTCGACGACAACCTCGCCGCCCTGGAGCGCGGTCCCATGTCCGCGCAGGAGCTCCAGTGGATGCGCGACTTCGGCCGCGTCGTCCACGGCTGATACGCAATCCGGGCGCGACGTCCGACCGGAATCAACTTTTACCGCCTCCCGGACGATAATGACTGGGAGTCCAGGCCACTGCACGCCGTGCACAGGGGGAGTTGCCACATGTCGAAGATCTCCAGGAACCCATCGCCGCAGTCCCCTCCCACTCCGAGCGAGCCGAAGACCGCGGCCCCCGAGAAGAACGCCGTCGCGGCGGCCGTGAGCACTCCGCGCTCCGCGGCCCCGAAGACCTTCGACGGGTTCGACGCTCCGAAGGCGTCGTCGCGGCAGACGGTGGCCCTGGACGTGCCCTCGCGCCAGCAGGTGGGGGGTGTCCCCGGCGTTGCCACGGTGACGGGCCCCGGTGAGGACGGGAAGATGACCGTGCGCGTGGAGACGAACCTGCACACCATCTATCCCCTGGGACTGCCGGCGCGCGGCTACATCGAGATTCGCGTGACGCCGCTGGACCTCGACATTCCGCCGGACCAACTGCAGGCGGAGATGGACCGCGCGATGGGCGAGAAGCAGGCCGACGACGCGAATACCTACGGCGCGGACCTCGCGGCCCATGGCCATGCGTCGCTCGAGGAGTGGTCTCGCGACGCGGGCTACTACGGCTCGCCGTCGCACATCGCCTGGGCCGAGGCCGCCAGCGCCCGCTCCGGCGGGCAGATTCCGGCCGAGTACTGGATGCGCTTCGACCCGTTCGGCGGCACCGCCGGCAACGGCCCGCACATCCTCCCGTCGGGTGAGTACCCCGGAGCCCTGAGCCGCATCGCCATGGCGCACGACACGGACTGGGACCTGGGCCGCTACTTCGGCGCGGGCCCGCTGGCGTCGCTGCAGGGCCAGCCCAATCCGGAGAAGCTGGGCACCGTCGGGCTCGTCCCGGGCCAGGGCGTGGACCTCTACTCCCTGGGCCACGCGGACTGGCAGGTGACCTACGGCAGCGAGGTCATCCTCCCCGGCGGCCCGCCTCCGTCGCAGATTGCCTGAGCCGCGCGTAGAAGAAGCGCGGCCATGCACCCGCGCCGGCGTGACATCGACGAAGCCCTCCTCGACCTGCGCACCCGCGTCCCCGGTGGGAAGACTGAACGCCCGGGGCCAGCTCCGAAGACAGGGGGGCCTCGGGGCCGTGAGCGTCAGCCCCGGGCCGTTCTCCAGTCCTCCTACTGGTACCAGACCGAGACGTGGTCGATCGCGGGCCCCGAGCTGCCCTCCGTCAGGCTCTCGAAGGTCAGGTCGGTCGCGCTCGTGGTCGCGGTGAAGTTGAACGTCATGGACACCCAGCCCATGCTGGATGGGTTCCTGCCGCTGGTATTGAAGGTGTAGTCCTGCGGCGGGAGACTCCCGGCCGTCACCCTCAGGTTCATGACGCCTGAGGTGTTCGGATTGCCGGCCAGGGCGAAGCTCACCTTGTACTTCCCGCCCGGAATCGTCTTGAGCACCTGGCGGATCGCCCCCTTCTCGCCTCCACACAGGTCGAGCGCATAATTGCCATTGGGCATGTTCCAGATGTTCCGATGGTAGATGTCCACCGATTTGAGCACCGTCCAACCGGGGAGGGTGGTCGAATCCATCCCACTCACGGTCTGGAACTGGTTCGTGGAGGGGCCCGTCTCGAACGAGCCGTTCGTGAGCTGGGGCACGGGGCAGCTCATCGAGAACACCTTGGTGGTCCGCGCGCCCAGGGCGTCCTTCACCGTCGCGGTGACGGTCGCCGGGGCACAGGGGTGGGTGTCGGAGGCCTTGGGCGGTGCCGTCCACACCACCTCGCTGCCAGAGCCGAGGGGACTGGGGACCCCCAGGGTGCCAGAGCTGGCGCTCCACTCAAACGTCAGCTGCTCGCTCGCGGAGTTCGGGTCCGACGCATGGACGCGGAAGACCACCTGCACCTCGGGGGCGAACTCGCCCGAGCCCTGGAAGGCGCTGGTCACCACCGGCGCGAGGTTCGGCGCGACGCCCCTGGACAGCTGGAGGGAGAGCTTGCCCTCTCCACTGCCACCCCGGCCATCGCTGACCGTCACGCGCAGGAGGCACTGCGTGCCGTCCGGCGCGCTCGCGGGCGCGGTCCACACCGGATTCCTGGCGGTGGCGCTGGGGCTGAAGGAGCCGGTGCACACCCCGCCCCCGTCGCTCCACTGGTAGCTCTGCGTGTCCCCATCGTCGTCCGTGGAGGTGACATCCAGCGCCGTGGACAGCCCGCTGGGATTGGCCGTCACCCGGGTGACCACCGGCGCGTTGTTGAAGCCCAGGTCGAGGCTCGCGGCCCCCCTCGCGAAGGACGCAGCCACCTGGATGAGGAGGGAGACGGTGCGCGAGCCACCCCGGTTGTCGTTGACCGTCACCGACACGGGGTAATCCCCTTCGGCGAGCGGCGCCGTCCACTCGGTGCTGGTGGCGTTTGCCTGGCTGAACGTCCCCGCGCTGGCGCTCCAGGCGTAGGTCAGGGGGTCCCCGTCCACGTCGGCGGCGCTGACCGACAGGGAGACCTTCGTGCCTGGCGTCACCTCGGTCGCCGAGGCCGACAGCGCCGTCACGGAGGGCGCGGTGTTCTCGAACGGGTCCGGCGCCTGGGCCTGCTGCAGCAGGATGACCGCCGCCGCAATCCCATCCGCGGTGATGGTGGCGGGGCTGGAGGTTCCCGTGTAGAGCACCGTGCCGGTGCCGTCGAAGGCGTCGGCCTTGAAGAGCCGGCCGTCTCCCACGGGGATGTTGCTGATGATGCCGGTCCACTTCCCGCCCGACTTCACCAGGTCATGCTGGATGTCTGAGGTGATATCGGGGCCGGTGACCGTCACCCGCATCCGGGCCACGTCATTGGCCGACAGCGCTTGCGTCGACACGCTGAGCGCCGCCTCGCCCATGTCGCTCGGGGCATCGGCGGGGGCTGGGCCGCAATGGAAGGAGACCATCGCGGCCGACAGCAGGGAAAGACATACGGTGATGGGAAGGGCTCGGGTGTGACTCATGCCGGTGTACCTCGTCTGCCAGGGGTTGCGGGCAGGGGCATGAGCAATCAACAGGCCAGCACGGGCCACGCAGGTGCTTCGAGGGGCGTCCTCCCGGAGGGGCCCGCGGGCTGCGTCAGCAGGTGACGAACCCGCGTCAGGGAGTGAAGCAGACGTCCCTACGGGGACAGCGCGGCTTCGGCGCGGGACAGCTCCACGGGCGTCTCGAGCCGCTGGAAGAGCTCGCGGGCGCGCACGAGGTGGGCCTCGCGCTCGGGTGCCGCCGTGGGTAGATGCCGCCCCAGCTCGAGCCGGGCCCTGCCTTCTTCGTAAGGCATTGCCAGTTCCACGGCGCGCGCCACGCAGCGCCGCCAGCCCCGCAGCGCCGCCTCCTCGCGCCCCGAGAGCCAGGCCTCCTGCCCGTCGCAGAGCAGGGAGAATGGCTCCGCGAAGGGGAAGGCCCGGGCGAAGGCCCGCAGGAGCGCGCAGGCCTGCCTCGCGGCCGGCTCCACCGCCCGGGCGCCCGGCCCCCGCTCCCACTCCGTCAGGTACGTCTCGGCGACCAGGGCGACTCCGCCAACGATGAGGGCATTCACGGGCCGCATGCCCTTCATCAGCGCCGAGCCCCTGGCGGCCACGTCGAGCGCCCGCTCCCGCTGCCCGCTTTGCAGCAGCGCCAGGGCCAACGCGCCGTAGAGCAGGAGCTTCTCCGTGGCGCTCGCATGGGACTCGAACCAGGGCAGCACCTGCTCCACCTCGCTCAGCGCCTGCTGCGTATGGCCCAGCCGCACGAGGCAGCGCGCCCGCAGCATCGGTCCCCAGTAGGCGCTCTGCACCGCGTTGCGCTTGCGCGCGGAGTGCTCGAGCTCATGCGAGATTTCGACCCCCCGGCGGAAGCTGCCCTGGTAGTAGAGGGAGTTCGCCAGCATGCTGCAGCCCTGCTCGAACTGGCGGAAATCCCGGGCGGCCCGGGCCAGCTCCCGGGCCTGTTCCACCCAGCCCGCCACCTCCCGCCACCGGGCCTGGGTGATGCCACAAATCACGCGACGCACCAGCACGTAGACCCGACTGTCCGTGCTCCGCACCTGCTCGGCCGTGCGCATGGCCCGCTCGCACCAGCGGTCCACCAGCGGCCGCAGGACGGGGCGCGTGTTCAGGACCGTCGCCATCAAGGCATAGGCACGCGACAGGTCATGCGAGGCTCCCGCGGGCTCCAGCACGTTGACCTGCCGGAGCGTCGACCAGATGGCGCGCAGGCCATCCTGCTGGAAGAAGTAGGCCTCGTTGAGCCGCGCCGTCAGGTGCCCGGCCTCGAGGCGCACCTCGCGCCGCTCGGCGGAGTGCTCCTCGAAGACCTCGGGAACGACGGATTGAGACAGCCGCACGAGCAGCTCCCGCGCGAGCCCCAGGCGCCAACCCGCGGGGCTCCCGGGGAGCGGCCACCCCAGGTTCTCCAGGGCCTGCCCGGCATGCGCGACGCATGAGGCAATGTCCCCGATGAGGTAGAAGGTCTCCGCCAGCCGCCCCTCCAGATGGCCCACCTGGAGCGGCGGTGCGGCCCGGGCCCGGGCAATCTCCAGCGCCCGCTGGAAGTACGGGAGGGCCGCATGGCAGGCATAGACAGACATGGCCTGCTCCGCTGCCCTTTGCGCGAAGTGTGCCTCCCGTTCCGTGTCACCCGCCTGGCCCCAGTGCCAGGTGAGCGCCGCCAGCCACTCGGGCGCCTGGGGGTGCGCCGCTTCAATGGCCAGCGCGGCCTGGCGGTGCAGCTCCCGCGCCTTCTCCGGTGACAGGCTGGCCAGGGTGCCCTCACGCAGCTTGTCGTGGGCGAACCGCCACCGCCTGTCCGCGAAGTCCAGCACCGCGGCGCCCGCACAGTCCTCCAGCCACTGCTCCACGTCCAACCCGGGTGCGCTGGCCCGCAGCACCTCCAGGTCCAGGTGGCGGCCCACCACCGCGGCCAGTTGCAAGAGCCCGCGCGCCGACTCCGGCACCTTGTCCAGCCGCCGCTGGATGAGCTGCCGCACCCCTCCTGCGAAGACGCGCTCCGGCAGGGGCGCGGCCCCAATCCGGTCCAGTTGCCCCGCCTCCTCCGCCAGCGTGCGCACCACCTCCACCAGGAAGAAGGGGTTGCCCTCCGTCTCACGCTGGAGCAGCTCCAGCACCCGCGGCGCCCGGCCCGCCTCCCCAATCATCGACTCGCTCAGCCGCGCCATCTCCTCCGCGCCGAGCCTCGGCACTTCCATCACCCGCATGGCGGGCAGCTCCTGGGGCAGTCCGGGCCGCTCGTCATTGCGGTACGTGGCCACCACCAGCAGCGGCAGCGCTCGCGCTCGCGCGGACAGCCGCGCCAGCAACCGCGTGCCCTCCGCCTGTCCCCAGTGCTGGTCCTCCAGCATCAACACCGTGGGCTGGCCAATGCGCTCGAAGAGCGCCTCCACCACGCCCAGCAGGCGCTCCTCGGCCATGTCACCGGCGAGCGGCGGCGCTTCCGGCACGTGCCGCAGCAGCAGTGACTCCAGGTGGGGCACCAGGGACTTGAGCACACTGGCCTCGAAGTCACTCGGCGCGGCCAGCAGCGCCAGCCAGCGCAGCACCGGCCGGAAGTCCTCATACGGGCTGCCTCCGCTGTCGATGGCCTGGCCCCGCAGCACCACCGCCCCCCTCACCAGCGCCAGCGTGCGCAGCTCCTCCACCAGCCGCGACTTGCCCACCCCACTCTCGCCCCCCACCAGCCACCCCTCGCCCTGCCCCGCCAACGCCCGCTCCAGCGCCTGCTCCAGCTCCTCGCGCTCGCGCCTCCTGCCCACGAAGCGGGCCGCCCGCAGGTAGCTCTCACGCGTGGCCCGGGTCTCGAGCTGCCCCGGGAGGCCGGCGCTCTCGCGCAAGTCCCCGAGCACGTCCTCGGCGCGCTGATAGCGCTCACGCCGGTCCGCCGCCAGCAGCCGTTGGAGGATGGCCCCCACGCGCGGCTCCAGCCGGGCCCCGGCCATCATGCGCTGCGCCATCACTCCCACGCCGTACAGGTCCGAGGCCTCCGAGGCCGGCTCCCCCTGGTAGAGCTCGGGCGCGATGTAGCCCGGAGTGCCCGCGGCTCCGCGCAGATCGCCCTGCACGCGAGCCATGGCCAGGCCGAAGTCCAGCACCTTCACCTGCCCGTCCACCACCAGCACGTTGCCCGGCTTCAGGTCCCGGTGGATGAGGCCCCGGCGGTGCATGTACGCGAGGGCCCGCAGCAGCTGCACCAGCAGCTCCAGCTGCACGCGGGCCGGTTGGCCGCGTCCTGCCTCCACCAGCGTCTTCGCCCCCGCCAGCAGCTCCATGGTGAGGTAGGGACGCAGCTCCTCGTCGAACCCGTAGTCCAACACGTGGATGACGTGCGGGTGGCGCAGTGAGGTGAGCGCCTCGAACTCATTGGCCAGGTCCCGCGCCAGCTCACGCGAGAGGGTCTGCGTGGTGGACTCGGGCGAGAGCTCCTGGCGCGAGCTCCCCAGCGAGCGGTGCAGTCGCTTGAGGGCAATGGTCCCACCCAGCCTGTCCAGGGCGCTGTACACGGTGCCCATGCCCCCGCGGCCGACGACGTCCAGGAGCTGGTAGCGACGGCCCACCACGACGTCGTGCGCACTGCCGCCCATGGCCTCTACCCTTCCGGTTGCGTGCCGCATACGTCTCCCACGTCAGGCGCCCTGCTTCGGGCCTGGGGTCTTCTCATCCCGGGATGCACCGTTAAGATGGGGGGCGCCAATCTACTGGGACGCTCACCCGCGCGCATCCGCGCGCCGCCCCCTCCCAGGTCCCTTCCCGTGGCAGGCCCACCCCCCAGGAGCAAGCTCATGCAGGAACCGGCCAGCCGGCTCATGGCCATTCTGATGGAGGCGGGGAGCTTCGACGAGGCGGCCAGCGCCACGCTGCGCCTCATGCTCGAGCAGGCAGAGCAGGCGCTCACCGCCAGCCGCTACGCGGGGCAGGGCCGCATCATCCGGGGGATGATCCACCTGCGGCCGGAGGAGGGCTACCGGAGCCTGGCGGTGCTGGAAGCGGGCCCGGCGGAGCCGCCCGCCACGACGGAGGTAAAGGCAGACACCACGGCGGGCATGGCCCAGCCCCTGCTGGCCTCGGCGACGGCGTGGCAACTGGTGGTGGAGCATCGCTGTGCCATCTCCATCGACGTGACGCTGGGCCTGCTCACGCCGCACCTCGCTGGCGCGGCGCCGCTCAGTGAGTCCGAGCTGGGCCGGACCTTCAACAGCGCGGAGAGCCAGCAACGCCTCCTCGGCCGGCAGGTCACACACGTGGGCGTGCTGCCACTGCTGGGGCCGGGCCGGATGCTGCATGGAATGATTTCACTGGAGGCGGAGTGCCCGGCGGCCACGGGCCAGGAGTTCATCTGGCGGGCGTGCGGCGAGCGACTCCAACTGCTGGCCAACCAGGCCACTCCCTACGTCACCGCGCTGCCGCCGCGCCCGAGCCGGCAGGAGGGGGATGGGTACCTGCCCGTGGTGGGCGCCGCGCTGGCGAGCCTGCTGCCCGCGCTCAAGGTCTTTGCCCGGCAGGAGGAGACGCTGCTGCTCTCGGGGCCCACGGGCGTGGGCAAGTCCCGGCTGGCGCGCTGGTGCCATGAGCAGTCCGCTCGCCAGCGCGAGCCTTTCGAGGTGTTGGACCTGATGACGGTGCCCGAAGACCTGCAGATGGCCGAGCTGTTCGGCTGGAAGAAGGGCGCCTTCACGGGAGCGGTGCGTGACAACGCGGGGGCGGTGGCACGCGCCAGGGGCGGCACGCTCTTCATCGACGAGATAGACAAGCTCTCGCTCAAGGCGCAGGCGGGGCTGCTGCACGTGCTGGAGGAGCGCACCTACCGCGTGCTGGGAGAGGACGGCGGGGAGCGGCGGGCGGATGTGCGCTTCATCATCGGCACCAATGCCAACCTCCAGGCCTCCGTGAGCGCGGGGCGCTTCCGGGAGGACCTCTACTACCGCATCAAGGTCCTGCCCATCTCGCTGCCTCCGCTCAAGGACCGGCGGGACGAGATTGCCCGCTGGGCGCAGTACATGGCCGACCGCCGCCATCGCGAGCGCTACCCGGAGGGCCAGGTCCGCCTGACGGGCGCCGCGGAGCAGCTCCTCACCGCCCAGCCCTGGCCGGGCAACCTGAGGCAGTTGGACAACATCGTCCGCCGCGCCTACGCGTTCTCCCTGGTGGAGTATGGAGAGGCGACCCGGACGCTCACCCTGGAGGTCCAGCACTTCGAGCAGTCCCTGCGCTACGAGTCGGACCCGGCGGCCCAGCCACTCACGGAGGTGCTGAGCACGGCGGCCGGAGCCTTCGTCAGCGCGGCGCAGGCCCGCGGGCCCGGTGCGCTCGACCTGGAGCTCGCCGACGGCTTCCGGGGGCTCGTCCTCGCGGTGGCCACGCGGCGGCTCGGCCGGGACGAGGCCTTCCGCCTCTTCGGGCGTGGGAGCCTCATCAAGAGCCGCAACCACTACCGCATGCTCCGCCGGGAGCTGGAGCGGCTCGAGACCCTCTACAAGGCCCTGGGCCATGCGGGCTCTCCCTTCTCGGACCTGCTGGAGGGCGGCGCCGACCCGGAGGCATGAGCACTGAAGCACGCAGCGGGGCCGCCCCCCGGGCTCCATTGCACTGACACGTGCCAACGCAGGGAGTAGGCTCGTGGCGAGCACACCCCTTACCTCCTCGCGGGGCATTCCATGGAGCCTGGCCACCTCAATCCGGCATGCCTGCCCCCGGGCACGAGAGTGGGGCCGTGGCGCGTACTGGAGCGGCGGGGCTGGGGAGCCTACGGCGCCGTCTACCGCGCCTTCGGGGTGGCGGCAGGCGTCTCCGGGCCCGTGGCGCTCAAGCTGGCCCTGTACCCCGGAGATGAGCGCTTCGCGCGAGAGGCGGAGCTGCTCTCCCGCATCCACCACCCGAGCGTCCCGCGCCATGTGGGCCGGGGGAGCTGGCTGCAGCCGGGGGGCTTCCTCCCCCACCCCTACCTCGCAATGGAATGGGTGGAGGGCGTGTCCCTGTACGAATGGGCGCTCGTGAATCGCCCCAGCTCCCGGCAGGTGCTCCACGTCCTCGCCAGTCTCGCGCGGGCGCTGGCGGCCACACACGCCGCGGCGGGCGTCCACCGGGACGTGAAGGGAGACAACGTGCTCGTGCGCGCCGCGGACGGACAGGTCTTCCTGACCGACTTCGGCTCCGGACACTTCGTGGGCGCCGCCACCCTGACGTCGCCACCGTTTCCTCCCGGCACGTCGCACTACCGTTCGCCGGAGGCCTGGCGCTCCGTGCGGCTCCCCTTCGACGCGTCGACCACACCCTATGCGCCCGGGCCGGCGGATGACGTCTTCGCACTGGGGATGACGGCCTACCGGCTGGTGATGGACGACTACCCTCCCACGCCGGCCCCGATGGACGAGCAATCCCATATCTGGAGCCTGGAGGGGCCAGGCCCGCGACCTCCACGCGAGGTCAACGTCCGCTGCTGTGAGGAGCTGAGTGGGCTCGTGTCCCGGATGCTCTCCGTGCGCCCCGAAGCGCGTGGCAGTGCGCGCGAGCTGGCCGAGGCGCTGGAACAGGCCGCGCGGAAGGCGGGACCGGCGGCGGACGTGCCCCTCTTCGCCCGGGAGCAATCCCGACCCGTGAAATCAGGGGGTGCCTCCCGACACGTCATGCCTCACGCGGATGGGCGCTCCCGGTGGTCCTCGCTGATGGCCGCCAGCGTGGGAGGAGCCGTGGCGCTTGGCGCCGTGTGGCTGCTGAGCGCGCATCCTGGAAACGAGGCCGCGCATGAAGACGCGTCAGTGAGCGAGGCTGAGAAGGATGGTGGCACCGTGGCCGTCGGAGACACCGCGCTGACGGCTCCGGTGACTCCTCGGGCTCCGTCCGCGTGGTCGGCCATCAGTGTGGATATCCCTCCCAAGCCGCTTCCAGGACAGACGCGGCCCGATGCTGCTGGCCGCTGTCCTCGCAGGCCGCAGATTCACATCAATGGTGGGTGCTGGGTGAAGGTGGCCTTGAGCGCGAAGGACTGTGACGAGGACTATTACGTGTACAAAGGCGCGTGTTACGGCCCCGTCTTCCCACCGAAGCGCCCGTCCACCTCAAGGCCCGCGGAGCAATCCGAGCATGACGCCCCATAGGCCCGGGGTAGCATCACGGCGCTTCGTTGACGAAGAAGCCCGGCAATCCCTCACGGACACCTGGCTTCCCACATCGAAGGTGACCTGAACCGAGGCCATGAAGGGCCTGACAGCTCTTCTGCCAGGGGAGCCAGCGAGGACATCGGTCCCTCTCCGATGTTCATGACCAGGCCCTCACGTGGGCTCAGGTACAATGAGACATGCCCCAGTTCACCCATCGAACCGCGCTCGTGACGGGTGCTGCTTCCGGCATCGGGTTGGCAGTGGCGCAGCATCTTGCCGCCGAGGGCGCCGCGCGGCTGATCCTGGTCGACCTCGCTCCCAGGGCATTGGAGGCGGTGGCGCTTCCGTGTGTGGTCGACCGGGCGGTGGGGGACGTGCGGGACGAGGCGTTCTGGGAGGGGCTGGCGCCGAAGCTGGCAGGGCTCGACCACGCTGTCGTCAATGCCGGTGTCGCGGGAGCGGCGTCCATCGTCGACCATGGCTTCGACGAGTGGCGGCGCATCCTGTCCGTCAATCTGGATGGCGCGTTCCTGACGCTGCGCGCGGCGATGCGCGCGATGCGGGGGCGCGGTGGCTCCATCGTCGCGACGGCCTCCGCAGCGGGTGTGAAGCCCGAGCCCGGTGTCGCCGCGTATGGCGCGTCGAAGGCCGCGCTGATCCACCTGGTGAAGGTGGCCGCGAAGGAGGGCGCGGCCGACCGCATCCGCGTCAATGCGATTGCACCCGCGGGTGTCGAGACGCCGGTATGGGATGCGGTCCCCATGTTCGCCGAGCGGGCGGCACAGGTCGGGCGCGACGCGGCCTTCGCCGAGCTGGCGGCCATGGCGACGCCGCTGGGTCGCTATGCCAGGCCCGAGGAGATCGCGCGGCAGATTGGCTTCCTGCTGTCAGACGACTGCGCGCTGATGACGGGCGCGACGTTGCTGAGCGACGGCGGCTACACGCTGTGAGCGCGAACAGGCTCGGGAGCACTCGCGCGCCGCCGCGGTGGCCAGGCTCCAGGCGCAGCGCCACGGGCGCGGCCAGCTCGAACTGCGTCGTGGAAGACGCGGCCATGAGCCCTCGGGTCGAGCAGGGAGCGAATCTCTGGCACACTCACGCAAAGGATGGCACGCAACACACGCAAGGGTCCTCCGGAGCCGAAGCCCACGGACACTCCACCTGGGAAGTCCTCCACGGGCAGCTTCAACTCCCCGTTCGCCGCGCTCGCGAAGCTTCGCGAGGCGCTCCCGAGCAAGACACCCCAGGTTCGCGCGGAGGACTTCCCCGCGCAGCCTCCTCCTGACGGCCCCGAACGAGCGAGGGTGCGGCTTGCGCGGCGCGAGCGCGACGGCGCCGAGGTGACCCGGGTGGAGGAGCTGGGGCTGCCCCCCGAGGCGCTCGAGGCCTGGTGCCAGGCGCTGCAACGCGGCCTTGCCTGCCGCGGCGTCGTGGAGGGCGAGGCCCTGGTGCTGGAGGGAGACCAGCGCCGCTCCGTGCCGGACCTCCTCCTGCGCCGGGGCGTGCGGCGAGTCTCCCAGGGCTGAGGGCCCGGCCCACGGGGGCCTGTGCTGGCGTCCAGCTCCAGCCATTCCGCTCAACAGGCTTTCCATTCGCCCCAGGCGTCCTTATCAGGGGAGCGGGGGCGTGCCCTGGTCGCCGAGCCGAGGTATACCCACCCACCTGCCGGGACCGGGTGCACCCGGGTTCGGCGGAGACGACCCATTTCAGAGGAAGACGCTCGTGGCCGGAAGTAGCCTGTTTGCCCTGATTGATGACATCGCCAGCCTTCTGGACGACGTCGCGGCCATGACCAAGGTCGCGACCAAGAAGACCGCTGGCGTCCTGGGTGACGACCTCGCGCTGAACGCGCAGCAGGTCACCGGCATCTCGGCCGATCGCGAGCTGCCCGTGGTCTGGGCGGTCGCCAAGGGCTCACTGGTCAACAAGGCCATCCTGGTCCCCGCCGCGCTGGCCATCAGCGCGCTGATTCCCTGGGCCATCATCCCCCTGCTGATGCTGGGCGGCGCCTTCCTCTGCTACGAGGGCGTCGAGAAGCTGGCCCACAAGCTGCTGCACAGCAAGGACGAGGACGAGGCCCACCATGGTGAGCTCGTCAAGGCTGTCGCCGACCCCGCGGTGGACATCGTCGCCTTCGAGAAGGAGAAGATCAAAGGCGCGGTCCGGACCGACTTCGTGCTGTCCGCGGAGATCATCGTCATCTCGCTCGGCACCGTCGCCGCCGCGTCCTTCGGGCAGCGGGTCGCCGTCCTGGTCGGCATCTCCCTCATCATGACGGTCGGCGTCTACGGCCTGGTCGGCGGCATCGTCAAACTCGACGACGCGGGGCTCCTCCTCACTTCGAAGACGGGCACGGGGGGCTTCCGCGGCTTCCAGCGTGCGCTGGGCCGGGGGCTCCTGGTCGGCGCTCCGTATCTGATGAAGACGCTCTCGGTGGCCGGCACGGTCGCCATGTTCATGGTCGGCGGCGGCATCCTCACCCACGGCATCCCCCCCGTGCACCACTTCAGCGAGAGCGTCGCGCACAGCGCGGGCACCGTGTCGGGCATCGGTGGCGTGCTGGCGGCCATCATCCCCACGCTGATCGACACGGTGTTCGGCATCCTCGCCGGCATCGTCATCCTGCTGATCGTGACGGGCGTGACGCGCGTTGTCCGCTCGGCGCGCCCGAAGGCCCGGTAGTCCTCCGCGACAGCTCGGGCCTCACATCTCCGTCTCACCCAGGCCGAGCTTCTTGCGCAGAGGGCCCATGCGCTCGCCCAGCGCGGCCTGGACCTCGGGCGTCAGCACCGCGCGGCCGTCGCCCACCACGCCCTTGCGGATGAAGCCTGGCCTGGAGGCGCTCGGGTCGAACAGGGGCACTCGCACGTCAAAACGGCCATCGTGCTGCTTCATGTAGGCGAAGCTGCACTTCTCCAGGATGGCGCCCATGCGGTCCTCTTCGAGGGTGACGCCCAGAAAGCGCGCCACCTTCCGGATGCTGCCCTCCAGGTCCGCGGCCAGGTCCTCGTAACGCAGGTGGAGGACGTTCGGGTCCGCGCGGTGCGGCCACCAGGACTCCAGGTGCCAGAACCACCGCTTCAGCATGAAGTCCCGGCGGATGAAGGGGACGTCGAGCTTGTGCCGGTAGCCCGTCTCCAGGCAGACGTGGTTGTGGACCGAGACCAGCGAGTCCGCCGCGTTGCGGGTGACGTAGATGATGCGGCTGTCCGGGGGCGGAGCCACCAGCCAGTAGGGCATGTGCGTCTTCAGGATGCGGGGTGAAGGCAGCGCGTCCAGCACGCGCTCCGCGAAGCCCCGGAACATCAGTTGCTCCAGGTAGGGGGACACCTGGGAGATGTGCTCGAACTCGCCCCTGCCGCCAGTGAGGACCTGGTGGACGATCTGCTGCATCCACGTCGTGCCCGTCTTCGGCGCGGTGGCCACGTAGATGTCTCCGGGCCGCGGCTTGAGCAGCGCGTAGCGCAGCTGGAACCACCGCAGCACAACGGTCGCCAGCATCGTGGGAATGCTGAGGAGGTTCACGAGGCCGAGCAGGCCGCCCAGCACCCCGCGGATGGCGCGCTGCCGAAAGGACGCGTCAGGCCCATGCCGTGCCCTCCCCTGCGGGCCTGCGGGAGGCTGCGCTTCCGGCGCCCCCTGTGGCGCGCGCAGGGCGTTGACTTCCTTGTCTGTCATGTGGCGCAACCCCAGTCGTTTCGCGGGCCGCGCCCGCCAACCACTCAAATGGCTTTCAGGAGACCCTCGACGCGCGGCGCATAGTAGAGGCTGAAGAGTGCCGCGACCAGCAGTCACGGGCCTCTCCCGCAAAGGCATTCGCCGGATGCGCGGCGCTTCGGGCGCCCTCCCCCTTGACCACGGCCGTGCCAGCGCCGGGGCGTTCCAGGGGGCTTTGGTCGATTGTCGTGAAAATATAGGTCAGATGACCTAAATAGTCCGCAATGCGGCGCGGATGGACCGTGCGCGGGCAGCGGAGCGAGCCATGGAGTCCGAGGGCAGTGTCGTGCTGGTGGGCGGTTACGGCGTGGTGGGCATGCGGCTCGCGGAGTTGCTGCGGGAGCGGCATCCGGGCCTTCCGTTGGTCATCGCCGGACGCCGGCGGGAGCCCGCGGAGGCGCTGGCCCGGCGGCTGGGGAATGCGGAAGCGGCGGTGGTGGACGTGGCGGCCCCTGCCCCACTGGCGGCCCTGCCCGGCCGGCCCCGGGCGGTGGTGTCGCTGGTCAATGACCCGGACGACGCGGTGCTGCGCGCGGCGGTGCGACAGGGGCTGGCGGTGCTGGACATCACCCGCTGGACGTCTCGGGTGAAGACGGCGGTGCTGCGGCTGTCGGGGACACCCATGCGGGCGCCCGTCCTGCTCAGCTCCGCGTGGATGGCGGGACTGGTGCCCAGGCTGGTCGCGGGCGTGGCGGAGCGCGTGGGCGGAATCGAGCGGGTCGACGTGGGCATCCGCTTCGCCATGGCGGACCAGGCCGGCCCGGACTCGCTGGAGTACATGGACCGGCTGGGATTGACCTTCGAAGTCACCGAGGAGGGCAAGGAGCGGCGGGTGCTGCCGCTGACGGACGGCCGGCGGGTGACGCTCTCGGATGGGCGTGCCACGCGCGTCTTCCGGCTCGACACGCCCGAGCAGGCCACCCTGCCGCTGGTGCTGGGGGCGCGCACGGTGTCGACGCGGCTGGGGTTCGACTCGGGCACCGTCACCTGGCTGCTCGCGGCGCTCCAGCGACTCGGGCTGCTCCGGTTGCTCCAGCATCCCCGGCTGACGCCCATGCGGCGCGCGCTGATGGCCAGCAGCGGCACGGGGGGCGAGGCAGCGTGGGTGGCGGACGTGGAGGGCGCGCGGGGCGCGCTGCGCATCGAGGTGGTGGACCCGAAGGGACAGGCACACCTCACGGCCGCGGGCGCGCTGGTGGGGGTGGAGCGGCTGCTCGGGCTGGATGGCGCGCCGCCCCCCGCCGCGGGCGTGTGGTTCCCCGAGCACGACGCGCGCCCCGAGCAGGCGCTGGCGGCCCTGCGCGCGTGCGGCGTGCAGGTGCGGTTCGAGGAGCACCTGCGGCAGGAGGCGGCCTGATGGCACGCGCCCCCCGGCGGAAGCTCCCCTCCGCGAAGCCCCGTGAGGGCACGGCGGTGCATGCCAAGGGAACCGGGCGCGTGGAGTCCATCCTCGATGCGGCCACCGACACGCTGGTCGAGGACGGACACGCGGGCCTCACACTGCGCAGGGTGGCCCAGCGGGCGGGGCTCAGCGTGGGCAACCTCCAGTACTACTTCCCCGCGAAGCAGGACGTGGTGCGGGCCCTGCTCGCGCGCTACCTGGAGGTGGCCAGCCAGCGCGTGCGCTCGCGGGTGGACGAAGGAGGCAGTGCGCCCGTGGAGCGGCTCCGCCGCGCGCTGGAGGCGCTGCTGGAGGACCAGGAGTCGCCGCGTCACTGCCAGCTCTTCGCGGAGCTGTGGGCGCTCGCCGCGCGGGACGCGATGGTCTCCGACGCGCTCGCCGTCTTCTACGCGGGCTTCCGGGCGGGAATCGTGGAGTTGCTGCGGGAGCTCACGCCCGGGCTCGCCCCCTCGCGCCTGGAGCGCCGCGCGGCGCTGGTGGTCGCCTTCCTGGAGGGACTGTCCCTCTTCAGGGGAGGAGGAGCGCTCCGCGCGGCCTCGGTGCCGGGGCTGGAGCAGGAGCTGCGCGCCGTGCTGGAGGAAGCCCTGGAAGGCGTCCCCCACGCCGGCGCGCGGCCCAGGGACTAGTTCGTGTCCTGCGTCCCCATGCAGTTGTGGCCCAGGATGGTCTGGCGGGTCTCGTCGAGGTTCGACCACCAGGCCTGGCTGTTGATGTGGTAGTCCCACAGGTTCACGCCATCCGCGTCGCTCTCCCGGTCCTCGCGGTTGGCCGTGCCGTTCGGGAAGACGCCCCACCGCAGCGCGATGTCGAGGGTGCTCGAGTTCTTCTGGTCGTCCTGTCCCGCGGGTGCCACGGCCAGCTCGTTGTCGGAGTCGTCCAGGTCCCAGAAGGACTTCACCACCTGGGCCTCGAGGCCCTTGTTGTCGGTGCACACCGGCGCGATGGGCTCCGCCTCCACGAAGTCGCTTCCGAAGCGGCTGGGCGCGGAGGCCGGGTTCTCCGGGTCCCAGAGCGAGGCGATGGCCACGTACCCCGCCCAGCCCTCGGAAGTGGCACACGACTCGTGCTCCGTGAGCTCCAGGGAGTGGCCGGAGCCATTGAGGGAGCAGTCGTTCGTCAGGTTGTCCTCGTCGAACTGCTGCATCTGCAGCACGTGTCCGAGCTCATGCGCCGCCGACTGGGCCTGGTCGCCGCGCGTCCCCCCCACCTGGTACTTGTTCTGGTTGTGGGCCGCGCTGCCCGACTCCGGCCAGACCATGTCGATGTCCTCGGCCTCGAGGATGCTGGAGTAGACCTGGAGCATGTGCTGGGAGCTGTCGAGCGACATCGCCCGCCCGCCCCGCTCCGTGGTGCTGTCGGTCGTCACCAGCAGATACCCGGGCTGGTTGCACGCCGCGCCACTCTGGCAGTTGGAGACCGCGTTCGGACGCCACGTCACACCGCCGTAGCGGTTGTTGGCCAGGTCCCGCGCCACGACCTTGGGACCGCCGGCCGTGCCACGGACCTCCGACTTCCAGACGACGTACGGGTCCGGATGCGTCTCTCCCTTGAAGTAGCTCTCGCCCTCCCACTCGAAGGTGGCGCAGCCCCCCGTCGGATTCACCAGGATCCACGTGCCGATGTACTCGTCGTCGCTCGTGTCGTCCTTGTCCCAGATTTCCACCAGCGCGCCCACCGGATGGGTGTAGTCGCCGTCCGGCTGCGTCGTGAAGTTGTGGAACTCCTGGTGGCAGGCGCGCTTCGCGCCCGGGTCGGACGGCGTCGGGCAATCGATGCGCTCGTCCTTGAGAAGCAGCTCGAAGCAATAGGTCCGCGTCGCGGCGGAGGCGGCAGGGGCCAGCAGGCTCACGGCCAGCGCGGCGGTCAGGCACAGGGGCGTCTTCATGATGGGATTCTCCGGGGCCTACTGGCCCTGCTCGCTGTTGTCGGGGGTGCTGTAGGCCGTGCCACTCTCCACGAGCGGCAGCAGGTTCGTCGGGATGACGGACTGCCTCGCCGCGAGGACGCCGGGATGGGCAGGCTCGACAGTCCCCAGCTTGTTCTTCCGCTGCGACGCGGGGTCGACCAGCGCGGAGTACGAAGCGAGCGTCAGGCGCTGGGCCACGCCATTGATGACGCGGAAGTAGACGGTGCGCCGCTCGCGGAACGGCGCCCGGCTTCGCGCCCCCGTCGCCGGGACGTGGCTCACTTCGAGCCAGCGGCTGTACACCCCGTCCGGCAACGCCGGCGCCCCTTCCGGACGCGGGGGAGCGTCGACAAAGAAGCGTCCTTGCGCGTCCGTCTGGAGCGCGAGCTGCGCCACCACCGGGACGCCCTGCACCGCCGAAGCGCCGGCATCGACGAGCGTTCCCGCGATGCGGTTGTAGACGGTGGTGACCGTCACGGTGCTGGGGGCCACGCGGAGCGCGAGCCCGAAGCGAAAGCTGCTCCCGTCGTCGACGATTTCTGCGAGCGAGGAGGGGTCCGTGGCAAGCGCCAGCTTCGGAACGAGGAACGCGAGTGTGACAGCCCACAGCAACGCGCCGGGCACGCGCTTTCGATGCAATGACATGTGAAGGCTCCGTGGTCGCCTCACCGGGACGGTGAGCGCGAACACAGGGCTATTCGCGACGCCGGAATTGAATCTGACAGCGGTCGTGAAGATGCGTCGGCGTCAGGGCGCGAACCCGTGTCCTGAAAGTCCGCGCCATGGCAGGCTTGCATCGGAAAAGGGGGACGGGTCCATGGACACGCTTGCCTGCGGCCACACCGCGCCCATCGCAGGGCATTTCTGTACACATCTCCTGGCGGACGAGGACGCGGATTATCACGTCCGCTTCACGGGTCGGGGGACCGACCACGAACTGCTTTGTGCCGCCTGTGCCAGGGCCCCGACGCCGAACGAGGCACTCCGCGCTGTCTGTGGCGACTGCATGCGGGGGCGACTGGACCAGGTTCTCAGTTCGCTCGGCGTCATGGGCCGGCCGGAGGTGCGCTCCCGTCAGACGGCGCTCCGGTTCGAGCACCGGGAACACACCTTCCCCGGGCTGGCTGGCACCGCGCTCCGTGCGCTCACCCCCTTTGGAGATCAGCCCCGCTCGAGCTGGCTCGCGGTGGACGCGAGGGGCGGGCTCCTTCGCATCGACCTCGACGATGGCGCGCTCACCCACCTCGGCTCGGTGGGCGCGGAGGACCTCCAGCTCTCGAAGCCACTCGCGCTGCACGCCTCACCCTGTGGGCGCTTCGCCGCCGTGGTGAACGTATCCGGCCAGAAGGGCGTCGTCGTGGACCTGGAGTCTGGCGCGCTGACGATGAAGCTCGACCGTGGCACCTACCGCGTAGAGCACTGCGTGTTCTCCGTGGCTTTCTTCAGGAGCGGGGCGAGGACACTCCTCGTGCACGCGACGGGCTGGAACCGGCTCGACGTGTCGGACCCCGCCACGGGCGAGCTGCTGACACCCCGAGACCTCCCAACACGGTGGGGCCAGGGCGAGCCGAGACCCGCGCACTACCTCGACTACTTCCACTGCGGTCTGACGCTTTCTCCGGATGGGGCGTGGCTGGTGGACGACGGGTGGGTGTGGCACCCGATGGGCATGCTGAAGAGCTTCTCGCTGCGCCGGTGGCTGCAAGAGAACGTGTGGGAGTCCGAGGACGGGCCCTCCGTGAAGGAGCTCCGCACCTGTGATGCCCACTGGGACGGCCCGAGGTGCTTCGTGGGAGAGCGCACCCTGGCGGTCTGGGGCTTCGGCGGCGACGCGTCCTATCTGCTCGACGCGGTGATGCTTTACGACGTGGAGAGCAGAGCGCTGCTCCGCTGGTTCCCGGGCCCCCCGCGCGGCGAGCTCAACAGGGATGGTGACTTCCTGCTCGTGAGCGCGAAGGACCACGGCACGTCCGTGTGGGACCTGGAGACGGGCGAGCGGCTCCACCAGGACTCGGACCTGCTACCCGCTGCCTGGCACCCGGCGGCGAGGCGCTTCCTGACGGTCCTCGGCGATGGCGTGCTGCGTGAGAGTGAGCTGGGTGGCGCGCCGGAGTAGGTCCGGCGCTTTCGAAGCCGGGGCAGACCGCAATCAGCCGGTCGTTGGCTTGCCGGTGTAGACCGCCAGTTGAGCGGCGAAGGCCCGCTTGTAGGCGGGCCGCGCTTCGCCGCGGGCGACATAAGCAGCCAGGTTCGGGTATTCGTCCAGCAAGCCCGATGCTCTCAACCTGAGCAGCACCGACACCATCAGAAGGTCGCCCGCGATGAACGCTCCATCGAGCCAGTCAGCATCACCCAGGCGAATGGAAAGTGGGCTCAGCCTGCTGCGAACGCGATCCTTCACCAGAGGAAGGCGCTCCGCGCTCCAGGGCTTGTCGCTTTCGAGCAGCTTCGCGTTCGCAAGCTCGAGGATGGGCGGTTCCACGGAGTTGAGCGCGGCGAACATCCAGGTGATCGCGCGCGCCCGGGCATTGACCTCATCTGGCAGCAAGCCTGCATGTCGCTCGGCGATGTGAAAGACGATTGCCCCTGTCTCGAACAGCGTGAGGTCGCCTTCCTCATAGGTCGGAATCTGGCCGAAAGGATGAAGCGCCAGATGCGCGGGCTCCTTCATCGCACCAAACGAAACAAGGCGAACCTGGTAGGGCTGGCCCACTTCCTCGAGCGCCCAGCGAACGCGCGTATCACGCGCCAGTCCCTTGCCGCCATCGGGTGAGTGTTCAAAGGCGGTAATGGTGATGGTCATCGAGACGCTCCTCCTTGGCGAACATCCTCGGCTGATGGCGGAAGCCATCCGTTCCAGGCTTCTTCGCGCGCCGACGCCTCCTCCACAAGCTCGAACCCAGGGAGGACGCCCCCGGCACGGCGGGTGGACACCCGCGCGGCGGCACCTCTAGAGTCCTCCGCCTTCATGACGCGCAGCGTGACGGAGGGAACCGCGGAGCTGGTGGAGCGAGCGCTCGCCCGGGATGGCGAGGCGCTGCGCGCATTGGTGGATGCGCTCACCCCGGTCATCCAGGCCCGCGTGGCGCGAGCCCTGCTGCGCCGGGCCGCGTCCGCGAGCGGCCGGAACATCCGCCAGGAGGTGGCGGACCTGACGCAGGACGTGTTCGCCGTCCTCTTCGCCGAGCAGGGCAAGGCGCTGCGGACGTGGAAGCCCGAGCGAGGCCTGTCACTGACCAACTTCGTCGGCTTCGTCGCCGAGCGGCAGGTGGCCTCCATCCTCCGGACGACGCGCCGCAGCCCCTGGACGGAGGACCCCACGTTGATGGAGGAGCTCGACACCCCCGAGGACTCCCCGAGCGTGGAGCTGCGACTGGAATCCCAGCAGATGCTGGAGGCCCTCCTGGACCGCCTGCGCGAGGAGCTCAGCCCGCTGGGCCTCTCCCTCTTCGAGCTCATCTTCATCCAACAGCGCACGGTGCCCGAGGTCTGCGAGCAGATGGGGATGAGCCGGGAGGCCGTCTACGCCTGGCAGAGCCGGCTGGGAAAGCTGAGCCGCAGGCTCGGCGCGGAACTCTTGTCAGATTCACAAGCCGCGCCGCGAATACGCAAAGCGAGTGACACTCCATGAGCGACAAACTTCTCCTCGAGCTGGGCCGCGTGGCGCGGGAGCGCCAGCGTGCCGAGTCGCGCGACGAGCGCTGGGAGTCACTCACGGAAGGGACGCTCTCGGAGGACGAGCTGCGGGAATTGGAGCGGCTTGCCGCGGAGGACCCCTCCGCCGCGGAGGCCTTCGAGGCCTTCCGTCCGCTGCATGCTGCCGCGCGGGAGCACATCGCGGCGCGCCTGGAGCGGGAGCTCGCGGAGGAGCCCGCCCGGGAAGCATTGCCTCCCGCCCAGGAAGCACCACCTTCCGTCCGGGCGGCACCGGCTCCTGCCCCAGAAGCACCTCCTTCCGTCCGGGCAGCACCGGCTCCCGCCCCGGAAGCACCTCCTTTCATCCGGGCAGCACCGGCTCCTGCCCCAGAAGCGCCGCCATCCGTCCGGGCAGCACCAGCTCCTGCCCCGGAAGCGTCGCCTTCCGTCCGGGTGGCACCGGCTCCTGCCCCGGAAGCGCCGCCTTCCGTCCGGGAAGCACCTCCCGCCCGCAAGCACCGCTGGAGGAGGCTCGCGCCGGCGCTGGGGGCCGTGGCCGCCGCCGCCGCAGTCCTTCTGCTCGTCCTCCCCAGGGAGGCGCCACCGCTGCCGGGCTACACCCTGTCCATCTCCAGCGAGCAGGCGGTGCGCGCGGGAGCACCGGAGCCGGAGGTGCCGCGCCTGGGTCCCGGCTCGCGGCTCGACGTCCTCGTGCGCCCGGAGCAGGCGGTGGAGGGGCCCGTCGAGGTGCGCGCCTTCCTCCTGCGACCGGGCGAGGCACGGGCCTGGACACCGCCCCTGGAGCGCTCCGCGGACGGCGCGGTGCGCATCCAGGGTCCAGTGGAAGCGCTGCTCTCCCTCCCACCGGGCGAGTGGACCCTGGCCATCGCCGTGGGGCGCCCCGGGACGCTCCCGGACGCACCGGGCGAGGTGCTCGCCCGGGTCGAGGAGGGCCGCGCGCCAGAGGCGGGCACCTGGCGGCTGCTCACCCGGAAGTTCCTGCTCGTGGACCGCCCGTGAGACGTGCCTCGCTGCTGCTGGCCCTGGCGCTCGTGCTCACCAGCGGGGCCTGCCAGTGCCAGCGCCAGGCGCCCGCCGCGACTCCCCCACCCTCGCCATCGCTGCGCGTCGGATTCGCCGGCTGCGCCGCCGTCCTGGGGGGACCGGTGTGTGAGCTCCCCGGGGACCGCCGCCTGCGGCTCTGGGTGGAGCTCCCCGCGCGGGTGGCAATGACTGTCTCGGCGGGTGGGGCCCGGCTTCCCGTGGAGGAGCGGGAGGCAGCGGGCGGGCGCGCCTGCACCTTCGTGGTTCCAGCTGGAGCCACGGAGGTGGTGCTGGAGGCGGCGCTGCCCGGCGGCCCGGCGATGTGGCGACTGCCCGTGCGGGAGACGGAGCCCGTGCCCCTGCTCCAGCGCGCGACGGCGCTGCGCTCGGAGGGGAAGCCCGAAGACGCGGCGCGCCTGCTGCGCGAGGAGGCCCCGGCGCTTCCGGACGTCGCTCGCGCGCGGGCGAAGAGCATCCTGGCCCGTGTCGAGCTGTCACTGGGCCACTCCGATGAGGCGGTGGCACTGCTCAGGGAAACGCTGACGCTGCACCGCCACGCGCGGCGCATCTCGGACGAGACCAGCGACGCGATGGTCCTCACCTATACGCTCATCCACCACGGGCGCCGCTTCACCGAGGCGCGTGAGGTGCTCGGAGCGCTGGGCCCCCTGGAGGCAAGTCATCCCGAGGGGAGCGCCCACTTCGCCTATCACGAGGGGCTGCTGGCCCTCGAGTCGGGGGACCCCGGCACCGGGCTCCGGCACTTCACCGAGGCGGCGCTGCTCGCGGAGCGGCTGGGCATCGTTCGCCTGCAGCGGGCGGTGCGGCAGGTGCTGGCGACGACGCTCCAGTCCCTGGGCCGCGACGCCGAGTCCCTCGCGCTGCTGGAAGTGCTGCGGGCGGAGACAGGGGCCTCCGACTGTGAGCGGGCGGATCTGCTCACCAACATCGGCTGGGGGCTGCTGCTCGCGCGGGAGTCCGGTGGCCCGCCCCGGGGTGAGCCGGTGCCCCCGCTGGAGGAGGCACTCGCGCTCTACCGCGGGGTGTGTGCCAGTCCCGATGACGAGGCCAATGTCCTGGTGAACCTGGCGCTGGCGGAGCTGCATGCGGGGCGCGCCGGGGCCGCGGCGGCCCGGCTGCGGGAGGCCCGCCGCGCGCGCCCCGAGCCGGGAGCTCGCCTCGCCCTGTGGTGGCTGGACCTGGAGGGGCGCATCCTCCTGGAGGCCGGGCACGCGCGCCAGGCGCGGCACCTCTTCGCGCGACTGGCCGAGCTGGCCGAGGCGTCGGCCTCACCCGAAGCCCGCTGGCGCGCGGCGTTCGGCCGGGCCCGGGCCGCGGAGCAGCTCGGTGACGTGCGCGCGGCGCTCGAGACGTATGCCCAGGCCGAGGACCTGCTGGACGGCGAGGCCCTGCGGGTGCCGCTCATGGAGGGCCGGCACGTGTTCCTGCGCGAGCGCGAGCGCGGCAGCCGCGCGTACGTGGCGCTTGCGGTGAAGGCGGGACAGACGGCGGAGGCCCTGGAGGTGGCCCGGCGCGCGCGGGCCCGGGTGCTCGAGGCCGTGCGGCTGACCGACAGGGTGACGCACCTGCCGGCGGCAGCGCGCGCCCGATGGGACGCGGCCCTCTCCGCCTACCGCCAGGAGCGCGAGGCGCTGGATGAAGAGGCCGCGCGGGACTGGCGGCTGGCCGCGGCCCGGCTCGCGGAGGTCCGCCAGGCCCGACGGCTGCGCGAGGAGCGGCTGCGGGCGCTGCTGGAGGAGGCGTTCTCCCTCCTGGCGCCGGCCTCCGCGGGCAGCCCCACCCGCAACGTGCGCGCCCGCCCCGGCCCCGGTGAGCTCTGGCTCGTCTACGCCCCGGCACCGCGTGGCTGGGTCGGCTTCGCGGCCGACGAGCGCCACGTAACGGCCCGCTTCCTCGAGCCCCTCGCTCCCGGCGCTACTCCCGCGACGCTGGCCGCCACCCTGCTGGAGCCCTTTCACGAGGAGCTTGCCTCCGCCAGGCGCGTCACCCTGGTCCCCTACGGCATGCTTCGCACCGTGGACTTCCACGCCCTGCCCTTCCAGGGCGACGCCCTGGTCGCGGGGCGTCCCGTGGCCTACGCGCTGGACGTGGCGAGCCCGGCGCCGGACGGGGCCGAAGCCCGGGAGCGCACCGCGCTCATCGTCGCGGACCCCGAGGGCAACCTCCCCCAGGCGCGGGAGGAGGCACGGCGCGTCCACGAGGCGCTGAGCGAGGACTGGCGGGTCCAGGTGCTGTCGGGCTCCGCCGCGACGGGCTCCGGGGTTCGCGCCGCACTCGAGGGCGCGGAGCTCTTCCACTACGCGGGACATGGGCGCTTCGCGGGGCTCGGCGGGTGGGAGAGCACGCTGCCCCTCCACGAGGGGCGGCTGATGGTGGGGGACGTGCTGGCCCTGCGCCGCGTGCCCGCCTGGGTGGTGCTCTCCGGCTGCGAGACGGTGCGCGCGGCCCAGGACTCCCCGGTGGAGGGCCTGGGGCTGGCGCAGGCCTTCCTCGCCGCTGGCGCCCGGGGGGCCGTGGCCGCATGGCGCGAGGTGGACGACACACACGCCATGGAGCTGATGCGGGCGCTCTACCGCCATGGCGGCCCCCGCACCTCCACCGAGCTGCCGGACGCGCTCCGCCGCGCCCAGCTCGAGCTTCGCGCCAGCCGGCCGGAGGCGGACTGGGCCGCCTTCCGCGCACTCGTTCCATAGCCGCACCCCATCGGGAGACACTCACATGAAGCCCGTCCGCTTTCTGGTTGCCGGCATCCTGGCGTTCGCAGTCATGGCCTGTTCACCCTCGGGAGCAGCGCTCGAAGAAGGAGGGAGCCCGGCCCTGGCGCGGCGGGAGCTCGGTCTGGACGCCGGCGCGCCGCCGTGCCCCATCGATGGAGGCACCTGCGTCCCCGTGTCGCCGCCCATCACCCAGGAGGCGGCCTGCCCGAGCAACCGCTGGATTGCCGTCCTGGCGGATGGCGTCGACAGCTGTCCGCAGGGTCCTTCCGGCCTGGGAGGCCAGTGGGTCGGGGCACGGCTGTTCGAGGCCACGCGGGGCACGTGGTACCTGCCCCCCGGGCTCGCGCCCTTCTGTTCGTACGACTGGGCGACGTCGGGGGGAGGCCTCCCCTCGCAGCAGGCGGTGGCGATGCTGAGCTCGGGCCTGGGCGCGCGGGCTGTCCGGCTCGACCGCGACTGTCAGGTGGTGGCCCCCCTGGGCTCGAGTGCCACCGTGAAGGCCGCGTGGCAGACGCTGCACAAGGACTTCCATGCGCAGACGGGACAGGTCGCGCTCCTCCCTCCGGGCGGAGCGCTTCCGCCCGCCGAGGTGCGTGTCGCGATGGTGGACTCCGCGCCGCACGGCTACAGCGACGGCGAGGCGGTGGAGGACCGGCTCGGTCATGGTCATGCGATGGGCCGCGTCGTGCGTGAGCTGGGCTGTCCGGACGGAAGCCCGGTGTGCATTGCCCAGGTGGCCAACCACCTGGCGCTCCCCCAGGTGACGCCGAACGTGAGGGACCTGGCGCATGGGGGCTACTTCGGGGAGCAGACGCAGCTGGCGCGGTCCATCCACGCCGCGGTGACGGAGTGGCGTGGCCACAACGCGGGGCAGGTCCCCCCGGGGGAGACGGCGACGCCCCAGCCGCGCCTGGTCGTCAACCTCAGCCTCGCGTGGGACGGGCGCTATGGCGGCGCGTACAGCGGCAACCTGGTGGAGCAGCTGCCGGCGCCGGTGCGCGCGGTCCACGCCGCCATCACCCATGCCGTCTGCCGCGGGGCCGTGGTCATCGCGGCGGCGGGGAATGACCCTGGCGGACCGGACGCCGTCCAAGGCGCCATGTTCCCCGCGTACTGGGAACAGAAGCCGGCACCCGGGTTCGCGCAATGCGAGCCCCTCGAGGGCCAGGGCTACTCGTGGCCGGGAGCGTACCCTCCGTTTCCGCCCGCCGGAGTGACTGTCTACCGGCCCCTGGTCTACGCGGTGGGCGGAGTGCGGGCGGACGACGCACCGCTGGCGAGCACCCGCCCCGGGGGACGCCCTCGCCTGGCGGCACCCGGCGCGCACGCGCTGGCGACCGACATCGACGCGTCCGGCAAGCTCGTACCCACGGACATCCTCACGGGAACGTCCGTGTCCACGGCGGTGGTGTCCGGACTGGTCGCCACCGTCTGGGGCTACCGGCCCGAGCTGTCCGGGCCCGAGCTGATGGAGGGGGTCCGTCAGGCCTCGGTCGACCTGGGCACGCCCGCGGACTTCTGCCTGGGCGGGGCCCCCTGCCCGTGGGCCGCCACGGACGCGCGCCGCCGCATCCGCCGCGTCTCGCTCTGCCAGGCACTGACGAGCGCCTGTGCGGGAGGGCTGGGGCGCTGTCCGCCTTCCTCGCAGCTCCCCGTGTGCACCCCGCGTCCGGCATATGGCTCGCCGCTGCCGTCACTGGACGCGAGCGCCTGGAGCTCCATCGAGTCCAAGCTCACCCGCACCATCAACGGCTCGACGCTGAACGTGGCGTTGCCGCCGCTGCCCGTGTGCCGCCAGAGCGCGCTGCGCTCCAGCGCCTGGTACTACGACGAGACGGTCTGCCCCTTCCGCCAGTACCCAGGCATCCCGCTCCGGCCCTGGACGAACCCGCAGCCGAGCAAGAATCCCTGCACCTGCTGCCTGCTCGAGGTCGACCCCGAGGAGTTCCCCGCCCCCACCGCGACGCTCCACATCAGCATCGACAGCGAGTATTCGTCACGCAGCCTGGACTCGCCCACCCTGCTGCTGAACGGCAGGTTCGAGGTGGACCTCTCCGGCCTGCTGGAGCTCGAGGGGCAGAGCACCCTCACCGCGGGTGACGAGGTCAAGGTGTTCGACATTCCCATCGACCCGGCCTGGCTGCCCATCGAAAGCGCGGTGCTCACGCTGCACGGTGAGGAGCTGGGCATCTCGTACTCCACGTCCAGCGAGCTGCTCCTGCAATAGCGCGCGGAGGGCCGGGAGGAGAGAGGCTCTCCCTATGGACGAAACCCGATGACCCGCTTGCGGATGGCGCCGGTAAGCAGAGGTACCGGCAGTCGCGCCGGAGGCGAGGACTTGGCCCCATGCGCTTCACTCCACGAACGCGACGCCCGCGAGGACAGGATCGTGGCGGAGTTGCCACAGCGGCACGCCACCATTGGCCTCGAAAAGCGTGCCCATGACGGTCTGCCCTCCCACGGACAGCTGCTGCTCAGGCAGCGGCCACCCACCGAAGTGCAGCGCCAGGACCACACCGGACTCAAGATCAAAGATACAGGAGCCAGAGCTTCCCGAGAGTGTCGACGCATCATGAAGTACGACACTAACGTCGGAACTCGTCCACGGCCTTCGCTCGACGGCGCGAATATAGCCAGGGGAAAATCGCTTGATGCCGAACTCACTGCCAAAGCCAAACAGCCTTGGCAACGGATCCCGCCGCGAGTCAAAGCTCGGGTATCCAAGGACACCAATCGCACGCCCGGTCATTGGCTCTGGGCCTACTTGACTGACACTTAGTGCTGGAGGGACCTCATCGCCGTTTGCCAGGCGCTCACTCTTGAGCCCGAGGATTGCCAAGTCATGACTCGGATGAAGCTCGTAGGTCTCCACGGCGACCCAGGCATTGTCCCGCCCCGCCACCATCCTGCCGAAGTCGCTGCACAACTCCAATCCGTGGATGCTGCGCCAGCCTTGCGCAAGGGCCTCTCGCACGACATGCGCGTTGGTCATGACGAACCGCCGCCCATTACCATCCTGCCCTGCGACGAAACCAGTCCCCACCTGGAACGAAACACTCCTCGTGATGCCTAGATCGATCCGACACACAGAGCGTGCCAGCGTCCGCGCCACGTCCCTGGAGAGCGCTGTCCACGGACCCTGGGCGGGGGGCCTGAACTCGTCGTCATTCAGGATGAACGCGGGACGGAGCAACCACTCCAGGGTGCCCAGAGCGATGATGCCCTCGGGCATTCCAGCGACTCTTGCCGGATTGTCGAGGGCCTCGACGGCCAGTTGGGCTCGGCCAAGCCTTCGCTGGAATTCCTCCTGTAACGACACGATGCCTTGCACCTGCCCATCGGCCCCTAGCTCGTATGTGCGGCACCGCTCGACCAACTCAAGAAGATACTCCTGCGGGTCACCAGCGTCTGCGGGGACCAGGGCCTTGAGATACTCTAAAGCCTGTGACACGTGCTGATCATCACGCCACATATGATTCCTTCTCCAGGCGGCTTGCTGCGCGCACGGCCGCAGCGCGAACGCGCTCTTGAGGGTCGCTGATGGAAAGTTTGCGAAGCCACTCAAGGGCTTTCTCGGAATGGAGCATTCCAAGAGAATGCGCCACAGCTTCGCGGACCATCGGGTCCTGGTCTTCGAGCACACGGCCTATTGCAGGCAATGCATTGGGACTGCCCGAGACACCTAGAATGACTGTCGCGGCCCTTCGGCTGCTCGGGCCGCCGGTCTCCAACAACTTGCTGGCGGCCTCCACCGGGAATGAAACTCCCCTTTTCGCGGCCAAGCTGATCGACCAGGTAAGCAGGCCGTCACCTGCGGTTTGTTGATCCAGGCGCAAGAGGTTGCGCAACATCTCGTCATCAACATGGGGAGCGACATGCTCCTCGAGGAACTCGTGCTGGTGGGACGGTTTCTTGTTCGAAAGGGTCAACACGAGTACGAGGGCCAACTTCCATGGCCCCATGTCATCTTCGCCAAGAAGCTTGACGACCGGGCAGTCCGCTCCACATTCGTGATCTGCCGCCAGAGCCAGATACGCTGCGGCCCGTCGCACGGCCGCCTCGGCGTCTCCGAATGCGACCTCGACCAACTTCCCGCTCAGGTCAGGGATACCGTTACCCAAACAGGTGCGAATTGCGGTGGCCACCGCAATCTCACGCATAGACGGCTCTTTCTTGGCGAGCAAGAGCAGAGCCCTGAGCGCCGACGGAGTGGCGATTCGCGCCAGCGTCCTCGCAGCCGAACGGCGAACGTCATAGTGCGAATCCTGAAGCGCACGCCGGAGCTTGTCGATCGCACCGTCTGCATGAAGAACGTCCAGTACCTTCGCGATGCTCGCGCGAGTTCGCCAGTTTCCATCCTTTAGCCAACCTGCCACCTGCCTTTTCGACACCGCGACAGGAAGCCCCAGCGCCGCATTGGTTGCTGCGGCGCTCAGCCCGGGGGCTTCGATGTATTGGGCCACACTGATCAGGTCCTGAGTCACCGGGTCCGGTTCCTTGCCTGGCTGCCTCAGTGCATGCACAGCCAGAAGGCTCTGCTTTCTGAGCTCAGAATATTTACCCGTGCGCGCAGTGGTGACGAGCATCTCCTCCACGCCTGGGGTACCGAGCTTTCCAAGGGTGTGAGCCGCCGCTGCCGCAATCCCAGGCTGCGAGTGGCCGAGAAGACGAAGCAGCGTTGGTGTGAAAGGGGCCAGCTTGGGCGCCATGGCTGCTGGCATCCGCCCCAGTGCCTCGATCGCCAGTTGCTTTACTTCACTCTCGCGGGCCTCGAGTAGCGCGCTCAGTTGTTCGAGGTCTGGCAGGAACTCGTAGTCGATCGCAGCTCGAAGTGCGAGCACGCCAAGTCGCCACTCCGAGCGGGCAATGGCACGGGCGAGCAGCCGCGTGAGGTACTGGTTGGCACCCGCTGGGAAGCCCTGATCCCACTGCTCTTTTGCCACCGAGAGCACGAGCTCTGGAGAGGGATCGCCGATAAGTGAATCGAACAAGGCCTCCACATCGCTGTGACGGAACCTAGCCAGGGTATGGATGGCCTCCTGGCGCAGCGGCCCCTCCTTGGCGGCGGCGACGAGGATGGAGATGATCCTTGGCTCAGCTCCCTCGACCTGGGCTTCCGCAAGGGCGATTGCCGCTTCCACTCTCACCGAGAGATCAGGGTCGGACAGCACTCCCCGTAATGATTCGTGAGCCTCGGCTCCCATCCGCCTCAGAGCCTTGACTACAACCAGGCGTACCGAAGTACGCGGGTCGCTCAACGCCATACGCAGGATACCAACCGCATCCGCGCCGCCATACTCGGCAAGCGTATTGGCCGCAAGTTCACGGGTGCGGCCTTCAGGGTGTGTAAGTGAGGACGAGAGTCCCTTGAGTACCTCCGGTGTAAGCCCTACTGTCTTGAGGAGTTGGAGGGACTGGTTCCGGACGTCATCGTTCACATCACTCAGTCCCTCGAGGATGAGCGACAGGGCCCTGGGATCATTCAGCTCGCCTCGAATGAACCCGATGATGTCGCGCGACTCCAGAGCTCCGAACGAAACCGAATGGCGGTAAAGAAGCTCCCGGTCGAGTCGCCGAGCCCCGCGTCCCGCGAGCTTGAACTCACCGACGAAGCGGGCCGTGTCTAGGATGGTCGCTACGAAGTGCGGAATCTCAGGACCTAGCGGCAGATCGGGATTTTGGAGCCAATCCGAGATGGAAAGCCCGTGCATCAGCACTTCGCCCGTCTGAAGGCGCGCCCGGCCGAAATCCCTCACCAGCCGATGCATTGCCCAACGCTCGCCATTGGACTTCTCCACACGTCCGAGCACATGGACGGCTCGCAATTCCGCATAGGCCGCAGAAAACTCTTCTTCTGAATGCCTCAGATAGGAAGCACCCTCATTGATGTTGATATCTTCGTACTGCGCTTCCAACAACTCGCGGATTTCAAGACGGCTGCGCTTGGTCCCAGAAAAGCTGATCCGGAGCAGCTCTCTGTGCGCCGGCACGGGAGCAAACAGCGACGCTCGCCGCCACAAGGTACGAGACGCATCATTTCGCAACGCATCCCATGTCAATTGCAGGCAAGAATCGACCGTCTGGTGAGCGCGAACGGCCCGGTCTGGACTGAGAGTATTGACTTGGTACCTGTCGAGGCGCTCCATATAGGCTCGCGCGGACAACTCCCGGTGCTGGATGTTCCAAGCAGCAACTTCGAGCGCGAGCGCATGGCCTTCGAGACGCGCCACGAGACGGGGCAGTTCTGGATCGGCCTTCAGCCAGGGAACTGTCTTCAGCAGCAGGTCCGTCGCGGACGATGGCGGCAGCACCATCAACTCCTGATGGAGAAACGACGCATCGCCAAACATCCGGGTACGGGTTGTGACGACCAAAGGAATGCTAGGCGGAATCAGGTGCGCAACCGGAGCCCACTCCTGTGCATTGTCGAGCACGATCAGCGCCCGGTACCGAAGGCGCAGCTCGGCGGAAATGCGCGCGACACTCTCGGCGCCATCGACCTTGGACACCTTGATGCCCAGCGTCCCCGCGACGCGCTCCCACTGGGACAACAATGGCCCTGTCGCGTCGAGCCAGATGAACAGGTCGAAAGCCGCCCGCATCTGGGGATGATGGAGCAACTGGAGGATGAGCTCCGTCTTGCCAATTCCCCCCAAGCCTTCCACCGCTGCCGTGACGGCAATGGGGCGCTTGCGGTCCAAGAGCGTGGTGAGGAGCCAGTCGATCTCCGCCTCGCGGCCAACGAAGTGCACTGAGGGCCGGAACGGAATGTTGACGTACTGTGGCTCGAGTGTCCTGGCAAAGGCTTCCGTGAGAGCCTGCTCTGCGGCAGGGAACTCGGTGATGGTGCAGAGATAGTCCCCTCCATCGACGATGATGGAAAGCGGGGTCTGCCTCCACGAGGAAAAGACGTCCGTCACATACGATGCAAGGGCGCCGGCGCGCACCCGGTTCGTGTGGCCACGGGCCTTTCCCTCAATGCCCTTGAGCACGTGGTGCGAAAACACACCGAGCGCCTTCTGCTCGGAGCCCGCTTCGTCGCTCCTCTTGGTCTCCCAGCCTAACTGGTGCGCCGCACAGCCCATTAGGATCGCGCGGCCCCACTTGCCCGCGAGGCTCTGGATGACAGGCTGGGCTGCGGCCGGAGTCACCGGAACTGCGGACATGGCCGCACCGGCGTGACAGCAGTCGAAGATCGCCACGACCTCCCTGGCGGGACTGCTGGCAATTCGCTGGAGCACGGCAGCCATTTCGACGCCCTCGTCGAATGGCTCGGCGTCGGTCGTCGCGAAGAACCCGATGGTGCCATTGAGACACCCGTGCCCGTAGAAGTAGAGCAACAGCTCGCCATGGCTGTCGAACAACTCGCTCAGCTTTCGGTTGAAGGCCGCCTTCTTCACCTCGCCCGTAAGAACCTGTACGTCATAGCGCCCCGATGTCTTGAGGCACTCCGTCAGTCTCTTGACGAGTACCCGGCTACCAACGAGCGGCTCGAGAAACCCGCCCATGTAGTTTGGCGCGACGATGAGGGCCCTTCGGCTCATGGCGGCATATGCTACCGTCTTGACTTGTCCTCCTACAACGCGGGTACCTCTCCACCTCCCAGACGATGAACGGCGACAGAGCGTGGGATTAGCGAGTGCGGTGTCACCCTTCTGGCCGTCTTTCGCGGCCGCGTAGCGCGGGTAGCGGCGGCGGTTGGCTCACCCCTCATACACGGGCCCCTTCACGCGCATCCATTGCCCTACGGGAGGAGGATGTCATCCATCTCGGCGATGCGAGATCGGGTACCAGCGCCCCTCCTGGGAGGGTACCGTCTTGGAGAGCATCTCCAGGAGCCTATCTCGGTAGAGAAGAAGCCTACCCACCTGCTGCGTTCTGCGAGGAGGAGGGTAGGCGTATGGGCTGGTGAATAGGGACGACGGGGGAAGGATGCTGGACCAGCTGTGAGCGAAGCTGGAGGTGCCACTGCCGCCGCTGCCCGTGTGCCGCCAGAGCGCGCTGCGCTCCAGCGCCTGGTACTACGACGAGACGGTCTGCCCCTTCCGCCAGTACCCAGGCATCCCGCTCCGGCCCTGGACGAACCCGCAGCCGAGCAAGAATCCCTGCACCTGCTGCCTGCTCGAGGTCGACCCCGAGGAGTTCCCCGCCCCCACCGCGACGCTCCACATCAGCATCGACAGCGAGTATTCGTCACGCAGCCTGGACTCGCCCACCCTGCTGCTGAACGGCAGGTTCGAGGTGGACCTCTCCGGCCTGCTGGAGCTCGAGGGGCAGAGCACCCTCACCGCGGGTGACGAGGTCAAGGTGTTCGACATTCCCATCGACCCGGCCTGGCTGCCCATCGAAAGCGCGGTGCTCACGCTGCGCGGTGAGGAGCTGGGCATCTCGTACTCCACGTCCAGCGAGCTGCTCCTGCAATAGCGCGCGGAGGGGCCACTTCGCGCGCCTCGTCAAAGGCGGGCTCCGCCGGCCGGTAGGCTCACTCCTACTTGCCGGCTCCGGCCACGGGCTTCTCCGCCTCGGCGGGCGGATCCTCCGCGAGCCGCTCCTTCTGCAGGCGCTTTGACGTGGCCTCCGCCTGGCGCATCACCCGCAGCAGGTTCTTCCCGGCCACCTTGCGCACGTCCTCATCCGAGTAGCCGCGGCGCAGCAACTCCGCGAGCAGCGCGGGGTAGGTCTCCACGCCCTCGAGTCCCTGGATGGTCGTGGAGATGCCGTCGAAGTCCGAGCCCAGCCCCACCGCGTCGATGCCGGCGAGCTTGCGCACGTGGTCGATGTGGTCCGCCACCTGGGCCAGCGTCGCGCGGGGCGCGGGGTTCGCCGCCCGCCACGCCTCGAAGGCGGCCTTCCCTGCCTCGGGGTTGCCGGGATGCAGCGCCTTGAAGCGCTCGCCGGCGGCGCTCTCCTCGGCGTAGTGCTTGCGCACCTCATCGGAGATGAAGCCGGGGACGAACGTCACCATCACCAGACCGCCATTCTTCGGCAGCCGCCGCAACACCTCGTCCGGGACGTTGCGCGGGTGCGGGTCGAGTGCGAATGCCGAGGAGTGGGAGAAGATGACGGGCGCCTGCGAGAGGTCCAGCACCGCATTCATCGTGCGCGCCGACACGTGCGAGAGGTCCACCAGCATCCCCATCCGGTTCATCTCCCGCACCACCGCGCGGCCCTGCTCGGTGAGGGGGGTGGCCATGGGCGCGTCGGTGGCGGACTCCGCCCAGGGCACGTTCTTGGAGTGCGTGAGGGTGAGGTAGCGCGCGCCAGCGCGGTGCATCTGGCGCAGCACCGCCAGCGAGCCGCCGATGGAGTGCCCTCCCTCCATGCCGATGAGCGAGGCGACGCGGCCCGCACGGTGCGCGCGCTCCACGTCGTCCGCCGTCAACGCGAGCGAGAGCTGCTGCGGGTAGCGCTCCACGAGCCGGTGCACCACGTCGATCTGCTCGAGCGTGGCCTGGATGGCCGCACCGCTCTCCAGGTCCGCCGGGACGTAGACACTCCAGAACACGCCCCCCACCCCACCCTCGCGCAGGCGGCGCAGGTCGGTGTGCAGCGGCGGTTCGAGCTTGCGGCCATCCTGAGCGAGGTCGAGCGCGGCGAGCCGATTGCCCACGCGCTCGCGAAACTGCCACGGCAGGTCGTTGTGCCCATCGATGAGGGGCACCTGGCGCAGCAGCCCGCGGGCACGCTCCAGGCGCGCGGCGTCCTCACGCGCGGGCTGGGCGTGGGCCAGCGCGGAGACGAGGCCGAGCGCGGTGCACAGCGAGAGGGACAGGGCGGAGCGCAGGGGAGACATGAGGGCCGTCCGGGAAGCGAGGGGGCCCCGAGTGTAGGCCACCTCGCCGGGGCAGGCGCACCTTCATGTCGTGCGAAGCCGAACGGGCCTCCCGGAGAGGGGCCTGGCGGGCGTGTCGCTACTCGAAGAGGGAGAGCTGCCCCAGCGAGCGCAACTCTCCCGCCGTATCCCGCGGGGTTGCCCGCACACGGACCTGCGACACCGGTGTCGTGCCCGTGAGGTCCACTTCCATGAAGGGCTGCACGCCGGCGCCGCCGAGCAGGTTGGCCAGGGGCACCCACTGGGTGCCGTCGGCGCTCCCCTCCAGCACCAGCTCGTTCAGGGTGCCCGACACCCCGAAGTTGCGCAGCACGGCCTTGCGCGGCACCACGGACCGCGCGAGCTGCACTGCGACCTCCCGGACTCCCGACTGGAAGAGCACGAGCCCACCGAGGTCACCGCTGGTGATGCGGCAGGGCGCCTCGGCATTCAGGTAGGTGCACGGCGCGCCACGGCTCGCCGGGACGAGGGCGCGGCGAGGCAGGGCCACGTCATCGCTGGAGTAGGCGAGGCCCACCGTCACGTCCCCCACCTTCACATTGCGCTCGGCGTTGACGGAGGCCTCGAGCCCCTCCGCGTCCTCGAGGACGTAGTCGCTCAGGCGGACCGGCGCGGAGGCCTCGAGCACCTGCCAGGCCTCCCTGGCGCTCGACGCGCGGATGTAGAGCACGTGCTCGTCGTTCCCGGCGCTGTGGGTGGCGGACAGGGGCCGGAAGCCCACGCTCACCCCCTGCGCCTCCGCGGTGGCCGTCAGCGAGCCGGTCCACTCCTGCAAGGCGGGCAGCGCCACCTCCGACTCCTGGATGAGGAAGTACGCCGAGACGCTCCTTCCCTGCGAATGCGCGGGCGAGCGGGCGACGAAGCAGCGCGCGATGCTCCCGTTGCGGGTGTCCGCCCCCAGCAGGTCGAGCTCGAAGGTGCCATCGGCTCGGGTCTTCACCGACTTCCAGCTCGACGAGAAGGCCGCGAAGGCGCAAGAGGAGTTCTCGCTGCGGTAGAGCTTCAGCAGCGCATCCGAGAGCGGCGCGCCGGCCTCGTCAACGAGTCGCCCACTCAGGACGATGTCCTGGTCCGCCTCCACCTTGCTCCCGGTGCAGCCGCCCAGCATCACCAGCCCACCCAGTGTCAACGTGCGCATCCGTCGCATGAAAACCTCCTTCGTTCGTGAGCCCCGCTGCCAGTGCAAGACTGGTGCAGAGCCCTGCTTCCCTCGGAGGACGTGAGCCCGGGCCCGTCCGTTCCTGACAGGGTCGTCATGGCGCGTCCCCTACGCGGGTGCCACCGCCACTTCGCAGCGCCGCCGGGGAACGACCGCCCACGACCGGGCCCCGGGCCTGCCCACCCGGACGAGCACCTTCAATTCACGAGGCGCCGCGTGCTTCGAGCAGGGTCATGGCCTTGCGGAGCTGGGCGGTGCGGGCCTTCGCGGTGCGGGCGGTGACGAGTTTAAAGATGACCGCGTACTGCTGCGTCTTGCCAAGCGCGTCGAACGCCCGCGCCGCGCGCGGGCTCGCCGCCAGGGCGTGGGCGAGGTCGGGTGGGATGGTGGCGTTGCGTTGCGACTCGTAGGCGGCGGCCCACCGCCCGTCGGCCTTGGCGGCCTCGACCTCGGCCTGGCCGGACGGTCGCATCCGCCCTGCCGCGGTCAGCTCCTCGACCTTGGCCACATTGACTTGCGACCAGAGGCTGCGGGGCCGGCGGGGCACGTACTTCTGCAGGTAGTAGACCTTGTCGTAGGCCTTGCGCTGGCCGGAGATCCAGCCGTAGCAGAGGCCGACGTCGACCGCCTCGTCGTCGGTCAGCGACGGGACGCCCGACCCCTTCTTCGCGAGCTTCAGCCACACCCCGGCTCGCAGGTCGACATGCGCATCCAGCCAGGCCTCGAACTCCGCGGCGTCACGGAAGGCGATGACCGCGGCCTCATCGACGGCAGGCTTCTTCGACACCCGTGACTCCTCCGGTGGCATGTCGAGGACTCTATATCCCGCCTGGGGCTTCCAATTCCGGCTGGAGCGCCACCTCCGGCTGGGCCTCGCGGAGCTCGGGGAGTCTGACGGTGAAGGTGGTGCCCTTGTCGACCTCGCTCCGCACCTCGATGTGCCCTCCGTGCTGTTCCACCAGGTTGCGGCAGATGTAGAGCCCCAGCCCCAGTCCTCCAAAGCGCGTCGCCGCGGCGGTGCGGGCGCGGAAGAAACGCTCGAAGAGCTGGGGGAGTTGCTCGGCGGGAATGCCTATCCCCTCGTCCGAGACGGACACGTGGGCTTCTCCCCTGCTGCTCGTGAGCTTCATCCTCACCTCCCCGCCCTCGGGGCTGTACTTGACGGCGTTGTCCAGGAGGTTGGTGAAGACCTGCGCCAGCCGGGCCACGTCTCCCTGCACGTGCACCTCATCCCGCGGAAGCTCCAGGGTGAAGCGGTGCCGTGGGGAGAGAGAGCGGAAGTCCCCCATGGCTTCGGCCAGGAGCGAACCCAGGGAGACGGGGGCCTGCTGGAGCGCCAGGTTGTCGCGCTGGATTCGGGCGACATCCAACAGGTCGTCCACCAGGCCGGCGAGGTTGGAGACCTGGCGCCGGGCGCGCAGGAGATACTCTTTCGACACCGCCTGGTCCGATTGAACCCTGCGCTCCAACGCCTCCAAGGTCAGGGAGAGGGACGTCAGAGGAGTCTTGAGCTCGTGGGAAGCCACCGTGAGGAATTCCTCCCGGAGCCGCAGGGCATCCGCTGCCTGGTGGTAGAGCCTGTCCAGCTCCACCATCTGCTCGTCGCGGGTCCTGGCACTCGCGTTGAGCTGGTCCACCATGGAGTTGATGCCCTCGGCAAGGTGGCCGAGCGTGTCGGGCTGTTGCACCGGGATGTGCCCCATGTCCCGGGTGGTCGAGCGCTCGACAACCCCGTCCACGGCTTTGCGGATGGCGCTGATCTGCCCGGACACGGCCTTGGTGACGAGGAACGCGCTCACGGGAGCCCATACCAGCGCGGTGAAGGCGAAGAGGAACATCGTGCCGGGCGTTGGCGAGGGCGCGAGGAACGCGCAGGTCATCCAGCTCGTCGGCGCCAGCGTGAGGCAGCAGGTGAAGACCATCAGCCTCTTCCGGAATGAGATGAGCCGAGGAAGGGTGAGCAGGTTCCGCTGACGGGCGCCGAGGGAGAGCTCCCGGGTGATGGGCGCGAGCCGCCAGATGAGGAGCGGCGTCGCCACTGCGACCTTGGCCGAAACCGTCGCCAGGACCATCAGTCCGGTGAGCAGCAGCTCTCTCTGCCCCAGCTTCACCCGCTCTGGCAGAAGCAGCGCCAGCATGACTGGCAGGCTCCACAGCAGGACGGCCCAGGTGCCCGACCACGCCACGGTGAACCATCTGGGGATGTGGTAGGCGCGAGTCAGGGCCTGGAGGATGACCGGGTCCGTCTCCTCGTGAGTCCCCCGAACACTCCGCCAGCGCTCCAGCGGCTGCAGCATCCACCGGAGCAGCAAGGCCAGGATGAGCTCCTTGCCGAGGAAGACGGCCAGGGCGATCCCCACGAAGGCGTCGGAGGCTTGCCAGGCCGTGAGGGGAAGGAGCTTGGAGTAGCAGACGGGGCACAGGACGTCGAACGGGACGCCGACGACAAGGCAGGCAATGAACGTGCGTGTCCATAGCTTCTGCATGCGGGCCATGAAACAAGACTGCGGCTGGAAGCGAGCCTCGGGGAGTGTCGCAGTGCCCTGGTGGAAGAGCCGCCGATCCACCCCTTGAGCCTTGCGTAGCCGCTGCCTTCGCAGCCGCCTTGAACGGACCCACCCCCGCGTTCCAGAGCCGGAACCCCCGTCAGCCTGGATGCTCCGGAATGGCGCGCACGCACCATCCGGTGGCGATCCACAATGGTGCACCGCTCGACATCGGGCAAGACGCACCCAGTAATTCCGGCCACTTGGACTTGGCACTCCACGTGCTCATGCCTCCTGGCGTCAGGGCGTCCGAGGAGGATGTCCCCCACTTTAGGAGGTTCATCATGGAAGTCCGATTCTACGGGGTTCGGGGGAGCATCGCGGTGTCGGGCTCGCGCATCGGCGGCAACACGGCATGCGTTGAGGTGACGAGCCAGGGCCACCGGCTGATCCTCGACGCGGGCACGGGCATCCGGGCGCTGGGCGAGGTGATGATGCGCGAGGGCGCCCCCCAGAAGGCCACCATGTTCTTCTCGCACCTGCACTGGGACCACGTGCAGGGCTTCCCCTTCTTCACGCCGGCGTACCTGCCCACGTCGGAGTTCGTGATGTACGGCCCCGGCGCCAACGGCGCGCAGGCGCTGCTGTCGGAGCTGGCCGCGCAGATGCAGCCGCCGCACTTCCCGGTGCCGCTGTCCACGATGCGCTCGCACATGGACTTCCGCTCCGCGCTGCACGCGCAGCCCATTGAGGTGGGCCCGTTCAAGGTGACGCCCATCGACGTGCCGCACCCGCAGGGCTGCCTCTCGTACCGGGTGGAGGCGGACGGCCACTCGTTCATCTACGCGACGGACGTGGAGGTGCGCATGGAGGATTTGTCGCCGGAAGTCGCACGCCTCTTCGAGGGCACGGACGTGCTGTGCCTGGATGCCCAGTACACGCCCGACGAGTACGAGGGCCGCAAGGGCATGTCCAAGAAGGGCTGGGGCCACTCGACGATGATGGACGCGGCGGGCGTGGCGAAGCTCGTCAACGCGCGCCGGCTGTGCCTGTTCCACCACGACCCGGCGCACGGGGACGACGTGCTGGAGGACATGGCCGAGCAGGCCCGCTCGGTGTTCCCGGTGGTCGAGCCGGCGCGCGAGGGCCAGCGGCTCGTGCTGGGCCACGCGGCCTGAGAGGGGGCGGCCCGATGCCCTCCCGATGCTATGGTGAGGCCGCGGCCTTCGTCCTACCGCCGCTGCCCCCCATGCCCCACCCGCCCACGGACGTCACCCAGGTCCTCCTCCCCTTCGGGGGTCTCGTCGGGAGGGAGGTGGACCTCGACGCGTTCCTCCAGACGCTGATGGACCGCATCGCCATCACGATGCAGGCGGACCGGGGCACGCTGTGGCTGTTGGATCCGGCGCGCCGCGAGCTGTTCAGCCGCGCGGCCCACCTGCCGGAGGTGTCCCAGATTCGCGTGAAGCTGGGCCAGGGGGTCGCCGGCACGGTGGCGGAGGTCGGCCAGGCCATCAACGTCCCGGACCCGCGCGGCGAGCGCCGCTTCTTCGCGGACATCGACCGGATGACGGGCTACCGCACCACCAGCCTGCTGGCGGTGCCCCTGCGCGACGCGGACGGCGCGCTCTACGGCGTGCTCCAGGTGCTGAACCGCCGCGGCGGCGACACCTTCACCCCGGACGACACGGAGCGGCTCACCGCGATTGCCTCGCAGGTGAGCACCGCGCTGCAGAGCACCAGCCTCTACCAGGAGCTGCAGCGCGCCAAGGACCAGCCCCAGGCCCCCGTCGGCTACTTCTTCAACCGCATCATCGGCGAGTCCCCGCAGCTGCAGACCATCTACCGCCTGGTGCGCAAGGCCGCGCCCACGGATGCGACGGTGCTGCTGCGCGGAGAGAGCGGCAGCGGCAAGGAGCTCTTCGCCCGCGCCGTGCACGTCAACGGGCCGCGCAGGGACCAGCCCTTCATCAAGGTGGACTGCGCCGCGCTGCCGGCGACGCTGATCGAGAACGAGCTGTTCGGCCACGAGCGGGGCGCCTTCACCGGCGCGGACCACCGCGTGCCCGGCAAGTTCGAGGCGGCCAACGGCGGCACGGTGTTCATCGACGAGATTGGCGAATTGCCGCTGCCGGTGCAGGGCAAGCTGTTGCGCGTGCTGCAGGACCGCGAGTTCGAGCGCGTGGGCGGCACCCAGGCGGTGAAGGTGGACGTGCGCATCGTCGCCGCCACACACCGGGACCTCGCGCGCATGGTGGCGGAGGGCCGCTTCCGCGAGGACCTCTACTACCGCATCAAGGTGGTGGAGGTGGTGCTTCCGCCCCTGCGCGAGCGCGGCGCGGAGGACATCGAGCGGCTCGCACGGCACTTCATCGCGGCCGTGGCGAAGCGCCACCGGTTGCAGCCGCCGCGCCTCGGCGCCGCCGCGCTGGAGCGCCTCAAGCGCTACCGCTGGCCCGGCAACGTGCGCGAGCTGGAGAACTGCATCGAGAGCGCGGTGGTGCTGTGCGAGGGGGAAATCCTCGAGGAGCACCTGCCGCTGCCCACCCTGGACCGCGCACCTTCCGCCCCGGCCGCCCACTCCGTTTCCACCGAGAGCCAGGCCCCGAGCGAGCTCGCGCCCACCAGCAGCGGTGAGGCGGGGCTGATGCCGCTGGCGGAGGTGGAGCGGCGCCACATCCTGCGCGTGCTGGAGGCGGTGAAGGGCAACCGCACCGCGGCGGCGAAGGTGCTGGAGATTGGCCGCAACACGCTGTCCCGGAAGCTCAAGGAGTACGGCCTGGGCGACGAGGGCTGACGCACCGCGCCCGGGTATGGGCGCACCTGTCCTCCGGGGCAGGCTTCCGCTGACTGTCGGGCGTTTCGGGAGGGCGGCTTGTCCCGCGCCCACGGTCGGCGTACGACCAGGGGGCTCCGAACGAACTCCATGGCCGAGCGGCCATACCCAGGGGGAACCGCATGAAGGTGGTCAACAAGCTGCTGGCGAAGCTTCCGGACGAGATTGCCCGGCAGGTTCCCGACGTGAAGCTCCTGGACCAGGACATCAAGGTTCCTCTCGCCCAGGGCACCTTCACGCAGGAGAACCTCCTGCCGCCCAAGCTGAACCTCACCGACTTCACCCTCTCGTTCGAGGCCGGCGGCGAGGCGTCCATCCGCAACTTCAACTCGCCCGGCGACGTGGACGAGAACCGCGTGGTGGGCGAGGCCACCGAGGAGGAGCCGGCCCCGGGCGCGCCCCGGCCGCAGTTGCTGCTCGGCGGGGACATGGGGTGGATGCGCTACCAGGTCACCGCCCGCGTGAAGTCCGCGGCGGGTGTGAACCTGTCCTTCCTCTCCTCCGATGCGCAGGGGGAGCTGTCCGTCACCCTCAGCGACTACCGCGCCCACCCGCTCGCGCGGAACATGCGCGAGGCGGCGAAGCTGGACCTGGCCGAGCTGCGCCTGATGCAGTCCACGGACATCGCGAAGCTCAGCACCGGGGACGCGCTGTCGTGGCAGGCGCGTGGAAACCTCGCGACGCGCCTGGAGCTGAACTGGGCGGACCTCTTCACCGCCAACCTGGGCCGGCTGGCCTTCGTGCGCGGCAACGAGCTTCTGGCGCTGAAGACGGACGTGAAGGCGGGCGTGTCCGCGAAGGTCGGGCTCACGGACGACTACCAGCTCACCTTCTCGAGGCCGCGCGCCGGGCGCATCCAGATTGCCGTGCGCAAGGCGAAGTCGCGCGAGGCGACGCTCGGCGCGGGGCTCGGCGTCACGGTGGAGTTCGTCGACGCGGGCGCGGTGAAGGCGCAGCTGGGCCGGGTGCTCGAAGCGCTCCTGGGCCCGGCGCTGCGTGAGCTGGCCGGCAAGCTGGGGACGCCCATGGACGCCACCGCGCTGCAGGTGATGGACGCGCTGGTGGACAAGGCGAGCAAGCTGAAGCTGGACGACACGCAGAAGAAGGTGCTGCGCCTGGCGCTGGAGCGGATGGGCCTGGACCCGAACCTGGCGGACCTGGCCAACGTCAAGGCGGCGTGGGACGACTTCAAGAAGAAGGTGGAGGTCAAGCTGGACGAGGTGGCGAAGACGCAGATTGCCGCCGGCTTCCAGTACGACTACCTGCGCCTGTCCGAGTCCTCCACGCTGCTGGAGGTGGTGGTGGACGACGCCACGGCGATGCGCTTCCACGGCTCGCTCATCAAGGGCAACCTGGTGGACCTGCTGAAGTGGATGAAGGAGCTGCCGGAGAACCAGAAGTCCTTCGAGCTGCGCAACTACCTGCACTCGGCGTCGCTCGCGCGGCAGCAGGCGTATGGCTTCTCGCTGGGCCTTGGCGCGTTCGAGGTGCTCAAGGTGAGCGGCTCTCGGAAGGAGAGCTGGGTGGTGCAGGAGAACGGCCAGGGCGCGCGGCGGCAGGCGTTCCTCGGACGGCGTGGGTACGAGGACAAGCTGCTCGGCAACCGCGGGCAGTGGGTGGTGGACCTGAAGGCGGACATGGAGCGGTTCTCCCCTGCTCCGGTGGCCTCGGACTTCCGCTACGGCCTGCACCTGATGCTGTGGGGCCGGCAGAAGAAGATGAGCCGCAAGGAGCTCCAGGCGGCGGTGGATGACGCCGTGGTGTGGGGCGTGCTGGACGCGGCGGACGCGGCCGCCGTCATGGGCACGCTGCAGGGCGACACGGGCAAGGAGCCGATCGAGACGCGGCTCGAGCTGAAGATGGCGGACGATACGTTCCGGGCCCTGGTGTCGCAGGTGCAGGCGTTCGACGTGGCGGTGTTCTCACGGGCGCTGGCCCGGGCCATGCCGTGGAGCGAGCAGACGCCGCGCGTCTCGGCGGAGTTCCGGCGCTCGGTGTACGCGCCCATCTGGGAGGCGTACCTGCGCGAGGTGCAGCAGAAGGGCAGCATGATGACGGCCGACCTGGCGCCCTCGCGCGCGGCGCAGATCGCCGAGTCCTTCCTGAAGCGGGATCCGATTGGGAAGGAGCTGCTGCTCATCGAGAGCACGTGGCGGCCGGACGGAGGCAACTTCACCTTCGCCGAGGTGACGGACAGGAACCGGGGCACGCTGGGCAAGTGCCAGGCCTTCGTCGCGGGCATGGTGCGACTGAACCGGGCCATCAACGAGCGCAAGGCGCCGGATGAGCTGCGCACCGTGTTCAGCGAGCTGGAGGGCATGTGGAACACGGGCTTCCACCTGCGCGCCGTGGGCTCGCTGCTGTCGGAGCTGGCAAAGGCGACGCCGCTGGGACTGGCCAGCGTGGAGCGGACCTTCACGGTGACGATGGCGGACCGGGGGGAACAGTTGACGTTCTCCACCGCGAAGGGCACCGGGGCCTGAGTCACCGGAGCTGAAGGCCGCGAGCCCGGAACGTCGGTTCCGGGCTCCGCCCCGCTTGGCCCATGTCGTGCTTGTGGACCGGCCAACAATGTCCGGACCACACGACACCTTCGTTCGCCACACGTTCGACCATCCCGAGAACGCCGCTGCGGAGCTGCGCGCCGTGCTGCCCGAGCACGTCGTCTCGCAAGTGGACTGGGCGTCTCTGCGCGTGGAATCCACCAGCGTCGTGGACTCGGACCTCCGGGAAACCGAGAGCGACCTGCTGTTCTCCGCGCGTCTTCGCGGCGGCCACCCGCTGCTGCTGTACGTCCTCCTGGAGCACCAGTCTTCAGTGGACCCGTGGATGGAGCTGCGGATGCTGCGCTACGTGGTGCGCCTGCTGGAACGCTGGCGCCAGCATCACCTCGCCAGCACCACGCTGCCACTCATCATCCCGCTCGTCATGTATCACGGGCCCGGCGGAGGCTGGACCGCTCCGCGCCGGGTGGAGGACTTGTTCGAGTTCCCTGGATTGGCGCCCGAACAATGGCGGGCATTGGTGCCGCGCTTCGAATACCTGCTCGATGACTTGACGGCCGAGCGTGAGGAGGCGCTGAAGGCACGTCCGGGACCGCCGATGGCGCGGCTGGCGTGGCTGGTCCTGCGATACGGGCGCAGCGAGGAACTCGCGCGAAGATTGCCGGAGTGGGTGGCGCTCTTCGCACAGGTGCAGACGGGCCCCGAGGGCGACAGTCACCTGGCGGTGCTCATTCACTACCTGCTGTTGATGGGAGATCAGGCGGCGCATACAGCGGCCGGGCAGGTGTTAAACTTGGTGGTAGGTAGGCAGCGAACGGAGGAGTTGATGCGGAGCTACGGCGAGGAACTCATCGAAAAGGGACGCCAGGAGGGGCTGGCACGGGGAGTAATCCGAGGGCGTGCTGAGTACATTCTGCGGATCCTCACCGCGCGGGGCATGCACCTGGACGAGCAGGCCCGGCAGCGAATCCTCTCCTGCACCGACATCGCCACGCTGGACCGCTGGTTCGACAAGTCCCTGAACGCCACCAGCCTCTCCGACGTGCTCGACGCCCTGGCGCATTAGCTGGCCCATTCACGGGCGCGCTCACATCGTCCGTGACAGCACCAACACGGCGGCCATGGACAGCGCCCCGGCCGCCGCGAAGTGCGTCCAGGCCCGGCGAGCCAGCAGGCCGCCGGTGACAGGCGCCTCGGGGCCAAGCACCACCAGTGCCGGCCCGCCGTCACGCCCGCATAGGACGTAGGAACCCTCCTCGGCGCCGCGTCGCAATTCGCCCACCACGAGGCACGTCTCTCCAGCGGTGCCCGCCCGCTCCCAGGAGAGGGCCTCCGGGGGCGCGGCCTGCACGGGACTCCCGCCTTCCGTCACGGGCGCATCCTCGTACCATGACGCGGGCACCGTGCCCGGCAGCGCCTGGCAGCGGCGAACCTCCACCGGCGCCATCAACGACGACGGGGCGAAGCGCACCGACGCCCTCACCCGCTCGCCTCGCAGCACCAGCACCGGTGCATAGGCGCGCTCGCGCGACAGCAGCGGGCCCTTCCGCCCGTCCTCCGCCACCTCGCGCACCTCCGCCTCGTAGAAGGCACAGGGCACACCTCCCGGGGACGTCAGCGCGTCGGCGGCGTCCAGGCGTCCCCGGTACACGCCCCACCCCGGTGAATGGCCTGCCCGGAGGGCCGCGACAGCCTCATCCAGCGACTTCGGCACCGAGGCCCGCAGCAGGTCCGCCCGGAAGCGCGCCCGCGAGCCCCGCACCGCCAGCCCCGCGGCCACGACGAGCAGCGCCGAGCCCCCGGCCTTCGTCGCCACATCGAAGGACAGCCCCTGCCCGGTTCCGCCGTGGAACCGCGACGCGAGGCAGAAGGCGCCCACCACCAACAGGCCGAACCAGACGAGCGGCAGGCGCCACGGCCTCGCCGCCGCGTCCTTGCGTCCGAAAGCGAACGCCGCCACCACCAGCGCTGTCAGGCACGTCGCGTACAGAGGTGCCAGCAGGATGCGCCACAGGTCCATCCCGTTCCCCGCCAGGCCAGGCGCGGCCTCCCCATGGCAGGCCACGACCGGAGCAAGGTGCGGATGCCGGCCCGCGCATGCAACCTCGCTCCCGAGGGCGCACGGGTATCCGCCCACCGACAGGCCCCATCCGCGAGGTCTGGGAGCCAACACCTGCTCGCGGGCACGGAGGCTGTCCACCCGTCGACAGGCCCTGCCCTTGGAGCCGGACACTGACGCCTGCCCGACTCCGCTCCCGACGTCCGGCCCCTGGTGCCCGGACGCTCGCCAGCACTACATGCCTCCCCGAGTCGTCGAACACAGCCCGCGCGAGCCCAGCTGTCCTCCCCGACATGACGGCGTCCTGGCGCGCCCTTCCCTGGCGCCGAACGCTTCACCCACCACCCGCGCGGCGCTGCTCACGGAGGGGAGTCCCATGCCTGGAAGGCATTGCTGGAGCTGGATGGTCGTCGTCACCCTCGGGTTCGCGTCGCAAGCGGCGGCACAGGAACCGGGTGCCCCAAGCGAGGAAGGACCGACAGGTTTGCAGGTCGCGCTGAGCGTCGGCGCCGGGGCGGGCGCGGGCTACGTCTACAAGAATGGAGTGTCCCCGACGACCGGTGAGCCACAGGACCTGAAGGTCACCGACGCTTCCAGCATCACCCTCCCCATCCTCCTCGAGGTCGGCTACCGCGCGAGCCCGCACTGGTACCTCGGCCTTTGGGGCTCGTACGAGAAGGTGTTCGAGAAGGACAACGAGCTCTCCTGTCCCGAGGGCTTCGACTGCAACTTCCGACAGTGGCGCCTCGGCCCCGAGGTCCGCTACCACTTCCGGCCCGGGGCTGGCTTCGACCCGTGGGTAGGACTCGGCGTGGGCCTGGAGGTCGCCGAAAGCGACCTGGAAGGCGAGGCGGAGATTCCCGTGTCCGACGAGGGCCCGGTGCCCGCCCGCGTCGAGTTCTCCGTCACCGACCGGGGGCCTACGTATGCCCGGTTGGCCCTCGGCGGTGACGTGAAGCTCACGCGCTCGCTGTCCCTCGGCCCCATCATCACCGCGTCCATCGGCAGCTACACCATCCGGACGGGCGAACAGACCGTCACCTTCCCCGGCCTGCCCCCCCAGGAGATCCCGCTCCCCCTGGTGGACGACGGCTTCCACGCGCTGTTCACCGTCTCCCTGCGCGTCGCCTGGCTTCGGCTCTGACCGACGGGCGCGTCACCTTGACGGCGCGGGAAGGTTGGAGAGCGCCGAGCGCGGCAGGCCCCACGGCTCGTCGCCGTGCGTGCCATCGTCCGCGACGAAGACGATGCGACCTCCGCTCTGGATGAAGGCGCGCGGCTGGGAGCCCTCCGGCCCGGGGCGGAGGTCCTGCAGCAGCACCGTGCCCTGCTCCGTGCCGTCGCTCCGCCACAGCTCCACGCCCGTGCTCCCATCCTCCGCGCCGAACAGGAGTCGCGAGCCCGTGGCGAAGAGCTCCGGGGCGAAGGGAAAGCCACTCGCGGCCCCCGGGTTCATGTCCCGCACCAGCTCCGTGCCCCGCGCCGTCCCGTCGCTGCGCCACAGCTCGGCGCCATGCTCGCCGTCGTCGGCGGCGAAGAACACCGTGCGTCCGAAGGCGGCGAGGTTGCCTCCGAAGATGCCGTGTCCCGCTCCCGGCAGGATGTCACGCACGAGCCGCGTTCCGCCTTCCGTTCCATCCGTCACCCACAGCTCCCGGCCGTGCTCGTCATCCTCCGCGGAGAAGAAGACCCGGCTGCCAGCGGCGACGAAGCCCCCGGGGAATGAGCCGAAGGCCCCCGGGCGGATGTCCCTGAGGAGCCGCGTCCCTCCTTCCGTCCCGTCCGTCACCCACAGCTCGGTGCCGTGCGTTCCATCGTCCGCCTGGAAGACGACGCGCCCCCGCACGGGGGTGAAGAAGATGGACGTCGAGCCCTCCTCGCCCGGATTCACGTCCGCCAGCATCCGCGTGCCCCGGCGCGTCCCGTCCGTCACCCACGGCTCGCTTCCGTGGGCGCCGTCGTTCGCGAGGAACCAGGCCCGCCCCCCGATGCGCACGGGCAGGAAGGGCCCACCCGACCCCGGGAGGCCAGGGAGGATGTCCTTCAGCAGCTCGGTGTCCTCCTCCGTCCCGTCGCTCGTCCACGGCTCCCAGCCGAGCACGCCGTCATCCGCGCGGAACAGGAGCCTTCCGCTCCCCAGGTTGAGGAGGAACGAAGGCCTGGAGCTGGAAGGCCCGGGGTGGATGTCCTCGACGAGGCGGGTGCCCTCCTCCGTCCCGTCGCTCGTCCACAGCTCGACACCGGACGCGCCATCCGTGACGGGGAAGTAGAAGTCGCCGCCCGCCACCGCCGCGTTGAAGTCCGCGTCCTCGCCGGAGAAGGCGCTCGCCGGCCCGGGATTGACGTCCTTCAGCAATTCCGTCCCCGCGGGCGTCCCGTCACTCACCCAGGGCTCGTAGCCGAGCGAATCATTGAAGGCCATGAAGAGGAACGTGCCCCCCGTCTCCGCGAAGAGCGTCGGGCCCGAGCCCTCCAGGCCGGGGCGGATGTCGCGCAGCAGGAAGGCCGGCGGCGCACCCGGCCTCGGAAAGGTCCTGCTCGACGCCTCGGCAGCGGCGCCAGGGCCACCCTCCGCCGCCGACGCGGCGATGGGCGCGAGTGAGACGACGAGCGACAGACTCCAGGACCATTTCATGGCGTTCCCCTCCAGACGCGGCGAGTGCCGCGACGGATAGGGAATCTGGGAGGCCGTTTGTGAGGGCCCATCCTCCCCGGGGTGGCCCCTCGGGGAGCGGCGCAGGACACCCGCCTGTGTCCGGAGGGACGCCGCGTGACGTGGGACGGGAGCGCGCTACTCCGCGCCGCCAGCGCCCTGGGCGACCTTGCGCTTCGGTCGCGCCTCCAGCACGCCCTTCACCTTCAGGTCGTCGAACGAGCACTCCAGGTTGCGGCACCCGAGCGCCACCTTGCCCACGCGGTTCTCCAGCCCGGGCAGGAGCTTGCGCGCGAAGCGCTCGTTGTTCAGGAAGGCCTCCACCAGGACGCCACCGTTCTTCATGCGCTGCATCTGCAGGCGCACCAGATAGGGGCCATGCACGGGCAGCGGCATCTCGTCCTCGACGAGGTTGTCCGTGTCCAGCGCGCTGTTGCCCACCACCTCCTGGCCGTCGTCCGTGAAGTAGCGCCACGCCAGCCGCATCCCCGCCTCGGGGATGGCGAAGGCCGACAGCTGCAGGTCCTTGATGCGGAACGCCAGCTCGCCGTAGTGCTGCGCGTTCGGCTCCTCGGAGTACTGCTTCCCGAGGGGCTTCACATTCATCAGCACCTCGGCCCGGAAGTCGTTGATGGAGAAGTAGCGGTGCGCCACGTATGCGCGAGGCACCAGCCGCTGCCCATCCGATTGCTTCCCGCCCTGGATGGCCTGGAGCTGCCCGTCCACCAGCTTCCACTGGCCGCTGTGGACGTTGATCTCCTCCTCGCCCTTGTCGAAGCCCACCTCGAAGCGCGACAGCCCGCCGGGCTTCGCCGCGTCCACCAGGTTCACCGAGGCGAAGACCTCGCCGTAGGTATTCGGAGGCCAGTGCTGCTCGCCGGGCGTCACCTGCCCACCGTGGGTGCCGACGACGCCCCGGTCGTCCTCGCCCGACTCCAGGCCCACCGACCCCACGAACCCGCGCACCGCGAAGCCCAGCAGCGCCAGGCCGCCCACCACCGACAGGCCGGTGCGCACCCGCCGCCAGCCCAGCTTCACCCGGCGCGACAGCTGGCTCCTGGCACGCGGGCCCGTCGGCACCACGCGCCCCTCCACCTCGCCGTCCGCCATCCCCGGCGCGGACGAGTTGGAGGTCATCGCCTCCAGCGCCGTGCACAGCTCGCCCGCCGTCGCGTAGCGGGCCGCGGGGTCCGTCTCCAGCAGCCGCTCCACCACCGCGTCCACGCGCGGGTCCAACCCCGGCACCTTCACGGACGGCAGCTTGAAGCGCCCCAGCGGCAGCTCGCCGGTGAGCACCTCGTACAGCATGACGCCAAGGGAGAAGAGGTCCGCGCGCCCGTCCACGTTCTTCGCGTCGCGCCGCTGCTCCGGGGCCATGTAGTTCAGCGTGCCCATGGCCACCGCCGTCGCGGTGAGCTGCAGGCGCGTGTTCGGCCCCTGGATGCCGGCCAACCCGAAGTCCGCCACCTTCACGTGGCCGCGCCCGTCCAGGAGGATGTTCTCCGGCTTCAGGTCGCGGTGGATGATGCCCTTGTCGTGCGCGCACTCGATGGCGCGCGCCACCGACAGGAGAATCCTCAGCGCCCGCTCCGGCGTGACGCCAGCCGCCATCGCCTCGCGCAGCGAGCGGCCCTCCACGTACTCCATGACGAAGAAGTAGTGCTCGCCCGCCACGCCCCGGTCGATGATCTGGATGATGTGCGGGTGGTTGAGGGCGGCCAGCGCCGTGGCCTCCTTCTCGAACCGGGTGACGAACTCCGGGTCCTTCGCCAGCCGCGGCGGCAACAGCTTCACCGCCACCGTGCGCCCCAGCGACTGCTGCCGCGCGAGCCACACCTCGCCCATGCCGCCCCGGCCCAGCACCTCCATCAGCTCGAAGCCCGGCAGGTCCACCTTCTTGCCCGTCAGGAACGTGCTCACCTCGTGCACGTTCACATCCGAGTGCGCGGTGCCAACCCCCGTCTTCACCGATGAACGCACCACCGTCGCCTCCACCGGCCCGTCCCCGCCCGCGAAGTCGGAGGGCAGCGCCACCCCGCTCGCCACGTCCGAGGGCACGGCCACACCTGGCAGCGGCAGTGCGCTCGGAGGCAGCGGCGTCTGGCCGAGGGCTTCCGCCCGCACGGCGTCGGACTCCGGCTCGTCCGGGGAAGAAGCCATCGCCTCATGAGAGGCCACCGCCGACGGGGCCGGCGAGACGCTGCCCGGCGCGGGCGTCGCCTGCCGCGAGGCCACCACCGACGCCGGCGCGGCGACTCCCGGCGGTGTCTCCCGCGAAGCCACCATCGAGGCCGGCGCGGCGACTCCCGGCGGTGTCTCCCGCGAAGCCACCATCGAGGCCGGAGCCGCGACTCCCGGCGGTGTCTCCCGCGAGGCCACCACAGACGCCGGAGCGGCGATTCCCGGCGGTGTCTCCCGCGAGGCCACCACCGAAGCCGGCGCAGCGACACCCGGCGCGGGCGTCGCCCGCCGCGAGGCCACCACCGACGCCGGAGCCGCGACTCCCATGGCAGACGACGCCTGCCGCGAGGCCACCATCGACGCCGGCGCGGCGACACCCACCGGCTCCGCACCCGGAACGAAGGTGATGTTCTCCGCCGGGCGCGCGGCCCCGTTCGCCGCCATGCCCGAGCCCGGCACCGCCGTCACGGCAGGGCCGACGCGCGACTGCCGCTCGAAGACACCGCTGCCGCCCGGCACCACCGTGTTGCGCAGGGCCCCGGCTGCTCCGGCGGAGTCGCCGCGACGCACCTCGAACCGGATGCCGCAGCGGCAGGTCACCTTCTGCCCGCTGACGTACACCCGGATGTCGTGTTGCGTCCCGCAGTTGGGACAGGCCTGCGTCGTCATCATGCGCGGCGCGGGGAAGCGGCGGTGGTGTATTCCACGCCGTGGACGCGGTACGTCGGGACGGCCTTCTCCTTCCCCTTCACCTGCATCGCCGGCAGGCCCTCCACGTCGAAGCCATTGCCCGCCTTGCGCACCGTGGACTCGGAGGCGAGCACCTCGCCGCTCTTGGCCATGCCGCACAGGCGCGAGGCCGTGTTCACCGTGTCGCCGATGGCGGTGAACTCGTGCCGCTCGGCGCTGCCCATGTAGCCGACAACCGCCTGGCCGGTGTTCACACCGATGCCCACTTCAATCGGCTGCTTGCCCTCGGACACGCGCGCCCGGTTGAGCGCGGCCACCGCGTCCTGCATCTCCAGCGCCGCGCGCAGCGCCCGCGCCGCGTCGTCCGGGTGCGACAGCGGCGGGCCCCACACGGCCATGACGCAGTCGCCAATGAACTTGTCCAGGTTCCCCTCGTAGCGGAACACCACGTCCGCCATCGCGGTGAAGAAGCCGTTGAGCATGTTCACGACTTCCTGCGGCGACTCGTTCTCCGAAATCGTCGTGAAGCCGCGGATGTCCGCGAACAGGCAGCTCACCTCGGCCAGCCGGCTCTGCGCCAGGTCCTCGGCCTCGCCGGCAATCACCGCGTCCGCCACCGCCTTGGACAAAAAGCGGCTCAGCTCCGCGCGCGTCACCGCCTCGTTGCGGATCTGCTCGGCCAGCACCGAGTTCTCCAGGGCGATGCCCGCCTGCGCGGCGATGCCGGAGAGGATGGCGAGGTCCTTCTCCGAGAAGGCGTTGATCTGCTGCCGGCTGTCCAGGAAGAGCACCGCTTGAATCTTGTCGTTCACCATCAGCGGCACCGCCATGGCGGAGCGGATGCCCTGCGCGACGATGCTCTCCGCAGCGGAGAAGCGCTCGTCGATGATGGCGTCCGCCGTCAGCACCGCCTTGCGCGTCTCCACCACGCGCTTGAGCACGGTGTCGGACAGCATGACGTTGACGGCCTTGCCCGTGCGGTGGTGCACCGCCGCGGGGATGAACTGGCCGTCGTCCGCGACCTTCAGGATGACGCCGTGGTCCGCGGCCAAGAGCTTGAAGGCCACCTTGAGGATCTGCTCGAACAGGCCCGTCTGGTTGCCCTGGAGGCTGACCTCGCGGTGGAACTCGTGGGCGATGCGCAGCTTCTCGTAGTCGCGCTTCAGCGCCTCCACGTCCGTCACCATCTCCACCGGACGGAAGTTCTGCGGCACCTGGTCCATCTGCGCCAGGAAGGCCGGCATGGACACCGACTGCGCCACCACCGTCACCCCGGGCGCGGTGGGCGCGCTGTGGTTCACCGCCGGCTCGCCGCTGTGGAAGATGAGCCGCGAGGAGCCCAGGGCCACCTCGTCCCCGTCCCGCAGCTTCAATTCCTTCACCCGGCGGCCGTTGACGAACGTGCCGTTGGACGAGCCCAGGTCCTTGAGGACGAAGTCCTTGCCCACACGCTCGATGATGGCGTGTTCCTTGGAGACCTCGCGGTCCACCAGCCGGAGCGTGTTGGACGGATGCCGGCCCAGGGACGTCAACGGTCCCAGGGGGAACTCCCCGAGGCTGCCATCCGCGAAGCGTCCCGTCAGGCGGGGGCCGCGGATCTGCCCGGGTTTCGGAGCGAATGGGGCGGGGGCCTGGGTCACGCGCGAATCCTCACCGGGGCGGACAGTACCAGAGCCGCCCGAATCCGGGGAACGCTCGACGCCGCCTCCTCGTTCCACCCGACAACCGGAGGACTGCACGGCCGGTCAGCATCCGGCCCCGGCGAAGGCCACTCAGCGCCCATGCCCCACCCGCTCCCGGTCCGGGCCCCCCGTCCGGACGGCCAGGCCGAAGGCCGGGTAGAAGGTGACGCCACCCAGTTGCCGCTCCGCGCCAAAGAGGTTCGGCTTGCAGAGGACATAGCCCCCCGTCAGCTCCGCGAAGAGGTGGACATACCGGTAGCCCAGGGCCAGCCCCACCGTGGAGCCCACGAAGTGGCTGCCCACCGTGGCCGGAAGCGACGCGTCGAAGCCGGACACCGGCTTGCCCTGCTGGGAGTAGTCCACCAGCCGGGCGTCCAGCCGGGTGTGGCTGTAGACGTACTTGGGGGCACCGTAAAGCTTGAAGATGTCCCCGAAGTCCGCGCTGACGTACAGGGGGACCTCCACGTCGTAGCGGCTGAAGTCGCCCATCTGCACCACCTCCAGCACGTCCAACACCGGGCTGGAGAAGAAGTGTCGCGCCGCGCCCACCCCCAGGGCCACGTCGTAGGAGCGCTGCCCCGGCTCCATCCGCCCCCCGTCCGAGTCCCCGCCGTGGAACAGCAGCACCTTGGCGTCCGCCCGCAGGGAGATGCCGCTGTAGCGCAGCCCCACGTCCACCCGGTCCACCACACCCACCCGCACCATCAACTCCGGGTTGGCGCCCGGGGGGGCGACCATCAGCGCCACCCCCGCCGTGAGGAGCTTCTGCTGGGCCTCCTCGGAGAGCGTGTACGGCCGGTCGTCTTCCACCGCGTCCCGGGCCTCCCGGCCCTGGTCCTTGCCGGTGTCCACCACCCGGATGAGGTTGCCCACGGGGAGGAAGACGCCCATGCCCCCCGAGACCTGCACCTGCCCGGGCGCCAGCGTCCGGGCGGTCTGCATGGTGGAAAGCGTGGTGGCACAGCCGGGGGCGAGGGCGAGCGCCAGGGCGAGCAGCGGGACGGGAAGAAGCCTCATGGCGTCCGACGTTAACCCTTCCTGGCGCTCGCGCTTCAATAAGCGGGCCCACGCTGCTAAGGGGGGCCCGTGAGAATCAAACAGAAGCCCGAAGACTTCTCCGTCAAGGAGTCCTACCGTTTCGACGAGGTCGAGACGGGACGCCACCGCGTCTACCTCATGGACAAGCAGAAGCTGTCCACGTTCGACGCCGTGACGCGACTGAGGGACGCCTTCGGCCTCAAGCCCGGCGCCATCAGCTACTGCGGCCTCAAGGACAAGCAGGGCCGCACCGAGCAGATCATCGCCGTGGACGGCGCCGACGTGGACATGCAGGAGCCGGATTTGCGCCTGAAGTACCTGGGCCGCACGGACAAGCCCCTGTCCTCCGCCAACATCACCTCCAACCGCTTCTCCGTCACCGTGCGCTCGCTGAGCCCCCAGTCGCTGGGGCCGCTCAACGTCGCCACCGCCGAGGTCAACCGCCTGGGCGTGGTGAACTACTTCGACAGCCAGCGCTTCGGCTCGCTGAAGCACGGCCAGGGCTTCATCGCCAAGGACCTCATCCGCGGCGACTTCGAGGCGGCCCTGCACAACTTCCTCGCCGCCCCCTCGGAGCTGGACCGCACCGAGGACGCCAAGGTGAAGGCCTTCTGGCGCGACAACTGGGGCCGCTGGGACGCACGCGTCCCCTACGAGGGCACGCGCAAGTACCACCGCATCCTCAAGTCCCTGCGCGACTACCCGAAGGACTTCGTGCGCGCCTTCATGCAGATCGACTCGGACTACCGGGCGATGCTGCTCTTCACGTACCAGAGCTACCTCTGGAACGAGGGCGTGCGGCGCTACCTCCAGCTGCTGCTGCCGCGCGAGCAGCTCTTCCCGATGCGCTACCAGGCCGGCACGCTGCTGTTCCACCGCGACGCCAGCGCGGAGGTGATGCGCACCCTGCGCGAGGCCACCTTCCCCCTGCTCGCCCCCGACTCCACCTTCACGGACCCGAAGGTGGAGGAGGCCATCACCTGGGTGCTGGGCAAGGAGAAGCTCAAGCTCTCCGACTTGCGCATCGAGGAGGAGCCGCGCCGGCTCTACTTCAAGCACGAGGAGCGGCCGCTGCTCGTCTTCCCGCACAAGCTCGTCGTCGGCCGCACGCAGGCGGACGACATCAACCGCGGGGAGGTGAAGGTCAACGTCGCCTTCACCCTGCCGCCGGGCGCGTACGCCACCCTCGTCATCAAGCGCCTCTTCCACTTCGAGTACACCGAGGACACCCCGGAGGTCATCCGCGCCTCCCAGCGCCCGCGCTTCGTGGAGATGGAGCAGGCCGCGAGTGACGGCGAGCGCGAGGAGCGGGGCTCGGCGCCTCGTGGCCGCGCGCGCCCGCCCGCCGGACGTGACGAGCGCCCGGCCCCGCGAGGCGGCCGCGCCTCCGGGGACCGCGAGGAGCGGGGCGCCCGGGGCTCCCCGGACTCCCGCCGCCGGGGCAGCGAGGCCCGCGAGCCGCGCGCCACGGAGGGGCCGTCCCGCCACCGCGACCTGGCCACCCAGAAGCAGGCGGCCGAGGGGCCGAAGGAGGCCCCGGTGCCCGTGGGCTTCCGCGAGCACCAGCGGCAGCGAAAAGCGGCGCGCGAGGTGGCCCGGGCGGAAACGGCCGCCAAGCAAGCGGCCAAGGCCCCGAAATCACGGAAGAAATAGAGATGTCGCGGCCGGACGCAATGGGCGGACGGGCACGCCGTAGACCAAGGCGTGAACGCTCTTGCCCTCGACGACGTGCCCGGGTCGCTCGCCCATGCCATCGGGATGCTGATGGCTGAGGAGGCTCCCCCGCTTCCCTGGAAGGCGGACGTGCAGGCCGCCCGCCGCGGCGACCCGTCCGCTTTCGAGTCCCTGGTGCGCAGCGTGCAGCGCCCGGTGTACGGCCTGGCGCTGCGGCTGCTGCAGCGCGAGGCCGAGGCCGCGGAGGTGGCGCAGGAGGCCTTGCTGCGCGCCTACCAGAACCTCCACCGCTACGACGACTCGCGCCCGTTCGACCTCTGGGTGCTCGCGATTACGCGCAACCTCTGCCTGGACCTGCTCCGCCGCCGCACCAAGGTGAAGACGGAGGAGCTGGAGCCCATGAAGGAGGTGCTCCCCAGCGGCGACGCGTCGCAGCTGGACCGCGCCATCGCCACCGAGGAGCGGCAGTCGCTCGAGGAGGCGATGGCCACCCTGTCCGCCGAGGACCGGGAAGTGCTCGCGCTCTACTACGTCCAGAAGCGCACGACGAAGGAGATCGCCCAGGTCATGGGGTGTGCCCCCGGCACCATCATGGCCCGCCTGTTCCGGGCCCGCGAGAAGCTCCGCAAGAAGATGACCCCCACCCCCGAGGAGGCCGCCCGATGACGCCGCACCTGTGCCCGGACCTGGAGGTCCTCTTCGCGGAGCTGGAGGCAGGTGAAGGCGCCGCCCTGGACCATGCGGCCGAGTGCGCGGCGTGCAGCGCCGTCCTCGAAGAGCACCGGCTGATGGAGCAGGACCTGTACCGGCTGGCGGATCCGCTCCCGCCCCCCACGCTGGTGGCGAGCGTCATGGCCCGCGTGGCCGCCGAGCCCATCCCCCAGCGGCGCGAGGTCTGGTCCGGCGTCGCCATCCTGCTCACCTCGCTGCTGGGGGGGCTGGGCTACCTGTTGATGAACGACCGGGCGCTCGGCCGCTTCGGCACCGGCGTCGCGTCCTTCGTGGTGGAAGGACGGCTCTTCGCCGAGGGCATCCTCAGCGGGGCGCACGCGCTGTGGTCCACGGCGGGGCTCGCGGTCGCCACCACCCTCGCCTTCCTCCTCCTGACGTCCCTGCTGGGCCTGAAGCGACTCGCCGGCACCGTTCCCACCCCCTCCGAAGCCTGAGCGAACCATGAAGATCTCCTCTCGAATCCTTCTTCCCGCTCTGCTCCTCGGCGCTCCCCTCGCGCTCGGCGCGGAGTCCGCCACCGCCCCCCAGGCCGTCAGCGCGCCGGCCGACCGCACCATCGACGTCAGCTTCCGCGGCAGCCTGCGCGACGCGCTGAAGACCATCGCCGACAAGGGCGGCCTCAACCTCGTCGTCACCGGCGACCTGGACACGCCCGCCGAGGTGCACCTGCGCGGCGTCACCGCGAACCAGGCCCTGCGCACCGTGGCCCGCGCCTACTCGCTGCGCCTGGAGCAGGACGGCTCCATCTTCACCCTGCGCCCCATGACGGCGAAGGAGAAGGACGCTGCCGCCTCGGGTGACAGCGCCCCCGCCGCGGCGCCGGCTCCCGCCGAGGCCCCGCAGGCCGCCGCCGCGCCGACGCCGCCCGTCCCGCCGATGCCGCCCACGCCGGCGGAGCCCTCCGAGGAGGAGGCGGAGGACATGCAGGCGGCACAGGAGGAGGCGCAGGCGGCGCGGGAAGAGGCACAGGCGGCGGCGCACGCGGCGCGGGAAGAGGCGCGCGAGCAGATGGATAGGGCCAAGGAGGAGATGCGCAAGACGCGCGATCAGCTGCGGCGCAACCGCCGCGGCGGCCGCGACGTGGTGGCGCGGGGCCAGTCCCTCGAGGTGAAGGAGGGGCAGGACGTCGAGAGCGCGGTGGTGTACGGCGGCAACCTGGTGGTGAAGGGCCACGTGGAGGATGACGCCGTCGCCTTCGGCGGCAACCTGGAGGTCCATGGCCACGTGGAGGGAGACGCGCACGCCTTCGGCGGCAACGTCATCCTCGGGCCGGACGCTCGCGTGGACGGCGACGTGTCCGCCTTCGGAGGCACCGTGGAGCGCGCGGACGGCGCGCAGGTGGACGGCAGCGTGGAGACCTTCGGCGGCGCCGGCATCGGCCGCCTGGTGGCCGGTGAAATCAAGAACGGGATGCGCGAGGCCCGCAACGAGGGCCGGCACTCGCACGACGAAGGGGACGAGGGCGACGAGGACAACGACGGTGGCGGCCTGGCCGGCTTCATCCTCACCTTCGCGGTGCTCTTCGGCCTGGGCTTCCTGGGGCAGATGTTCTTCCCCGCGCGCATGAAGCAGCTGGGCGACGAGGTCCGCCGCAGGCCCGTGCAGACGGGGCTCACCGGCTTCCTCGGCCTGCTGGCCATGGTGCCCCTGACGGTGGTGTTGTGCGTCACCATCATCGGCATCCCCGCGGCGCTGGTGCTCTGGATGGCGGCGCCCCTCGCGGCGGCGCTGGGCTACGCGGCGGTGGCGAGCGAGCTGGGCACGCACCTTCCGCTGCTGCGCGGCCGCAAGACGCAGGCGGTGGTGCTCGCCCTGGGACTGCTGGTGCTGATGGTGGTGGGCGTCATCCCCGTGCTGGGCACCCTCGTCTCCCTCCTCATCGTCCTGATGGCGCTGGGCGCGGTCATCCGCACCCGGTTCGGCTCCAACCGCCCGCGCGGCATGCCCGAGCCCCTCATCAACTCCACCGAGCAGCCCGTGTAACGGGGCCGTGCCGGGCGGCCTGCCCGGCCGCCCACTCCTTCGGGGACCGCTCGCGAGCCCACACGGCCCGTGACGGTCCCCGAGGTGTTTTCAGGGCCCTTGCGCGTACAAGCCCTTAGAGAAGCTCGCACGCTCCATCACCGGCACTGTCGGCTGACGCGCATGGCCATGGTGCGTCATGCACTGAGAGGCTTTGACCCCCCGGGCGCGGTGCGCCATTTTGGGCGCCCCATGCGACGCCTCCCAGACGCACCCCCGCGCGGCAGGGCCATCACCGTGGACCTCGACGGCGAGAGCATCCCCGCCATCGAAGGCGAGCCGGTGGCGTGCTCCCTGGTCGCCGCGGACGAGCCCGTCCTCGCCCGTTCCATCAAATACCACCGGCCCCGGAGCCCGTACTGCTTCGCCGCCGCCTGCTCCCACTGCCTGATGCGGGTGGACGGCATGCCCAACGTCTACACGTGCCGCACGCCGGCCCGGGACGGCATGCGGCTGGAGCGGCAGAACGCGTACCCCTCCGCGAAGGTGGACGTCTTCGAGACCATCGACTGGTTCTTCCCCAAGGGACTGGACCACCACGAGATGTTCGCCGGCGTGCCGGTGGCCGAGCAGGTGATGGCCAAGGTGGCGCGGCAGCTGGCGGGGCTCGGCTTGCTGCCGAAGGAGGAGGGGCCCGTCACCCCTCCGGCCCGCACGCTGCGCACGCGCGTGGCGGTGGTGGGCGGCGGCGCGGCGGGGCTCGGCGCGGCGCGGGTGCTCGCCGACAAGGGCGTGCCCTTCCTCCTCTTCGAGCGGGACGACCACCTGGGCGGGCGCCTGGCCCACGGCGTGCCGGAGCAGGACGGGCCCGCGGTGCAGGAGGCCGCCTCGTTCCCCAAGGGCAGCATCCTCACCCGCGCGACGGTGCTGGGCCTGTATGACGACGAGGCCGGGCGCTACCTCGCGGTGGGCGCGCTGGAGCCGGAAGGCCCGCGGCTGTTGAAGGTCTACGCGGAGCGCTTCCTGCTCGCGCCGGGCGGCCACCCGCCGATGGTGCCCTTCGAGAACAACGATTTGCCCGGCGTGTACGCGGGCCGCGCGGCCAGCCTGCTGCTGCGCCGCTACGACGTGGCGCCGGAGATGGCGGCGCTGGTGGGCTGGGGCGCGGAGCTGCACGCGCTGGCGAAGCTGATGCAGGAGCGCGGCGTGAGGCTGACGGCGGTGGTGGACCTGAAGGGCCCGCCTCCGAAGGACGCCCACCCGCTGGCGGTGCAGGGCTCGGAGCCCAAGGCGCACGGGCTGCGGCGGGTGAGCGCGTTCAGCTACACGCAGGCGGGTGGCGGCAGGAAGAAGGTGTCCTGTGACGCCGTGCTGGTGTCGGTGCCCGTCAGCCCCAGCTTCGAGCTGGCGCGGCAGGGCGGCGCGAAGGTGACGTTCGACGCGGGGCGCGGCCTCTTCGTGGTGGAGGCGGACGCGGACGGGCGCACCCAGGCGACGGACGTGTTCGCCGCCGGGGACCTCACCGGGGGCGGCACCGCGAGGGAAGCGGAGGCCGCCGGCCGCCGCGTGGCCGAGGCGCTGGTGGGAGGGCTGTCATGAGCAAGGCAATGGTCTGTTCGTGCGAGGACGTCACCGTCGACGACGTCAAGCACGCGGTGTCCCGCGGCTTCTGCGACGTGGAGTCGGTGAAGCGCTACACCGGCTTCGGCACCGGCATCTGCCAGGGCAAGAGCTGCCTGGCCGCGGTGGCCTCGCTGCTGGAGCAGGAGAAGGCCCTGAAGCCCGCGGCCGTGGTGCCCTTCACCCCGCGCCCGCCGCTCTACCCCACCGAATTGCGGCTGCTCGCCTCCGCCCCGGTGGACATGTCCGTGCCGCCCGCGGGCGGCGTGCCCCAGGAGGTGGACGCCTTCCCGCCCTCGCTCCGGCCGGAAGGCCCGGTCCCCGAGAAGGCGAAGGTGGTCATCATCGGCGGCGGCATCATGGGCCTCGCGCTGGCGTACAACCTGGCCCTCGCGGGCGAGACGGACGTGGTGGTGCTGGAGCGCGGCTACCTCTGCGCGGGCGCGTCCGGCCGCAACGGCGGCGGCGTGCGCATGCAGTGGGGCACCCCGGCGCTCGTGGAGCTGGCCAAGCGCTCCATTGATTTGATGAAGAGCTTCGCCAGAGACCTCGGCATCAACGTGTGGCTGCGCCAGGGCGGCTACATCTTCCTCGCGAAGACGAAGCCGGTGGCGGAGCGGTTGGATCGCAACGCGGCGCTGCACAACAAGTTCGGCGTGCCCACCCGCATCATCAGCGCGGACGAGGCGCGCGAAATCGTCCCCGGCCTCACCATGAAGGACTGCCTGACGGCGTCCTACAACCCGGAGGACGGCGTCATCTTCCCCTGGCCCTTCCTCTGGGGCTACGCGCAGGGCTGCAAGAAGAAGGGCGTCCGCGTGGAGACGTACACGGACGTCACCGGCTTCGAGACGAGCAACGGCCAGGTGCGCAAGGTGAAGACCACGCGCGGCGACATCGCCTGCGACACCGTGGTGCTGGCCGCGGGCGCGTGGAGCCCGGAAATCGCCAGGATGGTGGGCGTACAGCTGCCCAACGAGCCGCACCGCCACGAAATCCTCAGCACCGAGCCCCTCAAGCCCTTCCTCGGGCCGCTCGTCTCCGTGCTCGACACGGGCCTGTACTTCAGCCAGTCCATGCGCGGAGAGATTGTCGGCGGCATGGGCGACCCGCTGGAGCCCGCGGGCCTCAACATGGGCAGCACGCTGCGCTTCGTGACGCGCTTCGCCCAGGCCCTCATGGAGCAGCTGCCGCAGGTGGGCCACGTGAAGGTGCTGCGCCAGTGGGCCGGCTGCTACGACGTGACGCCGGACAACAACCCGGTGCTGGGCCGCACGCCGGGCCTGGACAACCTGCTCCAGATGTCCGGCTTCGTGGGCCACGGCTTCATGATGGCCCCCGCCGTCGCCGAGCGGATGGCGAAGTGGATGGCCACCGGCGAGTCCGATGAGCTCTTCACCCGCTTCAGCCTGCGCCGCTTCTCCGAGGGCACCCTCGAGCGCGAGGACATGATCATCGGCTGAAAAGCCCCCTGCTCCCCGCTGCCCCTTCCGGGCCGCGCCCCGGGCCCCTCACCGGCCCGGGCCGCGGCCCTGTACTTTTCCGGAGCCTGTCCTGGCCGGCGACAGGACACGGCCCGGGGCTGCCCGGGGAAGAGACACTCCCAGGAAAACAAGCAAACCACGATTATCACTGCGAGTGCGGGCCGCCGACGTGAAGCGCCTTTACGCGCGCAACCGAGTTGCAGGAGCGGCCGCGCACCACTCCGGGGAGCGCTCCCGGGGAGAGACGCGGTGGCACGGGGCGTGCCTGGGCCCACGCCGCGCAATCCCGCGCGAGGAGGTGGTCCGATGTTCGCGAAGAGCGTTCGTGCGTTGTTCCTGGTGGGTGCCCTGTCTGCCTGCGGTACCGAGGCTCCGCCGGATGTTCCGGACGTGGAGGCCCACGAGCCGCTGGCGTCGCAGGAGTCCAACGTCATCGTGGGCACGGTGAACTGGGTGAGCGCCACGTCGCTGTCGGGCACGCAGCGCACGCGCTCGCTGGCGGTGGGCTACCTGTCCATCCCCGCCGTGGGCACCCGCTGCACCGCGTGGCTGGTGTCGCGCGACGTCATCATCACCAACAACCACTGCATCGGCAGCGCGTCGCAGGCGGTAGGCGCGCGCGCGTCCTTCAACTACGAGGACGGCGTCAGCTCCACCAGCCGCATCTATTACAGCTGCGCCACCTTCATCAAGACGTGGTCCACGGACGACATGACGGCGTTGCGCTGCAGCGCGCTCAACGGCCAGCTCCCCGGTGACGTGTACGGCTGGCTGACGGTCTCCAGCACCAACGCGGCCACCAACGCCAGCATCTACGTCGTCCACCAGAACTGCGACTACTACACGACGAGCGGCTGCGCGCCGACGAAGAAGTCCTCGCCGGGCGTGGTGAAGAACGCCAACTACAGCACCACGGACCTGTCCTACGACGCGGACACGCTGGGCGGCTCGTCGGGCTCGCCGGTGCTGTCCTCCTCCACGCACCAGGTGGTGGGCCTGCACCACATCGGCCTGGGCGGCAACTCGTCCGGCCGCGGCACCGCCAACACCGGCGTGAAGGCCACGCGCGTCAAGGCGCGCCTGGCGGAGATTGGCCTCTAGTCACGCCTCACGCCGTCGAGGGCTCGCCGGCCAGCAGCACCGGCCGTTCGTGCCCCAGCCCGGGGGCCTGTGGCGACAGCAGCGACTCGCGCCGCAGGCCCCGCAGTGCCAGCCGCCCCAGGCTCCGCTTGAGCCCGCGCGGCAAGAGCGGCAGCAGCCGCATCACCCACCGGTGGCCGAAGCCCGGGTACACCAGCGGCTCGCCCCGCTCGAAGCCGGCCAGCGCCTCGCGGGCGCACCGCGCCAGGGAGATGCGGAGGAACGGCGCCACCTCGCCCGTGACGTGCTCCGCGCCCTCGTCCCACAGCGGGCCCGGGGCCACGCGGGTGACGGTGATGCCCTGGCCCTCCACCTCCAGCCGCAGCGCCTCGGTGAAGCCGTCCAGGAAGCGCTGCGTGGCGGCGAAGGTGGTGGAGCCGGGCAGGAAGAGCTGCGCGGCGCCCGAGCCGATGTTGAGGACGCCCCCTCGCCCGCGCGCGAGCATGGGCCCGAGCAACCGGTGCGTCAGCAGCGCGGGCACCCACACGTTCGCCTTCAGCATCTCCTCCACGTGCCCCCAGCCCTCGTCGGCATAGAAGCCCCGGGCGGCCACCGCCGCGTTGTTCACCAGCACGTCCACCCGGATGAAGTGCGCCTCCAGCCAGGCCAGCAGCGCATCCACCTCGCGCGGCCGGGCCACGTCGCAGTGCTGGAGCAGCACGCCGAGCGTGGGGTTGTGCGCGAGCAGCTCGTCCCGCAGCGGCTCCAGACGGTCGGCGCGCCGGTCCACGAGCACCAGGGTGCGCACCCGCCGGGAGAGCAGCCGGGAAAGCTCCCGGCCGATTCCTTCCGTCGCGCCGATGATGAGGACGGTACCTTGATCGATGGGAGGAGGAAGCATGGGGGGGTCCTCGGCTTCGTTAAGTTGCCCATGCTGCGCACGGTCTGCGTCGCATGCCTCCCCTCATGCAAAGTCTGCACGCCCGCGCGCCGGCCGGCCGTGCAGGCGCCGGCACGCTTCTTCCAATGAGGGCGCCCAGACCCCAAGTCAGCAAGCGGGGGGCTCCCCCGCAAGGAGAACACCCGATGTCCGCTCCCACCCGCATCCTCGTCCCCGTGGACCTGTCCGAGGGCTCGCGCGCCGTCATCGACTACGCCGTGCAGCTCGCACGTCCCTTCAACGCCGCCGTGCACGTGGTCCACACGTGGGAGCCGCCGCAATACGTGGCGCCTGACCTGCTCGTGGCCGCGCCCGGGTGGAACTCGCTCTCCCTGGAGCAGGTGGCGGTGGAGACGGCCACCAAGGATTTGACGGCGCTCATCCACGCGCTGGAGAAGCCGCCGGTGCCGCTGACGCACAAGGTGCTGGTGGGCGAGGCCGCGTCCACCATCCTCGACCTCGCCGAGCAGGGGAAGTACGACCTCATCATCATGGGCACGCACGGCCGGCGCGGGCTGCCGCGGCTCCTGCTGGGCAGCGTGGCGCAGAAGGTCGTCTCGCGCTCGCACTGCCCGGTGCTGACGCTGCACGTCGCGCCGGAGAAGTAGCCTCCGCTGTGGAAGCGGCCTGTCCGCCGCTCGATGTCCAGCAACAATCCCTCCGGGGGCCGAATGGCTTGTGGTTGGCGAGGGTTCGGGGACAGAGTGGCCGGGAGTCACCCTCCTCGGCCCCAGGAGCCCCACCATGAGCGTGCGCACCCGTAACAACGTGAAGGTCCTCGGCCAGGGGGACCAGGCGATGCTCTTCGCCCACGGCTACGGCTGCGACCAGAACATGTGGCGGTTCATCACCCCGGCATTCCTGAAGGACTACAAGGTCGTCCTGTTCGACCACGTGGGCGCCGGGCGCTCGGACACCACCGCGTACAACCGGGGCCGCCATGGCAGCCTGAAGGGCTACGCGGACGACGTGCTGGAGCTCTGCCGCGAGCTGGAGCTGACCCGGAGCATCTTCGTGGGCCACTCGGTCAGCGCCATGATTGGCGTGCTGGCCGCCGTCGCCGAGCCGGAGCGGTTCGACAAGCTGGTGCTGATTGGCCCCTCGCCCTGCTACATCAACGACGGCGACTACGTGGGCGGCTTCTCCCGGGGAGACATCGACGGGCTGCTCGACTCGCTCGACAGCAACTACCTGGGGTGGTCCAGCGCGATGGCGCCCGTCATCATGGGCAACCCGGACCGGCCGCAGCTGGGGGAGGAGCTGACCAACAGCTTCTGCCGCACGGACCCCGAGATTGCCCGGCACTTCGCGCACGTCACCTTCCTCTCGGACAACCGGGCGGACCTGCCGAAGGTGAAGGCGCGCTCGCTCGTCCTCCAGTGCTCCCAGGACGTGATTGCCCCGGAGGCGGTCGGGCGGTACGTGCACCGGAACATCGCCGACAGCCAGTTCGTGCTGATGAAGGCGACGGGCCACTGCCCGAACCTCAGTGCGCCCGAGGAGACCATCGCGGCGATGAAGCTCTTCCTGTAGACCCGGGCGCGCTTTGGAAAACACGTCCCGCCCCCTGAGCAGCCCGCCGCAGGACCTGCTCGAGGAGAGCGCCGAGGACCTGTACGAGAACGCGCCCTGTGGCTACATCTCCACGCTGCCGGATGGCGTCATCGTCAAGGCCAACCAGACCTTCCTGAACTGGATGGGCTACACGCGCGAGGAGCTGCTGTCGGGCAGGCGCTTCCAGGAGCTGCTGTCCGTGGGCGGGAAGATCTTCCACGAGACGCACTTCGCCCCGCTCGTGCAGATGCAGGGCTTCATCAACGAGGTGCAGCTGGAGCTGGTGACGCGCGCGGGCGTGTCGCTCCCCATGCTGGTCAACACCGTGCAGCGCAAGGACGCCGCCGGGCGGGCCGTGGTCAACCGGACCACCCTCTTCAACATCTCCGACCGGAAGAAGTTCGAGCGGGAGCTGGTGCTGGCGCGCCGCAAGGCGGAGCAGGCCGCGAAGGCGAAGGCGGACTTCCTGTCCATGGTCAGCCACGAAATCCGCACGCCGATGAACGCCATCATCGGCATCGCCAGCCTGATGCAGCGCACGGACCTCTCCGCCCAGCAGCAGAAGTACGTGCGCATCCTGTCGTCGTCCTCCGAGAACCTGCTGGGCCTCATCAACCACATCCTGGACTTCAGCAAGCTGGACGCCGACAAGGCGACGCTGGAGGAGCGCAACTTCGACCTCCGCCAGCTCGTCTACGGCACCATCTTCGCCCTCAACGTGAAGGCCGAGGAGAAGAAGCTCGCCGTCGTCGCGGACATCGACGAGCACGTGCCAGCCTTCGTCCTCGGGGACCCCGTCAAGCTGGGCCAGGTGCTCACCAACCTGGTGGGCAACGCCATCAAGTTCACCGAGCTGGGCGCGGTGACGGTGTCGGTGCGGCTGAAAGAGGCGCTCCAGGACGCGGTGTCGCTCGACTTCGCCGTCACCGACACGGGCATCGGCATCCCGGAAGACAGGCTGGGGCGCATCTTCGAGGAGTTCACCCAGGCCGACTACGACATCGGCATGAAGTACGGAGGCACCGGGCTGGGGCTCGCCATCAGCCGGAAGCTGGTGGAGCTGCACGGCGCGCGGATTGGCGTGAAGAGCACGCCGGGCAAGGGCTCGTCCTTCTACTTCACCCTGCGCCTGAAGCGCGGCTGGGCGGAGTCGGAGCAGGAGGAGTCGCCGGAGAGCCGCGCCAGCACCCTGCCCATCCAGGGCCTGCGCATCCTGGTGGCCGAGGACAACGACATCAACGTGTTCATGCTGTCGCAGTTCCTGAAGAGGTGGGGCGCCGACTTCGACGTCGTCGGAGACGGGCGCCAGGTCGTCCAGCGCGTCCAGGAGGCCGACTACGACCTGGTGCTGATGGACGTGCGGATGCCCGTCATGGACGGCTACGAGGCCACCCGCGCCATCCGGGAGCTGCCCGGAGCCCACGCCTCGCGCATCCCCATCATCGCCGTGACTGCGTCCACCCGCATCGGGCTGGAGCACCGCATGAGCGCCGCCGGCTTCACGGACTTCATCGGCAAGCCCTACAAGCCCTCCGAGCTCGCCGCGCTCATCGTCCGGCATTCCACGTGGAAGCGCGACGCGGCGGGCACGCCCGCAGGGCCGCCGGTGTCCGAGCCCGCGAAGCCGGTGGGGCCGCCGTTCAGCCTGCGGCGGTTCCAGCGGATGCTCGACGACGACCGGCAGGCCATCGTGGAGCTGAGCACCATCACCGCCGGGAGCTGCGAGCAGTACAAGCTCGACTTCCAGCAGGCGCTCCAGACAGGCAACCGGGAGGCCTTCGACTACCAGGCCTACAAGATACGGCCGACGCTGGAGCTGCTCGAGGCGCGCGCCCTGCGCGAGGCCCTGGAGCAGGGCCGGGCCGCGCTGCAAGAGGCGTCAGGCCCGCCGCGCGACGGGGCCTCCGTCCTCCAGGCCATCCACCGCGAGCTGGACGTCCTCATCGCGGCGCTTCGGGACGTGGCGCGCACGGCGTAGCGGCCCCGTGCGCGGGACGCGCGCTCACCGGGGCTGGACCTGGGCGGCGCTGGCTTCGCGGCGGGCCCGGGCGCGCGCGGCGAGCAGCGTGGGCAGGGCCAGCACCGTCATGGCGATGATGACGAGCGTCGCCCCGGCCAGCTCCCGCCCGCCGACACCGGGCAGCCCCACCCATGCGGCGAGCCCCCACGAGGCCACCACGCCGGCCAGCACGCTGGAGGCGCGGTTCACCGGCACGGTGAAGGAGTTCTCCCGGGCGTCCAGGAGGATGAGGCCGCCGAAGATGCCCGTGCCCTGCGACAGCACGCCCACCAGCACCTCCTCCAGCAGGTGGCCGCGCGCGAGCAAGCCGGTGAAGCCCTCGCGCAGCTCCCCGAGGATGCCGTCCCCGCCCACGAGCGCAAGCAGCGCCAGCGTGCCCACCAGCGCGGGCGTGGCCACCATCTGCTCCTCCACGAAGTAGCGGATGGACACGGCGGGGTCTCCGGACTTGGCCAGGTGGCTCATGGCGCGCAGCCGGAAGAAGTAGCCGGTGAGGTACACGCCCACGTCCACCGTGGCCACCAGCGTGAGGGTGCCGCTCACCTCCGTGCCGGTGGCGGCCACCACCGCCCCCAGGCTCAGGGCCAGCGCCACCCACGAGGGCCAGCGCACCCGCCGGCCGCTCAGCACGTCCACCAGCGGCGCGAGGACGAGCACCCCACCCCGCATCAGCAGCATCATGAAGACGATGGACGCGCCCGGCAGGGTGTACGCCAGCGTGGTGGTGCCGATGATGGCCGCCGAGCACAGCCCCGACATCAGCGTCCACCGCCCCGGCACCGGCACCCGCAGGCCGAGCACCTCGCGGTGCCCCGCGTACCGCCACCACCCCTTGAGGGTGAGGAAGAGGAACATGCCCACCAGCGAGGCGGTGGTGCTCACCGGCAGCAGCGTGAAGCCGGAGATGCCATGCGTCATGCCGGGCAGCGAGCCGCCGGACAGGGCCTTGGTGAGCGCGCTGTACGGGGCATACGCCGCGAAGTAGCCGAAGGCGTACGCCCAGATGGTCAGGTCATGCGAGTCATCGTGCGGCGTGGCGGCCAGGGGTTACCTCCGGGAGTGGAATCAGGACGCTGCAAGGAGCGCGCCCCCGCACCATCCCACGTTGTCACGGTCCGCACCCGCCTCACCGCGCGCAGGAACTGCGTCCTCCTGCAATCAGGTTGAGACAGGCCCGTAGGGAGGAGGTCCCTGAAATTCAGGAGCCGTCCATGCGCCTGTCGTCCCTCCCCGCCCTGGCCCTCACCTTCACCCTCGCCGCCCCCGCCTTCGCGGCGGATGACGCCGGGAAGAAGCCCAACGACTGGAAGGTGGTGTGCGCCAACAACTCCAAGGACGGCAGCCGCGCCGTCCAGGGCACCGACCTGGTCATCGAGGCCGGGGAGAAGGTGAAGGACGCCGTCGCCGTGGAGGGCAACGTCATCATCCGCAAGGGCGCCGTGGTGGAGGACGCCATCGCCATCCGCGGCCGCGTCATCCTGGAGGCGGGCGCGCACGTGAAGGGCGACGCGGTGTCACTGGGCGGCGAGGTCCGCGTCAAGGACGGCGCCCGCGTCGACGGGGACGCCGTGGCGCTGGGCGGCCGGCTCAACCTCGACAAGGAAGGCTCCGTCGCGGGCGACAAGGTCAGCCTGTCCTTCGAGATTGGCGGCAAGGACGTGGTGCGCGGCCTCATCGAAGAGGCCCTCGACGAGGACATGCGCTGCCACATCATCGACAACGACGACAAGGACGTCTGAGTCCCCTGCTCCGGGGACGTCTGAGTCCCCTGCTCCGGGGACGCCTGAGTCCCCTGCTCCGGAGACTACGCGGCGGAGGCGGTGCTGTCAGGCGCGGCGCCTCCGCTCGTGTGGGGCATCAGCCCGGCGCGCAGCGCGAGAATCTGCGCGCGCGCCAGGTCCTTCAGCCGCTCCACGTCCGCCAGCGTCATGCCCTTGGTGGAGATGGGCGTGCCCACCGTCACCAGCCCGCGCGACGTGGCGAAGCGCCACGAGTGCTTCGGCAGCGCCCGGCGCGTCCCGCTCACCGCGAGCGGCAGCACGTCCGCCTGCGCTTCGATGGCCAGCCGGAACGCGCCGTCCTTGAAGGGCAGCAGCTCGTCCGTCTTCGAGCGCGTGCCCTCGGGGAAGATCATCACCGGCATCCCCTTCGCCAGCCACTCCTTGCAGCGGGCCATGGCGCCCGTCGCGGAGTCGCGGTCCCCGCGGTGCACCGGGATGTCGCCCGCCATCCACATCATCCAGCCGACCACCGGAATCTTGAAGAGGCTGGCCTTGCCCAGCCACTTCATCTCCCACGGCAGGTGCGAGATGAGGAACGGGTCCGCGTTGGACTCGTGGTTGCTCACCACCACCGTGTTCGGCGCCACCCGCTCGGGCACCGGGCCGTGGACGCCGAAGCGCCAGAACGGCGTCAGCTTCGCCGCCGTGACGCCTATCAGGCGGAAGCAGCGTCCCGTCACGTAGCGCACGCGGTCGAACGGCCAGGTGATGATGGCCAGCGCCAGTTGGACGAAGAAGCCGGTCAACGCCACCAGGCCGATTTCAATCCACGTCCAGATGGAGAGCAGTGCGTTCATGAGAGCCTCGAGCAACCGTCAACGGACCGCCGGGTCCAGGTCCACACTCACCGGGCAGTGGTCCGAGCCTGACACATCCGGGTGGATTCCGGCCTTGCGCACGTACGCCATGGCCGCCGGCGTGGCCAGCACGTAGTCAATCCTCCAGCCGATGTTCTTCTCGCGCACGCCGAAGCGCTGGCTCCACCACGAGTAGTGCCCACCCGCCTTGTTGAAGTGGCGGAAGGTGTCCACCCAGCCCGCGCGAATCCAGCGGTCGAACTCCTCGCGCTCCTCGGGGCGGAAGCCGCTCGTCTCGCGGTTCTCCCGGGGCCGGGCCAGGTCGATGTCCTGGTGCGCGGTGTTGAAGTCCCCCACCACCAGCACCCGCCCGCCGTCGCGCAGCGGCTTCTCCAGCCGCGCGAAGAGGTGCCGGTAGAAGTCCAGCTTGTAGGGGATGCGGCTGAGGTCCCGGTCCTTCCCGTTCCCATTGGGGAAGTAGCCATTCACCACGGTGAGCTTGCCGAAGCGGGCAATCTGCAGCCGCCCCTCCACGTCCATCTCACTCACGCCCAGCCGCGTCACCACGTCATCCGGCTCCAGCCGGCAGAACAGCCCCACCCCGCTGTAGCCGGGGCGGTCCGCGGACACGAAGTGCGTCTTCCAGCGCGGCGGCGTCCGCACCTCGTCGGGGAGCTGGTCCGCGCGGGCGCGCACCTCCTGCACGGCCACCACCTGAGCCCGGGCCCCCGCCAGCCATGGCAGGAAGCCCTTGCGGTGCACCGAACGCAGCCCGTTGACGTTCCAAGAAACGACTCGCACGAGAGGCTTATGGCCCGGCCCGCGCGGTATTTCCAGCCCCTCTCGCGCGCACTCCCGGTGGGAGTGCGCGCCTGCCCGGCTACCGGGGCTCGGTCGGGCTCGCCTTGTTCTGCGGCTGGCGCCCCGTCCGCAGGATGAAGTCCGAGGCGTTGTTGTCCGAGTCGTGCCCGTTGCCCGCCAGCGCATCCGCCCCGCTGCCCTGCATGGTGTCCGCGGTGGAGGAGGCGTTGGCCTTGCGCTCGAAGCTGCCCGCCGATGACGGGACGGGCTGGATGGGGGCGCCGTCCGCCTGGTTGGCGGTGCCGTACCCCACCAGGTCCACGGCCCTCGTGTCGGAGGAGCTGGTGCTCAGCTCGGGCGGGCCGACGCGCACGTGGCCACCCGCGCCGCCCATGGCCCACGTGGTGCCCCAGCTCGCATCCCGCGTGGCCCCCGAGCCGGCCGTGTAGCCCTGGCTGCCCACCAGGAAGTAGCCCCCCGGCGCGATGCTGGAGCCACTGGGCAGGTCGAAGCTCAGGAAGGTTTCTCCCGTCGCGGCCTTGTACTGCACCTTCCAGCCGGACAGGTTCACCGCGCTCGCGGTGGGGTTGTAGAGCTCGATGAACTCGTCGTTGTCACCGGCCGAGCCAGTGGCCGGGCCGCGGGGAGCGAGCTCGCTGATGACGATGTGGTTCGCGGTGGAGCCCATGACCTCGAGGCTCGACACGGCGGTCTGTGCCCCGAGCGTCGCGACCAGTTGCCCCCTGCCGGCCACGTTGCCCGCGGTGAAGTCGAACTTGGCGGACAGCATGTTGGCGGGCACCGTCACCCGCGCGGCCACCGTGCCCAGGGACGCGGGCTGCAGCGCGAGCTGAATCTCGGTGTCCACGGACGGAGGCACGTCGAGCATCACGGTGAAGGTGTGCGTCTTGCCGCCCGCCACCACCGCCGCCTCGGGCGTCAGCACGGACAGGGACACCGGCTGGTCCACCGCGATGACCCGCACCGTGGCCTCGCGCGAGTCGTTGCCGAGCGTGGCCGTCAGCACCGCCTTGCTCACCCCCGGGTCCGCGGCCAGGTCCGCGCTCACCAGGATCAGGGCGGACGTGGTACCGGCCGGGACGCGGACGAGGTTTCCGCCCTCCACCACGACAGCGCGGCTGGAGGACGCCATCTCCACCCAGACGTCCGTCGGCGCCGGCTGCTTCAGCGTCACCCGGAGCGCCTCCGGGAACGTCCGGCCCGTGTAGCCGGAGCGAGCGAAGTTGCCCGTCGGGCCGAAGTCGGCCAGCGCCACCTGCGCCGTGCCCGCGTCGATGGCCGTGCCCGCATCCGTGCCGGCGTCCGTGCCGCCCGTGCCAGCATCCGTGGGGCCGGAGCCCGCGTCCATGGGGCCCGCGTCGGTGCCGGTGCCCGCGTCCGTGCTGCCCGTGCCCGCGTCCACGTCCGGTCCCGGGCCCGCGTCGACGTCGGTGCCCGCGTCCGTATCCGAGCCCGCATCCGGCGCGGAGCCCGCGTCCGTACTCGAGCCTGCATCCGGCGCGGAGCCCGCGTCCGTCGGAGAGCCGGCGTCCGTACCCGAGCCTGCATCCGGCGTGGAGCCCGCGTCCGTCGGAGAGCCGGCGTCCGTATCCGAGCCCGCATCCGGCGCGGAACCCGCGTCCGTCGGAGAGCCGGCGTCCGTATCCGAGCCCGCGTCCGTCGGAGCGCCAGCATCGGTGCCGGAACCCGCGTCCGTCACGGTGCCAGCGTCCGTCGAAGTGCCAGCATCGGTGCCAGAACCCGCGTCCGTCACGGTGCCCGCGTCCGTCGGAGCGCCAGCGTCAGTGCCAGAACCCGCATCCACCACGGTGCCCGCGTCCGTCACGGTGCCCGCGTCCGTCACGGTGCCCGCGTCCGTCACGGTGCCCGCGTCGGTGTCAGAGCCTGCATCCACCTCGGAGCCAGCGTCGGTGTCGGAGCCCGCATCAGCCTCCACGCCCGCGTCGCCGTCACTGCCCCCGTCCTCCGGCGGCAGGCCCGCGTCTGTCCCGGAGTCCGTCGGCAGCTCGGGCGTGACGGTGCAATCGTTCTCGCAGCCGTCGCCCGATGCGCGGTTGCCGTCGTCACAGCGCTCGGTCCCCTCCACCCGGCCGTTTCCACAGACCGGGCCGCCACCATCCGTCTCCGGAGCAGGCTGGCAGTTGGCCGGGCAGGTATCCCCGTCGGAGGTGTTGCCGTCGTCGCACTGCTCACCGGGCTCCACGACGCCGTTGCCACATTCCGGGTCATCACCGCATGCGGACAGGATGAGGAGCAGCGCCGAGAGCGGCGCCAGAAGCTGCCGGAAGGACCAGGGCATGAAGAGACGACTCCGTTGCGGCCTGCGGGGGCTTCCCTGAATCCCACAAATGTCCACTGGTACGCAAATAGCGGCAGACTACAATCCCACCAGAACCTACGGTTCCAAATCTGTCCCGTCTTCCAGTGATTTCAGGAACATGTGCCACGCAGCCCCGGGCGCTCCTGTTCCAGGGCTACACCTGCCTCGGGAAGGCACCAGCCACCTCATGGCCCTTCTCCGCCTCCCGTGGAACGTCTTGGGCGCCGCCCCGGGCTTCGCACCGGACGACGCGGAGGCGCGGAAGCGGGAGTGAGAGGTGAGCGTCGGGCCCCGGACACGCCGTCCTCCACCAGCACGGATTGCCGGCACGGGAGGCCACCGCCACCGTGCGCCATTCCCGAAGGAGGACGACGTTGAAGACGCTTCGCCCGGGCCGCTGGCCCGCCATCGCCACGCTCGTGCTCTCCGTCGTGCCCTTCGGCGGGTGCGATGACGACGATGATGACGAGCCCTCGGAGTCGCAGAAGGCCACCGAGGCCCTGCTGCGCATCTCCGACGACGCTCCCACCGACCTGCCGGACAACGTGCCGGAAGACCTCCGGCGGGTGACGCTCGGAGGCACGCAGTACGACCTCCTCGAGCTGCTCGGCCGTCCCTCCGGCTCGCGGCCCTCCGCGCGCATCGTCTCCGCATTCCAGACAGTCGACACACCGGCAGACCCGCCGCCCCTGGGAACCCCCTCCACCGCCGTCCCGCCGGACTCCACGCGGTCGGCGCCGGCGGCCCAGGTCTACGAGTGCCGTCAGACGGGGCTCGCCTTCGCCTGGGCCTTCGTCCAGCCGGAAGCAGGGCTGATGCCCCTGACCACCGCGCCCGTGCCCGGGCTGGAGACGCTCGTCCTCGACCACTTCCGCTACCCGGGCGGCATCGACTACGGGCCCCCCACCGGAACGCCTCCCGTGGGCCCGGCGTGGCGGGTGTCCGCCCCGGCGTTGAATCAGGGCACGCCCACCTTCGCGCAGACGCTCTTCATCGGAGCCGCCGAGGTCACGGTGCCCAACGGGGCCGGCAACGTCCCGCTGCTGAGGCTCGCCAACGCCGCGCGAATCGACCAGGGGCTCCCCTCCGACGTGTTCTCGCGGACCACGACCGATGGCAGCCAGCTGGGCTACGTGCTCCGGCTCGACACCGTGGGCGGGGTTGCTCCCACGGCGGGCTGCGAGGACTCCGAGGACGTGGGCAAGCGGGAGCGGGTGCCGTACTCGGCGGGCTACTACTTCATCGAGGTCCTCACGCCGCCTTGAGGGGGGCGTGGGCCTCTCGGGTCCACGGCGCGGGGCCGGGGCGCCGCGCGCATGACGAGCCGCGGGGCTGCTCGCGCCTTCGCCTCACGGCCCCGGCTGCTCCGACAGGATGCGCACGTTGAGCGCGCCGTTGGCGAAGAACTGGATGTTCTGCCCCACGCGGTGCTGCTCCAGGCGGCGCTGCAGGCCGAGGTCGTAGCGGCCGAGCTTCATCAAGCCGTCGTTGAACCAGCCGTCCCCGCTCCCGGAGCCGTCGACGTATTCCGCGTACGTCCCCTCCTCGGGCCAGATGACGGTGTCGAGCGTCGCGGTGAAGCGCCGGAGGTCGTCATCCGTCCACGTGAGACCGGCGTCGTGCGCCTCGACGAGGAACGCGAGCACGCCGTTCGCGTGCGCCACGTCCTGCCCGGGCGGCTCATGCGAGCCCCACCTGTCGCTCCAGAACCACGCGTCCGGGTGGCGGGGATGGGGGCCGAGCTGCGCGCGCAGCGAGGCGCTGACGTTGGGCAGGTCCTGGTTGATGTTGTCGAAGACGGCCTGGTAGGTGGGCCGCGCGGCGGTGTCCGCCGTGATGAGCGCCAGGTCCATGGCGATGAAGGCCCAGTGCGCGGCCAGGTGCGTGCGGCTGCGGTAGATGAAGGCGTCCGCCCCGCGCACGTACCACTTCTCGAAGATGTTCTTCTCGGTGAAGGCCAGCAGCCGCTCGTACTGCGAGCGATAGGCGGCGTCTTCGTAGAGCCCGGGCGTTTCGCGGATGACGCGCAGCAGGCGCGTGACGTAGCGCCAGCAGTAGCTCTCGTACAGCGGCACCTCCTGCCCCGCGGGGTCCGACAGCGTCGAGGCCCAGCCCAGGAAGCCGTCCTGGAACTGGCTCCGGGGGAGCGCGCGGGAGACGCGGGCCGTGCCGACCAGGTTGTTGACGTAGAGCAGCGCGCGGTCGAGGTACACGGTCCGCCCGGTGGCCCGGTACATCGCGGTGTGGGCGTCGATGGCGTACGCGAGGCTGTAGAAGTCCCAGCTGTCCGTCGAGTTGCTCCGGGGCAGGTATTCCATCCGGTGCTCGCGCTCCCAGCTGTTCAGGAACAGCCGCTCCCACGCCTCCACGGTGCGCAGCCCGGGCGGTGCCGTGGGCACGGGCGGCGGCGGCGGAAGAACGGGCGGCGGCGCGGGGACCGAGGCATTGGCGACCGTGAAGCTCGCGGTGGCCTCGTCCACGAGGAAGCCGGCGCCGTGGACGACCACCGTGAGGGAGTGGTCCCCGTCGGCGAGCTGGCGCGTGTCGTAGAGCGTGGCCCTCCCGTCCGGCGCCGTCCCCGCGAAGTCGAAGGGAACGCTGAGGTCCAGGGACAGCGGCGAGCGCTCACGGGTGGGCGCGTCCAGGAAGAACTCCACCCCGGTGATGACGCCTCCAGCGCCGGGGGCCACGAAGATGGCAACGCTGCCCTGGAGGGTGCTCCCCGCGAGCGCCTGTCCTTCCGCGCGGTCCTCGGAACGGCTGACCTTGAGCGCGGAGGCATGGAACAGGCCCGGCCGCTCCTCGGGGGGCGGGGGCGCGGGGGGCTCCGAGGCGTCTGGCTCGCTCCGCCCCACGGGGCCCCCGGGCGGCTTGCCTCCCTCACACGCGCATGCAGGCAGGAGGAGCAGCAGCAGGACGGCGCACATGGCGCGGCCACGGAGGCGTCGACCTCGGGAGTTCGACATGGGCATGTCGAGGGTAGGTGCGGCCGTCGCCTCCCCCAATGGCGCCACGGGACAGACGTGTGCTCAGCACCGGACGCGACACCGAGCGCCGCGACGACACGGACGCAGGCGAAGCGCGCGGGGCTCACCCGCCGCAGACGCCGCAGTCCGGCCGGCAGCTGTTGTACCAGTTGGCGTTCCCGCACGACTCGGTCACCTGGCAGACGCCGTCACCGCACCGGTAGAGGTCCTGGTCGCGCACCCGCGTGACGAGGGGCCTGTACGTGACGTTCGCGTAGGAGCAGCGGGAGTAGAACAGCCCCGAGGCATCCAGCGTGCAATGCGTGGCGCACTCCCCGACGAAGTAGAGGGGCAGGCACTGCTTGCGCTGGCTCCCCGTGCTGTCCACCACGGCGCACGCCCGCGCACTGCTCAGGCCCTGGTTCAGCAGCGTCCCCCGGCTGCCCGCGTAGATGCCCTGCCCGGTGAAGAGGTTGCCGAAGAAGCAGGACTCCTGCTTCGGGAAGGTGTTCAGCTCATCGTACGTGTACGGGATGACCTGCCCCTGCGCGTGCCGGCCCAGCACGGAGATGGGGACATTCACGCCGTAGGGATTCACATGGGCCGCCAGGCACGCGGAGACGAGCTGCTGCTCTATCTCCGGCGCTGGCGAGCCACCGGCCCACACCGGCGCCAGGCCCAGCGCCCCCGTCCAGGTGAATGTCTGCCCTGAATCCGGCCGCGTGTACGTGCGCGTCTGTCCCGCCGCCACGGCGCAGCGGACGATGTAGCGCATCACCTCGTCGGCCTTCGCCGGATTCGACTGGAACCACGAATGGAAGGACTGCGTCGACAGGCCGTTGAACGACAGCCCGTTGAACGACAGGCCATTGAAGGACAGCCCGTTGAATGACAGGCCATTGACCGACAGGCTGTTGCCGCTCCGGATGTCCTGGACCTGGGAAGCAAGCGGAGGCGGCTCGGCCGATGGCGCCTCCCCCAGCCCGCAACCGCCCGTCCCCAGCAGCAGGACGCACGACACCAGGGCCCACGACGCAACACGACTTCCCACGCCGCGGCAGCGGCCGGACTCGACGGTCTGCATGTGCTTCCCCCCAGGGGACCGCGGACTCACACCGGGCGGAACAAGACGTCATCCGCCCGGGAGGGGAAGCAAGGACGACCGGGCCGGGTGCCCCTCACATCCACAATGGATGTAAAATCACAGTACCTGAACGGCCCCGGCTCCGCCCCGGCCGCCCCGCATCCATTCAATGACAGACAGTCCATCCATCCGCTGCTGAACACGGACGGGCGCCAGCATCCAGAAGTGGATGCCCTGATTCAAAAGGATGTGGCCGGCTTTCTTCAGCCCGGGAGCGGCTCCGCGGGTGAGCCCGGACGGGGCGCCTCCATGCCGTGCTGCACGAGGAAGCCGCGGACGGCGTCGGCGATCTCCGTGCCCGCCTCCAGGAGCCCCGCGTGGCCGGCGTCATCCACCTGCATCCAGTGCGCGTGGGGCATGGCGTCGCGCATGCGCACCACCTCGCTCAGGGGCACCAGGGTGTCATCTCTCGCGGCGATGATGAGCGTGGGCACCTTCACGCGGCCCACCACGTCCCAGGCGTGGCCCTCCGTCAGCCCGAGCAGCGTGTACCAGTACGCCTCCGGGCTCATCCGCCGCAGCGCCTGCATGAACTCGTCGATGTCCGCTCGCGGCGCGCGGGCGCGCAGCGCGCCCACCGCGCGCCCCAGCGGATAGGCGAAGCGGCTGGCCATCACCGCGTGCGCCACCGGCGCCGCCAGCGGCAGCGCGGGCGTGGTGGCCCGGAACAGGCCCCGGGTGGCGGACAGCGCCATGCGCGCGCGCAGGCTGTCCTTCCCCGAGCCCGGCGCTCCGGGCGTGCCGGCGATGAGCGTCATCGCGGGCACCAGGTCCGGCCGCTTCCGGTACAGCTCCAGCAGGACGCGCACCCCCATGGAGAAGGCCACGTGCAGCGGCGGCCGCCCGTTGCCCCGGGCCATGACGGCCTCGGTGACGCGCTCCAGGTCGTCCACGTGCACGGGCACGCGGTAGTCGCCGCTGATGGAGTTCTCGCTGCTGCCGTGCCCGCGGTAGTTCCAGTGCACCACCCGGTGGTCCTGCTCCAGGTTGGCGACGATGTAGCGCCAGAAGTTCTCCGACGTGCCAATGCCGTTGGTCAGCAGCACCGTCGGCCGCGCCACCAGTTCCAGGTCGGCGGAGTCCTCCATCAGGTTGCCCTGGTGCGTATGCCAGGCCACCCGGGTCCCATCCGGGGCGGAGACGAAGCGCGTGGAGCGGCGGTAGGGCATGCCACTTCCAACCATGGGGCGCCCCGACGGGTGGCGCAAGGTCTCCCTGCCACCAGGCGGGCGCCTCGCGACGTGAGGGGCCTTCGCGGGCACCCCTCCGTGACGCTCCCCGCCCAGGCCAGGGCCGGGTTATGAGTGGGGCGCATGCTCTGCGTGGACGCGGAACAGTTCGATATCAGCCTGGCGCTCGCGCACTACGCCGAGCACGGCTACGCGCGGCTGGGCCGCGTGCTCGGTGACGAGGGCCTGGAGGCCCTGCGCGAGCGGGCGGACGACCTCATGCTCGGCCGTGTCGTCCACGAGGGCATGTTCTTCCAGCCGGACGCCGCCACGGGGCGGTACGAAGACGCGCCCCTGGGGCTGGGCTGGCAGGGGCCGTCACTGGACTACCGCAAGCTGGAGAAGCTGGAGAAGGACCCGCGCTTCCTGGCGTGGCTGGAGAACCCGCTGTTCGAGCGCATCGCCCGCGCCCGCATCCGCGGCGACGTCGTCCTCTACCGCGCCATCCTCTTCCACAAGGGACAGGCCGGAGGCAGCAACCTGCCCTGGCACCAGGACGGAGGCCGGCTGTGGGGCCTCACCCGCGAGCCAGATTTGCAGATCTGGACGGCGCTGGACGACGCGCCCGAGGACGGCGGCTGTCTGGAGGTGGTCCCCGGCAGCCACCGGGACGGACTGGTGACGGCGCTGGGCGGCGTCATCCCCCCGGACGCGGTGGCCAGAGCCGACGCCGAGCGCCGCGTCCTGCCCCTGCCCGTCCGCGCCGGCGAGTCCATCCTGGTCCACAACCACGTGTGGCACCGCTCCGGACGCGGCCGTCCCGGGCTGCGCCGCCGCGCCTTCTCCGCCTGCTACATGGGGGCGGACGTCCGCTGCCTGAGGAAGAAGAAGGCCCCGCGCGTCTTCCCGCCCGTGTTCCGCCGCTGACAGGCTCAGGTCAGCAGGTGCAGGTGCTTGGGCGACGCCACCAGGGGCACGTCGCGGCCGCGCTGCGCCACCGGGAGGACGACGCGGAAGGTGCTGCCCCGTCCCTCCTCGCTCTCCACGGTGATTTCCCCGCCGAAGCCGGTGACGATGCCGTGGCAGATGGACAGCCCCAGCCCGGTGCCCTCGCCCACCGGCTTGGTGGTGAAGAACGGGTCGAAGATGCGCGCGCGCACCTCCGGCGGCATGCCGACGCCGGTGTCCTTCACCTCGACGACGACCCGGTCTCCCGCGTGGCGCAGCACGAGGCGCACCTCGTGCTGGTCCGGCTTGCCCTGCGGAATGGCCTGCGCCGCGTTGATGAGCAGGTTGAGGAACACCTGCCCGAATCTCCCCTCGTTGCCCTCCACCAGCGGCACCTCGCGGTACTCGCGGACAATCTGCGCGCGCATCTTCAATTCGCCGCGCGCCATCGTAATCGCCGACTCGAGCACCGCCTGCACGTTGACGGCGGTGGCCACCTCGTCGTCCCCGCGCGAGAAGGTGCGCAGGTCGCGGACGATCTGCCGCACGCGGTGCGCCCCGTCGGACGCCTCGCGCAGCACCTCCTCCATCTCCGCGGTGCGCCCCGGTGGCAGCTCGCGCGACACCCCCTGCAGCTCACCGGAGAGGAAGGACAGGTTGGACAGCACGAAGGCCAGCGGGTTGTTGATTTCGTGCGCCACGCCGGCCGCCAGCGTGCCCACCGCCGCCAGCCGGTCCGCCACCACGAGCTGCGCCTGCATGGCCTTGCGCTCGGTGACGTCCAGGGACACGCCGCCCAGCAGGCGCCGCCCGGAGCGGTCCTTCACGATGAAGCGGTAGGTGAGCCAGTAGCGCTCGCTGCCGTCCCGCGCCGGAATCATGCCCTCGCTGACGTTGGGCTTGCCGGAGACGAATACCGCCTGCTCCTCCCGGCGCACGTACTCCACGGACGCCGCCGGCATCAGCGCCGCGTCATCGACGAGTGACAGGTCCACGCCGCTCGGCAGCTGGAAGAAGCGGAGGTAGGCGTCGTTCCCCCAGATGCGCCGGCCCTGCTCGTCCTTCATGAAGGCGATGACCGGGCTGTTGTTCATGAAGGAGGAGAACAGCTCCTGCGAGTCCTGCAGCGCGGCGAGCGCGGCGGTGCGCTGCGCCATCAGCTCCTGGCGCGCCGTCGCCTCCGCGGCGTTGCCCATGGCCGCGCCGAGCAGGCCCGCCATCAGCTCCAGCGTGCGCACGTCCCGGTCATCGAACGCGTTCGGCCGGCCGGAGATGACGTTGAGCGCCCCCACCGGCCGCGCCTCGCGCCACAGCGGGACGCAGATCATCGAGCGCGCCCCCACCTGCCGCGTGGCGCGCACGTTGACGCGCACGTCGTCCTCGGTGTCGTCCGTGCGCATGACCTCGCCGCGCAGCAGGCTGGCGCCGGTGAGGCTGCCCTCCACCTTCAGCCTGAAGCCGGTGTGCGGGGCCACGCTGCCGGTGGCCACGCGGTACTCGACAATCCCCTCCTCCATCAGCGCCACCGCCGCGCCGTCCGCGCCGCACAGCACCCGCGCGCGCTCGCACAGCAGCCGCATGATTTCATCCAGGTCCAGCCCCGCCAGCGCCACGTCCGCTTGCGTCTGGATGATGGCGGCCAGCCGCTCCATCTCCCCACGCGCCGCCTCCTCGGACGTCCGCCGCTGACGCCGCGCAGCGCAGCGTCGCTCCAGCATCAGCCGCCGCGCGCGCACCTCGCGCGGAGCGAAGGGCGCCACCAGGTACTCGTCCACGCCCGCCGCCAGCAGCGGCTCCAGGTCCGCTTCCGAGTCCGTCCGCGCCAGCCCCAGCACCAGCGGCTCTTCCGGCCGAGCCCGCATCCGCAGCGAGTCCAGCCACCGCGCGTCCGCCGCCAGGTCCCCGGACTCCACCACCAGCACGTCCACCGGCCCATGCACCAGCGCCGACCCCGCCTCCAGCACCGTCGAGGCCACCGTCACCTCCTGGCCCTGCCGACGCAATTCCTCCGCCACGGGGTGCCGCGACTCCGTGCTGACGCAGAGGAACCTCATCCCGCCCTTCCTGCCTCCCCCAAGGAGGCCGTGCACTTGAAATGTTACAGCCCCGCAGTACGAGAATCCAGATCCACCCTGTCCCTCCGGGTGGGGTCCTGCCTGCCCTGCGTCCTTGCCGGCAGGCTGTAAACAAGTGACTCCATTGGAGAAATGTGGATCACCGGCAGGCGCGGCGGGCGCATATCATCGAATGCGTGCCGGGTATCCCTGGAATCCTGGTGGCCGAGCAGCCGCACTACCTGCCGTGGGTGGACTTCTACGAGCAGGTGGCGCGCGCGGGCACCCTGCTGGTGCTGGACAACGTGCAGTGGCTGCGGCGCGGCTGGCAGCGGCGCACCCGCGTGGCGCTGCCGGCCAACGTCCCCCTGCCCCCACCCACCGAGCCCGGCTTCCAGTGGCTGTCCATCCCCCTGGAGGACCCGCACCGGGACACGCTCATCGGAGACCTGGCGGTGGATTCGCGCCAGCCGTGGGCGCGCAAACATCTCCAGATGCTGGTGACGCTGTACGGGCGGCGGCCACACTTCGCCACGCAGGTGCTGCCGCTGGTGGAGCCCTTCTACGACGCGGCGGCGCGCGAGCGCGGGCCGGGCTCGCTGCTGCGGGTGCTGCTGTCGAGCATGGCGCTGTTCCACGAGCCGCTGGGACTCGAGCCCCGCGTCCTGCTGGCGTCCACGCTGGAGCGCCAGGGCGAGGACAAGTCGGGGCGGCTGGTGGCGTACTGCCAGCAGCTCGGGGCGCACACCTACTACTCGGGCCTGGGCTCGTCGCTGTACCTGAAGACGGGCCTGTTCCGGGACGTAGGCGTGCGCGTGCTGTGGCAGCGCTTCCGGCACCCGCCCTATCCGCAGGGCCGCGAGGGCCGCTTCGTCCACGGCATGTCCATGGTGGACGTGCTGGCCAATGTTCCCGTGGACGAGGTGCGCCAGTGGCTGGAGCCCTCGCCCTGGGGCCCCTTCGCGTCGGCGCTTTGAGTGAGGCTGCGGCTCAGGGCTTCTTGTTCTGGTCGAAGCGGACGAAGTAGCCCCGCACCGCGGCGTCGAGGAGCGCGGGGTCCAGCCGGGGCTCGATGCCCTGGTAGTGGGCCATGTCGATGACCTGGTCGAGCAGGTCGCGCGGCTGGCAGGCCGCGAAGGGACGGTTCACCGGGCGGTAGTGCGTGTCGATGAGGTAGTCCACGGCGGCCGCGTCGTAGACCACGCCGCGCTTCTTGCACATGATCTGGAAGATCTCGTGGAACTGCTCCTCGTCCGGGCGCTGCACCTCCAGCTTGTAGCGGACGCGGCGCAGGAAGGCGTCGTCCACGAGGTCGCTGGGGTCCAGGTTGGTGGAGAAGGCGGCGAACACGTCGAAGGGCACCTGCACCTTCTTGCCGGTGTGCAGGGTGAGCATGTCGATGTCGCTCTCCAGCGGGACGATCCACCGGTTGAGCAGATCCTTGGGCGACACCTTCTGCCGGCCGAAGTCGTCGATGAGGAGCATCCCGTTGGTCGCCTTCATCTGGAACGGGGCCTCGTAGTACTTCACCTCCGGCGAGTAGACGAGGTCGAGCATCTCCAGCGTCAGCTCACCGCCCACCACGACGAGCGGACGCCGGCAGCGCACCCAGCGCCTGTCGTACGCGTGCCCGCCGTCGTCCTCCACGGGCTTGTGGAGGTTGGCGTCGAAGATCTTCACCACGAAGTCGTCGATGAGCAGCGCGTAGGGGATGAAGACGTCCCCGTCGAAGCAGTTCACCATCCCCTGGCAGATGGCCGTCTTGCCGTTGCCGGGCGGGCCGTAGAAGAAGATGGCGCGGCCGGAGTTCATCGCCGGGCCGATGCCGTCGAAGATGTAGTCGCGGATGACGAGCTCGCCGAACTTGTCCTGCATCCGCGTGCGGGTGATGCGGGTGCCGCGGACGGTCTGCTTCTTCACCGCGGCCACCCACTCCTGGAAGGGCACGGGGGCGGGGCCGTTGTAGCGGTTGCGGTCGTTGATCTGCCGCAGCACGTCCGTCACGAACGGGGTGAGCTGGTAGATCATCGTGGACTTGCCCACGCCGGACGAGCCGCCGCCGCGGATGTCCACGTACTTCTGACGGCGCAGGCCCTCGATGATGTCGTCGACGATGGCCGTGGGGAGCTGGAGGCGGGCGGCCAGGTCCATGCCGCGCATCTCACCGGCGGCGAAGAGGGCCTTGAGGACCAGCTCCTCGATGAAGGTCGCCGTGAGGCCCGTCTCGTCCAGGCCGCGCGGCTGCTGGGGCCAGAAGCGGTCCCCGGTGATGGCGGGCATGGAGCCGTCCGTGTTCCGGCGCGGCATGGCACGGCGCTCGGGGCCCGGGGGCGGCGCGGCGGCGGCACGGCGCTCGGGGCCGGTGTACGCGGGGGTGGAGACCTGGGGGGCGGCGGACGGGGCGCGGCGCTCGGGGGGCGGCGCGGTGGGAGGGGCGCGGCGCTCGGGCGGAGGGGCGAGCGGAGCCGGGGCGCGGCGCTCGGGGATGGCGGCGTCCGGGGAGACGACGACGGAGCGGCGCTCGGTGGGGAAGTCGGGCGCCCCCTCCTGCGGGGGCGGTGGCGGGCGCTGGGCGGCGGGAGCCGGCGGCCGGGGCGGGAGCGCGGGGCTGGTACCGGTGAGCCCCGTGCGCGCGCGAGGCGGGCCGGAGAGCACGGAGGGTGCGGCGGGGACCGCGGGCGTCTCCACGGGGGTGACGCTGCGGTTGTCTTCGTCGGCCGGCTCGCCTGCGGCCGGGGGGGACGGCCTCCTGAACAGGGACATGGGCGCTCGTTCGAGGGTGTTGGCCCCGGAGCCTACCGCATGGCCGCTGTTTGAACGAAACACGACGGTGACGGGGTTGGGTGGAATTCCCGTGGGAGCGGGTTTTCCGTGCCGGAGGGTTGTGGCATGGATGCGCGCCCCTTCGCCCCCGCCGGAGGGCCCTACCGCCTCTCCGGAGAGACACCCATGAAGCGACTGCTGTCCCTGCTCACCCTCCCCTTGCTGCTCGTCGGTACCGCCGCGGCGGCGCAGACGACGACGCCCGTCATCACCTTCAACGCCAACTGGACGCTGTCCGAGTCCGCGCCGCTGGTCGCCGGAGGACAGGTGCAGGTGGCCTATGACGCCAGCCGCCTGCCGCAGTGCCGCACGACGCTCCCGGACGGAAGCCCGGGCTGGAGCCTCACCGGGTACTACCGGCTGAACGGTGGCGCCGTGGGGAGCTTCGACGTGGCGGGTGCTCCGAGCACGGGCGCCACGCCCGTCATTTCGCTGCCCGTGGCGGGCCCGCTGGAGGTGTGGTTCCGCGTGGCCAGCGCGGGGTGCGAGGCGTGGGACTCGAACTACGGGACGAACTTCCGCTTCACGGTGAATCCGGCCGGGACGGCCGTGACGCCCACGATTGTGTTCCAGGAGGGCTGGGTGGAGTACGTCGTCGGCACGCTGACGGCGGGCCAGCCGTTCGTCGTGGACTATGACATCGACCGGCTCCCCGAGTGCCGGCTCCTCTACAACGGCGCGCCCACGTGGGAGGTGTGGGTGTACTACCGGTTCGACAACGGCGTGACGGGGAGCAAGAGCGTCACGGCGGTGTCCGGGTACTCGCGGTTCGGGGTTCCGGTGACGATTACGCCTCCGGCCGGGGCGCGGTCGGTGTCGATGTGGTTCGAGAACTGGGACCGTGGCTACTGCCGTCGGTGGGACTCGAACTACAGCGCGAACTACGGGTTCACGCTGAACTGAGGGTTCGCTCGTGAGGCTCCCGGCTTTGCCGCTGCTGGGAGCCTCGTTTCCGGGAAGAGGCTGTGAGGCATGACGTAACGAATCGCCGCTTCTTCCGACTCGACTTCGACGTGGACGTACCGGGGCGCTGGTATCTGCGCGAGCCCACGAATCTCGAAGGGCAAGAGGTCTCTGACATCTGGGCGTTCATCGAAGGGAAGCCAGTGGACGCCCCCGGGCCGCTGCGCATCCCCATTTCGCGGCCCGGCAAGCCCCTGGACTTCGACAAGACCACCGTCGCCGGAACCCCCATTGTGCGCGCGGGTCGCCGCTGTGTTCCGCGAGATGGCTCCCCATGACGTGCAGTTCTTCCCCGTAGAGATCGAAGGACAGGTCGAGTCCCATCACCTCCTCAACGTCGCGCGCACCGTTCGATGCATCGACGACGCAGCATGTGAAGAGGTCCAGCTCTACACTCCGGAAGATGGACACCCGGAACGTGTAGGTGAGTACCACTCGGTGTCCGGTCCCCGCATCGACAAGTCGAAGGTCGGCGACGCCCGCGTGTTCCGGTTGTGGGGCTGGCATCCGCCCATCATCGTGGACGGTGACATCAAGGAAGCGCTGGAGCGAACCGGGATTGTGGGGGGACTCTTCGACGAAGTCTGAAGAGTCCCGCAGGGCTGTGCGATGTGCCCATCCGCGAGAGCGGGTGTTAGCTTTGGCGCATGAGCTTCTTCCAGGACCCGCCTCGACTCGGGAACCAGTACGACGACGACACGCTCCTGCAGAGCTACCTGGTGCGCACGCTGCCGGAAGATCTGCACGGCTCGCTGAACGATGAGTTCCGTGAGCTGGGCGACCTGGGCGGCGGGTACTTCTACCAGTTCCAGCTTCGCGACCGGCTGAACGAGCCCGAGCTGACGCAGTGGGATGCGTGGGGCCACCGCATCGACCACATCGAGGTATCGCCGCTGTGGAAGGAGGCGGAGGTCCTCGCGGCGAAGTGGGGGCTGGTGGCGACGGCGTACGAGCAGAAGAACGCCGAGCTCAGCCGCGTGCACCAGTTCGTCCTGAACTACCTCGTACAGGCGTCTCTCGATGTGCACTCGTGTCCGCTGGCGATGACGGATGGGGCGGCAAGGTCGCTGCTCAATCTGGGGAACCGGGAGTTGATTGACCGCGCCCTGCCCCACCTGACGTCGAGAGACCCCGCGAGCTTCTGGACGTCGGGCCAGTGGATGACCGAGCGGACGGGTGGCTCGGACGTGGGCCTGACGCAGACAGTGGCGCGGCGGTCTCCCGAGGGATGGCGGCTGTCCGGGACGAAGTGGTTCACGTCCGCGACGACGGCGCAGATGGCGCTGACGCTGGCGAGGCCCGAGGGCAACGGCCCCGGTGGCAAGGGATTGGCCATCTTCTACGTGGAGACTCGGGATGCCGCGGGGAAGCTGAATGGCATCCAGATCAACCGGCTGAAGGACAAGTTCGGGACGCGGAAGGTGCCCACAGCGGAGCTGACGCTGGACGGGACGCTGGCGGTTCCGGTGGCCGGGCTGACGGATGGCATCAAGAACATGGCGTGGATGCTCAACGTGACACGCACCTGGAATGCCATGGGCTCGGCGTGGAGCATGAGGCGCGCGATGGCGCTGGCCCGTGACTATGCGCAGCGGCGGGTTCAGTTCGGCGCGAAGCTGGCGGAGAAGCCGCTCCACGTGGACACGCTGGCGGGCCTGGAGGCGGAGTTCCAGGCGGGCTTCATGCTGGCGTTCCGCGCGGTGGAGCTGTTGGGGCGGATGGAGGCGAGGGTCGCCACGGAGCAGGAGCTGCTCCTGCAGCGGTTGGTGACACCGCTGGCGAAGCTGACGACGGGGCGCCAGGCGGTGCACGTCACGTCAGAGGTCTCCGAGGCGTTCGGCGGCGCGGGGTACGTGGAGGACACGGGAATCCCGCGGCTCCAGGCGGACTCGCAGGTGCTGTCCATCTGGGAGGGCACGACGAACGTGCTGTCGCTGGATGCCCTGCGCGCGCTGGCGAAGGAAGGCACGCTGGAGGCGTTCTTCCACGAGGTGGAGGGTCAGCTGGCGAAGGTGCGGGACCCGGGCCTGCGCCCCTGTGTGGAGGCGGCGAACAGCGCGCTGGAACACTCACGGGCGTGGGTGGCTGGGGCGATGGGAAATCCCGTGACGCTGGAGGCCGGGGCCCGGCGGTTCGCACTGACGCTGGGGCGGACGCTGGAGCTGGCGTTGCTGAGCGATCACGCGCAGTGGTGCCTGGACCAGGGGCACGGTCCGCGAAGCAAGGCCGCTGCGCGAAGGTTCGCGCAGCATGGGGTGGACCTCATCCGGGACGAAATGGATGTGGACGACGCGCGCCTGCTGGGGTGAGCCTGGTCGCGCATCCAATGCATTCTTCAGCGTCCGGGGACATCCAGACGATCAATCAGCCGTTGTGTCCAATGGCCCGGAGCTGGAGTCCTGCGCAGCGCAGACAGTGCTCTCATTGCCCTTGAGCAAGGTTTCCACGCTCACAACAGGCTGGGACACGCAGGCATCGTATTCGTAGATACACTCGAGCTGCCTGCCGTCGCGTGCCCTCTCGTCCGTTTCGAGCGAGGCTCGGTAATAACATTCTTCGAAGACATCCTCACACCAGCCCGCCAGCGCGGGAGTGCTCCACAGGACCGTCGCGAAGATGGAAGCAACGAAAGACCGACCCAGGACCAATGACATAGAACTCCCTTTCATGAACAAAATACAGACCAGCCATATATCACATAGGCCGACGCGAACAAAACGAAAGAGCCGCACCCTTGGTGAATCGATATCACCCGTGAGTGAATGCGCTGCACACAGCCGATTCCCATGTTCACCTTCACTCACCTCCACCCCGTCTGCCTTCACACGTCCGGTTCACAACCGTTGCATCGGAAATACTGTAAAGTTAGTCCATATATATTATTTGCATGTACGACTTTGTTTTCCATTTCAGTCGGCCTTTGCGTTCGCATAGGTTGAGTCTCGCGACATGATGTCGCTTCTGGAGACTCAATCCATGCACAAGAATGCACTTGCCGCCTTCGCCGCCGTTGCTGTGATGGGGCCTGTCGGTGCCGCGTCGGCCGCGACCAGCTATGACTTCGTGATCTTCCACAACAACACGACGTCGGCATGGACCCGGATCAGCGAATCCATCATCAACGGTACGGACTCGTACTCGTCGCAGCCAAGCTTCAATCCGGCTGGCGGGATGAAGTCGGGCTACTACAAGTCGACGAGCGGCCACACGACCTACTATTCCGCCACCTGGGAGGATACGAGCGACGGCACCCGCTGCACTTTCAATTCACGGTCCTATGTGAATGCATACGGGAACATGGCGTTCTCCTACTCCATCACTACGTCGGGGCCGCGCGCCAGCACGGTCATCTGCACCGGAAATGTGCCGACCACGTCGAATCTCGACGGTAGCTACGACTTCAACTACTACGCGTCCTATTGAGCACGACGTAACTGGCTGTTCCAGGAGATGAAGGGGTGAGCGCCTGACCTTGCCGCCCCTTCGTGTCACTCACGCCTGGGACAGGCTATGAACGCGCCGGGTTTTCACGTTCGTCACCTTTCCCGAGCGCTCCAGCACGCCCTGTCCCACGATGAACAGGGCGCCGTGGATCTGCTTCCGGCACGCCTCGTACACGTCCGGAGGCACGATGAGATTGGCAATGCCCGTCTCGTCCTCCAGCGAGATGAAGCAGATGCCCTTCGCCGTCGGTGGCCGCTGCCGGCAGATGAGCATTCCTCCCACGGCCACCTGCTGCCCGGAGCGCACCTTCTTCAGCCCCTCCGCCGTCACCGCGCCCAGCTTCTTCAGCGTGGGCCGCAATAGCTCCAGCGGGTGCTTCTCCAGCGACAGCCCCACCGTGTCGTAGTCCGCGACCACGCGCTCGTAGAGGCTCATCGACGGCAGCTCCACCTCCGTGCCGTCCATCGACATCCCGAAGAACAAATCGTCCGAGTCCAACGGGCCCAGCGCCTGGATTTCCCACAGCGCCTTGCGCCGTGAGCCACACAGGCTCGCCAGGGAGCCTGCCAGCGCCAGCCGCGTCAGCTCGTGCCGGGGAATCCTCGCCCGCCTCGCCAGGTCTCCCACGTCGCGGAAGCCCTCCCCCCGAGCCGCCTCCACCCGACGCCCCGCGGACTCCCCCATCCCCTTCACCATCCGTAAGCCCAGTCTCAGCGCCTTCCCGCCCTCCTCCAGCGTGCAGTCCCACCGCGAGCGCTGCACATCCACCTCCCGCACCTCCACCCCGTGACGCTGCGCATCCGCCACCAGCGTGTGTGGCGCGTAGAACCCCATCGGCTGGGAGTTCAGCAGCGACGCCGTGAAGGCCGCCGGGTAGTGACACTTCAGCCAGCTCGACGCGTACGCAATCAACGCGAAGCTCGCCGAGTGGCTCTCCGGGAACCCGTAGTGCGCGAAGCCACGGAAGTTGTCGAACCACTCCTCCGCCTGCCCCTGCGAGTACCCACGGGAAATACACCCCTCCACGAACCTCCCCCGGTACTGCAACAGCATCGACTCCGCGCGCTTGTGGCTCAGCACCCGCCGCAGCCCGTCCGCCTCCCCCGCCGTGAAGCCCGCCGCCACCATGGCCAGCTTCATCGCCTGCTCCTGGAAAAGCGGCACCCCCAGCGTCTTCCCCAGAATCTCCTTCACCGCCTCGCTCGGGTACTGCACCTGCTCGATTCCGTTCCTCCGCCGCAGGAATGGGTGCACCATGTTCCCGACAATCGGTCCCGGGCGGATGAGGGCAATCTCCACCACCAGGTCGTAGAACGTCCTCGGCCGCAGCCTCGGCAGCATGTTCATCTGCGCGCGGCTTTCAATCTGGAACACCCCCACCGTGTCCGCCTCGCACAGCATGTCGTAGACCTTCGGGTCCTCCGCCGGAATCGTCGCCAGCGACAACTCCCTCCCGTGGTGCTCCCGAATCAGCGCGAGGCACTTCGACAGCGCCGTCAGCATCCCCAGCGCCAGCAGGTCCACCTTCAGCAGGCCAATCGAGTTGATGTCATCCTTCTCCCACTGGATGACCGTGCGGCCCGGCATCGCCGCGTTCTCCACCGGCACCAATTCCGTCAGCGGCTCCCTCGTAATCACGAACCCACCCACGTGGATGGACAGGTGTCTCGGGAAGCCCTCCATCTCCATCGCCAGGGACAGCGTCTTCTGCACCCGGCTGTCAAAGGCAGACAGCCCCGCCTCCAGCAGCACCTCCGGCGTCACCTGGAACCCGTTCGCCGCCGCCACCTTCGACAGCTTGTCCACCTGGTCCAGCGACAGCCCCAGCGCCTTGCCCGTCTCCCGCAACGCCAGCCGGCCCCGGTAGCAGATGACCTCGCACACCATCCCCGCTCGCTGCCGGCCGTGCTTCTCGTAGACGTACTGGAGCACCTCCTCGCGCCGCTCGTGCTCGAAGTCCACGTCGATGTCCGGCGGCTCCTTGCGCTCCATGCTCAGGAAGCGCTCGAACAGCAGCCCCATCCGCACGGGGTCAATCGCAGTAATCTGCAGCGCGTAGCAGACCGCCGAGTTCGCCGCGCTCCCCCGCCCCTGGCAGAGAATCCCCCGCCTCCGCGCGAACCCCACGATGTCCCACAGCGCCAGGAAGTACCCCGCGAAGTCCAGCGCGGCGATGAGCTTCAATTCATGCTCAATCTGTTTCACCACCTCCGGCGGCACACCCCCCGGATAGCGCACCACGAGTCCCTCGTACGTCAGCGCTCGTAGATGTGCGTTCGCCGTGCGCCCCTCCGGCAGGTCCTCCTCCGGGAAGCGGTAGTGCAAGTCATCCAGCGAGGCGTGGCACCGCGACGCCAGCTCGAGGGACCGCTCCAGCGCCTCCGGCCGGTCCGCGAACAGCCGCCCCATCTCGTACGGCCCCTTCAGCGTCCGCTCGGCGTTGGGCAACAGCCGCGTCCCCGTCTTGTCCACGGTCGTCCCGTGCCGAATCGCCACCAGCACGTCCTGCAAGGGCTGCCGCCGACGGTGGTGCGTGTACACGTCGTTGTGCACCACCACGGGCACGCCCAGCTCTCGCGCCAGCGCATCCACCCGGGCCTCGCGCGCCTGGTCCCCCGCGGACAGCGTCCGGCACAGGCCCACGTGGAAGCGCTCCGGGAAGGCCTCCGCCAGCGCCGCCACCCGCTCCACCGGGGCCGGCTCCGGCAGCAGCGCGAGCAGCCCCGCCGAGCGGTCCGCCAGCGCCCGCCACGGCAGCCCCGCCTCCCCCTTCGGGTGCGTCATCCGGCTCTGCGACACCAGGCTGCACAGATTCGCGTACCCGCCCGCGTCCGCCGCGTACACCACCACCGGCGGGGCGTCCTCCAGCGTCAGCTCGGCCCCGAGGATGAGCTTCAGGCCGTGCTCCTTCGCCGCCAGGTGCGCCTTCACCACCCCGTACAGCCCGTCCGCGTCCGTCAGCGCCAGCGCGCGCACCCCGAGCCTCGCGGCCGTGGCCACCAGCTCCTCCGGATGCGAGGCGCCGCGCAGGAACGAGAAGTTGGAGCGGCAGACGAGCTCGGCGTAGTCCACAACCGATCAACATACTGAGCGGGCGTTCAGGCGCTAGGTTGGATCGACACTCGACGAGAGAGGAGACGTCATGGGTTGATGCCACTCAGGACGATCCGGGTACACGCCGTCCCACCCCATCCCGCCAGGCCAGGACGGCGGCGTGACGACAGAGGCCTTCGGACGTGCCCTCTCCCAGGAACTTCCTCGCCAGGGTGCTCGGCGCCCTCACCGGCACCGGGGGCTCCCGCGAGCCCCCCAGGCCAAGAGGCCGAATCGCCGCGCCGTCGAGCTCGCCTTCTACCTCCGCTCGCTGGACCGCTACCGCGTCTACGTGAGCGCCAGCGCGGCGGCACCGGTGCGGTGGCTCCGGGTCGCCAGCTTCGAGAACGGCCTCATCCAGACGCGCAATGGCACGTCGCTGGAGCCAGCCTCCGTCCGCTGCTACGCGGTGACCTACCCCAGCGGCGTGCTCACCACCGTGGAGCCCGCCGATGCGAGCCCTCTGCCGTCAGGCGCCCACTTCCAGCCCTCCGACTCGCCGACGACCGACGTCCTGCGGGACTCCGACCTCGAAGCGGGCCGGGCCTGGGCGCGCATCGACTTCGCCACCTCGGGCCCGAAGCTCCTCCGCATGCGCGGCGCCTCTTCAGGAACGAGAATTCGGAGCAACACGCTTCGGTGATGGGCTGACAACGCCCCAAAAGCCATCGCACCCGACAGGCATGCGGCCGCAACGAGCGCTCGTCACACACGGCGTGGCCGGCGCTCGTGCGCGGCGGTGCCCGACAGCAGGCAGGGCTCTCTTGAAACACCTCGACCGCGAGCGACCGCACGAGGGAGTTCCGCCCACCCAGCCGGCAGTGACGCGACTTGACGCTCGACAGTCACGTCTTCAGCTTGAACTCATGCCGGTAACACGGCGGGGAGACAGCATGGAGCGCGATCTCAAGCCCGCGGCAATGGCACTTCCGAAGCAGGACGACGCCTGGCCACAAGGGAAGTACGGCCCGATCTGGCCCCGCACTCCCGCCTGCCATGGCTTCACCATCATCGCCAAGGTCAAGCCGGGCCGGGCGGACGTCATCCGAAGCCACGGCGAGAAACTGGCAAAGACGCTCGAGGCAGACCCGAGCGTCCTCGCACCGCTCAAGCTCCACTACCTGAGGTGGGTGCTCTTCGATAACGACACCCGCTTCATGTACCAGGGCATCTTCGACACCGACTTCGACAAGTACACCGAGGACGCGGTCGTGCTGTTCAAGAAGGTGGGTGTCGATACCGTCTTCGAGAACCTGGAGGACTTCCCCTCGGACTGGAAGTCCAACCCGGAAGCCTTCGTCCGCTTCGTCCGGGAACACCAGTGCCCGAGCTTCCTCGAGTATGGCGAGTACCCCTACGTCACGGCCGACGAAATCAAGAAGGCCTTGAGAGTCAAAGACGCGCTCTCGGACATGCTCGACCAGCTCCAGTGAGCAGCCGCGTCCCGCGCCAGGCCTTCCCGGCCGGAGGAATAGAGATGCAGACCGAACCCGCTCGGACCTACAACCAGAACCACGTGCCACGGAAGTACGAGCGCGGGCGGCGGCGGGTCAGCGTCTACGTCTCCTGGACGTACCCCGGCGAGTCGAACAGGGACCTCACCGTCATGGACAACCGCTACTCGACCATGACGGAGGTGCGCCGCGTGCTCTGGCCGGAGTATGAGAACCCCCGCTTCTCGGACCCGATGCGGTTCCAGCAGGGCATCGCGGGCGCGCTGGAGCTCTTCTTCTGGGCCTGGACCCGCTTCCAGCAGGTGGCCGGCGAAGTCACGGGGCACACCGTTCCCGTCTTCCAGCGCGTTGACCAGGCCGGCTTCTCCCTGCCGCTCGACGAGCGCGTCCTCGGCGACACCGACACCCTGCTCCTCTTCGGCCTGGACCACATGGCGACGGAGCAGGAGGCCTCGGCCGGAGAACTCGAGGCGCTGCGGGCCTTCCTCGCGCGGGAGGGCACCTGCCTCGTCATCGGGCCGCATCACGACGTGGGGGCGTCCTCCAACCTGGAGGAGCGCGCCATGGAGTATGCCCACCATGGCGATGCCCTGGTGCCCCGGCAGCAGCGCTTCGGCCTGTTCTGCCGTTCCATCCTGAGGAGCCTGGGCATTCCCGTCGAGAACCGCTTCGGCCTCCGCCCCGCGACCTCCGGCAAGCGAATCGCGCCGCTCACCATCCAGCGGGATCTGGATACGCGGGGCTACCTGACGGGGGTGACGTCCTTCAACCTCCACTTCCACCTGCCGCACTACGAGGTGTTGGACCCGCAGGGAAAGGCGGCCCGCGTCCTCGCCCGCCAGCCCATCGACCTCACCCGGCCACCCCACCCGTTCACCGCGGCCGGCAACCGCGAGTTCAACACCTGCGTCTGGGTCCCGCCCGAGGGCAAGCGCGCGGGCGACGTGCTGGTCGTCGACTCCACCGTCTTCTCCACCCTGTTCGGCGTCGACGAGAGCCTCGAGCGCTTCTGGAAGAACATCTGCCTGGCCCATTGAGCGAGCGAGCACCATGTCCGGACGCGGCGACAGCCTGCTGGAGCTGGAAGACATCCAGGCGGGAGTGGTCCGCCCCCGGCCCACGCCCTATGCCGCGACCTACGTCCTCTTGCGAGTCGACGAGCGGGCCGCCGGCCGTGAAGTCCTGGGGCGGCTCAGCGAGGTCGTCGCTTCAGCCGCCAACCCCGACCGCCTCGCGGGCCGGGCCTGGGCGTCCGTGGCGCTCACCCGCTGGGGGCTCGAGGCCCTGGGCCTCCCTCCGGAGTCCCTGCGGAGCTTCTCCTGGGAGTTCCAGCAGGGCATGGTCGCCCGCGCGAGCGCCCTGGGCGACACCGGTGAGAGCAGCCCGGAGCATTGGGAGCGTCCGCTGGGCACCTCGGAGGTCCACATCGTCGTGGTGGTCGTCGCCCCGAGTCGCCAGCTGCTCGACGGCGAGCTGGCGAGGGCCCGGAAGGCCTTCGAGACGCTTCCCGGCGTCACGCCCATCTGGCGCCAGGACTGCCACGCGCTGCCCACCGAGACCGAGCCCTTCGGCTTCCGGGATGGCATCAACCACCCCGCGATAGAGGGAAGCGGCATTCCAGGCACCAACCCGCATGAGCCACCGCTCAAGCCCGGTGAGTTCGTGCTGGGCTACCCGGATGAGCTGGGAGGCCTCAGCCCCCTGCCCCAGCCGGAGGTCCTGGGACGCAATGGGACGTATGCGGTCTTCCGGAAGCTGCACCAGCGCGTCGCGACGTTCCGGCGGTACCTGAGGGAGAATGCGGCCTCCGCCGAAGATGAGGAGTGGCTCGCGGCCAAGATGATGGGCCGCTGGCGGAGCGGGGCCCCGCTGGCCCTCTGCCCCTTCGCGGATGACCGCGCCCTGGGCGCGGACCGCGCCAGGAACAATGCCTTCCAGTACGCGGACGACCCGACCGGGTACAAGACACCGGCGGGCTCACACATCCGGCGCACGAATCCACGCGACACCCCGGTGGCCGGAGTCGTGAGGCTGCACCGGATGATTCGCCGCGGCACCGCGTATGGCCCCCTGCTCCCCGAGGGCGTGCTGGAGGACGACGGTGTCGACCGGGGATTGATGTTCGCGTTCATCGGCGCCCACCTGGGCCGGCAGTTCGAGTTCGTGCAGTCGGAGTGGGTGAACGCGGGCGCGTCACTCGGCCTGGGGGATGCGCGGGACCCCGTCGCCGGGCCCAACGCGGGGACCGGCTCGTTCTCCATTCCCAGGCGTCCCGTGCCCAGGCGCCTTCGGGGCCTCTCCCAGTTCGTCGTGACGCGCGGTGGCGAGTACTGCTTCATGCCCGGCCTTCGCGCGCTGCGCTGGCTCGCGGGGCTCAAGTCTTGAAGCGACACGCTCGGCGTCTAGCAGTGCCGTGCAATCGCCGACACCAGTTCCTCCAGCCGGGGCGGCTTCTTGATGAAGGTGGCGGCATTGAGCTTCTCGGCGTTTTCCTGCACGTCCCGGTACGCGGACACCACCACGACGGGAATGTTCGCGAGCACCGGGTCCTGGCACTGCGCCTCCCGGAAGGCATGCCCGTCCATCACCGGCATCATCAAATCCAACAGGATGAGGCAGGGCAGCACAGCCGCGCTCTTGAGGTACGCCAGCGCCCGCTCCCCGTTGGACGCGCCCACGACGTCACAGCCCTGCTCCTCCAGCAGCTCCAGCAGGGCCTCGCGGATCTCCGTGTCGTCCTCGACCACCAGCACCTTGTGCCGCTTCACGAGGCCACCCCCGCTCCCGCGGACGCCCCTGGCGCCGCCGCCGGCCTGGGCGTGCGTGGCAGGGTGACGATGAACCGGGCCCCGTGGGGCTCCACCTTCTCGACGGCGATGGTGCCCCCATGGGCCTCGGTGATCTGCCGGGCGACGTACAACCCCAGGCCCATCCCTCCATAGTGACTCATCGAGGCCGCCCGCTCGAAGCGGTCGAAGATCCGCGCATGCTCGGATTCCGGCACCCCCGGCCCCTTGTCGGCGACCGTGAGGACCGCGGTGTCTCCCTCGGCGCGCACCGACAGCTCCACGGGCGTTCCCGCCGCGTACTTGAGGGCATTGGCCAGCAGGTTGGTGATCACCTGCTCCACGCGAATCCGGTCCCACTCGCCCGTGACGGACTCGCCGACGTGGAGCGACAGCTCGCAGCCCTCCTTGGCGGCCTGCTCACGGAAGCGGTCCACGACGTCCTCCACGCTCCGGGCCAGGTCGAGCCGCTCGGGAGACAGGACGAACCGGCCGGTGGCGATGCGGGATACGTCCAGCAAGGTTTCCACCAGCGCGGTCAGCCGCTCTCCCCCCTTGAATGCACGCTCCGCCTTGTTGCGCAGCTTCGGCTCCAGCGTCTGGCTCCCATGAAGCAGGCTCTGGAGCTGGAGCTGGATGGCGCTCAGCGGGGTCTTCAGCTCGTGCGACGCGATGGAGAGGAACTCGTCGCGCAGGCGGATGGCCTCCTGGGCCTGGGCGAGCCGCAGCCGCTCCTGCTCCGCGTTGCGCCGGTCCGTGAGGTCGCGCGTCACCTTCGCGAAGCCGAGGAGCTTGCCGTCGAGATCCCACATCGGCTGCAGGACGACGGTCGCCCAGAAGCGAGTGCCGTCCTTGCGCACCCGCCACCCCTCCTCCTCGAAGCGTCCGTCCCGGACGGCGACCTCGAGCTCCATCTCGCACTTGCCGCTCGCCACTTCCTCGGGCAGGTAGAACCGCGAGAAGTGCTGGCCGATGATCTCCTCGGGCGTGTAGCCCTTGATGCGAGCGGCGCCCGTATTCCAGGTGGCCACGTGGCCCTGCGGATCCAGCATGAAGATGGCGTAGTCCTTCACGCTCTGGAGGAGCAGCCGGAAGCGCTGCTCGCTCTGGCGAAGGGCCTCCTCCGCCGCGCGCCGCGCCGTCAGGTCCCGAGTCACCTTGCTGAACCCGATCAGCTTTCCTGACTCGTCCCGGAGCGCGGTGATCACCACGTCGGCCCAGAAGCGCGTGCCGTCCTTGCGCACCCGCCAGCCCTCGTCCTCGACCCGTCCGTCCCGGACGGCGATGGAGAGGAGCCGCTGGGGCCTTCCGTCCGCCACGTCCTCGGGGGTGTAGAACCGGGAGAGGGAATGGCCGACGATTTCCTCCTTCGTGTAGCCCTTGATGGCCTGGGCTCCCGAGTTCCAGGTCTGGACCTGGCCCTCCGGGTTCAACATGAAGATGGCGTAGTCCTTCACGCTCTGGATGGCGAGCCGGTAGCGATGCTCCTCATTCTGGCGGAGCGCTGGGGGTTCGGATTCATCCTTCGAGGATGGCTGGACGGGCTGAGGGGTGATGCTCACGGATGACGCTCCAGCGGTAGGGGGACCCAAGGCCAATGAAGCAGCCTACGGAATAAGGACTCGACCCCCACATGTAACCTGTTGAGGCCCAACAAACTGTTCAGTCATGTACTTGCCGGCCGGGCCGCGAAACCGCGACCGAGCCTGCGGACGGGCAACCGCCTCGACGGCGACTCCAGCAGGGGGGCAGCCCGGGGGGAGTGGCGAGAGGGCTTCTCCCTCCCTTCCATTGCTCATACCGCCTGGAGCTGCGCTCCGCACACCTCGTCCAGGAACGAGGAGATGGCGGCGTTCACCGCCTCCGGCTGCTCCAGGTTGCTCATGTGCCCGCCGTGAGGCAGCCGCAGCAGCCGTGAGCCGGAGATGCGCTCATGCAGCCGGTCCGCCATCTCCGGCAGCGTCACCGCGTCCTCCTCGCCCACGAGGATCAGCGTCGGGGTGACGATGCGGTGCAGCTCGTCCTCCACGCTGCGCCGGTGGATGACGCCGTCCATCGCCCGCCATACCCCGCGCGGGTTGCGGGCGAGCTGCCGGCGCAGCGCTTCCCGCTCCGCCCGCCGCGCCGGGTCCTTCATGAACGTGGGCCCGAAGTAGATGCGCATGATGCGGTCCACCACCGGCCCCAGCCCCAGCCAGTGCGTCACCGCGGAGAGCAGGCGGTAGCGCGGCAGGTTGCTCGGCAGCTCCGCCCCCGCGGACGTGTCCAGCAGCACCAGCGAGCTCAGGAGCTCCGGGTGACGCGCCGCCACGCGCAGCCCCACGAAGCCTCCCATGGACAGGCCCACGAAGTGGCACGGCGCCAGCCGCAGCGCCTGGATGACGGACACCGCGTCCTCGTACACCGTCCTCAAGTCGATGGGCTTGCCGTCCTCGGGCGCCTCGCTGAGGCCCTGCCCCCGGTGGTCGTAGCAGATGCACCGGTAGCGGCCCTTCAGCGCCTCCACCTGCCGGGAGAACAGATGCGAGTCCCACAGCAACCCATGGCTGAAGAGCACGGGCTCACCGGGCCCTCCAGAGTCCTCGTAGTAGAGCTTCGCGCCACGGATGGACAGGAACGGCATGGATATCCAGGATGGGGCGGTGGTCCGGAGCCGAAACCCTGGCTCCAGGACGATTGTTTCCTGCCCCCTCCCATGCCCCCTCCCCTGGTTTGACAGGACGGCGAGGCGGCTGCCAAACAGGGGGACCATGGACCTCTCCCCCACTGCCTGGCAGCTCTGGATGGTCGCGGCGCTGGTCTGCGGAGCGCTCGAAATCAAGCTCTCCGGCTTCGTGATGCTCTGGTTCTCCGCGGGAGCGCTGGCCTCCTCGCTCGCCGCGGCGCTGGGCCTGGGCATCAACGTCCAGCTCTTCCTCTTCACCGCCGTCTCCGCCGGCCTCTTCGCCGCCTCGCGCACGATTTTCAAAAACGTTTTCATGCGCACCGCCTCGCATTTGAAGACAGGCGTCGAGGCGATGCTCGGCCAGGAGGCGGTGGTGGTGGAGACGCTCGGCGAGCCCCACGGGGGCACCGTGCGCATCAACGGCGAGCTGTGGACGGCGCGCTCCCTGTCGGGGCTCGTGGCCGAGGGCGAGCGCGTCACCGTGGAGCAGGTGGAAGGTCTCAAGCTTTGGGTGCGCCGCCCTTCGGCGTCGCTGTCGGTTCCCGTCGCGGAACACAAGAAGGAGAGGGCCTAGTGGACTTCGTAACCGTGCTTCTCATCATCGCGGCGGTGGCGGTGGGCTTCGCCCTCATCACCGGCATCCGCATCGTCCCCCAGGCCAAGGTCATGGTGGTGGAGCGGCTGGGCAAGTTCCACAGCGTGGCCACCAGCGGCCTCAACATCCTGATTCCCTTCCTCGACAGCCCCCGCGCCATCGAGATGCGCGCGGGCAACCGCGTCATGCGCAGCAACCTGGTGGACTTGCGCGAGCAGGTCATGGGCTTCGAGACCGTGCAGGTCATCACCCACGACAACGTCAACATGGAGGTCGGCTCGGTCATCTACTACCAGATCGTCGACCCCGCGAAGGCGCTCTACCAGGTGGAGAACCTGGCGCTGGCGATTGAGCAGCTCACGATGACCAACCTGCGCAACGTCATGGGCGGGCTGACGCTGGACCAGACGCTCACCAGCCGCGAGACGGTGAACACCAAGCTGCGCATCGTGCTGGACGAGGCCACCGAGAAGTGGGGCGTGAAGGTGACGCGCGTGGAGCTGCGCGAAATCGAGCCGCCCCAGGCCATCAAGGCCGCCATGGCCAAGCAGATGACGGCCGAGCGTGAGCGCCGCGCCGAGGTGACGAAGGCCGAGGGCGACAAGTCCGCCGCCATCCTCCAGGCCGAAGGCGAGAAGATTTCGCGCATCTTGCGCGCCGAGGCCGAGCGCGACGCCGAGGTGGCTCGCGCCGAGGGCCACAAGCGCGCCGTCATGCTGGAGGCCGAGGGCAAGGCCGAGGCCACCCGCCTCGTCTTCGAGGCCATCCACCAGGGCCGGGCCACCCCCGAGGTGCTCGCGCTGCGCTACATGGAGACCCTCCAGGAGCTGGGCAAGGGCGACAACAAGATGTTCATCCCCTACGAGGCCACCGCCGCCCTGGGCGCCGTCTCCGCCATCAAGGACCTCTTCGCAGAGAGCCTTCCCAAGCAGCGCGCGCCCGCCCAGGCCCCCGCCCCCGCCGCTCGCGCCCCCTCGGCCGCGGCGCTGAGCGCCCAGGCCATTGCCCGCGGCGCCTCCGTCCCCGAGGCGGCCACGCTCGTGGGCACGCCCGCCGTCCCGGTGCGCCGCCCGCGCCCGCCCGTCGAGTCCCAGGACGACTGACGCACCGTCCTTTCCGGGCCCGGCGCGGGAACCCTTTCCGCGCCGGGGTGTCCTTGAGGCCGGACACCGCAGTCACCCGGAGACACCATGAAGGAAGCCTTCATCGCTGGCGGTTGGGGCATGTACCCCACGTTGCTGGCCGGACTCGCCCTCATCGCCACCTGCCTCCTGTACGCGCGCCGGCCCGAGGCGCGCTACGTGCCGCTGATGCTGGCGCTCGGCCTGTTCACCCTGATGGCCGGAGCGCTCGGCTTCGCCTCCGGCCTCATCTCCATGATGCGCTTCGCGGACTCGGACGTGCCGGCGTCCGTCTTCCTCATGGGCTTCGGTGAGTCGCTGCACAACGTGGCGCTGGCGCTGATTCTGTCCACGATTGGCACGCTGCTGGCCTCCGTCGGCGCACTGCGTCTGGCGCGCGGGGCGGCGGGGGTTTCGCGTCCCGTGGTGGGCTGAAGCCGGCAGCGGGAGCTCCCCCTGTCAGGGCGCCTGCGTGCGCCCCGTCCAGCCGGGCCCGAGGGTGTGCCGGGGTTGCATTCCGGCGCGCCGCTTGCCATAGATTGCGCTGCTGATTCCACCGGAGGGCCTGACACCCCCTCCCTACGCGAGGTCTGACGCACCCTTGAAGCTGAGCCGCTGAAATCCAAGGCCGTTTGGGTCTCTCCCGCGCTGAGCCGCCTCGTGGCGGGCTCGCGCCCTGGATTCAGGAGCTCGCTTCTATGTCATCCGCTCGCGCGCACCGCGTGTCGTTCGCCTTTTCCGACGCCGTCCCCGTCCTCTCCGAAGTCGACTTCCACCTGCCCTCCGGCTGGACGGGGCTCGTCGGCGCCAATGGCGCTGGCAAGTCCACCCTCCTCCGCCTGCTGTCCGGAGAGCTGTCGCCCACCGAGGGGCACCTCCAGTTCGAGCCGCCCTCGCCCACCGTCATCCTCTGTCCCCAGGAGGTGGAGACGCTGACGCCCGGCATCACCGCGTTCGCCGAGTCGTGGGACTCGCTCGCGCGGCGGCTGCATGGGCAGTTGGGGCTGGACGTCACCGCGCTGGAGCGCTGGCCCACGCTGTCCCCGGGAGAGCGCAAGCGGTGGCAGGTGGGCGCGGCCCTCGCCGCCGAGCCCCACGTGCTGCTGCTGGACGAGCCCACCAACCACCTCGACGTGGAGGCCCGCACCTGGCTCATCTCCGCGCTGCGGCGCTTCCGGGGCATCGGCGTCGTCGTGTCACATGACCGCTCGCTGCTGGAGGCCCTCACCACGTCCACCCTGCGCGTGCATGCCGGCGGCGCGCGGCTGTGGCCGGGTGCGTACTCCGCCGCCCAGGGCTACTGGGAGGCCGAGCGCGAGGCGGAGGTGGCCGCGTACCAGGGGGCTCGCGCCGAGCAGCGGCGCGCGGCGCAGCTGCTGGACCAGGCCCGGCGAGAGCAGCAGGCCGTCACCGCCAACCGGCAGACGCGCAAGCGGATGAAGGACAAGAACGACAACGACGCGCGCTCCATGGGCGCCAAGGTGGTGGCCGGCTGGGCCGAGGACGGCGCCGGCAAGCGCGTGGGCGTGGCGCGCCGCGAGCTGGAGCGCGTCAGCGCCGCGGTGGGGGAATTCACCGCGGACAAGACGGTGGGCCGCTCCGTCTTCGTGGGCTACGTGCGCTCGCCCAACCCGTGGCTCTTCACGCTCGACGTGCCCGCCGTGCGCGCGGGGGACGTGGAGCTGCTCGGGCCGGTGAACCTGTCGGTGGGCCGCGAGGCACGCGTGCGCGTCGAGGGACCCAACGGCGCCGGGAAGAGCACCCTGGTGCGCGCGCTGCTGGAGCACGCCCGCGTGCCCCTGGAGCGCGTGCTGTACCTGCCCCAGGACGTCGGCGCCGGGGAGGCCCGGGCCACGCTGGACGCGGTGCGTGCGCTGCCTCCGGAGGAGCGTGGGCGCGTGTTGTCCCTGGTGGCCGCGCTCGGCGTGGACCCGGAGCGGCTGCTCGCGTCGGAGCAGCCGTCCCCCGGCGAGGCGCGCAAGCTGCTCATCGCGCGAGGCCTGGGGCAGCACGCGTGGGCGCTGGTGCTGGACGAGCCCACCAACCACCTGGACCTGCCGTCCATCGAACGGCTGGAGGCGGCGCTGCGCGAGTACCCCGGCGCGCTGCTGCTCGTCACCCATGACGCCGCGTTCGCCCGCGCGTGCACCACGGAGTCCTGGCGCGTGGAGCATGGGCGGGTGGAGGTGAGCACGGGATGAAGCAGGTCCTGTTCTCCCGGCCCCTGGCGTGATTGTCTTCAGCACCAGGGGCCGCCGAATCAGGGGAAGCGCACATGGGGGATGAAACCACGCGAGTGGGAGCGCGGAAGGCGCCGGTGCCTTCACGCGCCCCCGGCCGCCCGAAGGCCTCACCCATCCTTCCCCAGAACGAGGCCGCCGCCGCGCGCGACGAGCTGCGACGGGCGCTCCAGGACACTTCGTCGCCCACCATGGACGTCGCACCGATGGACGCGGGCATGTCCCTGGACGTGGCGGGTGACTCCGGATGGGCGCCCGCCCCCGACGCGTCGGCGCCGCGCGGCTCGCATGAGGGCCAGCGCGCCGGCGTCTGGGGCACCTTCGCGCCGTCCGCCCTCGTGGCCGGGGAGACGCGGGGCGCCTTCGCCTCGGAGGCCGCCGCCATCGCGGCGGCCAAGGCGCTGGGCACCCCCGCCGTCATCTACCTGGAGACAGGGCGCTTCTTCGTCCACACGCTCCTCGTCGACTCGGTGTTCGACTTCACCTACGACGAGCTGCGCATCAACCGTGGCGGCACCGCCACCAGGGTCCGGAGCGAGCTGGACGTCTGGGCGGTGGTGACCGAAGACGGCGTGCCGCTGCGGCCCGGCGTGGAGATGGAGCGCGGCGCCACGCACAACATCCTGGACGGCGCGGATGCGCGGGGCTCCCGGAACGCGGACCCGTTCGAGGGCTACCGCGAGGCGCTGGGTCCCGGGCTGGGTGGCGTGAAGGAGCGGGACGCCTTCCTCACCGCCTTCCAGGCCGCCATGAAGGACGGGGCACTGGCCGTCCTGGAGCGCAGCCAGGACGAGGTGCGCCGCAAGCGGGACGCCTTCGCGCGCGGGACTCGTGGCATCGGTCCGTCCGAGGTGGAGACCGTCCACCGCACCGCGTCCGAGCTGGCGGACCTCGACGCGCGCATCGACGCGAAGGTGTGGGAGTTCGGCGCCGCCTCCATCCAGCGGACGGAATCCATCGACCTGCGCCGCGAGGAGCGCAAGCTCGCCCTCGACCGGGAGATTACCGCCCTGCGCCAGCAGCGCCGGGAGGCACTCACCCGCTACCCCATGCTGGGGCGGGTCGGCGACACGAAGGCGTTCGCCGCGAAGGACACCTCGGACAAGCTCGCGGCGCTCGGCACGGACGCGGAGCGAATCCTCCAGGACATCGTCGCCACCCGCGCGGACGTCATCAGCGGAGACCTGAACCTGTGGGGCGTGCCCTCACTCGTGGACGCCACCGTGGCCGGCCTGGGACTCTCCGAGGAGGGCCTGGCGTGGGTGAAGGAGAAGGTGACATCCGAGGCCCGCTGGAAGGCGGTGACGGACGCCACCCTCGCGGTGTTCGGCCTCGCCTTCGGGATTGCCGCCGCCGTGGCCTCCGGCGGCACCGCGGTGGCCTTCGCCGCGGGCGCACTGGGCACGGGTGTGGTGGACGCGGTGCGGACCACCAACGCGTACCTCACCGACAGCTCCGCCGCGAACACGGCGCTGGACCCGAACCAGGCGCTGGTGCCCAAGGACCTCGGCGGTGACTGGGCCTGGCTGGTGCTCGCCTGGGTGGGCGTGGGCCTGGACGCGGCGGACGTGGTGAAGGCGGTGCGGGCCGTCAAGGCGGGCGCGGGCCTGGGCGACGCCGCGCGGCGCCTGGCGCGCAACGAGAAGGAGCTGGAGAAGCTGCTGGCCGCGGCCGGCGAGCTGGAGCCGGGGACGCTCGTCACCGAGGCGAACCGCGCGGCCCTGTCCCGCCGCCTGGGCGCCTCCATCGACGTGGACCCGACGCTCGGCTCCGAGGTCCGCGTCCACTACACGCTCGACGCGGAAGGCCGGGTGACGGGCACCTTCGTGAAGGTGGGCTCCGAGGCCTCGGCCGTGGACGTCCTCCTGCACCGGCGCACGGTGCAGTTGCTGGAGCGCTACTCCGGCCTCACCGGCAGGCTGCGCGAGTTGTGGGAGCGGCTGGCCTCCTTCGCCACGGGCCGGGCCCGCGACGTCAACCCCTTCCCTCCCGGCTCGCGCGCGTACGAGTCCTGGCTGGAGCTGCAGAAGCTGCCCCTCCTCATGGAGGCGCGGCGCCGCAGGCTGGGCACGGCCGGCACCCTCACCCGCGAAGCCGAGGCCCTGCTCCAGGACGACGTCCGCTTCCTGGAGTCGGAGCTGGCGCATCACCGAGAGGTCGTCGAGGCCCTCGCGACGGAGAAGGGCTCGGGCTTCATCGCCAAGGCGGCCCGCACCAACAAGGCGGCCCTCAAGGCGGGCTACCCGAAGCCGCCCAACATGGACTGGTACTATTACGTCCAGCCCGACGCCACGGACAGGAAGCGCTTCGTCCTCCGCCGCTACGTGGACGCTCCCGAGGAGGCCCTGCCGCTCCGGCCCGAAATCGTGGATGGGAAGCCCACCGGGAAGTTCGTCTCCGGAGAGCTGACGCGCGCCGAGGAGGCCGAGGCGCTCGTGAAGAGCTGGCCCCAGGCCGCACAGGACGCCTTCCACGCCGCGGAGGCCGGCGCGAAGAAGAAGTTCGGCGACAACTTCTACAGGCTCGTTCCCATTGAAGGCATGTCGCGCACGACGACGAAGCTGGGGACGCTGTTCACACCGGACCAGCTCGACGAGCTGCGGGACATCCTCCGCGAGACGCTGCGGCGCGAGGGACGGCCCCACAACAAGGCGGCACTGGACGCGGCGCTGGCGCCCGTGCTGGGCCATGAAATCACCGTCGTCCGCGGAACGGACCAGCTCCGTGCCTTCAACTACCGCGGCTTCTACGAGAAGGGCGGCCTGACGGCGGAGGGTGACCTGCACCACCTCATTCCCCTGTACCTGGGAGGCGACCACCGGCGCCTGCTGGACATGGAGCCGGACCTGCACCAGCAGCTCCACGCCCTGGTGGACGCCGTCAGCTACAAGAAGGGCACCCTGGCCCCCTATTCCGTGGTGCAGTCCGTCCGTGACGCCTTCGCTCCCGCCATGGCCGCCCTGCTCAAGGACGGCCGCATCGTCATCAAGCGTGTCACCGAATCGTTCTAGCCAGTGCTCTCGGAGAAGACGCCTCATGTCCGCCGACACCGCCGTCCCTGAACTCCCGCTGCGAGCGCTCTGGAAGCTGGAGCTCGCGGCCCGTGGGCGCACGCCCCATGCCCCCGTGGTGCGCGAGGGCCGCGTCGCCGCCCGCTGCAACAACGACGTCGTGGCCGCCGACGCCGCGACGGGCAAGCGCCTGTGGAGCACGCGGGTGGACCCGGAGCCCCTGACGGGGGAGCTGTTCATCGACTGTGGCGGGTGGCTCGTCACCGACCAGCGGCGGGAGGCGGACCACACGACGACGCTCGTCGCCCTGGACTGGGACGGGCGGCAGGTGTGGACGCGCGAGCTGGCGGTGCTCGCCTCACGTGGCGCGCTCGCCTGGGATGCGCGGGGACTCGTCGTCGCGGGAGTGGAGCCACAGACGGGACGGCCCTTCCTGCTGGAGCTGGCCCCCCGGACGGGGGCCCTGCTCGCGAAGTCGCCGCTGCCCTGGGGCGCGGACGCGCTGACGCTCCTCGGCGAGGGGGGACTGCTCGTCGCCAACCGCCATGCGGGCGATTCTGCTCCGGGGCTCTACCGCCTGGCACGCACGGGTGGCGACGCCACGCCCGTCAGCCCCCGGCCGGTGGAGCGGGTGCTGATGACGGAGCGCTCGGTGCTGACGCTGGGCGCCGCCACGGAAGAGGAAGGCGCAGCTCCGCCCGCCGTGGAGGCGCGCGATGCGGACACCCTGGCGTTACGGTGGTCCGCCTCCGCGGCCGAGGCCGCGCTGGGCGCCGAAGGCGGAGAGGTGGCCCATGTGGAGGCCGTGGGCGGGCAGCGCACCCTGGTGCTTCGCGACGAGGTGACGGGCACCGTCCGCTGGCGCGCGCCGGCCACCCAGTCCATGGCCGTGCACGTGTCCCTCATGGAGGGACTGGTGGTGGTGAAGGACCTGGACGGCCTGGGCGTCTACCGCCGCCGGGACGGCGTGCTCCTGGGCTACGAGGAAGGCTCGTTCTCGAGGGCCACGCTGGACGCGAACCAGCTCTACGTGGGGCACCGCAACACGCTGCGGTGCCTGTCCACCTCGCCGTAGGACACGCGAGGCGCCCACGGTGACGGTGTGACTTCAGATGAAGGGGACGCCAATCGTCAGGAAGATGAGATCGAGGGCGGCCGGCAGCGTGGAGGCCGGGCCGTTCTCCAGCCGCACCGTGTAGGCGGCATACGGAGCTGTCGACATGCCGGCTGTCGGTACGGTGCAGACCAGCGCTCCATTCACGTAGTACTCGATGTTGTCTCCCCGGTGCACCGCGAGGTAGCGACGCGGCGTGACGGGAGTCGCCCCGTCGATCAGCGCGATCTGCTGGATGGGGTAGCCCGTGGGGCTCCCCATGCCGAAGGTCACGGCATGGAGCGCGACCTGACCCGAGGCGTTGGATACCGCCCGGAAGCCATACCCGCCTGACGCCTGACCGTTGCCAGTGGGCCCGCCGTTCACGATGTAGGCGGTGTGCCCATTGGCGTTGAGCCCGCTGAAGCTCGCGGAGAACGCCAGGAAGCTTCCCTTGATGGGCAGGCCTGCGACCGCGTTGCCGTTGCCGTTGCGCACGTCCAGATACGCATTGGGCGAGCCGGTCGTGGCGATGGACAGCCAGCCTTCCCGCTTGGTGATGAAGCCGTTGCTCACCACGTCTATCGTGTTCGCATAGGTCACGGTGTGGGCGGCGACTCCGAGCGTCATCCCCTTCACGAGGTTGCCGCCGAAGTCCGCGTCACCCGAGAGCTTGAGGCCGGTCAGCGTCCCCAGTCCGGTGATGTTGGGATACGCGCCGGAGAGGCGGGCGGCGGGAACGGTCCCCGACGTCAGGTTGGAGGCATTCAGGCTGGACAGTCCCGTCGTGAGGCGGCTGTCTGACTCCGTCTTCGTGTAGTAGCGGCCGTCCGATTCCGTCTTCGTGTAGTAGCGGCTGTCGGACTCCGTCTTCGCGTAGTAGCGGCCGTCCGACTCCGTCTTCGTGTAGTAGCGGTTGTCGTGGTCCTGGCTCGTCGCCAGCACATGGTTGTTCATGTGGGTGACGAGCTCGACGAGCTGGGACTGCACCGTGCCCGCCGTGAGCCTCCGGGGGGCTCCCGTGAACCCGGAGGCGCCGATGAAGGAGGCCCCCGCCTTGCCGGCCTCGGAGGACCGCAGGCCCGTGAGGGACGGGAACTTCACGCTCGAGTCGGAAAGGAGCGAGTCGACCCCCATCTGTCCCAGCTTCAGGTAGTGGTGGACGATGCCCACGGGCCTGGCCGTGTCCAGCAGGTACTTGCCCGCCTCGTCGTCCTGGCGCACCGTCGCGAGCCAGGAGTCTCCCGCCACGAAGAGCCGGCTCGAGGTTCCGAAGTCAATCAGGGACAGCGACAGGTCCAGCTCCTGGAGGAGGATCTTCACCAGCCCAGCGGCAATCTGCGCGTCGCCGTGCCGCTCGGGAGTGTCGCGAATGGTCAGCGGCGCGCCGCGGTCCTTCCCTCCAGGAAGCAGCGTCCACGCCCCCGTCGTGCTGTTCCTCGACAGCTTGCACGTGCCGTCCCACCTGCGGACGTAGGGCCACGTCTCCTTCGCCGGCGGCGTCACCGGGTAGCCCGCCTCCAGGACGCCGCGGGCCGGGAAGCCCGGGCCGGTGACGTGGTGGACGCCCAGGTGCTTCTCGCTCGTGTCGCTGTAGAACTCGTAGAGCCAGTCATTGCCCTTGAAGCTCGCGGGCACGCGGTCGTCATTCGCATAGACCTCGCTCGCGTTCTCCGTGGACCACTTCAGGGTGATCTCCGTGGGATTCTTCGCCGTCCCCTTGACGTCATGGACTTCGAGCCGGAACACGAAGTTGCCCGAGGCCTGAGCCTCCGCCGTGGGGGCATCGGCGCGCGCGGTCCGCAGCCGCAGCGTGAGCGGCGCGTCCCCGCTCATGGGATTGACCTCCGGATTGGCGAGCTGGACGCCCGGCTTGCAGTACTTGAACTGGAGCATCGTCTGCATGCGCGTGCTGGTGTCCGCGCCGTGCAGTCCCGGGTCCCTCAGCATCGGGTCCTCGAGGAAGAGGACCGGCCGCTCCCAGAGGTCCACGTAGACGGTGTCGCCCTCTTCGGGCATTCCGGGGACGGAAGGAAAGTCCTCCTGGCTGTAGAAGCCCGTCCACGTCCTGTTCTCCGCGACCAGGCCGTTCGCATGGGCGGTGCCGGGGCTGAACATGAGGTCGCCATCCACCGTCCCCCCCAGGTCCCGCGCGGCGGGCACGCCCGTGCCCACCACGTCGCGCAGGGCGAGGGCGATGCGCTCGTTGATGAGGGTCACCAGCTCGTTCCAGTCCGCGTCGGTGATCATCCGCCCCTGCTGCTGGTAGACGCCCGAGTAGCGCTTGTGCGGCTGGTGGGAGTGTCGAGAAATCTGGGTCTTCATGATGATGGGCTCCCCAAGGAGTCGAATCGGATTCAGGTGGAAGGAAGGGGCACGATGGGCAGGGCCTGGCCCAGGCGCGCATCCGGCACGAGGACCGCATCCATGCCGGCGGGAAGTGACTCGCGCACGCGGGCGAGCACCGCCGCGTCGCGCAGGGCGTGGCGCCGGTGGTGGTAGGCCCCCAGCTCGCCCCCGTCCTCGGCGCCGTCGAGCAGGCGGGTGCTGTTGACGAGGTCGAGGACGCCGGCCCCGGGAGCGCCGAAGTCCGTGGCCAGGAAGCGGGGCACATCGCTCGTGCACTCCGACGCCTCGGCGCTCCGGCCTGGCGCCGTGTATGTGTCGAGCGCGTCCGCGGGCAGCCGGCAGTAGCGGAAGCAGTTGCCCGCGTCCGGCCGGGGAATGACGGTCCCCGCGAAGATGGAGTCGTTGGCGAAGCACCGCGGCACGTTCAGCGTGCCCATCACCGTCACGCTCAGCAGCTTGACGGGCGCCACGCCGTCCAGGTCCCCCACGAGGCTGTCCTCCACCGTCGCGCCGAGCACGTCCGGAGACCCACCCTCCAGCGTCAGCCGCCGGAGCGCGGAGCGCCGGACGACGAGCTCGTCACCCATGTTCCGGGACACCGTCCCGGTGACGATGGAGTCTTCAATCAGGTGCGTGAAGCCGGGCGAGTCGATGTTCACGTCGCCGCGGACCACGCAGTTGCGCAGCACCAGCCTGTTGTCGCCAATGCCCAGGTGCGCGCCCTCGGGCAGGACGCGATTCTCGATGACGTAGTCATCACCCGGCGCCGGCGGCGGGGGTACGGGGCCCTGGCGGCGCCGGGGCAGCGCGCGCTCGGGCTCCGGCGGCACCGGCAGGGGCCGCGTGTCGCCCTGCTCCCAGCCTGGCGGGAAGAAGCCCACGCGCGGCAGGGTGAAGACCACCACCCGCTTCGCATGCACCTGCCCCTGCCGGGGCGTGGGCCGGCGCAGGTCCGGCGTCCGCCGGGACACGTCGTCGAAGTGTCCCGGCGCCTCGGGGACGCCATGCGGGTTCTGCTGCAGCGGCGGCCGGGGCGCCCCGTCCGCGCGCGGGGGCAGCGCCACCTTCCGCGACACGTAACGGAGGTCCACCGTCGCCGCGGGCAGTGCCGGGTGCCGCAGGGCCGGAGCGCCCGCAGGCAGCGGCAGCGCGCCCAGCGCCTCCGCGGGCAGCAACGGCTGGCCCACGCGAGGCGTGACGGCCACCCGTCTCCACCCTTCCTGGAGGAGGACGGGCACCTCGGGCTCATTCCTCGGGTCCTCCACGTCCCAGGCGTACTGGCCGACGGCCAGGGCCACCTGCTCCACCGCGCCCGGCGTCCCCTTGCGCTGCCGCAGCGTCACCGCCTGCGACAACTCCTGCCGCTGCTCGGCCTCGCCGGGCGACAGCAGCCGCACGTCCAGGAGCTCCGCCAGGTACGGCAGGCTCCAGCCCTGCGCGTCCGGATGGTCGGGGAAGGCGTCCGCCAGCCGCTGGGCAATCACGCCCCGGACGAGGTCCAGCACCTCTCCGCACGACTCCACGTAGTCGCGCAGGTCCCCATTGTCCCGGCTGCGGTAGACCTCCGGCAGCAGCCCGTAGAGCTGCGCACCGAGCCCGCCTCCCGTCCCGCCATTGCTCGTGCTCACAGTGAGTACTCCTTGAAGCGCACGGCGAGGCCCGTGCCCGAGGGCTCCAGGTAGACGACGTGCGCGCCAGACGGCGCGTCCTTGCGCTGGAGGCCCGGCACGCCCGCCAGGACGCAGATGGAGCTCTCCACGCCGGGCACCGCCTCCACCACCTTGTAGACGTCACTGAGGAACAGCGGCTGCCCCAGCCCGCGGCGGCGCAGCGACAGGGCCTCGAGCAGCGCGTTGCGGACCGCCTGGAGGACGGCGTCCGGGTTGAAGGCCCGCGTGTCTACCTCCACCTCCACGTCCAGCGTCACCGGCTCACCCAGGTACCGCGCGAGGGACACCTCCACCCCCGGCACGGCGTGGGCGCGGAGGAAGTCCGCGAGCGACTGCTTCAGCGGCCCCAGCTCGCCTCCGTTGACGGGCACCACCACCACCTCCACCAGCTCCTGCCGGGAGCCCGGGCTGCGCCGCAGGAAGGCGCGGGCCTGCCAGACGCTGCTGTGGCCCATGGCCAGGCTGGCGAAGTCCTCCGTGGACACCGCGCGCTCCAGCGTCAGCACCGTGGAGGGAGCGGTGCGGCGCAGCGCCTCCACGCCCTCCATGTCGTTGCCTCCCGTCGCGGCCAGCGGCTGCGCCACCCCGTCCACGAGCGGATGCGGCCGGGCCGGCTTCGCCAGGCTGCCCGCGGCCAGGTTGCCCTCCAGGCCCGAGCCCGCCCGGAAGGAGACGCGCACGTTGTTGGCCCCGGTGGGCAGGCGCCGGCCGTTGCGCCCGTCGCCGAACACCACGGCCAGCTCGCCGTCCTGCACCAGCCGCACCGTGTAGTGCGGGTCCGTGGGGCCCGACTCACGCAGGCTCTCCACCTGCGTCCAGACGCGGCCCGCGACGCGCACGTCGAGGTCCGCCCGCACGCCCGACGCCCGCGTGGCGTCCGCGACGAAGGAGAGGCCGCGCTCGCGCATCAGGAAGGCCTGGTTCGTCTTCGTGGCGTCACCGCTGCCCAGCACCTGCTCCGGCTTGCGCTCGCCATGCCCCGCCAGGACGACGTTGCCGTGGAGGACGAGGTTCTCCACCGTGCTCCCCGGAGGCAGCGGGTCCGCGAGCGACAGCAGCCCACCGCCCACGCCCAGCACCCGCGTGAGGACGGGCGCGGTGGAGGTGCCCTCCTGGCTCACCACCATCCACCGGCCGTACGTCAGCCCCTCCGGCGTCCCCGCCAGGGGCACCGCCGTCCCAGACAGCGGGGTGGTGTTCTGGTTCCACCCCACCAGCCGCGCCACCTGCTGGAAGTGGCCGAAGGCCCGGGTCTCCGTCCGGGGGAAGTCCGCCCCGCCCCGGCCCTGCCACCCGGCCACGGGCTGGAGCTCCGTGCGCTGCGCGTCCGCATTCACGGTGATGGACGCCAGCCGGCCCCACGCAGCCTGGTTGCCCGTCACCACCGCCAGGAAGTCTCCCGCCGTGAGGCCCCGGGGCTTGTCCACCCAGAGCGTCCCCGGCAGCCGCGACGCGGAGTCCCCCGCGACGAGGAAGGTATCCACCGCCCAGCCTCCCGCCGACAGCGGCGGCGGAGCCAGGAAGGCCTGCGGGTTGAGCAGCGGCGGCAACGGCTCGTCCGGCGCGCGGCGCTGGGTGAGCTTCAGCAGCGTGTAGCCGCGGCTCGCCGCCTCGGTGGTCGTCACCGGCACCTCGGCGGCGGAGACCACGTGCACCTCGTACTCCTCCACGTCGGCCGCGAAGGCGCGCGGGTCTCCCAGCGTCTCCCCGTTGAGCCGCTCCCACGCCCCGGGCACCTGGACGAAGTGCTCCACGGTGGGCGGTTCGCTGTCGCCGATGGCGCGGGTTCCCAATTGCTTCACCACCGGCACCACCACCGGCCGCGCCACCGTGGCCTGGCCGAGCGCCATGGGCCCCACCGCGCGGTCCAGTCCCACCAGCCGCCCCTCCACGGAGGTGACGCGGCGGTAGTAGCGCCGCTGCCCGTCCGCGAGGGTGATGATGTCCCCGGGCAGCAGTCCCAGCGGCTCCACCGCGAGCCGCAGCGTCGTGCCCACCGTGCCGCCGGTGCGCAGCGGACCGAGCAGCGCCAGCCGCTCCTTCGGCCTCACGTGCACGCGCGTGCGTCCCGTTGTAAAGACGCTGCTCGCCAGCGGCGGCGTCACGCGCACCGTCGTGGTGTCCGGGCCCTGCACGACGCCCTCCACCACGTGCGCCATGAACTGCCCGTCCGCCTCGTTCTCCAGGACGATGGGCTCGCCCACGTTGATGCCGGAGATGCTGCCCTCCAGCTCCAGGCTCTTCGTCGAACGGCCGAGCGCGTCCGTGCTCACGCCATGGCCCGCGGGCCGCAGGACGTTGAGCGCCGCATCCACGTCCAGGTCGTCCAGCGTCTCGAAGGTGACGGGCGCCCCGCCGTCCGGCGGCGAGTAGCGCACCGGGAAGCCGCGCTCCACCCGCCCCCGGGCGCCCGCCTTCGCGTGCAGCACCAGCGGCGTGAAGGCCGACGCGGGAGGCGCCGGGTGGTAGTCAATCATCTCCACCAGCCGCCGCAGGCTCTCCCACTGCGTCGCCGTGCCCAGGTACGCCTCGTTGGCGTAGGCATTCACATGCTCGGTGAGCACGTGCGTCGCGCGGGACAGCGCCCGGGCAATCTCCCAGCCCCAGTCCGGCACGGCGGCGCGGGGTGCCTCGTACTGGGCCATCAGCCGGGCCTGCCGCTCCGCGTCCGTCTCCTCCGTGGGGGCCTGCATGGCCGGCCAACGCGCCGACTCCTCCGGCGGGTTGAAGCGCTCGTCCAGACGCGCGCGGACCTCCTCCAGCAACGTGGCCGCGTTCGCATTCACATAGCGAATGCGCCTCAGTCCCGCCCGGTTCCACCGGGTGATGTCATTGGACTTGCTCACCCTCGCCTCCCGCCCAGCAGGTTCAACACGTAGGAGCCGCGCTCCGGCCGCGCCGCATCGTTGTCACACGTCGCCAGCTCGATGCCCTGGAGCAGGATGCGGCCCGTGGCAATCTGGTCCAGGTACCGCGCGCCGTACCGCTTGAAGCGGTCCACCTGCACCGTCTCCACGCCCTCCAGCGCGGTGAGCGTCTGGATGAGGTCGCTGGCGTTGACGTCCTCGCCGAAGCGCAGCCGGCCCGGCTCGAAGAAGCCTCCGGCGCCACGGCCGAGCGCCTGGTCCACCGCGGAGCGCACCTCGGACTGGAAGTAGTCCGGGTCCACCTTGAGGGTGAACGCAAGCTGGATGCCCACCGGCACCGCGTCCTGGAGCTGCACCTCCTGGCCAATCATCCGGTAGTGCTCCACGTAGCCGCCCAGCAGCGTGCGCAGCGAGGTGTCCGGCCAGTACGGCGCGTCCAGCCCGCGCTCCAGGTGGAAGCGCTCCACGCGGCGGCGCACGTCGGACGGCGTGGTGGAGCGCGCGTCCGTCCCCTCGCGCACGTCCAGTGAGCGGTCATTCAGGCCGATGACGGCCACCCGGACCACCGTCCACGAGCCACCCCACTCCAGCGAGGCCTGCGCGTGGCGCACCAGCGGGTGCTCCTCCAGCAGGCGCCCGTAGTCCTCCACCGTCACCATGCGGCGCTGCACGTGCAGCTCGCGCGGGCCGGCGCGGCGCGCGGCCTCCATGAGGAAGGGGTTGGCCGCCCAGGCGCGCTCCAGCTCCGTGCTGGCGCCGTCCCGGTCCGCGGCCGGGTTGGTGCGAATCTCGCCGGCCGCGAAGGCCATGCGCTCCGCGTCGTAGCCGATGAGCTTCAAGAGCCGGCGCACCGACTCCGGCCGGCGCGCCGTCTCCAGGAAGGACTCCGCGGCCACGCGGTCCGCCATGTCCGAGAGCTGGTCCAGCACCGCGGCCAGCGCCTCGACGAGGACGACCTCCATGTCCGCCGCCGTCCAGCGCTGGCGCTCCGGGAAGCGCGCCGCCAGCTCCTCCATCATGAAGAGGCGGAAGCCGTCGAAGTCGCGCACCTGCCAGTCGAAGTCGTTGCCCACGTCCGGCAACGGCTGGGGCAGCCCCTTCACCACGCGGCGGCCGCAGCCGGGCAGGCCGGGCTCGAAGATGATTTCCGGAACGGGTGTGTCAGCCACCACGGCCTCCCACGGGGAAGAGCTGCTGCTGGGGCACGCCGAGCGTGGTGAGCCGGTAGCGCACGACGAGCTGCAGCTGCTCGCCGTCGCCCGTCACTTCCACCTCCAGGCTGCCCGGGTCCACCTCGCCGCGCAGCGCGTCCGCGAGCGCCGCCTGCATGCGCCGCCGCGTCACGTCCCACAGCGGCGTGCCGTTGGGCTCGAACACCAGCATCTTCGCGCCGCCGCCGAAGTCCGGGCGGAACACGCGCTCGCCGGGCGTGGTGAAGAGGACCTGCTCAATCTGCTCGCGCACGTGCTGGCTGCGCCGGCTGATGGCCGGCCCCTGCGCCTGCACGCGGAATGGGAAGGCCAGGCAGGGCGGGTCTCCAAGGCGCTGGCTCTGGTCGAATGGCTCGCTCATGCGTCGTCCCTCTCCCTCACTTCGTCATCACCGACATCGACAGCGTGCTCATCTCGCCCTGGGGAATCGGCGGCGACGTGGGGCTGCCGGGCACCGTGGTGGTGTGCACGTGCGTGGCGAACAGCGTCAGGAAGCTCTGGCCCTTGATGACGGGCTCGCCGCCCGCGCCACCGAGCAGCACCTGCGTCCCCTCCACCACCACCTTCTGCCCCTTCACCGTCACGCCCGAGGACGCCGTCTCAATCGTGTTGCCGCTCGCGTCCTCCACCTTGATGCCGCTGGACGACATGACGATGGAGTTGCCGTGGCTGTCCTCGATGCGCAGCTCCTCGCCCTCCGCGTCCAGCACCACCGTGGCGCCCTTCGCGTCCGTCAGCGCCACCGAGCCCTTCGCGTCGATGGCGAGCTGCGCCCCCTTCGCGTGCTTCAGCAGGACCTGCTCCTCGTCCTTCTTGTCGTTGAAGGCCAGCGCGTGGCCGCTCGGCGTCTGGAAGACGCGCGTGGTGGTGGGAGCCTTCGCGGCGTCCTCCGGCACCTGCGCCTTCTTCTGCCAGAAGGTGCCCGTCCAGATGGGACGGCGCAGGTCCCCTTCCTCGAACTCCACCCACACCTGCGCGTCCACCTCGGGCACGGCGAACCAGCCGTGGCCGGGCCCGCCGCCGAAGGGCGCGCACGGCAGCGCCCACGGCGAGGACTCGCTGCCCAGCACCGAGGGCACCTTCACCTTGATGCGACCCAGGCCCTGCGGGTCCTCGTTGTCCGCCACGAAGCCGCGGTACTTGCCGTAGTACTTCTCCCGGACCTGCCGGATGAGCTGGGGAAGAACCTCGTCCATTAGAGAATCCCCTTCAGTGCGTTGAGGGCCCCGCCGCCCACGTCGTCCCCGTAGGCGTTGCGCAACAGGCGGATGCCCTGGCGGTACCCTTCGCTGGAGAAGACGTGCGTCACGGCGTCCACGTAGAAGACGCCGCCCAGCCACTCGCCCACGCCGTCCACCGCCACCGGCTGGCCCACCTTGAGGACGTGCCCGTACGCGGTGCCGTCCAGCTCGCCCTCGGCGCGCACGCGCAGGGAGAAGTCATTGACCTTGCGCTGCGCGCGGGCGACCAGCTCCTCCTCGTCCACCGAGCCCTCGCGGGTCAGCAGCCACGTGAAGTCGCGCCCCTCCTTGCCGCCGTGCGCCGCCTGCGTGCCGAGCAGCGGCAGGTCCGCCTTCACCTCGCGGCGGCTGGGCGTGGCGCCGTCTTCCGGGGACAGGTCCACCGCCACCGCGTTGGGCAGGTGTCCGTCGGTGATGATGGACAGCGCGCGGCAGTGCGTGTCCAGGCCTGCATAGACGCGGATGGTGGGCTGCGGCTCGGCGGTGAGCCGCATGGGGCCGAAGTAGAGCTCGCCGCCCTGCACCAGCAGCTCGTAGCCATTGGCCTCCGCGCGGGCGCGCAGGAAGCGGATGTCCGTGGAGTCCTGGGGCACCACCAGCCCGCTCAGCCCGCTGCCGCTGGTGAGGTCCACGCGCAGCCCGTAGCGCGCGGCCAGCTCCATCACCATGACACGGTCCGTGGTGGGCACGTCCGCGCCCCACACGCGGCGCACGTGCTCGCGGTCCATGGCCAGCGACTCGTCCTGGCAGGACACGATGACGCGGGCGGCGCCCACGTCCTCGGGGTAGTCCGCGCGCACCTGGCGGATGTAGCCGCGCAGCACCTCTTCCGTGCGCCCCGGGCCGAACACCGCCTCGATGACGATGGGCTCCCAGGGCGCGAGCACCTCCGCGTCCTGCACCGTCCAGCGGCCCCGCTCGTCGCGGCGCGTCTCGAAGACGAGCGTGGCCACGCCGGCACGCTCCCGGCCCAGCTCCACCCGCACCTCTGCGAGGTACGGGTACAGCTCGGAGAGGGAGCGGCCACGGACCTTGACGTCGCACTCGGCGGGCGCGCGGAACGGGGCGCTGAAGAGGTCGGCCAGCATGGCGCTACTCCGTCGCCCGCGGGATGACGATGACCTGGCCCACGTAGGCCTCGAGCATCATGTCGCCGCCATGCAGGAAGCCGGGGTTCGCATCCACGATGCGCCACCACAGCCGCGGGTCGTTGTAGTAGTGGCGCGCCAGCAGGTCCAACCGCTCCCCCGAGCGCACCACGTGCTCCAGCACCCCCGTCGCGGGGCCGATGGCACGAGGCCGTACGCCCCGGAACACCTCGCCCTGGACCGGGTCCTCTTCGAACGCCTTCGCCTTCGCGTAGCGCGAGTCGCGCAGGAACATCACAGCACCCCCTTGAGGACGTCCGCGGCCAGGCGGCCGCTGTTGACCGCGGCGCCCACCAGCTGCCGCGCCTTCTCCCGCAGGTAGAAGGGGTTGTTGCCCTCGATGACCTGCAGCGTGAGCGACGCCCGCGCCCGGTACGGAATGAGCGATGGCAGGAAGTCCGACTCCTCCACGCGCACCGAGGTGAGGAACACCGGCAGCACCTGCCCGCCCCAGACGAACAGCAGCACGGAGGCGAACTGCTCGCGCATGAAGGCCCGCTGGGAGCCCAGCCCCAGGCTCGCCAGCAGCTGCAGTCCACCCGGCCCCTGAGACTTCGGCTCCACCAGCGTGCGCAGCGTGTCCAGCTCCGGCTGGATGCCCAGCGAGGACGCCACCGGGTCGCCCTCGTGCATGCGGTCCGTGGCGTCCAGGAGGATTTCGAGCGTGAGCGACTCCGGCTGCACGGCCACGCCCTGCGCCACGCGCGGCGTCTCCGTGGGCAGCGCGAAGTCGTAGCCCCCGCGCAGCCCCGGCGTGCCTCCCATGCGCAGCGTGAGCGTGCGCGTGCGGGAGATGCCCTGGGGGTTGAAGTCGAACACCAGCGTCAGCGGTGGGACGGACAGCCCGTACTCCACCAGCGCGCCCCGCGTCACCCTCACCATCCGCGTCCTCCCTCCTCGTGCTCCATGGACCCCGCATCCACCGCGCCCCGGACCTGCTTCAGCAGCGCGGAGGCGATGCGCGAGGCGACCTCCCCGTCCGGCAGGGCGGGGTCCAGCTCCAGCACCAGGTCCGCGCGAGGCAGCCGGTGCTCTTCCTGCGCCACCGCCGGCGCGCGTGACAGCTCGCGGCCCACCAGGCGGACGATGGCGTCCGCGCGGTGCTCGAAGCCCGCGGGCAGCGACAGGTGCAGCGAGTCGATGGTCAGCATGCGGCGACCTCCGGCGGCAGGTGGCGGCGCAGGGGGCCCAGCTCCGCGGCGGACACGTCCCGCCCGTCCTTGCCCAGCTCGCGCCACACCGCGAGGGCGATTTCCCTCAAACCGATGGGCGTGCCCGCGCCGGCCGCGAGGTAGGCCGCGTGCAGCGCGGCGTTGCGGATGCTGCCGCCCGACAGGTTCACCGCCGCGCCCAGCAACTCCGGGTCCACGTCCGGCGCCAGCGGCGCGCGCGGCGGCAACAGCCCCTTCCACAGCTTCGCCTGCGCGCGAGAGTCCGGCCGGGGGAACTCCACCACCACCTGGAAGCGGCGCGCGAAGGCCGCGTCCAGGTTGCCCCGCAGGTTGGTGGTGAGGATGCACGGGCCGTCGTGCTGCTCGATGCGCGCGAGCAGGTGGCTCACCTCCAGGTTGGCGTACCTGTCGCGCGCCTCACGCACCTCACCGCGCCGGCCGAAGAGGCTGTCCGCCTCGTCGAAGAGGAGGACGACGTTGCGGCCGTGAGCCGCGTCGAAGAGCTTGCTGAGGTTCTTCTCCGTCTCGCCGATGTACTTGCTGACGAGCGCGCCGAGGTCCACCCGGTGCAGCTCCCAGCCCAGCTCCGTGGCGAGCACGGACGCGGCGAACGTCTTGCCCGTGCCGGAGGGGCCCGCGAACAGCGCCACCGGCCCGCCCACCGCGCGGCCCCCCCACTGCTCCACCACCGTCTCGCGCTGGCGGACCCACAGCAGGAACTCGCGCATCACCGCCAGCTTCGCCTCGGGGAGCACCAGCTCCTCCCAGCGGGCCGTGCCCTGCACCCGCAGCGCGCCCGGCAGGGTGAGCGCCGGCTCCGGCGCCCCGAGCAGTCGCGAGGTGATGCCCCGGCCCGGACGGATGGGCGCGTACGGCCCCGCCTCCTCCCGCTCCAGCAGGCCCAGCTTCTTGAGCGGCGCGTCGTCGGACAGCACCGTGGACAGCCGCGCGCCCTCGGCGGGCTGCAGCGCGAGCAGCTCTTGAATGAGCGCCGCGGACGGATACACCGGCTGCGCCGCGCCGGGCTGGAGCTGCTGGAAGAGCCAGCCCACGCGAGGCTCCACCTCCGGCGCCACCGCGCACGCCAGCACGTCGTATTCGATGGGCGTGAGCGCTCCGGCCCGCAGCCGCTTCCACGCGGAGCCATCCTCGCGGCCCCGCCGCACGTGGGCCTGGGCCTCGCGCAGCTGGCCGAGCGCGGTGTCCTCCAGCTTCGTGCCCTGGCGCAGCCGCGCGAGGCACTGGCCGAGCAGCTCCACCCGGTCCACCTCCACCCGCAGGAAGTCCACGCTCATGCGCCACCTCCGTGCAGCGTGACGAGCACGGGGTTGCCGCGCACCTCGAGCTCCACCCCGCCCGGGCCGTCCGCGGCGCGGCGGTAGCGGTGCACGGCGTAGAGCACCGCCTGGCCGGCGCGGTCCTTGAACGGCAGCGGCACGGTGGCGCGCGACGTCGCGGGTGGGTTCTCCGGGTCCACCTGGGACACGGCCACCGTCGCGTCGACCGCCGTGTCCACCGTGCTCCAGCCGGTGGTCCGCTCCCAGACGTCCCAGCGGAAGTGCACGGATGCGCCCGGCACCCCGGCCACCACCGCCTCCGGGACGAAGGCCTCCAGCTCCGGGCTGCCCACCTCGAACACCAGGCTCTGCGTGCACGTGCCACCGCGCACGAAGCCCACCTGCGGCGCCCAGTCCTCCTGGAGCGTGTCCACACGCAGCGGCGGCAGCGGCGGCGTCCAGCCCGGCACCGGCGCCACGGGCCCCTTCTTCGTGTTCGACTGCACGCGCGTGCCCACGGACACCACGCGCGGCCCCTCGACGGTGCGCACGCGCGGCACCACCGGCACGAGCGACAGCTCGTAGGCCACGGAGGGGCGGTAGGCCACGTCCTTCTGCGTGGACCAGAGGCGGTTGATGTCGTCCAGGCTGAGCGGCTGGAAGATCATCTGCACGCGGATGACTTCACCTTGCGCGTCCACCGCGTCCATGACGGGCTTCTCGTGGAAGAGGCGGATGACCTCGCCCAGCAGGCGCAGGTCATTCTCCCCCGCGCTCACCGTGTCCTCGGCGGCGGCGAACGCCGTCACCAGGCAGTGCACGCGCAGGAACCAGGGCTGACCGGGCAGCACGTCCGCGCCCATGACGGGCGGCTCGAAGCGGTGGAAGAACAGGTTGATCCGGTGGTCCGTGTCGCTCGCGCCGGGCGCGGCCGCGGCGGGAGCGCCCATGGGCACGCGCACCGTCTGACCGAGCGCGCGGAAGTTCTCGCGGACGAAGTCCGCCAGCGAGCGGCAGGCCACGGAGACCGAGGATTCAGGCAGGGCCATCTCAGGCGTTCCGGAGGTAGTGACGGTTGAGCAGGTCCGAGCCATGGCCCGGAATCGCGGACGAAGACGAAGAGACAGGGGCCGGCGCGGGCGCGGTGATGACGACGTGGACCTCGCCGATGTGGACGCGGGGCTCCGCCGGCTCACGCCTCGGAGGGAGCACCGGAGGCCGTGCCCGCTCGGGCGGCGGCTGGGTGGAGGGCACCGCGCGGTCCGCGGCCGCGACAGGCGTCGCCTGAGTCGCGTCCTTCCTGGTACCAGTGGCGTCCCGTCCCGGAGCCCCCGCGCGCGTGGCGGGATGCACAGACTCACCAGGCCCCAGGTCCCGGGCCACGGCGAAGGGCGTTTCCGCGCCTGGCGTTGAGTGCGCGCTCTCGGAACTCGAGGTTCGCGCCCCTGGGCGCTCCGTCCTTGTCCCCGGGGCGCCCCGGAGGGGGCTGCTGTCCACTCCCGTGGGGCGTACGGACGCGAGCCCGCGCGCACCGTGAGCGAGGTCCTCGGCGGGGGCGCGCTCCTCGCTCCCCGGCACACGCTCCACGGACCTCGTCCGCTCCAACGCTCCCGGCGCCGGACCTCCGGCATCGGCACGCGTTGCCGGAGATTGTGTTGCCACGCGCTGGCGGGCTGGCGCGCCCATGTCCTCCGGCCGGGGGCCGGGGGACTCGAAAACAGGAGGGGTGGCGGGTCCCTGTGGCTTTCTCCTTAGCAGGCTTACGGAGGTCAGAGGTGGAACGGGTGCACCGTTCGCGGCCACCGTTACACCGTCTCCAGAGTCACTCCGGTAAGGGAGCTCCTCCGGCGATGGGCTTCGATGGGACGCTCGAGGCGCACCCGCCCCACGTGACACTCCATGGGCCGGGTTGGGTAGAGATTGAAGGCCGCCAGACCCGCGCCCGGTTTCCCGAGCCGGTGTCCCGCGTGCCTCCGATGGGACTCGGACGTCATCCGCCAGGATGCCGCCCTGTCCCTGAGGGACCGCTGCCACCTTCTCCAGGAGTGCGGCACCGTCGCCGGAACCGACCCTGGCCTCCCACTCATGGTCCGCATTCCGGGGAGTGGCGGCGCCACTCCACCTCGGTGGGGGCACCCCGGCGTCGCCCGGGGGCACGCTCCCGGTCGCCTCAGCGGCCGGCCGTGCGCCGGTCACCGAGGACCGGAGCGCATCGGCGGAGATGTCTGCCAGGAACCCCATCGCGGACTCCAAATCCGAATCACGTCGTCACACCCGCGTCCCGCTCCACGAGACGCAGGTACTGCCGCCGCCGGTGCCTTGGCAGCGCGAGGATGTCCCGCTCGCTCCAGTGGTACGTGGAGGCCAGCGTGTGCACCTCTTCCAGCAGCTTCACCGCGCTCATGGACAGGCACGCGTACGGGTCCACCTCCACCTCCCGCATCACCCCGCACGCCACGCACGTCGCGCCCACCCGCGTCACCACCGCCGGAGACACCACCTCCAACGCCTCGTCGATGCGCCGGAGGTCCTCGTCCCCCAGCCGCTCCACGTCCCAGCCCTCGAGCGGCGTCACGCAGCGGGCCAGCAACGCCCGCTCCCCCGTCCCGCCCGCCCCCTCCGCCAGGGCCTCCTGGTCCGCGCCCGTGGGCACCCTCACCCGCAGCCGCCCCAGCGCCGTCTCCACCTGGGCGAAGGGAAACCCCTCGCCCGCGTCCTTCACGGGCAGCGCCGACACGTCCAGCTCGAAGTCGAAGCGCTCCCCGCATGCGCCGCACACCACCGTGTGCCACGGCTGCTCCAACCCGAGCAGCCGCGCCAGGCCGCGCATGAGGAACTGCCGGTCCGCCACGCACAGCTCGCTGGCGAGCGCCTCGCTCACCGGCTCGCCTCCCACGTGCTCCAGCGTGACGGCCAGCACCCGGGTGACCCGCCTCGGCAGCGGCTCGTCCCGCCCCGCCTGCTCGGCGATGCCCAGCTCCAGGGCACCGTCGGGCTCGCGGAAGCGGAACCGCCGCTGCACGGTGCCCGCGCGAAGAAGGCCCCCGGGCAGTCGCATCAGCTCTCCGCGGGCTCGGGCACGCTCGTGTCGCGCTGCCAGCCCTCGTGCTGGAGCGTGAGCGTCTGGATGCCCACCGCGTTCATCGCCTGCGAGTCCAGGTCCGGCAGCGCCTGGTACTCGGACACCCAGGCCCGGAGGATCTTGTAGGAGATGGCCACCTGGCCCTGCATGTTGAGGACGTTGAGCACCAGGTCCTTGCGGAAGTTCTTCAAGGACATCGCCGCGTCGCCCTCGACGTTGTTCACCAACGCGGCCCAGGCCTCGAACACGGGGTCATGCGTCAGCCCCTGCTCGAGCGTGATCGGGTCGTAGCTGGTGCCTCCCGGGAGGATGCGCTCGTGCGACGGGTCTCCCGCCGTGCGCCACTTGATGGCCTCGGTCTTCTTCTTCAGGGCCCCCATCTTCTTCAACCCGGCCACCGGACGGCCGTCGATGAGGAGCTGGAACTTGAAGGTCCGGTACGGATCGTGACGGTGCGTGTTCACCGTGAACATCGGTGCAGCCATGTCTCATCACCTCGTTCGGTGGCCCTACTGCTGGAGCTTCTGCTGGATGCGGACGATGACGAACTCGGCCGCCTTGAGCGGCGCGAACCCGACGACGACGATGACCTGACCGCGGTCGATGTCCCCCTGGGTCATGGTGTCTCCCAGACCGCAGCGGACGAAGTACGCGTCAGAGGCCTTCTCGCCCTGGAAGGCGCCGGCCCGGAACAGCCCGTCCATGAACGAGCCGATGTTGGTGCGCAGCGCCGCGTGCAGCCGGTGGTCGTTCGGCTCGAACACCGCCCACTGGATGCCGTTGTAGACGCTCTGCTCGATGAGGATGGCCGTGCGGCGCACGGACACGTAGCGCCACTCGGGGTCCGCCTTCGTCGCCAGGGTGCGCGCGCCCCAGATGACGGAGCCGAAGTTGGGCATCGCCCGCAGGCAGTTGACGCCCAGCGGGTTGAGCTGGTCCTGCGCTCCGTCGTCCACCACGAACTCCAGGCCCGCCACGCCCGTCAGCCCCGTCTCCACGCCCGCGGGCGCCTTCCACACGCCGCGGCGCGCGTCGATGCGGGACCACATGCCCGCGGCGAACCCGGACGGAGCCACCTTCACGGTGGGGCTCGTCGTGCCCGGGGACTCGGACTTGTAGAAGGGGTTGGCCACCTTCACCCACGGGTAGTAGGTGACGGAGTACGTGGACGTCGGCAGCTTGAGCTGGTCCACGCGGGACGCCGTCGTGAGCTCGAAGCCGGGCTCCGGGTCGATGATGAGCACCCGGTTGCGCATCTCCTCGCAGTGCGCCAGCGCCGCGGTGACGGCGGCGTTGCCCGCGCCGGTGCTCGGCAGGGCGTTGCCCGGCAGCAGTACGGTGGTGATGTCGCGAATCTTCCGCAGCGCGCCGCCGAAGACGGACTGGAAGTCCTCCGCCCGGGGCGCCTCGGCCACGCCGCCCGCGAGCTTCGTGGTGGAGCTGGCCGCCACCGCCGCGGGCACCAGCAGCGCGGAGCCGTGCGCCACGGTGAGGCTGGACGCCGGGTCCACCTTCATGAGCCGCGCGAGCACGCCGTCATAGACCTCCACGGAGGAGGACGACGACTTCGCGGACGTGAGCACGAACCGGCGGTTGGTGCCGTCGTAGGTGCAGGTGAAGTCCTTGAAGGGCGAATCGGCCGGCGCGAGCGCACGGACCGCATCCTGGATGGCGGTGGCCACCTTCCCGGCATCCACGGCGGCGTCCGTGCCGCCCAGTGCCAGGTCCGCCTTCTTGAGGGTGAAGTTGCGCGCCCCCAGCCCATCCAGATTGAGGCTGAACGGAAGGTCGGCCGGCAGCGCCGCCGGAGCGAAGTAGTTGGCGGGGACCGCGGTGGCATGGAGCGCCGCGCCGGTCAGCCTGCCGAAGTCCGCCAGGGTGCTGATGACGGTGGCGTTCGCGAGCGACAGCTTCACCGGGGAAGACTCGCCATTCACGACCGCCGGCGCGTAGGTCGGCGCGCGCTCGTTCATGGACAGGTTGGGGAACGTCAGGTCCGCCTTGAAGCGGAGCGTCCCATCCACCGACTCCATGTGCCCCACCTCGAGCGTGAAGGTGGGCGCCGCGGTGGAGGCCGCGCGCGTGACGCGGTAGTGGAGCCCGTTGCCCCACGCGCCCGGGCTGGTGGCGCTCAGCGTGAGCACCGGGTCCGGCGTCGCGTCCGTGTTGTTCAGCGTCACCGAGGCGGCCTGCGCCGTCGCGGGGTTGGCCACGCGGACGATGTACGCGTCCTTGCCGCCGTTCTGGTAGTAGGCCAGCACCGCGAAACCCATTGCGTCCTGCTCGCTGCTGATGGGCCCGAAGGTGCGCTCGTATTCACCGAGGCTGTGTACCAGCACGGGCGTGGACAGCGGTCCGCGCGTCGCCTCACCCACGAAGGCGGCAAGAGATGTCGCCACACCTTCGATAGGCTTTGCACCGCTCGGAATCTCTTCCAGATAGACGCCGGGGTGCAGATAGGTCGCCATGTCACCTCTCCTTGAGAGAAAATGATTGCCAGACGCATGACCTGAGAGGTCATGACGTGAGTCGATACATGCCGCAGTGGGATTGAGGCGCAGGCCTGGCACTGCTACCGGACGTCCGACCGCGCCCGGTGCCTGGGTTACCGCTGTGAATGGCTCAGGCTTATACAGTTGCCGTCTGACAAACGCCTATCGCTCTCCCGCCAACCACATTCATCTATACGTGCCAGACATTTTCGGTGGGTCGTTCCGGCGGGGTTTTTCTTCGCATCCCCGCCGCGCGCTCCACCGCCGGGCCCGGGGGTTCGGTGGACGGGAGGCACAACGCTCATGCCACGGTTTGATTTTCACCTTCATTTCCGTGGCCGGAAATCAGGCCGGGGCCCTCGTCCATCAGGAGCGACAGCCTTCCGAAGACCTGGATGAGCGGGAGCGCGCCGGCTTCCTCTCCACGCCGCTCGATTTCTCCCTGCCGCGCTTCGACCCACTGGCTGGGCCTCCCGCCGCCGGGAATCTCCACGCCCATGGCCGCGCAGGACAGGGCCCCGGAGAGCTGCGCCACCAGCGCGGGGGCCAGGGCTCCGTCATGCGCCAGCTCGACGTAGCCGTGGCCCTGCTTCGGGGTGCGTGAAGCGTGCCAGCGCCACTCGCGCGGCAGCAGCGGAACGCCGAGCTCCCGCCAGGCACGCTCCTCGACCTTGGAGAGCACCATCCGGCTCGTCCGGGTCTCCCGCTCGAGGAGCAGCTCGCTGTCCCGGGGAAGCGAGACCCGCCACTCCTCGCTCGCGAGCACCTCGCCCTGGTCGATGTCCGCCTGGGAGGTGCCGCACAGGTGGATGAGGCGCTCGGTGTACAGCTCGTCCACATCGCGGCCGGCAAGCAGGTCATCGATGGGCGGCGCCCCGATGTGGACGCCCCCGCGCTCCAGGTCCCAGGAGACGAGCTCCACCGTCCTCCCGGAGAAGAAGGTCGCCAGCGCCCTGCGGTCCCCGCTCGGGTAGGAATCCCGCGCGACGACGAACCCCCCGGTCACCTCCGACAGGGCACGACAGAGCCCCAGGTCCCACTGGTGGGACTCGGGCGGCTCCTCCAGGAGCAGCACCGTGCCCCCGTGGTCGACCAGCTCCACCACCTGCCAACGGAGCGTTCCGCGCGTCTGCGGGCGGGGTCGCGCATCCACCGCGAGCACCTGGCGGGACTCCACCTGGCGTCCGGCACGTGCGAGTGCCTCGGAGAGGCGCTCCGGCGCCTCCCGCCCCACCCCCGTCGCGAAGCTGCTGATGAAATGGACAGACATGGGGGCTCCGCCTCACATGTTCTCGGGTCTGCCGGCGTTGTCGGGGGTACGTACCACCACCAGTCGTTCGTTGCCCGGGCAGTGGATGACGATGCTCGCGATGTAGTCACCGCCGAAGACGTCCCAGTTCCTCCGGGTGGCGTATTCCGGTGGAGGTGGCGCGTTCCAGGCCTCCCGGACCGCGTCCCGGGGAATACTTTTCATCCAGATGTGGACTTCCACGTTCCGGATTCCGGCCAGGATGGCTTTCTCAAGCGCCGATGACGCCTGGATGCGCGCAGCAATCGGCTGCGCTTTATCTCCCGAGTTCTTGAGCTGCAACGGGCGACGGGGTGTGCCGATGGTGCCGTCAATGCCTGGATAGTTGGCCTTGGCGGCATCGTCACCAAACACGTGGATCTCCTCACCCGTGAGCTTGTAGAGATCCTTCGCATTCCCGCGCTCATCGTCCGAGGGAAGTTTGCTCTCGTAGTCGAGGAAGATCTTCTCATCGGGATTGTTCGGGTCGTTGGGCTCGTCCATGTGAGCGAGCCATGGATCGAGCAGGTCCCCCGTGATGTTGAAGGCGTGTCGAGCCCACCGCTCGTTGTCCGCCTGACGGCGGAATTCCGCCTCGACGTCCTGGCGGATCAGAGCCTCGCTCTTCTTGGGGATGATGACCTCGGGATCCTCGCCTTTGGCCCGCATCTGCTCGATCACGTAGTCGAATGCCAGCAGTCGCTCCGGCCCGAGCTGGAGAGCGTCAAGCATCGCCCTCTCGTTCGTTTTTCGTTCACGGATATGCGCTTCCGGGGGCCCCGGGAGGCGGACATTCACGATGTCCAGCCAGAGCGGTGCGCCTCCCGCCGGGTCCGGCACCGGGCGCAGGTGGATCTGCTGCCCCGGATCGAGCGCCCTGGCCCGCAGCTCGACGCTTCCCAGGTCGGCGATGCGGGACAGGAGTTGCTCCCGGTTCGAGGACACGGCGTCCGCCATGCGCACCCACTCCTGGAAGCCGACCACCCGCCCTTGCGACTGGAGCTGTGCCACACGCTCGATGAGCCTGGTGAAGGAGATCCATTTGGCTGTGAGCCCGGTTTCGATGGACTGCAGCTCCGTTGCTACCTCGGGGTAGCCCTTCACGAAGCCCTTGCTGTATGCCGCCACCACGCCCTGCCCCACGTCCAGCGAGTCCACCTGTAGCTCGTGGAGGGCCAACTGGCCCTGCAGGTCCTCAATCTGCCGCTGGATGTCCTCGGCGTCGCGCGCGAGCGACTCCGCGTCCTTCCCACCCAGCTGCTCGATGCGGCCTTCGATGCCCCGCTGCATCGCCTCCAGCTCGTCGATGATGCCGCGCAGCTTGCGCACCTCCAGCCGGGACTCGAAGCCCTGGGTGCCGTAGCCGGGGATGCGGGTGAAGACCTGGGTGATGCGGCTCAGCAGCCGGCGGATGTGGCCGATGGGCCCCTCGTAGCGGAGGAGGATGCGCGCCGTCTCCAGGTGCGTGCGAATCTGGAAGGGGCCCGCGTCCGGCCCCACCTCGAGCTGGAATCGCCCGCGCCGGTAGCGCACGCGCGTGGACCTGCCCTTCAGGTCCGGATGCTCCACCACCGCCACCCGGCCCCGCAGGTCTCCCAGCTCCGACTCCAGCTGGAGCACCCGCGCACTCACCTCCGGAGGGCGGGCAGCGGGCACCGCCCCGGCTCCGTCCCCCGGCACGCGCGCCTCGCTCTCGGGAACCTGTTCTCCGCGCGGCGCCCTGGCGCCTTCGCCCTCCGGAGCGACACGGGCCTCACCGTCGGGACGCAGGCGCGTCCCGGCGGGCTCTCCTACGAGAGGCCTGCCCGTCTCCACCTCCGCCGGATGCACCGCGGGCTCGGGCTCCCACGTGCGCCGGGTGCCCCCGGTGTCCCCCGGGTGCAGCATCTGCGCGGCGGAGTCCGCCGTCATGAGCCCGGAGCGCACCGCGCCGAGGATGGCCTCTGCCCGCTTCGCCGCCAGCTCGCCCGGGCTGAGCTGCCCCTTCTGCTTCTCCAGGGCCGACAGCTCCATCTCCAGCTGCACGGGAATGATGATGACCTGCGCGCCCGTCTGCGTGACGCCGTAGATGTGGAGCACCCCCTGCAGCCGCTCCACGCGGGTCGCCCAGCGTGGGACGTTGCGCAGCATCCCCAGCGCCGGGGCCGCGACTCCCGCCACACCGCCGACAATCGACGAGACGTCCATGAGCGTCTCGAAGTCCCACCGCAGCGCCCCGGCCGAGTGCCGCCGCGACAGGCTGTCCACCGCGACGATGGCCCCCGCCACCGCGCCCGCCGCGCCCACCGCCAGCCCCACGGGGCCGCTGAGGATCAGGCCCGCGAGCTCCGCCGCCGTGGCCAGGTCCCGCAGGCGCTGCATCACCCGGGCGCGCGAGCCCGGTGCGCTGCGCATCTGCGCCTTCATTCCGAGCGACCCGCTCGCGGCCTTCTCCAGCCCCTCCGGCAGGCGGATGGCCAGCGCGCCGCGCCCGTAGCCGTTGTTCTCCCGGAAGTCGACGAACGCCGCGTGCACCGCCTCCGCATGGCCCGCATCCCCGGGCTGCGTGCCACGTCCCTCGAAGACGTACCTGTCCCTCGGCGTCGGCGCGGTGACGTCCGCCAGCAGGTAGTGGCGCTTGCCCTCGCGCGAGTCCTCCGCCTCGCCGAGCATCATGATGAGCTCGTTGACCTGGCCGGTCTCCTCGGACACGAGCGTCACGTGCGGCCGGAAGTCGCGCCCGGGGATGCGCGCATCCACCTCGCCCATCAGCCGCAGGCGCTGGGCCATCCCCGCCTTCTGCGCCTTCAGCTCCCGCTGGTATTCGTCGAGCGGAATCCCCTGCAGCTCCAGCTGCACGCTCAGCAGCCGCGCCTCCGGGCTCCGCTGCTCCGTCGGCGTGCCGGCCTCGTTGTCCGCGGCGAGCCGGTCCGCCACCGTGATTCGTTGCTCGAGCGCCCGCAGCGCGTCCCCACCCAGCTGTGCCGCGGTGCCCGTCTCCGCCCTGCGCAGCGCGGCGATGCGCGCGTCGAGCTGCTCGCGCGCCTCACCCTCGGCTCCTTCGCGCTCGGCCTCCAGCCGGCGCAGCTCGTCGGCGCCCTGCTCGTTCACCTCCGTGGCGCGCCGATTCACGTCCACCACCTTCACCGCGAAGGTGGCGATGCTGGAGGCACGGCGGATGACGCTGCCCTCGCCGGAGGACGGCGTGGCGATGCAGCGGATGAGGAACTCGCCCTCGCGGTCCCACCCGATTCCCTGCTCGTTCCTTGGAGCGGTGACCTGGCCGATGGTGCTGCTGATGCTCGCCCGTCCCAGCCGCACCACGTTGCTCAGCCCCACCACCCCCAGCCACGCCGAGCGGGCCGGCCACGTCGCCACCACCTCCAGCGGCGAGCCGGACACGGACTCCACCAGCTCGGCCCGCGTGTCCTCCAGGACGTGTTCCCCTGTCCGCTCGACGTCGCGTGCCCCTCCCTCCAGCGGTAGCAGCTGCTCGACGGGGTCGGTGGCCCGGTACGTCAGGGCCCCGCGCGCCTCGGGCTTCACGTCCGTCACGTCGTAGATGTCCCAGACGTACGAGATGGGCTGAAGCCGCGCCCCCACCTGGTCCAGCGTGCGCGGCCCGGCGGGCGCGTAGTCGAGCAGCATCTCGAAGCGCTGGGTGGCCCCGGTGACGGTGATGTCCGGGCCGTGGTTGACGATATGGGCGGGGTACGCGGGCGCATTGGCGACACGCTCCGCGCCCTCCAGCACGGGCGCGTCCTGCTTCACCCTGCGCGTGAAGCCCGTCTCCGTGGCCCCGTCGACGAGGCGCGTGCTGGCCGCCGCGTCGCGTGACTCGCGCAGTCCTTCCGCGGCCTCCTCCACGCGCCGTGTGAGCGCCTCCACCGGTTCGTCATCCGCCACGGGCAGCGCCGTGTGCGCGCCGTCCACCCAGACGTTGACGAACGGGCCGCGCTCGTCGGACCAGACCATCAGCCGGTCCGGCACCGCGCGGTGCTCCGGCGCGGACCCTGTGTCCTCCGCCTCCTCCGCGAGCCGCTCACGCACCTCGCCCACGAGGCGCTCCGCCGCCGCCGTGTCCGCGGCTCCCGTGCCTCCCGTGGACGCATCGGACGGAACGCCCACCAGCGCCACCACGTCGCCCTGGCTGGCGAGCCGCTCCAGGAAACGCTGGGCGTCGTCGGGCCGGAGCCAGTTCGCCAGGTAGCCCACGTCCTCCTTCTCGAAGGACCACGGCGCCCAGTCCCGCTGGCCGTCCAGGTCCACCAGCCGCAGCAGCCTCTCCGCCGTCGCGAGGTACCAACCCTCGGCCCAGCGGGTGGCATCCGGCCGGAGGACGAAGGCATCCACCTGCTGCCCGTTCGGCCCGTACCAGATGACGGTGTCCCCGGCGAGGAGCAGCGTGACGAGGCGCGACAGCAGCGCCTCTTCCACGCCATGCCGGACCAGCTCCGCGCGTCCCTCCTCGCGCAGCCCCCGGAGGCTGCCCGCCATGGGGCGCACGTGGACGACGCCCGCGTCCGCGCCTTCCACCTCGCGCGGCGGCGCGGCGGCGGACGGGACAGGCGTGGACGCCGGAGCCGCAGCGAGTATCTCCCGCAGCTTCTCCCGCTCCGCATCCATGTCGAGCGACTCACCCGGACGCGGGACAACAGGGGGCCTGGCGCGCACACGCGCCGGCTCACGAGGGGTTTGCACCTTCACGCCGGACATGAAACCGCCTCCCCCTGACACTCGTGCTCCCCACACGAGCCGCTGTCTCCGTGACGCCCCCGCATGCCCCACCTTCCGACGGGAATGCACATACACGCCGTCCCTGTGCCAGACACCCACCCGGCCATGGATGGGGCTCCAGCTCGGGTTCCGGTCTGCCTGCGCGGAGCGCTCTCCTTGATTACGGAGGGAGCTTCAAATTCGGGTCGTCCGGTGTCAGGGGCCGCCGAACACGCCCAGCCACACCTCGTTGTTCTTGAGGTGGTTGGCCACGCGGGAGAGGTTGGAGGCCTCGTTGGTGGAGAAGGCGAACACCACGGAGCCGTCGGGCCCCGCGGCCGCGCGGAGGACCTGGGTGTCGCGCGGGCCTTCGAGCAGGAGGAGGTCCTGCTGCGCGCCCTGCGCGTCCAGCTTCAGGATGAAGCCCTTGCCGTTGTCCTGCGTGCGCCCGTTGTCCAGGTCCACGTAGCCGGTGTGGCCCGCGAGGCAGTAGCTCCCCGCCCCGCACGGCACCAGGGAGACGGACGCCTCGTCCCGGTCCAGCGAGAAGTCGCGGACGACGGCCTCTTCCGCCGGGCGGTCGAACCGGCCGGACGCGAAGAAGAGGTCCGTCTCCCGGCTCTTGTCCTCCTGCTCCACGGGCCTGCTCGTGCGGCCGCCGACGGCGTAGGCCCCGCCGCCCACCACGAGGCTGGCGATTTCATCCGCGGTCTCCGTCGACACCGTCCTCGCGCCCAGCCACGCGCCCGTGGGCTCGAAGCTCGACACGAGGATGCCCCGGCCCTCCGGTCCCTCCGGGAGCTTCCCGAGCGCTTCCGTGTACGCGCGACGGTGGACGCCCAGGAAGGGAATGGCGACATGGGCCCGGTCCGCCTCGTCCACGGTGAGCCCGTGGCCCGTGAAGGGCGCTCCCATGGCGTACATCTGCTCCCAGGTCGACGCCTTGAGGATGACGCTCGGCGCCACCACGCTCGTCCACCGCGTCCGCAGGCGGCTGTCGAGCCGGAGCAGGCGCAGGCCGTCCATCCCCGCCAGCACGTACACGTCCTCGCCGGAAGGCCGGACGACGAGGACGCCCAGTCCGCGCTCCTCGTCCGTCTCCTGGACCTTCACCACCCGGCCGTCCGGCATGCCGTTGAAGGTGAGACGCTCCGCTGGCGGCACGTCATTGCGGAGCACGCCCTCGGCGATGACCGTGCCGTCCGGGCGGAGGCGGCGCAGCTGGATTTCCAGCTGGGACTCCGTCTTCTCCCAGCCGAACACGGTGAGCTCTCCGCTGGGGTGCAGGACGAAGTCCTGGATGAACTCCGGCGTCGTCAGCTCCCTGAGGAGCTCGCCGCCGGGCCCCACGTGGGTCAGCCGCTTGACGGCCGGGTAGTAGAAGGAGTCGGCGCCGTGGTCCTCGAACTCGATGCGGCGAAGCCAGGTGGAGCCGTCCGCCGCCACGCCCAGCCCCACCACGTTTCCACGGAAGGCACAGTCCACCCGGCGCACACGGGCGCGCGCGTCGAAGGGCGCCCGTGCCTCGAAGCCGGCCTGCGCGTCCCGGGGACAGTCATCGTCCGAGTCCGAGCACGCCCCGAGCACGGAGGCGAGAGCGGCGAGCGCAAGCAGGGGGAACCGCGAACACGCGGGGAGGAACCGGGCCATGACATCACTCCAGCTGAGGCGATTCAGGGACGACTGCGAGGAGCACGACACCCGCCGGCCCGGGTGTCCGGGACGCGCGTCCCGGCGGCACCACTATAAACGGAGCGGGCCCGGGCCGGAGGACGGCTCAGGCGCCGGAGTGTTGGAGGTACCACTCCACCAGCCGCGCTACCCCCTCCTCTATGGACACCCGGGCGCGGAATCCCGTCTCGCGCTCCAGTGCGGAAGGGTCCGCCCACGTGGCGTCCAGCTCTCCCGGCTGGGCCGGCAGCGGATTGAGCTTCGCCCGCGTGCCCAGGTGCCGCTCCAGCAGGGCCAGGAAGTCCCGCAGCGCCACCGGCTCGCCCCGGCCCACGTTGAAGAGGCGATACGGCGGAGCCCCGGAGGGCGGACTGTCCAACACGCGCACCACGGCCTCCGCCACGTCATCCACGTGCGTGAAGTCGCGCCGCATCCGGCCCTCGCCATACAGGTCGAGGGTGCGGCCCTCGCGCAGAGCCTTCAGGAAGAGCATGGGCGCCATGTCCGGCCGGCCCCACGGCCCGTACACCGTGAAGAAGCGCAGGCCCGTGGTGGGCAGCCCGTGCAGGTGGCTGGCCGTGTGGGCCAGCAGCTCGTCGGTGCGCTTGGTGGCCGCGTAGACGCTCAGCGGCCGGTCCGCCGCCGCGTCCTCCCGGAAGGGCACCGGAGTGCCCGCGCCATAGACGGAGCTGGAGGACGCGTACACCAGGTGCTCCACGCCCCGGGCGTGCTCCAGGACGTGGAGGAACCCGGTGACATTCGCATCCAGGTAGCCGCGAGCGGCCGAGCCCGCCGCCCGCACGCCCACGCGCGCCGCCAGGTGCACCACGCGCTCCGGGCGCTCGCGCTCGAAGAGGGCCCGCAGCGCCGGCCCGTCCGTCACGTCCGCCCTGTGGAAGGTGGAGCCCCGTGCTCCCGGCAGGCCCTGGAGCCGCGCCAGCCGTGCCTGCTTGAGGGGCACGTCACCGGACGGGTCCAGGTTGTCCACGCCAATGACGGTGTCCCCCCGCGCGAGCAACCGTGCGCTGACGTGGTGGCCGATGAAACCCGCCGCTCCGGTGACGAGGACGCGCATGCGCCCCCCACGCTCCCACGGAGCGCCGCTCGGGGCCATGCCTCATCGCCGGCGGGTTGCCGGCCTCGGGGGGCCATGGAGCGCGGAGGCGGCTGACTCCTTCCTGGCCCTGCCCGGAACGCCGTGGATGAGCGCGGCGCTTCCCGTCTCCACCGCTTGCACGTAGGGTGGAGGCCGCATGGTGTCCGTGAAACAGCTCCGCCCCTTCGCCGGGGCCCCGCTGGACGCATTCATGGCCGCGTCCGGCCCGGTGGCCCTCATCCAGCCGCCCGCGGCGCTCCTGCAGGCCGCGGCCCTGGGAAGCGCCAGCCACCGCACCGTCGCCATGGCCCACCGCGCGCGCATGGAGGAGCGGCTGCTGGCCATGCTCCGCGACTTCGACAACCTGGAGGTCCACTTCCTCCAGCCCACGGTGGACGGCGAGGAGTTCACCGTGGGCCGCACGGACACGTGCGACCTGGCGGTGCCGGACCCGTCCGTGTCCCAGCACCACGCCACCCTGCGGTGGAACGCCGAGCGCGGCGGCTTCACCGTGCGCGACGCGGAGTCCATGAACGGCACGTGGATCAACGGCGCGCCGCTGGGCTACCGCGCGCAGGTGCCGCTGCATGACGGGGACACGCTGGCCTTCGGCGACGCCCAGTTCCTCTACCTGCGCGCGGAGACCGTTTATGAGCACCTGCGCCGGGCCAGTCCCCGGCCGCCCTCGCCCTGACGGCTTCGTGCCTCAGGGCACGGCGCGGACGGCCTCGATGACGGCCTTGCGCAGGTAGGAGCGCCAGTCCGTCTGCGCCTGGTAGATGCCGACCTGGGCCGTGGTGTGCGTCTCGTTGCGCCAGCTCAGCTCGCCGGTGGGCGACACCACGCCCGTGTCCAGCACCACCTCGGCCCGGCCGAGGGCATTGATGGCGGACGCGTCCACCCAGGCGAGCACCACCACCACGGCGGCCTCGGCCTGGTTGTCATTGATGAGCGCCACCACTTCTTCCGTGGAGGGCGCGGGGGCCGGGGAGATGCGCGTGCCCACCACCTCGAAGCCGCGCTCGCGCAGGACTGCTTCCGCCTGGCTGACGAGCACCGTGCGCGGGTTGCCCTCGCCCATGAGGTCCTCGCGGTACGTGGCCGTCGGCAGCGAGTCCACGCGAGAGCCCACCACCACCACCACCTTGCGGATGGCCCCGGGCGGCCGGACCTGGGGCGCGGCACAGGCGGCGAGCAGGAGAGTCAGGACGAGGGGGATGGAGCGGAGGACGCGCATGTTCGGGACCTGGAGGATGGGAAGTGGCTCACCGACTATCATGTCCCCCGGCTCGGGGCGCCTTGGAGAACGGGGGGCGTTGCCGGGCTACACCTGAGTGAACTTCACGCCGGTGGCCTTGATGCGTTCCAGGGCCTTGTGCGGTAGGCCCAATGCCGGATGGGGTAGTCTCCTGGAGCTTGCTTGAGCGAAGGAGACCCGTGTGCAACGGCATGAGGGAAAGGTGCTGCCGAGACTGCTGATGGGAATCGGCATCCTCGGGGCTTTGCAGGTGCCGACAGCACATGCGGAACCTCCTCTGACGAAGGCCCCCGGGTGCGTCAAACGTGGATGGCCCGCGACCGTCACATGCCCAAACAAGGCGTGCTTCGTTTCGAGCTGTGGCGACGGAAAGTGCCCCTACTGCTTCATTGAGGGCATGGAGAACCTCGTCTTCACAGGATGGGCGGTCTACACGTGCATGAGTGGCGACACCGTGACGGGGAAGGCGCTGCTGTTCAACACGCTGCCTTTCAACGCTCGCCTGGGGCCCATCTGTGGCTGAGGATTCGTGGGAGCAGGAAGCGACCCTGGTGGTCGAGGCGCTCAACCTCCTGACCGTACTGGCCGCACCCCGTCTCTACGAGCGGTGGTGTACCCAAGCCCCGGCTGAGGAACTGCGTACGGTGCTCCAGTCTCGCATGGCAACGCTCGCGGCTTTCTGCGCGAAGGCGTGGGGGAGCCCGGATGCGGAGCGCTTCCGGTCAGCAGCCCCCAAGGTGCAGACGCTCGCTGATTCACTGGCAGGCGCTCCGCCCGGAAGCCTTATAGACCCTGGATGGAACGCCCAGGCCCGCGAGTGCTTGAACGCCCTGGGAGTCCCGGTGCCTCCAGGAGGATGGGAAGCCTTCGAGGGGGTGCGTGCTGGCAGTGAGTGAAAGGTGAATCGCCCTTCTTCATGTCGAAGCCGCCCACCCACCGCCGAAGCGCCGCCCGAACTCAGTCGAACAACCCCTGCAGGTAGAACCGGCCGTCCCTCCCATCCCGGAACACCCACGCCGGCCCCAGTCCCTCGAAGTGCACGCGGTAGTAGTCCCGCTGGTAGGGCACGTCGGCCCACCACTCCCCGCCCAGCCGCTCCGGGCCCGCCAGCGCCGTCACCCGGTGCCGCTTCCCACCCAGCCGCGCCGCCAGCAGTCGCCCCGACTCCGCCACCTCCGCGTCCAGGCACGCCGGCGCCGCCAGCAGCCGTGATGGCCGCTCGCGCCCCACGCCCGCCGCCACCTCCTCCCGCGCTCCCGCCTCCAGCCCTTCCGCCGCCAGGCCCCGCTTGCGCTCCGGCGGGTGGAAGCCCCGCGCGCCATGCGCCGCCTCCGGCCGGTGCACCGCCTCCAGCCCCGCCGCGAAGAGCGAGTGCTCCCCCAGCGTCGTCACCAGCCGCGACAACACCACCTCCAGCGCCGCGTCCCCCTCCGGAGCATCCCCCAGCGCGAGCTGCTGCCCCCGGTCCTCGGAGTGCTCGTCCACCCGCGCGGACACCTCCGCCACCGGGTTCTCCAGCTTCAACTCCTCCAGCCGGTGCCGCGCCAGGTCCAGCAGCAGCTTCGCCTGCGCCGTGGGCCGCGCCAGCGTCAGCGGCACCCGCGCCTGCCCCCGCGGGTCCAGCTTCATCGAGAAGGTGAGCCGCACCGCCGCCCGCCGCCGCCCGGACAGCCGCGCCCCCAGCCGGTCCGTCAGCGTCTTCAGCGCGAAGCGCAGCGGCTCGAAGGACTCCGCCGGGAAGTCCAGCACCACCCGCTCCTCCAGCACCTCCTCCAGCACCGCCGCGACGAAGGGCGTGTCGTCCTCCCCCCGGCAGCGCGCATGCACCCGCGCCCCGGCCACCCCGCCGCGCGCCGCCACCGCCCCCGCCGGCAGCACCGCCACCTCTCCCAGCGTCGTGAGGCCCAGCGAGGAGAAGGCCGCCCCCTCCCCGCCCTCCAGCGCCGCCAGCGGCAGCGGCGCCAGCGCCCGGGCCCCTCCCCCCTCCGGCACCACCTCCACCCGCCGCGCCCCGTAGCGCGCCAGCGCCCGCGACGTGAAGGCCTCCGAGGCCACCACCGCGTGCCCCCGGTAGCCCAGCTCCGCGCACCGCTCCAGGGCCAGCGTCGCCAGGGGCTCCTCGCCCCCCACCAGGTGCGCCGCCCCCGCGTCCAGCCACAGGCCATCCGGAGGGGACAGCTGGAAGCCCGGCGCCAGCGCCATCAGCGCCTCGCCCAGCACCGTCAGCGCCCGCGCCTCGTCCTCCGGGCGGTAGGGAAAGTGCCGCAGCACCGGCTCCAGCGCCGTGGCCGCCGTCAGCGTCATCCCCGGGCGCACCCCGGCCTTCAGCGCCGTGGTGGACGCGAAGGCCACGCGCCGCTGGCCGCGCACCTCCTCCACCAGCGCGAAGGGCCGGCTCGCCAGCTCCGGCAGCTCCAGCACCTTTCGCTGCACCGGAAAGCGCGTGAAGTGCAGATAGGCCCTGCGCATGGCCCCTCTCAGCCCGCCACGCCGGCCGCGTCCAGGCCCTCGCGCAAGGACGGCATGGGCGCGTCACGGCCGGGCCGCTGGCCGAGGATTCCGCAGCCGTTGCGCAGCGCCCCGCCCTGCTCGCGCAGGAAGTCCGGCGTCGCATCCGCCCCGGCCTCCGCCACGTCCAGCACCCGCCCGCCATCCTCCAGCCCCAGCTCCGGGTACAGCACGCTCCACGGCAGCTCCGCCCGCGTCCCCGTGCCTCCCTGCCGGCTGCGCACCACCTCCACCGACCAGCCCTTCCCGTCGCGCGCCTCCGTGCGAAGCCGCGTCATCCCGTCCGCCGGCGCCTCCGGCGAGGTGAGCAGCAGCAGCAGCCCGCCCCCGCGCTCCGCCGCGTCCGCCAGCTTGCGCGCCTCCGCCAATGAGACTCGTGGCGTCCTCCCCGTGGAGCCCACCCCTCGCGTCAGGTCCAGCACCACGCAGGCAAAGGCCCCGCTGCGGGCAAGCTGCACCGCCGCCCACACCCGCTGCTCAGGCGCCTGGGGCCGGACGATGAGCAGCCGCTCCAGGTCCACGCCCAGCGCCGCCGCCGCGGGCGGGTACAGCTCACGCGGGCCATCCACCCACGCGCACAGCCGCTCCTCCCGGTGCGCCGCCACCACCGCGCGCAGCGCCAGGCTGGTGCGCCCCGAGGCCGCCTCGCCGCACAGCTCCACCGCCTGCCCCAGCGGGAAGCCGCCCGCGGGCAGCAGCGCGTCCACCGCGTCCATCCCGGTGCGCAGCACCGCCAGGTAGCGCCGGGGCGCCGCCTGCAGCTGGCGGATCTTCTCCCGCAGCTGCTCCACCACCGAGCCCGCGCCCGACGCGCCCGTTGCCCCCGCCTCCCCACGCTGCTCCGCCGCCGCGCGCATCTCGCCTCCTCGCCAGAACCCCTGAGCCCGAACGGTCGTCTGGACGCTCGTTCAGTATGCTCGTGGGTCTGACATGCGCCGCACAGGACGCATGGCGACGGGGCGGCGGATCAGACCTGTCAGCTCGGATCCGCGGGGACGACGTGAGAGATCTCCAGGGTCTGCGCGAGCGCCAGCCCGCTAGCCCGCGCAGATCACCTTCACTTCCACCTTCGTGTCATCCCCGCGGCGCAGGCACGTGCCCAGGAAGTACAGGCGCGCGGAGCGGTCCTCACCCGAGGGCTCGTACCGCAGGTCGCCCGCGGCCACCGAGCAGCTCTCCACCGTGCCGTCCGCGCGCGTGAGCTCCACCTTCGCCAGCCGCGGATCCGGCAGGTTCACCACGTCGATGCTCTGCGCCACCGTGGCCAGCTCGGCGATGCCCAGCAGCGTGTCCCGGTAGCCCTCCTTGCAGATGGAGTCGAGGTTGCGCACGTCCTGGTCGAACCTCTCCGCCAGGGCCCGCTGCCGGAAGCCCGGCCCGTTCGACGTCGGGCAGTCGACATTGCGCACGAACGTACCGTCGCTCGTGACGTCCTGAACCAGACCGGCTCGCTTGTCGGACAGCGCCACCGGGCCAATGGTGGCCCACAGCACCTCCCGGGAGGCACCCGTCGAGTCATGCAGGCGCTGGAAGATGGAGAAGTACTCGTCCACCGACGTCAGCTTGTCCCCCTGCTCCGTGCAGTGATCCACCGACGTGTCCTCGGTGAGCACCACGGGCGGCGGGCGCTCGGTGGAGCTGCAGTCCTCCTCGTCCGACACCACCACCACGAGCAGCCGCGCGCCGTCGCGCAGGAAGCCCGCGTTGCCGCCCTCGGAGATGGCCGTCGTCGCCAGCGGCTCCGACACCGCCAGGTTCACCGCCTCGAAGGGAGTCTCCTGCCCGCTCCCCTCCGTGCCCTGCTCCACCAGCCGGCGGAACTTCTCCACCAGGAACGGGTCCGAGCCCTCGATGAAGTGCTCGTCCGTCGCCTGCCCCGAGGCGTCCGGCACGGGCCGCAGGCGCCCGGACTCCTCCTCGTAGTAGCGCACCTGCTCCTGCCCCTGGAACAGCACCCGCCGATAGACGGACGTGGTGATGACGCCCACACGGAAGTCCTGGGCGATGCCGCCCCCCTCCTTGAGGGCCTCCACGAAGGCGGGCAGCTCCCGGGCGATGCCCTCCTGCTCCTCCGCCATGGAGGACGAGTTGTCGATGACGAAGAGGATGTCCGTCTTCTGTGGGGAGACGACCGGGGACTCGGCCTCGCATTTCCCTGGCAGGGTGGAGCCCGGGTCGTCGACGGGCGACTTGCACGCCGCCCCCCACAGGGCGGTCGTCATCAGCAACAGGGTTGCACGGGTGCGGAGCTTCATGGGCATCTCCGAGGGGGACGGCGCGCCCAGGCGGCGCGCCGCATCAAGCAGGGGGGGCAAGCATGCCCCACCCCACGCAAGGACGCGAGACTTCAGAGGATCGTCGGGCATCCGACGAGGGCGTGGAAAAACGCACATCGCGTTTGCCAGGGGCGTTTTGGTTGTTACGTTGGTTCATCTGCCGCAGAAAACTGACAGATGTTCACCGGCCCGGTCGCTTGCTGGCCGGGCTTGAGCAAGAACGAGAGAAGAGGCCGAACTTCATGTCCGACGAGAAGAAGAAGGGCTCCTCCGCGAGCGCCATGCCGACGGCGATGGCTCCGCCGGGGCTCATCAACAAGGAAGACATTCCGCAGGTGCTGCCCATCCTGCCGCTGCGCAACAGCGTCTTCTTCCCGGGCGGTGTCCTTCCGCTGGCCGTCGGCCGCCAGAAGACCATTGCCCTCATCAAGGACGCGGTGCGCGACGACCAGGTCATCGGTGTCGTCACGCAGCGCCGCGCCGAAGAGGAGGACCCGGGCGCTTCCGACCTCTACACCATGGGCACCGTCGCCCGCATCGTGAAGCTGCTGAAGATGGGCGAGGACAACTACTCGCTCGTCGTCCAGGGCCTGGCCCGCTTCCGCGTGGTGGAGCTGGTCCAGGAGGCGCCCTACCTGAAGGCCCGCGTCGACGCCGTCGAGGACAAGACGTCCTCGGAGAACGTCGAAGTCGAGGCCCTGGGCATCAACCTCAAGAAGCTGGCGCGCGAGGTCATCGAGCTGATGCCCGAGCTGCCGGCCGCCGCCACCGAGCTGGTGGAGAGCATCACCCACCCCGGCCACCTGGCGGACCTCATCGCCGCCAACGTGGACGTGCCCATCGAGGAGAAGCAGGCCGTCCTCGAGACGGTGGACCTCAAGGCGCGGATGAAGCTCGTGCTCGAGCTGCTCAACCGCAAGCGCGAGATCCTCAAGCTCTCCAACAAGATCGACTCCGCCGTGAAGGGCGAGATGTCGAAGACCCAGCGCGAGTACTACCTGCGCCAGCAGCTCAAGGCGATCAAGGAAGAGCTCGGCGAGATGGGCGAGGAGGAGGAGGAGCTCGACGAGCTGCAGGAGCGCCTGAAGAAGGCCGGCCTGCCGCCCGACGTGGAGAAGGTGGCCCAGAAGGAGCTCAACCGCCTGAAGACCATTCCGGCGGCCTCCAGCGAGTACACCGTCTCGCGCACCTACCTCGACTGGATTGCCGACCTGCCGTGGTCGAAGATCTCCGAGGACAACCTCGACATCGAGAACGCGCGACAGCAGCTCGACAAGGACCACTTCGGCATCAAGAAGGTGAAGAAGCGCATCCTGGAGTACCTGGCCGTCCGCAAGCTGAAGAACGACATGCGTGGCCCCATCCTCTGCCTCGTGGGTCCCCCGGGCGTCGGCAAGACGTCGCTGGGCCAGAGCGTGGCGAAGGCCACGGGCCGCAAGTTCGTGCGCCTGTCGCTGGGCGGCGTGCGTGACGAGGCGGAGATCCGCGGCCACCGGCGTACCTACGTCGGCGCGCTGCCCGGCCGCTTCATCCAGAGCATGAAGAAGGCCGGCACCAAGAACCCGGTGATGATGCTCGACGAGATCGACAAGCTCGGCGCGGACTTCCGCGGCGACCCGAGCGCGGCGCTCCTCGAGGTGCTGGACCCGGAGCAGAACAACTCGTTCAGCGACCACTACCTCGACGTGGCCTTCGACCTGTCCAAGGTCATGTTCGTCGCCACGGCGAACCAGCTCGACCCCATCCCCGGTCCGCTTCGTGACCGCATGGAGATCATCGAGCTGACGGGCTACACCTTCGAGGAGAAGCAGAACATCGCCCGCATCCACCTGGTGCCCAAGCAGCTCAAGGAGCACGGGCTCAACCCGGACCACATCGACATCACCGACGAGGCGCTGCTGACGCTGACGACCTCGTACACGCGTGAGGCCGGTGTGCGTAACCTCGAGCGCCGCATCGCGGACATCTGCCGCGCGGTGGCGGTGGAGGTGGCCGGTGGGAAGCTGGAGAAGCAGAACATCAACGGCGACAGGGTGAAGGAGATCCTCGGGCCCGAGATGTTCTACTCCGAGGTGGCCGAGCGGACCGAGGTGCCGGGTGTGGCCACGGGCCTGGCCTGGACGGCGGCGGGCGGCGACCTGCTCTTCATCGAGGCGACGAAGATGGCGGGCAAGGGCGGCATGACGCTCACCGGCCAGCTCGGCGACGTGATGAAGGAGAGCGCCACCGCGGCGCTGAGCTACCTGCGCAGCAAGGCGGAGCAGCTCGGCATCAGCCCGAACTTCCTCGAGAAGACGGACCTGCACCTGCACTTCCCGGCGGGCTCCATTCCGAAGGACGGTCCTTCGGCGGGCGTCACCATCCTCACCGCGCTCACCAGCCTGCTGACGGGCATCCGGGTGCGGCACGACACGGCGATGACGGGCGAGGCCACGCTGCGCGGCCTCGTGCTCCCGGTGGGTGGCATCAAGGAGAAGGTGCTGGCGGCGCACCGGGCGGGCATCAAGCGGGTCATCCTGCCTGAGCGGTGCCGCAAGGACCTCATCGACGTGCCGGACCAGGCGCGCAACGAGCTGGAGTTCATCTTCGTCACGCACATGGACGAGGTGCTCAAGGCGGCGCTGGAGTCCATGCCGGTGGGCCTGGCGTCCAGCGGCGGCGGCGAGCCGGGCAAGGAGGCCCCGCTGGCGCAGAAGCCGGCGGAGCCCGAGGTCCGCGCCTAGCGCACGGCCTCACGGCCGATAGGAAGTGACACGGGCAGGTTCCCTCACGGGAACCTGCCCGTTGTCTTTGCGGGTGGGCGGCGTGCTCCTGGCCCTCCGGACGAGCAGGCACGGGGACAGGGGCAGGTTCCCTCCTGAAGAACTGCCCGTCATCTCCGCGGGCATGTGGCTCCGGCCCTCCCGCCGGGCAGGCACGCGGTGGGCGGCGGGCGTACCGCCGGGCTGCCCTTTCGCGGGGCTCCGTGCCGGGGGACACTGGGAACGCCGCTCCGTCCCCGGGCGTCACACCCGCCATGCTGAAAACCACCTCCCTGCTCGGACTGTGCGCCGCCCTGCTCTCCGCGCCCGTGCTCGCGTCGGAGGCGGTGGTGCAGCCCTCCGTCCCATCGGCGGACGGTACGGGCAGGACGGTGGCCCCGACTTCCGTTCCCCCCGCGAAGGGTGCGAGTACGGCCCCGCCTCCCGCATGGCCCTCTCCGGGCGCGCCGCTCACCGTGGCCGAGGTGCGCTTCCCGGCGGGCTTCGGGAAGCGGCGCATCTACCTGGACGCGGGGCACGGCGCGGCGGGGAACACCGGCAATCGCTCCGTCACCTGCGAGGACGAGGAGTCCTTCACCCTGCGCGTGGCGGAGGACCTGGCGAGGCGGCTGGAGGCCACCGGCCACTTCCGGGTGCGCCTGAGCCGCAAGCCGGGCGAGCGCGTCCCCTACCCGTCCCGCCTCAATGCCGCGCGGAGCTGGAATGCGCACGCACTGCTGAGTCTGCACTCGGATGCGCGGGGCATGGCCCTGCCCTGGGAGCCCGTGCCGGGGCAGCAGTGCTACCGGCAGGACGCATCCCCGGGCTTCAGCGTGCTGTGGTCCGAGGAGGCCAACGCGCCCCTGCGCTCCCAGCGGGCCCTGCTGGCCCGCGCACTGGCACGGAGCCTGGGCCGCGCCGGCTTCCGCACCTACGACGGCGTGGACTACACGGGCCTCTATGCCCCGGATGCCGCGCAGCCCGGTGTCTTCGTCGCACGCCCGAACGAGCCCACGCACCGGCGCATCTTCGTGCTGCGCAGGCCGACCATCCCCTCCGTCATCATCGAGACGCACCACGCGCTCGACTTCGAGGAGGCCGCGCGTTGGCGCGAGGAGCGCACCCTGGAGGCGTTCTCCGCCGCCGTGGCCCAGGGGCTGGTGGACGCGCTCGCGCCGGTCGTGTCACCGGCAGCCAACGCGGCGGCGCAGCCCTGAGCAGACGCCGCCGCTGATGGCGCATCCGCCTGGCCCTGGGCGGACGCGGCCCGCGCCTTCACGGGCCACTCCGCCGTCCATGGGACGCCGCTCAGCCCTCTCCGCGCTGTCCGCCGTCCTCCGAGGCTTCATCGAGGTGCCGCATGAGCCGCGTCGCCATCGCGTCCACGTGCGGGGTGCGCAGCGCGCTGTAGTGGTCTCCCGGCACGTCCTCCACCGTGAGCTGGGACGTCACCCAACGCGACCAGCCGTGCGTCGCATCCACCGCGTGCTCCCGCTGCGAGTCCCTCGCGCGCAGCAGCAGCACGGGCCCGCGATACTCCAAGGGCCGCCAGGCCATCTGCGCGCGCAGGTTCGCCCGCATCACGTCACGCCACGCGCGAAGGTCCGCGTCCCGCACCTCCGGCGGAAGCCAGCCGGCCTCACGTGCGTGCCGGGCCACTCGGGAGAGCCGCTCCTCGTCGGTCCGTCCTTCGAGCAGCTCGGGCCGCAGTGTCGGGTCCGCGCCCGCCATACGCGCCAGGTCCATGGCCATGCCCGCGAGCAGCAGCGTGTCGTCCGGCTCGTGCGAGGACATCCCCTCCACCGGAGTGAAGCTGTCCAGCAGCACCAGCAGTTCCACGCGCTGCCCCTGCCGCTCCAGCTCGCGTGACATCTCGAAGGCCACCACGCCGCCCAGGGACCAGCCGCCGAGCACATACGGCCCTTCCGGCCGCACCGCGCGCACGGCTTCCACGTACCGCCGGGCCAGTGCCTCCACTGTGTCCAGCGGAGGCTCGCGGCCGTCGAGTCCCGTGGCCTGCAACCCGTAGACGGGACGCCCCAGCTTCCGGGCCAGCTCGCGGTACGGCCCCACGGCGCCACCCACCGCGTGGACGAGGAACACCGGCGTGCCCGTGCCCTCCGCCTGCAGCGTCACGCAGTGGCGCGCGGGACCATCGGACCTCGCGCCTTCCAGCCAGGCCGCGAGCCGCTCCACGGTGGGCGCCTCGAAGAGCGCGCGCAGCGGGACATCCACGCCGAGCGCTTCGCGCAGCCGCGCCATCACCTGCGTGGCCAGCAGCGAGTGCCCACCCAGCGCGAAGAAGTCGTCGCGCCGGCCCACCCGCCCCGGCTCCATGCGCAGCACCTGCGCCCAGACCGTGGCCAGGGATTCTTCCAGTGGCGTCCGCGGAGGCTCGTATGCGGAGCCCGGGGAGGCCGCGCCGTCCTCCGGTGCCGGCAGGGCCTTGCGGTCCACCTTGCCGCTGGGCGTCAGCGGCAGCGCCTTCACCACTGCGAAGGCCGAGGGCACCATGTACGCGGGCAGCCGCTGTGACAGGAAGGTGCGCAGCTCCGTCACGTCCAGCGGCGAGGCTCCACCTGGAGCACCGGAGGCTGTCAGCCCCTGGCCGCGCTCCTGCGTCTGGGCCTCTTGCGACGGATTCCCGCTGGGCGAGCCCGAGGACGTGCGCTCCTGTGCAGCGCCCCCCGTCCTGGGAGCTCCGCTCGGAGCACCGGAGGCCGTCGGCACCACGTACGCCACCAGTCGCATGCCACCGGGGCCGTCGTCGCGCGCCACCACCACCGCGTCACCCACGCCCGGGTGCGCGCGCAGGGCGGCTTCGACTTCACCCAGCTCGATGCGGAAGCCGCGCAGCTTCACCTGGAAGTCGAGCCGGCCCAGGTACTCCAGCGTGCCATCCGGCAGCCAGCGCGCCAGGTCACCCGTGCGGTACAGCCGCGCCCCGGGGACACCGGAGAACGCATCCGGAACGAAGCGCTCCGCCGTCAGCTCCGGCCGGCGCCAGTAGCCCCAGCCCACCTGGATGCCGCCGATGAGCAGCTCACCGGGCACGCCCACCGGCGCGAGCTGCCCATGACGGTCCACCACGTGGATGCGCGTGTTCGCCACCGGCCGGCCGATGGGCACCACGGGCCGTGCGTCGTCTCGCGGGCACGCGTGGTACGTGACGTCCACCGCCGCCTCCGTGGGGCCGTAGAGGTTGTGGACCTCCGCCACTGGCAGCCGGGCCTGGGCCCGGCGGACCACCGGCGCGGGCAGCGCCTCGCCACTGCACACCACGCGACGCAGCTGCGTCAGCCGCTCCAGCCCGGGCTCCTCCACGAAGGCCTGCAACATGGACGGAACGAAGTGCGCGGTGGTGACGCGCTCCTGCTCCATCAGTCGCACGAGGTACGCGGGGTCCTGGTGCCCACCGGGCCGCGCCAGCACCAGCCGCGCGCCCGTCATCAGTGGCCAGAAGAACTCCCACACGGACACGTCGAAGCTGAACGGCGTCTTCTGCAACACCGTGTCGGCCGACGTCAGCCCGTACTCCCGCTGCATCCACAGCAGGCGGTTGACGATGCCGGCGTGCGCATTCATCGCCCCCTTCGGCCGGCCCGTGCTTCCCGAGGTGAAGATGACGTAGGCCAGGGAGTCCGGGCCTGCGAGCGGAGCCAGCCGGGAAGCCTCCTCACGCGCCACCGCGTCCCAATCTCCATCCAGGCACAGCACCCGCGCGGAGTGCGAGGGCAACACGTCCTTCAGCCCCCGCTGGGTGAGGAGCACCGAGGCGTCCGAGTCCTCCAGCATCCACGCCAGGCGCTCGCGAGGGTACGCCGGGTCCAACGGCACGTACGCGCCGCCCGCCTTCAGCACGCCCAGCAGCGCCACCACCAGCTCCAGCGAGCGCTCCAGGCACACGCCCACGCGCGTCTCCGGCCCCACCCCCAGCGAGCGCAGGTGCCGCGCGAGCTGGTTGGCTCGCGCGTCGAGCTGCGCGTAGCTGAGCGCCGAGTCCTCGAAGCGCACCGCCTCCGCATCCGGCGTGCGTGACACCTGCGCCTCGATGAGTGAGTGCAGGCACACGTCGCGCGGGTACGCCTCCTCACGACCCTGGAAGTCCACCTGGAGCCGCTGCTGCTCCTCGGCGGTCAGCAGGCGCAGCTCGGACAGGCGCAGCTCCGGCCTGACGGTGACGGCTTCCAGGAGCACTCGCAGGTGGTCGACCAGCCGGCGCACGGACTCCTCACGGAACAGGTCCGTGCGGTAGCCAATCCGACCGCGCACGCCGTCGGGCGTCTCGACGAAGCCCACGGTGAGCTCGAACTTGACGGTGTCGCTCTCCACCTCGACGGGATGGAGCGAGAGCGAGCCATCCCCGCGCGCGCCCGGCGTCGCCGCGTCGGGCGTGTTCTGGAGGATGAGCATCACCTGGAACAGCGGCGAGCGGCCCAGGTCTCTCTGAGGCCGCAGCTCCTCCACCAGCTTCTCGAACGGGATGTCCTGGTGCGCCTGCGCGCCGAGCGTCGTCTCGCGGACGCGCCCCAGCAGCGCGCGGAAGGACGGGTCTCCATCCAGTCGCGTCCGCAGGGCGAGCGTGTTGATGAAGAGGCCCACCAGTCCCTCCAGCTCCGCGAAGCGCCGGCCGGCGATGGGCGTGCCGACGACGACGTCGTCCTGTCCGGAGTGACGTGACAGCACGACCTGGAACGCGCCCAGCAGGGCCATGAAGAGGGTGACGCCCTCCTCGCGGCACAGGGACTGGAGCGCGCGCGACAGCTCGGGGGTGAGCTGGAACTCGAAGCTCGCGCCCCGGGAGGACGGCACGGGAGGACGCGGGAAGTCCGTGGGCAGCTCCAGCGCATGCGGCGCCCCGGCCAGGTGTTCCTTCCAATAGGTGAGCTGCGACTCCAGGACTTCGTCACGCAGCCATTCGCGCTGCCAGACGCAGTAGTCCGCGTACTGGAGCGGCAGCTCCGGCAGGGACGAAGCGCTTCCCGCGACGAAGCCGAGGTAGAGGGCCTCCAGCTCTCGGACGAGCACGCCCGAGGACCAGCCATCACAGACGATGTGGTGCAGCGTGAGCAGCAACAGGTGCCGCTCCTCGGAAAGGCGCAGCAGCGAGACGCGCAACAACGGCCCGTGCGCCAGGTCGAAGGGACGGGCCGCCTCCTCACGTGCCAGCCGCAGTGCCTCGGCCTTGCCTGCGCGCAGGTCCGTCACCCCCAGCCGGAACGGCGCCGGTGGCGAGATGACCTGGACGGGGACGCCGCCCTCGTCCGGGAAGCGGGTGCGCAGGCTCTCGTGCCGGCGCACCAGCTCCGTGAAGGCGAGCTCCAGGGCCGCCACGTCCAGCCGGCCCTCCACGCGCAGCACGGTGGGCACGTTGTACGTCGCCCCGCCCGGCTGCAGCCTGTCCAGGAACCACAGGCGCTGCTGCGCGAAGGACAGCGGCAACGGGCCGGCTCGCGGCACGGGACGGAGCGGGGGCAGCGCGAGGCTCCGCGTCGCCTGCTGCACCTGCACGGCGAGCGCTTCCACGGTGGGCGCATCGAAGAGGACGCGCAGGGGCACCTCCACGCCCACGGTGCTCCGCAGGCGCGACACCACCTGCGTGGCCAGCAGCGAGTGGCCTCCCAGCTCGAAGAAGTCGTCGTGGACGCCCACGCGCTCCACGTGCAGCAACTCCATCCAGAGCGAGGCGAGCTGTGCCTCCAGCGCGGTGCGCGGCGCCACGTACTCCCGGGCCCGGACCGCCAGCGCGCCTTCCGGCGCGGGCAGCGCCTTGCGGTCCACCTTGCCGTTGGACGTCAGCGGCAGGGCGGGCAGCACGGCGATGGCGGAAGGCACCATGTACTCCGGCAGCCGCTCCTTGAGCGCCTGACGCAGCGAGGCCACGTCCACCGGGGTCCCCTCCTCCGCCACCACGTACGCCACCAGGCGCTTGTCGCCGGGGGCGTCCTCGCGCACCACGGCCACGGCTTCACGCACGGCCGGGAGGCGCGCCAGGGCGGACTCCACTTCGCCCAATTCAATCCGGAAGCCGCGCAGCTTCACCTGGAGGTCCGTGCGCCCGAGGTACTCCAGCGTGCCGTCGGCCCGCCAGCGCGCCCGGTCTCCGGTGCGGTACATCCGCGCACCGGGCGTGCCCGAGAACGAATCGGGCACGAAGCGCTCGGCGGTGAGGTCCGGCTGTCCCAGGTAGCCCCGCGCCAGGCCTACGCCGCCGACGCACAGCTCTCCGGGGACGCCCACCGGCAGCGCGTGCAGCGCCGCGTCCACCACGTACACCTGGAGGTTGGCCCAGGGCCGGCCGATGTTCAGAGTCTCTCCGGGCCGCAGCGGCTCGGAGATGGAGGCGCACACCGTCACCTCCGTGGGGCCGTACGCGTTGAGCAGCCGCACGCGGCCCCCCCAGCGCTCCACCACCTCGGAGGTGAGCGCCTCTCCCGCGGAGACGAGCGTCTCCAGCGACGGGAAGTCCTCCGGTGCCACCTGAGCCAGCACCGACGGCGTCAGGGTGACGGCGGAGATGGACTCCTCTCGGGCCAGCGTGCGCAGCGGCGCCCCCGGCAGCAGGCGCTCCCTCGGAGCGAGCACCAGCGTGGCGCCGGAGAGCAGCGCTCCGAAGACTTCCCACACGGAGGCGTCGAAGCCGATGGAGAAGAACTGCAGCACCCGGCTGCCGGGCCGCAGCGACATGGCCGCGCCCGCCCGCAGCGCCGTGTTGCACAGGCCCCGGTGCTGGAGCAGCGTCCCCTTGGGACGGCCCGTGCTGCCCGACGTGTAGATGACGTAGGCCAGGCTGTCCGCGCCCGCGCCACTCTCGGGAGCCGTCGTGGGCCGCGCGTCGATGAGCGCCGCGTCCGCGTCCAGCAGTACGAGCTGTCCATCCCCTGAAGGCAGCTCGTCAGCGAGAGCCTCCGTCGTGACGAGCACCGGCGCCGCGCTGTCGCGCAGCATGTACGTGAGCCGCTCCACCGGCTGGCTCGCATCCAGGGGCACCCAGGCGCCCCCGGCCTTGAGGATGCCGAGGATGCCGACCACCGTTTCCAGCGAGCGCTCCACGCACAGCGCCACCGGCACGTCGGGCCGGACGCCCAGCGCGCGCAGGTGGTGCGCGAGCTGGTTGGCCCGCGCCTCGAGCGCCGCATACGAGAGCGACTGACCTTCGAAGCGCACGGCGACCGCGTCGGGCGTGCGTGTCGCCTGGGCGGCGAAGAGCTGATGCGCGCACGCGTCGCGGGGGAAGTCCCGCTCCGTGGCGTTCCACTCCACGAGGACCTGACGCTGCTCCTCCGAGGACAGGAGGGAGAGCGTGGACACACGCGCCTCGGGCCGCGCCACCGCGGCCTCCAGCACCGTGCCCAGGTGCCGCACGAGCCGGTCCACCGTTTCTTCCGTGAAGAGGTCCGTGCGGTACTCGCAGGCGCACTCCAGGCCCCGGGCCGTCTCCGCCATGGACAGCGTGAGGTCCAGGCGTGACGTGCCCGCGTCCACAGGCTCGCCGCGCAAGGTGAGCCCGGGCACCGTCAGCTCGGTGACGGGCTGGTTCTGGAGCACCAGCTTCACCTGGAACAGCGGCGCGTGGCCCTGGCTGCGCTCGGGGTTGAGCGCGCGGACGACCTCCTCGAAGGGCACGTCCTGGTGCGCGTAGGCGCCGAGCGTGGCCCGCCGCACGCGCCCCAACAGCTCGTGGAAGGACGGGTCGCCCTCCAGCCGCGCGCGGACGGCGAGCTGGTTGATGAAGAAGCCGATGAGCCCCTCCGTCTCCGCCCGGTTCCGGTTCGCGATGTCCGTGCCGACGACGAAGTCCTCCTGGCCGGAGTGGCGCGAGAGGACCACCTCGAAGCCCGCCAGCAGGGCCATGAACAGCGTGGCGCCCTCGCGGCGGCACAGCGCGTGGAGCGACGCCACCAGCTCGCGCGGCAGCACGCGCGTGAGCATGGCGCCCTGCCGGCCCTGCACGGCCGGACGGGGGAAGTCGGTGGGCACCTCCAGCACCGGCGGCGCGCCCGTGAGGTGCTCACGCCACCAGGAGAGCTGCGCCTCCATGGCCTCGCCCTGGAGCCACTCGCGCTGCCACAGCGCGTAGTCCGCGTACTGCACGGGCAGCACGGGCAGCTCGGGAGCACGGCCCTCGCGGAAGGCCGCGTAGAGCGCCGCGGACTCGCGCACCAGCACGCCCATGGACCAGCCGTCCGAGACGATGTGGTGCATCATCACCAGCAACAGGTGCCGGGACTCGGACACCCGCACCAGCGAGGCGCGCAGCAGCGGGCCGCGCGTCAGGTCGAACGGGCGCCGCGCCTCTTCGTGGGCCAGCCGCCGGGCCTCGGCCTCGCGCGCGGCTTCGGGCAGCGAGGTCAGGTCCACCACGGGCAGGGACACGGGCTCGGGGGCGTGGATGACCTGGACGGGGCCGTCCTGGAAGGTGGTGCGCAGCACCTCGTGGCGGCGCACCAGCTCCGTCAGGCCGCGCTCCAGCGCTCCCACGTCCAGCGTGCCCTCCAGCCAGAGCACGACGGGCATGTTGTAGAAGGCGCTCCCGGGCTCCAGCCTATCGAGGAACCACAGGCGCTGCTGCGCGAAGGACAGCGGCAGTGCGCCGGTGCGCGGCACGGGCACCAGCGGCGGCGCCTTCACGGAGGAGCCCGCCAGGGCCTCCACGCGGGCGGCGAGCCCGGCCACGGTGGGTGACTCGAACAGCTCTCGCAGTGGCAGCTCCACCCCCACGGTGCTCCGCACGCGCGACACCACCTGCGTGGCCAGCAGCGAGTGGCCACCCAGCGCGAAGAAGTCGTCGTGGCGGCCCGGCTTCTCCACCCGCAGCACCTCGGCCCAGATGGCCGCGAGCTGTTCTTCGGTGGGAGTGGCCGGCGCCTCGTAGGCGACCCCGGAGGAGGCGCCGTCCGGTACAGGCAGCGCCGCGCGGTCCACCTTGCCGTTGGGCGTGAGGGGGAACGCCTTCAGCGGCACGAAGGCCGTGGGCACCATGTACTCCGGCAGCCGCTGCTTGAGGAATGCACGCAGCGCCGCCGAGTCCGGCGCGGTGTCCGGGTGCGTGAAATACGCCACGAGGCGCGGGTTGCCGGGCACGTCCTCGCGCACCCGCACCAGGGACTCGCGCACGGCCGGGTGTTGCGCCAGCGCGGACTCGATTTCTCCCAGCTCGATGCGGAAGCCGCGCAGCTTCACCTGGAAGTCGGTGCGGCCCAGGTACTCCAGCGTGCCGTCGTCACGCCACCGCGCCCGGTCTCCCGTGCGGTACATGCGCGCGCCCGGCGTGGCGCTGAACGGGTCCGCCAGGAAGCGCTCCGCCGTGAGCGCGGGCCGGCGCAGGTAGCCGCGTGCCAGTCCCGCTCCGGCGATGAACAGCTCTCCGGGCACGCCCGGCGGCACCGGCCGCAGGTGCGCATCCAGCACGTACACCCGCACGTTGGCCAGCGGCCCGCCCAGGGAGGGACGGGAGCCGGGGCGCACCGCGAAGGCGGTGGCGTCCACGGTGCACTCGGTGGGGCCGTAGACGTTGAAGGTGCGCGTGCGCGGCGCGGCGGCCAGCTCCCGCCACAGCGCCTCGTCGATGGCCTCACCTCCGGGCACCAGCAGGCGCGGCGCGCTCGCGTCTGTCAGCAGGCCGTCCCGCACCAGCAGCCGCAGCAGCGACGGGGTGCAGTCCAGCACGTCCACGCGGTGCCGCCGCAGCCAGCCCCGCATCGCTTCCGGGTCCTGTCGGGTGGCCTCGGGGACGATGCACAGGCAGTGGCCGTCGAGCAGCTGGATGAGCTGCTTCACGGAGGCGTCGAAGGCCAGCGGCGCGTTGACACTCACGCGCAGCCCCGCGGGCTGGCCGGCGTACACCGTGCGCGCCAGTGCCTGGCGCAGGTTGAGCACCGAGCGGTGCCGCACCATGACGCCCTTGGGCGTGCCCGTGCTCCCGGACGTGTAGATGACGTACGCGAGGTTGTCCGCGGAGGCAGCCGGCGCGGGGGCCCGCGAGGGCAGCGAGGCCGGCAGCGCATCCGCCGCGTCGAGGCACACCACGCGAGGCACCGCGGGCGTCCAGCCGTCCACCTGATGCCGGTGGGTCAGCAGCACCGGCGCGGCGCAGTCCTGGAGCGTGAAGTCCCGCCGCTGCGTGGGCCATGCCGGGTCCATGGGCACGTAGGCGCCACCGGCCTTCATCACGCCCAGCAGCGCCACGACCATCTCCACGCCGCGCTCGAAGCACAGCGCTACCGGCACGTCGGGGCCCACGCCCAGCGCGCGCAGGTGGTGCGCGAGCTGGTTGGCCCGCGCCTCGAGCTGCGCGAAGGAGAGGACGGACTCCTCGAAGGACACGGCGGCCGCGTCGGGAGTGCGGGCCGCCTGGAGCTCGAAGGCCTGGTGGAAGGTGGAGTCCACCGGGACGTCCGCCGCGGTGTCGTTCCATCCGCGCAGCACCTGCTCGCGCTCGGCGGGCGTCAGCAGGTCCAGCTCGGACAGGCGCAGCTCCGGATGGGCGGCGACGGCCTCCAGCAGCACCTGGAGGTGCCGCGCCATGCGCAGGCCCGTGGCCTCCGTGAAGAGGTCGGCGCTCAGCTGCAGGTGGCCCTGGAAGCCCTCGGCCGTTTCGGACAGGTCGAGTCCGAGCTCGAACTTGGCCAGGTCCCCACCGACGCCGTCCATGGACCGGAACGACAGTGAGGGCAGGCGCACCTCCTGCACCGGAGCGTTCTGCAGGACGAAGAGGACCTGGAAGAGCGGAGAGCGGTTCAGGTCACGCGCCGGCTGGAGCTCCTCCACCAGCTTCTCGAAGGGGATGTCCTGGTGCTCGTAGGCACCGAGCGTCATCTCCCGCACCTGCCGCAGCAGCTCGAGGAACGACAGCGCACCCTCGGGCCTCGCGCGCAGGACGAGCGTGTTCGCGAAGAAGCCGATGAGTCCCTCGGTCTCCGCATGCCGGCGGCCGGCGATGGGCGAGCCGACGACGATGTCCTCCTGCCCGGAGTAGCGCGCCAGCACCGCCTGGTACGCCGCCAGCAACAGCATGAAGGGCGTTGCCCCCTCACGCTGGGCCAGCGCGTTGAGCGCGTCGCTCAGCCGCCGGGACAGGCGCACCGGCACCCGGACACCTCGACGCGAGAGGACGGGCGGGCGCGGCAGGTCCGTGGGCAGCTCCAGGTGCGGCGGCGCTCCGGCCAGTTGCTGCTTCCACCAGTCGAGCTGCGACGCCAGCACGTCTCCGTGGAGCCAGCCGCGCTGCCACACCGCGTAGTCCGCGTATTGCACGGGCAACGCCGGCAGTGGCGACGGCAGGTCGCGCGTGAAGGCGTCGTAGAGGGCCGCCAGCTCCCGGACGAGCACGCCCGCCGACCAGCCGTCGGAGACGATGTGGTGCAGCACCAGCACCAGCACGTGCTCCTCGGAGGACAGCGTCACCAGCGCCGCCCGGAACAGGGGCCCGCGCTCCAGGTTGAAGGGACGCCGCGCCTCCTGCTCCACCTGCCGGCGTTCCTCGGCCTCGCGCTCGGAGGCCGTCACCGTGCCCAGGTCCACCACGCGGAAGTCGAGCACCGGCTCCGGGGAGATGACCTGCACGGGCACGCCGTGGTCCGCGCGGAACGTCGTGCGCAGCGAGTCGTGGCGCAGCGACAGCGCATGGAAGGCCCGCTCCAGCACCTTCGCATCCACCGGGCCCGTGAGCCTCACCGCCGCGGGCACGTTGTAGGAACTGCTTCCCGGCTCGAGCTGGTCCAGGAACCACAGCCGCTGCTGCGCGAAGGACAGCGGCGGCGCCGCGCTCCGGTCCGCCCTCGGGGTGAGCGGCGGTGCGGCCCCGGCCCCACCGGTGCGGCCCCGCCGGTCGATTCGCTCGGCGAGCGCGACGACGGTGGGGGCCTCGAAGAGCTCACGGATGGGCAGCTCGACGCCCAGCGTGGCGCGCAGCCGGGCGACGACGCGCGTGGCCAGCAGCGAGTGTCCGCCCAGCTCGAAGAAGTGGCCGTGCAGGCCCACCTGCTCCAGCCCAAGCACCTCCGCGAAGACGCCGGCCAGCGCCTGCTCGGTGGCGGTGCGCGGGGCCACGTAGCCCTCACGCGCGCTGGACGCGAAGTCCGGCGCGGGCAGGGCCTTGCGGTCCACCTTGCCCTGGGACGTCAGCGGCAGGGCCTCCAGCACCACGAAGGCCGACGGCACCATGTACTCCGGCAGCGCGCCGCCCAGTGCGTCACGCAGGGCCCCGGGCTCCAGCGCGTGGCCCTCGCGCGGCGTCACGTACGCCACCAGGTGCTTGTCGCTGGCGGTGGCCGCTCGGGCCACCACCACCGCCTCGGCCACGTCCGGGTGCTTTCGCAGCGCGGACTCCACCTCCGACAGCTCGATGCGGTAGCCGCGCACCTTCACCTGCGCGTCGGCGCGGCCCAGGAACTCCAGCACGCCGTCCTGCCGCCAGCGGGTCAGGTCTCCGGTGCGGTACAGGCGTGCGCCGGGCACGCCGGAGAAGGCGTCCGGTACGAAGCGCTCCGCCGTGAGGGCCGGCTGCTCCACGTAGCCGCGCGCCACGCCGTCACCGCCGATGAACAGCTCGCCCGTGACGCCCACGGGCACCGGCTGGCCCTGCGCGTCCAGCACGTACACCCGCGTGTTGCCGATGGGGCGGCCAATGGGCACCCCACCCTGTGCCTGCTCCACGCGCGTCATCCGGTGGCAGGAGGCGAACAGCGTCGTCTCGGTGGGCCCGTAGCAGGCCGTCACCGGAATGCGCAGCGTCTCCAGGACGCGGCGCACATGCGGCGCGGAGACCACGTCACCACCGGTGAGGAGCTGCTTCACCGTGCGCAGGCCCTCGAGGTGGCTGTCCACCATCTGCGAGAAGAGGCCCGCGGTGAGGTGGAGTGTCGTCACGCCGTGGCGCACCAGCACCGCCTCCAGCTCATGCACGTCGGACGGCGAGCCGGGCGGGAAGACGACCAATCGCCCACCGTGCAGCAGCGGGCCCCACAGCTCCAGCGTGGAGGCGTCGAAGGAGATGGGCGCGATGAGGAGGAACGTTTCGTCGGGTCCGAGGTGCGCGTAGTCGACGCCGAAGAGGGTGCGCAGCACGGCCGCCTGCGGAGTCCCGACGCCCTTGGGCCGGCCGGTGGAGCCGGAGGTGAAGTCGATGTACGCGAGGCTGTCGGGAAGCGACGTGACGGGAGGCGCGGCGGTCGGCTGGCCCGCCATGGACAGCTCGTCGAGCAGCACCGTGCGCATTCCCGCGGAAGGCATGCCGAGCCGCAGGTTGTCCGTGGTGAGGAGCACCGTCGGACGCGCATCCTCCACCATCGCCGCGAGCCGCTCGCGCGGGTAGGACGGGTCCAACGGCACGTAGGCGCCGCCCGCCTTGAGGATGGCCAGCAGCGCCACCACCAGCTCCACGGAGCGGTCCAGGGCGATGGCCACGCGCGAGTCGGTGGACACCCCCAGGCTGCGCAGGAACCACGCGAGCTGGTTCGCGCGGGCGTCCAGTTCCCGGTAGGTGAGCCGCTCGTCGTCCAGCTCCACCGCCACCCGGTCCGGCTGGCGAGCCACCACCTGGGCAAACACCTCGGGCAGCGTGAGGCCCCGGGGGTACTCCGAGGCCGTGGCATTCCAGTCCACCAGCACCTGCTGGCGCTCGGCCCCGGTGAGCATGGACACGGAGGACAGCGGCGCATCGGGCCGGTCGACCACGGACTCCACGAGCACGCGGAAGTGCTCCACCATGCGACGGGCGGTGGTCGCCTCGAACAGGTCCGTGTTGTAGCCGAGGAAGCCGGCGTAGCCCCCGTCCGACTCCGCGAGGTTCAGCTCCAGCTCGAACTTCACGGGGAGGTCATCGACCTGGAGCGGGCTCAGCGACAGCCCCGGCAGCCGCAGCTCGGGCAGCGGCGTGTTCTGCAGCGCGAAGAGCACCTGGACGAGCGGATTGCGGCTCAGGTCGCGCTCCGGCTTCAGCGCATCCACCAGTCGCTCGAAGGGCAGGTCCTGGTGCGCGTACGCGCCCAGTGCCGCCTCCTTCACCTGGTGCAGCACGTCGCGGAAGGACCTGCGCGCGTCCACGCGCGAGCGCATCACCAGCGTGTTGACGAAGAGGCCGATGAGCCCCTCCAGCTCCCCCCGCTGGCGCCCCGCGATGGGCGAGCCGACGCTGACGTCCTCCTGTCCCGAGTAGCGGGAGAGCAGCACCTGCCACGTGGCCAGCAGCAGCATGAAGGGCGTCACGCCCTCGCGCTGGCAGAGGGCCTCCAGCCGCTCGGCCACCGCGCGAGGCAGGGCCACCGGCACCTGCGCGCCGTGGAAGGTCCGCACCGGGGGGCGCGGCCTGTCCGTGGGCAGCGCCAGCGGGGAGACGCCCGCGAGCTGCTCCCGCCACCAGGCGAGCTGCGCGTCGAGCACCGCGCCGTCCAACCACTGGTGCTGCCAGACGGCGTAGTCCGCGTACTGGATGGACAGCGGAGGGAGCGGAGAGGGCCGACCCGCGGAAAGGGCCTCGTACAGCGCGGCCACCTCGCGCACCAGCACGCCCAGGGACCAGCCGTCGGCGACGATGTGGTGCAGGTTCAGGACGAGCACATGCTCCTGCTCGGCCAGCTTCAGCAGCAGCGCGCGCACGAGCGGACCTGCGGCGAGGTCGAAGGGCTTGCGCGCCTCCGCCTCCAGGCGCCGGCGGGTCTCCGCCCTTCCCTCTTCCGGCGTCAGGCCGCTCAGGTCCACGTGCTCCAGCGGGAGCCGGACGTCGGACGTGACGTACTGCACGGGCCGGCCCGCGGCGTCCACGACGAAGGTGGTGCGCAGCGCCTCGTGGCGAGCCACCAGCTCGCGCAGGCCCCGGCTCAGGACGTCCGCGTCCAGCGCGCCCTCCAGCCGGACGAAGGCAGGCAGGTTGTAGGTGGCGGTGCCGGGCTCCAGCTGGTCGATGAACCACAGCCGCTGCTGCGCGAAGGACAGCGGCAGCGCGCCCATGCGCGGCACGGGGACGATGGCGGGAGCGCCGTCCCCCGGCCGGGACGCGTCAATCCTCGCGGCGAGCTCCGCGAGCCTCGGCGCTTCGAAGAGGGCTCGCAGCGGCAGCTCCACGTCGAAGGTGGAGCGCACGCGCGACACGAGCTGTGTGGCGAGCAGCGAGTGCCCGCCCAGCTCGAAGAAGTGGCCACGCAGGCCCACGCGCTCCAGGCCCAGCACCTCCGCGAAGAGGCCCGCCAGGGCCTGCTCGGTGGCGGTGCGGGGGGCCACGTAGCCTTCGCGTGCCGCGCTTCCCAGGTCCGGCGCGGGCAGGGCCTTGCGGTCCACCTTGCCATTGGGCGTCAGGGGCAGCGACGCCAGCGCCACGAAGGCCGACGGCACCATGTACCCGGGCAGGTGCTCCTGGACATGGGCCCGCAGCGCCTCCACCGCGAGCGACGGCGATGTGGGGACGACGTACGCCACCAGCCTCACGTCCCCGGACACGTCCTCCCGCGCCACCACGACGGACTCGCGCACGGACGGGTGCCGCGCCAGCACGGACGCAATCTCCCCCAGCTCGATGCGGAAGCCGCGCACCTTCACCTGGAAGTCCACGCGCCCGAGGAACTCCACCGTGCCGTCCGCGCGCCAGCGGGCCTTGTCCCCGGTGCGGTACATGCGGCCACCGGGACGTGCGCCGTAGGCGTCCGGCAGGAAGCGCTCCGCCGTCAGCTCCGGACGGCCGAGGTAGCCACGCACCACGCCCTCACCCGCGATGAACAGCTCGCCCGCCACGCCCACGGGCACCGGCCGCAGCCCTTCGTCGAGCACGTACAGCGACGTGTTCGCGATGGGCGTGCCCAGCGGCACCGGGCCCGTCACCTCGTCCACCGGGTGCGTCGAGGACCAGATGGTGGTCTCCGTCGGGCCGTACATGTTGTGCAGCGCCGGCACGCGCTCACGGAGCGTCCGGGCCAGCTCCGGCGGCAGCGCCTCGCCACCCACGAGGAGCTGGCGCAGCTGGCCCAGCGCCTTCGCGGACTCGGGCTCCTGGCTCAGCGCGCGCGCCATCGACGGCGTGCACTGGAAGTGCGTCACCCCGTGGCGCCGCAGGGACTCCGCGAACCACGTGCGCGTCCCCGTGTCGCCCTGCACCACCACCTGGAAGCCACGCGCCAGCGTCCACAGCAGCTCCAGCACCGAGATGTCGAAGGACATGCTCGTCACCGCGAGCCATACCCCGTGCTCGGGCACGCCCAGCCGCGCGTCCATGGCCGTGAAGAAGTTGGCCACCGTGCGGTGCGGCACCATCACGCCCTTGGGACGGCCGGTGCTGCCGGACGTGTAGATGGCATACGCGAGGCTCTCCGCCTCCGCGCCGCCGGGCAACACCCCGCCCTCCAGGGCCGCGAGCCGCGCTTCGTCCGTGTCCAGGCACACCACCGCCACGCCGTCGCGCGCGAGCGCTTGCGCGTGCCGCGACTCCGTCACCCGCACCCGGGCCCCGGAGTCCTCCAGCATGTACGCCAGGCGCTCGTGCGGATACGCCGGGTCCAGGGGCACGTAGGCGCCTCCCGCCTTGAGCACGCCCAGCAGGGCCACGCCCAGCTCCAGCGAGCGCTCCAGGTGCACGGCCACGCGCGAGTCAGGCCCCACGCCGAGCCCACGCAGGTGCCGCGCCAGGCGGTTGGCTCGCGCGTCGAGCTGCGCATAGGTGAGCCGCGCGTCCCCGAAGCACAGGGCCACCGCCTCCGGCGTCCGCGCCACCTGCGCCTCGAAGAGCCGGTGGATGGGCGCCGCCGGGAAGTCGGTGGAAGGGACGTTCCATTCCACGAGCACCCGCCGCCGCTCTTCCTCGGAGAGCATGGGCAGCTCCGCCACGGGCCGGGCCGCATCACCGGCGAGCCCCACCAGCAGGTTGCGCAGGTGCGCCATCATCTGCTGGATGGCCGCCGCGTCGAAGCGGCCGGAGTCGTAGGCCAGCTGGAGCAGCAGCTCGCGGCCCGGCATCGCCGTCAGCGTCAGCGGATGGTGGTCCACCTCCAGCGAGCGCGCGTCGCGCACGGCCAGCTCGTCCGACGGCGCGTTCAGCGCGGCGTCCACCGGGTAGTTCTCGAAGATGACCAGGCTCTCGAACAGCGGCTGGCCCGGGGGCACGTCGCTCCAGCGGCGCACCTCCACCAGCGGCGCCAGCTCGTGCTGCCGCGCCTCCAGCAGCCACGCCTGGAACGCCTTCAGCCAGGCCCCCACCGGCTGGGACGGCGACAGCCGCACGCGCACGGGGATGGCGTTGATGAACATGCCCACCATGCCCTCGACGCCGGACAGCGCCGCGGGACGCCCGGAGACCGTCACGCCGAAGACCACGTCGTCATTGCCGCTGTAGCGCCCGAGCAACAGCGCCCACGCCGCCTGCACCAGCGTGCCTGGCGTCAGGCCGTGCTGCCGCGCGAAGGCGCCCACCGTCGCCGTGTCGTCCATGCCCAGGCGGAGCTGCAGCTCTCGCCGGCCGCCCTCTCGGGGCGTGCCGCCCAGGTCCACCCGCGTGGGCTCGGTGAAGCCCGCCAGCGACTTGCGCCAGAAGTCGCGCGCGGCGCCCAGGTCCTGCCGAGCCAGCCAGGCGATGAAGTCCCGGTAGGGGCGCACGTCCCGCCGGGGGAGCGTCAGCCCGCGCCGTACCGCCTCGTAGCGCGTGAGCACGTCGCGCATCACCAGCGGGACAGACCACCCGTCCAGCAGGATGTGCGAGAGGCTGAACACCACGCGCCACACCCGCTCGCCGGTGCGCAGCAGCGTGAGCCGGAACAGCGGCGCGCGCGACAGCACCACGCCGCGCCGCCGGTCCTCCGCGAAGAAGGCGGCCAGCCGCGCCTCGCGCTCATTCGCGGGCACCGTGCGCCAGTCCTCCACGCTCACCGGAGGCTCCACCTCGCGCATCACCGCCTGGAGCGGCGCGTCCAGGCCTTCCCAGAAGAAGGCGGTGCGGAGGATGGGGTGCTGCGTGGTTGCCTGCCGCCACCCCTGGATGAAGGCCTCGACGTCGAGCGCGCCCTCCAGCTCGAAGGTGATCTGGTTGAAGTACGGCTGCGCCACGTCCTCCTGCAGGTGGTGGAAGAGGATGCCCTGCTGCAGCGGCGACAGCGGGTAGAGGTCCTCCACGTCGCGCAGGCGCCCGCCCTTCGCGGCCAGCCGGTCCGCGAGCGCATCCAGCGCGCCCTGCCCCAGCCCCGCCAGCGGGAAGTCCGAGGGCGCCAGTCCGCGCGGGTCCTCCGACGTGCCGTGTGCAATCAGCTCGCGCAGCGCCGCGCGCAGCTCAGAAGCCAGCCGCTCCACCGTCTCGCGCCGGTGGAGGCCCGAGCCGTACGTGAGCATCAGCCGCAGCCTCCCTCCGGTGACGGCGCAGTCCACGTCGAGCAGGTGCGCCCGCTTCCCGTCCGCCGCACGCGTGGGGCCCACGGGCCCGTCCGACAGTGCGAGCGGCGCCGTCGGGGGCAACACGGTGTCGAGCTGCCCCAGGTAGTTGAAGCCCACCTCCGGCGGTGGCAGCGCACGCAGCCGCTCCCGCAGCTCGCGATCCGGCGACAGGTAGCGCAGCACGCCGTAGCCCACGCCCTTGCCCGGAATGCGCCGCAGCGCCTCCTTCGCCGAGCGCAGCCACGCGCCGGGCTCCTCCCCCGCATCCTCCAGCAGCACGGGGTAGATGCTGGTGAACCAGCCCACCGTGCGCGACAGGTCCGCACCCTCGAACAGCTCCTCGCGGCCGTGTCCCTCCAGCTCCACGCGCACGCACGGCGCGCCCGTCCACCGGCGCAGCACGTGGGCCAGGGTGCCCAGCAGCAGCTCGTCCGGCCTCGCGCGGCACGCCTTCGCCACGTCCTGCAGGAGCGCCTGCGTCTCGGAGGGCTCCAGCGAGACTTCCACGAGCCCCGCCGCGCCCTCGGTGTTGGGGACGCCGCCCTGCACGTCCAGGGGCAGCCGGCCCACCCGCTCCCAGGGGAGCCCGAGCCAGAAGGACGCCTCCTCACGCGCGGTCGGCGTGCGGGCGTGCTCCACCAGCTTCGACGCCCAGGCCGCATAGGACAGCGTCTTGGGCGGCAACCTCACGGACTCATCCATCCGGAGCTGCCGGTACGCGGTCAGCAGGTCCTCCAACAGCACGCGCCACGAGACGGCGTCCACCGCGAGGTGGTGGATGACGAGCAGCAACTCCTGCGGTGCATCCGGCCCCTGGTCGAACAGCACGGCGCGCGCGATGTCGCCCGTGGCCAGGTCCATCCCCGTCTGGGCCCGCATGGCGTGGGACTCCAAGGCCGCGCGGCGCGCATCCGGCGCCAGCCCTGAGAGGTCCACCCGCGCGAGGGGCAACGTCCCCTCCACGCCGGCCAGCTCCTGCCGCCACGGGCCCTGCCCGTCTCGCGTGAAGCGCAGGCGCAGGGTGTCATGGTGCTCGCGCAGGTGCTGGAGCGCGCGCTCCATGTGCTCCGGCGCCACACGCTCGCGCAGGGTGAAGCGCAGGGCCTGGTTGAAGTGGTGCGGCTCCGCCAGCTCGCGCTCGAAGAACCAGCGCTGGATGGGAGTGGGCTCCACCGGCCCCGTCACCGGCCCCTGCTCCGCCGCGACGGCGGGCGCCTCGGCGGCCACCGCCGCCAGTCGCGCCACTGTCGGGAAGTCGAAGAGCTGCTTCGCGGTGAGGTGCAGCCCGGCCTGCGCGGCGCGGGAGATGATCTGGATGCCGAGGATGGAGTCGCCGCCCAGCTCGAAGAAGTCGTCGTGGATGCCCACGCGCTCGCGCCCGAGCACCTGCGCCCAGATGGCCGCGAGCGCTTCCTCGCGCGCGTCCCGGGGCCCCACCCACGTCTCCGCCACCTCCACCGCGCGCTCGGGTGCCGGCAGCGCGCGACGGTCCACCTTGCCGTTGGACGACAGCGGCAGCGCCTCCAGCGCGACGATGGCCGCGGGCACCATGTACTCGGGCAGCCGTTCGGACAGCCAGGCCTTGAGGAGCACGGGGTCCGGCTTCGCGGCGCCCTCGTCCCGCGGCTCGACATACGCCACGAGCCGTGCGCCCGAGGGACCGTCGTCCCGCACCACCGCCACCGCGTCACCCACCGAGGGATGCGCCCGCAGCGCAGACTCGATTTCGCCCAGCTCGATGCGATAGCCGCGCACCTTCACCTGGAAGTCGGTGCGGCCCAGGTACTCCAGCCGTCCGTCCGCGCGCCAGCGCACGCGGTCTCCGGTGCGGTACAGCCGCGCCCCGGGCTCATCGCCGAAGGCATCCGGCACGAAGCGCTCCGCCGTCAATTCCGGCCGGCGCCAGTAGCCGCGCGCCACGCCCGCGCCGCCGATGAACAGCTCTCCCGGCACACCCACGGGCACCGGCCGCAGGTGCGCGTCCAGCACGTACAGGCGCGTGTTGGCGATGGGCCGGCCGATGGCCAGCGGACCGCTCGCCGGGTCCGTGGCGCTCACCGTGTACACGCAGCAGCCCACCACCGTCTCGGTGGGGCCATACTCGTTGATGAGCCGCGTCTCCGGCGCGTGCTCGCGCCAGAAGGCCACGCCCTCGGCCGTCAGCGCCTCGCCTCCGATGACGAAGGCGCGCGTGCGGCCGGCGGCCTCCTCGGGGCGCAGCTGTTGCGCCAGCATGCGCAGGTGCGTGGGCGTGAGCTTCACCAGGCTGAAGTGGTTGCCCGCGCGCAGCGCCTCGCCCAGGCCCTCCACGCCCGCTTCCTCCGACACCAGCACCACGGGCCGGCCGGCAATCAGCGGCGCGAGGAGGCTCGTCACCGTCAGGTCGAACGACAGCGGCGAGTGGACCGGAGACCCGCTGCCCTCGGCGATGCCGTAGGCACGGATGGCCCAGCACAGGTAGTTCACCGCGCCGCGGTGCTCCACCATGACGCCCTTGGGGCGCCCCGTGCTGCCGGAGGTGTAGATGAGGTACGCGAGGTCGTCCGCGGTGGCCAGCGGCTCCGGCGGCGTGACGGGCTCGCGGCCGGCGGTGCGGGCCCACTCGGAGTCCAGGCACACGAGGAACTGCGAGGACACGGGCAGCGCATCCGCCAGCGCGTCCTCGGTGAGGAGCACCGGCACGCCCGTGTCCTCCAGGAGGAACGACAGGCGCGACGCGGGCCAGGCCGGGTCGATGGGCACGTACGCCCCGCCCGCCTTCAGCACGGCCCACAGCGCCACCACCATGTCCGGCGAGCGGCGGAAGCACAGGCCCACCAGCGTCCCACGTCGCACACCCAGGCCGCGCAGGTGGTGCGCGAGCTGGTTGGCGCGCGCGTCCAGCTCACGGAAGGTGAGCCGCGTGTCGTCCATGCGCACGGCCACCGCGTCCGGCGTGCGCTCCACCTGGGCCTCGAAGAGGCCGTGGATGGTGACTTCGGTGGGGAAGTCCGTGCGCGTGTCATTCCACGCGACGAGGAGCTGGTGGCGCTCGGCGTCGGACAGCAGGGGCAGCTCGCCCAGGCGGCCCTCGGGGCGCGCGGCCATCGCCTCCAGCACGCGGCGCAGGCGCTCCAGCTGCGCGTCCGCGAACGCCTCGGTGAAGCGCGTGCGGTCATAGCGCAGGTGCAGCGGCAGCCGCGCGCCGTTGGAGGAGATGAGCGTGAGGGCGTGGTGGTCCGCCTCCATCGCCCGCACGTCGCGCACCTCCAGCGCGCGCGAGGCGGAGGTGAGCGCGGCGTCCAGCGGGTAGTTCTCGAAGACGACCAGCGTGTCGAAGAGGGCCGTGCCCGCGGGCACGTCGCTCCAGCGCTGCACCTTCACCAGTGGCGCGTGCTCGTGCTGGCGCGCCTCCACCTGCACCTCTTGAATGCGGCGCAGCCACGCCACCCACGGGGTGTCCGGCGACAGGCGCACGCGCACCGGCTGGGTGTTGATGAACAGGCCGACCATGTCCTCCACGCCCGCCAGGTCCGGCGGACGCCCGGAGACGGTGGTGCCGAAGACGACGTCCTCGGTGCCGGACAGGTGGCCCAGCACCATGGCCCACGCGCCCTGCACCAGCGTGTGCGCGGTGAGCCCGTGCCGGCGCGCGAAGGCATTCAGCGCCGCCGTGGTGTCGGCCGGCAGGTGCATCACTCGCGTCGCGCGGCCCGGCCCCTCGCCCTGCCCCGCTCCCGTGGCGGTGGGCTCGTGGAAGCCCGCCAGCTCGCGGCGCCAGAAGGCCTCCGACACGGACAGCTCGTGCTCCGCCAGCCAGCCGATGTAGTCCCCATACGGGCGTGGCGACGCGAGCCTCGGCGTACGGCCCGCGAGCGCGCCCTCGTACAGCGCGAAGACGTCGCGCAGCACCAGCGGCACGGACCAGCCGTCCAGCACCAGGTGCGAGTGGCTGAACACCAGCCGGTGCGCGTCGTCCGCGGTGCGCAGCAGCGTCAGCCGCACCAGCGGCGCGCGGGACAGGTCGAAGCCTTCACGCCGGTCCTGCTCCAGGAAGGCCGTCAGCCGGGCCTCCCGGGACTCGGGGGCCAGGTCGCGCCAGTCCTCCACGCGCAGCGGCAGGTCCACCTCGCGCAGCACCACCTGGACGGGCTCGTCCACGTCGTCCCAGACGAGGGCCGTGCGCAGCACCGGGTGCGCCGCCACCGCGCCCTGCCACGCGCGCGTGAAGGCCCCCAGGTCCAACCGCCCGCGCAGCTCGCAGACCAATTGGTTGAAGTACAGCCCCTGGCCGGGCTCCGCGAGCGCGTGGAAGAGCATGCCGCCCTGCAGGGGCGACAGCGGGTACAGGTCCTCGAGGTTGTCACTCATCGCGTCTTCTTCCCGAAGCGGGCGGACAGCTTGTCCAACTGCGCCTGTTTCACCTTGGCCAGCGGGAAGTCGGACGGAGAGTGGCCTCCCGCATCCGGCGCCCGCGACGCCACCACCAGGGCCTTGAGCCGGGCGAGGAAGTCCTCCGCCACGGCCACCACCGTCTCGCGACGGTGCAGCGCCTCACTGAACGTCCACAGCACCTCGAGCCGGCCGTCACGCACCGCGCTCGTCACGTCGAGCGCGTACGGGCGGCGCGAGCTCGGGGCCCGCTGCCGCAGCGACTCTCCTTCCGGCGCGAGCGCGAAGGGCGCCCCCGCGTCCACGGCTCCATCCACCTGTCCCAGGTGGTTGAAGCCGACCTCCGCCTCCGGGAGCGCCGCCAGCGACACGTCCTTCGCCACGTACTTCAGCAGGCCCCAGCCCATGCCCTGCGACGGCACCGCGCGCAGCCCTTCCTTCACCGCGCGCAGCGCCTCACCGGGCCCCTGCGTGCCGCGCAGGTCCAGGAGCGCCGGGAAGAAGCGCGTGAACCAGCCCACCGTGCGGGAGACGTCCACGCCCGGGAGCACCTCCTCACGGCCATGGCCCTCCACGTCCACCAGCGCCGTGCTCTTCCCCGTCCAGGCGGCAAGCGCCTGCGCGAGCGCGGTGAGCAGCGGGTCCTGCGGCTGCGTGTGCCAGGCCTTCGGCACGTCGTGCAGCAGGGCCTTCGTCTCCTCCGCGTCCAGCGTCACGCGCACCGTGCCCGTGGTGGCCTCGGTGTTGACGCCTCCGGAGAAGTCCCGAGGCAGCCGCGCCACCTCGCCCCACGGCCGCTCCATCCACCACGCGCGCTCCGCCGCCAGCTTCTCCGAGCGCGCCAGCGACTCCAGCCCGCGCGCCCACACCTGGAAGGACGTCGTCTTCGGCGGCAGCCGCACCGCCGCGCCCGACGCGAGCTGCACGTACACCGCCGCCAGGTCCTCCAGCAGGATGCGCCACGACACCGCGTCCACCACCAGGTGGTGCACCGCCAGCATCAGCCGCGCCGGCCGCCCCGCGTCCGACTCCAGCAGCGCCGCCTTCAGAAGCGGGCCATCCAGTCGCAGCGACGCCTGCAGCGCTTCCGCCTGCTCCAGCCGCGCGTGCTCCACCGTCACCGGCTCGCCCGGAGCCACGGACGCCTGGTGCCAGCCATCCTCCGCGCGAGCGAAGCGCAGGCGGAGCGCGTCGTGGTGCTCCAGGACGTGCGCCAGCGCCCGCTCCAGCAGCGCCGCGTCCAGCGCCGTCTTCACGTCGAGCAGCAGCGACATGTTCCAGAATTGCGGCGCCTCCAGCCCCAGCTCGAAGAACCAGCGCTGAATCGGCGTGAGGGCCACCGGCCCCACCACCGGCCCCTGCTCGGCCTGCACGGCGAGCCGGGTCCCCGCGACGGTGGCGAGCCGCGCCACCGTGGGGTTCTGGAAGAGCTGCTTGGGGGACAGCTCGATGCCGGCCGCGCGGGCGCGGGTGATGATCTGCAGGCCGAGGATGGAGTCACCGCCCAGCTCGAAGAAGTCATCGTGGATGCCGACGCGCTCCAGGTGGAGCACCTCGCGCCAGAGGGCCACGAGCTTCTCCTCCACCTCCGTGCGCGGCGCCACGGCGGGAGCGCCGCGGGCCTCCGCCGAGCCCGCGTCGGGCGCGGGCAGTGCGCGCGTGTCCACCTTGCCGTGACGCGTGCGCGGCAGGGCGGCCAGCGTCACGTACACGGCGGGCACCATGTACGGCGGCAGCCGGGACAGCAGCCAGGCCTTCAGCTCCGTGGCGGTCAGCGCCTCGGTGCTCCCCTCCGTCGCGGGGACGACGTAGGCGACGAGCCGCTTCGGCCCCTTGCCGTCCTCCCTCGCCACCACCGCGGCCTCCTTCACCGCGGGGCTCGCGAGCAGCGCGGCCTCCACCTCGCCCGGCTCGATGCGGAAGCCCCGCACCTTCACCTGCGTGTCGGAGCGGCCCAGGAACTCCAGCGTCCCGTCCGTCCGCCAGCGCGCCAGGTCTCCCGTGCGGTACATCCTCGCGCCGGGACGCCCGTCGAAGGCGTCCGCCACGAAGCGCTCGGCGGTGAGCGCCGGCTGGCCCAGGTAGCCCCGCGCCACACCGGTTCCACCCACGTACAGCTCGCCCGGCGCGCCGGGAGGCATCAGCCGGCGCCGCGCATCCAGCAGGTACACGCGGGCCCCGGGCACCGCCCGGCCAATGGGCACGCTGCCCTGCTCGTCCTGACGCACGCGGTGCACGGTGCTCCAGATGGTGGCCTCGGTGGGGCCGTACTCGTTGAACAGCGCCACCGTGGGCAGCGCCTCGTGGTGCGCGCGGGCCAGCTCCAGCGGGCACGCCTCACCGCCCACGCTCACCGCGCGCAGGCCGGACAGTCCGCCCGGCGGCGCCGCCGCGAGCACCTGCCCGTAGAGCGCCGGCACGGAGATGAGGTGCGTGACGCCCGCCTTCGCCATCAGCTCCGCGAGCTTGCGCGGGTCCTCGCGCTCCTCCACGTCCGGGTAGCGCAGCGTGCCGCCCTCGAAGAGGGACCAGAACAGGCCCGCCAGCGACGCGTCGAAGGTGAACGGCGCCAGCGACAGGACGACGCCGGGCACGCCGTACACCACGTGCCGGGCCCGCGTCGCGGACACGAGCTGCCGGTGCTCCAGCACCACGCCCCGCGGCCGGCCCGTGGAGCCGGACGTGTAGACGATGCATGCCGCATGGTGCGCCTCGGGCCCGGGCAGCTCCGCGCCAGGGGCCTCGGGCAGGGACTCCAGCGACACCACCGCCGTGCCCTCGCGCGCGGGCACTCGCGCGGCCCATGCCCTGGACGTGACGACGGCGCGCGCCCGCGTGTCCTCGAGGATGCCGGAGAGCCGCTCGGCCGGGTGCTCCACGTCGAGCACCACCGCCGCAGCCCCCGCGCGCATGACGCCGAGCATTCCCGCCACCACGTCCGCGGGCTGCACCAGCGCGAGCGCCACGACGGCATCCGGCCCCACGCCCAGGCCATGCAGGTGCCGCGCGAGCCGCGCGGACAGCACGTCCACCTCACGGTAGGTGAGCCGCCGGGTGCCGTCCTCCACCGCCACCGCGTCCGGCGTGCGCGCCGCCTGCGCCGCGAAGCGCGCGGGCACCGTGTCCGCACCGGAGGACTCGTGGGCCGCGGGCGGGTTCCACTCCACCAGCAGGCGTTGCAGCTCGGCCTCGGACAGGAGCGACAGCCGCGACAGCCGCTGCTCGGGCGCGGAGGCCACGGACTCCAGCAGGCGGAGCAGGTGCTCCGACAGCCGGGAGATGGTGTCCGCGTCGAAGAGGTCGGTGTTGTACTCGATGGCGCCCGCCAACCCCTCCTTCGACTCCACCAGCTCCAGCGTGAGGTCCAGCTTGGTGGCGCCCGTGGGGACGACGCGGCTGCGGATGTGCACGCCGGCCAGGGACATCTCGGGCGCGGGCGTGTTGTGCAGCACCAGCATCGTCTGGAAGATGGGCGTGTGGCTCAAGTCGCGGGCCACGTGGAGCGCGTCCACCAGCTTCTCGAAGGGCACCTCCTGGTGCGCGAAGCCGCCCAGCGCGGCGCGGCGCACCCGGCCGAGCATCTCGACGAACGTCGGGTCACCGGACAGGTCCGCGCGCAGGGCGATGGAGTTGATGAAGCAGCCGATGAGCGGCTCCACCTCGGGGCGGTTGCGGCCGGCCACCGGGGTGCCCACCGCGAAGTCCTCCTGGCCGGAGTACGCGTGCAGCAGGGACTGCCACGCCGCCATCAGCACCATGAAGGGCGTGGCGCCCTCGCGCCGGCCCACCGCGGCCAGCGACTCCGCCAGCCGCTTCGGCACGGTGACGGGCAGCCGCGCGCCGGGGTACGTCTGCACCGGAGGCCGGGGCCGGTCCGTGGGCAGGCGCAGCACGGGCACGTCGGACAGCACGTCCCGCCACCAGTCCTGCTCGGCCTTCAGCTCGGGGCCGCGCATCCACTCCTGCTGCCAGACGGAGTAGTCCGCGTACTGCACGGGCAGCGCGGGCAGCGGCGACGGCTGGCCCTCCATGAAGGCCGCGTACAGCCGTGCCAGCTCGTGCATCATCACGCCCGCGGACCAGCCGTCCGAGACGATGTGGTGCAGCACGAGCAGCAGCACGTGCTCGGTGCCGCTGACGCGCAGCAGCGCCGCGCGCATCAGCGGGCCGGCCTGGAGGTCGAACGGGCGGCGTGCTTCCCCCTTCGCCCAGGCCGTGACTTCGTCCTCGCCCGCGCCTTCCGCCACGGCCAGGACGATGGGCACCTCCAGCGACGGCGCGATGAGCTGCACCGAGCCCGAGTCCGCCATGGCGAACGTGGTCCGGAGGATTTCGTGCCGGCGCACCACCTCGTTGAGGGCGCGCTCCAGCGAGGCCACATCCAACGTGCCGCTCATCACCAGCGTGACGGCGTTGTTGTAGGCCACGTTCCCCGGCTCCAGGTGGTCCAGGTACCAGAGCCGCTGCTGCGCGAAGGACAGCGGCAGCGGTCCGTTGCGCGGGACACGCGGGATGGGCGGAGGCCCTTCCGTCTTCTTCGCGGCCCCGGGCGTCGCCGCGACCTTCGGCGGCTTCGGACGGCGTGCCGGCGCGGGCACGGCGGCCAGCAGCTCCAGCGAACCGTCGCCGCGGCGCCGCGCGCGGCGGCCCGTCATCAGCCTGCGCTCCCCTGCTTCCGTGGCCTGGACGACGCGAAGCGACGCGGTGCCCGGCGCGTTCCAGAAGCCGCGAGGGACACCCGCGCCCGCCAGGGCCAGCTCACCCACCACGCCCGCGGGCACCGGCCGGCCCCGCACGTCGACGACCTCGAACGGAACAGAGCTTCCATTCCCGGAGGCGAGCCACGCGCCGAGCCCCACATCGTGACGCACGACCTCCGCGCCCAGCGAGCGGGCCAGCGAGGCCGCGTCCTCCGGCGTCGCGCCCTCCAGCAGCACGCGGCGGAGGACTCCGGCGGCTCCGGGCACTTCCGACAGCGCGCGGGCCTGCGCCACCGTGCAGTGCAGGTGGCTGATGCCCGCCTCGCGCAGCAGCGACAGCATCGCCTCCGCGGCACCGGGCCCCTCCTGGAGCGTCGCGCCGGGCACCGGGGCTCCCGGCTCCGGTGCATACCGGTTGCGCAGCGCATCCAGGTGCCGCAGCCCTTCGAGCGTCGCATCCACCTCCACGCCGAAGTCCACGAGGCAGGCCACCTCATCCACGTCGAGCCCGCGCACGCGCTCCACCACGGGCCCGCAGGAGTCCGGAGTACCGAAGAGGCCGCCGTCCTCCAGGTAGCGCTCCAGTCCGTGCTCCAGCAGCGCATCCACGTCCGCGGGCGTCAGCGAGCGCGGGTCGATCTTCAGCCCCTGGCTGGCGATGAAGCCCGCGAGGATGTCCAGCGAGCTGCGGAAGTAGTTGAGGAGCGGCTGGCGCACGCGCTCGCGCACCCCGGCCGGGTCCGCACCCAGGTACGTGTGCATCATCAGGCTCACGTGCCCCCGGCCCGCGTGCCCGTGCTGACGCCAGGCCTCGCGGTACAGCGCCACCTTCGCGGCCAACTCCTCCAGGTGCTGGCCCATCAGGTTGGTGAGCACGTACGCGCCCAGCTCGCCCGCGAGGCGGAACGTCTCCGGGCTGCCCGCGGCGGTGAGCCAGACGGGCAGCTCCTTCTGGACGGGACGCGGGCGGAGGGACAGCTCCACCTCGTCGCCCGCGCCGTTGCGGCGGCGCACCGTGCCTCCGCGCCACAGCGCCCGCACCTCCTCGACGCCGCGGAGCATGACCTCCTTGCGGCGCGCGTACCGGTCCGGCGCGAAGACGAAGTCGTTGGCGTGCCAGCCCGAGGCGAAGGACACACCCACGCGGCCGTCGGACAGGTTGTCCAGGACGGCCCACTCCTCCGCCACGAGGACGGGGTCATGCAGCGGGAGCACCACGCTGCCGGCGCGGATGCCCACGCGCTCCGTCACCGTGGCCACGCCCGCGCCCACCACCGCCGGCCTCGGGTACAGGCCGCCGAAGGCATGGAAGTGCCGCTCCGGCGTCCACACCGCGGAGAAGCCATTCGCGTCCGCGAACTTCGCCGCCTCCAGCAGCAGCCGGTACTTGCGCCCGCCGAGCGAGTCCTCGTCGTTGGCGAAGAACGACAGGCTGAAGTCCGGCCCCCGGCGCGCGGCCCCCGCGCCCGCCGACACCAGGCTGAAGCGCGCCCGCTCCTCGGGCAGCACCACGCGCAGGCCCCGGGTGAGGGCCCACAGCAGCTCCAGGCCCGAGCCCGGCGAGTGCGTCTCCTCCGCCGCGAGCCACGCGCCTTCCGCCGCGGGGCCCGCCGCGTCCAGGTGGTGGAAGAAGTCCGCCACCGTCCGGTGCGTGTGGATGGCGCGGAGCCGGTCTCCCGACGGGCCGACCCGTGGCTCCAGGCACACCATCGTCTCCGCCACCACGTTCGCCGGACGGCTCCGCGTGAGCGCCTCCGCGCGGGAGGCCCGGAGCATCGACTCCGACAGGGCCTCCAGGGGACGCGCCGCGCCCGCGGCCCCGCTCCCCGGCGGGAGTGAAGCCCGAGCCAGCGCGTCCGTGCCCTTCCCTTCCGCGAGCAGCGTGTCCACGTGCAGCACGCGGGCGGCCTCCAGCGTCACGCTCGTCCGCACACGCTCGTGGGTGAGCAGCAGGGGCGCCGGGCCGCCATCGGGCGCGAGCGAGGACAGCTCGCGAAGCTGCGGCACCGACAGCAGCACGTACGCGCCGCCGGCCTCCAGCACCGCCCAGAGCGCCACCACGCGCTCCACGGAGGGCTCCAGGCACACGGCCACCAGCACCTCGGGCCCCACGTCGCGGGCCACCAGCACCGCCGCGAGCCGCCGCGCCTTCTCGCGCAGCTCGCCCCAGGTGACGCTCCGCTCGCCCACCGTGAGCGCCACGGCGCGCGACTCCTGCGCGGCCCGCGCCTCCAGCAGGGACACGGCGGCCACCGGCGCGCGCGTGTCCCTGGACTCCGGCAGCGAAGCGGCCTGCACCGGGGCCAGCGGCAGCGCGGACAGACGCTGCTCCGGGTCCGCCACCGCGGCGGCGAGCAGCGCATCCCAGTGCGCCACCAGCCGCTCCATCGTCGCGGGCTCGAAGCGCTCCACGGCGTAGTCCAGCGTGCCGGAGAAGCCCTCGTCGCCCTCACCCATGGAGATGGAGAGGGACGACAGCACGGCGCCGAACTGCGCCGGTCCGTCCTGGACCTCCATCAGGCTCATCCGCAGGCCCGGCAGCTCCAGGTGCGGCTCGAAGCGGTTGTGGAGGATGAACAGCGAGTCGAAGACGCGCTCGCGGCCCGTGTCCTTCGCGGGCTCGATTTCCTTCACCAGGTGCTCGTAGGGCACGTCCGGGTGGGCGTACGCCTCCAGCATCACGTCCCGCACGCGCCCGAGCAGCTCGCGGAAGCTCGGGTCGCCGGACAGGTCCGTGCGCAGCGGCACCGCGTGCGCCACGTAGCCGATGACCGGCTCCAGCTCCGGGCGGCTCCGGTTGCCGATGGGCGTGCCCACCACCAGGTCATCGCGGCCGGACCAGCGCGCCAGCAGTGCCTTCCAGGACGCCAGCATCACCATGAACGGCGTGACGCCCTCGCGCTGCGCCAGCGCATGCACCGCGCGGGTCATCTCCGGAGAGAAGCCCACGTTGCGGCGAGCGCCGCCCAGCGCGGGCCCTTCCGGGCGAGGGCGGTCCACCGGCAGGTCCAGCGCGCCCGGCAGCGACACCAGCCGCTCGCGCCACGCGGCGGCCTGCGAGGAGAACGCGCCCACCTCCAGCGCCTTCCGCTGCCACGCCGCATAGTCCGCGTACTGCACCGCCAGCTCCGGCAGGGGCGACGGCTGGCCCTGCTGGAAGGCGCCGTAGAGCGTTCCCAGCTCCCGCCCGAGCACCACGAGCGACCACGTGTCACACACCACGTGGTGCACCGTGACGGCGAGCAGGTGCTCGTCCGGGGCCAGCCGCAGCAGCCGCGCGCGCACCACGGGGCCGCGCTCGATGTCGAGCGGCCGCGCCGTCTCCGCGTGCACCAGCCTGCGCCACTCCGCCTCGCGCGCCTCCGGTGTTGCACCCGCCACCTGCTCCGCCGTCAGCGGCAGCTTCAGCTCCGGGGCGATGCGGACCACCGTGCGCCCCTCCACCCGGGGGTACGACGTGCGCAGCGCCTCATGGCGCCGGGTCATCGCCTCCAGGCTCCGCTCCAGCACCGCCACATCCAGCGTGCCGCTCATCCGCAGCACCATGGACATGTTCAGCGCCGGGTTGCCCGGCACCGCCTGCTCCAGCGCGACGACGCGCTCCTGCACCACGGACAGCGGCAGCGCGCCGTCACGGGGGACGCGCACCAGGGGCGGCAGCGCCGCCTCCGCGCTCTCCGCCCCCGTGCCCAGCCGCGCCTGGATGCGCGCCGCCACGCCCGCCACGGTGGGGGCCTCGAACAAGTCACTCAGCGGGAGCTGGACGGGGAAGGCCTCGCGCAGGCGCGTCAGCATCTGCGCCGCCATCAGCGAGTTGCCGCCCAGCTCCAGGAAGTCGTCGTGGATGCCGAAGTCCGTGCGCCCCAGCCGCTCGCGCCAGATGTCCAGCACCTTGCGCTCCACGTCCGTGCGCGGCCCGGCCTTGTCCGCCGGCAGCTCCGCCACGGGCGCGGGAGCGCTCTGCTGCTCCGCCTGGATGAGCGTCGTCGCCTGCGCCGTCGCGACGGCCGAGGCCGGAATCGCCGCCGGCACCTCCACCCCGAAGGGCTGGCGCTCGAAGGGGTACGTCGGCAGCGACAACCGCCGGCGCTGCTCGTGCGCGTAGACGTCCTGCCAGCGCACCTCCAGGCCCTGCTCCCACAGCGCACCCAGCGCCTCGCTCAGCGCCGCGTGCTCCGACGCCTTCGCTCCCGCGCGAGGCAGCGAAGCCACCGCCCGCCCCGCGTGCCCGCGCAGGCCCAGCCGCGCCAGCGCGGTGAGCGCCTGGTCCGGCCCCACCTCCAGGAACACGGTGCAGCCGTCGGCCTTCAGGGCCTCCAGCCCGTCACCGAAGCGCACCGGCGCCCGCATCTGCCGCGCCCAGTACGCCGGGTCCGTCGCCTCCTCCGCGCGAATCCACGTGCCGGTGACGCTCGACACGTACGGCAGCTGGGGCGCGGACAGCCGCAGCCCCGACACCACGCGCTTCAGCTCGTCCATCAGCGGCTCCACGTCCGCCGAGTGGAACGCGTGCCCCGCCGGAAGCCGCAGCACGCCGAGGCCCCGCGACGTCAGCTCGCGCTCCAGCGCCTCCACCTCCGGCGTGGGCCCGGACACCACGCACCGCTCCGGCCCGTTCACCGAGGCCAACGCCAGCCCACCCGACAGCAGCGGACGCACCACCTCCTCCGCCGCGCCCACCGCCGTCATGCTCCCCGCGGGCAGCCGCGCCATCAGCCGCCCGCGCGCCGTCACCAGCGCCAGCGCGTCCTCCAGCGGCATCACCCCCGCCAGGCACGCCGCCGTGTACTCACCGAAGCTGTGCCCCAGCAGCGCGTACGGCTTCACGCCATACGCCTCCCAGAGCCGGGCCAGCGCGTACTCCACGGAGAACAGCGCCGGCAGCGCGAAGCGCGGGTCCGCCAGCGTGTCGCGCGCGGCCGCCTCCGCTCCCGGCGCGGGCAGCAGCACGCCGCGCAGCGCCGTCTCCAGCTGCGGCCCCAGCCCCGTCAGGCACGCATCCAGCGCCTCGCGGTACGCCGGCTCCGCCGCGTACAGCTCACGCCCCATGCCCACCGACTGCGCGCCCTGCCCCGGCAGGAGGAAGGCCACGCGCCGCTCGCGCGCCGCCGCCACGTCCTCCAGCACCTGCGCCTTGCCCGGAGCCCGCAGCTTCGCCAGCAAGTCCTGCCGGTCCTTCGCCACCACCGCGCGCCGGTGCCCGAAGCCGCGGCGCCCCGCGTTGCGCGTGAAGGCCACGTCCGCCAGCGCCACGTCGGAGGGCGCGGACTCCAGCCAGTCCGCCAGCTGGCTCGCCGTCGCGGCCAGCGCTCCCGCCGTGCGGGCGGACAGCGTCACCACCTGCGTGGGGCGGGCGCTCGGCGCGGGCGGCGGAGGCAGCGGCGCCTCCTCCAGCACCGCGTGCGCGTTGGTGCCGCCGATGCCGAACGAGCTGACGCCCGCGCGCCGGGGCACGTCCCCGCGCGGCCACGGCCGCCGCGAGTTCACGACGAAGAAGGGGCTGTTCGCGAAGTCGATGGCCGGGTTGGGCCGCTCGAAGTTGAGGCTGGGCGGCAGCTCTTCATGGTGCAGCGCGAGCGCCGCCTTCATCAGTCCGGCCAGGCCCGCCGCCGTGTCCAGGTGGCCGATGTTCGTCTTCACCGAGCCCAGGCCGCAGTAGCCCTTCCGGTCCGTCTGCCGCCGGTACGCCCGCGTGAGGGCCGCGACTTCAATCGGGTCGCCCAGCGCGGTGCCGGTGCCGTGCGCCTCCACGTAGCCGATGTCGCCCGCCTCCAGCCCCGCGTACGCCAGCGCCTCGCCGATGACGTCCGCCTGCCCCTCCACGCTCGGCGCCGTGTAGCCCACCTTCAGGCCACCGTCGTTGTTCAGCGCGGAGCCGCGGATGACCGCGTACACATGGTCCCCGTCCCGCAGCGCGTCCTCCAGCGGCTTGAGCACCACCGCCGTCACGCCGTTGCCCGGCACCGTGCCCGCCGCCTTCGCGTCGAAGGCCCGGCAGTGTCCGTCCGGGGAGAGAATCATCCCGTCCTGGAAGAGGTAGCCCGTGCGCTGCGGCAGCGACACGCGCGCCGCTCCGGCGATGGCCATGTCCGACTGGCGCAACAGCAGGCTCTGGCAGGCCATGTGCACGGCCACCAGGCCCGTGGAGCACGCGGTGTAGACGGCCAGGCTCTCGCCGCGCAGCTTCAGCTTGAAGGACGCCTTCGTGGCGAGGTTCTCACCCGTGGTGCCCAGCAGCTCGAAGAGCGAGGCCGGGTCCAGCTTCCCCTGCCCCAGCAGCGACAGCGTGTGCAGCGACGGCCCCGCGCCCGCGTAGAGGGAAATCTTCCCCGCGTAGCGCTCCGGGTCATACGCCGCGTCCTCGAGCGCGGCCCATGCGCACTCCAGGAAGACGCGCTGCTGCGGGTCCATCCACTTCGCCTCGCGCGGCGGCACGTCGAAGAAGCCGGCGTCGAAGGACTCGCCCTCCTCCAGCACCGACGCCGCGGGCACGAAGTCCGGGTGCTTGCGCACGGACTCGGGCACCACCGGCGAGGCCTCCATCGCCTCCGGCTTCAGGCGGGAGATGGACTCCACGCCCTCGCACAGGTTGCGCCAGAAGGCGCGCACGTCGGCGGCACCGGGAAAGCGCCCGGCCATGCCGATGATAGCGATGTCATTGCCACCAACGCCTGTCGTCGCGTCCTGTTCAGTCATGGCCTCGGGTGTTCCTTCCGCGCCGCTGGAGGACCTGCCTGCGGGCCTCCGCGCGCTCCTGGTGCTTGACGCCCTCCGTCTCGGGCTTCGCCTCGGCGGACAGCCTCCGGGCGAGCGCGTGGACGGTGGGATGTTCGAAGAAGTGGGTGATGGGGACGTCCCGGCCGAGCGACTCGCGCAGCCGCGAGCACGCCCGCACCGCCGCCAGCGAGCTGCCGCCCAGGTCGTCGAAGAAGTGCGCGTGCACGCCGACGGACGGGTGGCCCAGCGCCTCGGCCCACGCGCGGGCGATGGACTCCTCCAGCGGCGTGCGGGGCGCGCCATCCGGCGCCGCGGCCCTCGCGGGAGGAGGCAGCGCGCGCGCGTCCACCTTGCCGCTGGCCAGCAGCGGCAGCGCGGCGAGCGGGAGGATGTCCGCGGGCACCAGGTGCTCGGGCAGCCGCGCGCGCAGCAGGGACTTCACCTCGCCCGGCGCGAGCGGCTCCGCGGAGGCGGGCACCACGTACGCCACCAGCCGGGGCTCTCCTCCCGAGGGAGGCCGCCACACGGTGACATGCGCCTGCCGCATGCCGGCAAGCTCGCGCAGGGCGACCTCCACCTCCCCCGGCTCGATGCGGAAGCCGCGCAGCTTCACCTGCGCGTCCACGCGGCCCACGAAGTCGAGCCGTCCGTCCGCGCGCCAGCGCACCACGTCGCCCGAGCGGTACAGCCGCGCGCCGGGCTCGCCACCGTACGGGTCCGGCACGAAGCGCTCGGCGGTGAGGTCCGGCCGGCCCAGGTAGCCGCGCGCCACGGAGGGTCCGCCGATGTACAGCTCTCCCGCCACACCCATGGGCACCGGCCGCAGCGCCTCGTCCAGCACATACGCGTCGATGTGCGGCAGCGGCCGGCCGATGGGCGGCGGGCCCGCCTCTTCCGGCGGGCAGCGCCCCCAGGTGGCGCACACCGTGATTTCGGTGGGGCCATACGCGTTGACGAGCGCCCGGCCATTCGCGAAGCGCGTCACGAGGTCCGCCGGGCAGGCCTCGCCCGCGGTCATGAGCACCGCCAGGTCCGGGAGCGGCGCCTCCGGCAGCAGCGTGGAGACGGACGGCGGCAGCGTCACCGCGGTGATGCGCTGCTCCTTGAGCACGCGGTGCAGCACCTCGCCAGCGAGCAGCTCCCCCGGCGGAGGCAGGTGCAGCTCACCGCCGGTGGTGAGGGACTGGACGTACTCCGCCACCGAGGCATCGAAGGACGGTGAGGAGAACTGGAGCACGCGCGCGCCCGGGCCGAAGGAGAGGACCGCGGCAATGGACTCGGCGAAGTGCACCGCGCCCCGGTGCGTCACCACCACGCCCTTGGGCCGCCCCGTGCTGCCCGAGGTGTAGATGACGTAGGCCGCGCAGTCCGGCGACGGCACCGAGGAGCCCGAAACGACGGACTCCTCGGCGGCCTGGCCCGGAGCGCCGTGTTCTTCCCAGCGCAGGGCTCGCACGCCCTCCGGGAGGGCCAGCCGCTGCGCGAGCCGCCCATGGGCCAGCAGCACCCGCGCCCCCGCGTCCGCGAGCGTCCACGCCACGCGCTCGGGAGGGTGCGTGGGCTCGAAGGGAACCACCGTTCCGCCTGCCTTGAGCACGGCGAGGAAGGCCACCACCGACTCCGGCCCACCCCGCTCCAGCAACGTGCCGACGCGCACCTCGGGCCCCACACCATGCCGCCGCAGCCGGGCCGCGAGCCGGCCGGCCCACGCATCCACCTCGCGGTACGTCCACCGGGTGGCGCCGGCCACGAGCGCCACGGCGTCGGGAGTCCGCGCCGCCCAGGCCTCGAAGAGCGCGTGCAGCTCCGTGCCGACAGCCTGCTTCGGGGCCTCCGTACGACGCCCCAGGTCCAGCAGTCCGCGTCGCTCGTCCGCATCCAGCAGCGGCAGGTCCACCAGCGGGGCGTCGGGTGCGGAGGACGCCGCCTCCAGCAGCACGCGCAGGTGACGGGCCATGCGCGCGGCGGCGTCCGCGTCGAAGAGGTCCGCGCAGTACTCCAGGCTGGCCGAGAAGCCGCCGTCCACCTCCGCCATCATCAGCGTGAGGTCGAAGGCCGAGGCGCGGTGACCCAGCGGGAAGGACTCCAGCTCCAGCGCGCCCAGGCGGGCCCGCGCCCCCGGCTCTCCGAGGGCGAACGCGCCCAGCGCCTCGCGCCCGGGCCGGCCGGACTGCAACGCGAACATCGCCTGGAAGACGGGCGCGCGGGACGGATCTCTCCGGGGTTGGAGCCGCTCGACGAGCCGGGCGAAGGGCAGCTCCTGGTGCTCCAGCGCCTCCAGCACGGTACCGCGCACCTGCGCCAGCAGCCCGGAGAAGGACAGCGCACGGGGCAGGCGGGCGCGCAGGGCCACGGGGTTGACGAAGTAGCCCACCTGCCGCGACAGGTCCGCGCGAGTCCGGCCCGCGGTGGGCGTGCCGACGATGACGTCCTCCTGCCCGGTGTAGCGGCGCAGGAAGGCGACGTACCCCGCCAGCAGCGTCATGAACGGCGTGGCGCCATGCGCGTGCGCCAGGGCCTTCAGGCGCGCGGCCGTCGGGGGCTCCACGCGGAACGACACCGTGGCGCCCCGGAAGGACTGCAGCCGGGGACGGGGCCGCGACGTGGGCAGCTCCAGCGCGGGCAGCTCGCCGCCCAGCCGCTCGCGCCACCAGGCCTGGAGCGCGTCACCGGCGGGCCCCGTGTAGCGCGGCTCCTGGGCCTGGAGGATGGCCGGTGCGGGCGGCGGAGGCGGGAGCAGCGCGGCGGGTGTGCCGTGGACCTCGGCGGTGTAGAGCGCGCCCAGCTCCTCGGCCAGCACCTCCAGCGACCAGAAGTCGGTGACCAGGTGGTGCAGCACGAACAACAACACGGACCCGCCCGGCGCACCGGTGAACAGGCGCACGCGGACGAGCGGCCCGTGCTCCAGGTCGAAGGGCCGGTATGCCTCGGCGTCGAGCCGCTCGCGAAGGGCCTCCACCGTCGACGCGGACGCGTCCTCCAGTTCCAGCGACGGCACGGAAGCCGAGGGCCGCAGCACGGGCTCCCCGCGCTCCTCGGGGAACGCGCAGGCCAGGGCCGGGTGGCGCGCGACGAGCGCGGAGAACACGCGCCCGAGCACCGCTGCATCCACGGGCGCGGTGAAGCGCAGCGCGCGGGCCACGTGGTACGCCGTGCTCCCGGGCGCCATGCGCTGGAGGAACCACAGCGCGCGCTGACCATCGGACACGTACGTGGCGCCACTCGCGGGAGTGGACGGCACCGCCTCCGGACGCCCGGAAGCGTCACCGCGCCGCTGCTCCACCCAGGCCGTGACTTCGCGCAGGCTCGGTCCCTGGAGCAGCAGCGCGGGCGGCAGCGACACGCGCCACCCCTCCTCCACCGCGTGCAGCACCTCCAGCGCGCGCAGCGAGTCGAGTCCGAAATGGGTGAGCGGCGCATCCACGTCCAGCGAGCGCGCGTCCACGCCGAGCAGCCCGGACACGCGCGACACGAGCCACGGGAGCACCTCGCCCTGCCCCGCCTCGGACACCCCGGGGGCCTGGTGCGCGTCCCGCGCCTCCATCCCGGCCGTGCCCTCCACCTGTCCCTCGCGCCACTCCCGCACCACGTCCAGCGTGCCGGCCAGGAACGCCTCGCGGCACGCGCGCCGCTGCACCTTGCCGCTGGACGTCTTGGGCAGCGCGCCCGCGGAGATGAGCACCACCGCGTGCGCGGCCACGCCATGCTCCTCGGCCAGCGCCGCGCGGATGCGCGTGAGCACCGTGTCCACGTCCCCCGCCGCCTTCGCGGAGACCTCCTGCACCAGCGTGAGCCGCTCCTCCCCGCCCACCTCCACGGAGAACGCAGCGCCGCAGCCGGGGCGCAGGCCCGGGTGGCAGCGTTCCACGGACAGCTCCAGGTCCTGCGGGTAGTGGTTCCGCCCGCGCAGCACCAGCACGTCCTTCAGCCGCCCGGTGACGAAGACCTCGCCGCCTTCGACGACGCCCAGGTCGCCGGTGCGCAGGTACGGCCCGTCACCCGAGCCCGCCAGCCGCCCGTGGAACGTGCGCGCCGTCTCCTCCGGCCGCTGCCAGTACCCATCCGCCACGCTGGGGCCGCGCACCCAGATTTCTCCCACCCGCCCCGGTGCGGACGGCACCCCCGTTTCCGGGTCCACCACGCGCAGCTCCTGCCCGCCCAGCGCCTCGCCGCAGCCCACCAGCACCGCCTCCACCTCGCCATCCACCGGGGCCCGCGCCTCGCCGTGCCGCAGCCCCTCGCGAGCGAAGCGCCGCACCACCGGCGGCTCCGCGCGCCGGCCACCGGTGACGATGAGCGTCCCCTCCGCCAGTCCGTAGCAGGGGTAGAAGGCCTCGCGCCGGAAGCCCGCGGGCGCGAAGGCCTGGGCGAAGCGCTCCAGCGTCTCCTCGCGCACCGGCTCCGCGCCGCAGAACGCCACCTCCCAGCGGCTCAGGTCCAGCGCGGCCCGCTCCTCGGGCGTGCTCTTGCGCACGCACAAATCGAACGCGAAGTTGGGCCCGCCGCTCACCGTGCCACCGAAGCGCGACACCGCCTCCAGCCACCGCATGGGCTGCTGCAGGAAGAACAGCGGCGGCAGCAGCACGGTGGGGATGTCGCGGAACAGCGGCTGGAGGATGCCGCCAATCAGCCCCATGTCGTGGTACGGCGGCAGCCAGATGACGCCCACCGGATTCGGGGCCGCGTCGAAGCCGCGCGCGATGAGCCCCGAGTTGTGCAGCAGGTGCCGGTGCCGCAGCACCACGCCGCGCGGCGTCCCCGTGGAGCCCGACGTGTACTGGAGGAACGCCACCGCGTCGCCGTGGAGCTCCACCGGCCGCCACGCCTCCGCCTCCTCCGCCGGCACCGAGTCCGTGGCCAGCCAGCGCAGCGCGCGCAGGTCCGGCGCGTCCTCTGTAAGCGGCTCCACCATCGCCAGGATTCCGGACGTGGTGAGCGCCACCCGCGCGCCGCAGTCCGCCACCAGCGCCTGGAGCCGGGGCAGCGTGCGCCCCAGCCGCATCGGGTCCGGCGGGTACGCGGGCACCGCCACCACCCCCGCGTACAGGCACCCCAGGAAGCCGAGCACGTACTCACGGCCGGGCGGGTACAGGAGCAGCGCCCGGTCGCCTGGTGCCAGGTGCCGCCGCAGCAGCGCCGCCACCGCCCGCGCGCCCGCGTCCAGCTCCGCGTAGGTGACGGTGTGCTCCCCTTCCTCATCCAGGAAGGTGAAAACGTTCTGCCCGCCCTGCGCCGATGCACGGGCGCGGCAGAGGTCCACGAAGGTCAGGTCCTGGGGACAGACGAATTCGGAGGCGGGGTCGGCGCGCGTCGGCAGGTGCATGTCGTGAGTCCCGGGGGGCCTTCCCAGGAGGGCGCCACAGACGGAGACCGCGCGACGCACACCCCACCCGCAATCCGGGGCGCGCGCCCGATGGCTCCGCTCAGCGACCCCCTCGGATTCCTCGTACGTTTAGCGGAATCTCGACTTTCAGAAAAGCGCCCGTTCATCAAAGACCCACCCGGTCGGGGTATGACGCGGCGGCTCAGGGACAGGGGCATGCAAGCGCCCCTGAATCCCGGCTTGACGGAGGAGTCAACCGATGAAGTACACCAACCTGGGTCGCACCGGCTTGCGGGTATCCCGCATCTGTCTGGGCTGCATGAGCTACGGCACGCCTACCTGGCGCCCATGGGTGCTGGACGAGGAGGCGGCGCAGCCCTTCTTCCGCCGTGCGGTGGAGCTGGGCATCAACTTCTTCGACACCGCGGACATGTACTCGATGGGGGTGAGCGAGGAAGTCACGGGGCGTGCGCTGCGCCGCTATGCGCGCCTGGACGAGGTGGTGATTGCCACCAAGGTCTACTTCCCCATGGGCGACGGGCAGAACCTGCGCGGCCTGTCGCGCAAGCACATCGTCCAGGGCTGCGAGGCGAGCCTGAAGCGGCTGGGCGTGGACGCCATCGACCTCTATCAAATCCACCGCATGGACCCGAACACGCCGCTGGAGGAGACGCTGTCCGCGTTGGACCAGCTCGTGCGCCAGGGGAAGGTGCGCTACCTGGGTGCGTCGTCCGCGTACGCGTGGCAGTTCGCGAGGGCGCTGGGCGTGGCGGACCTGCACGGCTGGTCGCGCTTCGTCTCCATGCAGGGCCACTACAACCTCGTCTACCGCGAGGAGGAGCGGGAGATGCTGCCCCTGTGCGAGTCCGAGGGCATCGGTGTCATCCCCTGGTCCCCGCTGGCGCGCGGCCTGCTGGCGGGCTCGCGCAAGTCGCTGAATGACCGCAGCGCCACGGCCCGCGCGAAGTCGGACACGTTCTCCGGCCAGCTCTATGACCAGCCCGGGGACTGGGAGGTGGTGGAGGCCACGCAGAAGGTGGCCGCCGCGCGCAACGTGCCGCCCGCGCAGGTGGCGCTGGCGTGGCTGCTGTCACGGCCCCAGGTGACGGCGCCCATCATCGGCGCCACGAAGCCCGAGCACCTGGAGGACGCCGTGCGCGCGGTGGACCTCAAGCTGGCCCCCGAGGAGCTGAAGGCGCTCGAGGCGCCCTACAAGCCCCACGAGGTGCGCGGGATGTGACGCACACGGCGGGCCCTCCCGGGCCTGGGCTAGAGTCCAGCGCTCATCTTGGAGGACTCCATGAAGCGGCTCCTGCGCATCACCCTGCTCGCCGTGCTGATGGTGGGAGCGTCCTCCTGCCGCCGGAGCGGGGCTGCGCTGCGTCATGCCCCGGAGCGCACGTGCGTGGTGCTCTCCGTGGGGTCGGCGCGAGGGCTGGCGCACCTGGGCGCGCTGGATGCGCTGGTGGAGCGCGGCGTGCGCATCGACTGCGTGGTGGGCAACAGCATGGGCGCGTTGGTGGGCAGCCTCTATGCCGCCGCGCCCGGGGAGGACCTGCGCACGCGCTACCGGGCGTTCTTCCGGCTGTACGAGCGCGAGACGGAGCAGGAGGCGAAGAAGCGCGGCGCGGTGGGCGCGGCGGTGGGACTGCTCGCGGTGCTCATCTCAGGAGGTGCGCTGGCACCCGCGCTCGCGGCGGGAGCGCTGGGCGCGGCGGGAGGCGCGGCGTCGGTTCCCGAGCTCAGCCATGAGCGCTTCACCCAGGTGCTGGAGCGCTTCCACCGTGGGGCGCGCATCGAGGAGCTGCCGGTGCCCTTCGCGACCTTCTACCAGGAGCCCACGGGCGAGGGCCTGCACCGGGTGGCGGCGACGCAGGGCTCCGTCGCGGAGGCGGTGGCCTCCAGCGCGGCCAACCCGTTCCTGTTCGAGGACGCGACGCTGCAGCGCATCGACCCGGGGGCGGACCGGGTGTCGGCGGTGCCCGTGCATGATGCCTGCGAGCTGTTCCCGGGCTCGCGGCTCATCGCCATCAACGTCACCGACGAGCCCGCCTTCTACCGTTCCGACATGGGCTGCGAGGTGCGGGAAGTGCGCGTGGACATGACCGGCACGTCCGTCGAGGCGTTCCGGGGCGCGGGCGAGGCGTTTGAATCCGCATGGCGCGCGGGCCATGACGCCGTTATCCGCGCGCTCGACGACGGGCGGTGGTGAGGGTTGCCCGTGTCACCTCTCGAATTTGAGGAACACAGATGCCAACTGTGCTCGAAGAACTCGCCAGACCTGTCATTTTCGGCCGCTCCAGCTCCCACTTCACGCGAATCACACGCATCTTCGCCGCGGAGCTCGGCGTCGATTACGACTTGCGCGTGGTGCGAGACCTCATGTCCTCCAATGTCGAGGACTACGGCGGCAACCCCGCGCTCAGGATCCCGAGCCTGAAGACGTCCCAGGGTGTCTGGTTCGGTGCCCTGAATATCTGTCGTGAGCTGTACCGACAGTCGAGCCGCAAGCCCCGTGTGGTCTGGCCGGAAGACCTCGACGTGCCGGTGCTGGCCAATGCGCAGGAGCTCGCGGCGCAGGCGATGGCGACGGAGGTGTCGCTGGTCATGGCCAAGGTGGGCGGCGGCGGGGACGGTGCGCACCCGGCGAAGCTGCGCACCGCGCTGCTCAACATGATGGCGTGGCTGGAGGAGAACGTGGGGGCCGTCCTCGCCGCGCTCCCGCCTCAGCGGGACCTGAGCTTCCTGGAGGTCACCCTGTACTGCCTGGTGACGCATCTGGAGTTCCGGGAGGTCCTGCCGACGGCGCCCTACTCCGAGCTGACGAAGTTCTGTCAGCAATTCTCGACGCGCGCATCTGTTGGTGCGACGCAATTTCGATTCGACCCGTGAAAGCCGATGAGGCAGCTCCCTCTGTCTGCACCATGCCCCACCCCCTCTTGAAGCCGCTCCTCCTCGTCGCCCTGGTCCTGTCCGGGTGCGCGACCCAGCCCCACACGAAACCCGACGGTGCCCCGGGGGAAGGCCCCATGACTCAGCAGAAACCCACGAAGTCCGGCTACGCGCCGGTGAACGGCCTCCGCCTCTACTACGAGGTCCACGGTTCCGGAGACGGCACGCCCCTCATCGTCCTGCATGGCGGCTTCCGCATGGCGGCGCTCATGGGCGAGGTGCCGAAGCAGCTCGCGGAGAACCGACAGGTCATCGCCGTCGACCTGCAAGGTCATGGCAGGACCGGCGACATCGACCGCCCCCTGCGCTTCGAGCACATGGCAGACGACATCGCCGCCCTCATCCAGCACCTGGGCTTCGAGCAGGCCGACGTCATGGGCTACTCGCTCGGCGGTTGCGTCGCGATTCGAACCGCGATTCAGCACCCCCAGCGGGTCCGGAAGCTCGTCGTCGTCTCGGCGGGCTTCAGCCAGGACTCCTGGTACCCGGAGGTCCGCGCCACCTTCCAGCAGATCAACCACTCCATGGTCGAGTTCATGCGCCCGTCGACCGAGTACCAGACGTACGTGGCCGTCTCGCCGAACCCGGACGGCTTCCCGAAGCTGCTCGACAAGATGGGCGAGCTGCTGTCGCGCGACTACGACTGGTCCAACGAGGTCCCCCGCATCTCGGCGCCCACGCTGCTCATCTACGCGGACCATGACGGCATCTCGCCGGCGAAGATGGTGCGCTTCTTCGAGCTCCTCGGCGGCGGCCAGAAGGACCCGGGCTGGGAGGGCAAGGACATGTCGAAGGCCCGCCTCGCCATCCTCCCGGGCCGCACCCACTACAACATCTTCGACTCGCCCGACGTCGTCGGGAAGGCGAACCCCTTCCTCGCCGAGCCCATGCCGTCGGCCCGATAGGCTCCTCCGGCACGGTTCACCGCCACGTGAAGTTGCCCCGCGGAAACGGGGCAACCTCATGTCCGAGGCCCAAGCCCTGTCTCCTCGACTGGGAGGCCGTGCGCGTCCCGGACCTCACCGCTCCACGATGCTGCTCGGCGGCAGGGGTGAGGTCTGGTCGAAGGGGCTCACCCTCGGGCGGGCCCTCACCCACACCGTCGTCGTGACGGTGCGGACTCCCCGCGTCAGTCCGGTGTGGAGGGCCGCCGTCCACCTGACGGATGACGTTGGAGTCCAACTACCTCGCGAGTAGTCTCCTCGTGCGCGGTGCGGACCGCCTCACGAGGAGCCTCATGGAGTTTGACGACCTCAATCCGGGAATCCTGCCCCCCGGGATGCGACTCGGCCCGTGGCGTCTGCTGGAGCAGCGCGGCCGGGGCGCCTACGGAGTCGTCTACCGCGCCGTGCCCGCGAAGGGGCAGGCAGGGGACGCCGTGGCCCTCAAGCTGGCCCTGCACCCCGGGGATGCGCGCTTCGCGCGTGAGGCCGAGCTGCTCGGCCGCATCCGCCACCCCGCGGTCCCGCGCCTGATAGACAATGGCCACTGGCAGCCGCGGGAGGGCGAGTCCTACGCATGGGTTGTCATGGAGTGGGTGGAAGGCCTTCCGCTCTATGCCTGGGCCCAGGCTCAGCGCCCGTCTTCACGGCAGGTGCTTCAGCTCCTGGCCCGGCTGGCCCGTGCCCTGGACGCCACGCATTCGGCCGGAGGCCTCCACCGCGATGTGAAGGGTGACAACATCCGCGTCCGGCGGGCAGACGCTCAGCCCTTCCTCATGGACTTCGGCTCTGGCCACCACCTGGGAGCCGCCACGCTGACCTTGCAGCCATTTCCTCCCGGCACCCCGGCCTACCGCTCGCCCGAGGCATGGCGCTTCGTGCTGCACACCCGCAAGCCCCTGGACGTCCCGTATCCCCCGGGGCCCGCGGATGACGTCTTTGCCCTGGGGGTGACGGCCTACCGACTCGTCACCGCGAAGTACCCACCGTCAGCGCACCCGGGGCATGAGGATGACTGGCTCTGGCGCACCGAGGCGCTGGAGCACTGGACGGCGCGAGTGGGCAACCCCCGCTGCACTCCGGAGCTGAGCGCGCTGGTGTCCCGGATGCTCTCGCCGCACCCCGAGGTGCGCGGCAGCGCGCGGGAGGTAGCGGAAGCGCTGGAGCAGGCTGCGCGCAGAGCAGGACACGAAGCGGATGCGCCTCTCTTCACGGGAGAAGAGCCGCGGCTCGCGGGCCGCTTCCCCATGCCCCAGCGCGTCACGGTGCTGCGCCCCCCTCGCATGCGCAGGTGGCCCTGGTTCGCGGCCGCCGGCCTCGGAGGCACACTGGCGCTGAGCGCCGGGGGGCTGCTGAGCGTGAGTCGCACGGAGGAGCCCGCAGCGCCCCATCTTGCTGAGCAGGAAGAAGAGTCAGCGGATGCCGGCACCGTGGCCGCCGGGGACTCCGCACTGATGGCGCCAGTGAAGCCCGAGCAAATGCCCTCCGTGTGGGCATCCATCGCGGTCGACGTGCCACCGAAACCCTTCCCAGGGCAGCGGCGCCCGGACGGCAGGGGCCGCTGTCCTGGCACGGTGCAGGTGGCAATCAACGGCGGTTGTTGGACGAAACTGGCCGTGGAGCTGAAGGACTGTGGTGGTGAAGACGGCTTTGAATACAAGGGCGCGTGCTACCTCCCCGTCCTGGCTCCGCCACGCCCCGCCACCTCGGGCCCCGCGAAGCGAGACGACAGTCCCTAGCCAGTTGCTCCAGAGCCCGACGGGTCGCCCGGTCCCAACCCGAGGAGGAGCCCGGGTGAGCTTCTGACGCCAGACACCCTCCGCGACGCGTCCGGGGTCCGGAGCCCTCCTGGCGAGGGCTCCGGAGGGAGCTCGAGTGCCTCAGAGGTTGTGGTAGGCGACCTGCAGATCCGAGCGGAGCTTGGCCTCGATTTCACTGCACAGCTTGCCCTCCTCCCCCAACTGCGCGATGAGGGCCCGCCACCGCTCCTCCTCCTTCGGCAGGGGCTTCCGGTAGGCGCCCTCGAGCACCGCGCGGAACGAGCGCTCGAGGATGCCGTCCTGCACGTGCCGGTCGGTGTGGTCGCCGCCGTACTTGTTCCGGTCCGATACCCTGTCCGAAACGGCGTAGCTGATGGCTTCGGAGTCCTTGCCCTCGGCGGCCATCTGCCTGGCCAGGGCATCGTACCGCTGGTAGTCGCTCTCGGTCGTCCGGTAGTTGGGATTCTCGTGGGCGCGCTTGAACGCCTTGTCGATGGCGTTCTTGATGGCGATGGGCGAATCCGGATCGCCTCCGTAGACGAGGACGTTGGTGATCTTGTCCGAGATGGCGTAGCTGATGGCCGAGGAGTCCTTGCCCTCCTCGGCCATCTTCTTGGCGATGGCCTCGTACTTCTGGAAGTCGCCGCTGGTCATCCTGTAGTTGGGATTTTCGTGGGCGCGCTTGAACGCCTTGTCGATGGCGTTCCTGATGGCGACGGGCGAATCCGGATCACCTCCGAAGACGAGGACGTTGGTGATCTTGTCCGCAATGGCATACATGATGGCCGCGGAGTCCTTGCCCTCTTCGGCCATCTTCTTGGCGATGGCCTCGTACTTCTGGTGGTCGCCGCTGGTCGTCCTGTAGTTGGGATTTTCGTAGGCGCGCTTGAATGCCTTGTCGATGGCGTTCCCGATGGCGACGGGCGAATCCGGATCGCCTCCGAAGGCGAGGACGTTGGAGATCTTGTCCGAGATGGCGTAGCTGATGGCTTCGGAGTCCTTGCCGTCGGCGGCCATCTCCCTGGCCAGGGCCTCGTACTTCTTGTAGTCGCTCTCGCTCGTCCGGTAGTTGGGATTCTCGTTGGCGCGCTTGAACGCCTTGTCGATGGCGGTCCCGATGGCGATGTCCGAATCCGGCTCGCCCCCGTAGTTCCGGACGTTCATGGCCTTGTCGGAGATGGCATAGCTGATCTCCATGAAGGTCTTGCCGTCGGCGGCCATCTTGTTGGCCATCTCGCGGTAGCGGCCGTACTCCTCGGCGCTCGTCGGGTACTGCTTGTTCTCGTAGGCGCGCTTGAAGGCCATGTCCGTCAGCGCTTTGAAGTCGGCGTCGGTCTTGGGATAGAGCGGGCCGTGGCGCAGCTCGGACACCATGCCCTTGAGCGTGGACTCCATCAGCGCGGCGTCGTTGCAGCCGGCCTTCTGCATCATCACCGCGTACTGGTAGAGGTCGTTCCGCCCGGCCCCGCCGGGAAGCGGCTCGCCCTCCGCGGCCGCGGCGCGGATGGCGTTGTCGACGGCGCGCGCCATCCGCTCCGGAGACAGCGCGGTCTCAGAGGGTGGGAGCATCGCCTGCGTGGGCGCACTCTTCTGGGCCGCCGGGGCCGTGAAGACGGCCGCCGGGGCGGCGGTCCGCGCGGTGGGCGCCACGGCCGTCGTCGCCATGGTGGCCCTCAGGGAGTCCAGGAACGCCAGCTCCGCGCTCTTCGTCGGCTGGGACGTCTGGGGGCTCTGGGTGCTCTCAGTCTTGCGAGTGGAGACCGCGGGTGGACGCTCACCGACCTTCATGGGAATTCCTCAGGCAGTTTCTACTTCTTGGATTGCCTGATTATGGGGCCAGCCTTTTAAAAGTTGCATACGCAGACGCACAAAGGTTCGACCCGATGCGGCATGTGGAAATCCACCAGCCAGCGCGGGCCATGAAGAGAGGAAATGAGCGGACCCGGGGTGTTGGCGTTTGGGACCAGGCGTGAGGGGCTTCGCTCCCGGTCGCCATGGATGTCGCTCGCCGTGAGGTGGGTCGCCCAGCACCCACCAGCGCCCTTCAGGGCTTGAAGCCTGGGGGCGGGTCACCTGAATGCCCTACTCCGCCCAACCCGCCGCTTCGCTCGCCGTCGCCCTCGCCAACCGGGCGGCCGCCGCCGGGTCCACCCGCGCCGTGACGAGCACGCCAATCACCGCGCCCAGCAGCAGCTCCACGCGGCGGGCCACCGTCTTCCGCGGCAGCGTCCCCGCCCGCGCGGCCCCCTCCAGCGCCCGCGTCAGGTGTCCCTGCAACAGGGCGCGGTAGTCCTCCACGGCCTGGTGCGCGGCCTCGTCGTGCGGCGCCAGCTCCGTGGCGGTGTTGACGAGCAGGCACCCCCGCCGCGTCAGGGCCGGCGGCGCGGTCCCCATCGTCGTCGCGAGCGCTTCGAAGTAGGTCGTCACCTGCTCCAGCCCGGGCGTGCCCGTGGCGAAGACACCCAGCCGGGGCGTGATGACCTCCCGCAGGTACAGCGCGACCGCCCGCGAGAACAACCCCCGCTTGCTCTCGAACGCCTGGTACAGGCTGGAGCGGCTCAGCCCCGTCGCCGCCTCCAGGTCCGCCAGCGACGTGGCCTCGTAGCCTTTGGACCAGAACACCCCCAGCGCCGCACGCACCGCCACCGTCTCGTCGAACTCACGCGTGCGCGCCACGGCACCCTCCTTGACAATTGTGAACCGAACGTTCCAATATCGATTCGGAACTGATTGGTCCAGAATAGCCGCAACTCGGGAGGGGAGTCACCATGTCGCTGTTGGCCCAGGTCTTCGCGCTCATCGCCGCCGCCATCCATGTGCTGTTCTTCGTGATGGAGAGCATCGTCTTCTCGCAGCCGAAGGTGTGGCGGCGCTTCGGGCTGAAGTCGCAGGCGGACGCGGACGTGATGCGGCCGATGGCGCTCAACCAGGGCTTCTACAACCTGTTCCTCGCGCTGGGCGTCTTCGTGGGCGTGGCGCTCACGTACACCGGCGCGGCTGTCTCGGGCGTGGCGGCCGTCGTCTTCGGCTGCGCGTGCATGGTGCTGGCGGCCCTGGTGCTGGTGGCGTCCAATCGCCGCTTCTTCACCGCGAGCCTCGTCCAGGGCGCCCTGCCGCTGCTGGCGCTCCTTCTCATCGCCTTTTAGTCCTGGAAACGTTGCCCTCGGGTCCACAGCTCCAGCGCAGCTGTTGCTCTCGGTTCTACACGTGACGAGGTGCCTTCCTCTGGGCGCACCCTGGCCTCGATGTTGCTCAGTCCCCCCTGAGCCGAAGCCACCTGCAACCTCGACCTGCCGGACACGTATGACCGCTCACACCCCTGATGCAGCCGCCCCGCCGGAGCTGGAATCCGCTGTTCGCATCCGCGCGCACAAGCAGTTCTTCCGCCGGACCCTGCAGGCCTTCCAGGAACAGGATGCCGACTTCCAGCCCCGTCCGGGGATGCTGAGCGTGGTGGGCCACGTCCACCACGTCACCGCGGGGTTGGAGCTGTTCCTCGCGGGCGTCTTCCCGGCCATGGAGCGCTTCAAGGGGCGGGAGTGGAAGAGCTACCGGGGCGAGGGCCAGGCCTGGCTCGGGCTGGGCCCGGGCTTCACCAGCATGGAGTGGACGAAGGTCTCCAACGAGAACCTGTCCGGTGGAAGCGACACGGAGAGCCCGCTGGCCTTCGCGCTCCACGCCTTCGACGAGACGATGGCCCTGGCCGCGGAGCTGTATGGCCAGCTCTCCCGGGAGGAGCTGCTGCTGCCGCTCCCGGAGAACCCCATCCGCCTCAGGACGCCGCAGGAGGCGCTGGAGATCATGATCGACCACACGGCGCACCACCGCGGCGCCCTCGCGCAGTACGCGCGCCTGCTCGACCGGGAGCCCAAGATTCCCTACTTCGAGATGAGCGAGGCCATGCACGAGGCCCAGCTCCTCGCGGGCGGACACGCGCCCTGACCGGGGCGGCCCCCCGGAGGGCCCTGTCCTTGACGCGAACGAGGGGCGCCCTGCGACAGCGCCCCTCGTTCCTGCCACCGGAATCAGGCGTGGCGACTACGGGCTGAGGGAGAAGCTTCCTGCCCAGGCGCCGTAGGACAACGTGGTGATGCCGTTACGGGTCGTGCCCGTGTAGCTGCCCTGTCCCGGCCGGATGGTGACGACCACCGTCCCGCCCGTGGAGGGAATCGCACCGGCATGCACCGCGGCCGCGCAGACATTCGAGTCGTCGGTATAGATGTCCGTCCCCCACACGGCTCCCGCGCTCACCGACGCGCAGCTGCACCGGACCTGCGTCCCGTTCTGCCCGCGGTACGACGTGAAATTGTAGTTGGAGCAGCTGCTCGGAAGGGGCGTCGTGCCGGTGAGGGAGAAGCTCCCTCCCCAGGCGCCGTAGGACAACGTGGTGATGCCGTTACGGGTCGTCCCCGTGTAGCTGCCCTGCCCCGGCTGGATGGTGACGACCACCGTCCCACCGCTGGAGGGAATCGCACCGGCGTGCACCGCGGCGGCGCAGACGCTCGAGTCGTCGGTGTAGAGGTCCGTCCCCCACACGGTCCCCGTGCTCCCCGCCGCGCAGCTGCACTGGACCTGCGTCCCGTTCTGCCCGCGGTAGGTCGTGAAGTTGTAGCTGGAGCAGCTCGCGACCGAACCGCCGCCCGGGTAGAGGGCGTCCAGCGCGGTGATGTCGGAGCTGGTCCACTCGCCGGTCTCGGTCGACCGGAAGCAGGAGTTCATGACCGAACCGCCCACGACGGCCGTGGTCGGCGTCCCGGGGATGTGGATGGCGCCCACGCCGGCATCTCCCTCGTCGCCGCCGGCGCCGCAGCTGATGGACCGGTTGTAGTAGTCCGTGTGGCGGAAGCCGATGGCGTGGCCCAGCTCGTGGGCGATGACGTGCTCGTTCACGTCGACGCTGTAGCTCTGCAGGCCGGTGCCGATGTTGATGATGCCGTAGGGCAGGCCGCCCGAGGGGAAGCCCGCGGAGCCGCCGGTGCCGGACGTGGTCTGCGCGGTGATGTTCGCGGTGCAGCCGGTGGTCGGGCCGCGCGCGAAGGTGATGCGCAGACCCCGCTCATTGTAGTTGGCGATGGCCAGGTCGAGCCCCTGGCTCAGGGCGGTATAGGTGTTGAACGTGGAGGTGGGGTTGACGCAGATCTTCGTCACGCTCGAGCCGACGAGGTTGGTCGTGCGGTACTGCTCGGCGCTCTCCGCGGGGACCTGGAGCATCTCGCGAGACGCCTCGAGGGTGACGTGAGCGTCGCGGCCCACGTACACGGCACCGTCGGCGACCATGATGTCATCGGCCGGAAAACCGGCCTCGATCAGGTTGGAGACGATCTCCTGGTTCTCGGCTTCCGGGTCGACACCGCAACCGACGAGGGTGACACCGACCAGCAACGCCATGGACAGCTTGCGCATGGGGCTTCCTTTTCGAGGAACGACAGGGTGTAGGCGCTGCTGTCCCTGGGAGGGCCAGCCGCGCCCACCCGCCCCTATACCTGAGCAATCCCCCGACCAATCAGTAAAACACGAAATATTAGCTTTCTCTTATATTCAAGCAAACGTAGACGAGTCATCTTGGTGGGCGACGCCTGACCGGCCGTCGCGCCGGGCCCCTCGTCGTTTCCAGGTCCACCCGTGGCCACTGGAGCCCGAGGGGAGTGCGATTGTTGGGGTCAGGGGCCCGGGCTAGAAACCTCCGAAGCATCAGGAGGAGTCCATGTCGAGTCGAGTCGTCTCCCGAAGGTCGTTGCTCCAGGGTGCGTTGGCGGCGGTGGCCTTCAACCCCATGAGCCGCAGCTGGGCCTCCACGCTGGAAGCGAGCGCGGTGCCCCTCCCGCCGCTGGACGGCGAGCTGCTGATGGACGCGGCGTCGCGGACCGCCGCGGCGGACGATTTCGGCCACATCATCCACCGCACGCCGTGGGCCGTGCTCGTCCCCGGCTCGGTGAAGGACATCGTGGCCATGGTCCGCTTCGCGCGGCGCCAGGGCCTGAGGATTGCCGCCGCTCGGGGGCTCGGTGAGAGCCACAGCACCTTCGGCCAGTCCATGGTGCCGGCGGGCATCGTCATCGACATGTCCACGCTGTCCACCATCCACGAGGTTTGCGAGGACAGCGCCTGGGTGGATGCGGGCGTCCGGTGGCACGAGCTGCTGCAGGCCTCGCTGCCCTCCGGCAAGAGCCCCCCGGTGCTCACCGACTACATCGAGCTGAGCATCGGTGGCTCTCTGTCGGCGGGAGGCATTGGCGGACAGGCGTTCCGCCACGGCCTCCAGGTGGACAACGTGCTGGAGCTGGACGTCGTCACGGGCCGGGGTGAGCTCGTGCGGTGCTCGCGCTGGCGGGAGCGGCCCCTGTTCGACGCCGTGCGCTCGGGGCTGGGGCAGTTCGGCATCATCGTGCGCGCCCGCGTGCGGCTCGTCGACGTGCCGCCCCGCGCCCGGACGTACACCGCCCTGTACAACGACCTCCACCGCTTCATGGAGGACCAGCGGCGGCTCATCGAGGACGGCCGCTTCGACTACGTCGAGGGCTCCGCGGTCGCCTCCAACGGGGGCTGGGCGTATCAGCTCGAGGTGGTGAAGTACTTCACCCCGGGCTCGGAGCCGAACGATGAGCGGCTGCTCGCGGGGCTGGGCTTCCTGCCCGGGACGCTCCAGGCGAACGACGGCAGCTACTTCGACTTCGCCAACCGGCTCGCGCCGCTCATCGAGCTGCTCAAGCAGCTCGGCATCTGGGGCTTCCCCCACCCGTGGCTGGACATGTTCGTCCCCGCCCGGGCCGCGGAGGCCTTCGTCCAGGAGGTCCTCGCGCAGACCACAGTGGAGGACATGGGCCAGGGGCCCATCCTCCTCTACCCCTTCCGCTCCGCCGAGCTGACCACGCCCTTCCTGCGCACGCCCACGGACCGGCACGTCTTCCTCTTCTCGCTGCTGCGCACCGCCATTCCCCCGACGCCGGAGAACGTGGCGTCCCTGCTGCAGAAGAACCGCGCCATCTTCGACCGGCTCACCGCCATTGGCGGGAAGATCTACCCCGTCGACGCCGTGCCCTTGAGCCCCGCCGACTGGCGCCGCCACTTCCACCCCTACTGGGAGCGCTTCGAGCACGCGAAGCGGCGCTACGACCCGGACCGCATCCTCACGCCGGGACAGGGTATTTTCTGACCTTGCCGGTTAGTCTTGGATTGTTTGTCTCCGCCGGTGAGATGTCCTAGAAAACCCTGTCGTCCGCTTCAGGACCCAAAGGGGAGACAACCATGTTCAAGAAGGCGGCAGTCTTCGTGGTGAGCTGTGGCGCGTTGCTGGCCGGCTGCGACACCGACCCGCAGCTCGAGAACGAGGAGATCATCTCCAACCTGGTCGAGGCCGGGTTTCGGGCCGACGACATCCAGGTCTCCGAGGGTGCCGTGTACGTGGGGCGAGATGGCCACGTCACCCTCGAGGCGTCCCGGGAGATGCTCCAGAGCAGCGAGGGGAGCGAGGAGCAGTACCGCACGACCAACATCGTCGGTGTCCCCCTCATCCGGAAGATCTGCGTCAACCCCACGTCCGCGTTCAACAGCTACTCGCGGCTGAGCCAGGGGCTGGATATGGCGCTCGCCAACTACAACGCCCTGGGACTCTGCTTCTCCATGGCGCGGGGGCCGACCACCGGCTGTGACGCGAACATCACCGCGCAGACCACGTCCGGCACCGGCGGCTCCGCGGGCTTCCCCTCGGGCGGCGTGCCCTACGGCGTCATCAATATCGGCACCGGGCTGAACGCCTACAGCGTGGACGTGGTCGAGCACGTCATCACCCACGAGCTGGGCCACGCGCTCGGACTCCGCCACTCGGACTACTACAACCGGGCCATCAGCTGCGGCTCTGGCGGCAGCGAGGGAACCGCTGGCGTGGGCGCCATCCTCATCCCCGGGACGCCGAGCACGGCCACGGTGGGAGGGTCCATCATGAACTCCTGCTTCCGGTCGACCGAAAGCGGCGAGTTCAGCAACAGCGACATCCTGGCGCTGAAGTACCTCTACAGCTGCTGAGCACAGGCGGCTGAAGGAGACCGGCTCCATTTCGAATAGCACCTCCCTCAATGCACCGCGGGAGGCCCTGGCGGGCCGCGTCCATGCGGCGGGCCCGCCGCCTCGGCCTGAAGCGCCAGGAAGCTCCGCACCGCCGCGCCCACCGTCGGATGGAGGTTCTCCCGTCCCATCCGCTCCGCCAGCCCCGTGCGCCGCAGCATCCGCCGCATCGGCGCCCGGGCCTCGGCGATGCCCAGCACCACGCCCTCCTCCTCGAACTCCCTCCGCAGCTTCTCCAGCCCCTCGGCCGCGGTGACGTCCAGGTCGAACACGGCGGACGCATCCAGCACGAACCACCGCACCGGCGCGCGTGCCCCCGATACCAGGGCCCGCGCCTCCTCCCTCAGGTGCCGCGCGTTCGCGAAGAAGATGGGCGCGTCGAACCGGTACACCACGAGCCCCGGAACCGTCTCCGCGTCCTCGTGCCGCTTGATGTCGTGGTAGCCCGGCACCCCTTCCCTCGTCCCCAGCACCGCGTCGTGCGGCCGGGCCGCCCGGCGGATGAGGTCTACCAGCGCCAGCGCCACCGCCACGAGGATGCCCTGGAGGATGCCCAGCACCAGCACCCCCACCATCGTCACCACCGCGAGCGCCGCCTCCACGGGCCGGACGCGCCACAGGTCCACGATGGACCGCACATCCATCAGGTACACGGCGGCCACCACGACGATGGCCCCCAGCGTCACCATGGGGAGGTTGCGCAGCAGCGGCGTCAGGAACAGCGCGAAGACGAGCACCACCCCCGCCGCCATCACCCCCACCCACTGCGTCCGTCCCCCCATGGACGCATTCACCGCCGTGCGGGAGTCACTGCCCGTGACGGGGAAGCCCTGCGTGAAGGCGGTGGCCAGATTCGCCGCGGCCTGACCGATGAACTCCTGATGCGCGTCCAGCCGGTAGCGGAACCTGTCCGCGTAGATGCGTCCGGTGAGCACCGAGCCGGCGTAGTTGACGAGCGCCAGGCTGAAGGCCGCCGGCAGCAGCGCGCGCACGTCCTCGAACTGGACGGACGGCAGCGCGAAGCCGGGCGGCGTCGCGGACAGCTCGCCCACCACCTTGATGCCGCCGTGCGCCAGCTGGAACAGCTGACCCGCCACCGTGGTCAGGACCACCAGGATGAGCGGACCGGGGGCTTTCGGCAGGAAGCGCCGCAGCAGCACCAGCAACCCGATGATGCCCAGGCCGAGCCACAGCGTGGGCAGGTGGGCCCGCTGCACGTTCGCTCCCACCTCGTACACCTGACCGGCGAAGTCGTCCGCCTTGCGCTCCAGCCCGAAGAGCCTCGCCAGCTGGCTGCCGATGATGATCAGCGCCGCGCCGTTGGTGTAGCCGACGAGGATGGGCCGGGACAGGAAGTCCGCGAGCGCGCCCGCCTTCAGCAGTCCACCCAGGAGGCTCAGCACGCCCACCATCAGCGCGAGCAGCGCCACCAGTGACGCCTGGCGCGCGGAGTCCGCCCCCGCCGCCAACGGGGCGATGGCCGCCGCGGTGAGGATGGCCGCCCCCGCTTCGGGCCCGACGATGAGGTGCCGCGAGGGCCCGAACAGCGCGTAGGCCAGCATGCCCGCGATGCCCGCGTAGAGCCCCGCCGCCGGGCGCACCCCGGCAATCTGCGCGTAGGCGAGCCCCTGGGGGATGAGCATCGCGCCAATGGTGAGCGCGGACAGCGCGTCCGCCTGGAACACGCGGCCCGAATAGCCCTGCGCCAGCCGCAGCCCGGGCACCCCGCGCTTCGCCGCCTGCCACACCGCCGCCGCCGAGAACTTCATCGCCTCTCACTCCTCTCGCAGCCGGAACCGCGGGTGCACCCGGGGGAGCGTGCTCGCCGACCCGCGGCCCCTACCGCCCAGGAGACGCGTCGGTGTACGTCGTCGAGCAACGCCGGCACACCGCGTGGTGTGTCCCTGCCCTACCGCGCGGGAGCCGCCAGCACCTGCTGGCGGGCCATCGCCGTGCGGAAGCGCTCCTCGAGCGAGAGGAATCCGTGCCACAGCCTGGGTTGCCGGAAAGCTAGGCCGCCCGCGACTCCGGGCCAGTGCCCCGCGGGAGTGGCCCCCACAAGCTTCAGGACGCTTGCACCGGCGTGGCGACCCAGGCCCGTGGTGCATCGAGCAGGGCCGAGAAGGTGCCCCGGAGGATGAAAGGGAGGTGCGGGCCGCGACGAACGACCCCGCTCCCCGTCCAGTGGCGACCGGGGAAGGGCCCTCCCACGTTGGAAGCCCATGAAACCGATGACCGTGGGGCTGCTCCTGCTGCTGAGCGCGGCACTTCCTGCAAACACGTCCGCCGCTGAAAGCCCCCCCGTTGCTAAAGCGCCCGACTGCCATACCGCCGACACGCGGCAGCTGGGCGGACATACGTTCCAGTTTCCCATCCTCCAGCAGAGCGCCTTCGTGACCACGAACGTGGGCCTCCGGGAGGGCGTCGCTCGCTACGACGTGCCGGACCTGCCCATCGGCAGCGTGGGCACGACGGACGTGCTGCTCACGGGTGTCCAGCAGACGCTGGACCTGGGCTTCGCCCTCACGGACTGGCTGGGCGTGGCGGGCTTCGCGCGAGGCACCATCATCACCGGTGCCAACGCGCGCTCCCTGCTGGTGGACGGCGCGTCGGTGGAGCTGATCGGCCAGGCGGGCGCCATCGTGCGCGTGTGGCACAACGAGCGCAGCGGGACGCAGGTCTCCGTGCGCGGCAACTTCGGCTACCAGAACGGCAAGGAGGTCACCGTCCTCCCGCTGGTCACCAGCATCCTGGACTCGCCGGGGCTGACGCTCGAGCAGCTGGTCCTGGGCAGTCTGGGCCGGTTCCTCCTCGTGCCCGCGACGGAGACCTCGGTGAACGGCGGCGCGTACCTGGCCCAGGCCTTCAGCCGGACGTTCTCACTCCAGGCCTCCGCGCAGGGCGAGTACGCGTGGCGAGAGCGCAATCCCTTCGACTCGGAGCTCGGCGACCGCCTCACCCAGAAGACCCATGCGGCGCGCGTCAACCTGGGGGCCGCGCTCACCGCGGACTTCGCGCCCCATGGAGTCCCCGTGGCCATCATGGGTGAGTACCTGTTCACCACCGGAGAGGAGAGCGAGGCGCGCCTGCCCGACAGGACGTTGAAGGCGAGCACCGTCGCGCTCGGGCTCTACTACTCCGGCCGGCCCAACCTGCAGGTCGGCCTGGGCGCCGTGACGACGCTGAATGCCGCACCCCGCATCGGAATCGACGCGGACGGCAACGCGCTCGAGTCCGACACGCCCACGCTCAGCTACGGCCAGTTCATCCTCCGCTACATCTGGTGAGCCCCGGCGTGTCAGCCCCCGAGCCGTGCCACAGCGAGCCGCCGATGCCCGCGCCGCATGACAGCGCGGCGCGCGCACCTCCCCCGCCCCGCGCGCGCTGGCCGCGGTGGCTGCGCGTGCTCGCCTGGGGGCTGGGCGCGGTGCTGCTCCTGGAGGGGCTGCTCAACCTCGCGCTCAACACGCCGCTCGTCCCGGCGCTCGTCCACCGCGTCGCGCCGCGCACGCAGCTGGGCTGGAGCCGGGCCTGGTGGCCGTGGCCGGGCCGGTTCCAGGCCCACGGCTTCTTCGTGGAGCAGCGCGGCACGCACGTGCGCTGGCACATCGAAGCGGACGAGGTGGAGACGCAGCTGTCCCTGGCCGCCCTGTTCCGCCGCCAGGTCGAGGCCGAGGGGGGCCGGGCCCTGGGTGTGCGCGCGCGGGTGGACCCGCTGCCGCCCGGGGAGCGCACGCCACCGAGGCCCCTCACGCCCCACCCGTGGCAGGTGAGGCTGCGCGACCTGGAGGTCCGGGACGCGCGCGAGCTGGCCTTCGGCACCACGCGCTATGTCGGGCCCGCGGACGCGCGGGGCACCGTGCACCTCGTCGCCGGCCAGCGGCTCACGGTGGACGCCGGGCAGGTCCACCTGGAGCGCGGCTTCGTGGAGGTCCAGGAGCAGCGGGTCGCGCGGCTGCACGTGCTGTCCACCCACTTCTCGCTCGAGGCCACCCGGAGGAGCCCCGAAGAGGGCTGGGACGTCCTGGGAGGCCTGAGCGGGCGGCTCCGGGCCAGGGCGGACCTGTCCTCCCTGGACTGGCTCGAGCCGCACCTGTCCCCGCACGCGCAGGTGGGGCTCCATGGCGGCGCCGGCACGCTGGCCGTGGAGCTGGGCGTCCAGCAGGGCCGGCTGGAGCCGGGCAGTCGCGTGGAGGCCCACGGCGCACCGCTGCGCCTGCGGCTCGGGCCCGCGCACGTGCGGACGTCCTGGCACGTCGGCGGCACCGTGGAGGCGGACGCAGGCGCCGCGCCGCGCGGCCGGCTGCAGCTCACGCTCTCCTCCGTCCGGGTGGAGGGCCTTCATGCGCGGCTGCTGGAGCTGCCCGAGGTGGCGCTCGCCTTCCATGCGGAGCCGCGCCTGGGGCTCCCGGTGCCGGACATCCAGCAGGAGCTGCGCGTGGCGCCCAGCAAGCCGGTGGACCTGCGGATGCTCAACACCTGGACGGGGAAGACGTTCCGCGTGGACTCCGGCAGCGTCACGGTGAAGGCCGCGGGCCATGGTGAGTCCGAGCACGAGCAGAGGGCGATGCACCTCACCCTGGGCACCGACCTCGTCGAGGCACGAACGGGTGACGACCGGTGGCTCGGGCGGGCGTACGCGGAGCTCGACACGCGGCGGCTCGCGCTGCACGGCAGGGCCCTGGGGCTGGATGGGACGACGCTGCGGCTGAGCCAGGTGTCCGCGGACCTGGACGCCGCGAAGGTGCGCGGCTGGAGCGGCACCTTCACCCTCCCCCGCGCCACGCTGAGGCTGTCGCCTCCGGAGCTGGAGGCGCGGTTCTCCTCCCGCTTCGCCACCGCGGACCCCATCGTCGCGGTGCTCACCGGGCACAAGAAGCTGCACCGCTTCCTCACCCCGCTGCTGTCGGCCCGGGACCTCGAGGTCTCCGGACGGGTACAGGTGGGCGCCGCGGGCATCCAGGTGCGGGAGCTGCGCATCAAGGACGAGAACCTCGAGCTCGAGGGCCGGATGGACCTGTCCCGCGGTGCCACCCACGCCCTGGTGCTGGCGACGATGGACGGCATCACCGGCGCCGTGGAGGTGACGTCCGGGAACACCCGCGTCCAGCTCGGGAATGCCCGGCGCTGGTACGAGGACCGGCTGGCGAAGCCGTCGCCCTGACACACCCGGGCCCCGCCAGGACCACGGCTTCGTCCACTTCCAGTCCACGCCCCACCCCCGAGGACCGGTGCCTTCGTCCTCCGGTGCGTCCAGGTTGCCTCCGGCGGAGCGTGCGTCCACCGACGCCATCCCCCGAGGAGCCAGGCATGAGCATGGACATGAGCAGCGAGGCCGCGAGGCGGATGGAGCCGGAGCCCTCGCCTGTCTCCGAGCCTCCGCCGGGCGAAGCGCCCTTCCCGGACATGACGTGGGTGCCGGGCGGGACGTACTGGATGGGCTCGGACCACCACTATCCCGAGGAGGCTCCCGCCCACCAGGTGACGGTCTCCGGCTTCTGGATGGACCGCTTCACGGTGACGAACATGCAGTTCGCCCACTTCGTGGACGCCACGCGCTACGTCACCGTGGCCGAGCGCCCGCTGAACCCCGCGGACTACCCCGGCGCCCTCCCGGAGCTGCTGGTGCCCGGCTCGCTCGTCTTCCGGAAGGCCGCGGGCCGCGTCGACCTGCGGGACCTCTCGCGCTGGTGGGCCTACGTGCCGGGCGCGAGCTGGCGGCACCCGGAGGGGCCCGGCAGCAACCTCAAGGGACGCGGCAAGCACCCCGTGGTGCACATCGCCTTCGAGGACGCGGAGGCCTATGCCACCTGGGCCGGCAAGGCGCTGCCGTCAGAGGCCGAGTGGGAGCGCGCCGCGCGCGGCGGGCTGGAGCGCCAGGAGTACTGCTGGGGAGACGAGTTCACCCCCGGCGGCAAGCACCTGGCCAACACCTGGCAGGGCGAGTTCCCCTGGCAGAACCTGCGCGAGGACGGCCACGAGGGCACCTGCGCCGTGGGCAGCTTCCCGCCCAACGGCTACGGCCTGCACGAGATGGCCGGCAACGTGTGGGAGTGGACCACGGACTGGTTCCAGTCACGCCACACGGGCAACAAGGGCAAGGCCTGCTGCATCCCCGTCAACCCGCGCGGGCCCGCCCACGCAAACGGCAGCAAGGACCCCGGCATGCCCCAGGTGAACATCCCCCGCCGCGTGCTCAAGGGCGGCAGCTACCTGTGCGCGCCCAACTACTGCCTGCGCTACCGCCCGGCGGCGCGCTCGCCCCAGGCCGTGGAGAGCGGCTCCAGCCACATCGGCTTCCGCTGCATCGTGCGCCCCGCGGGCCGTTGATGACGGGCGGCGTCAGGTGGGCACGCTGCCCGGAGGCACCCGGTCCGCCCGCTCCCGCCGCTTCATCCAGAGCTTGTAGGGAATCAGCGCGAGCAGGCGGACCAGGATCAAGGCGCCCACCACCGCCGCCACCTCCAGCGCCCGCATGCGTGGGTAGCTCTGGATGATGATGGTCATCGTCAGCGCCGGGTGGGCCAGCGCGGCGGCCAGCGCCACGGCCTTGCGGTCCTCGGGCCGCGGTCCGCCCGCCTGGTGTCCCAGGAAGTCCGCGATGGACACGAGCAGCACCAGCGCCAGGATGGTGGTCACCCCGAGCTCCATCAACCGCGGCCCCGCCAGGACGATGACGACCCCCGCGACCGCCAGCAGGAGCACGTTGAACACGCGGTCGACCCACACGGCCAGCACCGGCGCCACGCGCGGGAAGAAGTAGTTGACGGCCATGCCCGCCAACAGCGGCGGGAGGAGCTTCACGAGCAGCGTGCGCAGCACCAGCCCGGGAGTGGCCTGGAGCTGGAACCCCGTCACGCGGCTCAGCACGTTGACCCAGAGCGGCACGGTGACGATGGCGCACAGGGCCAGCAGCAGCAGCAGGTTGAGCGACGTCGTCGCACTGGCCTTCAGCGACTTCGCCTGGTTCACCTGCAGGGGCGCACCGGGACAGATGGCCGTGAGCATGATGGCGGCCGCCGCCACCGGGGGCAGCCTGAGCAGCCGCACCAGCACGTACGCCACCAGCGGCACCACCACCAGCACCACGGCCAGGGCCCGCGCGTAGAGCCCCGGGCGCTGGCGCACGTGCCGGAAATCTCCCAGGCGCCGCATCAGCCCGGCGGAGAACATGGCCAGCAAGATGACGTTGGACAGCACGAAGATGATGACGGTCCTCAGCATGGCCCCTCCCCTTTCAGGGCAGCCCTTCGTGGATCTGCTTGAGGACCGCGAGGAACTCCCGGTCCATGATCAGCAGGATGGCCAGCGGCGCGAGCGCCGCGGCGAGCAGGCCCGTCAGCGAGCGCGGCTCGAACGGGAACAGCCGCATCTTCCGGGCAGTGGCGAAGGAGCTTCCCAGGTCGGTCAGGGAGGAGAAGTCGGGCGCGCCCAGCACCTCCGTGCTGACGTCGTCGCGAAACCACTTGCGCTCGAACCGCCGCGAGTGCCAGGCCGCGAGCGCGGAGAACCGCATGTCTCCCCGCCGCTTGGCCTTCACGAGCTGGGGGGTGAAGAACCCCAGCGGCGCATAGACGGCGAGCGCCAGGAGCCCTCCGAGCACCACCTGGGGAATGGCGTAGGTCAGCGGATCCATCACGACGCCGTGGGGCTGGAGCCTCCACTGGTGCGCCGCCAGCCCCGCGGACAGCGCGAACACCACCGGCGCGAAGCTGGACTGGCTGATGGCCAGGAAGCCCAGGCCGCCCGACATGTCCGGATGCGTGGGCACCAGCGCGAGCGGCAGCCGCGAGACGCGGAACAGGAAGCGGGCCCACACGACGGCGCGCCACACCCACCGCAGCGCCAGGAACCGGACCAGGGGCTGGCTCACGGTCATGTACCACCAGCCCGCCGGGGAGGGCGCGCCCCCCGCCTCGTTGAACATCCATTCCCGGGATTGCTCATGCGGTGTCACGAGCACGAGCGCGAAGGCGGCAAGCAGCAGGCAGGCCTCGGCGAGGCTGCTGTCCCGCCAGCGCATCGCCGCGCGGGCGGCATCCTCCAAGGCGGACCGGCTTCCCACTCCCACCAGGTGTGAGACGCGGAGCTGGCGCGCGGCCCGGGAGGTGTGATTGTCGACATAGGGCTCGGCCGCGATGAGCACCGTCAGCGCCACCAGCAACTGGGCATGGACCTGCATCTCCGAGAACAGGGCGTGCAGCGCCGCGCGGCCTTGAGCCAGCGCGAGGAAGGGGATGGGCAGCCAGGTCAGGAAGATGAAGGCGAGCATGCACCGGCGCCTGTCGGCACGGTTGGGCTGGACGAGATGGAGCTTGCTCTCGCACTTGAACAGCGGCCCGCCCCGCACGATGGAGAAGTCGGTGGATGGGGAGGACTTGTCCATGGTTGGAGGCATCCAGGCAGTCACGGGGGCACCAGCCCCACGGGCCGGCCACGGGCGGGCCTGCGCGGGCGCCCGCCACTCCAGGGTGTGCCCGAGCCCCGGCATTGACAATCCAGGCGGCCAGAGGGGCGCCGCGCCTCCGGTGCGCACGGGACGGACGGGACGGGAGGCCCTCCATCCGGGGGCTCGCGTGCTCCCGCCCGGGAACGATGACAGCCCCTCCGTCCGGGCAGAGCTTCACGGCATCCGCGGAGGGCGGCCCATGACGCCCGGCCGGCTCCGCTCCGGGAGGTCCCCATGCGTGACACCGTCCCCCCCTCGCCCCCTGCCGACGAGGACCGGGCCGTGGCCTTCCTGCTCGACCTCGCGCGGGCGCTCCACCTCGCCTACCTCCCCGCCCAGGTGCTGGAGTCGCTCATGAAGGGGGCCGCACGAGGCCTGGGGCTTCGCCTGGAGCTCTTCACGCTCCAGAGCTTCGTGGCGACGGAAATCACCTCGGGTGAGCGGCGGCGCGTGGACATCGAGCGCCTGCCCTTCAACCCCCACTGGAACCTCCGACGGACGTCCGGGTTGCTCCTGCTCACCCGCTCGCTGGCGGCCGGACGGCTCACGCTATCGGAGGCGCGCGCCGAGCTGGACCGCATCGTCCAGCAGCCCTCGGCCTACCCGCACTGGCTCGTGTTCCTCGCCTATGGCGTGTACAGCGCGGTCGTCGCCGCCCGCGTGGGCGGCGCGTGGTGGGAGATGGCCGCGGCGGCTCTCATCGGCATCGTGGCGGGCGTCATCCACTTCGGCACGCTCAAGTCGATGCGCATCGACCTGCAGAAGAGCTTCCTCGCCGCGTTCCTCGGGACGCTGATGGTCTGCGGCCTCACCTGGCTCCTGCCGCCCTTCGACCTGGCCCGGGCCCTGTTCGGCGGGGCGACGCTGCTCATCCCCGCCATGGTGGTGACGCTGGGGGCGGACGAGCTGGTCAGCGAGTCCGTCGAGGCGGGGATGACACGCCTCACCTACGGCCTGCTGCGCTTCGTGCTGGTGGGCGTGGGCATCACCGCCGCGGCCCGGCTCTGGAGCTTCTTCCTCCCGATTCCCGCCTACCTCCCGGCGAACGCGCTGCCCGAGCCCGTGGTGCTGGGCCTCGTCGCGCTGGGCGGCGTGGCGCTGACGGTCTGCATGGGAGGCCGGCAGCGCGAGCTGCCGTGGATTGTCGGCGCGGTGCTGCTGGCCTTCGGGACCCAGGAGCTGACGAAGCTCTTCGTCGGAGGACGCGGCAGCCCGCTCGTGTCCGCCTTCGTGCTGGGCGTCGCCGGGCTCCTGTATGCCCGGCTCCCGGGAAGGACGGCGACGACCCTCATCATGCCCGGGCTGCTCCAGCTGGCCCCCGGCTTCATCGGCACCCAGGTCATCCTGGCGCTGCTCCACCCGAGGGCCTCCTCCTCCGGAGCCAGCTTCTTCGAGGTGCTCCTGGTGTCGGCGCAGCTCGTCATGGGCCTGGTGTTCGCCTTCGCCGTCGCCCAGCCCCGGGGCCGCGCCCTCACGCAGAAGGCGCCGACGTGAGCGGGCTCAGCGCTCCTCGCCGAAGACGCGCTTCCAGTCGTCGCGCATGCTGACCACGCTCCAGCCGCCCTCCTTCGCCGCGCGAAGGGAGGCGCCGTCCTTCTCCTGGTAGGCGAACTCCCTGTCCGCGTCGTCATGGTTGATGAGGAGCTGGAAGGAGGGCCCGCGCCGCTGCGCGGAGGCCCCCAGCATGGCGATGTCCCCGCCATTGCGGACATTGCCCGCGACGAACACCGGGGACCTGCCGATGTGCAGCGCGTTGCCCACCGGCTTGCCCTCCTTGTCGTTGAGGTGGTCCGGACGGGGCTCGCGCCACAACACGTAGCGGCCGCCGCGCTTCTCGTACTTCTCCTCCAGGCTGCTGCCGATGACGCGCTCGGGAGGAATGCCATACACCTCCTCGGAGAAGACGCGCATGAAGTCGATGCCCCCGCCCGAGCTGATCCACGTCTGGAAGCCGTGGTCGCGCAGGTACTGGAGCAATTCGAGCATCGGCTGGTAGGCGAGCTGCGTGTAGGGCACGCCGAGCTTCGGGTGCCGCGCCGTCTTCAGGAACTGGCGCACCTCGGCCTGGAACTGCTCCGGCGTCATGTTCGCATGGGTGGCGGCGAGCAGCTCCATCAGCGCCTTCTCGCCCCCCTCCACCAGGGCGTCCACGTCCCCTTCCAGCACGGCCTTGTAGGGCTGCCGCTGCCGGAGCGCGGGGTCCTTCGCGGCCAGCGCCTTGACGCGCTCCACCAGGAAGACGCCCTGGACCACCGGCTTCTCCTGCCACAGGGTGCCGTCGTTGTCGAAGACGGCGATGCGCTCCGCCTCCGGGAGGAAGTCCGGGCTGCCCTCCGTCGTCACTCGGGCGACGAAGCCGAGGATGGCCTGCTTCACCGGCCCGTCGTTCCATGACGGCAGCGGGTCCGCCGTTGCCGCCCGCGCGTGGACGGCGGCCGGGAATACCAACCCCAGCACCAGCACCAGGGCAACGGGAAGGGTGTGACGGCGGGAATGCGGCGCCATGGGGCACCTCCTTCGCCACACGCTGAGACCGCTGGACGCACTTCGCAACGCAAGCGTCACACCCGGGAAGGGCTCCGCCAGCCATGCGCCACCCCGCATGGCACGCAGCGTCTTGACCCTCGTCCCTCGGCAACCGTACCGTGATTACAGCTCTTCCATTTCTCTCTGGAACAATCCCATGCATGTCTCTGAAAGCAGTCCTGGCGCCCTGGGCGTCCTCGCCCGGGTGTGGCTGGGCCTCGCGCTGTCGGCCTGTGGCGTCGCACCGGAGCCGTCAGCGGCGCCCGTGGACCAGCAGCGCGCGGCGGTGCTGCCCACGAACGGCGTGTGCCCCGGCCTGGACGGGGGAGCGCTCACCATCCCCCACCACTACTGCCACGTGCGGATTGCGCAGCTCGCCTACTACGGCGTCCCGGTGGATGCGTACATGGACGACCAGCTCCAGAACGACGTGGACCTGGTCGTGGCCAATGACCCCGCCGTCCGCGCGCACATCGACACCCTGGCGCCGGACACGCCGCAGCTCGTCTATTCGAATGCGAGCAACCTGTATGGCAACTGGAATGGCAACTCGCTGGGCAACGGCGGGCTGCTGGTCCACTGGCTCAACTACGCGGACGCGTACGTGGCGGCGCCGGAGAATCGCGAGAGCGGCTTCTTCCACTGCGACTCCACGCTGCTGAACACCTCCAACAACAAGTACGGCTGCCAGTTCAGCGCGGTGGGCCAGTCCACGGTGCCCGTCTCGCGCTTCTGGCAGGTGAAGACGGGGCCGCTCACGGGCAGCGCGGGCTTCACGGACTACACGGCGGCGGCGCACGCGACGGGCACCGTGCCCCTCGCCACGGCGGGCAACGCGCTCTACATCGGGCACACGGACAAGTTCCGCCAGGTCATCGTCACCGTGTCCACCGCGGCGAGCGGCTGGACGTACCAGTGGCAGTACTGGAACGGCACCGCCTGGGCGGCGCTCACCGTCTCCGAGCCCGCGGGCACGTGGACGACGACGGGCACCTCGCGCGTCCTCGCCTTCCACCCGCCGAGCGACTGGAAGGCCACGGCCATCGCCGGGGCCGGCTTCGGGGACCGCTTCTTCTACGTCCGCGTCCAGACGACGGCCGGCACGCCCCCGGTGGCGGAGAACATCTCGAGCGAGGACTTCGTCTTCACCAACGGCACCATCGTCACCGTCCCCTCCTTCGACGGCGCGGCGGACACCAACGGCGACGGCTACCTCAACGACACCGAGTGGGCGAGCCGCTCCGTGGGCAGGGACGCGCGGCTCAAGTGGTGGAGCCGCATGTTCTCCACCTACGGCCAGATGCGCTACGCGACCAACCCCGGCTCCTACGCCTTCCGGCTCTGGTCCGCCTGGTACCACCGCAACTGGCTGCCCACCAACGCGCAGGCGGACGCGGTGTTCATGGACAACTCGGGGGCCACGGACCCCTACCCCAACTGGCCCAAGGCGGGCGCGTCCTTCCCGTTCCCCACCCTGGAGTGCGCCGTCCCGTGCACCGGCACGGCATGCCTCTGCAACAACTACGGCACGGACTACGGCAAGCTCATCCAGAAGGTGGACGAGCAGTACCTCACGTCGTCGGCCTTCACCGTCCTCAACACCTCCGGCTACATCGCGGGCCCCAACGCGGCGCTCGCGCAGGTGCAGAAGGGCATCACCTACGAGGAGAAGTACCCGCGGCCCGTGCAGTTCATGGCCAACAAGTGGAAGGAGGCCCTCCAGCTGACGAAGGAGCGGGCCAGCGTGACGCCCCGCCCGCACGTCATCTACGACGTGCTCGTGGCGCCGCCCACCACCGAGGCGTACTGCAAGACGTGTGGCACCGGCACGGGCTGCCCCACCGCCTGCGCGTCGTCGTACCCCGCGGGCCTGGGCGGCGTGACGGACACGCGGACGCTGATGGCCGTCCTCGCCGCGCACTACACGCTGCAGGACCCGGAGCTGTCCTTCCTCAACGTCAATGGTGGCGCCGCCCCGGCCTCCTCGTGGCAGTACCACTTCATCCCCGCGTGGCGGTACGACATCGGCACGCCGGACGTGGACCAGCTCACGTGGTTGACGCAGGCGCTGAACGACACGGCGAGCAACGACGCCGTCATCGTGGGCAATGACCCCTCGCCGTACAACAACTGGGATGCGTCCGGCTGCGGCGTGAAGACGCCCGCGAAGTACCGGCTCTACAAGCGCGTGTACACGAAGGGCACGACGAAGGTCATCGTGCTCTTCAAGTCGCTCTCGTACCACTCGGTCTGCACCGGCTTCAACGGCGACTACAAGCAGACACACGTGGGCCCGACGACGGCCACGACGTTCACCTGGGGCAGCCCGCTGCCGTCCACGTGCCGCAAGCTCAAGCCCGACGGCACGGTGGACACGGTGAGCATCAGCGGCACCACCGGCGTGCCCATTGAAAACGCCGAGGGCGTCATCCTCGTCTGCCCCTGAGCCCCTACTTCTTCTTGCCCTTGGGGAACAGGAACGCGAGCTGGAGGCGCAGCTGCCAGTCGGCGCTGCCCTCCGGGCGGACGGCGTTGTAGTACGCGCTCACCGAGCCGTTCAGGGCCTGCCCGCCCACCTTGAAGACCTTGCCGGCGCCCGCACCGAACGGGATGACCCACGCGTCCTCGTCCGCCTCCCAGTTGGCGGTGAGGATGGGCGCCGACGTCACGTACCAGCCCTCGGGCAGGTTGCAGGTGATGAAGTATTGCAGGAGCAGCTGGTTCACCGACGCCCGGTCCTCGCTCCCGAAGACGGACCACACGTTGTTCACCAGCACGCCCAGGGACCACGGCTCGGGCTGGACGAGAACCACCGCGGAGGGACCGACGGACCACTTCCCCGTGCCGAGCACGTCATCCGTGGCCGTGGGCAGCAGCAGCGCCGGCCCCACGCCCCAGATGAGCTTCCCGGGCTTCGCGGGCGCGAGGAAGAACGTGGCGGACGTGTCCCCCAGCCCGAACGTCCCCCCGCTGTCCGCCGACACGTCCGGCTGGTACACGACGGGCAGGATGGTGCGGATGATGAGGTTCCAGTCCAGCGTCAGCGACAGCGGCACCACGGGCTGGATGTTGAGGGTGTTGCGCGTCCGGTCGGACGGGCCGATGCCGAAGTCCACATTGTCCTGAAACGGCACGCTGATGAGGTTGGCGACGGGGTTCTGGACGGCCTTCGCCAGGTCCTGCTCGGAAGCCGCCCCGCCCTCGCCTGCTGGACGCTCCTGGGCGGGCGGCGCCTCGGGGGCCTGCGCGCGCGCGGCCGGAGCACATGCCAGCACGCCCACCCCGCCCAGCCACGCGCAGCTGCGCCGCCATCCCGAGCCCATCACGCCCTCCCCCACCCAGAAGCGTAAAGCTGGAAGGCGCGCCCAGCCCCGCCCATGGCCCCCAAGTCGTACGCCGCCGGGCGCCGTCCCACACCCGCTCGCGGCAGCGCAGCCCACGCCCCCTGCCAGGACTGCCCCGCGCCGGCGCCGGCATGTCCGGGACGTGCGCCCGCCTGCCCCACCCTGGCGTCCGGGGGGCTCGGGAAAGCCACGGTCCGCCCTCCCGCCCCCGCAGGGTTTGCGTCACGGGAGCGCCATCCCCACCTCTAGTTTCATTCACGACTCTTCGCGCCCACCCCATGGCATCAGCCACCCGGTTGCGTGTCGAGCCCTCGCGGAGTGAAGCCCCCATGGCCCAGTCGAAGCAGAAGAGCCCCCGGAACTGGCTGCTCGACCTTGCGTTCTACGTCTTCCCCGCGCAGCAGCTCGTGGCCCGCTTCCTGTCGAGCTTCAAGGAGTTCCCCCCGCGCCAGCGGCCCGCCAGCTTCTCGGTGGACCAGGTCGTGGAGAAGCTGGAGCAGTCACCCACCGCCACGCACTGACTCGCGGCCCCGGAGAGCCCCACCATGCCCCCCACTCCCGCGAAGCCCGCGGCCTCGTGGCTCGCGCGCGCCGTGCCCTTCGCCGCGACGGTGCGCGGCTACCGTCCCGCGTGGCTGAAGCGGGACCTGGTGGGCGCCCTCACCGTCACGGCCCTCCTCATCCCGGAGGGCATGGCCTACGCGGAGCTGGCGGGCCTGCCGCCGACGGCCGCCTTCTATGCCGCCCCGGCGGGCCTGGTGCTCTACGCCCTGTTCGGCAGCTCGCGCCAGCTCATCGTGGCCGTGTCCGCCGCGGTGGCGGTGCTCTCCGCCGCCACCGTGGGCGCCCTGGCGCAGGCGGGCTCGCCCCGCTTCGTCGTCCTCACCGCGGCGCTGGCGCTGATGGCGGGGCTCATCTCGCTGCTCGCGGGCGTGCTGCGGCTGGGGCGCATCGCCCAGTTCTTCTCCGCCTCCGTCCTCACCGGCTTCGTCTTCGGCCTGGCGCTCATCATCGCCATCAAGCAGGTGCCCAAGCTCTTCGGAATCGAAGGCGGCGAGGGCAACTTCTTCGAGCGGGTGTGGTTCCTCGGCACGCACCTGGGCGGCACGCACGGGGTCACGCTCCTCGTCGGGGCCGGCAGCCTGCTGGCGCTGCTGGGATTGGAGCGGGTGTCGAAGCGGCTCCCGGCGGCCCTGGTGGTGCTCGCGGTGTCCATCGGGGTGACGGCGCTGCTCGGGCTGGACGCGCGCGGCGTGGACGTGGTGGGCAAGGTGCAGGCGGGGCTCGCCGCGCCGCGCCTGCCGGACGTGGGCCTTCGCGACCTGCTGGGCCTGCTGCCCGGGGCCTGCGGAATCGCCCTGGTGGCCTTCGCCGAGGCCATCGGCCCCGCGCGCATGCTGGCGGGCCGCCACGGCTACGAGGTCAACGCCAACCGGGAGCTGGTGGGCCTGGGCGCCGCGAACCTGGGGGCCGGGCTCTTCCAGGGCTTCTCCATCGGCTGCAGCCTGTCCAAGTCCGCGGCCAATGATGCCGCCGGGGCCCGCACGGAGGTGTCCGCGATGCTGGCCGCGGGCCTCACGCTGCTCGTCGCCCTGTTCCTCACGCCCCTCTTCCGCCTGCTGCCCGAGGCCACGCTGGGCGCCATCGTGGTGGTGGCCGTCTCGGGGATGATGGACGTGCGGGAGATGCGGCGGCTGTACCGGATGCGGCGGGCCGACTTCATCGGGGCGGCGGTGGCGCTCGTCGGAGTGCTCGCCCTGGACGTGCTGCCGGGGCTGCTGGTGGCGGTGGGCCTGTCGCTCTTCCTCACCGTGTACCGCGCCAGCGTGCCCCGCCTGAGCGAGCTGGGCCGCACGCCGGGCACTCTCGCCTTCAGTGACTTGCGGCACTCGCCGCGCCCGCTGACGGTGCCGGGCATGCTCATCCTCCGACCCAACGAAGGCATCTTCTTCGCCAACGCCACGTCCCTGCGGGACGAAATCATCGACCGGCTGGAGCGTGCCCCCCGCCGACCCCAGGCCGTGCTGCTGGACCTGGAGGTGACCGCGGACCTGGATGTGCCCGGCACCGACATGCTGGCCGACCTGCACGGCGCGCTATCGCAGCGGGGCGTCACGCTGATGCTGGCGCGAGTCATGTCCCCCACACGGCGGATGCTGGACCGCACCGGGGTGACGGCGAAGGTGGGCGCGGCGCACGTCTACGCCCAGGTGCTGGAGGCGGTGGTGGAGCACCTGTCCCATGCGCCGGCGATGACGCCCGAGGAGCAGGAGCTGCTGCGCGACGGCATGCACCGGCTGCGCGCCCTGGTGGAGGAGGCCGGCTCCACGCTCGATGAACACGAGGCGACGGACCGCCAGCGACTCCAGGCCCTGGGCCAGCGCCTGGGACAGGCCGAGTCCTCGCTGGAGGGGCCGGGAAGCGCGCCGCACTGAAGCGCCCTGCTCACGCGCGCTTCCAGGCGCGGACCCCCAGCGCCACCAGGATGAGCCCTCCCACGAGCCCCAGGGCCACCAATGCGAGCAGCCACAGGAAGACGCGGTCCACCAGGTGTCCCGCCCGGTCGAAGGCGAGGTCCACCCAGCCGCGCGCCAGCCCGTCCATCTGCTGGAGTGCCGCCACACGCTCGGCGTGCAGGGCGGCCACCACCGCGGCACGCTCCTGCCCCACCCCCGTCATGACGGCCTGCCGCTCACCGGAGATGAAGTCCTGGAGCGAGCGCCGCTCCATGTCCAGCGCCTCCAGCACCGCCGCGCGCTCCCGGGCCACCAGCGCGGGGGTGTTCGCGGCCACGCCCGCCAGGCGGTCGAGGATGTCCACCGTCCGCGCCAGCTCGGACATGGCGGACTGGAGCGCGGGGGCATTCATGGCATCGGCGGCCACCAGCTCCGCCTGCCAGCGGGCCTGGCGCGGGAGGCTGGCGGCGTAGAGGTCGACCCGCGCGGTGAGGTCGCGCGTGTCCTCCAGGAGGCCTGCCGCCCGCCCCCGTAGGCCCCCGCCCGAAGCCGCCGTCACGGAGGCCAGCAGGGGCGCGGTGGACTCGCGCGCGACGAGCGCCCCCACCAGCGGGTGCTCGGCGGCCCACGCGTGCACCCGCGCCCGCGCGGAGGACACGTCCTCGTTGCCGGTGATTTCCCGCCACACCGCCTCCACCTGGGACTCCATGTCACCCAGCGAGCGCTGGGCCTTGGCCAGCAGCTCCGGTGAGGCGCCCGCCGCGGTCTTCGGCAGCGCGTCCTGGAGCTGGGCCAGCAGCGCCCACGCATCCACCAGCGCGGCCACCGGGTCCGGCTGGAAGAGCGCGCCCTGCATGGTGGGCACCGCGTTCGCCTTGAACGTGAGCATCGCCCGCGCCGTCTCGGGCGAGCCCGAGTGCGCGGCGATTTCATCCGCCGCCACCTCCAGCAGGCCGGAGAAGCGCCGGGCCAGGTCGCGCACACGGACGCGCAGCGCGCTCACGTCCAGGTCCGAGCGCCCCACGCGCTCGGCCAGCTCCGAGCGGGGCGGATTCAGCGTGGCGCACGCCGGGAGCAGTGCCACGAGCACCACCGCCACCATCCGAGACCAGGGGGGAAGAACCGGAGACATGCGCCCGGCGCAAGCTGCGCATGTCCGCCCGCCCCGCCGAGCCTCCCCCGGAGCGGGCGGCGCGTCGTGGTCCGGACAGTCGCGCCGCCTCGAGAACACAGGCCTTGCCTGTCCAGGCAGTCCCCCCGAAGCGCCTCGGCATGGGTAGCTGCGACCCCAGGGTATGTGACTGAATTCGAGACACCCCCCGCCCGGCCCTGGGAGGTTCGCCCCCCGAGAGCAAAGCCCCTATACGGGCAACCCCTGACGCCTCCGGTCGTCACGCTTCTTTACGTCAACGCCCCCCAGAGCCTGGAGTGTCAGCGCTCCAGGCAATTCTCGGGTGCTCGTAATTCAAGCGGGTTACGGGTTGGTCCGGTCTTTGCTCAGGGGTGGGGCACGCTGTCCGCGGCTGATGGGACGGTCCGGCGGCATAACCCCCGACGCAGAGGAAACAACATGTTCAAGAAGGCGGCAGTCATCGCGATGAGCTGTGGTGCGTTGCTGGCGGGCTGCGGTGCTGACCTGGAGAGCGAGAACGACGAGATCGTCTCCAACCTCGTCCAGGCCGGCTTTCCGGAGGACGACATCATGGTCGTCGACGGTGCCGTGTACGTGGGGCGCGACGCGCATGTGAGCCTGGAGGCGTCCCGCGAGATGATCCAGTCCAGCAAGGAGAGCGCGGAGCAGTACCGGACGACCAACCTCATCAACACCAGCGCCGTGACGTTGATCTGCGTCAATTCCACGGCCCAGTTCGACAGGTACGCCAACCTCAGCGCGGGTCTGGACCTGGCCATCGAGAACTACAACCAGCGCAACCTCGCCATCCGGTTCGTGCGCGGCCCGGCCACCGGTTGCACCGCGACCATCACCGCGAAGACCGCGGGCGGCACCGGCGGCTCCGCGGGCTTCCCCTCGGGCGGCCTGCCCTACGGGACCATCAACATCGGCACCGGGCTCAACAAGTACAGCGTTGACGTGAACGAGCACGTCATCACCCACGAGCTGGGCCACTGCATCGGCTTCCGCCACACGGACTACTACAACCGGTCCATCAGCTGCGGCGGCAGCGCCTCCAACGAGGGCGACGCCGGCATTGGCGCCATCCTCATCCCCGGCACGCCGAGCACGGCCGTCCTGGGCGGGTCCGTCATGAACTCCTGCTTCCGGTCGAGCGAGAGCGGCGAGTGGAGCAGCTCGGACATCACCGCGCTGGACTACCTCTACTGAGAGCTGGCGCGACAGCCCCCGGGTCTGTTCATGACTCGGGGGCTCGCTCCTCGCGGGCACCGTCGTCCCGGGCGTCGAAGCCCGTGGAATGGCGGTGCCCGCGGTGCTTTCAGGTGCGTGGGAATCCGGCGGACAAGCCTTGACCCACAGTCCCCGCACTTGATTGAAGTGCGCGACCATGCGACTCCACGCTTGCGCCGCACTGCTACTCCTTCTCTCGGCGTGCGCGGCGTCGGTGCCGAGCCCAAGAGAGCGCGTGTCCCGGAACCCGGGGCTCGCCAACCTCCAGCGAGCGGCGGAACTGCCGTGGAGGGATGAGGGGCGCTGCGCCGTCCGTGAGACTTCCCAGCCATGGCCCGTGTTGGCGGAGAGGTGCTTTCATGCCCTCGACCATGACCGGGTCCGGTTCAATGACCGGACGAGACGATGCGTCGTTGCCTCGGCGGGCGCGGCTGCCATGGGAATCGGCCTCTGTGTCCTGGCGGCGCCGGAGCTCGTTGTAGGCACGGTCATCGGGATGGACGTGCTCGTTGACGGCAAGCGCTTCGACGCGCTGCAAGTCGGCGCGCGTGTGCTGTGGGAGATCAAGACCGACCAGTTTGACACGTACTCGCGCTTTCTCCAGAACCAGGCGATCAAGGATCAGGTGCTCGAACTGAATGAAGAGCGCGACATCGCGGAGGCCTGTGGATTTGGCTTCGTCGTTGGGGTGAGCAGCGCAGCGCACAAAGCCGCGCTGGAGGTACAGGCCCCCCTTCTCGACATCGTTGTCACGGGGTGCAAACGATGACCGCTCAAAACTCCCTCGTTCTCATCGTCTATGCGCCAGCGCTCGTGGACAATGACGGCCGCACGCTCGCTGTCGTCCATGCTTTGGAACGGGCTCTGCCCGGTTCGAGCCTGGAGTGGAAGGTTTCCGAAGACGGGCGTCCGATCATGTTGCCCCAGCGCGACGCCTGGCTTGCCGACGCGGCGGCACGTAGGGAGTTCCCTCTCGTGTGTAACGGTGACGAGAGCTACCCCGTAACCATCTACGGGCTTGCAACGAGCGCTCGCGCTGCATCGGCTGGCCAGGCGTTGCTCGACATCCATGCAGACCTGCCCCTGGATGCGGCAGGCATCTTGGCTGCAGTGGATGTGCTGTGTGGAGTAGCGGAGAGCGCACGAGCGTTCTGGGGGCATGCGACGCCGCACAGCGCGGCGGTGGAGATTTCGGGACAGACGAGAGCTCAGGCGCGTAAGCCAGGGGTTCCGCCACGGGGGCTACCAGCGCTCAAGTTCCCAGATAAGATCCGCTCGCCTGAGATTCCGCATCGCCTCGGATGGCTGAACTACTGGTCTGCCACCGCCGCACGCATTATCGGGTTCCCGGACACCACGCGTGACGCCGAGTTGCTGTCGCGGGCGCGGCGCACGGCATCGGGCGGCTGGGTCGTGCAGCTCACGGACGCGCCGCTCGATCTCGACAAGCCCGCCCACCTGGACGCGCTCCTGCGCGCCTATGAGCGCTTCCCGGAGATTGGCGGACGCTCAGCGCCTTGAAGCCCGCGGTTCCAAGTCCAGCCGCCTCCATCCCGAGAAGCCCAGCGCTCCAACTCCTGCACCGCGCTCTCCCGCGCCTCGGGCGACAGGTGCGCATACCTCATGGTCATCTCGATGGTGGCGTATGTCACGGAACATCCGGTTGACGCCATGGATGGAGATGAACGCATCGACCGCCGCGGTCTGCCCGTTGGTCTGCCCGAGAGGTCCATAGGCGAAGAGCTGGTTGTCGCCCCAGTCGTTGAGCGGGTAACGGTAGGGGAACGCGGGAGTTCCGTCAGGCTGTGCAGACGCGAAGACCTGGTCGAACTCCTCGCTCTGGAGGTGGATGACGCCCAGGTCCCGGCCCTCCACGGGCGTGCCGCGGAAGACCTGCTGAATCCAGACATGCGTGTCGCCCATGGAGTTGGTGCGGACGCGGCGGACACGGAATGACAAGCCCGGCGCGCGCGCGGCGAAGCGGCGCTCGATTTCGGCGAGCGCGCGGGCCGAGCGCTCTGGCTCACGGGCTCGAATCGCCGCGAGGGCCTTCTCGGAGACCTCGGGACGCAGGTTATCGGGCACGAGCGCGCCGGCGGTGGCGGCAGGCCCGGCCGCGGGGTCCACCTCCTCCGGTGGACCTCCCGCGGGCTCGACGCAGGCCAGCAGGCCCAGGACAGGGACAACCCATACCAGGTGCAGCTTCTTCATGACTCCCCCTCTGTGCTCCATCCCCGTCAGGCCCCGCATGTCACTCACGGAAGATGGAATTCACAGCCTGGATGGCCCTCCATGCGCCTGTCATGACGCGACGTCAGCCGTGAGGTCGCTCACGGCTCGCGGAGGATGAGCAGGCCGCGCGTCACGTCCACCACGTACACGTACCCGTCGCCCGGCACGCGGATGCCGATGGCGCCCACGAAGAGGCCCTCGGTGCGGCCCGGGTCCGAGTCGCGGAAGCTGTTGTAGTGGGCGATCTGCTTCGGCTGGGTGGGATTGGCCACGTCGAAGACGCGCACGCCGTCGGCGTACCACGCGACGTAGAGTCGCTTGCCCACGAGCACCATGTTGTGGATGGACGTCTGGCTTCGCATCCGCACCTCGCCAATCTTCACGATGTGGGCGGGGTCGCTGACGTCGAACACGCGCAGGTAGGCGTCGTTGGTCTCGCCGCCCTCGAAGGCGATGGTGCGGCCGGCGAAGGTGCCCACGGCGTTGGCGTGGCTCGAGTTGACGTAGAGGGGGTACTCGTACGCGCCGAGCGGCTTGGGGCTGGCGGGGTCCGCGACGTCCACCACGTAGTAACCCTGGCCCATCTGGTTGATGTAGAGCCGGTCCTGGTAGGCGAAGGAGTCGTGCGGGTAGCCGGAGCCGATGTCATTGGCGGGCACCGAGTAGCTGCCGAGCAGCACGGGCTGGAGCGGCGCCTTCACGTCGTACATGAGCACCCGGTTGTTGGGGGTGTCCATGGCGTAGAGCCGCTCGCCGTCCACGAACACGGTGTGCACGCTCGCCGCCGTGCCCGGCAGGCTGCGGACGAACTGCGGGTCGGCGGGGTTGGAGATGTCGTAGACGAGCACGCCCCGCTTGGTGCTGGCGATGTAGAGCCCGTCGCCCCTGGCCCACACGCCGTTCCAGGAGCTGTCGCCAGCGACGGTGACCGTCTTGCGGAAGACGGGGTGGGCCCGGTCGGTGACGTCGAAGACGGTGAGGCCGCCGGTAGGGCCGGTGCGGCCCTGGTCCTGGGACACCACGTAGGCGTGATTCTTCGCGACGTAGATGTCCGAGGGAAACCCCAGCTCCACCCGGTGCTCCGAGGCGAGGGTGAGGCCCCCGGAGGACTCGGGCTCGTCGAGCCGCTGGAGGCGCACGCCCTCGAAGGTGGCCAGGGTGCGCCGGGCCCCGCCGTTGATGCACCTCTGGAAGCAGCCGGTGAAGCGCTGGGCGCTCTCGGCCTGGCACCCGGCGTAGGCGGCGAGCCAGGTGCCGCCGTCGGGCCGCGTCTGCAGGCTGGCGACGTAGAAGCCCTGGCTGTCCACCTGCTTCTGGACGATGGGGTTGCCGTCGTGGCTCTCCGGGCCGCCGTCGGCGGAGATCATGAAGCTGCTCCAGTCGAGCAAGTCGTTGAAGACTTCGCCGCGCATGGACGCCGCGTAGATGGCGCTGGGCGAGAGCTGGCCGAGGGTGGAGGTCTCGCACGAGGAGAGGTCGAAGGACTCGCGGCTGCCGCAGGCGGGGCCCGTGCCCCCGTCGTCGGGGAGGACGAAGCCACAGGAGGCGAAGCGGCCCGGGTCGATGAAGTCGTAGTAGATGTCCGCTTCTTCGATGGGAACGTAGGTGCCGTCCCACTCGGGCACGGAGGCGTCCGCCACTGAGGCATCCGGCGAGGGGCCCGCGTCTGGAGTCTCCGGGGGATTGGACTCACAGCCCAGCCAGGAGGTGCACACGGCCAGCACGGCGAGCAGGCGGAGGGTTCGATGGGGCGTCATGGGTGGAGGCTCTCCCTTTCGATGCGATGGGCGCGCAGGGCTTCTGCGGCTGGCAGGGGAACGAGAACGTCGAGCGGTGATACCCATATCGATCGACCGCTCCGGCAACGGACCGCGGCCGCCCGCACCTTTCGACGCCGGAACCCCCCGCGTGCCAGCGAGGACACGGAGGGTCACCGCGTCCGCTTCGTGAAGAGCCCCTCGAGCAGCACCGCCAGGGCGGCCCGCTGGTCCGCGGCGTCCGCCCCCGCTTCGATGGCTAGCGCCGCCCGGTCGAACGCGGCCGACAGGAGCCCCGTCAGCGCATCCAGCGGCGCCTTCACGAGCACGCCCTCCCGCCGGGCCGCGTCCAGCCCCTCCCGGAGTGTCCGACCCGCATGCCGCAGGTCGATGGGGTCCATCTCCGCGCGGCCGAGCACCGCCGGCCCGTCGAGCAGCAACAAGCGCGTGCGCCCAGGCACCGCCATCGCCGCGAGATAGGCGTCCGCTCCGGCAAGCAGCGCCTGGCGAACCGGGAGGTCCGGCGGCGTGGCGCGCTCGATTTCTTCCGCGACGGCCAGGGCCTCCTGCTCGACCACCGCCCGGAAGAGCGCCTGCTTGTCCTCGAAGTGGTGGTACAGCGCGCCCCGCGTCACCCCCGCGGCGGTGGCGATGTCCGGCGTGCTCGTCCCTGCATAGGAGCCGTCCGTGAAGAGCTTCCGCGCGGCCGTGATGAGGTCGCCCCGCGTCACCTCCGTGCGCTCCTGATTCGTCCGTCGGGTCACCTTACGTTGCATACATGCAGCCTGTATGTTAGGAGCCAATGAAACATACAGACTGTATGTCGAACCCACCTGGAGGACAAGGGATGAAGACCACTTCCTATTACCCGGTGCTGCTGGCTCCCGACGTAGCCGAGGCCGCGCGCTTCTACGTCACCCACTTCCAGTTCAAGCCGCTCTTCGAGAGCGACTGGTATGTCCACCTCCAGTCGACCGAGCGTCCGGGCGTCAATCTCGGCATCGTCCGCAACGACCACGAGACGATTCCTCCGTCCGGGCGTGGGAAGACCTCCAGCCTGCTCCTCAACTTCGAGGTGGAGGACCCGGACGCCGTCTACACGCGCGTCCAGGAGGCGAACCTGCCCATCCTCCACACCCTGCGCGACGAACCCTTCGGCCAGCGCCACTTCATCACCGCGGACCCGAACGGCGTCATGATTGACGTCATCAAGCCCATTCCCCCGACGGCGGAGTTCGCCGCGCAATATGCCAGTGAGGCGCTGCCGACGCGGAGATAGGCGGCGGCCCGCGCGGACAGAAGTGAGCCCGGCTCGCACGGACCGGCGGCATCCATTGGGGTGCAGCTTCCGGAGCCTCCCACCCGACGCGTGGTGCCCACCTCACGCGCATCACGTCCGGAACACGGCGCGATATGCACGGTACCCACACGCGTTGTGTGCCATGCCGCGCGTCAGGGGCCGCGGCTCCACCCGCAGTCGAGCAGGGAATTCCATGGCAACTTCAGAGCCGTTCGCGCTCCGTGCACTCGTGTGCGCATTCGGGGCGTTCGTCATGTTGTGCATGGGCTGTGGTTCCGAACCCCAGACACCGGACAGCGCCGCGCCGCTCGTCCTCGAAGGTCCCATCGTCGCCGTGCCCCGCGCGCTGGCACCGGACTCGGTGCGCAAGCTTCGCGAGGGGCTCGGCGGCGCCGCCAGCGCGCTCCAGTCCAATCCCTCCGAGACCTTCTACCTGGCGCTGCGCAAGAGCGAGCTGGGCCAGCGCTGGTTCATGTCCGTCTACCTCAAGCAGCACCACCCGGAGTCCCTGACCGGCCGCAGCGGAGGTTCCACGCTGGGCGTCCGCGTGGTGTCCTTCCGCGTGCAGAACGACACGCTCTACGCGTTCGACGTCGACGACACCAAGGTTCGCAGCACGCTCTTCGACCCGGAGGAAATCATCGAGGCGTGGCCCATCGTCACCGACCACCGGGACTTCAATCGGCTCGCCGGCTCCGACAAGTACGTCCTCTTCGACCCCGTGCGAGGACTCGACCGGGTCATCGGCGTGGACCCCCTCCGCAACGTCATGTACGGGCCGGGCTTCGAGGTGGAGCTGGCCTTCGCCCAGCGCTTCCGCGAGCTGAAGGACGGCATCTCCTTCGAGAAGATCTTCACCGGCCACGGGCAGATTTCCTTCGATGTGCCGGGCGCCTTCCCGGAGGCCGACAACCACCGGATCACCGCCACCGTGAGCATCGCGTTCCGCCGCTACCAGGAGGGCGCGGGCTACACCCCCACGATGCCTCCTCATCGCGATCACTACTTCCTCGGCGGGGCTCGCCTCGTGCCCAACTCGGGTGGAGTCATGACGGAGGTGGCCTCGAAGTGGAACGTCCACCCCGGGATGAAGCCCATTGTCTGGGTGCTCTCCGAGGAATGGAGCGCCTTGCAGCAGGACCCCCGCTACAAGGACTATGACTTCCTCGGCGCGGCGAAGCGGGGCGTGGAGCACTGGAACGCCGCGTTCGGCTTCCCGGTGCTCACCACCCGCATGGCCACGCCAGGAGAGTCCTTCGCCGATGACGACAAGAACTTCGTCATCCTCGACCCGGACCCGAGCTACTCCACTGCCTATGCGAACCTGCGGGAGAACCCGAACACCGGCGAGATGCTCGGGGCCACCGTCTACGTGAGCAGCGCCTGGCTGGACGCGGCCATCGAGGTCATCACCGGGCAGTCCCCCGCCGCTCCCGTGCAGCGGGAGGTCCGGCCCGAGGCCGGAAACATCGAGTTGAGCTGGAACGGCATGGCGCCCTCGCGGCGGTGTGAGCTGTACACCTCGGACGTGGAGGCCCGGCTGGAGGGGCCACGCGGGCTGGCCGCGACTCTCCCCGGCGCACAGTCGGCCCTGCCGACGAAGGAACGGGTGGAGCGCTTCTTCACGGTCGTGGTGATGCATGAGGTCGGTCACACGCTGGGCCTGGCCCACAACTTCAAGGGCTCGCTCGGGTCCCCGACGTACTCGGTGATGGACTACCTGTGGGCGTTCGACCAGGAGAATGCCGGCGGAGGATTGGGGCCCTATGACGTGTCCGCCGTCCGCTACCTGTACGGCCTGTCCTCCACGCTCCCGACAGAGCCCTTCTGCACCGACATCGATCTCCTGAGGGACCCTGACTGCAACCGCTACGACATCACCGCCGCGCCGCTGGAGCTCTTCCACGGCCCTGCCTGGCGGGAGGCGCTGATGGCCGAACTGGAAGAGGGCGGGGAGTCCCCGAGCGACGGGCTGCTCAACAACGTCCTGCGGTACGTGCGCGCCAGCCGCTCCAGCGCCGAGCGGCTCCGCGCGTGGAACATCGCCGTGGAGGGCATCCAGGCCCCCCTGCCTCCAGAGGTGCTGGCGGAGAAGCCCGAGCATGGCCGAATCTCCGACGTGGAGCTCACCCGCATCCTCCGGCGCCTGTACCTGGATCCGCCCATCGATCGGGGCACCCTCAGGATTGACCCGCGCCCCGACCCGGTGCTGACGCCCGCCATCCTGGGGCAGGTTCGCGCCGTGCTCCTCAACGTCGATGGAGTGCGCGCCTACGCGTCGCGGCGGGGGATGGTGAGCCTGCTGAAGAAGCTGCAGACGTTCGAGGCCTACGCCATCCTCCGAGAGGCCCGACTCGCGGTGGAGGCGCAGATACCGACGCTGTCCGGCAAGGCGCTGTACGAGGCGGAGAACCTCGCCAGCCACCTCCAGCAGGCGACGTCGCCGTACTTCCCGTAGCGGTGGGGCTCAGCGTCGGACGGCGGGACGGCCGCTGGAGCGCCACAGCGGCCGACCTGAAGGGCCTAGAAGCCCACGCGCGTCATGGTGAAGGGCACCGGTGACACGCTGCCGCCCTTCACCAGGACGATGCCGGTGATCTTCCCGGTGAGAGCGCTGCGCTGGATCTGGCTGATGGCATAGAAGTCCCGCTCCGCGCCCGCCGGCGTCTTGAAGACGATGAGCGCGCCCGTCGCCGGGTTGTTGGGCAGCGCCCAGAAGGTACCGGTCTCCGTGTTGCAACCGTAGATGGGACACGCACGGCTCACCGTGCGGACGTAGCTCCCCTCCACGCGGTCCACGTACTCCATACCCGTCAGCGTCATGGAGGTGAGCTCCTCCGCGGCCGCTGGCGGCCAGTAGCGCGTGTACGTGCCCACCAGCCCGGAGAGGCTGTCCGGAGCCTCGTACACCGCGGACTCCGCCGTCTCCAGCGTCTCCGCGCCCTCGGGCCCCCGCGGCTCCTCACCGCCACAGCCAACGAACAGCCCGAGCCCGACGAGCAGCCCTCCAAGACGTCCAAGCGAATGCATGCGTTCCCCTGAGGTGTGGTGGTGCAACCTGTCCTGAATTGAATGTTGATTCAGGTTTCACCAGCACTACCGGTGCGTCATGGGACGGTCAAGAACTGAACCTTCTCCGCTTCGACGGTGAGCAGCCGAGCGCGACGCACGGCCCGCGCGTCGTGGCCCCGCGGCTCGCACTTTGTGTGCCGCCCGGTACCGCGATGGTAGGGTTCCTGCCGTGAGAGCGGAAAAGGTGTACTCGGTCGTCAAGACGCTGGGCCAGGGAGGCATGGCGAAGCTGTCCCTCGCGTACTCGCACCTCCGCCGCGAGAACGTGGTCCTCAAGCAGATGACGCTGAAGGCCGACGAGGCCGGCCGCGGGAGCTTCCTCAACGAGGCGCTCCTCAGCCTGAAGCTCACGCATCCCAACATCGTCCGCGTCTACGACGTCTTCGAGAGCCAGGGACAGCTCTTCATCGAGATGGAGTGGATTCCGGGGCGGACCCTGGAGCAGCTCCTCCGGGCCCGCGCGGCCACGGGGCTCCCCGCCAGCATCGTCTGCCGGGTGATGTACGACGTGTGCCAGGCGCTGCATGCGGCGCACCACGCCACGGACTCGCATGGCCGGCGGCTCGAGGTGGTGCACCGGGACGTCAAGCCGTCGAATGTGATGGTGGGCCTGGGCGGCGTCACCAAGGTCATCGACTTCGGCATCGCCTGGTCCGCGCGGGCGACGGCGCCGGCCGCGCATGAGCTGTTCTTCTCGCCGGGCTACCTCGCGCCGGAGCGGGCGCTGGAGCTGCTCAGGACGGTGCCCGGGGGCGACGAGGGCCTTCCATCCGAGCCGGTCGTGGTGGATGGCCGGAGCGACCAGTTCTGCGCGGGCGTGCTCCTCTTCGAGATGCTGACGGGCCGGCTGCCCATCCCTCCCTCCGCGGATGTCTCCGTCTCCGTTCCCAGCCAGGTGGCGCACTGCCAGCAGCTTGCACGGTGCCACGTGGACGTGTCGTCGCTGCCACCGGAGCTGGCGGCCGTCGCCGCGAAGGCCCTCGCGCGCAGGCCGGAGGACCGCTACGGCTCGTGCCAGGAGATGGCGGAGGCGCTGGCTCGGGCCTGCCCCCTGGCGCCCCCGGAAGAGGTGGGACGCTTCCTGCGCGAGGCCTTCCCCGAGGCGCAGCGGGAGGCCGAGGAGGGCCAGCGGGTACCGGATGCGACCGCGGAGGTCCGCACACTGGCGATTGGCGCCCTGCCCGGTCCCGCCGTCCTGGAGCCGCGCCGGGCGCCTCGCATGCCTTCACTGCCCGGCGCCCGGGGCGAGCCCGCCTGGGCCACCGCGGGGGCGCTGAACGTCGGGAGCGAGGCGCTTCCGGCACCGCCGCCCGAGCGCAAGCCGTCGCGGTGGGGATGGGGGCTGGCCTTCGTCCTGGTGCTCGGTGCGGCCGGGGCGGTGATGCTCCGGGAGAACGGGTGGCAGTCGGTGGAGGCGGTGCTCCGTGAGCATGGGGGGCCCTCGTTGAATGCGCTGCTCCGTGAGAAGGAGCAGCCACCGGGGGAGCCGCTCACGCCGGCGCCCGCGCCCGCACCCGCCGAGGTGCCGCCCGCGAGTCCCGTGGCGCAGCCGGAGACCGCGCCGGAGGTGCCGGCCCGCGAAGCCCCTACCCTCCAGGCCCCTCCGAACAAGAAGAAGGAAGTGAGGCGCGGCACGGGGGCCGCCGCCATTGCCGCCGGGACGGAGCCGACGGTCATCGGCAGCGTGGACGCGGGCAGCGCTACCGACGCGCAGCCGTCCCTGAACGTGGAGGCCGGGGGCTCCCTCGTGGACGGCGAGGCGGGTGAAGGCGCGCCGCGGGTGGAGCCCGAGGAGACCGTCGCGGGCGACGGCGCTCCGACGGGAGCACCGGAGGCGGACACGGGCGTGGCCGAAGCGCCCGGCTCAGTCGAGACTCCGCCGCCGCCATCGGATGAGCCCCAGCCCTCGGGTCCAGCGGAGGGCGGCGCGCGCGAAGTGGATGCGGCTCCGCCATCAGGGGCCGCAGCCGCTCCCGATGCCGGGGTGGAAGCCACGCCCGGCCCCCAGGAGTCCTAGCCTACGGACGCGAGGTCGACAGGTTCGGCATGGCAATCCAGCCCCAATGGCCGGACTGGACGTAGCCATACAGGAAGCTGAGGCGGGTCGAGACCTGCACCGCGTTGCCGGAGCTGCAGTCATAGAGCGGCAGCGAGACGGAGTGCTGGACCTGCGCGCGCTTGAAGTTGAGCCCCGTGTTGTTCGGGTAGACCGCCTTCGTCGGTGAGCCCTTCCCCGGCAGGTTGGTGATGAGGTTGATGCGGCCGTTGCGCCCCAGGTAGTGGACAGCCATGTTGTTGGCGGGGCAGTTGTCGGTGATGTGCAGCCCCTCGTAGGGCGCGTTGTTCGACGGGATGATGTACCAGTCGCTGTACGTCCCACCCGGGTCGGGGGCCGGCCGGTAGTTCTGGGTCAGCCAGTTCATGATGTTGGTGTAGCCCGCGTCCAACTGGTCCGGACGAATCCAGCCGCTGATGCCGCCATTGTTCGTCGGCGCCGAGAAGGCCATCGCCAGGTAGTTCGGAGAGACGGTGGAGATGGTCTTCCGCGTCCCCAGGTTGATGCGCACCTGCTGCCCCGCCGCCACGGTGCCCATCACATTGCCCAGGCTGTCGTAGATGTTCGCGGGCGAGGTGGTCTTGAAATAGAGCGTCTTCGAATTGCGATTGCACAGACGCGGCCGCGGGTCACACTTCATTCCCCCCAGCTCGCAGTTGTTGGGCGTGTTGGGGGAGTCCACGCTCGGGCTCCCGGTTCCGCACGCAGCAGAGTCCGCGACGGTGCACGGGTTGGCGGCCCAGTCCGCCGTGCATTCTCCAGCCAGCTCCTGCTCAGAAGAGGCGAGGTCGTCCGGCCCCGCTACCACCGCGGGCGGCGTCACGTCCGCGCCACAGGCCGTGAGCGCGGAAACCAACAACCCGAATCCCCAACGACGAGAGAGAGACATCCGAATGTTTTCAATGAATGACATGTTGCCGGATCCTTTCATCGAGGCTCGCCCTGGTACGGCGGGGCAATTGTAGCGACCAAGGCAGCAGTCTCCCAGGTCAGCTGTGGCGCGGCGCCTGGCGCTGACGGCGCGGTTTCACAGGCGAGGCGCCCGGACGTCCTGCTGTCCATGGACGACATGGACAAGGGCCAGCCGGTGGCGGTGGGCGCGGGGTTCATCCAGACGAAGCGCAGCACCATCGGCAATCCGGGGGCCAATGCGCCCATGGCCGGCGCCCACGCGGTGAGCTGTACCGACGCGCTCCCGTGGCCCTACAGGACGAACACCTGGCTCAGCCCCATCCTGATGGCGGACAACACGTCCTCGGTGTACCTGGGGCAGGACGCGAAGGGGCAGTACCAGCGGCGCACCCTGGCGCAGCTTCCCGTCTTCCCTCATCCCTGGGCCCTCGCGTTCAACGCCTCCGGGCCCGGCGACACGGGCCTGCTGCTCATGCAGGAGACGGTGCGCGTGTTCGGAGGTGCGAACATCCCGGGGCCCGGCGGCCCGGGGACGAACTCGCCCGACAAGCTGACGCAGCTCAGCTCCGTCTTCGAAGCCCAGCTCCAGGTCCTGCCCGGGTTCCTGCCCCAGGCCCTCAAGGTCCACCGGATGGGCGACTACGACGCGCAGCTCGTCATGCGCGCCGCGGATGACGCCGCCCGGCCCGCCTTCCTGGCCTCCAACGCAGAGCTCCAGCTGGGGGTCGTGCGCGGGAGCCCGTTGCTCTACTTCACGGCCATCAACCTCCCCAGGGTCGAGTTCAGGTCCACCACGGACGCGCCCGTCATCGGCTTCGGCACCGTCGAGGTCGGCGGCGTGAAGCTCTCCTGGTGCGTGCAGCGCAACACCGTCTTGTTCTTCCCGAGCGGCACGGCCCGCTACCAGAACTCGTCGGCCACCGACTGGACGCTCACGTTCAACGACGCGATGGCGAGCAACTACTTCGTCCTGGGGACACTGCCCGACAACTGGTTCGACGGCGCCGACGCACTCACCCAGCTGGCCGAGGCCGCGTTCTCATACCCCACCGGCTCCACCGTCGCGTACACCTACGACTCCACCGGACAGACAGTGGACGCGACGTACACGCTACAGACGAAGAACGTGCTCGGCCTGCAGGTGAACCGGGCAATCCACGGCCTCCTCCCCGGCCACTACCTGCCGAGCCCGATGCAGGACAACACCCCGGTCCTCCAGGGGAACCCAGCACCGCTCCAGAACAAGGCCGGCAAGCAGCTGTGCTTCCTCACCGTGCGCGGAGAGCTCCGGGTCTTCGACACCCCCAGCTTCACCTGCCGCTTTGCCTACCCGGGCATCCTCCCATGGCTGCCACCCCTGGACGCGGACGACCAGGAGGGCCGGGCGACGCTGGAGAAGTGGGTCGACGATGTCTTCGTCCGACGGCACGGCTTCGACAATCCGCCCTACACCAACGTCAACGCCCTCCAGGGACAGCTGGCCTACACGCTGGGCAAGTTCCTGACGCGCAACATGGTCGCCGTGCCCTCCATCGCGGAGACGCAGAACGACGCCGAGCTGGCGGAAACCATCACCCACGCCACCAAGGCCGCCATCGAGCTCTACTTCCGCAAGGACCCCACGTACACCCAGCAGGTGCCCGGCGCCGCGCCCTACTACGCCGTCTACGACTCCGAGGTGGGAAGCCTCTTCCAGTACCCGAACGGACAGGGCCCCAGTGTCATCTTCCCTTCGGACACGGACGTGCCTCCCTACGAGAGCTTCGGTGCCATCACCCGTCTCAATGACCATCACTTCCACTACGGCTACTTCATCTTCGCCGCGGCGCAGATTGCCCTGCGCGACCCGGCCTGGGGCGCGCAGTGGAAGGACGCCATCAACCAGTACGTCTTCGACGTCGCCAACACCCCCGCCATCAATCCCAGTCCGCTCTTCAAGTTCCCCGACATGCGCTGCTGGGACGCCTACGAGAACCACAGCTATGCGGCGGGGTTCTCCTGGGACGACAACGAGGGCAACAACGAGGAGTCCATCTCGGAGGACATCCACTTCTGGGCCGGCGTGATTCTGTGGGGCGCGGCCACCGGCCAGCCGGCGCTGATGGAGCACGGCATCACCCACTACGCCGCCGCCGTGCACTCGTCGTGGCTCTATTGGTTCGGCGGGGCCGGCATCTACCGGGACCTCATCGAGCGCATCGCCGGCAAGGACTGGCCGGTGAACTGGCCCGGCGACGGAGTGGCCCGCCTCTTCGATGCCGACTCACGCTGGGACACCTTCTTCGGCATCCATCCGGTGAACGGCCGGGGCATCGCGATGATCCCCCTCACCTCCTGCTCCTTCTACCATGCGATGAGCCCGGAGTACGTCGACACCGTGGTCGCGGCGTACAAGGACTTCGTCACGCGCCATGACATCGACCCGCTCAGGCCCGCGGGGCTGGACACGCCCTTCACGACGAAGAATCAGTGGCTCGGCTACCTCTACTGGTACGGCCTGCTCGCGAAGTACCAGGCCCTGGTGGACCCGGACGCCGCCCTCTCCTACTTCTATCCCGTCGCGCCCGACTACGACGTGGTGAACGGCATCGTCCCCAACGACAAGTTCACCGACGTGGGGGACTCGGGGACGTTCACCTACCACCTCGCGCGCTACATCCAGACGCACGGCACGCCCGACGTGTGGCTCAAGGCGACCGGTACGCCGTTCTTCATGACCTTCGTGGACGCGGCCCGCAAGCAGCGGACCTACGCCGCCTTCAACGCGTCCGATGCGCCGCGCACCCTCACGTTCACCGATGGCACCCGCATCGAGAACGTGCCGCCGCGCTCCCTGGGAACGAGGACGCTCCCCCTGCCTTGAGTCAGCGTCCGTGCTCCTCCAGCCAGGCCACGCCACACCTCACCAGGCGGCGTGCGTCGAACAGGTAGGACGGGGCCTGCGCGATGCGGCCCGCGCGGCCGCCTCCCTCCGCGAGGCACTGCTCGCCAATGGCCGTGAAGTAGTCCGTTCCGGCGGCGAGCAGCGCGTCCGTCACCGGGTCACTGGTGTCGAACTCCTCGAAGTCCACCCAGCGCCGCTCGCCCTCCACCCACATGGGCCGCTGGTACCGCATGACGCGCTTGCCGGGGATGTCCGCCAGGTGCTCCGCGTGGTGCAGCACCGTGAGCGTGTCCAGCGGCGCACCGAGCATCAGCACCTTGCCGCCCCCCTCCGCCAGCTTGTGCAGCGGAGAGCCCCGGCCATACCCGTACTGCAGCGGATGGTCCGCGCAGAGCCACTCCGCGCGCGCCCCGATGGCGGCCACGCCGGCATCCGGGTGGTCGCTCCGAACCGCCCCGGGCCAGGTGCGAAGCGTCTCCGCGAGAATCCCATGGTCGCGGCTCGCGCGCGCGGTGCGCTTGTCGAACGTGGGAATCTCCTCGCGGAGGCGCTCGTCCTCGAAGTCCTCCGGTTCGACCCCCATCTCCCAGTCCATGTACGCCATGACCGTACCGTCGGCGCCCACCGTGTCGAGCAGCGCCTGCGCCACGGTGTTCACCCCTCCGAGCACGGGGCCCAGCTTCCGGAGGCCCGCATGGACCATCACCAGGTCGCCAGCCTCCAGCCCCATGCCGCGCAGGTCCCCCATCAAGCTCGTACGGGTCGCCAGTGTCCTCTTCATGTGTGTCCGCGCCTCCTGACAGGCGAGCATAATTAGAATGGGTGTTCATGTTGAACTCCCGTGAATCCTGCGAAGCGGGTGTTCTATGCTTGGCGGCATGACCAGTCAGAATGGGCGCGCCGAGGATGCGGTGGCCGCCTTCAACCCGATGGCGCCGGACCAGATAGAGAATCCCTACGCGTTGTATGCGCGCCTGCGCCGTGAGCGCCCCGTCTTCCACAGCGCCATGTTCGACCTGTGGGTCGTCACCCGCTATGACGACATCGCCGAGGTGGAGCGGGACACGTCGCGCTTCTCCTCCGTGGGCGCGCTGGATGCCCGGGCCGAGCCGCACCCCGAGGTGCGCAACGTCCTCAAGCAGGGCTACCCCCAGTTCCTCTCCCTGGTGCAGAGCGACCCGCCGGACCACACGCGCATGCGCGCCGTGTTCGGCCGGGCCTTGAGCCCCCAGCACATCGCCGCGATGGAGCCTTCCATCCGGGCGACGGCGAACGGGCTCATCGACGGCTTCGTGAGCGACGGCCATGGGGACCTGGTGCAGCAGTTCGCCTTCGCGCTGCCGGCCTTCGTCATCTGCGACCTGCTCGGCGTGCCTCGCTCGGACATGCAGCAGCTCAAGGGCTGGTCCGACGACAAGACGCTGTTGATGTCGGCGACGGCGCCCATCGAGCAGCAGGTCGAGAGCGCGCACGGCTTCATCGCCATGGAGCGCTACTTCAAGGAGAAGATCCACGAGCGCAGCCGCAAGCCGCGCGAGGACCTGCTCACGCTCCTCGTGCCTCAGTCGATGGGTGGCACCGCGCCCTGGAACGAGCAGGAGGCGGTCTGCAACGCCATGGACCTGTTCTCCGCCGGCCACGAGACGACGACGGGCCTCATCGGCAACGGCGTGTGGCTGCTCCTCAACTCCCCCGAGCAGCTGAAGGCGGTGAAGGAGGACCCGAGCCTGATGCCCGCCGCCATCGAGGAGATCCTCCGCGTGGAGCCGCCCGTCCGGGGCTTCTTCCGCCAGGTGCTGGCGGACACCACGCTCGGCGGCGTCTCCCTGCCGAAGGGCGCCCGGCTGTTCATCCTGTACGAGTCCGGCAACCACGACGAGACGCAGTTCTCCGAGCCGGAGCGCTTCGACATCCGCCGCACGGACGCGAAGAAGCACCTGGCGTTCGGCAAGGGCATCCACTTCTGCGTGGGCGCCGCGCTGGCGAAGCTGGAGGGGCGGATTGCCTTCGAGCAGCTCCTGACGCGGCTGCCCAACCTGCGGCTGCGCACGGATGAGCCCACGGTGCGCCGGCCGTACCTGATGCTGCGCGGCTTCGAGCACCTGCCCGTCGCCTGGGACGTGCCGGCGTAGGGGCCGCGGCACGGAGCCGGCGCGGGGTGGCCTTCCGGGAGGACGGGCGGCTCCTCGCGCCCCGCGCTCACGCCGGCGGAGGCGGAGCGTTCACGAAGAGCTCCCGGAGCCGGACCTTGAGCCGCTTGAAGCGCTGCCGCAGCGCGGTCGCCTTGCGGCCAAGCGCCTCGGGCGTCAGCGGCTCGTCCGGAGCGGCCATCTCCCGGGCGATGTCGTTCCAGGACAGCCGACGATCGATTCTCAGCATGAGCAACCGCTGGTCCAGTGGCTCGAGCTGCGCGCGGAGGGCCCGGAACCGGTCCTTGTTCTCGGTGCGCTGCCAGGGCTGCGTCATGGAGCGCTCGCGCTGCGGCGCCTGGTCGAACGCGCCCTGGCTCACCGGCACCTCCCGGCGTGCCGAGGTGCCCACGCGGTAGCAGATGTGACGCACCACCCGGTAGGCCCAGGACCGGAATGAGCTCTCCCAGCGGAAGCCCGGCAGATCCCTCATCAGGCTCTCGCTGAAGGCGCTGAAGGCCTCCTGGGCCAGCTCCGGCTCCCGGAGCTGGGTCCTGATGAAGGCCATGAACTCGGTCCCATAGCCGTGCAGGGCGAGCTCGACAGCCTGGCCGACCTCACCTTGCGTGCAGAGCGCTCGAATCCGTTCCTCCAACTGCGCGCGTCCGTCCGTCCCCATGTGCTCGCCTCGGGGTCAAGTCGTTCGCAGTTAAGGATAGGCATTGCTCCCCACCCTCCCGAAGCGGACACCGGAGCCAGGGAGGGAGGGATGAGGGGACGGAGGGGGGCGCACCCGGCAGCGCGGCAGCCCTCAATTCGACAGGCTGACGTTGAAGTTCACCGGGTACGCGAGGTCCGGATGCGAGGGATGCTTCGACAGCTCCGCCTGGATGCGCCGCAGCCGCGCGAGCCATCGCTCCATGACGCGCCGGCCGCGCGGATCGAGCGCCAGCGCGGGGATGTCCTCGTCGAGGAGCATGTTGTACGGCTTCCACGTGCCGATGAGCGTGGTGATGAGGTCGAACGCGCGGCGCTGGTCCATCAGCGCACCGGTGATTGGCACGGCGGTGGGCACGAGCCAGCTCGGCGTCGAGTAGTCCCAGGCGACGTTGTTCAGGACGTCATGCTCCACGGTGGAGACGTGGATCAGCGTGGCGCACAGGCGCGTCAGCCACTCCCGCGTCAGGGGGCCCTCGAGCGGCCGCACACCGTTCGGCACGAGCCGCTCCAGCTCGGCGAGCCACCCGGCGAGCTCCGCGTCCAGGCGGACCGCCATGTCCCCCGCGTAGTAGAGGCGCAGGTACTCAGCGACATACGCATGCGTCGCCTCCCAGAGCTGCAGGACGTTGTCCCGGTAGGGATAGGCAAACGGCGTCCGGAGCGTGCGCCTCCGCGAGAACTGCGTCTCTGGCTCGAAGTCCCAGAAGTCGAACCGCCGCAGGTAGTCCGAGGCCATCCGCGCGAGCTCCTCGTGGTCATGCGAGAAGATGGTGGCGGAGAAACCGTCTGGACCGCAGAGCTGGAACTCCCCCACCTCGCGGTTGCCGATGAGCACGGTGTGGAAGCAGTGATGCAGCAGGCGGCGGACCGGATGCTCCGCACCGAGGCGGTTCGTCGTGGCGAGCGCGAAGGGGGTGAGGATCGCCAGGTGGGCCGAGATGTTGTGACGGAAGGTCGTCAGGTCCTCATTGAGCGCGGCGAGCAACGCGGCCCGGGTGCGCTCCGGGTCTCGTGAGTCCTTCGCCGTCCCGGGCGCGCCGTCGCGGTACAGGGCCGCGGTGACGAGGCGGCCATTGCGCTCCGAGAGCACGGCCTTGCCCCCCGGGCGGATGAGTCCGCCGATGGCGCGGTAGCCGAGCATCCACGTGAGGTCGATGACGTAGTCCCCGGGCGACGCCTCGCCTGCGCGCACCTCGCTGTCGTTCGCGCCGCGCAGGTACGAGCCGAACGGGCCGCGGACCGCGAGCTGCGCGAGGATGTCCGGCACCTGGCCAGGTCCAGGGCTCTTCAGCTCGGGTGGGACGCGGGGCGGCGTGGGCCACACCCGACGGAAGAACGCGGGGTAGACGGAGTCGAGAAACCGCTCCGGCTCACCGGGGACCGGCGGCGCCTGAGGCGGAGCGATGCGCCGGAGGACGGAGAAGGCCGCCTTCTGCAGCTTGAAGCGGACTAGGCGCGGCACCGCGTGCTCCGCGCGGGGGAAGCTCTCCGCGTCGAAGAGGCCGGGCATCGGCATGGCGGGAAAGGCCTGCGCGTAGGGCCGGAAGCGCACGGCGCCCCCCCGAGGGGGCTCGAGTGCATGGATGCGATGCGACTTGAAGCCCCCCCACACGAGGAGCCCGACGAGGTTGCGATAGGCGGAGAATCGAAGCTGGGTCAGCATGGGTCACACTCCCTGGGCCCGAAGCGGATGGCGGTCGCGCGCCTGGAGCGTCTTCCCCTCGTCCCAGGGCTCGAAGGCGTTGCTCACGTTGGCCAGTCCCGTCCCCTCCAGTTCCGGGAAGTGGCGGAGGAGGACTGACTTCATGTCGTTGTCGTCGATCCACTGGAGCCCCTCGGGCGAGTAGGTCTCCGCGTTGAAGTTGTCGGTGTAGAAGCGGTCCGCCTCCAGCCGGCGGCTGGCATTGAGCAGGAACACCTGGAAGAGCGTCTCGCCAAAGCCGAAGTACTCCGGGCGATGGGCCTCGGCCCGGTTGCCAATCAGCACGTCGATCTCCTCCACGCTCCGGTAGATGCGCTTGAGCGCGGCGACCTGCTCCGGGTCGTCCGTCAGGTCCTCGAAGGTTTCGATGGGCTGCAGCCCGAGCTGGCGGCGGAACTCGTTGTAGCGGGGCACGCCCCGCTCGCGAGCGCGGAGGATGTCCACGGCCGCCAGGTCATACATCGGGTTTCCGGGGATGCTCAGCTCGCGCAGCATCCGGGGGTAGTTGTTGAGCACGAGCGCCCCTGGATGCATGTTGCCCAGGGAGAAGAAGAGGTCGGCCATCGGCACCCGGTCGTGGAGCCGGGACACCGCCGCGTGCGAGACCTCCGCCAGCGACAGCCGCTCCACCGCCTCGGGGTCAGCGATGCGGCGGACCTCCACCTCGTCGGGAAGCAGCTCATGCATCCGGTACACCTCGACGAACTCCTCGCTCAAGGCATACGGCACGTCATGACTCTCGCGTGCATTGCCCACGAGCCCGCCGACCACCGGGCTGGCGATCTTCAGCAGGGGCAAGGTGCGCCGCGCCTCGCGCTTCCTGGTGAGGGTCTCCACGAGGCCATACCAGTTGCAGTTCATGCCACAGGCGAGCTTCGCGTTCGGAAGGATGGCGGGCGTCCACTCCACGCTGTGGATCTTCGCCATCAACGCGGCGTTGATGAGCCGGGCCACATTGTAGAGCTGGTCGTCATTCCACGCCGGGTAGCGGGCCGCGAGCATGTCGCAGATGGCGTTGTGCTCCCGGACGAACAGGGTGGCCATCAGGCTGAGCCCCACCCACCAGCCCCGGGTGCGGCCCGTCTCTTCAAAGCCCCTGTGGTCCACGGGAAGCCGGCCCCGCGCATCCAGCCGCAGCCTTCCCCCCTTCAACGTGCGAAGCCGGCGCGCGTCCTTCTGGGTGCTGCCGTAGATCTGCGAGCCGTCCCACCAGGCCGTCTCCTCGTTGATGTACGTGGGGGGCGTGCCCGCATCTTCCGGCATGCGGGTCGGGTCCGGCGCGGTCCGGCCCACGAACAGCTTCCGCTGGAAGTACTTCCGGCGCGCGGGATGGTCCGGCGGCAACGGAACCTCGAGCACCCCGAACCGGAGGTCCATCCGATGCCCCACCCAGTCATGGGTCATGAACTGGAGCCACCCGGCGGCCAGCAGGTTGAGGAAGGGCACCTCCTTCATCTTCGAGCCGCGCGCCAGGAGGACCTGACTGATCTCGGCCGGGTTGGGCGTGAGCAGCTCCTCGCCGGTGTGAGGCCAGGTGACGGAGCGGCGCACGTTGCGTGAGAAGCGAACGCCCGCCGCCCCTTCCTTGGGGTTGCTCAAGTTGTTCCAGGAGCCGTCCGCGGTGCGGAAGTGGGTGACGCCACGGGGGATGGCCTGCCCCCGGGCCTGGAACGCCGTCAGCGCACCGGCTGGATAGGTCTCCACGAGGTTGTCCCGGATGAGCTTCTCGCGCATGGCGGACAGGGCCAGGAGCGCCTCGAGAAGGCTCTTGCGGTACCAATCGGTCCAGATGCCGTGGCGGCGCTCTGCTTCCTGGCGGAGGCGCGTCAGCCGGATGACGAGCTGCTGGGAGAAGGTGACTCCCCTTCCCACGAGCCTGCCGGCCGCGGCGCACAGGAAGTCCACCGGGCCGGGTGCGTACGGGCGCGGTGGCTCGGGGAGCTCGGGGACCGGAGGAGGCGCCAGCAGCTCGTCCCGGTCGAATGGAAGCACCTCGGTGTGCCGCTCCTGGCTCCGGGACACGAGGTCGGCTGCGGCCTTGCGCAGCTTCTCCTCCCATTCGGGCGTATGGGGCGAGAGCGCCTGGGCTCGCTTCAGCTGTTGGTGGGCCTCCTTCGGACGCCCCAGCAGCAGGTGGACCGTCCCCAACAGGCCGTGCTCCCTGGCGCTCGCGCGCCTGGCCAACCGCTGCTCCAAGAGCCTCGCGGCGGCCTCGTATTCCCCGCGCTCCATCAGCGCGATGGCAGGCTCGCTCTCCAATTCAATGCCGCACATCCCGTCATTCCTTTCGCCGTTCGGTCCATGAGGCACCCCAGTGCCAGGGATGCTCGTGCCCGGAGCCCATCTCCGAAGGTGACCGTCACAGCCGTCGATGAAGGTGGGGAGGAGCAATGGGGATGTGACGACCCCGGGCCGCCGTCCGCGGGGCGCCTTGAAGATGGGCAGGCCCACCCTCACCTTCGTACGTATGCAATTGCCGCCAGAGAGCTTCGAGGGCGCGGAGGGCCCGTCCTCCCTGGTGCCTTCCCTGGGCGAGCGGCTGGGAGGCCTGAATGGCTCCCGGTACGAAATCCTTGCGCTGCTGGGCCATGGAGGAATGGGACGCGTCTACCGCGCCCTGGACCGGGAGCTGCAGCGCACGGTCGCGCTGAAGTTCCTCCTGCCCCACCTGACGCGTCGCAGAGCCGAGGGACTCACGCTCCTGCGTGAGGAGGCCCAGGCGATTGCGAGGCTGGACCACGAGAACATCGTCCGGATCCACGATGTGGCGGCGTGGGGCACCCGGGACGCGGGCTTCCGGCAGGTGAGTGTTCCCTTCCTGGTGATGGAATACCTGGAGGGCAGGTCGCTGCGGGCCACCCTGCGAACCGGCAGGCTGGACCTGCAACGCAAGCTCGAGATCATGACGGACGTGGCCGCGGGCCTCAGGCATGCGCACGAACGCCACCTCATCCACTCGGACCTCAAGCCGGGCAACGTCTTCGTCCTCGATGATGGCAGGGCCAAGCTGCTCGACTTCGGCCTGGCACGCCTGCTCGCTGGCAGCTCCGCGGCGTGGAGGGCCGGGGCGGGCACGCCCGCCTACATGTCCCCGGAGCAGTGGGAGAGAAATCCGCCCGACATGCGAGATGACGTCTGGGCGGCGGGCATCCTCCTCTTCGAGCTGCTCACCGGGCAGCACCCCTTCCCGGAGATGGACCGCGAGGAGCTGCGCGCGCGCATCACCTCCTCCGAGCCGATGCCCTCGGTGCGCGAGCTCCGCCCGGACCTGCCCGAGGAGCTGGAGCAGCTCGTGGCCTCGGCACTGGTCCGGAACCCCGCGGACCGCATCCCCAACGGGGGCGAGCTGCTGAAGCGGCTGTGGCGGGTGCGCGAGCAGCTCGGGCTCCGGCGCCGCAACCCGCTGGCCGGCGTCGCCGAGCGGCGGCAGGTCACGTTCCTGTCCTGTCGGCTCGCCCTCACCGCCAACGCCGAGGCGCCCGACGCCGAAGACCCGGACGAGCTGGACACCGCCTTCCATCGCACGTGCTCGACCGTCCTCCACCAGCACGGCGCGATTGTCATGGCCTGCGTCGGCGACCAGGTGCTCGCGTGCTTCGGCTATCCCTCGGCCCGGGAAGACGCCTCGGCGGAGGCTGTCCGCGCGGGGCTGCACCTGCTGGAGGCGCTCCCGCGAGAGCTGGCGGGACAGCGCGCCCGGGGCCTCGTCATCCGGGTGGGAATCCATACGGACCTGGTGGCCGTGGACGACACCACGTCCGGCTTCCAGGGGGCGCCCTCCATCCAGGGCAAGGCGCCGCTGATCGCGAACTGGCTGGCCGCCGAGGCCTCGCCCCACTCCTTGCTCGTCAGTGAAAGGACCCACGTGCTGGTGCGAGGCCGGTTCGAGACGCGCCCCGCGGGCCAGCGGACCTTCGTGGGACTCTCGGGAAGCTCGACGCTCGGCACCTATCAACTGCTCCGAGAGACCCGGGGCGTGAGCCGCTTCGACCGGGTGCTCGTCCTGGGCGAGCTGACACCGCTGGTCGGACGCAAGCGTGAGCTGGAGCAGCTCGGCGCAAGCTGGAGCGCGGTGGCGCGCGGCCAGGGCACGTGCATCCTCCTGCGAGGCGAGGCAGGGGTGGGCAAGTCCCGGCTCGTGCAGGAGCTCCGCGACCAGAAGGCTCACGCGGAGTTCCCCTGCGTCACGTGCCAGTGCTGGCCCCAGTTCAAGGGCAGTGCCTTCTACCCGCTCACCGAGTGGCTCCAGGACTTCCTCGCGCTCTCCTCCGAGGACTCGCCCGAACAGAAGCTGCGCCGGTTGGAGGCGCGGCTGGGGCTGCTGGGCCTTCCCCCGGAGCATGCGCCCGCGCTGGGCTCACTGCTCTCCGTGCCCCTCCTGAAGGGCTCTCCATTCCTCCAGCAGCCCCCCGAACACCAGAGGAAGCGGAGCATGGCCGCCCTCGAGGCCTTCCTCCGTGGGATGGCAAGCCAGCACCCCCTCGGGTTCATCGTGGAGGATGTGCACTGGGCGGATCAGTCCACTTTGCAGTTCCTGGGCCTGCTCCTGGAGCACCTCGAGGACACCCGGATCGGCGTCCTGCTCACGGCCCGTCCCGAGTTCCAGCATGGCTGGGCCGGGCATCCCCGGTTCCAGGAGCTGGAGATCGCCCCGCTGTCTCCCGAGTCCACGGCGGTGATGATTCAGCAGGTCGCCCGGGGCAAGGCGCTCCCGGAGGAGCTCAACGAGCAGCTCGCGGCCAGGACGGATGGGATTCCCCTCTTCATCGAGGAGATGACACGGCTGGCGCTTCAGCGGGAAGACTCGGCCAGCCCTTCCGCGGAGCCCGCACAGACCGCCATCCCCACCACCCTGCAAGAGCTCCTCGTGGCCCGGCTCGACCAGCTGCCACCGCGCGCGAAGGCCCTGGCGCAGCTGGCGGCCACGCTGGGCCGGGAGCTCAGCTACGAGGTGCTCCGGGCCATCTCGCTCGTCTCGGAGAAGGAGCTGCGCGAGCAGCTCGAGCAGCTCGAGCAGGCGGGGCTGCTCTTCCGGCACGGCGAGTTCCCCTACACCGTGATGTACACCTTCAAGCACGCGCTCATCCAGGCCGCGGCATACCAGTCACTGCTCCGCAGGACGCAGAAGCGCTACCACGCCCGGATCGCCGTGAAGCTGTCCGAGCAGTTCCCGGAGCTCGCGGAGGAACAGCCCGAGCTGCTGGCATACCACTCCACCCTGGCGGGCCAGGCGGAGCAGGCCGCCAGCCAGTGGCGAAGCGCGGGCGAGCGGGCCAAGGCGAAGTCCGCGCTCTCCGAGGCGACCGGTCACTTCACCCGGGCCATCGAACAGCTCGGGTTCCTGCCCCCCTCGCGCGAGCGGGATACCCAGGAGTTCGCGCTCCAGCTCGAGCTGGCCGAGACGCTCATCGCGACCACGGGCTTCACGTCCAAGAAGGTCCTGGACGCCTACACACGGGCCTACCAGCTGTGCGAGCCGACGGGTGACATCCCCATGCCGGTGCTCTGGGGGCTCACCACCGTCGCGGTGCTCCGGGGTGACAGGAAGGACATGGAGCGGCTGGTGCCGCGCCTGCAGCACCTCATCGACACCAGCGAGGACCCGCTCAGCCTGATTGCGGCCCATTGCGAGCTGGCGACCCTGTCCTTCCGGCGAGGCCAGCTCGTCGAATGCCGCCGCCATGGAAAGGAGGCGAAGGTCCTGGCCAGGCAGCATGGCCTCCTGAATCCCACGGTGCTGAAGACGGGAAGCCACCCCGGCTACGTCACCGAGAGCCTGCTGTATTCGCTGCTGTATCTGGCCTACAGCGAGGTGCTGCTGGGAAACGCAGACAGGGGACGCCAGGAATATGCGGAGGTGCTCGCGCTCGCCGAGGGGACACGCTCTCCCTATGACATGGCCCGGGTGCTCATGTTCGGCGCGTTGATCGTGGACGAGGCGAGCGATTCGAAGGAGGTGCGCGCCGTGGCGGGCCGTGCCATCTGCCTGGCCCGTGAGCACAAGTTCCCCACCGTCCTGGCCATGTGCTCCTGCATCGACGGCTGCGCCGCCGTCAGCATGGGCGAGACGCAAGCGGGGTTCGCGAAGATTCAGGAAGGACTGGCGCTGATCCGCTCGATGAGCGCCATGGCGCTCTACCCCCGCAGCCTGGAGTTCTTCGCCAGGGCGTGCCTCTTCACCGGCCGTATCGCCGAAGGACTGTCCGCCACGAGCGAGGCGCTGGAGATGACGGAGACGCGGTTGACGCCTCATGCCATTCCGGAGCTGCGGCGGTTGGAGGGGGAATTGCTGCTCCGGCAGGGCCATGAGGACGCCGCGCGGATGGCCTTGAGCCAGGCGCTGGAGACCGCGCGTGCGTCGGGTGCGAAGCTGCACGAATTGCGTGCGGCGGTGAGCCTCGGCCGGCTCATGCGGAAGGCCGGGGAGGTGACCGAAGCCCGTGCGCTCGTCGCCGAGGTTTGCGGCAGGTTCACCGAGGGTTTCGACGTCGTGGACTACAGGGCCGCCCGGCAGTTCCTGGCCGAGGTCTCGTAGGCCCCCGCGCCAGGCGCACCCAATGAAAAGGGCCGGATGCTTTCGCACCCGGCCCTCGGACACCTGAAGCGGTTGTCGCGCTACTTCGCGCCGCCCTCTTCACCCACGGCGAGCGTGGTCACGGGGGGCGTGGGCGTGGGCTTGATGCCGCCCTCCTCGCCCACCGCCAGCGTCGTCGCGGGGCCGGGGGGCGGCTTGATGCTGCCCTCCTCGCCCAGGGCGAGCGTGGTCATCGGAGGAGGCTTGATGCCGCCCTCCTCACCGAGCGCCTTGGTGGTCATCGGAGGAGGCTTGGTGCCGCCTTCCTCGCCCACCGCCAGCGTCGTCGCGGGGCCGCCGGGAGGCTTGGTGCCGCCCTCCTCGCCCACCGCCAGCGTCGTCGCCGGGCCGCCGGGAGGCTTGGTGCCGCCCTCCTCGCCCACGGCGAGCGTGGTCATCGGAGGGGGCTTGGTGCCACCCTCTTCACCGAGCGCCTTCGTGGTCATCGGGGGCGGCTTGGTGCCACCCTCTTCGCCCACTGCCAGCGTCGTCGCGGGGCCGCCAGGAGGCTTGGTGCCGCCCTCTTCACCGAGCGCCTTCGTCGTCATCGGAGGCGGCTTGGTGCCACCCTCTTCGCCCACTGCCAGCGTCGTCGCGGGGCCGCCGGGAGGCTTGGTGCCGCCCTCCTCGCCCACCGCCCGGGTGGTCAGCTGAGGAGGCTTGGTGCCACCCTCCTCGCCCACCGCCAGCGTCGTCGCAGTGCCGGGGGGCCTGGTGCTGCCCTCCTCACCGAGCGCCTTGGTGGTGATGATGCCGCCACCCGGTGGCTTGGTGCTGCCCTCCTCACCCACCGCCAGCGTCGTCGCGGTGCCGGGGGCCTTGCCCGGAGCCGTGCCTTCCGGCCGCGTCGGCGGCCTGGGCGTCTCGTACTTGATGAACGGCGGTGCCTTCGGAATCTTGGTCACGGGACTCCCCCTACATGCGAACACCTGGATTGTCGGCGGTGGGCATTTGTAGTTGCCTGAGAAAAAGCGACACCTCCGGAACCCCCCGGCGGGCTGGGAGCACGGCCTTGAGAATCGGCATCTTCGGTGACGGCAATGACCCGCAGTGCGCGGCGGTGGCGCACGAAGCGGGCGTCCTGGGAGCGGAAGCGGTCATCATCGACAGTGAGGCCCTGGAGAACGGCTGGCCGCTGTCCATGAAGGACGACGAGACCTGGTACCTCGGGCAGCGCGTGGACGACCTGCGGGGCTTCTACCTGCGCTTCGTCCCCGCCCCCTTCGTCCCCGCCCTGGAGCAGGACGGAGAGCTGGTGCTCTACCAGGACTGGCACGACCAGTTCATGCAGACGCGCGAGCGCGCCTCCTACTTCGTGGCGTGGCTGCTGAAGCTGGCCCACCAGGGCGCCACGCTGGTCAACGGTCCGCACGCCGCCAGCGTCATGCAATACAAGCCCTTCCAGCTCCACGCGCTGCGCAGCCTCGGCGCGCGGGTGCCGCGCACGCTCATCTCCAATGACCCGGACGCCATCCGCGCCTTCCATGAGGAGGTGAAGGACGTCATCTTCAAGCCCGTCATGGGCGGCGCCGTCACGCGCACCCTCGACGACGAGGCGCTGGAGCGACTGGACGCCGTCACGGCCTCACCCGTCATCTTCCAGGAGCGCGTGCGCGGAGACGACCTGCGCATCATGCTCGTGGGCGACGAGGTCGTCTCCTGCGTGGCCATCGAGACGCCCGAGCAGCACCTCGACTTCCGGGCGGACCCCATCTACAGCGGGGGCCAGGCCAGCTACCGCGAGGTGCCGCTGCCCGAGCCCGTGAAGGACTTCTGCCGCAAGGCCGCGCGTGCGTGCGGCCTCACCTTCGCCGGCATCGACATCAAGCACCACGGAGACGACTACGTCTTCCTGGAGCTCAACAGCTCGCCCATCTACCTCGACGTGGAGATGAAGCTCGGGCACCCCATCAGCCGCGCCATCGCGAAGGCCGTGGTGGAAGGCGCTCGCACCGCGCGGTAGCGCTGGCGGCTCAGCGCTTCTCCTTCGGAAAATTCTGGGCGTAGGGCCGCGCCTCCTCGAGCACCCGGGCGAAGGAGGGACGCGCCTTCAACCGGGCCAGGTAGGCCGCGGTATTCGGAAAGGCCTCACCGAAGGGCACCACCATCTCGGCATAGTGCAGGGCGGGAGCCGCCGCGCAGTCCGCCAGGGTGAAGACGTCGCCCATGGCCCAGCGCTTCGTGGCCATCTCCTGCTCGATCTGCTCATAAGACGTGCGCAGCACGGCCCTGGCCAGCTCCACGCCGTGCGCATCGCTCTTCCCCTCCGGGCGCAGCCGATCGACGACGATCTTCTGCATCGGCTCCTGGACGTAGTGGTCGTAGAAGCGGTCGCTGAGCCGGGTCCGCAACGCCAGCTCCGGCTCCAGGGGCAGCAGCCGCACCTTCCCCGGGTAATGCATGTCCAGGTACTCGATGATGATGCTCGACTCCGGAATCATCTGGTTCCGCGCCTCGTCGAGCAGCACGGGGATCTTCCCGACCGGCCACAGCTTCAGGAAGTTCGTGCGCGAGGTCTCATCACCGAAGTCGACGAGGTGCGGCTCGAAGGGCGTGCCGTTCTCGTAGAAGGCGATGAGCGGCTTCATGCAGAAGGACGCGAACGGATGCATATAGAGCTTCAGGGCCATGCCCCGCCTTCTATCCCGGCCCGATGATGCCCGTCGGGCATTCCGGCTCGCGTAGACTCGCGGCAGCGAGGCAAGAGCATGGACCTGGAAGAGCTGCGGGCCTTTCTCGATGTCGCGGAGACGGGCTCGTTCCTGGCCGCCGCGGATTCCCTGGGGGTGTCGCGCACGACGTTGAGGCGCCGCGTCGAGGCGCTCGAGGCCCGCGCCGGCGTGCCGCTCCTCAAGAGCACCCGGTCGGGCATCGTCCTGACGGAGGCCGGCACGGTGCTCGCCCAGCGCGGGCGCATCATGATGCAGGAGACGAGCGCGCTGCTGGCCTCCATCCGGGAGGTGGGCCAGGCCCCGTCGGGCCTGCTGCGGGTGGTGCTGCCCGTCGGGCTCCCGCCGCACCTGCTCACTCCGCTCTTCGGGGCGCTGCGCACCGCGTACCCGCAGCTGCGCGTCCAGGCACGCTTCAGCAATGACCCGCTGGAAGAGCCCCTGGACGACGTGGACATGGCGGTCCACTTCGGCGAGGCCCTGCCCAGGGGGCCCTGGCTGTCTCACGAGGTGCTGCGAGTCCATGAGGGGTTGATTGCCAGCACGGAGTACCTGGAGCGCAGGGGCGTCCCCCGCTCCGTGGAGGACCTGAAGGGCCACGAGCTCTTCTCGTGGGAGGCACCGGGAGAGGACGCGCGCCTGTGGCCCTCGCTCCGGGGGCCTTCGTTCAGCGTGGAGCCGGCCCTCATCACCCCGGACATCCACCTCATCCGCTCGTGCTGCATCGCCGGGCAGGGCATCGGACTGGTCCCCAGTGTGGACCTGCCCGACCCGGGCGTCGCCGGAGAGGTGCTGGTGCCCGTGCTGCCCGACGCCGTGGGCCGCGAGCGCCCGCTCCGCATCAGCGTGCCCGAAGCGCTCTCCGAGATTCCCAAGGTCAAGCACGTGCTCGCGCACATCCGGGGCTTCCTCGACCCGCTGTGAGCCCTCTGGCGTCACGGGCTTGCGCGGCGCGTTGCGAGATAACGGCCACCGCCTGTCCACCTTCGGCCATCACCCACGGCCGGCTCGGGCTACTCCTGCTGCGGCCATTTCGCGCTGGAGCCCGCCATGCACATGCCGACGCGTCTCGCCCTCACGGTTGCCCTGCTGACCCTGTCCGCCCACGCCAAGGAGCCGGCGCTCGGGGCGACGACCTTCACCGTCTACGAGGCCTTCCTCAGCCCCGCGCAGGAGCCCGGTGAGGAGTCGGAGACGCCGAAGCTGCTGGAGAAGAGCCTGGGGGCCACGGCGCCCTCCACGCCGCGCGAGAGTCGGAAGTCCCGGGGCTGGGGGCAGGTCCGGTTCACCAGGGACCTGAGCCGGGCCTATGTCGACGTCCAGATTGAAGGGGTGAATCCCGCCGACATCCTCATGTTCCACATCCACTGCGGTGCGCCCGGGGTGCTCGGCCCCGTCGTGGTGAACCTCGGTGAGCACGGCTCCCTGTCGACGACGATGGCCCATGGAAAGCTCTCCCTGGAGCTCACCAACAAGGACATCGTCTTCATCAAGGACATGAAGGGCATGAAGTCCGGGCTGCCGGAGAGCTGCCCCGCCGAGCTGGGATTCCTGGCGCAGACGAAGACGCTTGCCGCCCTGGAGTCCCTGGCGAAGAAGGGCGTGCTCTACTTCAACCTCCACACCAAGGCGCACACCTACTACGGCGAGATGCGCGGGCAGCTCTACCCCGCCCAGCCGTAGGCGCCCGCACGGAACCGGGGCGCCGCTTGCGGGTATGATTCACGGCGTATGCGAACGCTCCGCTCCCAGTCCCGCTCCCTCCTTCTCCCCCTCGCCGCCGCGTTCCTCGCGTGTGGTGCATGCAGCGACGACCCGTCCGGCGGCGGTACGCCGCTGGGTGAAGAGGTGAAAGGCATCGCCACCTTCTATGACGCCACCGGCGCCGGCAATTGCAGCTACGAGGCCGGCGGCGACCTGATGGTGGCGGCCATGAACACGCCCCAGTATGCCGACAGCGCGGCGTGCGGCATGTGCGTGGACGTCACGGGCCCCAAGGGCAACGTCCGCGTGCGCATCGTGGACCGCTGCCCGGAGTGCGACACCGGCCACCTGGACCTGAGCCGCCAGGCCTTCGCGAAGATCGCCGACATGGAGGACGGCCGCGTCAACATCACCTGGACGCCGGTGTCCTGCGACGTGGCCGGCAACCTCGAGTACCACTTCAAGAACGGCAGCAACGCGTGGTGGACCGCCATCCAGGTCCGCAACCACCGGCTGCCCATCAAGAAGCTGGAGTGGAAGCGCGGCACCGGCGGGTGGAACGACGTCCCCCGTGAGGACTACAACTACTTCGTCAACGGCGACGGCATGGGCGACGGCAGCTTCCAGCTCCGCGTCACCGCCAGCGACGGGCAGCAGGTGGAGGACACCCTCCAGCAGGTGCTCGACGACGACAGCGTCGACGGCACCAGCCAGTTCCGCTGACCGGCGCGCACCCGCGGGCGGAAACGAGAAGGCCCCCGGAAGGCGCGGAGCACCGCGCCCGGGGGCCTTCGCTGCTTCGAGGCCGAGGCCCTACCGGCGCAGCATGGAGCGGAGCAGCTCCAGGGCCTCCGTCACGTTCTGCCAGACCTGGAGCGACTTGACGCCCTCCCCTTCACCCTGGATGGCGCGCCGCGAGGCCCGCTCCAGGGGGAGGAGCACGCCCTCCACCAGCTCAATCTGCCGGCTCAGCTCCGCCGGAGACGGCCCGGCGACGGCCGTGCGCTGGAGCGCCTCCGCCGGCACGCTGGCCGACACGTTCACCGGCCGGTCCGCCAGCGCGGCGATGGCCCGCGAGAGCTGCTCCATGTAGGGCCCGAAGTCCGGCGCGGGCGCCTGCGCCGCCACCACGGCCGGGGCCGCCGACGGCTGCGCCTGCACCGCCACCCGCTCCGTGAGCGCCTTGAGCAGCTGCGCCAGGTGCTTGAGGTACGGCGCCAGGTCCGGGGCCGGCGCGGCGGCAGGGGCCGGCGCGGGCGGCGGCGTGGCCATCACCTCGCGGCCCACCTTCGCCACCTCCAGCACGGCGTCGCGCAGGGACTCCAGGTGGGGCAGCACCTCCCCCGCCGGATGCGTGTCCTGCTCGCCGCCACGGGACACCTGCGCGGCCGCCTGCACCACCGCGTCGCGCACGGCGCCGAGCTGCTCCTCGATTCCGCTGAGCTGGCCGGTGACGCGGGCCACGGGGTCGTCCTCCTTGCCCCCCATGCGCTTCACGCGCGCGAAGCCCTGCTTGATGTCCTCCCAGCGCTTCGCCTTCTCCGGCGTCAGCCGGCCGCGCATCTCCGCCAGCTTGAGCAGGTTCTGCTCCGCCGCCGTGGTGAGCGTCTGCGACTCGCCCTGGTAGTGGTCGTCGATGAGCCGCTCCAGCTCGTCGTCCGTCATCGCCGCGACGACCTTCTCCGTCAGCTTGTTCATGTTGCGGTAGCTGCCCTGCAACTTGAACGCGGGCTCACTGCGGAAGCGCTCGTCCTGCGCCGCCGAGGCGATGTACTGCATGTTCACCTTCAGCAGCACCGACTGCACCTTGAACATGCGCTGGAACACCGCGACGACTTCCTGCAGCTCCGCCGCCGCGTAGCCGTGCTTCAGCTCGCCCGCGGGCACCTCCTCGCCCTGCGCCATGCGGATGAGGCGGTGCGTGTCGGCCGGGTCCCGGGTGGCCAGCGGCGCCGTCGCCAGGTTCGAGGTCAGCGCGTTCTCGATGTAGCTGAGCGCGAACAGGTGCTCCTTCCCGTCGAGGATGTCACCCAGGTTGTAGGTGTCCGCGCGGTTGGCGAGCATGTCGGGAATGCGGAAGCGCTCGCCCGTCTCCGTGTACGGGTTGCCCGCCATGACGACGCAGAACTTCTTGCCGCGCAGGTCGTACGTGCGCGTCCGGCCGTTCCACACGCCTTCAATCCGGCGCTGGCCGTCGCAGAGCGAGATGAACTTCTGGAGCAGCTCCGGGTCCGTGTGCTGGATGTCGTCGAGGTAGAGCATCACGTTGTTGCCCATCTCGAAGGACAGGTTGATGCGCTCCACCTCCTGGCGGGACGTGGCGTTGGGCGCCTCGGCCGGGTCCAGGGACTTCACCGCGTGGCCCAGGGCGGGGCCGTTCACCTTCACGAAGGTGAGGCCCAGCCGGCTGGCCACGTACTCCATCAGCGTCGTCTTGCCGTAGCCCGGAGGCGACATGAGCAGCAGCATGCCCATGCGGTCCGTGCGCTTGCCCTCGCCCGCCGCGCCCAGCTGCTTGGCCAGGTTGGCGCCGATGAGCGGCAGGTACACCTCGTCGATGAGGCGGTTGCGCACGAACGAGCTGAGCACCTTCGGCGTCAGCTCCTCCAGCCGCAGCTTGCGCCGCTCGCGGTCCAGCAAGTCGCGCAGCATGGCGCGGTAGGCCTGGTATTGCGGCACCCGCACCTGCCGGAACTCGCCCGTGCGGGCGAGGAACTCGTCCAGGCGCACGGGCAGCTTGCGGTCCTGGATGCGCGGGTGGTTGCCCAGCAGCGCGGTGACTTCGCTGGCCGTCAGCGCGCCCGCCGGCTCGCGGTCCAGCTTGCGCTCGGTGAGCAGCAGCACCGCCGTCTCCAGCGCCACGTGCGTCCACGCGCCGGGGCCCTCCTCGCGCTGGGTCAGGTACGCGTCCACCCAGGCGCGCGAAATCTCCAGCCGCGAGCCCAGGTCCTTCTCCAGCCCGCGCAGGTCGTCCTCGAAGGCCGAGCGCGAGCCCTGCCGGTCCAGCTGCCCGAGGAACAGGTCCTTCAGGGCCAGGGCCTCGCCGCTGGTGGTGAAGCGCGGGCGCTCCACGCCCAGCTCCTCCACGAGGTAGCGGCCCGCCTGCCGCGCCTCCGCGGGCGAGTGCGCGAGGCCGTGCGAGGTGAGGAACGCGGCCACGCGCTCGCCCAGCTCGGTGCCCAGGTCCGCCATCCCGCCGGTGGAGGCGAAGGTGGTGCGCAGCCGCGAGAGGCTGCGCGCGCGCCGGTGGAACAGCGCCCGGCCCGCCTCGTCCGCGTCGAAGGCCCAGTACAGCGCGGCCCAGGCGCGCGGCACCGGGGCGAAGCGCAGCAGGCCCGCGCCCTGGTGCAGGTGGAGCAGCTTCTCCAGCAGCGCCGCCGCGTCCGCGTCGTGCACGCCGCGCTCGTAGCCCTCGTCGAAGCGGTCCGCGGCGTACGCGCGCACCCGCTCCAGCAGCGTGCCGCCCAGCGCGGCCTCGTGCAGGACGGACAGCGTCAGCCCGCCCTTCCCGTCCTCCGCGTCGGACAGGACACACGCGGCCAGGTACTCCGCCCGGTACATGTCGCGAGACTCGGAGACGAGGTGCTGCTCCCAGAGCTCGCGGTACTTCAAGAGCTCCGGGTCCTCCACCTTCTGCGAGTAGTCCGTGCCGGTGAGCTGCAGGTACAGCGCGCCCTCGCGCGGCACCAGCGTCAGCTCCAGCGGCTGCGTATTCACGTTGAAGCGGTACGTGCCCAGCTTGATGAGCGCGTCGCCGTCCGCGAACAGGTCCTGCTTGTCGCGCAGCGCGCGCAGCGCGTCCTGCTTCGCGGACTTGATGCGCGACTGGACCTCGTCCGCGCGCACGCTGTCCTGCAGGCCCATCAGCTGCTCGGCGAGCTGCCGCAGCTTGAGGATCATCGCGTCCGACGCGAAGTACCCGTTGAGCTCGTCGTCCGACTTGAACGACTTCGCGCGGCGCTGCACGCCCTGGAGGATGCGCTCCGCGGCGCTGAACAGGCCCTGCGCGCGGCGCTGGCGCTCGTCCACCAGCGACTGCTTCCGGGCGCCGAAGGCCTCCAGCAGCTCCTCTCGCTTCTGGGTGATCTGCCCGAGGAACTCGTCGAACTCGCCGAAGCGGCCCTCCAGCTCCTCCAGCTGCACCGTGAGGCGCGACAGCGCCTCGTCACAGCGCTCCGGCGAGTCCGCCTGCGTGAGCGCGCTCTCGATGCTCTGCCCCAGCAGCTTGAACTGGGCGCCGAACTCCGCGCGCTTCTCGCGGCCGGACAGCTCCTTGCGCTTCGCCCCCAGGCTGGCGCGCACCCGGTTGAGGCGGCTGAACAGCTCGGAGATGCCCTCCAGGATGCGCGCGCGGGCCAGCGGGTCACCCACCTGGAGCCCGCCCACCACCTCGCCCAGCACCTCCAGGCCGTGGGCCGTCTTGTCCACGTCCTCGCCCAGCGGCGCCAGCTCGGTCGTCGTCTGGATGGGCTCCAGCTTCGCCAGCAGCTCGTCCAGGCGCGTGGCCAGCGGCTGGAGCGCCTCGCCCTTCTGGAGGAAGTCCACGCAGGCCGCGCTGGCCTTGTCGGACGCCTCCACCACCGCGGCTTCCAGGGCCTCCACCCGCCCCAGGTCCATGTAGCGGATGTCCTTGAGCGTAATCAGGTGGCCGCGCTGCTTGCGCAGGTCCGCCAGCGCCTGCATGAAGGACTCGGCGGTGGTGAGCTGCTCGGGCAGCACGCGCAGGAGCAGCTCGTCCTGGGTCGTCACCGCCGTGGCGAGCGACTCGGTGGCGCGCTTCTGGAGCGTGAGGACCTTCTCGAACTCGTCGATGATGAGCTCGGAGGTGCGCCGCAGCGTCTCCACCGGCTCCCGCAGGGCCGTCTCCGCGTGGCCCAGCCAGTAGTACGCGTCCAGTGAGCGGGTGGCCGCGGCCGCCAGGTCCTCGTAGGTGCGCCGCGTGGGCTTGTCCGTCTTCGCGATGCGCTGGAGCGTCAGCGCGTCGGAGATGCCGCGCACCAGCTCCGCGTTGCCCACCTTGCCCAGGTAGCCGGGCGCCGGGGGCGTGGCCGCCGCGTGCTCGGCGGAGACGAACGGCGTCTGCCAGACCTGCATGGGGTGGACGCGGGTGGGCTCCGCGGACGTGGAGCGGAAGAGGACCAGCCGCCCGTCCGAGAAGAGGCTCATGCCGTGGCCGACGAGGGGGTTCTGCACCTCCTTGCGGACCAGGTTGTACGGGAAGAGCACGTAGGAGCCCTCGTCCCGGCGGTGGAAGACGTAGAGCACGTCCTCGCCGTTGGGCGAGCGGATGGCCCGCTTGAACTCCATGCCCTCGCTGGCGGCGGCGCCGTCGAAGACCTTGAAGTCCCCTGTCTGCAGGTAGTAGCCGCCGGGGAAGACGATGCCCTGGTCCTCCGGCAGCCGCACACAGGCCTGGCCGATGGCGTCGATGCGCACCACGTGCTGCGTGCGCGAGTTGAAGACGAGGTAGCGGTGCGCCTTCTCACGGAAGGGCAGCACCCGCAGCAGGATGAGCGTGCCCACCTGGGCCCAGGCGAACTCCGCGTCGTCCAGCGACTGGTCCGGGTCTTCCACCGGCTCGCTGTAGATGCCCATGCCGGTGGAGGTGTTGTCCTCCACCTTGATGGTGAGGTCGCCCTTCACCGTCTCCACGAACACCTGGTCCAGCACGTTGACGTGCGGGTGCTGGCCGGTGACGTAGTTGTCGCGCGTGGCCACCGTCCACTCGAAGTCGTGGGACGCGGGGAAGACGTGGTCTCGCTCGCCCTGGTTGTCCAGGTAGGTGGCGCGGCCCTCCAGGTCCACGTTGAAGCGGAAGACCTTGATGTCGCGCAGCGACTGGCCCGTCTGGAAGATGGCCAGCAGGCGCGAGTCCAGCCTGCGCAGCTGCAGCAGCTTCGCGTCCTTGTAGTACTTGTACAGCTCGCCGAAGTCCTTCACGAAGCGCGGGTCCGCCAAGAACCCGCCGGCCTCCGTGTTGGGCACGGTGGAGAAGTCGAAGCCCTCCTCCGTCTTCACGAAGCGGTGCAGCGAGAAGACGTCGGACACCGACGTCTCCTTCTTCAGCCCGATGAAGACGTTGTAGCCGAAGAGGAGGTACTCCCCGACGGCGGAGATGTCGCGCGGGACGCAGTTGTTCTCGGTGCGCACCCGCTCGTTGCCGATGACGGAGAGCTCCGTGCCGCCAAAGAGCGCCTTGCGACGCGCGTTGAGGTCGTTTGCCTTCGCGCCGAGCGCGTCCGCCTGCGCCAGCAGCCGCGTGCGGATGACCTCGTAGCTGCCGCCCTCCAGCGCCGCCTCGCCCGAGGGAGCCGCGCCCTTGCCGTCACTTGCCATGGATGTTCACCGGAAGAAGCGTAGACCCCCGCCGAACCCGCCTCATGGGGGAAGCGGAACCGGGGGTCGTCGTACGAACCCGCCGCCACCGCGACGAAGCGCGGTGGCGGCCCCATCAGCCTCTCAGCCCTGCTTGTCGGCGGAGGGCCGGCTGTCGTCGCCCACCAGCGCCTTCAGGCCCGCGGTGGTGGAAGCCACCGGGCTGGACGCCATCTTGTGCAGCAGGGCGGCCACGGCCAGGTTCTGCGCGTCGCCGCTCAGGCCCGGCTTGGAGAGGATCTCCTTCAGGTCCGCCGGCAGGTCCTTCTCGCCGTTGAGGTAGCCGCCGAGCGCCTTCTTCAGCGACTCGCCGTGGTCCATCGCGCCGTCCACCGCGGTGCCGAAGGACACCGCCTTGACGAAGCGCTCGAAGAACTGGCCGTCGCCGCCGACAATCTGGAACTTCGCGTTGGCGAACGCCTTGGCGAGCACTTCCGCCTGGGCGTGGGCGATGTCCTTGCGCACGCGGATGGTCTCCAGCTCCACGTCGCGCTCCTTGTTGAGCTTGAGGCGGAACTCCTCGTGCTCGCGGCCGACGCCGTCCATCAGCTTCATGGAGGCGGCCTTCTCGGCGAGGCCCCGGGCCTCGGCGAACAGCTTCTCCTGGATGCCCGCGGCCTCCGCCAGCTGCTTCTCGCGGATGGCAATGGCCTCCGCCTCGCCGCTCTTCTGGACGGCTCCGGCCTCGGCCTCCTGGATGCGGGCGCGAGCCAGGCCCTTCTCCTGCTCACCGGCGGCCTCCGCCAGCATGCGCTCGCGGACGACCTGCGCCTGGGCGTGGCCCTGCTTCTCGATGGCGCCGGCCTCGGCCTCCTTCACGCGCACCTGCGCCATGCCGAGCTTCTCGGTGGCCTGCGCGTCCGCTTCCTTCACCCGCACCTCGGCGAGGCCGTGCGCGGCGGACTCGGCCTGGATGCCCTCGGCCAGGCGCATCTTCGCCTTGGCCGACTTGTCGGCGGCCTCGAGGTCCGCCTCGGCCAGGGTGAGCTTCTCCTTCGCCATGAACACGGCCATCTCGCTGTTGGCCTTGGCGGCGTTCACGTCCTTGACGGTCTTCTCCTGCGCCTGGCCCTCGGCGGTGATGATGAGGGCGTCCTTCTTGCGGGTGGCGTCGGCCTTCACGCGCAGGTCCTTGATGCGCTCCTCCTCCTCCGCCACCGTCTTCTCCACGGCGATGCGGGCGCGCACCACGTCGGCGATGAGCTTCTTCTCGCCTTCGAGCGCCTTCTCCTTGGCGATGCGCTGCAGCTCCGTCTCGCGCTCGCGGTTGATGGCCTCCAGGGCGCGGTCCTTCTCCACGCGCTCGGTCTCCACGCCGACCACGCGCTCGCGGTTCTTCTGGGCCACCTCGACCTGGCGCTGCTTGTTCTGCTCGTTGATGAGGATTTCCTCCTCGGCCTTGATGCGCGCCAGCTCCGCCTTGGCGTGCTCCTCCTGCTTCACGCGCTCGGCCTCGGCGGACTCACGGGCGTGGATGCTGTCGATCTCCCGCTTCTGCTTCGCGGCGGCCTCCTCGCGCTGGCGCTCGAGGGCGAAGATGGCCTCATCCGCCTCGACGTTGCGCTTGGTGACGGCCATGCGCTCGTCCTGGCGCAGCTCGTTGGTGAAGACGTTCTGCTTCGTCGTCAGCTCGGTGATCTTCCGGATGCCCTCGGCGTCGAGGATGTTGTCCTTGTCGAGCATCTCGACGGGGGTCTGCTCCAGGAAGTCGATGGCGCAGTCCTCCAGCATGTAGCCGTTGAGGTCGCGGCCGATGACCTGGACCACCTGGTCCTTGATTGCGTCACGCTTGGTGTAGAGCTCCACGAAGTCGAAGCTCTTGCCCACCGTCTTGAGGGCCTCGGAGAACTTGGCCTCGAAGAGGTTCTCCAGCGTCTCCTGGTCGGAGGCGCGCGCGCAGCCGATGGACTGGGCCACCTTGAGCACGTCCTCGCGCGTCTTGTTCACGCGCACGAAGAAGGTGACCTTGATGTCCGCGCGGATGTTGTCCTTGCAGATGAGGCCTTCCTTCCCGCGACGGTCGATTTCGACCGTCTTCAGGGAGATGTCCATCACCTCGGCGCGGTTGATGATGGGGTACACCACCGTGCCGGTGAAGGTGACGTGCGGCTCGCTCTTCAGCGTGTTGACGATGAGGACCTTGCCCTGGTCCACCTGGCGATAGAGCCGGACGATGGTGAGGGCGATACCACCGAGGACGATGACACCCACCGCGATGATGGGGAGGAGCTGGTAGAGTTCCATGGCCTTTCCTGTACGTGATGACCGCGGGCCTTGTACCAAGCTCCGGAAGCCCCCCGCAAAAGCCTCCCGGATTGTGCTGTGCCGACGGCCACCCTCCCAAAGGGTCTCCGCCGGAAGTCTCTCTTCAGTGACGAGCCCTGGCGCGAGCGATGCTGGCGGCCTTGCCCGGGTCGTCGAGCTGCTGTGCTTCTTCCGGGAGGAGCCAGTCCACCGGCTCCACCTCGTAGACGTGCCGCTCGGCGTCGTAGCCGAGGATCAGCGCCGGGTCTCCCCGCTTGAGGCCGTTGGCCTTGGCGCAGACGACGTTGAGGATGAGGCCCGCGCCCCCGTCCTCGAAGGTGGCGTGGCCGAAGCGCTCCGTCACGCTGCCGCTGGAGATGTTGCACACGCGGCCCATCAGCTCCTGACGGCCGGGCGCGCGCTGGGCCACGAAGATGGGGCGCAGCGGCCGCACGGCGAGGCCGGAGACGACCATGGCCACGACGAAGCACGCGAGGCCCAGGGTTCCGCTGATGAGCCACGAGGGGAGCGCCGGCCCCAGCGCCGCGTGCACGGGGCCCGCGCTCAGCAGGGACAGCGTCCAGGAGATGAAGCCCACGAGGCTGACGGACACGGTGAGGGGGATGCCCGCGAAGCCCAGCGCCGCGAGGATGCCGCCGTCCACGTCCGCGGCGTGGTCATGCGCGGCCGCGGCCTTGACGCCGCCTTCCAGCGCACCGCCCGCGGCCTTGGCGCCGCCCTCGAGCGCGCCGCCCGCCGCCTTCATCCCGCCCTCGAGCGCGCCGCCCGCCGCCTTCATCCCGCCCTCGAGCGCGCCGCCCGCCGCCTTCATCCCGCCCTCGAGCGCGCCACCGGCGGCCTTGGCGCCGCTCTCGAAGTCCAGGTGGCCATCGAGCATGTCGATGCCCACCGCGCCGATGATGACGAAGAGCCAGTACGTCAGCACCACGCCCATGACGATGGTGAAGACGGCGGTCGGGAAGGCGAGGATGGCGCTGAGGAACTCAGTCATGGGGCCCGGCAGGCACTCTAATCGACCTGTATTCCCATCGAAAACGCCGCCGGGCGCTTTTCTGGCGGCTCCCTGGGCAGGCATCCAGGCGACGCCTGGGTTGTCGCGCGGCCGGGGGCTGCGCACTACAGGGAGGCCCCCTGTGCATGGAGCGCCGGGGTCTACCTGTCCTGCGGACCCATCCCATGATGACGCACGCCGAGCCAGCCTCCTGGATGGAGCCCTCCAAGGGGGGGCGGAGCCGCTCGAGCAGCGAGACTCACCTGGAGCGGCTCCAGCGCACGGGCATCCGGCGGGTGGGCACGGCGAAGCGCGGCTTCCGCTACGTGCGCGCGGATGGGAAGGCGGCGACGAAGGCGGACCGCGAGCGCATCGACGCCATGCGGCTGCCCCCGGCCTGGACGGACGTGGCCATCGCCCCCTCCCCCACCGCGCACCTGCAGGCGGTGGGCAGGGACGCGGCGGGGCGCTGGCAGTACCGCTACCACGCGTCCCATACGCGCCGGCAGGAGGAGGAGAAGTTCCAGCGCATCGTCGGCTTCGCGCGGGCGCTGCCGCGCATGCGGCGACGCGTGAATGCGGACCTGCGCAGGAAGGGGCTGGGCCGGGACAAGGTGCTGGCGTGCATGCTGCGCATTCTCGGCTCGTGCTTCATCCGCCCCGGCAGCCAGCAGTACGCGGACGAGAATGGCAGCTTCGGCCTGGCCACGCTGCGCCGGCGGCACGTGTGCGTGGCGGGCGACACGGTGACGTTCGACTTCCCGGGCAAGAGCGGCAAGCAGCAGCGCCGGCAGCTCAGGGACCGGCGCGTGGCGACCATCGTCCGGCAGTTGATGAGGGTGCCCGGACGGGACGTCTTCAAGTTCGTGGTGGATGACGGCGCCGTGGTGGACGTGCGGCGGCGCCACCTCAACGAGTACATCCAGGAGGTCATGGGCCCGCAGTTCAGCGCCAAGGACTTCCGCACCTGGGCGGGAACGCTCATCTGCGCGTGCGCGCTGGCCAGGGCCCGCGAGCGAGTGAAGCGGGAGACGGGCGGCGACGACGGCCTGGTGAAGAAGACCACCCTCAAGAAGACGATGGTGGCCGCCGTGAAGGAGGCCGCCGAGCACCTGGGCAACACGCCCGCGGTGGCGAAGTCCTCGTACATCTACCCGTCCGTGCTGGCCATGTTCGAGCGGGGCCAGGTGGTGGACCGCTACTTCGAGTCCGTGGACGAGCTGGCCGCCACGACGAGCGAGGGCCTCCACTGCTCGGAGAAGGCCCTGCTCAACATGCTCGGCGAGACGAAGCACCGGGGCTCCGCCCGCCACCAGGTCAGGCCGGGACGAGCTCGATGACGCTGGGAGGCATGGTGGTGGGCAGGATGTTGGCGATCTTCATCCCGGCCTTCTGCGCCAGCGCCGTGTACTCCGCGTCGGTGCGCTCCTGGCCGCCCACGAGCACGAGCATCGCCATGTCGTAGAGGTTGCCGAAGTGCATCGCGTTGTCGCCCGGCAGCACCGTCTCCACGACGAGCAGCTTCGAGTCCGGCCGCATCGCCTGACGGATGTTGCCGAGGATGCGCAGGCTCTTCTCGTCGTCCCAGTCGTGGAGGATCTGCGACAGGATGTAGATGTCCTGGCCCTGGGGAATGGAGGCGAAGAAGTCGCCGTCGACGACGTCGCAGCGCTCCTTCAGCCCCATGGACGCGAGCCGCTCGCGCGCTTCCACCGCCACGTGCGGCATCTCGAAGATGGAGCCGCGGATGGCCGGGTGCGCGCCGAGGATGTGCGAGATGAGCGTGCCGGTGCCGCCGCCCACGTCCATGACGGTGCGGGCCGTGCTGAAGTCATACGCGCTCACCACCGCCGGGGCGTTGAGCGTCTGGTACGCGGCCATGCTCCCGTTGAAGATGGCGGCGTCCTCGGGGTGCGCGGCGAGGTAGTTGAAGAACGTGTCGCCCATGAACTTCTCCACCGAGGGCTGGCCCGTGGTGAGCGACGACTTCAGGTCGCCCCACGCCTGCCAGGACAGCAGGTGGCCGTGCGCGCGCAGCGAGCCGTAGACGGAGCCCGGGTTGTCCTTGCGCAGCATGCTGCCCAGCTCGGTGAGCCCCCAGCACTCCGACTGCTCGTCCTTTCGCAGCACCCCCAGGCCGCTGAGCAGACGAAGCATCCGGCGAAGCGCGGGTGCATGGGTGCCGCTCGCCTTCGCGAGCTCCTCCACGCTCTTGGGGACATCACCGATGGTGTCGGCGATGCCCAGCTCGGCCATGATCTGGAGACATCGAGAGACCCAGAAGCCGTACACCATCTGGGTCATGATGAGGGCCGCGGGAGGAGGAGTGCTGGACGGTCGGGGGTGCTGGCTCATGAATCCTTCTCGGGGGATGAGAACGACAAGAGTGGAACCTAGAAGGTAGGCTGTAAAATCGCTATTGGTCTGTTGGGCATGTCTTGCGGTTTTTTTCCTGTGCGCACCTACACCACCCAGCGTAAAGCCCTGCCTACACCGGCGCTAGAGGCGCTCCGGGGGGCCCTGCTCGGCTCGCGCTTCGTCGCGCGCAGCCCGCTGATGGGGACGTTCCGCGCGAGCCGAGGCTTTGCCTTCATCTTCACGCACGAGGGGCGCGCCACCCTGGAGTCCCGCTTCCCGTTCCTCTCTTGCTACCTGGAGAGGGTGCTGGATCCGGCCGGTGCTCGCGGGTTGCTCCCCTGGGGCGAGCGGCTGCTGGGGGCCCGGAAGCAACGTGCGCCACCCAACGCTTTCTACCTGAACCTGCTGCTGCTGGACGCGGGCACGGCCGTGGGCCGACACATCGACGCGACGCTCCAGGGCCCCAGCGGCGTGCCGGATGCGACGCCGCGCCACGTGAGCGTGCTGTACCTCCAGGTCCCCGAGCGCGCGAAGGGCGGCGAGCTGTGCCTGCTGCGCGACAACGTGCCGGTGGGCGAGGTGCGCCCGCGCGAGGGGATGCTGGTGCACTTCCGCGGGGACCTGCAGCACGAGGTGCGGCCCTTCACGGGAGGCGCGGAGGGCGCGCGGCGGGCGAGCCTCGTGTGCGAGCAGTACGTCTTCCCGCCCGAGGCGCTCGCGCGCATCCCCTCCTTCCGCCTCCAGTCGAAGGCCGGCTTCGCGGCCTACCTCGACGACTGGCGGGAGCGGCCCGACGCCGCCCCCGCGGGCGAGCTGGAGTAACCCGGCGCGGGACTTCAGGTGGCGGGCTTCAGGCGCAGGTCCGCCGTGGGAGCGAAGCCGGGCGGGCGGCGGTGGTGCGACGCCTGCTCGTAGGCGTAGGCGAGCTTCAGCAGCGTGGGCTCGCTCCAGGCGCGGCCGATGAAGGACATGCCCACCGGGAGCCCGAAGACGTAGCCGACGGGCACGGTGAGGGTGGCGTAGCCGGAGACGGCGGCGGGCGTGGAGCTGCTGCCCAGCCAGTGGTCGCCATTCACCAGGTCGATGAGGCCCGGAGGCGCCTGCGTGGGGGCGACGAGCGCGTCCAGCTTGTGCTTCGCCATCACCGCGTCCAGGCCCTGCTCGCGCGACAGCTTGCGGCAGTCCGCCAGGGCCTTGCGGTACTTCTTGTCCGTCAGCGGCCCCTTCGCCTGCGCCATGTGGAATAGCTCCTGGCCGAAGTACGGCAACTCCGTGGCCCGGTGCTCGTCGTTGAACTTGATGAGGTCCGCGAGCGTGCGCGGGTGCGTCCCCTGCCCCAGCCCGGCGAGGTACGCCTCCAGGTCCGCCTTGAACTCGTAGAGCAGCACCTCGAACTCGGGCTCGTCCAGCTTCGACGCCGTGGGGATGGGGGCCGGGTCGATGATGGTGGCGCCTTGCGCCTTCATCAGCTCGATGGCCTGGTCCACCAGCGCGTCGGAAGGCGCGTGGTAGCCGAAGAAGCGCTCGCGCGGCACGCCGATGCGCGCGCCCTCGAGGCCGTTGGGGTCCAGGAACTTCGTGTAGTCCGCGTGGGCCCTGCCCCGGCTCGCGGCGGTGGCCGCGTCCGAGGGGTCGACCCCCGCGAGCACGGAGAGCAGCGCCGCGGCGTCCGCCACGGTGCGCGTCATGGGGCCGGCGGTGTCCTGGGTGTGGGAGATGGGGATGATGCCGGTGCGGCTCACCAGGCCCACCGTGGGCTTGAGCCCCACGAGCGAGCTGGCCGCCGAGGGCGACACCACGGAGCCGTCCGTCTCCGTGCCCACGGCCACCGCGCAGAAGTTGGCGGCGGCGGCGACCCCGGAGCCCGAGCTGGAGCCCGACGGCGTCCTGTCCAGCGCGTACGGGTTGCGCGTCTGGCCCCCGCGCCCGCTCCAGCCGCTGGAGGACTTCGTGGAGCGGAAGTTGGCCCACTCGCTCAGGTTCGTCTTGCCGAGGATGACCGCGCCCGCCGCGCGCAGGCGCTCGACGATGAACGCGTCGCGCGAGGGCACCGCGCCCACGAGCGCGAGCGAGCCGGCGGTGGTCTGCATGCGGTCCGCGGTGGCGATGTTGTCCTTGATGAGGACGGGGATGCCGTGCAGCGGCCCGCGCGGCCCCTTCTCCTTGCGCTCCTTGTCGAGCGCCGCGGCGATGGCGAGCGCGTCCGGGTTCAGCTCGATGACGGACAGCAGCGGGAGGTCTCCCTTGCGGTCCAGCGCGTTGATGCGCGCGAGGTAGCGCTCCGTGAGCCCGTGCGCGGTGTGCTTGCCGGACTTCAGGCCCGCCTGGAGGTCCGCGACGGTGGCCTCCTCCAGCTCGAAGGGCTTCGAGGCGGGAGCCGCCGCCGGAGCCGCTCCGGCCGGTGGCGCGGAGGGCGCCTGGGCCTGGGAGTCCAGCGTGACGAGGGCGGTGGCCGCGGCCGTGCCGCCGAGGAAGGCGCGGCGGCTCAGGCCCGGGGAGGGACTGCCAGGAGGAGTGGGCTTCTTCATGGGGTGCCGCGCACTACAGCAGCGGCGCGCGGACTGTCGCAAGCGGAGCGTGGTGTGGCCCGAGAGGGCCAACGCGCGCGGGCGGCCCCTGCTACCTTGCCGCCCCCGATATGGCATCCAACCTGACCCTCCTGGCCGGCCCCGACGCCCTGCGGATGATTCGTGAGCGGGGCCTGCGTGGCGATGACGTGGACGTCGTGCCCGGTGCCTCGGGGGGACCGAAGTGGCTGGTGCTCGCGGGCCTGGACCGCGCCCTCTTCGCCGGGCTCTTCCAGGGGCGCACTCGGCCGCTGCACCTGATTGGCTCGTCCATCGGGAGCTGGCGGCTGGCGTGCGTGGCGCAGGCGGACCCGGTGGCGGCGCTGCACCGCTTCGAGGCGGCGTACATCGACCAGCGCTACCCCGCGAAGCCACCCCCGTCGCTGGTGAGCGAGACGAGCGCGCGCATCCTGGACGCGCTCCTGGGCGACGAGGGCGAGGCGCAGATTCTCGAGCACCCCTGGGCCCGGCTGCACGTCGTCACCGCGCTGTGCCGCGGGCCCGTGGGCGTGGAGCACCCGCGCGTGCAGATGCTGGGACTGGCGCTGTGCGCGATGGGAAACCTGGTGAGCCGGCGGACGCTCGGTCTGCACATGGAGCGCGTCATCTTCCACTCCGCGGGCGACACCAGCCCGTTCGCCGGGCTGAGGGACTTGCCCTCCGTGCACCTGCCGCTGACGCGGGAGAACCTGCGCCCGGCGCTCTTGGCCTCGGGCTCCATTCCGATGGTGCTCAGCGGCGTGCGGATTCCGGGCGCGCGGCCCGGGGTGTACCGGGACGGAGGCGTGCTCGACTACCACCTGGACCTGGACTTCGGCCCGGGCGAGGGGCTGGTGCTCTACCCGCACTTCTACCCGTACGTGGTGCCCGGCTGGTTCGACAAGTCCCTGCCCTGGCGGCGCGCGCGTCCGGCCAACTTCCGCAGGGCGCTCCTGATTGCACCGTCCACGGAGCTGGTGGCGCGGCTGCCGGGAGGCAGGATTCCGGACCGCGTGGACTTCGAGCGGCTGAAGGACACGGAGCGCATCCGCGCGTGGAACCAGGTGGTCGCCGAGAGCGAGCGCATGGGCGACGAGCTGCTGGAGCTCATCACCACCGGGCGCCTGGCGGAGCACGTGCGGCCGCTCTGAAGCGCGGGCCCGCCAAAAAGAGCGGCGGCCGGCCTCCTCGAAGGGAGAGCCGGCCGCCGCAAGACTTCTGAAGCTCAGTGGGGAACCGCCGGACCCGGGCCTTTCAGCCGCCCGGGCCTGGCGGCACCGTCACGTCTCAGGCCAGCGTGTTGCGCCGACGGCGCAGCAGGCTGAGGAGCGCCAGGCCGAGCATGCCGGCCGGGGCGCCCGCGCCCGTGGAGGAGCAACCGCCGCCATTCTCAGGCGTGGCCGTGGCCTCCACGGTGGCGGTGTGCGTGCCACCGCGAGCGTCCGTCACGGTCAGCTTGAAGCTGAACGTGGCGCTGTCGTCGTCGAGCTCGGGGACGTCCACGCTGAGCACCGCCTGGTTGGGGTTGCTCAGGGTGACGGCCGGGCCGCCCGTCTGCTCCCACTTGTAGGTGATGGCGTCACCGTCCGGATCGCTGGAGGTCGAGCCGTCGAGGGTCATCGACGTCTGGTCGCCAGAGAGGATGATGCGCGCCTTGGCCACCGGGACGATGTTGTCGGACTGCGTGACAGTCACCGTCACCGTGTCCGCCTCGCTGGTGAGCGTTCCGTCGCTCACCACCAGGCGGAAGGTCAGCTCCGTGTTCGCGTCGACATCCGGCGCGGTGAAGGACGGATTGGCCGTGGTGGCCCCCGTCAGCGTCACCCACGGGCCGCCCACCTGCGTCCACTGGTACGTCACCGTGGCGCCATCGGCGTCAGCGCTGGCGCTGCCGTCGAGGGTGACCAGGGTCTTGCCCTTGGCGGACGCGGCCGCACCGGCCTCGGCCACCGGCGCCCGGTTGACCTGGCGCACCGTCACCACCACGTCGTGGCTGGCCGTGGCCGTGCCGTCGCTCACCGTCACGCGGAAGGTGAACTCCGTGTCAGCCGCCACCTCGCCCGTGGAGAAGGTGGCCGTCGCGGAGTCGGCACCCGTGAGGGTGACCTCCGGACCGGACACCTGCGACCAGGCGTAGGTCAGCGTGTCGCCATCCGCATCCGCGGCGGTGGCCGCGAGGGTGGCGGTGCTGCGCTCGTCGACCGCCACGGCGGAGGCCGTCACGGCCGGCGCGCGGTTGACCGTGTTGACCGACACGTCCACCGTGTCGCTGGCCGTCGACTTGCCGTCGCTCACCGTCAGGATGAAGGAGAGCGTCTCACCGGCCGCCGTCTCCGGCGCCGTGAAGGTGGCCACCGCCGCGTTGGCGTGGGTCAGCGCCACCGGGGTGCCGGACACCTGCACCCAGTGGTAGGTCAGCGCGTCGCCGTCCGCGTCGCTCGCGGAGCCGCTCAGCGTACCCGTGCCGCGCTCGTCCACCGCGCCATCCACGCCCGCGTTCACCGTCGGAGCGCGGTTGATCTGGCGCACGTTCACCACCACCGTCTGGGTGGCCGTGGCCGTGCCGTCGCTCACCGTCACGGTGAACGTGAGGACCGCGTCAGCGGACACCTCGCCGGTGGAGAAGGTGACGGTCGCGGTGTCGGCGCCCGAGAGCACCACCGTGTCGCCACCCGTCTGCGCCCAGCTGTACGTCAGGGTGTCGCCATCCGGGTCGGTGCCGGAGGCCGTGAGGGTGGCCGTGCTGCGCTCGTCGAAGGCGGCGGAAGCAGCCGTCACCATCGGCGCGCGGTTCACGTTGCCGACGGACACGCTCACCGAGTCGTTGCTGGACAGCTTGCCGTCGCTCACCGTCAGGGTGAAGGTGAGCGTCTCGGGCGCCACCACGTCCGGCGCGATGAAGGTCGCCGTCGCGGTGTCGTGGCCGTGCAGGCCCACCGGGGTGCCGGCGGTCTGCGTCCACTGGTAGGTCAGCGACTGGCCGTCCTCGTCGCTCGCGGAGCCGGAGAGCGTCACGGTGGCGCGCTCGTCGGCGGTGGCGTCGAGGCCCGCGTTCACGGTCGGAGCGCGGTTCTGGTCGCGCACCGTCACCGTCACCGTCTGGGTGGCCGTGGCCGTGCCGTCGCTCGCCGTCACGTTGAAGGTGAGGACGGAGTCAGCGGACACCTCGCCGGTGGAGAAGGTGACGGTCGCGGTGTTGGCGCCCGAGAGCGTCACCGTGTCGCCGCCCGTCTGCGTCCAGCTGTACGTCACGGTGTCGCCATCCGGGTCGGTGGCGGAGGCCGTGAGGGTGGCCGTGCTGCGCTCGTCGAAGGCGGCGGACGAGGCCGTCACCATCGGCGCGCGGTTCACGTTGGCGACGCTCACGTTCACCGTGTCGCTGGTCGTCGTCTTGCCGTCGCTCACCGCCAGGTTGAAGGTGAGCGTCTCACCGGCCGCCGCGACGTCCGGAGCGGTGAAGGTCGCCGTCGCGGTGTTGTAGCCGCGCAGCGACACGGGGGTGCCGGACACCTGCGTCCACAGGTAGGTCAGCGTCTCGCCGTCCGCGTCGCTCGCGGAGCCGGAGAGCGTCACGGCGGTGCGCTCGTCGGCGGCGCCGTCGAGGCCCGCGTTCGCCGTCGGAGCACGGTTCACCTGGCGGATGCGCACGGTCACCGTGTCGGTGGCCGTGGTCACGCCGTCGGTGGCGGACAGGCGGAGCACCAGGTCGGAGTCCACCGTCACGTCGGGCGCCGTGAAGGACGGCGTCAGCGTGTTGCCGTTGGTCAGCGTCACCGCCGGGCCGGACACGCGCGCCCAGGTGTAGGTGAGCGCCTGGCCGTCCGCGTCGAAGCCGTTACCGGTGAGGTTCACCTGCGCGCGCTCGTCGACCGTCACGTCCGGGCCGGCCGAGACGACCGGAGCGGCGTTGCCACACACCCCGTTGTCCGCGCAGATCTTGATGAACGGCAGGTTGGTGATGCCGGAGAAGGACAGGTCGTCCAGCAGCCAGCCCGTGTTCGCGGCGCCGTTGTCGCTGCCGATGCGGAAGCGGATCTGCACCGTCTTGCCCGCGTAGGCAGTCCCCAGGTTCAGCGAAACGACGTTGAACGTCGGGAAGCCCGCGGTGGTGCCGGTGAAGGCGCGGCGGGTCGCCAGCGGGTTGAGGTTGCCGGCGTAGTTCACGAGGACGCCGTTGTACAGCGGGGTGCCGATGTCGACCCACGTCTGGCCACCGTCCTCGGTGAGCTCGATGACGGCGCCGTCGTAGTTGCCGCTGGCGTCCGCCTCGAAGTCGAAGGCGTGGCGGAAGGACACGATGAACGGCGCGGCGGTGCCGACGTTCAGCTCCGGGGTGATGAGGCGGGAGTCCGCCGGGGCACCCAGGTTCTCACCGAAGAAGGCGCGGTTGAGGTCAGTGAACTCCACGACGCCGAACTCGGAAGCGACCAGGTTCTCGTCGTACTCCGTGGTCCAGGGCAGGCTGCTCGGCGTGGCCTCCACCGTCTCGCTGGTGGTGGCCTCGGGAACCTCGTCGTAGTTGGCCTTGAAGGCCAGCGTGTCGGACTTGTCGCCCGGGGTCGCCTGGCGGTCGTCGCGGACGGAGTACGTGAAGTCGAGCCGCTGAGCCGTGCCCGCGCCCGCCAGGGTGACGGGAATGGACGCGAAGCTCAGGTCGCCAATCTGCATGGCCGGGAACGTCGCGGTGCCACGGCTGCCCAGCGACACACCCGACGTGCTCGTCACGACGGTGACGCTGCTGGTCTCGGCGGGCTCGGAGCCGTTGTTGTAGACGACGAAGGTCAGGAAGCCGGTCTCCCCATTGTCGAGGATGCCGTCCCCGTCACCCGGGCTCGCCGGGTCTTCCTCGTAGAAGGCGCCGAGGACCTGGATATCCGTGCCAACGTTGTAGCTCTCCACCACACCCGCGTGGTTGACGGAGTTGCGGTCCGGGGCCACCGCGCCCACGCCGGCGCCGCGGCGGGCGAAGGCCGCCCAGAGGCGCTGACCGTCGGCCGGGTCATTGGCCATGGCCGAGGCGATGACGGCGTCACGCGCCTCCAGGTAGGTGGGCGACGGAGGCGTCAGCTTGTACCCGTTGACCACGTAGCTCTTCATGCGGTCCTGCGCCTCCTGGAACGGATGCGCACGGAGGAGCGCCACGTAGCACTCCCACAGCATGGAGGCCCAGATCTCGCCGGAGTTGTGCACCTGCGAGTTGACGCCACCCGGAGCGAACGGGGTGTTCGTCGGCAGGGCCACGCCGTCCATGATGTGACGGAAGCGCAGCGCGTTCTTGGTGGGGTCCACCGAGTAGGCGCCACGGCGGATGCCGAAGAACGACGAGTCGGGGGAGATGCCGCGCGTCGCGTACTCGGCCATGGCGTACACGCCATTCCAGTTCGCGTTGGACGGGACGTTGATGTCCTCGGGGCGCACCGTCATCAGCAGTGCGGTGAAGTCACCCCAGCCCTCGCCCATGGCGCGACCCTGGTTGTTGACCAGGCCGGACGCGTTCCCGATGAGGCGGTTGCTGATGTAGTGGCCCCACTCGTGGGCCACGATCTGGTTGTCGATGGTGCCGTCGACGTTGACCGTCGTCCCGCGGAACATCCGCGCGGTCATGCCCGCCGGAATCGCGGCGCGAACCCGGTTGCCGTCCGCCTGGGTGAGGCGCAGCGAGGGGATGGTGACGAGGGTGGACGTACCACCGATGTCGGTGACGAAGCCCGGCGCGTTGTCGGCGATGATGACGCCGATGGCGCCCACCGCCTGCGCGTTCTCGATCTTGAGGTTGAAGTTGCACGAGCCGCGGTCGATGATCGCAATCTTCCCGGTGACCTCGGCCCCGTTGGTGAGCGCGGAGCAGCCGTCGGTGGTGCTCGGACCGGTGGCGTCGGACGCGTCCAGGGCCGCGACCACGGGGCCCGTGATGTCGAACGTCTGGGGACCGAAGGCCGACGCGACACCGACCAGGTAGTCACCCGCGATGCCCGAGGGCGGGTTCACCGTCAGGCGCGCGTTGCGCGGGCCGGAGAAGAGGTACATCTGCATGCGCGGGGACAGACCGTCCGCCGGCGTGGACATGTTGGCGTTGTTGGTACCGCTGTAGTCCTGCGCCTGCGCGCGGATGGCGTCGTTGCCCAGGCCGCCGCGGCCGAAGTTGTCGACCTGCGCGTTGCCGGAGGCCTCGTCGAAGCCCGCGTCGTAGAACCAGTCGTGGAGCCAGTTGTTCAGATAGAACAGGCTCGTGGTGGCCGCGGCAATCTGCTCGGCGTTCGCGTTCGGCTGGATGTCGAACAGCATCGTCCGGTCGAACACGCCCGGCGCGGTGACGGTGGGACGCAGGTCACCGGCGTTGAAGTTGTCCGGGGCGACGAGGTCCGCGTAGGCGTCCACGTTGTTGCCCGTGGTCACCGTGGCGCCAGCCGGGAGCCAGGGGTCATTCTGGCTGTAGGGGGCGTTCTGGATGGTGATGAGGGCGGGAGGGGCGTACGCCGGGCGGTAGCCGTCCGGGTTGCCCGTGGGGTGCGGCGTGGCGGCGTAGTTGCCCGTGGGGCCATCGTGCGGGGTGTACGGCGGCGTGGTGTCCGCGTAGACGCGGTAGGAGAAGTCCGCGTGCGACGTCAGGTTGTTGCGCATCAGCACGCGGCCGTCGAGCGCGGAGATGACGTAGCCGTAGAAGTCGGAGTCCTTGCTGTCGACGTGGCCGGTGTTGAGCTCCACGTAGTACGCGGGCACCAGCGAGGTGGGCAGCGAGTAGAGGACCTGCTTCGCGCGCGCCGGGATGAGGAGTCCCTCTTCCAGGGGGCGGGCGTAGGAGGCCAGCTCGAAGTGCGTGTACTTGCCGGCGTTCTGCGCCGCCACGCTCTTGAGCAGGCTGCCGTCCAGCGCGTTGCCGGTGAGGTCCTGGTAGGCAGCGGCGACGGCGGAGCTGGCCGTGAGCTGGAACCGGACGCGCGGCGCGACACTGGCGGAGACGTGCTTGGAGATGCTGCCGGAGACGGCAACCAGCTCGTTCTTGCGGTTGAGCAGGAGGTTGAGGGACTGCCGGAAGACCTCGATACCCCCCGACTCCTGGGCCAGCGTGACGACCTTCACGCCCTGGCGGTTCTCACTGACGTTGACGACTCGCGCACCCGCGGCCTCGAAGGAGCTCACTCCGTAGAGGGACGCGGCGTCCGCGATCTGCGCCAGGGCGGCCTGCCCGGGCGCCATGCTCGCGAACTGGGAAGACGCGCTCAGCTTCGACTGATCCGCGCTCTTCCGAGCCCAGAGGAACGTAGGAGAACCGGTGCGCTCATCACGATGAGCGACTTGCGGCCCCTTGGAGTCCACGGGCTTGAAACCAGCGGCGACTCGACCCGCGGGCTTCGCGTCCTGCAATGCATCGTAGTTCGGCAGCGTCCGTGCAACAGCGCTGGTACCGGACAACACCAGCGACAGGCCGGACAGCGTGGCAACCAACCTTCTCACGTGGGGGAACTCCCTGTTTCAACCGCGGGGTGGGAGCCACCTTGCGACCTGGGAGGGTGCCCCGGCACCATCGCCGGAACGCCAGGTCACGAATGTCGCCCCCGGGTGACAAAGTGTCACCTGATGAGAAGATTAGTGCCCTTTACGATGTAGGTTGAAAGGCGACATCGGCGGTTATTCCCGACGCGGCGCACAATTCCGTAGTTACGGCAGGTTATGAGCGGGCCTGGAGGAAAAATGCGGTGGGCGCGAAGCCTGATGGGGCGGATGTGGGTCGGATTCGGGTTGACCGTCCTGCCCGTGGCCTGCCGGTCCACCGCGGAAACGGGGCCCGTGGAGACGCGGCAGGGCGGCCAGGGGACGGATGGCGGCACTCCGCTCCAGGGCGTGCGCCGCTGGGACGCGGGCGTGGCGCCGCACGAGGGCCCGCCGCACTTCCCTGCCCCAGCCGCCGACGCGGGCACCTGCCCGGGAAAGCAGGAGCGCTGTTGTGATGGACAGTGCGGCACGGCGCTCGAGTGCGCCCAGCTCGCGTGTGATCCCGCGCCTCATCGGCTGCCGCCGGCCGAGGAGCGCTGAAGCACGCGCTCACGGGTGCGTGGGGTGTGAAGCCTCCGCGCGTGACGCCAGCCACGGCCCCGGCCTCGCCTCGAGGTACTCGCGGACCGTCATGGGGCGGCGCCGTGAGAGCTCCGCGTTGGCGGGGTTGCGCAGCCGCCCCCTCCCCGCGAGCTGCAGCAGGAGGTGCGGCAGCACGAGTCCCTCGGGGGCCGCGTCCTCCGGGGCGCTCGCGCGCGCGAGGTGGCGGCGCAGGTCCTCCACCGTGCCGCGGCAGACGCGTTGGAGCTGCCGGCCCGTGAGCTCCTCGTAGAGCCGGGAGACTTCGTTCACCGTCACCACGTCCCCCACGAGCTCCAGACGCCGGCCCTCCGCGCGCGGGTCCACCACGGCCTGCGCCACCCACCAGGCCGCGTCGCTCATCGCCGTGACGTCGAAGGGCTCGTCGCCGGTGCCCCAGTACGCCACGTGCCCGCGCTCCAGGTCGAACACGTGCGCCCGGGGCGACAGCGCCACTTCCATGAAGGCACCGCAGAGGATGAACGTGTGCCGCACGCCGCTGCGCTCCACGGCGTCCGCGACGCGCCGGTGCAAATCCAACTGCGCGTCCGCGCCGTCGCGGAGCTGGAAGAAGTCCGGCGAGTAGTCCGAGGGGATGAAGCGCATGACGCCGTGCCGCCGCGCCACGTCCAGCAGCCGGAGCTGACCGTCCACCATGACGTCAGGCCCGCCGCGCACGGCGGAGATGATGGCGTCCACGCCCTCCACCGCCGAGTCGAGCGAGCGCACGTCCTGGAGCGAGCCCTCGACGAGCGTCACGCCCTGGTCCGCGAGCCCGTCCAGCGACTCGGGCCGCGTGCCGGGGCGCACCAGCACGTGCAGGTGGATGCCGGGCCGGGACAGGAGCGCCGAGGCGAGCCGGTGCCCGAACCGGCCCGTGCCTCCCACCAGCAGGACGTGCGTGGCCTCGGTGTCCATCGTCCGCTCCTCCTCACCGGCGGGCAGGCGCGGCGGAAGGAGTCCATCCACGCAGGCTGCCCACACCGGGAAGATGGAGCCTGGGACGGACAGCGACTGCGCGGTGGGCGCGGCCGCCCCTGGTCCGGACGAGGGACGAGCAGGAGTGCTGGCGACGGGTACGCCCAAAAGCAATCGGCCCGGTCATCCAGGAGGATGACCGGGCCGATCCGAGTTGCGGGGGCAGGATTTGAACCTGCGACCTTCGGGTTATGAGCCCGACGAGCTACCAGGCTGCTCCACCCCGCGTCATGTTGTGTCTGTCTTCGAACCGCTGAGTCCCTGCCATCATTCCGGCAGGGCTTCAGGTGCAACGAGTTGCGGGGGCAGGATTTGAACCTGCGACCTTCGGGTTATGAGCCCGACGAGCTACCAGGCTGCTCCACCCCGCGTCAGTGGCTGCGGCGAGGGGGTTAGTACCGTCCCCACCCCGGAGCGTCAACACCTTTCTCCGCGCTGCGCCATTCGGTGCGCAGCGCGGAGAGAGGAGCGTTACTTGCGCATCTTGCTGAGCAGGTCGGCGAAGGTGCCGAAGCCCTTCTTGCCCGCGGCCTGTCCCTGCGGCTGCTGCGTCTTCTGCCAGGCCTCCACCTCGGCGCGCTCCTCCGCGCGCTGCGCGGCGGTGACGGAGAGGCGGATCTTCCCGGCCGGGTCGATGTCGAGGATGGCGACCTTCACCTCCTGGCCGAGCGAGTAGTGCTTGCGCAGGTCGGTGCCGCGCTCGGTGCCCGTCTCGCTCGCGGGGAGCAGGCCCTTGCCGCCAGCGAACTGGAGGAACACGCCGTAGGGCTCGATGCGGTCCACCTTGCCGACGACGACGTCGCCCACCTTGGGACGGGGCGCGGCGGGCTGACGGGCCGCGGCGGGCGCGGCGCTGGCGGCGGCGGCCGGCCGCTCCTCGGGAGGACGCTGCGCCTCCTCCTCGGAGATGCGGCGCAGGCCGATGCGCTTGTCGTTGGCGTCGATCTTCTCGACGGCCACCCAGATGACCTCACCCTCCTTCACCGCGTCGCGCGGGTGCGCGATGCGACGGTCGCTCAGCGCGGAGATGTGCACGAGGCCATCCACGCCGGGGCGCAGCTCCACGAAGGCGCCGAAGGGCTGCAGGCGGACGACCTTGCCCTGGAGGCGGTCGCCTTCCTTGATCTCGGAGATGGCCTTCTTGAAGGGGTCCTCCATGCGCGAGCGCATGGACAGGGTGATGCGCTCCTTCTGCTTGCTCTTGTCGGGCGAGTTGGGCTGCGCGGCCTCCATGCGGAGGATCTCCACCTCGACCTCGTCACCGGCGTTGACCACCTCGGACGGGTGGCCGACGCGCGTGTACGAGAGCTCGGAGACGGGAATCATGCCCTCCACGCCGCCCAGGTCGACGAAGACGCCGAAGTCGCGCACGCCGGAGACCTTGCCCTTGACGACCTTGCCCTCGGACAGGTTCTTGCGCGTCTCAGAGGCCAGCTTCCGCTGCTCCTCCTCGAGCAGCGCCCGGCGCGACAGCACCACGTTGCGATCACGCACCTCGGTGACGCGGAACTGGAGCTTCTCGCCGATGAACTGGTCCGGCTTCTCCACGAAGCGCAGGTCCAGCTGGCTGATGGGGCAGAAGGCGCGGATGTCGCCGATGGCGACCTCCACCCCGCCCTTGTTCACGCTCAGCACCATGCCCTCCACGGGCATGCCGGAGGCGCGGGCCTCGGCCAGCATGGCCATGGACGCGCTGCCCTTGGCGAGCGCGCGCGACAGCAGGATGCCCTTGGCACCCACCTCGATGACGTGGGCCTCGAGGCTGTCACCCACGCCGAAGCGGAGGATGCCCTCGTCGTCCTTGAGCTCGCGCAGCTCGATCATCGCCTCGCTCTTGGCGGACCCCTCCAGCGACACGAACGCGGTGTCCGCGCCGAGCTGGAAGATGGTGCCCTTGACCTTCTCGCCCACGCGCACGCCGCGGCGGCCCGGAGCACCGCCCTGCGCCTCGAACATCTCGGCGAAGGACTGGGACTCGGGGACCTCCTCGTACAGCGCGCTGGAGGGCGCGGGCGTCGGAGTCACGGGGCGCGGCGCAGGCGTGGGAGCCGGCGTCGTCGCGGCGGAAGCCTCGGCGGCGGCGGTCGTCTCCTCGGCCGTCGCGGTGGCGTCGGCGGGCTTCTCGTCCGCGAGGCCCCGCGTCTCGATGGCACCCGAGGCACGCTTGACGACCACCATGGGGCCGGACGGACGGCGCTCGCCGCCACCGCTCCCGCCACCACGGCGCTCGCCGCCCCGGTCACCGCCAGGACGAGGAGGACGGTCGCCACGCGGGGCGCCACCCTCGGGCCGGGGCGACGCTTCGCGCTCGCCACGACCTCCGCGGTCGCCACCACGCTCACCACCGCGGCCACCTCCGCGCCCACCCCGGTCCCCGTCCCGGCCACTTCCCCCAGAGGGGATGCCGAGCATCACGTCACCGAAGGTAGCCTTCGGCTTCTTGGGACCCATGCCGCCCGGACCGCCCGAATTGGAACCGTTCTTCTCGTCGCTCACTGCCGAGACCTTCCTGAGACGAATTCGACCCTGGCTTCCCGAGAAGCCGGGCCCCGGTGAAAAAGGCGGCGCACTCTACACGCGCGCCAACTCCGGAGGAAGCCAGATGACGCGCACGCCGTGTGGACCGTTGCTTCGTTGTTGAACGGAGGCAGTGCTCCAGGCCATCCCGCGGGCACTGCTTGCCGCTCAAAGAGATGCCGGCCGGTCCGTCAGGAGCCGAGTATTCACGGGTAGTTAGCGCACCAACCGGAGCTTGCGGCCGACCTTGCGGAACACCGCTCCGGCCTCCGGGACACCCAGGGCGGCGGCCAGTGCGAAATAAACCATCCCGAAGGGGACGGCCGTCGCCAGCAGGCCCAGCGCGGGGTGCAGCCGGGGGGGCACGAGCAGCCCGCCCCCCCACATCGCCGTCACGCCGGGCATGGGGCCGAGCAGGGACGCGAGGCCCAGCTTGATGCCCAGCCCCACGAGCCCGGCCACGCAGGCGGCGCCCCACAGCCGGGGCAGCAGTCCGGGGGGGACGCCCACCGGGCCGAGCTGCTTCACGAGCTTGCGCCGGAGCAGGCTGGACTCCAGCCAGGCCACCAGACCGCCCGCCAGGGTGAGCCCCAGCGCGCCCAGGTAGTCCGGCAGACCCAACCACCCCGGGAGCTTCAGGCCCAGCAGCCACGCGCCCAGGGCTCCGGCGGACACGCGCACCACCGCGAAGCGCAGGGGCGTCTTCGGGTCCTTCAGCGCATAGAAGGCGGAGGCATAGAGCCGGCCCACGGTGGAGGCCACCAGGCCCACCGCCGCGCCCATCAGCAGGTACCAGAGGTAGCGCGAGTCGGCCGCGTCGAAGCGGCCCGTCTGCAGGAGCGCCGCGGCCACCATGTCCCCCAGGAAGAGGAACGCGGCGGCGGAGGGCACCACCCAGAAGGCGATGCGCCGCGCGCCGTTGCCGATGCGCTCGCGCAGCTTCGCGGCCACGTCCTGGCCCTCGCCCGAGGCGCGGGACATCTCCGGCAGCTCCGCGGCGGACACCGCCATGCCGAAGAGGCTCACCGGGATGAGGTAGATGGTCTGCGCGTACAGCAGCGAGGACACCGCGCGGTTGGAGATGAGCGTGGCGAAGGCGGTGTCCACCCACGCGCTGAATTGCACCACGCCGCGCCCCAGCACCACCGGGCCGAAGTTCTCGAGCACCTGACGCACCGACGCGCTGGCCAGGGACAGCGTCGGACGGAAGCTCCCGAGCAGGCGCAGGGTCGACGGCACCTGCACCGCGAACTGGAGGAAGCAGCCCAGCACCACGCCGTAGGCGAGCACCTCCACCAGCCGGTCCTCGGTGTAGCGGCCCCCGGCGAAGACCAGCGTGACGATGATGGCGATGTTCCACACCACCGGCGCCAGGTACGACAGCAGGAAGCGGCGGTGGCTGTTGAGGATGCCCAGACACCACGCGCTCAGCACCAGCATCCCCGTGCCGGGGAAGAGGATGCGGACCACGCGGATGGCCAGCTCCCGCTCGGTTCCCTTGAAGCCGGGGGCGATGAGGTCCACCAGCAGCGGCGTGGCGAGCATTCCCGCGGCCACCATCACCGCGGTGACGAGCGACAGCAGGCCGAACACCGCGCCGGCCACGCGGTCCGCCTCCTTCGTCTCGTCGCGGCCCAGCAGGCCCGCGTAGACGGGGATGAACGAGCCGGAGAGGACCCCCTCGCCGAAGAGGTTCTGCAGGAAGTTGGGGATGCGCAGCGCGGCCTTGAAGACGGCGGCCGCCAGCTCGTTGCCGAGGTAGTGCGCGAAGACGCGCTCGCGCACCAGGCCCATCAACCGTGACGCGAGGATGCCCGTGGCGACGAGCAGCGCGCCCTTGCCTCCCGGGCGCGCGGACCGGGAGGGCGCGGGAGGCGGCGACGGCGGCGGCGAGGAGGGCGCGGGCGTGGAGGAAGTCACCAGGGCGCGGGACTCTACGCGCGCCGTTGAGTGGCATGAAGCGCGAAACCCGGCCAGTCTCTTTCACTTGACGCTACCTCGCCAGGTTGCCAGGGTCCGGTGCCAATGGCCGGAACCCCCGACAGCGACCTGGACGACGTGGCGCGCATCCGCCGCGTACTGGCCCGCGAGCTCGAGACCATCAACGAATACGAGGCGTTCGCCCGGGCCTCTTCGTCACCCGACGTCCGTGCCTTCTTCCTGCACCTGGCCGCCGAGGAGAAGGAGCACGTCTCCGAGGCCGTCCACATGCTGCGCATGCTGGACGGCGGCCAGGACGCCCACTTCACCACTCCCGTGGCCACCGGACACTTCGAGGGCGCCGCGGGTGCCCCCGCCGCTCCGGCCCGGGCTGCTCCACCCGCGCCCGCGCCCGCGGCCGGGAATGGCCGCAATGGCCGTCCCGCCATGGAGCCCCTCACGTCGCTGCCCCCGCAGCGGCTCATGTACGGCCTGCCGGCCCCGCCGCCCGCGGTGGAGTCGCACCCGCTCACCGTCGGCTCGCTCCGCCGGGGTGGTGGCGGCGGTGGCAGCGGTCGCTGACGTCCCTATTCTCTCCTTGTTGACTCCTCTGGAGAACATCCGATGCCTGACTTCCTTGGACATGCCGAGAACCCCCTCCGTGAAGAGGAGTGGGCGCGCCTGAATGAAACCGTCATCCAGGTGGCGCGGCGGTCGCTGGTCGGCCGTCGCATCCTGGACATCTACGGCCCGCTGGGCGCGGGCGTGCAGACGGTGCCCTACGACGAGTTCCAGGGCGTGTCGCCCGGCGCGGTGGACATCGTCGGTGAGCAGGAGACCGCGATGGTCTTCACCGACGCGCGCAAGTTCAAGACCATCCCCATCCTCTACAAGGACTTCCTGCTGCACTGGCGCGACATCGAGGCGGCGCGCACGCACAACATGCCGCTGGACGTGTCCGCCGCCGCGGGCGCCGCCGCGCTGTGCGCGCAGCAGGAGGACGAGCTCATCTTCTACGGCGACGCGCGCCTGGGCTACGAGGGGCTGATGACGGCCAACGGCCGGCTCACCGTGCCGCTCGGTGACTGGACGGTGGCGGGCGGCGGGTTCCAGGCCATCGTCGACTCCACGCGCAAGCTGAACGAGCACGGCCACTTCGGCCCCTACGCCGTGGTGCTGTCGCCGCGGCTGTACTCGCAGCTGCACCGCATCTACGAGAAGACGGGCGTGCTGGAGATTGAAACCATCCGCCAGCTCGCGTCGGACGGCGTCTACCAGTCCAACCGCCTGCGCGGGGACTCCGGCGTGGTGGTGTCCACCGGCCGGGAGAACATGGACCTCGCCGTGTCCATGGACATGGTGGCCGCGTACCTGGGCGCCTCGCGGATGAACCATCCGTTCCGCGTGCTGGAGGCGCTGCTCTTGCGCATCAAGCACCCGGACGCCATCTGCACCCTGGAGGGCCCCGGCGCCGCCACCGCGCCGCCCGCCCCCACGCACCGCCGCTAACCCTGACAGCCCACATGGCAAAGGTCCTGGTCATCGACGACGAGGCGAACCTGCGAAAGGTGCTCGCCGCGATGCTGCGCCGGGACGGCTTCGACGTCACCGTCGCGGAGAACGGCGAGCAGGGGCTCGCCGAGTTCCACAAGAACGGCGCGGACATCGTGGTGACGGACCTGGTGATGCCCAAGGTGGGCGGCATGGAGGTGCTGGGCACCGTCCGCGCCGCCAACCCGGACGTGCCGGTCATCATCATCACCGCGCACGGCACCGTGGACTCGGCCGTGGACGCCATCAAGGCCGGCGCGTTCGACTACATCACCAAGCCCTTCGATCAGGCGGAGCTGTCCTCCGTCGTCGCGAAGGCCGCCAAGACGAACGAGAGCGCCCGCCGCTCCGTGCGTCCGGACGTCAAGGCGCGCGCCGCCATCATCGGGGACTCGCCGCAGATTCAAGAGGTCTACAAGATCATCGACAAGGTGGCGGACACGCCCTCCACGGTGCTCATCACCGGCGAGAGCGGCACCGGCAAGGAGCTCATCGCCACCGCGCTGCACGGCGCCTCCAGCCGGCGCGACAAGCCGTTCATCAAGATCAACTGCGCGGCCATCCCCGCCACGCTGCTGGAGAGCGAGCTGTTCGGCTACGAGCGCGGCGCCTTCACCGGCGCCGTCACCTCCAAGCCCGGCCGCTTCGAGCTGGCCGACGAGGGCACCCTCTTCCTGGACGAGATTGGCGAAATCCCGGTGGAGATGCAGGTGAAGCTCCTGCGCGCGCTCCAGGAGGGCGAGTTCGAGCGCGTGGGCGGCATCAAGACGACGCGCGTGGACGTGCGCCTCGTGGCCGCCACCAACCGCGACCTCCAGGCGGAAATCGAGGCGGGCCGCTTCCGCAAGGATTTGTACTACCGGCTGGCGGTGGTCCCCATCACCCTGCCCGCCCTGCGCGAGCGCCGCAGCGACATCCCCATGCTCGCGCGGCACTTCCTGGACAAATACAACCGGCGCCTCAACAAGAAGATTGAAGGCATCACCGATGACGCCATGGCCCTGCTCCAGGGCTATGCGTGGCCGGGCAACATCCGCGAGCTGGAGAACCTCATCGAGCGCGTGCTGCTGTTCGCGGACGGCCCCTTCATCACCGGCAAGGATTTGCCGGAGCCGGTCCGCAGCGGAGCGGGCGTGCAGGCGAGCGCCGTGTCCTCCCCCTCCACGCCGTCCATGGAGGTTCCCACGGGCGAGGTGGGCCTCAAGGACATCGTCCGGATGAAGGCGGCCGAGCTGGAGCGGGACCTCATCGTGAAGAAGCTGGATGAGACGGGCGGCAACGTCACGCGGGCCGCTCGCCTGCTTCAAATCAGCCGGAAGTCGCTGCAGACGAAGATGAAGGAGTTCGGCCTGCGCGACACCACCCCCGACGGGCAGGACGACGGCACCGACGAGTAGCTTCCGCGCGGAGGCGGAATTCCTCCGCGCGCGCGTCGGTTTCGGGCCGGCCCACTCTTTCCAAACCCAGGGAGCTTGTATGCGGCCGAACCTTCCCACCCTCGGTGCCCCACCGAAGCGCAGTCCGCTCGGCTCGGTGGTAGCCGTGTCACTCATCCTCGGCGCCTCCGCCGGTGGCGTGTGGTGGTGGAAGCAGCGGATGGCAGGCGCCACGGAGCAGGCCACCGCGGCCGCCCCCGTGGCCGCCACGGATGCGGGGGCTGTCGCCGCGGCGCCCGTCGCCCCTCCGGCGCCCGTGGACCCGGTGAAGGCCGCCGGCCTGGAGCGCGCCTCCATGCGCATCGACGGCCCGCTGGAGACGGCCCTCAACGCCGCCGCCGGTGCGGACGTGGGCCCCGCCCTGGCGCAGGTGGTGACGCGCACGCTGGTGTGGTGGGTGGAAGTGCCGGGTGAAATCCTGCGCGGCGACACGCTCGACGTGCTGTACCAGCGCCGCGAGAACGAGGAACCCCTCGTGCACGCCGTGCGCTTCACCAGCGGCAAGCTGGGCAAGACGATGAGCGCCTACCGCTTCCAGGGCGAGGGCGACAAGAATGCCCGCTACTACCTCTCCACCGGCGACGAGCTGGAGATGCGCCTGGAGAAGTCGCCCATCGACGACTACGAGCAGGTGACGTCCCTGCTGCGCGACGGCCGCCGCCACAAGGGCGTGGACTTCCGCACCCCGGTGGGCACGCCCATCAAGGCGCCCTTCAATGGCGTGGTGAAGCGCAAGAACTGGAACTGGGGCAGCAACGGCAACTGCCTGGAGCTGGTGGAGACCGGCGGCCGAGGCCGGCGCGCCCTCTTCCTGCACCTGGACGAGCTGTCCAAGGACATCAAGCCCGGCACCCGCTTCACCACGGGCCAGGTCATCGCCGCCAGCGGCAACACGGGCCGCTCCTTCGCCCCCCACCTGCACTATCAGCTGATGACGCAGGATGACCGGGTCCTGGACCCCTTCGACCAGCACAAGACCTTCCGCCGCGCGCTGAATACGGCCAACAAGGCGCAGTTCGAGTCCGAGGTGCGCCGGCTGGAAGGCCTCCTCGGGACCTCGGTGGCCGGGAAGTAATTGCCACCCGTTTCTTGACACTCCTCCGACGGCGCGGCTAGCTGGAAGCCCCCGGGCCTTGCCGGAAGGCCCGGGTGATTCGCCGTCGGAGGTCGGATGCAAAGGCTTCGCGCCGTACTCGCCGCACTCACCCTGGGCGCGCCGCTCGCCGCCAGCGCGGCGGAAATCACCCGGATTGCTTCGTCCTTCGAGGACGACGACCCGTTCGACCTCTTCATCGACGTCGGCTTCGAGCGCACGCAGACGCGCGCGAAGATCATCCGCGAGCAGCTCATCCCCGCGGGCTCGGACGGCACCACGCGCATCGACGCCACGGAGCTCTGGTACAAGGGCGTGGACGCGCGGCTGAACCTGGAGCTGTCCTTCGGCCTGTACCGGGACCTGGAGTTCTCCTTCACGCTGCCGCTGGTGTTCCAGCAGAACGAGCGCTGGGACCGCACCTCCGACGCGACGCCGGAGAACTCCACCATCACCAACAACTGCCTGAACGCGAACGGCTCGGTCATCCCGAACTGCCTGGGTGAACCAGGCGCAGGCGTGCCGCTGTTCGACATCCCGCAGGAGAGCTTCCGCGGCGGCCTGGGCAACATGCGCTTCGGGCTCGCCTACGCCTTCTTCAAGCAGGACAAGGACGCCACCAAGCCCACGTGGATTGTCGGCCTGGACTACGAGGCCCCCACCGCGAAGCAGCGCGACCCGAGCGCGAACACCACGGACCCGGACGAGCGCGGCAACATCGGCGACCGCGTCCACAAGTACCAGCTCTACACGTCCTTCTCGCGCCGCATGGGCGTGGCCGAGCCGTACTTCAAGGCCAGCTGGACCATCCCCGTGCGCGGCCCGGGCATCTACTCCAACTGCGACCAGGCGGCGTCCAACCCGGACAACCTGGGCGCCCCGGAGAACTGCTTCACCGGCCCGTGGACGCGCAAGGAGACGGGCATCCAGGCCCCCACGCAGGCGGGCATGCTCTTCGGCGTGGAGCTGGTCCCCTTCGAGAAGCCGCAGAAGTCCCAGAAGTTCGCCCTGGACCTGCGCACCATCGGCAACTACGTGGGCCGCGGCCGGTACTACAACGAGATGAGCCAGGCGCTGGGTAAGCTCCTCACCTCGGAGGACTACTTCCAGGTGGGCGGCATGCTGGGCATCAACGCCAGCGCGGCCGAGTCCTTCACCATCCGCGCCTCCGGCACGTTCCTCTACAACACCGACCACACCCTCACCGCCGAGGAGCTGGGGCAGGACCTGGACGGCAACGGCCAGGTGGACGTGGAGGCGAACCCCGCGGAGCTCAACCCGACGTTCGACTGGCGCTATGACCTGGTGTCCCGCCGCTTCCGCGCCGTGGAGAGCACCTCGTTCCGCTTCGACCTGAGCGCCACGTTCAGCTTCTAGCCACACGGCCGGGGACGGGCACCGCGAGCCCGTCCCCGCCCGCGCTCCAAAGCCTCACCGCTTCAGCGACAGGCCCAGCCGGTAGACGTCCTGACCGGCCCAGCCCGCGCGGCGGGCCAGCTCGGTGCTCAGCGCCTTGAGCTTCTCGCCGCGCGACAGGCCCTCCTCCAGCGCCTTCTTCAGCTCCTCCTCGGACCAGCGGCGCTCGCCGGTGCGGCCCTCCACCAGCACCACCACCTCGCCCCGGGGCTCCTCCGCCGCGTAGCGCGCCGCCAGCTCCGCCAGCGTGCCCCGGGCGAACTCCTCGTGGAGCTTCGTCAGCTCGCGCGCCACGCAGGCACGCCTGTCTCCCCAGGCGTCCAGCAAGTCGGGCAGCGTCTCGCCCACGCGGCGCGGGGACTCGTAGAGCACCAGCGTGGCGGACAGGTTGGCCACCTCCTCCAGCATGGCCCGCCGCTCCGCGCCCTTGCGCGGGAGGAAGCCCAGGAAGTGGAAGCGCCCGGTGGGCAGCCCGGACGCGCTCAGCGCGGCCACCAGGGCCGTGGGGCCCGGAATGGGCACCACCGTCAGCCCGCGCTCCAGCGCCTCCGCCACCAGCCGCTCACCCGGGTCGCTGATGGCCGGACTTCCCGCGTCCGTCACCAGCGCGCAGTCGTCCCCTTCCGCGATGCGGTCCAGGATGCGCCCGGCGCGCTGCCCCTCCGCGAAGGCCGGCAGGCTCACCAGGTCCTTCCCGCCAATGCCGAAGTGGTCCAGCAGCACGCGTGAGTGCCGCGTGTCCTCACAGGCGATGAAGCGCACGTCGCGCAGCGTCTGCAGCGCGCGCGCCGTCACATCCCCCAGGTTCCCGATGGGCGTGGCCACCAGGTAGAGCGTTCCAGCCATGGCGTCCTCTCACATACCCGCGTCGAAGGCGCCAGGGATGTGCTCCACGGTGGCGCGCTCGCCGCGCCCCACCACCGAAATCACGTCGAAGCGCATCATCCGCTCGCCCAGCGAATGGGCGAAGAGGTAGTGCAGCGCCGCCTTCACCACCCGACGCTGCTTGGCGAAGGACACCGTGTGCGCCGGGTCTCCCCACACGGCCGTGGAGCGCATCCGCACCTCCACGAAACACACGACGTCCTCGCGCTCGGCCACCACGTCCAGCTCCCCGTAGCGGCACGTCCAGTTGCGCGCCAGCACCCGCCACCCCCGCGCCTCCAGGAAGCCCACCGCCGCTTCCTCGGCCGCATTCCCGTACTGCCGCCGCTCCCGCGGCTCCGCCCGTCCCATGCACCCTCCCCTTCGACGCCACCCGCCCGTCCCGGTCCTCCTGCGTGGAGGCAACCCGCCGCGTCGGACTACACGCTAACGGTGCCGTCCGACATCTGCGCGAAGCCGGGGTGCCCGGTGACGTGCAGCACCTGCGTGAGCGTGCCCAGGTGCTTGAGCATGCGAGCGATGAGGGGCAGCTTCACCTCCTCCATGCCGGCGAAGACGTCCTCCAGCAGGAAGGGACGCTTCACCCGCGCGCTGGCCTTCTCCACCACCGTCATCCGCAGCGCCAGGTAGTAGAGGTCCAGGTCCTTCGGCGGCAGCTCGCCCACGGGGATGCGCTTGCCCGGGGCCAGCGCGAAGGCCCGCCCCTCGCGGTCCCACTCGATGCCCTGGTAGCGCCGGTCCGTGAGCGCGGTGAGGTACTGGAGGCAGCGGTCCTTCAGCATCGCCTGCACGGACGACACGTCCGTGGTGAAGATGTCCGCGGCCTGGGAGAGCAGCACGGGGGACGGGTCCTCCAGCGCCTCCACCGGCGCCGGTGCGCCATCAGGCCCCGGGGCGGCGGCCGGGCGTGGGGCCCGGGCCAGGGCGATGGACTCCTTCAGCCGCCCGATTTCCCGCTCCACCTCGCGGACGTCGCGCACGTAGGAGCCCTTCTGGGTCAGCTCCACGTTGAGCGCCTCGAGCTCGTCCTTCAGCTCCTGCCGCCGGGTGATGGCCGCCAGGTATTCCGGGTCCGCCTCCATGGCGGCCAGCTGCTCCTTCAGCTCCACCACGCGCGCGGCCAGCAGCTCCTTGCGCTCCAGCATGGGGGTGATTTCCTCGATCTCCTCCACGCCGAGCGCCTTCTGCGCCATGCGCAGCGGCGCGGCCTCGGCCTCGAACTCGTCGAGGATCTTCTTCTCGCGGGCCTCGTAGCGGTTGTCCTTGGTGCCCTTGCGGGACGCCTTCTGAAGCTCGTCCACGTGGCGCAGCGCCATGAAGGCGGCCACGCCGAAGGCGGGGATGTCCAACAGGGTGACGTAGCGGAGCGTCTTGTCCACGCTGATGCCCAGCCCCACCCCCAGCGCGAGGAAGAGCACGCCCGCTCCCAGCCCCGCCCAGAAGGCGCGGTTCTCCTTGAGCGGCGCCACGGACGGAGGCACCACGTCCGCCTCCGTGTCCCGCTCCTGGTGCAGCCGGGCCAGGGCCTCGTCGCGCCTGGCCACCACCTTGGGGTGGCGCTGCACGCGGTTGCGGATGTCCTGCGGCAGCCCGAGCGACTCCGGGGTGGGCGCCGCCCGCCACGAGGCCTCCGCCTCGGCGATGGCCACCTTCAGCCCCTCGGTGCCCTTGAGGCGCTGGTCCGTCTGGAAGACCTCCGACGTCAGGCCGTCCACCTTGAACTGGAGCTGATCCACCTCGGTGGAGCCCACCAGCTCCTGCTCCAGCGCGCGCAGCTTCGCCTCGGCGGCGGGGAGGTCCTCCGCGGGGGCCACCGTGGACGCCGACGCCAGCGAGGGGTACTTCCCGGACGCCTTGGGGTCCGGCTTCGCGGCGGCGGCGGCCTTGCGCGGGCGCCTCGAGGGGAGCTGCCCCGCCTGCAGGCAGTACACCTGCTCGAAGGTGGTGCGCGGAGGCAGGCCCGTCTGGCCCCGGAGGAACTGGCCAATCTCCGACGTGTCCGAGGACACCAGCTCCGCCTGCTGCGTGGCCTTGTTCATCCGGTGCAGCGTCCCGGAGCCGCCCAGCTCGCGCAGCACGCGGTACGTCACGCCGTCCACGCCGACGAAGGTGAGGGCCGCCTTGCCCGTCTTCGCGCCCGGCGCCAGGAAGCTGGCGTCACCGCCGCGCCCGTCGGCGAAGAGCAGCGCGAGCGACAGGCCCGCGAGGGGACTCACCTCGGCCGTGGGCGGCTTGAGGACGAGGTACCCGGCTTTGAGCGCAAAGCGCCCCGCGGGAGAGAAGCCCCGGACATTCTGGACGGCGACCTCGGCGAATTGCATGGCCCGCGCATGTTAGCGCGAATGAAAAAAGGAGCGCCCGGGATCGGACGCTCCTTTTCATGAACAGCCCCTGTGCCCTTCCGGGCAGGCAGGCGATCAGGCCTTGGCGGCGGCCTTCTTGGAAGGCGTCGGCGTCGGCTCCTCCTGCACGTCCACGCGGGCGGCCTTGCCCTTGAGGTCGCGGAGGTAGAACAGGCGGCTGCGATTCACATCGCCGCGCGAGAGGACCTCGATGCGCTCGTAGCGGGGGCTGTGCAGCGGGAAGATGCGCTCCACGCCGACGCCGAAGGACATCTTGCGCACGGCGAACGTGGCGCGGTGGGCGCGGCCGCTCAGCCGGATGACGACGCCCTCGAAGGCCTGCACGCGCTCCTTGTCGCCCTCCTTCACCTTCCAGTGGACGCGCACGGAGTCACCAGGACGGAAAGCGGTGACGTCCTGGCGCAGGAACTTGGCCTCGACGTGCTGAATGGCGGCGTTACGCATGACGGACTCCGGAAAATCGGAAACTTACGCGCGGGGCGCGTGAAAGAGCGGGCCGTACTACCAGAGAGAGCAGTGTCGGACAAGCCCACTGTGAGCCAACCCGCTGGGAACGCTCAGGGTTACAGGTCTTCCTCCCGACGAGCCAGCAATTTCTGGTCGGCGGCCGAGAGCTGCAGGCGGGCGAACAGGTCCGGCCGGCGCTCCCGGGTGAGGATCAGCGACTTCCAGCGGCGCCAGCGGGCGATGCGCGCATGGTCCCCGGACTGGAGGACGGCGGGCACCTCGCTGCCCCGGAAGACGGGCGGGCGGGTGTACTGGGGGTGCTCCAAGAGCCCCTCCTCGAAGCTCTCCGTGACGGACGAGTCGACGTTGCCCAGCACCCCGGGCACCAGCCGCGCCACCGCGTCCACCACGGCCAGGGCGGCCACCTCGCCGCCGGTGAGCACGAAGTCGCCCAGGGACAGCTCGCCATCCAGGTGCGCCATCACCCGCTCGTCCACGCCCTCGTAGCGGCCGCAGACGAGGATCAACCCGGCCTCGTGGCGCACCAGCTCACGCGCCGTGGCCTGGGTGAAGGTGGGGCCGCGGGGGCTCATCAAGAGCGCCTTCGCGCCCGGCTGCCGCGCCCGGGCGGCCTCGATCGCGGCCACCAGCGGATCCGGCTTCATCACCATGCCGGCCCCGCCGCCGTAGGGCGCGTCGTCGGTAACACGGTGCTTGCCCTCGGCGTACTCGCGCACGTCGGTGACGGTGGCGGACAGCAGGCCCTTCTCCTGGGCCTTCCCGAGGATGCTCGCCCCCAGGTAGCTGGACACCATGCCCGGGAACAGCGTGAGGATCTCCACCGGGTACGGCGCGCTCATGCCCCGTCCCCGGAGTCCTCTTCAGTCTTGCCCGTGGGGGCAGCAGCGGCCACCGCCGGGAGCTCCTTGCCGGGGCGCCCCACCTCCACGTACTCGGGCGGGCGGATGACGATGCGCTGGGTGGCGAGGTCCACGCTGGGGACGAACTCGTCCGCGAAGGGCACCACCAGCTCCGGGCGCTTCGGGGCGCGGATGACGATGTTGGGCACCTCGCCGGTGGACCAGATCTCCTCCACGCGGCCCAGCTCCGCGCCGGACTCGTCCACGGCGAGGAGCCCCACCAGGTCTCCCTGGAAGAACTCACCCTCGGCGGGGGGCTCCAGGTCTTCGCGGTAGACGAACACCTTGGCGCCCACGAGCGCCTCGGCTGCCTCTCGCGATTCCACGCCCTCCAGGACGACGATGTTCTCCTTGGGCGTGGGCCGCACGGCCTCCAGCCACACCTCGCGCTGCTCGCCGGAGCGGGTGTGCAGCAGGAGGCGCTCGACGACGTCGAGCGCTTCCGAGGCCGGGTCGAAGGTGCGGATGGCCACCTCGCCGCGCAGCCCGTGCGCTCGCGCCACGTAGCCGAGCTCGAGGGTGGGCGGGGGCGTCACCGCGAGGTGTCCGGTGTCGCGGGCGGCACGGCCGCGGCGCCAGGCGCGCCGGCCGCGTTGCGCCGGTCATCGAGGATTTCCAGACGGACCTTCTGCCCGTCCTTCTGGGCAGCGGCGTTGAGCAGCGTCCGGAGGGCATTCACGGTGCGCCCGTCACGGCCGATGACCTTGCCGACGTCCTCGGGGGCGACCTTCAGCTCATAGAGCCGGGCGCCTTCCGCTTCGGACACGCGCAGGCCGACCTGGTCTGGTTGGTCGACCAGGGCCCGCGCGAGATAGGTGAGAAGTTGCTCCACGTCTGCTCGGTGCAGCGGGCTCAGACCGCGGGGGCGGCCGGCTTGGCCTTCGCGGCGACCTTGATGAGGTCCGCCACCGTCTCGGAAGGCGTCGCGCCCGTCTTCAGCCAGTAGTTCAGCCGCTCCTCGTTGAACTCCACCTTGGGGGGCTCGAGGTTGGGGTCATACGCGCCCACGGCCTCGATGAACTTGCCATCCCGGGGGTTCCGGGAGTCGGTGGCGACCACGTGGTAGTACGGCTTCTTCTTGGCGCCCGCGCGGGCGAGACGGAGGACGACGGCCATGAGTTGCTCCAACGAACAGGTTACATCTTGGGAAAGGGGGGCGCTCTTACCGCCGCCCCCGCTGGATTGTCAAGGAAGCTCGGGACCTTATGTCGTGCCCTCGGCAGGGGCGGACTCGCCCTGGTTGGCGAGCTGACCGCAGGCGCCGGCGATGTCCCGACCCCGGTTCCTGCGAATGTAGGCGCCGATGTGTCCATCGGCGAGGATGGCGCGGAACTGCTCGGCCCGCTCCTCGCCGGTGGTGTGGAACCCCAGGCCGGGGTTCTCGTTGTACGGAATCAGGTTCACCTTCACCGGAATGCCCTTGAGCAGCTCGATGAGCCGGTGGGCGTCCTCGTCGGCGTCGTTGAAGCCCTTGATGAGCACGTACTCGAAGGTGATGCGCCGGCCCTGACGCAGGGGGAACTTCCGGCACGCGTCCAGCAGCGCCGCGATGTTCCACTTGCGGTTGACGGGCATCGTCTTGCTGCGCTGCTCGTCGGTGCTGGCGTTGAGGGAGATGGCCAGCTTGACGTCCGTCTCCTGGCCGAAGCGCTCGATCATGGGCACCAGCCCCACCGTAGAGACGGTGATGTGCCGGTGGCTGAAGTTCGGCCCGTCCTGCGACTGGAGGATGGAGAGCGCCGTCTTGAGGTTCTCGAAGTTGTGCAGGGGCTCGCCCATGCCCATGAACACCAGGTTGCTGAGCGGGCGCAGCGTCTCCAGGCCCTCGTTCTTGCGGACCTCGCGGTTGACGGCGTGCACCTGGGCCACGATTTCGCCCGGGGTGAGGTTGCGCTTGAGCCCCATGGTGCCCGTCATGCAGAAGCCGCAGGCCATGGCGCAGCCCACCTGGGTGGACACGCACAGCGTCTTGCGGTCCTCGGAGGGCATGTAGACGGACTCGATGAAGCGGCCGTCGCGCGTCTTCCACCGGTACTTGATGGTGCCGTCGGTGCTGCGCAGCTCCGCGTCCTTCACCAGCGGGACGATTTCCGCCCGCGCCTTGAGCTTCTCGCGCAGCGCCTTGGACAGGTCCGTCATCTCGTCGAACGAGGTGACGCCGCGCTGGTGCAGCCAGCGGTAGATCTGCGGGGCACGGAAGGCGCGCTCGCCCAGCGTCTCGGTGACGAAGCGGGTGAGCCCCTCGAGCGACAGGCTGGCCACGTCCACCAGCTTCGCGGGCGCGGGCGCCGGGAGCGGCTCGGTGACAGGCAGGGTGGTAGCGGAGGTCTCTGACATCGTCGTTGGGCTGTAAACGGTGGGCCGGAGGGCGTCCCTTCCCACACCTGGGCCGGGCAAGTCAAAGGAGCGCACGCTCCCCTCCCCGCCTGGTGGACGCTTCCAGACCCGTCTCCTGGATGAACAACGGCCCGGGCCCGGGCCTTCGCAGGCGCGGACTCGGGCCGGGAACAGCGGCCCCTCGGAAGCGGGGCCCGCCGACTACTTCTGGTACGGGTACGGCTGGATCTCCGTCTCCCGGAAGAAGTACGCGATCTCGTTCTTCGCGTTCTCCAGGCTGTCGGAGCCGTGCACCGTGTTCTTGTCGATGCTGGTGGCGAAGTCCTTGCGGATGGTGCCGGCGGCGGCCTGGGCCGGGTTGGTGGCGCCCATGATGTCGCGGTTGCCCAGGACGGCGTTCTCGCCCTCCAGCACCATGAGGACCACGGGGCCGGAGATCATGAACTGCACCAGGTCCTTGAAGAAGGGCCGGGCCTTGTGGACGGCGTAGAAGCCCTCGGCCTCCTTCTGGGAGAGCTGCTGCAGCCGGATGGCGACCGGCTTCAGACCCTTCTCCTCGAAGCGGCTGATGATCTTCCCGATGACGCCCTTCTCCAGACCGTCCGGCTTGATGATGGACAGCGTGCGCTCGATGGCCATGTGACTGGCTCCTTGTGCTCGTTGGGGTGTTTGGCGCTGCGACTCAGCGCTTCTTGGGAGCGCCCCGCTTGAGGGCCTCCTGGAGGGTGGTGCCCAGCTCGGCGGGGCTGGAAGCCATCAGGAAGCCGGCGGCCTCCATGGCCTTCATCTTCTCCGTCGCCGTGCCCTTGCCGCCGGAGATGATGGCGCCGGCGTGGCCCATGCGCTTGCCCGGGGGCGCCGACTGGCCGGCGATGAACCCGGCGATGGGCTTGGTGAACTCGCGGGCCACGTACTCGGCGCCGCGCTCCTCGGCGTCGCCGCCGATCTCACCAATCATGATGACGGCGTCCGTCTCCGGGTCTGCCTGGAAGAGCTTCAGCACGTCCACGAAGTCCGTGCCGTTGACCGGGTCACCACCGATGCCCACCGCGGTGGACTGGCCCAGGCCCAGCTGGGTGAGCTGGTGCACGGCCTCGTAGGTCAGCGTGCCGGAGCGGGACACCACGCCGATGCGGCCCGGCTTGTGGATGTGGCCCGGCATGATGCCGATCTTGCACTTCGCGCCCGGCGTGATGACGCCCGGGCAGTTGGGGCCGATGAGGCGCACGCCCGGCTTGCCCTGCAGGTAGCGCTTGGCGCGCACCATGTCGTTGACGGGGATGCCCTCGGTGATGGTGATGATGAGGGAGATGCCCGCGTCGGCGGCCTCCATGATGGAGTCCGCGGCGAAGGGGGGCGGCACGAAGATGACGGAGGTGTTGACGCCCGCCTGCTTCACGGCGTCAGCCACCGTGTTGAACACGGGGACCTTGCCCTCGAAGTCGGTGCCGCCCTTGCCCGGCGTCACACCGGCCACGAGCTTGGTGCCGTACTCCAGCATCTGCTTCGAGTGGAACGAGCCCGCCGAGCCGGTGATGCCCTGGCAGACCACCTTCGTGTTTTCGTTGACGAGGATGCTCATGGCGTTCCTTCTGGAAAGTGTTGGCGGAGGGCCGGACTACTTGATGGCCGCGACGGCCTTTTCCGCCGCCTGCCGAAGGTTGTCCGCCGGGGTGATGGCGAGCCCGGAGTTGCGCAGCAGCTCCTTGCCCTTCTCCACGTTGGTGCCTTCCAGCCGGACCACGAGGGGCACCTTGAGCTGGACCTCCTTCGCCGCGGCGATGATGCCCTCGGCGATGACGTCGCACTTCATGATGCCGCCGAAGATGTTGACGAGCACGGCCTTCACGGCCGGGTCGGCGAGGATGAGCTTGAAGGCCGCGGTGACCTTCTCCTTGCTCGCGCCGCCGCCCACGTCCAGGAAGTTGGCCGGGCTGCCGCCCACCAGCTTGATGGTGTCCATGGTGGCCATGGCCAGGCCCGCGCCGTTCACCATGCAGCCGATGTTGCCCTCGAGCGCGATGTAGGCCAGGTCCCACTCCTTGGCCTGCGTCTCGCGGGGCTCCTCCTCGGCGAGGTCGCGGTACTCCAGCAGCTCCTTGTGCCGGTAGAGCGCGTTCTCGTCGAAGTTCACCTTCGCGTCGAGCGCCACCACGCCGCCGTCCTTGAGGACCACGAGCGGGTTGACCTCCACGATGGAGGCGTCCGTCTCCATGAACATCTTGTAGAGCGAGGAGCAGAACTGGACGAACTTGTTCACCGTGGGGCCGGTGAGGCCCAGGCCGAAGGCGAGCTTGCGGCCCTGGAAGTCGGTGAAGCCCACCGCCGGGTCCACCGACTCGCGGAGGATCTTCTCGGGGTGCTTCTCCGCCACTTCCTCGATCTCCACGCCGCCCTCGCGGGAGGCCATGAAGGTGATGCGGCTGGTGGCGCGGTCCAGCGTCACGCCGAGGTACAGCTCCTGGCCGATGGCGAGGCCTTCCTCGATGTAGACCTTGTGGACCGTCTGGCCTTCCGGCCCGGTCTGGATGGTCTTCAGCTTCATGCCCAGCATCGCCGTGGCGAGCTCCCTCGCCTCGGCGGGGCTCTTGGCGAGCTTCACGCCGCCGCCCTTGCCGCGACCGCCGGCGTGAATCTGGGCCTTCACGACGACCACGGGCGTGCCGAGCTGCTTGGCAGCGGCCTCCGCCTCCTTGGGCGAAAGCGCGAGGATGCCCTTCGGCGTGGGCACGCCGTACTTCCGGAAGATTTCCTTGCCCTGGTACTCGTGGATCTTCATCGAGGCTCCGATTGGGACGAGGGAGACGGCCTTTAACAAGAGGCGTCAGCGCGGGGCCCTCATTGCGCAGAAACCGACGGATGGCAAGGCCGTTTGACCCCGACGGAACCGCTCCGTGCAGCCCCATGCACACGAGATAACCAGGATTGTCCGCCAGGATGAGCCCGGCTTCACGGCCGTGTGGCATCCAGGGAGGCGCGAGGACGCGTGACGCGGCCGACACCTGCCCTGGAGGGCACGCGGGGGCCGGTATGGAACATTCCCCCGGGCGTTCGATGGGAAGGACGGGCGTCCGTCCCCTGCCCGTCCCACCTGGGAGTCCTCGCGCATGTCCTTCCGTCCATGGCGGCTGCTCTGGTTGTGCCTCCTCATCGCGCCGACCCCGGCCCTGTCGGCCGAGGCACCGAAGGGCGCGGAGGAGCCCCCGGCGTTGGATGCGAAGGCGCGCACCCGCATCGTCGAGGCAGCCATCGCCCAGGTCCGTGCGCGCCACTACTCGGCGGAGAAGGCGGCCCTGGCGGAGCGGCTGCTGCGCTCCCGGCTGAAGCGCGGCGACTACGACGCCATCACCGAGCCCCGGGAGCTGGCCCACGTGCTCACCGAGCACCTGGTGAAGGACGGCCAGGACGCGCACTTCGTCGTCATCTACAGCCCGCAGCCCGTGCCTCGGAACCTGCCCCTGCCGTGGGAGCCCGCGCCGCCCGAGGTCGAGAAGTTCCGCGCCGGGCGCGAGGAGCGACGGCGGCGGATGGCCCTTCGCGAGGCGTATGGCATCGGCCGCGTGGAGCGGCTGGACGGCAACGTGGGCTACCTGCGCCTGACGAGCCTCCCCGAGCCGAAGTACGCCGGCGAAGCCGCCGCCGCGGCCATGCGCCTGCTGTCCGCCACGGACGCGCTCATCATCGACCTGCGCGGCAATGGCGGCGGAGACAACGAATTGGCGGCGCTGTACCTGGGCTGGCTCCTGCCGGAGCGCACGCACGTGCTCGACACGCTGTGGAAGGGCCGGCCGAAGCAGCAGCTCCACACACCCGCTGTCCCGGTGGCCGGCCGGTACGGCGGCGACAAGGAGGTCTACGTCCTCACGGACGGGGACACCTTCTCCGCGGCGGAGACGCTCGCGTATGACCTCCAGGCGCGCAAGCGGGCACGGGTGGTGGGGGAGACGACGCACGGAGGCGCCAACCCCAGCGTGGCCCTGCCCGTCGACGACCACTTTGTCGTGGGCGTGCCCATGGGGCAGACGGTGCATGCCCTGACGAAGACGAGCTGGGAGGGCGTGGGGGTGAAACCGGACATGCCGGTGCCCGCGGCGGACGCGCTGCGTGCCGCGCACGTGGCCGCGCTCACCGCGCTGGCGAAGCGCGCGGAGGACCCGATGCAGGCGGAGGATGTCGACGAGGCCCTCAAGGCGCTGGGCGCCGGCACGAAGCCGCTGGGTGCCGACACGAAGCCGTAGGGAGGTGCCATCCCTGCCCGCAGGTCCGTTGCATGGCGCCGCCGAGGACCTCCGCTCCGGCGCCTGAAACGGCGGCGGCCCCGCCCGGCGTCCTGAGGACGCCAGCACGGGGCCGCTTCGCTGCGGGAAGAGCGGAAGCTGGCGGGTGGACTACCCCGGACCGCCGTGGCTCTTCTGCTCCTCTTCCTTGAAGAAGATGTCCTTGATCATCAGCTTCGTCACCTCGCGGTTCATCACCGCGATGGACGTCGTGAGGGGAATCTCCTTCGGGCAGACCTTCACGCAGTTCTGCGCCTTGCCGCAGTCCTGGATGCCGCCCGGCCCCATCAGCGACCGGACGCGCTCCTCGGACTGCATCTTGCCCGTCGGGTTCATGTTGAACAGGCGGGCCTGGCTGATGGCCGCGGCGCCCATGAAGTCGTTGCCCTGCGTCACCTGCGGGCACGCCTCCAGGCAGCTTCCACACGTGATGCACGTGGACAGCACGTACATGACGGACTGGTCCTTGGGCGACTGGCGCGGGCCCGGCCCCAGGTTGTGGGTGCCGTCGACCGGAATCCAGCCCTTCACCCGCTTGAGCGCGTCGAACATGCGCTCGCGGTCCACGGTGAGGTCGCGGACCACGGGGAACTTGCTCATCGGCTCGAGCGTGATCGGCTGCTCCAGCTTGTCGACGAGCGCCGAGCAGGCCATGCGCACCCGGCCGTTGATGTTCATCGCGCAGCTGCCGCAGACCTCCTCGAGGCACGCGGCATCCCAGATCACCGGGGCGACCTTCTTGCCCTCCACGGTGACGGGGTTGCGCTGGATCTCCATCAGGCACGAGATGACGTTGGCGCCCTTGGTGTACGGGACCTTGAACTCGTCGAAGTGACCCGGCTTGTTCGGGTCATCCTGCCGCCAGATGCGGAAGGTGACGGTCCTGGTGGTGACGGCGGTTGCCTGTGCAGTGTCCATGTCGCTCGACCCTTCACTTCCCAATCAGTTACGGCGGCCCGCCCTGCTGGCGCGGGCCCCCAGAAGAATGAGTACCCCGGCTCAGGCGTACCAGCGGGGCTCGGGCTCCAGGACCGGCGTGGGAATCTCCTCGTAGGAGATCTGCGGGCCCTGCTCGCTGTGCTTGGCAATCGTCGTCTTCGCCCACTTCTCGTGGCGCTTGCGCCACAGCGCCATCCAGTCGGCGTCCTCGCGCGGGTCCTTCGACTTCGGCTCCGGCAGGGAGAACTCGGGCTTGTAGTGCGCGCCCCGGCTCTCGTCGCGCAGGAGCGCGCTGGTGGCGATGACCTCGCCCAGCTCCAGCATGTTCCAGAGCTGGTTGGTGTACGACAGCGCGCGGTTGGCCACGTTGCCGGTGTCCAGCACGTTGCAGTTGGCCCAGCGCGACTTCAGCTCGCGGACCTTCTCCACCGTCTTCTTCAGCCGGTCGTTGTACCGGACGACGGTGCAGTTCTCCGTCATGATGTCGCCCAGCTCCTTCGCGAGCGCGTAGGGGTTCTCCGGGCCCGCCATCTTCTTGATGGTGGCGAACCGGTCCTCCCAGTACTTCTTCGCGTTCTGGAAGTACTTCTCCGGCATGGCCGCCGCGCTGGTGGCGTTGTTCTTCGCGAAGGCCGCCATCGCCGGGCCGCCAATCATGCCCGAGTAGATGCAGGACAGCAGCGAGTTGGCGCCCAGGCGGTTCGCGCCGTGGAACGCGTAGTCCGCCTCACCCGTGGCATACAGGCCGGGGATGTTGGTGGACTGGTTCTTCGGGCTGCCCTCGGCGGGCGTCTGCGTGCGCGGGTCCGCCTCGAACTGCACGTACAGGCCGCCCATGGAGTAGTGCATGCCCGGGAAGATGACCATCGGCGTGACGCGCGGGTCGTCTCCCACGAACTTCTCGTAGATCTCCATGACGCCCTTGATCTTGGCGTCCAGCGTCTTGGCCGGGATGTGCGTGACGTCCAGGTACACGCCGTCCCTGCCACCGATGCCCATGCCCATGTCGCGGCAGACCATGAAGATCTCGCGCGTGGCCACGTCGCGGGGCACCAGGTTCTTGTACTTGGGGTACTTCTCCTCGAGGAAGTAGAAGCGCTCGGCCTCCGGGATGTCCCGGGGGTTGCGCGGGTCGCCCTTCTTCCGGGGCACCCAGACGCGGCCGCCCTCGCCGCGCACGGACTCGCTCATCAGGCGCAGCTTGTCCTCACCCGGGATGGAGGTGGGGTGCACCTGGATGAACTCGCCGTTGGCGTAGATGGCGCCCTCCATGAAGGCGCGGCCGGCGGCGGTGCCGGTGTTGATGATGGAGTTGGTGGAGCGCCCGAAGACGATGCCCGGGCCACCGGTGGCGAGGCACACGGCCTCCGCCGGGAAGGTGCGGATCTCCATGGTCCGCAGGTCCACCGCCACGCTGCCGATGACGCGCCCGCCCTCGTCCTTCACCGTGCCGAGCCACTCCCAGTACTCGTACTTGGTGACCTTGCCCTCGGACTCGTAGCGGCGCACCTGCTCGTCCAGCGCGTAGAGCAGCTGCTGGCCGGTGGTGGCGCCCGCGAAGGCGGTGCGGTGGTGGAGCGTGCCGCCGAAGCGACGGAAGTCCAGCAGACCTTCGGGCGTCCGGTTGAACGTCACGCCCATGCGGTCCAGCAGGTAGATGATGCCGGGGGCCGCGTGGCACATGCCCTTCACGGACGTCTGCTCCGCGAGGAAGTCGCCGCCGCGCAGCGTGTCCTTCACGTGGATGTCCGGATGGTCGCCCTCTCCCTTGGTGTTCACCGCGCCGTTGATGCCGCCCTGGGCGCAAACGGAGTGGGAACGCTTCACCGGGACGAGCGAGAGCACATCCACCTGGTGGCCTGCTTCCGCGAGCTTGATCGTCGTCATCAGCCCGGCGAGACCGCCGCCCACCACCGTGAACCGCGCTGCTGCTGCCATCATCGTCTCCTTGACTGCCGGATGCCCGACGCTGCCGTCGTGAGCCGACTCGCCGTGTGGCGCGCCAGGGCTCGGACATCCCGTGCGAGATCTACAGGCTAGATAACTTGATGAAACTCCGCCGCAATGAAGGCGCCGGCCAGGATAAGGCGGCGTCATCCACGGCATCAGGCGTTGGGGGCCCGCCGGAGACCTCCGGCGGGCCGCCCGCGCCCGGTACGGCCTACAGCTTGACCGAGTCGACCGTCTTCTTCACCGACTGGAAGGACTTCTCCAGCTGGGCCTTCTCGTCACCGTCCAGCTCCACGGTGATGACCTTCTCCACGCCGCCCGCGCCGATCTGCACCGGGGCGCCGAAGAAGTAGCCGTTGATGCCGTACTGGCCCTCCAGCAGGGCCGCGGCCGGCAGCACGCGCTTGCGGTCGAAGAGGAAGCTCTCCGCCATGGCGATGGAGGACGCGGCGGGCGCGAAGTAGGCGCTGCCCGTCTTGTAGAGCGCCACCAGCTCGGCGCCGCCCTCGCGGGTGCGCTTGATGATGGCGTCCAGCCGGTCCTTGGCGATGAGCTGCGTCAGGGGCACGCCGCCCACGGTGCTGTGGCGCACCAGCGGCACCATGTCGTCGCCGTGGCCGCCGAGCACCAGCGCCTCCACGTCGCGGATGGAGCAGCCCAGCTCCTCGGCCACGAAGCACTTGAAGCGGCTGGTGTCCAGCACGCCCGCCATGCCCGCCACCATGTTCTTCGGCAGCTCGGCGATCTTGTGGAGTGCGAACACCATCGCGTCCAGCGGGTTCGCCACGTTGATGACGAAGGCGTTGGGGGCGTGCTGCTTGATGTTGGCCGCCACGTCCTTCATGATCTTCAGGTTGATGTCGAGCAGGTCCTCACGGGACATGCCCGGCTTCCGCGGCACGCCGGCGGTGATGATGATGACGTCCGAGCCGGCGACGTCCTTCCAGTCCGTGGTGCCGGTGACGCGGCAGGAATAGCCGTCCACCGCGGACAGCTGGTTGATGTCCAGCGCCTTGCCCTTGACCATGCCCTCGGCCGCGGGGATGTCGTAGAGCACCACGTCGCCGAGCTGCTTCTGGATGGCGAGCAGCGCCAGGTTGCCACCGATCTGGCCGCCGCCGATGAGGCCGATCTTCTTCTTGCGATTCTGAGCCATGGATTCGTCCTCTCTCAGTAAGGGGGACTACATGTTCTTGATGATGGCCTGACCGAACTCCGAGCACTTCACCTCGGTGACCGTGCCCTGTCCCTCCTGCTTCATCAGGCGGGCGAAGTCGTACGTCACCGTCTTGTTGGCGATGGCGCGGTCCATGCCCTTGATCATCAGGTCCGCCGCCTCGTGCCAGCCCAGGTGCCGGAACATCATCTCGCCGGAGAGGATGACCGAGCCCGGGTTCACCTTGTCCTGGTCCGCGTACTTCGGCGCGGTGCCGTGCGTGGCCTCGAACACCGCGTGGCCCGTGACGTAGTTGATGTTGCCGCCCGGGGCGATGCCGATGCCGCCCACCTGGGCCGCGAGCGCGTCCGACAGGTAGTCGCCGTTGAGGTTCAGCGTGGCGATGACGTCGAACTCGTCCGGACGCGTGAGCACCTGCTGCAGGGTGATGTCCGCGATGGAGTCCTTGATGATGACCTTGCCGGCGGCCACGGCGGCCTTCTGCTCGGCGTTGGCGGCGTCCTCACCCTTGGCCGCCTTGGTCACCTCCCACTGGTCCCAGGTGTAGACCTTGTCACCGAACTCGCGGGCGGCCAGCTCGTAGCCCCACTTGCGGAAGGCGCCCTCGGTGAACTTCATGATGTTGCCCTTGTGGACCAGCGTGACGCTCTTGCGCTTGTGGTCCACCGCGTACTGGATGGCGGCGCGGATGAGCCGGTCGCTGCCCTCCTTGGAGACGGGCTTCAGGCCCACGCCCACGTTGGTGGGGAAGCGGATCTTCCCGAACTCCTTCGGGAACTCCTGCTTGAGCAGGCCCAGGAACTTCTCCGCGGCGGGCGTGCCGGCCTCGAACTCGATGCCGGTGTAGATGTCCTCCGTGTTCTCACGGAAGATGACCATGTCCACCTTGTCCGGCGTCTTCACCGGGCTGGGGACGCCCTTGAAGTAGCGCACCGGGCGCAGGCAGACGTACAGGTCCAGCATCTGGCGCAGCGCCACGTTCAGCGAGCGGATGCCGCCGCCCACCGGCGTCGTCAGCGGGCCCTTGATGCCGACGAGGTACGTGCGGAACGCCTCGACAGTCTCGTCGGGCAGCCAGTTGTTGACCTGCTTGAAGGACTTCTCGCCGGCGAGGACCTCGTACCAGGCAATCTTCTTCTGGCCCTTGTAGGCCTTCTCGACCGCGGCATCGAAGACCGCTTGGGACGCGCGCCAGATGTCGCGGCCGGTACCATCGCCCTCGATGTAGGGGATGATCGGGTTGTTTGGCACGGACAGCTTGCCGTTCTGCAGGGAGATCTTCTCTCCGGAAGACGGGGGCGCCATGGGCGTACTCCTGGAAGGTGTGGCCGTGTAAGAAGAGGCGCGGGATAGTCGAAAACCCGCTCCCTCCCGTCAAGGAGTTTGGCCGACCGCCCAGGTTGCAGGACTTATCGGAGCCAGCGGCAAAGGCGCGGACGTCCGCCACGCGCCCCCGGACACAGCCCCCTATAAAGCAGTAGACGGAGGCGCGATGCAGAGCGAGGACCGGCGCCAGGCGCGGCATTCCTTCCAGCGGGCCGCTTCCATGCGCAGCGGCCGTGGATGCGTGGGGAATGGAGGACCGGCGCGAGCGCAGCAGTCCTCCAGGGCCTCTTCACTTCCTCCACCGCGGAATCACCGCGGCGGGCACCGCGACTACCAGCTGGACATGCCGGGCGCGGGCAGCTCCACCGTCACGGTGATGCCAGCGCCGCGGGCCACTTCCAGCGTGCCGCCCACGGACTCCACCAGCTCCCGCGCGCGGGCCAGCCGGCGGTGCAGCGGCCCCACCAGCATGGGCGACAGGAAGACGGCCTGGGCCTCGCGCTCCGAGAGCGAGGCCCCGGGCGCCACCACCTGGAAGCGCGGGCCCACGTCCCCGAAGTCATCCGGAGCGTCCACCACCAGCCGGACCCCCTGCCCGTTCGCCGCGTCCGCGGCGTGGGCCAGCAGGAGCAGCATCACCTGCTGCATGCGCCGGCTGCTGACGCGCGCGGGGACGGCGTCCTCCGGCAGCTCCAGGGCGACTTCCACTCCATGGAGGCGGCGCGTGGCGGTGAGCAATTCCACCGCGCCGCGAGCCATCTCCGCCACGTCCACCTGGGGACGATCAGGCGAATCCACCAGCGCGAGTGCGGGGACGCGCCCCGTTGCGCCCTGCTGGAGCTGCTCTCCCGACTGCGCCCCACCCGTCGTGCTCACTGCAGCACTCATCCCTCACCTCTCCCGCTGGCCGACTGGAGCAACTCTAACGACAGGGGCTGACGATCTCCATTTCACTACGAGAAAGTACGCACAGCGTGCCCGACTTGTGACATTACAGTTGCGCGACAACATCGCCGTGATGTTGTTCACTCCTGAGCCTTCACTCTTCGTGGAAATCGGAAAAAGGTTCTGTCACCCCCGACCCACAGCCCTACATTCCCGACAGCCAGAAAACAGCGTGGCTGGATAAATTCGGTTTGACTGTTCCTTCTGAATCCGTATGATGCGGACCTATAGCGATTCGCCGCCTACCGCAGAACCGCTGGAGCAGGGAGGGACTGTTGTGCTTGCAACTTCGACATCCGCATCAGGCGTTCCTCAGCACCGGAGAAGGGGGCTCCTGCCTATGGAAGGGGGAAATGCGCACTCCAACTCCACCAAGCGGACGCTGGAGTTCGTCAGCCGTGATGCTCTCTTCAATGTGATTCCGCTGCCGCCGGCCGAGGCGGCCCTGGATGACTCGGGCTACTCGCTGCACGGCACGGGCGCGGACGCCATCACCTGCTCGCTGGGGACGCCGGACATGTCCATTGGCGAGGTGACGCGCCTGTCCCCCACGGTGGTGTGGGTGATGCCGCACGGCCCGGTGGACATGTCGGAGTCGCGGACGATGCCGGTGTACCTGTCCGGCTGCGGCGTGACGCTCGGCCCCATCCGCGGTGCGTTCATCCGCACGGACGCGGAGACGCCGAACGCGCCGGTGGGTCTGCAGCTGGTGGGCGTGACGCTGGAGCAGGGTCGGCAGATCCTCTCCCTGCTGGCGGACGCGCTGAAGCGCGGCGTGGCGGAGCCGGCCGCGTCGGTGCTGCCGGTGCAGGACACCATCGAGCAGGCCGAGCGCGTGCGCTCCATCCTGGTGGCCACCTGCGCTTCCGGTAACAAGGCCGTGCTGCGCCGCATGGGCCGCACGGTGCGCATGGTGCTCGAGCGTTTCAACCCCTCCACGTCGCAGCTGGAGTGGCGGACCGAGGAGCCGGTGGCCGAGTGGGGCGAGGCGCCCTTCGACATCGACGTCATCGGCTACAACAGCGCGTACCGGATGAAGCTGGACGTGGGCACGGCCGACGGCGAGCGGCTCTTCACGCCGCTGCCCGAGAAGCTCTTCCGCATCCGTCACCGGTGGCACCGCCGCGTGCAGGCCCCCGCCGGCGTCAGCGTGCGCTTCCACCACCCGCTGTGGCGGGAGCTGGGCGAGCTGTCCCGCGAGGTGGTGGACCTGTCCTTCTCCGGCATGTGCGTGCGCTGCCGCCCCGAGGACCTCGTGTTCCCGGGCCTGCTGCCGCCCATGCTCGAGCTTCACACGGACAACGGCCAGATCATCACCCTGCGCGGGGAGATCCGCTACGTCAGCAGCATGCGCGCGGACGGCACGGTGCTGTGCGGACTGAGCGTGCTGCCCTACTCCTCCGACGAGGCGCGCTGGGTGCGCTTCGTGTCGCAGGCGGCCTCCCCCAACACCCGCACCAGTGAGAACCTGGAGGACGGGCTGTGGGACCTCTTCACCCGCTCCGGCTTCTTCAGCCTGGCGGGCAAGTCCGCCGAGGAGTTCGAGGAGCTGCGCCTGGCCTTCCGCACCATGGCGAAGAAGGCCGCCGAGATTCCGCAGCTGTTCTGCCAGGCGGTGTGGCCGTCCGAGCGCGGGCTGGAGGCGACGCTGTCCTTCATGAAGCCCTACCGCCACGCGTGGATGGGGCACCAGGTCGCCAAGCGCCCGGGCAAGCCGCCCTCCAACGTGACGGAGCCGGGGCAGATCATGCGCGACCTGTACCTGCGCACCTTCGAGCACCCGCAGAGCGACCCGGACTTCAAGTGGGTGGTGGCCTACGTCGAGGCCCTCAACCCGTGGATTGCGAAGGCGCACGTGCGCTACGCCGAGCGGCAGATGGAGACGGGCGCCGGCCTGGCCTTCACCCGCAAGGTCCACATGCTCGACGTCTTCAGCCACGAGCTGACGGGCCGCACCTTCGACGGAATCTCCGTCGGTTCCGCCACGCCGAACGAGCTGACCCTGCTGTCGGACACCATCGCCCGCACGCGCCCCACCTGCTACCTGGAGGCGCTCGACTTCACGCGAGACCGCATCGAGCTGCGCCCCGTCCAGGCCCGCTGGAAGGAGTTCGGCCTGGAGCGTGAGCGCGAAATCCTGGTCGCGCGCCGCGGCGGTGTTCCGGTGGCGGCCGTCGTCGTGGAGCTGGGCCAGCTGGGCACCAACCTCTACAGCCTGTTGGACATGGCCCGCCTGTTCCCGCTCACCGAGGCGGGGCCGTCCGCTTATGTCGCGCTCGTCGATGCTGCCCGTCGCTGGTACGCCGCGCGCCGTCGCACTTCGTTCCACTACATCTGTGAGGACGAAGGGGGGGATTACGTGCAGGAAGCCGGCATCCACGCGGGGCCTGATCCGTACATGTGGATCATCTCCTCGAAGCTGATCCCGGACTTCCTCGAGCACATCAGTGAACTGACCATCGGGCGCCGCAGCGCTCACACCACTCGCCAGGGGTAATTGAAATGAGCAAGAAACTCGTGGAGGAGCTGTACGTCCCGCACGTCAAGGAGGCGCGTGAGCGTCTCAAGACGAACCCCGCGCTGAAGGCCCTGCTGGACCCGAACGTGAATCCGGCGCTGGTGGAGGGCTTCCTCATCCAGCTCAACTCCCTGGGCGTGTACATGACGGAGCCCGTGGACGGGTGGATCCGCCGCGCGGGCGAGGCGACGGTGAAGATGGGCCTGGTCGAGGTCGGCGAGAAGCTGACCACCCACGCCAAGCACGAGGAAGGTCATCACCTGATGATGATCGAGGACACCAAGTCCCTCGTGGCCCGGTGGAACAAGCACCGCACGCCCAAGCTGGACGCGGAGGCCCTGATTGCCCAGGCCCCCACCCAGGCGATGAAGGACTACCGCGCCATCCACGAGGAGACCATCGTCGGTCCGATGCCGGCCTCGCAGGTCGCCATCGAGTACGAGATCGAGAACCTGTCCGTGGTCTTCGCCCCCGGTCTGATGGACCAGGCCAAGCGCGTTCTCGGCGAGGACATCATGGAGGCGATGTCCTTCGTGAAGGAGCACGCGGAGATCGACGTGGGCCACACCGCGCTCAACGAGTACATGCTGGGCAAGCTGCTGGGCCAGGTGCCCGAGGCGGCCCCCATCATCGGCCGCACCGGCGCGCGCGCGCTGGAGATCTACCTGAACTTCATGGCCGACTGCGTGGAGCGCGCCGAGCAGCTGCTGAAGTCCGCCGCGGCCTGAGCTTCCACACGTCCTGAAGTCTCCCGGGCGTCACGGGCACGAGAGTGCCCGCGGCGCCCGTGACTTTTTCCACAGCCCCCTGCCCTTCCAGCGAGGCTGGACGCGCCCTGGGCTCACCCGGCGCGACGGACCTTGCCCTGTCCCCGGCGCGCCAGCGGGCGGATGCGTCCGCGCAGCGAGCCCTGCAGGTGCCCCAGCTCCCCGCCTCCCGCCGCGCCGTAGACGTAGCGGTCCGGGCGGAGCACCACGACGTCCGCCGAGTGCCGCGCGAACCAGGCGCCGAGCCGGCCCTCCGCGTCCACCACCCCTTCCGCCCGGATGGAACCGGTGAGCTCCGCCGCGGACACCGGCAGCCAGCGCGCGCCGAGCTCCGTCGCCAGCGTCCGGGCCTCGCGCTGCACCTCCAGTGAAGCACCGGGCCGCGTCAGCACCGCGAAGCCCTCGCCGAGGACGTCGTCCAGCAGGGTGGAATTCCCGTCCGGCAGCGCCACGCGCGGCTGCGGGAAGTAGGTGCCCTCCGGCGCGTCCTTCTTCGCGCGGCGGGCGTGGACGAGGAAGCCCTGCTCCAGCGGCATCATCGGCTTGACCTTGTACTGGCGGATGAAGTCCCCGGTGACGGGCAGCCGGTAGAGCAGCTGGATGAGGGCGTTGCGCGCCCGGGCCAGCACCTGCCCGCCCGTCATCATCACCCGGCCCATGGCGTCCGAGCTGCGGATGACCTCCGCCACGTGCGCGCGCCGCTCCTGCTCGTATGTGTCCAGCAGCGACGCATCCGCCGCGCCCCCGAGCACCAGGCCCAGCTTCCACGCCAGGTTCGCCGCGTCCCGCAGGCCCGCGCACAGCCCCTGCCCCAGGAAGGGCGGCATCAGGTGCGCGGCATCTCCGAGCAGGAACGCCCGGCCCACCCGCCACTTCTCCGAGAGACGGCTGTGGTACGAGTACACGTTGGCGGAACGGACCTTCACCGTCGCCGGGTCCAGGTAGTGCGCGACGAGGCTCCGGACGAACTCGGGCCGGCGCGCCGCCTCCAGGTCCTCGTCCGGCGCGAGGATGATGTCGAAGCGCATCTCGTCGCGCGCCGTGCGGGTGATGAAGCCGCGGCGCTTCGGGCCGCAGAGGTACGCGGTGAACTCCGGGTCCGGCGTGGCGGTGGCCACGGTGATGGCGAGCGAGTGCTCCAGCGCCGTCGTCCCCTCGAGCTTCAGCCCCAGGCGCCGGCGGATGGCGCTGTGCGCGCCGTCGCAGGCCAGCAGGTAGCGGGCGTGCACCGTCACGGCGTGCTCGCTCGCGCACTCCTTCACCCGCGCCGTCACGCCCTCGTCGTCCTGCACGAAGGACTCGACCTCGTGCCCCTGCCAGAGGCTCACGTGGGGGAAGCGGGCCATGCCCTTGCGCAGCGCCGCCTCCAGGCGAGGCTGCTGGAAGAACGCGCCCACGAAGTGGCCGAAGGGCTGGTCCACCTTCGTGAAGTCCACCTCCGCCAGCGAGCGCAGCTCGTCGTCCAGGTACTGCAGGCGCCGGCACGGGAAGAAGCCCGGGCCCAGGTCGTCCACCAGGCCCACCGACTGGAAGATGCGCTGCGCCTCGTCATCCACGCTGATGGCGCGGGACTGACCGTGGGGCGCCGGCTCCCGCTCGATGACGAGGGTGCGCACCCCGTGCTGACCCAGCAGGTTCGCCGCCATCGCTCCAACAGGCCCACAACCGACGATGATGACATCAACAGACTCTGGAGCCATGTCCGCCTCCCGTTGCGCGACGTGCGAGCTGATCTGCCTTTGAGCCGATTCCCCCCTTGACCTGGGAGATAAAGATATCAAGACAACCTGACAACCCCTTCGGCCCGAATCTGACTCCCGTCCAGTGTTGAGCTGATCGGCGCCGGCCTGCCTGAACCCATCCTTTTCCCCGCATCACCTGTTTTCCCCTCGGAAACCGACCCCGCGCCCCGCGACTTCGTGGCCTCCTGCTCCGAGCGGGCCGCGCTCCGGAGTGGCCCCACCGCGTCCTGTGTCCTCCACCAACCCCTTCATCTATTTGAACGCACCCGGGGAAATACCTTGCATGTATGAGTTAGCCCTTCCCAAATTCTTTCCGGGCGGCGACGCCATGTCTCAACGTTCCGAGCGGGACGGCACCCGGCCAGACGCAGGCACCGCCGCACCGCCGTGTCTGGCCATTCCTTGGAGGCTTCAAGATTGCGCCCGGACGGGACAACGCGGCGCATTGCGGGATGAGGCCTCGCCTGCCCTGCAGCCAACATGGCGGACGCGTGACGCGAGGCCCCCTGTCGGGAACACGGCAGTGACGCCCCACTCCAACGCACAGCGTCGTGATTTCCAGGGCTTATGGGGGTTGGATGCAGGCTCCGCAGTTCCTCAAGGAGCAGACAGATGGAATGGCTCGAGTTCCCCCGTTGGTCCCCTGAAGTGGAGCGGCAGCTGGCGATGCAGGCCGCCCGGTTGGGAGCGGCCATGAGCCGGGGCGCCGTCACGACCCGCCGGCCCGGCACCAGCGCCACCGTGGCCGCGGCGTACCGGCTGAACGCGATGCTGCGCTCCTACCCGCGCACCAACCCCTGGGGCCACCCCGCCTCCGAGTGCTGAGCGCCTCACGCACCTGAAAGCCCGGCCCCCGTCCTCCTTCGACGGCGCCAGGGCTCCACAGGCGCGGGAGACCGCGACGAGGCCCCTCCTCCGCCCTCACCCGAGGGACGGGAGCGCGGCCCCCGGTCTCGACTTTGACTCCAGAATCAGGCTTCCCAGGTCAGCCGGTGGCGCACGGGCGGAGCGCGGCGTGCTCGGCGCGGCGCCTGGACCTGCCCCGCGGCTGGCGTGTCAGCCGGTGGCGCGCTGGCGGAGCACGGCGCGCTCGACCTTGCTCATGGCGTTGCGTGGAAGGGCGTCCACCCAGGTGAAGCGGGCGGGCGCCTTGAAGCCCGCGAGCGACTGGCGGCACCACGCGTCCAGCGCCTCGGCCGTGGGCGTGGGCTGGCCGGCGCGGAGCGCGAGGAAGGCCACCGGGACTTCGCCCCAGCGGGCGTCCGGCACGCCCACCACCGCGGCTTCCTGCACCGCGGGGTGGTTGGCGAGCACCGCCTCAATCTCCGCGGGGTAGAGGTTCTCTCCGCCCCGGACGATGAGGTCCGTGCGACGAGAGAGCACGGTGAGGCGGCCGTGCACGTCGAGCACGCCCACGTCCTTCGTGCGCAGCCAGCCGTCCCGGAGGACGTCGCGCGTGGCGTCCGGGCGCTTCCAGTAGCCCGCCATCACCGTGGGGCCGCGCACCTCGATGTCCCCTTCCTCGCCGGGGCCCTGCGCGGTGCCGTCCCCGCCGACGATGCGGACGTGGATGCCGGGGAGCGGAGGCCCCGCGGTGCGGCCGTCGGCCTCGCCGGGGCGCTCCGTCGTCACCTGGGAGCACGCCTCCGTGAGGCCGTACGTCTGGAGCGCCAGCAGCCCCGCGGCCCGCGCGCGCGCCAGCAGCGGGACGGGGACGGGGCCTCCGCCGATGAGCGCCAGCCGGAACGTCGGCGGCACGGGGCAGTCCCCCCGCGCGTCCAGCACGCGCTCCAGCGTGGTGGCCACGAGGCTGGCGTGCGAGATGCCCTCCGCGTCGATGGCCCGGTTGACGGCGTCCGCGTCGAAGCGGTCGTGGAGGATGAGCGCGCCGCCCTCGTACGCGGTGCGCGTGAGCATGGCGAGCCCGCCCACGTGGAAGAGGGGCAGCGTGCCCAGCCAGCGGGGCGCGGGGTGCGCGCCCAGGTTCGCCGCGGAGGCCCGGGAGGACGCCCGGAAGTTGTCCTCCGTGAGCACCGCCCCCTTGGGCCGCCCCGTCGTCCCGCTGGTGAAGAGGACCACCCGGGGCGCGTCCTCCGCCATCAGCTCACACGTGAGCGACGGTGCGGCGTGAGTGGCGACGAAGGACTCCAGGGCCTCGGCGCCGGAGATGCGGTCCATCAACGCACCGAGGGCGAAGACGAGACGGGGCTCCACGTCCTCCACCAGCGGCGCCAGCTCCGCCCGCGTGAGGCGCGCATTGAGGGGCGCCAGCACGGCGCCCAGCCGCCCCAGGGCCCAGAAGAGGCACACGGACGCCACGTGGTTCGTCGCGAGCAACGCCACGCGGTCCCCGGCTCCGACGCCCCGGTCCTCGAGCGCCTTCACCCACCGGCCCACGTCCGCGTCCAGCGCCCGGTACGTCCATGCGCTTCCGGCGAAGGTGAGCGCCTCCGCATCCGGGTGGCGCACGGCGCCTTCGCGGATGGGACAGGGCCCACCGCCCCGGGCGCCAGGGAAGGTGCCAGCCTCGACTGCCTTCGGGTCCGTCATCCTCGCGCCTCGGAATCCATGGGACGGACCTGCACCGACAGCGCACCACCTCGGGGCACGAAGTGTGTCCCTCCGTCCGCGGTCTCCGGTCCGTCAGCCCTTCACCTCGAAGCTCCCGCGCCGCTGGGGCCAGGGCTCCGGGACGTCCACACCCTCAGCCGACCATCTCCGCGGTGAGGCCCAGGCCAGGGGCCTGGGGCAGCCGGATGTGCCCGTGCACGGGGCGATACGGGTGCACCGCGGGCTCGTGCGCGAAGAGGCGCCCCACCGCGAGCCCCGACGCCAGCGCGCCGGAGGGCAGCGCCGCCGCCAGGTGCGTCGCGCCGGCCCGTGCCACCACGCCGTCCAGCGAGCTGGTGACATACGCCTGCATGCCCAGCCGCGCCGCCCGCATCGCCACCACCAGGCACGGCAGCAGCCCGCCCAGCACCATCGGCTTGAGCACCACCGCGCCCACCGCCGGGCCTCCGCCCATCAGCGGGTCCACCGCCAGCAGGGCCCGCAGCGCCTCCGGTGAGCCGAGCGACTCGTCCGCCGCCACCATGCACGGTGCCCGCCGCTGCACCCGCCACAGCGCCGCCAGGTCCTCCGGCGGCGTGGGCTGCTCCACCAGCTCCAGGCCGTACCAGCCCAGCTTGTCCAGCGCGCGCTTCGCCTCGGGCTCGGACCAGCCGCCATTCGCGTCCAGCCGCAGCTTCACGTCCGGCCCCACCGCCTCGCGCACCGCCTTCACGCGCTGCTCGTCGTCCTCCAGCGGGCGGCCCGCCACCTTCAGCTTCAGCGTGCCGTAGCCCTCGGCCACCGCCTTGCGCGCCTCCTCCGCCAGGGCCTCCGGCCCGTCCGCACCCAGCAGCGCATTCACCGTGACTTCCGTGCGCGCCTCCTCGGCCAGCAGCCAGCACAGCGGGACGCCCTGTCGCTGGGCCAGCAGGTCCAGCAGGGCCAGCTCCAGCGCGTGCTCCGAGGCAGGCATGGGCCCCTCCGGCGTCGGCGTGGGCTGGCGGGAGCGGATGCGCACGCCGTCGCCTCGGGCCACCGCCGGGGGGAATGGGGACAGCGTGTCCTCGATGGCTCGCACCGAGTCCCCGAGGAACTGCCCCTTCAGCGCGGCGAGCCAGGCCTCCAGCGTGGCGCCGCAGTCCGCGAGCGACTCCGTGCCGAACTCCGGCAGCGGCATCGCCTCGCCCAGGCCCACGCGTCCCGCTTCGTCCTCCAGTCGCACGAGGAAACCCTCGCGCGCCGAATACGTGCCGCGAGACGTCTTCAGGGGCTGGAGCAGCTCCAGCCGCAACGGGGTGAGGGACACCTTGGCGATGCGCATGGGCTCACATCATCTCAGGTACAGCCCCAGCGCGAATAGCAGGCCGTAAACGAGCTGCAGCCGCGCCGTTCCCCCCAGGGCCGGGTTCAGCGCGGCCCCATGTGCGGTCAACATCAACCTCAGAGGTGGAACGGCCAGCGGAAGACTCAGCAAGGCCAGGAAGACCCAGGGGCCAGCCTGCCCCAGCGCATACATGGCGAAGGGCGTGGCATAGGACAGCACGAGCAGCAGCACGTACTCCGCGCGGCCCATGCCGGTGCCGAAGCGCACCACCAGCGTGCGCTTGCCTGCCTTCACGTCCGTCGAGGCGTCGCGCTGGTTGTTCACCACGATGAGCGCGGTGCCAATGGCCCCCACGGGCACCGCCGCCCACCACGCCGCCGGGTCCACCGTGCCCGCCTGCACGTAGTACGTCCCCGTCACCGCCACGAGCCCGAAGAAGATGAAGACGAACAGGTCTCCCAGCCCGTGGTAGCCCAGCGGGAAGGGCCCGCCCGTGTACGCGAAGCCGCACAGCAGCGACGCGACGCCAATCGCGACGATGGGCCAGCCGCCCACCACCACGAGGTACAGGCCCGTCACCGTCGCCAGGCCGAAGCACACCGCCGCGCCGGCCAGCACGGTGCTCGGCGCGATGAGCCCGCTCTGCGTGACGCGCTTGGGGCCGAGCCGCTCGTGCGTGTCCGCGCCCTTCTTGAAGTCGTAGTAGTCGTTGATGAAGTTGGTGCCAATCTGGATGAGCACCGCGCCCAGCAGCGCCGCGAGCGCCGGGAGCGCGCGGCCCACGCCCAGGCCGAACGCGAGCGCCGTGCCCACCAGCACCGGCACCAGCGCCGCCGTCAGCGTCTTCGGCCGCGCCGCCATCACCCACAGCTTCACGCCGGGACGCGGCTTCTCCACCGCGGGACCCAGGCCAGGAACCGACGTGCTCACGAGCCCATCCTCCCCGCCGCCGTGGCAACGGGACTGTCGAACTGCGGCGCCTCGTACCAGGGCGTCTGGAGGAAGCCCAGCACCTCACGGGCGTACGCCTCCGGCGACTCCAGGTGGGGCGCGTGGCCGCGGTCCGCGAAGGCGTGGCGCCACACCACGGGCAACTCCGCGGCCATGCGGCGCGCCGTCTGGGTGAACTTCGCGTCCTTCGCGCCGGTGAGCAGCAGCGTGGGCAGCCGCTGTGCATGCAGCTCCGGCCAGTAGTCCGGCTGGACGCCCAGGCCCAGGCACTCCAGCGCTCCGGCGAGTCCCTCCGGCGTGCAGGCGCGGCGGCGGGCGCGCAGGGCGGCACGGCGCTCGGGAGACAGCTGGCGCAGGCCCTCGAAGAGGGGCAGCGCCTCCCAGCGGTCCACGAAGGCGTCCACGCCCCGGGCGCGGATGAAGGCCGCGAGCTGCGCATCCGCCTCGCGCCGCGCCGCGCGCTCCTGGCGGCGGTGCAGGCCCGGCGAGCCGCTCTCCATGATGAGCCGGCCGAAGCGGTCCGGTGCGCGCACGGCCGCCGCCAGCGCCACGCGCGCGCCCTGCGAGTAGCCCAGCAGGTCCACGGGGCCCTGCCCCAGCCGGTCCACGAGCGCGACGAGCGCGTCCACCGTCTCCAGGAAGCCCTCGCGGCCCGTGCGCTGCGGCAGCGGCGTGGCGCCGTGTCCGGGCAGGTCCACGGCGATGGCCTTCACCGCGCGGCCCAGGAAGGGGCGCAGGTCGTCGAAGGAGCTCCGGCTGCCCGTGAAGCCATGCAGCAGCACGAGCGGCCGGGAGCCCTCGCCCCACGTCTCATATGCCAGCGTCACGCCCATGGTCCGTCTCCCAGTGCGGCAGCCATCCGAGCGAAGAGCTGCCGGTGCTCGTCCACGTTGGCGGCGCGGTCCACCCGCGCCTCCACCAGATGCAGTCCACCCTCGAGTCCCTCGCGCACCGCCGCGCGGAGCGCCGAGGGCGTCCGGGGCCGGTGCAGGCGCGCCCCGCCGAGCGCGGCCGCGTGCGACAGGTCCACCCCGTGCGGGGTGCCGAAGAGGGACTCGAAGTCGTCCGGCCGCGCCGCCTGGGCCACCGGCAGGAACGAGAAGATGCCGCCGCCGTCGTTGTTCACCACCACCACGGTGAGCGACAGCCGCGCGCGCGACGCGGTGACGAAGGCACCCACGTCGTGCAGCAGCGCCAGGTCGCCGGTGAGCAGCACCGCCGGCCGCCCCGCCGCCGCCGCCATGCCGAGCGCGCTGGAGACGATGCCGTCGATGCCGTTGGCCCCGCGATTGGCCAGCACCCGCAGCGGCACCGTGCCCGCGGGAGCGAAGGCATCCACGTCGCGAATGGGCATGCTGCTGGACACGAAGAGCGGCACCCCGGACGGCAGCGCCGCCACCACCTCGCGAGCGATGCGCGGCTCGTTGAGCGCCTCGGGCTGCTCGGCGAAGGCGGACTCCAGCTCCGCGCGCGCCAGTCGCTCCGCGCCCAGGAAGCTCCGCGCCCACGGCCCCGCGCCGCGTGACAGGCCGCGCGAGAGCGCCTCGCACGCCGCCACCGCCGAGCCCTCCACCACCAGGGCCGCCCGGTGCGCCGGGTCGAACAGCGCGCCCCCGTCGCTGAAGAGGACGATGTCCGCGCCGGACGCGTCGAGCCACTGCTGCGGCACCTTGGGCGTCAGCCCTCCGCCGAAGCGCAGTACCAGCTCCGGACGGTGCGCCTTCGCGAAGGGCGTGTGGCGCAGCAGCGCGTCGTAGTGCGACACGGTGAGCGGACCGCCGCCATAGCGGGCCTGCGAGGTGGCCTCGGCCAGCACCGGGTAGCCCGTGGCCTGCGCCAGCGCGCTGATGGCCTCCGCGAAGCCGTCCGCCTCGTCTCGCGGGCCGCAGACGATGACGCCCCGCTCGGTGGCGGCGATGCGACGGCGCACGTCCTCCAGCGCGGCCGCGTCCGGCACGGGCGTGGGCGGGACGATTCGCGTCAGAGGCACCCCGGGCCGGCCCGCCTTCGCCAGCGCGGACAGCCGCTCCTCGCCGAAGGGCTCGGCCACCGGGGCCAGCGGCTCGCGGAAGGGCACGTTGAGCTGCACGGCGCCTCGCGGGGCGCGCAGCGCGGTGGCCACGGCGCGCGCGGCGGTGGCGCGCAGGTGGGCCAGGGCCACGTCACTCGCCTCGGGCAGGCCCAGGTCGGCGAAGAGGCGCGCGTGCTCGCCGAAGAAGCGCGCCTGCGACACCGTCTGCGGCGCACCCCACCCCTGCAGCTCCAGCGGCCGGTCCGCCGTCAGCACCACCAGCGGCACGTGGGCCAGCGACGCCTCGATGACCGCCGGGTAGAAGTGCGCGCCCGCGGTGCCGCTCGTCGCCACCAGCACCACCGGGGCCCGTGACTGCTTCGCGAGGCCCAGCGCGAAGAAGCCCGCGCTCCGCTCGTCGATGACGGACCAGGTGCGCAGCCCTTGCGCGCGGGCGCAGGCCAGCGCCAGCGGCGACGAGCGCGAGCCCGGGCACACCACCGCATGCCGCACTCCGCCGCGCGTCAGCTCCTCCAGCAACGCGCGCGCCCACAGCACGTTGACGTTAGCGTCGCCCGACATCCCCGCCTCCCAGGGCCCGCAGCATGGCCAGGCTCTTGATTTCCGTCTCCCGCCACTCGGCCTCGGGGGTGGAGCCCGCCACCAGCCCCACGCCCACGAACAGCCGCGCCTTCGTGCCTCTCACCAACGCCGAGCGCAGCGCCACCATCAGGTGCGCCCGGCTCGGCCCCACCCAGCCCACCGGCCCCGCGTACCAGCCGCGGTCCAGCCCCTCGTGCTCCACCAGGAACGACAGCGCACGCTCGCGCGGCGTGCCGCCCACCGCCGGCGTGGGGTGCAAGGCCGCCACCACCTGCGCCGCCGTGACGCCCTGACGCAACTCCGCGCGGATGCCCGTGCGCAGGTGCACCAGGTTCTTCAGCGTGAGCAGCGCGGGCGCCGCGTCCGACGTCACCTTCTCCGACACGGGCCGCAGCGCCGCGAGGATGTAGCGCACCACCGCGTCATGCTCGCGCAGGTCCTTGTCGTGCCCCGTCAGGCCCTCGGCCTGCGCCGTCGCCGCCGTGCCAGCGAGGGCCTCCGTCTCGAGCACCTTCCCGTCCACCCGGCACAGCGTCTCCGGCGTGGCGCCCAGGAAGCAGGCCCCGTCCGGCGCGCGGAAGAGGAAGGTGGCGCAGCGCGGGTTCTGCTCGCGCAGCCGCGCCAGCACGTCCACCACGTCGAAGGAGGCCGGCCCCTCCACGTCCAGCGAGCGCGCCAGCACCACCTTCTGGAGGTGGCCCGACGCAATCGCCTCCAGCGCCCGGTTCACCCGCGCCTCGAAGGCCGGGCGCGACGACGCCTGCGCCAGCGACACCGGAGCGCCCCGCGCGTGCCGGTACGTCTCCGGGAAGCACGCGCGCACCCGCTCCAGCCGCGAGCGCACCGCGTCCTCTCCGCCCCGCTCCTCCGGCGCGAAGGCCGCCACCATCAGCCCCGCCCCGGCACGCCACACCAGCACCTCCGGCAGCGTCCAGCGCGCCACGCCGTGCGCGTCCCACGCCGCGTCCGGCGCACCGGTGGCGCCGAAGCGCATCCCGCCGAACCAGGGGCCGGGCATCGACTCGGGTGCGTCACCCAGCCAGCGCAGCGACAGGGCGCCCAGGGACGCCAGCGCGGCCGGGGCCTGGGACGCGTCCTCCGCCACCACCACCGCGGCCTCGCCCCAGCCAGCCGCGGCCTCCCGGGCCAGCGGCCGCTCCCAGTACACCGAAGGAACGCCCAGCACGTCCGCTCCCGCCAGCGGATCCCCCACCGCCAGGGGCATCATTCCGGCCACCCAGCGCTGGCCCTCAACGGGATTGAGCGTCTTCATCAGCGTTCCTCATCGATGATTGCCTCGCAATCACCTTCGGTTGTCTTCTAAGCCATCTCGGCTATACATGCACCAAGGAGTTCAAAACCTCTTGAACTCCATGAATCGGAGGGTCCGTGGGAGGCGAGCGGCCAGACGCACCCGCACCGGCGGTGTCGGGGCGGGACACAGGCGCGCGGAAGGTGCTGCGCTCCACGCGGCCCGAGGGCACGCGAGTCAAGGTGGGCGCCGTGGAGGTCGGTGGCCCGGGCTTCGTCGTCATGGCGGGGCCGTGCGCGGTGGAGGGCGCGGAGCAGGTGGAGCGCGCCGCCACGGCCGTCGCCGCCGCCGGGGCCCACGTCCTCAGGGGCGGCGTATTCAAGCCGCGCACCAGCCCCTACGCCTTCCAGGGCATGGGCGAGCCGGGCCTGCACGTACTGGCCGAGGCCGGGCGCCGCCACGGGCTGCCCGTTATCAGCGAGGTGATGGAGTCCTCGCAGCTGCCGTTCATGGAGGAGTCCGCGGACATCCTCCAGGTGGGCGCGCGGAACATGCAGAACTACTCGCTGCTAAGAGCGTTGGGAAAGTCGCGCCGGCCGGTGCTGCTCAAGCGGGGACTTTCCGCGACGATGCAGGAGTGGCTGCTGGCGGCGGAGTACATCCTCGACGGCGGCAACGAGCAGGTGATGCTGTGCGAGCGCGGCATCCGGACATTCGAAACGGAGCTGCGCAACACGCTGGACCTGGCGGCGGTGGCGTGGGCGAAGCAGCGCTCGCACCTGCCCGTCATCGTGGACCCGTCGCACGCGACGGGCGTCCCGGAGCTCATCCTCCCCATGTCGCTGGCCGCCGCGGCCGCCGGGGCGGATGGATTGTTGATTGAAGTCCACCCCCGGCCGGAGCAGGCGATGTGCGACGGCCACCAGGCCCTGACACCCGAGCGCTTCGAGACGTTGATGCGCCGGCTGCCAGCCGTGCTAGGAGCGGTGGACCGACACCTTTGGAGGCCGGAAGGTCCGGCCCAGGTCGCGAGGGCTCGATGAGCACCGAAGTCCGTCAGATGTTTTCTTCCATCGCTCCGAAGTACGACGTGACGAACGAGGTCCTCTCGTTCGGCATCCACCGTCTGTGGCGTAGGACGGCCGTGCGTCTGAGTGGTGCGAAGGAGGGCAGCACCGTCCTCGACTGCGCCACTGGCACCGGCGACCTGGCCATGGTCTTCAAGCGCAAGGTGGGCGGCTCCGGCCGCGTCGTCGGCACCGACTTCTGCCCGGAGATGCTGGAGAGCGCCCCCGCCAAGGCGGCGAAGGCCGGCCTCCAGGTGGAGTTCCAGGTGGCGGACGCGCTCGCCCTGCCCTTCGCGGACAACTCCTTCGACGTGGCCTCCATCGCCTTCGGCATCCGCAACGTGGATGACCCGGTGAAGTGCCTGAAGGAGATGGCCCGCGTGGTGCGCCCCGGCGGCCGCGTGGTGGTGCTGGAGTTCGGTCAGCCCAACGGCCTCTTCGGCGGGCTGTTCCGCTTCTACAGCAAGACCATCATGCCCGCCGTCGGCGGACTGCTGACCGGCAACCGCGCCGCGTACGAGTATCTGCCCCGCACCTCCGCGGCCTTCCCCTCCGGGGACAAGTTCGTGGAGCTGATGGAGCAGTCCGGCGCGTATTCGGAGCGGGCCGCTCACCCACTGACGTTCGGCACCGCCTACGTCTATGTCGGCACCGTCCGCTGACGAGCGAAGGCGCCTCGTCGAACAGACGCTCAGCTCCATCGACCCCCGGCTCGCGCCGGGGCTCCGCGAAGCGCTCGCCCGACCCGGGCCGTGCCTGCTGCCGGCCCCCGGGCAGACGGTGGTGATTGCCGGCCACCGGAGCGCGGGCAAGACGCGCCTGCTGCCCCTGGTGGGCGGGTTGCTCGGCAGAACGGGACTGGACCTGGATGCGCACCTGGAGCGCCTCCACGGCCGCCCGCTGCGCAGGTGGGTGGTCGAGGCACCGGCGGAGTTCCGCGCCGCCGAGCGCAGCACCCTCCTGGAGCTGCCGCCCGGTGGGCTGGTGTCCCTGGGAGGCGGCTTCCTCTCCCATCATGCGGATGCGCTGGCGGGCCTCTTCACGCTGCTCGTCCCCATCAGCTTCGACACCTACCGCGAGCGCCTGCTCAGGGACCGGACGCGCCCGCGCCTGCGCCCCGAGCTCTCGCTGGAAGACGAATTGTCCGCTGTGTTCCATGAGCGCGAGGCCCTCCACGCTCGCGTCCCCACGGTGGCCCTGGTGGATTTCCTCCGGGGCTGCCTCACCGACGAGGTCCTTCCGTGACGCCCGCCCGTCGCGTCGTCACCCTGCCCCCCACCGTGCTCGGCCACGACGCCGTGCACTTCGCGCGCGACGGCCAGCGCCGGGGGGCGGCCGTGCTCGAGCTTCGCACTGATCTGCACGCCCCCGACGCCATCGACGTCGAGGCGCTCGCGCAGGTGCTCCCGCTGCTCGTCTCCGAGCGGGGCAAGCCCCTTCCTCCCGCCTGGGTCTCCGCCGCGTGGCGGGTGGACCGCGACCTGAAGGACACCCGGGGGCGCGAGGGCGCGCTGGATGCCCCTGCCGGGAAGCTGCTCGCGTCGCACCACGCGGAGCGGCAGCTGTCCACCGCGGAGGCCCTGAAGCTGTGGGAGCGCGAGCTGCCCCCGGACGCCTTGGTGAAACACGTGGAGCCCATGCACGGGCCGGAGCACCTGCGCACGCTGCTGGAGACCCAGTGGCTGCTGATGCAACGCTTTGGCGTGAAGCGCGTCACGGTGCTCGGCATGGGCCCGGTGGCGCTGCCGGCGCGGGCGGTGCTGGCGCGCAACAACGTGCTCGACTACGTGGCGGCGGGAGGCGCCTGGGCCGCCGCGCCGGGGCAGCGGCTGCTCGACGACGTCGTCCGGGAGATGCGCGGCGCGGACCTCGTGACGTTGGACCCGCCCCTGAGGCTGGGCATCCTCGGCACGTCCATCGCCCACTCGCGCTCGCCGCGCATCCACCGGCAGCCGTTCGACCGCATCGACATCCCCGAGGACGCGCCCGTCGAGACGCTGGTGGACTCGCTGCTGCCGCACTACGCGGGCTTCGCCGTCACCAGCCCCTTCAAGCTGCGGCTCGCGCAGCACACGCGCTCGCCGCTGCAGGCCATCAACACGCTGGTGCGCCGGGGCAACCGCTGGGAGTCCTTCAACACCGACACGTACGGCGCCCTCACGGTGATGGACCGGCTCAACGCGATGGACGCCTTCGTGCTGGGAGATGGCGGCGCCACCGCGGCGATGCGGGCCGTGGCGGGGGAGATTGGCTGCAACCTGCGCGTGTTGCGCCGCGCCGACATCCAGGCCCCGCTGACCGGGGCGGGCGTGTGGACGTGGCCGGACCGCGTGGCCCCGCCGGAGCAACTGCGTTTCAATAAGGCGCGCGTCGCGGTGATCGCATACGGTGCGCCGGGCCGGCGCATCGCCGCGGAGATTCAGCGCCGTGGAGGGACGCCGGTCCTGCTGGGCGCGGCGTGGTTCGTGGCGCAGGCCCGGCGGCAGCGCCAGCTCTGGGAGTCCGCGACATGAACACCTTCGGTACCCTCTTCCGTTTGACGACCTTTGGCGAGAGTCATGGGCCCGCGCTCGGCTCCATCCTCGATGGCTGCCCCGCCGGCGTGCCCCTCACCCGCGAGCAGATCCAGGTCGCCCTGGACCGCCGCCGCCCGGGCCAGTCCGCGCTCGTCACCGCCCGCAGCGAGCCCGACCAGGTCGAAATCCTCTCCGGCGTCTTCGAGGACAAGACGCTGGGCACGCCCATCGCCGCCATCGTCCGCAACACCAACCAGCGCTCGGGCGACTACGAGAAGCTGAAGCAGGAGGACCGCCCCGGCCACGCGGACGCCGTGTGGCGCGAGCGCTTCAAGCACAGAGACCACCGCGGCGGCGGCCGCACCAGCGGACGCGAGACGCTCTGCCGCGTCATCGGCGGCGCCATCGCCGAGGCGTACCTCGCCCGCGACCTCCCCTCCATCCGCACCGTCGCGTACGTGTCCCAGGTGGGAGACCTCGTGTCCGCCGTGCCCGCGCCCGGCCTCACGCGCGAGCAGGTGGACGCGCACGCCACGCGCTGCCCGGACACCGCCGTGCGCGACGAGATGTCCCGCCGCATCCTCGCCGCGAAGGAGGCCGGGGACAGCCTGGGCGGCTCCATCGACGTGCGCGTCGAAGGCCTGCCCGTGGGCCTGGGCGAGCCCATCTTCGGTAAAATCAAGGCGCTCATCGCCCAGGCGCTCGGCAGCATCGGCGCGGTGACGGGCGTCGTCTGGGGGCCGCCGGACCTGCTCCAGCGCATCGGCCAGCCCGGCACCGTCTTCCACTCGGTGAAGGACGCCTACGGCGGTATCCAGGGCGGCCTCGCCAACGGCGAGCCCATGCAGGTGCGCGCCTTCTTCAAGCCGCCCGCGACGCTGATGGACCACGCCAAGGGCGGGCGTCACGACCCGTGCATCATGCCCCGCGCCGTCCCGGTGCTGGAGGCCATGGTGTCGCTGGTCATCGCCGACCTCGTCCTCCAACTGAACGCCCGGCCCCACACGCTATGAGCGGCTTCCTTCCTCCCGGCGCCTACCGTCCCCCCGTCGACCGCTGGGGCACCTTCGCCCGCCTCGCCAGGAGCCTCCCCGAAGGCAGCGTGGCGGTGGTGGACCGCACCGTGGCGAGGCTGCACCCCACGCTCCTCTCCACGCTGGAGGCCCGCCGTCCGCGCGCCATCATCCAGCTCACCGGCGGCGAGAGCGCCAAGACGTTCACCGCCCTGGAGAAGGTGCTCGCGGGGGGCCTGTCCCTGCCGCGCTCCGGCACGCTGCTGGCCGTGGGCGGAGGCACCGTGGGCGACGTGTCCACCGTGGCCGCGCACCTGCTCAAGCGCGGGGTGCGGCTGGTGCAGGTGCCCACCACGCTGCTGGCCGCGGTGGACAGCAGCCTGGGCGGCAAGGGCGCGGTGGACATGATGGTGCGCGGGCGCGTGGTGAAGAACCCCGCCGGCGTCTTCCACTACGCCGACGAAGGCTGGCTCTGCCCGGAGTTCTTCTCCACCCTGTCGGAGACGCAGGTGCGCGAGGGCTCGCTCGAGGCGTGGAAGATGGTCATCAGCCTCGACGCCTCCCTCTTCCGCCGCTACGTCCGCAAGCCGCCCGCGCTGGAGAAGCTGGTGAAGGATGCGCGCGCCCTCAAGGAGCGCGTCTGCTCGCAGGACCCCTACGAGCACCAGGGCCTGCGGCGCGTGCTCAACTTCGGTCACACCTTCGGCCACGTGCTGGAGAGCGTCTCGCGCTTCAAGCTGTCGCACGGTGACGGCGTGGGGCTGGGCATGCTGCTGGCCCTGGACGTGGGGCGCCACCTCGGCGTGACGCCCGAGCCAGTGGCCGCCCAGGCGGAAGCCGCCCTCGCCAACGGCCCCGGCGTGCAGGGCCGCGAGCGTGCCGCCGCCCTGCTGCGCCGCGCGCCGCTGAAGGACATCGTGACGCTGCTCAACGCGGACAAGAAGGCGGGCAGCGCGGGCGAATTGCGCATGGTGCTCTTGACCGCCATCGGCACCACCGAGGTGCGCGACGTCGCCCAGGACACCTGGCGCGCGCTGTGGCCCGCCTGGACGAAAGGTATCCGCCCATGAGCTCGACGCGCGTGTCCCGCATCCTCGTGGACCCGGCCGGCCTGCGCGCCGCGCCCCTCACCCCGCCCGTGTCCAAGTCGGACGCGCAGCGGGCGCTGGTCCTGGGCCACCTCACCGGCGCGTGGCCGCTGCCGTCCGTGCAGGCCGAGCCGGACGAGGACCTGCCCGCCGACGTGCGCGTGCTGCGCCGGGGCGTGGAGGCCCTGCGCCAGCCCCCGGGCCCGGTGCGCGACGTGGACTGCGCGGACGGGGGCGCCCCCTTCCGCATCCTCGTCACCCAGGCCGCGGTGACGCCCGGCGCGCACGTGCGCTTCACCGGCACGCCCCGCCTGGGTGAGCGCCCCCACGGGCCCCTCTTCACCTCGCTGCGCGACGCGCTCGGGTCCTCCGGCCTGTCCCTCACGGAGGGCACGCCCTGGCCTGTGGAGCTGCGCGCGCCCCGGGACACCTCCGCCGTGGCGCCGGTGTTCCGGGTGCCGGGCGCGCAGAGCAGCCAGTACGCCTCCAGCCTCCTCCTGGGCTGCGCCGCGCTGTACCTGCGCGAGCGCCGGGCCTGGAGCGTGGAAATCGAGGGCACGCTGACGAGCGCCGGCTACCTGGAGCTCACGGTGACGTGGCTGAAGCGCTTCGGCTTCGTCATCCAGGAGTCACCGTCCCGTTACACCGTGGCCGGGTACGCGGCGCCCCCGCGTGTCCCGTCGCTGCCGGGCGACTGGTCCTCGCTGGGCTACCTGCTGCTCGTCTCCTGGAAGGCCGGCGGCACGGTGGAGCGGGCCGACACCGGCAGCGCGCACCCGGACGACGCCATCCTCCGGCTCATCGAGCAGGTGGGCCTGAAGGCCGTGCCCGCCGGGTCGCTCCACACGCTGAAGGTCGAGGGACGGCTGTCCGGCGGCCTGCGGGCCTCCGGGAAGGAATGTCCGGACCTGCTGCCCACGCTGGCGGCGCTCGCGTGCATCCTCCCCGCCCCGTCCACCCTCACGGACGTGGGCATCCTCCGGGTGAAGGAGAGCGACCGCCTGGAGGGCATCCGCACGCTCGTGGCGGCCTATGGGGGCACCACCGACCTCCAGGGGGAAACGCTCGAAATCCGCCCCCCGGCCACGCCCCCCGCACGTTTCGAGATGGACAGCCGGGGCGACCATCGGCTGGCGATGACGGCTGCCACACTGTGCGTGCTGTCCGGTACGCCACTCCTGCTCACCGGCCCCGAGTGCGTGGAGAAGAGTTTTCCCGGCTTCTGGCGTCAGCTCGAGCGCATGGGCGCTCTTATTTCTGGCGCTCAGTAGAACCATCAGTGTCCGCCCTACGGACTTATCGTTCTTTTTTGTTGAAAGCGCTCTGCGCCCTGTGAAATCTGCGCTCATGGCCAAGGACACGCTGACGATCACCGACAATCGGACCGGGAAGACGTACGAGGTCCCGATCGAGAACGGCTGTATTCGCACCAACGCTCTCCGCCAGATCAAAGCCAGTGAAGAAGACTTCGGGCTGATGGGCTACGACCCGGCGTTCCTCAACACGGCCAACTGCAAGAGCGCCATCACCTTCATCGACGGTGACAAGGGCATCCTGGAGTACCGCGGCTACCCCATCGAGCAGCTCGCGGAGAAGTCCAGCTTCCTGGAGGTCGCGTACCTCCTCCTCAACGGCGAGCTGCCCACGCCGAAGGAGCTCGAGCAGTTCATCCACCTCGTCACGCACCACACCTACGTGCACGAGAACGTGAAGTCCTTCATGGACGGGTTCCGCTACGACGCGCACCCCATGTCCATGCTGGGCTCCACCGTCGCCGCCCTCTCCGGCTTCTACCCGGACGCGAAGAACATCAAGGACGAGCGCAGCCGCCGCATCCAGATCACGCGGCTCATCGCGAAGATGCCCACCATCGCCGCGTTCTCCTACCGGCACAGCATGGGGCTGCCGTACATCTACCCGGACAACGACTTGTCCTACGTCGCCAACTTCCTGGCGATGATCAAGCGCATCGGCACCACCACCTACAAGGTGCACCCGGTGCTGGAGCGCGCGCTGGACGTGCTCTTCATCCTCCACGCGGACCACGAGCAGAACTGCTCCACCACGTCCGTGCGCACCGTCGGCTCCTCCGAGGTGGACCCGTACTCGGCCGTCACGGCGGGCATCGGCGCCCTCTACGGCCCGCTGCACGGCGGCGCCAACGAGGCGGTGCTCCGCATGCTGCGTGAGATTGGCCACATCTCGAAGATCCCGGACTTCATCAAGTCGGTGAAGAGCGGCGAGGGCGAGAAGAAGCTGATGGGCTTCGGCCACCGCGTCTACAAGTCCTACGACCCGCGCGCCAAGGTCATCAAGCGCGTGGCGGACGAGGTCTTCGAGGTGACGGGCAAGAACCCGCTGCTCGACATCGCCCTGGAGCTGGAGAAGATCGCCCTCCAGGACGAGTACTTCGTGAAGCGGAAGCTCTACCCCAACGTCGACTTCTACTCGGGCCTCATCTACGAGGCCATGGGCTTCCAGGTGGAGATGTTCCCGGTGCTCTTCGCCATCCCCCGCACGGTGGGCTGGTGCGCGCAGTGGGAGGAGATGGTGATGGACTCGGAGCAGAAAATTGCCCGTCCGCGTCAGGTGTACACCGGCTCCAAGCGCCGCGACTACGTCGCCATGGACAAGCGCCCCGCGAAGTAACCCGCGAGCGAGCCTGAAGTGAAGAGGGGCGAGGAACCGAAGAGGTTCCCCGCCCCTTCGCTTTTGCGGGGAGCCATTCAGCGGGCCCCCCAAGCTGCCTCAGCCGTGGGCCTCGGCGCCGTGCTTGGACTCGGCGTAGAGCGACTCGATAAGGGCCTCGTACTTCTGCTCCACCACCTTGCGGCGCACGCTCAGCTTGGGCGTCAGCTCGCCGCCATCCAGGGAGAACTCCGTCTTCAGCACGGCGAAGCGCTTGATGGTCTCGAAGCGGGCCAGCTTCGGGTTGACGTCGCGTTCAATGGCCTGCTGGAGGAGCTCGTGCAGGCGCTTGTCCTCGGAGAGCGTGGCCAGGTCCGTGGGCCAGCCCTTCTCCTTCGCCAGGGCGAGCGCCTTGTCGGCCTCCAGCGCCAGCAGGGCCACCAGGTAGTTGCGCCGCTCGCCAATCACCAGCGCGTGGCCCACGCCCGGAAGCGCCTTCAGCAGCTCCTCGATGTTGCTGGGGGCCGTCTTCTTCCCGCCGGAGGTGACGATGATTTCCTTCTTGCGCCCGGTGATGTGGACGAAGCCCTCCGCGTCCAGCTGCCCCACGTCACCGGTGTGCAGCCACCCGTCCTCCAGCAGCTCCGCGGTGGCCTCCGGGTTCTTGTAGTAGCCCATGCAGACGTTGCCGCCGCGCACGAGGATTTCGCCGTCCTCGGCGATGCGCAGCTCCACGCCCAGCATGGCCCGGCCCACCGTGCCCAGCCGCGTGGCGTCCTCGGTATTCACGGTGCCCGGGCCCGTCACCTCCGTCATGCCCCACACCTCGTGGATGACGATGTCGATGGACGCGAAGAAGTCCAGCACGTCCCGGCCGATGGGCGCCGCCGCGGTGGCGAAGAACTCCACCCGGTCCATGCCGATGCGGGCCCGCAGCGGGGCGAACACCAGCTTCTGCGCCAGCCGGTACTTCGCCTCCATCAGCACGGGGATGCGCTCGTGCCGCATGGCGCGGGTGTGGCGCTCCATGGCCACGCCGCGGGCCCAGTTCACCAGCCGCCGCTTCATGGGCGGCTGGGAGTTGAGGCCCGCCTCGGCCTTCACCTTGAACTTCTCCCACACGCGGGGCACGCCGAAGAAGAAGGTGGGCCGCAGCTCCTTCAGGGCCTCCGGCATCTTGTCCACCGACTGGGCGAAGTACACCTGGATGCCCATCAGCAGCGGACAGTGCAGGGAGATGATCTGCTCGGCGATGTGGGACAGCGGCAGGTAGGAGATGAGCGACGGCGTGTTGTTCTTTCCGAACTCCACCGACTCCTTGAGCTGGTTCGCCGTCCACACCATGTTGTAGTGGCTCAGCATCACCCCCTTGGGGTGGCCGGTGGTGCCGGAGGTGTAGATGAGGGTGCCCATCTGCTCGGGCTTGAGCGCGTTGACGCTGTCCCAGTAGGGCCCCTCGTCCACGCCGGTGCCTTTGGCCAGGACGTCCGCGTACGTCAGCACCCCCTCGGGCAGCGAGGCCGGCGGGTCGATGACCACCAGGTGGCGCAGCCCGGGCAGCTTCTGGCGGAGGGCCAGGCCGGTGCGCAGGTGCTTCTCGTTCTCCACCACGAGGACGGTGGCCTCACAGTGTCCGAGGATGTATTCGAGCTGCTCCAGCGAGCTGGTGGTGTACAGGCCTACCGGCACCCCGCCCATGGCGATGGTGCCCAGGTCCGCCACGTGCCACTCCTCGCGGTTGAAGCCGAGGATGCCCACCGGCTGCCCCGCTCCGAAGCCCAGGGCGTGCAGGCCCAGGGCGAACCGGCGGACCCGCTGCGCGTAGTCCGCCCAGGAGGTGGGCACATAGGCGCTCCCCTGGAGCTTCCAGAGGGCCGGCTGCTGCTCCAGCTGGGTGGCCCGGTCATGGAGTGCGTGAACGACGGTCTTCGGTAGTTCCATGGGCCGAAGGTAACGGATGCCCACCCGGCCCCGCCAGCAGCGTCGCGCGTCTCCGACGTTGACAGCCGGTTGGAGGGCTTTGTATGCCGCGCCCGACCATGAGCATCGACTTCACCTGCCAGAAGTGCGAGGCGAGCTTCGAGCTGGACGCCCAGGATCTCATCGAGGGGACGGAGAAGATCGTCTGCCCTCACTGCGACGCGAAGGCGCCCGCCAACTTGACGGAGGACTTCGTCGCCGCGCTCACGGAGATGCGGGCGCAGATCGCCGCGCTCGACAAGAAGTTCGCCGTGTCCATGACGCTCGACACCGTGGACGTGGAGGACACCCTCGACGACGAGGAGGACGACGAGGACGAGGAGGAGTCCGAGGAGGACGACGAGCTCGACGAGGATGAGGACGAGGACGTCGACGACGAGGAGGACTACGACGACGACGAAGAGGACGACGACCGCGGCTGAAAGCTCGCCCGCCTGCCCCCCGGCCCGGGGGGCGGCACCGTCCCACCCGGAGGGCCCCGCCCGGAGCGGCGCCCTCCCGGGGGGGTACCGGGTGCGTAGTTTAGAGGTGTGAAAACGCCCAACCGCGCCACCCTCTTCGTTGCACCTCTCTCCGCAGTGGTCCTGGCGCTGGGAGGGCTCCTGTTCCTGCCTGCATTCAGTTCAACCGGAGCCATCGCCGCGTCTGTTCCGGCGGTGAGCGCCCCGCAGCAGCCCTGCATCACCGACCGTGGGGACGACCCCAAGGCCTGCGCCGAGCTCGTGGAGCTCGAGGTGCAGGACGTGGTGCCGCTGGTGGAGGCGCAGACGCACGCCGTCGTGCTGACCACCAAGGACCGCGACATCGTCCTGCCCGTCTTCGTGGACGAGGCCTCGGCCGTCTCCATCGCCTTCCGGCTGGCCGAACGCGAGCCACCCCAGCCGCTCGCCCAGGACCTGCTCGACGACGTGGTGAAGCAGCTCGGCGGCCGCGTCACCGAGGTCCGCATCGACGACCTGCGCGACAACGTCTACTCCGGCCGCGTCTTCCTGGAGCAGGGCAAGCGGAAGATGACGCTGGACGCGCGCCCCTCGGACTCCATCGCCATGGCGCTCACCAGCCACGCCCGCATCCGCGTCACCCGCAAGGTGCTGACCATCGCCGGCATCAGCCGCGACGAGATTGAAGGCCTGCAGGGCGGCCCCGGCGTGGGCGGCAGCGGCCCGGGCGGCATGGACATGGAAGAGGACGCCGCGCCCCTGCCCATCCCCGGCGCGCCCGACTCGAAGCAGACGCCGCTCGACATGGACATGGAAGCCCCGCCGCATGGCCACCCGGCCGTGACTCCGCGGGGCACCGGCAAGCAGATAGACCTCTAGCCTTCGACGGGCCCCCGCCCCGCTCGCAGCGGAAGCCAGCCACACGACGCAAGAAAGCCCGGCCCCCCCTCCCAGGGAAGCCGGGCTTTCTCTCTCAAACGTCGAGAGCACAAATGGATTCGCGAGGGCCCGCCGCTGGGGTGGGCGCCTCGCGTGTGGCCGAAGAATCGTCCCGAGAGCGTGAGGCTGTCAAGCCGGGCCCCCGGACGCCTAGGATGCGCGCGCATATGCGCAAGGCGAAGATCATCTGTACGCTGGGACCCGCGTCGGACACACCTGAAGTCATCGAGGGGCTCATCCGCGCGGGCATGAACGTGGCGCGGCTGAACTTCTCCCACGGCACGCACGAGGAGCACCGCCAGCGCGTGGCCATCATCCGCAAGGTGGCCGGGCGCCTGCGCATGCCGGTGGCCATCCTCCAGGACATCCAGGGGCCCAAGATTCGCCTGGGGAAGTTCCAGGACGGGCAGCTCATCGTGAAGGCCGGCCAGACGGTGACGGTGACGACGCGGGCCGTCATGGGCCAGGGCTCCATCATCCCCACCCCCATCAAGTCGCTGGTGAAGGACGTGGTGCGCGGGGACGACATCCTCCTGGACGACGGGCGGGTGCGGCTGCGGGTGCTGAAGGTGCAGGGCCCGGACGTCACCTGCAAGGTGGAGGTGGGTGGGCTGCTGAAGGACAAGAAGGGGCTGAACCTGCCGGGCTCGCCCATGTCGGTGCCCACGATTACGCGCAAGGACGCGGACGACCTGGCCTTCGGCCAGGAGGTGGGCGTGGACTACGTGGCGCTGTCCTTCGTGCGCTCCGCGGCGGACATCCACAAGGCGCGCGAGCTGGTGAAGCGCAACAGGACTCCGCTCATCGCGAAGATCGAGAAGCCCCAGGCGGTGGAGCAGCTGGAGGCCATCGCCGCGGCGGCGGACGGCATCATGGTGGCGCGGGGAGACCTGGGCGTGGAGATGCCGCTGGAGCAGCTGCCCGCCATCCAGAAGCACATGGTGCGCGAGGTGAACCGCCGGGGCGGCCTCGTCATCGTCGCCACGGAGATGCTGGAGAGCATGGTGAGCAACCCCCGGCCCACGCGCGCCGAGGTGTCCGACGTGGCCAACGCCATCCTCGACGGCGCGGACGCGGTGATGCTGTCCGGCGAGACGGCGGCGGGCCGCTACCCCGTGGAGGCCGCGGCCACCATGGCGCGCATCGTCGAGGAGACGGAGCGCGGCGTGGTGCGGCACCAGCACCACTCCCCCTTCGAGCGCTCGGATGACATGGGGACGGGCGTGGCGGCGGCCGCCGTCGCCGCGGCCACGCAGCTCAACATCGAGACCATCGTGGCCTACACGGAGAGCGGCCACACCGCCCGCCTCATCTCCGAGTTCCGGCCCCGCGCGCGCATCGTCGCCCTCACGCCGAGCGAGGACACGGTGAACCGGATGTCGCTCTACTGGGGCGTGACGGGGCACCAGGTGGGCCGGGTGACGTCCACGGACGCCATGCTCCGGCAGGTGCGCAAGCTGTGCCGGGACGCGCGCATCTGCAAGGTGGGCACGCCCGTGGTGGTGGTGGCCGGCGTACCGCTCAACGTGCCGGGCAACACCAACCTCATGAGCATCCACCGCATCTGAAGGCGGCGCTGGGGGCCCGCGCCTTCGCGACGCGGGCCCCGCCAGCGGGGCTTCAGAGCACCTTCTGCTCGAAGTCGTAGAGCTTCTCGACGGGGAGCTGGCGGTAGCGCTCCACGTTGAGGGCGCGGCGGGCGCACTCCCAGACGAGCTCGTTGGGCGTGCGGTCCGGCTCCTTCTTCTTCCGGCGCTTCACCTCGGCCTTGATGGGCTTCACGGCCACGCGCGGGTGGTAGCAGAAGGCGGAGGAGAACAGCAGGTGCCCGCCGAAGGGGATGAGGCGGGCCTCGATGATGTCCCCCGTCTCCAGGCCGGCGATGTGGCGGCGCTCCGTCACGTCGAAGTCCTTGCCGGAGTACAGCTCGCGCAGGCGGACCTCGCCCTTGCCCAGCTTCCTGACTTCGAAGAGGCCGTGGACGGTCTCCGTGAAGCTGCGGAAGGCGTTGGCCTCCTCGGGCGGCGCGTTGGCCAGCCGCTGCTCGTACAGCTCCGCGGCCGGCGTCTTGCCGGTGAGCGGCGAGACGCGGTCGTAGAGGTAGTAGTCGAGGAAGGATGCCATCCTCAGCTCGAACAGCTTGTCGTCCTCGAACACCTCTCCCGTCAGGCGGAAGTAGTCGGCCTTGGCGGCGAGGAGGTCCTCCTTGCGGGGCTCCTGGCTGCCGAAGGCGATGAGCTGGTCCAGGTACGGCTGATACGAGAGCGGCGACAGCGGCGAGTCCATAGAAGGTGCGCCATCCTACCCCGCCATCAGCTTCGCGAACCGGCCGAAGAGATAGCGTGCGTCATGCGGGCCGGGCGAGGCCTCGGGGTGGTACTGCACGCTGAAGGCTCGCGCGTCCGGGACGGCGAGGCCCTCCACCGTGCCATCGTTGAGGTTGATGTGCGTGACGACGGCCAGGCCCTTGAGGCTGGCGTCATCCACGGCGAAGCCGTGGTTCTGCGCGGTGATTTCGACCTTGCCGGTCGTCAGGTCCTTCACGGGCTGGTTTCCACCGCGGTGTCCGAACTTCATCTTGTACGTCCGGCCGCCCAGCGCCAGGGCCATGATCTGATGGCCAAGGCAGATACCGAACACCGGCACCTTGCCCAGCAGCGCCGCCACCGTGCGGTCCGCGCCCTTCACCGCCGCCGGGTCCCCGGGGCCGTTGGCCAGGAAGACGCCGTGGGGCTTGCGCGCCAGCACCTCGTCCGCCGTGGTGTTGGAGGGCACCACCGTCACCCGGCAGCCCTGGTCCACCAGGAAGTGGAGCATGGACTTCTTCAGGCCGTAGTCGTACGCCACCACGTCGAAGTGGAGCGTCTTCTCGGGGACTTTCTCCCCCACGCCGGTGAACACGTCCGGGGACGGCGTGGTGAAGGTGTAGGGCGCCTTCGTGGACACGCCGGTGGCCAGGTCCATGCCCTCCATGCCGCGCGCGGTGCGGGCGCGCTCCACCAGGGCCTCGGTGGACAGCCCCTCGCTGGAGATGACGCCCATCTGCGCGCCGTGCGTGCGCAGGTGGCGCACCAGGCGGCGGGTGTCGATGCCCTCGATGCCGGCGACGTTGTTGCGCTTCAGGTACGCGTCGAGCGACTCCTTCGCGCGCCAGTTGGACGGCTGCTCCGTGAGGGCGCGGACCACCATGCCCACCGCGTGGACGCGAGAGCCCTCCTCGTCCTCCGGGTTGGCGCCGACGTTGCCAATCTCCGGGTACGCCATGGTGACGATCTGCCCGACGTAGGAGGGATCCGTGAGGACCTCCTGGTAGCCGTACATGGTCGTGTTGAAGACCACCTCGCCCACCGTCTCGCCGACCGCGCCAAAGGCCCGGCCCTCGAAGGTGGTGCCATCCGCCAGCGCGAGCACTGCCCGCTTCGTCATCACTTCGACTCCTTGCTCGGGCCAACCTGGCCGTTCTCGAACACCTTCCGACCGCCGACCCACGTCTGCACCACCCGCCCCTTCTGCTTGCGTCCGTGGAAGGGCGTATTCCGGCTGCGGGAATAGAACCGGTGGGCGTCCACCGTCCACTCCTCCGAGGGGTCCACCACCGTGACGTCCGCTGGCGCCCCGGGGGCCAGGTGACCGCCCGGCAGGCCGAACGCTTTCGCCGGCCCGTGCGTCAGGAGCTCCACCGCCCGCTTCGCGGTGAGCACGCCCGCGTGGACCAGCTCCAGCGTCAGCCCCAGCGCCGTCTCCAGCCCGACGATGCCGTTGATGCCCTTCTCGAACTCCACCTGCTTGTCCAGCACGCCGTGCGGCGCGTGGTCCGTGGCGATGGCCTCCACCGTGCCGTCCGCAATGGCCTCGCGCAGCGCCTCCACGTCCCGGTTGGAGCGCAGGGGCGGCGCCATCTTCGCGTGGGTGTCGTAGTCACCCACCGCGCGGTCATCCAGGATGAGGTGGTGCGGGGTGACTTCCGACGTCACACGCAGGCCGCGGCGCTTCGCCTCGCGGATAAGGCGCACGCTGCCCTCGCAGGACACGTGGGCTAGGTGCAGCCGGGCGCCCGTCTCCTCCAGCAGCACCAGATCCCGGGCCACCATGGCCACCTCGGCCGAGGCGGGGATGCCGCGCAGGCCCAGCCGCGTGGACGTGGGGCCCTCGTGCATGGCGCCGCCGGCGGACAGCGTCAGGTCCTCCTCGTGAACCATGATGGGGACGTCGAACTGCGTGGAGTACTGGAGCGCGCGCCGCATCAGCGCCGCGTTCATCACCGGGCGCCCGTCGTCGGTGATGGCCACGCAGCCGGCGGACACCAGCTCGCCCATCTCCGCCATCTCCTCGCCCTTGAGGCCCTTGGTAATCGCCCCGGCCGGGTAGACGTGGCACAGGCCGGCGGCGCGGGCGCGGGAGAGCACCAGCTCCGTCACCATGCCGTTGTCGTTGACCACCTTGGTGTTGGGCATGGCCACCACCGCGGTGAAGCCGCCCGCCACCGCCGCGCGGCAGCCGGTGAGGACGGTCTCCTTCCCCTCCTCGCCCGGCTCGCGCAGGTGGACATGCAGGTCGATGAAGCCCGGCACCACCCACTTGCCGGTGGCATCCACCACTTCGGCGCTGGAGGGCACGGGCAAGAGGGCCTCGGACACCTCCACCACCTTGCCGTCGCGCACCAGCACGTCGCGCACGCCGTCCACACCGTTGCGCGGGTCGATGACGCGCCCCCGCCGGAAGAGCACCGTGGAGCTCATGACGCGCACACCTCCAGGATGGCCCGCCGCACGGCCACGCCGTTGGACACCTGCTCCAGGATGACGCTGCGGGCCCCGTCCGCCACCGAGGGGGCAATCTCCACGCCGCGGTTGATGGGGCCGGGGTGCATCACCACCGCGCCCTCCTTCATCCGCTCCTCGCGGGCCGCGTTGATGCCGAACAGGCGCGCGTACTCGCGCGTGGAGGGCAGGAAGTTCTCCGTCTGCCGCTCCAGCTGCAGGCGCAGGCACATGATGGCGTCCGCCTGCGGCAGCACCGCGTCCAGGTTGTGCGTCACCTCCGCGCCCATCGCCTCCAGGCCCGGCGGCATCAGCGTGGGCGGGGCGCACAGCACCACGCGCGCGCCCAGCGCCTTGAGGCACAGGAGATTCGAGCGCGCCACCCGGCTGTGCATGATGTCGCCGACAATCAGCACCGTGCGCCCGTCCAGCGAGCCCCAGCGCTGGCGCAGCGTGAAGGCGTCCAGCAGCGCCTGGGAGGGGTGCTCGTGGGTGCCGTCGCCCGCGTTGATGACGGCGCAGCGCACGTGCTTCGCCACCAGGTGCGGCGCGCCCGAGGACTTGTGCCGCATGACGATGACGGTGGGCCCCGTCGCCTCGATGTTGCGCGCGGTGTCCAGGAGCGTCTCGCCCTTGGAGACGGAGGAGCCCGTCTGGGTCCAGTTCATCACGCTCGCGCCCAGGCCCTTGGCGGCCATGTGGAACGAGGTGCGGGTGCGGGTGGAGTCCTCGAAGAAGAGGTTCGCCACCACCTTCCCACGCAAGATGCTGGTGCCGTCCGGTCCGGCGGGCAGGTGCGCGCGTGCGCGGTCGAGCAGTGACTCCAGCTCGTCCCGGCGCCAGCCTTCGATTCCGAGGAGGTGTCTCATGGCCGGGGGCGCCGCGTACCCCGGGGCGCACGGCGCGTCAAGCACCGTGCGTGGCGCGCCGGGCTGGCTGCCCTCGCGGTGTGCGTCAGCGGACCGGCTCGAAGAAGCGGTCCACCCGCAGGCCGGTGCCGCCGAAGAGGCCGTGGAACAGGCCCTCGAAGCCCAGCGACAGCCACACCACCATGGCCTTGCCCTTGATGTGGCCGTAGGGCACGTACTCCACCCTGCCTCGGCCGGTGACGCCCAGGCCATGACGGCTGTCCGCGCTGTTGTCGCGGTTGTCGCCCATGACGAAGACGTGGCCGGCGGGCACCGCGTAGGGCCCCTCGCGCGCGGGCATCTGCGCCAGCGTCTGCAGCGCGGAGTGCGTCACCCCGGACAGGTCCTCCTCGAACAGCGCCTCGGACTGGTCGTACCAGCGGCCGTCCTCGGTGATGTTGTGGACGACGTAGTCGGTGGACACCACCTTGCGCGCCTGCGGCTGGCCGTTGAGGTGGATGACGCCGTCGATGACCTCCACGGTGTCCCCGGGGATGCCCACCACGCGCTTGATGTAGTCCTTGGACTCGTCCACGGGGTTGTTGAAGACGATGACGTCCCCGCGCTCCGGAGGCCGGACGATGACGAACGGCACCACGTTGGCCCAGGGGACGCGCACCCCGTAGATGAACTTGTTGACGAAGACCTGGTCGCCAATCTGCAGCGTGGGGAGCATGGAGCCGGACGGAATCCGGTACGGCTCCACGATGAAGGTGCGGATGACCAGCGCGATGAGCAGCGCCTTGCCGAAGCCGCCCACGAAGTCCATGGCGGACTGCTTGCGGAACGCGCCCAGGTGCTGGGCCGTCAGCTCCTCCAGCCCCTTGAGCTCCTGGCGCATCCGCTCCGGGTCGCCCTCGATGGAGGCCGTCTCCACGCGCAGCGCCTGGTCGGTGATGCGCTCGGGGACCTGCGCGCCCAGCTTCTGCCGCACGTGCGGCTTCTGGAGGATGCGCTCGTTCTCCGAGACGAGCTCGTGCGCCTCGTGGCGCAGCCCGCGCAGCGCCTTCTCCTTCGGAGACACGTTGCGCCACACCAGCAGCGCGAAGAAGTAGGCCACCATGAGCAGCCCCAGCCCCTTCATCAAAGGCTGCGCCCACGCGGCGGCGGAGGGCGCGAACTCGATGAGGATGGTGTAGGGCACGAAGGCCAGCCCGATGATGCACAGCGGGGCCCAGAGGCTGGTGAGCAGCTCACGCCACATGAGCTGGCGGCGGGCGCGCAGCTGCTCCGGCGTGCGGCGGGCGGCCATCGCCGCGCCGAGCTTCACGGGCGGCGTGGGGGTTGCGGAGGGACTGGCCGCGTTCATGCGCTACTGCTCCGTCTTGAGGACCGCGAGGAAGGCTTCCTGCGGGATCTCCACCGTGCCCACCTGCTTCATACGCTTCTTGCCCTCCTTCTGCTTCTCCAGGAGCTTGCGCTTGCGGCTGATATCGCCACCGTAGCACTTGGCGAGCACGTTCTTGCGCATGGCGGAGATGGTCTCTCGCGAGATGATCTTCGCGCCGATGGCCGCCTGGATGGCCACCTCGTACATCTGCTTCGGGATGACCTCCTTCAGCTTCTGGCACACCTCGCGGCCGCGCAGGTACGCGCGCTCGCGGTGCACGATGACGCTGAGGGCATCCACCGGCTCCCCGTTGATGAGGATGTCCAGGCGGGCCAGGTCGGACTCCATGTACCCGGCCAGCTCGTAGTCGAGGCTGGCGTAGCCGCGCGACACGCTCTTGAGCTTGTCGAAGAAGTCGAACACCACCTCGGCCAGCGGCATCGCGTACGTCACCTGCACGCGCTGGCCGCTGCTGCCCAGGTACTTGATGTCCTTCTGCACGCCGCGCCGGTCCTGGCACAGCTTGAGGATGGCGCCCAGGTGGTCGTTGGGCACGTGGATGTGACAGGTGAGGAGGGGCTCCTCGAACTTCTCGATGTTCTGCACCGGCGGCAGCTTGGCCGGGTTGTCCACCAGCATCACGTCACCCTTGCTGGTGGTGATGCGGTACACCACGCTGGGCGCGGTGGTGATGAGGTTCAGGTTGTACTCGCGCTCCAGGCGCTCCTGGACGATCTCCATGTGCAGCAGGCCCAGGTAGCCGCAGCGGAAGCCGAAGCCCAGCGCGGTGGAGGACTCGGGCTCGTAGGTGAAGGCGGAGTCGTTGAGCGTCAGCTTGGCCAGCGCGTCGCGCAGGTTCTCGTACTCCGCGGAGTCCACCGGGAAGATGCCGGAGAACACCATCGGCTTGACTTCCTTGAAGCCGGGGAACGGCGCGTCCGTGGGACGGGCCTCCTCGGTGACGGTGTCGCCCACCTTCGCGTCCTGCAGCTCCTTCACGTTGGCGACGAGCACACCCACCTCGCCGGCCATCAGCTGCTGCACCGGGCGCGAGAAGGGGCTGAACACGCCCAGCTCCTGCACCTCGAAGACCTTGTTGTTGCTCCAGAGCTTGATCTTCTGCTTGAGCTTGAGCGTGCCCTCGAGCACGCGCACCAGCGTCACCACGCCCCGGTAGTTGTCGTACCAGGAGTCGAAGATGAGGGCCTTGAGGGGGGCGTCCGGCGAGCCGCTCGGGGGCGGCACGCGCGCCACCACGGACTCGAGGATTTCGTGGATGCCGATGCCCTCCTTGGCGGAGGCCGGCACCGCGATGGACGCGTCGATGCCGATGACGTCTTCAATCTCGGAGCGCGTGCGCTCCACGTCCGCGCTGGGCAGGTCGATCTTGTTGATGACCGGGATGATTTCGAGGTCGTGGTCCAGCGCCATGTAGACGTTGGCCAGCGTCTGGGCCTCCACGCCCTGCGACGCGTCCACCACCAGCAGCGCGCCCTCGCACGCGGCCAGGCTGCGGCTGACCTCGTAGGCGAAGTCGACGTGTCCCGGCGTGTCGATGAGGTTGAGGACGTACTGCTTGCCGTCCTTGGCGGTGTAGTTCATCCGCACGGACTGGGCCTTGATGGTGATGCCCCGTTCCCGCTCGATGTCCATGTTGTCGAGGAACTGGGCCTGCGCCTCGCGCTTGGTCAGCGTCCCCGTCTTGTCAAGGAGACGGTCGGCCAGCGTCGACTTTCCATGGTCGATATGGGCGATGATGCAGAAGTTGCGGATGTGCGCGTTTTCAGCCGGCATGTTCGGGGCGCTCGTCGGAAGAAGCGGGCGTGAGTAACACCGAACCGCGCGAAAATCTACGCGCGAGCGCCCGCAGCCCGAGCAACCCGCCAGGGGAGCACGTTTGTTCCCGAACCACCTGTAGCGCCTGCCCGGGGGGCCCCTCCCCCACCCGGCCTCGCCCCGTCACGGGACAGGCACACGGGAGGGGCGCTTCGGTCTCGAAGCCGGCCCGGGTGCGCGCCGCGCCACCTGCCCACCCGCGAGGCGAGCCCGCATGCATGCCGCGCCGACCCTGGTGGTGGGCCGGGACGCGGCAGGCGCGCTACCGGCCGGATGTCATGGCCTGCCGGGGCGTGCAAAGGCGCTCTACCGGCTGGACGTCATGGCCTGCCGGGACGCAGGAGCGCGCCATCGCACCGGGCGTCATGGCCTGCCGGGACGTGGAAGGCACGCTACCGCACCGGACGTCATGGCCTGCCGGGGCGTGCAAAGGCGCGCCACCGCACCGGACGCCATGGCCTGCCGGGACGCGGAAAGGCGCGCCCCGGCCCCGGCCGTCAGCCGTGCACGCGCGCGGGCGAGCCGGCCTTCTCACGGAAGAAGGCGACGGTGCGGCGCAGGCCCTCGCGGATGTCCACGGTGGGCTCCCAGCCGAGCACCTTCTTCGCCAGCGCGTTGTCCACGCAGGAGCGCATCTGCTCGCCGGGCTTGCCGGGGGCGTACGCCACGGTGGCGGTGGAGCCGGCGGCCTCGGCCAGCAGCGCGTAGAGGCGGTTGATGTCCGTCTCCACGCCGGTGCCGATGTTGATGGCGCCCACGTAGTCCTTCTCGAAGGCGAGCCGGTTGGCGCGAGCCACGTCCGGACCGAAGACGAAGTCACGCGTCTGCTTGCCCTCGCCGAAGATGGTGCAGCCCTGGCCGCCGATCAGCCGCTGGCTGAAGATGGCCACCACGCCGGCCTCGCCATGCGGGTTCTGCCGCGGGCCGTACACGTTGGCGTACCGCAGGGCGACGTACGGCAGGCCGTACTGGGCGCTGTAGTAGCCGAGGTACAGCTCGCCGGCCGCCTTGGAGACACCGTACGGCGACAGCGGCCGCGTCGGGTGGCTCTCCGGCGCGGGGAACACATCCTGCTCGCCGTAGATGGCGCCGCCGGTGGAGCTGAAGATGACCTTCTTCACCCCGGAGACGCGCGCGGCCTCGAGGAGGTTGAGGAAGCCGCGGATGTTGACGTCCGCGTCGAAGCCCGGGTCGTCCACGCTGCGGCGCACGTCCATCTGCGCGGCCAGGTGGCAGAGGACCTGCGGCTTCTCGGCCTTGATGAGCTCCGCGGCCTCGCGGCTGCGAATGTCGTGCACGGCCAGGCGCACGCGCGGGTCCAGGTTCTCCCGCTTGCCGCCGGACAGGTCATCCAACGCGATGACCTCGTGCCCACCTCGCAGGAACTCATCGCACACATGTGAGCCGATGAAACCCGCACCACCTGTCACCAGGACTTTCACGCTTCCTCCCGCCACCCATCCAAGTGGCCGCAGTGTCTACAGGTTCGCAATGCCGTTGACGCCGCGAAACTAGGGCGTACGTGCCCTACCGGCAACCTCCCGGAAATAGGCAATGGTCTCCTTCAGACCTTCTTCCAGGGGCACCTTCGGCTCCCACCCCAGCAGCGTCCGGGCGCGGGTGATGTCCGGCTGGCGCTGCTTCGGATCATCCTTGGGCAGCGGCTTCTCGATGATCTTCCCGCCGCCGCCCGCCGCGAGCCGCACCGCCTCCGCGAACTGGCGGATGGTCATCTCGCGCGGGTTGCCGATGTTCACCGGGTTCGGCTCGTCCGAGAGCATCAGCCGCACCAGCCCGTCCACCAGGTCCTTCACGTAGCAGAACGAGCGCGTCTGGCTGCCGTCCCCGAAGACGGTGAAGTCCTCGCCCTTGAGCGCCTGGCCCACGAAGGCCGGCACCACGCGGCCGTCGTTGAGGCGCATGCGCGGGCCGTAGGTATTGAAGATGCGGACGATGCGCACCTGCACGCCGCGGCTGCGGCCGTAGGCGGCGGTGATGGCCTCCGCGTAGCGCTTGGCCTCGTCGTACACCGAGCGCGGACCAATGGGGTTCACGTTGCCCCAGTAGTCCTCGCGCTGCGGGTGGACGAGCGGATCTCCGTACACCTCGGAGGTGGAGGCCATGAGGAAGACGGCCTTGTTCGCCTCCGCCAGCTTCAGCCCGTTCTCCGTGCCGATGGAGCCCACGCGCAGCGTCTCCAGCGGGAGCTCCGCGTAGTCGATGGGCGACGCGGGCGAGGCCATGTTGAACACGTAGTCGATGGGGCCCTTCACCGGAATCCCCTCGGTGATGTCCGCCTTCACGTACTCGAAGCCCTGGCGCCCGGTGAGGGTGGTGAGGTTCTGCTCGCTCCCGGTGATGAGGCTGTCCACCGCCACCACGGACGCCGCGCCGTCATCCAGGATCCGCTCGCACAGGTGCGAACCGACGAAGCCCGCACCACCGAGGACCACCACCCGCTTCCCACGAAAGCTCTTCACGTCACGCCTCTCTCTCACAGCTCGTCGAAGGTCGCCTGACCCGGGAGCTGGGCCTTGTACTTCTCGAGTACCAGATCGATGCCCTGGCGGATGTACTCGGCCACGGGCACCTTCGTCTTCTGGTTCAGCGCCTTGAGGAGCTCGTTCTGCTCCGGAGTGATGTAGATGGTGGTGCTGACTTTCTTTCGGGCCATGGCGATATGTGAAAATATATGAAGTGACGTGTCGCGCGAAAGCCTCTCGTGCACGCGGCGGGGCCCCGCCGTTCCGTCACATCGGAGTCGCGTATGTCACACAGCAAGAGTTTGTTTTTCCTGGGTTTTCTGGCCGTGGGTGCCCTGGCCGGCTGCGCGGGCGGCAAGTCGGCGGAGCGTGGGGACGGAGCCCAGGGGGGCCAGGACGCGGTGCGGCAGGAGTCGGAGTCCATCCGGCCGGAGCGCTCGGGGGACGAGCGGGTGCAGGAGCAGGACGTCAACGGCGACGGGAAGCCGGACGTGTGGACGTACATGGTGAAGGACCCGGGCACGGGCGACGGCGCCGGGGGCGACCGCAAGGTGCGCCAGGAGCTGGACCTGAACTGGGACGGCCGCGTGGACCTGACGCGCTACTTCGACGCCAGCGGGGAGCAGACGCGCGAGACGCTGGACCTGGACTACGACGGCAAGGTGGACGCCACCTACTTCTTCGAGAAGGGCATCAACACGCGCCGGGAGCGGGACGTCAACGGCGACGGGCGCGCGGACAGCTTCACCTTCTACGAGGGCGGCACGCTGGTGCGCAAGGAGCGCGACACCAACGCCGACAGCAAGGTGGACTACTGGGAGTACTGGGAGCGCGGCCAGGTGGACCGCATCGGCGAAGATTTGGACGGGGACGGGACGGTGGACAAGTGGACCCGCAACCCCAACAACGCGGCCAGCGAGTAGGACGCCGGCCGCGCGCGCCGGGAGCGACTACGGCTTGCTGGTGCCGGTGCGGCCGTACGAGTCCTCCAGCCGCACCACGTCGTCCAGCTCCGGGGTGCTGACCTCGAGGATGTCGCAGTCGGTCAGCGCCACCATGCGGTGCTTGGTGAGCGGCTTGATGTGGTAGCTCTCGCCGGGGTTCATCTCCTTCTCGATGAGCCCGTGGCCTTCGTCGACGACGAAGAGCAGCTTGCCGCTCTGGACGTGGATGGTCTCGTCCTTCTGGTTGTGGAACTGCAGGCTGAGCTTGTGGCCCTGCTTCACGTGCAGCAGCTTGCCCACGTACCGCTCGGTGTGGGCCCAGATGAGCTCGTGGCCCCAGGGCTTCTCCACCCGCCTCGTCGTCGTCATGTTGCTTACCGTCTTCCTCGCCCCGCTCTAGTTCGTGCCGGCCACGAAGGCGTCGAGCTGGGTCTCACGCTTGAAGTCTGACAGATACCGGCTGGCATCGTCCCTGGACGCGAAGCTGCCCATGCGGACGCGATACCACGTGCCCTTCCCGGGCACCTCGGCCGCCAGGATATAGGGGGCATAGCCCTTGTTGCGCAACCGAGCGGCGAAGCGGTCGGCCTCCTGGCGGTCCTGAAAGGCGGAGAGCTGGAGGGTGAAGGCGCCGCCCTTCACGGCCTGGGGCGGCGGCTGTGCGGCGCGTGCGATGGCCTCCTTCAGGCCCCCACCCTCCTTGTTCGTGGTGCGCGTGGGGATGGCCGCCACTTCCACCTTGCCCGACACCGGCACCGCCTTGACCTCGGCCTTGGCGACCTCCGTCTTCGCGGGCTCGGCCTTCACGGGCTCGGGCTTCTGGGCCACGGCGGCGGGAGTCTCCGCGGGCGCGGAGGGGGACTCGGCGGCGACCACCGTCTCCGGCTCCTCGGGCTCCTCCGGGGGCAGCTCGCCGGTGTCGGGGTCCGGCGTGGGGGCGAGCTTCGGGCGCTCGGCGGTGGCGGCGGGCTTCTCCGCGGGCGCGGCGGGCTTCTCCGCGGGCGCGACGGGCTTCGGGGAGGGCTTCGGCGCGGCGGCGACGGCCACGGGCTCGGAGGCGGTCTTCTTCGTCAGCTCGTCCTGGAAGGTGAGCTGCGCGTCCTTCTGCCGCACGTCCTGGAGTGCCTGCGCGTTGGCGTCGAGCGCGGAGAGCAGGTCCGGCGCGGAGGCCGTCTGGACATTGCCCGCCAGCTTCTTGCCGACGACGACGCCCAGCACGAAGACGGCGCCCATGACGACGATGCCTGCAATCAGCAGGCTGACGATCTGCCGGTTGTCCAGGGAGACGTCGAACTTCTCCTTCATCCGGTGGGCGTCACGCATGGCTTGGAAATCCTCGGGCGCGGACGCAGCGGGCCACACGAATCCGTGTTGCGGCCTGTAGCGTCGGCATGGAGGGCAAGGTACGCCCCACCTCCGGGCGGGTCAAATTCGCGGAAGGCGTTCCCGGGGCGCTGTCAACCCGTGGCGAACGCGGGCGGCGCTGGAGGCGAGGAAGCAAGCGGGCCGGGCGGCTCCGCGGGAGGCGCGAGGGGCACCGGCGCGGCCGCCGCCACCGGCGCGGCCACGGACACCGGCGCGGCCACGGACACCGGCGCGGCCGCTGTATCGGGGGGCGGCATGTTGAGCCGCTCGCGCAGCTCCTTGCCGGCGGCGAAGGACAGCGTCCGGCGCTCGGGCACGGAGACGCTCTGCCCCGTCTTCGGGTTGCGGCCCGTGCGCGCGCGGCGGGTGCGGACGGAGAAGACGCCGAAGCCACGCAGCTCGATGCGCTTGCCGGCCACGAGCGCCTTGCACATGCCGTCGAAGACGGCGTGGACGATGGCCTCCACCTCACGTCGGGGGACGTGCGGAGCACGCGCCACGATGCGCTCGATGAGCTCACTCCTCGTCATCGCACACCTCCCTGGAGGGACGAGGGACTCTACAGAAGCAAGACCCGCGAGGACAAACCACCCTCCCTCCAGGGCTAGCGGAGGCGAAGGTCGGCGGGGCCCTCCACCTCCGTCTCCCTGCCGTCCCCGGAGCGCAGCACCACCTCCGCGCCGTCGGGAATCAGGAGGCGCACCGTGCGGCCCAGGGGGACCTCGCGGTCCTCCAGCAGCACGGCGGTGGCGAGGTCGTCCGTCTCGGCCACGGCGAAGCCGTCCTCCACGATGGCCACCAGCCCGCCCTCTCCCAGGGCGCCCGCGTGGATGAAGGGCACGCGCGGGCGCATGGGCGGCGGGGGCAGCGGCTGGCGCGGCCCGTCCTGCTTCGTGTCGGAGCCCAGGTTGCTCAGCCCGTTGGGCGTGAAGAAGGCCACGAAGTACTGGGCGGAGCTGTAGTCGCCCTGGGCCTGCTGCGCGGACGCGGGGGTCACCTGCACATTGGTGTAGCGCGCGGCGACGATGCGCAGCGCGCGGGGCGCCTCCTGCACCTCCCCTGCCTCCCAGCGGCGGGACGGCAGGTTGACGCCGTGGAGCTTCGCCTCGTCGGCCTCGCCCACCTCCAGCGTGTCTCCGTCCTCCAGGAAGCGCAGGCCGCCGCCGAAGTACTCGAGCACGGCGGGGCCGGTGGCGGTGAGCTGCTCCTCCGGCAGGAGCTGCGCGCCCACGGCGACGGGGAGCTTCTCCTTGCCCACCGTGCGCAGCACGGGCGCGCCCGCGGCCAGCAGCCCGGCGATGGGCTTGTCCGAGCGCTCCTTGCACCCGGCGCCGAGGCCCAGGGCGGCGGCCGCGAGCAGGCATCCCACGAGGCGCTGCGCCATGTCCGCCACCCTCCTCGACGACGCGGGGTCAGACGATCCAACCACCGCCGAGCACGCGGTCCTGATGGTAGACCACCGCGGCCTGTCCCGGCGTGACGGCGCGCGCGGGAGCATCCAGCTTCACCGAGACCAGCCCATGCTGCGACACGTGCACGCGGCCCGGAGCCCCGGCGTGGCGGTGGCGGATGCGGACCTCCACGGCCTGCTCGGGCGGGGGCGGCCCGTCCACCCAGTGGGGCTGGAGGAGGCCGAAGTTGTCGCGGCCGGTGCCCTCGGCGGGGCCCACGACGACGCGGTGCGTGTCCGGCTCCAGGCGCTGCACGTAGCGCACCTCGCCGCCGCCCAGGTTGAGGCCCTTGCGCTGGCCCACCGTGAAGCGGTGGATGCCCTGGTGCGTGCCGAGCACGTGGCCCTCGGTGTCGACAATCTCGCCCGAGGGCTGCGGCCCGGCGACCTTCTCCACGAAGCCGGCGTAGTCGCCGTCGGGCACGAAGCAGATCTCCATGCTCTCCGGCTTGTGGCTGGTGACCAGGCCATGGCGCTCGGCGACGGCGCGCACCTCGGCCTTCGTCATGTGGCCCACGGGGAAGACGATGTCGCGCAGCTCGTCCTGGCCGAGCGTGAAGAGGAAGTAGCTCTGGTCCTTCGCGGCATCCACGGCGCGGCGCAGGACGTAGCGGCCGTCCACCTCCTCCACGCGGGCATAGTGGCCGGTGGCCAGGCGGGCGCCGAGCGCGCGGGCGCGCTTGAGCAGGAAGTTGAACTTCACGTCCCGGTTGCAGGCGACGCAGGGGATGGGGGTGCGGCCCCCGAGGTAGGACTGGACGAAGGGGTTGATGACGCGGTCCTGGAAGATCTCCTCCGCGTTGGCCACGTAGAAGGGAATCCCCAGCGTCTGGGCCACGGCCCGGGCGTCATCGATGTCATCCGGGCTGCAGCAGCTCCCGCACTTCGCCTTGCCCTCATAGGACCAGACGCGCAGGGTGATGCCGATGACCTCATGGCCCTGCTCCTTGAGCAGGGCGGCCGCGGCCGAGGAATCCACCCCGCCGCTCATGGCAACGACGACTCGCATGGTGCCCCTTCCTACACGCCCGGACGTCCCGGCGCACGCGGGAGGACGCCCGAGCGGCGCCTTTCCCGACATGCGCCAGAGGGGCATGGGGTGGGAAGCCCGCTCCCCTGCCCCACCGGCACTCAGCGCCCGGACAGGGCCTGCCAGTCCTTGAGCCGGGCCTTCAGCGTCTCCGCCGTGTTCAGGGACGGGTCATCGAGCACCGACTCCAGCAGGAACCGCGTGGCCTCGCCGACGATGGGAGACGGGCCCACGCCCAGGGTGGCCATGATGTCGCCGCCCGTGAGGGCCAGTTCCTTCGCGCTCAGCGGAGGCTTCGCCGCGGCGAGCGCCTCCAGCCGGGTGAAGAGCGCCTCGACCTCTGGCAGCCGGTCCGGCGCGCGGACACCGACGCGGGCCCGGGCCACGGCGATGAGCTGCGGGAGCTGGGGCAGGCCCACGCGGGCGAGGAGCCTGCGCAGCGCGGGGTCGGAGTCCGCCACCCGCTCCTCCAGCTTCGCGTGCTCCACGAGGAGCGCGACGAGGTCTGCGTTCTTGTTGGGGAACTTGAGGCGCAGACCGATGTCCCGGGCCTGGGTGCGGTTCACGAGGTCCGCGAGCAGCACGGCCATGCGGACGTCCACGTCGACGGGCGCGGCCTGCACGGCGGCGCGCGCCCGACGCGCGGCCTCCGCGTCGGCACGGGCCAGCTCGGGGAGGAACACGTCCAGCAGGCCGGTGTCCGCGAGCAGCGCCAGTCCCAGCTCGGCGCGAGGGGTGTTGAGCAGCTTCACCAGCTCGTCGTGGATGCGCTCGAAGGCCACCTTCCGGAAGACGGAGAGCGTGGTGGGAATGGCATCACGGGTCGCCGGGTCCAGCGAGAAGCCGAGCACCGCGGCGAAGCGCACGGCGCGCAGGGAGCGGAGCCCGTCCTCGGAGAAGCGCTCCTGGGCGGACCCCACGCAGCGGATGAGCTGGGCCTTGAGGTCGTCCTGCCCACCGAAGGGGTCCACCAGCTCGCGGTCCACCGGGTTGTAGGCCATGGCGTTCATGGTGAAGTCGCGGCGGGACAGGTCCTTGACGATGTCTCGCTCGAAGGCGACGGAGCTGGGCCGGCGCCCGTCGTGGTAGTCGCCCTCGGAGCGGAACGTCGTCACCTCCACGTGGGTGCCGCCCTGCACGACGGTGACGGTGCCGTGCTGGATGCCGGTGGGGATGACCTTGCGGAAGGCGCGTTGGACTTCCTCGGGCAGCGCGCTGGTCGCCACGTCGAAGTCCTTGGGCGACACCAGGCGCACCATGTCCCGGACGCAGCCGCCGACGAGGTACACGGCATGGCCCAGCTCGCGCAGCCGCGCGATGACTTCGAGCACGGGCTTGGGAATGTCGGCGTTGTGGAGGTTGGCGATCATCGATTCCGCGTTGTAGCGGCGGGACTCGCGCAATCCAAGCCCGGGGCAGCGCGCTCGTGCGCCGCCCCTCGTTCCCGGGTAACAATGCGCGTGAGCCGTGCCGCTCCCGGCACGCGCCGTGCCGAGGTGCGCATGCGAACGCAGCAGAGCCGCTCGCTCGTCTTCCTCCAGCAGCTGGGGCCCGGGGCCCGGAGTGGCTACGCGAACGTCTCCGGACTGGAGGACGTGCTGGCCTCGCTGTACGCCGCGGGACAGCAGGCCTGGCCGGGCGTGTCCCTGGCGGAGGACGACTTCCTGCGGCACCTCGCCGGGTGCGTGCCCCCGGATGAGGACCCTGCCCGGGTGCTCGCCTCCGTGCATGCCGCGGACCTCTACCTGGCCTGTGCCTGCGCGCGAGGCGACCCCGCGGCGCATGCGGCGCTGGAGCGCCACGTGTTTCCCAAGGCCGCCGCCTCCGTGGCGCGGCTGCGGGAGACCGGCGTGGAGCCGGCCGAGGTGTTCCAGCGCCTGCGCGAGCGGCTCCTCGTTCCGGAAGGAGGCCGGCCCCCACGCGTGGCCGAGTACCAGGGCAGCGGTCCGCTCGCGGCCTGGCTGCGGGCGGCGGCGGTGCGCACGGCCCTCAACCTCCAGCGGTCGGAACGCCGGAGGACCCACGCCGAGGAGGAAGCGGAGGCGCTGCCGCTCCCAACCGAAGCGGGCGCGGCGGACGTCGAGCTGGACTACCTGCGAAGAAACCACCGCGAGGACTTCCAGGCGGCGCTCTCCGAGGCCCTCAACGCCCTGCCCGCGCGGGAGCGCACCGTGCTGCGCCTGCACGCCGTGGAGGGACTGAGCCTGGAGCGCATCGGCACCATGTACCAGACGCACAAGTCCACCGTGTCGCGCTGGGTGTCCCGGGCCCGGGAGACCGCGCTGGAGGGGACCCGGCAGCGACTGGTGGAGCGGCTCAAGCTGTCCTCCGGAGAGCTGCACAGCCTGATGCGCGCGCTGAACGGGGAGCTGGACCTGAGCCTCCCTTCCCTGCTGAGCAGGTCCGGGTAGCCGGGGGCGAAAACTTTTTTCGCGGCGGCGTGCAACGCCTCCAGGTGGCCGGTGTCATCCCGGTGAAGGTGAAACCAACCCCCTGGAGGACACACCCCATGCATCACGGAATGAAGCTGGCCCTGGTCGCGCTGACGTTGGTGGGAACCCCTGTGCTGGCGGCGGAAGAGGCGAAGCCGGCCAAGGCCGCCGAGGCCGCGCCCGCCGCCGCCGAGGGGACCATCGTCCTGAAGAAGGGCGGCCAGAAGGACCTGCGCATGCCGGGCATGGTCCGCGTCGCGATTGACGACCCGGAGGTCGCCGACGTCGACGCGCCGGGCAAGGACGTGCTGCGGCTCACCGGCGCCAAGGCCGGGGAGACGGAGCTGCTCGTCTGGTCGGGGAAGGAGAACAAGCGCAGCAGCTTCCACATCGTCGTTCGCGACTGACCCACACGCGGCGGGGGATTCCGGGCTCCCGGCATGGGGGCCTGGATGCTCCCCCACTCAGGCGGCAGACGATGGACGGGCGTCGTGGCGATGCGTCATGCCGCCCCTGGCTTTCCGGCGCCTGTCCGGGCTGCGAAGATTCGACGCGCGCCATGAACCCGTTGCCCCACCCTCCCCTGCCCCCTTGTCCGGACGAGAACCTGCTCGCGGCCTTCGCCACCGGCTCGCTTCCGGGGGCGAAGGTGTCCGGGGTGGAAGCCCACCTCGACAGCTGTGCGGATTGCCGGGCGCTGGTGGCTGCCGTGGCGTCCGAGTCCTCGCTTCCGGGCACGGGCGATTCGGACGAGCCCACGCGGCTGGACACCGGTGCGCCCACGGTGTCGGACGCACGGCCGGACACGGCGCTTCCGCCAGGGACGCAGCTGGGGCCCTACCTGATTCGCGGCGTGCTGGGCATGGGGGGCATGGGCGTGGTGTACGCGGCGGACGACCCGCGGCTGGGGCGGCGGGTGGCGCTCAAGCTGCTGCGGCCGCTGCAAGGTGGTGCGGAGGAAGAAGGCCGGGCGCGGCTGCTCCGGGAAGCCCAGGCGATGGCGCGCCTGTCACATCCCAACGTGCTGCCCATCTTCGAGCTGGGTACGGCGGAGGGACGCGACTTCCTGGCCATGGAGTGGGTGGAAGGCACCACGCTCGGAGACTGGCTCCGCTCGAGTGAGCGTCCCTGGCGCGAGGTGCTGGAGGTGTTCCTCGCGGCGGGCGCGGGGCTCGCCGCCGCGCACCGGGCGGGACTGGTACATCGTGACTTCAAGCCCTCCAACGTCCTGGTGGGGCTCGACGGACGGGTGCGCGTCACGGACTTCGGCCTCGCCAGCCGCGGCACGGAAGAGCAGGACGTCGTGACGTCCGCGGCGAAAGACGAAGCCTCCCCCGCGGAGGCGTCCGCGCTCACACTGCGAGGCCGGGTCCCGGGGACGCCCGCCTACATGTCTCCCGAACAGCGCGCGGGCCACGCCGTGGACGCGCGCAGTGACCAGTACAGCTTCTGTGTCGCGCTCCACGAAGCGCTCCAGGGTGAGCGGCCGCCGGGCCTGCCTGCGTCCTCCCCACGTCGGGCCATTCCTCGGGCAACACCGGCCAGGGACCTGCCAAGGCACGTGCGTGCCGCCCTGGCCCGTGGGCTCGCGAAGGCTCCGGAGGAGCGCTTCCCTTCCATGGATGCGCTGATGGCGGCGCTCTCCCAGCCACCTCCGTCCCGGCTGCGTCGACCGGGAGGCTTCACCGCGGTGTTGGCGGCCGTGGGACTCGGGGTGTTCCTGTGGAAGCAGCCTCCGCGCTCCGAGCCACCTGCCGCACAGGTGCAAGCGGCACCGGTCGCGGAGGAGCGTGGTGACCCGGCGAACACGCTCATCTCGCTGCGCGAGGGTCAGGTGAAGGACCTGCCCGTTCCCAAGCTCCAGCGCATCGCGGTGGGTGACCCGGAGACCGTGGAGGTGGAGATCCTGGACGGCGACGTGCTGCGCCTGACGGGAAGGTCCGCAGGCACCACGAACCTCGTGACGTGGACCCGTGAGGACGGGGAGATGCGGCTCTACACCCTGTCCGTCACCGCGCGCTGACGTCAGCGCCCGCCTGCCACGGGAACAGGGCTCGACGCTCGGCGATGGGCCCTGCGTGCTGGAGCCCCTCCCCACCAGGCAGGGGAGCGTCACGCTTCGCTCGCTTCGGGGTATCCTTCCGGAGCAACGATGGCCCTCCGGTTCGCGCGCGGTGCGCTCTGGCTTCTCCCCCTGGCGCTCATGACGGTTGCCCATGCGGGCACACCGTCCGCTCGCGGCTCTCGCGTCATCGAGGGCATCGCTGTCGCGAGCACGGGGCCCGTGGCCTCGGTGAAGGTCCGCGCCACCCATGGAGGGCGCGTCGTCACCACCCGCACCGACGCGCACGGGCACTTCGTGCTCCGCGGCCTGTCCGACGGCTGGTGGACCCTGACCGCGTCCCGAGGCTCCGAGGTGGGAGAAGTCCAGGCAGCGCCAGGGGTCATGGAGCCGCGCTACGTGGTGCTGGAATTGGGCCTGCCCAGGACCGTGCGCGGCGTCGTGCGCACGGAGTCGGGCCTGCCCGTGCTCGGGGCCCGGGTGGAGGCGGGCCTCCAGGGCGTGGACGGCCTGCGAAACCCCCGCGAGTACCGCACCGCCAGCAATGGGCGGTTCGAGCTTGCGGTGACGGGCCTCTCTCCCATCGCGGTCCAGGTCAGCGCTCCAGGGTTCCTTCGCCAGCAAGTCACCGAGGCGTCGTCCACCGGGGAATGGGACGTGGTGCTCAAGAGCGCGGTGGAGCTGCGCGGCAGGGTCACCGATGGCCGAGGCACGCCGGTGATGGGCGTCCGGGTGCGTCTCAAGCGGTATGGGCAGACGTCGTTCTCCAGGACCTCCTCCGGCCGTGACTCGCTCGCCACCCTGACGGAGGGTGACGGCACCTTCGCCATTGGAGGGCTCCAGCCAGGCCGGTACAGCTTCCTGCTCGAGCATCGGGCCCACGCCTCTCTCAGCGGAGACGTGGAGGTCCCCACCTCCGAGGTCCGCTGGACGCTCCCGGACGGCATCCGCGTCTCCACCACCGTCACGGGGCCGCGTGGTGCGCCCACGCCTGCCACGGTGTCCTTCTCCGGACCGCTGGAGGACCCGGCCTTCTCCCCCTCGGAGCGAACCGTCGAGACCGACGCCGCGGGAGGCGCGGTGCTCGAGGGCCTCGTGCCCGGGACCTACCAGGTGACGGCGAGCCTGGGGGCTCGTGCGGAGGAGCGGTCCCTATCCCGCAGGGTCCAGGTCTCCGCTGGCGAGCCTGCCCTGACGCTGGACTTCCGGAACCCCCACCCGCTCCGAGGGCGTGTCGTCGACGCGCGCGGGCGGCCCGTGCGAGGCGTACGGCTGTCACTCCGCCACGAGGACGCGCAGAGGGCGACGGGCTTCTCGGTGACGGGCCGGAGCATCGACGGCACCTTCAGCTTCGACAGCCTTCCTGAAGGAGCGCTGACGGTGGTGGCCCGGAAGGAGGGCTACGAGCCCGTCTCCACCGAGGTCCGGGTCCCCGCTTCGGCACCGCTCCGCCTGGTGCTGAAACGGCACCGGAGCGTCCCGGTCTCTGGCCGTGTGGTGGATGCGCGGGGCCGGCCCATTCGCTCGTTCAGCGTGAACGGCACCCAGAAACGGCACGCGGCGGGCCGCTTCTCGATGCCGGTGCCGCCGGGCGCGGAGGCGGTCGTGCTTCGCATCTCCGCGGATGGCTTCGCCCCCAGGCTGCTGACCCTGGATCCGCGGGCCCCGGCGTCGCGGAAACTGGGGGCCGTCCGGCTCGACAAGGGCAGGACGCTCAAGGGGCGCGTGGAGACCCCGGAAGGCTGGGAGCTTGCCGGAGTGCCGGTCCGGTGCAGATGGCCCGGCGCGCCGACCCACCGGGACCCGAGTGCCTGCCACGGCGAGACGCTTCCGGATGGGAGCCTCTACCTCGTCCACGTGCCGGCGGAGCCTGTCGTCCTCGAGCTGGATCCCCCGGACTGGCCGCTGACACGGCTCCTCGTGCCCGAGGGCGTCACGGAAGCACGAGTACGCATGCCTCATGGGTTGACGGTGCGAGGCACCGTCAAGGACGCGCGCGGGCTCCCCCTGGAGGACGGCGACGTGCGCGTGGAGGTGAAGGGGGAGGCGCACTTCGCCCCCATCCGTCCCGACGGGACGTACGTCATCCGGGTAGCGCCAGGGCGCGGCTCCATCCAGGTCGTCAACCAGCGGGGCGAGCCGACGACCTTCGAGGGCGCGGAAGGACAGACGGCCCGGGTGGACCTGCTGGTGCGGAGCGATTCCTGACAGGCCCCGAGCTCGGTGTTCCGCAGGGCATGGCCAGTTCCGTATGAAGCAATCCCCCGCGCATCACGGAGGACGTCCTCGAGCGGTTCGAGGCCCCGGCCAGCGCCGGAGCCTCGTCCCCGCCGTCACCCGAGTTCCTGCAGCAGCTCCAGCTCGGAAAGCGCCGCGACGGTGCTGCCGCTCGCCGCGGTCACCAGCAGCCGGTAGTGGGTGTAGTGGGCCCGGTTCTGCGCGGGCACGGTGAAGGACTGTGTCTGGGCCTGGCTGGACCAGGTGACACCCGAGCGGCTGTCCAGCGTCGTCCACGTCACCCCGTCGTTGGAACCCTGGAAGTGCCAGGCCGACGGGTCCTGGTCGTTCCAGCCGTCACCCCGGTTGGTGATGCGGTAGGCGTACACCTTCGCGCTCGCCGGCAGCTGGCGCTGTACCCACTGTGGGAACGGGCCGCCGTTGGAGGCCCAGATGCTCCCCCAGCCGAAGTTGGTCGTGCTCTGGTCGAAGGCCATGTAGCCCGCGTGGGCGCCGTCCCACTCCGACGAGGCCGTGACGGCGTGCCCGGCCGGCGTGCTGCCGCTCGACATGGCGGGCAGGGACTGGCGGGACTCGAAGACAGGGCCCGGGTTGGTGGACGTCAGGGAGACGGACGCCTCATAGACAATCGGAGAGGCATACCCAGACGTGTAATAGATCCTGACCTTGCTCGACACCACGGTGGGGAACGTCACCGTCCTGCTCGCGCCGATGGTCGTCCCCGTATAGGCCGTGGACCAGCCACTCCCGTTCCAGTACTCGATGCGGTAGCCGCTCGTCCGGTCCCCGAACTCGGAGAGGGTCATGGTGTTGAACGCGGTCCTCACACCGAAGTCCACGGCGAGCCAGGTGCCCGCCATGCTGGCGCCGCGGCCCTGCCAGTTGGTGTAGGGGTCACCGTCGAAGGCCTTGTCGGCCGTCTGGTTGGCATCCCAGTTCGTCGAGCTGGAGTAGGACTCGTACCGGGCCAGGTTCGTCTCCTGGGACGGAGCGCTGTTCAGGCTCCACTCGAAGATGATGGGGGTGCTGACCCCGGCGGTGAAGTAGAGGCGCGCCTTTCGCCCGGTCACCGGCGCGAACGAGACGGTGCTCGACGCGCCAATGCTCGCTCCGGTGTACGCGGTCCGCCACGTCGTGCCGTTGAGGTACTCGATGCGGTAGCCCTGGGTCCTGTCTCCGTACTCGCTCATCGTCGCCTGGCTGAACGTGGTGTCCCTGCCGAAGTCCACTTCGAGCCACTGCCCGGCGAACATCCCAGGCGCTGACTGCCACACCGTCCCGTGGGTCCCGTCGAACGCCTTGTTCGCCGTCATGGTCGAATCCCAGCTCGACGAGCTGGAATACCGCAGGACCTCGGAGACGGCCTCGATACGGTCGGTCCCCTTCTGGAGCGTCGGCGTCAACCAGCCGCCCTCGTCGAACTCGTTCCACGCGTACATCAGGACCGCGTTGGCGTCGGAGGACGCCGGGTTCGCCGAAATCCAGTTGAGGGCGTTCTGGAGGTTGGTGGCGACCTCGGCGGCCGTCGCCTGCTGCGCCCAGGCGTTGGCGGGAGGCACGGGGTTGAGGAAGGATGCGGGCCGCTCGTTCCTGGGCCGGTTGTCCATCCCCACGGTGACCCACGGGATGACCTTCTTCCCCGTCGCGGCGTGGGCGTTCCACTTGCTTTGGTTGTCCGCGATGACGCTCGAGTAGGGCACGCCGTCCCAAGGACTGGTCAGGTACGCGCTGATGGCATCCGCTCCAGCCTGGTTCGCGACCTGGGCCGCCGCCGCCGAGTCGTAGTGCATCACCACGACATAGGGCGCCGGCATCCCCGCGGCCGCCGCGCCCTGGCGGAGCCGGGCGAGGAGGTCCTGCGTATTCGCGCCGAGGCCGAAGACGTAGACGAGCGGCCGCCCGTCCAGGACCCGCTGATAGTAGCTCTTCCCCCAGTCCGCGAGGATCGACTCGACGGAGCCGGCCGGGTACTCGGAGACGCCGATGATGTAGGCGAACTTGAGGTTGCCGCGCTGGGTGCTGGACTTGTACAGGTTGCGGGCGATGTCGAAGCCCTCGCCGTCCGGGTACCAGCAGAACGCCCAGTAATCGAGGCCGGCCCGGTTGGCGTAGGCGATGTCCTGGTCCATCTGCGCCTGTGTCAGCTGGCGTATCTGCACCGTGTCGGGCCCCGTCCTCACGGCGTAGAACGGGAGCCGGTCGCTCCACTTGCTCGGCCCGAGCGTGTATTCGTTCTCGAGCCCATAGGGATGCCGGTCTCCGACCCAGGTGTCCCAGCGGATGGCGCCCACCGCCGCGCCGGGGGTATTTCCGGCGTCAGCCGTCAATGGCGCCAGCGTGCTCGCCAGACATGTCGCCGCGAAGAGGAGCCTCGCCGACCAGCGTCCTGCACATCCCGGGTTCTGCCTCTGTGACATGGGGGGACTCTTCCTTTGGGAGCACGGAGGTGGCTCCGCTCTGGAGTCACCGGGCGCGGGGAAAAGTCGCATCCGCCCCGCCCGGGCATGCGACAATTTCCACCGGCGGGTGACTCCCTGAAGGAATGGCCTCGGGAGGCCTCGTCATGGGTGGAATCACCAGCGGGGCGCGGTGGACCGCGCTCCTCGGCAGTCTCGTCCTCGGTCTGGGCGGCGTCCTGGCGCCGCTCGACGCCGCGGCGCAGTGGCTCGAGGCTCCGGGCGTCTCGTTCGACCTGCCCGCCACGGACATCGTCAACCGCTCCAACGTCGCGTTTCTCGTCTTCGGCGGGAGCTGCTCGAACGCGGAAGAGGCGGTGGCCGTCACCGGCCCTGGCGGCTTCTCCGCCACCGCGCAGTGCCAGGCCATTGGCCGCTGGGAGCTCTCCAACGTCAGCCTGACCCAGCAGGGCGAGGGGCTGTTGACGTTCACCGCCACGCACGCGCTCACGGCGACCGCCTCGCGCACGCTGCGCAAGGACACGGTGGCGCCCCAGCTCACGCTCCAGCAGCCCGCTTTCGGCTCGACCATCGACGCCTCGAACCACCAGGCGGTGCTGGTGCGTGGCACGTGTGGTGAGCTCAGCCAGCCGGTGACGGTGCGCGCCCGGCCCGCGGCCTCCCCCACCCCTTCCGTCGAAAAGCAGCTCACCTGCCTCGGCTCGCGCTCCTACTCCACCACGCTGGACGTCAGCGGCCTGCCGGACGGGGACATCCAGTTCCTCGTCCAGCATCGGGACACGGCGGGCAACACCGCCCAGCAGGACATCATCCTCTTCAAGGACACCGTCCAGCTCGAGGTGACGATGGCCTCCCTGGGGGGCTACATCCCGGCCGCCCGGAGCGCGAGCCTCCAGCCCGGGGGCACCTGCAACAAGCCGGGCGAGGCGCTGTACCTCGACGTGACGGGCCCCAGCGGCCATGCGGTCTCGCTCTTCACCCTGTGCGGCTGGGACGGGGCCTGGTCCTTCTCCAACGTCAGCGTGACGGATGCGCCGGACGGGGAGCTCACCTTCACGGCGACCCTTGTCTCCTCCCTCACCGGCGCCTCGGCGAGCACGCAGCAGACGGCCCTCAAGGACGTGGTGCCCCCCGTCGTCACGGTGCTCACGCCCGCGCCCGGAGCCCGCGTGACGTCCGCGACCGGCACGGCGCTGCAGGTCTCCGGCACCTGCAGCGAGGCCACCCCCGTCTCCGTCGCCACCGCCGGGGGGACGCCCGTGGAGACGCCGTGCCAGGCGGGGACCTTCAGCGTGCTGTATGAGCTGGGGGACTTCGCGGACGGGGACGTCGCCTTCCGCGTGGCCCAGGCGGACCTCGCCGGCAACACCGCCCGCCAGGACTTCTCGCTGCACAAGGACACTCAGCCTGCCTCGGTGAGCGTCCTGTCCCCGCTCCCGGGCGCCTACGTCAACGTGGCCACGGCGCCGGCCTTCCTCTTCACGGGCACCTGCTCCGAACATGGCGAGTTCGCCGAGCCGGTGTGGCTCGAGGGCGCTGTCTCCGCTGTCGCGCTGTGCGTGGCGGGCAACTGGAGCGTGATGCTGAGCCTCACCGAGCTGCCGGAAGGCCCGCTGCAGGTGCGCGTCTCGCACCAGGACACCGCCGGCAATCCGCCCGCCGAGGTGCTGCTCACGCTCGTGAAGGACGTCACGCCTCCGACGCTCCAGCTCACCTCGCCCTCGCCTTTGCCCGGTCAGCCGCAGGTGCTGGTGAACGCCGCCAACGTCGACACGGTGAAGCTCCTCGGGACGTGCTCGGAGCACGGCCAGGTGCTCACGGTGTCGGGCGCGGTGACGGGAACAGCGCTCTGCCAGGATGGAACCTTCGAGTACACACCCGCGCTGCGCGGCGCCGCGGATGGCGACGTCCTCCTCCACCTCACGCTCACGGACGCGGCGGGCAACAGCGCGACGCAGAGCCTGGGCCTCTACAAGGACACGCTGCCCCCCAATCTCACCCTGGCCGGTGGCGACCCGTTGCCCCTCACCGCCACCACCGCGCCCGACCTGCTGCTGACGGGCGCATGCTCCGAGCACGGGGCGTTCGCGGCCCCGGTCCGCGTCGTGGCTCCGGTGGCGGCGAGCGCCGCCTGCAACTCCGGCACGTGGTCGTTGAAGGTGAGCCTCACCGAGCTCTCGGACGGAACCGGCACGCTCCAGCTGGAGCACACGGACCGGGCGGGCAACGTCGCCCGGTTGTCGCGCGCCTACCTCAAGGACACGGTGCCGCCGATGCTGTCCCTCACCGCGCCGGGGCCGGGCTTCTACATCAACGCCAGCACCGTGACGTCCGTGCGCGTCGCCGGCACGTGCAACGAGCAGGGCCGCGCCGTGGAGATTTCAGGCCCGGTGAGCGCGACGGCCCCGTGCTCCGGCGGCGGGTTCAGCACGTATGTGAACCTGACCGGCGCGCCGGAAGGCGATGTCACCCTCCGGACGCGGCTCACCGACGCCGTGGGCAACGAGACGGTGCAGGACGTGCGCGTCCTCAAGGACACGGTGCTGCCCACGCTGGCACTGACCAACGTGGGGGACCCCCTCATCCTCAACGCGGCCAGCACGGGGGAGCTGTACCTGCTGGGCACCTGCTCCGAGCACTCGAGCGGCGTGAAGCTGACCTCCCCCGTGGCTGCCACCGCCGCGTGCACGGGGGCCACGTGGTCCCTGCTGGTGAGCCTCGGCAACCTGCCCGACGGAACCGGCAGCCTCGCGCTGGAGCACCGGGACGTGGCCGGCAACGTCACCAGGCTGTACCGCTCCTATCGCAAGGACACGGTGGCCCCGGCCCTCGCCCTGACGCGCCCCGCCCCCGGTGACTACATCAACGCGGCCACGGTGCAGGCCGTGCCGGTGTCGGGGACCTGCAGCGAGAATGGCCGGGCCGTGGAGGTCACCCACCCGGTGGCGGCCAGCGCCTCCTGCTCCGCCGGCAAGTTCACGCTCGCGGTGGACCTGCGCAACGTGCCCGACGGCAGCGTGTCCCTGCGCACGCGGCTGACGGACGCGGCGGGCAACGAGACGCGCCAGGACGCCATCGTGCTCAAGGACACCGTCCTGCCCACGCTGACCCTGGCCAACGCCGGCACCCTGGAGGTGCCGAACGCGCCGGGCACGGCCCTCGTCCTCTCCGGCGCGTGCTCGGAGACAGACCCGGCCTGGCCCGTGTTACTGGCCTCGCCCGTGACGGGCAGCGCGGCCTGCAACGGCGGCGCATGGTCCCTCCAGGTCGACTCGGGCTCGCTGCCCGAGGGTGAAGGCTCGCTGCGATTCACGCACACGGATGTCGCGGGCAACACGGCGCAGCTGGTGCGCGCCTACCTGAAGGCGCCGCCGGTGCCGGTGCTCACCCTGGCGAACGTGGCCTCGGGCGGACACCTCCCGGCGAAGCCCCAGCTCACGGGCACGTGCAGCGAGAAGGGCCGGGCCGTGGAGCTGCTCTCCCCCGTCACCCTGTCCGCCACCTGCTCGACCGGTGGGACGTACGCCCTGAGCCCCGTGCTGACCTCCCTTCCGGACGGGCCGGTGACGCTGCGCCTGCGTCACACGAATGCCCTGGGCCGGAGTACCGAGCTGGAGCTGGCGGTGACCAAGGACTCCGTCGTGCCCACCGTCGTGCTCACCCAGCCGGTGGGAACGGACCTCGGGCAGAGCACGGCCATCGCCCTGGCGGGGACCTGCTCGGAACCGGGCCGCCCGGTCCTCTTCAAGAATGCCGTCTCGGGAGAGGTGGCGTGCACGCAGGCGAAGACCTTCGCCGTCACGCTCCCGCTGACCCTCTGGGGCCTGTTCACCGTCGACGTCGAACACCGGGATGCCGCGGGCAACCTGGCCACCGCGCGGCGCACCTTCGAGCGGTGCCAGTACCCGGCTCGGGTGTCCCAGCCGCAGGTGGCGGGCACGGGCACCCTCGTGCGCGCGGACTTCAACGCCGATGGCGTGGGGGACGTGGCCCAGCTGCTCCTCACGACCAGCACTGAAGGGGTTCGGGTCTACCTGGGACGCGCCGCCCCGCCGCCCGGCACCTCCAGCTTCGAGGCGCCCGTGTTGCTCCCCACCACCTCGCCGAACTGGCTGCACAACGCCTCGCTCACCGTCGCCGACTTCAACGCTGACGGCGCGCTCGACATCCTGGTGACGGGACGCTCCTCGGGTCCGTACGCAGGCGCCAGCCTGTTCACCGGGCGGCTGGTGAACGGGCGGCCCTCCGGAACCTTCAACGCGGCCGCCCTCTTCCCCGAGCTCGGCGCGTCGTTCGCCGAGGTGCTCGCGACCGACATCAACGACGATGCCCTCCTGGATGCCGTCCTGGTCCAGCCCGAGACAGGCGTGAGCGTCGCGTATGCGCGCCAGGCCTGTGGTCCGGGCGTCGCCTTCGAAGCGCCGGTCATCGTTCATCAGAGTCCCGCCACGGAGAACGGCTTCCCCCTGCGCTACGAGGGAATGACCGTGGCGGACATGAACGGTGACGGGCGCTCGGACATCGTCGTCGCCGGCTTCTATGGCACCCTCGACGTCCTGCTGCGAACGAGCACCGTGGGCGCCCCCGTCTTCCAGCGCATCCTGGCGGGCCGCCCGGAGCAGGCCTTCCACGGGATGAAGAGGGTCATCGCCTCCGACCTCAACGGCGACGGGCGGATGGACCTCGCGGCCACGGCCCGCTTCGGTGACTCGTCCGTCATGGTGACGTATGGCCTCGGCGCGGGGGCCTTCACGCCCCTGAAGAAGTACCCGGTGGGCGACTTCCCGGTGGACCTCACCGCCGCGGATGTCGATGCGGACGGCAGGAGGGACCTGGCCGTGGGCAGCAACGCGGGCGTCACCCTCCTCCCCGGCCAGCCGAGCACCGAGCCGGGGGGCTCCGCCTTCGGCCCGGCGCGGGGCATGTCCACCGACAGGGACGTCGACGGGCTCGTGATGATGGACGTCAACGCCGACGGCATCCTCGATGTCGTGACGAATGAAGGCGGCGGGTCCCTGCTGGGCACCTATCCCCGGAGCACGGCCGCGCTCGAGCCCACGCCCTTCCATGCTCCCACCGTCTACGGTGCGCCGAACGAGAAGATGTGGCACGTGGCCTCCGCGGACTTCGACGCGGACGGCATCCTGGACCTGGCGACGACCAGCGCCCAGGGCTTGGGCATCCTGCGCGGCGGGGGCACCGGGGGTGTGGGCAATGGCACCTTCTCGCCGCTGGTGAAGTACCCCGGCTTCGAGGCGTACCGGCTCTTCACCGCCGACTTCAACGAGGATGGCGCCACCGACATCGCGGGGCTGGGCGAGTCGTCGGTGGGCATCTTCCTGGCCAACCGCTCCGGCGGCGTGGCGAACGGAACCTTCGCGGCGCCCGGCGTCTACTCCCTGGGAGGCCTGGAGTCGAACTTCGCCACCCGTGCCATGCGGCAGCTGTCCGTCGCCGACCTGGACGCGGATGGCGTGCTCGACCTCGTGGCCGGGTACGAGTTCTACACCTCGGGGGTTGGCCACACGACGACGCTGTCGGTCCACTACGGTCAGGGCGCGGCGGGCCGGGGCCATGGCACGTTCGAGCCGGTGCGGCTGGTGCCGCTGCCGGTGGAGGCGACCCAGTTCCTCGTCCGGGACTTCAACTCGGACGGACGGGCCGACCTGGCCCTCTCGGTGTACTTCCATGACCCGACGCTGAAGAGGTACCGCTACGAGGTCCAGGTCCTCTTCGGCACCGGCAACCGTGCCGCTCCATTCGGCGCCCCCACCATCTACCCCTTGCAGTCCGGCCCGAATTCAATGGTCGCGGGCGACTTCAATGCCGATGGCGTCCTCGACCTCCTGCCCCAGACCCTCCTGGTGATGTCCCCCGGCGTCGTGCTGCTGGGCACTCCGGCGGGGACCTTCACGCCCTCGGAGTTCAAGGTGGGCAGCCCGCTGGGCGAGGCGCCCGTGGCCGAAGACTACGACCAGGATGGGGCGCTCGACGTCGTCGTGATGACGAATGGCCAGCTCGGCCTGCTGCGACGCACTTCGGGGCCACTGGGGGAGCGGCTCGCGTCGAACTTCATCTACCCGTCCTCGAGCACCTTCGAGCTGGGCTTCACCGTGAAGGACTTCAACGAGGACGGGCGGCTGGACGTCGCCTTCACCAGCGGCGGCGTCCACGTGATGCTCGGCCGCCCCTGATTCACCCATCTCGTTTCATCCAGAGCGAGACACCCATGTCACGCAAGCCCTGCCGCTCACGGACGGCGTTCGCCGCCGCCCTCGCTGTCGCCGCCGCGCTTCCCTTCGCGGCGGATGCTGGAAACACCGTCGGCGCCACCGTCGGCGCCATCCGCTGGGATGCCTGGGTCGGTGAAACGAACACGGACTGGCTGGGCTTCACGCAGGGCGGGCTCCAGGTGGAGCAGGCCCTGGGGCCCCACCAGTTCCATGACCGGCTGCCCTTCTACGCGGTTGAGACCGGGTGGGACTCCGTCCAGGTGCGGCAGCTCACCCAGGCGCAGATGGATGCCGACATCGCCTACGCGCGGCGCGCGGGCATCAACTACTGGGCGTTCTGCTACTTCGCGGACGGCACCGGCTTCGACATCGCCCGCCGGCTCTATCAGTCGAGCACGCAGCGCGGGGACCTGAACTACGCCTACGTCGTCGGCACCTACAGCATCCCCACCAGCACGCTCGACGCCGTCGTCGCGGAGTTCAAGAGCAGCCACTACCAGAAGGTCCTGAACGGCCGGCCCCTCCTCTACCTGTTTGGCGTCAACGCCGACGCCACGGGGGCGCAGTACGTCACAGACATGCGGAACAGGGCGGCGGCGCAGGGCGTCCCCACGCCCTATTTCGTGGTGATGCATCCGTCCTCCTGGGACGCGGCGAACATCGCGAACACGATTGGCGCCGACGCCATCAGCGCCTACGCCTCGGCCACGCAGGACGGCGCGGCGTACTCGACGGTCATCACGCAGAATCAGAGCAACTGGAACGCTCACGCCGCCACGGGGAAGAAGGTCATCCCGTGGGTCACCTCGGGCTGGGACAACCGGCCCCGCCACCTGAACCCGCCCACTTTCGTGAACCCGGTGCCCCCGGCGAATGCGTGGGTGCAGCAGGCCACTGCGGCGGAGGTGGCAACGAACCTGCAGAACTCCCTCAACTGGATTGCGAGCAATCAAGGGGCGACGGAGGCCAACACCGTCATCGTGTACGCGTGGAACGAGTTCGACGAGGGCGGCTGGCTGACGCCGACGCTCCACAAGGGGACGGACCGAATCGAAGCCGTCTCGGAGGTCCTGAAGTACGCCAGCTCCTCGAGCTGGGACCACACGATGACGGCGAACAAGGCGTTCGACGGGGACATCTATTCGGCCTGGCAGCAGGCGCCCGGCACCTCCTACGCGGGCAGCTGGCTGGAGGTCGACTTCGGCAGGGAGATGACGTTCAGCCAGGTCTCCCTGCGCGAATTCGGCAACCGCACCACCGGCTTCCGGCTCGAATACCTCAACGGCGCCACGTGGAAGACGGCCTACACCGGAAGCTCCATCGGCGCGTCAGCCACCTTCTCGTTCCCCGCCGTCACCGGCCGCAAGGCGAGCCTGTTCTTCACCTCGGGCATCGACACCGCCATCATCTACGAGTTCAACCTCAACGCCGCGCCGGCCAACCAGCCCAACCTCGCCCGGCACGAGTCCCACTCCAGCTCCACGAACTGGGATGCCAACCAGACGGCCGACAAGGCCTTCGATGGTGACCCCTCCACCAACTGGCAGGGCCGCGGCACCACCATTGCCAACACCTGGCTCCAGGTGGACTTCGGTGTCAGGACCGCGTTCAACACCGTCACCCTGTCCGAGTTCGGCGACCGGACGGCGGGCTATCGCATCGAGTACTGGAACGGGGGCGGCTGGTCCACGGCCTATACGGGGACGACCATCGGTGCCAACCGGACGGTGACGTTCCCCACCGTGGTGGGCAGCAGGGCGCGCATCTACTGGACCGCGGGAATCTGGACGCCGATCATCTACGAGGCGAGCTTCCTGCTGAACTAGGCCCCCACCCCATGTACCTGCTCACGAGCATCACCTGACGTTCCCATTCGCCTACTCGGGCGCCCTGCCGGGTGAGAGCGTGGACTGCGAGGAGGCCTTCCCGCAGCACACGTTCAAGACGGCGAAGCAGCTGGAGTCGAAGTGCAGCGGAGCCTGCTACACGTCCAGGTCTGGTGCCGACTACACCATCAACTTCTCCAAGGATAAGAAGGGCCGCTGGCACGGATCGATGATCGCGGCGGGAACCAATAATGAGGAGGACACGCTGACCTTCGTCCGGGAGGCGAAGTCCGGCGCCTGGAAGCTCACCCGGGCCTCGCGCAACGACGGCGAGTGCCAGTGAGGCCTGGCAGGCGGCATGGCTCCGGTCCATGCGGCCCGCTCCACCCGGGCGGCGGACGCCGCGTCCAGGCCTGAAGCGGCGACGTTGGCCGCTAGGTCATGGGAATTTGAGCGTGCCCTCGCGCCACGCCTTGAGCGCGTACTCGGCTGGTGTCCGGACTCGTCCAGGACGGGCCGCAAGTTCCAACAGAACCGGTTCCCCCTGCTCTGGTGCGAACTCAAGCGCGTGTGCCGCCACGCATGCGCGGACGTTCTCGTTCTCGCTCTTCAACAGCGGGAGGAGATGGGAGGCCGCCGCTCGCCTGCGGAGTTCACGGTAGGCACTTGCAATCTTGTCGTGGGCCCGATTGGCGGCACGATGATTCGCAGCGGCCAACGCCTGTCCGTAGGCTACCGCCGCCTGCTCGTACTCTTGGACGAGTTCATCGACGCTCGCCCCTTGGAAGTTGCGTAAGGTCATGCCGGGTCCAAGGCCCAGGTACCTTCCTCCCACCGCTTCAAGGCCTGCTGCGCCTCGAAGGGGACCAACCCCTTGCCTTTCGCGGCCTCTTCCAGAACTGCCTTGGCCTCCTCCGTGCGATGGCGGAGCAGGAATGCCGCCGCTGCAACGCGGACATCCATGCGTGGATGTTTGAAAAGAGCGGCAAGCGCATCGCGTCCTGTATCTCCAAGGGCGCGGAGTTCGTCGAAAACCGCCAAGTACTCATCAACATGCCTATTGGCAGCTTTTGCATCTCCCTTCCAGCCAGCCTCTGTCTCTGCTTGCACATGCCGGGCGAATTGCTCAACCAGTACTTCGAGCTTCATCACCAGACTCCGTTCTTGATGTTCTCGATGGCCTGCAACCCGAATGCGCGCTGGGCCTCGTAAGACTGCGTGCTCAGCCATTGCCTCACGGTGAGATCTCGCGAGCCGGTGATCCTCAGGATCTTCCGTGAATAGAAGGCGCTCACTTGGCTGTGCAGCCCTTTTTCCAGAGGAGTGACGTTCTGGGTGTTGTGGAGAGCATGAGGCCCAAATCGCTCCACGTTGCCCGGCGTCTGCTCGACGATATGGTGCCAGTTCTTGCCAGATCCCGCCGAGCCCAAAGCACTCTTGAGGCCGCTGAACGAGCCCCAGGCCCTGAAGTCGGCAGGACCGACTCCCGCTGTGGCGCCTCTCAAGCCCTGGGCCATCATGGCAACCGCTGTAGCGGGCAGGGAGACGATGACGGTGCTTCCTTCAACGGCGACCGCACTCACCTGTCCCACGTTCGCAAGGCTGATGCCTACCCGTGAGGCCCCGGCCGCCGCAGCATCCATGTAGATGGGCAGCATCGACAGCCGCGAGGCCAGCCACGCGGCGCCACCGGTCATGCCGTGGTTCACCACCACGGTGACCGCGAGGACGAAGACACGCGCCACTTCCGGTCCTACTCGATTGGCGAAGCGATGGCCGGCCTGCTCCAGTTCCACCCAGGTGGTGGCCCGGTCCGTGGCCCGCTTCAGTTCCCGGCTCGCTTCCACCACCTCCAGGAACGTTTCCACGCCCAGGTAGATGAGCAGGACCGCTGAGACGATGGCCGCCGCCTTGGTGAACACCGGCTCGGGATTGGCCGCCAGGATGGCCCAGGTGACGAGGCCCGTGGCGATGACGGTGTAGAAGATCTGGGGCGCCAGGGTCTTCTCCACCGCCCGGGCGATGCTCTCCTTGAGGGGCTCCAGCGACAGCCCCAGGGCAACCCCCAGCTTGTCCCACTCGCCCAGGCCTGGCCCGATGTCGAGCAGGGAGAGGCAGGCGTCTCTGCGCTGGCCCGGCTCGCAGAGGCCGCCGAAGCTCTTGCGCATCAGGCGCTGCCATCGGGGGTCCGCACTGTTCCCCGGGTGGGAGGCGCGCACCAGCAAACCCTGCTGCGGGGCACGGAGCGTCAGAGGTACTTCCAGCACCAGCCGCGCCAGCGCCTCTTCGAAGGCTTCCGTGTCCACCTTCACGGACGTGTCCGAGGAGGACGGCCTGAACTCCAGGGGCGGGCCCTGCCCCGTGTCGAGGCGGATGGCACGCGGAGCGGCGCACGCATTGAGCAGGGTGAGGAGCAGGAGCGCGACGGCCAGACGGGTTGCCATGAGCTACTTCCGGCAGCAAGGAGGGCTCCAGCCTACGGAAAGCTCCCTCCGGAGACGATGCTGTTCCGGCCCTCCTCTTCGGCCTACAGCGGAAGGTGATACTGCCCTGCCGCTGCACCGCGAACGGCGACGGCTGCGGCCTCCACGGTCGCCTCCTCTTTTGTCAGGTAGGCGTCAGGGGCGCGTCCGAACAGGGGGCGTTTTCGCCACGGCCTCACGCTCGTTGCGCGCGTCGGTCCGCCTGCTATAACGCGCCAGCACGACCCCGTAGCTCAGTTGGATAGAGCGGCGGTTTCCTAAACCGCAGGCCACAGGTTCGATTCCTGTCGGGGTCATCGCCCTGCTTCCCAAGTCCTCGGAAGCAGGGCTTTTTTCTGTCCAGTGGTGTTCAGGCGCGTTCGCCCGATGGGTACCGGGTCTGCGCCTCCTGACGCCCTGTCCCGGTCGCGCCTCGATCCCTCGAGCACTCAGGGGCTCCAAGGTCGCGGCGCCAGCCCCTTTCACGGGTAGTGGATGCGGGCCCGGATGGCGCGGTGGCCGGAGTAGTTGAGGGGGTTGTCCGAGCCGGTGAACTTGCGGTCGGCGGCGTCGCCCTCGTCATAGGTGACGGTGTGGCCCGAGGACGAGCGGGCCGCCGCGTTGAAGAAGAGGAAGTCGATGCGCCCCCCGCCCCCTCCCGTCCAGTTGTCCCCCAGGCACGCCTTGCTCCCCCCGCAGACCTCGTAGATGGGGTCGTTCCAGCCGTAGTTGACCGTGCTGGAGATCTGGCTGTTCGCCTGGTTGTACCACTGCTTGAAGTCGCCGCTCGAGTTGAGGTCCCCCTCGTTGGAGTCAACGCCCCAGATGATGAGGTCGGCGGTGCCGGTGCCTCGCACCCTGGCGTCCGTGCGCTGGATGTTGACCTCCGCGCACGCGGGGTCCGAGGCCGGGCCGCCCTGGTCCGTCGGCCAGTGCGTCGACCCGAGGATGACTCGCTTGCCGGTAATCTTGTCCCTGAAGGCCATGCGCACGCCGATGGAGCGCGACTGGCCGTTCAGCACGCACGCGCCATTGGCGCCCTTGTCGGCCTGCCAGGTGTCTCGCGTTCCGGCGATGGGCTCCAGGCGGCCGGTGCGGTAGATGATGGCGTTGGTCTGGTAGCGCTTCGCCTCGCCGCAGGGGCTGAGCTGGGAGTCCGGGTTCGCCTCGGCGATGATGAAGTCATACAGCCCGGGCAGGTTCTGCTGCATGTATTGAGCGAGGTTGCCGGCCTGGCCCGCGCCGCTCATCTGGTGGACGATGAAGACGTCCGGCGAGTACGTCTGGTCCTTCATGTAGAAGACGAGGTCCTGCCAGTCCCCCTCGCACGGGTTCTCACCGGGGTTGGGCAGGTTCTCGTAGTTCACGTTGTAGACCACCAGGAAGCCCGGGTTCTCGTTCACCGTGACGCCCTGGGGGAGCGAGCCCACCGCCTCAGGCTCCGCCGTGTCCTTGACCGGGGTCTCCCCACAGCCAAAGAGGAAGAGAGAGGTCATCACCGACACTGCGACTCTGAATTTCATGGGGACCTTCGATTGGGATGGGCTGAGGAATTCAGGCTCCATCCAGGATGAGGGCCCGTCCCGGCGGCCGTCTTATAAAATCCGCTCCCGGCCTGGCCTGGGCGTCCGACTTGAACGCGCCATCGGCGCTGAGCCGTCCCCGGGAGCAACGGCCAGTTGCCGGCGGTGTTGGCCAGGGACAGTCCATTGCCGCGCCCCTGCGTCACCAGCCGCCAGGCGCCGGCGGGCTCGAGAGGAAGGCGCGGTACGCCGCCCCCGTCTCCCGCGGCCGCTCCATCATCGGCAGGTGCCCCACGCCGGGCAGCACCCGGCCCACGTGTCCGGGCAGCGCCTGCAGCCGCGCGGCGCCCGAGACGTGGAACACCGGGTCCTCCGCCCCCCACAGCGAGAAGGACGGCACCGTGAGGTGCGGCAGCAGGTGCTCCACCACGGGCCCCTGTGCCCGGTGCGCGTGCCACATGCGCACGTCCCCCGGCACGTCGCGGACGGCACGCGCCGCGAGGTGCGCGAGCACGGGCCCCGGCACGAACGGCCGGCGCACGAACATCCGGTCCACCAGCCGCTCGAACTCCGCGTGCGAGGTGACGACGAGCGGCAGGTGGCCCGCGGCAATCTCGCGCTCCACAGGGCTCGGCTCGGGCGTGGGCAGCCCGTGCGGCGCGCCGATGAACGCGAGGCTCAGCACCTGCTCCGGGTGGCGCGACGCGTACACCGCCGCGAGCGCGCCACCCATGGAGCTGCCCGCCAGGTGGAAGCGCTCGAGCCCCACCGCGCGCGTGAAGGTGTGCAGCCGCGCCACCTGCGCGTCGTACCGGTAGTCCGCGCCCGCCAGGCGCGAGCTGTCCCCGAAGCCGGGCAGGTCCGGCGCCACCACGCGGTGCGCGGGCGTGAGCGCGGCGGAGAACTCCGTCCAGTGGTCCTTCTCCCCGAACAGGCCGTGCAGCAGCAGCACGGGAGCGCCCTGCCCGCCCTCGAGGTAGTGGACCGTGTGCCCATCCACGGTGACGACCCCCGGGGTGAGCCCCGCGAGCCCGCGGTTCAGGGCGATGAGCGGCGCAACGAATGGCGCGGGCACCAGGTGGTAGGCGGCCGTGGTGGCACCCACCACGGCGAGGAGAGCGACGAGCAGTGTGCGGGTCCGGGTCATGGGGTCACGTCTTGCGCTCATCCCCGTGACACAGGTCTGACAGGGCGCTCAGCCCCCTTGCGTCCACCGGGCCCGGAACCGCGCGAGCGCGGCGGCGGGGCTGCCCCCCGAGGCCGCGGCGAGCTCGGGCGCGAGCGCGCGCGCCCCCGGCACGTCCAGCGAGGCGACCAGTGCCTCCACGTCCGCGGTGGCGAGCGGCGCGAGCGGCACGTGCACGGCGATGCCCCCGGACACCGCCTGCTCGAAGAAGCCGAGCACCTCGGGCGGCAGCTCCCCGGTGCGATAGCAGACGACGGCGCGCAGCGCGCCGCCCTCGGCCGCGTCCTGCTGCTGCAGGTGCGAGAGGATGAAGATGCCCGCCTCCATGCTGGCCGCGTCCACCCACTGCAGGTCGTCGTAGCCCACGGCGCTGAAGCCGCGCGCCATCGCGGCGCGGAACACCTCGGCCTTGGCCTGGAAGAGGCGCACCTTGTCGAAGTCCGCGCCCGCGGGCGCCGCCCGGCCCAGCCCCGGGATGACGCGCGCGAGCTCGCGCTCGGCCCACGCCGGCAGCGCGCCCCCGCCCAGCACCTGCGCGAGCTTCTCGTAGGTGCGCGTGAAGGTGGCGAAGGGCACGCGCCGGTCGCCCAGGCGCCCGGAGATGAAGACGGCGCGCCCGTGCGCCCCGAGGAACTCCTGCATCAGGCGCGTCTTGCCCACGCCCGCGGGGCCCGAGAGGATGATGGCCTGGCCGGCGACCCACGCAGCCTCCATCCGCGCCCACTCGCGCGCGCGGCCCACCAGCGCCGGCGGGTGCAGGAGGGCGAGCGGCACGGCGCCGCCCGGGGCCGCGGGGCGCGGCGGGGGCGTCACCCGGGCGAGCTCGCGCGCGAGCCGCGACGTCTCGGGCATGGGCGCCACACCCAGCTCCTCTTCGAGCCGCGCCCGGCACCGCTCGAATGCCGCGAGCGCCGCGCCCCGGTCGCCCAGCGCGAAGTGCAGCCGCATGGCGCGCCGGCACGCCTCCTCCGAGAGGGGGCTCACCGCGAGCAGCCGCGTGACGTGCTCGAGCGCGCCGGTGGCGTCCCCCGCGGCCTCCCTGCGCGACGCCTCGCGCAGGAGCGTGGGCTCCTGGCGCAGGCCCAGCCGCTCACGCTCGGCGCGCAGCCAGTCGCCCAGCCCGTTCTCCGCGTCGAACTGCAGGCGGCCCAGCAGCTCGCCCGCGAGCGCGAGCTGCGCGGCGCGCTCGGGGGGCGTGGCGGGATCGAGCAGCTCTCGCACGTCCACCGGCACGCCCCCGCTCAGCGCGAGCTGCTGCGTGCCCACGGCCTGCACCAACTCCAGCCCGCACGCCTTGTTGATGCGCCGCAGCGTCTGGCTGAGGTTGTTGCGCGCCACCGCCTCGGCCGAGTCCCCCCAGAGCAGCCCCGCCACGCGGCCCCGCGCGGTGGGCCCCTCGAGCGCGAGGAGCGCGAGGAGCGCGGCGTGTTTGCCCTCGAGGTCCACGCTCCCACGGGGCCCGTGGAAGCGGGCACCTCCGAGGAGCCGCAGGGACGTGGGCGTCGCAGGGGACGGCATGGGGTCCATTCCTAGCACCGCCCACGCGCGTGCGCCCCTACCCCACTGGCGCATCGAGCGCGTGGCGTACATGGCGTGCCCAGCCACTCCAAGCATCGCGCCACCCACTCGCTCTCGGTGGACGCCTCCAGGAGGATGCGCGCTCGGGCCCTGCCGCCGAGCAGCTCGCGGGGTAGCTCTTCTCGATGTCCCGGTCGCTGCGCTTCGCGGTCCTGGACCCGGGTGCACTCCATGTGCAGCCCCTTGCGCAGGCGCTCGAACTGATGCAGTGTTGCAGTCATGTGCAACACCGCCACACGGGAGGCTCGGTGCTGATCAGCCTCGACCCGCGCGATGCGCGCCCGCTCTACCTGCAGATTGTGGACGAGGTGCGCCGTGCGCTCGTGGTGGGGACGCTGAAGGCGGAGGACCCGCTGCCCTCGGTGCGCGAGCTCGCCTCGCAGCTGCTGGTGAACCCGCGCACGGTGTCGCAGGCCTACGGGGAGCTGGAGCGCGAGGGCGTCGTGTACGTGCGGCGCGGGCAGGGCACCTTCGTGTCGCCCGACGCCCAGCCCAACCGCCGCGAGCGCCGCGCGCTCGCACACGAGGTGGCGAAGCGCGCGCTGCGCGAGGCGTGGCGCAACGGGCTGGGCCTGGAAGAGCTGGTGAAGAGCCTGCGCGAGGTGGCGGCGGAGGAGGGAGCGCCGCCGTCCTCCGCCGTGAAGCAGGGAGGCGGGGAATGAGCCACGTGACGCATGCCGAGCCGGGGAGCCGAGAGATGAACCGCACCACCCACGCCGAGCCGGAGGCGGCCGCCGCGCTCGCGGTGAGCACGCACGGGCTGACGAAGCGCTACCGGGGCGAGCTGGCACTGGAGGGCGTGGACCTGCGGGTTCCCGAGGGGGCGGTGTACGTGCTCATCGGCGCGAACGGCGCAGGCAAGAGCACGACGCTCAAGGTGCTGATGAACCTGGAGCGTCCGGACGCGGGGCACGCGCAGGTGCTGGGCCTGGACACGGCGCGCCACGGCCCCGAGGTGCGCGCGCAGGTGGGCTACGTGCCGGAGCACCACGCGCACGACTACCCGTGGATGAGCTGCGGCCGGCTGCTGCAGCACGTGGCCGCGTACTACCCGGCGTGGGAGCCCGCGTACGCGGAGCACCTGAGCGCCTCGCTCGGCCTGCGGCCGCAGCGCAAGGTGGGCAGCCTCTCCAAGGGCGAGTCGCGCCGGCTGCAGCTGGTGCTGGCGCTCGCGCATCGGCCGCCGCTGCTGCTGCTGGACGAGCCGACGGACGGGCTGGACCCGATGGTGCGCCAGCGCACGCTGGCGCTGCTCTCCGAGCACCTGGCCGACACGCCCACCACGGTGCTCGTCTCCACGCACCACCTGCACGAGGTGGAGAGCCTCGCGGACCACGTGGGCGTGCTGCGCGGGGGGCGGCTCGTGGCGCAGTGCTCGCGCGACCAGCTGCGGCGCACGGTGCTGCGCTACCGCGTGGAGGTGCCGGAGCGCTGGGAGGCGCCGCCCGGGCTGCAGGGCACGGGGCTGCGCCGCTCGAGCGCCGGGCGCGAGCTGCAGTGGACGCTGGTGGGCGAGGAGGGAGCGGTGACGGAGCAGCTCACCCGCGCCGGGGCCCACGTGCGCGAGGTGACGTCCCTGCCGCTCGAGGACGCGGCGCTCGCCTTCTTCCCCGAGGAGGCCCCGCGATGAGCACGCAGCCGATGTCCGCGACGCCGCCGCCCGCGCGCCACGCCGCGCCCGGCGTGCGCACCGCGCTGCGCGAGCAGGTGCGCGCGGTGGGGCTCGTCCTGCGGGGGCCGGCGCTCGCGGCGGGCGCGCTGCTCGCGCTCGCGACGGTGCTCAGCGCGAGGCAGCTGCTCGAGGGCTCCGGGCCCTTCGGCTTCCACCCCGAGCTCTCGATGGTACCGGGCATGGCGGGGCTGCTGCTGCCCCTCTTCGTCTGGCGGGGAGAGCAGCGCTTCGGGCCGGGCTTCCTCTGGACGCTCCCGGTGGACCGGCGCCAGCACGCGCTGGCCAAGGTCCTCGCCGGGTGGGTGTGGCTGATGGTGGCCGTGGCGCTCCTCTTCCTCTGGCTGCTCGCGCTCACGCTGCTCTCCGGTGGCAACCCCCTCGCCGAGGAGACGCTGCGGCTGCTGCCGGGCGCCCTCGCGGGGGAGCAGGGCGTGGACCCGGCGGCGGTGGGGAGCCTGCGCCGGGCGCCGCAGCCCTTGTTGTGGCTCGTCCCCTTCACCGCGGCGAGCGGCACCTACGTGCTGGCCAGCGCGCTGATGCTGGGGCTGCGCCACCCGCTGCGCTGGCTCGCCGGAGGGGTGCTCGCCATCTTCCTCGCATTCTCCGTCGGACGGGCGGCGGGGGCCGGGTGGCTCGTGGACGGGCTGGAGGTCCTGCTGCAGACGTTCTTCACCGGCCGCTACGGCTTCGACGCGCTGCTCACCGCGAGGGCCGAGTCCCTCCATACCGAGGTGACCCTCGCTACCGGCGAGACGCTGGGCGTGTGGCGGGCGCTGCCGCACCTGGGCCAGTGGGCCCTGGCCACGCTGCTGTGGGTGGGGGCGGGCCTCCTCGCCCTCTGGGCTGCGGCCTCTCGACACCGGGAGCGCCGCAGGGCCTGAGCCCCTCGCCGTAGTGCAGCGCCCGCCCTCTCACCAGGCCGTCTCCCGTAGCGGGGGACGGCAACGCCACCGCCTTGCCCTCTTCACGCCGTCCTCCCCCACCCCGGGCACCATGAATCTGGAAATCCGCAACCTCTCGAAGACCTACGCGAACGGGGTGCACGCCCTGCGCGACGTCACGCTCACCATCCCGGCGGGGATGTACGGGCTGCTGGGCCCCAACGGCGCGGGCAAGAGCACGCTGATGCGCACGCTCGCCACGCTGCAGGAGCCGGACGCGGGCACGGTGCGCCTCGGCGACACCCACGGCCACATCGATGTGCTGCGCGAGAAGGAGCGGGTGCGCGCCTCGCTCGGCTATCTGCCGCAGGAGTTCGGCGTGTACCCGAAGGAGAGCGCGGAGCGGCTGCTCGAGCACTTCGCCATCCTCAAGGGGCTCACGGACAAGCGCGTGCGCCGCGAGACGGTGGACGCGCTGCTGCACCAGGTGAACCTGCACGCGGTGCGCAAGGAGAAGCTGGGCGGCTACTCAGGCGGCATGCGGCAGCGCTTCGGCGTGGCGGTGGCGCTGCTCGGCGACCCGCGCCTCATCATCGTGGACGAGCCCACGGCGGGCCTGGACCCGGCCGAGCGGGTGCGCTTCCTCAACCTGCTCAGCGGGCTCGGCGAGAAGAGCGTGGTCATCCTCTCCACGCACATCGTGGAGGACGTGGCGGAGCTGTGCAGCCGGATGGCGATCATCAACCGGGGGGAGATCCTCCTGGAGGCAGAGCCCCTGCTCGCGGTGGAGGCGCTGCGCGGGCGCATCTGGCGCCGCACCGTCGCACGCGCGGAGCTGGAGGCGCTCGAGCGCGCCCACGCCGTCATCTCCACGAAGCTGCTGGCGGGACGCACGGTGGTGCGCGTCTACGCGGAGAGCTCGCCCGCGCCTGGTTTCGAGCCCGTGGAGCCGGGACTCGAGGACGTCTACTTCAGCACCATGGCGGGGCACTCCGGAGCGCGCGCCGCACGGACCGCGTTCGAGGTGGCCTCATGAGCCTGCGCGGGGTGCTGCGCTACGAGCTCGGGCTGCAGGCGCGCCGCGTCTTCCCCTGGCTCGCCTTCGTGGCGATGACGGGGCTCATCTACCAGGCGGCGACGGAGGCGCAGTTCGAGCAAGCACGCGACGGCGGCTACTTCTTCAACGCGCCCATCACCCTCGCCATCGTCACCCTCATGGGCAGCCTGATGGGGCTGCTGGTGGGTGCCCCGCTCGCGGGGGATGCGGCCGCGCGGGACGTGCAGCTTCGCATGCACCCGCTCGTCTACACCACGCCGGTGGGCAGGGGGGCCTACCTGGGGGGCCGCTTCCTCGCCGCCTTCGTCCTGCACGCGCTCATCCTGCTCGCCGTGCCGCTGGGCCTGATGCTCGCCACGCTCTCGCCGGGCCTGGAGCCCGAGCTGATGGGGCCCTTCCGGCCGGGGGCCTACCTCGGTGCCTACGCCTTCATCGCGCTGCCCAACGCCTTCCTCACCACGGCGCTCGGCTTCACCCTGGCGGCGCTGAGCCGGCGCCCGATCGCGGCCTATCTGGGCAGCGTGCTCCTCTTCATCGCGACGATGGCGAGCCTCCTGTACCTGTCCCACAAGCTCAGCCTCTGGGGGCTGGGCAAGCTGCTGGACCCGCTCGGCTTCGCCGTGATGAGCGAGCTGTCGCGCGCGTGGACGGCCACCGAGAAGAACACCCGCCTGGTCAGCCTCGAGGGCCCACTGCTCACCAACCGCCTCCTGTGGATGGGCATCGCGCTCGGCCTGCTCGCGCTCACCCACCTGCGCTTCCGCTTCGTGCACCCGCACACGGAGGGCCGCCGTTGGGGGCGCCGCCCGCGTGCGGCCGCCGCAGGAGAGCAGGCCGCAGCAGCGGCGCGCCCCGCTCCCATCGCCGTCCCCCGGGTGCAGCGCGGCTTCGGCCCCGCGGCCCGCGCGCGCCAGGTGGGCGCGGTGGCCTGGCACTCGCTGCGCGCGCTGGTGAAGGGCGGGGGCGCGTTCGCGCTCGTCGGGATTCCGGCGCTGCTGCTGCTCATCGCGCCGGAGGTGATGAGCCACATGGGCGTCCCGATACTGCCCACCACGGAGCAGCTGCTCGGCTTCATCGGTGCCTCCGGGGACCTGTTCTGGCTGCTCATTCCGCTGTTCACCGTCTGGTGCGCCGGAGAGCTGGTGTGGCGCGAGCGGGAGGCGGGGCTGAGTGAGATCGCCGACGCAACGCCGGTGCCCGACTGGGTCCCCTTCCTGGGCAAGCTCGGAGGGCTCGTCCTCGTGCTCGTCGCGCTGCACGCGATGCTGCTCGCCGCGTGTCTCACCGTGCAGGTGAGCATGGGCTACACGCACTTCGAGCCCGGGCTGTACCTGCGCATCCTCTTCGGGCTGCAGCTCGCCGACCGCCTCCTCTTCGCCCTGCTGGCGCTCACCGTGCACGTGCTGGTGGACCACAAGTACGTGGGCTACATGGTGCTGGTCCTCACGCATGGCCTGCGGTCCTTCGCCTCGTCGCTCGGGCTCGAGCACCACCTGCTCGTCTACGGGGCGAGCCCCGGCTGGACCTACTCCGACATGCGCGGCTTCGGCCCCTCGCTCGGGCCGTGGCTGTGGTTCACGCTCTACTGGGCGGCGTGGGCGCTGCTGCTCGCGGTGGCGGCGCGGCTGCTGTGGGTGCGCGGCAGGGTGGGAGGCCCGCGGGCGCGGCTGCAGCAGGCACGCACGCGCCTGGGCCGTCCGGTCCTCGCGACGGCCGCGCTGGCCACGGGGCTCATCCTCGGTGTGGGCGGCTTCATCCTCTACAACACGAACGTGCTGAACACCTTCCGCACGTCCGCGGACCTGGAGCAGCACAGCGCGGAATACGAGCGGCGCTACCGGCAGTACGCGGACGTGCCGAAGCCCGCGCTCACCGGCACGCGGCTGCACGTGGAGCTGTATCCGCAGCGGCGGGAGGCGGCGGTGCGTGGCACCTACCAGCTCGTCAACCGCGGCACGGCGCCCATCGAGACCATCCACGTGGCCCCCGCGCCGGACGCGGAGACGGCCGCGGTGCGCTTCGACCGGCCCGCCACGCTGCGGCTCTCGGACGACGCGCTCGCACACCGCATCTATGCGCTGGCCGAGCCGCTGCAGCCCGGCGACTCACTGCAGCTGCACTTCGAGGTGCGCCATGCCCCGCGGGGCTTTCCGAACGACGGGCCGGATGCGTCCGTGACCGCGAACGGCACCTACCTGCAGCACCGCAGGGTCCTGCCTTCGCTCGGCTACCAGCGGGGCCGCGAGCTCAAGAACGCCGGCGAGCGCCGCGAGCACGGCCTCCCTCCACGCCCTGCCGTCCGCGCCCTCGATGACGGCAGCGAGGCGGCGCGGGAGGGAGGGGGCCTGAACTTCGACTTCGAGGCCGTGGTGGGCACGGACGAGGGCCAGGTGGCGCTCGCGCCCGGCGCCCTGCGCCGCACGTGGGCGGAAGGGGGCCGGCGCTACTTCCACTACGTGACGGACGTCCCCATCGACAACGACTACGCCTTCTATTCGGCGAACTACGCGGTGCACGAGGGGCGCTGGAAGGACGTCGCCATCCAGGTCTTCCATCATCCGGGCCACGGCCACAACGTGGCGCGCACGGTGAAGAGCGTGCAGGCCTCGCTCGAGTACCTCTCGGGACAGTTCGGCCCCTACCCTCACCGCCAGCTGCGCTTCGTCGAGCACCCGGGCGTCGGCGTGGGCCTGCACGCGGCGCCGGTGAACGTCTCGTTCAGCGAGGGCTTCTCGCTGCTGCATCCGGAGAAGGACCCGCTCGACATCGACTTCGCCTTCGCGGTGGTGGCCCACGAGGTGGCGCACAGCTGGTGGGGTGGGCAGGTCGCGCCCGCCTGGGTGGAGGGCGCGCCGGTGCTCAGCGAGAGCCTCGCCTGGTACTCCGCGCTCTCGGTGGTGGAGAAGACCCACGGCCCTGCGCACCTGAGGCGGCTGATGGACAAGATGCGCTATGCGTACCTCACCCCGCGCAGCCGCGCCGACGTGCCGCTGCTGCGGGCCGTCGACTGGTTCCTCGCGTACCGCAAGGGTCCGTTCGCCATGTACGCGCTGCGCGAGTACGTGGGCGAGGAGCACGTGAACCTGGCGCTGCGGCGGATGATGGAGAAGTACGGCGCGGGAGTGCCGCCCCTGCCCACCTCGCGCGACCTCTACCGCGAGCTGCAGGCCGTGACGCCCGAGGCGCAGCGCGGCCTGCTGCACGACCTCTTCGAGGCGAACACCTACTGGGAGCTCGCGACGAAGGGAGTCACGGCCGAGCCGGCAGGGGATGGCACCTGGCGGGTGACGCTCGAGGTGCGGGCGCGCAAGGAGGTGGTGGACCCGGAGGGCCGCGCGACCGAGGTCCCCCTGGACGAGCTCGTCGAGGTGGGTGTCTTCGCGGCCGCGCAGGACGGCGGGCAGGGCGAGCCGCTCCACCTGCGGATGCACCGCGTGCGCTCCGGCACGCAGCGCCTCACCGTGACGGTGCCGCGCGAGCCCGCCTGGGCGGGAGTCGATCCGCGCCACCTCCTCATCGACGTGACGCCCGCCGACAACCTGCAGGAGGTGCTGCGCGCCGGGGGCCAGGCCCTCAGCGCCCGGGGAGAGCCCGCGCCGTGAGGGCCTCGCCTGCGCTGGCGCAGCTGGCGCTCGAAGCCGGCGCCCCCTGCCCCCCTTTGTCCAGCCTCTCGAACCGCAGGTCGCGTGGCCATTCCTCCCACGCTTGACGCTGCTCACCCGGAAGCTGACGATGTGCCCTTGTGCACCGTGTAGCGGCGTGCACAGGTGCGCCGCTGATGCGCCGCCCTCTGCACATCCGGGCCTCCCTCCTTCCCTCGGAACGGCCGAAGGGGCTGGCATCCGCGGTGCACTGTCCCGACGATGCTCGTGGGACCTGGCCAGGTGCCACGCCGCTGCTGATTCTCGAAAGGGTTGTCCATGCATTTGGAGTCCGCGGAGTCCGTCCTCGTCCTCGTCCTCTTCGTCCTCCTCCTGGGACCCGCGGCCTTCGTGGGGGGGCTCATCTTGATGCTTTCGAAGCGCCACTCCGGAGGCATCCGTGTCCTCGGGGGGGCCGTGACGCTCTTCGGCACCGCGACGATGGGGGGCGTGGCCTGGCTCATCAATGAGATCGCCTCCACCAACTTCTCGAAGGGGCGGGTCCTTCGCCTGCGGGGGCGAACTCGCGTGGCTCGCCGGGCCCTGGGTGAGGGCTGGGCGGATGACGCGGTTCCGGAGGTCTCGGGGCTCACGCCCTGGCAGCGAACCGTGCTCGGGGAGGTGTGGATGTACTCGGCGGGCCTGGAGCACGCGTCAGTTCCAGCCTTCTCGAAGTTGTCGCTCAAGCTCTCCGCCCTGGGAGCGCCCTCGGAGCTGCTGGAGGACTGCCACCTGGCGGCCCTGGATGAGGTCCGTCATGCCAGGCGGTGCTTCGCGCTCGCCAGGGCCTACTCGGGGGTGCGCTGGACGGCGGGAACGCTTCCGGAGCTCGAACAGGGAAGCGCCCCGCCTTCTCCGGCAGGCACGGGGGACCCCTGGTCCCGGCTGGTGCGCGGGTCGCTGCTGGATGGGTGCCTGGCCGAGGGGATGGCCTCGCTGGTCGCGGGCGAGGGCGCGATTCGGGCCACGGACCCCGTCGTGCGGGAGACCTTGTCGGTCATCTCCGAGGATGAGGGGCGGCACGCGGAACTGGCCTGGGACGTCATCGGCTTCGCCCTGGAGCGGGGCGGTCGGAGCGCGAAGGAGGCCTTGCGCCAGGCCCTCCCGGCGCTGGAGTCGCAGCAGACGCCCGCGCTCCCCCGCATCCCGGGTGTCGACGAGGACTTCCTCGCGCGCAACGGTGTGCTGCCCCAGGCGGAGCTGGGGCGGCTGATGGCGGTGTGCATCGAGCGGACGCGCGCCCGGGCGGAGGCGCTGCTCGAGCCGTCGAGCCTCCCGGTGTGGCATGGCCCCATCGACATCCTGGGCGTGCCCGCTTCGTCTTCGCGCGACGCGGTGCCCGTGGAGGCCGCACCCCGGACCCCGTGACTCTTGGATTGGGCGGACTCCCCGGTCGACGGGAGCCCGCCATTCACCCGGCGGTAGACGCCCTGGTCAGTTGAATCGTGGTGGACGGGTACACCGGCTACAACCCGGTGACGCTGCCGGACGGGCGCGTGCGCGTCGGCTGCTGGGCGCACTGCAGGCGCCGCCTCTTCGATGCGCTCGCCACCGCCCCCGAGGCCCTGGACCTCATCGCCGTCCACCGACGCTTGCAGCTCCTCGTACCGCTGGCCCCGCCAGGAGAGCTCGAGCCGCTTCGGCCCGCCCTCCTCCCATGGGAAACGCCGGGGGTGCATGGGGTCCCCTGAATTTCGCCGGAATTATCACGGCCCGCCGCTTCCGCCGTCCTCCGTCGGGCCCACAACCCCTTGAAATCTGGACCATTACATCTCATGGCCTTCCATCTTCACCGGGTTTTTTCGTTTTTTTGGGACGAGGGAGAATTCGCGGCCTCTTCACAAGGCCCCATGACTCCAGAATCCTCCCATCGCTCCGCCTCCCTCCCGGTGAATGACACGGCCCGCCGAGGCCCGAGGGTCGCGATCGCGCTCGGTGCCGTGGCCCTGCTGGCGGCGGTGGCGCTCCTCTCCCGTGGCTCTTCCCAGGAGGGCGGCACGCCCGCGGCGTCCCAGGCCGCGGCCCCCCAGCCCTCGTCCACCGGCCCCGGGAAGGCCGGGCACACCGCTCCGGGCCAGAGCGTGCAGGCCGAGTCGAAGCCCAAGCAGTTCAACACCACCGTCTGCTGGGAGGACCTGGAGCGCTTCAATGACGCGGTGACCCTGGAGACGTTCCGCGAGTGGGCCGGGCCCCTGCTCGCCGTGAAGGATCCACTCGTCCGCGAGTACCTCATGGGGCGGCTGGGCGAGCTCATCGGCGATGACGAGGGCCGCGCCAGTGAGGTGCTGGGCTGGGCGCGAGAGGCCTCGCCCGCGGAGTTCAAGCTGTTCATGGGCGGCCTGCGCAACTCCAAGGCCCTGCCCAGGATGGCCTCGCAGCTCACCGAGCTCGGGCTCGACGAGAAGCTCGACCTGGGGCGGCGCGCGGGCTTCCTGGACGAGCTGCAGCGCATGCCCCGGCTGGAGCCGGCGGCGCTCGACAAGCTCACGACCTTCGCGCAGGACGCCTCCTCGGGCGAGGCCGGCTGGGTCACCACACGCGCCATCGGCCGGGTGATGCAGGAGGACTTCAAGAAGAGCGGCAACTTCAAGCCCTACCTCGACAAGCTCCTCACCATCGGCACCCAGTCGGCGGATGAGCAGGTGCGCTACCTCTCGCTCGAAATGGGAATGACCGCCGATGCGCCGCTCGACACGCAGGCCATGGAGCGGCTCGGCAAGCTGCTGGCCACCGAGGGCAGCGAGGACGTCCGCATGATGGCCGCGCACGAGCTGTCCATGTCCGAGGACAAGTCCCAGGCGCTGGACCTCTACGGCAAGAACTTCGAAATCGAGAAGGACCTCTGCGTGCGCTGGGCCCTGTTCCGCTTCGCGGCGCGCACCGCCGGCAAGGACGCGCTCCCGGTGATGGCGAACATGGCCATGACGGACCCGCGCTTCCAGGGCATCTACCAGGAGTTCGAGAAGCTCTACGCCAGCGGCATCGTCGATTTCGGGCGCATCTGGTTCTCCCTGTCCACGGACGACCCCTTCGGCTGCCTGGACCGCCACGAGGAATGAGTTCCGGAGCCCACCCATGACACGCGCCTTCCTTCGCATGAACGTGCTCCCCACCCTGACGCTCACCGTGTGCCTGCTCGCGCCGGCCCTGGCCTCCGCGCAGCAGTCGGCCTCGTCGCACGAGGCCCCCGCCCCCAAGCCCACGACGTGCTCGGTCGAGGGACTGATGGACTCCATCCGCCGCGGGATGAACTCGAAGTCCGAGGCCTACAAGCTCTACCTGCGCACGCTGCTGCGCGAGTCCGCCGTCAACCTGCCCCTCGCCGAGCTCCAGGCCGCCTTCGAGCGGGAGTACGACCCCGTCATGGTGGAGCACCTCGCGGCCGCCCTGGTGGCGCGCACCGAGCGGGGCCTGGAGGACGAGGCCTTCCAGCAGGTCGCGAAGCGGGCCCTGGAGGACAGGGACCCCAGCCTGCGCGCCGCCACGGTCCGCGCCATGCGCCGCACGGGCGCGCTGGAGCGCAGCGGGGAGATGTTCGAGCGCCTGGTGAGAGATCCCTCGCCCGAGGTGCGCATGGAGGCGGCGACCAACCTCGTCGAGGACACCGAGCACGTCTACGGCGGGCACCATGGCCCGGCGGCGAATACCGCGGTGGCGGCGGCCGCGGCCTCGAACGACCCGAAGGTGACGGCGAAGGTGCTCGGCCAGCTCATGACCGGGGAGATCAGCTCCGACTCGGCGCGCAAGCTCGAGCATCTGCTGGGCAGCGACTCCGCCGAGGTCCGCGCGGCGGCGTCCACCGCGCTCGGCGGCGTGCCCGTGGCGGAGATGGCCAACGCCCGTCAGGCGCTGACCGGCATGTACCGCGACGAGAAGGACCCCACGGTCCGCAAGGCCATCATCCAGAGCATCGCCCGGCTCGGCTTCTCCGGCGCGGTGCCCGAGCTCCAGCGGTTGCGCGGTGTCGACCCGCGCATGGCGCCGGAGATCGACAGCTGGATTCGAGTCCTCAACATGAACCACCAGGATTGGAGCCTGATCCTGAGGGAGAAGCAGCGGCAGCAGCAGGCTCGGTAGCGACCCCCCCACTGGGGCCGGCCCACCGGTCCAGAGGAACAACGATGCGTAAGGCAATGAAGACGACGCTGGCAGTCCTGGCTTCCCTGGCGTTCATCCCCACGACGGCGCTCGCGGTGCGCGTCGGCTCGCCCTTCCCGGGCGACGTGACGGCCACCACGTACTACTCCAGCGGCAGCTTCCACGGCGCGGTGGACATCTCCAGCCGCAACGCCTGCGGCTACTGGGGAGTGGAGACCGGCGTGGTCGGCTCCTACTACTGGAACGTCACCATCCGGACCACCGGCGTCGTGTGCTACGGCAACGGCAGCGGCAACCAGAACGAGGTGAAGCACACCTTCGGCGACGGCCGCGTCATCCGCCAGTGGCACTTCCTCAAGGAGCCCACCTCGTACGACCGCACCTGCGACCGCTGCCAGATCGGCGACGAGGGCGGCACGGGCAACGTCACCGGCCCCCACACCCACATGCAGGTCGACCGCAACGGCAGCAACCTCACCGGCTGGTACTCCGGCTACACCTCGCGCGGTGAGTTCCTCGACCGCGGCGAGACCGTCGGCCACCTCTAGTAGTCAGACGTCAGGGCCTCTCGACGAGGACCCCGGTACAAGCTGGGAGGTGGGCTCCCACCAAGACGTGAGCCCGCCCCCAGTGGCAGTGACGAGCTGTTCCCTCGTGACGCGGTCGCGCTTCTCCACGACGCCAGCGACGGCGCCCATCGTGAGCTCGACCGCCACGCCCTGCTAAGCCTGCGCGACGCCGCCCGCCTCGAGCGCAAGCTCGTCGACGGCGAGCTCGTCCGCGGTGTGATTGAGCGCGCTTGAGCTCGCCGCGTAGCCATTTCGGCCTTGGGACGCCATCATCGCCCCTGGTGGCGTCCCGGAGCAGGCCTTGATGGGCATCACGCCCGCTGACGGCTCGCAGGCTCCTGACGGATGGCCATCAATCAGCCGGCTTGCTCGCCCATCAGCAGACGTGCGCGTCAACACTCAGCAGCTCTGCCCAGTCCACTCGCGGCGTCCTCTCCTGTATCCGCACCGTCCTGGCCGATGCCTCAAGCCTCGCGCTCGCCTCCTCCGCGCCTGCTTGGGGGAGCACAGGGCTTCAGCGCACGGCCAGTTCGTGGAAGCCGACACCATCCAGCGCGAGCTTCCGCGCGGAGTCCACCATGCGCTCGCTTGCGACAATCATTGTCGGCCAGTCGAAGCACCGGAACAGGTCCGTGTGCGCTGGTATGGATGCGGCGTCGAGGATGGGAGACTCCGGCATGACGAGACGGGCGTTTCCACACCTGGCACACGGAGACACCCGGTCCGGCGCCAGGCAGTCCGGATGAAAGCGTCCGTGCAGCTCGAGCTGCATTCCGAGCAACTCGGATGGGTTCTTCCCACGGAACCGCACGTCCATGTGGGCGCCGCGAGCGTCCGAACCTCATCCCGCCCGGCCGCCGCCACCGCTTCCTTCTCCCAGGAGTAGAGGGTGGGGACGCTGACGCCCGACTCCTCCCCTCGCCCCCGGCTTGCCCTACACCGCGCGCGCTTCCCCAACATTGAACCAGAACATGCACGGATGGGCGGGTTGTTTTTCCTCTGAACCTCGCCACCTTCGAGGTCCAAGGACCCGCCGGGATCATCCCTCACATGCACATGCGGAGCGCGACGCCGCGTCGCGTAACGCTTGTATGAATGGAGCGTATACATGGATGCCAGCGAGATGCTCCCACAACATAGGGTCGGCCGCCTGCGGCAGCTCCTCGCCACGGACCCACGAACCAACCTCCTCGACGTGGAGCTCAGGATCACGGGCAATCGCCTGTTCATCGCCGGTCGCGTCGAGTCGGACTCGTTACGCGCGGCGGTGGAGCAGGTGGTGCGCGAGGCAATTCCCCCGGAGATGCAGGTCGTGAACAATCTGTCCGTCACGGCCTACGTCCCATGAGAATCGCCGCCGTCGGGGATATCCACGCCGGAGTGGACTCGGCGCCGCTGATCCGGGCCGCCGTCGAGCACTTGCGGGGCCGGGCCGACATTCTGGTGGTGGCCGGCGATCTCACGCAGCACGGCTCTGTCGAGGAGGCCCAGGTCGTGGCTCGCGAGCTCGCGCGCCTCGAGTTGCCGATGTTCGCGGTGCTGGGCAACCACGACTACCACATGGGCGCCGAGCAGGCGATTAGCGCCACGCTCGAGGACGCGGGGGTGCGCGTCCTCGAGGGCAAGGCGGTGGTCTGCGATGTCGATGGCGTGCGGGTCGCGGTGGCCGGGGTCAAGGGGTTCGGCTGCGGGTTCGCCGGCGCGTGCGGCACCGAGTTCGGCGAGCCCGAGATGAAGCTGTTCGTGCGGCGCTCCCGGGAGAGTGGCGAGCAGCTGGCCCGTGCCCTCGCCACCGCGGACGCCAACCTCCACGTCGCGCTCACGCACTTCTCGCCCGTCAAGGACACGCTCCTCGGCGAGCGCCCCGAGATCCACCCCTTTCTGGGCTCGTTCTTCCTGGCCGACGCGATAGACCAGGGTCCGTGCGATGTGGCGTTTCACGGTCACGCGCACAACGGCACGGAGTGGGGGCTCACCGCAGGCGGCGTCCCGGTGCGAAACGTAGCCCGGTTCGTCCTACGTGCCGCCTACAAGGTGTACGAGCTCGACCCGGCGGCGCCACCCGGCTCGCGCCTGCGCTGACCGAGCGACGGACGAGCCCGCTGGCCGAAGCCGGACAGCCTTGCGCGTCGAACTTCCTCCGCGCGCTGGACTGCGGCGCGCCTGGAGCGGTTGCACTGAAGGAGAACTGGCCGCTCCTCGACACCTGGGTGGACGACCGCACAGCTTGCACGAGGGGCTTTGATGGCACCTCTTCGACCGAGGGAGAATTCCCATGAGCGAATCGCCGTACTTGAGCAGCTCTCAAGCTACCGTGAGCCTTGCGGACGAAGAGACGACACTGCGTGTTGTCACCGACACCGTCTTCGGGCTCTGGACCGCCGTGAACAACCTGACCCGGCTTCGGCCGTCACGCCGAACGCGCTACCGCGTCACCATCTTCGGTTCAGCTCGGACGAAGCCTGGCCACTGGGCCTACGACGAAGTCCGGAGAATGGCGGCAGGTCTGACCACGTTGGGTTGCGACATCGTCACGGGTGGCGGTCCAGGGTTGATGGAGGCCGCGAACCAAGGCGCCAGACAGGCTCAGGGCTCCAGCCGGACGCAGTCCACCGGAATCCGCGTGGACCTGCCCTTCGAGCAGGAGTCAAACGCCTTTGTCGAACAAGCCTATGTGCATCAGACGTTCTTCACCCGCCTGCACCACTTCGTCCTGATGTCCGACGCCTACGTGGTCGTTCCAGGAGGAATTGGCACGGCGCTCGAATCGTTGATGGTCTGGCAACTGCTTCAGGTCAGACATCTGCGTGACACGCCACTCGTCTTCGTGGGTGCGATGTGGGGCGGGCTCGTCGACTGGGCACGCACGCACATGCTACGGCCCGGCGACGAGCTCATCAACGCCCCTGACCTGGAGATCCCGCGCTGCGTGAGCGGCGCGGACGAAGCAATTGCGATCATCCGCGAACATCACGCCCGGTGGCAAAGCGACGCCGATGCACAGCCCGCCGAGGAAAGGACACACTGAGGGCGCTGACCGGATGGAAGGCCGAGTCGCAGCGGCTGACGGACGCAACGGGCCTGGCCATCAGCGTCTGCCACTTCCCGCCCGGCGCCGGGCAGCCCAGTGTCAGGCGAGGCATGAGCACGCCCCCGAGGGGTGCCGACGTGGAACGAACGTTCCTTCCGCGCTCGACCCGCGCCGGGAGGCAGGGAGTAAGGCGGGGATGGCCGTCCTGAGTCGTTTTCCGGCAATGGTGGCGGGTGCCGCCCGGGTTCTCACCCGAATTGTCGGGGCGCGAGGGGGGCTTATACAGTGCCGGGTATGTCCAAGCATGGGGGACGTTGGGGCAGCGTCGATGTGGTCATCCTCGCGGCGCTATCGCTGGAGTACGAGGCGGTGCGCCAGGTCGATGCCGGAGCCGTCGAGGGGAGCCAGTGGGAGGAGGAGCGGCGCCCGAACGGCCTCCAGGTGGCATTCCGCGCGTTCCACGGCAAGAAGGGCAGCCGCCCGCTACGGGTCGCGGTGGGACTGACGACTGCCCTGGGCACCGTGGGAACAATCACCGCGTTATTCCCCCTGGTCGAGGAGTACCACCCGAGGTGCGTCGCGATGTGCGGCGTCTACCCTGCGAAGCCTGGGAATACGAACCTGGGCGACGTCCTCGTACCCGACAGGCTGTTCTTCCGCGACATGGGCAAGCAATACCCCAAAGTCGCCCAGCAGGACCTCATGACGTACCACCTGCGCCACGACTGGAAGGAAGCGCTCGAGCACTTCGACTTCCTCGGGCATCTGAAAGACCAGGACTGGTGGAAGAACCGTCCAGTGCCGTTCCCATGGCAGGAGGACTGGTTGTTGATGAGGCTCCACGAAGGTGTTTCAGCGCCATGGACGCATCCAGAGTGCGCGCGGTATTGCCCCGATTGGGAGACGGTCTTCGAGAAACTCGTCTTACACATCCTGGCATTCCCTAGCGGGGAACTCACTCCCAAAGGACGCGAGTTCGCGGAGTCTCTTTCGCACCACAAGGGGCGCACCCCAGGTCTGTTTCCCACAGAAGGGCAACTCCCATTCCGCGTCCACCTCAAGCCCATGGACAGCGGCAGTCCATTCGTCGATGACATGGCCGACTGGGGAGAGGTCACCGGTTCCATGCGCAAGGCGCTGGGCCTGGAGCTGGAGGCCGCCGCGCTCGATGCACTGGCGATGAAGGGCATCATGGGCTTCGGCATCTCCGGGGACGACCCCTTCAGGAAGTACGCGGCCCGGACGTCGGCCGAGTGCGTGCTTGCGTTCCTCCGCGAGCACCTCGATGTGGAGGTGGCTCCCGGCCGCCCAGGTCAGCCCTGATTCTTCACCAGGAATCCAGCCAGAGCCCCTTCTTCGACGCCAAGGAAAGATGGGGGCCCTGTTGCGGGGGAGGGAGGGTGCAGAGGGGCCGAGGAGGGCCGCTGACGGTGGCCCTCGTGCCGGGGCCAACCTCGCACATGCCGTGGGCAAGCCCAGGTGCTCCAGAATCGCCCGCACCGGGGCCGTGACGCTCTTCGGCACCGCGACGATGGGGGGCATGGCCTGGCTCATCAACGCGATCGGCTCCACCAACTTCTCGAAGGGGCGGGTCCTTCGCCTGCGGGGGCGAACTCGCGTGGCTCGCCGAGCGCTTGGGGAGGGCTGGGCGGATGACGCGGTTCCGGAGGTCTCGGGGCTCACGCCCTGGCAGCGAACCGTGCTCGGGGAGGTGTGGATGTACTCGGCGGGCCTGGAGCACGCGTCAGTTCCAGCCTTCTCGAAGTTGTCGCTCAAGCTCTCCGCCCTGGGAGCGCCCTCGGAGCTGCTGGAGGACTGCCACCTGGCGGCCCTGGATGAGGTCCGTCATGCCAGGCGGTGCTTCGCGCTCGCCAGAGCCTACTCGGGGGTGCGCTGGACGGCGGGAACGCTTCCGGAGCTCGAACAGGGAAGCGCCCAGCCTTCTCCGGCAGGCACGGGGGACCCCTGGTCCCGGCTGGTGCGCGGGTCGCTGCTGGATGGGTGCCTGGCCGAGGGGATGGCGTCCCTGGTCGCAGGCGAGGGCGCGATTCGGGCCACGGACCCCTTCGTGCGGGAGACCTTGTCGGTCATCTCCGAGGACGAGGGGCGGCACGCGGAGCTGGCCTGGGACGTCATCGGCTTCGCCCTGGAGCGGGGCGGTCGGAGCGCGAAGGAGGCCTTGCGCCAGGCCCTCCCGGCGCTGGAGTCGCAGCAGACGCCCGCGCTCCCCCGCATCCCGGGCGTCGACGAGGACTTCCTCGCGCGCAACGGTGTGCTGCCCCAGGCGGAGCTGGGGCGGCTGATGGCGGTGTGCATCGAGCGGACGCGCGCCCGGGCGGAGGCGCTGCTCGAGCCGTCGAGCCTCCCGGTGTGGCATGGCCCCATCGACATCCAGGGCGTGCCCGCTTCGTCTCCGCGCGACGCGGTGCCCGTGGAGGCCGCACCCCGGATCCCGTGACTCACGTCCGCGCTCCTATCCGTTCTGCGAGCTGAACCCGGAAGCCTGTATGGAGCCGCTGCCTGCCCCAGCGCCTGGGGAGGCCGAGACCACAGCGGACCCATGGAAGTCCTTCGCATGCATCCAGGCATGCCAGGCATGCAGTCATACAATGGAGGAGTTCTGCGAGAACCTTCCAGGAAGGACGAAGCGACAGCAGAAGCTCAAGGCCCTTTGCTTTGGCTCGTGCTACGCGGGCAAAGCCGCATGCCTCGTATTCTGCCGGGCCTACTTTGGTCCTCCCAGGGAGCCATGAGGTCACGATCCATGCCTGAGAAGGATGAGAACTGGCGTCCGAAATTGAGGCGCATTGAAGACCCGATTGCGGAGGATTGCTGGGAGTATGTTACCCCCTCGGGCAAGCAGCGTATTTCGAGGCTCATGGTGGGCCGCCCGGTGCACTACCCCAAGCGGCGGCTCTGGTATTGCCCGGTACTGATCGAGGGCTACACCAAACCCCGGTTCAGACCGATCTTTGGTATGGGACCTGTGGACTCGCTGATGAACGCGATGACTTTCGTCCGAAAGTTCTTCGAGGAGAATTTCGAGGTGCTGCCCGGAATAAAGCCAGCAAGGCCCCAGCGGCTCCGCCCGCAGGGGGTTGGTAAGCGGTCCACGCCGCAAAGGACGTCCCAGAAGAGACAGCAGGGGAAGGCGCGAACCCAGCGGGCGAAATGAAGATGCCGCTCTTCAGCGCTGCATCGAGGCCAGCCCCGTCAGCGTCATGGCGCGACTGGCCCTGCAGCGTGGTCAGCGCCGATTGAGCCCCACCAGCGTCGTCATCCCGGTGTTCGGCATGCTCCGGAACGGGTGATCGGCATCGGCCGGAATCGCTGCTCGGCATGGCCGGAATACGCACGAAGAAGTGCATCCACCCACAACTCCTGCCAGTGTGGCCGCATACACCACAAAGACAGGCTTCGTGACGTCACGTAGATTGAAGCCTAAGGCACTAGAGCCGGGGGGAATCGGATGCCAATCGATCCAAGCGCATCGAAGTGGTTTATTGGCGCGCTCGTCTTGTCGCTCCTGCTGTCGTGCGGTCAGCCGCACGGTAACGAGCCCAAGCCGGTGGATGACAATCCTAATGAGCCGGAGCCTGCCACACAGGTTTCGCCTGATGCGGTCGTACTCGACTCCACGGCGGTGCTCACATCTGACGCCGAGGGCCAGATAAGAGTGATCGCAGCTCGCGCACCCGCCAACCTGAAGGCGGGCTCCCTGGTCGTGAGCGACAAGGATGAAGGCATCCTGCGCCGAGTCACTTCGATCACCGAGAGTGGCAGTGAGCGAATCCTGCAGACAACTCCCGCTTCCCTCGCCGACTTGATTGAGACGGGAACATTCGAGACCTCGATTCCCCTGGCGCCAACGGCCGAGGGTGGCGCGCTTCCAAACACACCGGCCGAAGCGTTCGCCGCGGCGGACGCACGCCTGTCGCAGTTCGAGTATCTCGCTCCTGGACTTCGAGTCATCCGCCCGGAGGGCGCAACCAATTTTTCATTTGAATTCAGTGGAATCGACCTCATTGACGAACCTGGAGTCAAATTCACTCTTGGCCGAACGCGCGTGGATTTTGGCGCGAACATGGACATCTCGGCTGGATATCGTGAGCATACTCCGGCGTGGCAGAGCGTGATCCTGAATGGAATGGTGCAAGCCTCGGTTGGATATTCCCTTTCGACCACGCATGAGTCGTCATGGTCGAAAAGCCACACGCTTGCCACCTACAAGGTTCCTATCAGGGGCTTGATCGGCGTGGTTCCGGTTCTAGGGACCGCCACTGTGAGCCTTGTCGTCGAGGCTTCCGTGAAGACAAATGCGTCGCTCACATACACCCAGAGCTATGTCAAGCGGGTCGACTTCCGTGCGGGCATGCAACATGACGGCGGCGAATGGAGTAGCATTGAGGACTTGCGCTCGAGTCCGGCCACAAGCGTGCACTCCATTGACGGTGCAGGCGGCGCGCAAGTCGCATTAAAGATATACCCACGCGTGCTTGTCAGCTTCTATGGTGTCGGTGGCCCATTCGTGCGTGTTGGCAAGACGCTGACGACCTCGGTGAAACTCCAGACTGACTCCACGCAGAATCTCAGGCTGGCGGAGATGAAGGGAGTGCTCTCTACGGAGGTCGCCATTGGTGGCGAGTTCCACATCCTCGGGACGCGCAAGTTCGAGTATTCCGGCGAGTTCCTTCCCGAGACAGTGTTCCACAGGGAGCGCAGGGAACCACTCGTGAACGTGCTGATTCCTTCTTCCGGATGGTTGGAACTCGGCCTGGGCCGCACGGGCCGCATTGAAGTTCTCGCCTATGGTACCGAGGGAGAGGTGACAAACGAAGTCAAGCTTGCATGGTCCAGCAGCGACCCTGGCATCGCGACCGTGGACTCCGAGGGCAATATCACCGCTGTGCGGACAGGGACTGCAGTGATTCTGGCCTCCGTCGGGGACGTCCAGTGCGCCATCTCTTTGCGAGTGAGAGACATTCGGAACTACCGGGTCACCATGAACATTTCAATTGAGTGGTTTGATCATGTTGACAGTCAAGATCGGTCACAGTACCAAGCCGTGACCTGCACGGTTGACCGGATGGCTCGAATTGAAGTGCTTCCCGATGGACGGCTGACCGGGAGGATAACCGGGCCGTTCGTGAGGGTGTGTCCTCACAACAACGCCCATCTCATCATGTCAGAGCAACAGACGGTATTCGGGACGTTGAGTGGGAACTTTGCACGCGCGACCATTGACTCCATCCAGGAAGAATACGAAGGCCCGTTCGACCCCGAGGGGTTTCGCTGGCAGAACCTGGAGACCTACTCCGACCCCAATCACTACCCCTTTCGAAACTATGTCAATATCGTCACCGGGGTCCGCGCGGAAGATGCTCAAGTGATGCCGGAAAGCCCGTTCGAAGATTGAAGCCCCGTCCACCGAACGGCGGCTCAAGCTCGGCAGGCCTGAGCCCGCTCGAGGTTGTGGCGCACCGTCCCTCGCAGCACGTTGCTGGTATCCGTACGGCGGACGACGTGCCGGACTGATTGAAGACGGACGGATGCTGTGCTCGGCGGTGGTCGCGAGCCTGGGCGTGAGCGGTCGGACGTGAGCGAGGGGCTCAGCAGGAGTCGGCGGCGCGCAAGCGCTTCCACTCGTGCGGCAGCAGCTCGCCGATGCGGGACTGGGGGTGGGTCTGCACGCACAGCAGCACGTCTGCGAGATATTCCTCCGGGTTGACGTCGTTGACCTCGCAGGTGGCCACCAGCGCGTAGAGGCCGGCGAGGTTCTCGCCGCGGCTTCGTGGCCGACGAAGAGGAAGTTCTTGCGGCCCAGAGCTGCCTTCCGCAGGGCACCTTCGCTCCGGTTGTTGTCCAACGGCAGGCGCTCATCCGAAACGAAGCGGCCCAGCGCTTCCCACTGCTTCAGCGCGTAGGAAATGGCCTGGCCCAGTGGCCCCTTCGGTGGGTGCCGTGGGGCCTGCTGCGTCAGCCAGGCGCGCAGTTGCTTGAGGACGGGCACGCTGCGCTGCTGGTGCAGTTCGCGGTGGGCGGTCGTGCGCACCACTTCCGCGTCGCGCGCGAGGGCCTCCACCCGGTAGAGGGACAGGATGAGGTCCATGGCCTCGCTGTCCTCGGGAGAGGTGGCGAGCGCGTCGAAGAAGCGCCGTCGCACGTGAGCCCAACATCCGACGCGCACGCGCCCATCGGGCAGCGTCACCGCGTTGTATCCGGTGTACCCATCCACCACGAGGGCGCCCACGGTACCGCGTGCGCAGGCGCAGCCCCCGGCGCCCAGCGAACTCACGCTGCGTCTGCCCGCTCGCTTCGAACTCCTCGGCGATCCGCAGCCACTCCGGCTTCTCGACTCTCTTCTGCACCCGAAGAGGGATGACCTGAACCGCTCATCCGCTCAAGGCCTCGCAGCACGTCGTCCGTCGTACAGATACGAACAAGGCGGTGGTGATGGGATGGGTGGCACGCGTGTCCCGAGGCCATCCCGCGCGGCTCTCCTTCGAGGTGAGCTGTCAGACGTGCGTCGCAAGCAGCCATCCGTGAGGCCGCTGACAGTGTCGTGCTCCTCGCCCATCGGCCTGAAGGGCATATAAAACGTCACCTTCCGGGCCAATCCAGAGCCGGTCATTGGGCACATCCATTTCAATAGGCAACCCAGTCCTGTTAGACTAACGGGCGATAAGGCTTCACAGATAGAGTTTTCGATCGGAGCGCACTGGTCTGCATATCCCCATAGGGGCTCCTGTGCTTCGGACCCATAGCCAACGCTCGGTCGCCTCATGGGTTTAGCTGGATTGGATTCACCACCAACACTGGCCGGAAGGGGATTTCGCATGGGCGATTCAAAAAGAGGTGTCTGGAGAGGTCCGCTTCATCCATCCCTCTTGTTACTCGGCGCGCTTTACCTGGGCGGCTGTGGGTATGCCGACGAAATGCCCACAGAGAGCGCCGTTCCATCGCAGGAGAATGTCGATCTGACGCGCTCCGCGACTGCGCAGTCGCTGCCGTCCAGAATGGCCGCGGGGCAGGAGCACACCCTGGTTGTCAAGCCGGATGGCACCGTCTGGGCCACGGGCTCTAATGTGTATGGGCAGCTCGGAGATGGAACGAACACGGATCGCACGACCTTCGTCCAGGTCCAGGGCTTGAGCCATGTGGTGTCGGTGGCCGCCGGGCTCTCGCATTCACTCGCGTTGCGTGCGGACGGCTCGGTCTGGGCGTGGGGTTCCAATAGCGCGGGCCAGCTCGGCGATGACTCGGGCGTGGACAGCGCCGTTCCGGTGCAACTCCCGGGACTGACCGGGGTGCGGGTGCTTGGGGCTGGCGCGGAGCACTCCCTGGCCGCGAAGGCAGATGGAACGCTCTGGGCCTGGGGCGCCAACTGGGATGGTCAACTGGGCATTGGCTCCACGACCACGCGCACCACGCCGGTAAAGGTCGGTACGACCCTCGTCAATGCCGTAGCCCTGGCGGGAGGCAGCTCCCACTCACTGGCGTTGCGCTCCGATGGCACCGTGCTGGCCTGGGGTGCCGGTTCCAGTGGACAGCTGGGGAACGGGTCGACGGCCCGTCGGCTCACGCCGACCGTGGTGCCCGGCCTGACTGGAGTGGTATCGATCTCTGCGGGTGACAGCCATTCGCTGGCCCTCTTGGCGGGCGGCATTGCACGTGCGTGGGGCAACAATGCGTATGGGCAGCTGGGGGATGGGACAAATATCAACAGGCTCTCGCCGGTGTCGCTTCCCACCCTGAGTGGTCTGGTGTCCATTGGCGCGGGATTGAGTTCGTCCATGGCCACGCGCGCGGACGGGACTGTCTGGTCGTGGGGCTCCAATGCCTATGGCCAGCTCGGAGATGGAACGCGGGTGGACCGCGCCACACCGGTGCAAGTGAGCGGCTTGAGCCAGGGCCAGAGGGTGGCCATGGGCAGCACACACTCGCTCGTGATGCACGCCTCGGGAACGGTCTGGTCCTGGGGGGGCAACTTCCTGGGCCAGCTAGGAGACGGCTCATTGGTGGACAAGGCCTTTCCCGCGCCGACGAATATCCACTCGGGTTGGGGAGGCGCCTGCGGAGGGGGCAGATTCTCACTGTTTCTACGCCCCAATGGCTCACTCTGGGCTGCGGGTAACAATGCCTCGGGCCAGCTCGGAGATGGAACGACGAACGATAGCTCGACCCCTATTCACATCCGGAGCCTGAGCAACGTCGTGGACGTGGGCTGCGGAGACGCGCATTCCCTCGTGGCCCTCGCGGATGGCTCGGTCTGGATCTGGGGCAGTTTCTACACGCCCATTCCCACGAAGATCACCGAGCTGAGCAACGTGGTCGCCGTCTCGGCGACCTTGTACAGCTCGGCCGTGCTCAAGGCGGATGGTACAGTATGGAGCTGTAGCAGCTATGGCTTGAACCAGACGCCCACCCAGGTGCCGGGATTGACGGGAGTGGTATCCCTGTCGAGCGGGGCCGATCACACCCTTGCGCTGCGCGCGGATGGATCGGTCTGGGCGTGGGGCAGCAACAACAACGGCCAACTGGGGGATGGGACGACCGCTACGCGCAATGTTCCCGTGCAGGTGAGCGAACTGACCCAGGTGGTAGCCGTGCAGGCGGGGGGATACCATTCCCTGGCGCTTCGCGCGGATGGCACCGTCTGGGCCTGGGGTTCCAATGCCTACGGCCAATTGGGCAACGGCTCCAACGCTACCCGGTACACACCTGGGCAGGTTCCAGGAATGACGGGAGTGACGTCAATCTCGGCGGGCGGCTGGCACAACCTGGTGCAGCGCACGGATGGATCGATCTGGGCCTGGGGCTCCAACAATGCGGGTCGGTTAGGGGATGGAATGACCCTCGACCGCTACTCCCCCGTGCAATTGACGGCAGCAGCGAACATGTTGTTCGTGCGCGCTTGTCGCTACCATTCAATCGCACAAGCGGCCGATGGGGCCTTCTGGGCGTGGGGCTCCAACATCGTCGGGCAGCTGGGCAATGGCCTCTCCGATCAACGGACCGCACCCGTCATGCTCTCCAGTCTGACGAACGTGGTGGAGGTCGCAGCGGGGTACTGGCACGCCTCCTTGGCGCTGCGGGCGGACGGGTCTGTCTGGAATTGGGGGTATTTGGGCTATGAACAGAGGACGCCCGTGCCAGTGAGTGGCTTGACCAACGTGGTGGACATCGCGGTAGGCAGCTATCACTTCATGGCCCTGCGCTCGGACGGGACCGTATGGACCTGGGGCTTCTCCAACAATGAGGGTCAGCTTGGAGATGGAACCACCTCTCCGCGGATGGTACCGGCTCCCGTGCCTGGTCTGACAGGCGTGATAGCCATTGCCGCGGCGGATGAGCACTCCCTGGCCGTGCGCGGCGATGGTACGGTTTGGGCGTGGGGCTACAACGGGTCGGGGCAGCTCGGTGACGGCACGTGGACCAGCCGCTTGATTCCCACCCAGGTGAAGGATCTGTCCGGGGCCGTCTCCGTAGCGGCGGGGTATTTCGGATCGTTGGCGGTGGCGGGAAATGGCAGGGTCTGGCAATGGGGGTCGGGAACCCCATTGCCTGTTCAGGTCGCGAATCTTTCGGGCATCGTGGAGGTCGCGTCCGGAGCTGGGCATTCCCTCGCGCGAAGCGCGGACGGAACCCTCTGGGCCTGGGGCTCGAATTCCAATGGACAGGTAGGTGATGGAACGACCACCGATCGGAGTGCGCCGGTTGCTGTCTTGAGCGGAGTCAGGGCCATGGGTACGGGGAACTGGTCCTCCTACGCGTCGCGCGTGGATGGCTCCCTGTGGACCTGGGGCCAAAACGATTTCGGCCAGCTCGGGGATTCGAGTACGACAACAGGCACGTCCCCCGGGCAGGTCTTCGGCCTGAGCGCCATCGTCAACTTGGCGGGTGGGTGGGGCCAATCGCTCTTCCAATCGGTCGACGGCACCGTTTGGGTATCGGGGCGCAACACCTCCGGGGAGCTGGGTGATGGCACCCCGTCGGCGAATCAATACGCTCCCGCCCGAGTCCTCCTGCCGCCGCTGAATTGATGCAAGATTTCGCCGTGTCCCGTCACGACGACCTGCGTTCCTCCTGACCCTCGGGGGCTGGCCGCGATCCGCTACTTCGCCTGGGCTTTGCCGGAGTGGCAGCGCGCGCCGTACCCTAGGGGCCCAGGGCCCCTTGGCTGTCAGACGTGCGCCGCCAGCGGCCCTTCGTGAGGCCGCTGGCGGTATCGTGCTCCTCGCCTGTCGACCTGAAGGGCATAGAAACCCACGCGCGTCATGGTGAACGACACCGGCGACACGCTGCCGCCCTTGATCAGGACGACGGCCGCTCAGGACATCTGGAAGACGCGGAGCAGCGCGAGCGCGCGCTGCAGGTCACCGACGACGGAGATCTTCCCCGCACCGAAGAGCGACATGGCCTCGCTTGGGTCGTTGTAGAGCCGCTGGAAGTCGCTCTCGGAGAGCGAGAGCGAGATATCCGGCGTGCCCCGGCCCTCGTACACGGTGGGCTGCGGGCGCGACAGGTCCAGGGTGAAGGTCCGCGTGCCGCTCAGGCGCAGCTCGTACACTCCGCCCATCGTCCGGGCCTCCTCGGCGTTGCGCTCCAGGGCCGGCTTGATCCGCTCGAGCAGCAGCGCTTCCAGGGACAGGTCCACGGCCGCCTCGGTCCCCGTCTTGAAGAAGATGCGGTCCTCCAGCACCAGCGCGTCCAGCGCGCAGCCGAGGAAGAACTTGATGGCGTCCGCGGGCGTCTCGACGATGGGCATGCCCTTGCGGTTGAAGGAGGTATTCAGCAGCACGGAGATGCCGGCGACCTCCTTGAAGTCCTTCAAGAGCCGGTAGTACGCGGGGGACACGTCCTCGGTCACCGTCTGGATGCGGGCCGAGTTGTCCTGGTGCACCACGCTGGGCAGGCGCGAGCGCCACTCGGGGCGCACCGGCGCCACCAGGATCATGTACGGACTCTCGTAGTCGCAGTCGAAGTAGGTGGAGCAGTCCTCCTTCAGCACGGACGGGGCGAAGGGGCGGAAGTCCTCGCGGAACTTCACCTTCGAGTTGATGAAGTCGCGCATCTCGGCCCGGCGCGGATCCGCCAGGATGCTGCGGTGGCCGAGCGCCCGCGGGCCGAGCTCCGAGCCGCCCTGGAACCAGCCCACCACCTTGCCATCCGCGAGCAGCTCCGCGGTGCGCCGGGAGACGTCCTTCACCGGCTCTTCCTTCAGATGCTCGCCGTGCTGCTTCACGGCCTCCTCGACCTCGTCGCGGCGGTAGTGTCGGCCGAACGCCGAGGCGCCCGTGGCCTTCACCCGCTCCCGCTTGAGCACCTCCAGCCAGCCGTAATACGCGCAGCCCACCGCCAGGCCGTTGTCGCCCGCCGCCGGCTGGATGAACATGTTCTTGTAGCGCGTCTGCGTGCGGATGAGCCGGTTGGCCACCGCATTGAGCGCCACGCCGCCCGCGTAGACGAGGTTGTCCGACGGGGACACCTCGTAGCGATGGTTCACCACGTAGAGGATGGCTCGCTCCACCTCGCGCTGCACCCACCACGCGAAGTCCGCGTGCTCCTGGAAGTGCTCCTTGAAGTCGGTCTTGTTGCGCGCCGGGCGCTTGAAGCGCTCCTGCCAGTCGTAGCGCACGAAGGCGCGGCCGTCCTTCAGGTCGAAGATGGGGAAGTCATGCTGGCCGGGGCGGCCGTAGGGCGCCAGGCCCATCAGCTTCCCAGGGTCCTCGAAGCCCGCGAAGACGTAGGTGCTCGCCGCCAGATACATGCCTCCAATGGAGTGCATGGTGCTGCCAGGCCGCAGGGGGTAGTTCTTGAGAACGAGGCCTCCCTCGGAGAAGTCCTTGTACACGGGGCGCAGCCGGCCCTGCTCGTAGCGGTAATAGCTGTCCTTCTCGTAGAAGAGATGCCCCAGCTTCGCGGGCGGGACTTCCGGGAGGGTGCACCCCTCCAGGTCGAGGCAGTCGTCGTAGGAGCTGCCACAGCCGTCGATGATGAGCACCGCGGCTTCGTCGAACGGCGAGGCGCCAATGGCGCTGTAGGCATGCGCCAGGTGGTGGGAGATGGAGACGATGGGGACGTTCGTCCCCTTCACGATGCGGGGGCCGCGGTACCAGTCGTCAGCGCCCAGGAGCATGCCGAAGTTGTCGTTCTGCACGACGGCGGCCACGTCGTCGATGGTGATGCCCTCGGCCTGCAGGCAATAGCTCACCGCGTCCGAGTCGTTGCCTCCATCGTGCTTGCGCCGGGTGATGCGCTCCTTCTCGATGGCCACGCAGATTCGCCCGTCCTTGATGAGACATGCCGAGCCATCGTGTGAGAGGCCCGTACCAAGGACATAGGTGGGTCTGGTGCTCCGAGTCATGCGTGGGTTCTCCGGGTTGAGAGCACCTTGATACTAGCTGTATCGTGCCGCGCGACCACCAGCCCCACACAAATTACTCGACGCCAACGCGGGCGCACGGGCGGATTCTCCATGTTTCCCCTCACCCTCGATCCACCCACCCCAGACACGTCACTTCTCGACTGGGTCGAAACACACGGCGAGCGCTGGCGCACAGCACTCCTGGAGCATGGCGCAGTGCTCTTCCGGGGCTTCCGCTTCGGGGGACCCGAGGACTTCGAGAAGCTCTCCAGCGCGGTCTACGCGGACCCACTGCGCTACGTCTACCGCTCCACGCCACGCACGGAGGTGGGCCGCGGCGTCTACACCGCGACCGAGTACCCGCGACAGGAGACGATTCCGCAGCACAACGAGAACGCCTACTCGGACAGCAGTCCGATGAACCTGTGCTTCCACTGCGTCACCCCCGCCGAGCAGGGCGGAGAGACGCCGCTGACGGACAACCGGCTGACCACCGCGCGCATCCCCGAGCCCATCCGGCGGCGCTTCGAGGAGCGACGCATCATGTACGTCCGCAACTACGGGCCGCGGGTGGACCTGCCCTGGCAGGTGGTGTTCCAGACGCAGGAGCGCTCCGAGGTCGAGGCGTACTGCCGGGCGCATGGCATCGAGTTCGAGTGGAAGGACAAGGACGGCGCTCGACTGCGCACGCGCCAGGTGCTGCCCGCCGTGGCCCGGCACCCCCGCACGGGAGAGACGTTCTGGTTCAACCAGGCGCACTTGTTTCACGTGAGCAGCCTGGCCCCCACCGCGCAGCAGGCCATGCAGATGCTCTTCAAGAAAGAGGACCTGCCTCGCAACGCCTACTACGGCGACGGAAGCGAGATTGACGTGGCCGACCTGGAGGCCATTCGCAAGGCCTACCAGGACACCCTCGTCACCTTCCCCTGGCGGAAGGGGGACGTGCTGCTGGTGGACAACATGCGGGTGACCCATGGACGCAAGCCCTACGAGGGCACGGGCCGCAAGGTGCTGGTGTCCATGGGGGACTGCTACGCGGCCGGCCTGAAGCCGATCCACAGCGATTCGTGACCATGGCGACTACCCCTGAGCAGAAGCGTGCGCGGCTCGCCGAGCTGCTGCGCGAGAAGAGCCGTTCCTCCCACCGTGCCCCGGCGTCCTTCTCCCAGGAGCGCATGTGGGTACTGGAGCGGCTCGACCCCGGCAGCGCCACCTTCAACCAGCCCATCGCCGTGCGGCTGTCCGGCGAGCTGGACGAGGACGCCCTGCACCGGACGCTGCAGGAGCTGGTGCAGCGGCACGAGCCGCTGCGCACCACCTTCGTCGAGCAGGATGGCCGGGTGCAGCAGCACATCGCCGCCTCCGTGGAGGTGGCCCTGCCCGTGGTGGGCGTGCAGGGCGCCGCCGGGGGCGAGGCGGAGGCCTGGCGCAGGCTGCAGGCCCAGGCGCGGCAGCCCTTCGACCTGGAGAAGGGCCCGCTGCTGCGCACGGTGCTGTACCGGCTGGACGCACGCGAGCACCTGCTGCTGCTCAACCTGCACCACCTCGTCTCCGACGGCTGGTCGCTGGGAGTGCTCGTCCAGGAGGTGGCCGCGCTCTACGGCGCCTTCTCCCAGGGCAGGCCCTCGCCGCTGTCGCCGCTGCCCATGCAGTACGCCGCGTTCGCGGACTGGCAGCGGGACTGGCTGAAGGGCGAGGTGCTGGACTCGCAGCTCTCCTGGTGGCGCCAGCGGCTGGACGCGGACGCGGTGCTGGAGCTGCCTCGCGACAAGCCCCGGCCCGCCGTCGCCAGCGCCCACGGCGCGCGCCACACGGTGGTGCTGCCGCCCGGCCTGCTCCAGGCCCTCGAGGAGCTGGCGCGGAGCCAGGGCCGCACGCTCTTCCCGGTGCTGCTCGCCGCCTGGCAGGTGCTGCTGGCGCGCTACAGCGGCCAGGAGGACGTGGTGGTGGGCTCGCCCGTGGCGGGCCGCAACCGCGCCGAGCTGGAGGGCCTCATCGGCCTGTTCGTCAACACGCTGGCCCTGCGCGCGGACCTGTCCGGCGACCCGTCCTTCCTGGAGCTGGTGGACCGGGTGCACGCGTTCAACGTGGACGCCTTCGCGCACCAGGACGTGCCCTTCGAGAAGGTCGTGGAGGCCTTGCGCCCCGCGCGCCAGCCAGGCGTCTCTCCCCTCTTCCAGGTGCTGTTCGCCCTGCAGAACGCGCCGCTGCCCCCGCTGCGCGTGCCGGGTCTCGTCATGGAGGCGCAGCCGGTGGACAGCGGCGCCAGCCAGCTGGACCTGTCCCTGCTGGTAACGAAGGTGTCCCAGGGGCTGCGCGTGGCCCTCGTCTACCGCACGGACCTCTTCGAGAGCACCACGGCGGAGCGGATGCTGCGGCACTTCCAGACGCTGCTGGAGGGCATCGTCGCCGCGCCCCAGAGGCGCCTGTCCGAGCTGCCGCTGATGGAGGAGTCGGAGCTGCGGCAGGTGGTGAAGGAGTGGAACGCCACCGCGACTGCCGTCCCGCGCGAGGCCGGCGTCCACCAGCTCGTCGAGGCGCAGGCACGCCTCACGCCCGACGCGCTCGCCGTGGAGTCCGACGACGCGCAGCTCACCTACCGGGAGCTGGACGCGCGGGCCAACCAGCTCGCCCGCCACCTGCTGCGCCGGGGTGTGCGCTCCGGCGACCGCGTTGCCCTCTGCGTGCAGCGCTCGCCTGAGATGGTGGTGGCGCTGCTGGGCATCCTCAAAGCCGGCGCCGCCTACGTCCCGCTGGCCCCCGACTACCCGCGTGAGCGCCTGGCCTTCATGCTCCAGGACTCCCGCGCCCGGGTGCTGCTCACCCAGGACGCCCTGCGCGGCCTGCTCCCCGAGGGCACCGACGTCGTGTCCCTCGACTCCGGCGACGCCCTCTCGCGCGAGGACGCCTCCGCGCCCGCCGTCACCGTCTCCGCGAACGCCCCCGCCTACGTCATCTACACCTCCGGCAGCACCGGCCTGCCCAAGGGCGTCGTCATCCCCCATGGCGCCCTCGTCAACCACATGGCGTGGTTCCTCTCTGCCTTCGGCGTCACCGCCGCGGACCGGGTGCTGCAGAAGACGCCGCTGAGCTTCGACGCCTCCGTCTGGGAGTGCTGGGCCTCGCTCATGGTGGGCGCGCCCCTCGTGCTCGCACCGCCCGAGGCCCATAGAGACCCGGCGGCCCTGGTGGCGTGCGTGGTGCACCAGCGCATCACCGTGCTCCAGGTGGTGCCCTCGATGCTGCGCTTCATGCTGGAGGAGGAGGGCCTGCGCGGTGCCTCGCACCTGCGCGCGCTCTTCTGCGGCGGTGAGGCCCTGGCCTCCGAGCTGGCCCCGCGCCTGCGCTCGCTGCTGCCCCAGACGCAACTGGTCAACCTCTATGGCCCCACCGAGACGACCATCGACGCGACGTCCGCCGTGGCCACGGGCCAGGAGCGCGGCGCCACCGTGCCCATCGGCCGGCCCGTCGCCAATACGCGCCTGTACGCCCTCGACGCGCGCATGCAGCCGGTGCCGCCGGGCGTGCCGGGAGAGCTGTTCATCGGCGGCGCTCAGCTGGCCCTCGGCTACCTGGACCGGCCCGCGCTCACCGCCGAGCGCTTCGTGCCGGACGCCTTCAGCACGGAGCCCGGCGCGCGCATGTACCGCACCGGCGACAAGGTGCGCTGGAAGGCTGACGGGACGCTGGAGTACCAGGGCCGGCTCGACTTCCAGGTGAAGGTGCGCGGCTTCCGCATCGAGCTGGGTGAGGTGGAGTCGGCGGTGCGCGCGGCGCCCGGCGTGCGCGACGCGGTGGTGGTGGCGCGCGAGGACGTGCCCGGGGGCAAGCGCCTCGTCGCGTACGTGGTGCCCTCCGAGGGCGAGCCCTCCGCGCTGGACGTGGCCGCGCTGCGCGCCGGACTTCAGCAGCGGCTGCCGGCCTTCATGGTGCCCTCGGCCTTCGTGGCGCTGAGCGCGCTGCCGCTGACGCCCAACGGCAAGCTGGACCGCAAGGCCCTGCCTGCGCCGGAGGCGCCCGTGGGGACCTCCACCTCCGCGGCCCCGCGCAACGACACCGAGCAGTTGCTCGCCACGCTCTGGAGCGAGCTGCTGCGAGCGGAGCGCGTGGGCATCCACGACAGCTTCTTCGAGCTGGGCGGCCACTCGCTGCTGGCCACGCAGGCCGTCTCGCGCATCCGCGCCGCCTTCGGCGTGGAGCTGCCCCTGCGCGCCCTCTTCGAGGCACCCACCGTCGCGGGCGTGGCCGGGCTCCTGGGTGCCGCCACCCGGGCCCCGGTTCCGGCCCTCGTCCCGGTGCCCCGCACGGGCGAGCTGCCGCTGTCCTTCGCCCAGCAGCGGCTGTGGTTCGTCCACCAGCAGGAGCCCCAGAGCGCCGCCTACAACGTGCCCGTGGGCCTGCGCCTGGAAGGCGCGCTGGACGCGAAGGCCCTGGAGGGCGCGCTGGCGGAAGTGGTGCGCCGTCACGAGTCGCTGCGCACCACCTTCGCCGTGCGCGAAGGCCAGCCCGTGCAGTGCATCCACCCCGGCGCCGACTTCGCCCTGGCCCGGGTGGAGCTGACGGGAGTGCCTGCCGCTCAGCGCGAGGAAGAGGCCCGCCGGCTGGCACAGCAAGAAGCCCTGCGCCCCTTCAACCTCGCCACCGGCCCGCTGCTGCGCGGCTCGCTGCTGCGGCTGGGTGAAGACACGCACGTGCTGCTGCTGACGATGCACCACATCGTCTCGGACGGCTGGTCCATGGGCGTGCTGGTGCGCGAGGTGATTGCCCTCTACACCGCCTTCGCCAGGGGCCTGCCCTCGCCCCTGCCCGAGCTGCCGGTGCAGTACGCCGACCATGCCGCCTGGCAGCGCTCGTGGCTGCAGGGCGAGGTGCTGGAAGGCCAGCTGAGCTGGTGGCGGGAGCACCTCTCCGGCGCGCCCCAGGTGCTGGAGCTGCCCACCGACAGGCCCCGCCCCGCCGTCCAGTCCCACCGCGGCGCGTACCTGCCCGTGCGCCTGCCCCAGGCGCTCTCCGAGTCCCTCAAGCGCCTCTCCTCGCGGCAGGGCGTGACCCCGTTCATGACGGTGCTGGCGGGCTACCAGGTCCTGCTGCACCGCTATTCCGGAGCAGCGGACCTCGTCGTCGGCGCGCCCATCGCCGGCCGTACCCATGGCCAGACCGAAGGCCTCATCGGCGTCTTCATCAACAACCTAGCCCTGCGGACGCGGATCGACCCGCGCGCCTCGTTCCTCACGCTGCTGAGCCAGGTGCGCACCAGCACCCTGGGAGCCTACGAGCACCAGGACATTCCCTTCGACAAGCTCGTCGAGGAGCTGCGGCCCCAGCGCAGCCTGGGCCACGCGCCCCTCTTCCAGGTCAGCTTCACCCTCCAGAACACCCCCATCGGTCCGCTGCAGGTGCCAGGGCTGCGCCTGGAGCCGCTCGCCCTCGCCTCCATGCCGACGAAGTTCGACCTGAGTCTCGTGCTGGAGGAGACCCCGGACGGCATCAAGGGCCACTTCCTGTACGCAGCGGACCTGTTCGACGCATCCACCGTGGCGCGGATGGCCAGCCACCTGCAGACGGTGCTGGAGGCCAGCGCCGCCCACCCGGAGCGCCCCGTCTCCGCGCTGCCGCTCATGGACTCCGCCGAGCGCCAGCGCCTGCTGGTGGAGTGGAACGCCACCGCCCACGACTTCCCTCACGACACCTGCGCCCACCTCCTCTTCGAGGCCCAGGCTCAGCGCACGCCGGACGCCGTCGCCCTTCGCTTCGGCGACGACTCACTCACCTATGCGCAGCTGGACGCGCGCGCCAATCAGCTGGCGCACCACCTGCGCTCACTGGGCGTCGGCCCCGAGACTCCCGTCGCTCTCCTGCTGGAGCGCTCCGTCGAGCTGCTCGTCGCCGTGCTGGGCGTGCTCAAGGCCGGTGGCGCCTTCCTGCCTCTGGACCCGGCCTACCCCGCCGAGCGCCTGGGCTTCATGCGGGCCGACTCCGCTGCTTCCGTCGTCCTCACCGTGCAGCCCCTGGCCGGCAAGCTGCCCTCTCGCGGCGAGCACCGCGTCCTGCTCGACACGGACGCGCCGCTGCTCGCACGCCAGCCCCAGTCGCCTCCTGAATCCAGGGTGACGGCCGAGAGCCTCGCCTACGTCCTCTACACCTCCGGCAGCACCGGCCACCCCAAGGGCGTCATGGTGCCGCACCACGGCCTCGTCCACTACCTGCACTGGGCCCTGCACGAGTACCGCCTGGCTCCCGGGCACTCGGCCCCGGTGCATACCTCCGTCGCGTTCGACGCCACCCTCACCAGCCTCCTCACGCCGTTGCTGGTCGGCGGCTGCGTGCACCTGCTTCCCTCCGGCAATGAGCTGGAGGCCCTCGCACAGTCCCTCCGCGTTCACCGCCACGGCCTCGTCAAACTCACCCCGGCTCACCTCCAGGCCCTGCTGGACCTGATGACGGCGCCGGAGCTGGCGCTCCAGGAAGGCACCTTTGTCGTCGGTGGCGAAGCCCTGCCCGCCGCCACCGTGGAGCGCTGGCGCCAGCTGGCCCCGCGCGTGCGCCTCATCAACGAGTACGGCCCCACCGAGACGGTCGTCGGCTGCTCCATCTATGACTTGCAGGCGGGTGGCCTCGTCCAGGGCGCTGTGCCCATCGGCCGGCCCATCGCCAACACGGCGCTCTACATCCTCGACGCTCAGCTGCAGCCGGTGCCGGTGGGTGTCACCGGTGAGCTGTACATCGGCGGCGCGGGCGTAACGCGTGGCTACCTGGGCCGCCCGGAGCTCACCGCCGAGCGCTTCATCCCCGATGCCTTCAGCACTGTGCCCGGCGCGCGCATGTACCGCACGGGCGACCTGGCGCGCTTCCTGCCCGACGGCAATATCGACTTCCTGGGCCGCCGGGACGGACAGGTGAAGCTGCGCGGCTTCCGCATCGAGCTGGGCGAAGTCGAGGCCGCCCTGCGCTCCCTCCCAGGCGTGTCCGACGCCGTGGCCGCCGTGCGCACGGATGGGCCTACTGGCCCGCGGCTCGTCGCCTACGTCGTGCCCGCGGCAGGTGCCGCGCCCGAGTCCCTGGACGCCCGGGCCCTGCGCGATGCACTCGCCCAGCAGCTGCCCGAGTACATGGTGCCTTCCATCATCGTGCACCTGGACGCCCTGCCGCTGACGCCCAACGGAAAGGTGGACAGGAAGGCCCTGCCCTCACCGGATGCAACCCATGTGGCGGCCTCCGAGTACGTCGCACCGCGCACCGCCACCGAGACCCTTCTGGCCGACCTCTGGGCCCAGGTGCTGGGCCTGGAGCGCGTGGGCCTCCACGGCCACTTCTTCGAGCTGGGCGGCCACTCGCTGCTGGCCATCCAGCTCATCTTCCGCACTCGCACCCTCTTCGAGGTCGAGCTGTCCCTCGAGGAGCTGTTCTCGGCCCCCACGCTCGCGGAGTTCGCCCAGCAGGTGGAGAAGAGCCGCAGGGAGGCCCGGGGCCTCACCCTGCCTCCCCTCGTCCCGGTACCGCGTACGGACGCGCTGCCACTGTCCTTCGCCCAGCAGCGGCTGTGGTTCATCGACCAGCTGGAGCCCGACAGCGCCACCTACAACATCCCCGTCGCCTTGCGCCTGGAGGGCGCGCTGGACGCAAAGGCCCTGGAGGGCGCGCTGGCCGAAGTGGTGCGCCGTCACGAGGCCCTGCGCACCACCTTCGTCTCGCGCGAGGGGCAGCCCGTGCAGTGCATCCACCCCGGCACGGACTTCTCCCTGGCCCGGGTGAAGCTGACGGAGCTGCCTGCCGAGCAGCGCGAGCAGGAGGCCCGCAGGCTGGCGCGGGAAGAGGCGCTGCGCCCCTTCAACCTCGCCACCGGTCCGCTGCTGCGCGGCTCGCTGCTGCGGCTGGACGATGAAGTCCACGTGCTGCTGCTGACGATGCACCACATCGTCTCGGACGGCTGGTCCATGGGTGTGCTGGTGCGCGAGGCGGTGGCTCTCTATGCCGCCTTCGCGAAGGGGCAGCCCTCTCCGCTGCCGCGGTTGCCGGTGCAGTACGTCGACTTCTCGGCCTGGCAGCGGGGTTGGTTGCAGGGCGAGGCCCTCCAGAAGCAGCTGTCCTGGTGGCGCGACCAGCTCGCTGACGCGCCCCATGTCCTGGAGTTGCCTGGCGACAGGCCGCGCCCCGCCGTGCAGTCCCACCGTGGCGCGAACCTGCCCGTGCGCCTGCCGCGCGACCTCTCCGAGTCCCTCAAGCGCCTCTCCACCCGCCAGGGTGTGACGCCCTTCATGACGCTGCTGACCGGCTTCCAGGTCCTGCTGCACCGCTACTCCGGCGTGGAGGACATCGTCGTCGGCTCGCCCATCGCCGGCCGCACCCACACCCAGACCGAGAACCTCATCGGCTTCTTCCTCAACAGCCTCGTGCTGAGGACGCGGATTGACGCGCGGGCTTCGTTCCTGTCGCTGCTGGGCCAGGTGCGCACCACCACCCTGGCCGCCTACGAGCACCAGGATTTTCCCTTCGACAAGCTCGTCGAGGAGCTGCGTCCCCAGCGCAGCCTGGGCCACTCGCCCCTCTTCCAGGTCGACTTCACCTTCCAGAACGCCCCCATGGGCCCGCTGCAGGTGCCAGGGCTGCGCCTGCACCCGCTCCCTCCCGAATCGCTGCGGGCCAAGTTCGACCTTGGCCTCGTCCTGGAGGAGACGCCTGACGGCTTCCGCGGCGGCCTCGTGTACGCCGAGGACCTGTTCGATGCCTCGACCGTGCAGCGCATGGCCGGACATCTGCTCACGCTGCTGGAGGGCATCGTCGCCGACCCGGAGCGTTCCATCTCCGCACTGCCGCTCATGGACTCCGCCGAGCGCCAGCGCCTCCTGGTGGAGTGGAACGCCACCTCACGCGACTTCCCCCGCCACAGCTGCGTCCACCTGCTCTTCGAGGCCCAGGCCCGAAGCACTCCGGACGCGGTGGCTCTTCGCTTCGGTGAGGACTCGCTCACCTATGCCCAGCTGGATGCCCGCGCCAACCAGCTGGCTCACCACCTGCGCGCGCTGGGTATCGGCCCGGACACCCTCGTCGCCCTCCTGCTGGAGCGGTCCATCGAGCTGGTGGTGGCCGTCTTCGGCGTGCTCAAGGCGGGCGGCGCCTTCGTCCCGCTGGACCCGGCCTACCCCGCGGAGCGCCTGGGCTTCATGCTGGCCGACTCCGCGGCCCCGGTCGTCATCACCGTGGAGCGCCTGGCGGATGAGCTTCCCTCGCGCGGTGAGCAGCACGTGCTGCTCGATGCCGATGAGCGGCTGCTCTCGCGCTACCCCACCTCGCCTCTCGAGGCCTCGGCCACGGCCGAAGGCCTTGCCTACGTCCTCTACACCTCTGGCAGCACCGGCCGCCCCAAGGGCGTCATGGTCACCCAGCGTGGCCTCGTCCACTACCTCCACTGGGCTCAGCAGGAGTACCGCCTGACGCCGGGGCTCTCAGCCCCCGTGCACACGTCCGTCGCTTTCGACGCCACCCTCACCAGCCTGCTGACGCCGCTGCTGGCTGGCGGCACCCTCCACCTGCTTCCCTCTGGCAATGAGCTGGAGGCGCTTGCCCAGACCCTGCGCGTTCACCGCCACGGCCTGGTCAAGCTGACTCCCGCTCACGTGCAGGCCCTGCTGGACCTGATGACGGCGCCGGAGCTGGCCCTCCAGGAGGGCGCCTTCGTCGTCGGCGGCGAAGCCCTGCCCGCCGCCACCGTGGAGCGCTGGCGTCAGCTGGCTCCCCGCGCGCGCCTCATCAACGAATACGGCCCGACAGAGACAGTCGTCGGCTGCTCCATCTACGACGTCAGCCGCGACGGCGTGGTGCGAGGCCTGGTGCCCATCGGCCGGCCCATCGCCAATACGGCGCTCTACATCCTCGACGCGCAGTTGCAGCCGGTGCCGGTGGGCGTCACCGGCGAGCTGTACATCGGCGGCGCGGGCGTGGCGCGCGGCTACCTGCGCCGCCCGGAGCTCACTGCTGAGCGCTTCGTACCGGACGCCTTCAGCACCGAGCCCGGCGCGCGCATGTACCGCACCGGAGACCAGGCGCGCTTCCTGCCCGACGGCAATATCGACTTCCTGGGCCGCCGGGATGGGCAGGTGAAGCTGCGCGGCTTCCGCATCGAGCTGGGCGAAGTCGAAGCCGCCCTGCGCTCCCTGCCGGGCGTCTCCGACGCCGTGGCCACCGTGCGCACGGACGGGCCCACCGGCCCGCGGCTCGTCGCGTACGTCGTGCCCGCGGCAGGTGCCGCCGAGGCTCTGGAGACTCAGGCCCTGCGCGAGGCCCTCGCCCGGCAGTTGCCCGAGTACATGGTGCCTTCCGTCCTCGTGCACCTGGACGCCCTACCGCTGACGCCCAACGGCAAGGTGGACAGGAAGGCGCTGCCCACCCCGGACGCAATCCATGCGGTGGCCTCCGAGCCTGTCGCCCCGCGCACCTCCACCGAAGCCATGTTGGCCGACCTCTGGTGCCAGTTGCTGGGTGTTGCCCGGGTCGGCATCCACGACGACTTCTTCGAGCTGGGCGGCCACTCGCTGCTGGCGACCCAACTCCTCTCCCGCGTCCGCGCCCTCTTCGGCGTGGAGCTGTCCCTGCGCGAGCTGTTCTCCGCCCCGACGGTGGTCGAGCTGGCGCAGCAGGTGGAGAAGAGCCGCAGGGAGGCCCAGGGCCTCACCCTGCCTGCACTCACCCCGGCGCCTCGCACGGGCGAGCTGCCGCTGTCCTTCGCCCAGCAGCGGCTGTGGTTCGTCGATCAGCTGGACCCCGATAGCGCCAGCTACAACATCCCCGTGGCACTCCGCTTGACGGGCGCGTTGGACGCAGACGCACTGGAGCACACCCTGGCCGAGGTGGTGCGCCGCCACGAAACGCTGCGCACCACCTTCAGCTCGCGTGAAGGCCAGCCGGTGCAGCGCATCCACCCCACCGGTGACTTCACCCTGGCCCGGGTGGAGCTGACGCACCTGCCCACGGCCCAGCGCGAGGAAGAGGCCCGCCGGCTGGCGCGCGCGGAAGCCCTGCGTCCCTTCAACCTCGCCACCGGCCCGCTGCTGCGTGTCTCACTGCTCCGGCTGGGCGAAGACACGCACGTGCTGCTGCTGACGATGCACCACATCGTCTCGGACGGCTGGTCCATGGGCGTGCTGGTGCGCGAGGTGGCGGCCCTCTACGCCGCCTTCACACAGGGCCAGCCTTCGTCCCTGCCGCGGCTGCCGGTGCAGTACGCCGACTACGCCGCCTGGCAGCGCTCCTGGCTCCAGGGTGAAGCCCTCGAAGCACAGCTGTCCTGGTGGCGCGAGCACCTCGCGGGCGCTCCCCACCTGCTGGAGCTGCCCACCGACAGGCCCCGCCCGGCCGTCCAGGGCTTCCTCGGCGCGCATCACACGCACGTGCTGCCGAGCGCACTGGTCGACTCGCTCCAGGCCCTCGGCCGCCGGGAGGGTGCGACCCTCTTCATGGTGCTGCTCGCCGGCTTCGAGGTGGTCCTCTCCCGGTACTCGGGGCAGGAGGACTTCGTCATCGGCACGGACATCGCCAACCGCAACCGCGCGGAGACCGAAGGCCTCATCGGCTTCTTCATCAACCAGCTGGCACTGCGCGCCCAGGTGGGCGGAGACCCGAGCTTCCGCGAGCTGCTCGGCCGCGTGCGAGCCACCGCCCTGGACGCGTATGCCCACCAGGACCTGCCCTTCGAGGAGCTGGTCAAGGTCATCAACCCCGAGCGAAGCCTCGGCCACGCGCCCCTCTTCCAGGTGAAGCTGGTGCTCCAGAACCAGCCCACCACCGAGCTGAAGGTGCCCGGCCTCACCCTCGCGCCCGAGCGCACCACCGAGGCCGCCTCGCGCCTGGACCTCACCCTCTTCATCTTCCCGACGGCGCAGGGCCTGACCTGCACGTGCGAGTACCGCACCGACCTCTTCGAGCCCGCCACCATCGACAGGCTGGTACGGCACCTGGGCACGGTGCTGGAGGCGGCCGCGGCAAGGCCCGAGACGCCGGTGTCCTGGCTGCCGCTGCTGTCCGAGGAGGAGCAGCGTCAGGTGCTGGTGGAGTGGAACGCCACCGCCCGCGACTTCCCCCGCGACAGCTGCGTCCACCGGCTCTTCGAAGCCCAGGCCCAGCGCACTCCCGACGCCATCGCCCTTCGCTTCGGCGACGACTCGCTCACCTATGCCCAGCTGGACGCCCGCGCCAACCAGCTGGCTCACCACCTGCGCTCCCTGGGCATCGGCCCGGACACCCTCGTCGCACTGTTCCTGGAGCGCTCCCTGGAGCTGGTGACGGCCATGCTCGGCGTCCTCAAGGCGGGAGGCGCCTTCGTTCCGCTGGACCCGACCTACCCCGCCGAGCGCCTGGGCTTCATGCTGGCCGACTCCGCCGCCCCGGTCGTCATCACCGTGGAGCACCTCGCGGACGAGCTGCCCTCGCGAGGTGAGCTGTACGTGCTGCTCGACGTGGATGCGCCGCTGCTCGCGCGCCAGCCGCAATCGCCTCCTGAATCCGGGGTGACGGCCGAAAGCCTCGCCTACGTCCTCTATACCTCCGGCAGCACCGGCCGCCCCAAGGGCGTCATGGTCACCCAGCGGGGCGTCGCCCATTACCTCGCGTGGGCACGCCAGGAGTACCGCGTGTCCTCCGGGCAGAGCGCCCCGGTGCATACCTCCGTCGCCTTCGACGCCACCCTCACCAGCCTCCTCACTCCCCTGCTGGTCGGCGGCTGCGTGCACCTGCTTCCCTCCGGCAATGAGCTGGAGGCGCTTGCCCAGTCCCTGCGCGTTCACCGCCACGGCCTCGTCAAGCTGACTCCCGCCCACCTTCAGGCCCTGCTGGACCTGATGACGGCGCCGGAGCTGGCGCTCCAGGAAGGCACCTTCGTCGTCGGTGGCGAAGCCCTGCCCGCTGCCACCGTGGAGCGCTGGCGCCAGCTGGCCCCGCGCGTGCGCCTCATCAACGAGTACGGCCCCACCGAGACCGTCGTCGGCTGCTCCATCCATGACGTGAACGAGAGCGGTCTAATCCATGGGGCCGTCCCCATCGGCCGGCCCATCGCCAATACGGCGCTCTACATCCTCGATGCGAGGCTGCAGCCGGTGCCCGTGGGTGTCACCGGTGAGCTGTTCATCGGCGGAGCGGGCGTGGCGCGCGGCTACCTGCGCCGCCCGGAGCTCACAGCCGAGCGCTTCATCCCCGATGCCTTCAGCACCGAGCCCGGCGCGCGCATGTACCGCACCGGAGACCTGGCGCGCTTCCTCCCGGACGGCACCATCGACTTCCTGGGCCGCCGGGACGGCCAGGTGAAGCTGCGCGGCTTCCGCATCGAGCTGGGCGAAGTCGAAGCCGCTCTGCGCTCCTACCCGGGCGTCTCCGACGCCGTGGCCGCCGTGCGCACGGACGGGCCTTCCGGCCCGCGGCTCGTCGCGTACGTCGTGCCCGCGGCAGGTGTCGCTCCCGAGTCCCTGGACTCCCGGGCCCTGCGCGATTCCCTCGCCCGGCAGCTGCCCGAGTACATGGTGCCTGCCATCATCGTGCACCTGGACGCCCTGCCGCTGACGCCCAACGGCAAGGTGGACCGCAAGGCCCTGCCCACCCCGGAGGCCGCGGCCCCCAGCGTCGACGAGGTCGCACCGCGCACTCCCACCGAAGAGCTGCTGGCCGACCTCTGGTCCCAGCTGCTGGGCGTCCCTCGCGTCGGCCTCCACGATGACTTCTTCGAGCTGGGCGGACACTCCCTGCTGGCCACCCAGCTCATCTCCCGCCTGCGCTCCCTCTTCGGCGTCGAGCTGTCCCTGCGCGAGCTGTTCTCCGCCCCCACCCTCTCGCAGCTCGCCGGGCAGGTGGAGGTGAGCCGTCGACAGGCCCGCGGGCTCACCCTGCCTGCGCTCGTCCCGGTGCCTCGCACGGGCGAGCTGCCACTCTCGTTTTCCCAGCAGCGGCTGTGGCTCATCGACCAGCTGGAGCCTGACAGCGCCACCTACAACCTGCCCGAGGCCTTGCGCCTGGAGGGTGCGTTGGACGCCAGGGCACTGGAGCGCGCGCTGGCCGAGGTGGTGCGCCGTCACGAGGTCCTGCGCACCACCTTCGCCTCCCGTGAAGACCAGCCGGTGCAGTGCATCCATCCCGACAGTGACTTCTCCCTGGCGCGGGTGGACCTGACGGGGCTGCCCGCTGCCCAGCGCGAAGCAGAGGCCCGCGGGCTGGCACGAGAAGAGGCGCTGCGCCCCTTCAACCTCGCCACCGGCCCGCTGCTGCGCGGCTCGCTGCTGCGTCTGGACGACGAAGTGCACGTGCTGCTCTTCACCATGCACCACATCGTCTCCGACGGCTGGTCCATGGGCGTGCTGGTGCGCGAGGTGGCGGCCCTCTATGCCGCCTTCGCGAAGGGGCAGCCCTCTCCGCTGCCGCAGTTGCCGGTGCAGTACGCCGACTACTCCGCATGGCAGCGCGGCTGGCTCCAGGGCGACGCGCTGGAGAAGCAGCTGGGCTGGTGGCGCGAGCACCTGGCGGGCGTCCCCCACGTGCTGGAGTTGCCTGGCGACAGGCCGCGCCCCGCCGTGCAGTCCCACCGTGGCGCGCAGCTGCCGGTGCGCCTGCCGCGCGGACTCTCCGAGTCCCTCAAGCGCCTCTCCACGCGCCAGGGCGTGACGCCCTTCATGACGCTGCTGGCGGGCTTCCAGGTCCTGCTCCACCGCTACTCCGGCGCGGCGGACATCGTCGTTGGCGCGCCCATCGCCGGTCGCACCCATGGACAGACGGAGGGGCTCATCGGCTTCTTCGTCAACACCCTCGTCCTGCGCACGCAGCTGAAGCCCGAAGACTCCTTCCTCTCACTGCTGGCCCAGGTGCGCACCAGCACGCTGGCCGCCTACGAGCACCAGGACCTTCCCTTCGACAAGCTCGTCGACGAGCTCCAGCCCCAGCGCAGCCTGGGCCACTCGCCCCTCTTCCAGGTCAGCTTCGCCCTCCAGAACACCCCCATGGGTCCGCTGGAGCTGCCGGGGCTGCGCCTGCAGCCGCAGGCTCCGGAAGCCTTCCTGGCCAGGTTCGACCTGAGCCTCGCCCTGGAGGAGACACCCGACGGCTTCCGGGGCGAGCTCGTGTACGCCACGGACCTGTTCGACGCGTCGACCGTGGCGCGCATGGCCGGCCACCTGCTCACGCTGCTGGAGGGCATTGTCGCCCGCCCGGACGAGCCTCTCTTCGCGCTGCCATTGATGGACGCGGCCGAGCGGCACCGCCTGCTGGTGGAGTGGATGGGGCAGCCCATGCCCTTCCCGCAGGACGCCTGCATCCACCACCTCTTCGAGGCCCAGGCCCGCCGCACTCCGGACGCCGTCGCCCTTCGCTTCGGCGACGACGCCCTCACGTATGCCCAGCTGGATGCCCGTGCCAACCAGCTGGCGCACCAGCTGCGCACGCTGGGCGCCGGCCCCGAGGTGCTGGTGGGCGTGTGCCTGGAGCGCTCGCTGGAGCTGGTGGTGGCGCTGTTGGGCGTGCTCAAGGCGGGCGCCGCCTACGTGCCGCTGGACCCGGCCTACCCGCGCGAGCGGCTGGCGTGGATGCTCGAGGACGCGGCCGCCCCGGTGCTGCTGACCCAGCGGCACCTGCTCGGGGTGCTGCCGCCCCACTCCGCCCGCGTGTTGTGCCTGGACAGTGACTGGGACGTGGTGGCCCGCCAGCCCGCGTCGTGCCCCGTCTCCCTGGCCGGGCCGGAGTCTCTGGCGTACGTCATCTTCACCTCCGGCAGCACCGGCCGTCCCAAGGGGGCGATGAATGCCCACTCCGGCGTCGTCAACCGGCTGCTGTGGATGCAGCAGGAGTACGGGCTGACGTCCGCGGACACGGTGCTGCAGAAGACGCCCTTCAGCTTCGACGTGTCGGTCTGGGAGTTCTTCTGGCCGCTGCTGGTGGGTGCGCGGCTGGTGGTGGCCCGTCCGGGAGGCCACCAGGAGCCGGCGTACCTCGTGCGGCTGATGGCCGAGGAGCGGGTGACGACGGTGCACTTCGTGCCGTCGATGCTGGGCGCCTTCGTGGAGGAGCCCGGGCTGGAGCAGCTGACGCAGCTGAAGCGGGTGGTCTGCAGCGGCGAGGCGCTGCCAGCGGACCTGGTGAGGAGGGCGCAGGAGAAGCTGCCGGTGGCCGAGGTGCACAACCTCTACGGCCCGACGGAAGCGGCGGTGGACGTGACGTACTGGGCCTGCCCGCGAGGGGACGCGCGGCGCAGCGTGCCCATTGGCAGGCCGGTGGCCAACACGCGCATCCACATCCTGGACGCGCACGGGCAGCCGGTGCCGGTGGGCGTGGCCGGAGAGCTGTACATCGGCGGGGTGCAGGTGGGGCGGGGCTACTGGAGGCGGCCGCAGCTGACGGCGGAGCGCTTCGTGCCGGACGCCTTCAGCACCGAGCCCGGCGCGCGCATGTACCGCACCGGGGACCTGGCGAGGTGGAGCGAGGACGGGACGGTGGAGTACCTGGGCCGGGCCGACTTCCAGGTGAAGCTGCGCGGCTTCCGCATCGAGCTGGGCGAAGTCGAGTCCGCCCTGCGCTCGCACCCTGACGTCTCCGACGCGGTGGCCCTGGTGCGCACGGATGGGCCCACCGGCCCGAGGCTCGTCGCCTACGTCGTGCCCGCCCCTGGAGAGGCCCGGAGCCCCGACACAAAGGCCCTGCGCACCTTCCTGGCCGAGCGGCTGCCCGAGTTCATGGTGCCCTCGGCCTTCGTGGTGCTGGAGGCCCTGCCGCTGACGCCCACGGGCAAGGTGGACAGGAAGGCCCTGCCCGCTCCGGAGGCGCGGCCGCGCGACGACGGGGACTTCACCGGGCCTCGCACGCCCGAGGAAGCCGCCCTGGCCACGGTCTGGGCGGAGCTGTTGGGCGTGCCCCGCGTCGGGCCGCACGACAACTTCTTCGAGCTGGGCGGTGACTCCATCCTCGCCATCCAGCTCGTCTCTCGCGCCCGCCGCGCGGGCCTGCACCTGGCCGCCAACCTCGTCTTCCAGCACCAGACGCTGGAGGCCCTGGCGCGCGTGGTGAAGCGTGAAGGCCAGGTCCAGGCCGAGCAGGGCGTGGTGCGAGGCCCGGTGCCGCTGACGCCCATCCAGCTCGCCTTCTTCGAGCAGCCGCCGGTCCACCTCCACCACTACAACCAGGCCGTCGTCCTGGCCGCTCGCGGGGCGGTGGACGTGCCTGTCCTGGAGAAAGCCCTCCAGTCCCTGGTGGCGCACCACGACTCGCTGCGCCTGCGCTTCACGCACGGGGCGGACGGCACCGCGCACCAGCACCTCGCCGGAGTGGAGGCGCTCGTGCGCGTGGAGGTGGTGGACGTGTCCTCCCTGCCCGAGGCCGAACAGGCCCAGGCGCTGGAGGCCGAGGCCACCCGCATCCAGGCCAGCCTCCGGCTGGACGAGGGACTGCTGCTGCGCGCCGCCCTCTTCCACTTCGGCCCGGCCCGTGCGCCCCGGCTGCTGCTGGCCATCCACCACCTCGCCGTGGACGGCGTCTCCTGGCGCATCCTGCTGGAGGACCTGGCCACCGCCTATTCACAGCTGCTGCGCGGCGAGGCGGTGGTCCTGCCTCCGAAGTCCACCTCCTTCAAGGCCTGGGCGGAGAAGCTGCGGGCCTTCGCCCGCTCCGAGGCGCTGACGCACGAGTGGCCCTACTGGCAGGAAGCCGCTCACGCGCACGTGCCCGCCCTGCCGGTGGACCTGCCGGGCGGCGGCAACACGCAGGCCTCCGCCCGCGGGGTGAGCGTGTCGCTGGACGCGGAGGAGACGCGCCAGCTGCTCCAGGAGACTCCCGCCGCCTGGCGCGCCCATATCGATGACGTGCTGCTGGCCGCGGTGGTGGAAGGCGTGACGCACTGGACGGGCCAGCCCCGGCTGCGCGTGGACCTGGAGGGCCACGGCCGCGAGGACCTCTTCGAGGACGTGGACCTGTCACGCACCGTGGGCTGGTTCACCTCGCTGTATCCCGTCGTGTTCGACGTCTCCGGCGCCGCCACCCCGGGCGACCGGCTGCGCGCCGTGCGCGACGCGCGGCGCCGCCTGCCCCGGCGTGGCATGGGCTACGGGCTGCTGCGCTACCTGTCCGGCGACGAAGGGGCCCGCGTCCTGCGCGACGCTCCCCAGGCGCAGGTGATCTTCAACTACCTGGGCCAGTTCGACCAGCTCGGCGGCTCGCAGGCGCCGGGCGCCACGCCGCCGCCCTTCACGCCCACGGGAGGGCCATCGGGCGCGCTGAGGAGCCCGGAGGGCAAGCGCACCCACGCGCTGGAAGTCACCGGCTACGTCTTCGAAGGCCGGCTGACGCTGGGCTGGACGTACAGCACGGCGCTGCACCGGGAGCAGACCGTCCAGGCGCTGGCCACGCACTGCCTCGCGGCGCTGCGGCAGCTCATCGCCACCCGCGCTTCCGAGGACGCGCGCCGCTACACGCCGGCCGACTTCCCGCTCGCGAAGCTGGAGCAGGCCACGCTCGACCGGCTGCTGCCAGCGGGCCTGGCCGTGGAGGACCTCTACCCGCTGTCGCCGCTCCAGCAGGGCCTGCTCTTCCACACGCTGGCGGAGCCCGGCTCGGGCGTCTACGTCTCGCAGCTCGCGTGGACCTTCGGTGGCACCGTGGACCTGGCCGCCTTCCGGCGCGCGTGCGACGCCGTGGTGGAGCGCCACCCGCTGCTGCGCACCTCCTTCGTCTGGGAAGGCCTGGAGGAGCCGCTGCAGCACGTCCACCCGGGCGTCCCCCTGCCCTGGGAGGAGCATGACTGGAGCAACGTGCCCGAGGCCGCACAGCGGGCACGCCTCGACGCCCTGATGCGCGAGGACCGGGTGCGCGGGTTCGACCTGCGCCGGCCTCCGCTGATGCGCATGACGGTGGTGCGCCTGGGCGAGAACACCTGGCGCGTCCTCTGGAGCCACCACCACCTGCTGCTGGACGGCTGGAGCCTGGGGCTGCTCTTCCAGGAGCTCTTCACCGCCTACGGCGAGCTCCGCGCGGGCCGCACGCCGCCCCGGAGCCCGTCGCGCGCCTTCCGCGACTACATCGCCTGGCTGCGGCAGCAGCCCGAAGAACGCGCCGAGGCGTACTGGCGGGAGGCGCTGCGCGGCTTCACCGCCCCCACGCCCCTGCCAGGCCTGCGCGCCGCGACCTCCGGTGCGGCGCCCTCCCGCGAGGCGCGCCACACGCGGCTCTCCGCCGAGGCCACCTCCGCGCTCCAGGCCTTCGCCCGCCAGCACCAGTTCACCCCCAACGACGTGGTGCAGGCCGCCTGGGCCCTGGCGCTGTCGCGACACACGGGCGAGGACGACATCGTCTTCGGAGTGACCAGCTCCGGCCGCTCCGCGTCGGTGCCCGGCATCGCGCAGGCCGTGGGCCTGTTCATCAACACGCTGCCCGTGCGCGTGCGCGTGGACGAGGACCAGAGAGTCCTCGCGTGGCTCAAGGGACTGCACACGCGGCAGGCGGAGCAGCGCCAGCACGAGCACTCCGCGCTGGTGCGCATCCAGGGTTGGAGCGACGTGCCTCGCGGCACTCCGCTGTTCCAGTCCCTCTTCGTCTTCGAGAACTACCCCGTCGACGCCGCGGTGAACTCGGCCGGTGCCGAGCTGGGCATCCAGGACGTCCATGCGCGTGAGCAACCGGACCTGCCGCTGGTGGCCGTGGCCGTGCCCGGCCCGCGGCTGGGGCTGAGCCTGACGTGTCCGGCGGGACGCTTCGAAGCACCACGCCTGGAAGGACTGCTGGAGCACTGGGCGCTGGCGCTGGAGGCGCTGGTGTCGCATTCCAGCAGCCGGCTGCGCGACGTCTCCCTCCTGTCGGAGGCCGAGCGCCAGCGCGTGCTGGTGGAGTGGAATGGCCAGCCCGCGCCCTTCCCGCGGGGCGCATGCCTGCACGAGGCCTTCGCGGCCCAGGCTCGAAGCACTCCGGATGCGGAGGCCCTGCGCTTCGGCGACGACTCCCTCACGTTTGGCCAACTGGACGCACGCGCCAACCAACTGGCGCACCACCTGCGCTCGCTGGGCGTCGGCCCGGACACCCTCGTCCCGTTCCTGCTGGAGCGCTCCGTCGAGCAGGTCGTCGCGCTCTTCGGCATCCTCAAGGCCGGCGGCGCCTTCGTCCCCCTGGACCCGGCCTCCCCCGCCGAGCGCCTGGGCTTCATGCTGGATGACACGGCCGCGCCGGTCGTCATCACCCTGCAGTCCCTGGCGAACAGGCTGCCCTCACGCGGCGAGCGCCTCGTGCTGCTCGATGCCGACGCAGCCCTGCTCGCGCGCCAGCCCCAGTCACCTCCTGACTCCGGAGTGACAGCCCAAAGCCTCGCCTACGTCATCTACACCTCCGGCAGCACCGGCCGACCCAAGGGCGTCATGATCGAGCACCGCTCGGTGCTCAACCTCCACCGGGCCTTGCGCCAGACGGTCTACGCTGGCCTGCCGCCGGGCTCGCGCGTCACCCTCAATGCGCCGCTGGCGTTCGACGCCTCCATCAAGCAGCTCATCCAGCTGCTCGACGGCCACAGCCTGCACATCGTCCCCGAGGATTTGCGCAGGGACGCGCACGCCCTGGTGGACTGGCTGGCCCGGCGCCGCATCGACGCACTCGACTGCACCCCCTCGTTGCTGCGGCTCATGCTGCAGGAGGGCCTGCTGGAAGCGGCCCACGTGCCCGGACTGCTGGTGCCCGGGGGCGAGGCCATCGACGAAGCCACCTGGGCGCAGCTCGCCGCTTCCGAGCGCACCCAGACCTTCAACGTCTACGGCCCCACCGAGACCACCGTCGACGCCACCACCTTCCACGTGCGGCCCGGCACCCTGCCCACCATTGGCCGGCCGCTCGCCAACGTCCGCGTCTACGTGCTGGATGCGTACCTGCGTCCGGTGCCTCCGGGCGTGCCCGGAGAGCTCTTCATCGGCGGAGCCGGCGTGGCGCGCGGCTACCTGCGCCGCCCGGAGCTCTCCGCCGAGCGCTTCGTGCCGGACGCCTTCAGCACCGAGCCCGACGCGCGCATGTACCGCACCGGCGACAGGGTGCGCTGGCTGGCCGACGGCACGCTCGACTACCTGGGCCGCGCCGACTTCCAGGTGAAGCTGCGCGGCTTCCGCATCGAGCTGGGCGAAATCGAAGCCGCCCTGCGCTCGCACCCGTACATCTCCGACGCCCTGGCCCTGGTGCGCGCGGACGGGCCCACCGGCCCGCGGCTCGTCGCCTATCTCGTCCCCTCCTCCGAGGAGGCCAGTGCCTCCGGGCTGGAGCCCCAGGCCCTGCGCACCTGGCTGGCCCAGCAGCTCCCGGAGTACATGCTGCCCTCGGCCTTCGTGGTGCTGGAAGCCCTGCCGCTGACGCCCAACGGCAAGGTGGACAGGAAGGCCCTGCCCGCACCGGAGGCGCTTTGGAACGAAGCTTCCTTCCACCCGCCCGCCACACCCGCGGAGGAGCAGCTGGCCACCCTCTGGCGCACGCTGCTGCGCGTGGAGCGCGTGGGCCGGGATGACAGCTTCTTCGCCCTGGGCGGCCACTCCCTGCTGGCCACCCAGCTCGTCACCCGCATCCGCACTGCCTTCGGAGTCGAGGTGCCCCTGCGCACCCTCTTCGAGGCCCCCACCCTCTCGGGGCTGGCCGGGCACATCGACGCCCTCCGGGGTGCGCAGGCGCCCGTGGCTCCGCCCCTGGTGCGCGTGCACCGCACGGGCGGGCTGCCGCTGTCCTTCGCCCAGCAGCGGCTGTGGTTCATCGACCAGCTGGAGCCCGACAGCGCCACCTACAACATGCCCGTGGCCCTGCGCCTGGAGGGTGCGCTGGACGTGGCGGCCCTGGAGCACGCCTTCCGCGCGCTCTTCGAGCGCCACGAGGTGCTGCGCACCACCTTCGCGGTCGAGGACGGCGAGCCGGTGCAGCACGTCCACCCGAGCCCCGGCTTCTCGCTGCCCGTGGTGGACCTGAGCGCCCTGTCCACCGAGGCCCGCGAGGCCGAGGTCCGCCGCCTGGGCACGGCGGAGGCGCTGCGGCCCTTCGACCTCACCACCGGCCCGCTGCTCCGGGCCTCGCTGCTGCGTCTGGCGCCGGAGGAGCACGTGCTGCGGGTGACGATGCACCACATCGTCTCCGACGGCTGGTCCCTGGGCGTGCTCGTGCGCGAGCTGGCCGCGCTGTACCAGGCCCGGACCACGGGCAGGGAGGCACGACTGCCGCCGCTGCAAGTGCAGTACGCCGACTACGCCGTCTGGCAGCGCCACTGGCTGCAGGGGGCGGTGCTCGACGAGCAACTCGGGTATTGGAAGCAGCAGCTCTCGGGCCTCACGACCCTGGAGCTCCCCGCGGACAAGCCCCGCCCGCCCCTGCAGACCTTCCATGGCTCGCACGTGCCCGTGGCCCTGTCCCGGTCCGCGTCCGAGCAGCTCAAGGCACTCTGCCAGCAGGAGGGCGCCACGCCCTTCATGGCCCTGCTCGCGGCGTTCCAGGTGCTGCTGTCCCGCTATTCGGGCCAGGAGGACATCGCCGTCGGCTCGCCCATCGCGGGCCGCCAGCGCGGAGATCTGGAAGGCCTCATCGGCTTCTTCGTCAACACGCTGGTGCTGCGCGCGCGCGTGGCGCACGGCACGTCCTTCCGCCACCTGCTGCGCCAGGTGAAGGAGACGGCGCTGGGCGCCTTTTCCCACCAGGACGTGCCCTTCGAGCGGCTGGTGGAAGAGCACCAGTCCACCCGGGACCTGAGCCGCAGTCCGCTCTTCCAGGTGCTCTTCGCGCTGCAGAACGCGCCGGCGTCCCCGGCCCGGGGCACGGGACTGGCGCTGCGTCCGTTGGACGTGGAGAACCCCACCATCAAGTTCGAGCTGGAGCTCATCCTCACGGACTCACCGGAAGGCTTCCGGGGCAGCCTGCGCTACAACACCGGGCTCTTCACGTCCGCCATGGCCGGGCGCATGGCGGAGCACTTCCGCGTGCTGCTGCAAGGCCTGCTGGACCGGCCCGAGCAGCCCCTGGAGACCGTCTCCCTGCTCACGGCCGCGGAGCGCCACCAGTTGCTGGAGGAGCTCAACGACACGCGCACCGTCCTCCAGCGCACCCTCATTCCCCACCTCGTCTCGGCGCAGGTGGCCCGCACGCCGGAGGCCACGGCGCTGGTCGTGGGCACGGAGCGCTTCACCTACGCGCAGCTCGAGGCGCGCGCCAACCGCCTCGCGCACCATCTCCAGTCGTTGGGCGTCGGCCCCGAGGTGCGCGTCGCCATCTGCATGGAGCGCACCGCGGACCTCGTCGTCGCCATGCTTGCCGTCCTCAAGGCCGGCGGCACCTACGTCCCCCTGGACCCGGCCTACCCGCGCGGGCGTCTCGACTACACGCTCACCGACTCCGGCGCGCAGTTCCTGCTGTCGCACCAGTCGCTGCTTGCCTCACTCCAGCTCGACACCCAGGGCCTGCGCACCGTCTGCCTCGACGCGCTGCCCGAGTCCTTCGACGCGCTGCCCACGTCCGCCCCGGTCTGCCACGCCGTGCCGGACAACCTCTCGCACATCATCTACACGTCCGGCTCGACGGGCCGGCCCAAGGGCGTGGCCATCTCCCACGGCAGCTCCACCGCCTTCCTCGACTGGTCGCTGCGCACCTTCACGCGCGAGCAGTTCGCCGGCACCCTGGCCGCGACGTCGATCTGCTTCGACATCTCGGTCTTCGAGATCTTCGCGCCGCTGTCGTGCGGCGGCACGGTGCTGCTGGCCGACAACGCGCTGGCACTGGCCTCGCTGCCCGCCGCTGCCGAGGTGACGCTCGTCAACACGGTGCCCTCCGCCGCCGCGGAATTGCTGCGCCTGGGCGCCATTCCGCCCACCGCCGCCACCGTCAACCTCGCGGGTGAAGCCCTGCCCGGCACGCTGGTGCGCGCCATCTACGCCACCGGCACCGTCCAGCACGTCTACAACTTCTACGGCCCCACGGAGGACACCACCTACTCCACGTACGCGCGCGTCCCCGACGGCCCCGGCGAGCCCACCATCGGCGTGCCGCTGCCGCAGACCTCCGGCTACATCCTCACGCCTGGCATGCAGCTCCAACCCGTTGGCGTGCCGGGCGAGCTGTACCTCGCGGGCGCGGGCCTCGCGCGCGGCTACCTCGGCCGGCCGGACCTCACCGCCGAGCGCTTCGTGCCGGACCCGTTCAGCCCCACGCCCGGCGCGCGCATGTACCGCGTGGGTGACCTGGTGCGCTGGAGGGCCGACGGCGAGCTCGACTTCCTGGGCCGCATCGACTTCCAGGTGAAGATTCGCGGCTTCCGCATCGAGCTGGGCGAAATCGAATCCGTCCTGCGCGGCCACCCCACCGTCAAGGGCGCGGTGGTGATGGCGCGCCAGGATGAGCCCGGCGGTGACAAGCGCCTCATCGCGTACGTCACCCCCGCCGAAGGCCAGACGATTGAAGTGGACGCGCTGCGCCGCCACGTGCGCCAGCACGTGCCCGACTTCATGGTGCCCGCGGCCTTCGTGCCGCTGGACGCCTTCCCGCTCAATCCCAACGGCAAGGTCGACCGCAAGCTCCTCCCCGTGCCGGAGGCCGTGCGGTCCGGCTCGCAGGCGGGCTACGTCGCCCCGCGCACCCCCACCGAGGAGCTGCTGGCCGGCCTCTTCGCGCGGGTGCTGCGCGTGGAGCGGGTGGGCATCACGGACCACTTCTTCGAGCTGGGGGGACACTCCCTGCTGGCGACCCAGCTCGTCTCCCGCGTGCGGTCCACCCTGGGCGTGGAGCTGCCCCTGCGCGCCCTCTTCGAGGCGCCCACCGTCGAGTCGCTCGCCGAGCGCCTCAGGGCCCAGGGAGCCTCGGGCCAGGAGTCAGCGCCGGCGCTCCTCCCGGCGCCGCGGACGGGGCCGCTGCCCCTGTCGTTCGCCCAGCAGCGCCTCTGGTTCATCGACCAGCTCGAGCCCGGCAGTGCCGCGTACAACCTTCCCACCGCGCTGCGGATGCACGGGCCGGTGGACGTGGGCGCGCTGGAGAAGGCCTTCGCCTCGCTCATCGAGCGACACGAGTCGCTTCGCACCACCTTCGCCGTCCACGACGGCGAGCCCGTCCAGCGCATCCACGCGCCCTCGGACCGCCGCCTGCCCGTGGTGGACCTGGAGGCGCTGCCTGCCGCCGAGCGCGAGGACGAGGCCCGGCGGCTGGCGCACGAAGAGGCGCTGCGCCCCTTCGACCTGGCCACCGGTCCCCTCTTCCGCGTCACGCTGCTCCGGCTCGGGGAGCAGGAACACGTGCTGCTGGCGACGATGCACCACATCGTCTCCGACGGCTGGTCCATGGGCGTGCTCGTCCGCGAGGTGGCCGCGCTGTACCAGGCCCGGGCCACCGGCCGGGAGGCGGAGCTGCCGCCGCTGCCGGTGCAGTACGCCGACTTCGCCCAGTGGCAGCGCGGCTGGCTGCGGGGCGCGGTGCTCCAGCGCCAGCTCGGCTTCTGGAAGCAGCAGCTCTCCGGAGCGGCCCCCGTGCTGGAGCTGCCCACGGACAAGCCCCGTCCCGCCGTCCTGTCCTTCAGTGGGGCCCACCTCCCGGTGCACCTGCCCCGGGCGCTGAAGGACGCATTGCTGGCGCTCTGCCAGCGAGAAGGCGTCACCCCCTTCATGGCGCTGCTGGCGGCGTGGCAGGTGCTGCTGGCGCGCTACTCGGGGCAGGAGGACGTCAGCGTCGGCTCGCCCATCGCCGGCCGTACCCGCGCGGAGACGGAGGGCCTCATCGGCTTCTTCGTCAACACCCTGGTGCTGCGCTCGCACGTGAAGCCCGAAGCCACCTTCCGCGAGCTGCTGGCCCAGGTGCGAGCCACCACCCTGGGCGCCTACGAGCACCAGGACGTGCCCTTCGAGAAGCTGGTGGAGGAGCTGCAGCCCCGGCGCAGTCTCAGCCACTCGCCCCTCTTCCAGGTCATGCTCGTGCTGCAGAACACGCCCGTGCAGGCGCTGGAGCTGGGTGGAGGCGAAGCGGGGCTTGCGCCGCTGCGCCTGGCGCCCGTCGAGTCCGGGCTGGACACGGTGAAGTTCGACCTCACCCTCGCCCTCACCGAGACGCCCGAGGGCTTCTCCGGCACCCTCGCCTACCGCACGGACTTGTTCGAGCAGCCCACCGTGGCCCGCATGGCCGAGCACCTGCACACCCTGCTCCAGGCCGCGGTCTCCGCTCCGGAGACCCGCCTGGACGCCCTGCCGCTGATGGGGGGCGACGAGCTGAAGCGCATCCTGGTGGACTGGAACGACACGCGCCGCGAGGTGCCCTGGGTGGGCACCCTCCACGAGCGCATCGAGGCCCAGGCCGCACAGACGCCTGACGCCCTGGCCGTCCTCGACGACGCCACCCAGCTGTCCTTCGCCGAGTTCAACCGCCGCGCCAACCGGCTCGCCCGACTCCTGCGCCAGCGCGGCGCCGGACCCGAGGTGCGCATCGGCCTGTGCCTGGAGCGAAGCGTGGACGCGGTGGTCGCCGTGCTGGGCATCCTCAAGGCCGGCGCCGCCTACGTCCCCATGGACCCGGCCTACCCGCGCGAGCGCCTGGCCTTCATGCTCCAGGACTGCGGCGCCCCCCTCGTCCTCACCCAGCAGCACCTGGCCGGCCTGCTGGAGGGCTCCGGAGTGGAGCCCCTCGTCCTCGACAGCCCCCACACGCGTGAAGCGCTCGCCCGCGAGTCCGACGCCAACCCGTCCCACGTGAGCGCCCCGCAGCACCTGGCGTACGTCATCTACACGTCGGGCTCCACCGGCCGGCCCAAGGGCGTCATGGTGCAGCACGCCTCCATCATGAACATGCGTGCCGCCATCGACTTCATCGTGCACGCCCGCGCCGAGGGCCCGCTGCGCGCCACGCTGAATGCGCCCCTGGCCTTCGACTCCTCCGTCCAGCAATTGGTGCAGCTGGCGGACGGCTACGCGCTGTGCGTGGTGCCGCAGGCGGCGCGCGAGGACCTGGGGCTGATGAAGACCTGGCTGGAGAAGCACCAGGTGGACCTGCTGGACTGCTCGCCCTCGCACCTGCGCCTGCTGCTGGACGAGGGCCTGGGCGACTCGCGGCCCATTCGCGTGCTGCCCGGTGGCGAGGCGATAGACGAGGCGCTCTGGACGCGGCTGGCCACGCACCCCAACCTCATCCCCTTCAACGTCTACGGCCCCACCGAGTACACCTGCAATGCCGTTGCACGGCCGATTACGTCCGACACGCGCCGGCCGACATTGGGACGCCCGCTGGCGAACATGCAGGCGTACGTGCTGGACGAGCGACTGCGGCCGGTGCCCGTGGGCGTGCCCGGCGAGCTGTGCATGGGCGGCGCGGGCCTGGCGCGCGGCTACCTGGGCCGCCCGGAGCTGACCGCGGAGAAGTTCGTCCCCAATCCCTTCTCCCTGGAGCCGGGAGCGCGCCTGTACCGCACCGGCGACAAGGTGCGCTGGCTGGCCAACGGGGAGCTGGAGTTCCTGGGCCGCATCGACTTCCAGGTGAAGCTGCGCGGCCTGCGCATCGAGCTGGGGGAAATCGAGGCCGCGCTGGAAGAGGTGCCGGAGGTCCGCCGCGTCGTGGTGCTGGCGCGCGAGGACGTGCCCGGAAACAAGCGGCTGGTGGCCTACGTCGTCACGGACGAGGCGAGGCCCGTGGAGCCGGCCTCGCTGCGCGCCACGCTCCTGCGGAAGCTGCCCGAGTACATGGTGCCGTCCGCCTTCGTCACCCTGGAGGCCCTGCCCCTCAACATCCACGGCAAGGTGGACCGCAAGGCCCTGCCCGCACCGGACCTGGCCTCCGCGAGCCAGTACGTCGCCCCCCGCACGCCCATGGAGGAAAGGCTCGCCGCGCTGTGGGCGGAGGTGCTGGGCCTGCCGCTCGTGGGCGCCGAGGACGACTTCTTCGAGCTGGGGGGCCACTCCCTCCTGGCCGCGCGACTGGTCTCCCGGCTCCAGCGAGAGCTGCAGCGGCGCGTGCCGCTGGCCACCCTCTTCGCGCACCCCACCCTCGCGGCCCTGGCCCGTGCCTTGGACGACGCCCGGCCGGAGCCCACCGCGTCAGCCTCCAACCTGGTGCCCCTCAAGGCGGGACAGGAGCATGGCCGCCCGCTGTTCCTCATCCATGGCGGTGGCGGCGGCGTGGATGCCTACGCCAGCCTGGCGCGCCTGCTCCCCGCGGACCGGGCCGTCTACGCCCTCCGGGCGCCCGGACTGGACGGTGGCGCGCCGCCGCCCGCGTCCGTCGAGGCGCTGGCCGAGCACTACCTCCCCCAGCTGCGCGCGGTGCAGCCCCAGGGCCCGTACCTGCTGGGAGGCTGGTCCTTCGGCGGGCTCGTGGCCTACGAGCTGGCCCGCCGGTTCCAGGCGGAGGGCGACACGGTGGAGCTGCTGGTGATGCTCGACACCCACGCTCCCGGGCCGCACATCGCGCCGGAGCCCGGAGCCCTCAAGGAGCTGGCCACCTTCGGCCGGCTCCTCGACCTGCCCTGGCAGTCCCTGAAGTTGGACACGGCAAGGCTGGAGCAGCTCGAGGGCCGGGAGCGGCTGGCCTGGCTGCTGGAGCAGCTCGGGCGCCTGCCCGAGGCCGCGCCCGAGCTGGACCTGGATGAGACCGAGCGCCTCTTCCGCGTCTTCCAGCGACTCAGCGAGGCCCAGCGGACCTACGTCCCGGCCTCCTATGCCGGCCGCGCCGTGCTCCTCAAGGCGGCCGCCAGTGCGGGGGACCTCGGCTGGAGCACCTGGCTGTCCACGGAGCCACGGGTGCTCGAGGTGCCCGGAGACCACTTCACGATGCTCGAGGCGCCGAACCTTGCGTCCGTGGCCGAGCAGCTCGCGGCGCTCCTCCGGGAGTAGCCCTGTTTCGGGTCATCGCCAGGCGAAGAGTATTCGCCTGCATCATTTTCCCATCCACCGGCTCATCCCCCCCGAGGGGTCCTGCCCAGGCCTCTGCATACGTGCCTCCAGAACCCTCGGGCCAAGAGAGCCATGCAAAATCATTTTCGCGACGTGATGATTCAGGCTTCTGTCGTAATGACGCTCTGCCTCGCGGGGTGCGCTGGCGAGCCTCGGCAACAACCTCTCCTGCCCCCGACCTGGGAGGAATTCCGAGCGCACGTCGACCAGGAGCCCGACACGGGAATCTTCATCGTCAATGGTGACGAGGTCGTCTTGAACGAGGAGCAGTTGCGCCAGTTCTATGACCAGATGATCGCGGCCTCCGCGGCGGACCAGGAGAAACTGGGCAGCACCCAACGACCCCTCATCCAGGCGTACATTCCCATCGACGGGTGGATGAGCCACTGGGGCATCCCCGCGGCGCGCAACCTCACCTACTGCATCAGCTCGGCCAGCTTCGGTGACAAATACGCCAGCGTGGTGAGCGCGATGAACACGGCAGCCGCCGACTGGAAGAATACCGGCGCGAACCTCAACTTCGTCCACGTTTCGTCGCTGGATTCCAACTGCGACAACACCACCAACGTCATCTTCAATGTGCGGAAGGTGGACTCCTCAGGGGCGGGGAACTACCTCGCCCGAGCCTTCCAACCTGGTTATGACACCTCGACGCCCCCTCCCCGAAGCTCCCGAGAACTCCTGATCGACATCGCTGCCTTCGAGGATGTGAACCTCGCGCCCTGGACCCTTGCGGGCCTCATGCGGCACGAGCTCGGACATGTGCTGAGCTTCAGACACGAGCACATCCGCATCATCCAAGAGAGGCAGGACTGCACGGAAGGCACCACCTACACGCGGGCGCTGACTGCCTATGATTCGAATTCGGTCATGCACTACACCTTCTGCCATGGCACGAATATCACCGGCGATCTCACTCTGACCCCGTCCGACGCCGTCGGCGTCAGAGCCATCTATCCTGTCGCCCTCCTGGCGGGGCAGCGCCTCTACGCCGGGCAGAGCATCTCGTCGAGCGATGGTCGGTTCACGCTGACCCTCAAGCCCGGAGGGGAGCTGGTCCACACCTGGAACGGCCACGGTGTCCTGTGGTCGAGCGGGACTGGGAACACGAATGGCCTGTCGGTCTGGATGCAGGCGGATGGCAACTTCGTCCTCTACTCGACCACCGTGCCCAATTTCGGCAGTGACCTCTGGGCGAGCAACACCGGCGGGAACTCGGGCGCTTATCTGGCCATCCAGAACGACGGCAACCTCGTCGTCTACGACAACTTCGGCGCCACCGTGCTCTGGACCTCGGGCACGGGCGGGCACTGAGTTCGGGTCCAGCAGATGGGGGCGAGCATGACGGTCCTCATGCTCGCCTCGCGGGCAACGGTGGTGACGGGTGCTTCAGTCGCCCTCGCCCCCGGAACCCGCGACGATGCCATGGCGCGCGAGCAACCGCCGGAGCTGCGTGCGATGCATGCCGAGCGCCCGCGCCGCGGCGGCCACGTTGCCGCCCTGCTCGCGCAGCGCCTCCTCGATGCGCGCCCGCTCCTCGGCCTCCATGGGTGGAGCCCGCGAGGGCGCTTCCCGCCTGACGCTCTCCGTCTCCATCGGCACCGGAGTCGACGGCGCGGGCCCGAACGCGGTGCCGGCACTCGGGCTCAGGTGGACGGCCTTCACACGCGTCTCCCCGCCCAGGAGTGCGGCCTGGACGGCACTGCGCACCTCGACGCGCAGCTCCCGGACATTCCCGGGCCAGGGCCGCAGCAGGCACTCCTCCACCAGCGACACGTGCAGTCCCAGGCCGGGCGCCACCTGCCGCACCTCCTGCTGGAGCAACAGGGGAATCTCCTCGGGGCGCTGGCGCAGCGGCGGCAGCATCACCTCCGGCCTGCCCAGGCGGAAGTAGAGGTCCTCCCGGAGGTGCCCGCCCGCCACCCGCGCGCGCAGGTCCTTGTTGCTCGCGGAGCAGACGTGAAGGTCCACCGGCTTCGGCTTCGAGGCGCCCAGCGAGAGGACCTCCCGGCTCTCCAGCACCCGCAGCAGCTTCGCCTGGACGGACAGGTCCAGCTCCACCACTTCATCCAGGAACAACGTGCCGCCGTCCGCGGCCTGGAGGTAGCCCTGGGCATCCGCATCGGCCCCGGAGTACGCGCCGCGCCTGGCGCCGAACAGCAGCCGCTCGGCGAGGCTCTGGGGAATCGCCGCGCAGTTGACCGCCACGAAGGGCCCCGCGCTTCGGGGACCGCTCTGATGGAAGGCACGCGCCACGCCCTCCTTGCCCGCACCGCTCTCCCCGTGGATGTGCAGTGTGGACCCGACCTGCGCCAGCCGCGCCACCTCCGCCAGCAACCGTTGCATGGCGTGGCCGCGCACGAAGCCGTCCCGGAGCACCACGCCGTGCCGCGCCAGGGGACCCACGTCCGCGCAGGGCACGAACAGCGAGTCCCCCATGCGGACGACCCGCTGGGCTTCGTGCGGCGTTCCGGCGGGCACCTGCCTCCCCTCCACGAACGTGCCGTTCTGACTGCCGAGGTCCGTCACCCAGAAGCGCCGCCCATCGAAGTGGACGCGAGCGTGGAGCCGGGACATGCGCGGGTCCTGGACCTCCCCCAGCGCAGCGGCGCCCCGCCCCAGCTCCAGGGCTCCGTCCCGTAGCGGCAACACCTCCGCCATCGCCGCGTCCCCGCTGAACAGCCGCAGGAGGCCGGGGCGCTTCTCCTCTCCAGAGTCGCTCGCGCCTCCGCTGGCACCGCTCGGCTGCAGGGTCGATGGGTCCTTCTCCATGGGCCGTCATTCTACGCGGCTCCTGGCACACGACGCAGGTGCCAGCAGGTGTGCCACGCAGGGAGGCGCCGCCCGGGGCGCGTGAAGAAGTGCTCAAGAAGATTGACGAGCCCGCGCTCCATCGCGCCAGAGTCGACACCCGCGAAGCAGGCACAGGCCTTGCTCAGGCCGTGAGCACTTCGTACACGCGAAGCCAGTCGTTACCATCCAGGGGCTGGGACGAACCTGCCCGCACACATCGCAGCGAGGGGGACTCGAGATGAAGCAGGTGAAGCACATACGACCTTCATGGCTCGGACTGATGGCGGTGTTGCTGTGGGTGGGCGGATGCAAGACGTGCGGCTCCCACCTGCCGCCGCCCCAGCCCGTCCCGGACAAGGAGCCGCCAGCCGATGCCGGCACTGTCACGTCCCCTGCCGACGGGCCGCTATCCACCACCGAGTGCGGCGATGGGAGGTGCAAGACTCCGTGGCCGCCACCCGAGGTCCCGACGAGCTTCGCTGCCTGCCCGACGGGCTCCTGCGGTCCTGGCAGCCAGAATGGCCGGGGCATCTACGTCTCCAACACCGAGGTGCGGAGCTACTGCTTCAGGGACGAGCACGCGGCCTCCCCCTCATTCCCCTACTCGTTCTGCCCCGAGCTCTTCATCAACACCCCCACCGGGGTTCGACTCCAGGTGCGGGATTGGACCAACCCCAATTACATCCGCGACACCGCGGTCCAGGCCTGGCTCGAGCCCGCCTCCGGCACCCGTCAGTCCGTCAACCTGAAGAGCATCCGGAGTGACCAGAGCCGGCTCGTCATCACCTACGAAACGGCGGGCCAGGTGCATGAGGTCACCGGTGCCGGGTTGGAGCAGGTGAGGCTCGGGTTCCAGCTCAGCGTCATCGATGACGTCTACGCGTACGAGATGAAGCTCAACGCAGCATCGGGCACCGGGGGGCCGGAGGAGCTCCACCGGTATCTCCTCTCCTACCGATACAAGCTGGGCAGCATGCTGTCCGAGTGGATGAAGCACTGCGAGGACCCCGCCGCGGGGAACCGGATCTCCTTCCTGGGAGGAAAGAAGGTGGATGGCCTGACGGCGCAAGTGACGGATGCGCCCGGCGTCACGACCCTGAGCTGCGAGACGGGAGCCATCAGCACCTGCCTGGCCTGGGGCTACACGCCGTGGAGTGCCCGGACGGGGGATCCCAGGTGGAGCGACTACCTCTTCCGTTCGTGCCTGCACGCAAAGCGCGCCGCCTACTTCGTCCAGTTCGGGAACTTCAACAGCTACACGAAGTCCGGCACCGACATCTACAAGCGGGACCCGTTCGGCATCAACGCCGAGCGGATGGACCACCTCGAAGCGCTCTGGAGTCCCCGGGGCGCGGAGTGCCTCAACCTGGACAACGTCCGCCGCGCCGAGCTCCGCTCCCAGCTCGGCGACTTGAAGCGCACCACCGGGCTGCGCGACTGCACGGAGACCCGGTGGGAACAGAGCGGGTTCGGGAGGCTCGCCACCAGCCCCGAAGCCCTCCCCTGAGGCAACCACCGTCAGGGCCGTGAGAGCCGCTGCTCCACCTCGCGCAGCGGCTCCTCGTACTCCCTGCGCAGCAACGGATTGAGCTCGACGGCCCGCGCGAGCGCGGCGTGGGCCTGGCGAAGCGGCTCCAGGCGTGTTGCCGCCTGACGCTCCAACCGGGCCCTCTGCAGCAGGAGCCCACCACGAATGGCGTGGGCGTGCGCCAGGGCCGGGTCGAGCTTCAGCGCCAGGTCCACCTGTTCCTCGCCTCGCGCGATGGACTCGAGCGCGGCGCTGGCGGGCTGCTCCTCCGCCAGACGCAAGTAGACGCGCGCCAGCTCCTGGTGGGCCTCGTGGTACGGATACAGCTTCACGGCCTGCCGAGCCTCGGCGAGCGCCTGCTGGAGCAACGGCACGCCCGGCCGTCCCCGCCGCTTCGCCCACGCCGCCTCCACCATGCTCAGCCGCGCGCTCACCACGCGGCAGTCCACGCAGCCCGCGTCGTTGCGGTACGCCTCCGCCAGCGCCTCCCGCCCGGCCAGGAGGTCACCGTCGGGATTGCGCTCCTCGCCCAGGGCGTGGGCCGCCGCCACGAGGTGGCTCCGGGCGCGGTAGAAGTGCGTCCGCCCGAACGTGGCGTTGATACCCAGGGAGCGCTCCAGGTGCTGGAACGCGCGCTCCAGCGCGGGACGCGGCGCTCCCCCACTGTCGAGGAGGTACTGCGCTCGCGTCAGCTCCGCGGCCGCCACCTGGTTCAGCACCAGGTAGAAGCGCCCGTCGATGGAGAGGGCCTGCTGGCCCACCTGGAGTGCCTTCTGGATTTCGGCCTCCGGGTCCTGTCCGTGCGCCAGCGCGTGAGCCGCCTGGTCGACGTACAGGTCGCCCAGGTTCTGGAAGGCGTAGAGGTAGCGAGGGTCCACCTGTATCGCCTGACGGAAGTAGCGCTCCGCATCCGCGAAGGCGCCGCGCGGGTCCTGGCCGTGCTCGCGCTGGTGGTTGCCCTTCCAGCGGTAGACCAGCGCCAGGTCATTGAGCCCCCAGGGATAGCGAGGCTGGAGCGCGAGCGCCTTCGTCAGCGCGGAGATGGCCTCCTCCCAGGCCGGCCCCGGATCCCTCCCGTCCCTGGCCTCCTGGAAGCCACGCAGGAAGAGGCCATTGCCCAGCGAGTCGTAGGCGTACACGTCGCTTGAATCCAGCTCCACCGCGCGCGCCGCCGTGGCGAGCCACTCGGCGAGGATGGGCGCCGGGTCCTCGCTGCCGCCCTGGAACCGGTTCAGGTGGTAGCGCTTCAACAGGACCTGGGCCTGCCGGGTGTACCCGGACGCGCGCAGCGGGGCCGCCTTCAGCGCCCTGCCCCCGGCCTCCATCGCGCGCCGCAGTGCCTCCTGGGGAGGCCTTCCCTGCCGCTGGTCCAGCTCCGCCTGTTGCAGCCACGCCTCCGCGAGCGCCTCCTGAATCCGCGCGTCACTTCTGCCGGACTCGGCCGCCTGTTCGTACTGTCCCACCGCCGCCTGGAGTCGCGAGCGCGCCGCGTCGTACTCGCCCCGCTCCAGCAGCTCCATCGCCCGCGTGTATTCGACGTCCCCGGCGAGCTTCAGCGCCTCGTACTCCCACGGCGCTTCAGCGGTGGCCTCCGCCGCTGCCCGTGCCGCCGCGTCATGGTCCTTGCGGTAGAAGGCGATGAGCCCTTCGAGGTAGCGGGGTGACGCCAGCGCGAGCCCCCGGCTGCGCTCGAGTGACTGGAGCGCCGGCTCCAGGTACTGCTTCTCCAGCTCCCGCTGCCGACCGGCCAGCCACTCCGCGCCACCGCTGCGCCGCGCGTCCTCCATGGCCCGGTGGTACAGCTCGCCCAGCACGCGGCCCCGGGCCAGGTGCAGCTCGCGCGTGTCGATGCCCAGCCCCCACGCCTTCGTCAGCGCCTCGTGCGCCTTCTCGAAGTCGAGCAGCGCGAGGTGGCCACGTCCCAGGGCGTACTGCACGAGCCCCTCGCCTGCCTCTCCGAGCGCGTGCTCCCGCGCCGCCATCCGCTCCATGAGCGCGTGGACGTGCTGCTGCTCACGGGTCGTGTCGTGCAGCGGCAACCCATGGGCCACGCGGAGGAAATACTCCAGCTCCTTGACCTGCTGCCCCAGCTGCTCCGCCAGCAGCGCTCGGCTCGCGGACTGCTCCCGCGTGTGCCGTGCGTCCAGCCAGGAGCGCACGCCGAGGGCGGAGAGGACGAGGATGCTCACCAGCGACAGCGCCGAGAGGGTCACCAGGGCCCGGTGCCTGCGCGCGCCCCGCTTCAGCCGATGCAGCAGCCCCGGGCGCTGCCCGAGGATGGGCTCGCCGTCGAGATAGCGTCCCAGGTCCTCGGCCAGTGCCCGCGCGGACGGGTAGCGCAGGTCCGGCTCCTTGCTCAGGCACTTGAGGACGATGGTCTCCAGGTCGCTCGCGAGCTGGGGCACGCGCGTGCGTGGGGGCGGCGGCTCTTCGTGCAGCACCTTCGCCAGCGTGCCCATGAGCGTCGAGTCGGTGAACGGCGGCACGCCGACCAGCAATTCGTAGAGCGTGGCGCCCAGGCCGTACACATCCGTGCGACGGTCGATGCTCCGCACGTCGCCACGGGCCTGCTCCGGCGCCATGTACGCGGGCGTCCCCATCACCGCGCCTGTCTCGGTGAGGCCGTGCCCCTGGTCCACCTCGTATGCCAGGCCGAAGTCCAGCACCACCGGGAGCCACTGCCCGTCCTCGCCGCTGGAGACCAGGATGTTCGCGGGCTTGAGGTCGCGGTGGATGACGCCGAGCCGGTGCGCCTCGTGGATGGCCTCGGTGACCTCCTTCATCACCCGTACTTTTTCGGGCACGGACATGGGGGCCTCGTCGACCCGCTGTCCGCCGATGAGCTGCATGGCGATGTATGCCTTTGCGCCAACCTCGCCGACCTCGTAGACCTTGCAGATGTTCGGGTGGTCGATGCGCGCCTGCGCGCGGGCCTCGCGCAGCAGGCGCATGACCCGGTCCGGGTGCGCTCCGCGGATGAACTTGAGCGCGACGACGCGGCCCAGGCGCAAATCACGCGCCTTGTAGACCTCGCCCATGCCGCCGCGGCCCAGCGGCTCGATGAACTCGTAGCGCTCCCAGTGGCTGACCGGGAACACGTCGTCCGAATCCGCTCCAACGGGGCGCGGCCGAGAAGCGTCGAGGCTTTCGGGCGGGAGCGTCGGGTCGATAGCCAGTCTTGCCCTGTCGGAAGCTGACATGTGGAGCGCGGTCTCCAGGGGTTCCTCGCCCATGCTGCCCGGGGCCCGCCCAAGCGGTCCAGTGGGCCGGGTCTTCACGCGCGACACGGCCACGAGGCGACGGACACGGCTCGCGATGGCACATGGCACGTGGCACGTGGCACATGTGCCAGGTGTGCCACCCGCGTGGAGTCCAGGGGCCCAGCGCGCTCGACACGGGGGCCGACGTGGCCGGCTTCGGGCCCGCTTTCAGAGGAGGATGCGTCCGCGCGAGGTCTCGAGTGGAGGCCGCTGCTCCCGAGGCACATGCGCGGGCACGGGCCTTGCTCAGGGTCCACGCAGATGGCGAACACCGCCGGGCACACCGGACGGGGCGCCATCCCAGGCAGTCCACCCGAACACCAAGGAAGAAAAGATGAGCACTCTCTCGCTGCTGAAGCGCGCCGCCATCGGTCTGTCCGTTGCCGCCCCCGTCGTGATGGCCATCCTCCCGGGCACCGCGAGCGCGTACCGTGCCTACCCCACCGCCGGCTGCACCTACGAGACCGACTACGTCGGCGACTACGTCTGGTCGCTCGGCATCGCCAACCAGAGCGCCGGCGTCGGCGCGCGCGCGCGCAACATCCGCTGCCCCATCATCGACGACAACTCCGGCGCCCCCGGCGCCACCACGTCCAACGTGAGCTGGCGGCCCGCCGTCTCCTCCATCTACGTGACGGGCTACGACGGGAACAACGGCACCACCGACTACTACAACGCCCAGGCGACCGTCTGCTACGTGTTCAGGGAAGGCACGGGCTCCTCCTGCTCGGCGCCCAAGGTGCTCCGCCCGATTGCCACGGACATCACCTTCACGGGCCCGTTCCAGGTCGCGCTGGACGCGGCGCAGGTCAACAAGCTGAAGGAGGCCTGGCAGGGCGACTACTCCTTCATCCAGATCCAGATCCCCCACAACGGGCCGCTGGGCAACAGCGCCATCTACGGCTACTCGACCTACTAGGCCGCCGCCCCACCCGCTTGCGTTGTCGCCCGGAGCGTGGGGCCGCGTGCCTCGCGCTCCGGGCCCTTTTCCCTGGAGGAACCATGTCTCACCTGCTGAAGGGCCCCTGGCTGGCCGCCATCCTCACCACCACCCTCGTCGCCGGCATCGCCTGGAGCCTCGGCCCGTCGCCCGGCCCCGCGACCACTTCCGCGCCCACGCCCGAGCCGATGCCCGCGCCCACCTCGCCCGCCCCCGTCGCGCCGGGCGCCTCCGCGGACGGCAAGCGCCTGCGCCAGCTGGAGCAGCAGGTGGAGCAGCTCTCCCAGCGGCTCGGCTCCGAGGACGCGGCCCGCGCCAACCTCCCTCCCCCGCCCATGCCCCCGACTCCCGAGGAGCAGGTGCAGCGCCGTGAGGCCGGCATGGAGCTGTTCGAGATGAAGGTGGACGCGTATCGGCAGGAACGCATGGATGCCGCGTGGGCGGACCCGGCGCGCAAGTCGCTGGAGAGCAGCATGGGCACGCTCCTGGCGAGCCTGCCAGCGGACCGGCGCGGGAACCTGCTCGACGTGGACTGCCGCACCCACTCCTGCATGGCCACTCTGGAGTTCCCCAACTTCGCCGCCGCGAGGGACCAGTTTCCCCGCTTCGTGGAGCACATCTACGACGTGCCCTGCGGACGCACGGCCGTGCTCGACGACACCGCGGACCCGGCCGCGCCCCTGAAGGTGCGCGTCCTCTTCGACGAGTGTGCGCGCGACTGAGCCTGGCCCAAGGTCTGGTCTAATGGCGGCCCATGTCTTCGCACCCCCTGTCCGGCCCGCCTCCCGAGAACAACCGAGCCACCTTCGCCGACGTGCCGTCCGACGACCTCGAGCGGGCGCGTGCCCTGCTCGCGAGCGTCCCGAGAGCGCCGCGCGCGCCCTCGAAGGAAGCCCGGCGCCTGGTGCTCGCCTTCGCGGGCCCTCAGCGTGCCACGCTCTACGCCAGCCTCTTCTTCCTGCTTGCCGGTGGGCTCCTCTGTGCCTTGTTCCAGTCCCCTCGCGCCGTGGGGGACCTGCTGCTGGACCTGCAGTCCTTCGAAGTCCCCGGCGTCGTCGACTCGGTCGAGGTGGGGATGCGCCAGCGCAGGTCCCGTCCGCCCGTGTACTGCGCGCGCTTCCACTCGGAGGACGGCACGCTGGTGGGACGCAGTTGCGAGCCGGGCGGCAGCTTTCAGCCCGGCCAGCGCGTGGTCCTCGAGTGGCGAGGAGACCAGGCGCGTATCCGCGGCACCACTCTCACGCACATGGGGCGCCTGGGAGGGCTCGCGCTGTTGTTCCCCCTCGGGGGCGCCGTGGGCCTGTTGCTCGTCGTACGGGCCAACCGCCGTGAGTCGCGCGCGGCCCGCGTGGGCATCCCGATTCTCGCGCGGGTGACGTACTTCGGCGACGAAATGCCGGTGCGCAAGCAGGGGCCACCGCCCACGGTGCTGCGCTGGAGCTTCATCGTGCGTGGCGAGCGGTATGAGGGCAGCCTCTCCCTGGGCAGCGCGTCCGAGTTCGACTTCCTTCCCAGCCGCGACGTCATCGTCGCGCTCTATGACCCGGCGGCTCCGGTCATCAACACCGTCTACGTGCCCTGAGAGTTCCTGACAAAACCGGCCGAGCGACCGTAGCAGCATGAGGTCGCAGGCGAGCAGGAGGAGCGCCTCGTGGATGTCGGCTCGCCGCTCGTCGCGGATACGCAGGCGACGGAAGCGGTGGAGGATGGCCAGGCGCTGCTCGACGATCCACCGGTAGCGGCCCAGCCGTTCGGACGACTCGATTCCAGGTCGTGCAATGCGCGGAGAGATGCCGCGCTCACGCAGGCCTGCTGACCAACGCGCTCAAGTTCGGAGCAGACAAGCCCATCGAAGTCCACGCCTCCAGCGAGGGAGGGTGGGTGCGCCTTGCGATGAGGGACTACCGGAGACACGTCACTGACCGAGCACCCCGCTTTCGCACCTCGCGTTGCGGCCACGCTGCCCAGGGCGTGGCGAGCAGCGACACGCTCAGCCGCGCTCCCAGCGGGGTCCCGCGCTGAACACCCTGGGCTCCCCGGTACGCCGGGGAGCCCCGCCCGCAGTCAACAGCGCTACCGCACGAGCCGGCGCCGCCGGGAAGCCGCGATCGCCAGCAACGCCAGGCTCGCCAGCAGCCACGAGGAATCCCCCGGGCCCGCCGAGCACCCGCCGCCCTCCTCCGGGTCCCCGGGCTGCTCAGAGGCGCCGAGGTCCACCGTGAAGCTCACGACGGCGCTCGCCGGGCTGGTGCCGCCGGTGTCGCGTGCCGTGGCGACCACACTGTGGCTTCCCTCCGCCAGGGGCGACGTCGCAGTGAAGGACCAGGTGCCCGCCTCGCTGGCGCCGGTGGTGCCCACGTCCTGCCCATCCACGGTGAGGGTGACGGTGCTGCCGGGCATTGCAATGCCAGAGAAGACGGGCGTGGCGTCGTCCAGGGTGGCGCCCTGGGCCGGAGAGATGATGGAGGGCGCCGCCGGAGCGGGCCGCGCCACCTCCCAGGTGTGGCTGGCCGGAGTGGCATCCGCGTTGCCGACCCCATCCTTCGCGCGCACCTGGAAGGTGTGAGCGCCCTCGGTCAGGTTGGCGTAGATGGCCGGCGAGGTGCAGTCGGTGAAGTCCGCCTCATCCAGGCTGCACTCGAAGCTGGCACCCGCCGAGCTGGAGAAGGTGAAGGTGGCCGTGGGCTGAGCGCTGGGGTTGCCCGGAGCGGACGTGAGCGTGGTGGACGGCGCCGTCAGGTCCACGCTCCAGGCGTGGCTGACCGGGGAGGACTCAACGTTGCCGACCCCGTCATACGCACGCACCTGGAAGGAGTGGGAGCCTTCGCCCAGGCCGGAGAAGGTGGCCGGCGAAGCGCAGGAGCTGAAAGACGCCCCGTCCAGGCTGCATTCGAAGCGGGTCCCCGCCTCGTTGGAGTCGAAGGAGAAGGTCACCTCGGCCTGGTTGCTGGGGTTGCTCGGAGCGGAGGTAATGCGGGTGACCGGTGCCGTCGCGTCGACCATCCAGGAGTAGATGGCCGGGGTCACATCCACGTTGCCGGCCTCGTCACGCGCACGAACCCGGAAGGTGTGGCTGCCATCGCTCAAGACGAAGAAGGTGGTGGGTGAGAAGCACTCGGTGAAGGTCGCCCCATCCAGGCTGCACTCGAAGCGGGCCCCCGGCTCATTGGCTTCGAAGGCAAAGGTCGACGAGAGCGGCGGAGAGGGATTGGACGGAGTGGAGGTGAGCGTGGTGGCCGGGGCCGTCCGGTCCACCGTCCAGGAGTAGGCGTCCGGATTCTCATCCACATTGCCGGCCGCGTCCCTCGCACGCACCCGGAAGGTGTGGGTGCCCGCGGTCAGGTTGACGTAGGTGACCGGCGAGGCGCAGGCGCTGAAGGTCGACCCATCCAGGCTGCACTCGAAGCGGGCATCGAATTCGAAGGAGAAGAAGGAGAAGGTCGCCTGCGTCTGTTGCGTGGGATTGGCCGGCACGGAGTCCAGGATGGTGCGGGGGGCCGTCAGGTCCACGGCCCAGGAATGGAAGGCGGGAATACTCTCATTGCCCGCCCCATCGATTGCGGACACCTGGAAGGTGTAGGTGCCTTCGCTCAGGCCGGAGAAGGTGACCGGCGAGGTGCACTCCGTGGAGGGCACCCCCTGCAGGTTGCACCGGAAGCGCCCCCCCGCGTCGTCGGACTCGAAGGCGAAGGTGGCCGTGGTCTGGCGAGTGCCGCTGCTCGGAACGGACGTGAAGGTGACTACCGGCGCGGTGACGTCCACGGTCCAGGTGTGGGAGGCAGGAGTCGCAGCCACATTGCCGGCCCTGTCACGCGCACGGACCCGGAAGGTGTGCGTGCCAGAGAACACGCTGTAGACAGCCTGCCAGGAGCAATAGGTGAAGGGCTCATTGTCCAGGCTGCACTCGAAGCTGGCGCCGGCCTCGTTGGACTCGAAGCCGAAGACCGCGGTGGTGAACCGGGAGGGATTCTCCGGAGCGGACGTGACGGTGGTTTCCGGAGCCGTCAGGTCCACCGTCCAGGAATAGGAAACCGGGGTCGCATCCACATTGCCGGCCTCGTCACGCGCGCGCGCCTGGAAGGTGTGGCGTCCTTCCGTCAGGTTGGCGTAGGTGACCTGCGGGCTGCACGGGGTGAAGGGCGCGCCGTCCAGACTGCACTCGCCGCCGACACTCCCGAAATCGAAGGTGACGCCGAAGGTCGCCTGGGTCTGTTGCGTGAAGGCGTCCGGCGTGAACTCCAGCCAGGTCTCCGGGGCCACCAGGTCCAGGGTCCAGTAATGGGACACCGGGGGGGACTCCACATTGCCGGCGGCATCGCGTGCACGCACCTGGAAGGAGTGCTGGCCGTCGAACAGGTTGGCGTAGGTGGCCGGCGAGGTGCACGAGGCGAAGACCCCGCCGTCCAGGGCGCACTCGAAGCGGGCCGACTCATCGTCGGACTCAAACGTGAAGGTGGCCGTGCGCTGATTGGTGAGGGGGCCTGGAGCGGACGTGAGGAGGGTGGTCGGACTCGTCACGTCCACCGTCCAGGCGTGGGAAGAAGGAGTCTCATCCACATTGCCAGCCGCGTCACGCGCCCGCACCTGGAAGGAGTGTGCGCCGTCGCCCAGGTTGGCGTAGGTGGCCGGCGAGGTGCACGGGGTGAAGGGCGCCCCGTCCAGGCCGCACTCGAAGCTGACACCGGTCTCACTGGCGAAGCGGAAGGTGGCGGTGGATTGATTGGGACTGGCCTGGATGGACGTGAGGGCGGTTTCTGGAGCCGTCAGGTCCACCCTCCACGTGTGGGAAGCGGGGGTGGCATCCACGTTGCCGAGCGTGTCTCGCGCCCGCACCCGGAACGTGTAGGTCCCCTCGGCCAGGTCGGCGTAGGTGACGGGCGAGGTGCACGCGCTGAAGGCCTCGGCGCCCAGGCTGCATTCGAAGTGGGTGCCCGCATCGTCGGAGGTGAAGGCGAAGGTCGCACCGCGCTGGCGGGTGGCGGGGGGCGGCGTGGCGCCGAAGCGGGTGTCCGGTACCTTCAGGTACAGCTCGGCCCGGGTCTCCGAGATGCCGTTGTTACTCCCGCCCGCCACGAGCAGCCTGCCACCGGGCAGCACCGTGGCGGTGTGGAAGGTGCGCGGCAGGCTCATGGAGCCGGTGGTCGTCCAGGTGCCGGTGGCCGGGTCATACAGCTCGGCGCCGGCGCCGGAGCCGCCCGCCACGAGCACCTTGCCGTTGGGCAGCAGCGTGGCCGTGAAGTAATAGCGTTCCTGACTCATGGAGCCGGTGGCGGTCCAGGTGCCGGTGGCCGGGTCGTACAGCTCGGCACTGGAAAGGGTGAGGAAGTCGTACCCGCCCGCCGCGAGCACCCTGCCATCCGCCAGCAGCGTGGTCGTGGAGCGCCCGCGAGCCTGAATCATCGAGCCGGTGGGGGTCCAGATGCCTGTGGCCGGGTCGTACAGCTCGGCACTGGCCTCCTGGTCGTTGCCGTTACTCCCGCCCACCACGAGCACCCTGCCATCCGGCATCAGCGTGGCGGTGTGGCCCTGGCGGTAATGGCTCATGGAACCGGTGGCCGTCCAGGTGCCGGTGGCCGCGTCATACAGCTCAGCGCTGGCGAGGCTGCCATTCTGTCCGGAATACCCTCCCGTCACGAGCACCCTGCCATCCGGCAGCAGTGTGGCTGTCGGGCTGGAGCGACCCGAGGCCATCGCGCCGGTAGCGGTCCAGGTGCCGGTCGCCGGGTCGTACAGCTCGGCGCTGGAGAGAATGCCGCCGCCGTACCCACCCACCACGAGCACCCTGCCGTCGGGCAGCAGCGTGGCCGCGGCGTTGGAGCGAGCCCGCCTCAGCGCGCTGGTGACGGTCCAGGCGCCGGTGGCCGGGGCGTACAGCTCGGCGCTGACGAGGACGTCGCCTTGGAAGGCGTACCCACCCGCCACGAGCACCCTGCCATCCGCCAGCAGCGTGGCGGTATGGCCATAGCGGCCTGAAACCATCGAGCCGGTAGCGTTCCAGTTCCCCCCGGCGGGGTCCGGGGCCAGAGGCGCCGTCGCGCTCCGGGGCTCCTGGGCCCGCGCCTCACCTCCCCCTCCAGCGGCTCCCAGGAGCAGGAGCACGGCCAGTGCTCCCATGAGGTGCGTCTTCTGACACGTCTGCTTCAATCGATTCGGGTGCAAGCGTTCCCCCCCTCAACAACGAGCGGCGATTGTACCGGGCAGTCTGACTCCAGGCCGCGCGCTCCCCCGAGGGCGCGGCCCGAGCTGCCTGTTGGCAATGGCCCTGAATGAGGACCACGAGGAATGAGCCGCCGAGGCGGAAAACGATGCAGAGAATTCCACTGCCGAAGCTTGCGCCTGTCTCTTCAGGGGCGATGGGGAAGAGAAGCCCATCCACTACACCGTGGACGCTGACGTTGCGCCCCTCTTGATTCTCGTCCAGGGGCAGAACGCGGGCGACTTCATCTCCATCCACACGGAGCGCCATTCGGCGTCCAGCATGACGCGCATGATGCTCGCGGAAGGGGGACTGGTCGCGAAGGTCTGCTCCGGCGTGTTCGCAACGGCCGACGAACTGGACGCCATGCTCGCCAGCGAGCCCCAGCCACCTCCATCCTCCGCGCCCGCTGACGCGCAACACGTCACGCCCGCGGTCGCTCCGAAGGCCGTACCGGTCCGCGCCTCCATCCGCACCTCGAAAAGGAAGGGCCCCGCTCCCCTTCTGGCATGACACCCACGCCTACATCCACACACCCATTCCGGTCCTGAAAACTATTTCGGCAACTCGGCACATACCTCTCCCGACAATGGGACAGCCCCGACTGATCCGAAGGAACCCCCCCATGGCCATTGACTCGACCAGCCGCTCGACGACTCGCGTCTCCACTTCGCAGCGGACGAGCGTTCCCGTCGCGCAGACCTCGACGTCATCCGGACGCGGTACCACTCCGACGAACAACCGGGTGGGCACCTCCGGGGTGAGCTCGTTCGAGGGAACGAGCCGGACGGACCCCAACGCCATCCTCGGCCGCTACAACCCGACGGGCGCCTCGGACCGGACCGCGCGCCAGGACGGCATCCGGCAGGGGGGCCCTGCCGCCTCGCGCCAGATGGCGATGACCGACCTGCCGCGGCTGCAGCAGTACAAGGCGGACATCGAGTCGGTGGCGCAGGAGTACGGCTTCCCGCCGGCGCTGTTGGCCGCGATCATCAGCCGCGAGAGCCGCGGCGGCCAGGCGCTGGACGCCAACGGGCGCGGCGACGGTGGCGCGGGCTACGGCCTGATGCAGGTGGACCGGGGCACGGCCGCGGGCATCGGCGGCCCCCGCAGCCGCGAGAACATCGCGCAGGGCGCTGGCATCCTCCGGGACCAGCTCAACCAGGTGAAGCGCGACCACCCGAACTGGACCCCCGAGCAGCAGCTGCGCGGCGCGGTGGCCGCCTACAACATGGGCGCCGACGACGTGCGGACCCTCGAGGGGATGGACCGGGGCACCACCGGCGACGACTACTCCAACGACGTGTGGGCCCGCGCGCAGGCGCTGGCGCCGCACTTCGGTGGCGCCCCGACCGGCGGCGCGGAGAGCCGGCCCGAGATCAACCCGGACCGTCCCGCCACCGAGCGGAGCCGGACGACCACCCCCGCCCGCGCGGCCAGGCTGGAGCGGGGCGCGGAGAGCCCGCAGGTCGGCTCGCTCCAGCGGCAGCTCAAGGCGGCCGGCGTCAACCCGGGCCCCATCGACAACAAGTTCGGCCCGAAGACCGAGGCGGCGGTGCGCAAGTTCCAGCAGGCGAACGGCCTGAAGGTGGACGGCATCGTGGGGCCGCGCACCCGGGCGGCGCTCGAGGCGGCCAACGCTCCGGGCCAGCGTCCGACCACCGGCGGCAGCCGGCCCACCACCGGCACCACTGGCACCGGCGGCAGCCAGCCCACCACCGGCGGCGGTGTCAATGGCACCGCGCGCCTCAACAACTATCCCGCCGGCAAGGGCATGGCCACCGGCACCGTCACGGTGAACGGCAACACGTACCAGTTCAACTCCGGCTCGCGCAGCCTCTTCTCGGTTCCGCAGGGCGAGTTCCGGGTGACGGCGCATCGCAACAGCCGCTCTGACGCTGCCTTCACGCGGGACGGCGTCGGCTTCAGCTTCCGGCTCGAGGACCCTCGCCGTCCGGGCTCCGACAAGTTCTATGACCCTCGCGCGGGCCGGGATCGCACGCTGCTGCGCATCCACCCGGACGGTGGCCAGACCGGCACCGCGGGCTGCATCGGCATCGTCGGTGATGCGGCGACGTTGCGCCGGTTCCGCGACGACATGAACGCGGAGCTCCGCCGCAACGGCGGCTCGTACACGCTGCGCGTGCAGTAACGAGCACGAAGCGGCCGGCGCGGGGCGGCCCCGCCTCACGCAGGCGACGTTGGCGCATACGTTCAAGCCCACCCTCCAGTGGCGCCCTACCCTGGTGATGAAGCTGTCACCAGGAGGAGCGACATGGGTGCGTCCACCACGAATCGAGTTCCAACGTCCCCCGTGAGGCGGGCTTTCACGAGGCGTGTCTCCCGCCTCGTCTTCGCGGCCGCGGTCTGCGCGGGAATCATGGGGTGCGCAGCGCTTCCGACCCGCCAGGTGGTCTTTCCTCCAGGAGCCGCCACGGCCGAGGAGCTCCGCTCACCAGGAGCGGTTCTCATGGTCCTCTCCGCCGCGTCCGTGCAATCGCTCGCGGACGGGAGCACGCGGCAGACGGGCGTCTTCCTGAATGAGTTCTACGAGCCCTACCGGGCCCTCGTCGACGCGGGCTACGAGGTGGCCATCGCGACGCCAGCGGGTCGGGCACCGGTGTTCGACCCGGAGAGCCTCGAGCCGTCGTACTGGAAGAAGCACCCCGAGGCCCTCGCCGAAGCGCAGGCGCTCATCACGACGCTGCCGGGGCTGCTCGCGCCGCTTCACCTGTCCGAGGTCCGCGCGCGCTCCGACGCGTTTCAGGCCATCCTCGTTCCGGGCGGCCAGGGCGTCATGGTCGACCTGCTGCATGACGCCGACCTGCACGCCCTGCTCGTCGACTTCGGCGCCACGGACCGTCCCGTCGGGCTCGTCTGCCACGCCCCCGCGCTCCTGTCGCGACTGCCGGAAGACCGGAGTCCCTTCCTCGGCCGGCGCGTCACCTCGGTGTCTGGCTTCGAGGAGTGGTACATTGAGACGTTCGTGATGGGTGAACGCGCACAGGTTCGCGAGATTGGAGAGCAGCTCGACGGCGCGGGCTACCTCCATGAGACGGCCTTCCCGGGCCGCTCCAGGGCCGTGCGCGACTGCAACCTGGTGACCAGTCAAAACCCGTTCTCGGGTGCGGAGTTCAACACGCTCTTCCTCGCCGCGCTGACGGACTGGCGCAAGGCGGGTCGATGCGCCGGGCCGCCACCGCGTGCGTCCCGCTGACCCGAAGCCGGTGACCGTGATGGACCAGGGCACCATGACGAACGCGGCCCTGGGTGCGCTGTTGCACGCGGCCGTCGCTCGCGACTACCCGGACCTTCAGCTCCGGGGACGCGACAAGGTCACCGTGCTCCAGGCCGTCATGGATGCCCACGGCTGGCGGCCCGTGCTGGAGCTTGGCCGTGAGCTGCGCGCCCTGGCGGCCCATCCCGTCATCCGAGCCATCACCGGAGGGGCCACGCCCGGCCACATCCTCGAGCGGTGGAAGACGCTGGAGCGCTTCGGCCACTCGCGACACCGCACGCAGCTCCTCGACCACGACGCGGACGGTGCCCGGCTGACCCTGCGTCACGTGGCCATCGACGGAGGGAAGATTCTCGCCGTCAATGACCTGTTCGTCTGGGGCCTCGTCGTCGCGCTGCTGGAGCTCGCGGGCTACACGGAGCTGGTCGTCACCCTCACACCCGCCGCCAGCGAGCCCATGGTCATCCACGGCGGAGCCCCGGCGCCTGCCCCGCGGATGCTGCCTGACGCCACGGACGTGGCCACCTTCCACTGGAAGCCAGCGAAGCCGACGGACGCCTCTCGGTGCGAGGACTCGCAAGGTAATGACGTCCCTGAGCTCCGCGCCCGGCTCCAGAAGCTGATGACGGCGGACCTCCTTCACCCGTGGACCCTCGAGGAGGCCGCGTGGCGGCTCGCCCTCTCGCGCCGGAGTCTTCAGCGCGCCCTGCGGCAGGAGGGGACCACCTTCTCCGAGCTGCTGCAGCGCTCCCGCGTGGACGCCGCGCAGGCGCTGCTGGGAGATACACGCCTGACGCTCACGGACGTCGCGTTCTGCACCGGCTTCGCCGACCACGCCCACTTCACGAGGACGTTTCGCAGGTACAACGAAATCCCTCCGTCCGCGCTGCGCGAGATGCTGCTCACGCCCGCCGGCCCGTCAGGAAGAGCCGCACCTCGGTGAACCACCGTGGAGGAACACCCGGGGCGAGCTCATCCGCTCCCCCGCCCCGGGCTTCAATCCCTCTAGAAGTTCGAGTAGTTCGAGCCGTTCGACAGGCGGAGGTAGGTGCACGTGCCGGTGGTGTTCCACGTCACGTAGAAGTAGCCGCGGCTGCTCAGCGCCAGGTTCCAGATGGAGGACACCGTGGCGTCCGGGATGCAGGTGTACGTGCTGGGCGTGGTGGCGCCCCCCACCGTGTACCGGGCGTAGAAGCTGCGCGTGCCGTCCTCGTCCTCGCGGAAGGAGGCATACGAGGTCGTCGTCGCATCCTCACGAAAGCCAATCATGTTGCCGATGCAGTAACCCGAGCCATCCGTGTTCTGGTAGCAGGTGGCACTCTGCGACTCGAGGCCCGCGCTCGCGACGGAGGCAAGGCCAAGGGTGGCAAGTGCCACCACCGGGGTCAGCGACTTCAGGTGCAGGGACTTCATCGTCTTCTCCTTGAAGGGGCCAGCGCGCGGCTGTGCCCCGAATGGGGGTTGAGGTGGATTGCTTCCAGGAGCGCATGACGCGTCCTCCCGGGGTGCTTCTGTCAGGCAGACACCTTCCTGCTCGGGGATGTCGGGCCGGCCCTAGGGCAGCCCGTCGGCATCGTCCGAGGGGGTGAGCCGGTTCTGGTTGATGGCGACGACGATCTTCCGGCGGAGCGCCTCGGCTTCGGCCCGGCCGCCGAGCAGCGCGAGCTCGCGGCGGATCTCGTGGACGTCTTCGGCTGTCATGCGCCCGCTGGACACCATCCGCTCCACCAGCACGTCGGCCCGTGTCGCGGCCGCATGCTGCTCTGGAGTCAGGTTCGGAGGTGGCGCCGGGGGCTCCGCGGCTTGCGGACCCTCGGCGAATGTCCCGGACTCCTTCAGGAGGGTGACCATCCGCGCGGCAATGGCATCCAGGTCCTCGGCGGTGGGCCGTGCCGCGCCCGCCTCCAGGGACGGAGGAATCCCCGCCGCGTTGCCTCCAGCAGGCATGACGGAAGTCGGCGCCGGCAGCGCCCGGACGGCTCGGCGCAGTGACGCGACCTCGTCGGCCAGTTGCTGCATCCGCAGCTCCTGGGCCTGCTGTCCCTGGCTCACCGCGAGCCAGCTACCCACTCCGCATCCCAGGGCCAGGACGAGGCCCGGGAGCCATCCACGCAGGGCATTGACAGACATGGCGGCTCAGAAGTTGGCGTACTGGCTGCCGTTGTTCAGGTACAGCGAATAGCAGGCACCCGACGCGTCCCAGTAGATGGAGAAGTACCCGTGGTGGTTCATCGCCTTCGTCCACTGCGCGGCCGTGGCGGCGTTCGGCGTGCACGAGAAGTACGTCGTCGTCGTGCCAGACGTATAGGCCGCGGAGAAGGACCGGGTGCCGGAGTAGTACTGCGTGAAGTACGCGTACGTGTTGCTGCCGGCGTGGTTGCGGAAGCCGAGCATGCTTCCATAGCAACCACCGGAGTTGTCCGTGTTCTTGTAGCAGTACGCCGACTCCGTCTTGGACCCGGCCAGCGCGGCGGGCGCCGCGACGAGCGCCGCCAGCGACACGATGGGAGTCCACGTCGTCAGGATTCGCTTCATTTCCAATCCCCCTTCAGCGAGTTCACGTGTTCGGGGAAATCCCGGACACGCGAACAAAAACGAGGGAGGGGAAATACCTTCGGTGAATTTCAATTCCTCTCTGCGTCGCAGTGCGTTGCTGCGCGGGCTAGAGGCTGTGCCCGCAGAACTTGCAATGCGATGCGTCCAGGTCATGTCCCTGGACGCCGCAGCCGAGGCAGGCGCGCGTGTCGACCGCATGGCGGGTGGCGGCGGCCAGCTCCACGGAGACGATGCCGGTGGGCACCGCGATGATGCCGTAGCCCATCACCATCAGCACCGAGGCGATGAGCTGCCCGAGCACCGTCTTGGGTGTGATGTCGCCGAAGCCCACCGTCGTCACGGTGACGATGGCCCAGTACATGGCGCGGGGGATGCTGTCGAAGCCATTCGCTCCGCCCTCCACCACGTACATCACCGCGCCCATGATGACGACGATGGTGAGCACCGTGCCCAGGAACACCGTGATTTTCGGCCGGCTGGCGCGCAGCGCGGTGATGAGGATTTCCGCCTGTCCCAGCAGGTGGCCCAGCTTGAGCACGCGGAAGATGCGCAGCAGCCGCAGCACCCGCACCACCAGCAGCGACTGGGCGCCGGGAATCAGCACGCTCAGGAAGGTGGGGAGGATGGCCAGCAGGTCCACCAGCCCGAAGAAGCTGCGCATGTAGCGCAGGGGCCGCTGGACGGCGATGAGCCGCAGCACGTACTCGGCGGTGAACAGCGCCGTGAAGAACCACTCGGCGCCGCGGAGCACCGCGCCGTACCGCTCGCGCAGCGGCGCAACGCTCTCCAGCATCACCGCGACGATGCTGAAGACGATGGCCCACAGCAGCGTGATGTCGAACGCCTTCCCGGCCGGGGTGTCCGCTTCGAAGATGATGGTGTGCAACTGGTGGCGGAGGCCACCGTCGGACGGGCTCTGCTCGGAGGGGCTGGACACGGCGCCAGTCTAGGCGCCCGGTGGCCATTGGAAAGCGGAGCGGGAGCTGGCCGCGAAGACGCCAGGTTCCTGGCCAGCGGGCTCGTCCGGGGCCCCGACGCGGTAGGATATGTTTCCCAGGCTATCCAGCCTTCGGGCTGTTTCCATGACCCCATGTCCTGACGAGAACGAGTTGCTGGAATGGGAGCAGGGGCGCCTGTCCGCGGACGCCCTGGCCCGGCTGGAGGCGCACCTGGACCGGTGCGCGGCGTGCTGCACGGTGATGGCGGGGCTCGAGGGACAGCGGGCCCTGGAGTCCCCGCCGCCGCCCGAGCCGGGAGCGCCTCCGCGCGCTGGAGCGTGCGTGGGGCGCTACGTGCTGCTGCGCCGCGTGGGCGAGGGGGGCATGGGGGTGGTCTTCGCCGCGTATGACCCGGACCTGGACCGGGAGGTGGCGCTCAAGCTGCTCAAGCCCGGAGCGGTGGCGGACGCGGAGGCGCGCGGGCGGCTGGTGCGCGAGGCCCAGGCGCTGGCCCGGCTCTCCCACCCCAACGTCGTCATCGTCCATGACGTGGGCCTGGACGGCGACACCGTCTTCCTCGCCATGGAGCTGGTGCGGGGGCGGACGCTGCGCCACTGGCTGGCGGAGGCGCCGCGGCCGTGGCGCGAGGTGCTCGCGCGCATGCTCCAGGCGGGCCAGGGGCTGGCGGCCGCGCACGCCGTGGGGCTGGTGCACCGAGACTTCAAGCCGGACAACGTGCTGCTGGGCGACGACGGCCAGGTGCGAGTCACCGACTTCGGCCTCGCACACCGGGCTCCCGTCGAGCCTGGCACCGGGGACGGCCCCACCCCGGAGGCTTCGCCGGGGGAAGGCGACCCCCTCGCGGGCGTGCGGCAGGGCACCCCCGCGTACATGTCCCCGGAGCAGTGGCGGGGCGGGCGCGCGGACGCGCGCAGCGACCAGTTCAGCTTCTGCGTCGCGCTGTACGAGGCCCTCTTCGGCCAGCGGCCCTTCGCGGGCGGCACGGCGGGTGAGCGCGCCCGGGCCCTGCGCGACGGAAGGGTGACGCCTCCGCCCCGCGGCTCGCGCGTGCCCGGCGCCGTGCGCGACGCCGTGCTGCGCGGACTGGCCATGGAACCGGCCTCGCGTCACCCCTCCATGGACGCGCTGCTGGCCCGGCTCCAGTCCGGCCCGCGTGCGCGCCGCTGGCGCCAGGCGGCCGCGGCGCTGGTCACCGGCGTGGCGGCCAGCGCCGCCGTGGGCTTCGCGCTGGCCCGGGGTGACGCCGCCAGGGCGTGCACCGGCCTGGAGGCACGGCTGGAGGGCACCTGGGACGCGGAGCACCGGGCGCGGCTGGAGCAGCGCTTCCGTCAGGGCGCGCTGCCGGCGCCCGGGGAGGCCTTCGCGTCCACCGCGCGGGCGCTGGACGCCTATGCCCAGGCGCTGGTGGCCCAGGAGCGTCAGTCCTGCGAGGACACGCGCGTGCGGCAGGCGCAGTCCGAGCGACTGATGGACCTGCGCGCCGCGTGCCTGGATGGCCGGCGCCAGGCGCTGAGCGTCCTGGTGGAGCTGCTGGAGGAAGGCGAGCCGGAGGCGCTCACCCGTGCGCCCGAGGCCGCGCGGCAGCTCCCCTCCCTGGCCGCGTGCGCGGACCGGGACGCGCTCGCCCGCGTGGAGCCGCTGCCGCAAGGCCCGGAGGCCCGGGAGCGGCTGGCGGCGCTGGGCCGGGAGCTGGACGGGCTGCGCGTGCAGGGCGCGGCCGGGTTCCATGCGCGCGCGCTGCCCCGGCTGGAGGCGGTGGTGACGGCGCTGCGGGGCCTGGGGCACCGGCCCACGCTGGCGCGGGCCCTGCTGCTGCTGGGCGAGATGCGGGGCACCGCTGGCAGCTTCGCACCGGCGCGCGAGGCGCTGGAGGAGGCGGTGCGCGTCGCGGAGGCCGGGCACGACGACGAGACGGCCGCACACGCATGGAACCGCCTCCTCTACACGGAGGTCGAGGGCCTGGGCCTGGCGAAGGAGGCCGAGCGCACCGCGCGCATGGCGGAGGCGGCCCTGGAGCGGCTGGGGCCCGAGGCCTCCCTGGAGGTGGCCGCGGAGCTGCGCCGCGTCCACAGCCACCTCAGCTACCGGCTGGGAGACTACGCGCGGGCGCTCGCCGACGCCGGCAAGGCGCTCGCATTGCTGGAGCGGGCGCGCGGGCCGAAGGACGTGGCGCTCGCCGACGTGCTCATCGGCATGGGCCTGGCGCTCAACGCACTGGGGCGCTACGCCGAGGCGGAGCAGCACCATGCGCGCGCCCTGGCGTTGGTGGAAGCGGTGTATGGCCGCGAGCACCCACTGCGCGCCGCACACCTCAACAACGTGGCCACCGCGCTGCGCCTCCAGGGGAAGGTGGCCGAGGCCGTGGCGCGCTACGAAGAGGCCCTCACGCTGGGCGAGCGCCTCCTCGGCGCGGAGCACTCCAGCACCAGCAGGATACGGGTGAACCTGGGCGACGCGCTCTCGCGGCGGGGCCAGCTCGCGGAGGCGCTGCCCCACTACGAGCGCGCCCTCGCGAGCCTGCGCAAGGAAGAGGACGGCGGGCCGCTGCGGGTGGCCAACGTATTGCTGAGCCTGGGCAATGCCCGGGCGGACCTGGGACAGCTCACGCAGGCGGAGGCGAACTACCTCGAGGCGCTCGCCATCCAGGAAGCGCAGCTCGGCCCCCGGCACCCGGACGTGGCGCTGTCGCGCAACAACCTGGGCTTCGTGGCGATGGACTCGGGCAGACTCGTGGATGCGCGCGCCCACTTCGAGGCGGCGCGCGAGCTGTGGGAGGCCACGCTCGGCCCCAACCACCCGAAGGTGGCCAGCGCGCTGTACAACCTGGGGCACGTGGAGCTGCGCCTGCGCAGGGTGCGCCCGGCGCTCGTCCACCTGCGGCGGGCGCTGGCGTTGCGCGAGCAGGCGCTCGGAGCGGAGCACCCCCGGGTCGCACAGACGCTCGGGCTGCTGGGCGAGGCACTGCTGGAGGGCGGACACCTGCGCGAGGCCCGCGAGCCGCTGGAGCGGGCGGTGGCGCTCTCCGCGCGGGTGGAGCTGGCCCCTCCCGAGCGGGCCCGGGCGAGCTTCGCGCTCGCCCGCCTCCTCTGGCAGTCTCGCGGCGAGCGACACCGGGCGGTCATCCTGGCGCGCGAGGCCATGGAGGCCTACGCCCGCGGCGCGCCCGTCTACGCGCCCCGGGTGCGCGAGGTCCAGGTCTGGCTGTCCACGCACGGCTCCCCCTGAGCCTGGCACCGTGTCTCACTCCCGCCCGCGAAGGCGGGCTCGTCGGTGGAGGTGCATCTTGGCGTCCGAGCAGACCGAGTCCTTCCTGTCGCGGGCGCCGCGGACGCTCGTCCCGGCGTTGCGCTCCCATGCGGGCCTGGAGGAAGCGCTCGAGAACCTGGTGCGGCAGGCGCGCGCGGCGTGGCCCCGGGTGGACATGGAGGCGGGGGCCTTCCTCGCACACGTGGCCGAGCGGCTGCCCCCCACGGGCGAGGTGGGCGAGGTGCTCGCGAGCCTGCGCGCGGGAGAGCTCTTCCTCGCCTTCGCCTGCACGCGGGGCGATGCGCGGGCGCTCGAGGCGCTCGACGCGCAGGTGCTGTCCCAGGTGGGGACGTGGCTGCCGCGCGAGGCCCCCTCCCTCGTGGACGAGCTGCGGCAGGTGTTGAGCCAGCGGCTGCTCGTCCCGGTGGACGGGGCGGCGCCGAAGCTGGCCTCCTATTCCGGGCGCGGTCCACTGGCGCAGTGGGTGCGGGCGGTGGCGCTGCGGCTCCACATCGACCAGCAGCGCGCCGCGCCGCGGGAGCAGCCCGTGGGGGAGGCCCCGGTGGAGCTGGCGGAGCGGCTGGGCGCGGACCCCGAGCTGGCCTTCATCCGCGAGCGGCACCAGGAGGACTTCCGCGTGGCCTTCCGCGCCGCGCTGGGCCGGCTGGACGCCCGGGAGCGCAACCTGCTGCGGCTGCACCACGTGCACGGCCTGTCCATCGACTCGGTGGGCGCCACGTTCCAGGCGCCCCGCTCCACCGTGGCGCGCTGGATTGTCCGCGCACGGGAGCAGCTGCTGGCACTCACCCGGGAGGAGCTGACGGCCCGGCTGGGGCTCACGCCCGACGAGCTGGACAGCATGCTGCGCCTCGTGGGCAGCCAGCTCGACGTCAGCCTTCGCCAGCTCATGACGGACTGACGGGCCTCGGAATCACACCGCCCGGAAGGGGCCGCCCATTGCCGGGCGGCCCGTCCCCTTCCCTACCGCGCCGCCAGCACCCGGCCCAGCCGCGCCACGGCCTCTTCAATCCTCGCCGGCTCGCAGTTGCTGAAGTTCAGCCGCATGCAGTGCGCGGCGGACCGCCCACCCGGCACCGAGAAGGCCTGCCCGGGCAGGTACGCCACCTTCTCCGTCTCCAGCGCGCGCGGCAGCAGCGCGGTGGTGTCCGCCCCTTCGGGCAGCTCCACCCAGACGAACATGCCGCTCGTGGGCTTCGTCCACGTCGCGCCCTTCGGCATGTGCGTCTCCAGCGCCTTCAGGAGCGCGTCGCGCCGCAGCCGGTACTCCGTGCGCAGCCGCCCCAGGTGCCCCTCCAGCTTCCCCGAGTCCAGGAACGACAGGACGATGCGCTGGGTGAATGTCGCGGTGTCGATGTCGCTCGACTCCTTCACCGTGGCCAGCCGGAACACCATCGGCTCCGGCACCACCACCCAGCCCACGCGCAGGGCGGGCGCGAGAATCTTCGAGAACGAGCCCACGTAGAACACCCACTGGTCGTCCATTGCCCGCAGCGGCGGCAGCACCGTGTCCTCGTACTGGAGGAAGCCGTACGCGTCGTCCTCGATGACGGGCATCCGGTAGTCGCGCGCCAGCTTCACCAGCCGCTCGCGCGCCTCCAGCGCCAGGCCCGTGCCCAGCGGGTTGTGCCCGTCGCTCATCGTGTACAGGAACGCCGGCCGCTCGCCCGCCTTCAGCATGGACTCCACCGCATCCAGGTCGATGCCCGTGCGCGCGTCCCGCCGCACCGGCAGCCGCTTCGCCTGGTACGGCTCCAGCACCTGCTGGAACCCCGAGTACACGCGGTCCTCCAGCATCACCGACTGGCCGGGCTCCAGCATCAGCCGCACCAGGAGGTTCATCCCCTGCTGCGCGCCCGTCGTCAGGAACACCTGCTGCGGCGTGCAGCGCACGCCCCGCTTCGCCATCATCGCGACGATGTGCTCGCGCAACGGCTGCAGCGTGGCCGAGTACTGCAGCGCCCCACCCTGCTCCGCCAGGACGCTCGCCGCCGCCTGCCCCATGCCTTCGGTGGGGAACAGCTCCGCGGCCGGCAGCCCCAGCGCCAGGGAGAAGACGCCGGGCTTGGTGATGTTCTGCAGCATGTCCTGCATGGCGGACGGCGCCAGCCGCCGCGCCCAGGACGCCAGGGGAAGCTCAGGGGTGTTCATCGGGGACGACATGGTTCAAGGCCTCCGGGCCTGCTCACGCTCCACCGCTTCGAACAACGCGCGGATGTTGGCACCGCCAAACCCGCGCGCGTCCTTGCGCTGGATGACTTCGAAGAAGAGGGTGCGCCGCGAGTGCATGGAGCGGGTGAATGCCTGCAACAGCAGCCCCCACGCATCACGGTCCACCAGGATGCCGTAGTCTCGCGTCCGGGCCACGTCCAGGTCCAGCCTCCCCAGCCGCTCCTCGAGCACCTCGTAGTACGTCGGCGGAATATCCAGGAAATCCACACCGCGCGTGCGCAGCGCCCGGATGGCCGCCTCGATGTCGTGGCTCAGCATGGCGAAGTGCTGCACGCCCGGGCCGCCGTGGCGCGCCAGGAAGTCGTCAATCTGCCCCGGCTTGCCGTCCCGCGCGGGCTCCATCATCGGGAAGCAGATGCGCCCGTTGTCGTTCTGCACCACCTTGGAGTTCATCCCGCTCTCCCCCGTCCGCACGTTCTCCTCGTGCGACTCGTGGAAGCCGAAGACGTCCCGGTAGAAGCGCACCATGGGCTCCAGCTGCCCGGGCTCCAGGGCGATGGCCAGGTGGTCCAGCGCCGCGAAGGGCTCGAACGAGGGCAGCGGAAAGCCCTCCGTCACCGGCAGGTACACCCCGGGCATGAAGTCCTCCGGCCCGCCCCGCGACTCGCGCTGGATGAAGGAGTGCACCACGTCCCCCATCGCCGCCACCGTCGCGCGCGTCACCCGGGCGGCGCCGTCGCCGCACACCGCGGGCCCGCTCACCGGCCGCGCGCCCCGGCGCACCACGTCCCGGAAGGCCGCCTCCACGTCCGTCACGCGCAGCGCGATGTCCCGCACCGCGTCCCCATGCCGCCGCACGAAGTCCGCCGCAGGCCCCTCTCCCGAGGCCTCCGTGAGCACCAGCCGCAGGTGGCCCTGCTGCAGGAGCAGCGAGCGCCCCGCCTCCGCCCGTCCCACGACGCGAAACCCGAACGTCCCCACATAGAAGCGTGCCGCCGCCCCTGCGTCCTCCACCCACATTTCCACATGGTCAACTTCCCTGAAATACATGTGTTCCCCCGAAGCAGGGGACGCATGATACTTCATTGAAAGATGAACATTCCAGATAGGGCGGAGTGGCGCGGAAGGCCGCCTTCATGGGTAGCCTCGCGCTTTCGTGCCCGTCCGACGGCTCAGGGAGCGGCGGGCGCCGTGAGGAAGTTGAAGCCCTCCTTCGCCAGGGTGACGGGCACCGCGTGGCGCCCTTCGAACTCGCGGTAGTCCACCACGTAGTCCTCCTTCAGGAGCTGCTCGTTGATGTAGCGGCCTCCGAAGTCGATGGGCAGCACCGGGTCCTGGGTGCCGTGGGTCATGAACACGGTGGGCTTGCCCCGGAGCTCGGAGGCGGCGACGAAGCCCGGCGAGAAGGCGGCGATGCGGCGGAAGAACCCACCGTTGGTGAGCCCGACGGACAGCGCGTAGCTGGCACCGTCGGAGAAGCCGCTGATGGAGACGCGCGCCGGGTCCACGGAGTACTCGCGGAACACGCGGTCCAGCCCGCGACTGATGCGGGACAGGTCCACGTTGTAGTGGCCCCGCTCGATCATGTCCCACGTGAAGCCCACCGACTTGGGCGCCATCACCAGCGTGCCGTTGGCCTTGGCCTCCTCGCGCATGATGGTCAGGATGGACTCCGGATTCCCGCCGGCCCCGTGCAGCAGCACCACCAGCGCCGCGGGCGTGTCCGGCTGGTAGCTGTCCGGGACCAGCAACACCCCGGCGTCCGGGTTGTCCGCGTCCATGGGCAGCTCCCCTCGCTGCGCCGAGGGCTCGGTGGGCGGCGTCACCTCCTTGTCCATGCGCGCCGAGCCGAAGCGCGCCTCCGTCAGGTGTCCCGGCTCGCTGCACCCGGCCATCGTCACCAGCAGCACCAGGAGGACGCCTGCCTGCCCTCCCCGGAACGTCGCGCGTGCGGTCTTCATCCGTCGCCAACCCCTTGTGAATGGCCGGGAATCTCTTGGGGAAACGCGGCCTCTCCGGCGCCATATCGCGCGGGAACCTTCACCGGCATGCCTGGGAGCACCTTCACCGTCCGTGTCATCCCGGGCCCCCACCCGTGCGTGTGGACGGAAATCCGTGTATCAACCGGGCTCCGCTGCTCGCAATCCCCGCCGGAAAATCAAGCCTCGCCCGGAGACTGTAATGCTGGACCGCCCGATGTACCTGAAGCCGAACGTCGCCATCGAGCCGCTCTACAACCAGTGGTACACGTGGTGGTACCTGCTGTCCCCGGCAACGGCGCCGCTGTTCGTGACGAACCTGCACCTGAAGCTGATGCAGTCCTTCGTCGCCAACCCGGACGTGCACGTCGCGGCGCTGAAGAACCCCATGCTGATGGGCGGCCCCTTCATCAACCACCCGGCCTCGCGCGTGCCGCAGGTGAAGGAGCTGCTGGAGCGCACCCAGCGCGAGCAGGCGCACATGCTGGCGTACACCAAGGCCATGGCGGAGCTGGAGCAGCTCATGGCGCCCAACAACGGTGGCTCGCTGGAGTCGCTCTACCCCAAGGTGCCGGACCTGCTGCGCGGCTACGTGGAGCTCACGTATGACTTGAGCCACCGCGCCAGCGCCCGCGTCATCGAGCCGCTGCTGTACCGCAGCAAGTTCTACCAGGAGTCGTCGCAGAGCGTGACGCTCAACATGGTGGACGGCGACTGGCGCCCGTACATCTTCAGCACGCCGCGCCTGGAGGAGGACTCGCCCCTGTGGCTGAAGGTCCCCTTCAAGCACGAGGGCCTGGACGAGCTGTTCCGCATGCGCCACACCGCCGGCTCTCCGGGCAAGGTGGCGGAGATGCTGGGCGTGTCTCCCAGCGCCGCGGGCGCCTTCGCCAACCTCTTCACGGACGCCGAGCCGCGCCGCGCGGAGCGCTACACGGGTGAGGGCGTGCGGGTGCGCTACTTCGGCCATGCCTGCGTGCTGCTGGAGACGAAGGACGTCAGCATCCTCACGGACCCCGTCATCAGCTACGAGTTCCCCACGGAGCTGCCGCGCTTCACCCACTCGGACCTGCCCGAGAAGATCGACTACGTGGTCCTCACCCACGGCCACGCCGACCACCTGATGATGGAGACGCTGCTCCAGCTGCGGCACCGGGTGGGCACCATCATCGTCCCGCGCAACAACGGCAACTCGCTGGCGGACCCCTCGCTGCGGCTGATGCTGCACCACACCGGCTTCAAGAACGTGGTGGAGATCGACGACCTGCAGGAGATTCCCGTGCCGGGCGGCTCCATCACCGGCCTGCCCTTCATGGGCGAGCACAGCGACCTGGCCATCCAGGCGAAGACGGCGCACCTCATCCGGCTGGGCGGCAAGTCCCTGCTGATGGCGGCGGACTCCAACGCGATTGAGCCGCGCCTGTACCAGCACCTGCGCGACATCGTCGGCTCCATCGACGTGCTCTTCCTCGGCATGGAGTGCGAGGGCGGCCCGATGAGCTGGATGTACGGCCCGCTCCTGAGCAACCCGCTGCCCCGGAAGATGGACCAGGCCCGCCGGCTCAACGGCTCGGACAGCGCCCGCGCCACGGAGATCACCAACTACCTGGCCCCCAAGGAGGTCTACGTCTACGCGATGGGCCAGGAGCCCTGGCTGCGCCACGTGATGATCCTCGTGTACGACGACAAGGCCCCGCAGATCGTCGAGTCGAACAAGTTCCTGGAGCACTGCAAGACGAAGAGCATCCAGGCCGAGCGTCCCTACGTGCGGCTGGAGCGCATCCTCAAGTAGCCTCCCGCGTCGAACGCCCATGACGACAGCACCCCTCTATCGCCTCGCGGACTCGACCCTCGTCGAGCCGCTCGTTCAGGACTGGATGGCGTGGTGGATGACGGTGGCCCCGGTGGCCGCCAGCCTCCACACGCACGCGTACCAGGTGCCCCTGCTGAAGAACTACCTGCAGGGGCCGGACTTCCACGCCCGCGCGGCGAAGGACCCGGCCCTGTCCGGCACGTCCTTCGTGGGCATCCCCGCCGCGCGCGCCGGCGAGGTGAATGCGCTCCTGCAGCGGATGCAGGCGGACCAGGCGGACCGCATCCAGTTCGCCGAGGCGCTGGAGGAGTTCCAGGGCTGGCTCCTGGCGGAGGCGAAGGGCCAGTCGCTGGAGCCGCTCTACGCGAAGGTGCCCGAGCCGCTGCGCGGGCTCGTGGAGCTGGGCTACGACTACTACAACCGCCCCTTCGTCCGGTTCCTGGAGGGGCTCGTGTACCGCGGCCGCCTGCACAAGCAGGAGCTGCAGTCGCTGCGCCTGTCGCGGCTGGAGCGCGACGGCCGCGCCTCCCTCCAGGCGACGCCGCGCCTGCTCGAGGCGGGGCAGCTCGACTGGAAGGTGCCCTTCCACGACGCGCGGCTGGACGCGCTGTTCGGCCTGGACCTGGAGCCGAAGCCGCTGCCGTGGATCCGGGATTTGCTCGGGCCCGCGGTGAAGGACGACGCACAGCTGCTGCCGCTGCTGTCCGAGGCCCCCCTGCCCCCGCCCCCGGAGCCCTGGAATGGCTCCGTGCCGCGCGTGCGCTACGTGGGCCACGCGTGCGTGCTGGTGGAGTGGAAGGGGACGAGCATCCTCACGGACGCGGTGATTCCGGTGCGCCCCGTGGAAGGGGGCATGGAGCGCGTCTGCTTCACGGACCTGCCGCGCCGCATCGACTACGTGCTCATCACCCACAGCCACCCGGACCACTGGGACGTGGAGACGCTGCTGCGCCTGCGCCAGCGCATCGGCCAGCTGGTGGTGCCGCGCTCCAGCGGGCTGCTGGTGGGTGACTACTCGCTGCCCCTCCTGGCCCGCTCGCTGGGCTTCCGCAACGTGCTGGAGCCGCAGGCCCTGGAGTCCATTCCCATCCCCGACGGGGAAATCCTCGCCGCGCCCTTCCTGGGTGAGCACGGCGACCTGCTCCACGCGAAGTCCTCGTGGGTCGTCCGCGCCGGCAACCAGCGCCTGTTCTTCGCCGCGGACTCCACCAACGTGGATGACGCCCTCTACCGCAACCTCCGCCAGGCGGTGGGCGAGCTGCACACCGTGTTCATGAACACGGAGATAGAGGGCGCGCCGCACACGTGGATGCTGGAGGCGCTCTTCCCCAAGAAGCGCGACAGGAAGCTGGAGAAGAACCGCCGCTGCCGGGGCAGCAACACCACCGAGGGCCTGCGGATGCTGGAGCTGCTCGGCGCGAAGCGGCTCTTCAACTACGCCATGGGCCTGGAGCCGTGGATGGAGCACATCATCGGCCCGCCCGCGGGGCCGGAGACTCCTCGCATGAAGGAGTCCGACCGGCTGCTGGTGGAGTGCCGGGAGCGGGGCCTCGCCGCACAGCGGCTGTGCGGCCCCACCACCTTCACGCTGGACGCCTGAGAGAAAACCTCAGGCGGCCACGGCGGAGGCCAGCAGGCCCCGGTCGCGCAGCGTGTCCAGCACGCGCTCCAGGCCTGCATCCACCGACTCCGCGTCCGAGCGCACGGTGGCCTCGGGGGCCTCCGGCGCCTCGTACGGGTCCGACACGCCGGTGAAGTGGGGAATCTCCCCGGCGAGCGCCTTCTTGTAGAGGCCCTTCACGTCGCGGGCGATGAGCGCGTCCAGGCTGGCCTGGATGTAGACCTCGAGGAAGGGGATGCCCTTCGCCTCGGCCATGCGGCGCACCTCGTTGCGCGAGCCCCGGTAGGGGGAGATGGCGGCGACGATGACGCCCACGTCGTGCTTGGCGAGCAGCAGCGCCACGTTGCCGATGCGCCGCACGTTCTCCTCGCGGTCCTCCCGCGAGAAGCCCAGGCCGCGCGACAGCCAGGTGCGCACCTCGTCACCGTCCAGCAACTCCACCGGCCGCACCCCGTCCATGCGCGCCTGCAGCGCGCGGGACAGCGTGCTCTTGCCCGCGCCGGACATGCCCGTCAGCCAGAGGATGAATCCCGTTGTCTGCCGCATCTTCATTCACCTCAAACCGCGGGGCCGTTGATCATCCCGGCGCCCACCGTGGCGTTGGTCGCCTCGTCGATGAGGATGAAGCTGCCGGTGTGGCGGTTGCGCTGGTACTCGTCGAAGAACAGGGGGACCGTGGTGCGCAGCGTCACCCGGCCAATCTCGTTCAGCTTCAGCTGCGCGCTGTCCGCATCCCGGTGGAGCGTGTTCACGTCCAGCCGGTAGTGCAGCTGGTTGATCTTCGCCCGCGCCATGCGCGTGGTGTGCTTGATGGCCAGCCGCGCGCCGGGCTGCAGCGTCGTGGTCTCCGACAGCCAGCACACCATCGCGTCGATGTCCTGGCCCGACGTGGGCGGGTTGCCCGGGCGGCAGAGCATGTCGCCGCGGCTGATGTCCAGCTCCTCGGCCAGCGACACGTTGACGGACATGGGCGGGAAGGCCTCCGTGAGGCTCTTGCCCGCCAGGTCGATGTCGCGGATGCGCGTGGTGAAGCCGGAGGGCATCACCATCACCTCGTCACCCGGACGCAGCACGCCGCCCAGCACCTGCCCCGCGTAGGCGCGGTAGTCATGGTACTTCGCGGACATGGGGCGGATGACGCTCTGGACCGGGAAGCGCACGTGGATGAGGTTCCGGTCGGACGCGATGTGCACGTTCTCCAGGTGGTGCAGGAGCGTGGGGCCCTCGTACCAGGGCATCTTGTCCGAGCGCGACACCACGTTGTCCCCGCCCAGCGCGGAGATGGGGACGAACGTGAGGTCCTGCACGTCCAGCTTCATGGAGAACTGGCGGAACTCCTCGCGGATCTTGTCGAAGACGGCCTGGTCGAAGCCCACCAGGTCCATCTTGTTGACGCACAACACCAGGTGCGGCACCCGCAGGAGCGACGCGATGAAGGCATGGCGGCGCGTCTGCTCCAGCACGCCCTTGCGCGCGTCCACGAGGATGAGCGCCAGGTCCGCCGTGGACGCGCCCGTCACCATGTTGCGCGTGTACTGCAGGTGTCCGGGCGTGTCCGCGATGATGAACTTGCGCTTCACCGTCGAGAAGTAGCGGTACGCCACGTCGATGGTGATGCCCTGCTCGCGCTCGGCCTTCAGGCCGTCGAGCAGGAGCGCCAGGTTGACGTACTCGTCACCCCGGGCGCGGCTGGTGCGCTCCACCGAGGCCAGCTGGTCCTCGAGGATGGACTTGGTGTCGTAGAGCAGCCGGCCAATGAGGGTGCTCTTTCCGTCATCGACGGAGCCCGCGGTCGCGAAACGAAGCAGTTCCACTAGAAGTAACCCTCACGCTTGCGGTCTTCCATCGCCGTCTCGCTGAACTTGTCGTCGGCGCGGCTGGCGCCGCGCTCGGTGACGCGCGAGGCGCGAATCTCGTTGACGACCTGCTCCACGGTGGTGGCCGAGGACTCGACGCACGCGGTGCAGGTCATGTCGCCCACGGTGCGGAAGCGCACCTCGGCGGTGATGACTTCCTCTCCGGGCAGCATCTGGAGGAAGGGCGACCAGGCCATCAGCATGCCGTCGCGACGGAACACCTCGCGCCGGTGGCTGTAGTAGATGGACGGCAGCGCCACCTTCTCCTGGTCGATGTACTGCCAGATGTCCAGCTCGGTCCAGTTGGACAGGGGGAACACGCGCAGGTGCTCACCCCTCCGGTGCCGGGCGTTGTAGAGGTTCCACAGCTCCGGGCGCTGGTTCTTCGGGTCCCACTGCCCGAACTCGTCGCGGAAGGAGAAGACGCGCTCCTTCGCGCGGGCCTTCTCCTCGTCGCGCCGGGCGCCGCCGAACACGGCGTTGAACTGGTGCTTCTCGATGGCCTCCAGCAGGGGCACCGTCTGCGCGCGGTTGCGCGAGGCGCGAGGCCCCTTCTCCTCCGCCACCCGGCCACCATCGATGGCCTCCTGCACCGACGCGACGATGAGCCGCGCCCCCAGCTCCGCCACGCGTGCGTCGCGGTACTGGAGGACCTCCGGGAAGTTATGCCCGGTGTCCACGTGCATCAGCGGGAAGGGCAGCGGTGCCGGCGCGAACGCCTTCACCGCCAGGTGCAACATCACCGCCGAGTCCTTCCCTCCGGAGAACAGAAGGACGGGCCGATCCAGCTCGGCCGCCACCTCCCGGATGATGAAGATGGACTCGGCTTCCAGGGCCTCGAGATGTGACAGCTCGTAACTCACGAGGCGGCAAACTAGCACAGCTCTCCGGCAGCCCTGCCAGCCCCCAATATCCGGCGACACTTGATACATCGGGTGAGTGGGTCCGGGCCGGCGACGTCCCAGGTGGGCCGCCGCGGACCCGGGCTCACGGGCAGTGTGGGTTTGAGGCAGACTGCTCCCGAGGTGGCCATGGACGCCGAGTCATTGCCGCACCCGGAGCCCCGCCTGCTGGCGTGGCGCATCGAGCAGGCGCAGGCGGAGCAGGTGGACCAGACGCCCCTGCCCGGCCGCGTGGGGCGGCCCTCGCTGTACGTGGCGGGGGGGCGGGCCATCTACACCGGCCCCCGGGCGCTGTTCTCCGTGGCGCTGGGCGTGGGGCTGGGCGGCGCGGTGAGCGAGGAGGACATGGACCGGATGGAGGCGCTGCTGGGCCAGGGCGGCGGCGCGGCCCGCATCGAGCTGAACCCCTTCTGCGACGCGTCCCTGGGCCAGGCGCTGGCGCGGCGCCGGTATGCCGTGGAGTCCTTCCAGCTCGTCTGGTGGCGCCGTCCGGGGGTCGTCCCTCCGCCGCCTCCGGGCATCACGGTGCGGCCCATGGGCGTGGGCGAGGAGCGCACCTGGGCGGACCTCTTCTTCCATGCGTACGCGGGGCGCCCCGCGACGGCGGAGGTGGAATTGATGGGCGGCCTCAACCTGACGCGCACGCCCTGCAACACCTGCTTCCTGGCGTGCGTGGACGGGGAGCCCCGGGGCGTGGGCGTGGTGTCCGAGACGGGCGGGGTGGCGCTGCTGTCGGGGGATGGGGTCCCCCTGCCCTACCGGGGGCGGGGGCTCCAGCTGGCGCTCATCCACGCACGGCTGGCGTGGGCAGCCGAGCATGGCTGCGACGTGGCCACCGCGTCGACGGAGCCCGCCACCGCGTCCCAGCGCAGCTACGAGAAGGCGGGGTTCCGCTGCGCATACCCGAAGCTCATCATGGTGCGGCCGGCGCCGGGGACTTGACCCGTTTTCCGTGCCCGTGCGACAGAGCCTCAAGCCATGCCCAGTCCGACCCCCCAGAGCCCCGACCGCTGGTTCCCGACGCGCAAGCCGCTGACCGACCCGCGCATGCGGCTGTTCTGCTTCCCCTTCGCGGGCGGCAGCGCGGCCATCTACAACACCTGGGGCGCCGGCATGCCCGTGGGCGTGGAGCTGTGCGCGGTGCAGCTGCCCGGCCGCGAGCGCCGGCTGATGGAGAAGCCCATCGACAACCTGCCGGCGCTGGTGGACGCGCTGCTGCCGGTGCTGGCGCCGCTGCTCGACAGGCCCTTCGCCTTCTTCGGCTACAGCATGGGCTCGCGCATCTCCCTGGAGCTGACGCGCCGCCTGCACGTGCGCAACGGCCCCATGCCCAAGGGCCTCATGCTGGCCGCCGCCGGCCCGCCGCGGGAGAACGACCGCGAGCCCATCCACCACCTGCCCGAGGCCGAGTTCATCGCGCACCTGCGCAAGTACGACGGCACGCCGGAGGAAATCCTCCAGCACAAGGAGCTGCTGGAGCTGCTGCTGCCCACGCTGCGCGCGGACTTCGCGCTCGCCTGGTGGGAGAACGGCAACCACCCCGTGAAGCTGGACGTCCCCATCTCCGCCATGGGCGCCGTGGGGGACGCGCACGTCCCCGTGGCCAAGCTGGAGACGTGGCGCGAGGAGACCTCGAACGCGGACTTCCGCGTCCGTCACTTCCCCGGCGGCCACTTCTTCATCCGCCAGCACCAGGACGCCATCCTCACCGCCGTGCGCGAGGACCTCGCGCGGTGGATGACCCCGGCGCCCTGAGCGGGCCGCGCTACGCCGCCTGGTAGCGGGGCGGCGTGGTGTCCCCGGCCAGCGGCACCGTGAATTGCCAGCGCACGCTCAGCGGCAGGCCCCGCGCCCGCCGCAGGGCCACCGCCGCCTGGTGCCGCTCGGACGGCTTGAGCTGGACGAACTGCCACGCCTCCGGCTCGTCCCGCATCCGTGCATCGAAGGAGATGCGCGGCGCCTGCCCCGGCTCCAGGTGGAAGGCGAACTGCTCCAGCGGGAGCGACAGCCCGGCCCCGCGCGCCTTGATGTAGGCCTCCTTCAGCGTCCAGTACTCGAAGAAGCGCTCGCGGTGGCGCTCCTTGGGCAGGCCGCGCAGCGTGGCCACCTCGGTGGGCGCGAAGTAGTGGTCGGCGATTTCCACCGTCTCCCCTTCCCGCTGGGCGTCCTCCACATCCGCGCCCAGCTCCGCACCCGTCCCCACCGCCACCAGGGCCATGCCGTCGGTGTGGGAGAGGTTGAAGCGCAGCTTCGTGCCCCACTCGCCCTGCACTTCCGGCCGCCCGTACGCGTTGGTCGCGAAGGTCCACGCGGCCGGCGCCACCGGCGCGTAGCGTGAGAGCGTCAGCCGCACCAGCGCGTGACTCACCAGGTACTGCCGCTGGTGCCGCTCGAAGCGGAAGCGGCGCTGCTTCTCGCGCTCCCTCGCATCCAGCAGTCCCCAGTAGGCATCCAGCAGCTGCCGGTCATCGATGCGCTCCGGCTCGACAATCCACACGTGGACCTCGTCCGGGCGCAGCTCCAGGAGGTTCGAGACAGTCGACATGCCCTACCTCTACCACGCCGTCAGGCGGCCCGCGTAGGCTGGGGGTTGGCTCGGGGCACCGCTCGCCGGGCCGGGGGGAAGAACCATGGACCTGACTGCCGCGACGAAGAAGCTGGAGACGCTGCGCACCCTCATGGCCGGCCACACCGACACGGCCGAGGAGCGCCGCATCCTGGAGCTGCTCACCGGGGCCACCGCCGCGGAGCTCAACTTCCTGCTGAGCAACCTGGACCTGGAAGCGCTCCTCGGTGACATGGACGACCGCGTCATCGGCCCGGACAACCAGACCGCCCTGCTGGAGCTCCTGTGCGTCCAGCGGGCCTCCGAGCTGTCCCTTCCCGCGCGCGCCAGCCTGGTGACGGCGCTCCAGGCGGGCGCCACCCACCTGGAGGCCGAGCGCCGCGTCCGTGACTTGTTCCTCGGGCTGCGCGGCCGCGAGCTGACGGCCTTCAAGAACCTGCTCGACGCGGGCGGCAACCACCAGGATTTGGAGAAGCTCCTCTTCGACGACGTGGACGACCCGGGCGTGCGCGAGGAAATCCTCACCCACATCCGCCGCGAGGCGGAGGCCACGCCCAGCGGGGAGAACAAGGTCCTCAGCGACATCGACGACACCTTCTACGCGAACCTCAAGGACAAGCGGTACCCGTCGAAGACGGTGTACCCGGGCGTGCTCGGCTTCTACGCCGAGCTGGACCGGGGCCCCGGCATCATCGCCGGCCGCGACGGCGACCTCACCTTCGTCACCGCGCGCCCCATGGACGCGCTGGGCGTGGTGGAGAACATGACGCTGGACACCCTGCGCGAGCGCGGCGTGCCTCCGCCCGCCGTGCTCTCCGGCAGCTTCGCCCACCTCGTGGGCAACTCGCGCATCGCCGACAAGAAGTTCGACAACTTCCAGCGCTACCTGCGCGTCTTCCCCGAGTACGGCTTCGTCTTCGTGGGCGACAGCGGCCAGGGCGACGTGGAGTTCGGAGACCGGATGCTCGCGGCGGCTCCGAACGCGGTGCACGCCGTGTTCATCCACGACGTGGTGGACACCCCGGAGGCCACGCGCCAGGCCTGGCGGGCGAAGCGCATCTACTTCTTCGACACCTACGTGGGCGCCGCGGTGGAGGCCTTCCAGGTGGGCGTCATCTCCCGGGACGGCGTGGCGCGCATCGCCCGCGCCGCCCAGGAGTCCATCGCCGGCATCGCCTTCACCACGCCCGGCCAGCGCGAGGCCCGGCTGCTCGAGCTGGAGCGGGACCTGAAGCGCGCGGCGGCCATCACCGCTCCTGCGGTGGCGACAGCCCGCTGATTCCCAGCTCCAGCGACAGGTCGAAGGACAGGTCGGGCGAGGTGGCGCCCACCTGCTTCACCATGACGGCGACGGTGTTCTCCCCCTGCACGAAGACGCCCGGCGCCAGCGCCACCGTGGCGCTGGCGTTGTCCGAGCCCGCGTTGGCGTACTTCGCGTGCGCGGTGGCATTTGCATCCACGTTGCGGTAGAGGACCGGCGCTCCGTTGACGTACACCACGATGCCGTCGTCGTAGAGCACGCTCAGCGTGGCGCTCGTCACGGTGCCGGACACGGTGAGCTTCTTGCGGAAGTAGACGCTCGTCTGCGACGGAATGGTGCGCGTGAGCATCGTCGTCTCGTCCCCTTCGCCATAGCCGAGCTGGCCCGCGCCGGACAGCCAGGCGCTGTCGTTGTACCCCGCCGACGTCCACGTCGCCCCCGGGTCCTGCCCGTTGTCGCGGAACCTCCAGGTGGAGCGCCAGGGGATGGGCGTGTCACGTCGCACGGTGGAGATGGAGAAGACGGCGTTGCTCACGTCCACGGGGGCGCCGCCCCCGGCGCGGGACACGCGCACCAGCGCCTGCGTCGTCGGCGGGTTCGGCACCTGCCACGTGTACGCGCCGGTGTTCACCACCCCGGAGGCGATGGGGGCCCAGCTGGCGCCGCCGTCCCGCGACAGGGCCAGGTCCACGGCGGACACGTTGCCGCTGGTGTTCCACCGGAGGGTGGCGGAGGTGCCGACGATGAGCACCTCGCCTCCGTTGGGGGACACCAGCGTGAGCGTGTCCGGCGGGGGCCCGTCGTCGCTCAGCTCCGCCTCCAGGCCCAGCGCGAAGGTGAGGTCGTCGGACGCGCCACTCACCTGCTTCACCATCACCGAGATGACGTTGTCCCCCACCACGAAGGGGGTGCCCGACAGCGGCACCGCGGCCCGCTCGTACTCGTTGCTCACCGACGCCGAGGCATGCGCGCCGAAGTCCACCCCGTTGCCCAGGTTCCTGGTGAAGACGGACACGCCGTTGACCCACACGCCGATGCCGTCGTCGTAGAGCACCTCCAGCTGCGCGCGGGTGACGGGCTTGTCGAGCGTGACGTGCCTGCGGAAGTACACCGAGGGCTGGGCCGGCGACGTGCGTGTCAAGAGCGTGCCCTCGTCACCATCCCCGTAGCCGAGCTGTCCCGCCCCGGACTGCCACGCCGAGTCGTCGTAGTCCCGGTGCCGCCAGCCCGAGCCCGGGTCCACGCCGCGGTCGTCGTACCTCCACTCGTCGCTGAAGGACACGAGGCGCCGCGCCTTCGGCGCCACCGGCGGCACCATCACCACCTTCCCCACCGAGGGCACGCCCCGGTCGTCCACGAGGAAGAGCAGGTACGGCCCCGGCGGCGCGTCCACGTTGGTGGCGGGCGCGGTGACGGTGAGCCCGCCCGCCGTCGCGGTGAAGCCCAGGGTGAGGAAGCGCTGTCCCTGGTCCATGGCGTGCGTGGGCGCCCCCAGGCCGATGAGCGTCACCTTGCGGATGGACGCCGCCTGCGGTGTGGAGACGCTGAAGCGCTTGCCCGGCTCGACGAGGCCCGGCGCCGAGGTGAGCGTGGGACGCGCGCCCTTGAAGAGGTAGGGCGGCGAGAAGACCTCCATGGTGCGCACGTTGCGGCCGCCGCCGTGCAGCACGCGCCCGTCCGGCAAGAGCAGCGTCGTGGCGTGGTAGCCGTGGAAGTCGCTCGCGGAGGCCAGCTTCGTCCACTTGTCCAGCGCGGGGTTGTAGACCTCCGCGTACTTCACCGCGCCGGACGCGGTGTTGAAGCCGCTGGCGCTGGTGCCCCCGGTGACGAGCACCGTGCCGTCGGGGAGCATGGTGGCGTTGCCCTGCCGCCGGGGCAGCGACATGGACGCGGTGTAGCGCCACACGGGCTTCGGCTGGTTGAGGTCGATGATTTCCGCGGTGGCCGTGGGCGGGTCGCCGCCGCCGAGAATCATCACCTTCCCGTCGAAGTACACCGCCGGGCCGTAGCTGCGGCCCCCGAAGAGGCTGCGGCCGTACTCCCACCAGGTGCCCGTGCCGTGCCAGTCCAGGAACATCGTGGTGCGCCGCGGGGACGCGAAGAAGAGCTTGCCGTTGGGCGCCACGAACATGCGCGGGTAGTAGGGCAAATCCCTCACCGCGGTGGACAGGTCTCGCAGCGTGTGCGCGGCGCCGCTGTCCGGGCCGCCCGGTTGGTACACCTGCACGAGCTGGTTGTTCATCCCCGACCCGTGCGTCTCACCGGCGAGGATGGCCACGTCCCCGTTGGGCAGCGTGGTGTTGGTGGGGTACCAGCGGTGGTCGTTCATGTCGGGGCCGCGGGACCACGTGTTGGTGGCCGCGTCGTAGATGCTCGTGTGTGACAGCCCCACGTGCGACTCCGTGTGCCCTCCCGTCACCAGCAGGCGCCCGTCCGCGAGGAACGAGTGTCCGGAGCAGAAGATGTTGTAGTCGGGCGCCGGTGCCTGCGTCCGCGTGCCGGTGGCCGGGTCCCACAGCACCGGCGGCCCCTCGCCCTCGTCGAACTCTCCGAAGACGAACACCTTGCCGTTGGGAAGGAGGTTGGCGTGGGTGGCGGAGATGGGCCAGGTGCCCAGGTGCGTCCATTGCCCGACGTCGGAAGGAGCCTGCGCCCGGGCCTCGCCAGTGCTCACCAGCACACACGCCCACAGCCACACCGCGAACCCTCGCAGTGCCCTGAAATCTGATCCTGCTGACATGGCTCCCCCAGGCGACGCGGCCGGAAGTCCGGCGGCAGAACCTGAGCGGCCCGGGGTCCCCCGTCATCCCTGGCGTCAGTCGCAAGCACCGCCGCGAAGTGGACGGATTCGCCGCGGCGGTGTTGCCCACTCTTCATCAGTGGACCTGTACGCATGGGCAGTTGGCGGAGGACGACGGCCCGCCAACCTTCCGGTCGCTCATATCGGGGGCTGCGGAGGCGCGTGCGCCTTCGTTCGGCAGGAGCTCACAGGCGTGACGGGGAGCAGGACCTAGATGGAGCTCTTTCCCATTCATCTGCTGTTCATCGTGGTGTTGATGAACCGCTACATCCTCGGTCCGTTCCTGCGGCGCCTGCGCGGCCAGCAGTTCGACCGGGTGGACGACACGTACCGTCCGCGGGTCGCCATCGTCATTCCCCTCTTCAACGAGGGCAAAGGCATCTTCCATGCCGTCCGCAGCCTCCTGGAGCAGGACTACCCCAGCGAGCTGTTGCAGATCGTCGTGGTGGATGACTGCTCCAAGGACGACAGCTTCGCCTGGGCGCTGAAGGCCGCCGAGGGGCACCCGAACGTCATCGTGCTGCGCAACCCGGAGAACATGGGCAAGCGCAAGGGCATCAACCGGGGCGTGAAGGCCGCCGTCGACGCGGAAATCATCGTGTCGGTGGACTCGGACGTCATCGTCGACAAGGCGGCCGTGCGCCAGCTGGTGCGCCGCTTCACCAGTCCGCGCATCGCCGCCGTGGGTGGCCGCACCTACGTGACGAACCGTCATCAGAACTGGTTGACGCGGATGATCGAGGTCAAGTTCCACTTCGCCCAGGAGTGGCTGAAGGACCTGGAGCGCAGCTTCCGGCAGGTGATGTGCCTGACGGGCTGCCTCACCGCGTACCGCCGCCACGTCATGCTGGAGCTGGAGCCCATCCTCGAGGCGCGCTCCATCGCCGGCGTCCCCATCAAGTACGGCGAGGACCGGTTCCTCACGCGGCAGATCGTCAAGGCCAACTACGAGACAGTCTATACGCTGGATGCGTTCTGCTTCACCGCCGCGCCCGCCACGCTGGCGGGGTACTTCTCCCAGCAGCTGCGGTGGCGGCGCTCCAACCTGGTGGACCTGCTGGGCGGCCTGTCCCACGCGTGGCGGCTGCACCCGGTCGTCACCGTCCACTACGTGTCGCAGCTCGCGCTGCTGCTCTCGTACCCGGTGGTCATCATGCACAACGTGCTCAATGGTGAGTTCTGGGACATCCTCGCCTTCCACTTCCTCATCATCGGACTGCTGGGCGTCATCTACCGCTTCGAGACGCGCCACCTGCCGGAGGACCGGCGCGTGCATGGCGCGAGCTTCCTGCCCATGGCGCTGCTGATGCCGGTGACGTACGCGCTCTTCACGCCGCTCGCGCTGCTCACGCTGGACTCCGGGAGCTGGGAGACGCGGGGAAGCCCCAGCTCCGCTCCCGCCACCTCGCCCGCGGACGACCGCGGCGGACTTCCGCCCACCCATGCCGGTGAGGGCTCATCTTCATGAACCAACGCGTCGCCAATCGAATCAACTCCATCGTCGTCTCGGCCTACAAGTTCATGGGCTCGGTGCTGCTGGCGTTGATCATGCTCGGCCTCATCTCGTTCCTCACCGTGCAGGGCTTCTTCCTGGTGAGTCGCGGCTGGGTGTCACCCACCGTGGTGTCGCCCACCGACACGGAAATCCTCACCCTCAGCACCCAGGTGGCGGCGCAGACGTCCGCCCGGGACCACGTGCTGGCGGAGCGGCGCATGGTGGAGGACCGCATCGCGGACACCGAGCGCACCATCGCCGCGGAGCGCTCGTTCCAGCAGCGCTTCCGGGTGGCGCTGAACGGCGAGCGCAACGCGAGGGACCGCGTGTCCAGGCGGCTGTCGGAGCTGCGGCGCGAGTACGGCCTCGCCCGTGAGGAAATCGTCCAGTCCAACCGGGCCTTCTCCGGCCTGACGCGCGTGCGCACGGACGCGCTGTATGGCGCGCGCCTGATGGAGCAGGAGGACAAGCTCACCATAAACCACCACCTGGCGCAGCTCGCGCAGAGCAACCTGTCGCTGGCGCAGAATTCGGTGGACCTGGAGACGAAGCTGGAGTCGCTCCAGCGGGAGATGGCGGGCCTGGCGGCGGTGCAGAAGGGACTGGGCCAGGACTCCTCCCCGGACGGGATGACGACGGACGTGCTGCTGCTGGAGCGCGAGTTCACCCACTCGACGCTGGAGCTGGCCCGCGCCGAGGCCACGCTCAAGAGCCTGAAGCAGGACCTGCAGGCGCTGGACGACGTTGCCCTGCGGTACGAGACGCTGATTGCCTCGCTGCGCGCGTCGCCGTACCTGCGGGCCATCGAGAAGGACCTGACGGTGGCCTTCGTCCCCTATGAGAACCTGGGCCGTGCCGAGCAGGGCACCCCGCTCTACGCCTGCGCGGCGAAGCTGTTCTGGTGTCACGAGGTGGGCGTGGTGGGCAAGGTCCTGGAGGGCGAGGTGTCCCTGAAGCACCCCATCCGTCAGTACATGCTCCGCGGCGTAATGGTGGAAATCCAGCTGTCGGATACGCCCGCCGCGCGGGAGGAATTGCTCCACCTGGGCCGTCCTCCGATGCTGCTCTGATGGCGTCCTCTCCCGGAGGTGGAGACGGTTTATGCGGATGATGCTCACTGGCGGTGCGCTGCTCGCCCTGGCCGCGCGCACCGCGCTGGCGCAGTCGGAGCCTCCGGCGGAGGCGGCGCCCGGGCTGGAAGACCGGGCCGGCGGCTATTGCGAATTCGTGCGCGGCGTGGCGGACGCCGAGGCCGCGCTGGAGCTGCTCCCGGAGGTGTACGGCAGCATCGGCGTGGTGAACGCGGGCGAGGCGAGCGGAGGTGAGGGCTCCAGCGCGCTGGGAGAGCCGAAGCCTCGCGTGACGGCGGGCCTCAGCTACGACTTCATCGGGCTGTACCGGGGCAGCGCCCTGCGCAGGCGCGCGGAAGCCGAGTGCCGGCGTCAGCGCGCCATGGCCATGCTGGAGGCCGCGGTGAACCAGGGCAGCGGGCTGGGCGAGGAGGCCGCGCTGGCGGCCCGTGCCCGCGTGCTCGACGAGGCCCTGCCCCGCGCCGAGGAGCTCGTCACGGCCCTGCGCAACGAGCTGCGCGAGGGCCGGAGCACGCTGGAGGAGCTGAACGCCGTGCAGGTGAGGCTGGACGCCCTGCGTGCGCTGGCGACGAGCACCGCGCTCGCCCGCGAGCGGCTGGCCGGCAGGCCCCGCGTCGCGGAGGGCCAGCGGCTGGAGGCGCTGCTGGAGGAGATGCGCACCGCGGATGACGTGGTGGAGTCGTACTCCGGCGGCCTGCGCCGCTCACAGGCCTGGCGGCTGAGCCTGCGGGGTGGCTACGACAAGGTCTTCGACGTGGAGCAGGGCACGCCCATCTCCGGGCAGCTCATGCTCAGCTACGACCTGGGCCACCTGTTGCAGGGCTCCGCCAACGCACGGGCGCGAGAGGGCCGCCGCCGGGCAACGCTCGAGGAAGTGTCCGGCGTGCCACAGCGGGTCGGCGAGCTGATGGCGGAACTGCGCGCCGTGCAGCGCACCGAGGAGGGCCGCCTGCGCGAGGTGTCCACCCTGGTGACGGACCTGGAGGGCCAGCTGCGCCAGGTGGAGTCCCTGCAGACGCGGGAGATTCGCCGGTTCCGCGACTACCTCCTGCTGGAGCTGACCCGGCTGCGCGCGGAGCAGGCCTACCTGCGCGCCCATGTGGAGTCGCTCGCCACGTTAGTCGGAGCCGGGAAGCCGTGAGACTGCGGCACGTGCTCACGGCCTGTGTCGCCGGGGCCGTGCTGCTGGGGCTCGGCGGTGTGGCGGTGGGTGCGTCGGACGCGAGCCCGGAGGAGGAAGGGCCCGCGCCTTCCGCCCGGGAGTCGGTGTCGCGCCCGTCGGCTCGGGATGCAGGTGCGGAGGCGGGCAGGCCGTCCCCTTCCGCCCGGGCGACAGCGCCCTCGAAGCCGCGCAGGGAGGGAGGCCCGCACATGACAGAGCCCGTCTCGCTGTCCTCGCTGGACGTCACGGAGGGCGAGCTGCGCTCCGGACTGGATGGGCACCTCACCGTCGACGGGCCCCGCATGCGCGCGGTGTTGAAGGGCGTGACGCCCTCCTCGGCCGAGCTGCGCTTCACGGTGCTGGGGCCCACGGTGCGGCAGGTGGCGCTCGCCTCGGGTGAGCAGCGCCAGCAGGTAGGCCTCAAGCTGCGTGCGCTCGACGGCTGCAACCTGGTCTACGTGATGTGGCGCATCGCCCCGAAGCCGGGCGTCGTGGTGAACTACAAGCGCAACCCGGAGCAGCACACCAGCCGGGAGTGCGGCAACGGCGGCTACACCACCGTGCGCCCCGCGCGCCGCGGTGCCGTGGATGCGCCCACGCGGGGAACTCCCCACACGCTGCGGGCCCTGCTCGAAGGCTCCGCGCTGCGCGTCTGGGCGGATGGGCGGCTCGTGTGGGAAGGCGAGCTGCCCGCGGAGGCGCTCGCCGTGGACGGGCCCGTGGGCCTGCGCTCGGACAACGTGCGCGTGGCGCTTCAGCTCTTCAGCCCCGTGCACTGAACTCCGATCCGCCTGGCGGCAGCGGTGGGCGACCGGCCGGGCGCAGGTGAGGTGGCGCACCCAAACCCGGTGCGCTCACCGCTTCGTCGCGTCCGAAGCCTCGCGTCGGGCAACCGGCGGCCCGGTGCCCCCGATTCGCGACGCTGGGGCCAGCCGCTCGCACTGGCCCCCACTCTGCCCCGCTACACGCGCGGCTGGACGTCCGTCACGGGCGCGGCGGCCTTGTCGGACTTCTCCGACTCGCGCTCGGGCACGGGCTCCGCGCAGAGGCTGGAGTTGTTCTGGGTGCAGCGACCTCCGTCCTGCATGTCGAACTGCCAGCGGTGCCGAGGGCACACCAGGTAGCGCCCCTCCTCCACCCAGCCGCCGGCCATGTCCGCGCCCTGGTGCGGGCAGAACCGCTGGATGGAGAAGCGCCTGCCGCCCACGTCCACCTCGGTGCGCTCGCGCTGCGCCTCCGTGGAGCGGATGCCCTCGCAGAACTCGCGCATGTCCTCGATTTCCACGCCGAGGAAGCCGTGAAGCACGGGCTCGTACACGTCCGGGTTGCGGCTGAGGCGCAGCCGGAAGGACAACAGGAAGTCCTCCCAGTTCAGCTTCCGGTCCAGCACGCGCACGATGTCCGCCGCGCTCGCCTTCATGGTGTAGCGCACCGACTCGCGAATCTCCGGCACCACGTCCACCCGCCGGCCCTTGAAGTCCACGCGCAGTAGCTTCTCGGGGGCTTCCGTCAGCTCCACGTACAGCGGCATGCCCACCCGCTCGTGCAAATCCAGCAGGTCCAGCTTGCGCTGCAACTCCACCCGCAGGCGCTCGTGGATTTCGTCCACCTCCTCGCGCAGCATGTTGCGGCGCCGCTCGCGGAAGACGTGCTCCTGCATGGTCGCGTAGTCGCGCAGGTACTGCTCGAAGTTCTCCGGCGTCACGCGCTCCGGCGACAGCGAGACGAACTCCAGCGTCTTCACGTCCAGCACGTCCCCCGGCATGGGCTCCAGATACGACGTCGCGGCCTCCGGCAGCCGCTTCTTCATGTACGCGAAGAGCTGCGTCGCGTTCGGGAAGATGTTCACCTTCTCGAAGTTGAGGTGGAACTGCGTCGGGTCCAGGAAGCACGCCGGGCCCGCCGCGGCGATGTACGCGCGCGGCTGCACCTGCTCGAGCGCGCGGGCCACCGCCTCGAACTTGCTGTCGCGCTTCTTCAGGGAGATGGCCGAGTACGTCTCGGGCGCGTACTCGTAGCAGGTGGGGTGCCAGATGGCCCCGGAGAACTGCGCGGAGAACACGTCGATGGGCCCCTCCTCCGCGACGATTCGCACCATGCGGTCATGGAGCTTGCAGTCGTTGAGGTTGAGGAAGCACTGGTTGTCCCCGCGCACCATCACCGCCGAGTCGCGGTTGGTGCCCTGCTCGGAGACGAAGAGCTTGATGTAGCCGCCCTTGATGGGAATCTCGCGCGCGTCCTCGCAGGCGATGACGCGCTTGCAGCCGTACTTCGCGAAGACGTCCTGCAGCTCCGAGCGGTGGAACTTCGGCACCAGCACCGTGAAGTCCCGCTTCTCCACCGTGGCGAGGAACTCCGGGTCGAAGTGGTCCTTGTGCTCGTGGCTGATGTAGAGGAAGCGCTCCTTGCCCGGGGTCTCCAGCTTCTCGCGCACCAGCGGTGCCAGGTGGTGGTTGCGAGGCAGCTGCATCCACGCCGAGTCGAAGGCGCCCCGCGGGGTGAGCCACGGGTCCATGACGACGATGGCCCCCGCGGTCTCCACCACGAAGCCGGCGTGGCCCAGGAAAGTAATCTGCATGGAGGTCTTCCCTACCCTTCGAACATGAAGCGGGCCGGCGGCGCGCCGCGCCCGGACAGACGGATGCCGGCGGCTGGCGCGTCGGCGCCCGAAGGCTGGGAACCCCACGCCCTACCGGCCACCTGCCCTCCGGTACGATGCGCGCGTCCGCCGGTGGACGCCGCCCGCGTTCAGCGGGAAACACGAAGGGCGCGAAAGGCCTCCGCCCTCCGCGCCCCCGTTGGCTTCACGACACCGGCTCCACCGCCTTCACCGCGGTGAAGGCGGTGCACACCTCTGACTACGGCTGGATTTCACGGACGGACAGCCACTTGAAGTCCACGTCGTTGGCGTTGTCCCAGCGGAACGTGGCGATGGGGCCGCCCCAGGTGATGGGCATGGCACCCACGGCGCCGCCGCAGTGCTGGGCGTCGCCGCCCCAGTCCCCGGCGTCCACCATGTCGTGGACCTTCTTCCAGGTCACCTTGTCGGCGTTCTCGTTGACGTACAGCTCCAGGCGCACGGCCTCCTTGCCGTTGGTCTGGGTGTTGCGCATCACCGCCTTGAAGCCCACCCAGCGGCCCTTGAGCGCCGAGGTGGCGGGCTTGTACGGAGCCTGCTCGTAGGAGACGTGCCACGTCTCCTTCTGCCAGCGGGCGCGGCCGTCGTAGTGCAGGCCGCCCTTGTAGCTGCTGCCCTCGCAGCCGGAGTTGTTGTCGTTGTGCTTGCCGCCGCGCGCATACCAGTCGAAGTTGTCCGAGGTGTCCTGGGCGGCGTTGAGCTTCACGAAGCCCGTCATCTCGATGTTCTTCCAGTCGTTCGGCGCCTGCATGTAGCCACGGCTGGCCATCACATCGCGGTCATACGTGGGAATCTTCGCGGCGCTGTAGCCCGAGGACGTGGAGACACCCATGCGCACCTGGCTGCTCTTCATCTTCCAGGAGCCGTCCGCGTTGCGCGTAATCGTCTGCTGCGGGTCGAAGCGCTTGTCCGCGGTGGGGTTGTCCGCGAGGAACCACTCCTCACCGCCGGCCACGCTCGGGTAGAGCATCGTCACGCCGAACTTGTCCGCGCCCGGCTGGGAGGGAGTCGGGGCGGGCGTCGGCGTGGGGGTGGGCGTCGGAGCGGGGACCGGGTCCGGAGTGGGCGTCGGCGTCGGCACGGGCGTCGGCCTCGGCACGGGCGCGGGCTCGGGAGTCGGCTCCGGAGTGGGCTCGGCCACCGGGGGCTCGGACGGAGTGGGGTTCGGCAGCTGAGGCTGCTCAACGGGCGGCTCGACAGCCCCTGGCGTATTGGTTCCTTCGTTGCCAGGGTTACCGCAGCCGGAGGCAGCAGCCAGCGCGAACAGCGCGCCACACGTCGAAGCGAGAAAACGGTTCCGGATCAATGCTCTGTCCTTCTTCGGGGGTCACGAGAGTGACGGGGCCGCGGGCGCCATCGCGGGCGGCCTTCTCGCCGCGCCCTCGTCCCAGAAGGCCGGAGCTGCCTTCGCGGGGGGGACGGGGACGCCTGGCTGGTCTCGATGACCCGTGACTGTTCAGTCCAACCGGGACGGGTCAGAACCCATCACGCTACTGAACATTTCCCAAGGCATGGCCGGACGCCGGAGCGCTCCTCCTCCTGCTCCTCCAGTGGACAGGCCGGCGCCCGCGCCCCGCACATCCTTCGGTTTTTCCGAAGGAGCGAAGCCAGAATCTCTATTTGTGGAAGATTGGGACGGTCCTTAACTCAGAGTCCCTATGGGAAATCTCGAGAGCGTAGGCAGTCCAGCGCTATGGGGCGGCTTCATCGCGTTCGTCATCGCGATGCTGGCGCTGGACCTGGGCGTGTTCCACCGCAAGGCGCACGTGGTGAAGTTCAAGGAGGCGCTCGGGTGGAGCGCGGTGTGGGTCAGCCTGGCGCTGCTCTTCAGCGCGGGCGTGTGGTGGAAGTTCGGCGCCGAGCCGGGCATGCAGTTCCTCACCGGCTACCTCATCGAGAAGTCGCTCTCCGTCGACAACATCTTCGTCTTCGTCGTCATCTTCTCCGCGCTGCGCATCCCCCCGCTCTACCAGCACCGGGTGCTCTTCTGGGGCATCCTCAGCGCGCTGGTGCTGCGCGCCGTCATGATCTTCGCGGGCGTGGCGATGCTGGAGCGCTTCCACTGGCTCATCTACGTCTTCGGCGCCTTCCTCATCCTCACCGGCGTGAAGCTCTTCCTGCAGCGCAACAAGGAGGAGCACCCGGAGGACGGCTGGCTGATGCGCTTCGCCCGGCGCACCATCCCCTCCACGAGCACCTTCGACGGGCATCACTTCTTCACGAAGGAGAACGCCCGCTGGCTGGCCACGCCGCTCTTCATGGCGCTGCTGCTGGTGGAGGCGTCGGACGTCATCTTCGCGCTCGACTCCATCCCCGCCATCTTCGCCGTGACGAGAGACCCCTTCATCGTCTTCACGTCGAACATCTTCGCCATCCTCGGCCTGCGCTCCATGTTCTTCCTGCTGGCCGGCGCGGTGGAGAAGTTCAGCTACCTGAAGGTGGGCCTGTCGGCGGTGCTCGTCTTCGTCGGCGCGAAGATGGCCGCGGTGGACTTCGTGAAGATTCCTCCCGCGCTCTCGCTGGGCATCATCGCCACCCTGCTGGGCGGCAGCATCGTCGCGTCGCTCATCAAGAGCCGGAATGCCCCGGCCGAGAAGCAGCTGCCCAAGGCGAGCGAGGCCTGAGCCGCCTCGCCCACCGCTTCAGGAGGCGGACGAGGCGCGTGCGTGCGCCACGAAGTCCAGCCAGGCGCGCACCGCCTCCTCGAAGTCCTCCAGGGGCAGGTGCAGCGTGCGCCCTGGAATGGCGTGCTCGGTGCGGATGGTGGCGCGCGCCGGGCTGAACTCCACGCTCCAGCAGTCCCCGGGCACCTCCCAGGTGCCCATGCGGCCCGCGTGCAGCTCGTGAATCAGCGCCAGCAGCCGCTCCGCCGCACCCGAGCCGGGCTGCAGCTCCTCGGAGAGGTAGTCCGCCAGCACGTCGTTGGGAGGCGTGGCTCGCACGAGCACGCTTCCCCGCGGCTCCCATGTGAATCGGAGGTTCCTCGTCGGCACGGACTCAGGGTGACATGCCCCCGGGCGGCGTCACATCCGAGGACGGCGCGACACCTCAAGCAGTGAACATTCCGCGGCCGGAAAACGAAGAGGCCGTGAGCCTTTGGGTTTCCCCTCAGACTCACGGCCTCTTTGAAGTGGGCGCAGCAGGGTTTGAACCTGCGACCCCTGCCGTGTGAAGGCAGTGCTCTACCGCTGAGCTATACGCCCTTGCTGTGTGTCGCTGCCGCGTTCCGCTTCAGCGGCGACGAACGCGGGGGTAAATGCCATCCGCCCGCGCGGGTGTCAACGCAATTTCGACTACAGCGAGTCCAGCTTCTCCTCCAACTCACGCAGGCGGCGCTTGAGTCCTGACAGCTGCTTGCCCACGGCCTTGAACTCGCTGCGGGGCGCGAAGTGGAGGGCCTTCATCAGCTCCTCCTGGCCCCGGTCGAGCGCCTGCTTGCCCCGCTGCACCTTCCCGATGGCGGTGGCGATGGCCATGGCGCGCTTCTCGTCGGCCATGAGCTTCTCCACGGCCTTGCCGGACACGTCCAGCGCCTGCTTCTTCAAGTCATCCCGGATGCCCATGTGGCCCCTCCCCGCTCACGGCTCGTCGATGTACTGCGTCTGCAGCTTCGCGAAGACGCGGTCCGCGATGCCCTTGTACTTCATGCGCTCGATGAGCGGCTGCAGGTCTCCCTTCATGGAGATGCGGCGCTTGAGCACCGCCTCCACGGGGTCCAGCGTGCCCATCAGCAGCTGCTTCCAGACGGTGTACGGCGCGCGCGCCAGGTAGACGGGCTCCAGCTCGTCCAGGTCGTCTGGATCCGCGAGCACCCGGGCCTTTTCAATCCGGCAGTCACCGGGGACGACGTGGACCACGAACGTCTTGGCCAGCTTGCCCGGCTCGGCCTCCACCACGGCCCCGAAGTCGCCCTTCCAGCCCTTGCCGGCCACGGCGCACTCGGGGTCTTCGTTGGTGAGCCGGACGGCCTCGTCCAACCACTCCTTCGACGGGAACTTCGGCATCACGGACTCCCTAGCCCCTCCGGAAGATGCTCCCGATGCGCGACAGGAGCCCCCCGTTGTCGCTGGCGTTGCTCGACGAGGGCCCCTGCTGCGGGTTGCGCGCGGCGGCCTCCTGCAGGGCCCGCTTGAGCTGCTCGGGCGTGTCCCGCGTGGCCAGGTCCACCTTGCGCATCCCGCTGGCCTCCTCCACCGTCACCTGGAGCAGACACTCCTCGGTGAGGCGGAAGTCGATCTTCCGGCCCGCGGCGGCGGAGGGCACGCGCACGGTGCCCAGGTATTCATTGTCCACCAGCAGGTCGCTGTCACCCTGGTAGATGTCCAGCTCGATGAAGGGCGAGCCCGGCTCCTTCGGCGGAGGCAGGCGGAAGCTCTTCACCAGCGGGATGAGCGAGTTCTTCTCGATGATGCGCTTCACGCGGCCGTTGGGCATCGCGTAGCCGATGGGCATGGACAGCGCGTCCAGCAGCGTCACCGCGTCGATGCTGCCCAGCGAGTCGCCCAGCAGCGCCGCGCCCAGCGCCACGCACTCGTCCGGGTGGACGCCCTTGCGCGGGGCCTTGCCGAAGTGCGCTTGAATCTTCTGCTGCACCAGCGGCATGCGGCTCTGGCCGCCGACGAGGATGATCTCGTCGATTTCGGAGCGGGCGATGCCCTTCTCCTCCAGCACGCGGTCGCAGATGTCGAAGGTGCGGTCCACCAGGTCGCCGCTGAGGCTGTTGAGGAACTCGCGCGTCAGGGGGATGCGCAGGTCCAGCGGCTTGCCCTTGCGCTCGTCGATGAAGGGCAGGTCGATGACGACGTTGGGGATGAGCGTCAGGTCGATCTTCGCCGCTTCCGCCGCGTTCTTGATGCGCTGGAGGGCGATGGGGTTCTCCGTGAGGTCGACCTTGTTCTCCTCGCGGAAGCGCTCCAGCACGTACTCCATGATGCGGTTGTCGAAGTCCGTGCCGCCCAGGAAGGTGTCGCCGCCGGTGGCCAGCACCTCGAAGACGTTGCCGGCCAGGTGGAGCACGGACACGTCGAAGGTGCCGCCGCCCAGGTCATAGACGAGGACCTTCTGGTCCAGGCCGCGGTTGAAGCCGTAGGCCAGCGCCGCCGCGGTGGGCTCGTTGACGATGCGCTTCACGTCGAAGCCGGCCAGCCGCCCGGCCTCCTTCACCGCGTTGCGCTGGTTGTCGTTGTAGTAGGCCGGGACGGAGATGACCGCCGCGTCGATGGGACCGCCGAGGAACTGCTCGGCGATGGTCTTCACCTGCCCGAGCACGAAGCTGGAAACCTGGGGCAGCGAGTACAGCTTGCCGCCGAGCATCACCGCCGCGTCCCCGTTGGGGCCCTCGACGATGTCGTAGGGGAAGTACCCCTTCAGCTCCTCCACGGCCTTGGAGTTGTACTTGCGGCCGATGAGCCGCTTGGTCCCCCAGAGCGTGTTCCGGGGGTTGGTGACCATCTGGTCCTTGGCCACCCCGCCCACCACCAGCTCCCCGCGCGACGACAGGGCGACCACGGACGGAAGGGTCAGGTTGCCGCGATCCGTGGGGACGATCTTCGGGATGCGGTTGCGCACGGAGGCCACCAGCGTGTTGGTGGTGCCCAGGTCAATCCCGACGATGCGAGGTCTGTCCGCCATGAAGTTCGGGGGGCGTGGGCCAGTGGAGGCGCGCCTGCCCTCCACTCTCTATCACGTCGCGGTGGCGCGTGCGCGTTTCTGGGCGTCCGGCTCAGGGCTCCCGGTCCGGGTCGCCCGGCGGGGGCTCGGTCGGTCCCCGGGGTAGGACGTCGGGCGCCGCCTCCGGGGGCGGTGCGACTGGCGGCTCCTCCACGGTGGCCAGGACGAGCCGATCATAGGGCGCCTCCTCTCCCACCGGCAGTTCCTCGATGAAGCGCGAGACCCGCAGGAGGATGCGCTCCCCGTCCCGGGGCAGCACTGTCAGGGGGTACACCAGCGCCAGCTCGTCCCGGGCCCGCGTCATGGCGACGTAGAACAGCCGGCGCTCCTCCTCTTCCTCCTCGGGCAGGCGGGAGGCCAGCGACAGGGGGAAGCGGCCGTCCGCCAGCCAGAGGACGAAGACGGCCCGCCATTCCAGCCCCTTGGCCTGGTGGACGGTGGACAGCGTCAGGTACTCGTCCGGGGTGGCCTCTTCCGAGTCGCCCGCCAGGGCCTGGTCGGCGGCGAACTCCGCCACCAGGGCGATTTCGGACAGGAAGCGCGGCAGGTCCTCGAAGCGGGCGGCGAACTCCGCGAGCTGGCGGATGTCCTCCTCCCGCTGCTCCTCGGCGGCGAACTCCGCCTTGAGGTACTCCGCGTACCCACCGGCCAGCACGTCCTCGATCAACACTCCCGGTGTGCGTGCCGCCTCCGGCCGGGTGAGCCGGCCCATCAGGTCGGAGAAGGCCTGGAAGCCCTTCTGGGCCTTGCGCGGCAGGTGGGCGCGGACGTCGGCATGGACCAGCCCTTCCGCCAGGGGAGTCCCCTCCGGGAGCGCACGCAGGGAGGTCCACAGGTGCTCCGTCGTCGCGGGTCCCACCCCGGGTACGCGCCGCACCACCCGCTTGAAGGCGAGCTCATCCGCGGCGTTGTTCACCAGCCGCAGGTGGGCGAGCACGTCCTTGATGTGGGCCTGCTCGAAGAAGCGCACACCGGAGCGCACGCGGAAGGGGATGCCGCGGCGGGCCAGCTCCAGCTGCAGTTCCAGCGAGTGGCTGTGCGCGCGGTAGAGGACGGCCATGGCCTCCAGCGACAGCCCCTCGTCGCGCAGCTCGAGGATGCGCTGGGCCACGAAGGTGGCCTGCTCGGCGGCGTCCTTCGTGGGGACGACGACGGGCATGGCGCCCGGGGGCCGCGCCGCCGTCAGCTCCTTGGGGAACTGGCGCTCGTTGCGGGAGATGGACGCGTTGGCGAGCCGGAGGATTTCGGGGGTGGAGCGGTAGTTGCGCGTGAGCGTGAAGACGGCGCAGCCCGGGTAGCGCTCGGGGAAGCCGATGATGTTGGTGAAGTCCGCGCCGCGGAAGCTGTAGATGGACTGGCAGTCGTCGCCCACCACCGTGAGGTCCTTGCGCTCCCCGGCGAGCAGGTCCACGAGGTCGCCCTGGAGCCGGTTGGTGTCCTGGTACTCGTCCACGAGCACGCAGCGGAAGCGCTCGGTGAGCTGCGCGCGCAGGGCGGGGTGCTGGGTGAGCAGCCGCTTCAGGTGGAGCAGCAGGTCATCGAAGTCCATCAGGTGCATCTGCGCCTTGCGCTGCTGGTAGCGCGCGGCGGTGGCGAGCACCTCGGGGGCCAGGGGGAGGAACTGGGGACGGCGGTCCACCAGCACCTGGGACACGGGCTGCTGGAGGTTGGTGGCCATGGACACCAGGTCCAGCACCAGCTCCGGGCGGGGGAAGCGCTTGTCGCTCTTGAGCTTGCGCTCGGCGATGCACGTCACCATGAGGTCTCGCGCGTCCTCGCGGTCCAGCACGGTGAAGTTGGTGGAGAAGCCCAGCACGCCCGCGTGCTGACGCAGCAGCACGTGCGCGGCGTGGTGGAAGGTGCCGCCGAGGATGCGCTTCACGTCCACGAAGGAGCCGGCCAGCTCCTCCACCCGCCGCGTCATCTCCCGCGCGGCCTTGTTGGTGAAGGTGAGCAGGAGGATGCCCTCCGGGGGCACGCCCCGCTCCAGCATGCGGGCCACGCGGAAGGTGAGCGTGCGCGTCTTGCCGGAGCCCGCGCCGGCGATGACGAGCACCGGCCCCTCCCCCGCCTCCACGGCCGCGAGCTGCTCCTCGTTGAGGAGGGCGGCGTAGTCGATCCGCGAAGACGGCTTCGCCGGGGCGACCTTGAGCGTGTACGTGCGCGTGGCCATGGAGCGGGGAACTCTAACCGCCCCGCCCTTCGCGGACACTTGATCCGGTGCGGATCAGGGCGTGGGCTTCAGGGCCGTCAGCCGGGACGACGCGGCGGCGCGGACCTGGGGGGACGGATCCCGCTCCCTCGCCAGCTCGAGCAGCAGTCGCCCCACCTGCTGGGGCAGCTTCGTGGCCACCGCATCCAGCGCGGCGGTGCGCTCCTTCACCGCGCCCTCCAGCCGCTCGCGCACGTCCTGGTCGGAGCAGGTGCGAGCGCCGGGTGACTGCTCGCGGAGGATCAGCTCGGCGTCCGCCAGCCGGGCCTCGGCCAGCCGCTTCGCCTCCGCCGCCTTGCGCTCGAACTCGCCCAGGTCCTCGGCGAACTCGGGGGTGGACGCACGGGCGCGGGCGATGGCCTCCGCGGCGAAGCGCGCGTTGACGGCCGCCGCGCACAGCTGCCGCACCGAGCCCAGGGGGATGCGTCCCTCGGTGGTGACGGTCTCCTCGTTGGAGACCTCCAGCGACCACAGCGCGAGCTGCCGCGCCGCCACCGCCGCGGAGAAGGCCTGCTTGCGCTCCTCGCGGATCTGCACCCAGCGGCGCAGCACCACCGGGTCCGGCGCGCCGCCGTCGAAGGCGCGCTGGTACTCCGTGGACGCCTGGACGAGGTTGCCGGAAAGGTCCAGCAGCACCGCCACCGGCAGGTACAGCTCCGCGCTCGTGGCCCGCTCGCGCAGCGACTCCAGGCGCGAGGCCACCTCGTACTCCGCCACCGGGCGCGGCAGCGCGGCCAGCACGGTGCGCAGCGACTCCAGGGCGTACTGGCGCACCAGCGGGTTGCGCGCGGAGCGCAGCGCGTCCAGCAGCGGATCCAACGTGCGCACGGAGACGTGCTGGCCCATCTCCTCGGCGGCCTGCCAGCGGTCCAGCGCGTCCGGCGCCACCAGCGCGCGCTTCAGGTCCTCCAGGTCGCGCAGGTAGTGCGCCACGTGCGCGGCCCGGGCCAGCGGCTCGGGGCGCGCCAGGGCGGCGCGCTCGGCGCGGGCCCGGGTGAGGCGCTCGGGGAAGCCGGTCAGCTTCGGCCCCAGGGGGTGCGCCTTCACGCGCGCCTCGGCCTCGTCCACCAGGCCGGAGACGAGCAGCCCCTCCACCTCCAGCTCCAGCAGCAGGACGCGCGCCTCCTCGCGGTGCGCGCCGGCGGGGAAGTCCTTGAGGTACGCGAAGAGCTTCGTCGCGCCGGAGGCCCGGGCCTCCTGGAAGGCCTGGTCGTCCAGCCGCGACTCCACCTCCTGGCGGCGCGGATCATCCGGCGAGGCCTTCAGGTAGTCCGCCAGCTTCCGCGGGTCATGGGTGCTGGCCAGCTCGCGGGCCTCTGCCTCGCCCAGCAGGCGCTTCGCCTCGTCGCGCTGCGCGCCGGCCGGGTGCTCCTGGAAGAACTGCTTCCAGGCGGCCACCGTGCCCGCCTCCTTCGCGGCGTTGAAGCGCAGGCCCTCCAGCAGCGTCTTCGCGGTGCGCGACGGCGGCGCGTCCGGGTACGCCTCCAGGTAGCGCTTGTAGCCAATCACCGTGTGCAGCCGCTTCGCCTCCTCGAACTCCAGCTCCGCCAGCCGCGCCTCGGCGGCGTCGACGTCCGGGTGCGAGGGGTGCTCTCGGAGGAACGTGCGGTACGCCTCCACCGTGTCGGTGCTCGCGGCCCGCTCGTACGGCGAGGGGATGCAGCCGGTGGCCAGCAACAGGACGGCGAGGGCTCGACGGAGGGAGGCCATTCACCCCCAGCAATACCGCACCCACGCTCACCCGGAAACCCGAGCCGTGACGGCTGGTTGCCTGGGTGGGTTTTTTGACGACACGCCCACTCGGGCCGAGCATGCCGCCTCAGGACGCTACAGGGAGGTCGCTCCATGAGGTCGGTTGCGCTGCTGGGAATGCTCGCGGTGATGGCGACGGGCTGCGCCACGACGAGCGCGCCGCTGGAGCCCTGGCTGGACTCCTACACCCTGCGCTACCGCTCCGCCTCCCCGCCCGCCTTCCCGCGCGAGTCGCTCTCCAGCCCCGTCGTCGCCCAGAAGCCGGCGCGCACGCCCGCGCGCGCGACGGCGTCCGCGGGCGGGGCCCGGACGAGTCCGGGGGCCTCCCGCGCTGCGAAGCCGGCGGTGAAGAAGCCCGCCGCCACCCCGGCCCGCGCCACGGCGTCCGCGCGCCCCGCCCCGTCTCAGGGTCCCCGCGAGACGGTGCTCGCCACGGCGCGCGCGCTGGTGGGCAAGTCGCAGGTGGTCCTCGGCGGGCGCAAGTACCCCGCCGACTGCACCGGCCTCATCGAGGGCGTCTATGCCCAGGCCGGCGTCAGCTTCCGCGGCACGCTCAAGCCCGGCGACAACGGCGTCACCGCCCTCTACCGCCACGCCCGCGCGCGCGGCCGCGTGTACACGGAGGGCCGGCCCGTGCCCGGCGACCTCGTGTTCTTCCGCGAGACGTATGACCAGAACCGGGATGGCCGCCGCAACGACGGGCTCACCCACGTGGGAATCGTGGACGCCGTGGACGCCGACGGCACCGTCACCGTCATCCACCGCGTGCGCCGGGGCGTCGTGCGCTACCAGATGAACCTCGCCCGCCCCCACCTGCCGAGGAATCCGAAGACGGGCGAGGTGCTCAACGACTACCTGCGCCACCCCGGCCCCAACCGCGAGCCCGTGCTCACCGGCCAGCTCTTCGCGTCCTTCGGCAGCGTGCTGCCCGCGCCCCCCGCAAAGACAAAGCCGGTGCCGGTGGCGCTCCGCTAGAGCCCCACCGCACCGGCTGTTCCTCTCGTCCCGGGGCCGTGACGCGCAGGCTCCCGGTCGCGGTGCTCAGCTCACGCCCGCGCGGTGCGGTCCCACGCGGCGCGCTGCGTGTTGCGCAGGAAGCGCCAGAAGCCCACGACGATGGCCAGGTTCATGGTCACGAAGTAGTAGGCCACCGAGGCCACCCGCTTCGACGTGCCGCGCTTCAGCACGCCCGTCTTCCCCAGGTAGGCCAGCGCGTAGAACAGCGCCTGCCCGAAGAGGGTGAAGCGGTAGAACATGCTGTCGAGCAGGAACACGTTGGCCAGCAGCGCCACGCCCATCAGCGCGGGCGCGCACCAGCGCAGCAGCTTGTGGGACCAGAACGCGAACGCGGGGAAGCCCGCCGTCGGCAGCAGGAGCCCCGGCACCATGCGCAGGCTCTGGAAGTTGCCCGCCGCGATGCGCGCCCGCCGGCCGAACTCCTTGCCGTAGTCCTCCGTCGTCTCCTCGTGAGCAACGGCGTGCTCCTCGTAGACGACCTTGTAGCCCTTCTCCAGGATGCGCAGCGGAATCACGAAGTCGTCGACGATGGTGGACGGAGGCAGCTCCGTGAACAGGGTGCGCCGGATGGCGTACAGGCCACCGTTGGCCCCCACCACCGCGCCCCGCCGCCCCTCGTACATCTTGATGAGCGACTCGTAGCTCCAGTAGGCGCTCTCCTCGTAGTCCTGCTTCGTCGGATTGTAGAGCTTGAGCTTCCCGCAGACGGCCCCCACCTCCGGGTCGTCGAAGTGGCGCACGAGCCGTTCAATGGCCTCCGGTTCAATCATCGTGTTCGCGTCCGAGAGGACCACGATGTCGCCCTTCGCCATGGGGATGCAGCGGTTGAGCACCGTCGTCTTGCCGGCGCGCGGCGCCGGAGACAGCCGCACCCGCGCGTCCGGGCACTTGCGGACGATGTCATCCGTGCCATCCGACGAGCCGTCCGAGCCGATCACCACCTCGAACTTGTCGGCGGGGTACTGAAGGGCGAGGCTGTTCTCCAGCTTCTGCTGGATGCAGGACGCTTCGTTGTACGCCGCCACCACCAGGCTGACCGAGCTCTTCGGCCCTCCCCTGCGCGCTTCCTGTCGGCCCGCTCCCGCTGCGCCCCGCATCGCCCGGATGTTCTGGGCCACCTGCGCCCCTCCATCCAGTACGAACAGGATGAGTGGGTAGAGAAAGTACGTGTGCGCGAGCAGCACCGCGGCACACCAGAAGAAGACCTCCGCCATCGACCATGCCTCCCGTAACCCAGTCCCCGAACCTGCAGGGGGTCTAGCAAGAGGTATGCCCTGCTCTTTCGCGCGCAATCCGCCCGGAAGGTCTCGGGCTGGCGGTGGATCAGCCCGTGAGGGACTGGACTTTCTCCAGCCCACGGGCGCGACCGGACGGTCGTCGTTTCAGGGCTTGGCTGCGCCCGCGTCGAGCTGCGCGAGCAGCCTGCTCGCCAGCTGATGGTTGGGGTTGAGGGCGAGCACGTCGTCCAGCAGCGAACGAGCCGAGTCCGGATCATTCAGGCGCAGGGCCAGGCGGGCGCCCAGGACGTAGGCGCGCAGCAGGGTGCGGTCCTCCTGGCGCAGCGCCTCCAGCTCCTTGACGACCTCCACCAGCGAGTCCGGCGGCGAGCCGGAGCTGAGCGCGTACTCGGCCCGGGCCAGCGTGCTCCACGTCTTGGACGAGCCCTCCACGTTGCGCAGCCGCTCGGCCAGGGCCAGCGCTTCCGGGGCCACCGTCACGCCGGCATGGATGGCACGCGCCTTCAACCGGGCCACCAGCGCCGGAGCGGGCTCCACCTCGGGCCCCGTGGCCAGGACGGACAGCTGCGCGTACAGCTCCTTGCGCAGCGCTTCCGCCTCGCTCCGGAGCGGGACCTGCGCGGCGGTGAGCTCCGACAGCTCCTTGTCCACCGAGCTCCCATCTCCCGTCTCCTGCCGCTTGCGCCGCAGCTGCTGGAGCCGCTCGGTCTCCGCCTGCAGGTCGGACAGTCGCAGCGACAGGGCCACGGCCAGCTCGGCCTGGGCCTCGATGTACTTCGGGTGCGCGGCGTTCAGGGTGCGCAGGCGCTGGATGGCCTGCTCGCGCGAAGCGGAGTCATCGCGGCGCAGCAGTGCCGCCGCCCGGTCCTTGTCCTCCACCGCCGCCGCCGGCATGTCCGTGTTCCGGTCCCGCCATGCCGGGTAGGCCAGCACGGCCGTCAGCACGAGCCCCACCGCCACGGCCAGTGCAATCCACAGCCGCTCCCGGCCACCGGACGTGCCTCCGGCGTTGAAGGACGTCCCCGCGGAAGAAGACGATGACCGGGTCGCCGCGAGCAGCTCTGGAGGCAGCTCCACCTGGGCGCGGCGCGCGGTGATCCCCGTCCCGGAGACGGGCTCGACGGCCGCGGGCCCCTGCGACGTCGGGCCGAAGGGCAGCAGCGTCTCGGAGCCCACGGGCTCGGGAGGCAGTTCGATGCCGGTGTCCTCTCCGGGAGAAGCGGCCACCGCGCCGAAGAGGTTCGTGCGGCTGGTGGTGGCGCCCTGCCCCGGCGACTCGGGAGATACCGCGCCGAAGGCCTGGGTCGTGCCCACGGGTCCGCGAGCCTCTTCGGGCGGTATCGCCGGCACCGCGCCAAACGCCTGGGTCGTCCCCATGGCGGCATGCGAGCCGCGGGCCGGGAAGATGCCGGAGGTCGACTTCAAGGGGACACCCGACTCGGGGAGCGACACCGGCGCCTGGCCGGTGACGCGCTCCGAGCCGACAGGCGCCTCGTGCGCGGGGACGGCGCCGAACGTCTGCGTCCTCCCGATGGGCGAGGACGCGTCCTGGGCAGGCACCGCGCCGAAGGTCTGCGTCGTGTTGCCGGGAGGCACACCCTGCGCTGGCACCGCACCGAAGGTCTGCGTCGCGTTGCCAGGCGACATCGAGCCCTGCGCGGGCACCGCGCCAAACGTCTGCGTCGCATTGCCCGGCGACGTCGAGCCCTGCGCGGGCACCGCGCCAAACGTCTGCGTCACATTGCCAGGCGACATCGAGCCCTGCGCTGACACCGCGCCAAACGTCTGCGTCGCGTTGCCCGGCGAAGTCGTGCCCTGCGCGGGCACCGCGCCAAACGTCTGCGTCGCGTTGCCCGGTGACGTCGAGCCCTGCGCTGGCACCGCGCCAAACGTCTGCGTCGCATTGCCCGGCGACGTCGAGCCCGTGGCCCTCACGGCCCCGAACGTCTGCGTCGTATTGCCTGGAGCCGCCGTGCCCTGCGCCGGCACCGCCCCGAACGTCCGCGTCACCCCCACGGGGGCGATGGCGGGCGGCGGAGGAACGACGGACGGGCCCGTCCTGTCAGCGCCCTGCACCGCGCCGAAGGTCTGCGTCGTGTTCGGCACCGGCGTGGACGCCGCGCCGTCCGGCCTCGGATGCGGCCCCGAGCCGAAGAGCTGCGTGGACGTCATCGGCGAGCGTCCCGCGCCGAAAATCTGCGTGGAGCTCGTGCCGGAGGCCGCACCGCCCGGTGTCGCCGAAGCGGGCCGCGGGGCCGGAGCCTGTCCGTTGGGAGAGGCCATGAACACATGGCCACAGCGCGTACACTGGACGGACGCGCCTCCCGGGGGGAGCAGGCGGGGGTCGAGCACGTACTGCATGGAGCACTGAGGACAGGAGAGCTGCACGCACCGTGCTTACCACACGGGCCCGGCGTCCGGAGCGGCTCCCAGTGACGTGGCTGCCCGGAGGGTCTGCAACTTGGCAGCACCCACGCCCGGAACGTCATCCACCGCGTCCCAGCTCGCGAAGCCACCACCGTCCTCGCGGGCCTCGACGAGGCGCCGGGCCAGCGACGGCCCCACGCCCGGCAGGAGGGCAAGCTCCTCCTCCGTGGCGGTGTTGAGGTCCAACCTGCGGCCGAGCGCCAGGGCCTGGGCCCCCGACGGCGCGAGCCCCTCCCCGCACGTGGCCACCCCGTCCGCGCCAATCCGCACCGCCTCCGGCGCGCAGTCCAGCGCCGGGGCGGAGTCGGGCCACTGCAGGCGGGCCACGGAGCCCAGCCCCATCACTCCCAGCGCGGCGACGGCGAGCGCCGCGGTGCGGCCCGCCACGGACTCAGACCTTCTCGCCCTTGAGGGCGGCCGCCTCGGAGACGGCGGAGGCACCCGCGGGAGGCATGGGCTGATCCAGCCCGAAGGCGGTGTGCAGCGCGCGCACGGCCAGCTCCGTGTACTTGGCGTGGACCACGCACGACACCTTGATCTCCGACGTGGAGATCATCTGGATGTTGATGCCCTCCGCCGACAGCGCCTGGAACATGCGCGCCGCCACGCCCGAGTGGTTGCGCATGCCCACGCCGACGATGGACACCTTCGCGACGTTGTCGTCCGTCTCGATGCCCACGGCCTGGATGTCCCGGGCGACGTCCTTCACCACCTCTTGAGCCTTGGCGAAGTCCGTCTTGCCCACCGTGAAGGTCAGGTCCGTCCGGCCATCCCGCGCGGGGTTCTGGACGATGAGGTCCACCACGATGTGCTTCTCGTCGAGCGCGCCGAAGATCTTCGCCGCCGCGCCCGGAACGTCCGGCACGCCGCACACGGTGATCTTCGCCTCGTTCCGGTCGTAGGCGACTCCGCGGACCAGCACGTCCTCCATGGTCTTGTCCTCCTCACACACGAGAGTGCCGGGGTCATCGGTGAAGGACGACTTCACCCAGAGCGGCACCTTGTACTTCATGGCGAACTCGACGGAGCGGATCTGCAGCACCTTGGCCCCCACGCTGGCCAGCTCGAGCATCTCTTCATAGGTGATGCGGTCCAGCTTGCGCGCGGCGGGGACCATGTTCGGGTCGGTGGTGTAGACGCCGTCCACGTCCGTATAGATTTCACACGCATCGGCCTGGAGCGCCGCGGCCACCGCCACCGCCGTGGTGTCCGAGCCTCCGCGGCCCAGCGTGGTGACGCTGCCCTCCTCGTCCACGCCCTGGAAGCCGGCGACCACGACGATGTGGCCCTTGGCCAGGGCGGCGCGGATGGGCTGCGCGTCAATGCTCTTGATGCGCGCCTTGGAGAAGGTGCTGTCGGTGACGATGCGGACCTGGTGGCCGAGGAAGCTGGTCGCCTTCCCCTGCTGGGCGTGGATGGCCAGGGCCACGAGGCCGATGGAGACCTGCTCGCCGGTGGCGACGATGACGTCCTGCTCGCGCTCGTCGGGCCGGTCGGTGATCTGCGACACGAGCTTGAGCAGGCGGTTCGTCTCGCCCGACATCGCCGAGACGACGACCACGACGTCGTGCCCTGCTTCCTGGGCGGCCAGGCAACGGAGGGCGACGTTCTTGATGCGGTCGACACTGCCCACCGAGGTACCGCCGTACTTCTGGACGATCAATGCCACGGCGCCTGCACCCTCCCTCTTCGGTCGGGCCGGAGCTATACGAGCAGCGCCCTCGGGTGTAAAGCGCCCGCAGCCGGCATTCTGGCGTTTACGCACCCCTTTGGAGCCCCAATGTCTCGCGCTCGCATCCTCATCGACGGTGACACCCTCAAGCTGGAGGAAATCCTCCAGGTGGCCCGGAACGAGGCCACCGTGGAGCTGGCCCCCGCGGCGGCCGCCCGCGTCCGCGCCTCGCGCGCCCTGGTGGACCGGGTCGCTGCCGGGGATACCCCGTCCTACGGCATCAACACGGGCTTCGGCACGCTGGCCGAGGTCCGCATCGACAAGAAGGACCTGAGGGACCTCCAGCGCAACCTCATCCTCTCCCATGCCTGCGGCGTGGGCACGCCCCTGCCCCTCCCGGAGGCCCGGGCGCTGCTGCTGTTGCGGTGCAACGTGCTCGCCAAGGGCTACTCCGGCATCCGCCCGGAGACGCTGGGGCTGGCGCTGGACATGCTGAACCGGGACGTGGTGCCGGTGGTGCCCGAGCGCGGCAGCGTGGGCGCCTCGGGTGACCTGGCGCCGCTGGCGCATCTGGCGCTGGTGTTCATCGGCGAGGGCGAGGCCTTCCACCAGGGCCAGCGGATGCCGGCGCGGCAGGCGCTGGAGAAGGCGGGCCTGCAGCCGGTGGTGCTGGAGGCCAAGGAGGGCCTCGCGCTGGTGAACGGCACGCAGGCCATGTGCGCGGTGGGCACGCTGCTCCAGCTCCGCGCGGAGACGCTGGCGGACCTCGCGGACGTGGCGGGGGCCATGACGCTGGAGGGCCTGCTGGGCAGCCACAAGCCGTTCATCCCGGAGATTCACGACGTGCGAGCGCACCCGGGCCAGAAGGACTGCGCGGCACACCTGCGGCGGATTCTCGCGGGCAGCGAGCTGGTGGAGACGCACGTCAACTGCAGCAAGGTGCAGGACCCCTACTCGCTGCGCTGCATGCCGCAGGTGCACGGCGCGGCGCGCGAGGGCATGGCCTTCGCGCGGCGCATCCTCGAGGTGGAGGTGAACAGCGCGACGGACAACCCGCTGGTGTTCACGGAGACGGAGCGGATTGTCTCGGGCGGCAACTTCCACGGGCAGCCCATCTCCCTGGCGATGGACGTGGTGGCCATGGCGCTGACGCAGCTGTCGTCCATCAGCGAGCGGCGCGTGGAGCAGCTGGTGAACCCGTCGCTGTCGGGGCTGCCGGCGTTCCTGGCGAAGAACTCGGGGTTGAACTCGGGCTTCATGATTGCGCAGGTGACGAGCGCGGCGCTGGTGGCCGAGTCGCGCGTGCTGAGCCACCCGGCGTCGGTGGACTCGATTCCGTCCTCCGCGGGCCGCGAGGACCACGTGTCCATGGGCATGACGGCGGCGCTCAAGGGCAGACAGGTGAGTGACTTCACCCGCTCGTGTCTGGCCATCGAGGTGCTGTGCGCGGCGCAGGCGCTGGACTTCCGCCTGCCGGCGAAGCCCGGCAAGGGCGCGCTGGCGGCATATGAGCTGGTGCGCAGCAAGGTCCCGCACATGGACCGCGACCGCGAGCTGCACAAGGACATCGAGGCGGTGAGCCAGCTCATCGACTCGGGCGCGCTGCTCGCGGCGGTGAAGTCCGCCACGGCCTGAGGCCACGGGTTCAAGTCCCGTACTCCTCGCCATGGAGAGCCTGGCAAGCCTCAGGGGTTGCTGGGCTTTTCTTTTTCCGCCGCCCCAGGCGCACATCGGATGACTTTCCCTCACCTCTGGGGCCATTGAGCCGGAGCAAGCTCATTCGAGGGAGCGGACCGGATGACGGCAGCCGCGCGGGGGGCGCTCGCCTCGCGGCGCGTGTCGCACCCCGCCGGAATTTCAGCTCTTGCGAAAATGGGACGCAACCATCCGTCGCAGGGGGCGATAACTCTCCCGCAGCCACTCTTCATGAGGTCTTCGAAATGCGTATCTCCTCCGCCGCGCGAACCACCCCCGCCGCCGCCAGCGCTCCTTCGAATCCCACCCTGAAGCGCGGCGCGTCCGGCCCCGCCGTGAAGTCCCTGCAGCAGGCGCTGGCCAGCGCGGGCTTCTCCCCGGGCGCGGCGGACGGCCAGTTCGGTCCGAAGACGGAGGCGGCTGTGAAGGCCTTCCAGAAGGCCAAGGGCCTCGTCTCCGACGGTATCGTCGGGCCGAAGACCTGGGCCAAGCTGACCGCGACTGCTTCTTCGGGCGGTAGCGGCCCCACGCTCAAGCAGGGCCACAGCGGCGCGCCCGTGGCCGCGCTCCAGAACCGCCTCAATCAGCTCGGCTTCAACGCCGGCGCGGCGGATGGCCAGTTCGGTCCGAAGACGAGCGCGGCGGTGAAGGCCTTCCAGAAGGCCAAGGGCCTCGTCGCCGATGGCGTCGTCGGGCCGAAGACCTGGGACAAGCTCGGCATCAAGGTGAGCGGCACGCCCTCGACTCCCCCCAGCACTGGTGGCGTGCGCGGCAACTCCGCGCTCGCCAACAACGCCCGCTCGGTGGCGTTGAGCATGGGTGGCTACTCCAGCCAGGGCCTGTGCGCCACGGGCGTCAGCCGCGCCATCCAGAACACCTACGGCATCAAGGTGTGGGGCAACGGCAACCAGATTGACAACAACCTGCCGCGCGACAAGTTCAAGCAGGTGAACCTGTCGCTCGCCGAGGCGCTGAAGATTCCCGGCCTCATCCTCACCTGGGAGCAGACCTCCACGCGCCTCGGCAGCAAGTACGGCCACACCGCCATCACCTCGGGCGACGGCCGCAGCTCCTACAGCGACTTCGTGGAGAGCAACACCCTGGGCGCTGGCGGCCGCAGCGGCTTCAAGGTGTTCATGCCGATCTAAGCGCCCGGACATAGATATTGTCCACCCCTGGCATGGAACCGCTGCGGGTGGACGAGGCGGTGCGTGAGCGGCTGCGGAGCATCAGCCGCTCCGAGGATGTGGATGCAGACGAGCGGGACCGGGTGCAGATGGTCCTGCTTGCTGCCGAAGGCTGGAGTGCGCCGCGCATCGCACGTCACCTGGGCGTCAGTGACAAGACGGTGCGCCGGCTGCTCAAGGGCTGGCGCGTGCAAGGCGAGCAGGCCCTCTTCAAGAAACTACCCGGGCCGGCGCCCGACTTCGGGCACCAGCAGCGCGTGCAGCAGGCACTGCAAGGCCTGCTCGAAGAGCCGCGCACCTGGAGCGCTGGCCAGCTGGCGCGTGCGCTGGAGGCGCACGGCATCCACCTGGGCCCGCGCCAGGTACGCCGCTACTTGGCGGCCATGGGTGCCGGCTGGCGGCGCACCAAGATGAGCCTGGCGCATAAGCAAGAGCCCGACGCCGTCACCCGGGCCCGGGCGCGCCTGCTGCGCCTGAAAAAAAAGCCCGAGAGGGGAAATTAGACCTCTACTTCCTGGACGAGTGCGGCTTCAGCCCGACCCAGCCTACCGGGTACAGCTGGGCCGCTGGCGGCACGCGCAAGCTGGTGCCGTACGAGAACCCTCGGGGCCGACGCGTCAACGCGCTGGTGGCGTACCGCCCGTTAGGACCCAAGCGCGGGCTGCGCTTCCTGGTGCGCCCGCGCACGCTGACGGCGCACGATGTGGTGCACCTGCTGCGCCGACTGCCGTCCGGCAGCTGCCCTTGCGTGGTGGTGCTGGACAACGTGGGCATCCACGTCGCCCGCGTGGTGCAGCAGGCGGCGCAGGCATTGAGCCGCAAGGGCCTACGCCTCTTCTACTTGCCGGCGTACTCGCCACAACTCAACGACGTGGAGGCCGTGCTGCAAGTGGTGAAGCACTACGAGCTGCCCCAGCGCAGCTACACCACCCTCGACGAGTTGGTGGCGGCCGTGCGGCGTGCACTGCGCCGCCACCACCTACGACTCCGCTCCCCTGGACAACATCTATGTCCGGGGGCTTAGTCAGGGTGCGCGTCAACACCTCCATACGAACCCTCTCCGGCGTCATGGGCGTTTGGGAATAGCCCAGCGCATGGGCCGCCGGCCTCGCCCTTCGCGGGGCGAACATCAAAGGGGTACGCGCTGTCTTGCTCGTTCTCCGGGATGCGGTCCGTTTCGGCGTGGTGGCCAGCCGGCAGATTCTCTCAAAGGCAACTGGACGCGGTGGCGCTCCGATTGAACCAGCGTCCGCGCAAGACCTGGAGTTCGCCACTCCAGCAGCCAGGTTGCAGCCGGTGTTGCGTTGACCGATTGAGTGCACCTCCGGCGGCTTCCGTAGCGGGAGCAGGCTGAGCGCGGAAAGACCAGGGGCCAGGAATCGAGAGGGAAACCTCGACGATTCCAAACCCTTTCATGTGACATGTCGACGAATGCATGGCTCTGGCAGTATCTGGGCGCGTGCTGCCCTACAGCGCGTGGCAACAGAGTGAGGATTCGATGCGAAACGCGATGAAGTGCGCGGCCCTGCTGCTGTTCGCCCTGGGATGCGCATGCTCGAGCACGAAGCCCGCCATCCCAGAGGTCGCGCCTCCCCATCAGACGTTCACGCTCGAATCCTCGAAGCTGAAGGAGACCCGCAACATCACCGTCTACCTGCCTCCGGGCTACGAGACCTCGGCGGACCGCCGCTTCCCGGTGCTGTACATGCCCGATGGTGGCTTGAAGGAGGACTTCCCGCACCTCGCCACCACCGTCGACAAGGCCATCCGCGCGGGAGAGCTGCGGCCCCTCCTGGTGGTGGGAATCGAGAACACCGTGCGGCGGCGAGACATGACGGGGCCCACCACCGTTGCTTCCGACCGGGAAGCCGTGCCCATCTCGGGAGGTTCGGCCGCCTTCCGCGCCTTCATCCAGGAAGAGCTGATGCCGGAAGTCCAGCGCCGGTATCGCGTGACGGAGGAGCGGGCCATCATCGGTGAGTCCGCCGCGGGGCTCTTCATCGTCGAGACCTTCTTCCTCCAGCCGGACCTGTTCGACACGTACCTCGCCCTGAGCCCCAGCCTGTGGTGGAACGCGGAGTCCCTGGTGCAACAGGCGGGAGCGCGACTCGCGGCCCGGCCGGACCTGCGAGCTGCCCTCTACGTCTCTTGCGCGAACGAGGGGGACATCGCTCCCGCTGTGACACGGCTGAAGGAGGTGCTCCGCAAGAGCGCCCCCCCGGGCCTGATGTGGGAGGTCGACCCGAGGCCCGACCTGCGCCACAACAACATCTACCGGACGACTTCGCCGGACGTGCTGCGCAAGTGGTTGCCTCCGGTGGTGCCCGCCGGGAACACGCCCTGACGGACATCGCCCCGTGTCACGCGCCGCGCGCATCCCCCGAGCCTCCATGCGGCGCCTGGCTTCAGCTGAGGGAATGACTCAGGCGGATCAACCCGCCCCCGGCGGGTATCGTGGCGAGGCCACGTCACCGTGCCCAAGGGAGGATGGAACCGCCGCGTGCCGATGACGAAGCGGCTGGCGGCGCTAGCAGCCAACCGCCACCTGAGAGGGCCGCGGGTGCTCTACCGCGACCTTCTCGTGCTGCGCCCCGCCAGCAGGTGGGCCCAGCGCGTGCCATGGCTGGGAGCGTTCAGAGCGGAGGCCGGGCTCACAGCCGCTGGAACGAGAAGTCGTCCAGGTCGGCGGTGACGACGTTCGCGATGTAGCTGTGAATCCAGATGCGGGCAGTGGCGGCGTTGGCGGGCGCGGACCTGTCGAGCTGGAAGGCCCGCCAGGCCGTCGTGCCCGCCGGCACCGTGAGGTTGCCCGAGGCCGCGGTGAGCTCCGCGCCCGAGGCGTCGTAGAAGCGCAGGTACACGCCCAGGCCGCTGCCGGAGACGAGGCGGCTCCAGAAGGCCACGCGGTAGCTCCTGCCCGGCTGCACGAAGAACGGCTCGCTCCAGGCCGAGGAGCCCTGGCCCGAGGTGGAGGTGTCCGTCACCCGCAGGCCCGCGGCGCCCGAGCGCGCCGCGGCGGTGGTGGCCACGCTCTGTCCCAGGTCCCCGGACACGTTCCACCCAGCCAGCCCGGACTCGAAGCCCGGGTTGGCCAGCGGGAAGACGGGGTTGCGCTGCCACTCGAAGAGGGAGGCGACGGCCGGGCGGGGCCGGGGCGGCAGCGCCGCGAAGACCAGGTCATCGAAGTCGGCCGTCACCTGGGCGGCCGCGTACGAGTGGAGCCATACCCGCACGAAGGCCGTGCCGGCCGGGGCGTCCGCCCGCAGGGTGTACTCCCGCCAGCCGGGCTCGGAGGGAAGCTGCTTCAGCGGGGACGCGAGCTGCTGCTGGTTGGAATCGAAGAACTGGAGATAGACGGCGATGCCGCTGCCCAACGTCTGCCGCGCCCAGTACCGCACCTGGTACGTCCAGCCCGGCAAGGCGGGGAACCGCACCGAGGCCAGCGAGGAACCCTGCGAGGTGCTGGCATCGCTCACCCGCAGCCCCTGCGCACCGCTGTGCGCGGCGGAGCCGGACGCGATGCTCATGCCATTGTCGCCGCTCGCGTCCCACTGGCTCAGCCCTGTCTCGAAGCCGCCATCGGGCAGCTCATGGGGCAGCGCGCCGAACTCGAAGTCATCGAAGTCCACCGTCAGCACTCCGTGGGAATAGGAGTGCAGCCAGAAGCGCGCCGTCACGGAGCCGGCGGGCGCGGTGTCGCGGTGGAGCACCTGCTGCCAGTTGCTCCCGGAGGCGAGGCTGTGAGGGTAACCCGCCAGCTCCCGGCCACCCGCGTCGTAGAAGCGCAGGTAGACGCCCATGCCCCCGCTGCCGCCACTGAGGATGCGCTGCCAGTAGCGCACGCCGTACACCCCGCCGGGCTGCACGGGGAAGGCAGGGGACAGCACGCTGGAGCCCAGCGTGGAGCTGCCATCCGTCACGCGCAGGCCGCTGCCGCCGGTGCGGGCCGCGGAGGCGGACAGCACGCTCATGCCGCTGTCGCTCGCCTCCAGCGTCCAGCCCGTCCAGCCGCTCTCGAAGCCGGGGTTGGTGAAGCCGGCCCGGGCGAAGGTGTCGGCCGTGGTGTTGTCCCGCAGCACGGAAGGGGCGGCCTGGCCGCTGGAGAGGGCCGCCGGCCCGGTCAGGCCCTGGAAGTGGTTGCCGGTGAGCGCCACGCCGGTGCAGTCGGACGTCTCCAGCCGCACGCCGGAGCCGGCCGCCCCGAGGACGAAGACATTGTCCGCGAGCACGTGGCCTCCGCTGTTGTCCTTGGCGAAGACGCCCACGCCCGTGTCGGCATGGATGCGGTTGTAGGCGAAGACCCAGCCACGGTTCATGCCCCCGAGCCAGACCCCGGCCTTCGGTGAGGTCACGTCGGAGTTGTAGACGACGTTGCGCGGTCCGTTCGGTCCGTGGGCGGTGTCCTCCGGCGGCGAGGCCCACATGCCGTAACCATAGGCGCCGTGGCCGCGGTTGGCTTCCACGGTGACCTGCTCGAAGAGGTTCTCGTTCGTCCAGCCGGCGTGCCACTGCGCATCGCTGTCCACGAAGGTGCTGCGCCGCACCACGTTGCCCGCCGCCGACCACTGCACCAGCGGCGCGTGGCGCATCTTGTACGTGGTGACGCCGTCCATCAGACAGTCATAGGCGTACTCGAAGCCGACATATGCCGTGCCGCCGTCGCCCTTGAACCACGCATCGTCGAAGACGCTGTCGCGAATCTCGCAGAACTTGCCGGGATTGAAGTAGAGCGGGAAGCGGCCCGCCTTCTTCACGTGCACGTTCTTCGCCCAGCTTCCCCAGGACCAGGCGAAGAGGATGCCGCTGGTCCACACGTCGTTCGTCTGCTCCAGCGACAGGTCCTCCACGCCGTTGCCGGTGAGCGGCACCATCTTCTGCACATAGCTGCCATCCGCCTTGGGGAAGTCGATGCGCAGCGGCTGGTTGAGCATGACGACCTGGCCGCTGACGGAAGTGGCCCTCACCTGGTAGCGGCGGAAGTTCGTGCTCGTGGTGCAGGCGTTGCGGACCTCCGCGTTCCACGCGGGCGTCGCCGGGGCGAAGATTTCCAGGAAGTCGCCGGCCACCACCGTGTGGCCGGGCGGCAGCGTCACCTGGGTGTCCCCGCGCAGGCCGCTCACGTCGAGCAGGAAGGTGCTGCCCGTGCGGCCCGTGCCGAGGAAGTTGATGGCGCTCAGATGCCCCGCGCCGGGGATGGCGTTGGCGTCGCTGCGGTTCTCCAGGGTGACGGTGAGCGTCCGGGTGCGGACCACGCCGCCCGGATACTCGGCCTCGGCGACGACCTGCCTGCCGGTGCCATGGCCCGCCTTCGCGGCCAGGGAGGCGCCGCTGGTGCGCAGGGAGAACGACGCCCCCCAGTGGCCGCTGGAGCGCAGCTTCTGCGTGACGACCTGCCCGCCCGCCTTGATGGTGAGGCGCTGGAGCTCTCTGGGGTCCGCGTGGATTTCCAGCCAGTGGTTGTTCGCCAGCGTCTGGTTGGAGATGCCGGGCGGAAGGAAGAAGGCGACGTCGTTGGACGGCGGAGCGAAGCGGAAGACCAGCTTCGTCGCGCTCCGGCCCGCGCCGCGCAGCACCACGTTGGAGCGCCGGATGAACGCCGGCCGGTCCAGGTGGAACGTGCCCGCCGGGAGGCTCACCACGCCCCCACCCGCCTGCGCGCAGGCCTCCGCCGCGGCCTCGAGCGCGGCCGTGTCGTCGCGGCCGTCATCGGCCACGGCGCCATGACTGGTGATGGCGCCGCACGCGGGCAAGGCGCCCGGAATGCCGCCGGGCACGCCGGACCGCGTCCAGTCCGGATAGACGATGCCGTCGGGACCGAGCACGTCGGCGGGATTCCACGTCTGGGCGAGCACAGGCGTGGACAGGCCCAGCGTGAGCGCCAGGGCGAGGGAAAGGGGGCTTCTCATGCGGTGTCTCCCAGGTACGGCTCCGGAGCCAGCGGCTCGTCCACCCCTCCCCCGGTGCAGGCCTGCAGCACCAGGAGGGGTGTCAGCGTCGTTCTCGCCATGGAGGGCCCTCCGGGCGCCCCCCCGAGGGCGCACCCGCCAGTACCTTCGCGGCTACTACCGGCCAGGAAGCCGCGAAAGTTATTTATTTCTGCTTTTGCCATGAATCCGGCGATTGGACGCGGTAGTACCCTGTGAGCGGTTCAACTCTTCTGGCGAGGCGCGTCCCCGGTGCCCCTGTTCCTCCTGCTGGCCCTGCTCACCGCCGCTCCCGCCGCGGACACGGACACGACGTGCGAGCCCGCGGAGGGCACTCCTGGCGACGAAGGCATTCCCTCCCAGGCCGCGCTTGTTCGCTGGGCTCGGAGTCGTCTCGGCCCGGAGGCCGCCGGCATCGTCGGCGCGCTCGACTGGGAACAGCTCTCGTGGTCCGGCAGGGAGGGACGCTATCTCGCGCCACCGCGCTCCCCAGGCGCCTGGAAGCTCCGGCTGGCCGTGCCCGAGCCATTCCAGCTCACCGCGTCGCTCTCCCTGGAGCCCGGCGCCTGTCTCACGCCGCGCTTCTCCCATCCGGAGGCTCCCACCGCCGAGGAGGGTGCGCTGGAGCTCGAAGGGCCCTGGCGGGTGGAGCTCCGGCTGTCCGCTGGCGACAAGACCGAGACCCTCCTGCTCACCGGCATCCCGCGGCTCGCCGTCGCCTGGCACCGCGAGGCCGGACGGCCCCAGGCGCGCCTCTTCGCAGAGGAGCTCTCGCGGCCCTTTGAGTTCGACCTGCCCATTGCCCACGGGACGTCCGAGCGCACCTGGAACACCCTGACGCGTCCGCGTCCCTCAATGGCCTGGCAGGACCTGCTCCTCGCGCTCCTGGCTCGCGGCGACTCGCCAGCGCGCCAGCGTGCGGCCGCCGTGACGCTCCTGACCACCCAGAGGCAGGAGCTCAGTGGGAGTGTCCAGAGCGCCCTGCGCTCCCTGCTGCTCACCAAGCGGCTCCGCCCGAAGGAGGCCGCGGCGCTGGACCTCGTGGCCCGGGCGCCCCCCGAGGGGAGCAAGGCCCCCGCGCTCTTCACCGTGGACGGTGCCGCGCCTCCGCGTCTCTGGGTGGACGGGCAGGAGGTCTCCGGCTGGGCGCCGCGCACCGGGGGCTTCGAGGTCGGCACCCCGCTGCAGGGGTTCGTCCTCGTGCGGGCGGAGTGGCCCGGTGGAGAGACCCAGGGCTTCTGGGCCGTGCTGGGCCCAGGCGTCCGCCTCCACCTGAAGACGGACCAGGGCCCCCGTCAGGACTCGCCTCCCGAGGGCGAGCGCTGCATCGCGGTGGAAGGGGCCGACGCTCGCTGGTTCTGCGAGTTTGAGTCCGTGCCGCGCCAGGGCCCGCTGTATTGCCCTTCGCCGGCGTACCTCCGGAGCGCCATCGCGCTCCAGTCGCAGCGCAAGAGCGGAGCGGAAGCCTTGCTCTACTTCGTGCCCACCCTGCCCGGCCGCTACACCTTCCGCTGGCACGGTCCCCACATCGACGGACGCTGGGCCCCCGGCTGTGCAAGTCCCTGACTGTGCCGAAGGCCTGCCTCCGGGGTGGGAGTAGCCCAGCTCCGTGGACACCCGAGATGTGATGGAGGGAGCACGGGATGTCCGCGAACGAGGAGAAGCAGAACAAGCCCAGGAGGCCGCGCAAGACCCTGGAGTTCACCACTCCAGCAGCCAGGTTGCAGCAGCAATTGCGTTGACTGATTGAGTGCACTCACCCTGAAGCTGGAGCTCGTCTACGTCACCCGCTTCAAGACTCAAGAGGCGAAGCGCGCGCTGTTCGAGTACATGGAGGTGCTCTACAACCGGAAGCGGCGCCATTCCTCCCTGGGCTACGTCAGCCCAGTTGAGTTCGAGCGGGTGGCCACAACGAAGAGGCTGGCCGCGTCACCGACCTGTCTACGGAACCGGGCCACGCCCATCTCAGGGGATACAAACGATGCGAAGCCGTTTTGGAGTGCTGTTGTCGTGGGGACTGGGCCTGACGCTGACCTTGTCCCTGGGAGCGTGTGGTGTGGAGGCCCCGGAGGATGGGGGGGCGCAAGAGGACAACGGGGCGTTGACGCTTGAGCGGCAGGAAGCCTCGTTGACGTGGGACCCGCATGCGGACGCGGTGGCGTCCGGCACCACGGCGGCGGTGCTCAACGCGAGCGCGGCGCTGGGCGCGCCGGATGGACAGGCGGCGACGCTCCTGGGCCTGCTCAACGCGGCGCTGGTGTTGGATTTGGGCGCGGGCGAGGAAGGCACCGGCGACCTGCGCGTCTATTACCATGGCCTGTCGTTGGCGCTGGTAGCCCAGGTGGACTTCCTGAAGGCGGATGGGACCCTCATCGGCTCCAGCGCGTTGCACCTGGTGGAGCTGGGCATGGGGACCCATGTCGCGGTCGCGACGTACCCGGGCAACAAGCCCTATCGCTACGTGCGCCTGCGGGGCGCGCTCGCGATCTACCTGGTAGATGCGGTGGAGACGTCGCTGCGACCCATCTGTGGTGATGGGGTGCTGGCCGGGGTCGAAATCTGTGATGACGGCAACCCGCTCTCCGGAGATGGCTGCAACAGCGTCTGCCAGGTGGAGCCGGGCTACACCTGCACGGGACAGCCGAGCGTTTGCGACAACAACTCAGCGCCCACGGTCGAGGACGTCGACGCGACCACCGCCGAGGACACCTCGGTGAACATCACCATCTCCGCGACGGACCCGGATGGCGACGTGCTTGCCTTCTCCTACACCACGCCTGGCCATGGAACGCTCGCGCTCTCGGGGGCAGCGGTGACGTACACCCCGAACGCGAATTTCAACGGAGAGGACACCTTCCAGGTGACGGTCTCCGACGGCAGGAAGCAGGCAACGGCCACCTTCACGGTCACCGTGACTCCGGTCAACGACGCGCCCGTGGCCGCCTCCGCCACGGTGACGGTGAACTACAACACGTCGACGCCCATCTCGTTGACGGCCACGGACGTGGACGGGGATGCGCTCACGTTCACCGTGACGGCTCCCGCCAACGGAACCCTGTCCGGGACGGGCGCCCAGGTGCTCTACACGCCGGCCGCTGACTTCCAGGGGGCGGACGCGTTCACCTTCACGGCCACCGACGGCGCGCTTGCCTCCAATACCGCCACGGTCACCATCACCGTCCGGGGGCCGCCTGTCTGCGGCGACGGCTCCGTCGATTCGGGTGAGGTGTGTGACGACGGCAACCGCGTCGCGGGAGACGGCTGCCGAGCGGACTGCCAGGGCGTGGAAGTGTGCGGCGACGGCCTGGTCGACAGCATTGCGGGAGAGCAGTGCGACGATGGCGGCACGACCCCCGGGGATGGCTGCGACGCCACGTGCCAACTGGATGCCTTTACGAATGTGCCCCCCACGCTCATCAGCGGGACGCTGAACTGCACCACGGCCACCACGAACACGGGGCGCAAGGTGGCGGTGGATGCACTGGGGCGCTTCTACGCCGTCATGAGGTGCGGTAGCGAGGTCCATGTCAGCGTGAGCGAGGACCGTGGCCACACCTGGGTGGGGCCCACGCCCCTGGGCATCACCAACGCGGCTGAAGTCGCGATTGAAGGCGGCCCCACTGGCGTCGCCTACGTCGCGGCCACCAGCGCGGGCACGGTGGTATTCACCCGGACCGTCGACTCGGGAGCAACCTGGGAGGCGCCGAGAGCCCTCGGCTCGGCGGCCAACCCTACCGTCAGTCTGGATTCCAGGGGCGACGCCCTCTACATCTCCGTCTCGCGAGGCTCCGCGGGGGTGCGCGTCCTCCGGAACTTCGCGCGAGGCGCGAACGACTTCAGCGTGACGGACGTGGCCCAGAACAATGCCTTCTTCGACGTCATCGTGGACAAGATCAGCGGAGATGTCTTCTCGGTGAGCGACGACCCCTCTTTCCGCATCTGCCGCAGCAGCGACCAGGGGACCACCTTCGGCCCGCAGAGCTCCCCGCCGGGGCAGGCCTACTTCTCGGACTGGACGGGCTCCAACGGCTTCATCTACGCCACGGGCTCCTTCGGGGACGACAACGTGGACGTCATCCCGATGTCAGCGCCGGGGACGAGCACCCAGGTGCCGGGCCTGCCCACGGACGTCGGTCCCGGCTCCTTCCGGACGATTGACGCGGACGCGCTCGGCAACGGCTACATCGCCTCCCAGCGGGAAACGGGCAACATCCAGTTGGACCGGATGCTCGTGGGGGCGGCCACCATCCTGAACACGGATGCCAGGACGGTGGGGCCAGGCGCCGCGCCAGCAGTCGCTGCGCTCCCGTCGAACGGCGGCGCCCTGGTGGCCTATACGAACGGCACCAGCGTCTACGCCTCGGTGGTGGTGTACTGAGTCCCTGATGCGCGCCTCCCAGTGCGTGAGGGAGGCGCGCATCGAGTTGAACTGCGCGAGAGGCGGGGATGGAGGTCTGGGCTTGCCCCGCTCTCCGGTTGCGGAGCTGGCCGCGCCGCCGAGACCGCGACAGGCCTGTCAGAAGGCGCCCGCCTGGATTCGCGAGTGGACTGGACGGACTTCGAACCGATAGAAGGGCGCACCATGTCCTTCCGACGGCTCGCCCGCGCACTCGGCGTGGCGACTCTGCTCGCAGCCTTTCGACTGGCGCATGCGGACCCGGCCCCCGTGGCGCTTCCCACCGTGCAGCGCGCCTTCGAGCATGGGCGCTTCGCGGACGTTCTGAGGGACGCGGAGCAGGCGCTCACCCAGGCGCCGCCGGCCGAGCAACCCGACCTGCACCAGCTCGCCGCGCTCGCGGCCTTCAACCTCGGTGAGCACGACCGGTCCGACTCCCACTTCCGCGCCTTGCTGCGACTCGTGCCCGACCACGCGCTCGACCCCTACAGCATCCCGCCCCCGGTGCTGCGGCGCTTCGAGCAGCTGCGCAAGGCGATGGAGCCGGAGCTGCAAGTGGCGCGGAGTCAGGAACAGGCCCTTCGGGAGGCGCAGCTCGCGCTCCAGCACGAGCGCGAGCGCGGCGCCGAGCTGGAGCGACAGCACGCCCGGGCGCTCGAGGCGCAGCAGCAGCGCACGACCGAGGCCGCGCGCCTCGCGAGCGCCTATCGCCCCCTGGTGGTCTGGCTGCCCTTTGGCGCCGGCCAGTTCCAGCAGGGCCGGAAGACGGCGGGCACGGTGCTGGCGGTGGCCGAGGGGACGCTCGCGCTCGGCAGCATCACCTCCTTCCTCACCTACCACGCGCTCCTCGACCGGCGGACCATCCAGGTGGAGCGCGAGGACGGGCCGCACGTGGTCATCGAGCGAGGCATCCAGCCCGCCTTCCAGGAGCGGATGCGAGCCTGGCGCACGGTGAACCTCGTCACGACCGCGGCCTTCTTCGGCCTGTGGCTCGCGGGCGCCACCGAGGCCGCCCTGCGCGAGCCCGAGGCGCCAGCCCCCTCCCCCTCCCCGCTCCCCACGCTGAGCGTTGGCGCGCGAGGCGCCAGCGTCGGCCTCGGGATGCGCTTCTGACCATGGCTTTCCGGCCCGCCTCGCCGCGTCTTCCCGCGCTGCTGCTCGCGCTGCTGACGCTTCCCGCCTGCCCCATTCTCACGCAGGACAACTATTTCGAGAACCGCCCTCCCCGCCTCGTGGAGGAGTACGCGAGGCCCCAGGGCGCCGAGGTGCGGGTGCGCGCCGAGGAGGGCTGCGCGCCGCTCGAGTTCTCCGCCCAGGTCGAGGATCCAGACCTCGACGACGACATCCGCTATCGCTGGTTCGTCGATGACGTGTTCGTGGCGGAAGGGGTGGTGCGGAACACCACCGTCGAGCTGCTGCGCGCCGAGCGCATCTCCTGGAGCGAAATCCCTCGCGCGCCGACCAGCCTGCTCAGGGCGCCGGGCACCCACTTCGTGGAGCTCATCGCCGCCGACGCGGAGCTCGTCGGGCGTGAGCCCCAGCCCCGGCGGCCCCGCCCGGACGGAGGAGGCGACCCGACCTATGCGGACAGCCGCACGTGGGTGGTGACCGTGGAGGAGTTCGGGCCCACCTGCCCCTGAGCGCGTGTTGTCCACGCCATGCCCGGGGCTTCGCGTCGTCCTTCACGGAAGGAGGCGAAGCTCTTCAAGCCATGGGCCCGCGCCCCCCACGCGCTCAGCCCGGGCTCCCGCGCGCCGGGAACAGGGAGGCGCGTGTCCTTGTCATGCGGGGAGCAGGGCGCGTCCCTGCTCACCGCGATGATGGGCGCCCCATCCGAGGGCTCAGCGCCCGCCGAGGAAGTCCGCCTTGCCCAGGTCCACGCCGTTGTGGCGCAGCAGCGCGTATGCGGTCGTCACGTGGAAGAAGAAGTTCGGCAGGGCGTATTGCTTCAGGTACTGCTCCCCGGTGAACAGCATCGGGTCCTTGCCGCGCCTCGGCACGCTGACCTGCTTCTCCTCGGTGCCGTCCAGCTTCTCGCGTGGCACGGACTCCAGGTAGGCGACGGTCTTCGCGATGCGCTCCTCGAGCTCGAGCAGCGTGGCCTCGTTGTCCTCGTAGCTCGGCGCATCCGTCCCGGAGAGGCGCGCCACGCAGAACTTGGCCGAGTCACAGGCAATCTGCACCTGGGTCTTGAAGGGCAGCATGTCGGGCGCGAGCCGCACCGTCACCAGCACGTTGGGGTCGAACTTCTTCGCGTCCGCGTGGGCCCGGGCCTTGCCCAGACACTTCGAGAGGTTGCCGAGCATCGAAACGAAAATCGGCACGCTGGCCGAGGACATGGAAATCGTCATGGAGGGTCTCCGGAATGGGAGCCCTGCTCTAACCCAAAGCCGCGGCCGGCGCACCTCCATCTCGGCTCCGCCCGCGGCTGGCGCCGTTCGATGCGCGTTCGAGTCCGAGCCGCAATCAATCTGCTGCCTTCTCGAACTTCACGTTCTTCGCTCCCCAGTTCGAGATGCGGAGACCGGTGACGGTTCCTTTGGAGCTTCGGACGAACTCGATCTCGACGGGAAATCCGATCCTGCCTGAGAATTTGTCCTTCCCCGCGTCGCTGAGGGCGATGTCGCCGTATCTGATGTGGGAGAGGATCAATCTTCCGCTCGCGGCTTTCGCGCGGTACGCCGTGTCCAATTCGGCGTTGTAGAACCTGCCTTCGAAATCCTTCAGGCTGGCATTCGGAGCTGCCGTGGGCTTGTTCTCAGCCGGCGCGGCGTTCGGGACGGGGGCAGGCTGAAGATCTTTCAGGTAGAGCTCCGCGATCTTCAAGCTGGTGACCGCGTTCAGGTAATGTTCGTCGTTGCTCAACGCGATGACGCCCAGTCGCTGCTCGGGGAAGCGCCCGAGAAAAGATCGAAACGCGGCCGCATGCCCGCCATGGCTGTAACGCTTGACGTTCCTCTCGTTCCAGAGGATCTGCCCCTTCGCGTGGTAGCCCGGGTTGCCATCGGAGACCGCGTAAACGACCCGCTCGCCGTTGTTGAGCAATGACGGCTCCTCGAACCTGCGTATCAGCTCGGCATCGCCGACGACCGGCTTCTCGAAGTTCAGCACCCATTTCGCCATGTCCTCCACGGTGGTGTAGACGTTTGAGGGGCCGTCGACCGAGTTGTTCACGGACTTTTTCTTGTAGGTGCCGCCGTCCAATTCGTAGGAGTCCGCCCGATTCCGGACGAGCGTTTCGTAGTCGTCGTAGAACTGCGTGTCGTTCATCCCGAGCGGTTCGAAGATGTGCTTCTTCGTGTACGCGACGAACGACTGCCCGCTCGTTCGCCTGACGATTTCCGCCAGCAGCGTGTAGCCGGAATTGCTGTACAGGAACTGGCTGCCGGGCTCGAAGTTCAACTCCTTTTGCCGGCTCAACATCCTGATGACCTGCTCCGTCGTGGTGACGTCGACGGAATGCCACCCGGCCAGGCTCATCACCGCGGCCTGGTCTTTGATGCCGCTCGTGTGTGCGAGCAGGTGCTTTATCCTTACCGGTTTGCCGTAGGCCGGTAGCTCCGGAATGTATTTCCTGACGTCATCCTCGAGCGAGACCTTGCCTTGCTTCTCCAAAAGGTAGATCGCGAAAGCGGTGAACTGCTTCGAGACCGAGCCGAGCTGAAACACCGTCTTCGTGGTGATCGGCACGCCGAGCTCGAGATTGGCCGTTCCGTAGCCCTTCTTGAAGGCCACTTTCCCGTCTTTGACGACCGCCACCGCGACCCCAGGAGTCGATGCGTTGTAGTTGGAGAAGATCCGGTCGATCTCCCCGCCGACGTCTACACCGTGCGTTTGCCCGAATGCGGGCGAGGCGGCGATGAAAAGCAATGCAATGGAAAAGAGCGTTCTAGGCATTCGGGGCCTGGTCGGGTGAGCCATCATGACGGGCTGCTTCTTGATGGGGTCCTCTGTTGTGGGTGCTGCGGGGCACTGTGCCTGTCCGCCAGCGGCCCGTGCGGCCCGTTCAGCCAGCCGGCAGCTCCGTGCAGCGAACGGGGCCTCCGCTGCGGCGAACGGGGCCTGGCTGACGTTTCCCTCACCCATTCGGGCCGGAGGGCTTCGCTCCCTGCCGTCGCTCACGGCACCGCGCCCACGCTCGTCATCGCCCCCCCGGAGGCTCCCACCCGAGCGGAGTGACGGCTCAGCCTCGTCTTGCGACCGCTCACCCGGGGCCCCCCGAATCCCTGACTGGCGGTCCGTACCCTGCTCCCCGTCATCTCCCCTGGAGGAAGCGGATGGATGCGAGGCCTGTCAGACCGCCGGACCCGATGCAGGTGGCCCCGGTGCTGCCCCCTGCGCGGAAGGGCACCCCGGTACCGCGCACGGTGCTGTTGGTGAATCCCTTCTATCCCAAGGACGTGAACGCGAGCTTCGGCAAGCACGTGCTCACGCCCACGCTCGCGCTCACCAGCCTCGCCGGAGCCACGCCACCCGAATGGCGCGTGCGCTACTGGGATGAGAACCTGCTGCAAGGCGCCCCGCCCATGGAGGAGGTGCCGCAGGTGGTGGGCATCAGCGTGCACCTCACCTTTGCCCAGCGGGCCTATGCGCTGGCCGCCTGGTTCAAGGCGCACGGCTGCATCGTGGTGATGGGCGGCCTGCACGCCCTCTCCTGCCCCGACGAGGTACAGGCGCACGCGGACTCCCTCTGCGTGGGCAACGGCGTGCCCGTCTGGCCGCGGATGCTGCGGGACATCGAGCGCGGGGAGCTCAAGCCCCGCTACGGCGCCGAGTACCGCGACTACGCCGCCGACCCTCCTCCGGACCGGCGCATCCTGCCGGACTACGGCTTTCTCACCCCCGCCTCGCTCATCGCCACGCAGGGCTGTCACAACCGGTGTGACTTCTGCTACCTGGCCACCGGTGACACGCGCATCAAGTACCAGATGCGCACCCCGGCCCAGGTGGCCGAGGACTTCCGCTCCACGGGCGCGCCCTATGGCGTCTTCGTGGACAACAACCTCGGCTCGAGCCGCCGCTACCTGCGCGAGCTGTGCCAGGCCCTGGCGCCGCTGGAGAAGATCTGGAGCGCCGCCGTCACCCTGGATGTGACAGACGAGCCTTCCCTGGTGCGGGAGATGGCGCTCGCCGGGTGCACGGGGGTCTTCATCGGCTTCGAGAGCCTGACCGACGACAACATCCGCGCGGCGGGAAAGAAGAGCCCGCGCGCCGAGGACTACGCGCGCCGGGTGGAGGTGTTCCACCGCAATGGCATCCAGGTGAATGGCAGCTTCGTGCTGGGCTTCGACCACGACAGGCCGGAGGTCTTCGAGAACCTGGCGCGTTGGATAGAAGCCACCCGCATGGAGTGCGCCACCTTCCACATCCTCACGCCCTATCCGAACACGCCGCTGTTCCGCCGCATGGAGGCCGAGGGGCGACTGCTGCACCAGGACTGGTCTCTCTACGACACGGCGCACTGTGTCTTCCGCCCCAGGCACATGAGCCCCGAGGAGCTGGAGGCCGGCTATGCGTGGCTCTACCGGCGGCTCTTCTCGCTCTCCTCCATCTGGGCGCGCAGGCCCCGCCAGGCCAGCGCCGTGCTGCCGTACCTGGCGATGGCGCTGCTCTACAAGCGCAGCAACTTCCTGTGGCGCTTCCTCATCCGCCACCGCCTCACGCACAAGGTGTGGTCGCCGCTGGTGCAGCTCACCCGCCTGCGCCACCTGCGCTACCGCCGGCGGCTGGCGCTCGAAGGCTCGCTGCCCGGGCACCTGGTGTCCCCCATCCGCCCCAGTGTGTAGCAGGGGGGCGCCCGCGAAAGGCCACCGTGCTCGGAGGGGGAAAATCCCTCCGAAATGGCCATGTCACACGCGCCATGGGTGAGTCGTCCCAGGGGCGGACAGGATGTTCCTGCCCCGAAAAACGGAGCCACACCCATGAAGGCCAGGATGAATCCCTTTGCCGCCGCACCGGCCCTGATGAAGGAGATGCTCGACTTCTCAGGGAAGGTCCAGGGCAGCGGGCTCGAGACGAGCCTGACGGAGCTGGTGAAGATCCGCGCCTCGCAGCTCAACGGCTGCGCCTTCTGCATCCACATGCACGCCCTCGACGCCCGCAAGCACGGAGAGACCGAGGAGCGCATCTACCTGCTGTCCGCCTGGCGGGAGTCGCCCCTCTTCACCGACCGCGAGCGGGCGGCCCTGGGCTGGACCGAGGCCCTGACGCTCGTCTCCCAGACTCACGCGCCGGATGCTGACTATGCTGCGATGCGGGCACACTTCAGCGAGGAGGAGAGCGTGAAATTGACCCTGCTCATCGGGATGATCAACACCTGGAACCGGATTTCCGTCGGCTTCCAGTCCATCCATCCGGTGTCCCCGCGCAGTGAAGCCGCCTGAGGTGACTCCCGAGGACGCCTTCGACCCGCTCCGCCCGCGCCTGCTCCGCATCGCCTACCGGATGCTGGGCAGTGTCGCGGAGGCGGAGGACGTGGTGCAGGAGGCGTATCTGCGCTGGCACCAGACGGACCGCACCGTCGTGCGAGATGCCGAGGCCGTGCTCGTCCGCACGGTGTCGCGCCTGTGCCTCGACGTCCTGAAGTCCGCCCGCGTCCAGCGCGAGCAGTACGTGGGGACCTGGCTCCCAGAGCCCATCGTCGAAGCGGTGGAGGGTGACGACTTGACGCTGACCCTGATGATGGCTCTGGAGCGCCTGTCCCCTCTGGAGCGGGCCGCGTTCCTGCTGCATGACGTGTTCGGCATGGACTTCGACGAGGTGGCGCGGGCCATCGACCGCGATCCCGCGGCCTGCCGTCAGCTCGCCAGCCGGGCAAGGAGCCACGTGCGCGAGGCCCGGCCCCGCTTCCCGGTGTCGGAAGGCAAGGGCCGCGAGCTGGCCTCGGCGTTCTTCACCGCGTCCCGGAGTGGCGACCTCCAGGCGCTCCAGGCACTGCTCGCCCAGGACGTCGTCACGTACACCGACGGCGGAGGCAAGGTGAAGGCTGCCCCCAACCCCATCTACGGAGCGGACAAGGTCCTGCGCTTCTTCAACGGGCTGCGGGAGCGCTTCGGGCTGAACGCCTCGCGGCTCGTCTACGAGGGCCTCATCGACGGACTGCCGGCCATCGTGAGCGTGGGGCCGGATGGCGTGTTGCAGACCACCGCGTTCGCCATCGAGGAGGACCGCATCGTCGCCATCTACATCACGCGCAATCCCGACAAGCTCCAGGGCATCCGCCGGTTGGTGGGCGAGGACGTCATTTGATGACGAGGGGAAGTCCGGGCGACCGGCGCGACGCGCTCACGAAACGACCACGTTGAGCACGCGCACCACCTGCTGCCAGTCTCCGTGCACGCGCCGCTCGCCCTTGAGACTCACCCGCACGTTGCCGCCGCCGTCGCCAGTCACCTCGAGCATCAGTCGGCCGTGGCGGTCGACAGTCGTCCTCACGTTGGCGATGCCCGGCCGGTCGACCTCGACATTGACCGCGCGCCACCGGTCGTCCTCGTGAGCGGTCCTGGAGAACTCCGGCCCGAGGAAGACGCTGAGCTGCGCCCGGCGCACCTGTCCGCGCTCGAGCGCATAGGCCCTGGGAATCTCGCGGACGTCGGGACTCGGCCGCAACACACGGACCGCCGCCGAGTGCTCGAAGGGCAGCCCTTCCTCGCGCAGCTCGCTGCCAACCACGATTCGCCGGTATGTCCCGGTGAACGTCACCCGCGCCTCTCCGTGGTGCCGGCCGTCGATGCACAGTCTGTTGAGGTTGGTATCGAACCGGGCCTGGGCGACCTCGGGAGGCTCGACGCGCACCGTCGAGCTCTTGACCGCGCGGCGGACCTGGATGCAGGTCGTCTGCCCGACTTCAATCGTTCTTCGCTCCTGCGCGGCCGCCGAGCCAGCCATCAAGACGAGAAGGAGTGCGCACCTCATCGCGAGCTCCCCTCTGCATGCTCCGCCGCCTCGCCGAACCGGTCATTCCAGCCGATGCGCGGCCAGCCGCACTTCCCGGCATCGCTGCTGTTGCACTTCTGGACCGCCGACACGTACGCGTCCTCGGTGCTCGACGCGCCACACGACGCGCCGAGAGCCCGCGTGTGCCCGCCCGCCTTCCGGCTGAACGAGATGGCGCCGAAGCCGGGGCCGTCGCAAGAGACGTGGACCTGGCAGGCACGCCGCGTGCGCCGCTGGCACGACTTCAGCGCGGCGCGCTCCGCTGCTTCCTGGGTCGGCTGGTTGAAGCTGTAGCCGTACGTCATGTCGTCGGCCATGGCGACCGCGCTCGCCGCCTGCGCGGGGCTGGTTGCCACCAACAGTGTCGCAATCACCAGGCTTCGTCGGGCGCTCATCGTGTCCCCTCCTCGTGTCTCGACTTCTACGCTCGAAGCCGAGGAAGGTTTTTCCCGTGATTCTCAGGGTGATGCGGGAACGACCGTCCACGCGCGCTCGACGGTCGCCGAGCCCCAGGTGAGGCGAACGGTCGAGCTTCCCGGCGCGATGCCCTCCAGACACAGGCCGTCGGAGAAGGACTTCCGGCTGAACACCAGCGAGTCACCGCTGAGCGCCACGCGCGGTCGGGTGGGAGGCTTCCCGAGAATCACCACGCCGCCCACTCCCAGTGGAGCGAGCGCCGCCACGCACTTCGCCGTGCCCGCGGACAGGGTCTGCGCCTCCAGGCCCCGGATGTCCGTGATGGCCATGGCATCTCGCACCTGGATGGTCAGGGTGTCCGCCCCGAGGGCAGACGACACGGTCAGCGTGTGCGGCACCGCCCCGGAGGCCAGGGCATCGGGAGCGCTCACGCTGGAGCGGGCCTCGGGGGTGTCGGTCGCGACGCGCAGCGGGGCGATGCCATGGAGCACGGTGCCACTCGCGCGCGTGTAGCTCGCCGCCACCGTCGCCTTCGAGTGGACGAACAGCTCCACCGAGGCTGTCCGCTGCGCCGGACTCCCGGCCTCGGTGCGCAGGGTATAGGCGATGCGGTCCACCTTCCGGGCTTCGACGTCGAGCTCGCCTTTGTCGTCGAGGTTGTCGGCGCGGAAGCTCAAGCCGTGCGTGCCCTCGGCCAGGGGCTTCACGGTCATCACCATTTTGGAGCCCACGCAGGTCCCGCCCTGGAGGGCCAGGCCCGCGCTCGGCCCGGGCGGGAAGACCGTCCAATCCCACGCGGGGTCCTGCTGGAAGGTGAGCTTCTGCGGCGGCCCCAGGGAGATGGGCACCGGCGACAAGCCCAGCTCCAGCGAGAGCAGGAGCTTCGTCGTGAGCCCCACCCCTACGAGCTCGTCCTCGCCCAGCACCCCTCCGTCGGGAGTGGGGTCGCGATGCTCGATGCGCCAGTCGGAGTCGATGTAGCAGTCCCCATCCAGGAACCAGGGGTACTCGCACCTTCCGTCGGAGACACTGCTGGGACATTCGCCGCCGCGAAGAATCTCCGCCACGAGCTCCGTCCCCCCATCCGGAATCACCGACCCGAGAACGGGGGGAGGGCCTTCCTCCACGCCGCCCGCGGAGAACGAGCGCGTCAGGCCACGCCCATCTCCGAGCCGCGCGTCCACGTCGCACGTCTCCCGGCCCACCAGCTCGAACCGGAAGGCACGGCCCGCGAGGCCGAGGGACAGCGGGCCGGCAATCTCCACGCCCGACAGGACCGGCGCACACTGCTCCCCCGTCACAGTCACATTCGCCTTCACACCGCGGTCATGGATACAGACGGAGTGCCCTCCCGCCGTGGTCCCCAGGACGATGGCCCGCGGCTGCTTCGCGCGTGCGGGCTCCTCGGTCAACGTGAGGTCCAGCAGCTCCGGGGCGTAGACGAGGAACTCCAGGGTGTCACCGCCCACGAGCGCCCAGGAGTACCTTCCGGGCTCGGCGGGTGCGAGGGCCTCGCCCTTCCCGTCCACCTGCTGCTTCAGCACGAAGCCCGGCGCATCGACCAGCGAGAGGTCGCCCACCGTCAGCGACGTGTCTCCAGCGCTCGCATGGAGGTCGAAGTTGAAGCGGCTGCCCGCGGGGACCGGATGGACGGCTCGATAGCCGAACTCGTCGCAGTGGACGGAGACCCGCGTGTCCGTGACGGTCATCGCCTGGAACCAGGCCTCCACGGTGTGGGAAGTGCCGCGCGGGTCGAGGTATTCGACGGTGAGCTTCCCCCTTCCCTCGGCCTTCGCCCTCATGCGGATGAGCGCGGCGCCGGCCTCGACCCGTTGCTCCCCGAGCTCGATGCGGTCACCTGACATGGAGACGCTGACCAGCGTCGCGACGTCCTCGTCCGGGCAGACCCTCAGCGGAGGGGCGCCCACGAGGCACTCGCCAACGGACACGAGCACCTCCGCGCCCACGGGGAAGGTGAGGACCGGGACGTCGTCCTCCTCGTTCCCCGGGCCCGCGCGGCCACAGCCCACGGCCGAGAACACCAAGGCTAGCAGGAGCACACAGGCGGGACGGAGCATGCACCCACTCTATGCGCACCCGGACCGGAAAGCCGAGACCAGGGGCTCATCCACTGCACGTCGACGTCCATCCGGCGGCTCGTCTGATTCAACTGCCCTTGCGGTGTTGTTCGGGCCCTGGGAACGGAACTGCGCACGAAACCTTCGGCGTGGGCGACCCGAGAAGGGGCGCCACTCTCAGCGGAGATTCCTGGTAGGAACGACGTCCCGATGCGACGTCTCCCCGCCTTCACCCCCCTCGCATTCCTCGCCGCCTTCCTGGCCGTGCCTCTCGCGTGGCTCGCGGGTGTCTTCGTCTTCGATGCAGCCCGTATCGCCGGAGGCCTGGTGCTGCTCGGGCTGATTGCGAGCCCACGGCTGCGCCGCCTCGGTCCCCTGGAGCTCCCGCGTTCCCACCGGCTCGTCATCGCCGGGGTCGCGGTGTTCTACGTGCTCATGATGCTCGCCCACCAGCTCGCCAAGGTGCGGCTGGGGCGTCATGGCATCGACTTCGCCATCTTCACCCAGGTGGTGGACAGCATGGCCCGGCGGGGCGCGCCGCTCTCCTCCCTCATCGGTCCCGAGTGGCGCAACTTCCTCTGGCACCACTTCGTGCCCGTGCTCTACCTGCCCGCCGCGCTCACCGCCGCCGGCCTCTCCGCAGCCACGGCCGCCATCCTCGTCCACGTCGCCGGGGTCGCGGTGGCGTTCCTCTCGCTCCACCTCATCATGCGACAGGTGGGCGTCCCGCCCACGGGCGCCATCACCCTGCTGCTCGTCGCGATGCTCAGTCCCGTCCTCCGCCCGGAGCTCTTCTGGGGCATCCATGACGAGACGTACGCGCTGCCCTTCATCGGGCTCACCTTCCTCTTCTGGCTCCGGGGGCGCTTCATCGCCTCCGCCGTGGTCCTCTGCCTGAGCGCCAGCTGCAAGGAGAGCCTCTTCCTCTTCATGGTGTCCTTCTCGGGCGTGGCCATCCTCGCCCATGATTCCTTTCATTCCGCCGAGACCGCACCCGCGGCGCGCCGGGCCTATGGCGTGACGGCGCTGCTGGGGGCTCTCGGTTTCGCTGGCTATTTCTTTCTCCAGCCTCTTCTCGTGGGCAAGCACTTCGACCACCTGGACAAGCTCGCGACCCTGGACACGCTGTTCTCTCCCTCCGTCCTGGGCCGCAAGCTCCTCTTCACCGCGGTCCTCCTCCTGCCGTCCCTGGGCCTGGGCCTCTTCACCCGGCGCGGTCGTGCAGTGCTCGCCACCGCGCTCCCATTCCTCGCAATCGTCTGGGCCGCCGGCTACCCGGAGATGTATCGCCCCCTCGGCTACTACAGCATCCTCACCGGGTTCATCTCCTTCATCGCCGCCGCGGTCTCGCTGGTGGACCTGGCGCCTCGCTGGAGGCAGCTCGCCCTGTCCGCGCCCGTGCTGCTCCTGCTCGGCTGGCTCTCGCTCTCTCTCGCGACCCACCTCCCATCGCGCGACGTTCCCCGCGCCTGGCGCGATGACTCGCGAGAGGCCTCGCACCTGGACTGGATTCCCGAGCACGCCCGCGTCATCGTCGATCCCGCGGCCGCGGTGGCGCTGCTTCGCACCGCGCACCCCCTGCGGCTCTACCAGGTGGGCCAGCTGGAGCAGCCCCCCGAGTTCGACTACCTCGTGTTCAATCCAGACGGCTGGGAGTCGCTCCCGCCTTCGCTCGAGCAACGAACCGAGCCCTGTCATCCCTCCGGCGGATGGCAGGTGCGGTGCCCGAAAACCACACGTCCCCCCGCCTCCCGGTCGGGCACGTCCGGCGAGTAGGGAGCCCGCTGCACCCAGCGCTCCGGCGTTTCCTCACTGAAGCGCGTCCACGCGTTCGCGTCGACGGCCCTCGCCCTGGAAGGGCGTCCGCGGCCCCCTCGCCTCGCGGCGCTGCCGTCCGGCGGCCGGGGCTCCCGCACGGCTCCGGAGGAAATCGCCATCGTCAGGCCCTCCCATTGCCATTGCGCTGACGAAGCGCTTCCTCGCCGTCTACGGTGAGGAGTGGAACGTCGAGTGTGAGCACGGCGGCGCGCGCTCCGTGTACCCCTGTGGCCCTTGCGTCCACGACGCTCCTGGACTGCGAGGACATCTAGGGACGCGGAGCATGAGCAGGGGAAGGACAGGCGCCCCATGGTGCGTCGCGGGAGGTGGCCCTCGTGCCGGGGCCACCTCCCGCAGCTCCCACTTCAAACCCCGGGTGCTGCATTCGCCGACGGGGCGCATGGAAGCGCCTGAATTCATCCCTCGAAGCGGCTTCCCTCTACGGAAGCCGCCGGAGGACGAACAAGCCGCCGCTCGACTTCGTGCCCCCGATGAAGAGTCCGGCCGCGCTCGTCGACGCCGCGTTTCCGATCTCCGACCAGCTCTCGTCCGGGTCGAGCGTCGCCGGCCCCGACCAGACCCCCGCCGACGAACGCTCCACCGCCACCAGCGAGCTCTCGTCGAAGTCGTTCCCCGGGTTGATCCAGTCCTCGAAGTGATACTGGCGCACCGCGAGCAACACCAGCCCGCTCCCCGGCCGCTGCGCGACCACGGGCAGATAATGATCAACCGATTCGATCGACGACTCCGTTTCCTCGTAATAGGAGGCCAGCCCCGGAGTCGGCTCCTGGATGAACGACCCGGTGGTGCTCATCCGATACAGGCGCAGCGGACTGTCCGTGGTCACCCACAACGTCCCGTCGACCCAGGCCGACATCTGCCCGGACGGGAATCCCAACTGCACCGTGAGCCTCGGACCGAGCGGGCCTGCCCCCTGATTGGCGAGCCGCCGCGCGTAGATTCCATCCGGAGCCCGGTACGTCACCCAGATGGCATCCGGAGCAATCACCAGACTCGTGCTGCGCCAGGTCAGGGTCCGCGACGCGGCGTCGAGCGTATGGACCGCGCCGGAGCAACCGGCCGCGAAATCATACGAGGACAGTCGGTACTGCCCGGGGGTGAGGTTGTCGCCGTCGTTCCAGGTGTACCAGACCCGCCCCTGGCCATCGACGTCGGCGCTGACGTCATTGACCATCCCCACCGGGGTGATGCGCGTCCAGGCGCTCCATGCGAATCCATTCCAGCGCTTCGCGAAGAGCGCGTACAGCTGGCCGTCCGCGTCGAGGATGGTGCGTGAATACCGGGCGGTGATGACCACCACCACCGGCGCCGCGCCGAGCGAGCTCTTGTTGGCGGAACCCACGAAGACCCGCCCCATCACCTCCGCGGTGCGGCCGTTGTAGGTCGGCAGTCCCCCGTCGATGCGTGCCGGCGCGGACCAGGAGCCGCCCTGCAGCGTGCGGAAGAAGACGCCGGCGCCCGTGTACCCCGGGAGATAGTCTCGGGAGACCACAGCCGCGCTGCCGTCATCGAACGCCTTCATGTGGCTCCATGACGCGAGCGCGGAGCCATCATCGAGCAGCGTCTGCCACGTCTGCGCTCCGGCCTCGCCGGGCAGGAACACCGCGAGCCCGAGCAGCAGGGCGGCGAGCGAAATCCGCGCGGACACTCGTTTGATTCGACCCATCGAAGAGAACATGTTTCCTCCGTGTCAGCTGAAATCGGCGAATCCCAGTGAAACGGGGAATCGACGAACGCGGCAACGTAGCACAGGGCGCCCCTCAGCCTGCGCACTCCCAGGACACCTCGAGCGGCGCATCTCCTGGCGAGGCCACCCAGGCCGCGTGAGGGGCCTGCGTGTCATTGGCGAGAGCAACACCAGGGTCGTCGTGAGCGACCTCCAGCGCGCACACCGGGAGCTGTGACGAGAGGACTTTTCTGGAGTTCTGGAACTTGAATTCCCCGGGAAGGAGGTGCCCTCGGAGAGGATGGAACTGTCAGCGAGTGCTCAGCACCTACCGACCCATTGCCCGGGAGGTCAGATGCTGGCCCTGACGGCCATGGCAAACATCCGCCCATGCACGCGACCCATGAGCAGGTAGGAATTGAGGAGATGACGTCGGCCGACCTCGCAGCGCTGGAGACCTGGGACCCGACCCAGGAGGAGCTCTCTCCGGGCACGGCGGCACGGCTGTGGTTGCAGACCAGCCTCCGCCTCACCCGGGCCCAGAAAGAGCTCCATGATGCCATCTTCACCCACGATGGCAGCGACGAGAGCCTCGACCGCTATGCCAGCGCGCGGGCGGAGCTCGACTCGGCGGAGGCCTGGGCCCTGCGTGTCGCCAAGACGCATCCCCGGCGCAACCAGGGCTGACGGGCCTCCTGCCCCATCACCGGCTGCCCTCGGCCGACATGTACAGGTCATTGGGATGGGGAATGATGGACCGGGAGGGGTCGAAGACAGCCTCCTCCTCGTCCATGACGGTGAAGGTCCAGAGCACCGCCACGTCCTCACGCGCAATCCCCTGCCCCGCGACCCGGTCGAGCACGGGGGCGTAGCGCAGGCGCAGGGCCTCCAGGGCCCTCGCCCCTGCGTCCGTCAGCCCGGCGACGGTGCTCTGTCCGGCGCCGTCCACGAGCGGCGTCGTCGAGCGGACCCGTTGCCAGGAGAGGCTCGCGGCGAGAAGCAGCCCCTGCTCGTCCCTCAGTCCCGAGGCGCCACCCACCAGGACCACGACATACCGCGCACCCTTCGGCCAGCCCTCGGGCTGCGGCGGGAAGATGCTGATGCGCAGCGTGTCCGGGTTGTAGCCGATGCTGTGCTGGGATTGGCTGGTGGGCCCTTCGAGCTGGATGACCCGGACGCTGGACTCGTTGACGCTGCCGGGGTCCAGCCGCGCCGAGGCGATGGCGGCGGGGACGGATGACACCAGGAAGCCATTGAGGGAGTTGAGGTAGTCGCGCGTGAATGCACGCTCAGCGGGGGAGGTGTCCGGCGACAGCGGCAGGTTCAGCCGGCCGGCGTCGGAGTCGAGGTACACGTCATTGATGTCGGGAAAGAGGGGCCGCGCGCCGAGCGGCTCGAAGAGGATGGTGGTGGTCCCCGTGGGGATGCCCGCGTCCGTGCCCGCGTCACCTGCCCCGCCGTCCGGCACGGGGGCAGGCGCCTCGCAGACACCCTCGTCACAGGTGTCACCGGCGCGGCACGTCTGACAGGCAGCCCCGCCCGTGCCGCAGGCGGAGACGCGGCTCCCGAGCAGGCAGACGCCGGCGCTGCAGCAGCCTTCACACGTCATGGGGCCGCACGACGAGGTCTCCGGAGGCTTCGAAGGCTCGGAGCACGCGGCCACAAGCAGGAGCACCAGGGCCGCGAATGTGGAGAAACGCATGGAAGGAATCCCTCTGGGCAGGTGCATCCGGGGGAGGCCCCACCCTACTCCAGGATGAAGAGCTCGATGTCCTCATCCCGCTCGCCCCGCCTCGTCACAGCGCTTGCAATCGAGCTCGACTCCCAGACGGCTGCGCCGCCCCTCCTCCGTGAGGACCCACGGGCGCAGCGTCCAGGGCGGGGCATGGCGCATGTGCTGCGGGTGGCCACATTCGAGGTCGGCGACCCAGTGTCCCTCCTGGTCGAGATGGAAGCCTGTGATTCTCTGCTTCATCTCACCCACGCCATGCAAATCAGGCGGCCCCCGCGGGGTGGCGCGCTTCGCGCCCATCCGAGGCAGGGCCCGGAACGGAGCGGTCCCGCGATTCGACTCGCAATCACACAGGCCGTCCAGGCTGTCCAATCAGATAGGTAATGACCATCCCCTGCGCGCGATGAACCCCACTGCGCCAGCGGTACCCGTTGGCGTCGAGCCCCTTCGTCAGCTTCTCCAGGTCCGCCGGAGCATAGGTCCGCAGCGAGGACACCACGCCATCCCAGAGGATGAGCAGGGGAAGGATGGGCAGCAGGTAGGTGAGCACCAGGCGCCACCAGCGTGTCGGGCGGATGAGCGGGGTGAAGCCCCACACGAGCGGCACGACGAGCAGGCACTGGACGAGGATGTATGGCAACGAGCGCTGGGTGAGCTCGAAGGCGGCGAAGGGAACCTCGCGCGCGACGGCATCCGAGAGGAGGGCACGGGCCTGCTCCGGCGGGAAGTGGTGCAGCCCCTCGAAGAGGGTCCTCACCCCCTTCAGCTCCTCCGGGATGCGCGTGGCGTCGACCGGGGTGTCGCGGTAGTGCACGCCGGGAGGCAGCTCCTGCCCCGGGACGGGATGGAGGTCGGTGAGCGTCACCTCGGCCCCGCCGTGCACCGCCCGCAGCGCCGGCAGCAGGGTGCGCCACGGCCCCCCCGAGCCCGAGCAGAGGTCGATGATCCGGTCCGTGCCCGCCGCGCGGAGCAATTCCGCCAGTTGCGGCGCCACACGGTCATAGGGCCGCATGCGGTCGAGCACGATGCGCAGGTAGTCGACTTCGCCACGGCGCAGCAGCCTGGGCAGCCACGGCTGGTCGAGGAACTCGAAGAGCTGCAGTCTGGGAATGAGGGGCATCGAGCCAAGGATAGAAGCGGCTCGTGCCCCCGGGCCCTCAATCCCGTGCACGACTCAGTGAAGGGCGGCTACGAATCCATAAGTTCCAGGCACGTCACCCTCTCGGCACCCGGCACCCGCGCCACGACCTGTCGCCTCCAGGCGCCCCTTCCCGCCTGACCTTCAGCGCGGGCTCGCCTCGCGCCGGGCCGGCTGTGGCACCGCGGCCGGCTCGGGAACCTGGACGGAGGGGCTCGGCGCGGGGGCCTTGGGAATGAGCAGCGGCACGCGGCCCTCGGGATACAGGGCCGTGAGCCGGTCGCCCCGTAGCTCCAGCGCCGCCAGGTGGTGGCCGTACCCGGTGCTCAGCCCCGTGTCGATGAACACCACCCGCCCCCCGAAGCGCATGCGGATGCGCCCGTCCTGGGTCGTCGTGTGTCCCATCACCATCCGCTTCGCGCCCAGCTGGCCCAGCACCTTCGTGAGCCCGGCCTCCCACTTCGCCTCGTCATCCAGCGCGTAGCCGCGGAACCACAGCGGCCCATTCCGGGCCGTTGCCCCTCCGGGAGGCTGGCCCGGAGTCAGGTCCTGCCGCACCCAGCGGTTGATGCCCTCCAGCGTCGTCTCCGGCAGGTCCGGCGCAAGCCCCCCGTGCAGGAAGAGCGTGTCGTTGATGCGCACCACGGCGGCGTGCGTGCGCAGCCAGCGGCCATAGCGTCCCTCGGGGCCGTAGGCCGCCTGGTGCCCCTGCGTTCCATGGGGCGCGCCCGGCGCGTCCGGCGCGGGGCTCTGGTCCGCGAACGAGGCCCGCTCGCCCGGGGCGACGTAGCGCAGGTCCCCCATCATGTTCATCACCTCGTGGTTGCCCAGCAGTGCGTGGACCCGGCCCCCCGCCTTGCGCGCCTCGACCTCCAGGCGCATGAGCAGCTCGTAGGCCTCGCGCGTCTGCTCGCCGCGGTCCGGGATGTCCCCCGTCTGCACCAGGTGTGTCTTGCCACCCGTCCAGTGGCCCTGGGCGTCGATGAGCCCGGCCAGCTTCAGCACGTCGCGCAGCGCGCCTGCATCCCCATGGACGTCTCCCACGGCGACGATGCGCTCCACGCCCTGGAAGGCGTACGGCTCCGTGCGAGGCGCGGCGGCCAGGAGGACGGGACACAGCAGGAGGCAGAGCAAGGCAGGACGCACGGGGTGTTCCTCGGCACGACGTTGAAGCTGACGCGGCGGAGCCTAGTCCACGTCCCCTCCCCCTCCACCACCCGAGCCGCCCCGGCCCAGGCCGGAAATGCAAAAGAATTGGCGCCTCCACGTCCCTCCAGGAGCCGCAGCAGCCGGGAACCCTTCTTGAAAGAGGGTTCCAGGACACGACGACGGCCGACACCCGCTTCTTCGTGGGCGCCACGGCCGACTCCAGGAATGGCTTCGGAGTGCGCTTCGGAGCCGCCGTCAGGTCCTGACCCGGCTCCGAGCGCCCCTTCGTTGGCCGTTGCCGGCAACGGCTCACTCGCCGAGGACGTAGGCGAAGATGAGCGGCGCGACGATGGACGCGTCGCTCTCCACGACGAACTTCGGCGTGTCGATGCCGAGCTTGCCCCAGGTGATCTTCTCGTTGGGCACGGCGCCGGAGTACGAGCCGTAGCTCGTCGTCGAGTCGCTGATCTGGCAGAAGTACGCCCACAGCGGGACGCCCTCGCGCCGGAGGTCCTGGTGCAGCATGGGCACCACGCAGATGGGGAAGTCCCCGGCGATGCCGCCGCCAATCTGGAAGAAGCCGATGGGCGCGCGTGGGGCGGTCTCCGTGTACCAGCCCGCGAGCGTGGTCATGTATTCGATGCCGCTGCGGACGGTGTGGACGTTCTTCACGTCTCCGGCGATGCAGTGGCCCGCGTACATGTTGCCCAGCGTGGAGTCCTCCCAGCCCGGCACCCAGATGGGGAGGTCCTTCTCGCAGGCCGCGAGCAACCAGCTGTTGCGGGCGTCGATCTGATAGCTGCTGGCCAGCTTGCCGCCACGGAGCACGCGGTAGAGGAACTCATGCGGGAAGTGCCGGCGTCCGTCCCGGTCCGCCGAGAGCCACTCCTCCAGGATGACGGCCTCGATGCGGCGCATGGCCTCCATCTCCGGGATGCAGGTATCCGTCACCCGGTTCATGTGCCGTTCGAGCAGCGCCTGTTCGTCCTTCGGCGTGAGGTCCCGGTAGTGCGGGACTCGCTCGTAGAAGGCATGCGCGACGAGGTTGAAGATGTCCTCCTCCAGGTTCGCCCCCGTGCAGCAGATGGCGTGGACCTTGTCGCGGCGGATCAACTCCGCCAGAGAGATGCCCAGTTCCGCCGTGCTCATCGCACCCGCGAGCGTGACGAGCATCTTGCCGCCGGCCTCCACGTGCCGGACGTAGCCGTCGGCCGCGTCGACCAGTGCCGCTGCGTTGAAGTGCTTGAAGTGGGTCCGGCAGAAGTCCCTGATGTTCAAGAGGTCAGCTCCCGGCGACGAGGGGTCGGCGTGGGGGCTGTCGCCAGGGCGCACCACACCGAACGCTCTACGGCCCGAGGACGGGCCGCCATCGAAGCGCCGGGTGGCTGCAGCGGGAGCCGTTGTAACCAGCACGAATGTTTGTCGCAAGCGGGACTGGCGCAGCCCGGAGCCATGGATTGCGACGGCTCCCGCGCCCGCGTATATGCGGAGCACCATGTCGCTGGTCCTGCGCATCTTCACGCTCGCACTCCTGCTCGGTTGGCAGGCTGTTGCCGTCGGGGCGAGCGGGCCTGCGCACTTCTGCCAGAAGCAGGTCGAGAAGCGCTCCGCCGAATGCCACTGTCCCCACGGTGAGCTGAAGGCGGAGCAGGCCCGGCACAGTCAGCCGACGCTGCGGATGGACTGCTGCGACGAGCCGGGCTGGACGTTGCCCGCACCGACTTTCGCGGACACCTCCAGCCACTCCTACCTGGTGGCGCCCCCGGTGGGCCTGCCTCCGACATGGCTGAGCGTCGCTCCTCCCCGGGGTGGGCGCCTCCCGTCACTCGCGCTCTGGGAGCAGCCTCGCGCCCAGGGCCCACCTGTCTTCCTCCGCATCCGCTCGCTCCTGATCTGAGTGCTCCCGGCGCACGCCTGGACCCGGCTCCCTCGTCATGTCCCGAGGAGGCCCGGGGCCCCGTCAGCCGTATCGCATTCACATCCTCATGCTGTCTCAGGAGTGCCGGATGAACCTGTTCTTCGAAGTCCTTGTTGGCGTCGTGTTGATGACCCTGCTCATCGTCGTGCTGGGGCCCGCCTTGTGGAGCTCACGGCTCAGCATCACGGAGAAGCAGAAGCAGTGGGAGCAGCAGGGCAAGAAGCGCCCCGGGCCCGGTGACTGAGGCGCCTTCGTCTTCCTGCAGCGCACGTGCGCCCCGGAGGGACGCCGCTGGTACTCTCGGGACAAACCGTCCCCTCACCAGCGGCACCTCCAGGGAGAACCATGTTCCTGCTGCGACTCACGCCTTCACGTGCGCCGGCCCTCGCGCTGACCGGACTGCTGTCGCTCGGGGTGCTCGCCGGATGTGGCCTGGAAGGCGCCGAAGCCGGCGCCGCGGCGAGCGCGCCCGAAGCCACCGCGCGGGCCTCCTCGCTCGTCACCCTCGGCGGAGACACGTCCTGTGCCTGGGGAGGCCCGGACTGCAACCCGTGCGTCCCCGACGTGCCCGCCCGCTTCAATCAACTCAGGGACCACGGCGAGGTGCTCGGCATCTCCCCGGGGACGTTCACCTTCAACGTCGCCTACCCGGGCAGCAACCACTGGCAGGGCATCCAGCGCCTGCCGCTCGACTCCGGCCGCTACTTCGTCCTGTCCAAGCGGGATGGCAGCTCCGGCGGCAACGTGGGCCACCTGGTCCACATGGCCACCCGCAACGGTGACGGGCTGCGCTTTCGCTCCAACCGGCTGTCCACCAGCATTGCCCAGCCCGAGGACACCCCTCCGCCGGGAGCGGACCGCGCGGTGACGGCGCTGCCGGTGCTCGGCGGCTACGTCCATGGCGGCGGCATGCAGGCGGTGGGCAACCTCGTCGCGCTCCCCATGGAAGAGGGCCCCGGGGCCGGGCGCATCGCGCTCTACGACTACAACGCCTCCCTGAACCCGAGCCCCTTGGCCTACGTCTACGGCAGCACCGCGAACGCGGGGACCGCGTCCCTCTCCAAGCTGTCCGATGGGCGCTACCTGCTGCTCCTCGGGCAGCACGACGCCAGGTCGCTCGAGGTCTTCTTCTCCACGGAGAGCAACCTCCGCTCCGGCACCAACCAGTGGCTCCGCGCGGACCAGTGGTACGACTGGGAGCTGGCCTCCGGCGAGTGGGGTGCCTTCCAGAACCTCAACCTCGTCACCGACTGCAAGGACTCGCGGCTCTACCTGGTGGGCACGCGGCTGGGCGGGCTCCGGTGGGGCGCCGTCAGCGACGACCATGCGCACCTCTACCGGGTGAACCTCGACGGCCACCTGCGGCTCGAGCACGTCGCGTCGAAGCACCTGTACTGCAGCAACGACGGCTCGCGGCAGTGCAACCTCGACGCGGCCGGAGGCGTCTTCGTCGACGCGGACCGCAACCTCCTCCTCTACGCCACCGAGCATGCCGATGACGGCCCCGCTGGCGCGGTGAAGCTGGTGGAGTTCCGCAACACCTGGGCGGACGCCCGGTGCGGCGCCGACATCTCGCACGCCTACGTCGACTTCTACGACGACTCCGACTTCAGCGACCGGGGCTTCATCTACGACTACGCGGACCGCGACTTGAAGAACTGGGGCAGCTTTCACAGCATCGACGCCTTCAACGACAAGGCCTCGGCCGTCCGCTGGTGCATCCCGCCCGGCTGGCGCGTCAGGCTCCACGGCGACTCGAACTACGCGGGCAGCTACAAGGACCTCATTGGCGATGGGACCCTTCGCGAGGTCAACCTGAACAGCTGGAGCTTCGGAGACAAGGTTTCATCCGCGCGCTGGCTGGCGTTCTGAGCGGGCCGGTGCGCGTGAGCATCGGTCGGGTATCACACGGACGCCCGAGGCCAGGGATGACGGCTGACCGCGACAGGCGCTTGGATTGCCTCCACACCTGACTACCGCTGATTCCGAGCGTGGAGGACGTATGCCCTATGTCGATGGTTTCGTCGTGCCGGTTCCCACCAAGAACATGGCCGCCTACCGCACCATGTCGCGCAAGGCGGGCAAGCTGTGGCGCGAGCACGGCGCGCTCGCCTACTTCGAGTGCGTCGGCGACGACGTCAAGCCCGGCAAGCTCACCTCCTTCCCGCAGAGCGTCAAGCTGAAGCCCGGAGAGACGGTGGTGTTCTCCTGGATCGTCTACAAGTCGCGCGCCGAGCGAAACCGCATCAACAAGAAGGTCATGGCCGATCCCCGCCTCTCGAAGATGATGGACCCCAAGGCCTCACCCTTCGACAGCAAGCGGATGATCTTCGGCGGGTTCAAGGTGATGATCGAGCTCTGACGCCCGGCCATTCCCTGCCCTGGCGCATCCGTGGGAGACGGATGCGCCAAACAGGCAAGACACCTGCCGGTACGTGAAGAGTGTTGGACGGTGGAAACCGGGCGCCGCTGTGTTCCAGGATTGACTATCGGCTTCTCAGAATCGCATCAATCGCAAGCAGTGTCTGGCAATCATTCCAACCATGCCAGCCAGACACGAGCAGATTGACCGCCGCTCCTTCCCGCGTCTCCAGGCTCCGCTGTACTCGCGCCCGGCGCGGTGGCAGTTCGGTTCAACCCGACAGGTGCTGGACGTCAGCCGGAGCGGCGCCCGCATCTACTCCGACGAGTTCCATGCGGAGGGCAGCCAGCTGGAGCTGGAGCTCTTCCTGCCGGATGCCGCCTCGCTGGAGTGCAGGGCACGCGTGGTCTGGACGTCGAAGCTCCCGCCGGGCGCCGTCGCCCGCTACGAGGTGGGGCTGGCCTTCCTGGACGCGCCGCCCGCCATGTGGAGCCGGCTCCAGCCGCTGCTCGTCCCCGACGACGCGCATGAACAAGAGCCTGGGCCCCTCCTGGGGTTCCAGGCCCTTGAACCTTCAGCGTCCTGAAGCGCGGGCCACGCGCGGCTACTTCGCCGTGGTGAACGACTCGTTCACGATGGTGAAGTCCTTCCCGCCAGACGTCACGTCGATGCCCGAGAAGCTGGTGTACGGGTAGGCACCGGCGCCAATCTGCTCGACGAACTCGATCTGGTCGCCGACGAGCTCCTGGCCGTCGAGGTCGATCCTGAACGTGCCCTCTCCGACACGCGTCCTCCAGACGCAGGCGCCCTCGTCGTTCTCGGCCGCGCCGCGACCGGACCACTTCATCGGGAAGAAGTGATACCGGACGGCGAACTCGTCCATGATGTACACGAAGCCGAAGATGTCGGTGACGATGACGATGCGATCCGCCGTCCCGCCGGTGCTGCTCCCCTGGAGCACTCCGTCACGGTAGACGTTCACCCTGTGCGCGGAGCCCCCCGGGGTGCCGGTGAAGTGCGGCGTCAGGATGATGTGATTCGGCTCGTCGCCCGTTTCGACTCGAAGCGTGCTGACCACCTGGTCGCCATCCCGCGCGGCCAGCGCGTAGTTGAGCTGACCGGCGCCGGTGTCCAGCCCCGTCCGGCGCCTCCAGCTCACGGCCCCGTCGAAGTTGGCGGCGACACCGTCGCTCGCGGCGTCCTCGAGCCCCGAGACATGGAGCCCCTCCTCGCTGGGGCTCAGGCTCGCGTTGCCCGTCGCGCAGTGGGTGATGCCCTCGAACTGATTCACACACTGCGTGCTCGCCTTCGCCTCCTGGGTGCTCAGGGGCGCCGAGGACGGGGACTCGTCACCCTGGCAACCTGCGACGGTGCTCAGGAGCACGGCCGCGAACAGACGACCTGCCATCAGCTTCTGCATGTTCCACCTCTTGTGTGCGGGGATGTGGCGGGAGCCACGGCCCGAACGCGTGGCGCGCCGGGCCCGCCGCCCCTGTGCACTGGCCGCGCCAGCAGGTGGAGGTGCGCTCTCTTCTTTCCTCGTCAGACGAGAAAGACATGTGCAGAGGTCGAAGCGTGTAGCGCTCGCCGTCACATGACCCGTCTGGCTGTAGCGCTTCCCGTCACAAGCAGACGGACACGCTCACGGCGGGGAGAGCGTCTGGGCATGGCAGAAGACGTTCTCCGGGTCGTACTTCTGCTTGATGCGCTGGAGTCTGGGATTGTGGCTTCCGTAGTAGGCACGGCGGAAGGCATCCAGGCGCGCGTCCGCGTAGCCTTGATAGACATGCCCGTTGGCGTGTGGGAGCACCGTCATCCACGAGGCATCCACCCACCCGCGGGCGTGCTCGCGCAGGGCGTCCACGGACCGCGAGCCCACGGTGGCGGTGTGGCGGATGAGCATGCGCGCATGGCGGTGGAGGAAGCTGGAGGAGCCATCGGAGAGCGCATAGGCCCCGCCCCAGGGAATGAGCTCCAGCTCCCGGAACTGCGCGTAGCGGCGGTCCGCCTGGAATTGCTCCACACACGCCCGGATGGACTCCGTGTCCAATGGCTCATCGAAGAAGCTGGAGCGGGTGAACTGGTAGCCGGTGGATTGGTAGGGAAGGCTCGGCATCCAGGCCGGTGCCGTTTCATGGTCCAACAGCCCGACCAGGTACTCCGCCGCCGCCGCGGGCGTGAGGCGCCACCTGCGCAGGTCCCCGGACAGCGGCCCCAGCCAGCGCTCCACTTCCGTCACGTGGCTGTCGACGCGCGCGCCACGCCCGAGGATGACGCCGAAGAGCTCCACGTAGCCCGGGGACTCGGGGTCGTCTGGCGCGACGAGCCCGAGCTCGAGATTCACGTCCGGGTCCGCGTCGGGGGCATGCTCCTGCCAGCGCGCCATCAGCTCGGCGGCCTCGCCCAGGTCCCAGCGGCCGTGGCAGACGGTGATTCCCTCCAGGGACTGGGTCCGCAGCGTCAGCTCGGTGACGATGCCGAAGCCGGAGGCGCCGGCGCCACGAAGCGCCCAGAAGAGGTCGTCCGCTTCGTCCCGGCTCGCATTGAGCACGCGGCCGTCCGCGCAGACCACCTGCAGGCGCTCGACGTGGTCCGTGGTGAGCCCGTAACGCCGGCCGAGGAAGCCGAAGCCACCGACGAGCGCGAGCCCGCCGATGGCGACCCGGGGACACCCTCCGGTGGGAAGGACGCGGCCCACGGCGGCCAGCCGCTGGCTGAGGTCGGCGGAGAGCGCGCCCGGTCCGACGACGGCGATACCCTTCGTCACCTCGACCTGGTTGAGCTCCGAGAGGTCGATGACGACCGGCTCACGCATGGACAGGTCCGCGAAGCAGTGCCCTCCACTCCGCACCGAGAAGGGCAGCTCGTGGTCGAGGAGGAACTCCAGCGTCCGCTGCACGTCCGAGGTGCTCCGGCAGCGGACCAGCGCCAGCGGAGTCGCGAGCGGCCGGCCCGCGGCGAACTGCTTGTTGGCGAGCAGCATCCGCTCGTCTCCCGGAAGCACCACCGCGCCCTGGAGGACTCCACGCAGCAGGGACCAGTCAACGTCCCGGCAGCGCGCTTCGGCTTCGGTCGAAGTCGTCATCTTCAGGGAGTATCGTCCTCCAGCCCGTGCAGTTTCGTCTGCAATCGATAGAGTTCGGCGTAGCGGCCGTCCAGCGCCATCAGCTCCTCGTGGCGGCCCTGCTCGACCACGGCCCCGCGCTCCAGGAAGTAGATGCGGTCGGCGTTGCGCACACTCGCCAGCCGGTGGGTGATGAGCAGCACGGTGCGCTCGCGGGCCAGCTGCCGGAGCGACTCGTAGACGGCATGCTCGGCCCGCGCGTCCAGGGGCGCCGTCGGCTCATCCCAGATGACCAGCGGGGCATCCCGGTACAGGCCCCGGGCCACGGCCAGCCGCTGCCACTGCCCGCCCGACAGGTCCTGCCCGCCCCGGAACTGGCGTGACAGGAGCGTCTCCCAGCCCTGTGGCAGGCCCTCGATGACCTCCAGCGCGCGCGCCTGCTCGGCGGACTGGAGCAGGACGCGCGAGTCGGGGTCCTCGCGCTGGTGCCGGCCGAGGCGGACGTTGTCCCTGGCGCTGCGAGGCCAGCGGATGGGGTCCTGCAGCACCATGACCACCCGGTCCGCGAGGCTGTCCGGCGCCAGGTCCCGCAGGTCCACACCGTCCCAGGTGATGCGGCCCGCCGTCGGCGGGTAGAGCCCGGCAATCAGCTTGGCCAGCGTCGTCTTGCCCGAGCCATTCTCGCCCACCAGCGCGATGCTCTGCCCAGCCTCGATGGTCAGCGACACGTCACGCAGCGCCAGCCGGCCCTCCTGCCCCGGATAATGGAAGCCGACGCCGTGCAGCTCGATGCGCCCCGGATTCTCCGGCGCCTTCAAACCGCCGGCGGGCCGCACGCGCCGCGAGGACTGCTCGAGAAACTCGCGATAGTCGCTGATGTACAGGCCCTTCTCGAACAGGCCGTGCGCCATCTGCATCAGCTGGGTGAGCGCCGTGCTCGCGCCGCGCACCGCGATGACCGCCGTGCCGACGATGGCCAGGTCCAGCCATTGCGCGTGGAGCATTCCCCCGAGCGCGACGAAGGTCGCCACCAGCCCGATGCTGGAGAGGAGCCGGCCCACCGCGCCCGCCCTCGCCTCGGCGACGCCCATGCGGACCAGGTGCTCCTGCAGCGCCACCGCGCTGCGCCGGTACTCGGACAGCACATAGTCCTGGGCCTGGTTGGTGCGAATCTCGGGCGCGCACTCCCGCTGGGTCGCCAGCTCCGCCATCATGTGGACCTGACGCGTGAGCGAGATGGTCGTCGGCATGCCGGCGTACTGGAGCCGCGCCGCATGGAGCGCCGCCCAGCCCTCGGGCAGCAGGGCCACCACCAGCAGGGGCAGCAGCAGCGGGTGGAGCCAGAGCAGCGCGAGCGCCGCGCCGCCCACCGAGAACGCGGCGCGGAACGCGTCGACGAGGCAGGTGGTGGCGCCCTCCATGTGCAACACGCCCCTGTCCCGGGCCCGGTGCAGCTGGTCGTAGAAGCAGGGGTCGTCGAAGGAGGACAGCTCCACCTGGAGGCTCGTCCGGAACAGCTCCTCCTCCGCCACCCGGAACACGCGGGGGACCAGGTTCGCCCGTGCCACGGAGGTGGCCGTCTCCAGCCCCAGGCGCGCCAGCTGCACGCCGCCCAGCAGGAGCAGCACCGGGAGCGCCGCCTGCACCCGCTCGGCCCCGGAGCCGTCGGCGAGGAGCTGGCCGAGCACGCGCGTGGTCAGCAGCAGCCCCCACGCGGTGGCGGCCCCGGCGAGCACCTGGGAGACGATGACCACGAGCGCGGACCGGGGCGCCGCGCGGCGCAGCACGGACAGCACCGGGTGGACGGCCATCGACACGCGCCGGACGAGCGCCCACAGGCCGTGCCCGGCCGGCGCGCCCGTGTCGATGCGCCAGTACGGTGTCTCCAGCTCGACCTGGGGTGCGTCCGCGCTCAGGCGTCGCCCCCGCCGACCGTCAGGATGGACGGCAATTCATTCTCCGGGTGGGTCCGCAGCAACTGGTAGACGACGCCGCCCAGGCCGGGCAGCAGGCCCGGGACGAAGGCCTCCCGCGCCATCCCACAGGTGGGCCCCCGCTCCTCGATGCTGGTGAGAATGGTGCCCAGGAGGTGCTCGCGCGTCAGGCCCTCGGGGCCCTCACCGGCGGCAATCGCGCGGTCCACCAGCTCCCAGGCGCCCAGGTCGCCGTGGCAGGCGCAGTGGTTCCACCCGATGCCCAGGCGCCACGTCGCCGCGGCGGCCCGGCGCAGCGTCAGCCGGGTGCGGGGGTGCTCCAGCCCGGGGTCGAGGTCGGCATGCGCCAGCCCGATGCCCACCGAGCCGTGGCACCACGCGGCCGCCGTCTTCAGCCCGTCCAGCAGGCGCAAATCCAGCCAGTTCTGCTCGCCTTCGTCGAAGAGCGCCTCCTCGAAGGCGAAGGCCGCCCGCGCCGTCTGCGCATGGCGGGGAGCGCCCGTCACGCGGGCGAGCCGGGTCAGCGCCCAGCCGATGCCGGTGACGCCGTGCGCGAAGCCCCCCACGCCCTCGGGCCAGCTCTGGTGGGACCAGTAGGCGCCATCGCCCTTGAGCCGCGCCAGGTCGCACAGCTGGTCTCCCAGCGTGCTCGCCAGCGCGAGGTGCCGCGCGTCCCCCGTCTTGCGCGCCAGCGCGAGGAGCGGGGCAATCGCGCCGGCCTTGCCCGAGAGCACGTCGTGGATGTCGTCGGCCGCGGCCGCCTCGGGGATGCTCTCGGCGAGCGCGGCGGCGCGCGCCACCCCGTCACCGGCGTCCATGCCCCACCCGGCCAGGACCAGCCGCGTCCAGAGCTGCGAGCCGAGGCCGATGTAGCCGCCCGGCGCCTGCGGCCGCAGCTTCACGCCCCGGCTGCGCTGCGCGCCGGGCCGGGCCTCGGCCAGGTCCAACGTGCGCAGCGTGGCCGCCAGGAGCGCCTCCAGGCCCGCCACCGGGTCCGCCCTGCCCGCCGCGGCCTCGCGCAGGTACGCGCCCAGCAGGAGCGCCACGCCGGAGCTGCCGCCGTACAGGTCCTGCTCCAGCGGCTGCACGGACCAGCCCGTGGGCCTGAAGATGGGGGCAATCCAGGTGACGGTGCCGTCCCCGCCGCGAATGGCGGTGGCGACGAGGTCGTTCATGATGCGCGCCGTGACTCGCCGGCGGGAGCGCTCGAGGCCGTCGGTCCGCACCCGCTCGGGCCGGCGCGACACTTCCTCGGGCCGCCAGCCGTCGTTGATGTAGGCGCTGACCAGCGCGGACTGGATGACGTTGCGCTCCAGCTTGAAGTCCGCGGTGCGCCAGTGCTCCAGCGCGGCGTCCACCAGGTTGCGGGGCGGCAGCCAGGACGTGCCACGGGGGCCTTCCAGCCGGCCCTCGGCGGCCACCGTGGTGAAGACGGGGATGTCTCCCTCGAGCAGCTCCTCGACCTCCGCCTCGATGACCGCCGGGTCGCCGGGCGCGGTGGACACGTTGGCGGCCATCTTCGCCAGCAACTCCCTGGCGCGCTGGCGTGGCGGCGCGGGCTTGTGCAGGGACACCGGGTGCCACAGCATCCGGGCCAGCTCGGAGTACACCTCGGTCGTCCGGGTGACGACGCGGATGCGGCAGCCGGAGAAGGGCTCCAGCAGGCTCCGGAGGCGTCCCTCCGTGTCCAGCCGCTTCAGCGTCCCGGTCATCTCGTCGAAGCTGGTGAGGACGTCGGGCCAGTACCGGGCCAGGGCCGGCTCCGGGCTGGGGTGGTTCTGGGAGACGGGGGCCTCGACGTGGGTGGCGCCGATGCGCGCCTCGTCGGTGCCCGCCTTGAGGACGCCCGGCTGCTGCAGGCGCGGCTGCTGCCCCGGCAGCATCCCCACGGCGGAGCTGTCCACGCCGCGCCACCCCAGGCCCTCGCCCCGTCCCGGCAACAGGCCGATGGACAGCACGGTGCCGGAGACCAGCTCCGCCGCGAGGTCCAGCGCCTGGCCCAGGCCCGAGGGATGGGGCGGAGGCTTCGGGGTGAAGAGCGTCTCGCAGTCCACGATGACGGGACTGCCGCCATGGGCGATGAGGTTCTCCGCGTGCAGGTCGCTGCCCCCGAGCAGCCGCATGATGGCGAGCCAGTGGCCGATGCCGCGGTAGAAGTCGAGCAGCTCCTCCCTTCCCGAGGCATGGCGGTGCGGGACGAACTCGGCCCAGCCATGGGTCTCTCGCAGCACCACCGAGGGAACGCGGATGCTCAAGGCGGCGCAGTGATGCTCGGCCAGCTCGGTGACGAACTGGCGCAGGGCGAGGTCGACGGCCAGCGACCGCGGCTTGTAGACAAGCCTCCCGCCCTCGCACTGGAGCAGCGAGACAGTCTGACCGCCGCAATGACTGTCACCCGCGCCGAAGCCGAGGCCCCGCAGCTCGCCGGGCGGCGCTCCGCACAGGGCGCCGAGGCTGGCGCGGTCGGCGGCCCAGCGCTCCGCGAAGCGCAGCGAGGCCGCGCAGCGGTTGCGGACAATCTTCTCGATGCGGGGGAGCAGCGTCGGATACGGGCCCGCGAGGCCGTCCCAGAAGTCACGCCGGGACGACAGCTCCAGGAATTGCGTCCAGCGCACCGCCGCGTCTTCGCCGCCGAGGCGTCCCGTCACCCGCGCGGCGTTCAGCTCCAGCACGAGCAGGCGGGTGAGCTTTCGGCCGAGGACGGAATAAAGCGAGTCACGCGTCGCGGCGGCGATGAGGCCGCGCTCGCCGCCAGAAAGACCAGTAACCCGCTCGAGCTGGGTTGCCAGCTCCTCCACGACGGGCAGGAGCAGGCAACCCAGGGATGCGGTGAAGTTACTGGCGCCTGTATCAGACGCCGCCACGGCTCAGCAGCACTGGAACGTCAGGGAGCCGGTACAGGCCGTGCCACACCGGCCGCTGATGGTCCCCGTTTCACAGATGATGTCCGCCTCCGTGAACTCGCCACCGATGAACAACGGACCCGCCGGGTTGTCCATGTCGGCGTCGTTGCGCCACTGTTCCACGAGATCGCTTCCCTGAGCAGCATTGTCCATAACGCTCTCCTCTGGCTTCAGTTGACGAACGTGCCGCAGGGATGAACGAAACGGGCCGTCGCAGACCAACCTGAGCGACTTCTGGCCTACGCCACTCGCACGGTTCAGACCTCCGACACGCGACAGAGGATAGGCACGCGTTTCAGACGAATCAATGTAACCCCAAATGTCACATGAAACATGCGGAAACCCCTTACGGGAATCATCCGATGTCTCACGGTCCGGGGTTCCAGGGAGGGCCCGCCGCCGGGGCCGGAAAATCCCCCGGGAAATAGGGGTGAGGGGAAAAAAGGGCGGCCGCCGTTGAGGAGGGACAGGCGCGAGTGCTGCGGGGGGCCCTGGTCCCCGGCGCCACTGCCTTGCTCTAGCAGAGAGGTTTCGAACACCATGGGCGCTTCCTGGAGGATCTTCCACGTGGAGCTGCAACAGAGACCGGAGCCGGTCGTGAAGGCCCTCCCGGACGAGGGACTCGCGCAGCTCCGGCGGGACCTGGAGCGGGCCGTGTCCCGGGTGTGCCCGCCGGCCCTGGCGGACCGCCGCGATGACCTGGTGCAGACCGCCATGATTCGCGTCGTGGAGCTCCAGCGCAGGGACCCGGACCGGGCCCGGCTCTCCCCCGCCTACCTGTACCGGGTCGCCTACACGGCGCTCATCGACGAGATGCGCATCCTGGACCGGCGCCGCGAGGTGGCCCTGGAGGAGGTGGAATCCCTGCCGCGTCAGCCCACGGCGCCGGGAGACCCGGAGCGCTCCGCGGGGGCCGCGCAGATTGGCCGGGCGGTGCGCGACTGCCTCCAGCGGCTCGTGCAGGACCGGAGGCTCGCGGTGACGCTGTACCTGCAAGGGCACACCATTCCAGAAGCCGCGGAGCTGCTCGCCTGGGATGGCAAGCGCACCGAGAATCTTGTCTACCGGGGGCTGAGCGCGCTGCGCGCCTGCCTCGCGACGAAGGGAATCGAGCCGTGAGCGAGCGCACGCCGGACGAGAAGCCCGATGACGCCACCGTCGAGCGCCTGCGCGCGGCCTTCCGCGCCGGGGACGCCGTGCAGGAGGCCGGCGAGCCCGTCGACGCGGACCGCGTCTGGCGCGCGGTGAGCGGCGAGTCGACCCCCGAGGAGCGTCGCGAGGTCGTCGCGCGTGTGGCCGCGGACCCGGCCTGGGCCGCCGCCTGGCGGCTGGCGCATGAGCTGACCCGGTCCGCTGCCGACGCGACGGCTCGGGCGGAGCGGGAGCCCGCGCGGGACTCGCGAGCCCGGCGCGACACGGAGCGCCCGCGGCCCCGGGAAGGACACCGCCTCCACCGCGCCTGGAGCCGTCCCGTCTGGGGCGCGCTGGCAACGGCGGCGCTGGTGCTCGTGGTGGCGGGCGTCTTCCTGCGGCAGGGAACCGACAACCCGCCGCGCATGCGGGGCGGTGACTCCGTGGCCATCACCTCCCAGGTGCCCGAGGACGCGCCCCTGCCGCGCGAGCGCTGCGTCCTGCGCTGGAGCGGAGCCCCCGAGGGGACCCGGTGGTCGCTTCAGCTCTCCTCGGAGGACCTGCGCGTGGTCCATCGCGTGGACTCACTGACGCGCGGCGAGTACCCGGTGCCCGCCGACGTGCTCTCGGCGCTCCCGCCGGGGACGAAGGTGCTGTGGCAGGTCGAGGCGCGCCTGCCGGACGGAACCGTGCGGCGCAGCGCCACGTTCGTGAATCGAATCGAGTGAAGCTGTCACGTCCATTCTAGAGAGGATTCCATGAGGACCGAGGGTGCGATGAAGGGACTGCGCAGGAGTGCATGGGGACTGGTGCTGGGCCTGGTGTTGTGTGGGCTGTCGACGCAGGCCCGGGCACAGGCCCAGACCATCCTCCAGGCGACGACGTGGCCCATTGACGGCGCGGCGGGCGACATGGTGGTGGCCTCGTTGGTGGACGCGGGGTCGCGGACCGGAGCGAGCGTCCTCGTGACGCTGCGAGTGGTCGACGCGAGTGGCGCCATCGTGGCGCAGACCACGGGGCTCGTCAGCGAGAGCGCGCCGCTGCGCCTGAGCTACCGGGCCGTGTCGACCGGGGGTGTTTCCGCGCAGGTACTCCTCCCGGTGGGACCGGACAAGCTCGCCGTCCCGGTGCTGGCGCTGGAGCGCTGGAATCCCCAGCTCCCGATGGCGGCAAAGCCTCCGGTCGTCTGCCATCCCCCTCCCATGGGCGAGTATGATCCGCCGCCCGGGCCGGTGACGGACTGCCAGGAGGATTCCATCGTCCTCCGCGCCCGCTGACGTGCCCCCACCGCCGCGACGCCCCGCCGACTTCCTGCTCATCCTCGCTTTGCTGGCGGGGCTGGGCGTGGCGCGCCCTGCCCTGTCCGCGCGGGACGCGGGCGTGGCGGTGCCCGCGGGGGTGGCGGAGTGCGTGGCGCGCTTCGACGCGAAGCCCGGGGAGCGGGAGTCCGCGCTGTGCTTCTACCAGCGGGCCCAGGGCGCGGAGGGGCGCGACGCGGCCCGGCAGGAGCTGAAGGCGCTCGAGGCGCGCTACCCCGAGCAGCCCTGGCTGCCCCTGGTGCTGGGACACGTGGAGCTGCTCTCCGGACCGCGCCCCGCCGAGGACGCGTACCGGCGCGCGGTCCAGGGCTTCCGCCGCCTCCAGGACGCGGAGGGCGAGGTGCTCGCGGCCATCAACCTGCGCAACACGCTGGTGACGCAGGGGCGGACGGACGAGGCCCGGGAGTGGACGCAGCGCATCGGCGAGGTCGCCCGCGCTTCTCGAAACGCGGAGCTGAACGCACGCGCCCTCATCGTCGAGGCCAACGAGCGCTTCGACGTGGAGCACGACCTGGGAGGCGCGTTCCGTCTGCTCAAGCGCGCGGAGGCGCTCGCCTTCCCGGACGGCAGCGCGGGCTTGAAGAAGCAGTGTCTGACGTCACTGGCCACGGTCAGCTCGCACCTCGGGCGGCTGGATGAGGCCGTCGAGTTCTACCACCGGCTGGCGGAGCTGGCCCGGAGCACCCACGAGGGCCCGCAGGAAGCGCGTGTGCGCCTCGCGCTGGCCAACCTGGCGCTGCTGCGCCACGAGCGCCAGCCCGAGCCCGGCGGCCGCGCCCGCATCCTGGTCCTGGCCCGCGAGGCCCTGGCCGCGGCCGAGCAGACCGGCAGCAAGACGCTGGAGGTGATGGCGCTGCGGCTGGTGGCCGACATGCTGGGAGACTCCGCCCAGGAGCGCCGCGAGGCCGAGCAGCACCTGCGGCGCTGTCTGGCCCTGGCGGACGAGCTGGCCATGCCCGAGCGGCGCATCGCGTGCCTGTGGACTCGCGCGGAGCGGCTGTTCCCGCTGGACCCGGCGGCGGCGGACCAGGACTCGGCCGAGGCGCTGCGTCTGGCCTTCGAGCACGGCAACCCGCACACCCTCGCCCTGGCCCTGCGGGGGCGCGCGACGGTGGCCTTGCGCACCAGGCCCCTGCCCGAGGCGCTCCGCCATGCCGAGCGCGCGCTCGACGCGGTGGAGGCACTGAGGGAGCTGCAACGGGATGCGTCCAGCCAGGCCGAGGTATTCGCCAGCTGGGCCAGCGACTACCACCGGCTCGCGGGCTGGACGCTGGAGGCTGGCGGCGCGGAGGGCAGGACGCCCCAGGTGGCGCCCCGCGAGGCGCTGGAGCGTGCGTTCCGGGTGAGCGAGCGGCTGCGGGCGCGCACGCTGCTCGACGCGCTGGTGGCCTCCCGCGCGCTGTCCGCCTCCACTGACGAGCCGGCCCGGCGTGCGGCGCGCGCGGTGGTCCAGCGGCGACTGACGGCCGTGCAGCGGCACCTGCTCGAGCCGGGCCTCACGGACGACGCGCGGGCAGCGGCCCTGGACGAGCTGCAGGAGCTGGAGCGCAGCGAGCGCGACCTGCGCCCTGCCCCGCGCCATGGCGCCGCCGGGTTCGCGTCCCTCGAAGCCGTCGAGCGGGGACTGGCACCGGACGAGGCGCTGCTCGCCTTCCTCGTGGGAAATGACCTGGACCTGTACGGCGGGCCCGCGGGAGGCGCGTGGCTGCTCGCGGTGACGCGCGAGGGGACGCGCGTCCACCGCCTTCCCGAGCGCGCGCGGCTGGCACCGGCCGTGGCCCTCTTCACCGGCCTCCTCGAGCGCCGTGACGGCTCCGAGGCGGGCGCCGCCGCGGCGCTCCACGCGCAGCTCCTCGCGCCGGCGCTGGCCGGGCTTCCCCCGGGCGTGCACCGGCTGCTGCTGGTGCCGGACGGGCCGCTGCATGACCTGCCCTTCGCCGCGCTCCGCGAGCGTGCGGACGGACCGCCGCTGGTGGGCCGCTACGAGCTGGCGCTGGTGCCGTCCGCCAGCCTCTGGCGCTACTGGCGCGAGAAGCCGCCACTCCCGCCGGGAGGCGAGGCCCTGGTGCTGGCAGATCCGGACCGGCGGGAAGGCACGCGGCTGGCGCGGGCCATGGCGAGCGAGCGCACCGGAGTCTTCGCGGAAGCGGCCCAGCTCGGCGCGCTGCCGGAGGCACGGCGGGAAGGGCACGCGGTGGAGCAGGCCCTGCAGGAGACGACGGTGGCCCCGCGGCTGCTCGTCGGCGCGGGAGCGTCCGAGCGGGCACTCAAGAGCGCCAACCTCGACTCGGTGCGCGTGCTGCACGTGGCGGCGCATGCCGTCGTCGACGCGGAGGCGCCGGAGCGCTCGGCGCTCGTCCTCGCCCCGGGCGCGGAGGAGGAGGACGGCATCCTGCAGCCGCGAGAAATCGCGGAGCTGCGGCTGGGTGGAGCGCTCGTCGTGTTGTCGAGCTGTCGCAGCGCCTCCGGAGCGGTGCTGCCCGGCGAAGGCGTGCTGAGCCTGGCGCGGGCCTTCTTCGAAGCGGGCTCGCGCGCGGTGGTGGCCAGCCTGTGGCCGTTGCGGGACGACGAGGCGGCCGGGCTCGTGGCCCGCTTCTACCAGCACCTCGCGCGCGGACGGAGCGCGTCCGCCGCGCTGAGGGCCGCCCAGCTCGAGGCCCTCGAGGAGGGGCAGCCCACGTCGGCGTGGGCGGGACTCGTCGTGCTGGGGGATGCGTCGCTGGTGGCGGTGGAGCCGCGCGAGCCGGAAGGAGCCCGCGGCACGAGGCTCCTCATCGCGGGAGCGGCGCTCCTCTGCCTGCTCACCACCGTGCTCGTCTGGCGCCGCCGGACGCCTGGGCCCCCGTCGAGCCCACGCCGGTAAGCACCATCCGCCCCACCTCTGCCCGAGAGCAGCCCACACAGCGCCAGGGCAGACAGGGGAACAGAACGCGCATCGGCTCCTACCTCGGTGAGGCGCGCTCCATCCCACGGCAGGGGGTGACGCGGACGACGTCACCCCTCGGCGTCATCACCCGCCCGCCTTCATGCAGACGGCTTCCACGTTGTTCCCATCCGGGTCGATGAGGAACGCCGCGTAGTAGTCCGGGCCGTAGTCCGGGCGCGGCCCGGCGGCACCGTTGTCCTTCCCGCCCGCCTTCAGTCCCGCGGCGTGGAAGGAACGCACCGCCTCTTGCGTGGCCGCGCGAAAGGCGAGGTGCGCGCCGGGGCCCGCGGCGTCGGACTTGTTGAGCCAGAGCGCGGGTGCGCCCGGAGGACCGAAGCCCGCGCCTTCCGCATTCTGACCGCTCACGACGAGCCCGAGCGGCGCGAGCGCGGCCTCGTAGAACCGGACGCTCGCCGGGACGTTCTTCACCTTCAAACCAACGTGGTCGTACATGACTGCTCCCGTGATTGAGACGGGCGCACCGTACGGGGCCGGCACTCATCAGTCTTACAAGTCCTTGCTCAGCCCTTGAGCACCGCGAGCGGCACCAGCCGCGCCACCTTCAGGGCGATGCCCGCGGCCTCCACCGCGTCCACCACGCGCTCCACGTCCTTGTAGGCCGTGGGGGCCTCCTCCGCGAGCTCCGCATTGGAGGGGCACTCCACGATGATGCCCCGCGCGTTCAGCGCCTTGCGCAGCTCCGCGCCCACCACCTCCCGCTTCGCGGCGGCGCGGCTCATCTGCCGGCCCGCGCCATGACACGCGCTGCTGAACGACACGGACCGCGACTTGCTCCGTCCCGCCATGACGAAGGAGGACGTGCCCATGCTGCCGGGGATGAACACCGGCTGGCCCACCCGGCGCAACGGCTCGGGCAGCTCCGGGTTGCCCGGCCCGAAGGCCCGCGTCGCGCCCTTGCGGTGGATGCACAGGCGCTGGCCGCCGTACTCCTCCACCTTGGCGATGTTGTGGGCCACGTCGTAGACGATGCGCGGCCACACGTCCGCGCCGAGCCTCCGGCCGAACACCTCGCGCACGCGGTGCGTGAGCACCTGCCGGTTGGACCACGCGAAGTTCGCCGCGGCGCACATGGCCGCGTAGTAGGCCTGTCCCTCGGGTGAGGAGAACGGCGCGCACGCGAGCTGCCGGTCCACCAGCCGGAGGCCTTCTCGCGCCAGGGCCCGGTCCATCTCCCGCACCGCATCCGTGCAGACCTGGTGCCCCAGCCCGCGCGAGCCGGTGTGGATGAGCACCGTGAGCTGTCCCTCGAACAGCCCGAACGCCGCGGCGGCCCCGGCGTCGAGGATGCGGTCCACGCGCTGCACTTCGATGAAGTGGTTGCCACCACCGAGCGTCCCGAGCTGGTCGTGCCCCCGCTCCCGCGCCCGGAGCGAGACGCGGTCCGCCTGCGCGGCGGGCAGGTGGCCGCCCGACTCGATGCTCGGCAGGTCGTCCTCGGTGCCCAGTCCCAGGCCTCGCACCACGTAGGGGACGCCCTCGGTCAGGACCCGGTCCAGCTCCTCCGGATTCAAGGCCAGCCGGCCGTGCCGGCCAAAGCCCGTGGGGATGCTCCGCGCCAGGTCATGGGCCAGGGTCGGGACGACGTCCTTCACGTCGTCATGACGGAGCCCGGTGGACAGCAGCCGCACGCCGCAGTTGATGTCGAACCCGATGCCTCCGGGGGAGATGACGCCGTCCGGCAGCAGCGTGCCCGCCACGCCGCCCACGGGGAAGCCGTAGCCCTCGTGCATGTCCGGCATGCCGATGGCGAAGCCCTGGATGCCCGGCAGCGTCGTCACGTTGACGAGCTGCACGATGCTCCGGTCCTGCGCCATCTTCTGGAGCAGCTCCTCGTCGGCGACGATGCGGGCGGGCACGCGCATGTCCTCGCGGAAGCCCGCGTCCAGCTCGTAGAGCGCGGGCCCGAGCTGCCGGAGGCGTGGCGCCGGCTGTTGAGGGACTTCGACGGTGGGTTCCATGTTCGCCTCGCTGCGGCCAGGGCCGCGGGAAGGTCAGACGTCGAGCACGATGGAGGCGACGAAGCGGTCCTCGTGCTCGCGAATGTCCAGTCCGTGGAAGGTGGCGGCCTTCACGGCCGTCTTGAGGACCTCGGGCGTGAAGCCACGGATGCGGGCGTGCAGCTTCCGCTCGACGAGCGCGTCCACCACGACGTGCGTGTAGACGCGCTTCTTCATGTCCGAGCGGGAGATGAGCTCATTGAGCCAGTCGACGAGCAGGGCCTCGGTGTCCGCCGCGTCGAGCGTGACGTGCTCCTCCTCCGCGCCGGCCGGTGGCTCCGGCGGTGCCTCGCCGAGCATGACCTCGGCCAGCGCATACCCCGCCTCCTCGAAGAGCTCCGCCAGGTCGGTGCCCTCGACGCGGATGCGGACCTCACTGGTGTGCGGCTCGAACTGCCAGGTCCCCGGTTCCACGCCCCCTCCCCTGTGGTGGTCTGTCCCTTCAAGGTGGAGGCGACCGCGGGCGGATGCCAACCGGCACGAGGCGCCCCTAGCTTGAAGAAGACCGGCCACCGGGCCGCGTCGGGGGGAGCGATGTACTTCGAGGACCGCGTCGATGCGGGCCGGAGGCTCGCGGAGCTGCTGCTCGAGCATGGCTACTCGGGAGAGGACACCCTCGTCCTGGGACTGCCTCGCGGAGGCGTCCCCGTGGCCTACGAGGTGGCGTCCGCACTGGGCACTCCCCTGGACGTCTGGGTGGTGCGCAAGGTGGGCGCACCGGGCTTCCAGGAGCTGGGGCTGGGCGCGGTGGCGGAGGGCGGCATCGCCTACCTCAACCGCGAGCTGATGGAAGAGGTCGGCGCCACGGAGGAGGAGGTGCGGGAGACGGTCCGACGCAAGAGCGCCGAGGTGAACGAGCGCGTGGCGCGCTACCGCCAGGGGGCGCGGGCGCCCGAGCTCGAGGGCAGGGTCGTCATCCTCGTCGACGACGGAATCGCCACGGGAGGCACCTTCCGGGCAGCCATCCAGGCGCTCCGGCTGCGGCATCCCGGTCGCATCGTCCTCGCCGTCCCGGTCGCCGCCTCGCAGGCGCTCGCCGAGCTGCGGCCCCTGGTGGACGACGCGGTGTGCGTGTTCCCGACGCCGGCGCTGTACGCCATCGGCCAGTGGTACGCGGACTTCCACCAGGTGCCCGACGACGACGTGGTGGACCTGCTGGAGCAGGCCCGGCTCAACCTCCGGCCACGCAGGCCCACCCCGCCCATCGAGCCCGCGCACGTCTAGGTCCGCCCACGGGCCCGCCGGGACAACAAATGACTCGCGCGTCTGGAACGGCATGAAGGCCTGTGAAAGGGTTCACTTCGAGTCCTGCCCGGAGTGACCATGAGCCGAGTCCTCGTTGCCCTCCTGCTGCTCTCTGTCGTCCCGTCCGCCCGGGCCCAGCCGGACGGTGGGGTGTCCCTGGCGGTGGACCTGTCCCCAGGAACCCGGTCCTCCTCGCCCGGGAGCTTCGCGAGCGTGGGCGACACGGTCTACTTCGCCGCGGACAACGGCTCCGGACGGGAGCTGTGGAAGTCGGATGGCACGGCCGCAGGCACCGTGCGGGTGACGACCGGCACGTCGCAGCTCCCCCCGCCCACCGTCGAGGAGCGGGCCGTCACCGCGACGGCAGAGGCCATCTACTTCTTCACGAGCGGCGCCGCGACGCTCTGGCGCTCGAACGGGACGGCCCGTGGGACGGTGCCCGTGGTGGACGAGGCGGGGCAGCCCTTCACGTCCGACAATGGCGAAGAGGTCGCGCTGGGCAATGCCCTGCTCCACTTCACGTTACGCTCGGGGCAACACGAGCTGTGGCGCGCGGAAGGGGCGACGGTCCGGAAGGTGGCCCCGCTGACCGGCCCCGGGATAGGGCCCATCTCCCCTGCCGTGGGCGGACGCAGCTTCTTCAGTCAGCGCACCCCGGAGCATGGGGACGAGCTCTGGAGCACGGATGGCACCGCCGCCGGCACGGGGCTGGTGAAGGACCTCTACCCGGGCCCGACGGACTCGTCACCCGAGACATTCGCCGCCGTGGGCGACACGCTCTACTTCGTCGCCGTCGGCGAGGGGCACGGCCGCGAGCTATGGAAGTCGGACGGCACCGCGGAGGGCACGCAGCCGGTGTGGGAAGGCCAGGCGGGGCCGTCGCCGCTCACCGTCGTCTGGATGCATGGCCTGGGTAGCAGGCTGGTCATCGGCACGTTCAACCTCCCGGCCAGCCCGCTCTGGGTGAGTGATGGGACTTCCGGAGGAACCCTGTCACTGGCCTCGGGTGGTCTGAATGGCCTCGGGCCTTCGGGAGTCCAGAACGTGGTCGCCACGGCGGACCGGGTCTACTTCAGTGGCTCCAGCGACGCAGCGGGTGAGGAGCTGTGGAAGACGGATGGGACGCCCGAGGGGACGGTCCTGGTGAAGGACCTGCGGGCGGGGGCCCAGGGCTCGGCGCCCCAGCGCTTCACGATGAGCGGTGGGCTGCTCTACTTCACGGCGGAGGACGGAGGCGGCACCCGTGACTTGTGGCGCTCGGACGGGACGGCGGAGGGGACGTTCAAGGTGCGGGACGGGCCACTTCCGGGCCGGTACTTCCCCGCCATGGTGGGCACTCCGAGCGGGCCGCTGCTCTTCGCGGAGGAGTCTCCCGGCATCGGCGTCGAGCTGTGGCGCAGCGATGGCACCGTCGCGGGCACCGCGCTCCTGAAGGACGTCGGCACGACGCCGGCCAGCTCGGAGGTCGCGGGGCTCACGGTGCTGGGAGATGTGCTGCTCTTCACCGCGTACGAAGGCACCACCGGCCCACGGCGGTTGTGGCGTGATGACGGTACGGGCAGCGTTCCCAGGAAGCTCGTGGACCAGAGCCTCGGGGAGACCCGAGACCTCGCGCGACTGGGCAACCACGTCTACTTCGCCGTCGAACCGCGCATCGGCGAACACCACCTGTGGCGCACCGACGGAACGGAGGCGGGGACGCGCCCGGTGGAAACCTCGCCGACGAGCTTCTCGCGGGTCGCCACGTCCTGGGCCGTCATGGGAGGAGCGCTCTACTTCAATGGCTACACGAGCAACGGCGCGGAGGAGGTGTGGAGGACGGACGGCACGCCCGGAGGTACCCGGAGGGTGAAGGACATCAACCCCCAGGGGACCTCCGAGCCCACGATGCTCACCGCCTTCGGCGAGGTCCTCTACTTCGTGGCGGACGACGGCGTGCACGGCCGGGAGCTGTGGCGCAGCGACGGCACCGAGGAGGGCACGCGGCTGGTGAAGGACATCCAGCCCGGCAGCGGGACGGCCTTCCTGTATGGCGGGTCGATGGTCGCGGTGGGGAACGCGCTCTACTTCTCCGCGGACGACGGGGTCCACGGGCACGAGCTGTGGAAGACCGACGGAACCTCCGAGGGCACCGTCATGGTGGCGGACCTGGTGCCCGGGGGCGACCACGCCTATCCCGTCCAGCTGCGTGCGTCCGGCGGGAAGCTGTGGTTCTCGCTCTTCGGCCCCATCATCCCGCAGCTCTGGGAGACGGATGGGACGGAGGCCGGCACGCGCCGCGTGGACGTGCGGGGCGCTGGGGGCCCGGTGGCCGTGGAGTTCCTGCTCGGCGAGTCGCGAGGGGTGAAGTTCCTCTCGGCGGACCGCTCTCGCTCGCTGTGGAGGACGGATGGGACGGTGGCGGGCACCTGGAACGTCTTCCGCTTCCCGGACTCCGCACCGGAGCCAACGGGCCTCCACGTCATCGCGGAGCGCGACGGAGGAGTCTATTTCGTGGCCCGTGGGACGGACGGAGACGTGCTGTGGCACACGGATGGAACGCTGGACGGGACGTCCCGGATGGGACGGGTGCAGGGCGTCACCCAGCTCCGTGACGGCCTGCGGTGGCCGGACCCCATCGACCCGGCCGTGCGCTACCGGGGCCACCTGATGTTCGCCGCGGATGATGGGGAGCATGGCCGGGAGCTGTGGCACCTGCCGCTCGCGCCAGTCACCTGCCCTCCCTTCGTCACCGCGGAGGCCTCCAGTGCGTCGGGGGCGGCAGTGACCTATCCGAACGCACTGCTGGCCGAGGACGCCCAGGCGGGGACGGACGTGCGGTACAGCATCGCCTCGGGGGGCACCTTCCCCCTGGGCACCACGCCCATCACCGTGGAGGCCTCGGACCCGGGCTACCCGCTGTCAGCCTGCACCTTCAACGTCACGGTGCGAGACACCACGGCGCCCCAGCTCCGATGCCCGGAGGACCTGAGCGTTTCCGAGAGTGAGGAGGGACAGGGCGCCGCCGTGTCCTTCTCCGTCACCACGTCCGATGCCGTCACCGCGAGCCCCGCCCTCACCTACAGCCACGAGCCGGGCAGCGTCTTCCACGGCACGACGCGGGTCGAGGTCAACGCGACGGACGCGGCGGGCAACAAGAACTTCTGCACCTTCAAGGTGACGGTGAGTCCCGCCTCGGCGTCGGGCTGTGGCTGTGGCGCGGCACAGGGGCCCGGGAGCTGGGCGTGGCTGGCGGGCCTGGGGCTGTGGGCGTGGTGGGAGCGCCGTCGCGCGGCCCGCTCCGCGGGGGCACGCCTGGAGGCCTGAGCCCCGCGTGAATGGCCCCGGCGCTCCGTCAGTACATGGAGCGCCGGGTGAAGCCGGCGAGCGCGGCCAGCGGCAGCACGGAGCGCGTGAGGTACGGCAGCCGCCACATGCCACCGTGGTTGGCGCCCTGCATGATGAGCTCCAGCGGGTGCCGCAGCGGCACGCTCGGGTTGGAGAGCGCGTCGGGGTTGCGGAGGTCGTGCACCCAGAGCGCCGCCATCAGCGCGTTGGTGGTGGCGGGCTCGAAGATCTCCACGCCGAAGCTGCGGGCGCCCCGGAAGCCGGCGGCGAGCAGCGGGTTCTTCACCACCGAGTGCGTCGCCGTGGACGGCGCGACGTTGATGGACACGCGCTGTCCCGCCGCGCGGGTGACGATGGCCCGCCACTGTTGCAGCCGCTTGGCCAGCGCGTAGTTGGGGCCCTGCTGGAGGACGATGCAGTCCACCGTGCCGTAGCGCTGGCCGTTGCTGCTCTCGATGATGCGGCCGGTGTTCGGCTGGTAGAGCGCGCCACGGCTCACCCCGCGCAGGGTGGCCTGGGCCGTGCGCCCCAGCATGCCCCGCTGCGAATAGCGGGCGGCCACCGACTGGGAGACGGCCTCGGGCACGGCGAACACGTCCGTCGGCGTCGCCATGTACGCGAGCGACGTGCCGAACCGCGCGGCGCCGAGCGCGGTGACGATGGCATCCATCGCCACCGTCACGCGCACGTGCCGCTCGCCGTCGAGGTACGCGAGCGAGGCGACGTCCAGGTCGCCGGTGAGCGTCCGCAGCCAGGCGACGATTTCCGGCGACTGGGTGAGCAGGTCCGCGCCCGCATGGGAGCGCAAGTACTCGGCGCCCTCCCCTGCCGGCGCGCTGGAGGGGACTGGAGCGAGGAGCCGGCCGTTCCCCGTGGACGCGAGCTCGACGAGGCGCTGCCACACGCGCGGACGCTGGAGGTCCACCGCGGCCACGTTGGCGCGCCAGCGCATGAGCCACGGGAAGGGCCCGGCCTCCGACGCCGCGCCGAGCAGCACCATCGTCCGGTCCGAGAGGTCCAGCCACGCCGGGTTGCGCTGCACCAACCGGAGCGCCTCGGCATGCGAGGGCTCGATGACCCCCGCGCGCTCCCACTGCTCCAACTGGCGAAGGAGGGAGTCGCCGGAGAGGCTCTGCCCCCGGTACGGCACCTCCCACGTCACGGGCGCCGAGCGCTCACGCCCCTCGAGCGTGGCGGTGCGGAAGCCCTCCCCCACGGGTGAGGCCATGGCCGTGTCGAGGGTGAGGGGCTGGCCGTCGCGCCAGAACTGGAAGGCGCGCCGCGTCGCGTCCAGGCCCGCGCGCGCGATGGCGAGGGCATTCTCGGGGCGCTCCAGCGAGCGCTCCACCAGGAGGCGCACATAGTGCGGGTAGCGCTCACGCCAGCGCTTCTCCGCGCGCAGCTCCCGCGAGGCGTCGGCGCCGATGGCGTCGAAGGCGGCCTCGAAGACGGCCCGCGCCGTGTCGCTGGTGCTGCGCCGTCCGTCCGGAGTGGACGGGAACTGGATGCCGCTGTCGGTCGTCATGCTGCCCCCTGGTTCGCGGCGGCAGCATGTACCGGTGCCCGTTCCAACGTTCAATGGCGGAGTGTGCCCCGCAGCATCCAGCCGCGACCCGCGGGGCGGCACGCGCACGCGGGGGCACTGCCGGGCAGGGTGTGGCCCGGTGACCACGGGCCCGTGTCACTCGCGGGCCACGGATGGCATCGACCCGACCCGCCGCGGGCTCACGGGCGTGGGTGGCTCGCCACATTTCGCGCTGGCCCGGGGCCTGCAATCCCCCGGACACACCCCGAAATCCGAGGCCCACGTTCCATGCGAGTCCTCCTCGCCACGCTCTCCGTCTGTCTGCTGTCCCTGACGGCCACCGCACAGCAACCGCCGTGTCCCACGCCGGCCTCACCGCTCAGCCCGGGCGCCATCACCCAGGGCACGCTGGTGGCCCGGCTGCGCCAGCACGCGGGCGCCACCGGCTGCCCGGACACCGCGCCGCGCACCTTCAGCCTCCAGCACACGCAGGTGGACGCCGAGGTGAGCGGCTTCCTCGCCTCCGTCACCGTGACGCAGGTCTTCGAGAATCCCTACACCGAGCCGCTGGAGGCCCTCTACGTCTTCCCCCTGCCGGAGAAGGCGGCGGTGGATGGCATGGAGCTCGTCGTCGGCGAGCGCATCATCAAGGGCGTCATCCAGACGCGAGAGCAGGCCCGCGCCACCTACGAGCAGGCGAAGTCGGAGGGGAAGACGGCGGCGCTGCTGGACCAGGAGCGCCCCAACGTCTTCACCCAGTCCGTCGCCAACATCCTCCCCGGCGAGCGCATCCGCGTCCGCATCCACTACGTGGACCGGCTCCCGTACGAGTCCGGCACCTACCGCTTCACCTTCCCCATGGTGGTGGGCCCCCGCTACATGGGCGGCGAGCCCCTGGCCTTCCGCCAGGGCGAGGGCACGTCTCCGGACACCACCGCCGTCCCCGACGCCAGCCGCATCTCCCCGCCCGTCCTCCCGCCCGAGCTGCGCGCCGGCCATGACATCCAGGTCGATGTGCGGCTCGACGCGGGGCTGCCCATCCAGGCGCTGCGCTCCACGTCGCACCGCGTGGAGGTGGCCCACGAGGGCCGCGCCCGTGCCCGCGTGCAGCTCGGCCGTGACGCGCGCATCCCCAACAAGGACTTCACGCTGGAGTACACCGTCGCCGACGCGCTCATCCGTCCCGCCATCCTCATGCACCGCGAGCCGGGCGCGGACCACGGCTACTTCCTGGTCATGCTCAACCCGCAGCTCCAGCCCTCCGACAAGGAGGTGGTGCCGCGCGAGCTGTACTTCGTCCTCGACACCTCGGGCTCGCAGTCGGGCCTGCCCATCGAGAAGTCCAAGGCCATTACCGCCGAGGTGCTCCGCCACCTGAACCCCGAGGACTCGTTCCAGGTGCTCGACTTCAACACGGTGGTGAAGAAGTTCGCGCCGACGGCGGTGCCCGCCACGCGGGAGAACATCGAGCGCGCCCTGCCCTACGTCGCCAACTTCTGGGGCGGTGGCGGCACGGACGTGCGCGCCGCCACGCAGGAGGCCATCGTCCCCGCCAATGACCCGGCCCGGCTGCGCATGGTGCTCTTCATGACGGACGGCCTCATCGGCGGCGAGGACCGCGTGCTCGCCACGCTCCAGGAGCACCTGGGTGAGCAGACGCGCATCTTCACCGCCGGCGTGGGCGAGGGCATCAACCGCTACCTGGTTGCGAAGATGGCCGAGGTGGGCCGAGGCAGCTCCACCTTCGTCAACCTCCGGCGTCCCGAGGACGAGGTGGCCCGCGAGTTCGAGACGCGCATCCGCGGCCCGGTGCTCACCTCGCTGCGCGCGGAGCTGGACGGCCTGCCGGTGGCGGAGGTGTACCCGAAGGTGCTGCCGGACCTGTTCAGTGGCCAGCCGCTGTTCCTGGTGGGGAAGTTCCACGGCACCGGCGAGGGCGTGCTGCGCATCTCCGGCCAGGTGCGCGGCGTGGAGCGGCGCTTCGAGGTGCCGGTGCGCTTCCCCGAGGCCGCCCCGGAGAACCCGGCGCTTCGGAGCCTGTGGGCCCGGCAGCGGATTGAAGAGCTGACCGTCGAGGGCTACCGCGGCGAGTCGCCGGAAGTCGTTCAGGGCATCACCGCCACGGCGCTGCAATACGGGTTGATGAGCAAGTACACGTCCTTCGTCGCGGTGGAGCAGGTGGCGCGCACGGCGCCGGGCGGCGAGTCGTTGAAGGAACTGGTGCCGGTGCACCTGCCGGAGGGCATGTCCTACGCGGGAGTCTTCGGGGAGCTGAGCCGCGAGGAGATTCCGCCGGGAGACCCCATCATCAGCGTGCGGGCCCCGCGCGACGCGCGCCGGGTGACGGCGTACTTCCCCTTCGGCCTGGTGAAGCCGCTCACCTTCGACACGGTGACGGGAGCATGGCGGGGCCGGTTCCTGGTGCCGCTGTCGGTGAAGGACGGCTACTACGAGGTCGTCATCGCCGCCGAGCTGCCGGATGGCCGCGTGCTGCGCCGCGAGGTGCGCTACCGGCTGGACTCGAAGGGCAACGACATCGACGTGACGCTCTCCTCGGCGGAGCTGGCCCAGGGGGACGTGCTGAAGCTGGAGGTGGACGCGGTGGAGACCACCAAGGAGGTCAGCGTCTACGGCGAGCTGTTCGGCGAGGAGCAGCGCCTGCTGGAGACGAAGGACGGCCTGCGCTTCGCCGGTGAGCTGAAGGTGCCGTGCGACGCCGCGCCCGGGGAGTACGAGCTGGTCTTCGTGGCTCGGGACCCCGCGGGCAATCGCTTCGAGCGCCGCGAGAAGGTGCGGGTCCACGCCACGGTGCGGTAGTCCCCCACTCCGCCCGCTGACCTCCGGCCGCACCTGTGGCCGGAGGGCAACACGGAGGGCTGGCCCGGAGTTCGCAGTGGGAGGAGGTCATGTCCCTCACGCTCTCCGTCGTCACCGCCGCGGCCCTCGCCGCCACCGTCACCAACACCGAGACGGTGCATGACCTGGAAGCCTTCGCCGGTCATGTCGTCGCCTGCACCGAAGGAGGGCTCGAGCTGTTCTCCTCCACCGGCAGGTCCGTCCGGGTGCTCACCGTCGAAGACGGCCTGCCGAGCCACTTCTGCCGCGCGCTGGAGCGCACCGGGGACCGGCTCTTCGCCGCCACGGACGAGGGGCTGGTCTCGCTCGACGCCCGCTTCCAGGTACGGCCCGTGCTGGACGTGCGGTGGCATGCACTGCCTCCCGCTGACGGCGCGAGCACTGGGGAATACGAGGCGCGGCTCGGCAGGCTCGCGTCAGCGCTGCCCTCGGGCTCCACGTACACCGCGCTGTCCACGCGCTTCGCGGGCACGGCGGACGGGCGTGTGCTGGAGCTGGGCACGGCGCGGATGTGGCCCGTTCCCGGCCCCGTGCGGTTCCTCGCGGAGGAGCGCGGAGGACTGAAGGTGGGGACCCGCGAGGGCGCGTTCTTCATCGGCACCGGCGGGAAGCTGTCCTCCGCCAGCGTCGTGCCCGTGGGCCCCCTGGAATACGCGCGCAACGCCAGGGGTGAGGTGACCCTCCTCGGCTCGCGCGGAGAGGCGATGACCTGGAGCGGGGAGCTTCCCGAAGGAGCTCTCGCGCAACCATCGGGTCTGCCCGGGAACGCCACGTCCATGAGCCACCTGCCGGAAAGAGCAACGTCCAGCCACCCGCCGGAGGGCCCGACGTGGGTGGGCACTCGTGATTCGGGGGTGCACCTGCGCATGGCTGGAAGCTGGCGCCGGGTGACGCCCACGGGGCAGCTCTGCGGGAACCACGTCACCGCGCTCACCCGGCACAAGGGGCGGCTCGTGGTGGGGACGTTCGACCGGGGCGTGTGCTGGCAGAGGGACGACGGCCGCTGGCAGTCGTTCCGCACGCCCGCGCTCCCGAGCAACATGGTGCTCGGCGTCACCAGCGACGGAGAGCGACTCTACGTGGCCACGACCTACGGGCTGGGCCTGTACGACGGAAAGGTGTGGACGCAGGTGGCGTATGGCGGGCGCAACCCCGTGGCGCTCGACAAGCTCTCGGTGCTCGCCGCCGTGCGGATGGACGGGGGCGTGGCGCTGGTGGACGGACGTGGAGCATCCATCGTCGCGACGGGTGGACAGCCGCTGTCCCTGGCCGAGCGACTGCCGCTTCCCGAGGGCTGGAGTGAGCACGCCTCCGTGGCGGACGGCGCGGGCCGCTTCCTCTGGGTGGCCAGTGAGGACCGGGGACTGGTGCGCTGGGACGGCTCGCGGTGGCAGCGCTTCCACGACGGGAGGGACCTCACGGACAACTGGGTGACAGCGCTCGCCACCGACGCGGAGGGGCGCGCAATCGCTGGCACCTGTCAGGACGGCTTCAGCTACTTCGACGGCTCGCGGTGGACCCGGGTGCGTGAGGCGGCGGGGCTGCCCTCGCGCGCCATCGTCGCCACGGCGCTCGTGCCGGGAGGCGCGCTCATCGGCACGCTGCTGGGGGCCGCGCGCTACGACGCCGCGAGTGGCGAAGTGCGTCCCCTTCCCCGGCTCGCGGACCCGCGCGTCTACGCCATCCTCGTGGAAGGTGGGGCCGCCCACTTCGGCACCGAGGGCGGACTGTCCCGGCTGGACTGGAGGGAAGCGCCCTGACGCCGAGCCCCCTCCAGTGGCTGGTTTGAGCGGACCGTGCCCCGGCGGCCCTGGGGCTTCCGCTCACGCTCCGGGCCGCAGGTGCCGGGAGAGCAGCTCGAACAGCCCCCGGCGACGGAGGATGACGTGGTGCTCGCCAGCGGGAAGCTGGACTTCCAGCGTGCCGGCTTTCGTGGCGACGAACCGCGCGGGAGTGTCCGCCTCGGCGGCGAGAAAGGGCGTCAGGAACTGGTTGAAGCGCACGGCGCACCCTCGCGGTGACGACACGGTGAGGGTGATGCGGTCGAAGTGGAAGGCCGAGCGCAGCGCCTCGCGCGGCTCCGCGTCCACCCTGTCGCAGCCCACCTGGGCAAGGAACGGCGCCGGTGGCGGGACGCCCGCTTCGACAGCGGCCCGTGGAAGGTACTCGTTGCCAGACCACGGACGGTCGAGCGCGGCGAGCTCGCTCTCGATGCCCGACCGCGAGGCAATGGGATAGCGGGGGTGCGTTGCCCTCCATCCGAGCCACAGGCCCGTGAAGAGCGTGAGCCCCACCACTGCCTGCGCGAGCCGCCGTTTCCCACCGCCAAGCCAGACGGCGTCCTCCACCAGCAGGCACAGCACGAGCACGAGGAGCGGCGTGAGGAAGGCCACCAGCCGCCAGGGGAACTGGAGCAGGCTGGCGAATGGCACCGCGCGGTAGAACGGCGCCGAGATGGGAAGCTGCAGCACCGCGTAGATGGCGGTGCTGGCCAGGAGGAAGGCCCACGCGGGACTACGGCTCGGGGCTCCCCCGCGAGAGGCGAGCCGCACACCGCCCAGCACGAGCAGACCGATGCTCAAGCCGCGGCCAAGCTCCGGCGTGATTCCCTCCCACTGCTTTCCCCAGTGGAACTTCCGGTCCCAGAAGTACCGCGCCAGCGACACGTACTCGCGGTCGGGCGTCCAGGAGCCCAGCGCGCCCGGGTTGAAGTCCTTCTCCAGCCGCACCAGCAGCATCGCGTAGGGGGCGCACAGCACGAGCACCACCAGCGCCGCCTGGCCCGTCGCGACGAGCGTGGAGCGCCAGCCCCACCGGGAGAGCATGAAGCCCAGGGCCACGGCCAGCGTGAAGAACGCATACAGGAACATCACCATGTGCGCGTAGAAGAGGGACGCGAGGACGAGCCCCACGCACCAGCCGCCCCGGCCCTCGTCGCGCAGGCGCAGGCACGCCCACAACAGCCAGGGGTAGAGCATCATCGCCGCGAGCTCGGCCGCGGCACCGCGCACCACCCAGTCCAGGTAGGCGTAGGAGGAGAAGCAGAGCAGGAAGGCCGCGAGCACCTGGAGGCGGGGTGAAGCGCCGAGCCTCCGGGCGACGGCGGCCATCCCCAGGGCCCCCGTGTAGAGGACGAGCACCAGCGCGAGCTGCACGCCCCGGTACGCGGAGCCCAGCACCCAGGCGAGCCCTCCGGAGAGCGTGGTGAAGAGCCGGTGGTAGAAGAAGGGCCAGGGCGAGCCGTGGCCGTTGTGACAGAAGGGCGTCCACAGCGGGAAGAAGTCCCCGGCCGCGTGCGCGCGGCGGAACGCCTCCGCGCGCTCGAAGACAGAGAAGCCCTCGTGGTTGTACGGCCAGCCGTCCAGGCCAAGGATGGGCACCAGGGCCGCGAGCGCCACCCCCAGGCAGGCCACCGGGACCCAAAGCCAGGCACGGCGCTCCAGGAGGGAGCCGGTGGCGGGAGCGAGGGCCATGGGGGACGGTGAAGACCACATGTCGCGGCGCAGTCTACCGGTCCATGAACTGGGACTGCCTGGGACAGAACGCGCGTCATGGAGGGATGCACAGGCGGCGAGCAGTGCTCGCCGTCTGGAGCCTCGGGTGGGTCAATGGCAACTGACCTGGCCCATCGGTAGTCGCACACCCGAACCAGGAGTCCCTGAAAACTCAGCGCCCGTGCCAAAGACAAGGCTCGACGCCGTGTCCCCCATGCGATAGCGTTGGAAAAATCCAATGACAGCGGCTTGCGGGCCTCGGGGAGAGGCGCAGGCCAGATGACTCTGGGTCACCCAGAGGGGGAACGGGACATGTGTCAGAAGGTGTGTGGAAACCACGCAGTCCACGGCGGAGCGCCAGAGAAGGCGGGCTCCTCCCGCCGCCAGTTTCTCGCGGTGGGGGCTTCAGCCCTCGGTGCCGCGGCCATCTCGGCAATTCCCGCGCCAGCGCAGGCAGCGCCTGGGCAGGGGGAGTCGTCGCAGGAGCGCGGCGCCAGCGAGCGTGACATGCCGGTGGAGACCGGTGCTTCGCACCGGCGCTACCTGATCAAGGGCGGCGCGGTCCTCAGCATGGACCCGAGCGTCGGAGACTTCGCCAAGGGCGACGTGCTCATCGAGGGCAAGAAGATCCTCGCGGTCGGGCCCAACCTGCACGCTCCGGGTGCGGCGGTCATCGACGCGACGGGCATGGTCGTCATGCCAGGGTTCGTCGACACCCATCACCACCAGTACCAGACCGCGCTGCGGAACTTCCTGCCCGACGGGCTGCTGTTCAACGACGGGCTGCCACACGGGCAGAAGAACTACCTCGACTACATCCACTCGACGTTCACGCCGCTCTACAGGCCGAGGGACGTCTTCATCGCCGAGCTCGTCGCTTCACTCAGCCAGCTGGACGCCGGGGTGACCACGGTCGTCGACACGTCGCAGGTAGGCCATTCTCCGGAGCACACCGATGCCGTCATCGAGGGGCTCCAGGAAGCGGGCCGTCGCGCGGTCTTCGTGTACTCACCGGGTGTGGGCCCCCGCAGCATCTTCCCGATGGATCTCCAGCGGCTCCAGCGCCGTCACTTCTCCTCGAACGATCAGCTCTTGACGCTGGCCATGGGCGGAGAGGTGTTCGATCCCGCCTTCCGGACCTTCTGGGCCATCGCGCGGCAGAACAACCTGCACATCGTCACCCACCTCGTCGGCAGCCTGGGCCAGGCGACGCTCGTGGAGCAGCTCGCGAGTGAGGGCCTGCTCGGGCCCGACCTCGAGCTCATCCACGCCACCCGGCTCTCGGAGGGCTCCTGGCAGGCGATTGCCGCGTCGGGGGCCACCGTCTCGCTCGCGACCCCCATCGAGATGACCATGCGGCACGGCCTGCCGCCCATCCAGACCGCGCTCGACCACGGCGTCCAGCCCGCGCTGAGCACCGACGTCGAGTGCACGATGACCGCGGACTTCTTCACCCAGATGCGGACCGTCTTCACGCTTCAGCGGGCGCTCATCAACGAGCGCGCGCTCAACGGGGAAACGAACCTGCCCGCGCTCCTCACGAGCCGCGATGTGATCCGCTTCGCCACGGTAGAAGGAGCGCGGGTCGCCCGTCTCTCCCACAAGGTCGGCTCGCTGACTCCGGGCAAGGAGGCCGACATCCTCCTGCTGCGGGCGGATGCCATCAATGTGGCCCCGCTCAACAACGTGCCGGGGGCCGTCGTGACGTTGATGGAGCGCAGCAACGTGGACACGGTCATTGTCGCGGGGAAGATCCGCAAGTGGCGAGGAGCCCTGGTCGGAGTGAACTGGCCCCGCCTCCGCGCCTCCCTCGAGGCGTCCAGGGACTTCCTCTTCCAGGCCGCGGGAATCGAGCGCGTGCTCTTCTGACGCTGAAGAACTCCCCCGGGGCCGCGCGTACGTGCGTGCGGCCCTGGCAGCTGGCTGATGATGGTGAGTGAACTCGGCGGCTGGAGAGGTTGTCCATTCCTGCACTGCGAATGCATCAGTAGGTCATGTTCATCGTGATTTCACTGACAGTCGCGGTGATGGGCTGCCAGAACCCGGGCCCCGTCCTTCGCGAGATGACGGGGCCATGGGGGCCCCGTCCTGCGGAAGGCGGCGGAGACGGACACCATGTTGACTGGAATCGCTCCCCACCGGCGGACCGCACTGCTCGCGGCCCTGGGAGTTGGCCTCGGTTCGCTGCTGGGTTGTGACGGAGGAATGGAGCCGTCCGCGTCCGCCGAGCTGACGTCCGCTCCGACGGAGACGCTCTCCAACACCGCGGCGGACCTCTACGTGGCCTCCGCGACGGTGTGGCGGCCGATGAGCGTCCCGGTGTGCTGGGAGAACCCGGGGGCGGACGCCACGCAGCGGCAGTGGGTGCGCAACGCGGTGGCACGCACGTGGGAAGCGCGCTCTGGCGTGCGCTTCACCGGATGGGGCACGTGCGCGGCTTCGTCCACGGGCATCCGCATCAACATCAGCGACGTCGGCCCCCACGTGAAGGCGCTGGGCAACAGGCTCAATGGCGTGGCCCAGGGAATGGTGCTGAACTTCACGTTCAACAACTGGGGCACCTCGTGCCAGAGCCAGCTCCAGTACTGCATCGACGCCATCGCGGTGCACGAGTTCGGCCATGCCCTGGGCTACGCCCACGAGCAGAACCGTCCGGACCGGCCGTCGTCCTGCACCGAGCCCGCGCAGGGCTCCTCGGGTGACTGGCTCATCGGACCGTGGGATCTCAGCTCGGTGATGAACTACTGCAACCCGAACTGGAACGGGGACGGCAACCTCAGCGCCACGGACGTCCAGGGTGCGCAGCTCACGTATGGCGTCCCCTGGGAATCGCTGGGTGGCGGCTTCCTCTCCGGCCCCGCTGTCAGCTCGTGGGGCGCGGGCAGGCTGGACCTGTTCGCTCGCGGTCTGGACAACCAGCTCTGGCACCTGGGCTACAACGGCTCGCAGTGGATCGGCTGGGAGGCGCTGGGAGGCTCGCTCAACGCGGACCCGGCGGCGGTGAGCTGGGGCGCCAACCACATCGACGTCGTCGGACGGACCACGGACAACTCCTTCATGCTGAAGACGTGGACGGGCACCCAGTGGACCGCGTGGGCGTCGCTGGGCGGCGGCTTCAACTCGGGCCCGGCCATCGCGTCGTGGGGCGTGGGGCGGCTGGACATCTTTGGCCGGGGGCTGGACAACGCGCTCTGGCACAAGGCGTGGAATGGCTCGCAGTGGGTGGGCTGGTACTCGCTGGGCGGCAACCTCACGTCGGACCCGGCGGCGGTGAGCTGGGGGCCCAACCGCATCGACGTCGTCGCCCGTGGCGCGGACAACTCGTACATGCACACGGCGTGGAACGGCGCCGTGTGGAGCCCGTGGACGTCGCTGGGTGGCGGCTTCAACTCGTCACCGGGCATCGCGTCCTGGGGGCCCGGCCGGCTGGATGTCTTCGGCCGGGGCCTGGACAACCAGCTGTGGATCAACTCGTGGAACGGCTCTGGATGGACCGGGTGGCAGTGGCTCGGCGGTGACCTGACGTCGTCGCCGGATGCCGTGAGCTGGGGCTCGGGTCGCCTCGACGTCTTCTATCGCGGCCCGGACAACGCCATGCGGCACTCGGCGTACAACAACGGCTGGTGACCTGACGGGCTTTCCGGACACGGAGCCTGGCGGCTCGGCGGAGGCTCACAGCTCGGTCAGCAGATAGGGGCCGCTCACGCGAATCACGAGCTCCCCCTTCGCGTCGTCCTCCTGGATGCGGCGTCCCCACTCGGTGATGGCCGCATCCGCCTCCTCGTACGAGACGACGTCGGTCCAGGCCGCGTACGGCGCGTTGCAGCCGGGCCTGCTGATGAGGGCCACTCCCGCCGAGCCCTCCCTCCCAATGGCCACCGCCGAGTTGCCGCGCTTCTCGATGTCCTCGGGCTGGTCGGGAAGCAGGGGCTTGAAGACGCGGGAGCCCTGCCCCGTGAGCACGATGAGGCGCCGGCTGCCCTTGTCCAACGATGAACACCAGTCCACCGTGTAGCCCTCGTGCTGGCCGAACGGCGTGCGGATGTCCTCGGGCACGCCCATGTGCTGCCACACGCTGATGGAGAGGGTTCCCGCGTAGTCTCCCTCCTTGAGCCACTTCCCCAGGTACGCGATGAGCGGGTCCACGGACTTGAAGCTCGGGGTGATGAAGCCCGTTCCGGAGGGCGCACAGAGCTCGCTGTAACCGGGGCCGCAGTCCTGGAACAGCCAGCCCTGCTCCTTCAGGAAGTCGTCATCGAGCCCTTCGATGCGTCCCGCGCGGAAGACGGGCCTGGGCACCTCAGCCGGGCCTCTCATGATGGGCGAGTCGATGCGAAGGTTGGGAGTCCCGGGAGGCGCCGGGCTGTCGACGTTGCCCCCTCCTGGCGTCACCCGGATGGGGCGGCGGCCATGCCCCGTGAGCATGACGCCTCCCCAGTGTCCCTGTGACGTCGCCGCATGCTCGAAGCTCAACCGCACCGAGTACCCGTCGTACGTCCCCGCCTTCGTGTGGATGTCCTCGAGCCGCCCCAGCTTCGGCGAGGGACGCACGATGCGAGGCGCGCATGCACCCAGACAGAAGGTGGCGGCGAGGCCCAGGACGAGCAGGAGGTGTCTCATGACGAGGAGTCTTCCGTCTGCGGTCCCCCCTGCGCAAATCATGAAATCATCATGAGCACTGCTACGGAGCGACGCCGCCAGGGCGCTCCGAGGGGCCCGAGGTGGCGGGGCGCGGAGGTGGGTAGGCGGGGCCGTAACACGCGCCTTCGTGCACGTAATAGGGCTCGACACAGTCCTTCAGGCTCGTGTCCAACTTCATCCAACACCCACCAGCGATAGAGACATGCGCCCGGTGGGCACACCGCCCGGACGCATCGGGTCGGAGCTGCCCTTGGAGCGGCTTGGGCGGCAGGTCCACGGCGATGACAGACAGGACAGCCGGAGCCCGGGTGAGGGGCACCGGGGCCGTCAGTGCGGTGTCGCCGACGGCGACCGTGCCGGCATCCTTCGCCTCTTCGGTGGCGGATGCGTGGGCCTGTTCGGTCTTCTCTCGACGAGGCTGCGCGCTCACCACCCACACAGCTCCAAGCGCCACGGCGGCGCCCACGCTGGCGGCCGCGATGAGGCGGGGCCACGGGGCAGGCTCCCTGCTTTGCGGAGCGACACTCCGTGCTTCCTCGACAGGGAGGTCCTTCCGGGTGAAGAGCGGCACATCCGCCTCAGGCCCCGCGCTCCGCGCGGCCTGCTCCAGCGCCTCCGCCAATTCGCCGGCACCGCCACGCGCTTCGGGGCGCACGGAGAGCATCCGTGACACGAGCCGGCTCAACTCCGCGCAGCAGCGGGCATTGACGCCATGGGGCGGCACGGGGCCCGTCCCCTCCGGGCCCCAGAGGTGGGCCACCTCGTTCAGCAGGGCTGGCGTGGGAGGGTAGTCGCCGGTCACCAGCCGGTAGGCGGTCATCCCCAGCGCGAAGACGTCATCAGCCGGTCCGGGCGCATAGGGCGGGTATGACGGCAGGAAGGGAAGGCGCACGGAGCGCCACGCCTCCGGTGCGCGGTAGGGCGGCGTCCCGGGAGGCAATGGCGGCGACGTGAGTATCGCGGCGCCCACGTAGCTTCCGGAGCCGAAGTCGGTCAGGAAGACCTGTCCGTCCGAGGCGCGCACGAGCACGTTGTCGCCCTTCACGTCGCGGTGGACGCCGCCCGCGGCATGCGTGGCCGCCAGCGCCCGCGCGAGGTTGGCGAGAACGCGGAGCACCTGGCGCGAGGTGGGGCACTGCGCGTGCGCCCAGTCGTAGAGGGACACGCCGTCCACCCACTGCATCGCGAGGTAGGGGTAGGCAGCGCCTCCGGGCTGCAGCCAGCGCCCATGCCCCATGAGGCGCGGGACGTTCGGATGGTGGAGGCGGGAGAGCAGCTCCACCTCTCGCGCGAAGCGTCCATCTTCGGGGTGCAGGGCCAACTTGAGCGCCACGGGCCCCAGCACATCCTCCGTACCGAGCGCACGGTAGACGGCGCCGTACGCGCCCCAGCCGCGCCGCTCCAGGACACGCCAGGGCCCCACCCGGGTCCCTGGCGGCAGGCGTGATGGAAACAGTGGGCCGGACTCCATGACGTGCCCCTCGCGGAGGAAGAAGGTTCGCCTCAAGCGCCGCGAGCCTACTCGCTGCATCCGCAGGTGTCAGCGTGTCCTCTGGAGTCGGTTCCGGAGCGGTCAGCGCCCCCTGCCCCACCGGCTGGGGGCAGAGGGCGCTGACTGGAAGCCGGGGGCTACTGCGGCAGCGGCTGCTCCAGCGCCTCCAGCATGCGCGCCTTCAGCTTGGGGCTCGGGCTGTCCCCCACCGAGGCCGCCTGACGCTGAATCACGTCGGTGCGGCCCATGAAGCGCAGGCCGTCCAGCGCGGCCAGCCGGATGGAGGTGGGCTCCGCCGCGTTGCCCAGCACGGCGCCGAGCTGCTCCGCGTACGTGACGAGCCCCAGCCCGCCCAGCTGCATCAGAGCGAGCTTGCGCACCTCCGGCTGCGAGGAGGTGCTGGAGGCCGCGAGCCGGGAGAGGAGCGCGCCGTCGGCGGCGGTGAAGAGGCCGCGGTGCACCAGGTCCGCCATCGCGCTGTAGCGCAGGTAGGGCACGGACGCGTCGAGCTGCGCGAGCGCCACCGGCTTGAACGCCACGGGGTCCCTCCAGGTCTGCTGGTAGCTGGCAATCGCCGTGCGGTAGCTCTCGGCCTCCTGGAGGCTCACCGCCACGATGGAGTACGTGCTGGTCGCCAATTCGAGCCCGCCCGCCGCGTCCATCGAGAGGAAGAGCAGGTAGTGATTGCCGGGCACGAGCTGCCTGTCCGCGGTGTACGTGTCATGCATGAGCCGGAACTGGGTGGGCGTCGTCTGGCCGGAGAGCTGCACCGACGTCGTGAAGCCCATCGCGATGCTGTCGTTGGACGTCAGCTGCGCGATGACCGCGGACCTGGAGTCCTCCAGCTGGCCGCCGAGCGCATCGCCCCCGGGAGCAATGTCCAGCGCGAGCGCCTTGCCCGCGCCGACGAGGAGGGCCATGCAGAGAATGGAACTGAGCAGGATTTGATTCTTCATGAAATGCCTCGTCTGGAATCAGGGGTGGATGATCTTCAGGTAGCTCTTGCCGTAGTTCTCGAAGTACGGCTTCTTCGTGGCGCGGGTGGTCGGGTTCGCCTGGCCGATGCGGGCGTAGAGCAGCGACTTGCCGCCCGGGTCCATGATGTGGTGGCCCACGTCGAAGCGGTCCGACGGGTTCGCGTCGTCATAGGCCTCGCAGTTGTGTGAGCCCTCGCAGCCCTGCAGCCGCGTCGGGCCCTCGGAGACCAGGCCGAAGCTGTGGCCCGCCTCGTGCGCCGCGGTGCGGCCGATGGCCGTCGCCACGTCCTGCACGCGCATGGCGAGCGTGTCGGTGAGCTCCGCCGGGGTGGTGGAGACGAGGCTCTTCACCAGCTTGCAGCGGAACACGCCGACGAAGACCTGCGACGTCTGCGTCTTGTTGGTGTTCTTGTAGTCCCCGGGTGAGACGCCGAAGAGGTTGCACTTGGTCGTGTCGCCGATGAGGAACTTCACCGTGTGCACGCCCGTGCCCGGGGCGCTGGCGAGGGTGATGGCCGTGCCGGCGTAGGCGTTGGCGAAGAAGCTCGCCACGCCCGCCTTCACGTCGTTGACGAAGGCGGTCTGCTGCGCGGCGGTGAGCGGCCCGCTGAGCGTGCCCGTGGCAATCGCCTTGAGCTCGGCGTCGACGCCGGGCGCGGACCAGTCGAGGAACACCGGCTGGCTGCCGTTGGCGGCGAGGTCGTTCTTCCGCTCGATGATGAAGTCATCGATGCTGCCGGAGACAGTCCCGTTGGGCGTCGAGCGCCAGGTCTCACCGTCCAGCACGTTGACGCCGAGCGCGAGCGGCACCGCCGCCTGCTGCCACACCTTGTTGGCGTCCGTCTGGTCCCACGCCATGAAGCCGCCCCCGTTGACGCGCATGCGGGCCCAGCCGGCCATGGTCTCCTGCATCTGGAGCGTGTTGTCGTCATACCGCCCGATGTAGCCCTGGACGTTCACCGAGGGGCTGGTGACCACGATGTCCGTCTGGGGCTGCGTGACGCAGCCCCGGTCGAAGCCGAAGAGGGGAATGGCGGCCAGCGCGAGCCCCACGGCCCAGTTCCGCGACGCGGGGCGGCTGGAGGAATGTGCCTTCATGTGTGTGTCCTTTGCGAAGCTGGGCGGCAGGTCGCCCGCGGGGAGGGCCATTGCAGCCGGCCTGCCAGCGGCTCGTGCCCCCTGGAGCGCCGTCCCGCTCGCGCGGGAGGGGCAACGGCTGCCCTCCGCATGGGCCCGCGGGCCGGGCAGGTCTTGCCCATGGGGCAATCATTGCCCCGCCCAAGGGGCCCGCCGTGGTTTGCTTCCCCCATGAAGCCCCCCAGCGCGAATGAAACCGTGGATGCGGGCCAGCAGCGCCGCGCCTCTCCCGGCGAGCCGGAACGCCTCTCCCTGCTGGTGATGGAGGGAAGCTCGTCCTCGATTGTGCCCCTGCCTCGCGACGGCACGCTCACCATCGGCCGCGGCGCGGGCGTCGAGCTCCTCGTGCAGGACGCCTCGGTGAGCCGGCGCCACGCCCGGCTGAGCGTGGTGGAAGGCGAGGCCCGAATCACCGACCTCGACAGCCACAACGGCGTCCGCGTCAACGGCGAGCTCATCTCCGGCGAGCAGGTGCTGCGCAGCGGCGACGTGGTGCTGCTGGGAGACGTCACGCTCGTCTTCCACCGCAGGGACATCCCCCCGCCACAGCGGCTCCTGCTGGGCGCCGCCCCGCTGCGGGACAGGGTGGCGGAGGAGCTGGAGCGGGTGCTGCGCTACGAGCGCGCGCTGAGCGTCGTCGCGCTGGTCCTGGGCCCCACGGATGTGCCCCTGGAGGAGCTGGTCCGCGCGCTCGGCGGCGGCCTGCGGCTGATGGACCTGGTGGGACGGGGCGGGCCCACGCAGCTCTTCGTCCTGCTGCCCGAGCTGACGGCGGAGGAGGCGGAGGAGGTCGTCCAGCCCATGCTGGAGAGCCTCGCCCCGCTGGCGCCCGAGGTGCGGGCAGGCGTGGCCTGTGCCCCCCAGGACGGGCTGGACGCGGACACCCTCATCTCCGCGGCGCGGGCGGTGGCGCTGACGGCGCCCTCCGGGGGCCTTCGCATCAGCGGCCCGGACCTGTACCAGCTCGCGCTCGGAGAGCGCTCGGTGATGGTGGCGGACGAGGCCATGGTGCGCCTCTTCGAGCTGCTCCGACGGCTGGCCTCGAGCCCCATCCCCGTCCTCCTCCATGGCGAGACGGGCGCGGGCAAGGAGAACGCCGCCTGGGCCGTGCACCACTGGTCGCCGCGCGCACAGCGGCCGTTCATCTCCCTCAACTGCGCGGCCCTTCCGGAGAGCCTCGTGGAGAGCGAGCTGTTCGGCGCCGAGCGGGGCGCCTTCTCCGGCGCGGTCGCCTCGCGGGCCGGCCTGCTGGAGCGGGCCAGCGGAGGCACCCTCTTCCTCGACGAGGTCGCGGAGCTGCCGCTCTCCGTGCAGGCCAAGCTGCTGCGCGCGCTGGACCAGCAGCGCATCACCCGCCTGGGAGACTCGCGCGAGCGCCCGGTGGACCTGCGCATCGTCGCCGCCACCCACCGCGTGCTCGCGGACGAGGTGAAGGCCGGCCGCTTTCGCCAGGACCTCTTCTTCCGCCTGTCGGCCTCTGTCGTCGTGCTGCCGCCCCTGCGAAACCGTCCCCGCGAGCTGCCGCTCCTGGCCACCCGCTTCCTCCAGGAGGCCCTGGCCCGCGCGGGCAGGACGGCGCCGCGCATCTCCGCCGCCGCCATGGACGTGCTCCGGGCGCACCCGTGGCCGGGCAACGTGCGCGAATTGAAGAACGTCATGGAGTACGCCGCCACCGCCGCCACCGGCCCCCTGCTGGAGGCCTCCCACCTGCCCGACTCCCTCCAGCGTCCCCCGGGCGAGGAAGCCCCTCCGCTCCCGCCCACGGCGCCCGCCCCGGACACGGCCCCCGCGAGCTTCCGCCCCATCGCCGAGGAGGTCCGCGAGCTGGAGGACCGCCGGATGCGAGAGGCCCTGGAGGCCGCCGGCGGCGTCCAGACGCGTGCCGCGCAGCTCATCGGCATGCCGCTGCGGACCTTCAAGTTCAAGGCCCGGCGCTACCAGCTCCCGCGCCCTCGCGCGGACCGCGAATGATGACGCAGGCACGCCGCATGCAATCCGTCTCCGCGAACAGCACGAAGGGGTGGACGGTCATGAAGGACGGACTCGACCAGCGGAGCGCGGTGGCGCTGATGGTCATCATGGTTTCACTCGTGGGGTGCGCGGCCCACGGAAACATCACGAGCATTGCGACGGGCGACGGGACTCCGGAGGTCAGCGCGCTCGTGACGCACTGTCCCGGAGGGACGACCTGCCCGGGCGACGGCAACGGCCCCGGCATCTACGTCTCCGACACTGGCAGCTACTGCCTCTGGCTGGACCCCGCGAGCAACCTGCGCTTCTGCCCGGAGTCCTTCGAGAACCTCCCGGCGAAGACGGGGGGCGTGAGCAGCGTGCGGCTCAAGGGGCGACTCTGGTCCGGAGGCGAGGACACGGAGGTACTCAGCACCCCCATCCAGGTCCGCTACGACGGCGACAAGCTGGGCAGCCTGCTCAAGGTGGATCCCTCCACCGTGCCGGACGCGTCCCGGCTCGGCTTCACCTACCTGCTCAAGGGCGCGTTGACTCCCGCTCACGCGGTGGGCCCGACGCTGCCGAAGCTGACGCTGCTCTTCATGCTCACCACGCCGGACACCCAGGCCCTCGAGCTCACCTTCACGGAGGTCGCGCTCGCGGGCTCGCCCGACCCTGACAGGCCAGACACGCAGCTCAAGCTCTTTCGCTACCAGGCCCGGTACGCCAACCCCCGGCGGAATGTCTCCGGGTACTACTGCTCGCTGCCGGGCGACGCGCAGGCCACGCCCGGGAGCGAGAAGACGCCGCTCGCGCTCTCCGTCCTGCCGGCGCACCGGGTGAATGGCGCCACGGGCGTCATCCAGGCCTCGGCGGGCTCGGTCACCGTGGCCTGCGTGTCGGGCGCCATCGTCACCTGCATGGAGCACTGGGACTACGTGCCCTGGAACCCCACGCTCGAGTCCAAGGGGAATCCAACCCTGCTCCTCGGCGCCTGCATCCAGGGCAAGCGGGCCGCCTACTTCGGCCACCCGAAGACGCACCCGTATCAGGACTTCAACAGCTACACGGTGGAGGGAACCGACATCCGCATCCGCGACAACGTCATCAACTTCGCGAATCTCAGCATCGAGCAGGGCAACATCGAGGCCATCTGGGACACCACGGGAGCCGTCTGCTTCAATCCGTCCAACCAGCGCCGGCCGGACCTCTTCGCCCTGGAAAAATGGAACCCGGCGGCCCTGCCCCTGCTCCCCGCCTGCACCGCGCAGGACCTCCAGCCCCACCGCATCATCACCGGAAAGGCCGCGCCCTGACTCAGCGCTGCCCCTGGCTCGCGGCGAGGCGTGCCAGCAGCGACTCCACCTCGTCCGCGAGCGCCTGGTGCCGCCGCGGCAGGAGCGGATTGAGCTCGAAGGCCCGCGCGAAGGCGGCGCGGGCCAGGAGCGCGGTCTCCTGGCGCGTGGCGACGCCCTCCATCCCCCGGGCCCGCAGGAGGAGCAGTCCTCCGCGGATGAGGTGGGCCTGCGCCAGGTTCCCGTCGAGCTTCAGGGCCCGCTCCACCTGCTCCAGGCCGCTCGCAATCGCCGCTCTCGCGCCGGCGGGTGGCAGCGCCTGCGCCAGCCGCCAGTAGACGCGCGCCAGCTCCTGGTGGGCCTCGAAGTAGGGAACCATGTCCACGGCGCGCTGGGCCTCGGCCCTCGCCCCGTGCAGCAGCGGCAGGCTCGCCCTGCCCTGCCGCCGCGCCCACTCCGCTTCCGTGAGCGCCACCCGCGCGCCGACGACGCGGCAGTCGACGCACCCGGGCGCGCCCCGGTAGGCCCGCTCCAGCGCGGCGCGGCCCGCCTCGAGCTCGGCGGTGGGATTGCCTCCGTCCCGCATCGCCTGGAGCGCCGCGAGGTGGTGCGCCTCCGCCATGTGGAGGTGGCTGCGTCCGTCCGTGGGGTTGCCGCGCAGCGCGCGCTCCAGCTGCTGGCGGGCGCGCTCCAGCGGCGGGCGCACGTCCCCTCCGGCCTCCAGCAGGTACTGCGCGCGCATCAGCTCCGCGGCGGCCATGCCGCCCCGCGCGGAGGCATGGTTCGCGTTGATAGCGAGGCTGCGCTCACCCGCCTCGATGGACCTGCGCGCGTGCGCCTCGGGGTCCAGCCCGCGCCCGAGGCCGTAGTCGGCCAGCGCGTTGTAGACGTGGACCTGGTTCGACCAGGCATAGAGGTACTGGGGGTCCGCCCGCGCGGCCTGCTCGAAGTACCGCGCCGCCCCCTCGAGCTCCGGGCGGGGGTCCTCGCCGTGCTCCCGGAGGTGGTTGCCCTTGTTGAAGTGGATGAGCGCCAGGTCGTTCAGTGCCCACGGATAGTCGGGCTGGAGCTGGAGCGCGTGCTCCAGCCGGGCGATGGCCTCGTCCCAGGAGGGATGGGGGTCGCGCTGGTGGCGCCACTCGTAGAGCCCGCGCGTGTAGTAGCCGCTGGCCAGCGCATCATGGGCATACACGTCCTTCGGCGCCCGTTCCACCGCGCGCAGTCCGGAGGCAATCCAATCCGTGAGAATCGGCTCCAGTTTCTCGACGGCCCCCTGGGTGTTCTCCATCTTGTACTGGCGCATCAGGGCATAGGCCCGCTGCCGGTAGGACATGGAGCGGTGGGGCGCGGCGCGGGCGGCCTGGGCGGTGGCCACCAGGGTGCGCTCCAGCGCGTCCCGGGCGGGCCGGCCCTGGTCGAGCTCGACGTCCACGCGCTCCAGCCAGGTCTGCGCGAGCGCCTCGTAGCTGCTCGCGTCGCTCCGCCCCGCCTCCAGGGCCTGCGCATACAGCGTGGCGGCCTCCTCGAGTCCCTCCCGGGCCGCGTCGTAGTCCCCGCGCTCCCGTCGCTCCACCGCCCGGGCATGGGCCACATCTCCGGCGAGCCTCCGGGCCTCGTACATCCACGGCGCGGACACGGTGGCTCGCGCGGCCGCCCGCGCCGCCGCGTCGTAGTCCTTGCGGTAGAGGGCGATGAGGCCCGCGAGGTAGTGCGGCGACTCCAGCTCCAGCGCGCGGCTGCGCTCCAGGGACTGGAGCGCGGGCACGAGGTATTCCTGCTCCAGGGCCTGCTTGCGCTTCGCCACCCAGGCCTTGTCGCCACCGCGTCGCATGTCCTCCAGCCCCTGGCGGTACCTCGCGCCAAGCGACTGGCCCAGGGCGTAGTGCAGCTCGGGTGAGTCCAGGCCCAGCTGGCGCGCCTGCGTCAGCTCCGCGTGGGCCTGCTCGAACTCCTGCATCGCGAGGTGGCCCCGCCCCAGCGCGTAGTGAATCAAGGCCTTGCCGTACGCATCCAGCTCCCGCGCCTGCGAGGCGATGCGCGCCATCCGCTCGCGGACGAGCTGCTGCTCCCGCTGGGTGTCATGCAGCGGCAGGGCGTAGGCCGTGCGCAGGAACCACTCAATCTCCTTCACCTGCTGGCCCACCTGCTCGGCCAGCCGGGCCCGCGTCGCGAGCTGGGCGCGCGTGTGCCGGGCCTCCAGCCACGAGCGAGCCCCCAGCACGGAGAGCACGAGGATGCTGGCCAACGACAGCGCGGAGACCCATACCAGCGCGCGGTGCTTTCGCGCGCGGCGCCGCCAGCGGGACAGCAGCCCCGGGCGCCGCGCGAGGAGGGGCTCGCCATCCAGGTACCGCCCCAGGTCCTCCGCGAGGGCGCGCGCGGACGCGTAGCGCTGCTCCGGCTCCTTGTTGAGACACTTGAGGACCAGCGTCTCCAGGTCCGCCGGCAGGTCCGGCACGTGCGCGCGTGGCGAGGGCGGCTCCTCCTGGAGCACCTTCGTGACGACGTCCGCGGCCGTGGCGGCGGCGAAGGGCGTCACGCCGGTGAGCAGCTCGTAGAACGTGGCGCCGAGGCTGTAGACATCCGTGCGGCGGTCGATGCGCGCCAGGTCTCCCCGGGCCTGCTCCGGCGCCATGTAGGAAGGCGTGCCCAGCAGCGCCCCGGTATGGGTGAGGCCGTGCCCGTGGGCATCGTCGTAGGCCAGGCCGAAGTCCACGACGATGGGGAACCAGTGTCCGCCCTCGTGCCGCTCGACGAGGATGTTGGAGGGCTTGAGGTCCCGGTGGATGACGCCCAGCCGGTGCGCCTCGTGGACCGCGGCGGCGACGTCCCGCATCACCTGGATCTTCTCGGTCAGCGACATCCCGGAGGCGGCGTGGTCCAGGCCCCGTCCCGCGACGAGCTGCATGGCGATGTACGGCCTTCCGCCGACTTCGCCGACCTCGAACACCTTGCACACGTGGGGATGGTCGATGCGGACCTGCGTCCTCGCCTCCTGGAGGAAGCGGTCGGCGCGCTCCGTGTTCGCATCCCGGATGAACTTGAGCGCCACCCTGCGCCCGAGCCGGCGGTCCCTCGCCTCGAAGACCTCGCCCATGCCGCCCTGCCCCAGTCGTTCGAGGAGCTCGTAGCGTTCCCAGTCGGAGAACGGGAGCGCCCGGCTCCGGGACGGGGCGGGGAGCGCTCCATCCATCGTGGCCAGGTCGCCCGGCGCAGCCGCGCGTGGCCCCGACGGAGTCTCGTCATCCCCAGCGTTCGACATGCCACCAGTGTAGCCCGTCTTCACCTGGGGACCGGGCGCAGCGCGCCACGAAGGCCTTCTCCACGCCCGCGTCGCTCACCACTTCGTCGGGTCGAGCTTCTCGCCAATTTCCTTCGCGGCATCCTCGAACGCGCCGCCGAGGCTCTTGAAGGCGTTCTTGATCTGTTTGGTGGAGTAGCCGACGCCCTCCATCACCTTCTTCAGCGCATCCGGCCCGAGCTTGAACGCGTCCTTCAGGAAGCGGCTGACCTCGTTGACGCCGTAGCCCGCCCCCTTGAGCGCGGCGCCGACCGTGTTGGCCGTGGCGCCATAGGCCGACTTCAGGGCATTGCCCACGTCGTTCACCCCGTAGCCCGCGGCCTTGAGCAGCTTCGCGGCCTGGTCGGCCGTCACGCCGTAGGCCGACTTCAGGGCACTGCCCACGTCGTTCACCGCGTAGCCGGCGCCCCCGAGCACCTTCACGGCCTGGTCGGCCGTCACGTTGTAGGTGCTCTTGAGCGCGCTGCCGACCTCGCCGGCCGCGTAGCCCGCGACCTTCATCACCCTCGCGGCCTCGGAGACGGTCTTCCCGAAGGTCGTCTTGAGGACTCCGGCCACATCCGAGACGCCCTGGATGACACCATCGCGCACGAGCCGGGCCCACCGTCCCGCATCCGTGAGGAGGTCCTTCAGCGCGCGCTCCACCAGCGCGGAGACCTGCTTCGGCAGCTCGAGCAGGGACGCCGTCTTCACGTCCAGGTCCAGGTTCGGGAGCTGCGTCCTGGAGCCCGCGAGCTCGAAGCTGCCCCGGAACCTCGCCCATTGCTTCGGGCCATCCACGCCCGCATCGAGCTCGCCCTTCGCTCCCGTATCGATGTGGACCTTGCCGAGCGGCCCCAGGTCCACCGCGCCGAGACCGATATCCAGCGAGCCTCCAGCGCTCAGCTGGGTCAGGCCCGTGAACCCGCCTCGCAGCGCATACGTGGAGCCGGGCACCAGGATGCCCTTGATGTCGAAGGCGAAGCCCTTTCTGCTGATGCTGACGTACGCGCTCCGGGTCATCCCCAGCAGCGTCATGCTGGCGTCGATGAGGAAGTGCGGCCCCTTCATCGCCGCATCCGCCGCCTCGGGCTGGTTGAAGGTGGCCGCGGAGATGCGCGGGCCTCCCGTGCCATCCGTGGATTCGAGGCAGAAGAGCTTCTCCGTCCCGATGACGATGCGGTCCATCCGGCCGTCCACCACGATGCCCTGCGAGGGCTTCACCAGCACCTTCGCCATCGCATCGAGGCCCAGCACCTTCAGCCCCGCGTTGAGGAACATGCCCTGCTCGAAGCGCAGGGCGCCGATGGCGGTGTTGCTGGGCGCGAAATAGAACTGCGGGTTCAACCTGACGCGGATGCCGCCGGACACCGCCTCCAGCTCGTAGTGCACCATGCGCATCATGTCGGTGATGAACCAGTGCTGCCCCGGCTTGCTCGCCACCAGCAACACCTGCGAGACGGTGGCGGGCAGGGTGATGCCGTGGGTGGCGAAGGCCGCGGAGACCGCGTCCACCTGCAGGTTGTCCAGCGACGTGGCCAGCTGCGCCCCCAGGATGAACTCCTGCGTGCCCACCAGCTCCACCTGGGGCAGCACCGCGTCCACCTCCGAGGGCAGCACCTTGCCGGCGAGCGTGTCCACGACGTCCTTGAGCGACAAATCACTCAGCGAGCCCGCCACCATGCTGCGCGTCGGGTCCGTGCTGTCGAAGAAGACGGCAACCGAGGACTGGAACCGGTCCACCGCCAGCGTCGCCGCGAGGCCGAGGCTCGGCACCGCCTCCCAGCTCACGCCCACGACGAGCGCCACGTTGGAGAGGGTGATGCCCGCGAACTCGACCGAGCCGAGCATGGAGCCCGAGAGGAAGGCGCCGTTGGCGACGAACAGCGTCGTCACGTCGAAGCGGACGGGCCGGCCCTGGATGCGCGTCTCCAGCGCGCCCGTGAGGAACAGGCCCACCTGTCCGTCCTTCATCTGCCCGCCCACCTGGCAGTGGAAGGGCTGCCCCTGGATGCTCGTGTCGTAGCTGACATAGAGCCGGCTGTTCTTCGTCGGGTTCTGCCCCACCTGCAGGGTGATGCCCAGGCTGGGGTCCAGTCCCAGCAGCTTGCGCAGCAGCTCCTGCTCCCGCGAGGACGTGTCTATCGTCCACCGCGCGTAGGCGTTGAGCCCGGCGATGACACCACCTGCCTGCGCCGGCAGCTTCAGGTCCCCCGTGCGGAGGATGGGGCTGTTGAAGGCCGCCAGGCTCGGGAGCTGGAAGCCCGGGTCCTCGAACGAGGCCACCACCACCATGAGCTGGTCCATCCGGAACAGGTCCTCGAAGGGCTTCAGCCCGCCGAGGCCCGGCAGCGCGGACAGCCGCAGCCCCGACAGGTCGATGCCGGCCGCGAACCCCCAGCGGCCCTGCCCGCTTCCCAGGCGCCGGGCCTCGAAGGCCACCGTCCCCACGTCTTCCACGGTGGTGGCGTACCGCAAGACGAGGTTGGAGCCCGAATACTGGACGAGGACGCTGCCGTCGGTCAGCTCCAGGTCGAAGTCGCCGGGCAGCGAGACGTCCTGGTTGGTCAGCTTGCCCACCAGCTCCATCAGCCGGACGTCCGGCAACTCCGCCCGGATGACGAAGTCCCCCGGCGTCTGCCACGCGCAGTCCAGTCGCAGGTCATCACCCAGGGCGATGGCCCCGCTGAAGCTGCCGGAGGACGTGCCTCCCGCCCTGCCCGCCACCAGCCGCACGTCCGACACGGTCAGCGGCACGGGGCCCAGGTCCAGCGTCCACGACGGCGTCTGCGCCATGGCGGCGGCGAAGGAGAAGTCACCGGCCCTGCTCAGGCCCACCTGCAGCGTGTCGACCGTCAAGTCCTGCACGCCGGGCAGGCCCAGGTGCTCGGTCAGCCGGGCCAGGGGCAGCGTCGCGCCCTCCGTCAGCCGGGCCGTGGCGGAGACCTCGGGCAGGTCGAGCGTCGCCTCGAAGGGCACGTCGAAGAGCTGCGCGCCGCCGCCCAGGGTGGCGGACAGCGCGCGCTCCGGCCCGAACGGCTGGGTGATGCTGAAGCTCGCGAACAGCCGTTGCAGCTCCAGTCCCGGCAGCACGTTCGTACTCAGCTGGGACATGCCGATGGTGAGCCCCACGCTCTGCACGCGCAGGCCCTGGCCCAGCCCCAGCGTGACGGACTCCAGGGACAGCGTGTCCAGGGCGCCGAGCGCCTGCTGCACGTCGTCGGGGAGCTGCGAGGCCAGGTCTCCACCTCCCGCCAGGTCCAGCAGGTGCTCCAGCTTGCCGAAGCTGGCTCCCTCGAACTGCCCGAAGAGCATCAGGCTGGAAGGAGAGCCAAGGCCGGCCGCCGTCAGGTCCAGGGACAGGTGGGCGCTGGGCACCTCCAGCGTCGCGGCGGCGGCGTACCGCTGCGGGTAGCTGGGGTTCGCGTCCGCCCAGGTCTGCGTGGTGGGGCAGTAGATGCGCAGGCCGACGTCGTGGACCCGCAGCGCGTTGCCCAGCGACGCGTCCACCCCCAGGTCCGCGGACAGGTGGATGCCGGGGACGAGCTGGGCGAGCTGCCAGGGGAACTTGATGGAAGGCGTCGGGGGAGGCGGCAGCGTCACCTCGCCTGGCTTCGGCACCAGGATGGGGCCATACAACACGTGAGTCCCGCCGCCGCTGAGGACGCTGCCCAGCAGGCCAAGCACCCCGGCAGGCCTGCACCGGGCCACGAAGTTGAACCCCGCCCGCAAGGGGGCGCCCGTGACTGAGTCCGTGCCCTTCGTGGCCGTCGTCAGCACGAAGGCCGCATCCGACAGCGCGAGCTGATTCAGCAGGTGGGGCTCGGGCGTCTCGGTGGTGCCCGGCGCGGGCTTCATCAGGCTCACGCCCGCGCGCAGCGGCGGCAGGTCGGGAAAGCTGTGGCTGAAGCTCCAGGCGTTGGGGCCCGGCGTGCCGGCAATCAACGTGAAGCGCGCCGTCAGCACGGGGCCGTCGGGACCGGCTTCGGCAATAACTGTCACGGGCAGGTCCGCCATCCGCAACAGGCTGGCGGTACCGGTGACGGTGACAAGCCCGCCGGCCACCTGCCGTGTGGCGTTCTGGATGACGATGGGTGTGGCATCCGTCAGCCGGGCGAGCTGGTCGCCCAGCACGTCGCCAGCGGCGGCCTGCGCATCGAGGGTGACGGTGGTGCCGCTGAGCGGCAGGAAGGAAGAGACGTCCAGGACTCGCATGGGATTGCTCCGCGGGTGTGCGGTGAGGCTCAGAACGTCACGGTGATTCCGGCGTGGTCCGACGCGTGGGCGACCCGTGTGTGCACGAACACCTGGGCACTCGCGTCGGTGATGGAGGCGTCATTCACCACCCAGTAGTCATAGGGATGGACGTTGGTGGTGTTGACGTAGGTGCCCGGGGCCGCGAGGGCGGCGCGGGTATGGAAGCGCTCGTCGGAGCCGCGCGGCCGCTTCCGCGTGCGCGGCTCGATGTTGAAGTCACCGCCGATGATGACGGTGGCATTCGTGTAGTTGCCGCCGATGGCCGTCCGGGCCCGGGTGGCCATGACGTTGAGGCTCTCGAACGCCGCCGTCTTGTTGCCCAGGTTGTACATGTTGTGCATGAACGCGATGAGGTAGCGCCGGCCCGTGGCGGCGCTCGTGCCCGCGATGTATGCGAGGCCGCGGGTGTCCGCCCCCATCGCCACCCCGAGGGGCAGCGGAAGGACCTGGTTGACGACGAACCCGGGGGTCGTGTCGTGGGCCGTCCAGGAACGGTTCATCGGGTTCCAGAGCACCCGGCCGACGTGCGCGACGGGGAACGCGACATTGTCCCAGGCGATGCCGATGAACTCGCGCCGGCCCAGCGCGGTGGTCCCCACCTCGACGATGACCAGACGGGTCAGACCGGCATCCAGCGTCTGGGCGAGCAGTGGCAGGTTGGCCAGCGAGGCGGGCCCCGCGTACAACACCTCGGTGAAGCCCGCCGCCCAGTAGGTCGCGCCGGTGATTCCGTTGATGGCCCCCAGTGCACCGGTGAAGGTGGCGTTCCGCAGGGCGGACTTCCCGCCATAGTCGAACATGTTCTGGTGGAAGATGCGGACCATGTGCACTCCAGGGGCTGGGGTCGTGGTTGACGCCCCGGAATGCACTTCGCGGACCGCCGCGCGGTCGCCCCTCTACGGCTGCGCTCCCCGGGGACGAGCCCGTGGATGCGTCTGCCTGGAACGCCGCTGCGTCTTCCCGGAACGCCGGCGGTGCCGTTCCACTCAGCGAGAGACGACCGTCCAGCCCGCGCTCCCCGGGACGTTCCAGGAGCGGTCCGCGGCACATGCGCGCGGCGGACTGCTGGTGAGGTGACAGATGGGGCGCCGGGTGGATCTCCCCGCGGGCGGAGCGCGGCCCGCGTAACGCCGGGCCGCATCGCCCCGCGCTTCGACGCGCGTGGTCGCCCCCTCATTTCGGGAGCACGCAGGGGCCGGCCGCTGAAGGGAACGCGTGGGCCGTGCGCCAGGCCGGTGGAGATGCCGCTCAGTCCCATTGGGGTACGCCGGCCCGCGACTTAGAGCCAGCCTGCTTCGCGGGCGATACGGAAGGCCTCGATGCGGTTGCCTGCATTGAGCTTGCTGATCGCTTCCGAGAGGTAGTTGCGTACCGTTCCCTCGGACAGCGACAGCTGCTTCGCGATATCGGCGCCGCTGCGGCCTTCGCCTGCCAGCCGCAGCACCTGCCGTTCGCGCTCGCTCAGCGGGTCCTCCGCTCCGTTCCAGCTTTCCAGCGCCAGCTCCGGCGCGATGGCCCTGCCGCCCGAATGCACCGTACGGATGGCGGCCGCCAGCGATTCGGACGGCGCATCCTTCAGCAGGTAGCCGCGCACACCTGCCGCCATGGCACGGCGCAGGTAGCCGGAACGCGCAAAGGTCGTCACGATGATGACCCGCGCGGCAGCATGCCGTTCGGCCAGCGCGGCGGCCAGCTCGAGGCCCGTCATCCGCGGCATCTCGATATCGGTCAGGACGATGTCCGGCGACAGCTGCGCACACATGGCAAGCGCCTCCTGTCCGTTGCGCGCCTGCCCCACCACCTCGAGGTCGGCCTCCAGCTTGAGCAGTGCGGCCAGCGCGCCCAGCACCAGCGACTGGTCTTCCGCAATCAGTACGCGAATCATGCGATACCCGTTGGCAGGCGCAGCTCGAGCGAGAGCCCGCGCGCCACTTCCACGCGCAGCTGCCCCCCCAGCGAGGCTACACGTTCCTGCATGCCGCGCAGGCCATTCCCCTGCTCCAGCGCCTGCAGCGAGTCGAGCTTCCTTCCGTCATCCCTGATGTGGCAGACCACCACGCCGTCCTGCAGGCTCACATTGACCTCGCAACGCTTTGCATCCGCGTGGCGCAGGATGTTGGTGACCGCTTCGCGCAACGACAGCGACAGGACGCTTTCCGCCGTAGCGGGCATGGCAAAGGCCTGGACCCTGGCGTCCAGCGTTACGTTCGCGGCGGCCAGTGCGGCACGCGCCTGCGCCAGCTCATGCGCGAATCCGGTCTGGCGGTAGCCGCTGACGGCGCTGCGCACTTCAGCCAGCGCCTGTCGTGCATTGGTCTCAATGTCCTTGATCTCCCGGCGGGAGGCTTCGACATCACGGTCCAGCAGGCGGCCTGCCAGCTCAGCCTTCAGCGTGATCAGCGATAGCGTATGCCCCAGCAGGTCATGCATATCGCGCGAGATGCGTTCCCGTTCGGCGATGCGGGCCAGGTGTTCCACTTCCTCCTGCTTGCCCAGCAGCTGCCGCTGCTTGCGCTTGACTGTGGCCTCCATCACGCTGGCGATGCCCACCGGCGTACCGATAACAAGCGTGGGCAGGAGGAAGCTGAGCGGCAAGTCGACCGTCAGCGCAATCAGCGTCGCACCGCACAGGATCAGCGCAATCGTGCCGTAGGCGTAGCGTCGGTTCTCGAGCCCCGCACACATGCCGGAAGCAAAGATGAAGAATGTGCAGGCGCCGAAGTTGAACGGCGCCCAGGCCAGACCCAACGCGAAGGTTGCGAGCAGCACGGGGACGAGGCGCCTGTTGCGCAACCAGAAGCTGGAAAAGTACATCGGCACGAAGACGATGAGCGTCAGCGCCAGCATCGCCAGCTCCAGCACGGATGGCCGGATGTAGAAGTACTTCCACACGAAGAAATTCAGCGACAGCAGCCACAGATACGGCGCCTTGCCTACCGCGGGCGGCAGCCATGGCCCCTCCAGCAATCGCCGTATCCTGTCCATGCGGGTCTCCCTATTCTTCCGTGAGGCGGACGTCGGCCAGCTGGAACCGATAGTCGCCCGGCTTGGGTCCTGCGTTGAACGCCATCATGGTGAGCGCGCTGGCATCCACCCCCTTGAAGGCCGACAGTGGCATCACGACCTCGGTCCAGCCCTCCCCCGCCGTGAATGGCTGGCTGACAGGGATTGTCACTCCCTTCGACATCATCGACACCGCGTAGCTCTGGCCGTCGCCGCGCACGCGGAAGCGGAGCACCCTGGCAGCGCTCAGGTCCACTGCCTGCATGGGCTGCGAGCCCGGAACGAAGGCAATGCCGGCCCACGGGTAGGCGAAGCCGGGACGCACGTTCGCGCTCACTTCCGCGGCGTGCTGGCCGTCAGCCTCCACATAGGCCAGCTTCGAAATCGACTTTCCGCCCATGAAGTTGTCGCTGGAAGGCATCCAGCCCATGCCGAAGGGGCTGCCCAGCTTCTGTTGCGTGAAGAGGCTGATGCGTCCTTCCGGCGGCAGTGCCAGGGCCATGCCCGGCTGGGTGCTGGCTTCCTCCGCCACGGCCTTCAACCGCGCGGCACGCAGCGGTGAAACCGGCGTACCGTCCTTCCACACCTCGACAATGCTGCGCGTCGCGCGGATATCCGCCGTTGGGTCGCCATCCACCAGCAGCAGGTCGGCCTTGTAGCCCCTGGCGATGCGGCCGCGCTGGGGCAGGCGGAAGGCCTGCGCCGGGACGCTGGTTGCGGCGGCCAGCACTTCGGACGGAGTCATGCCTGCCTGCGTCATCGACAGCAGCTCATGGTGCATGCTGGCGCCGTACTGGGTGCCTGCATTGCCCGCGTCGGTCCCCGCCAGCAGCGTGACGCCCGCGCCGCGCAGCGCCTTCACCACGGCGCGCGGCGCACGCAGCTTCTCGGGCCGCGCGGCATGCCCATGGCTGGTCTTCAGGGACGACACCTGCTCTTTCAGCAGCAGCGCCATCAGCGAGCGGTCCTCCAGCACATCCTGTTCCTGCACGCCCGCGATACTTTCCATGACACTGAAGGTCGGGATGATGAAGGCCTTGCGGCCGCGGGCCAACTTCGCAAATGCGGCCAGGTCGTCCGGCGCGATGTCTTCGCCCACGAAGAGGTGTACCAGCCCATCGGCGCCAGCTTCAAGCGCGGCGCGCGCGCTGGCCAGCGTGGCGATATGGACCACCGCCAGCTTGCCGCGGCGGTGCGCAGCGTCCACCAGCGCCTTCATGGTTGGCAGGTCCAGGCTGGGCATCGGATGCTCGTCGTTGCCCGGTTCCAGCACGATCTTGATGAATGCGGAGCCCTCGGCGATGCGGGCATCGACCCAGGCCTGCGCTTGTTCCGGCCGGGTCAGCGTGGGGATGGGAATACCGTACTCGGTGCCGTGGCCGCCCGGCACGGTGGCGAGCGTACCGGCGGAGAACAGGTCAGCGCGGTCGTGGTTCTCGCCGCGCTGCATGCGCGCCGTCATCTCCTGCATGATGGAGACGCCGGTGAACATGTCGATCTGGGTGGTGACGCCGAACAGGAGCGGCAGGTCCAGATAGCGGTAGGCATGCACGTGCGAGTCGATGAGGCCCGGCATCAGCGTGCGGCCCTTGCCTTCGATGAGGGTGGTACCCGCACGCGGCGCTCCGCGGAAGTCGGGATCGGCGATTCGGGTGCCGTCGATCAGCACATTGCGGTGTTCGTGCGTACGCTGTCCGTCGAACACGCGCACATCGCGGATCAGCGTGGTGGCAGCGGATGCGGGCAGCGCCGCGCTGAGAGCTGCAGCCAGAAGCAGTGGTCTGAACATCTTCTTCCCCCTGAGGTTTGGTGGGAGAAGTATCCGGTGGCGGCCTTTCGCCCAGCAGAGCAAAACGCCATCAATCCAGCATGACAAATGTCATCAACCCAGGTGCGGGTTGACGAAGGCCAGCGGACCGACGCCCTCCCCAGGATTCTTGCGCGGCTGGCCGCGAAAGTCCGGGAGCCATCTTGCATATGCAATTCGATGCCACCTAGCGTTCGAGGTCGCAGTCCTTCCCTTGGAGGCCGTAGATGAAGAAGCTGCTCTTTGGCGTTGTGCTGGCGGTTCCCGCGCTCGTGGGCACTGGAATCTTCGCTTATGCCCCGGAGGCCGAGGCGGCTCCGTCTCATATGTGTGAGTGGGACTACTTCTCGGATGACACCTATTCGGAGATGGTGGGCAACGAGACCCAGACGTGCAGCGGACGGAGTTATCTCTCAGGCATCCGGACCTCGTACAGCCGTCTGGTGTACTGCTTTCCCTGTTAGGGAAAGCCTTGCCGGGCGGATACGCATTCCGAGGTAACGCCCCTGCAACGAGAGCCGGGCTCCGCCGTGAGCCCGGCTTCGTCGCCTGCGCCGGTGCAGGCCGCGCCGAAGATGACGGCTTCACCAGATGCGCGGTTGATGATTCGTCAGGGGTCGTCGCACCCGTGTCGATGTTGATGCGCAGGCTCACGCCAGAGGCGTGAGCTTCTGGAACAGCGCGACTGCTTGGGCCTCAACACCACGCCAACTGCGCTGGGCCCTACGCCCGGGGGCACTTTCGCTCCCGCACCGCACTGGAATAACGTCCCAGCCCGTCTGCCGAGGGGGGCACATGGTGAAGACGTGCGCGCTGGTGCTGTTGCTGCCGGTTTTCCTGCTGGGCAACGGCCCTCCTCCTATCGACCGGCCCGTGGAGGACACCGTCGGCCTGCTGTCCCCTTCCGACCGGGAGGCCGTGGCCAGCGCCCTGGTGCAACTGCGCAGGGAGACCGGCGCGCAGATGGCGGTGCTCATCGTGGGCACCACCCGCGGTGAGCCCATCGAGGACTACGCCATGCGCGCCGCCGAGGCCTGGAAGGGCGGCGGCGCGGGCCGGGACAATGGGCTGCTCCTCGTCCTCGCGGCGCATGACCGCCGCCAGCGGCTGGAGGTGGGCTACGGGCTGGAGGAGTACCTGCCCGACGACGCCGTGCGCACCCTGCTCGAGGCGCAGGGGCCTTTGCTGCGCCAGTGGAACTACCGGGGCGCGCTGCTGGGCGTGGTGTCGGGCGTGCGCGCGCGCCTGCGGGGGGCGGACGGAGCGGTGAGCGTCCAAGAACCATGGAGCGAGCGGGAGGTGAACGACGCCTTCCTATGGATGATGGGCAGCGGGCTCGTCGCGGGGGTGCTCATCGGCTTCTGCTTCGGATCGTGGAGGGCCCGGCTCGGCACAGCGCGGCTGGCCGGGGCCGTGGGCGCGCTGCTGGGCGTGCCCATGGTAGCCATCGCCCTCTACGTGCAGTCCAGCCAGCGTCCCACCGAGCACTTCCTGCTGGCCTTCGCCGCCTTCGCCTTCTTGTTCTGCGTGGCGACACTGGTCGGCCTTCGCTCTTCCCGCCCCGGGGGCCTGGTCGTGGGCGCGGTCACGCTCGTGGGTGGCGGGGTCGCCTTCACGTGGCCGCCCCCCGACCTGGTGGTCCCGGTCTTGGTGCTGGCTAGCGTCGCCGGGGTCATCTTCGTCATCGCCTGCGGGTTCTGGGCCGTGTTCCAGGCCTTCTTCAAACATCGGCCTTCAGGCAGGCATGGCCGCGGCGCATCTTCGAGTTCCTCCGAGTCCTCCTGGTCGTACTCCTCCGGCTCGTCGGGGTCGTCCTCCTCCGGCTCGTCGGGGTCGTCCTCCTCCGATTCGTCATCGTCTGGAAGCTCCAGCTCGGACAGCTCCTGGGAGGGCGGAGGCGGCGACTTCGGCGGAGGTGGCGGGGGCTCCTCGTGGTAGCGGAGCGGCCCGCCCGTCGCGTGTGGCCGGGTCGCCAGTCCGCGGCACCAGTCCCGTGCGTACGCATAGGGCGAATGGGCGGGGTGTTGAGGGTGAGGGCTGATGCTGAGGGGCGAGGAGGGAGTGCGACCCTTGCCGGAACGGTGGAGCGATTGTGAAGCACCTGGGCTTGCCCACGGCGAGTGCTCAGGTGGCCCCTGGGCGAGGGCCACCCGCCCTATGCGGCTGTCCAGGTAGAGGTTGAGAGTCGTTTCTGCGGCCTCCCATTCTTCCAATATCCTGCATCATTTTCCAGGTCGCCCCCTCTAGAGGGAGGGAAGCTGAACGTTCAGTGGCCGCGCTCTGGGCCGGGGGTGAGGCATGCGGCAGGTGCTCAAGTGGATGTCATTGGTGGTCCTGGGCTGTGCAGCCACAGTACTGGCCGGAGAGAATCCCCCGGATGCGGAACTGCAACTGCAGGAGGCGCAGACGGCATATACCGAGGCGCAGACACTCTACGACGCAGGCCAGTACGCCGAGGCCTGGGTGCAGGGCGAACATGCGCGGGGGCGGGTAGAGGCGGTGCTCGGGGGCATGCATCCAGGAGTCGCCACATGCCTGAAGCTGCTCGGTAATATATCCCTGCTTCAGGGAGATTTTGACCGAGCCGAGCCACTGCTTCAACGTGCCCTCACCATTCGGGAAGCGGCCCTCGGCAAGAGCCATCCCGAAGTCGCCAAAGCGCTCCACGACCTCGCCCTCCTCTACCGGCAGCAGGGGTTGTACGGCCGGGCCGAGCCGCTCGACGAGCGCGCTCTCGCCATTCGGGAAGCGGCCTTGGGTAGGAACCACCTCATCGTCGCCGATTCGCTTCACGCCCTCGCCAACCTCTACCAGGCCCAGGGGGAGCATGGCCGGGCCGAGCCGCTCCACCAGCGTGCCCTCGCCATTCGGGAAGCGGCCGTCGGCAAGAACCATCCCGAAGTCGCCTCATCGCTTCACGCCCTCGCCAACCTCTACCAGATCCAGGGGGAGTACGGACGGGCCGAGCCACTCCACCAGCGCGCCCTCGCCATTCGGGAAGCGGCCGTCGGCAAGAATCATCCCGACGTCGCCTCATCGCTCCACAACCTCGCCAGCCTCTACCAGGCTCAGTCGAGTTACGGCAGGGTCGAGCCGCTCGACAAGCGCGCCCTCGCTATTCGGGAAGCGGCCTTCGTCAAGACCCATCCCGACGTCGCCTCATCACTCCACGTCCTCGCCAACCTCTACCAGGCCCAGGGGGAGTACGGCCGGGCCGAGCCGCTCCACCAGCGCGCCCTCACCATTCGGGAAGCGGCCCTCGGTAAGAACCATCCCGACGTCGCCTCATCGCTCCACGACCTCGCCCTCCTTTTCCAGGCTCAGGCGTTGTACGGCCGGGCCGAGCCGCTCGACGAGCGTGCCCTCGCCATTCGGGGAGCAGCCTTCGGTAGCAAACATCCCGAAGTCGCCGCATCACTGCACAACCTCGCCAATCTCTACCAGGCGCAGGGAGAGCATGGCCGGGCCGAGCCACTCCACCAGCGCGCCCTCGCCATTCGGGAAGCGGCCCTCGTCAAGAGCCATCCCGACATCGCCTCATCACTCCACGCCCTCGCCAACCTCTACCAGGCCCGGGGGGAGTATAACCGGGCCGAGCCGCTCCATCAGCGAGCCCTCGCCATTCGGGAAGTGGCCCTCGGCAAGAACCATCCCGACGTCGCCTCATCACTGCACAGCCTCGCCAGCCTCTACCAGGCCCAGGGGGAGTACGGCCGGGCCGAGCCACTCCACCAGCGCGCCCTCGCCATTCGGGAAGCAGCCCTCGGCAAGAACCATCCCGACATCGCCTCATCGCTCCACAACCTCGCCAACCTCTACCAGGCCCTGGGGGAGTACGGCCGGGCCGAGCCGCTCCACCAGCGTGCCCTCGCCATTCGGGAAACAGCCCTCGGCAAGAACCATCCCGAAGCCGCCTCGTCGCTCAACAGCCTCGCCTTGCTCAGGCTGGCCCAGCATCGCCCCGACGCAGCCGTTCCGCTGTTCACGCGTGCCTTCGCCATCTCCGAGCAGCGCCTGCGCCACGAGGCGCTCGACCTCTCCGAGGCGCGCCTGGCCAGCTTTCTCCAACTCCTGCGCTCTGACGAAGAGCGCCTCTATGCCCTGCTGCGCAAGCATCCCGATATCGCTAGCGTCAGGCGCCTGGCTCTGAGCGCTTCCCTGCTCCTCAAGGGCCGCACTGCCGAGGAGACAACCAGTATCTCCCAGGCCATCTACCGGAGCCTGGGCGCCGGTGAGCGCGAAACCTTCGAAATAAAGGGCCGCTTTGGCAAGGAGGCAGACGGTATCCCCGGGGCTACCTACCGGAGTCTGCTGGGCGCCGGCGATCGCGAAACCTTCGAGCGCTTGCGAGGCTTGCGCGCCCAGCAGGCCCGTCTCTCGCTCCAGGGCCCGGGCTCCCTCCCTCTGTCGGTCTACCAGCAGCAGCTCAAGGAACTCGCCAGTCAGGGAGATGCCCTCGAAGCCATCCTCGCCAGGCGCTCCGCTTTCATGCGCTCGCTGGCGGCCCTCCCGGCTCCCGCCGACGTCGTTGACCGGGTCGCGCAGGCCCTGCCCGGGGACGGGGCCCTCATCGACTTCATCTCTTATGCGGACCGCCCACTTCTGCCCGGGCCACGCCTTCCCGAGCCCCGCCTACACTACCTGGCGCTGGTGCTCTTGCCGGACACCCGGATTCTCACCCTCGACCTCGGCCCCGCAGCCCCCATCGACTCCGCCGCCTTGCGCCTGCGAGATGCCCTGGCCAACCGCGATGCCTCCTTCCAGACTCATGCCCAGGCCCTCTACCAGCTCGCCTTTCAGCCTCTGCTCCCGCTGCTGGGCAAGACCCGCCGCCTCTTCCTCTCGCCGGATGGCCAGCTGGCCCTGGTGCCCTTTGCCGCCCTTCGCGATGGCGACCACTTCCTCGTCGACACCTTCAGCTTCACCTATCTCACCTCCGGCAAGGACCTGCTGCCTCGCCCCCAGCAGCCTGTCCCCACTTCCTCCGTCGTCATCCTGGCAGACCCGGACTTCAGCGCTCCGCTCCAGCCGCCCGCCCCCTCCCTGACAGGGGCTTTCGTGTCAACCGAGCGCTCCGCCGCCCTTGAGCGCTTCTACTCCGCCCGGCGGGAGGAACTGGCGCGCCGTGACTGGAACCTCGTCCCACTTCCGGGGAGCCGTCAGGAGGCCAAGGCAATCCAGAGCTTGCTGCCCCAAGCCCAGCTCTTCCTCGGCTCGGAGGCCACCAAGCAGCGGCTGCTGCAGATGCCTCCCCCAGGCCTCCTCCACCTGGCCACCCACGGCTTCTTCCTCGAGGACGCTTCCACTCCCGAGGACTCCCGTGCCGTCGGCAACATCGAAACGCTGGGCGGAGACCCTCGGGCTCCACATGCTCCGGACCCCCTGCTGCGCTCCGGCCTGCTCTTCGCGGGAGCGAATGCGCCGACGCCCTCCAACTCCTCCCAGCCTCCGTCCGACAATACGCTGGCAACGGCTCTGGAGCTGGCCAGCCTCAACCTCTGGGGCACCCAGCTGGTGGTCCTGTCCGCCTGCGACACCGGCCGGGGCGACGTCAAGCTGGGCCAGGGAGTCTACGGCCTTCGCCGAGCCTTCGTGGTGGCGGGTGCCGAGACAGTGGTGATGAGCCTGTGGAAGGTGAATGACGACACCACTCGCCAGTTGATGGAGGCCTATTACCAGAAGCTGCTCGCGGGCCAGGGCCGCGCCAGTGCGCTGCGCGAGGCCATGCTCTGGCTGCGTACCACCCGGCCCCATCCCCACTACTGGGCTCCCTTCATCGCCCTGGGCCAGGATGCTCCGCTACGCGGGCTGGGGCCTGCATTGCCTCGATGAGCCCCTGACTTCGCAACTGTTCGATGAAACCCTCAACGAGAAGTTGAGCCTGCTGTTCCGAGTGTGCGTCCCCGCCTACCCGGTGGCTCCTCGTGCCCCGCGACGTTGCAGACCAGACCACTTCGCCCGTGGTTGCATCCAGCAGGCGCCAGAGAATCGTGTATTCGAAATAGGGAATACCGAAACTCTGCGTGGATCCAAGATAAGAATTGTAGAAACTGATGGTGAGCGTTTTGGTGTTCACCTCGGAGGGGAAGATCACCAGCCGGTACATCACGCCAAGTACATCCTCCGTCAGCTGGTTCCGCGCGACGATGACGCCCACCGGCACATTGAGTGACCAACCATCCCTGGCAAGGACCGGAGCTCGCTGGCCGGAGCGCGCGTCGCGGAACCACATCTGGGTGTTTTTCACGCCGTGGCGAGTCAGGGACGCCACCAGCTGTCCCCTGAAATGCTGTAGGAACTTCTCGCCGAGGTGGTCGGCCTGAAGATCCAGAAAAGAATACACGTAGACGTCGTTGAGCTTGAGCGCTCGTTGCTTGGGGACGTCGACGGTAAACCGGGGAGGGACCACCGCACAGCCCGTAAAGAGCAGTGCGGCTGCGAGAGCCACCCCGTACTTCATCGTTGCTCGTTGAGACCTGACTTGCATGTTCAGTATGGTTTCTCCAGGTGTGCCTCTTGACGGGAAGCAGTGGTGCTCCAGCCCTCTCGAATGAAATGAGCCGGCGCGGTGGGAAATGATGCAGGGAATCCGAGGCTGCTCAAACCGCCACGCCCCTCCCAAACGAAAGATCGTAAGTCCTCGCCGTGCCCCGTCCCGGCACCGAGCTGACCCGCCCGGGCCGCCCGGCGGGCGGGGTCAGCTCTGGACCTTCGGCAGCGTCACGGTGCCAGGGCTCTCGATGGCAGCGAGCGCAGCGCGCCGCAAGTAGTGGCCAGGCTCCTCACCGCGCAGGCGCGCTGTCTCGATGAGCGAGTAGAAGAGCGCCGCCACTTCGGTGCCCCGCTTTGACTTGCTGCCGTAATGGTTCTTCCTGCCAATCACCATGTCACGCAGCTGGCGCTCGACATGGTTATTGTCCAGCGGCACCTGTGGCTGAGTGAGGAAGACCGTCAGCCCACTCCACAGGTTCAGCATGTACTCAATGGCCTTGCGAAAGGCACTGCCAGGCAGCGCGCGCTGCGCGTGCGCCCAGTCTCGGATTCGCTCGGTCAGCGGCGAGGACTTCTGCTGACGCACGGCGAGCCGGTGCGCGAGCGCGGCCTGACGCTCCTCGCCCTCCAGCGCGTACCAGGCCGGCAGGTCCGCCTCGACGGCGTACAGCTCCCCAATGAGCTCCAGCACCTCTTTGCAGGCAGGGGCAAACTGCTGGGCTTCGAAGAATTTTCTCCTCACATGGGCCCAGCAGAAGGCCAGGGTGGCTGGACAGGGCCCGTCCGCGCCGGACTTCGTCGCCGTCTGGTACGCCGCGTACCCATCCACCAGCACGACGCCCTCGTAGTCGCCCAGCACGGTGCGCGCCGTCGCCCCGGAGCGGCTGGGGTAGATGCGGCCAGCGGCAGGTGAAACCCGTACTTCATGAGGGCCACGTGGACGGCGAAGTCCACCGAGTAGCGGCCACCCGGAATCAGTCGCGGTGGGGCCGGCGCCGTCAACGGCGTGCAGCCCTGGCCGCAGCGGTACTTCTGCCGGCGCACACGCCGCAGCAGGAAGCTTCGCTCGACGACGGTGATTTCCTCGCAGTCCTCCGTCTGGCCTTCCCACGCGTGCAGGCCGCTGCCACACAGGCCGCACACCCGGTCCGCCTCGTCCAGCGGCAGCAGCACCTCTTGCACCTTCAGCTCGGGCTGCGCTTTGGGGCCGTGGCCTTTCTGCGGCCTGGCACGCGGAGGCTTCGGCGGCCTGTCGCCTCGCTTCTCGCTGGAGGCGCCGAAGAGGCGCTGCTGCATGAGCGCCAGCTGCTCCTTGAGCTGCGTCAGCTCCAGCTGCAGGTGCGCCTGGGCGTCCTCGCCCTTGAGCCGGGCCACTTCCGCGACGAGTGCCTCCAGGCGCAGGTGCAGCCGGGCATTCTCCGCCTCCAGCAGCGCCGCCACCTGCCTGGCCGTCTCCAAGTCTCGCAGCTGCTCGACGCGCGTCATGACTACCTGACAGGTGCTACAAGGCACTGCCTACCGCAAGGACTTTCTCGTCCACCGCCGGAGGCGACAACCTCCACCTTCCGGCCAGCTCGCAGCCCTCCAGGAAGAGGGACAGCTCGCTCACCGTCAGCTCCACCGCCTGCGCGCCCTCCTCGCACCAGGGCCGAGCGAAGCGTCCCCGGAAGAGTCTCTTGGTGAGGAGCACCAGGCCCGTGCCGTCGAAGTGCAGCACCTTGGCCCGGCGTCGGCTGCGGCCGACGAAGAGGAAAACGTCGCCCTTGAGTAGCTGACGTCCCAACTGCTGCTCGACGAGGGCGCTCAGTCCGTCGAAGCCCCTTCGCATGTCCACCGGGGCCACGTCCGCGAAGACTCGCACCGCGCGCGTGGGCGTCAGCACTCCAGCTTCCCCAGCAACTGCGCGGCACTCTCAACGCTCAGGCCTTCGACTCGCCAACCGCTCGGCGACACCAGCGCCACCTGCTGCAACCCCGCCCCTACGCCCGCGGCCGGTCGCTCGCTGACTCGCACTGGCACCAGGGCCGCCCCCTTCTCAGCGGGCTTCGCACGGCGGTGCCCCGCGGGACGTCCCTTTCGCCACTCGTAGAGCGTCGGCCCGGACACGCCCAGCTTCTGCGCCGCGTCCGTCACCGTCCCACCCGCCGCCACGGCGCGCTCGGCATAGCGTACCGCAAAGGCTCGCAGCGCCTCGGGGAACGGCAACGAGCCGCTGCGCCGTCCGGCCTTCAGTCGCTGCGCCTCCTGTCGGAACTGCTCCAACTCCTTCTCCAACTCCACGGCTCACCTCCTGGTGCGTGGCCAATGGAGGTCTCACGAAATGCTGGAGCCCGTCGCGACGGGGCACGGCGAACACTTACGAAGTATCCGGTGGCGGCCTTTCGCCCGGCAGAGCAAAAAGCCATCAATCCAGCATGACAAATGTCATCAACCGAGGTGCTGGTTGGCGAAGGCCAGCGGACCGACGTCCTCGCGACGAAGACCAACCGGATACCCGATGAGGAGTTGAACATGATTCGCGTGCTACTCGTGGAAGGAGGAGCAGCACTTCAGCCCGCCGCTTCTCGAAGAGCAGCGAAGTCCCCGGCCGCTACAGCACTGAAAGGCGCAGCGGTGATGCTGCGCCTGAAAAGGAATTGAGCCCCGAACACCCATCACGGGTCTTGATTGGGGATGGTTCTGGGACAGGGGGCTTCCGATACATCCAGTCGGGTTCGCGTTCGCCCCGCGCACGTATAGGCGCAGTCCCACTTGCGAAGCGTCTCCATGAAGATCTCCTGATGGACCGTGCAGACACTCGGGTCCGCGAGCGCACGGATTGCGGTGTCGATGTAGGCCTGCATGTCCGCATCCGAGACTTCGGGGCGAATGGCCTGCAGGTGTGGGACCGCGTCCGTCCGCCCCAGGCTCATCAGGTCACTGATGGTCCATTGCAAGTCCCTGTCGTCCCTGTGCTCCCGGAGCCGGGTGGCGAGAATGGTCACCCTTTCATTCTCCGGGGCGATCTGCACCAGGCTGTTCAGGGCCGCGCGAGAGAGCTCGAACTCCGCCTTCGGACTCTTCGCAAGACGCTCGAGCACGTCCCTGGCGCGCCCCTTCCTCAAGAGAACGAGGCCCTTGATGGCGGCCTTCACCTCCAACGACTTGTCATCAGCGCCTGTTTCCGCCGCATTCGTCACCAGCTTTTCGAGGAGGGGCACGGCTTCCTCTCCGTGCCGCTTCAAGAATGCCTGGACGTTCTTGTCCGGAGCCTCGTCACCGCCATGGTCCAGCTCATCGGCTGCCACAGCACGCTCCAGCTCGCCCTGAAGGCGAAGCGCGTCCGCCGGCGCCATTGCAGGCCGGCAGGCGGTAACGAGCAGCACCAGGACAACCAGCTCAATTCGAGGCCGCACGACCGACCCTGTCGACAAAGTTCACCTCCTCGTCTGAAACATCGAGGGCGTTCGAGTCCTCCCTGGAAGTGGGAAACATCAACGATTGGGCGTTGAAAAGTATAGGACGGATAGGAGCCCTGTTGAGGGCGGCGGGCTGGTGAAGAGGGGCCAAGAAGGGCCGCTGGAGGGTGACACGCGGGCTGTGCGCCGGGCCGGAGCAGAGGCTGTGCCGCCCCTCGGGGCACATGCCGGCCCAAGCGGTCCAGCCAGGCCGCAGGGGCGTGGGCTTCCAGGTCACTGTGGGGGCTTGGGCTCAACACCACGCGCTCTGGGGTGGACCCTGTGCCGAGGCCAGCTTCGCAGGCCGCGAGGGCAATGCCAGGTGCTCCAGAATGGCGCGCCCCCCATCGGGGGCCGTCAGGTATGCCAGCACCCTCCTGCGGCCTCCACACCTCACCCAGGCGAACACGTCGAAGTCGAACGTCCTCCTCAGCAACTCGGCCCAGTCCACTCGCGGCGTTCTCTGCTTCATCCGCTCCGTTCTGGCCGCTGCCTCCTTTCCCGCTCTCGCCTCCTCCTCACCTGCTTGGGGGAGCGCCTGAACGAGGCGGTCGCCAAGGAGGGCTTCGCGGAGGACCGGATGCGCGTGCTCACCCTGGCCGCCAACGACAACCACTTCCTCATCTCGAGGTGGCGCAGCTCATCACCCACTTCCCCTACTCGCAGGACAAGCTCACCGTGGTGCGCAACCTGAAGCCGCGCATCCTCGACCCGGAGAACGGCTACCCGCTCTACAGCGCCTTCTCCTTTTCCAGCGACAAGAAGCGCCTCCAGGAAATCCTCGCGCAGCGTTGACGGGCCGGACGACGCGAGCGTGGCTGGAGCACCACGGGCGCCTCGGGATTCTTCCCGAGGCGCCCGTGGTCTTTTCACCGCACCGGCCCCGGCTTCAGCGGTACGTCATCGTCACGCAGTGCAGTGAGCCCTGGCAGGGAATGAGGCTGTCGGACTGGATGGGCACCACCTGCACGGCGCCCCGGCCGAACTCACGGTCCAGCTCGCGCTGGTACGTGGTGAGCGCCTGCTGCTGCTGCTGGGCGATGATGGCCTTGTGGGACTCCGGCACCCACTGGAAGACGGGCACGGCCAGCGCGTTGCCCACGCGGATGGAGTTCATGTACGTGGCCCACACGCGCTGGCTGGTGCCGTCGCACGGGCCGATGAGGGACTCCTTGCCGGTGCAGGTGGCGTTGAGCTGCTTGCAGTACGGCCGGGGCATGGGCACGCGCACCACGCGGTAGCCCAGGCCGGCCAGCCGCTGCGCGTTACGGTCCAGGATGGCGGCGTTGACGGCGTCATCCGCCGCTTCGTACTGGCCCACGAGGATGGTGCGCCGCGACAGCACCGTCATCCACATGTCCACGTGGTCGATGACGCCGCCCTCCATCGACTCCAGGGCGATGACGTTGCAGCCGTGGTAGGCGCCGATGACTTCGTTCAGCTCCTCCTCGGTGTAGCACCAGCGCGAGAAGCAGTTGCGCGTGTTGGCCTCGCGCCGCGCGCGGAAGCAGGTGCCCGCGCCGTCCGTCTGGAGGTTGCCGCCCTCCAGCCGCACCTGGGCCCGGTCCACCGGCATGCCGCCCCAGGCCGCCGCCAGCCGCGTGGGCGCCGCGTCGTCGTTGGTGCGTCCCGCCAGGTTGTTGCAGGTGTCGGACAGCTGCGGGTAGTAGCTCATGTCCACCATCCGCCGCTCGCCGTTCGCCCCGGCGACGAACTCCGGGCCGTAGTCGCGAATCCAGACGCTGTCGACGGGGACGTCCACCCACTCCACCTGGGCCAGCTGCGCCGCCGTCATCCCCCGGTGCTCCAGGCACGACTTCGCGCCCTGCTGGTGCTGGACGTCGGCCAGCACGGTGACGTGGACCCGGCCCACGCCGATGCGGATGAGCTCGGTCAGCTCCGGCACGGTGCAGCCATAGGACGGCCAGCCGATGAGCAGCCCCGTGGTGGAGTCCGCCTCGGAGGCGAATCCCACCTTGCGCGACGCGGCGGTGAACCCGTAGAGCTCCGGGTTGCACTCCCACGCATACGCCTGCGAGGCGCCCTGCGCGGGGTCCGACTCGGTGCGCGCCTTCTCCTCTTCCGTCAGCCCCCGCGGCATCATCGGCGACTCGTTGAGCGCCTCCCCGCGCGACGTCAGTGCCGCGTCGGACTCCAGCTCCACGCCGCCGCACCCCACGCTCGCGACGGCGAGGGTTGCGAACCACGGCTTCAGCCACTTCATGTGACATCCCCTTGGAAGGCCGGCGCGGGGGGAGACGCCGGCCGGTGTCGGCCCATGGCTCCCGGGACGAGCCAGGCCCCCGCGGGGCGCATCCTGGACGAGCGCTCCCACGCGTGTCGTTTCGCGGTGCGCCAGGGGTGGGCGCCACGCCGGTGCGGACGGGTGCGGACGCACCCTGGGGAATCAGCGCCCCGCCGCCTTCAGCTCCGGGAGAGCGCGTCCCACACGGCCTGCGCCTCCCGAGCGTCGGCGGTGCCATGGACGGCAGCTACCACACGGCCACGGGCATCGAGCACGAAGGCATACGGGGTGCGGCTGGTGGCCAGCCCCAGCGCCTTGCCCATGGCGCCGTTCTTGTCCAGCCACGTGTCGCCCCAGAAGACGCGAGGCACCTTCTCGCGGGCCTTGCCACGCACGGTGCCGGCGCTCACGAAGAAGGGCACCTTGAGGGTGAGGATGGAGGCGCGGTGGACGGACGCGGGCACGCGCGTCTTCGCGGCGTCGAACCACTTCCGCATCTCGTCACCGCCATCCTTGTCGGTGATGACGACCCGCAGCGTGGGCCGCCCCACCAGCTCACGGCTCCGGTGCGGGCGGTCCAGCAAGTCCCGGGTGGAGAACTCCGGGAGCAGCTCCCCGGGCCGGGGCACGGCGCCCGCGGTGGTGGCGGCGCGCAGCGCCACCGCCAGCACCACCCCCGGCACCTCGCGTCGTCCAAGCAGCGCGGTGGAGGCCTCCGGCCGAATGGGTGGTGTCCAGGGCACGGGCCAGGTGCGCGAAAAGTTGTTGTCCCATGAGGCCGTCACTCACCCAGACATTCTGAGTGGGCACGTGCAGGCGACTGCCGAGCGTTGTCACCAGCACCCGGTGGTGCTGTGCGTGCAGGACACCACGAGCCTGATTTTCGCTCATACGGTGGAGGGCGACGGAATCATCAATGCCATGGAGACCGTCCATGGGATGCTCGCCCTTACGGCCCTGGCGATTTCGGCGTCCGACCATGAGGTGCTCGGCGTGCTGTCCCAGCAGGTATGGGCCCGGCCCGGCAGGGTGCCCGCGGAGGAGACCGCGAACCAGCGACGGCACCGACGGCGCGAGAGTGAGAAATGGGCCGAAGGGGTGTGCCAGGTGTCCGAAGCCCTGGCCGCCGGGGTTGACGCCCGACAAGCGCTGCGCGCTCTGGCCTCGCTGGGCGGCTTCATCGGTCGCAAAGGGGATGGTGAGCCCGGCTGGCGCACGCTCTGGGCTGGCTGGCAACGATTGCTCCAAGCGGAACTGGGTTACCGCGCGGCCCTCGACCCTCCGTCTTCCTCTTCTGGGTAACGATGAGGTCCGTGGTGGGGTGAGGGGCGTCAGGTTTCGCGAATCACAGGCAGTCGAACCACGTGCCAGGGCCAGGTCCAGCAGACGCCCCCGTGGCATCGTTCACACTGAGCCTCGGGAGAATCGAGTATTGCGAGGGCCAGGTCTCGTTGGGCTCGTAGCAGCTATAGAACCTGCTCGCGCCTCCCTCCTGGGGAACCCCGTTGTAGTACTTGTTGGTGTCGTTCCGGAAAGTCGTCTGTGTCCAGAAGTACCTGTAGGGAGGCACGCCACCAGAGACCGACGCGGTGCAGGTCACGCCCGAGGCAGGTGGGCGAGCGCACGAGAGGGAGACCGTCAGCGCCGACAGAGAAGACACCTCCCCGTCAGCCTGCGTGGCCGCGGAATCGGCCACCGGCTCGCTGGACTCCCGCAGGTCTTCCGGAGCACCACCGCAAGCCCCCAACAGCAGCACAGCCGAACCCAGGGAAAGCCAGTCACGAATCGCGGAGCGCCGCATCGAGTCAACTCCAGGCAGATGGGAGCGCGGGAATGCGCTCCAGGCGCATGAATGCATGCCCTAGCTTTAACTCAAGAAAACCGCGAGCGTGTCTCGTTTCGGAGTTGGCCAATCGACATGGCTGCTCCTGGCTAGCGTTCATGCCGCACCGTGGCAACGACCACCTCGGAGAGCGCCAGCTTGCGGTCGCGGAGCTGGCGTTCGGCGTTGCTCCGCCGCGTCGAGTCCACGCCCCGGGGACCGCTCCCCAGGGCATTCGCGCTACCTGGACGTGAAGGAACCGGAGGACTTCTCACTCACGGGCAGGACGTGCCCGTGGCCGTCCAATTCCCCGCGACGCAGTTGTAGTTCTGGAAGTCCGCGCCGCAGACACTCTGGCCGCACGACACCGACACGGGGTTGCCAAGGTAGTCCGTGCCGCCCGTGCACTGGCATGTGCCACCACACCCGGTGCCCGTGGATACCCAATTCCCCTGGACGCAGTTGTAGTACTGGAAGTCCGCGCCGCAGACGCGCTGGCCGCACGACGCTGATACAGGGTTGCCGAGATAGTCCGTGCCGCCCGTGCACTCACAGCACTGGGTTGAGGATGGACACCGCGGCGGCGGAAAGATTCCGGTTTGAAAGTAGTAATAGCAGACCTCGCGGGCCGTCACGCGGATGTCTGTTGGAGCGAACTCGATCTCTTCGGGCGGCGTCACGAAGCACAGCGGACCGTGATCGTCGAGATGCCCAGCAAGGAAGCAATCCATGTACTGCTTGTTCTTACAGAGGCTCCAGTCGTTGATATTCAATACGTTGCAGTTCTGGCAGGTCGCGAGCTGTGAGAACAACCCGAAGCACGCATAGTCCTTGTTCGGGTCGTTGTCCTCGTCCCAGTCCCTATTACAACTCTGAGCGTCGACCGGCTCGTTGCAGCCGGGTTCGAACGGCTGCTGGAGGTAGTCGAAGCAGTCCTGCAGCGTGAGTGGATTCGTCGCGACCGCGGCGTGCTCAATCGTCCCCGCTTCCGCGTCTGCGTGGACCTCCGCATCATCCGGGACGACGCAGCTCGTGGTGAACAAGACTGCCAGCGCCACTTCTTGAAGGGGGTGTCGCATCCGTGCACTTCCTCGCGTGAGGGAAACGCCTTGACGGGCCAGGACGGATTGTGTGCGCTGTTGCAACTCGGCTGCAAGTCTCACACCGTCACCCGGGCGCATGCAGGCAGAAGCTCCCCAGGTCCAGAGCAGACCTCAAGACCCAGGGAGCTTCATCGCAGGCCTCGCGGCCTACGCCCCCGAAAGGGCATCCTCAGTCGCAGCCCTGGACGTCCTCGGTGACGAAGCCGTTCTTCGAGGAGATACGACGGTCGTAGCAGGCGCCGTTCTCCGTCAGCTGGTAGCGGTGGGTGGACGTTCCCACCGCGTTGCGCTGCGCGCGCGGCACACCCAGGTTGTACGCGGCTTCACCGGTGTAGACGTCGGTGAACTTCCGGTGCGCCTGCATGGAGGCCCCCCGCAGGGTGCGCGCGTCCTCCGTGTCGCTGACGGTGATGGTCGTGCTCAGCCGATTCTGGGGGTTGATGCCGACGATCCCATCGAGCACGAAGCGCTTCTCGGAGCGGCTCACCGTCGGAAGCCCTCCAGGGCTGTAGGCGATGACGATGCTGGAGTCGCTCCACGACGCCGTGAGCTGATCCGGGTTCTCCTGGTCCCCCACCCAGCGGTGCATGCTCGAGTTGGAGACGGACTGCTCCACGGAGGTCACCACCCTCCCCTTCGGGGTCTGGACATAGCCGGAGACCCGCAGGCGATGGCTGCCCCGCGTGTCCACCTGGTTCCAGCCATCCACCACCGAGTGCGCCGAAGCATTCGCCACCGGACCCACCTCGTGCGTCAGCAAGCCACCCGTGACGCGCGCGCTGCCCGGGGCGCGCCAGACGAGCACGCTCGTCGGCAGGTCCCAGCCGGGACGTCCCACGGGGACTCCCAGCACGGACACCTTGATCTGGTGCGGCAGGCCGTCGGTCAGCAGGCCGGCGAAGGGCGTGAGGTCATAGCGGATGGGGCGGACGTCGAAGGCGCGCGGCGCCGGCAGCACGTACCAGAGGAACGGGTTGGACCAGCCGCCCGTGTACACATGCGGGAAGGGCATGGCGATGCCAGCCACCCTGCCGTCCACCTCAATCTGCACCTCGCGGTACGGGCCGTCATCCGCGGGGCACGAGTACGGCACCACCGTCGGAGCGGTGATGTACCAGAACTCCTCGCAGCCTCCGCCCGAGCCCGTCGCATACACCTCCGCCACGAGCCGCTCCGTGTTCCGCGGCACCGTCACCTCACCGAGGAGCGCACTGCCCTCGCGGTGCGCGTTCGCCAGCGGCAGCACGTCGCTGGCCGTGTCCGCCGGCTTGTAGCGGCCCTGCGCCGGGTAGAACGTCAGGTACACCTGCACGTCCAGCACGCCGGTGTAGGTCTCGTTGACCACGTTGCCAATCAGCATCCACACGGGCTGCGGCGTCGAGAGCAGCGGCGCGTAGTCGGTGACGTCCTTCTCCACCACCCACTGGATGCCGTCGCGGGACGGCTCCGGCGTGGACGTCTTGAAGATGGCGACCCCGCCCACCTCCAGGTGCCCGAGCCGGTCGTACTGCACGCCCTGCACCTTGCCCTCCATGCGCAGCACCACCTTGTTCCAGGGCCCCGGGCAGCCCGCGGGCGGGGTGAAGGTGCTGGTGTACGGCGTGAAGTCGTCGAACTTCTCGTCGACGATCTTCACCGTGCACGAAGGCGTCGGCGGCTTTTCCACCGGACGGACCGCGGTGCGCGGGTCGTCCCAGTCGAAGCCGAACTCGGGAGGCGGGTCGGCGGCGTACGCAGGGGACATCGCGCAGAGCGCGAGGCCCGTCGCGGCGAAGACAGCGGAGAAACGTGTCACAGGCATCTCCAGGGCAGCGAGGAGGGCGCGCAGCCTAGCAGCCCCCTGGAGAAGTCACCGTGTCACTGTTGAAACCCGCTGGCGCAAGGTCCGTCGAGGACTCAGCGCCCCTCGAGGAATCCGGCCAGGAGGGCACGGCGAGAAGCCGTGCATGGCGCATGGGTGGGAACTCCGGGGGTGTGCAAGCAAGACGGCGAGGAGAGGAATTGAGCGGCGGAGTCGAATGAGCCCACCTGGATTCAACCGAGGTTCGGAGGTCCCGCCTGACTCCGCATCCCAGATTCGGCCCGAGGTCCGGGCGTCCTCTCAACCCTGGAGTCGAAATGCGCAGGTCTGCTTGGAGTTGGATGTTGTGGCTGGGCTGCGGCCTCGCGGCCGTCGGGTGCAGGCACTCAGGCGCTAGCGCCGGCCATGATGAATTCACCACCGCGCTGTTCGCCAAGGCAGCGGCGCCCGAAGGGACGCTGCGCTGGGAGGTCGTGGACCGCTTCCGGCTGGTGAGGGAGCCCGGTGGCACGCGAGAGCTCTTCTCGCGCTACGCGTCGTACTACGAGACCGTCATGGTGCAGCTCCACGACCAGGAGATGTTGGACACCTGGTGGGACCCCATCGCCGCGCGGTACCGCCCCGGCTACCTCACCGTCGACACATGGAAGGTGCGGCTGACGGCGCCGTTCCAGGGGGACTGTGAGTGGAGCGTCGCCGGAGCCGTCAAGACAGACGTCTGTGAGGGCCACGAGGTCGAGGTCGGAAAGGGCGAGACGCCGGTTCGGGTGCGGCAGGTCGCTGGCACATCCTCCGTGGAGGGGACCGTCCAGCAGCGGGACGTGCTCATCGCATCGCTGGGCGACTCGTATGCGTCCGGAGAGGGAGTGCCCGACGCACGGGCACGATGGTTCAAGTCCGCTGTCTGGATGGACAAGCGCTGCCATCGTTCCCTCTTCTCGGGGCCGGGGCTCGCGACGCTCATGTACGCGACGCTCAATCCCCATGTCTCGGTCACCCACCTGACCTTCGCCTGCTCGGGGGCGGAGGTGAAGACGGGCTTCCTCCAGCCCTACATGGGGGCTGACCCCGGGAAGCACCGGTTCCCCCTCCCTCCGCAAATCGAGGCGCTCCAGGCCGCGCTGGAGGATGCGGGGCGCACCCCGGACATCCTGACGCTCTCGGCGGAGGCAACGACATCGGCTTCGCCGCGGTCGTGCTGAAAGCGACGGTGAGCGACGAAACGAAGCTGAAGCAGACCATCCAGCGGCACGTTCCGGTGGGAGAGAAGTCCGTCCGCTCCATCCTGCCCCTGGTGCAGTGCGCCCTGAGCAACGCGGGCATCTCCTCCTCCCGAACCACCCTGCTGCTGACCGAGTACCCGAACCCCACGAACCTCCTCAGCGAGAAGCTCGCGCAGACGGACTCCGACGTGGTCAATGAATGTGGAGGCAAGGGCAATGGCACCATCTCGTTTCCTCCATCGCTCGTGAGCTGGATCACCAACGTCAAGAAGGAGGAACTGGCCCTCATCCAGCAGCGGGTCGCGGACCCGCTCAAGGCGCTGCTGGAGACGATGCGCTCCCGGCTCGACGCCCGGCTCGTCACCGGCATCGACGAGGACTTCCGCCAACACGGCTTCTGCGCTCCCGGCCTGAACCTGGCCACCGGGCACCTCCGGTGGGTCAACACGGTGCGGGACTCCCTCACCGTCACCGGCGGGCTGAGTGGGGCCATGCACCCCAACATCCGTGGGCAGGACTCGTACGCGCGACACCTGCTGGAGCGCATCATCGAAGCGGAGTGCCGCTCCGGGCGCATCTCGAAGGCGGCGCCCTTCCACGACTCGCTCTGCAACGGGACGGACTGGCAGAAGAACCTGCCCGGCTATCGCAAGACGCAGGCGCCGAGTCCCTGAGCCCGCCCGCCAGCCCCTCCGCCGGGAAGCCCTGCCGCCCCCGGGCGGCCACGCGGCAGGGTCCGCCGGTGGCGGCACTTCCCACCCCGTCCGGCCCGGGGGCGGTGTTAGAAGTGGCGCATGTCGACGCCCTTCCCCTCCGTCGCCTACCTCACCGACGTGGAGGGTCTCTGGAAGAAGCTGACCAGCTTCTGTCAGGACAACCCGCTCGTGTCCCTGGAGGACGGGGACCGCCTGGTGGTGCGCCCGGGCGTGACGTTCGTCTTCGGCGGAGACGCCATCGACCGGGGCCCCGACGGGCGGCGCGTGGTGCGCACGCTCCTGGAGGCCCGGCGCCGGCAGCCGTCCCAGGTGGTGCTGCTCGCGGGCAACCGAGACATCAACAAGCTCCGGCTGGTGCGCGAGCTGCGTGGCCACCCGCTCGCGCGGACGCCTCCCGAGGTGCGCAGCGCTCCCCGCCCCGTGCTCCTGCGGTGGATTTTCGAGAACACCATGGGCGCACGCGGCGCCTTCGAGTTCCGCAAGGCGGAGCTGACCCGCTCCGGCGACACCGTCAGCGACGAGGACGTCGTCGACAGCTTCCTGGAGGACCTCGGGCCCGGCGGCGCGCTGCGCGAGTACCTCACCGCCTGCCAGCTCACCCACCGCGTGGGCAACACGCTCTTCCTCCACGGCGGCCTGCACGAGGACAGCCTCGGCATGGTGCCCTCCCGGGAGCGCGTGGACGGCGTGGACGCCTGGGGCGAGGCCCTCAACGCGTGGTACCGCGAGCAGCTCGCGGCCTTCGCGGAGGAGCGCTTCGACGCGGACGGCAGGCCCGCCTGGGAGCCGGTCATCGCCTACCAGGCGCCCACGCCGGGAAGGCGCATCAACACCGCCAGCGTCGTGTACGGGCGCATGGCCAACGAGCTCAACCACCCCGGCCTGCCCTCCCCCGAGCTCATCCAGACGCTCACCCGCGCGGGCATCCACCGGCTCGTGGTGGGGCACACGCCCAGCGGTGACTGCCCCTCGCTGCTGCGCGACGACACCTTCGAGCTCCTCCTCGCGGACAACTCCTATGGACGGGTGGAGGGCGCCTCGCGCGTCCTCCTCGGCGATGACCGCGTCCTCGTGGAGGGCGACGTGAAGCTGGACGATGGACGACTGGAGCGGCTCCGCTTCGAGCAGGCGCTCGGCGACACCGCGAGCCCCATCGGCCGGCAGCTCCTGGACACCGGGCAGCTGGTGAAGGGGCCGCTGCAGAGCGGAGAGTGGCTGCTGTTCCGCGCGCTCCCGGAGTTCCGCGTCGAGCAGCTCGCGGTGGATCCGAGCACCCTCTCCGGACGGGCGCTGGGCCCCGCGCGCGCCGCGCCCTGAGCGCCACAGGGCCGCCGTCCAGGCGCCAGGCCGCCTGTCAGTTGGGGGTGCGAGCGGCGGATGGGCGGTGTTAGAGCCGTCCCGCCACGCACCACGCCGCCCGCTCCAGCATCCAAGACACATGCCCCAGTTCCTCTCCCGCTTCGTCGAATCCACCCCCGGGGACCCGCTCAGCGACCGCCGCCCGAGGCAGGTGCACAGCGCGCTCTGGTCCCGGGTCGAGCCGACGCCCGTGTCCGCGCCCCGGATGATTGCCTGGTCGCCCGAGGTGGCACGGATGCTGGGACTGGACGACGCCACGCTCCAGTCCCCCGAGGCGGTGAAGGTGCTCGCCGGCAACGCGCTCTGGCCCGGCATGGTGCCGTACGCCGCCAACTACGGCGGACATCAGTTCGGCCGCTGGGCCGGGCAGCTCGGGGATGGCCGCGCCATCGTCCTCGGTGAGCTGCTGACGCCGGACGGCACGCGCCAGGAGTTGCAGCTCAAGGGCGCGGGGCCCACGCCCTACTCCCGCCGCGCGGACGGCCGCGCGGTGCTCCGCTCGTCCATCCGCGAGTTCCTCTGCAGCGAGGCGATGCACCACCTGGGCGTGCCCACCACCCGCGCGCTGTCGCTGGTGGCCACCGGTGACTCCGTCATCCGGGACATGTTCTACGACGGCAACCCCGAGGCCGAGCCCGGCGCCATCGTCTGCCGCGTCGCCCCCACCTTCCTGCGCTTCGGCAACTTCGAGCTGCCCACGAGCCGGGAAGACGTGGGGCTGTTGAAGCAGCTGGCGGACTACACGGTGACGCACTTCTTCCCGGAGCTCGGCGCGCCGTCGAAGGCGACGTACGAGGCCTTCTACGGAGAGGTCGCACGCCGCACGGCGAGGCTCATCGCGCACTGGCAGGCCGTCGGCTTCGTCCACGGCGTGATGAACACCGACAACATGTCCATCCTCGGGCTCACCATCGACTACGGCCCCTATGGCTGGGTGGACGACTTCAACCCTGGCTGGACGCCCAACACCACGGACGCGGAGCAGCGCCGCTACCGGTTCGGCAACCAGCCCGCCATCGGCCTGTGGAACGTGCAGCGGCTGGGCGCGGCGCTGTTCCCTCTCTTCGAGGACGACGAGTCCGTCATCGAAGCGGGCCTGCTCGAATACCAGCGCACCTTCGAGGCGGAGGCCGGGCAGCGCTTCGCCGCGAAGCTGGGGCTGTCCTCCCTGAAGGACGAGGCGGATGTCACGCTCGTGAATCAGTGCTTCGCGTGGCTCGCGGAGGAGGAGACGGACATGACGCGCTTCTTCCGCGCCCTCTCCTCCGTCGTGACGATGCCCCAGGCGCCCACGGGTCTGCCTCCGGTCGTGCGCGAGACGTTCTACGGCGAGGTGCCCGAGGCGCACGTGGCGAAGGGCGTGGAGTGGCTCGCGGCCTGGTGGCACCGCACGCGGCGCGAGGACGCCCCCCCGGCGGAGCTGGCGCGGCGCCTGGACGCGGTGAATCCGAAGTACGTCCTGCGCAACTGGCTCGCCCAGGAGGCCATCGACGCCGCGCACGCGGGGGACGACTCCAAGGTCCTCACGCTGCTCGACGTGATGCGACGTCCCTTCGAGGACCAGCCCGGGCGCGAGCACTACGCGGAGAAGCGTCCGGACTGGGCGCGCTCGAAGCCGGGGTGCTCGGCGCTCTCGTGCAGCTCGTAGCCGGCGTGCCATGCTCGGCGGGCCCCCATGCCCGCCCACACATCCCCCCTCTCCATCCCCGAGCTCGTGCGCATCAAACCCGGCGCGCTGGACAGGCTCGGCGTCTACCTGGCCCGGGCCGGCTACCGGCGCGTCGTCCTGCTGGTGAGCGCCGGGCTGCAAGGCGCGCTGGAGCAGCGCCTGGGCGCGGGCCTCGCGCGCGAAGGCATCACCGTCCTGCGCCGTGAGGACGTGGACGAGGCGAGCTTCGAGCAGGCCACCGCGCTGTTCGCCGGCCTGCCCTCAGGCTGCAATGCCCTGGTGGGCTTCGGCGGTGGCCGGGCCCTGGACGTCGCCAAGTACGTGGCCTTCCTCGCGGGCCTGCCGTACCTCGCGGTGCCGACCTCCCTGTCGAACGACGGCTTCTGCAGCCCCCAGTCGAGCCTCACGCAGGGAGGCCACCGGCGCTCGCTGCGCGCGGCGATGCCTTCGGGCGTCGTCGTGGACACGGACGTCTGCCTCCAGGCGCCAGCGCCCTTGTGGTGGTCCGGCGTGGGCGACCTCGTCGCGAAGGTGACGGCCATCGCCGACTGGAAGCGGGCATTCCATGCCCGGGGCACGCCGGTGAATGACTTCGCGGCCCTGCTCTCGGACGCCACCGTCTTCCAATTCATGGCGAGGCCCGTGAAGGACCTGGAGGGCGTCCGCCTCCTGGCCACGGCCCTCATGCTCAACGGGGTGGCCATGGAGGTGAGCGGCTCGTCGCGTCCGGCGAGCGGCAGTGAGCACCTGCTGTCCCATGCGCTCGACGCGGTGTCGGCGCGCCCCCGACTCCACGGGTTGCAGGTGGGCGTGGCGACCTATATCGTCAGCCGGCTGCAAGGCCAGGGAACGGAGCGGGTCGCTTCCGTCCTGGAGGCCACGGGTTTCTGGAAAGGCATTCGCGCGGACCCCTTCTCCCGCAAGGAGTGGCTCGACGCGGTGCGCCTCGCTCCGTCGCTCAAAGAAGACTTCTATACCGTGCTCTCGTCACGGGATTGTGCCTCCCAGGTCCAGGAAATCCTGGAAAACGACACGGTATTGGAAGGCTGCTTTGGGGACTGAGGGGGGGAATGTATGCAAACCTATCCCAAGATTCTCAGGTGGCGGGGAAGACCCATTTACAGAAGTACCCCTGGGAGTCGAGCATTGGACAAAATGGATTCGCCCCGCTCGTTTCGCCGGCTCGCGCACTTCGTCGCGCTGGGCGCCGCGCTGTTCCTGGTGTTTGCCCTTCCTTCCGTCGCCCAGGCCACCGAGGCAGGCGGCCCCGTCCCCGTGGTCGAAGGGTGGCGCTTCCGCTGGGGCGACTCGCCCATGGGTGCGGATGGCGTTCCCACCTGGGTGAAGGACCCGGGCGCGCTGGAGGCATGGCGCCCGACGCCGGCGCTGACGGAAGTCCCGGGCCGTGGCGACCACACGTTCCTGTGGCTGCGCATCCCGGTGCCCGACGGCGGCTGGGCCGAGCCCGCGCTCTTCCTGGGCGAGGTGTCCAGCGCCGTCGAGGTGTACGCGGACGGCCGGCGCATCTATGCGAGCGGCAAGATGAGCCGCTCCGGCCGCGAAGTCGCTGAGAACCTCGCCTGGCACCTGGTGCCGCTGCCGCGCGAGGTGCTCGGGAAGGAAGTGCTGCTGCGCATCCAGTCCAGCGCGCCCAAGATCGGTGCGACCCAGGACGCGAAGGTGGGCTCGCGCCATGAATTGCTCGCCACCGTCACGCGCGAAGGCCAGGCGCCCTTCGTCATGGGCGTCCTCCTGCTCGCCGTGTCCATCGGGGCGGGCGGGGCCTTCGCATTGCACTGGCGGCGGCGGATGCTCGCGGGGCTGGCCGTCTTCTCCGCCAGCGGCGGCACGATCCTGCTGGCATTGAGCGGCCTGCCCATGGCGCTCTGGGCGATGCCCGTCGCCGCGACGCGGGGCATGCTCCTGGGCATCTTCCTGCTGGCGGCCGGCCTGATGGCCTTCGTCTCGGATGCGCTGCTCGAGAACCGGCTGCGGTGGTTCTTCAAGCTCTCGGTGGTCTTCTCCGTCGTCTCCGCCGTGTGCGCCTTCGCGGCGCTCGTCGACCTGGGGCTCGGCCATCGGGTGCTGGTGCCGTTCATGCCCGTCGCGCTGCTGATGCTGCTGGTGAGCTTCGGCGTCGCGGTGCTCGAGGCGTGGCGTGGCAACCCCGACGCCCGCCTCTTCGTCTCCGGCTTGTGCGTCCTCGTCGTGGCGCTCATCGTCACCGTGCTGCCGGTGCTCGGGGTGATGGAGAAGTCGCTCGGCAACGTCTCGCACTGGGGTTACCTCGCGCTGACGCTGTCGCTCATCGCGGTGGTGGTGCGCCGCTCCATGGAGGTGGTCCGCGCGCTGGAGACGCACACCCGTCAGCTCGAGGAGCGCCAGCAGGAAGTCCGGACGCTGGCCGAGCGCATGGGCAGTGGCGCCGGTGAGCTGGCCACCGTGGTGCAGCAGCTGCGCTCGTCGAGCGACCAGCAGACGGAGGGCGTCAGCCGGCAGGCCGTCGCGCTGCAGGAGGCGGAGCAGACGGTGAAGGAGATCCGCCGCAGCTCGCAGATGACGGCGGAGAAGGCCGGCGCGCTGGCGGAGGCGTCCGAGAACGCCGAGCAGGTGGGACGCGAGGGCATGGAGGCCCTGGAGCGCACGCTGACGGACCTCGCGGCCATCCGCTCCGAGGTGTCCGAGATGGCGCGGCGCATCCTCGCGCTGGATGACCAGACGCGCGAGGTCTCCAGCATCGTGGAGTCCGTGAAGGACCTGGCGGACCAGTCCAACATGCTGGCCATCAACGCCGCCATCGAAGCGGCGCGCAGCGGTGAGAGCGGCAAGGGCTTCGGCGTGGTGGCGCGGGAGATGCGCGGCCTCGCGGACCAGTCCATCCGGGCCACGCACCGCATCCGCGAGGTGCTCGACGGCGTGAGCACCAGCATGCGTGAGGCCGCGCGCAACAGCGAGAAGGGTGACGAGCGCGTCCGGCAGAGCCTCGACGCCGTGCGGACCTCGAGCGCCCAGTTCCAGCAGCTGGCCGTGCTCATCGCGGACACCAGCTCCAGCGTGCGGCAGATCTCCGCCGCCGTCAGCGCGCAGGACGCCGGCACGCACCAGATGGCCACGGCCATCCAGGAGCTGTCCGGACAGATGCAGCGCACGCTGAAGACGGTGCAGGAGACCCAGGAGGCCACCCGCTCCGTCCAGGGGCTGGCGGAGAGCATGTCGGGCATGGCGAAGCAGACGCTCCGGGCCGACGGGGCGACCGCTCCCGCGGCCCCGGCGCACTGAAGCCGGCGTCACGCCCGACGGCCGGGTGCTCCACACGCGGGCACCCGGCGCGAGGCCGGGTGCTCCACACGGCCTTCACCCGAGGGTGAAGGTCACCCGGATTCCGCCGAGCAGGTACTCGTCCCCGTCCGAGACGAGGCGGCGGCTGATGCGGGTGTTGTCGAACCACGTGCCGTTCGACGACGTGAGGTCTTCGATGAAGTACTCCGCGCCCTCTTTCAGTACCGCGGCGTGCTCGCGGGAGACGCGCGCGGACTTCACCACCAGGTCGCAGTGTGCCCCACGGCCGATGATGAAGCGCTCGCGGGAGACCCGCACCGGCTCGCTTTCGTCGAGCCGGATGTGGAGCGGCACACCTGACGTCGTCGGGACGATGATGGTGGTCTCCACGGGAGCGGGCGACTTCGGCGTTGGCGCCATTGCCCCGCTTGCGGCGGCCACGCCCCTTGCGGCAGCCGGGCGCGCATCGTCGGCCTCGTTCTCGTCGTCCGAGGCGTCTTCGTCGTCCGAGGCGTCTTCGTCGTCCGAGGCGTCTTCGTCGTCCGAGGCGTCTTCGTCGTCCGAGGCGTCTTCGTCGTCCGAAGCCTTCTCGTCGTCCGAAGCTTCTTCCTCGTCAGAAGCCTTTTCGTCGTCCGCGTCGTCGTCGTCCGCGTCGTCGTCCGAAGCCGCTTCGTCGTCCGCGTCGTCATCGTCCGCGTCATCATCCGAAGCCGCCTCGTCGTCCGAAGCCTCCTCATCGTCCGACTCTTCAGCCTCGGTGCGGAGCCGCTCGTCCAAGGGCTCAACCAGGCGATCGACGTCCGCGATGATGTCGCGCATGCGCGCCACGACGCCCTGCCGAAGAGCCGCCACGTCCACCTGGGGGCTCTGAGAAGCAGGCTTCTCGTCGGTCGGCTCCGCTGCGTCCGGAGCCTCACTCGCGGCCCCACCCCCCATTGCGAGCACCGTGGGCGGGCCCCCGGTGTCGGCGTCCTCCGCGAGGTCGCGGCGGGGCTCCGCCACGTCCACGCGAGGGCGCTCCTCGCGCGGCTTCTCCACCGGCTGCGCGGCCGGAGCAGATGCAGCCGTAGCCCCATCCAGCAGACTGACCTGCGTCGGCGTGATGAAGCCGAACTGTCGAGCCAGCGAGAAGATGGCCTGGTTGAGCAGGACGTCGCGGTCCACGCCCATCTCACGGCTCATCGTCTCCAGAGCGGTCCATAGCGGATCCGAAACAGCGACCGTGCGGGAAGTGCGATTCATGGCTCAGCTCCCCCTCAGGTTGTCCTGCCAGGGCGACACGTTGGACGGGTTGATCAGCCACAGGAACATCGCCTGCATGTCGGCGTACTGCTGCTCGGCGATGCCCACGAGGTTGGGATGGAGCTCGTCGATGTCCACTCCCTCGAATACGAACCCCGGTGAGTTCGACATCTTCGCCCCCCGCCCGCCCGTCACGCGGATGTCCCGGCTGCGCCACAGCCGCTGGCTGGCCATGCCCGCGGCGTGACCGAACTCGCCGGGCGGAGCCACCGCCTTCGGCATGACCACGGCGCGCTCGCCACAGGCCCACATCAGCCACGTCAGCGCATTCCAGTCCGCGCGAGCCGCACGGGCAAGGTCCGGCAGTCCCATCTCATGAAGGGGGAGCGTTTCATCGATGGAGATCGTCTCCCCCTCCTCGTCGTCGAACTCGTCCACGACCAATTCCATGGGCCCGCCCGGGAGCAGCGCGGACAGGTCCGGCGGCATCCACGGCAGGGACGCTCCGGGCTTGAAGCGCTTCAGCATCGCCTCGCGCACCATTTGCAACCGGGTGGCGTATTTCTGGACGATGCGCTGGATGGCGGTCAGCTCCTGCCCCGGGGCCTCGGGGAGGCCGTCATACGTCGAGTGGGGCTTCTCCTCCGCGGGCCAGAAATCGAGCCGGCGGTAGAGACACCGCGTGTACGCCTCCAGGAACTTCGCCGTCTTCGGCTCCGACGACGCCAGGCCCCTGGCATCCAGCTGCGCGTGCTGGTCGAGCCCCAGGTTGAGCAGGATGAGGCCCCGGGTGAACAGGTACTCCGTGCGCTCCGGGTGCAGCAGCAGGGCCGCGTGGATGAAGTCGAGCGCCGCGCGGGGACGGTCCTTCTGGTCCAGCAGCACCGCGTACCCCCGCAGCAGCATGCCCGCATCGCCTCCGCGCACGAGCGTATCGGCCATGGGGGCCCAGGAGTCCCCCGCCCCCTCCAGCGTCTGCCCCGCCACGGCCCGCGCGTTCTCCGGGGTGCGCGGCAGCGCCACCCGGGCCAGCAGCTCCGTCAGTCCCGTCACCCGCTGCTCACACGCCGCCGAGCGCGCCACCGCCAGCACCGCTTCACGGTACTTCTTCGCCTCGGCGCAGGTGGCGGCGTACTCCCGCCACTCGCTCGCCGGCCTGGGCAGGTTGGAGAAGACGGGCGAGTCGCGCAGCTCCTCCTCGCCCTGCGCCGCGCCCAGGTCTCGCGTCGTCACCACCTTGCCGTCCGCGTCGAGCAGCGACCAGACGCCCTTGGCCAGGTCGTCCTCGCACTCGCCCTGGTCGAAGGCGACGCGCGGGTCCTGGTACTCGTCCTCCGCGCGCGAGTGGAAACGGCCGGAGCGGCTGCCATGCACGTACTCGGCCTCCCAGACGAACTCGCCCTGGGCCGTCCAGAACCGGCACAGCCCATGGCGCTCCCCTTCCGCGTCCAATTGGACGTGGACCCACTGGCCCTCGTCCTCGCGGAACTCCGCCTCGGGGGGAACCGCCTTGGGGCGGTCGGGGTACGGCTCACCGGTGGTGGGCACCACGCGGCGGCCCTGGCCGTCGAAGTGCTGGATGCCGACGACGCGCCCCTGGTCGTAGACCATGACCGTCTTGCGCACCCCCTCCGAGACGCCGTTCTCGTGCATGCGCTCGGTGGTGAAGCCCTCGGTGGCGTGCCAGGTGCGCGGCCCGTGAAGCGCGCCCTTCACGAACTGGCCTTCCTGGGACACGCCGCCGCTCTCGTGGAAGCGCTTGAACGGGCCGTGCGGCTGGCCGTGCTCCATGTGGCACTCGTTGCAGAGCGTGCCGTCCGCGCGCCAGAACCGCCACGGGCCGTGCTTCTCGCCGGCCTCGTCGTGGCCGCCGTGGCCCCACTCCTGGTCGCCCTCGTCCCACCCGGCCTCGGCGGGGACGCCCGGCGGCGCGATGCCCTGCTCCGTCAGCCGCTTGTTCTCCTCCGCCCTCTTCACCTGCTCGGTGTCGAGCGCCTTCAGCGACTGCACCAGCGACTCCAGGCGCGCCCGGGGCAGCGCGCCGCTGGAGCGGTGGACGACGACGCCGTCCTTGAAGCCGATGAGGGTGGGAATCGACTGGACGTCGAACCGGCCTCCGAGGTCCGGGTGCGCCTCGGTGTCCACCTTGCCGAAGACGACGTCCGGATGCGCCGTCGCGACGGCCTCGTAGGTGGGTGCGAAGGCCCGGCAGGGTCCGCACCAGGCTGCCCAGAAGTCCACCAGCACCAGTCCCGACTTGTTCGTGGTCTGCTGGAAGTTCTCTTCCGTCAGCTCAAGGGTGTGCTCGCTCAAGGTGGCTCCTCTGACGTGGAAGCCGCCGCTTCTAGTGGAAGCCCCGGCGACAGGCCAGACGCAACCCACGCTGAACACACCGGCCCGCACCTCGAAATCTCGGAGTGCGAGAGACTGATAGGTGGGCGATAGTGGTGGCACTGGGCATCTACAGGCCGGGTACGTGCCCCCAACGAAGCCAGGGGGGAGCCGTGAAGCATCAACTGCGACTGCTGTGCGTGGTGGGATTCCTCGTCGGGTCGACGGGCTGTGACGACCCGGAGGAGAACCTTTCCATCGTCGAGACCCGGCAGAGTGCCTCCTCCGTCGCGCCCGGAGGCACCGTCGACTTCGCCGTCAACGTCCGGAACCCGGAAGACTCGGCGCTGCACTTCGAATGGCAGGCGGAGCTCGGCATCCTGGGTGCCTCGGAGGAGTTCGCGACGACGAGCGAGGTCACCTGGACAGCGCCGCCCTGCCTGCCGCCGGGCAGCACCTCGCCCATCGGGGTGGAAGTCACGGTCCGTGATGACCTGGGCCATGAGGCGAGCACGCGCTTCCAGGTGTCGGGGCTCTCCGAATGCCGTGGGTGGAGCTCCGCGGGGCTCATGGTCTCCGGCCGCCGCGAGCACACGTCGACGTTGCTGCCGTCGGGCAGGGTCCTGGTCACAGGGGGACAGCCCACCGTTCCGACCACGGCGGAGCTGTATGACCCCCAGCGCGGAACGTGGGCGGCCACCGGCAACCTGAACGCGGTCCATGCCAGGGGACACACGGCGACGCTGCTGCCCTCGGGCAAGGTGCTCGTCACGGGCGGCTCATGCCAGTGCGACACGGGCATCGGGGCCACGGCGGAGGTGTACGACCCGCAGACGGAGACCTGGACGGCAACGGGCGCCATGAGCTCGCCGCGCGCCCATCACACGGCGACGCTGCTGCCCTCGGGAAAGGTGCTGGTGACGGGCGGGGACGGCGCTTCCTCCTCCCTGGCCACGGCGGAGCTGTACGACCCGCGGACGGGCGCCTGGAGCGCGACGGGCAGCATGGCCGCGGCACGCAGCGGCGCCCGCGCCCTCCTGCTTCCCTCGGGAAAGGTGCTGGTCGCTGGCGGCGACAACAAGGTCTCAGGCGGGGCCTCGCAGCCCCTGGCCACCGCCGAGCTCTATGACCCGGCGACGGGCACGTGGACGGCCACCGGCAGCCTGGCCTCCGCGCGCACCGGCCATACCGCGACGCTGCTGACGTCGGGCAAGGTGCTCGTCACGGGAGGGCGTACCGATACCCACGTGGGGCCGGGGCCCGAGACCGACCTGGCCACCGCGGAGGTGTACGAGCCGGGGACGGGCACGTGGACGGTGACCGGGGCCATGAGCACGCCGCGCGTCAACCATACGGCGACGGTGCTGCAGTCCGGCCGGGTGCTCGTGACGGCGGGGCGGCGGGCCGGTGACACCTCGACCGGCCACTACCCCTACGTGGACCTGGCCTCCGCGGAGGTGTACGACCCGGCGGTGGGCACGTGGACGGACGCCGGCACCATCCCCCTGGCCCGCCACCTCCACCAGTCGACGTTGCTGCCCTCGGGTCAGGTGCTGATTTCGGGAGGCAGCTGGCTCGACGGTTACGAGGACGAGGCGGACGTGTACTCCCCCTGACGGCTCACGCGACGACGCGCGCGAGGAACGGTGCCGTGCGGCTCCTGGATGACCGGGCGACCTCCGCGGGCGTGCCGGCGGCAACCACCTTGCCGCCCTCGTCGCCCGCGCCCGGGCCCATGTCGATGACCCAGTCGCTCTCCGCGATGACGCGCATGTCGTGCTCGACGAGGATGACGGTGTTGCCCGCCTCGACCAGGCCCTTCAGCTGCGTCATCAGCTTGTCCACGTCGGCGGGGTGCAGCCCCGTGGTGGGCTCGTCCAGGACGTAGAGCGTGTTGCCCCGCTGCGTCCGCTGCAGCTCGGTGGCGAGCTTGATGCGCTGGGCCTCGCCACCGGACAGCTCGGTGGCGGGCTGGCCCAGGCGCAGGTAGCCCAGGCCCACCTCGCGCAGGACGCCCAGGGAGCGCAGCACCTGCGGCTCGTCGGCGAAGAACTCGTAGGCCCCGTCGACCGTCATGCCCAGCACCTCGGCGATGTTCTTGCCCCGGTACTGAATCTCCAGCGTCTTCGCGTTGTAGCGGGCCCCGTGACACGTGGGGCACGGCGCGTAGACGCTGGGGAGGAAGAGCAGCTCGACGCTCACGAAGCCCTCGCCCTCGCACGTCTCGCAGCGGCCCTTGGCCACGTTGAAGGAGAAGCGTCCGACGTCGTAGTGCCGGGCCTTCGCGCCGGGTGTCGAGGCGAACAGCTTGCGGACACTGTCGAACAGGCCCGTGTACGTGGCCAGGTTGGAGCGCGGCGTGCGGCCGATGGGCTTCTGGTCCACGCGCACCAGACGCTTGATTCCCTCCATCCCCTCGGCAATCCGGCCGCCGGTGGTGAGCACCACGGTGCGCTCCAGCTCCTCGCCCTCCTCCTCGTCCGGCGGCACCTCATGGCCGAGCTGCTCGGCGACCAGCTCCACCAGGACCTGGCTGACGAGGCTGGACTTGCCCGAGCCGGAGACGCCCGTCACCGTGGTGAAGACGCCCAGCGGGAAGTCCACGTCGAGGGAGTGCAGGTTGTTGCGGGTGACGCCTTCGAGCCGGAGCCAGCCCCGGGGCGCGCGGGGCGCGTGGCGCAGGCGCAGGTCCGCGCCGAAGAGGTAGCGCCGCGTCTTGGACGCCTCCACGCGCTGGAGTCCTTCCAGCGGCCCGCTGTAGAGGATGCGTCCGCCCTTCTCGCCCGCCGCCGGGCCCACGTCGACAATCCAGTCGGCGTGCCGGATGACGTCCACCTCGTGCTCCACCACGAACAGCGAGTTGCCCGAGCCCTTGAGCTGATCCAGCGCCTTCAGCAGCGCCTCGGTGTCCGCCGGATGGAGGCCGGCGGAGGGCTCGTCGAGCACGTACACCACGCCGAACAGGTTGGAGCGCACCTGGGTGGCGAGCCGCAGCCGCTGCAGCTCCCCGGGCGACAGCGTCGGCGTGCTGCGCTCCAGTGAGAGGTAGCCCAGGCCCAGCTCGGTGAGGACGCTGATGCGCGCCAGCAAATCCTTCGCGATGCGCGCGGCGACCAGCGCCTGCTCCGGGTGCTCACGCGCCAGCTTCGCCGCCCCCGGGCCCGTGCCGTCCGCGGCGGGGCGCAGGATTTCCGCCACGCGCTTCAGCGGCAGTCGGGACAGCTCGCCGATGTCGAGCCCCGCGAAGGTGACGGACAGGGACTCGCGGCGCAGCCGCTTGCCCTGGCAGACGGAGCACTGGCCGCCCACCATGTACTGCGACACGCGCTTCTTCATCAGCGCGCTCTGCGTGGTGGCGAAGGTCTGCAGCACGTACTTCCGGGCGCCGGTGAAGGTGCCCATGTAGCTGGGTGGCTCCTTGCGCTTGAGGGCGCGGCGCGTCTCCGCCGGGGTGAAGCCCGCGTAGACGGGGACGGTGGGCTGCTCGTCCGTGAAGAGAATCCACTCGCGGTCCTTCTTCGGGAGGTCCCTCCAGGGCGTGTCCACGTCGTAGCCGAGCGTCACCAGGATGTCGCGCAGGTTCTGGCCGTGCCACGCGGGCGGCCACGCGGCGATGGCCCGCTCGCGGATGGTGAGCGAGTCGTCCGGCACCATGGACTTCTCGGTGACTTCGTACACGCGGCCCAGGCCGTGACAGTGGGGGCAGGCGCCCGCGGGCGTGTTGGGAGAGAACGCGTCCGAGTCGAGGTGCCGCTGGTGCGGTGGATACGTCCCCGCGCGCGAGTACAGCAGGCGCAGCGAGTTGGCGATGGTCGTCACGCTGCCCACCGACGAGCGGGACGTGGGCGAGCCCCGGTGCTGCTGGAGGGCCACCGCCGGGGGCAGGCCGTCGATGGAGTCGACCTCGGGGACGCCTGCCTGGTCGATGAGCCGCCTCGCGTAGGGCGCGACGGACTCGAAGTAGCGCCGCTGCGCCTCCGCGTAGAGCGTCCCGAAGGCCAGCGAGGACTTGCCCGAGCCGGAGACACCCGTGAAGACGACCAGCGCGTCCCGGGGAATCTCCACGTCGATGTTCTTCAGGTTGTGCTCGCGGGCACCCCGGACGCGGACGTAGCCCGTTCGCGTGTCGCCGGACGGCTCGTGAGGGTGGTGGGGGTCGCGGAGTTTGCGCATGCGCGGTCTGCTTGAGGGTGGTGTCGGCGAAAGCGAAGGAACAGGGGACGGCCGGGCGTCCGACCAGCAAGCAGGCAGGCCCGCACCTCTGGTAGATGGGCGCGGCTGTCCCACTTCTGACCGGAGTTTCCAGATGACCGCAGTCTCCAGCCGCGTGCTCGTGCTCGCCCTGATGCTCACCTCCACCAGCGCCCTCGCGGGGGAGCAGTGGGTGCAGGCGCGGGCCATCCTCAACTCGTGCGGCTACTTCAGCAACGCGCAGGTGGAGGTGACGCTCTCCTACCGCAACCAGGACCTGCCCTGGGGCACGTCCGTGTACCTCATCTACGGCTGGGGCGGCGGCACCACCACGACGTCGTTCGACTGGGCGCCGCAGCCGACCACCGTGCAGGCGCCCGCGACGGCCCCGTACCACTGGGGCACGAAGGTGACGTCCATCTTCCGGGCGCGGAGCTCGACGACGTACTCGAGCATCAACTACGTCTGGAAGGTCGTCCTCCCGGACGGCAGCGAGTTCTACGAGAAGGGCAACGGCTCCACGTACGGCTACTACGCCGCGGACTTCTCGGCGGTGCCCGTGCCGTGCGTGAATGACGGGCAGTTCATCGGCACCCCGCAGCCGCTGGCCATCACCACCGTCGTGAAGAACTGACGGAGTCTCCTCTCCCTTTCTCGGAGTGGCTGTTCCTGGCCGGCCCCATGGAGGATGCTGTGGGGCCGTGTCGGCCTTCCGGCCGTCGAAAAAGGGGGTTCCCATTTTCCAGCGGTCGGGCGGTCTTCTCTCCGGATGGAGCGCACCGCCGTGAGTTCCCATGGATGACACGCAGCTGGGCCAGCTCTACGAGCGCTATGGCTTCCTCGTGCACCGGCGATGCATGCAGCTCGTCCGCCGGCCGGAGGACGCCGAGGACGCGCTCCAGGAGACCTTCCTCCGGGTGAAGCGCTATGGCCCCCCGCGCGACGGCGGAGCCACGCTCGCCTGGCTCTACACGGTGGCGGCGCGCTGCTGCTTCGACCTGATGGAGAAGCGCGGCCGCGAGCCCGTGGCCGAGGAGTCGCAACTGGCGGCCCTGGAGGAGCGCGGCGGCGGCTCGGCGGAGGACGCGGACCGGCGCGCGCTGCTCGGCGCCGCGCTGCGCACGCTCGACGGCAAGACGCGCACCATCGGCGTGCTCCACTACCTGGACGGCTACACCCAGGAAGAGGTGGCCGAGCAGACAGGCTTCTCGCGGAAGACTGTCGGCAAGAAGCTCAAGACATTCGAGGACCGCATCCGCCAGCTCTTCGGTGGCCGCGGCAACGAGGCCCCACGATGACCGCTCCCCTTCCCCCCTCCCCTCGCGGTCCCGAGTGCCCTCCCGCCGTCGTGCTCGAGGCGCTCTCGGCCGGCGAGCCCACGCCGGATGCGACGCGTGCCCACGTGAAGTCCTGCGCCGCGTGTGGCGCACAGCTCGACGCGCTCACCGGCGGACGGGAGGCGTTCCTCAAGGCCCGGCCGGCGGACCGGTTCCTGCGGCAGGTGGAGCGCCGCGAGGCCACAGCCGCCCGTGAGCCCCCTGCGTGGCGCCGCTTCCTGCCGGTGCTCGCCGCCGTGGTGCCCGCGCTCGTGCTGGTGCTCGTGCTCGGGCCGAAGCTGCTTCAGGACGACCCGGGCGTCACCTGGAAGGGCGAGGCCTTCCGGGTGGTGGCCGCACGGCCAGGTGGGGAGCCCACTCCGCTCGCCCCGGACAGCGCGGTGAAGGCGGGTGACAGGCTTCGCTTCGCCTACGAGGCGCCGGAGGCCGGGCACCTGCTGGTGCTGGAGCTGGACGGCCGGGGCGGCGCCAGCGTCTTCCACCCGTTCAACGGCACGACGTCCACGCCCATTGCGGCCATGCAGCGCGACTTCCTGCCCGGCAGCGTGGAGCTGGATGACGCGCCGGGGGCGGAGTGGCTCTTCGCCGTCTTCTCCCCTCGCCCGCTCCAGGCGGCCCCGCTCCTCGCGCAATTGCGTGAGCAGGCGGGCCGCGCGGAGCCCACCCTCACCTGCGACGGCTGCCGCGTCTCATCGCTGCGCCTGCGCAAGACGCCCTGACATATGCGGCCGCTACTCGTGCTCCCACGCCCTGCCCTCGTTCCAGCCGAGGCGGTGCGCCCGCTGAGCGCCTCGCGCCGGCTCAAGACCTTCTGCTCCAAGCGGCTGCTGCCCTTGTTGTTGCTCATGTTCCTGTGGCCGTCACTCGCTCCGGCGGAGACGGTGCGCCTGCTCGTCTCTATCGGCGCCAACGTGGGCGACCCGGACGACGCGGTGCTGCGCTTCGCGGATGACGACGCCGCCCGCGTGCGTCAGCTCTTCGTGGAGCTGGGCGGCGTGCGCGCGGACCGTGCCTCGGTGCTGGTGGACGCCTCGGCGCAGGACGTGCGCCAGAAGCTCGCGGAGGTGGCGGGCCGCGTCGCCGAGCTGCGCGGCGAGGGACATGACCCCGTGCTGGTGGTCTACGTCTCCTCGCACGCGAAGGCGGGAGTGCTGCACCTCGCCGGCACCCACCTGCCGCTCGCCGAGCTGCGCGACACCGCGCGCAAGGCTGGCGCGCGCCTCACCATCGTCGTGGTGGATGCGTGCGAGAGCGGCACGCTGGCGCAGAAGAAAGGTGGCCGCGCGGCGCCCGCGTACGACGTCGCGCTGGAGAAGCTGCCGCTGCACGGCCAGGTGGTCATCTCGTCGAGCGGCCCGGCGGAGCTGAGCGAGGAGTGGGACTCGCTGCAGGGCTCGCTCTTCACGCACCACCTGCTCACCGGCCTGCGCGGCGACGCGGACTCGGACTCGGACGGCAAGGTGTCCCTCTCCGAGGCCTATGCCTATTCCTACCGGCGCACCGTGGCGGGCGCGGCCGGCGCGGGGCAGCACCCCGCCTACGCACTGGAGCTGGCCGGCACGGGCGAGCTGGTGCTCACCGAGCCCGCGGGCGCCAGGAGCGCGCTCGTCTTCCCCGCCGCGGCATCGGGACGCTACGTGGTGTCCAGCCGCCCTCGCCCGGACGTCGTCGCCGAGGTGGAGAAGGAACCCGGCCGCCCGCTGCGACTCGCGGTGCCCCCGGGGCGCTACCTCGTGCGCAAGCGCGCGGGCGCGAGCACGGGCCTGCTGGAGGTGGAGCTGCCCTTCGGCGGCGAGCGACAGGTCAACGAGGCCGCGTTGGAGTGGCGCCGCTACCAGGAGGTCGCCGTGAAGGGCGGCGCGCTGGAGCTGCGCAACGCGGCGGTGCTCGCGCTCGGACGCTGGGAGGGTGCGCCCATTCCTGGCACGGGCTCGCGCGTGTCGGCCGCGCTGGGCTACCGGCACACGTGGGGCGCGTGGTGGGTGCTGGGCACGGCGTCGGGCACGCGCGCCACCTACCGGGGCGTGGGACTCGGCATCACCGAGGGCTCGCTGGGGCTGGGCGCGTCCGCGGGCTACCGGTGGCTCGAGTGGGCGCTGGTGCCCCACGTGGGCCTGTCCGTGGAGCTCACGGGGCTGCGGCAGTCCTTCCAGAGGGACAGGGAGGAGGACATCCAGGACACGATGGGGCTGCCCGGGCTGGCGCCTCGGAGCGCGCTGGGCGTCGCGGCCGGGCCCGTGGTGGGGGTGGAGGTGCCGCTGCCAGGCCCGGCCTTCGCGCTCGTGCAGGGACAGGTGCTGGTGCGCTACCTGCCGCCCGCGAGCGACGCGGTGGCGCCCCTGCGCCTCGTGCCGCTCGCCAGCGCGGGCGCGGGCTTCCGCTTCTGAGAGGACACGCCGTGATGCTCCGACAATTGGGCTCGCTCCTTCCCCTGCTCGTCTTCGTCACCGCGTGTGGCCACCCCGTGGACACGACGTACGCGGGTGAGCCGCTCGTCACGCTGCGCGGCGAGGCGAGCCTCTCCGCGACCGACCGGCCCGACGGCCCGGTGCGCCTGACGCTCGCGTGGTACCCGGGCCTGGTGGACGACACCGCGGCGCTGCCGAGCGCACCCGCGTCCATCCTCGCCGAGGACATCGCGTTCCAGGCCACCTTCCCCGCGGGCTTCGCGCTGCCCCTCACCCAGCCGCCTCCGGAGGGGGCTCGCGTGGCGGTGGGAGGCCGCATCCGCGGACGCGCCGCGACGGGCTTCCTGCTCGCGTACCGCGACGTGAATGACAACCGCCGGCTCGACCCGCTCCCCGCCAACGGCGGCGGGCCCTCGCGGGACAGGGTGGTGGGCTCGTCGTGGGGCTGGCTGGAGTCGTACGTGCTGCTGTACCTCGAGGAGGCCCAGGACGAGGACACGGGCCTGCGGCGCGGCTTCAACCTCCTGCACATCACCGTCGAGAGCGGCAGCGTGGTGCCGCTCGGCACCCCCATTCCGCTCGCGCTGAGCGCGGGCAGCGCGCAGCTGGACCTGCTCGCGTGCGAGGTCGCCTGGGACAGCACTCCGGAGTCGGAGCCCCCGTGCGGCCTCTCCTTCGAGCCACCGCCCCCGCCCCCGGGAACGCTGCGGGTGGAGGGCGAGGTGTCACTCACGGGCCGCGCGGTGGCAGTCCGCCTCGCCGTCGTGAAGGACGAGGAGTACCTGGGTGACGCCACCGTCACCCTGGCCGGGCGCCCGGTGCCCTTCGTGCTCGAGCGCTTCTCCTACTACCTCGAAGAGGCGGACTCCACGCTGCTCACCGAGGGCGGCACCGTGGAGCTGGTGGTGCGCAGGGAGGACTCCGTCACCCGGCGACTCCTCACCGTCCCCGACGGCTTCTCCATCACCTCGCCAGCCGCGGGGGCACAGGTGAAGAGCGGCACGGAGCTCGACGTGGCCTGGACGAATGCGCCCGGTGCGCTCGCCTACGCCGTGACGCTGGAGGCGCCGGAGGCGGAGGGTTCGCTGACGCGCTCCTACACGTCCGAGACGCTCACGACGCTGCTGCCCGTCTACCACGAGGGAGAAGTCACCCTCCGCGTCGCCGCCGTGTCGCAGGCCCCGGACCGCGACCGGCTGGGGTGGATTGAAGTCGAGAACGTCCGCACGCGGCTGCTCACCTTCGTGCCCTGACGAAAAAAGCGGTTCCCAAAAATAATGGGTCGCCCGGTCTTCATGACGTGAGCGCCTCGCAGCCGCGGGGCCTCTCTCTTGAACCGGAGTCCCGAATGTTCGCTGCCCGCCGTGGTTTCCGCAGTCTGTCGCTCCTCGCCCTCTTCTCCCTCTCCGCCTGTGAGGCCACGGAGCCGGGACCCATCCAGACCCCGCCCCCGGCGAAAACGCCCGAGGCCAGGCTCCAGGGCCAGCTCACCCTGGCGTCGGGCACCGAGTTGGACGGCCCGGTCCGCCTCGCGCTCGCGTGGTACCCCACCCTCCTCGCCGAGGACTCCGGCACGATGACCCGGCCCGCCGGCATCGTCACCGAGGACCTCGCGTTCTCGGGCGGCTTCCCCGCCAGCTACACCTTCGACGTGAAGAACGCGCCGCCCGCCGAGGCGCTGGTGCAGCTCGGCGACGGCATGCAGGGCAAGGGCGCGGTGGGCATCCTGCTCGCGTACAACGACGGCAATGGCAACGCCGCGCTGGACACCATCCCCGCGGACGGCACCCCGGTGGACCACGTGCTGGGAGCCTCGCTCGCGTGGACGCGGCCGCCCGCCTTCATGGTGGTCTACCTCGACTCTGCGCAGGCGCCCGCGACGGGGCTGAAGCAGGGCTTCAACCTGGTGCGCATCTCCGACAACCTCACGTCCGACGTGGTGCCGCTCACCACCCCCATCCCGCTGGCGCTGCACGAAGACCCGCTGCTCGACGCGTTCGTCTGCGAGGCGGCGTGGGACGGCTCCGCGGAGCAGACCCCGTGCGGCCTGCCCGGCGAAGAGGACCCCGGCGAGGGCTGGCTCACCCTCCGGGGCGACGCCGTCTTCTACGGCAACGAGGCGGACGTGTCCCTCATGGTTCACGAGGACGAGGTCCCCGTGGACGACGCGGAGGTCCTCGTGGGTGACCGGGTCGCGACGTACGACGCGGAGCGGGGCCGCTACACGCTCCACCTGGACGACGCAGCGGCGGTGCTCGAGAACGGTCGCCTTCCGCTGGTGGCCCGCCGCGGTGACTCGGCGTCGGGACGGAAGATGGTGGTGCCCTCGGACTTCCAGGTGACCTGGCCCACGACGCCCGTGAGCTACAGCCCTGGCGCGGAGGTGCAGGCGGCGTGGACCAGGTCGCAGGGCGCGTCCGACTACTCGGTGCGGGTGGTTGGCGGAGACCAGGTGCTCGCGTCCGAGCTGACGCGGGCGCAGGCGCTGAAGCTCGCGACCGAGCCGTACGAGGGGGCCGCGGTGCTGCGCATCGAGGCCGTGGAGGCAAATGACGGGCTGGTGATGCGCCGGGTGCGCGAGGTGCCCATCTCCTTCACCCCGTGCGACACGGTGACGGACGGCAGCGGCCTCACGGTGGAAGGCTACTTCCTGCGGTACGGCCGGGACTTCTCCGGCGAGGAGTCGAGCGAGGTGCACGCCGACGTCAAGGATGACGGGGTGTCCGTGACGGACGCGAGGGTGATGCTCAGCGGGTGGAACGTGCCGTACATGCCGGAGCTGGGCGGGTTCCACAATGGCTTCGTCACGCTGGGGGGCGGCAGGGGGCTCGGTGAAACGGTGGAGCTGCGGGTGATGCGCCAGGACGAGGTGCTGTGCCGCACCCTCACCCTGCCGGGCGACTTCGACGTGAGCATGCAGGGCACGCGCTCCCGTCCCTCGGGCTCGCCCCTGAGCATGAGCTGGACCCGCTCCGAGGGCGCCGTGCAGTACGAGGTGTGGCTCGGCAAGACGTTCAACGAGCCCCTCTACTCGGCGAGCACCAACGAGCTCGAGTACACCTTCGAGCAGGTCGACTACGTCGGTGAGCTCAGCATCCGCTTCGCCGCCGTGGCGCACCCGGCGCACAACGACACCCTGGGCTGGATGGACGTGAAGCGGGCCCACCTGGGCGGCGCCCACTTCACGGAGTGACGGCTCCAACCTGAAGTCGTCAGGCGGGTGGCGGGGGCCTGGGTCGGGCTCCGCCACCCGCGGCCGTTTGTAGCGCCGGACGCTACAGCCGGGGCCCGGCGTGTGACGTGGGACGCAACCCGGCCCGAGGGGGGCCCCGCCCGCCCTTCCCGACGGCGCCCGGCGCCGGGTGGCACCCGGCCTGCACAGGGGGCCCCCCCGTGGTGCGTCCCGGTCCCCATCAAAAGAGAACACCGGCTGGAAACCCTGGGTTTTCTGACCTGCCATCGTCCCTGGTAGCTTCGGCGGACGTGAGCGAGCCCCGGCACATCCCCTTCGGCAGGTACGAGCTCCAGGAGCGCCTGGGGAGCGGCGGCATGGCCGTCGTGTACCGGGCGCTCTACACGGCGGCTCCCGGCGTCACGAAGCCCGTGGTCATCAAGCGCGTGCTGGGCACGTACGCGGAGGACCCGGCCTTCGTGCAGATGTTCCTCAACGAGGCCCGAATCTCCGTGGGGCTGAGCCACGGCAACATCGTGCAGGTGTTCGACTTCGGGAAGGTCGACGGCGAGTACTTCCTGGCCATGGAGTTGGTGGACGGGCACACGCTGGGGCGGGTGTTGAAGGCCGCGAAGGCAAAGGGCCTGGCGTGCCTCCCCGCGCCGCTGGCGGTGGGCATCGCCCTGGAGATGTGCCGGGGCCTGCACCATGCCCACACCCGCCTGGACTCGCGCGGCGAGCCGCTCGGCGTGGTGCACCGGGACCTCTCTCCGGACAACGTCCTGCTGAGCTACGAGGGCGAGGTGAAGCTCACCGACTTCGGCATCGCCAAGGCGCGGCTCAAGGGCCGACCGGAGACGGAGGTGGGCATCGTCAAGGGCAAGTTCCTCTACTTCTCGCCGGAGCAGGCGCGAGGCGAGGCGCTCGACGCGCGCTCCGACGTCTATACGGTGGGCACGGTGCTGTACCAGATGCTCTGCGGCCAGCGACCGACGGATGGCAGCGAGTTCGAGGTGATGCGCAAGATTTCCGAGGGGGAGCTCACCCCCGCGCTGTCCCTCAACCCCACGCTGGACTCCGACCTGCTGGGCATCCTGGGGCTCGCGCTGGCCACCTCGCGCGACAAGCGCTACCTGAGCGCGGAGGCCCTGCAGCAGTCGCTGTCCGACTGGATGGGGTTCCGTGCTCCGCGATTCCCCGCCAACGCGCGCAAGCACTTCATGGGCTGGCTGTTCCAGGAGGAGCTGACCGCGCTGAAGCGCGCGCCGCAGATTCCGGCGGACTTCCTGTCGCAGCTCCAGTCCTGGCGCGGCAGGAGCGCCGCGTTGCCCGCGCAGGAGGGAGCTCCCCGGGCGATGACCCCCATGAGCCCGCCCCGGGCGTCGCCGCTGGGCAGGCCCGCGCTCGCGGTGGACGGCTCCTCCGCGACCCAGGCCGCGAACGGGGCCGTGGCCGCGCGCGTCTCCACTCCGCCCGCCTCCGCGAAGACGCCGGAGGCGCCGGGCACGGGGCCCACCCACGCGAACCTGCGCTCACGCTTCCGTGCGCGCCTGCTGCGCCGCTCGGCCGTGCTGAAGCTGGTCCTGGGGTCGCTCGCCGTGGGCATCGTGAGCCTGGTGGGAACGACGGTGTTCTGGGTCGCGCATGCACGGGAACAGCGGAAGCCGGAGGCGACTCCAGTGACGGAGACGGCGCCCCGCGCGCCCGGGGGCGTGACGGCTGCCACGACGCCGCCTTCCACTCCGACGCCCGGTGACACCCTGCCCGCGGGGGCGACCACCGTCACCCCGGCGCCCGGTGACACCCTGCCCGCAGGGGCGGCCACCGCCACCCCGACGCCCGGTGACACCCTGCCCGCAGGGGCGACCACCGCCACCCCGACGCCCGCCGAGCCGGCGCCCTCTACCGCGAACCCTTCCACGGAGCCCGCGCCGGGCACCACCGAGCCCTCCACTCCCGAGGACGAGACGCGCCTGGCGCTGGAGAACGGGCTGTATTGGAGCTCGCGTGCGGACGACAACCGGGCCCTGGGGTGGTTCCAGCGCTGTCTGCGCTTCGATAAATCCCAGGCGCGGTGCCACCTCGAATCGGCTCGCATCTACGCCCGCCGGGGCGCGATCCGGGATGCAATGAAACACTTCACCCATCACCTCGCCCTGGAGTCCGAAGGACCCTCGGCGGACGAGGCGCGCAGGTACCTGAAGCTGTATGCAGGCTCGGACCTTCCGTAATGCCTTTCGGCCACATCGGAGTCGCACTTTTGTCTGACGCGCTTCGTGTGGTGCAAGCCAAAGGAATTGCGATACACAGACGGCATGTCCCCATCCATTTCGCGTGTCGTGACCGCTGTCGCGTGCTCCCTCTTCCTGTCCGCGAGCCTGACAGCTTGTGGTGATGACGACATCAGCTCCGACGAGCAGGCCCGGCGCGCCTACCTGGGCCTCGACGAGTCCATCGACAAGTCCCTGCAGCTCGGCTTCGCCGGCTTCAACGCCGCGACCAGCGCGAACATCACGCCCCAGTCGGCGTCCGGCGACGCGACCGGGACGCTGATCATCACCGGGCAGGTGGACCAGGGCTCCTCGGCCAACAAGGGAATGCGGCTGCGCGTGGGAATGGTCACCTACTCCGACGGGGAGATTGAAGTGAGCGAGGACGAGGACCCGGTGAACATCACCTACGCGTCCACCACCGACCAGACGTCCCAGCCGGAGCTGACCCTCCAGCTGCGGGACATCCCCAACGGCACCTTCACCGGGACGCTGGTGGGCACCTTCCAGATGACCGGAGACCTGGAGGGTGACGTCACCCTGAACCTGAGCATGTCCGGTGAAATCGAGGACGACGGCACCGGCAAGGTCCGGCGCAAGGCCGGCACCACCACGGTGGAGGGCACCGCCACCTCCGGTGACGGCACCTACAACGTCGACGTCACCCTGTAGTCACCACGCGACGCCTCACGGGTAGCGCGCGACGCCAGAGGGCTCGGGCTCCGGGAGCGGGATGAACTCCGTCTCGCCGGGGACCGCGGCCATGCGGCCGGACTTCCAGTCCTCCTTCGCCTGCTCGATTCGCTCGCGCGAGCTGGAGACGAAGTTCCACCAGATGTGGCGCGGCCCATCCATGGGCTCGCCGCCGAAGAGCAGCACACGGCCTCCCGCCTGCTCCGAGGCGGCGACCACCACCTCCGCGCCGGGCCGGAGGATGAGCAGCTGCCCCGGCCCGTACGTCTGCCCCTCCAGCTCGACCAGGCCCTCCGCCACGTAGACCGCGCGCTCCTCGTGGCTCGCACGGACCTGGAGTCGCGCGCCGGCCGCGAGCACCGCGTCCGCGTAGAAGAGCTCCGACAGCGTGCTCACCGGCGAGCGTGCGCCATACAGGCCGCCGGCAATCACCCGCACCCGTGCCCCGGCGTCCTCCACCACGGGCAGCGCCTCCGCGGGTGTGTGGGCGAAGCCGGGCGCAATCTCCTCGTGCTGCTTCGGCGTGGCCACCCAGATCTGGATGCCGTAGAGCTTCCCGCCCGACGCGCGCAGTCCCGGGGGCGTGCGCTCGGAGTGGGTGATGCCGCGTCCGGCCACCATCCAGTTCACCGCGCCGGGCTGGATGGTCTGCACCGTCCCCAGGCTGTCCCGGTGGAGGACCTCGCCCTCGAAGAGGTACGTCACGGTGGCCAGGCCGATGTGCGGATGCGGCCGCACGTCCAGCCCGTGCCCGGAGCGGAACACCGCCGGCCCCATCTGGTCGAAGAAGATGAAGGGGCCCACCATGCGGCGCCGCACCGAGGGCAGCGCCCGGCGCACCTCGAAGCCGTCACCGAGGTCGCGCGTGCGCGGCATGATGATGGTCTCCAGCGCGGAGCCGGGCTCCGGATCGACAAAGGGCTCGTCGGGCATCTGCCAGGCCATGGGCTCGCGTCTCCACGAAGGTCGGTGCATCCGTGCCGGAGGGCACGCCGGGCCTGTTATCACCCGTTGCCCGCCTTCCTGCACGAGGAACGCTCAAGGCACCTGCGCGGAAGCCCCATCCACGCCCGAAACGCTCTTCCACTCCGTCAAGTCGCGAACTTCCTTCGGGTCCGCCTTGAGCAGCCCGCCCCGGGCGTAGCGGTTCCGGTCCATGCGCAGCCCGGGCCGGTGCTTGCCGAGCCTCACGAGGTTCCGTCCGCGGACGACATTCTCGCGGACCGTCACATTCTCGCTGGGCGCGTTGTTGGCCCCCAGGCCCACCATCAGCCCGTAGCCCTCCGTCTTGTCGATGGTGTTGCCCACCACCGCCACGTCCTTCGCGTTCTCCACCCGGATGCCGGTGCCGTCACCGCCGCCCTGCTTCGAGATGTCGGTGATGCGGTTGTCCTTCACCTCCACCGCCGTGGGGCTCGGCTGGCCTCCATCCTTCACGCCGCCGACGGAGATGCCCCGCCCCGCGTCGGAGATGCGGTTGTCCTCCACTCGGACATTCTTCGCGGAGTAGTGGACCACCACCGCCTCGCCCGCCGAGGTGGGCGACTTGCGGAAGCCGTGCATGTCGTTGTCGCGGATGACCACGTTGCTGCACGTCTTGATGTCCACGGCGTTCTCGTCGCTCGAGTAGAGCCGGTTCTTCTCGATGAGCACCCCGCGAGCGGGCGCCTGCCCGGCCCGGTCCGGCTTGAGGCACTGCACCGAGTCACCCGAGTTGTCGTGGATGTCGTTGTCGCGCACGGTGATGTCGCGCGACGTCGCCTGGACGACCACGCCGTGCGAGTCGCCTCGGGGCTTCTTCCGGAAGTCGTGGATGTTGTTGCCCTCGATGGTGACGCCGCGCGCCCCGCCGAACGTGGTGACGCCGCCGCCCAGGGTGCCGTCATGGACATGCGAGCCGGCCAGCACGGAGCCCTCGGTGTTCCCCTCGAAGATGACGGCGAAGCGCGGCTGACCCTTCACGTCGATGTCGAAGCCGTCCACGACCCAGTAGGGCTTGCGGACCTGGACGAGCGCCCCGCCCTTGCCCGGGACGATTCGCGCGTGCCCCACGCCCTTCAGGGTGATGGGCGCGTCCTTGCGCCCCGGCTTCACGTCGCCGTCGATGACGACGCTCTCGGCGTAGACGCCTGGGAGGACCTTGATGGCCTCACCGGGCCCCACCGCCTTCAGGGCCCGGCGGATGGTGCGGAACGGGGCTGCCTTCGAGCCCGCCGCATTGTCCGAGCCCGAGGTGCTCACGTACCACTCGCGCGAGAAGTGCTCCGGGCGTTGGGTGGGACCGCGCGAGGGCATCCCGGAACCGCCCGTTCCCCGACTCGCCTCCTCCGCGCCCTGTCCTATCTCTGGGAGCGGGACGCCCGCTTCCTCCGCGGTCTTCTGCACCTGGCTGCATGCGCCCAGCACCACGGTGAGGAGCCCCACCCCCAGCCACGTTGCTCGCTTCATCGTGCGTCCCTCCCGTACGGAAGGAGGGAGGCCACTTCCGGCGATTGTGAGCAGAGGGCCCGGCGGGCGGCATGCGCCTGCTCGTCCGTGAGGGAGGACGGCACTGGCGAGCAGGCGGCCCGATGAAAGGCATGCGCCCACCCGTCCGTGAGGAGGGTGGGCGCGGGTGAGCAGGCGAGCGACGGGAGGCTGGCTCCCGTCCGCCCGACTTCCTACGTGACTACGGCTTCGCGGCGATGGAGACCTTCACGCCCTCGCTCCACGTCTTGTGCTCGTCCGAGTAGTACAGGTACGCGCGGCTGGCCGGGCCCGTGTACGTGCCGGGCACTGCGGCCACCAGGGACAGCGGCACGTCGATGCGCTTGCGAGGCTCCATGCCGCGCCAGTACAGGACGACGTCGCGCCCGAGCACCTCGTACGCGTCCACCACCTGCCGCTTCACCAGCTCCTTGAGCTGGTCATGCCGCACCTCCAGCCCGCCCGGCACGCCGAAGATGGCCACCGCCGTGGGCAGCTTCTGGCCCGTCCGGTTGGCAATCACCACCCGCGCCTCGGTGGGCTCGCCCTCGGTGAGGTCCGTCTTCGCCAGCGTCACCTCCAGCGCCACCGGCGTCTCCTTCGAGCTGTCCGGCACCAGCGCGCTGTACGTGACTTCCACCGAGTACGGCAGCTCCGCGCCGCCCTCCATCCGCAGCTCCACGCGACGCTCGCCCCCGCCGAGCAGCGCGCTCACGTCGGGCAGCTTGAGCGCCTCCTGGGTGGAGCCGTCGAAGCGGACGGGCTCGCCCACCGGACGCCCCTCCACGTAGACGCGCACCAGGCCCGGGGTGAGCTTGGAGGCGCGCGCCTTGTCGTAGGCGATGATGGCGCGCAGCGCGAGCACCGTGCTTTGCGTGGCCCCGTAGCGGCCGCCGTCGCTGGACTCCGCGAGGAACTTCATCGCGCGCTCCACGTTCCCCACGTAGGAGGCGTCGCGCATCCACGCCAGCGCCGCCAGCGCGGTGGTCTCGATGTTCAGCGTCTCCCCCGAGCTGCCGACGATGGACTGCGTCGCACCGCCCACCACGCCGTCCTTCCCCTGCAGGGACGCGAGCCGCCCCATCAGCGACCGGGCCTCGGAGGTGTCACCGGCGAGCGCCATCGCGTTGGCCGCCAACGCCACCACGTAGCTGTTGGTGCTCTTCGCCGCGGAGGCCTTCAGCGAGGCCACCTCCTTCGCCAGGGCCTTCGCCTGCGCGGCCGGCTGGCCCGCGCTCTCCAGCAGCGTCCAGAGGATGTACGCGTTCGACGTGTCCGGGTCCTCCACCCACACGTGCAGCGCGCGGCGCTTGCGGTTGAAGCCGCCCTGCCCGTCCCGCTGCTGGAGGAGCCACTCGCGCGTGCGCTCCAGCATCGCCGTGTCCACCTCGCGCACCTGGAGCATGTCCGTGAAGTGCAGCAGGCCGAAGGCGGTCAGCGCCTCGTGGCCCGGGTTCTGACCGAACCACTCGTAGCCCTTCTCGGACGTCTCGTAGCCCACCAGCCGCTGGTAGCCCCGCTCCAGCTTCTCGCGGGCGCTCGCCACCAGCTCGGGATTCACGCCGGTGTGCGTCTGGAAGTACTGCTGCGCCATCGTCATCGGGTACGTCGTGGAGCTGGTCTGTTCGAAGCAGCCATAGGGCTCCTGGATGAGGCGGGCCAGCGACTCCGTCATGTTGGCCAGCGGGCCGGGGTAGACGGCGATGGACGTGCGCACGCTGCCGGGCACCACGCTCTCCGGGAGCACCACCCGGTGCGCCGCCGGGGCCTTGGACGACAGCAGCCCGCCGAAGGACACGCGGCCCGGGAAGCCCCGGGGCTTGATGGACAGCGTGCGGGTGACGACGTCCGTGTACTCGCCCGCGCTCGCGGTGAGCTTCACGTCCACCGGCTGCGCCTCCTGGCCAATCTCCAGCGAGAAGAGCTGCCGGGCCCGCGCCTGCGAGGCCAGGTCCAGCGTGCGGCTGCCGGTGACCTTCACGTCCCCCTTCAGCTCCACCTTCACCCCCGCCCCCGCCAGCCTCGTCTCCGTCCCATTCACCAGCGCCACCGGCAGCCGCACCACGTCTCCCGACGTCACCTCGAGGGGCAGCTTGGGCTCCGCGTAGAACGGCTGCACCGACTCCAGCTCCGCCACCGCCGAGCCGAGCGCGCCGTCACCACCCACCGCTCCCGCGAAGGCCTTGAACGTCGTCACCGAGTCGCTCATCGCGAAGGACACCCGCGCCTCGCCGGTGCGGGCATCCGTGCGCACCCCGGCGTTCCAGTAGAGCGTCTCCGCGAAGTCCACCCGGTCGCCCGCCTTGCGGTTCGGCCGCGCGGTGTGCGCGAACTCGCGGAGGTAGACCATCTGCCCCATGTGGACACGCCGCTCATCGGCGCTCATGTCCCTCTTCGCGCGCCGGGCCGCCTTCTCCCTCGGCGCCTCCTCTTCCTTCACTTCGAGCACGGGGGCCGGGCCGTCCGCGGGGGCCGGAGCAAAGGCAGCCGGAGCCGCGGGAGCCTGGGCCGGGGGCGGCATGGGAGCCGCGGCGACAGGCGCCATCTGCACGGCACCGAGGGCCATGCCAGCCCCCTCGGCGGCGACCTCCGCGTCGTCCACCATCTCCTCCCGCTCCATCTGGGGCACCGCCATCCCGGCCCCGACCATCCGGTCATCGAAGGCGGCCCCACGCCCGCCCTTGCGGACGGGAGGCCTGGGCCTGCGGACGGGCTCATGCGGCCAGCGCACCGCGAGCACGCGCATCGCCGCGTCACCATGCCGGGCAAGGAAGCCCTGCGTGTCGGTCAGCGCGAAGCGCCGCCAGCCCTGCGTCCCCAGCAGCAGGTCCACCGCCAGCTTCGACTTCGGGTTCTTCGCGTCGAGGTAGAGCTGCGCGTCGGCCAGCTCCTTCACCTCGGACTCCAGCAGCACCATGACGGGCAGCTGCGGCGCCTGGTCCCGCTTCTCCTGGAGCTCCAGCACCGCGTCATCCGTGACGGTGAGCATCACCAGCGCGGAGACGGGCTTGCCGTCGCGCGTGGTGCGGGCCGTGAGCTGCACCGGGCCGCCGGGCACGTAGCGCTTGCGGTCCGCCTTCAGCTCGACGGTGACTTCCTTCGCGGGCTGGCGGAACACCAGTCGCTCCGCGAGCGGCCGCCCGTCGTGGTCCCACACCGTGGCGACGAGCACGCCGTCCGCCTGGCCCGGGTCCAGCGTCACCGGCCCGCCCTGCTCGCCCTCGAGCACCGCCGAGGCGACGCGCACCTCGCGCTGGCTCAGCGTCACCGTCGCGCGGCCCACGCCGGACAGGCCCACCGCGAGCTGCACCAGCCGGCCCGCGGGCACCACGTCCTCGCGAGCGCGGATGACGGCGCCTCGCGGCTTCACCTCCGGCAGCGGGAAGCTCTTCTTGATGCCCGACGGCGAGTCGATGCGCAGCGCGTACTTCACGCCCGCCTGCGGGGTCAGCTCGATGCGGCCACGGCCCTCGTGCTCCGAGCGCACCCTGGCGACCACCTTGCCGGTGCCCACCTCCACCACCCGGCCCGTGAGGTCCGCCGGCTTCTTCGCGGGCGTGCGCGCCTCGAAGTAGACGCGCGAGGCGAGGCCCGCCACCAGGTCGCCGCCCTCCGGGTACATGGCCAGGTCCAGCGTCTGGAGGAGGATGGGAATCGTCTTCGCCGCGGACTCCACCACGCCCCCATCCTCGATGGTGAAGGCCAGCGTGCCCTCGCCGCGCTCCATCGCCGCCGGCAGCGGGAAGCGCACCGTGCAGCGTCCCTTCCCGTCCACCGTGCACGGCACCTGCGCCGCGGTGGCGCCGTCGACGAGCGCGGTGGCCGTCACCTTCGCGCCCTCGGGCACGCCGCCCTCCGCGCGCTTCACGTCCAGCGTGGCGGTGACGGTGTCACCGGGGCCGTAGCCGTCGCGGAGGAACTCAATCTGCGACTTGAGCCGCGGGGCCCGGTAGGCGCGCACGTCGAACTTGCGCTCCGCGGGGGCCTCGCCCGTCCACGGGTAGGTGACGCGCAGGGTGTACTCGCCACCGGCCTGCCCGGCGGGAATGGGCCACCCGTACCCCCAGACGGCATCCGCGGTGGACACCGTGCTGGTGGTGACGACGTCGCCCTTGGGCCCCCGCACCTCCAGCTGCGCCTGGAGCGAGCCCGCGTACGGCTTGCGGCTCATGGCCTCCAGCACCAGCCCGCGCACCAGCACCTGCTCGCCGGGGCGGTAGAGCGGCTTGTCGGTGGTGACGTGCGTCAGGTACCGGTTCGCACCGCCGAGCGAGCGTGTGGTGGCCCGGGCCGCGAGGACACGGGGCGACAACAGCACGAGGAGGGCCGCGAAGCCCAGGGTCAGGAGCGCGCGCATGGCACGCGGGACGTGGAAGGTCATGGAGTCACTCAACGGGCGAGCGTGCCAGAAGTTCTGGGCGCCTGCTTGGAGCCCCCGGGTCACAAGCCGCCCCGCCGCCATCTACCCAGGGGACCCCTGGAGGTGCGCCGTGCCGAACCCTCATTCCATCCTGAGCAACCCCAGCCTGCTCGCGCGTCACATCATCGAGTATGGAGCCCTGGAGGACGAACAACCGCTGGAAGCCCTTGCCGTCCCGAGGGAGCGGGCCGCCCTGGAGAAGGTGAACCTGGGGCTGACCTATCCCGCGGGCCTGACTCCCACGCCCCAGCCCCTCGCGCAGATTCCGGACCCCGGCGCGCCCCTGCCCGAGGCGGACTACCTCGTCGTCACCTGGACGGTGGCCGAGGTGGAGGCGCTCGCGGACACCCTCACCCCGGGCACCCGGCGCGAGCGCTGGTACAACTACGACCGCGACTTCGCGACGAAGTACCAGCCGAACATCCGCAAGGGCGCCCCGTCGCAGCGGGTGAAGCGATTGGGGAGCTATTTCCTCACGCGCATCGGCGACAAGCGGGTGCTGTGCTTCAAGTCGGAGCTGCACCTCAACCAGGACGGCGTCCGCACCGGCCAGGGCACCGCGACGCTGCCGGTGAAGGAGCTGTTCCACCAGCTCATCCGCGAGGTGAAGCCGCGCATGGTGATTACGGTGGGCACCGCGGGCGCGACCTTCCCGGACCATGAGCTGGGGGACGTCATCATCACCCGCGCCGCGAAGTTCCGCCTGTCCATGGAGTTCCGCAACGAGCCCTTCAACGGCAAGGAGTACCGCTGCGACTTCCCCATCCCCACCCGGCACTTCGAGGACGCGCACCGGCTGATGGCCCGCCACGCGGACCAGCTCCGCGAGCCGGACTTCGGGCCCCCCACCAAGCGCTACGCCTTCACCGGCCCCCTGCTGCCCGGCATCCGCAACACGCCCGACTTCAAGGTCGACGGGCGCGACATGCCCGCCTTCCACCCCATCCTCACCACCGACTTCTTCGAGTTCGGCACCTCGCGCAACGGCCTGGAGGCCGCCGGCGCGGGCGTGGAGATGGGGGACGCCGTGCTGGGCATGGTGGCCGAGGAGCTGGGAGCGCAGGCGCCCCTGTGGCTCGTCATCCGAAACGCGTCCGACCCGCAGATCAACGGAGACCTGCCCGACACGCCGCGGCCCCTCAACATGCAGGCCCACTGGGCCGTCTGGTACTACGAGGCCTACGGCTACTGGACCAGCGTCAACAGCGCGCTCGCGACGTGGGCCATCATCGCGGGCCATGGTCAGGACGCCTGAGCTGTAACAATTCAGTAAACGAGACTAGTCTGTTTTAACCGTCAGACGCGTGTGCTTCTCTGCTGCCCTCCCCTCACCCGGAGGAACGCAGATGAAGCCACGCAGCTCGTTTCCCGTCTCACGTCTCGGAGGTCTGGCCCTCGGGCTGGGAATGCTCGCCGCGCCGTTCGCGGATGCGGCTCCCGGCGCCTTGCAGGAGCGGCCCGTCGCGAACAAGGCCCAGGCCCGGCTGGTGGTGGACGCCCCGCTGGAGCGCCTGGTGGTGAAGTTCCACGAGGGCACGCGCGTGCGCCTGCGCGAGGGCCGCATGGTGGCGCTCGCCCAGGAGCGCGGGCAGGACGAGCGCGCGCTGCTGTCGCGCCAGGGCCTGACGGACGCTCGGCTGGAGGCGGACGTGGCCTCGGTGCTCGCGCTGGTGGAGCGGGCGCCCCGCATTGGCGGCGTCGCGCGGCTGTTCAAGGAGGACGAGTCGCTGCTGTCGGAGCGCAAGCGCACCGGTGAGGAGCGCGGCGGCCGGCAGCTCGCGGACCTCAACCTGTACTTCGAGGTGCCGCTGCTTCCGGGCACCCAGCCCGGTGACGTGGCCGCGCTGGTGGAGCGCCTCAACGCGCTGGACAGCGTGGAAGTCGCCTATGCCGAGCCCCGTCCGGAGCCCGCGATGGTGGACTTCGGGATGAGCGCGGCGGTGCGCAGCCTGCTGGCCGCGGCCGACCTGCCTCCCACCACCCCGCTGTACGAGGGCAACCAGGGCTACCTGAACGCGGCGCCCTCCGGCATCGACGCGCGGTACGCGTGGACGGTGGCGGGCGGCGCGGGCGCGGGAGTTCGCATCGTGGACGTGGAGGGCGGCTGGCGCACCACGCACGAGGACATGCCGGCCCTCTTCTTCCAGGGCGGCACCCAGGTCAACGACATCGGCTGGCGCAACCACGGTACGGCGGTGCTCGGTGAGATGGTGGGCGTCGCCAACGGCTACGGCGTGACGGGCATCGTGCACCAGGCGCAGGCCGGCGTGCAGAGCTACGCGGTGGGCACGGCGAGCGCCATCTCCTCCGCGGCGAACGCGGTCGGCGGCGGTGGCGTGGTGCTCATCGAGCTGCACTCCCAGGGCCCCTCGGACGGCACGGCGTGCACGTGCAACACCAGCCAGTGCAACTACATCGCGATGGAGTACTGGCAGGCCAACTACGACGCCATCGCCACGGCCACCGCCAACGGCGTCACCGTGGTGGAGGCGGCGGGCAACGGCAGCGCCAACCTGGATGCGTCGGCGTATGGCGGCGCGTTCAACCGCAACCTGCGTGACTCGGGCGCCATCGTCGTGGGCGCCAGCACCGCCACCACCCGCGCGCCCATGTGCTGGACGAACTACGGCACCCGCGTGGACGTCCACGCCTGGGGCGAGCAGGTGGTGTCCATGGGCTACGGCAACCTCTTCGGCTCCGCCTATGGCGAGGACCAGTACTACACCGCCTCGTTCAGCGGCACGTCGAGCGCCTCGCCCATCGTGACGGGCGCCGTCGCCAGCCTCCAGGGTGTCGCCCGCGCCAGCGGCCAGGGCCCGCTCGCGCCGCTCACGGTGCGGCAGATTCTCGCGGAGACGGGCACGCCACAGGCCGTGTCTCCCCTGAACATCGGGCCCCTGCCCGACCTGCGCCAGGCCATCACCCGCCTGTTCAACAGCGGCTCCACCGTCTGCAGGGGCGCGACGTCGCAGGGGGCCACGGGCTGGCAGCAGTACTCCGTGGATGGCATCTACCTGGACGTCAACACGGCGGGCTGCGGCTTCACGTCCACGCCGCTGTACTTCACGACGTTGGGCGGCACCAGCAACCACTGGACCGCCAATGGCGCCACGGCCATCTACAGCCCGACGGCCACGGGCTTCCGCGTCTACGTCAACTACACGGGCATCACCCCGGCGGTGGCCAACCAGTGGGGCTGGCACATCGCCTGGCAGGCCGCGCCGAACAACCTGCGCCAGACCACGCTCTGCACCGGCCAGACGGCGCAGGGCTCCACCAACTGGCAGCAATACTCCGCGGATGGCATCTACCTGGACATCCCCACGTCCGGCTGCGGCTACTCCTCGACGCCGCTTTACCTGACCTCCCTTGGCGGGGTGGGCAGCCACTGGCAGAGCCGCGGCGCCACGGCCATCTACAGCCAGACGGCCACGGGCTTCCGCGTCTACCTCAACTACCCGGGCATCACTCCGACACTGGCCAACCAGTGGGGCTGGCACCTCAACTGGCAGGCCACGCCGAACGGCGTGCGCCAGCCGTCGCTCTGCACCGGCCAGACGGCACAGGGCGCCACCAACTGGCAGCCGTACAGCGCCAATGACATCTACCTGGATGTGGACACGGCGGCCTGCGGCCTCGCGTCGACCCCGTACTACCTGACGTCCCTTGGAGGGCTGAGCAGCCACTGGCAGAGCCTCGGAGCCACGTCCATCTACGTTCCGACGTCCACGGGGTTCCGGGTGTACGTCCACCAGCCCGGCATCACCCCCGCCCAGGCCAACCAGCTGGGCTGGCACCTCAACTGGAGCGCGCGGTAGGCGAAGTCCCAGGGAGTGGGGAGCCATTCGTTGGCCACAAGGCACGCGGGACGGGATGAAAATGCCCGTCCCGCTGTTCGCTCCCCCACTGCATGCGCCAGACCGTCTATATCCCCAGGTCTCGAAGGCTCCGGGGGTCCTGCCCCCGGGCCGGCGCTGTGGTCTCTCGTTCAGGAGCTTCACCTTGAAACATCCCCATCGACGTTTCCCGGTCGCGACGCGCGGCGTTGTGGCCGTGTGCGCCTCCGCTCTGATGACCTCGTGCGCGTCCTCCGCTCCGGCGGAGAAGACGCCGCCGCCCTCCACCCCGGCGGAGAGCCCCGCTCCGGCCCCCGCGGCCGCCGCCCCCGCCGCGCCGAAGCCCATGTACGGCACCTTCGGCTACGACCTCGCCGGCATGGACAAGGCCACCAAGCCCGGGGACAACTTCTACCGGTTCGCCAACGGCACCTGGCTGGACAAGACGGAGATTCCCGCCGACCGCTCCAGCTACGGCATGTTCACCCGGCTGGGCGAGCAGGCCGACCAGCGCAACCGCGAGCTGATCGAGGCGCAGGCCCAGGCCGCCGAGGGCAGCGAGGGCCGCAAGGTGGGCGACGTCTTCGCCAGCTACCTCGACGAGGCCGGCATCGAGGCGAAGGGCATTGCCCCACTCAAGCCCGAGCTGGACCGCATCGCGGCCCTCTCCAACAAGAAGCAGCTGTCCACCGAGCTGGGCCAGGGCCTGCGCGCCGACGTGGACGCGCTCAACACGGGCAACGTCACCACGAGCCGCATCTTCGGCCTCTGGATTGCCGAGGACCTGAACGACCCGTCCCGCTACGCCCCGTACCTCCTCCAGGGCGGCCTGGGCCTGCCGGACCGGGACTACTACCTGGTCGACAACCCCCGCTTCAAGGAGGTGCGCCAGTCGTACCAGCAGCACATCACCAACATGCTGAAGCTGGCGGGCCTGTCCGAGCCCGAGGCCCGCGCCGCCCGCGTGGTGGACCTCGAGACGAAGATTGCGAAGACGCACTGGGCCCAGGTCGACACGCGCGACATCACCAAGACGAACAACCCCTGGCCGCGCGAGCAGTTCGCGAAGAAGGCCCCGGGCCTCGACTGGAACGCGTTCTTCGCCGCCGCTGGCCTCGCGCAGCAGCCGCAGGTCATGGTGTGGCAGCCGAGCGCGCTCGTGGGCATCTCCAAGCTCGTCGGCGGCGAGCCGCTCCAGGCCTGGAAGGACTACCTGACCTTCCGCGCCATCTCGCGCACCGCGGTCGTCCTGCCCAAGGCCTTCCTGGACGAGAGCTTCAACTTCAACGGCAAGACGCTGGCCGGCGCGAAGGAGATGCGGGCCCGCTGGAAGCGCGCCATCGACTTCACCAACGGCACCATGGGCATGGCCGTGGGCAAGCTGTACGTGGAGAAGTACTTCCCGCCCGAAGTGAAGGCGGAGGCGGACACGATGGTCCGCAACATCGTCGAGGCCTTCGGCAAGCGCGTGGACGCGCTGACCTGGATGTCGCCCGAGACGAAGGCCCGCGCCCGGCAGAAGGTCGCCACCCTCCAGACGAGCATCGGCCACCCGGCGAAGTGGCGGGACTACTCGTCGCTCCAGATTGCCCGGGACGACGCGTTCGGCAACTACGAGCGCGCGTCGCTCTTCGAGCTCAAGCGCAACCTGGCCAAGCTGGGCCAGCCGGTGGACCGCACCGAGTGGTTCATGGTGCCGCAGCTGGTGAACGCGCTGAACTCGCCGCAGCAGAACTCCATCATCTTCCCGGCCGCCATCCTCCAGCCGCCCTTCTTCGACGCGAACGCGGACCCGGCGGTGAACTACGGCGGCATCGGCGCCGTCATCGGCCACGAGATTTCCCACAGCTTCGACGACACCGGCGCGAAGTTCGACGCGCACGGCAAGCTGTCCAACTGGTGGACGAAGGAGGACGAGGCGCGCTTCCAGGCCGCCGGCAAGGCGCTCACCGAGCAGTACAACGCCTACCAGGCGCTGCCCGATTTGCACGTCAACGGCGACCTGACGCTCGGCGAGAACATCGCGGACGTGGCGGGCATGGCCGTGGCGTATGACGGCTACAAGCTGTCGCTCGGCGGCAAGCCGGCGCCGGTGATTGACGGCTTCACCGGCGACCAGCGCTTCTTCCTCGGCTTCGCCCAGGTGTGGCGCAACAAGTACCGCGAGCCGACGCTGCGCCGCATCCTGATGACGGACGGGCACTCACCCGGAGAGTTCCGCGCATCCACGGTGCGCAACAACGACGCCTGGTACCAGGCCTTCGACGTCCAGCCCGGCCAGAAGCTGTTCCTCACGCCGGACCAGCGCGTCCGCATCTGGTAGCCCGCAGGTATTGATGGACCCGCCCGGGGAAGGCGGGACGGCGACCCCGTCCCCCGCCCCGGGCGGTTCTGTTTTCCACTGAACACTTCAGCCTACGCTCGGGGCGCGCAACCCGCGCTTCACCGTGCCTCCGTATCCCGGTTGGCACGACGTCCGACATCTCGAGCGAGGCACCATGAAGGCCCCAGGCACGGCATTCCGCCGTGGCATTTCGACAGCACTGCTCGCGGCGACGCTCCTCGTGAGCGCTGCCGCTTCCGCAGCACACTTCACCCTCTTCGAGAGCGGCCAGGTCCGGCCCCTGGCGCTCTCGCCCAACGGCAATCTCCTCTTCGCCGCCAACACGCCGGACAACCGCTTGGAGATCTTCCAGGTGGGGGCCAGCGGCCTCGTCCACCGCGGCTCGGTGCCCGTGGGCCTGGAGCCCGTCGCCGTCGCGGCGCGCACCAACGACGAGGTCTGGGTCGTCAACCACCTGTCCGACAGCGTCAGCGTCGTGCGCATCGACTCGGGCGGAGGCGGCGGCACGGTGACGCGCACGCTGCTCGTGGGTGACGAGCCCCGCGACATCGTCTTCGCGGGCACGGGCCGCAAGCGCGCCTTCATCACCGCCGCGCACCGGGGACAGAACGCCCCGTTCGACCCGCAGCTCACCACCGAGGGCGTCGGCCGCGCCGACGTCTGGGTGTTCGACTCGGACAACCTGGGCAGCACGCTGGGCGGCAACCCGCTCACCATCATCCCCCTCTTCGGCGACACGCCCCGCGCGCTCGCGGTGACGCCGGACGGCTCGCGCGTCTACGCGGCGGTGTTCCACTCCGGCAACCGCACGTCGGTGGTGCACGAGAGCCTGGTGCCCAATGGCGGCGAGTCCGTGGGCGGCGTCCCCGGCCCCAACGTCAACTTCCAGGGCGTGCCGGCCCCGGAGACCTCCCTCATCGTCAAGTACGACGGCCAGGACTGGCTGGACGTGCTGGGCCGCCCGTGGACGCAGCAGATGCCCTTCTCGCTGCCGGACAAGGACGTGTTCGCCATCTCCGCCACGGCCAACCCGCCGGCGCAGGTGTCCGGCGCCGCGGGCTTCTACACGGGCGTGGGCAGCATCCTGTTCAACATGGCCGTCAACCCGGTGAGCGGGAAGGTCTACGTCAGCAACACCGAGGCCCGGAACGACTTGCGCTTCGAGGGCCCCGGCACCTTCGCCGGCAACACCCTCCGCGGGCACCTGCACGAGAGCCGCATCACCGTGCTGGGCACGGGCAGCGTCGCGCCCCGCCACCTCAACAAGCACATCAACTACGCCGTCTGCTGCGCGCCGGTGCCCAACGCGGAGAGCGAGAAGAGCCTTGCGCAGCCGCTGGGCATGACGGTGACGTCCGACGGCGCCACGCTGTACGTCACGGCCTTCGGCTCGTCCAAGCTGGGCGTGTACTCCACCGCCGCGCTGGAGGCGGACACCTTCGTGCCGAGCACCGCCAACCAGGTTCAGCTCACCGGCGGCGGCCCCACGGGCGTGGTGCTGGACGAGGCGCGCGGGCGTCTCTACGTGCTCACGCGCTTCGACAACGCCATCTCCGTGGTCAACACCACCACGAAGCAGGAGGTGGCCCACCTGCCCATGTTCAACCCGGAGCCTGTGAGCATCGTGGAGGGGCGCCCGTTCCTCTATGACGCGCGCAACAGCTCCAGCCATGGCGACGCGTCCTGCGCGAGCTGCCACATCTTCGGCGACTTCGACAGCCTCACCTGGGATCTGGGCAACCCGGACGGCGCCGTGAAGGCCAACTACAACCCCGTGGTGCCGGTGCTGCCCGAGTTCGGTCCGGACCCGACCTTCGGGCAGGACCCGTCCTTCCACCCGATGAAGGGCCCCCTGGCCACGCAGAGCCTGCGCGGCATGGCCAACCACGGCGCCATGCACTGGCGCGGAGACCGCACCGCCGGCGCCGAGGCCCCCAGCGTCCAGCCGAACAGCGGCGCCTTCGACGAGGTGGTGGCCTTCAAGCAGTTCAACCCGGCGTTCATGGACCTGCTCGGGCGCAGCTCGCAGCTGCCCGAGGAGGACATGCAGAAGTTCACGAACTTCATCCTCCAGGTGACGTACCCGCCCAACCCCATCCGCAACCTGGACAACTCGCTCACGCCGCAGCAGCAGGCGGGCCGCGACTTCTTCGTCGGCACCACCAGCTTCTTCCACGGCTCGTGCGAGTCCTGTCACCGGGTGGACGTGAATGCGAATCCGGGCGAGGGCCCCTTCAAGGGCTTCTTCGGCACGGACGGCAAGTCGTCCTTCGACGCGGAGCCGCTGTTCCCCAAGGTTCCGCACCTGCGGAACATGTACCAGAAGGTCGGCATGTTCGGCGCCGGCTACCCCTTCGGCAACTCGCCCGCGGACTCGTTCCTGGGAGAGCAGGTGCGCGGCATCGGCTTCAACAGCGACGGCGCCATCCCCACGCTGTTCCACTTCAACAGCGGGTTCGACTTCCACCCCCTCTTCAACGCCGTCGGCATCCCCGACACGCCGGCGGGCGTCGCGGCGAAGAAGAACATGGAGCTGTACATGTTCGCCTTCGAGAGCAACCTGGCGCCCATCGTCGGGCAGCAGGTGACGCTCACCGCGAGCAACCCGGGCGTGGCGGGCCCGCGCATCGACCTGCTGCGGCAGCGCGCGGACGCGGGCGAGTGCGACCTGGTGGCGAAGGGACGCGTCTCGGGCCACGACGTGGGCCTGCTGTACGTGGGCGGCGCGCAGTTCAAGGCGGACCGGGCGGCGGTGCCCCTGGTCTCCGACACGCTCCTGCGCCAGGGCATCGTCCAGGCCCAGGGCGTGCTGACGTACACGTGCACGCCGCCGGGCTCGGGCCAGCGCATCGGCATCGACCGGGACCTGGATGGCGTCCTCGACGGCGACGAGTGATGTGGGCCCGACGCTGAGCGCGCCCGGCGCTCGCTGAGGGAAGGAATGCGACGGGAAGGCGGTATACGGTCCGCCTTCCCGTCCCTCCCCTTCCCCGGAGACCGCCCATGATTGCCCCCGGACCGACGCTCGAGACCGCTCGCCTCATCCTGCGCCCCACGGCGCTGGAGGACCTGGACGGCTTCGCGGCACTCGCGGCGGACCCGGAGTCCGCGCGCTTCATCGGAGGCGTGGCGCACAGGGCCGCGGTCTGGCGGGGGATGTGCACCATGGCGGGCTCGTGGGCACTGCAGGGCTTCGGCATGTTCTCCGTGCTGGAGAAGTCCACGGGCCAGTGGGTGGGACGCATCGGTCCGTGGAAGCCGGAGGGCTGGCCGGGCACGGAGGTGGGCTGGGGCCTGCTTCGCAGCGCCTGGGGCAAGGGCTACGCCACCGAGGCGGCGACGGCGGCCATCGACTGGGCCTTCGACACGCTCGGCTGGACGGAGGTCATCCACTGCATCGCGGCGGAGAACACCCCGTCCGCGGCGGTGGCCCGCCGGCTGGGCTCGAAGAACCAGGGCCCGGTGACGCTGCCGCCGCCGCACGAAACCGTGGTCGTCGACGTGTGGGGGCAGAGCCGCGAGGAGTGGCGGGCCCGGCGGAAGTGAGCCCTCAGGGCGTGGGGCGGGCCGGCATCGGCAGGGGCCCCACCTCGGCGAACTGCTGCCGGGTGATGGCGGGCCCGAAGCTCGGGTAGCGGCACAGGCGGCCCACGTCGTCCTTCGTCTCGTGGAGCTCCACCTCCGGCACGTCCGGCAGGTAGCCGATGCGCAGCGTCACCGCGCGCAGCGTCGCCAGGTCCAGGGGGCGCGGGTCGCGGTACGGCAGGTCCTGCTTCGGCGGCAGGCGCACGCGAATCTCTCCCGTGAGCGACTCTCCCGGCGACAGCTTGCGTACGCAGGGCACCTCGGGCGCCTCCACCGCGATGTCGTCCGGCACGGGCAGCAGCGCCCGCGTCAGGAGGAGCACTCCGTCCCGGGCCTCCACGTACGCGCGCTCGGGCTCCAGGTGGTAGTAGCCGGCGGGGCTCGTGCTGAAGAGCTGATCCACCACCCACACGGGGGCCTCGCCGTGGAGCGAGTAGCGCACCACGAGCGCGTCCTCCGCGAAGCGCAGCTCGGTGACGCGCAGCATGCCGCTCGACTCCTGGACTGCCGCCATGGGCTTCTTCCCTTCCGGCTGCGCCGTGGCGGGCTGGCTCCGTGCGCAGCCCGCGAACATGACGAAGATGAAGGGGAGGATACACGTCGCGGCGCGTGCCGGATGTCTCAACTTGCCCTCCTTGATGGGATGCGCGGGGGACGGAGGGTGCCGGCGCCAGTCAGGCCCTTCCCGGGCTGGGCCCTGGTGGGGACAGGCAGGGGCCTCCGCCGTGCTCCGAGCGACGGGGACGCGGGGCACCTCCACGACGTGGGCGGCGCTCCGTCCCCTTCGGGCGGCGGGCTGGCGGAAGGAAGCTTCCTTCCGCTGCCGCCGGCCGCCGGGGACCGCGCCTTCACATCACCGCGTGCAGGCCCATCCGCTCCTGGACTCAGTACCGGGGCCGGGTGGGCAGGTTCAGCTCGTCGCGGTAGTCGTTCTCGTTGATGTGGCCGGGGTGCTGGTTCGCCGTGCTCGGGTCGGCGTCGTGGTCGTACGGCAGGCCCACCGCCGCCAGCTCGCGGTTGTTCACCCCGCCCGTCTGCCCCGGGGCCAGCGTGCCGGTGACGTAGTTGTAGGCATGCACCATCTCGTGGAAGAGGCCGACGACGGGCGGGCGGTTCTGCCACTCCTCACCGCCCAGCGAGATGCGCTCGGGGTAGTAGTTGATGACCGCGTCCGAGCCACTCCCCGGGGTGCCATCCGCGTTCGGCCACACATTGGTGCCGTCCGTGGCGCTCGCGGTGTTGCCACGGCTCGGCACCGTCTGGAGGCGGATGGTGGTGGTGTGGCCGCTGTTGTCGAGCGCCGTGAGCATCTCCCGGCCCTGCGGGGTGGAGCGCAGCGCGTCCAGGTCGGACTGCACGCGCGCCTGGAAGGCGGCATCGCCCTCGATGACGATGGAGCTGCCGGGGACGTTGCCGGCGTCGTTCTTCGTGTCCAGGTCCACCGTCGTCACGGTGTCGCCCGCCCGCTGCGCCTTCGTCCCGGTCCGGACGTCGTCCGTCTGGGTGAAGAGCGTGTCGCGGCCGGTGCCGCCGTTGACCCGGTCCGTGCCCTCGCCCGCGGCGACCACGTCGTCGCCGGCGCCGCCGTTCAGCGTGTCGTTGCCACGGCCGCCCATCACCTGGTCATTGCCGGTGCCGCCGTGGATGGTGTCATTGCCCTCACCACCGTCGACGTAGTCGCGGTCCGCCCCACTCGAAATCGTATCGTTGCCGCCCAGGCCGTACACGACGTCGCGGCCCGCGCCTCCCTGGATGCGGTCGTTGCCCGCGCCGCCCTGGAGGTAGTCATCCCCGGCCCCGCCCACGAGGGTGTTCTTGCCGGCGCCGCCGAAGAGCGTGTCGTTGCCGTCGCCGCCCTCGATGCGGAGGTCCGCCGTCACGTCGGCGTCCACCGCGATGCGGTCATTGCCGTTGCCGCCGCGGATGACGACGTTCTTCGCCTGCTCCGCGGTCAGGTTGACGCTGTTGCCGTCGGAGGTGACGGTCAGTCCGCCGTCACGACCGCGGGACACCGTGGCCTGGTTGTTGCCCTCACCCAGGTCCACCACCGTCTGCCCGGCGCGGTTCGTCGTCACCTGCGGCCCCACGGGCGTCGGAGTCGGCGTGGGCGGCGGCGGACGGGCGCCGGTCAGGTCCAGCCGGCCCGTGCGGCGCGTGCCTTCGAAGCCGTCGGTGGCGAGCCGGTTGCGAACCTGCTGGCCCACCGGGTCCTGCCTGGGAGCGACGGTCGCGGCCTTCGCGGTGTCGACACGCGGCTCGGCCCGGGGCTGGGTCCGCTGCGTCGAAGGAGCTCCACCACCACCGATGCGATTCGTGCTCATGGAAATCCTCTAGCGAAGGCCTGCTCCCGGATTATCGGTGGATGTGGGTAGGAGTTGCGTCCCCATGGAAATCCGCCAGCGGCGTTTCTTCCCGCGAGTGGCCTCCGAGCCCCTCCCCGGACAGCGCCGCCTGCCCGTCTCCTGGGGGTCCTGGCACCCAAATCGTCAGGAAAGTCGGGAAGTTGAGAGACCGGCCGAGCGCGTGTTACGACCGCAGCCGGCCAAGTCGCCCCTCCCCCGCATTGGCCATTCGGAGCCGGCTTCTCATGAGTGAGCGCAACGACGTCCCGCGGCCCGCTGTCCCCGTGGCCTCTCCGCCCCTGTCTGGAGCGTCCGCGAAGCCCGCGGCATCGGCCACCGAGACGCTTGCCCAGGCCGCCAGCCAGCTGCCCGCGCCGCCCAACACCAGCGCCGAGGACGAGGCCCGCGAGCGCATCGCCTCGCTGGAGCGCGAGGCGAAGGCCCTGAGCGCCACCGAGCCGCAGGCCGCCGCCCTCCTCTTCCACGAGGTGGGCCTGCTCTGGGAGGAGCCGCTGAAGAACCCGCGCAACGCCGCGGTGGCCTTCCAGAGCGCGTACAAGCTGGCGCCCCGCTACCTCGTCAACATCCGCGCCGCCCGCCGCCTCTTCGCGGACGTGGGCAACTGGCAGATGGTGCTGCAGTTGCTGGACGCCGAGCTGTCCGCCACCGAGGACGTGCGCCACCAGGCCGCGCTGCTCTTCGAGAAGGGCATCATCCTCCAGGAGCGCCTGTCCCGCGACGAGGAGTCCACCGCCTGCCTCAAGCTGTGCCTGGAGCGCCGGCCCACGGACGTCGTCGTCCTCACCCAGCTCGAGTCCGTCTACGCCGCGCGCAACGACTCGCACGCGCTGGTGGAGGTGTACCGGCTGCTGTCCGCCGCCGTGCAGCAGCCGTCGCTGCGCGCGCACTACCTCACCGCCGCGGGCCTGCTGATGGAGGAGCGGCTGAAGCAGCGGGACCCGGCCGCCGTCCTCTTCCGCCAGGCGTTCGCCCTGGACCGCACGGACTTGCAGTTGCTGGCGGCGATGAAGCGGCTGTCCGAGCGCGAGGGCAAGACGGACGAGCTGCTCGAGGTGCTCGCCGCCGAGGCCGCCGCGCTGGGCCCGCAGGCGGCGCCCGCGTACCTGCAGATTGCCAAGGTGTGTGAGCGCGCGGACCGCAAGGGCGAGGCGCTGGCCGCGCTGCTGGACGCGCGCAGCGTGGCGCCCAACGAGCCGCTGGTGCTGAGCGAGCTGGCCGGCATCTACGAGACGCAGGGCCGCTTCGAGGAGCTGGCGGACGTGCTGCTGGCCCGCGTGGGCTCGCTCAACGACGAGAGCGAGCTGGTGGCCACCAACCTCCGGCTGGCCGCGCTCTACGAGGAGACGCTCAAGCGCGAGGCGGACGCGGCCGCGCGCTACCAGGCGATTGTCGCGCGCATCCCCGGCCACGCGGCGGCGCTCGCGGGCCTGGGCAAGCTGTACTACCGCATGCAGAACTGGGAGGGGCTGGTCTCCGTGTTCGACGCGGAGGTGGCCGCCGCCGAGGACGCGAAGCAGAAGGCCGCCCGCATGTACAAGGCGGCGGAGATTCTCGAGGAGCGGCTGGGCCGTCAGGAAGACGCCATCACCCGCTACAACACCTGCCTCCAACTGCAGCCCGGCTACCTCCCCGCGCAGAAGGCCCTCACCCGCCTCTACGAGCGCCAGGGCCGCTTCGCGGAGCTGGTGGCCATGTACGAGCAGGACCTGCTCCAGACGTCGGACCGCGACCAGCTCATCACCACGCTGAACAAGATGGCGGTGGTGTACGAGGACCGGCTCGGCGACCTGGACCACGCCATCGAGTGCATGAAGCGCATCCTCGACCTGGCGTCGGACCACCTGCCCACCATCCGCAACCTGGCGCGGCTGTACGAGCGGGCCGCGCGCTTCCGCGAGCTGCTGGAGACCAATGACCTGGAGGCGTCGCTCGCCGGTGACACCAAGCAGGTGCTGTCGCTCCTGCACCGCAACGCGGAAATCCTCGACGAGCACCTGAAGGACCGCGCGGGCGCCATCTCCGCCTACGAGCGCGTGCTGGCGCTGTCCCCGTCCTACCTGCCCGCGCTCAAGGCGCTGGGCCGGCTGTACGCGCAGGACGGCCGCTGGACGAAGCTCATCGACATGTATCGGGCGGAGTCGGAGTCCTCGGCGGACACCGAGCAGGCCGCGGCGCTCATCTACAAGATTGGCGAGCTGTACGAGCAGAAGCTGCAGATGGAGAGCGAGGCCATCGCCTCGTTCAACGAAGCGCTGATGCTGGCGCCCAGCTACTTCCCCGCGCTGCGCGCGCTGGCCCGCATCTACCGCTCCGCCAGTGCGTGGGAGAGCCTGGTCGAGGTGCTGCGCGCCGAGGCCGCCAACCGCACGGACCCGCTGGAGCGCGCCAACGCGCTCTACCAGGCGGCGACCATCTGGGAGGACCAGCTCCAGCGGCCGCAGCTCGCCATCGACACCTACCAGGAGGTGCTGCGCCTGACGCCGGGCCACGCCGCCACGCTGCGCGCGCTGGAGCGGCTGTACCTGGCGCAGGACAACGTGAAGGAGCTGGTGTCCATCCTGGACCGCGAGACGCAGGTGGGCGGCACGCCCGCGGCCAAGGTGACGGCGTACCTGAAGCTGGCGCGGCTGTACCTGGACCGCTTCCAGGAGCCGTCGCGCGCGGCCCAGTGCAGCGAGGCCGTGCTGGGGCTGGACCCCGGCAACCTCACCGCCCTCACGCTGCTGGAGCGCATCCGCGCGTCCGACCGTCCCCGCCGCGCCGAGCTGCGCCAGCGCATCGCCGAGCGCGTGAATGACCCGCGCCTGGCCACCGCGCTGCGCCTGTCCGCCGCGCTGGATTTGGACAAGACGCCCGCGGAGGGGACGCTGGAGGCGTACAAGCGCGCCTTCGAGGCGGACCCGGGTGACGCGCGGCTCGCCTTCGTGCTGGAGCGCGGACTGCGCCAGGCGGGGGATGCCGCGGGCCTCGCGCGCCTCTACACCATGCGGCTGGCGGCGGCGCAGGACGCCGAAGAGGCGCTGGAGATGCTGCTGCGCACCGCCGAGCTGGCGGATGGCCGCTTCAACGACGTGGAGCGCGCGGCGGCCCTCTACCGTCAGGCGCTGGAGTTGCAGCCCACGTGCCTGCCCGCGCTGCAAGGGGCGCGGCGCGTGGCGCTCAAGCGCGGGGACTTCTCCGGGGCGCGGACCGCCCTGGAGGCCGAGGCGCGCGTCAGCAAGGACCCGCGCGGCGCCATCGACGCCCTCCTCGCGGCGGCGAGGCTGGCCGCGGGCAGGCTGGGGGACTCGGACGGGGCGACGGCGCTGTACCGGCAGGCGCTGGAGAAGGACCCGCTGCACCCGGCCGCGCAGGCGGGCCTGGAGGAGCTGCTCGCGCAGCGCGGCGGCTCGGCGGACCTGGCGGCGCTGCAGGAGCGGCGCGCCGAGGCGAAGCTGGCCCAGAAGGACGGCGCGGCGGCGGCCACGGCCTTCGTCGGCGCGGCGCGGCTGTACTACTCGGCGCTGAACGACAGGCCCCGCGCGCTGGCGCATCTGGAGAAGGCGCTGGCCGCGCAGCCGGGCTTCCCGGAGGCGCTGGAGCTGCGAGGTACGCTGCTGCTGGAGGCGCAGCAGTACCCCGAGGCGGCGGCCATGCTGAGCCAGCGCGTGCAGCAGGGCGGAGACCCGCGCGCCATGGCGCAGCTCCACCTGACGCTGGGCAACCTGTACGCGACGCACCTGAACGACGCGGGCCGCGCGGCGGCTCACCTCCAGACGGTGCTGGCCACCCTGCCCCGCAACCTGGAGGCGCTGGAGAGGCTGGCCGCGCTGCACGCGCAGGCCCGCAACTGGGCGGGCGCGGTGGACTGCCTGCACAAGCTGCTGCAGCAGGAGCTGTCCGCGGACGTGCGGGCGCGCTTCACGCTGGAGCTGGCGCGCACCTACGACGAGGGCCTGGGCGACGCGGCGGCGGCGACCCCGCTCTACCGCCGGGCGCTGGAGCTGACGCCGGGCAACCCGGCGCTGGTGGAGCGGCTGGTGGTGCTCTACGAGCGCGCGCGCAACCTGCCGGAGCTGGCGCAGATGCTGGAGGCGCAGGCCCAGGCGCAGATGGCGGTGGACCCGAAGCGCGCGGCGACGATGCGGATGCGGGTGGCGGACCTGTACTCGGGCCCGCTGTCCGAGCCCGCCCGCGCCACGGCGCTGTACCGCCAGGTGGTGGACTCGGACGGCGCCAACCTGACGGCGCGCGCGGCGCTCGCGGAGCTGTACGCGCGCGACACCACGTCCGTGCCCATGGCGATTGAGGAGCACCGGCAGATCCTCCGCCAGGACCCGACGCGCGTGGACAGCGTGCACGCGCTGTTCAAGCTGTGGGAGGGCATGAAGCAGCTCGACAAGGCGTTCTGCGCGGCGTCGGTGCTGCAGTTCATGCGCTCGGCGAACGAGGTGGAGATGGCCTTCTACACGGAGGCCCGCACCCGGCTGGCGCAGGAGGCGCGTGAGCCACTGGGCTCCACGGACGTGGACGCGGTGCTGATGCACCCGGCGGCGCGCGGGCCCATGCTGGAGGTGCTGCGCGCGGTGGGAGACCAGCTGGAGAAGGTCCACCCGCCGAGCTTCGACATCGTCGGCGTCAACCCCAAGGCGGACAAGCTGAAGCCGGACTCGGCCGTGTTCAAGGCCATGCGCACGGTGGCGCAGGTGTTCGGCGTGGACGAGTTCGAGGCCTACCAGGCGCGGCGCGGGCTGACGGTGCTGGAGACGACCGAGCCGCTGTCGGTGTGCATCGGCCAGGACGTGGTGCGGCGCTTCAACGCGCGCGAGCAGAAGTTCCTGCTGGGGCGCGCGGCGCTGGGCCTGCTGAACAAGGCGGCGGTGCTGCAGAAGCTGTCGCAGGGAGAGACGGCGGACCTCATCGGCAACTCCATCCGCATCCACGCGCCGCAGTTCACCTCGCTGGGCCGGCGCAACGACGAGTCGGTGAAGCAGCTGCGCAAGGCGTACTCGCGCAAGGCGCTCAAGGCGCTGGAGATTCCGGCGATGGCGGTGGGCGAGCTCCAGAAGGTGGACCTGCCGATGTGGCTGGACGCGCTGGACTACTCGGCGGACCGGGCAGGCCACCTCATCTGCGGCGACGTGTCCGTGGGCCTGAGCATGGTGCTGCGCGAGGACCCGAACTTCGCCGGCGCGCGCCTGGACAGCCCGGAGCCCGTGCTCCAGGCCATCCGCGAGGGCGAGCGGCTGCGCACCCTGCTCTCCTGGTCCTTCACCGATGACTTCTTCCGGCTGCGCCAGCGGCTGGGGCTGTCGCTGTAGCTACTCCCGCCGCAGCACCGCCCCCTCGGGCAGGCCCTTGACGATGCGCTCCAGCGCGTCGTCCACGGGGCCTCGCTCGAGGGACTCCACCGTCACCTTCACCCGGTAGTCCTTTCCCGGGTCGAACTCCGGATAGGAGCCGATGGCCACGTGGGGCATGTCCAGCGCCACGCGGTCCAGCACGGCGGCAATCTCGCTCTCCCCCAGGCGCAGGTAGAGGCTGTTCAGCACCACGGGCGTCCCACTCAGGCGCCCGAGCACCGTCTCCAGCTGCATCCGGAAGAGCTGCGGCACGCCGGGCAGCAGGTACACGTGCTCCACCGTCAGCACGGGGTACCAGGTGCCCGCCTGGGGCAGCAGCACGGCGCCCTCGGGGGCGTCCGCCAGCCGCATGCCCTCGGGCGTCACAAGGCCTCCGGGGGCCCGGGCGGTGATGAGCTCCACCATCTCCGGCAGCCGCACCACCGGCTTGCCCATGGCCAGCGCCACCGCGCGCACCGTGACGTCGTCGTGCGTGGGGCCGATGCCACCGCTGGTGAAGACGTAGCGCGCCTTCTGGCGGGCCCGCGCCACCGCGCTCACGATGGCGTCCACGTCGTCCAGGACGATTTCCACCGAGTGCAGCGGGATGCCCACCTCGCGCAGCCGCTTGATGAGGTGGGGCCCGTTCAGGTCCGTGACCTTCGCGGTCAGGACCTCATTTCCGATGATGACCGCCGCTGCGCCGGTGCGCTCCATGGGAGGGCGGACTCTAGCCCGACCCGCCGCCTGCCACAGCAGGAGACAGCGAGCCGGGTGCAACCGGTGGGTGCAGGAGCCGACACCGGACGCCGCGTCCGCCGCCAGCTCAGCGCTTCCGGCCGAGCAGCTTGCGAAGCTCCTTCAGCGAGGCCTCCGTCACCGCCTCGATGCCCTGCTCGCCGTCGATGTGGACGATGCGCTCGCGCTTCTCACGCAGCTTGATGGCCGCGACGTACTGCTTCGCAATCCGCCGCTGCGCCTCGTCCGCCTCGAACAGCTCCGGCGCCCCGCCCCGGGCCGCACGCCGGCGGGCGGCCACCTCGGGCTTCACGCCCACGAAGAGCGTCAGGTCCGGCGACACCGCGCACGCATTCACCGCGTCCACCCACTCCATGGGCAGCGTCGCCCCCTGGTATGCGAGCGACGACAGCACGTAGCGGTCACACAGGACGACCTTGCCCTCGGCCAGTGCCGGCAGCACCCGCGCCGTGAGGTGGTCCGTCCGGTCCGCCGCGAACAGCAGCGCCAGCGTCTCCGGCGCCAGCGGCCCCGCACCACCGGGCAGGCCCAGCCGACCCGTGAGGGCCTGGCGAATCAGCGTGCCCACGGGCCCGTCGGAGGGCTCGCGCGTGGTGAGCACCGCGTGCCCCTCCGCGCGCAGCACGGCCGCCAGCCGCTCCACCTGCGTGGTGGTGCCGGCGCCGTCGAGCCCTTCCAGGATGATGAACCGCCCCTTGCGGACGGCCTTGCGCGCGGCGCTCACCGGGGCAGCAGGGCCGCGGGGTCGTCCAGCCGCAGCTGGCGACGCAGCGCCATCATCGTCTCGTAGCCCTTCAGCTCCTCCACCAGCACCTTGCGGCCCAGGCGGTAGTGGCGGAAGGCGTACACCAGCAGAGCCAGCGCCAGCAGCGCCGCGCCCCACGCCAGCAGCGGCGTGCGGAGCGAGTCGTAGAAGAGCTTGCCCGCCGCGCCGCCAATCAGCAGGGCGGCGATGGTGGAGACGCCCGCATGGGCGAAGTGCGTCGTGCTCTGACGGACGGACAGGCTCTCCTGGAGCTGGTCGAGCTGCGTCCTCAAATCCTGGGTATCGGCGCTCATCACGGAACCGCGGACCCTACATCAGCTCGCCCCACCCGTCGAGTCGCCACCCCGGCCACCGGCCGACCGTAGGCCCTCCAACGGCCTCTCCACCGTCCAGGGAGAGAGCCCTTCCCGACTCATCCGCCCCATCACCTGAACGCACAGCGTCCAACAGGTTGCCTTGCGAGCCCGGAGCGTGCGCGCTACATGCGCCGAGGACATGCAGCCCCCCAGGCGGACCGACACCTCCATGAGTCACGACTCCCAGCTCTCCTCCATCGAGGACGCCATCCGCGACATCCGCGACGGCAAGTTCGTCATCGTCGCCGACGACGAGGACCGTGAGAACGAGGGGGACCTCATCATGGCGGCGGAGAAGGTGACGCCCGAGCACCTCGCCTTCATGGTCCGCCACACCAGCGGCATCGTCTGCCAGCCCATGCTGGCCGAGCGCCTGGACGCGCTCCGCCTGCCGCAGATGGTGGCAGACAACACCGAGTCCCACCGCACCGCCTTCACCGTCTCCGTGGACTTCCGGCACGGCACCACCACCGGCGTGTCCGCGTCGGACCGCGCGAAGACCATCCGCGCGCTGGTGGACCCGAACAGCAAGGCAGACGACTTCCTGCGCCCCGGCCACATCTTCCCGCTGCGCTACCGCGAGGGCGGAGTGCTGCGCCGCGCCGGCCACACCGAGGCCACGGTGGACCTGTCCCGCCTCGCCGGCCTGGAGTCCTCCGGCATCCTCTGCGAGCTGGTGAAGGACGACGGCACCATGATGCGGATGCCGGACCTGATGACCTTCTCCCGCGAGCACAAGCTGGCGGTCATCACCATCGCCGACCTCATCGAGTACCGCCGCCGCAAGGACCGGCTGGTGCGCCGCGAGCCCGGCCAGCACACCGTCAACACCCGCTACGGTGAGTTCACCGCGCTCACGTACACGTGGCTGCCGGACGGCGTGAAGTCGCTGGTGCTCGTGAAGGGCGACCCCGCGGCCCGGCCCAGCACCCTGGTGCGGCTGCATGCCGCGTGCGCCATGGGCGACGTGTTCGGCTCCCCGGCCTGCAACTGCAACGTGCTGCTGGACCAGGCGCTCGCGCGCATCTCCCGCGAGGGCAACGGCGTGCTCGTGTACCTGCCCGGCATGCACGGCGACGACTTCGGCATCCACCACAAGCGCAACACCGACGGCAGCAGCGGCCCGACGCGCGGCCCGCAGGACTCGCGCGACCTGGGCATGGGCTGCCAGATCCTCAACGACCTGGGCGTGCGCTCGCTCCAGGTGATGACCAACACGGACATCACCTACCGCGGACTGGCGGGCTTCGGTCTCACCATCGACAAGCGCGTGCCGCTGCTCGCGGACTGACGCGCACCGGGGCCGGCTTCCGCGGAAGGAACGCCCCTTCCGCGGCTCCCCCCCCCTGACTCAGCCCAGGTCGGCCAGCGCGCCGCGCACCGCGTCCAGGCTGGCGGGCAGCTCCACCGGAGGATTCGCGTAGCGGCTCGTCACGTCCGCGAGCGCGCCCCGGTGGTAGCCCACCTTGAAGTCCGCGAACTTCAGCCCGTGCGCGGTGGCAATCACCGCCACGCGCGAGTCCTTCGCGATGACGCCCTGGGCCACCAGCTTCTCCACCGCCGCCAGCGCCACGCCCGTCTGCGGGCAGGTGAAGGTGCCCTCGCGGTCCGCCCGCGCCGCGGCATTGGACAGCTCGGACTCGGTGGCTTCCTCCACCACGCCGTCGAAGGCCCTGAGGACGCGCACCGCGCGCTTGAAGGACACCGGGTTGCCAATCTGGATGGCGGACGCCAGCGTCTTCTCCGCCTGCATCGGCACCAGCTCGCGGAAGCCGCCCCGGAAGGAGCGCGCCAGCGGATTGGCGCGCTGCGCCTGCGCCACGGCGATGCGCGGCCGCTTCGTGATGAGCCCCAGCTCCAGCATCAGCTCGAAGCCCTTGCCCAGCGCGCTGGCGTTGCCCAGGTTGCCGCCGGGAATCACCACCCAGTCGGGCGGCTCCCAGCCCAGGTCCTGGCACAGCTCCACGGCGACCATCTTCTGGCCCTCGATGCGCAGCGAGTTCATCGAGTTGGCCAGGTACAGCCCCGTATCCGCCGTCACCGCCTGCACCAGCTTCATGCAGCCGTCGAAGTCCGTGTCCAGCGACAGCACCCGCGCCCCATTGGCAATCGGCTGCACGAGCTGCGCGAGCGACACCTTGTCGCGCGGCAGGAACACCACCGCGGGAATCCCGGCCGCCGCGCAGTAGGCGGACAGCGCCGCGGACGTGTCCCCCGTGGACGCGCACGCCACCGCGCGCAGCGGCACGCCCCGCGCGCGCATGTGCTTCACGGCGGAGACCAGGACGGTCATCCCCCAGTCCTTGAAGCTCCCCGTCGGGGAAACACCGCACTCCTTCAAGTCGAGCGCCGCCAGCCCCAGCTCCGAGGCCATGCGCGGCAGCGGCTTGAGAGGCACGCGCCCCTCGCCCAGGGACACGATGTCCTCGTCGAGAATCCCCGGGAACGCCCACTCACGCTTGCCCCACACCCCCGAGGCCTCCGGCAGCCGCGCGGAGCCGAAGCGGGACTCGAAGCGCCGCTTCCACATCACCCCGGGCACGGCGCGCAGGGCCGCCAGGTCGTGCGACACCTCCAGCAGGCCGCCGCAGCGCGGGCACCGGTACACCACGTCCAGCAGCGAGGCGCGGAAGTCACAGCCCTCGCTGCATGCGTACTCGGCCCGGAACTTCGGATCAGGGACGATCATGCTTCCACTCTAGATCGCGTCCCACACTCCGAGCAGATCTTCCCCGGACGCACCGGAGTGTGGCACGTCGAGCAGGGAGTCCAGCCGTCGCCATCCACGCCCGTCCCCTTCGCGCCCACCACGGCGGTCGCCGCCGGGCGCGCGCGGGGCAGCCGCATGCCGCAGTGGTCACAAAGCAGCCCCTGGGCCTGCACGTTGCGGCAGTACCGGCACACGACGGCGCCCGTGGGCGCGGCGGTGCGCACGCCGTCATCCTCGGCGCGGCCGGTGTCCAGGTCCTCGATGGGCAGCACCGGGATGGCGTCGGTGGGCCTGGCGCGCGTCAGCTCCAGGTCCTGCACCACCTGGGCCGGCAGGTCGGGGCCGGCCCGCAGGCGCGTCGCATCCAGCTCGGGCAGCACGGCGACCTCCACCGCGCCGCGGCCTCCCGCGTGCGGCGTCACCTCCAGCTCCGCCAGGGGGGCGATGGGCGTCGCCTCGACGACCTGCGCCGGGAAGACCCGGCCACAGATGTCACACTCGGTCCCCTCGGGTTGAACGTGGTCGCACACCGGACAGATGATCATGATGCGCGAACGTTAGCGGGCCGCCGCTCCCGGGAGCAACGCGACTTCCAGACGATGATGGAAGTGCAGGCAGGCAGGCGGAGGGTCCCCCCCACCCACGCCGCACGCTCACTCTCGCGGAAAGGCCTGGCCCGTCATGGGCACGAAGCGCACCGGGAGCAGCCGCTCGACGAGGGGAAGGTCGCCTTCGCGCCGGGCTCGCTGGATGCGCAGCAGCTCCTGCGCGCCTCCCAGCGGACCCACGGGGATGACCATCCGACCGCCTCGCTGGAGCTGGGATACCAGGGGCACGGGGACCTCGCTGGGCGCGGCGGCGGCAAGGATGGCGTCGAAGGGCTCCGCCCCGGGCCAGCCCAGCGAGCCGTCTCCCCGGCGGAAGTACACGTTCTCGAAGCCCAGGCGCCGCAGCAGCCGCCGCGACGAGCGCGCGAGCTCCGGGACGATTTCCACCGTGTACACCTCGCGGCACAGCAGGGCGAGCACCGCCGTCTGGTAGCCGGAGCCGGTGCCAATCTCCAGCACGCGCTCGTGCCCCTTGAGCTGGAGGGCCTCCGTCATCAGCGCCACCACGAAGGGCTGGCTGATGGTCTGCCCATGGCCGATGGGCAGCGGAGCGTCCGCGCCGGCCTCACCCCGCATCCGCTCCGGAACGAAGTCGGCGCGCTCCAGCCGGGCAATCGCCTCCAGCACGCGCCGGTCCTGGATGCCCTGGCCCTTCAGGTACTCGGCCCGTCCCCAGTCACCCATTCCATGACGATAGTCACCGGCAGGCAGGCTGGCATGCTCCCACGGCCCCCGAGCGGCCCGGCCCGCCTACCCCACCCGCGCCAGCGCGAGGCGGCCTTCCCACCGCTCCTCGAGCGCCTTCACGAGTCCCTGATTCTCACGGGCCTTCAGGTCCGGGTCCTTCTCCAGGATGAGCCGGGCCTCGGCCTGGGCCATGGACAGGAGATCTCCGTCCCTCGCCAGGTTGGCCACCGCCAGCTCGGGCAGGCCGCTCTGGCGCGTGCCCAGGAACTCGCCGGGCCCGCGAATCTCCAGGTCCTTCTCCGCGATGACGAAGCCGTCGCTGCTGCGCTCCATCACCCCGAGCCGCTCGGTGGACTCCCACGAGCGCGCGGCGCCGGCAATCAGGTAGCAGTAGCTCGCCGCCGCGCCACGGCCCACGCGCCCCCGGAGCTGGTGGAGCTGGGACAGGCCGAAGCGCTCGGCGTGCTCCACCACCATCACCGACGCGTTGGGCACGTCCACGCCCACCTCCACCACGGTGGTGCAAACGAGGAGGTCCAGCTCCTTGCCGCGGAACGCCTCCATGACGGCGTCCTTCTCCTCGCCCTTCATCCGCCCGTGCAGCAGGCCGACCCTGGCCTGGGGGAACACCTGCGCCAGCTTCTCCACGCCCTGCGTGGCGTCCTCCAGGTCGAGCTTCTCGGACTCCTCCACCAGCGGATAGACGACGTACGCCTGGTGGCCCTTCGCCAGCTCCGAGGCCACCGACTCGTACACGCGGGCGCGCTGCTTCTCGTTGAAGACGCGGGTGCTGATGGGCGTGCGCCCCGGCGGGAGCTGGTCGATGACGGACAGGTCCAGGTCCCCGTACAGCGTCATGGCCAGCGTGCGAGGAATGGGCGTGGCCGTCATCACCAGCACGTCCGGCTTCGGGCCCTTGCTCATCAGCGTGTGGCGCTGGAGCACGCCGAAGCGGTGCTGCTCGTCGATGACCGCGAGCCCCAGCCGCTGGAAGGTGACGTCCTGCTGGATGAGCGCGTGCGTGCCCACCGCGAGGTGGATGTCGCCGCGCGCCACGGCGTCGCGCCGCTCGCGCTTGGACTTCGCCGTGCCCGCCGCGCTCAGGAGCCCCACCTTGTAGCCCAGCGGCTCCAGCACCTTGCGGAAGGTGCGCTCGTGCTGCTCGGCCAGGATTTCCGTGGGCGCCATGACGGCCACCTGGTAGCCGTCCTGCAGGGCCACCATGGCGGCAATCATCGCCACCGCCGTCTTGCCGCTGCCCACGTCGCCCTGCACCAGCCGGTTCATCGGCTCCGAGCGCGCCATGTCCCGGGCAAGCTCCTGCACCACCTTCGCCTGGGCGCCGGTGAGCTGGAACGGGAGCGCGGCGCGGGCCGTGTCCAGCCGCGTCGGAGACACGTCGAAGGAGATGCCCTCCTCCGCCTTGATGCCCTGCCGCTTGAGCGCCATGCCGAGCTGGAGGAAGAACAATTCGTCGAACGCGAGGCGCCGGTGCGCGTCGCTCTGGTGCGTGTCCAGCGCCTCCAGGTCCGCGTCGCCGGGCGGGAAGTGGATGAAGCGCAGCGCGTCCGGCAGGCCCATCAGCTCCAGGCGGCGGCGCAGGTCCGCGGGCAGCGGGTCCTCCAGCGCCTGCGCGTACTTGTCCCCGACGCTGGCGGCCAGGTCCCGGAAGGAGCGCTGCTCGGCGCGCTCGAAGCCCGGGTAGATGGGGACGATGCGGTTGAAGTGGACGGAGGAGGACTCGAGGTCCTCGGCGGGCTCGATTTCCGGGTGGGCCATCTCCCGGCCGCTCATGGTGGCGCGCACCTCGCCGGAGAGGACGATGCGCTTGCCCACGGTGAAGCGGCTCTTCAGCCACGGCCCCGCGTTGAAGTACGTGGCGGCGATGCTGCCCGAGGAGTCGCCCACGACGGCGCGGAACATGCGCTTGCCGCCGCGGCCGGGCACGAAGTCCGCGAGCCTCACGACGCCCACGGTGACGCCGCGCTGGCCGGGCTCCAGCTCGGCGATGGTGCTCAGCTTCCTGCGGTCCTCGTAGCAGCGCGGCAGCAGGAAGAGGATGTCACCCAGCCGGCGCAGGCCCTTCTTGTTGAGCGTCGAAACGAGCCGCGGGCCCAGCCGCTTGTCCAGCGTCTTCAGCGGCATGGACAGCGGCCCCGTGCGAGGGGCGATGGACAGGAGCTTCGCCTCGGCGCGCGAGGCCTCGGCCGCCACCGCGCGCTTCTTCTTCCGCTCCGCCTTCTCCTTGCGCGTCTTCGCGCCGGGCACGGCTTCCGGCACCGTAGCGAGAGAGGCCTGCCGGGGGACCCTGGCGGTGGGGGTGGCGGTAGGGGCCGCGTTCCTGCCGGCGGGCATGGCACCGGGGCGTGCGGCCGGGGCCGCGGGCATGGCTCCGGCGCGCGAGCCCTGGGCGGCCGGCATGGTTCCGGGGCGTGCTCCCGGGACGGCCTGCGTGGCTCCGGGGCGCAGGCCCGAGGCTTCCGGTATGGCACTGGAGTGAGAGCCCGAAGTGGCCGGAATGGCACCAGCGCGAGGACCCGGCACGGCACCGGCGTGCGGGCCCGGTGTGGCCGGAATGGCACCAGCGCGAGGACCCTGTGTGGTCGGCGTGGCACCAGCGCGTGGGCCCGGAGCCGACGTGTCCTTCGCCCGGGGAGGCGGCGCCACGGGCTCGACGGACTTCCACGGGGGGACATAGCCCGGAGGCGTCGCTCCGGCGGCCGCGCCCTCCGCCACCGGCAGGTTGCGCGTGCGGGGCTTCTCCGCGGGCGCCAGCACACTCTCCCGCACGAGCGTCCGTGGGGCAGCCGCGGCGCCCTCCGGAGGCCGGGCCACCGCGCCCACGCCCTCCAGCTCCGCCGGAAGCTCCACGCCGCTGAGCTTCAGTCCGGCCACCACGCGGCGCAGCGCGGCCTTGCGTCGCTCGGGCGCGGGGTCGTCCACGTAGGGCAGCGCCGAGCGCAGGTGGTCCAGGGCCTGGGCGTCCACGCCATCGGCCCCCGCGAGCGCACGCTCCAGCACCGGGCGCAGCCCCTTCACGGTGGCGAGCATCGCGAAGTCGCGCTGACACGCATACCGGAGGGGACCGACGAGGCTGGCGAACGGATGGTTCACGCGCGGATTCCGTCGCTCATCCTAAGGAAGAGGACTGACGTCTCCCAGGAAACGAGACCGGGGGAGCGAGCCCATGCCCGCTCCCCCGGCAGCTCCCCGAAGGGAGACGAACTCAGCCCTCGCCGGACGTCACACCCTCGTCCGGGTCCTCGAAGCGGACCTTGGTGATCTCCAGCTCCTTCGTACCGCCGGGGCTCTGCACCGTGGCGATGTCGCCCACCTTCTTGCCAATGAGCGCACGCGCCACCGGCGAGGTGACGGCAATCCACCGCTTCTTCAGGTCGGCCTCCAGCTCTCCGACGAGCCGGTAGGTCACCGGCTTTTCGGTCTCCGTGTCCACGAGGTCCACCGTCGCACCGAAGACGACCTTGTCACCGCCCAGCTTGCTCGTGTCGATGACCTCCGCGCGGGCAATCCAGTCGTTGAGGTCCAGGATGCGGCCCTCGATGTGCGACTGCTTCTCCTTGGCCGCGTGGTACTCGGCGTTCTCGCGGAGGTCCCCGTGGGCGCGGGCGACCTCGATCTCGCGCGAGATCTTCCCCCGCTCGACGGACTGGAGGTGCTTGAGCTCCTCCTTCAGCTTGCGCAGTCCGGACGGGGTCATCGGGATGTTGTCGCTCCCGCTGCTCATCGAAACGGCTCCTTCCACCACTCCCTGGTTCAATACACAGAGGGCCGGTGCTCCTACCGGAGCCCGGCCCCCACGAAACGCCCAATGTAGGGAACCCCTCGCAGCCTGGTCAACGAAAGCCGTACATGGAATCGGGGTTGTGCTGTCCGTACGACGGGTGACCCGGTAGTCTGCCCGCGTGCTGTCCGTCCAGGAACTGCGCGCGCTCGCCGCCGCGCTGACCACCCCCGCCTTCCAGCGTCAGCTCGGCCCCTTCGCGCTCATCCAGCGCCCGCCCGCCGACGCGTCCGCCGCCGTCCTCGCCCCCACCCGCATGGCGGCGCCCGAGGACATCCAGCAGGGAATGCTCGCCCTCCTGTTCGAATTCGAACACCTGCGAGTGGCCACGCTGCCGCCGCTGCAGTCCACGGACCGGCTGCGCATCGGCCGCCGCATGGACTGCGACCTCGTCATCGACGACGCGTCCGTCTCCAAGATGCACGCGGAGCTGCGCTGGAACGAGGCCGAGCAGCGCTGCACAGTGCAGGACCTGGGCTCCACCAACGGCACCTTCCTCAACGCGCAGACGCTGGGCGCGCGCGAGGCGGTGCTGCGTGACGGCGACATCCTGAGCTTCGGCAACGTGCAGTTCTGGTACCTGCTGACGGGCACGCTGCACGAGCGGCTCCGCTCGGGCGACGCCACCGGGCTGGGCTCCCGCAGCGGGTGAGCCGCGAGGAGGGCGCGCGTATGGCGGGCGAGACGAACCTGGACGTGCTGCTCAGGTCCATGCGGCCGGTGCTCAAAGACGGGGAGTACGTCTTCTGCACCCTGCCCCACCCGGCCACCCCGGACCTGGGCGCGCTGGCGCCCGTGGGCCTCTTCCACGAGGACGAGGGCCTGACGCTCATCCTCCGCCGCGAGCGCGCCGACGCGGCGGGCCTCCCCTACGCGGGGACGTTCCGCCAGGTGACGCTGTCGGTGCACTCCAGCCTGGACGCGGTGGGCTTCATCGCCGCCGTCGCCACGCGCCTGGCCGCGCACGGCATCGGGGTGAACCCGGTGGCCGCGTACTTCCACGACCACCTGTTCATCCCTTCCGCGCGGGCCACGGACGCCATGGCCCTGCTGCAGTCCTTCGGGCGCTGAAGCGTCAGCGCTTGTGAAGAATCGCCGTGTCCCCCGTCAGCCACAATTCCGAGGCGGAGGACGCCCACAGCCCGGAGTAGTCATGGCGGGTGCCGGTGCGCTCGGGCACCCACTTCGTGCCCTTCAGGCGCAGCAGCGTGCCCCTGTCTCCCGCGGCCCACACCTCCGTCGCGGAGGTGCCCCACACCGCCTCCAGGTTGGCGGTGGTGCCGGTGCACGCCGCGCTCCAGGCGGTACCGTCGTAGTGCAGCAGCGTGCCTCCGTCTCCCGCCGCCCAGAGGTCCGCGGGCCCGGAGCCCCAGACACTCCGCAGGCTCTTGAGCGTGCCCGAGGGCATCGCACTCCACGCGCTGCCATTCCACTGGAGGATGGTGCCGTCGGCCCCCACCGCCACCGCAAACGACGCGCTGCCCGTCCAGACGTCATACAGCGCCTTCGTGTTGCCCGTGGGCACCAGCGTCCAGCCCGTGCCGTCGCGGTGCAGCGCCTCGCCATTCTCGGCCACCGCCCAGACGTCCGACGCGGAGGCGCCGTGAATCGCCGTCAGGGTCATGGCGCTCTGCTGGTGCTCCTGGCTCCACGTCGTCCCATTCCACCGGAGGACGTATCCGCTGGCGGTGACCACCCAGACGGCCGACGGCGACGCCGCATGGACACCCCGGTAGTCATGCGAAACACCCAGCCCGTCCTTGCTCGCGGGGGCCCAAGCACCGGCGCTCCACCGCAGCACCTGGCGCTCGCTGTCCACCGCCCACACGTCCTGGGGCCCGCTGCCATGCACGTCCACGACGCTGCCCAGGGTGATGGGGTTCTGCGCCGCCCAGGTGGTGCCCGTCCACCGCGCCATGCGATTGCCCGAGGCGAAGAGCCACACATCGTCCGCGCCGCTCCCGGCCATGAGGCCGCTGATGCCGTTGGTCAGCCGCTCCCACGTCGCCGAGTTCCACCGATAGCGCGTCTCCCCCGTGACGAGCACCGTCGACGGCGCCGCAGCGAACACGTGGAAGAACTGGTCCGAGGTGCGCAGGCGCTCCTCCAGCCCGGCCGAGGAGACGCGGTAGACGATGCCGTAGTCGTCGCAGAAGAGGCACGGGTCTTCGGACGTCACGGCCCAGACGTCGCTCGGGCCGGTGCCCGTCACCTCGTATAGCGGCAGGTCCGTGCCCGCGTCGACGGCGGAGAACGCGGCGCCGTCATGGTGGCGCAGCGTGCCCTTCTGCCCCACCACCCAGATGTCGTTCGCGCCGCTGCCCCAGATGCCATTGAGGTCCTGCGTGGTGCCCGCGCTCACGGTGTTGAAGCCGGAGCCCTCACTGCGCACCACGGTGCCGCCGGCGCCCACGGCCCAGACGTTGCCCGGTCCGGCGGCCCACACGGAGGACAGGCTCCGCGTCGTGCCCGCGTCCACCGCCGTGAAGGCGCCGCCCGACGAGCGCACCACGGTGCCCTTCTCACCCACGGCCCACACCTCCGTTGCGGACACCGCGTGGATGTCGTGCAGGTCCGTCACTGTTCCCGCCGGGACGCGCGTCCACCGCGTGCCGTCCCAGTGCTGGATGTAGCCCAGCTCGCCCACGGCCCAGCCGTCATCCGGAGCGCGGAAGTGCGCGCCCTTCAGCGTGTACCCGTGCGGCAGCGGGTACTCCCAGCACCAGCAGTCCGCGCTGCACACGCGCCCTCCATCCGCCAGCGCGCAGCTCCCGGTCGGAGCCGGGTCGCCACACACTTCCGGGTCCGTGCAGGTCGGACACGTGACGCCGCCGTCCGACGAAGTGCCACCATCGGAGCGGGTTCCCCCATCCACAGTGGTGCCCGCGTCGTCCGGAGCGGGCTCATCCTCGTCGTCGGAGTCACAGCCCGCGAAGCCGAGGGCCGCCGTGAGGAGGAGCACGAGCGGGAGTGCCCGCGCGCGGGAGGACGCCGGGCCACCGCGTGAAGCGGGGACCGCGGCGGCTGCGAAGTCGAGGTCTCGGAACATGGGGTCTCCTGAGTCCGTGCTCCGCCGCGTCGCGGGGGCCACACCTGCTGCGTCGAAGTTGTCGCGAGACATGGCGCTCCTGGGCGACTGCGAGGGCAGACCCGTGGCGCATGGCTTGCCCGGGCTCGGATTCAGGGATGTGTTGCATGCAATGGTTCCCGCTGGATCCCCGGACCCGCGATTCCCGGGCCTGGTCCCCGCGGACCGCGCTCCGCCAAGCCGTGTGCCGTGGTCAACACGTCGTCCCACGTCCAGCGTTGCGCTCGGAGCCGGCGGCACATATCCGCCATCCGGAGAGCTGCTGCGCCCCCATCCCACCGCGGCCGACGATGGTTTCCGCTTGACTGCATGTGTGGCCCCGGTCGACACCGGGCGCGGTGGTAGGGCCGGTGCCGCGTCTTGTACGAGGGGAACGAGGGAATGGCGGCCGAGGGTGAAGAGCAGGAGCTGCGCGAGGCCATCCGCAGGTTGGAGTCCACCGTCGCCTCGCTGGAGGCGCGCCTCACCCGCCTGGAGTCATCCGGTGCCCGTGCCGAGGCGCCGCCCACCGTCGCGGCGGAAGTGGCGGCCCCCCGCGCCGTCGCGCCCACGCCCGTGGCTCCGGCGCAGCGGGATTTGGAGGCGCACCTCGGCACCTACTGGCTGAGCCGGCTGGGCATCGTCGCGCTCATCATCGGAATCGCCTACCTCATCACCTACCGCTTCGGTGAATTGGGGATGCTGGCCCGCGTGGTGGCCGGGTACGTGCTGAGCGCGGGCCTGGGCGCGTTCGGCCTCTGGCTGGCGCGGCGGCATGAGCTGTTCGGCCGCATCGTCTTCGGCGGCGGCCTGGCGCTGGCCTACTTCGTCACGTACGCGCTGCACTTCCTGCCCTCGGTGCGCGTCATCGAGAGTCAGGCGCTCGCGCTGGTGCTGCTCGCGCTGCTGGTCGTGGCCATCGTGGTGATTGCCCACCGGATGCAGTCGGAGACGGTGGCCGGCATCGCCCTCTTCCTCGGGCTGCACACGGGGATGCTCAGCGAAATCACCACCTTCACGCTGCTGTCCACCACGCTGCTCGCCTCCGGCGCCCTCTTCTTCCTCGTGAGGAACCGGTGGGTCGTGGTGCCGCTGTCCAGCCTGGTGGCCGTGTACTCGACGCACGTCGTCTGGGCGCTGCGCGACGACAGCGTGGCCCCCGGGGCGCCGGAGCGGGAGCGGCTGCTCCTGAGCCTGGGCTTCCTCCTCCTCTACTTCGTGCTCTTCTCCGTGGCGCTGCTCGCCCGTCCGCGCGAGTTGTCCCGGCGCGCGTGCCTCGCCTTCGCGCTGCTCAACTGGGTGGGGCTGGCGCTGCTCGGCGGGTACGAGGTGGCGCGGTGGAGCGAGGACCACCTCTTCACCTTCTTCGTGGTGCTGGCGCTCGCCGAGGCCGGCAGCGCCGCGGTGGCCCGCGCGAGGCAGGCGCCCGGCACCCTCTTCCACGCGTACCTCGCCCTCACCGCCATCACCTTCGCCCTGGCCATGCCCACCGAGTACCAGGACTCCACCCTGGTGGCCGCGTGGGCGGTGACGGGCCTGGCCGCTGGGCTCACGGCACGCGGCACGGACTCGCCGGTGCTGCGGTGGGTGGGCGTGCTCATCCTCTTCACCGCGCTCGGCGCGTGCGAGGTGCTCACGCCCGGACGGACGCTGCTGCTCGCGGTCCTCTTCGGCGCCTTCGTCATCGTCGAGCGCGCCGGCTCCGCGCTCTGGCCGGGCCCTCCGCCCGCGGCGGCGCAGCGGGGGGACGTCCTCCTCCAGGCCGCCTGCGCGGCGGGCGCGGGGCTGTCCCTCCTCGGGCTCGTGGGCGGGCTGATGCCCCAGGGGCTCGTCACGCTGGGCTGGGTGGTGGCCGCCTTCGGCCTCTTCGCCCTGGGCTTCGCCGTGCGCGAGCGCTGGTACCGGTGGGCCGCGCTGGCCCTCCTCGGGCTCGCCCTCGTGCGGCTGCTGGTGGTGGACCTGGCCAACCTCCCCGCCGACCAGCGCGTGCTCACCTTCATCCTGCTGGGGGTGATGCTGCTGGTCATCTCGTACACGTACACGCGCCTGAGGGACCGCAAGGGCTGACGGCCGGGCGCTCGCCATTGGACGCACCGGGGACAGCGGACCCCACCCGCCCGGTTGGGCTCTTGACTCCCAACCCATGACACGGCATTTCGCCGGGGGAAACCTTCATGGGCCAGGAGGGCGCCATGTCCACGCCAGTGCGCGACGAGCGCGACTTCTACGAGCGCATCTACACCGCCTCCGAGCAGGTGCCGCGCGGCCAGGTGGCCACGTACGGCGACATCGCCACCATCGTGGGTAACGGCTGTGATGCCCGAATCGTGGGCCATGCTCTGGGCGCGCTCGGCGCCCGCGCGGCGACGGTGCCGTGGCAGCGCATCATCAACCGCACCGGCGGCATCAGCACGTCGGGCCATGGCCAGCGCGAGCTGCTGGAGGCGGAGGGCGTCGCCTTCGACGAGCGTGGCCACGTGCGCATGGACGCGCACCACTGGCCCGGCCCGAGCGAGGAGTGGGCCCGCGCCCACGGCTTCCAGACGCTCCCCAAGCGCCCCGGGAGCGCGCCGGACCCGCAGCTCCGGCTCTTCTGAAGAGCGGGCGCTCGCCTCCCCGCCTGCTTTGCACCGGGGAATAGAAGCGAGAGCATCAGCTTCCGGCCACCGGGCCGGAATCCAACATGCCGCTCGTGTTCCTCCGCTGGGCCGTTCTCATCCTCGCGTGCCTCGTCGCGTCCTCGTCGTACGCCGCCGGCTCCACCAAGAGCCGCAAGGCGAAGACGAAGGCGAAGGGCTCGAAGCTCGTCCGCATCAAGGGCGGCGAGCTGCTCCACCATGCCGCCGCCGCGGCGTTCCTCCGCATGAGCACGGAGGCGCGCGAGTCCGGCCTGTCGCTGCGGGTCACCAGCGGCTACCGCTCGCGGCGGGAGCAGCGCTGGCTGTACCAGCGCTACCGCAAGGGGCTGGGTCCGAAGGCCGCGCGGCCCGGGCGCTCCAACCACCAGCGCGGGCTCGCGGTGGACCTCGTCGTGGGGGACGTCACCTCGGCCACGTACGACTGGCTCGCATCCCATGCGTGCCGCTTCGGCTTCCGTCGCACGGTGCCGTCGGAGCCGTGGCACTGGGAGTACCGCCCACGCACCACCCTGGGCCCCGCCGAGGGACAGGACTGCCTGGGCCGCGACCTGGGGCCCGAGCCCGCCCCGGAGCCCGTCGCCAAGCAGGACGCGAGCTGAGCTACAGCCGCTCCAGCGCGACACTCACCACGCGCGCCTCGTAGCCGCAGTTGCAGCAGGCGCCCACCACCAGCACCTCCGGCACCGTCACCTCCACGGACGCGGGCTGGTAGCCGGGGGCGCGGACCTCGAAGGCGTAGTCGCCCGGCGCGTGGACGTTCGTCGAGCACACCGTCGTGGTGCCATCCGCGCCGCAGCTCCCTTCGATGCCGGACAGCTCCGCATCGGGGATGGCATTGCCGGGCCCGCCGCTGACGCGCACCGTGACCGCGGGCGCGCAGGGTCCACAGACGACGCCCTCGCAGGAGCGCGCCTCGGGAGGGCCGTCGTCACCGTCCCCGAGCGTGCGTTCGAGCGTGGATGGCAGGTCACACCCGCCCAGGGCGAGCGCGACGAGCAACGGAATGCCGAGGGTCCGGACCATACCCCGGGTTGGAAGCAACTCATATACCGAGCGTCCGGCGCGCTGAACCACGCGTAACTCCAGGCCCCGCCCTCCCCGGCCCCCTCGAAAAAACGAGGCGCCCATGGTTTTCCAGCAGTCCCCATGAGGGCTCCGGCCCCCGTGGCCCAGGTCCCCCATCGCCGAGGGAGGCATGATTTCCGGCTTGCACCTCGACTAGCGTGTGCCCCCTCTTCTCGAGGGGGGCTCATGCTCGTCGTGCCGTCCATCCTGGAAGCGGTCACCGTCCATGCCGAGGGCGCGCTGTGTACACGCGTGGCCCTGGTGCAGGCGGAGGGTGGCCGACTCCCCACGCAGGTGCGCATCAATGGCCTGCCGTTGTCACTGCGCGCCGGCTCCCTGCGCGCGTCCGTGTTGCAGGGCCCACCGGGGCTCGCCGTGCGAGACATCCGTCCCGCCTTCGACGTCCAGCTTCCCGCCGAGGTGGACGTCCCCGCCGAGCAGCGCGCGCTGGAGGCCGCTCGCGCCCGGCACACCGAGGTGGCGGCGACCCTGAGCGTCCTGCAGCGCGAGCTGCGCTCGGTGATGAAGCTCACGCCCACCTTCCCCTCGCGGAAGAAGGACGAGCTGCAGCCCCGCGACGCCCCGGTGTCCGCGTTGCTGTCGCTCGCGTCCCTGGTGGACTCGGAGCTGGCCACCCTCCTGGCGAAGAAGCTGGACCTGGAGCGCCAGCTGCGCGACGCCGACGCGGAGGTGACGCTGCGCAAGCAGCGCCTCCAGGAAGCCTCGTCGGCGGTGCGCGGCCAGCGGGCCCGGGTGTACCGCGCCGCCATCCTCACCCTGGCCGGCCTCCCGGGCGTGGAGCACCCCGCGAAGCTCGCGCTCGAGTACGCGGTGCCAGGCGCGCGCTGGGTGCCCACCTACGACTTGCGCCTGCCGCGCACGCTGGAGGAGGGAACGCTGCGCATGCGCGCCTCCGTCCTCCAGCGCACCGGCGAGGACTGGACGGGCGTGAAGCTGTCGGTCTCCACCGCCGACCTGGAGCGGCGCGCGGAGGTGCCGGAGCTCAAGGCGCTGCGCATCGGCCGGCGACAGCCGCCCCCCGCGCGCTCCGGCTGGCGCGAGCCGCCGCCCGGCCTGGACGAGCTGTTCGCCGGCTTCGACGCCACGCGCGTCCCCGCGAAGCCCGAGCCGCCGCCGCTGCCCAAGCCCCAGGCGCAGCCCGTCCCCCTCGAGGAGCCCTCCGGCGAGTATGCCGGCGCCCCGGAGATGGAGGAGATGGTGAAGGAGGCGCCCATGATGGAGCGGCGTCGCTCCGTGGCCAGAGACGACCTCATGACGACCACGGGCTCCTTCCCGCCCATGGCTCCGGCCGGGGCACCGGCACCCGCCGCGGCCATGCCCGGGATGTTCCGGCCCCGCAACGCGATGCCCTCTCGCGCCATGGCCCCCAAGATGAAGAAGAGCGGGCGCGGGGGACCTCCGCCCCCCATGGAGGAGAGCGCCGACGAGGACGCCTTCATGGATGCGCCGGGCGAGGCGCTCGAGGGCGCTCCCCGAGATCTCCTGGGCGGGTCGGCCGGCGGTGGCGGCGCCGCGGAGGAGCGGCAGGCGTCGCGGCTGGAGCCGTCGGACGCGCTGCTGGACTACGACCGGCTGGAGCTGGCGCCCGCGGGGGACTCCAGCGCGCGCGGCCGGCTGCGTCCGCGTCCCGCCTACGTCACCCGGGAGCTGCTGGCGCTGGCGGCGGTGCACGTGCACATAGACGTCACCACGCTGGTCGCCGTGAGCGAGCAGGAGGTGTCCACCGTCCGGCAGGCGCCTCCGCCCGCGTGGTCCGTGCCGCCCCGTCAGTCCTCGCCGCACTTCGACGCGCGCTTCGACGTGGAGACGCGGTCGGACGTGCCGTCCGACGGGAGCTGGCACACGGTGCCGGTGCTGTCCGTCCCGGTGGGCCTGTCCGCCGAGTACGTCTGCGTGCCCTCGGTGGAGACACGGGCCTTCCGCACGGTGCGCGTGGAGAACCGGACGCCCTACCCGCTGCTGGCCGGGCCGGTGGACGTCACGCTGGGCGACGAGTTCCTGATGACGTCCCCGCTGCCCACCATGGCGCCCGGGGCGACGCAGCGGCTGGGCCTGGGCGTGGAGGAGTCCATCAAGGTGGCGCGCAACACGCGCTTCGACGAGGCCACCGGCGGCATCTTCGGCGGCGCGACGATGCTGACGCACCACGTGTCGGTGGAGCTGGCCAACCGGCTGGCCAACCGCATCCTCGTGGAGGTGTGCGAGCGCGTGCCGGCCGTGCCCACGGGCTCGGAGAAGGACATCAAGGTGGAGGAGACCGAGGTGGCGCCGCTCTGGCAGAAGCGCACGCCGCTGCCCGGTGAGACGCAGGTGGAGGGCGAGCGCGCGTGGCGCGTGGTGCTCCAGCCGGGTGAGGCGCAGACGTTGAAGGCGACGTGGACCGTGAAGATCCCCGCGAGCAAGATGCTCAACGGGGGGAATCGGAGGACATGATGGGCTCGCTTACCCTGCCCGTGGTCAAGGTCACCGTCCTCGAGGACCGCGCCCTCGTCGAGCGGCGCGGCGAGGTGCCCCTCGTCGCGGGCGCGCAGCGCCTGGTCATCGAGGGGCTGTCACCGCTGGCGGTGGACCGCTCGCTCCAGGCGAAGGTGGCCGGCGGCACCGTGTCCCAGGCGCGCATCCGCCGCGCCGTGAAGCCGTACCGCCCGGAGGCGCTGCGCGAGCACCGCACCGAGCTGGGCCGGCGCGTGGCGGAGCTGGAGCAGGAGCTGTGGCTCGCGCAGGCCGAGGAGGAGCGCCGGCTCCACAAGCACACCCTGCTGCTCAGCGCGCACGAGGACGTGTACCGCGCCATCTCCGAGGACGCTGGCCGGGGCCAGGACCGCCCGGAGGTGTGGCGCCAGCAGCTCACCACCGTGCGCCAGGCGCTGGACGCGGCGGAGGCGGCGCTGCGCGCGTCGAGCCGCGACGTCGTCGAACGGCGGGAGCGGCTGGAGGAGGCGCGCACCGCGCTGGCGCGCACCGAGGCGCAGGAGTCGAAGCTGGACGTGTTCGCCGAGCTGGAGGTGGGCCACCCCGCCGGCGGCTCCGCGGTGCTGTCCCTCACCTACCTGGTGCCCTGCGCGGCGTGGCGCCCGGCCTACCGCGCGACGCTGGAGCGCGGCGAGAAGGGCGAGACGGTGACGCTGGAGTGCGAGGCCGTGGTGTGGCAGCGCACCGACGAGGAGTGGAAGGACGCGGAGCTGGCCTTCTCCACGGCGCGCCCCACGCTGGGCGCCTCGCCGCCGCGGCTGGTGGAGGACTGGCTGTGGCTGCGCGACAAGACGGAGCGCGAGAAGCAGGTGGTGGAGGTGGCCATGCGCGAGGAGGTCATCCAGACCACCGGCGAGGGCGGCGTGGTGAAGCGCGAGGAGGGCCTGCCCGGCATGGACGACGGCGGCGAGCCGCTGACGCTGGCGGCGCAGCACCGTGCCACCGTGCCGCCAGACGGAGAGCCGCACCGCGTGCCGCTGTTCCGCTTCACCGCGCCCGCGGCGTCCGAGTTCCTGGCCTGCCCGGAGCAGTCCCCGCTGGTGCACCGGGTGGCGCGCTTCGACAACACGGGCCCGTCGGTGCTGCTCGCGGGGCCGGTGGACCTGGTGCGCACCAGCGGCTACGTGGGCCGCGCGCAGCTGCGCTTCACCGGACGCAGCGAGCGCGTGAAGCTGGGCTTCGGCAGCGAGGACTCGCTGCGCGTGGCGCGCAAGGTGGACGAGGAGGTGGAGACGAGCCGCCTCACCGGCCGCCGCGTGCGCACGCAGCGGGTGAAGCTGTACCTCTCCAACATGGGCTCGCGGCCGGAGTCCGTGGCCCTGGAGGAGCGGATGCCCGTCTCCGAGGTGGAGGCGGTGGAGGTGATGCTGCTCAGGGACGCCACCCGGCCGGCCCCCACGCGCGTGAGCGAGGACGGCATCGTCCGCTTCGAGCTGGCGGCCCCTCCCCGCTCACAGCAGGAACTTTCGCTGGCCTACACCGTCACCAGCGCGTCGAAGGTGGCGGGGCTGTGATGGTTCCACCGCGCAACAGCCGTTTGGGAGGGCCCCTTCCCCCGTGGTACGGGCCGTGACTAATCCCTCGGGAGGAGGAACCCCCATGAGAATCGCCCCCGCGCTGTGCTCCCTTGGCCTGCTGGTGTCGCTGGGTGTGCCGGTGTCCGCCCTGGCGGAGGAAGCGCCCCCGCCCCCGATGGAGGAGCCTCGGGGCCGGCCACCGCAGCTCGCGGTGGAGGTGGGTGGCTTCTTCACGCGGATGGAGCACCCGGCCGCGCTCATCCCCAAGACGGCCGCGCTCACGAAGCCGCTGGACGCTCGGCACAACGCGGTGCGGCTGTCGGGCGGGCTGCACTTCAACCTCGTCCGTGGCTCGAACCGGGATGACCTGTGGTGGATCAACGGCGTCGACTGGTACTTCGCCGACGACGTGCAGGTGCTGTCGTTCCGGCCAGGGTTGGAGAAGCGCTTCGCGCTGGCGAAGCGGCTGACGCTCGGCGTGGGCGCGTTCGGCGGCGCGGCCGAGGTGTCCCTGCCCACGGGGCTGATTCAGCGGAACAATCCCGGTGACCCGACCTCGGGCCCCACGCTGGGCGGCGCCTTCTCCGAGAACCGGGACCGCAAGTGGGTCTTCGGCGCGGGCGGGGTGGCGTCGCTTCAGTACTCCTTCGGGCGGTGGGTCTACACGCGCGTCCAGGCGGGCTACACGCAGTACTTCAACAAGGCGGACAACTTCGCGAGCTCCGCGACGGACACGTTCTCCGTCTCGCTCAGCGGGCCGTTCGCGGGCGCGCTGCTGGGCTTGAGTCTCTAACGGCCTGTGCTCCGCTCACGTGGCGGCGGAGCGCACCAGCTCTCGGACGCCACGCGCGGCGAGCCCCGCCGGGACGAGCCGGAAGAGTGAGTCGCGCAGGAAGCGGCCGGCAGGGCTCTCCATCTGTGCGAGCTGGCCCAGTCGCCACGAGCGAAGCACCAGCTGGTTGGCGCGCTCGCGGCGGCGCTGCTCGTAGGTGACGAGGGCGCGTGTCACGTCGGGGTCGGCGGACAGGCACTCCGAGAGGACCACGGCGTCCTCGATGGCCTGACACCCGCCCTGCCCCAGGTTGGGCGTCATGGGGTGCGCGGCGTCACCGAGCAGCGTCACCCGTCCGTGGCTCCAGCGGTTCAGCGGTGGCCGGTCGTGGATGTCGGTGCGGACGATGGCGTCCTCGGGAGTAGCGGCCAGGAGGTCCGGGATGGGGGCGTGCCAGCGTCCGAAGACCTCCTGGAGCCGGGCGCGCGTGGTGCCGGGCGCGTCGTGGCCACCTGGGGGCGCGTTGAGCGTGGCGTACCAGTACACCTGCCCGAAGCCGATGGGCACGACGCCGAAGCGCGCGCCACGGCCCCAGGTCTCCGAGACGTGGCCCGGACGCGCGCTGGGGACCTCGGGAGAGACTCCGCGCCAGCTCGTGTAGCCCGAGTACCGGAGCGGCGCGTCGCCGAGCAGTCCGCTGCGCACGGCGGAGCGCAGGCCATCCGCGCCCACCAGCACGTCACCCGTCACGGTGATTCCGTCCGACAGCGTCACCGTCACCTGGTGGTCGTCGGTCCGGAAGCCCGTCACCGCGAGCCCGAGCCGGACGTGCTCCGGCCCGGCGTGCTCCAGGAGGACGCCCTGGAGCCGGGCGCGGTGGAGGCAGGTCATGGGGATGCCCAGCTCCTGCTGGAGTCGCTGGACGGGGAGCCGGGTGATGGTTGCGCCGGAGGGCCGGAGGATGGCGCTGTTCGTGGGGCTGGCGCCGGCCGCGGCCACGGCGTCGGAGAGGCCGATGCGGCGCAGGGCCACGGCGGCGTTCATCTGGACGATGATGCCCGCGCCCACCCAGCGCAGCGCGTCCGCGCGCTCGAAGACGGTGACGGTGTGGCCGGCACGACGGAGCGCGCAGGCCAGCGTGAGGCCGCCGATTCCGGCACCAGCGATGAGGACCCGCCTGGAAGTGGCGCCCGTGGCAATTGACATGGAGTCTCATTAGCGCACGGCTCGCCGCCGTGGGTAGGGCAATGCTATGGCGTGGCAACGGAGCGAGCGGGGGTTGCTCGCGCGGAGAGGTGCGCGATGAGAGTCATGAGGCTGCTGGGCCTGGGTGCGACGTTGATGCTTTGCGCCTGTACCGTGCCCAGTCTGGAGGAGCTTCGCGGCTATCGCTCCGTCATGGTGGAAGTGTCCTTCGACTTCAAGGCCGGTTGCATCGTCGTGGAGGCCCGGGACAAGGACGCGCCAGACAGGTCCGACGAGTTCACCTTCGAGGTCCTGAGTCTTGATGCGTCGGCACGAAAGATTGAGACCGAAGTCCGACGCCCTTCAGGCTGGGGGTCCACCCTGGAGCTCATCACCACCGCGCACGAGCAGTCGTGCACCGGGCCCAAGGTGGCGAGCAACTCACGGACGGTGACACTGGACGCCGAGAGCGTGGAGACAGTGGCCATCGCGTTGCACGCGGAGGACGCCGACGGTGACGGGTTCGTGCCCACGGCTGGGGGCGGTACCGACTGCAACGACAACAACGCAACCATCGTGCAGCGCACCTTCTACCGGGATGGTGATGGTGATGGTTACGGCGCGGGTCCCTCGGTGCAGGGTTGCTCACCACCCTCCCAGTACGTCGCGCTCGGTGATGACTGCGACGACACGACCACCGAACGGACGCCAGGCAAGGCCGAACTGTGCGATGGCGTGGACAACGACTGTGTCGACGGCATCGACAATGGCCTGACTCAGAACAGCTTCTACCGGGACGCGGACCATGACGGCGCGGGTGCGGGGCCGGTGGTGCTGGCCTGCTTCGCGCCAGTCAATCACGTTGCTTCCAGCAACGACTGCGATGACACCGACAACCAGCGCAAGCCCGGGCTGGCGGAAACGTGCGACGACAAGGACAACGACTGCGACAACCTCGTGGATGACGGACTGCAGGTGAACACGTACTTCCGGGATGCGGATGGTGACGGCTTCGGCAAGGCCTCGGATTCGCGACAGAAGTGCAATGCCCCAGCGGGGTACGTGGCCAACAACACCGACTGCAATGACGCCGCGGTGGCCGTGAATCCCAATGCGCTGGATGTGTGCAACGAGGTCGACGACAACTGCGCCGGTGGCACGGACGAGGGCTTCAACAAGACGTGGTACCGGGATGCGGACGGAGACACCTTCGGGCGTCAGAATGACATGCAGAGCGGGTGCACGCAGCCCGCGGGCTACGTCGCGCCGACTGCCACCTTCGACTGCAACGATGACAACGTCGCGGTGAAGCCCGGGGCCATGGAGCTGTGCAACGACTTCGACGACAACTGCGTGGATGGTGTGGATGAGCCCTTCACGAGCGGGACGACACGGAAGGGCAACGCCTGCGGCAGCCCCTGCTCGGGCATCTACGTGTGCAACGTGGCGCAGACCGCCACCACCTGCAACGCGCCCACGCCGACAAGCTATTACACGGATGCGGACGGTGACGGGGACGGCAACCTCGCCCTCGCCGCCCAAGTCGTCTGCCCCGGCCAGCCCATTCCGGCCAACAGCGTGGCGGATCTGCACACGGACTGTGACGACGTGGACAAGCACAACAAGGGCACCGGCACCGAGGCGTGCGATCAGCGTGACAATGACTGCGACAGCTCGACCGACGAAGACAACGTGTGCATGGGCATGGGGTGGAAGGCGCTGACGGACCCGGCGGTCGTGCTCCGTGACTGGAATACGGTCGCCATCAGCAAGGTCAGCGTCAGCGGCTACCCGGTGTGGATTGCCGGCGCGGCAGGAGCGCTGGCCCGTCGCGACAGCGCGAGCGGCACGTTCACGAGCTTCGATGGCGCGTGTGGCACCGCCAACTGGAACGCAGCCTGGGTAAACAGCGATGGAAGAGTGTTCCTCGCAGGCAGCGAAGGGAGGGTGGCCCAGCACGACGGAACCACATGCATCCAGCAGTACCCACTGACGGGGGGCAGCAACGCCACGGGCATCATCGGCTTCGATGGCGCCGTGCCCTCCCTCTTTGTAGTGGATGAAGGTGGCCGCCTACACTTCTGGACGTCGGTCAGTGAGCCGACGTTGATGGATGACAACGCCCCCATCTATAGGGACATCCACGGCCTCGACAGTTCACGCGTATTCATCGCGGCCCAGGAGGCGGGAGGGACCAACAGTCCCCTTATCGAGACCTATACCGGAGGAACAGACACCACCCCTATGAGCACGTCGGGGTCAAACAATTCAAGCCTCCAGAGCGTGTGGATGGTGTCGCCGACGCTCGCGTACGCGGTGGGAGACAACTCCAACATCGCGAGGTGGAATGGCGTGACCTGGCAGGCCGTAACGCCTCCGGCGACCGCCCAGTTCACGAGCGTCTGCGCGCCGGACCGCACGTCGGTCTACGTCACCGAAGCGGCGGGCGTCATCCGCCGCTACACAGGAACCGCGTGGCTGCCGCCGCTGTACGTTTCCGCGCCCGCAGGCGCACTCAGGGACATCGCAAGCGTCGCCCCGACCAACATCTGGGCCGTGGGCTCCGGCGGGCGCGTCATCCACTTCCCCGAGCCTCTTCCATAAATCCGAGGCGCGGTGCGCAGCGCCCCACCCTTCAGCGCTGCACCACCGCCGCGTAGTTCCCGTACCGCGTCTGGATTTCCGACACGTACTTCACCGGCTCGGAGCCACGGCAGAAGCCGTGGCGGGCGCGCCGGTAGTACTTCGGCTTCTCCAGCATGAGCATGGCCTTCTCCACGTTGCCGAACCAGCGGTTGGGGTCCAGGCCCTGCTCCTGCGCAAGCCGGCGCGCGTCGAGCACGTGTCCGAGCCCCGCGTTGTACGAGGCGAGCGCGAAGCGCAGGCGCTGCTTGAAGGGAATCTCCGGCGCAATCCGGCCGATGAGCTGGTGCATGTACTTCACGCCCGCGTGGATGCCCTGGTCCGGGTCCTCCAGCTTGCGGAATCCCAGCTCCTTGCCCGTGGCAGGCATCACCTGGAACAACCCCTGCGCCCCCACCCAGCTGCGCGCCTTCGGGTCGAAGCGGCTCTCCTGGAACATCTGCGCCACCATCAGCCGCCAATCCAACCCGTAGCGCGCCGAGTACGACTGCACCAGCGGGTCATACGGAGAGATGGCGCCCGTGGCCAGGGCGGTCTCCGCCGTGACCGGCGCCTCGGCACGGCGGCCCTCGAAGTAGCGGCGGCGGTACACGTTGTAGTCGACGCCGCGGTAGGTCTTCTTCACGAAGCCGTCGAGGAACGCCCGCAGCTTCGGGTTCTCCTGCCGCACCGCGAAGGCGATGCCGTAGTGCCCATCCTTCCCCGCCGGCTCACCCTGCCCCGGCACCGTGAGCGCCGCCTCCACGTCATCGCGGTACACGCGCTCGGCGGCGAGGATGTGGCTGTCCGTCACCGTGTACGGAATCTCCCCGCGTGCCACCCGGTCGATGAGCGTCTCGGTGTCCATGTCCTCGGGCTCCTCGACGAGCGTGAAGCCATGCTGCGCCGCCAGCGCGCTCAGCGTGCCGAAGTGGCTGGACGACTTGCGCAGGTGGATGGCCTGGCCCTTCAGCGCGTCGAGCGACGCGGGCTTCGCGGCCCCCGCACGCTGCACGAGGACCTCGTCCACGTAGAGGTACGGCGTGCTGAAGGCCACCTGCTTCGCGCGCTCGGGCGTGGCGGTGAGCGCGGCGGCGATGACGTCACCACGCCCCTCCTTCAGCCACGAGATGAGCTGCTCGTACGTGGGCGGCACCACCACCTCCAGCCGCACCTTGAGCGCCTCCGCGGCGAGCTTCGCCATCTGGTAGTCGAAGCCGGCCTGCTCGCCCCGGTGGAGGAAGTACGTGACGGGGCTGTTGCGCGTGAGGACGCGGAGCACCCCGCGCTTGCGAATGCCATCCAGGTCCGCCGTGACGAGCCTGTCCCGGTGCTCGGTGAGGGCACGCTCCACCAGGAAGGCGTCCAGCGCGGCGCGCAGCGCGGGGTTCTCCAGGCGCACGGCCCACGCGAGCTGCCGCCCTTCCGCGATGGGGAACAGCCCCTCCACGTCCGGGTTGTACGTCTCCATCGCCGAGAGCACGTGGCTGTCCACCACCGTCAGCGGGCGCTCCCCGCGAGACACCTGCCACGCGAGCTCCTCGGGGTCGAGCGTCTCCGGCACCGGCTCGATGACGAGCCCCGGAGCCTTCCCGTTCGCCAATTCCTTCAGCGAGGCGGCGAAGGTGGAGCTGGCGCGCACGTGCACGGTGCGCCCGGCCAGTTCCTCCGGCTTGCGCGGCAGCCCCTTCTCACCGCGCTTGCCCACGACGACCTCGCTCACCCGGGCCCTGGGGCGCGTGAAGGCGATGTCCTTCGCGCGCTCCGGCGTCACCGTGAGGTCGGCGGCGATGAGGTCTCCGCGCCCCTCGCGCAGCAGCGGGATGAGCCGGTCGAAGCTGTCGACGGCGAGGAACTCCACCGCCATGCCGTACTTCTCCGCGAAGCGCTCCAGCAGCGCCCGGTCCTGCTCCCGGGGCATGCCCTCGCGCGGGAGCGAGTCCTCCTGGGTGCCATCCACCAGGACGCGCAGCGTGCCGCGCTTGCGCAGCGCCGCGAGGTCTCCGGTGAAGGGAGGCTCGGGAGGGGGCGCGGGCGCCTCGACCTGGGCCGCCGCCGTGGGCACCTCGGCCCGGGCCAGCAGCGCTTCGGGGAACGGCGGGTCCTCCGGCTCCACGGCCGCGCTCGGCGTGGGCGGTGCGGGAGGCGGCTCCACGGGCTCCCGCTTGCAGGCGGTGGCAGTCACGAGCAACGCGGCGGCGAGCAGCCACCGCGAGGACGACAGGCTCCAGCAGGACGAAATGACCACGATGAACTCCCCCTCCACATGGCCCGTGGACTGCCGCCCGGAGGCGGAAAGCGCGCACGGCCATCCTCGTCCCCACATCTAGCCGATTTCCCCCGCTGGAATCACCCTCACCCCGAGTACGGCCCCACGGGCCGGTGTACGGTGCCGGGACGAGGAGATGACGCATGAAGACCAAGGCCGCGCCGCCGCTGGCCCTGCTCCAGGGCCGGAAGACACTGCCGCTCATCGAGGCCTACTTCGAGCTGAACCACCTGAAGCAGCTCTTCCGCCAGGGCTGGCTGCGCGTCGGCATTCCTCCGGAGCGGTGCGAGAGCGTGGCCGAGCACTCGTTCTTCGTCGCGCTGCTGGGCCTGTTCGTCGCGGATGGCTTCTTCCCGGAGGTGGACGCGTCGAAGGTGGTCCGCATCGCGCTGCTGCACGACCTGGGCGAAGCGTACGCGGGCGACATCACCCCGCATGACGGCGTGGACAAGGCGGCCAAGCACGCGCTGGAGCGGCGCGCCGTGGAGACCATCTTCGGCAAGCTGCCACGCGCCGCGGAGTACCTGGCGCTGTGGGACGAGTACGAGCACGGCACCTCCTTCGAGGCGCGGCTGGTGCGGCAGCTGGACCGGCTGGAGATGGGCCTGCAGGCGTGCGTCTACGAGCACCAGGGCATGGGCGACCTCTCCCAGTTCTACGCCTCGGTGGAGAAGGCGCTGGAGGCCCCCGAGCTGCGCGCCGTGCTGGCGGAGCTGGAGGCGCTGCGGCCCGCGTGAGCCCTGCCCCGCTTCAGCCGAACCAGCGGCCCGAGGGCGGGGCGAAGACGCGGACGCGCTCGTAGAGGGATGGCGGCAGGCGGGCGCGGATGGTGGCGTGGACCTCCTCCGGGCTGTGGGCCTGGCTGAAGTGCATCAGCACCAGCGCCTCGTTGCGGAAGAGGTCGGCGCGGGCCGCGAGCTCGTCCAGGTGGAGGTGCCAGCGCTCCTGCGCGTCCTGCACGGTGTGGCGCGCGTCCACGAAGGTGCACTCGATGATGAGGACGCGCGAGTCGAGCACGGACGGCTCCGTCTCCAACACCCGAGAGAGTGTGTCGGTGGCGTAGGCCACTTCGAGCCGGTCCACCTCGTCGAGGAGGTTTTCCCCCGCCTGCCGGCGCCTCGCGATGTCCTGTGGCGGGAGGCCGTGGAACTCGGGCCGCAGCTTGGAGATGCGCCGGAGGAACTGGTAGCCGAGCGAGGGCACCGGGTGGTGCGTGCGGAAGGCGCGCACGTGCAGGCCGTGTCCGAGCGCATGGACGTCCCCCGGACGCAGCGGCACGGTGCGCACCTCCATGGAGGTGTGGTGCAGACGGGACAGCACCGCGAGGGCCTCCTGCACGGGCGCCTCGACTTCGGCGGGCAGGAAGACCTGCGGCGGCCCCTTGCCGATGAGCCGGCGGATGCCGAGCAGCGAGCCGAGGCCGCTGGCATGGTCCGGGTGGGCATGACTGAGGAAGATGCGGTCCGTCCCGGCGAAGGAGCGGATGGGCACGCCCACGTCCAGCACCGAGTCCAGCTCCGGCACCTGGAGGGAGGTGTACACGCCGCCGACGGAGATTCCGCGAACGGTATAGGGACCCGCCTGGACCTCGGTGAGCATCCACCCGCTTATTGCGCGACGGGCTGGCAGCCGCAACCGCAGTCGTTGAAGAAGGGCTCCTGACCGGCGTCACAGACGAAGCGGATGGCCGCGCACTGCTCCGGGTCCTTCGAGACGTAGCTCAGGTTGGGGTCCTTGTAATCGCAGCCCTTCTTCTCCTGGGTGCTGCCGTCTTCGCCCTGCACGCTCTCGTCGGGCGAGGCGGAACAGACGCCGGCACAGTCGGCGCCGCCGCTGTTCGGGTCGCAGTCGTCATTGGGGTTGTCCACGCAGGAATATCCGTCGGGACAGCCGGTGCCGGCGAAGCCGCCACAGGCAGGGCTCGGGGGCGCGGCGGACTCGGGCTCCTGGGCGGTGGCGATGCCCATGGGCACGGCGAGCCAGGCGGCCACCAGGACGGCGAGCTTCTTCGCGGCGACGGACATGTGTGGCTCCTTGGAAGTGGGGGGCATCCAAGAGTTGGGGCTCGCGCACGCACGCGGGGAGTGGCCCCATGGCGCGGGTGCCTTCCTGGCTGCTGCCTTGACACACGGCCCCGTCCACTCGGGAGCCGCGAGGAATCAATCGCGGGCGCGCTCGTACTGCACGGGCCACTTCACCTCGGCCCGGAGCTTGCGGGCCGAGCGCAGGGGCCAGTACGGGTCTCGGAGCAATTCGCGCGCGAGGATGACCAGGTCCGCCTGTCCGGTGCGCAGCACGTGCTCGGCCTGCATCGCGGAGCGGATGATGCCCACGGCGCCGGTGGGGACTCCGGCCTCCCGGCGGATGTGCTCGGCGAAGGGCGTCTGGTAGCCGGGGCCCGCGGGAATCTTCACGCCAGGGACGATGCCTCCCGAGGAACAGTCGATGAGGTCCACGCCGTCGAGCATGAGCAGCCGCGCGAGGGCGACGGAGTCTTCGAGGGACCAGCCCTCTTCCACCCAGTCGGTGCAGGACAGGCGCACGAGGACGGGGAGGTCCTCCGGCCACTTCTCGCGCACGGCACGCACCACTTCGCGCGTGAGGCGAACGCGGTTCTCGAACGAGCCGCCGTAGTCATCGGTGCGCGTGTTGGAGAGGGGCGAGAGGAACTCATGGAGCAGGTAGCCGTGGGCGGCGTGGACTTCGATGGCGCGGAAGCCGGCGGCGCGTGCGCGCACGGTGGCGTCGGCGAAGGAGCGGATGACGCGGGCGATGCCCTTGGCGTCGAGGGCCGTGGGTTGGGGGTAGTCGGGGCTGAAGGGTGTGGAGGTGGGGCCGACGGGGCGCCAGGCTCCGGCGTCGGCAGGCACGGCGCCCTCTCCTTCCCACGGGCGCAGGGTGGAGGCCTTGCGCCCGGCGTGGGCGAGCTGGACGCCGGCCACGGCGCCGTGCAGCTCGAGGAACCGGGTGATGCGGGCGAGCGGTTCGACGTGGGCATCCTTCCAGAGGCCCAGGTCCTGCGGGGAGATGCGGCCGAGGTCCTCGACGGCGGTGGCCTCGGCGATGACGAGCGCCGCGCCACCGACCGCCCGGCTGCCTAGATGGACGAAGTGCCAGTCGTTCGCGAAGCCGTCGTCGCTGGAGTACTGGCACATGGGTGAGACGACGATGCGGTTGCGGAGCTGGACTCCGCGCAGGGCGAGGGGGCTGAAGAGGAGGCTGCTCATCTATCCTCCACGGGGCGTGGACAAGGGAGGCGCACGTGCCGGTGGAATGCTCGCGATGGCTTCAGGTGATGCTCTTACCCTGCATGCTGCTCATCGCGGCGTGCGCGGGCACCCCGGACAGGGGGGCAGCTGGGAGGTACGGGTTCGATTCAGCGTCCGCGGGGTGCAGGCAGCATCCGGGGCTGTGTGCTCGCATTGCGGGCGAGGAAGCGGTGCTCCCCGGGATGCGCACCGCGGAAGTGGTGGCCTCGTCAGTGAGGACCGGCATCGCCGTGCTCCGGGTGCTGGAGGAGACGACCCGGGCAGTGGTCGAAAAGGAGCTCACTGCATGCGCCGACCTGGCGCGCTCGAAGATCCTCATCGACCACATGAACGGGAAACCTCCGACGCTTGCCGAGTGCAACGAACTGGTGGACGACGCGAACTCGCGCAGACGCATCACCCGCGCCATGCAACTCGGCTGCCTCATGCATGAAGTGGCCCTGGACTGTACCCGGAAAGCACTCGACGAGCGCCTCCCTGGCAGGTTCAGCCTGGAGCAGCGCTACCGCTATGACCGGCAATCGGGAACACTGGAGCTGGTCAGCCGAGAGGAGGCCCGGTCCCTGCTGCGCGCGGGGTGTGGCGAAGAACTGAGGGGCACGCTCATCCCGGATGTCGTCATCCACTCTGGCGATCCACTTGAGGCCGACGCCGTCTATGACTTCAAGTTCCCCTGTGTGAACACCCACAAGATACTGTCTTCAAGGGAGTATCCGCCCGATCACCCCTACGCGGGCGCCGTGCAGGAAGCGGTCTACAAAGAGGCGTTGGGCGCCGAGGTCCGGCGCATCGTTCCTCGACTGGGAGTCATTCGATGAGCGCGCACTACCCGAGGATCCGAATCATCGCGGAGAGCGGCTACACACTGGCCCGCGATGCGCTGCACATCTGCTTCTTCATGCATCGGCGTCAATCCGAAGTTGCGCAGAGCGTATTACATGCGTTGGACCTTTTCGTGCACGCGGTAGGCCCCGATGCGCTTGGGCACTATGGCGACCTTGAAGGTGAATGGCAGGAGCTGGATGAAACCGGCTGGGAGGTCACCAGGACCAAGCTCCGAGAAGGCCCCGAAGCCATCACTCAACTCAGTGATGCATCGCTAGAGAATCGCTACGCCTTCGAGTACTTCGGTAAACCCGCCAACGCCCCGCTGGTCAAGGAGCGTCCAACTGCCACATGCGCAGCGTACTTCCGGCTCCCCACCGAACTCATGGAGGAGCGGGGCCCCGAGTGGGTACGGGCCCTTGCGTTGCGACTCGCGGAAGCGCTGCCATTCGCGTCCGGCCATGCAGGACTCGCGGTGGCCGGGGCCCTCGATCTCGTAGGTGTACCGCAGAGGGTGGCCAAGAACTGCTTTCGCTACCCCGGCATGGACATCCTCCCGATGGAGCACGTTTCCTGGGAGATCGGCACCAAGGTGCGCGGCCCGGCGTGGCTCACGTTCCTGGGGCAACCCGCGCTGGGCGGGCTCGGGGGCGTCGCCGCGTTGCGGAGCCAGCTCCACGCTCCCGGCACCACCGTCGAATCCTTGACCAGCGACAGTGCCGTCATCACGCTCGGCGACTGGCCGGAGGCCGGTGACACCGAGCAGGGCCAGATGCTCCCCGCCTACCGCGAGCTGGCTCGCGTGCTGGAGCCCTGGCTCTTTCGCGAGGAGCACCCCTACAGCATGGGCCTGGGCTTCACCCCCGAGGACCTGCTCCGCTGGGAGCGCCGCTTCCTCGACTGAAGCGCCCTACCCCTTCCGCTCAGGCAACCCGAGCGCCGCGCGGAGCTCCGCGGTGCTGCGCCCCGCCTGATGGCGGCGGTGGTTGTCCGCGGTGGTGAAGCTCCGCGTCTCCATCCGGTCGATGTAGAGCGTGCCGTCCAGGTGGTCCAGCTCGTGCTGGAGGATGCGCGCATACCAGCCCTTCGCGCTCACCGTCACCGGCTGGCCATGCTCGTTCAGCGCCTCCACGCGCACGCCGCGCGCCCTCGCCACCAGGGCCGCGAAGCCGCTCACGCTCAGGCAGCCTTCGTGGAACTCCGCGGGCGTCGGGTCCTCCACCACGAGCTTCGGATTGATGAGCACGTGGAAGGCCACCGGCGCCCGCTCGCGCGATGCAAGGTCCGCGGGGGACACGCCGGCCTGGTACTCGGCCCGGTCCTCCACCACCACCAGTCGCAGGCCCACGCCCACCTGCGGCGCCGCGAGCCCCACGCCGGGCGCGTCCCGCATCGTGTCCCGCATCAGCCCGATGAGGCGCTGCACCTCGGGGCTGGCAATCTCCTCCGGAGTCAAATCCCGCGCCTTCTGCCGCAGCACCGGCTCCCCTGCCTGGACAATCTTGAGCACCATGCGCCCACGCTACAGGGCCACCGGCCATGCCCGCTACGCTCCCGCGGCGCTCCGTCGCTCCACCCACGCCCGCGCCGGCGCGGTGTCCACTCCGAAGCGTTCCAGGCCCGGGAAGACCACGTCGTGCAGCGCCTTCACGAAGGTCTCCCGCTTGCGCGCATGCGGCAGCACCCCGTGCTTCAGCAACGCGAGGCTCTCCTCCTCCGGGCTCCCCGGTGCGAAGAGGCGCGGCGACGCAGTGCCCTCCAGCATCGCCGGCACATGGCCCGCCAGGAAGCCCACCGGCCCCCGCTCGTGCTCATGCGCCAGCCACGCCCAGCCCAGCCGGCTGTGCGCCACCTCGTCCCGGAGGATGTCGCGCAGCACCGAGCGCACCCGGGGCGGCCCGTCCGGCACGAGCAGCGTCGTCAGCACCGCGGTGCTCTCCGTCTCGGTGATGCAGCAGGCGGCCACCACCTCGTAGAGCACCTGCTCGCGCATCGGCAGCGCGGGCGGCGCCACCTCCTCCACCGCCTGCGGGGCCGGAGGCATCTCCGTCTGCCCGTACTCCCGCGCGAGCCGCTCACACATGCCCGCGTGGCGTCGCTCGTCCTCCGCCGCGCGCCGGGCAAGGGAGACGAGCGGCTCGGGCGCACCCAGCCGCGCGAGCCGCTCCGTCAGCCGGGCGAAGCGCAGCTCCGCGTCCAGCTCCACCTGCCTGCGGAACGTCCACGCCTCGGCGACGAGCCGCCGCACCAGGTCCGGCAGCAGGTCCGGTTTCGTGTCGCTCACCTTCCGGAAATCCATCGCGGCACCGATTCATCCCGGGCGGGATTCGCCCATGCACGGTGAGAAGCTCCGGGCAGGATACTCCAGATGCCATCGCCCCCGTTTGCAGCGGCCGGAACTTCCATCCGTCCCGGGTCGTAGGTCGCGAGGCGGAGGTCCCTCCCTCGCGAGGCCGAGGTGCCCCCTCGGGCCGGCGGCCGAGGTCTTCCCCTCGCGTCGGTGGCACGCTCCAGAGCGTGGCGAAGCGTCCGACAATGCACGCACACGTCCCGGTGAAATGGCGGGGACTCCACGCAATGTCGCGGCGCAGCAGCCGTAGCCCTCATGGAAGACGCCCCACGGGTATCTTCGCGAGAAGCGCAGGGCCGGCGCGAAGCCCCAGCACATCCGGGGCCGGGGCGATGTTCCAGGGAGCGTGGGAGTAGCGATGCGGCGCTTTCAACGCTTCGGGTGGGCCGCCCTGGCCTCGCTCGCCATCCACCTGGCGCTCCTCGCCCTTCTCTGGGACGTGACGCCTCCACCGGCTCCGGCCGCGCGGCCACCTGCCCAGGAACCGCTCGTCGTGGAGATTGTCACCCGCCCGAAGGCCGCGCCGCCCGACTCGCCCACGCCCTCACGCGAAGCGCCGGCCACGAAGCCTCCCCCACGACGCGAGCCTCCTGCTACCAAGCCTCCGCCTCGGAGCGAGCAGCCCCTTCGAGACACGCCACCGGAGGAGGCCCGGGAGTCCCCTCCTCCTTCCACGTCCGACGACGTGTCGGTTCCGCCCGCCACGGCAGCGAAGGAGCCCGTCGCTCCCGCCTCCGAGCCACCGTCCTCCTCTCCCGCCGAAGCCGCGCCAGGGACCTCCATCCCTTCCGAAAGCGAAGCACCGGAGCAGCCTCCGTCATCACCCTCTCCGGGCGCGGCCTCCAATCCTTCCTCCATCGCCGGAGCTCCGTCCGACACACCGAGCCGCCCCCGAGTGGCGGACGGGTCCATGTATCCATTGCCACCGTCACTGGTTCCCGGAGGCCCGCCCCCTTCCGGTCCGAAGCTCCAGAGTGGCCGCACGCTGCGCCCCGGAGACCCGAGCCTGGACCCCGGGCTGCTCGCCGCCCAGGAGCGCGGCCGCGTCCACGGGCGCGTGAAGGGCTTCATCAAAGACAACCAGGCGGAGCTCCGCGTGGACAACGGGCTGATCGACTCGTACTTCAGCCGGCTCCGAGGCGCCCTCGAGAAGTCGCTGGAGGATGCGCCCGTCTTCGACGGCATCAGCCTGCTGGACCAGGCCACGACGTCGTGGACCGCCCAGGCAGGAAGGTTCGGCGCGACGGGCAATCCCGGCGCGGGCCCCGCCCCCATGGCCCCCACGGTCGCCGAGCACCTCAAGGCCCTGCAGGAGCGCGGAGACGACTGGATGGAGTATCTGCGCGGGCGCGTCCAGGCCGGCGAGGAGGTGCAGAAGCTCGCGGGCGGCGGAGGCAGGAAGCTCGTCGTCACCCTCGAGCTGCACCAGGGACCCGACGGTTCGCTGCGCGATGCGAGGCTCGTGTCGACGAGCGGCAACAAGGCCTACGACGCCTATGTGCTGAACGGCGTGCCACCCGCGCTGGTGAAGCTCGCCCCTCCATCCGCTGGCGCCCGAGGCGTGCGCCCGGACGGCATCCACACGCTCTGGTCCGTGGAGGGCCGCGTCGTCTACCTCCGCAAGCTCAAGGACCTCAAGACGCAGGACAGCCTCTACATGGCCGCGGCGCTCGCCGCCGGGGTGCTCGCCGGCCGCTTCGAGGAGACCACGGGAGAAATCGAGGTCATCGACTTCCGCAACCCGCGCTTCGTGTGCCAGGCCCACCTGCTGCGCGTCTACTGACGCGGGAGCCCCGTGGTTGGTCCAGGGGGCGTGGCGGAGGTAGGCTCACGGACCATGGCTCGTCGCAAGAAGGCCGAGGAGATGGCCGCTCGCGTCCGCAACCTGCTCGCGATGGACGCGGCCGGCATCATGCGCCGGCTGGATGCGCGGCGTGACGAGATGTTCGCCCTCTTCTCGCGCCTTCGCAGCCGCGAGCCGCTGCTGGGCACCATCGCCTCGCGCTACGCCAGCGGCGCCTTCGAGAATCTCATCCACCTCTCCGAGCAGGAGCAGGCGGTGGTGGACCACTTCTACGAGCGCCTGGACGAGCTGCGCTGGTACTTCACGTACACCGAGGACATGCCCGGCACCGCGCAGCTGATCTTCACCAAGCTGCACAAGCGACTGGAGGAAGCCTACCGGGTGCTGGTGGTGACGCTCGGGCCGCCGGTGCCGCCGGATGGCTCCCGCGTCGTGGACGTGCAGGCGGTCCGCCACGAGGGCCCGTCCGCAGCCACGGAGTCGGCGCTGGACCGGCCCAAGGCCTCCGCGCGCAACCGGCGCGCTTGAGCAGCTGCGCGCGGGCGCGCGGCCCCGGTTGGAGAACGGGAGCGGCGGGGCTCAGGCCGCCGGAGCCGCGGCGCTCGGGAGGCCCTCCGCCTCGGCCTTGCGCGGGGTGAGGCGGCGCATGGAGCTCTTGCCCACGACGACGTCCACCATCTTCCGGGCGCGCGTCCAGACGCTCTCCTGGACATAGGGCACGCCGTACTTCTCGCAGAGGGCGCGCACCTGCGGCTGCACCTCGCGGTACTTGAGCATGGGCAGGTCCGGCCAGATGTGGTGCTCGATCTGGTAGTTCAACCACAGGTGGGCGAAGTCGTTCAGGTCGCCGCCGGTCCGGTAGTTCGCGCTGCCAATCACCTGCTGCACGAAGCGCGCGCCGCGATTCTCGGGGGCCTCGTCGAAGCGGTACAGGTCCTCGCCAGTGTGGTTGGGGCCCACCACCAGGAACGTGTGCAGGCTGGTGAGCACGTCCGCCATCACCGAGTTGCACAGCGCGCTGAAGGCCGCCCACGGGCCGATGATGAGGAACAGCGCGGGGAAGAGGACGAAGTTGAAGGCGGCGTACGGCAGGTAGCACTGAAGGACCAATTCCTTCAGCTCGGCCTTCGTGAGCGCACCGCCCTTGCGCCGGCCCTTGCGGCGCAGCGAGCTCAGCGTCTCGGGCGCGTAGTAGCTGGCGCGCCAGGTGAGCGCGAGCAGCGCGAGCTGGACGTAGCGGAGCGCGAGCGGGCGGCTCCGGTTGCGCAGCGTCCCTTCCGCGTTGCGCTCCAGGAGGTCCGGGTCCGCGTCCTCACCGGTGTGCGAGTGGTGGAGGACGTTGTGCTCGAACTTCCACGCCTCCGGCAGCATCCAGTCGAGCCAGTCGAGGTAGCGGCGCCCGCCCTTCGCAAAGCCCTTTCCGGTGCGCGACGCGGGCAGGCCCGGGACGCGGTCGTACCCACGGTGCCCCACGTGGTGCATCAGCAGCCACCGCGTGGAGCGGCCCAGGCTGAGCGCCGCGGCGCTGAACGGGTTGGGAGCGAGCCAGCACGTCGCCACGCCCAGCAGCGTGGCTGCCCGGCCCCACCGTTCAATCTTCCGCAGGTGCGCGGCGTCCGCCTCGCCGAGCGACGCATCCACCTGCTCGCGAAGCGCCTTCAGCTCGCGGTGGAAGCCCTCCACATCCACGGAGGCCAGGTCGAAGTCGGGGGCGGTGCGGGACGAGCTCACTGACACTCCTCGGAGGGGCAAGGGGGCGCGAACGGTAACCTTCACCGGGGAACCCGGGAAGGGCCGCGTGCCGGACATAGTCGCCAGGGTACCGAGCGTCCAGCCACCCACCGTCGAAGTCTCCGAGTCGGTCTAGACCTGAATCTTCCTCCGGACGACCCAGACGTCCTCCACGTCCGAGCGTCCCGCACGCCGGATGCCCAGCCGGACGCGGCTGCCCTCGGGGCCACGAATGGCCTGCACCGCCGAGGGGAAGCCCAGCTCCACCACCTTCGTCCCGTCGATGCTCACGATGGCATCTCCGGGTTGCAGTCCCGCCTCGGCCGCGCCGCCACCGGGGATGATCTGCCCCATCACCAGCGCGTCGTCGCGCGCGGCCAGCACCGCGCCGATGCCCACCATCTCCATGCGCTCGGTGCCGCCGTCCGCCACGGGGTTGAGCTCGATGGGCGGCAGGGGCGGTGCGCCCGGTCCGACGGCGATGCGATCCACGAGGCGCGTGTCATGACCCGCCGCGCTCACGGAGAGGCTCAGTGTCCCCGGGGCCACCCCGTCCACCGTGAAGCGGCCGGAGGTGTCGGTCATGGCGTCGAACACCGTGGACAGTGACGCGCCGTAGACGCCGCCCTCCACCTGCACGCGAGCCCCGGCGATGGGACCTCCGCCTCCGCGCTTCACGACCTGCCCCTCCAGCCGGGCGCCGGGTTGCAGGGTGATGTCCACGGGGCCGACGTCCGCGGAATTCGGCGGCACAGTCACCGTGGGGGCCGCGGGGGCGAGTCCGTAGGCTCCGACCCGGAGGGTATAGGTGCCGGGGGCGAGTCCTTCCACGGCGAAGCGGCCCTCCGGGTCCACCACGGTGAGCGTCGAGCCGAGCTCGCGCTCCAGGGGGCCTCGATGGAGCTGCAGCTCGAGCTGGAAGGATGCGACGGGAGCGCCGCGCTCGTCGCGCACGCGGCCGGTGAGGCGGGCGCCCCGGGTCAGGGTGAGCGTGAGGTCGCGGCGGCCGGCCTCGACGTTCGGGACGGTCGCGCTCACGCGTCCGAGGACTTCGGCGAACACGTCGTAGCGGCCCGGGGCGAGCCGCTCCAGGAGGAAGCGTCCGTCCGCTTCCGTCAGGGCCTCGGCCATGGGGCCGCTGCCGTCTCCGGCGCCGGGCAGGCTCGTGCCGCGGGGTTTCGCGACTCGGACACCGGCACCGGCGATGGCTGTCCCCGACTCATCCACGACGCGGCCCGCGAGCACTTCGCTGGCGGTCGAGGTCTCAACCTCGAGCCGAAGCACGGCGCGCCGGCCCGCGAGGCGTGCGTTCAGCTCCGCCCTCCCGGGCGCGTGGCCCGGGTGGCGGGCCTCGACCGTGGAGCCCTCGGGGGCCTGGAGGCGGACCTCGCCTTCCGCGCCGGTGGTGAACTCGTCGTGGGTGGGGAACAGCACCGTCTCCCCGGAGCGGCCGGTGAGGAGCCGCACCTGGGCGCCCGCGAGGGGCTTGCCGGTGGGGTCCTCGACCCGGATGGTCCAGGACTCCTCGGGGGTGAGGGCCAGCAGCAGGCCCTCCACGCCGCTGCCGGGACGCGCCGTGAGGCGGACGGGGCTCTGCCCCCAGTCGGGACCGAAAGGAAGGAAGCCGTCCGCGCGAATGCTGGCGAGCTGCCAGAGGCCCTCCTGGTCCGGCACGAAGCGGAAGGAGCCCGCCTCGTCCGTGCGGGTGCTCGCGGCGCCCGAGGGGCCGGCGAAGGTCAGCTCGGCGCTCGGGATACCCTGGCCGTTGGTGGCGGACACCACGCGACCAGAGAAGGCCCCGGGCGCATTGGCGGGAGCCTCCGTGCGCCGGGCCGAGGGGAGCCGGAGCAGCGGGGCCGGCGACGGAGGAAGGGCCTGGGCCTGCTGAGGCTCTGTCGGTGCCGGGCTCGCGGTCTCAGGACGCGCGCGAGCGGGAGTGGCTCCGGACGTCTCGGTCGCCGTGGCCGGAGGAGCTTCGGACTTCCGGGCACTGGCCCACCAGAGGACTCCGCCCAGCAGGAGCAGGCCCAGCGCGACCCAGCCCCCATATCGGCGCTTCGTGTCAGCCATGGTGCCTCATCCTCCGCCATCAAGGACTCGGCCAACAATCTCGGCATCAACCTGGGCAAGGTCACTTCGTGGTTCCTGCGCGTCTTCACCCACGAAAAGAAGAAGTCGTTTGTTACCCGGCTTCTCGTGGAGCAGACGTCGATGCTGGCCCCGGGATTCGAGGTCGAAGCGGTCCCGGATAGCCTTGGACGAAGCCGTGTGTACTTCAATGCGACGAGTGACGTCGAAAAACTGCGAGCGCTCGTGCCCGTGGCGAATAAAGAGGAGACGAAGCGTCAGCCTCGGGAGGGCGCCGTCCACGTCTCGCGCCCCCTCATGCCACGCATGCGCTCCGCGAAATGCGTCCCCGCCCCTCACCCATCGCACGCGGCCACCGGCGGGCGGTATCTACTCACGGGCTCCACACGGCTATTGACCACCTTGCGGCCAGGAGAGGGCATGCACCGCATCCCGCCGAACCAGCCATCCCGAAGCGAGCCCTGTGGGGCGGTCCACCAGCACCAGGTCATCATCATCCAGATAAACGAGGTACACGCCCTCACACCTGGTCAACCCGTTCGTTGTCGCCACGCACCTCCCCGTTCCACTTCCGCCCAGGTCCAGTGGAAACGCGTCTTGCGAAATCCACACCACGACCTCTTCAGGCCGTCCTCCCCCCAATCCCTGGGGAACGACAGGATAGACCTTGTAGGAGTAGTAGCTTGCCGAAACGAGGTACACCACGACGAGCAGGCTGGTGATGACCAGGAATCCGAGCGCTCGGGTCGAACGCTCCTCCGCCACCATCCACTTCCTGGCAAAGAAGAGAAGCAGGAGCGCGACGTAAAACAGACAAACCCCCACCACGGCAATGAGGGCGCGCACGATGGTGAAGCGGGCTGCAAGCGTGGGGGACCAGATGCTCAGGATGGCCTTCAAGTCGAAGACAAACCATGCGATGAGTCCGAGGAGAATGATGACGTAGACGATCAGCATCCTCCGGGGGACCTCTCGTGGGCGCTTCAGGACCAGGTCGAGGAAATCCCAATAACTCACGCCACGAGAAGGGGCCGACCCAGTCGCATCCTTCCTGTGGTCGCTCGCGGCTACATCATTATTGGCAGGTGGCTTTCCTCCCCCCTCATAGGCTTGTAATCGAACGAGCCATATGACCTGACGGACGATGATGCCCACTGCGATGGCAATCGCGGCATAAAGCAGATGCTTCTCAGGTATTGGATGACCAAAGATGGCGGAGAACAAGAGATTCACTGGCAACAGAAACGTCCAGCCAATCAGCAGATAGGTGGAAAGTATCAATAGAATCGGCGCGATGGAGGCTGCCAGCCAGATTGGCGCTGTCAGAACCACCAGTACGGCCACTGACAGTCTCTTCGGCCTGGGAGATTTGAACTCTCTCAACACCCAATAGATATACGCGCAAATCAGGACCAGGAATGCTGCCGGCAAGACTCCTGCTCTCAGGACGTGGTCGTAGGAAATGAGCCCTGTCGGGACGCCGAACCGAGAGAATTGGAGGTAGACCGGCGGGAACCCCATGGCCGCAACCACTCCCAACCCCGCGGCCCCCACCCTCAGCCCCTTTTCGAGCGATTCAAGCAGGTCCTTTTTGGGGCCAGCACCTTGCGCCGCCGCGCTGTTGGGCTCGGACATTGGGTTCCACCCGGCTCCCGTGCATCAAATAGCCCTAGCGGCGAGGTTACGGGCTTCACACCCAGAAACGCTGTTGCCGACAGGGGCATGTGTCGCCTGTCTTGCGCCCCCTCTCCACCAGGCCCGTGTCTCCGGGTTTGGAATGGAACAGTGGTCATGAGGAAGGACTCGTTCTCATGGGCCTCGCCAAGGCGGCTGTAGGGAATCCAATGAGGGCATGCCTCGGGGCGCAGTGACCTCCAGGGAGGTACATGCCCATCGTCCGGCATGGAGCGAAGGGTAGAGCCGCAGGCGCGCCACGCGCTCTGGCATCGAGGAGATCTGGACGGAGAGCGCGCGTAATGAGCCTGTTGGAGTTTCTCAGCCTGAGCTGGAGGTTTCTCGAGAAGCTCATCGCCTTTCTCAGCGAGCCCTTCATCCTGGGCCTTCTCGCGAGCTACGTCTTCGACAGACATGCCAGGCGTCGCGAGCAGCGTGAGAAGACCCGGGAGAAGGCCGTTGAGTTCGTCACCGAGGTGGCTGACGACATCAATGCGCTCTTTGCGCGCATCTTCGCGCACCTGCGTGGAGGCCATCCCAGCGCTCCCGGGTTGGCCGAATTGCTTGGCCAAAGACAGCAGACTCTCTTCGAGAAGCGCCTGAGCGTGCAGGTCAAGAGCCGGGCCTATCTGGGCTCCGATGGGTTCTTCAACGACTATGAACAGGTCATCTGGGCGGCTCGATACGTCGTGGATCAGATTCACATGGTCGAGCGAAGTTACGCCGGAGAGAAAGAAGAATGGGTTGAGCCACTGAGGACGGAGATCCGGAAGAGAACCGACACCCTGGAATCGCGCTGGCAACTGCCAGCTGGCCAGGACCTCGGTCCCGCGCAGAGCCCGTCCTGGCCGCTACCCGACGAACAGGCCATCTCCCACGGCCTGCCGCCGCCCTATGACGTGCTCTTCCTCTTCGCGAAGCGGGTCGAGCACAGGGCAATCGAGGCACTCTCGCGCAGTCTCAGGAGTGCGCTCTCCGCAAAGGCGAGCTGAAGTCGGTATCCGGTGCGGAGAGACCGGGCAGGTGGTTTTCACGCCTGGCTTTGGCAGTTCCCCGGACCCGGTGGCCGACTTGCGTGGTGTGCCTACTCGCGAAGTGGCCCTGGCGTTCGGCCTCGCCTTGCCAGGCCTGCGCACGGGCCCCGGCGGCCGCCGGCCAGTTCTGAGGCCCGTCATACTTCCCGGCCACGTGAACCTGCAGAGCCGAGCGCCGTCTTCCGCGTTATCACTGTGGCCAGAAGCCGTGCCCACCCAAGGAAACGACGACATGACAGGGCTGTTCACCCCCCTCGAGCTCCGGAAGAACGTCACCGCCCGCAACCGCATCTGGCTCGCGCCGCTGACGAACATGCAGAGCCACGCCGACGGCACGCTGTCCGACGACGAGCTGCACTTCCTCGCCAGCCGCGCCGACGGCGGCTTCGGCCTCATCGAGACCTGCGCCGCCCACGTCGCGCAGGACGGCAAGGCCTGGCCCGGCGAGCTGGGCGTCCACGATGACGCCATGCTGCCCGGCCTCACCCGGCTCGCCGCGCGCATGCACACAGGCGGCGCGCTCGTCTCCTCCCAGCTCTTCCACGGCGGACTCCGCGCGGACCCCGCCGTCAGCGGCGTCGAGAAGTGGAGCGCCAGCGCTCACACCGAGGACGGAGCCTCCTGCCGCGCCGGCACCGAGGCCGACATCCAGGGCGCCATCGACGCCTTCGCCAACGCCGCCCGCCGCTGCGCCACCGCGGGCTTCGACTCCGTCGAGCTCCATGGCGCCCACGGCTACCTGCTCTCCCAGTTCCTCAGCACCGTCTACAACCAGCGCACCGACGCCTGGGGCGGCTCACTGGAGAACCGCTCGCGCCTCATCCGCGAAACCGTGCGCGCCGTCCGCCGCGCCGCGCCCTCCCTCGTCCTCGCCGTCCGCCTCTCCCCCGAGGACTTCGGCCAGGCGAAGGGGCTGGACCTCGACGAGACGCTCGACGTCGCCCGCATGCTCGCCGACGACGGCATGGAGGTCCTCCACCTGTCCCTCTGGCGCTCCGCCCTCAACACCAGGAAGCGCCCCGACGCTCACGCCGTGTCCCTCTTCCGCGCGGCCGTCCCCGCCCACGTCCGCATCGTCGTCGCCGGTGCCATCTGGACGCGCGAGGAGGCGGAAGCCCAGCTCGCCCTCGGCGCGGACGCCGTCGCCCTCGGCCGCTCCGCCATCGCCAACCACGACTGGCCCGAGCGCGTCCGCCGCGGTGACGCCATCAACCGCACCCCCGTTGCTCCCGAGACGCTCCGGGGCGAGGGCCTCTCGGAAGGCTTCGTCCACTACCTGCGCCAGTGGAAGAACTTCGTCGCCGCCTGAAGCCCCAAACGCATGCGGCCCCACTCCCAGGAGGAGCGGGGCCGCACGCGTCACGTCACCGGCTGAGCGTTGCTACTGCTTCCCGCCCTTGGCCACGCCCGTCACCTTGCCGCCGGTGATGCCCAGGTACTCCTGGAGCGGCTTCACGGACAGGTCCGTGCGCTTGAGGGCCTCCAGCGCGCCCACCGCCATGCGCGCCCCCTGCACCGTCGTGTAGTACGGCACCGAGTGCATCAGCGCCTCGCGGCGGATGGAGAAGCTGTCGGCAATCTCCTGCTTGCCGAAGGTGGTGTTGATGACCAGCACGATTTCCCCGTCGAGAATCTTGTCGACGATGTTCGGCCGGCCCTCCTTCACCTTCTGCACCACCTGCGCCTCGATGCCCTTCGTCGACAGGTACCGGGCCGTGCCCGCGGTGACGATGAGCGAGAAGCCCATGTTCCGCAGCCGCCGCGCCAGGTCCACCACCGCGGGCTTGTCGTCGTCCTTCACGGAGATGAACACCTTGCCGCTCTTCGGCAGGCGCACCCCGGCGGCGAGCTGGCTCTTGGCGAAGGCCGACGCGTAGTCGTCCGCCAGGCCCATCACCTCGCCCGTCGACTTCATCTCCGGCCCCAGGATGACGTCCACGCCCGCGAAGCGCGCGAAGGGGAACACGCTCTCCTTCACCGCCACGTGCTTGAACTCGGGCTCCTGCGTCGCGCCCAACTCCTTCAGCGTCTTGCCCACCATGCACAGCGCGGCAATCTTCGCCATCGCCACGCCCGTGGCCTTCGAGATGAACGGCACCGTGCGGCTCGCGCGCGGATTCACCTCCAGGATGTAGATGGTCTTCCCCTGGATGGCGAACTGCACGTTCATCAGGCCCACCACGCCCAGCTCGCGCGCCAGCGCAATCGCCTGGTCCTTCATCCGCTCCACCAGGTCCGGCGACAGAGAGTGCGGCGGCAGCGTCGCCGCCGCGTCACCCGAGTGCACGCCGGCCTCCTGGATGTGCTCCAGCACGCCGCCAATCATCACCGCGCCCGTGCGGTCCGCCACCAGGTCCAGGTCCACCTCGATGGCGTCCTTCAGGAAGCGGTCGATGAGCACCGGGTGCTCGGGCGATGCGCTCACCGCCTCGCGCATGTACCGCTCCAGGCTGGACTGGTCGTAGACGGTCTCCATCGCCCGGCCGCCCAGCACGTACGAGGGGCGCACCATGACGGGGTAGCCAATCCGCTCGGCCACCTTGAAGGCCTCGGCGTGGCTGCGCGCCACCCCGTTCTCCGGCTGCGTCAGGCCCAGCTTCTCGATGAGCTTCGAGAACCGCTCGCGGTCCTCCGCCCGGTCGATGGCGTCCGGCGACGTGCCCAGGATGGGCAGGCCCGCCTTCTCCAGCGGCACCGACAGGCGCAGCGGCGTCTGGCCGCCGAACTGCACAATCGCGCCCACCGGCTTCTCGCGCTGCGACACCTCGAGCACGTCCTCAATCGTCAGCGGCTCGAAGTAGAGGCGGTCGGACGTGTCGTAGTCCGTGGACACCGTCTCCGGGTTGCAGTTGACCATCACCGTCTCGTACCCGGCCTCGCGCAGCGCGAAGGCCGCGTGCACGCACGCGTAGTCGAACTCGATGCCCTGGCCGATGCGGATGGGGCCGCTGCCGAGGATGAGCACCTTCTGCCGGTCCGTTGGCGGCGCCTCGTCCTCCTCCTCGTAGGTGGAGTACAGGTAGGGCGTGTACGCCTCGAACTCGGCGGCGCAGGTGTCCACCCGCTTGAAGACCGGGCGGATGTTGCGCGAGTGCCGGTGCGCGCGCACCTCCTCCTCCGGGTAGCCAAGCAGCTTGCCCAGGTACTTGTCGGAGAAGCCGTGCGCCTTCGCCTGGCGCAGCTGCTCGTCCGGGAGCTGGTCCAACCGGCCGCACTCCTGGATGGACTGCGCCTCGCGCACCAGCATCTCGATGTAGCGCAGGAACCACGGGTCGATGTTGGAGAGCGCGTGCACCCCCTCCACCGTCATCCCCTCGCGGAACGCCTGCGCCACGAACCACGGGCGCTCCGGGCGCGGTACGCGCAGGGCCTCGCGCAGCACCTTCTCGCGCTCCTCCTTCTCCGAGGGCAGGTCCGGCGACTCCAGCCCGACGCGGCCCAGCTCCATGGAGCGCAGGGCCTTCATGTACGCCTCGGGGAAGGTGCGGCCAATGGCCATCACCTCGCCCACCGAGCGCATGCTCGTCGTCAGGGTCCGGTCCGCGTGGGGGAACTTCTCGAAGTTGAAGCGCGGAATCTTCACCACCACGTAGTCCAGCGTCGGCTCGAAGGAGGCCGGCGTGTCGCGGGTGATGTCGTTGCGCAGCTCGTCCAGCGTGTAGCCCAGCGCCAGCTTCGCGGCGACCTTGGCGATGGGGTAGCCCGTCGCCTTCGACGCCAGCGCGCTGGAGCGCGACACGCGCGGGTTCATCTCGATGACGACCATGCGGCCATCGCGCGGGTGGATGCCGAACTGGATGTTGGAGCCGCCGGTGTCGACGCCAATCTCGCGGATGATGGCCAGCGACGCCTGCCGCATGCGCTGGTACTCGCGGTCCGTCAGCGTCTGCGCGGGCGCCACGGTGATGGAGTCACCGGTGTGCACGCCCATGGGGTCCAGGTTCTCAATCGAGCAGACGATGATGACGTTGTCCGCCGAGTCCCGGACCACCTCCAGCTCGTACTCCTTCCAGCCGAGCACGCTCTCCTCCACGAGGATGGTGGAGGTGGGGCTCGCCTTCAGGCCGGAGCGGCAGATGGCCTCGAACTCGTCGCGGTTGTAGGCGATGCCGCCGCCGGTGCCGCCCAGCGTGAAGGAGGGGCGGATGATGGCGGGGAAGCCAATCTCCTCCACCAGCGCCATGGCCTGGGCCAGCGTCGTCGCGTAGCCGCTCCTGGGCAGCGCGACGCCAATCTTCTGCATGGCCGCCTTGAAGAGCTGCCGGTCCTCGGCCTTGTTGATGGCCTCGAGCGAGGCACCAATCAAGCGCACGTTGTACTTCTCGAGGATGCCCTGCTCCGCCAGCGCCTTGGCCAGGTTGAGCGCCGTCTGGCCGCCCATGGTCGGCAGCAGCGAGTCCGGCCGCTCGGCGGCGAGGATGCGCTCCGCCGCGTCCACGGTGATGGGCTCGATGTACGTGCGGTGAGCGAACTCGGGGTCCGTCATCACCGTGGCGGGGTTGCTGTTGAGCAGCACCACCTCCACGCCTTCGTCCCGGAGCGCCTTGATGGCTTGAGTACCGGAGTAGTCGAACTCGACGGCCTGCCCGATGACAATCGGGCCCGAGCCAATCACCAGAACCTTGCGGATATCGGTACGTTTAGGCATCGGGCCGCCCCCATACCAACCTCCGCCGCGACATGCACGGACTGTATTCGTGGCTGTCCGCTCGCATGGACTCCGGACCCGTCCGGCGCTGTCTGCTACGCTCCACTCCTTTCGGAGGTCCCATGCGCCGCAGGCTCCTGGCCCTGTTCTTCTCCCTCGCGTCCCCTGCCCTCGCCCAGGCTCCCGCCACTCCCACGCCCGCGCCGGCGGCACCCGCGCCGACGGCACCCGCGCCGACGGCACCCGCGCCTACCGCGCCCGCGCCCACCGCGCCGTCCGCTCCCTCGCTTGCCATCCCTCAGGACCTGCCCAAGCGGCCCATCGACGAGACGCCCTTCCCGGAGCTCTCCCGCGAGGAGCGCATCCGCCGGGACATCCGGGAGGACTCCCGCTTTCTCTTCCAGAGCCTGATTACCGGCGACGCGCGGAGCACGGCCAACGAGCTGTTCTACCCGTTCCAGCTGGAGGACAAGCGCTACGCCACCCCGGAGGAGCTGGTGATGGCGTGGGTGAAGCAGCTGCGGCTCAAGCGCACGGACCTCATCACCCTCTACGACATCGAGGTGCTGCCGCTGGCGGAGATGGAGAAGAAGTACGGCAAGGCGCCCGCGCGGCTGGGGCTGGACCTGCGCAACGAGAAGGAGCTGTGGTTCGCGGTGGGCAACCTCTCCGGCCACCCCGCCGTCTTCGTCTACCGGCCCTACCGCGACGAGTTCCGCGCCTTCGCGTACACGGACTAGCGCAGAGCCAGGACCAGCTCGCCCAGCCGCCCCAGGCCCTTCTGCAGGACTTCGCGCGAGGTGGCGAAGCTCATGCGGATGTAGCCCTCGGCGCCGAACGGGTCTCCGGGCACGGCGGCGACACGGAACTCGTCGAGGAGGATTTCCGACAGCTGCATGGAGCCCGTCACCGGCTTGCCCTTGAAGTCGCGGCCGTACAGGCCCCGCACGTCCGCCAGCGCGTAGAAGGCGCCCTCCGGCATGCGGCACTTGATGCCGTCCAGCGCATTGAGGCCGCCGACGAACATGTCCCGGCGCGCGCGGTACTCCGCGGCCATGGCGGCGACGGTGTCCGGGGGGCCGTTGAGCGCGGCGAGCGCCGCCTTCTGGCCGATGGACGAGGCGTTGGACGTGGACTGGTCCTGCACCAGCTGCATGGCGGCCACCAGCGGCCGGGGCCCCGCCACGTAGCCCATGCGCCAGCCCGTCATCGCGTGGGACTTGCTGAGGGCGTTGGTGACCACCAGCCGGGGCACCAGGTCCGGCGCCACGTCGCTGATGCCCAGGCGCTCGTCGGTGTAGAGGAGCTTCTCGTAGATGTCGTCCGAGATGATGAAGCAGTCGTGGGGGCGCAGCACGTCGGCGATGCCCTGGAGCGCGGCGCGCGAGTACACGGCGCCGGTGGGGTTGCCGGGGCTGTTGATGATGACGGCGCGCGTGCGCGGGGTGAGCGCGCGGCGGATGGCGTCCGGGTCCGGCGCGAAGCCGTCCTCCTCGCGCGTGGGGACGATGACGGGGGTGGCGCCCGCCAGCCGCACCATGTCCGGGTAGCTCACCCAGTAGGGCGCGAAGATGATGACCTCGTCGCCCTCGTCCAGCACCGCCTGGCAGAAGTTGTAGAGCGCCTGCTTGCCGCCGGACGTCACCAGCACCTGCTCCGGCGTGTAGCGCAGCCCGTTGTCACGCTCGAGCTTGCGGCAGATGGCCTCGCGCAATTCGGGGATGCCGTTGGTGGCGGTGTACTTGGTGAAGCCCGCGCGGATGGCGTCCACCGCGGCCTGCTTCACGTAGTCGGGCGTGTCGAAGTCCGGCTCACCGGCCGCCAGCACCACCACGTCCACTCCCTGGGCGGCGAGCGCCTTGGCGCGCGAGTTGAGAGCGAGCGTGGGGGACGGCTTGATGGCCTGGAGCCGACGGGCGAGTTTCATGCCCGACTGCGTAGCCCGGGAGCGCCCGGGCCGACAAGGGGAGAGAGGGGCTACTTCCGCCCGGCGAACTTCTCCTTCAGCTTCTTGTTCACGTTGTCGGGGACCAGCCCCGTCACGTCGCCGCCGAAGGAGGCCACCTCCCGGACGAGCTGCGAGGAGATGTAGAAGTAGTCCTCGCCCGTCATCATGAAGACGGTCTCGATGTCGGGCGCCAGCTTCCGGTTCATGTTGGCGAGCTGGAACTCGTATTCGAAGTCGGACACCGCGCGCAGGCCGCGGATGATGACGCCCGCGTTGCGGCGCCGCACGTAGTCCACCAGCAGCCCGTGGAAGGCATCCACCTCCACGCGGGGGTCATTGCCGCAGGCGTCGCTGATGAGCTGGCGGCGCTCGTCCTCGGTGAACAGGGGCGTCTTCTTCGGGTTCACCGCGATGGCGACGATGAGCCGATCGAACATCTTCAGGCTGCGCTGGATGAGGCTCAGGTGCCCGTTGGTGAGCGGATCGAACGAACCAGGATAGATGGCGACCGGCATGCAACACGGAGTCTCGGGCGCCCCGGACAGCCGGTCAAGGAATGGTCAGGGGGCCCGGTAGAAGCTCACCAGGGTGTCCCCGAAGCGGCGCTGGTCTTCCCGGGTAAGCCCGCCATGAGACTCCGGCGCGGCCTCCCGCTTGTCGTGCTCCACCACCACCATGCCGGAAGGGGCCAGCACCCCCGCCCCCGTCACCCCATCCAGCACCGTCTCCACCACCCGCGCCGCGTAGGGCGGGTCCGCGAAGATGAGCTCGAAGCGCTCCCCGCGCTTCTTCAGTGTCTCCAGCGCCCGGGACGCCGGCTGCGCGAGCAGCTCCACCTGGGCGGTGAAGCCCAGGTGGTCCGTGTTCTCCCGGCAGAGGGCCTGGGCCTCGCGGTCCTGGTCCACCAGCACGGCCCGCCCGGCGCCGCGCGACAGGGCCTCCAGGCCCAGCGCCCCGGTGCCGGCGTAGAGGTCCAGCACGGCCTGGCCGTCCAGGAACTGGCCGAGCATGTTGAAGATGGTCTCCCGGACGCGGTCCGCCGTGGGACGGATGTGCGTCGACGTCGGCTTGGGGCCGGTCAGCGCGCGGCCCTTCGCAGTCCCTGCCACGATTCGCATGGGGAAGGCTTCTACACCGGCCCGGGGCTAATCGCCCCGGTTCTGCGCCAGCATGCGCATGGACGTGCCGCCCGAGCGCGTGGCGCCCAGCGCGGAGACCACCTCCGCCGCCTCCGCGAAGGACAGCGCCTCCAGCCTGTCGCGCGCCACCTGCGTCAGCGGGGGCAGTTGCTCCTCCAGGACGCTGAGCAGCTCTCCCGGGGGCAGCCCGGCGGCCACGGCCTTCTCCTCCACACTGGCACGGGACTCCTGAGGCCAGGCGCCCAGGGCGAGCCGCTCGAAGGCGCCCACACAGTCCACCTTGCGCACTCCGGCCGCGACATAGGTGGGCAGCGCGTGCGGGACGCCCGCGACCACCTCGCCCACGGTCACCACGGCGTCGTACTCCGTGGCCAGGTCCACCAGCCGCCGCAGCAGGGCCACGTCCGGCTCGCTCTCCCCCAGCGCGGCTTCCGTCACGCGCACGAAGCGCACCGGCACCTTCCACTGCCGCAGGCCCTCCAGCAGCGTGCGGTACGCGTCCAGCGGGTCCGCGCTGGAGGAGGCCGGGGCCGTCAGCTCCAGCGACAGCTCCCGCTCCGACACCGGGCCCGCCAGCACGTTGAGCGCCTCCACGGCCGCGAACGAGTCCAGGCGGGACAAGTCCAGCGACACCAGCGTGAAGCCCGCGTCCACCACGCGGAACAGGCCCTCTTGCAGGGGCCCCAGCGCGTCGCCGTCCACCCGGGAGATGCGCACCGGGCCGGCCTGGAGGAAGAGGGGCCGCGAGTGCTCGGCCTCCACCGCCGCCTCGTGCACGGCCGCGACGAAGCGCTCCGCCGCGCCCCGGTCCGCCAGCGGGTGCGGGCACGCCAGCCCCAGCACCGCGTCCTCCGCCCGCGCCGCGCGCAGCAGGCCCGGCAGCGCCCCCTTCGCCTGCACCGGCAGGCACGGCAGCGCCACCGGCGCGCGCTCCAGGGCGTGCAGCAGCTCACGCGGGTTCAGCAGCGGAATGCGCGAGCCGGCGCCCACCCGGGCCACCGTGTTCCCCGGCCTCAACGACAGCACCTTGTCCAGCACGCTCATGGGCCGCGGAGGATTGTCCGCCTGTCCCACACGCGCAAGGCGAACCGGCCGGGAGCGTCCGTTCCGCTACGGGCGCTCGCCCGGGAGGGTGACGGGGCCGCGCCGACGCGGACCCCGGCGAGGTGCCGGCTAGAAACTGCCGACAAGGCCTCCGAGCACCCCGCCGTCCTTCGTCGTCGCGGCCACCGGCACCAGCCGGGGGGCCTCGTTGGACCAGTTCCGAGGCGGAGGCGCGCCGGCGAAGAAGTGGGAGATTTCATAGCCGGCGATGGCACCCGCGAGCGGCATCAGCAGGGCCGTGTAGGTGTCGACGTTGCCATTCCCGTCGTCATCCGCGCCGAGCATGAGCAACGCGGCCCCCGTCCCCAGCCCCGCCCCCGTCATGGTGGCCAGGAAGTCCCCCTGGCCGCGCATGAGCCTGCCCGCGCCGTACACGCCCAGCCCCGCGCCCAGGCCCGCCCCCATGACGAAGGCGGTGCTGTACTCCCGCGCGCAGCCCTCGCACTTGTGCCCGAGGCCTTCCGGGGTCAGCGACTGAGCGGCGACGCCAGCCACCACGAAGGCCCCGCCCCCGATGAACACCTCCGCGAGGATGCGGCGGGTGAGCTGACCGGCTCCCGGTGGGGCGTGGCTGCTCACCGAGGGCGGCTCTTCGTCGTCGGGAGGGGCCTTCTCCTCCCGCAGCGGCGCATCCGGAGCGGCGCGGCGGGCGGCGTCCTCGACTCGCGGCGCGGTGTCCTTCGTCGCGAGTGCTTCGACGACGGGCGCGGGCCCGGACGTCGTGGGCGGCGGGGCCTCCTCGGTGCGTCCCACCACGGGGGCCAGCACGCAGACCAGGACCAGCGCGAGCAGTCGCGACATGACAACGACCTCGGGGGAGGTGCGGGGCACGACCGGCCCTTCGGCCCGCGCACGGGTCCATTGTTACCTGGACCCGGACTCGGAGTCACGTCACCCGGCCCACCGCGCGCCAGCGTCTGTCGACTCAGTGGACCTCGCCCATGTGGGCGTAGGTCTCGCTCTCTATCTGGATGGTGGTGTGGTCGATGCCGAAGCGGTCGTACAGGTCGTGCTTCACCGCCGAGAGGATCTCGTCGTTGTTGCAGACCATGGGGTCCTGCACCACGAGGTGCGCCGACAGCGCGTAGACGCCGCTGGAGATGGTCCACACGTGCAAGTCGTGAACGGCCGTGACGCCGTTCACCTTCAGCATCAGTTCCTTGATGTGGGCCATGTCCACGTGCGCGGGCACCGCCTCCATCAGCACGTCCACCGCGTCACGCACCAAGCGCACCGCGCCCACCACGATGACCACGGAGATGACCACCGAGATGATGGGGTCCACCACGTACCAGCCGGTGAACCACATGATGCCCGCGCCGATGAGCACCCCCACCGACGACAGCGTGTCCCCCAGCACGTGGAGGAACGCGCCTCGCACGTTCATGGAATGGGTGCGGTGCAGGAAGCCCAGGGCCCCCAGGTTCGCCAGCAGGCCCACCGTGGCCACCAGCGCCATGGGCTTCAAGTCCACCGGCGCCGGGGCGCGGAAGCGCTCGTACGCCTCCACCAGGATGAAGACGGTGATGGCCAGCAGCATGACGCCGTTGAGCAGCGCGCTGAGGATCTCCATCCGGTAGTAGCCGTACGTCTTCTTCACGTCCGCCGGCTTGCCCGCGAACCACAGGGCCACCAGGCTCAGGCCCAGCGCGGACACGTCCGTCAGCATGTGGCCCGCGTCGGACATGAGGGCCAGCGAGTTCGTCAGCCAGCCGCCCACCGCCTCCGCCAACATGATGGTGGCGGTGAGGATCAGCGCGAAGAACAGCCGGCTGCGGTCCTTCCGCCGCTCCTCCGCCAGGCTCCCCTTCCGGGGGCCGTGCCCATGACCGTGCCCATGCCCATGATGATGGTGGTGATGCGAGTGGTCATGCCCTTCGCCGTGCTCATGCTCGTGGCCATGCCCGGATCCACCGCGCGTGTGAGTGGAGGTAGTCACGGGAGAGAGGGGTGCGGATAAAGCCCGTTCATGGGGTATGAGGGACGAGGATTCGAGTTCCGGCGACCCGGTGTCCCCAGCCCCGAGCGAGGGGGCGCACGGAGGTAGGGATGGACTTCGAGAAGCACCTGGGCCTGCACACCATCATCATGCTGAGAGATGTCATCCGCAAGTGGTGGCAGGTGGAGCTCTCGTGGGCGGACAGGCACGGCGTGGTGCACGACTGGCAGCGCGGCGAAATCGTCCCGCCGCCGAATGACTTCTGCCGCATGTCGCTTTCCTCCAAGGAGGGACTGCGGCGCTGCGGCCAGTCGGTGAAGGTGTTGCATGAAAAGTTCAAGGCGGGAAGGAAGCTGCGCCGCGCGCTCTTCCACGACTGCCACCTCAACTTCACCATCGTCGGCGCCCCGCTCTACATCAACAACGAGTACGAGGGCTTCCTCTTCGTCGAGGGCTTCGCCCGCCAGCCCCTGACCGCGCGCGACGCGGAGGTGCTCAAGGCGAAGATGCTCCAGTTCGCCCCGCCCCACTCGGACCTGGACCGCGCCGAGGACCGCGTGCCCGTGCTGGACGGCTCCGAGCTGAGCAAGCTGTCCGACCTGCTCGAGTTCGCGGTGACGGAGATTGCCAACCACGAGGTGGAGCTGGCGCGCCGGGACGACCCGCTGCAGTCGCTGTCCTCCGACCCGGGCGACCGCTACCGCTTCGAGAAGATCATCGGGCGCTCCGGACCGATGATGGAGGTGTTCCGGTTGATGGAGAAGGTGGCCAACTCCGACTCCACCGTCCTCATCAACGGCGAGTCCGGCACGGGCAAGGAGCTGGTGGCGCGCGCCATCCACCACAACGGCCCGCGCAAGGACATGCCCTTCGTGGTGCAGAACTGCTCCGCCTTCAACGACAACCTCCTGGAGAGCGCCCTGTTCGGCCACACGCGCGGCTCGTTCACCGGCGCGCTGCGGGACAAGAAGGGCCTGTTCGAGGTGGCCGACGGCGGCACCTTCTTCCTGGACGAGGTGGGCGACATGTCCCCCGCGCTCCAGGTCAAGCTGCTGCGCGTGCTGCAGGAGGGGACATTCCTCCCCGTGGGCGGCACCCAGCTCAAGGAGGTCAACGTCCGCGTCATCGCCGCCACCCACAAGGATTTGAGCGAGATGGTGAAGCGGAGCGAGTTCCGCGAGGACCTCTTCTACCGCATCAACGTCATCCGCCTGCAGCTGCCGCCCCTGCGCGAGCGCCGCGACGACATGCCCATCCTCATCGACCACTTCCTGCGCAAGCACCACCGCGAGGGGCAGCGCGCGCGGGGGCTGGCCGCGGAGGCGCTGGCCATCCTCGGGGCGTACTCGTGGCCGGGCAACATCCGCGAGCTGGAGAATGAAATCGAGCGGCTGCTCGTGCTGGGGGGCGATCTGGAGACCATCCCCGCCGAGCTCATCTCCAGCCGCATCCGCGACGCGGTGGTGCCCGGCGGCGGCCCGTTCATCCCCCCGCGCGCGCACGGCAAGCTGCACGAGGCGGTGGAGGCGCTGGAGCGGGAGATGATTCAGCAGGGCCTCCTACGCACCCGCTACAACAAGAGCCGCCTGGCGCGCGAGCTGGGCATCAGCCGCTCCAACCTCATCCTCAAGATTTCACGCTACGGCCTGGACAAGGGCCTGCCCGACGACGAAGCCGAGGTGGGTGAGGCATGAGCTCCGAGGCGCTGTACTTCCATCAGGACCGGCTGCGCGTGCCGGACGGCGCGGAGCTGTACTACCAGGCCACCGGTGACGGCCTGCCGGGCATGGTGCTGTGCGACGGCCTGGGCTGTGACGGCTTCGCGTGGAAGTACCTGTCCCCCTTCCTCGCGCGGCGCCACCGCGTGCTGCGCTGGCACTACCGGGGCCATGGCCGCTCCGGCATCCCGAATGACCGCACGCGCATCGGCATGCTGTACACGTGTGATGACCTGCGGCGCATCATGGACGCCGCGGGCCTGGAGCGGGCCGTCGTCTTCGGCCACTCCATGGGCGTCCAGGTGGCGCTGGAGTTCCACCGCCGCTACGCCAGCCGCGTGTGCGGGCTCGTCCTGGTGTGCGGCAGCTACGGCAACCCGCTGGACACCTTCCACGACTCCACCGTCCTCAAGCGCCTGTTCCCCATCATCCAGCAGGTGGTGGAGCGCTACCCGCAGCAGTCCGCGCGCCTCATCCACGCCGCGCTGCGCACGGAGCTCACCGTGCAGCTCGCCATCAGCCTGGAGATGAACCGCGAGCGCATCGCCCGCAACGACCTGGCCCCCTACTTCGACCACCTGGCCCGGATGGACCCCGTCGTCTTCGTGCGCACCCTGGACTCGCTGGCTGAGCACAACGCGTGGGACCACCTGGCCCACGTGGACGTACCCACGCTCGTCGTCGCCGGCGAGCGGGACAGGTTCACCCCCGGGTGGATTTCCCGGAAGATGGCCGCCCGGATTCCGGGCGCGGAGTTGATGCTCATCCCCGAGGGCACCCACACCGCCCCACTGGAGGCCCCCGGGCAGGTGGAGGTCCGGGTGGAGCGCTTCCTCCGCGAGCGGCTGGGCGTGCGCACGTCCGCCAGCCCGCATCCGGCCCCCCTGGAGGCGCAGGCCCCGTCCCCGGCACCCGGCCCGGCGGCGGTCCTCCCCTCCGGCTCCTGAGCTTCGTGACGGCCGGGTGACGCCCCCGGCGGGGAGAAATGGCCCGCTTCAGGCGTTGAAGGGCGGGAGCGCGAAACCCGTGCTTCCAGGGCGCGAATACCGGCCGGCCGGCTGGTGGGCGTCCACGCTCATTGCAGGAGCCGCACTCGCGGCATATAAGCGCCCGCCTTCCGGGTTCCAGTGGGGTTCGGAAGCCCCGGGCGCTTCGGGCGTTCCCCCACCTTCATCACAGTTCGGTCCGTATGATTCCTCGCGAAAACATCCGTAACATCGCCATCGTCGCTCACGTTGACCATGGCAAGACCACGCTCGTCGATCACCTGCTGCGGCAGGCGGGCACCTTCCGTAGCAACGAGCACGTCGCCGAACGGGTGATGGACTCCAACGACCTCGAGCGCGAGAAGGGCATCACCATTCTCGCGAAGAACACCGCGGTCAGCTACAAGGGCATGCAGATCAACATCATCGACACCCCGGGTCACGCCGACTTCGGTGGTGAGGTGGAGCGCGGTCTGCGCCTCGTGGACGGCGTCGTGCTGCTGGTGGACGCCGCCGAAGGTCCCCTGCCCCAGACGCGCTTCGTGCTCACCAAGGCCCTGGCCATGGGCCTGAAGACGGTGCTGGTCATCAACAAGATCGACCGCCAGGACGCTCGCGCGCCCGAGGTGCTCGATCAGGTCTACTCGCTCTACATCGACCTGGGCGCGGACGACAAGCAGCTGGAGATGCCCGTCCTCTACACGGTGGCGCGTCAGGGCCAGGCCTCCACGCAGCTGGACGTGCCGGGCAAGACGCTGGAGCCGCTGTTCGACGCCATCATCCGCCACATCCCGCCTCCGCCCGCCTCGGAGGAGAAGACCCCGCAGCTGCTCGTGGCCAACCTGGACTACGACGACTACGTGGGCCGTCTCGCCGTGGGCCGCGTGCAGGCCGGCCGCCTGACGCCCAACATGCCCGTCTCCGTCGTCCGCGACGGCGGCAAGGTGGAGCAGGGCAAGATCGTCAAGCTGTACGGCTTCTCCGGCCTCAAGCGCGTGGAGATCGCGGACGCGGGCCCGGGTGAGATCGTCTCCATCGCCGGCATCGAGGAGGTCTCCATCGGCGACACCATCGGTGACCCCGAGAAGCCGGTGGCCCTGCCCCGCATCACCGTGGACGAGCCCACGATGATGATGATCTTCAAGGTCAACGACGGGCCGCTCGCGGGCAAGGAGGGCAAGTTCGTCACCTCCCGCAACCTGCGTGAGCGCCTGTACCGCGAGGCCTACCGCAACGTGGCCGTCCGCGTGGAGGACACCGAGACTCCCGACGCGTTCCGCGTGGTGGGCCGTGGCGAGCTCGCCCTGGCCGTCATCATCGAGAACATGCGCCGCGAGGGCTACGAGCTGACGGCCTCCAACCCGGAGCCCATCACGAAGACCATCGACGGCACCGTCCACGAGCCCATGGAGCTGCTCTTCTGCGACGTGCCGGAGACCAGCGTGGGCGCGGTGACCGAGCGCCTGGGGCCCCGCAAGGGCCGCATGGTGGACATGGAGAGCCTGGGCTCGGGCCGCACCCGCCTCAAGTTCCGCATCCCCGCACGCGGCCTCATCGGCTTCCGCAACGAGTTCCTCACCATCACTCGCGGTGAGGGCATCATGAGCAGCCAGTTCGACGGGTACGAGCCGTGGTTCGGCTACATCCCGAAGCGTCAGAATGGCGCCATGGTCTCCGACCGCCTGGGCGACACCGTGCCCTACGCGCTGTTCAGCATCCAGGAGCGCGGGCACCTCTTCGTGGGCGCCGGCGTCACCGTGTACGAGGGCATGATCATCGGCGAGCACGCCCACCCCTCCGAGCTGAACGTCAACTGCTGCCGCGAGAAGAAGCTCACCAACATCCGCGCCGCCGGCCGCGACGAGAACGTCATCCTCACCCCGCCCCGCGAGATGGGGCTGGAGAAGGCGCTCGAGTGGATTGCCGACGACGAGCTGGTCGAGGTGACGCCCAAGTCCGTGCGCATGCGCAAGAAGGCGCTGGCCGTGGGCGAGCGCTACCGCGCCGAGCGTGACCGCAAGCGCGAGGAGCGCGCCGCGGGCGAGTAGTCGCTCGAGGTGAGCTTCACGCTGTAACGCCAAGGGCCCGTTCCCACCTGGGAGCGGGCCCTTCGTGCGTCTGCGACTCTCACTCCCAGAGAAAACGAGCCGCACAAGGCAACCCTGGCGCGGAAACCTCGATAATTCGGAAAGTCAGGAGAACCGGTCCGTCTGGACCTCCCCCTCTCCTCTCCCCCCGCGAGGATCCGCCCCATGGGAATCGGACTGCCGAAGTTCAGCCTCCCCAAGATCGAGCTGCCGAAGCCGAAGCTGCCGAACCCCGTCGACGTCGTGAAGAAGGGCGTCGAGGTGGTGGGCAACGGCGCGAAGACGGTGACGAAGACCGGCGCCAACGTCGTCAAGGACGGCTTCGACGTGGCGAAGACGGGCGTGAAGACCGCCGTCGACATCACGGGCAAGGGCGTCCAGGCGCAGGTGGACCTGCTCAAGGCCGGCGCCGACGTGGCGACGTCCGCCGCCAAGGCGGGTGGCCGCTTCGCCCTGGGCGCGGCCGAGGTGGCCATCGACGCGCAGAAGAAGACGCTCGACCTGGTCGGTGACGTGGCCACGGCCGGCGGAAAGGCGGCCTTCGACGCGGTGAAGTTCGCGGCCAAGGAAGGCCTCCAGCTCGCGGACGGGCTGCAGCAGAAGGTGCACGACGCCGCGCTGGACGGCATCGACAAGGCCACCGGCCTGGACGGGAAGATCAAGGACCTGGGCCCCGGCGACAGCATGAAGCTGAGCGGCAAGGTCGGCCTGGCCCTGGAGCTGGACGTCGAGCTCAAGGGCGAGTTCGAGATCAAGCGCGAGAAGGACGGCAAGTACGTCGTCTCCGGCGAGGCCGGCGCGGGCGTGGGCCTGGGCGCTGGCGCCGCGGCGCACGTCACCGCAGGCGGCAAGGTGGAGTACAAGTTCGACAATGCCGAGGACGCCAAGAAGGGCGCGCTCATCCTCGCCGGCGCGAGTGCCACCGCCGCGAACCCGGTGCTCGGCGCCGCGCTCGCGCCCCGTCCGGATGACCTGGCCTTCCTGCAGAAGAACCTGTCGTCCGTGGAGATCAAGGGCGGCGTCGACGCCAGCGTGGACGCGTCCTTCGGGGGCGAGGTCGGCGCGGGCGCTTCCGCCGGTGCCTCCGCCGGCGCGGCGGCCTCGTCCAGCTACAAGCTGGAGTTCGAGAACGGCAAGCCCAAGGCCCTGGTCCGCACCACCGAGGTCGAGGTGTCCGGCAAGGCCGAGGCCAGCGTCGAGCTGTTCGGCAAGCTCGGGAAGCAGACCGGCACGGATGCCCAGGGCAATCCCATCAACGACTCGCTCCAGGCCTTCTCCGGCGTCTCCGGCGAGGTGAAGGGCAAGATTGCCGTCGAGACGAAGATTCCTCTCGACTCGGCCAAGGTCGGTGACTGGGCCGCCTTCGCCGCCAGCCCCACCACCGCCGCCTTCGCGGGCGCCGCGGAGACCACCATCAAGGGCGAGCTTACCGGCGACGCGGGCGACGTCGGCGTCAAGGGCGACTTCGAGATGAGCGGCCTGAGCGGCAAGGAAGTCCAGACGGTGGCCGGCCGCCTCCTGCGCGGTGACTTCGGCAGCGCCCTGGACGGCGTGAAGGTCGACACCAAGGGCAGCTGGGGCACCTTCTCGGACAAGGAGCTCGGTATCGGCGTGGACGCCAAGACGGGCGGCGCCGGTGTCGAGGTCTCCGTGAATGGCCTGAAGCGCGACTACACCGAGCGCGGCTCCTTCGAGCGGAAGGCCGCCTAGGACATCGCAGTCGAGCGTTGCTGAAGCAGCCATGGGAGCCGCGCCGGTCCAGCACCGGCCGGCTCCCATGTGCTTTCGGGCCCTCAGTCGCTCAATCGCTCCCTTCTCCCGCTGAATCACAACCCAGACGGCACGCCCCTCCCCGGCGGGCAGGTTGACGCCTGTTCGCCCAGAGTTTTAGGTTCTAGACAGTCTGGCTGTTTATTCCTCCGTCACGATTATTTCGGGCTCGACTGCTTCATCGGAGGCCATCCAGGCGCGCCGCTCTGACGGGCTACCCCCGGCCCGCATCGGCAGTCGAGAGCCCCCTCCATGAGTGATTTGCAGACGTTTTCCCTGCCCGACTCCGTCTCCGGGCAGCCCGCTGATATGGAATTGGCGGGTCGGATGATTCGCGCGTGGAAGCGCGACGGCATCTTCCAGGTCGCGATGAGCGCCGAGCAGGACGGGAAGACCGGGCGCGCGTTCGAGGCGAGCCGCCGTTTCTTCCGGATGCCATTGTCAGCCAAGGCCCGGTGCATCAGTGATTTGACCTATAGCGGCTACATCGCCTCCGGTGAGGAAGTCACGGCCGGCGAGGCCGACGCCTCGGAGATCTTCACCGTCTGCAAGGACGTGTCGCTGGAAGACGCGCGCGTGCACGGTCGGTGGCCGTGCCACGGCCCCGCGCCCTGGCCCGACGAGGACTATCGCCTGAGCATGAAGGCCTTCACCGACGAGCTGGGCTCCGTCGGAGAGCGACTGCTGGAGCTCACTGCGCTGGGGCTGGGGCTGGAAATCGACGCGCTGACGCGGCTGACGCGCGACGGCTGGCACCACATGCGCGTGCTGCGCTTCCCTGCCCTGTCATCGAGGCCGGCGCGAGGCATTGGCGCCCATACCGACTACGGCCTGCTGGTCATCGCCGCGCAGGATGACGTGGGCGGGCTGTGGGTCCGTCCGCCGGTGGAGGGCGAGCAGCGGAACCGGAACTGGCTGTCCTCCGAGAGCTCCGCCGGCATGTATGAGAATGAGGAGCCGTGGAGCTTCGTCAAGCCCGTGCCGAAGGTGCTCACCGTGTTCCCCGGTGACATCCTGCAATTCATGACGCACGGCCAGCTGCTCTCCACACCGCACAAGGTCCGGCTCAACACGCGGGAGCGCTACTCGATGGCGTACTTCCACGAGCCCGCCTTCAACACGTGCGTCCGGCCGCTGCTGGGGCCTCCGAGCGGGGAGTTCATCCACTACGGCACGCACTTCACGAACATGTTCATGCGGTGCTATCCGGACCGCGTCACCACGCGGCGCATCCTCGACGAGAACCGTCTGACGACGCTCGCCTGGCTGAGGGAGGAAGCCGTGGCGTCCTCCGCGCCGATGCGGGTGCGCCGTCGCGCCGTGGCGTAGCAGGAGCGCCTCGCGACGGCTCCGCGCGGGAGGCAGTCGCATCCTCTGAACCGGTGCAAAGGCGTCGTCGTGCCCTTGCGTGGTGAGCCCCCGCATGAAGGACTTGCGCGAGCGGCCCGCCTCACGCGCAAGTCCTGCGTCCGCGCGTGTGCCCTGCTCCACGGGTGTCCCGGCACGGAGGGCCGGCGCGCCTCGTGCAATCGCGCGACGCCAGGAGGCGTGCATGCGAATCGCGGTGCTGGGAGCGAGCGGTCGAACGGGGCGTCAACTGGTCTCCCAGGCGCTCGCCGCGGGCCATGAGGTGCGAGTCCTCGTACGCAAGCCCGAGGCCTTCAGCGAGTCCCATCCCCGGCTCACCGTGCTGACAGGAGACGCGGAGGACGCCGCGCACGTCCGCGAGCTGGTGCGTGGCACGGACGCGGTGGTGAGCGCGGTGGGCCCGGGCCGCGACGACCCGGAGGCGTGCAGCCATGTCAGCGGCGTCGTTCGCGAGGTCCTGGAGGCCGAGGGTCCCCGTCGCTACGTCTACGTCTCGGGCTCGCACGTGGACGTGCCGGGCGACGCGAAGGACTTCGTCGGGCGGCTGGCCACCCGGGTGGGCCGACTGTTGGGAGGGAGGATTGTCGCGGACAAACAGCGCGAGCTGGATGCCCTGCGCGCCAGCAACCTGGACTGGACAGCGGTGCGCCCCTCCCAGCTGACCCAGGGGCCGAAGACTGGCAGATACCGGGTGAGCACCTTGACCCCGCCGGGAGCCTTCGTGGCCCGCGCGGACGTCGCGGACTTCATCCTCAAGGAGCTCCAGGAGCACCGCCATGGACGACAGGCTCCCTTCATCGCCCGGTGAGCAGCACGACGCGGGCCGTCCCTGCTCCAGGGTCCTCGTCACCGGAGCGCTCGGCACCGTGGGGCGCGAGGTGCTGCGGGCGCTTGCGTCGCGGGCAATCCCGGCGCGGGCGGCGGACCGCTCGGTGGAGCGTGCTCGCGCGGTGCTCGGTCCCGAGGCGGATGTCGTCGCGCTGGACTTCCTGGACGCGCGCACGTTCCAGCCCGCGCTGGAGGGCTGCGATGCGCTGTTCCTGCTGCGTCCTCCAGCGCTCTCCGACGTGAAGTCCACGCTCAACCGCCTGGTGGACATGGCCGTGGCGGGTGGCATCCGGCACATCGTCTTCCTCTCGGTGGTGGGCGCGGATACGAACAAGCTCCTCCCCCATCACGCCGTGGAGCGGCACCTGGAGCAGGCGCGGACGGGCTGGACGCTGCTGCGGCCCGGCTTCTTCGCGCAGAACCTGGGGAACGCGTACCGGCGAGACATCATCGAGGACGGGCGCATCTACGTCCCGGCGGGCAGTGGCAGCGTCGCGTTCGTCGACGTGCGCGATGTGGCCGAGGTGGCGGCACGTGTATTCGCCGCGCCACGGGCCCATGCGGGCCGGGCCTATACCCTCACGGGCCCGGAGCACTTCACCTTCCTCGAGGTCGCCGAGACGCTCACGGAGGCGACCGGCATCCACGTGCGGTATCAGTCCGCCAGCATCCCCGGCTACCTGCTGCACCTCGCACGGCGAGGGCTGCCGGCCTCACAGGTGCTGATCCAGACGGTGCTCCATGCGGGACTGCGCTCCGGCCAGGCCGCGCGGGTGGACCCGACGCTCACCCGGTTGCTCGGGCGCCCCGGGCGCACGGTGCGCGACTACGTGCACGACCATGTCTCGCTCTGGAGCACCGCGCCGGGACCGGGCAGAGACCCGGCGACAGGCTCCCATGCATAGGCAGCCTGATGAATGGCTCCTCATGCACGCGAAGGAGCCTCGATGACCACCACCCTCCTGCCTCGCGTCGCCGCCCCCGAACCGAACGTGAAGGACGCCCGATGACCGCCACCCTCACTGAACGCCTCGTCCCTGCCCCAGCGCTGTCGCGCGATGAGGACGACGTAGCGCGGCGCCTGGCGGACACGCCACCGCGCGACAGCTTCCGGCCCGAGATGCTGGACGGACTCCCGCCGCCGGCCCGGGACTGGCTCGCCCATGCGATTGCCATCGGCACGCCCTTGTGGCGCACGGCGCGGCTCACCATGCACGGCACCCTCAAGGTGGGCGGGCGCTGGTGCCCCTTCGAGGCCACCCAGGTCCACGCTCCCAGCCACGGCATGCTGTGGAAGGCCCGCGCGCGGATGATGGGCCTGCCCATCGTCGGCCATGACCTCTATGCCGACGGGCGCGGAGAGATGCGCTGGAAGCTGCTCGGGCTGGTGCCGGTGGTGCGCGGCGACGGGCCGGACATCGCCCGCTCCGCGCGCGGCCGGCTGGCCGGCGAGGCCGTCGCCATGGTGCCCACCTGGCTCGTGGGCCCGCACGTGACATGGTCCGCCGAGGGGCACCGCACCGCCGTGGCCCACTTCACCGTCGACCAGGAGCCCTTCGACATCCGGCTGGAGCTGGGTGACGGCGGCGCCCTGCGGAGCGTGAGCTTCCTTCGCTGGGGCGCCCCTCGCCCGGGAGACGCCGCCGGGCTCCACCCATTCGGCTGCGAGATACTGGAGGAGCACACCCTCTCGGGGCTCACCGTGCCGCGCAGGATGCGCGCGGGCTGGTTCTTCGGCGGGCCGCGCTTCGAAGCCGAGGGCGAGTTCTTCCGCGCCACCATCGACTCGCTGCGGCCCTTCTGAGGCTTCAGAACGTGTACTTCACCTTCGGGAAGATGGAGAACGCGGTGATGTTGGGCCCGATGACGTAGCGGGCCAGCAGGTCCGCGCCCACGGAGAAGTGGTCCATGCCCGTGGCGTACTCGACGCCGAAGCCCAGGCCCGCGTTCGGCGCGCTCAGGGCGCGGCCCGGGTCTCCTGCTTCGGGGTCCACCGGAGCCGGGTCCAACCGGGTGTAGCCCGCCAACACCTTCGGCGTCAGGTACAGCCGGTCCATCACCCTCACGTGGTACGCCGCCGAGAGGTCCAGGAACGTCATCGTGAAGTTGTCGGAGAGCGCGCACGTCTCCGTGCCCGGCAGGTAGCCCGCGAAGCAGTTCTGCGCGGACGAGCCGAGGCCGAAGTGCGCCCCCAGCGACAGCTTCTCCGTCAGGTCGTACCCCAGCCCGAGCTGCAGGTACGTCTGCGCGTTCGAATAGACGTTCTCCCCGCCCAGGGTGAAGAACACGCCGATGTCCGTCTCGGTGAAGAAGCCGCGGCGCGGCTGGAACTCCACCCCTTCCGGAGGCGTGGCCGCCAGGGCCGGAGACGACAGCAGCGCAAGCGCGGCGATCAGCTGGGACTTCTTCACGAATCCTCCCCACACGCGTGCCCCCAGTGCATCCCGGGAGCGGCGCTGGACGTTAATGATGCCCCCCGCATTCCGGCAACGAGGGGCGGAAATGAAAGTGGCGTGGACCGCTTCGTCCACGCCACTAGAGAACATCTACGCTGCTGGGCCAGTGCTCGGGACTACCCCTCGCCACCCTCGCCGCCGCCGGCGGGCGAGAAGAGCCAGGGGTACGTCACCGACACCACGCCGCCGCCCTTGGGCTCCGGGAACTTCCAGCGGCGGATGCGGGAGATCATGCACTGCTCCGCCTTGGCGTTGTTCAGCGTCGTCTCGCTGACGTTGGCGTCCGACACCGCGCCCGTGGGGTCGATGGTGAAGGCCACCGCCACCTTGCCGGCGAGGCTCGGGTCCTTGTTCAGCTCGGACTCGTAGCAGTACTTGATCTCCCCCTGGTGGCGCCGGATGACCTTGGCGATGACGTCCTTGTCGAGACCGCCGACCACCGTCGTCTTGCCGGGGATGACCTTGGTGATGGACTTGCCGCGGCCGCCCAGGTCGATACCACCCGAGCCACCCGCGCCGCGACCGGTGCCCTGCGTGCCGAGGCCACCGATGCCCAGCGCCGTGCCGCCACCGCCGGTGCCCGTGCCGCGAGAGCCGAGACCACCGACGCCCTGCGCGTCACCCATGGCCGCGCCGCCCTTGAGGCCGCCCAGCGCGTTGTTGAGGCCGGTGCCGAAGCCGCCGGGGCCGAACACGTCCGAGGCCCCGCCCTTCAGCCCCTTGAACGCGCCCAGCAGGCCGACCTTGCCCACCACCTGGCGGTCCTTCTCCTTCTTGTTCTTGTCCACCACCGGCGTGCCCGGCTTGGAAGGAGCGGCCTCCGCCTGCTTCGCCTCCTCCTTGCCGAACTTGCCCTCTTCGTCCTTCGCCTTCGCGCCCTCCTCCACGCCCGTGAGCTGGAGCTTCTTCTGCTCGAGCTTCTTCTCCGGGGTGATGAGGAACTTCGCGACGCGCTGCTGGTCCTGGAAGATGTCCGACGTCTCCGGGTGCTCCGCACGCGGCGTGAGCGTCATCGCGAGCACGACGGCCAGGCCCGCCAGCAGGCAGATGCTGGCAATCTTGAAGAAGGTGAAGTCCGCCTCGGCCAGCGAGACGGCCGCGATGCCCGGCGCCGGCCGCACGTAGCGGGCGACGAAGGACACCGTGCCGAGCGACACCTCCACCCGGTCATGCAGCCCGAGCGCGAGCACCTGCTCCTGGGCCGCCGCGCCGGTGAGCGCGCCCGCCGCGCGCAGCGCGTCCTTGGAGCGCACGTCGCCCTGGTTGGTGACGATGAGGCCCGCGCCCGCGGGGGCACGCACCTCCAGCTTGTCGCCGCGGCTCACCGCCAGCACGTGGCGCTGGCCCACCGACGGCTCGAAGACGTGGAAGAAGTTCTTCTTCCCCTCGCCGATGGTGACGGGGACGCCGTCCTTGAAGTGGTGGACCTCCAGCATCTGGTCGCCCCAGAGCATGGCCACCTGGAGCACCTTCGCCTCGGGGGCCGGCATGGCCTCGGGAGGCAGGGGCTCCTGGAGGTGCGGCGGCAGCGACGGCTTCACCTTCGCCGTGGCCGCCGGAGTCACCGTCCGGGCCTGCTGGGCCGCCGGGCCCACCCTGTTCGCCACCGGAGGCGCCACGGGGGGCACCACCGGCGTCACCGGCCGCTCCGTGCGCACGGAGACACCACCCGAGGACGCCTCCACGCGGTTGCCGGAGACCGGCATCGGCACCGGCATTCGCGGCGGGTGCTGCGCCGAGGGTGGCGTCACCACCTCCGGCACCGCCGCCGCCGCTACCGGGGCACGCTGTGTGTACGAGCCCTGGAAGACAGGTCCCGCCACCTTCGCGCCCGCGGGTGCACTGCGTACGGGCTCGGCTGCTCCGAAGAGCACCTCCACCCGGGTGCCACCCACCTTCAGGACATCCCCGGGCGTGAGCGCGGTGGGGAGGACCAGCCGCTGGCCCCTCACCTCCGTTCCGCTCTCGCTGCCGAGGTCGATGGCCGTGACAGAGCCATCCTTGTCCACCTTGAGCATCACATGGAGGTTGGATACCCGCGGATCCTGAATCTTCACCGCCGCTTGGGCGCCCGACCCCACAATGACGCTCTCCGCTTCAGACACGGCCTCGACCGTGGAGCCATCAGGCCCGGTGATTCGAAGCGTCAAGCCGTTGTTCTTCGCCGCCGCCATGAGGATTCTTCCTTCTTCCCTTCCGCTCCCGAATTCGGAACGACCGCCGCCGCCCTAGAGGTTATCGACTGACTTCTGCAACTCCGGATCGAAGTTCTCCCGGACCTTGATGAGGCTCTGGAAGTCCGACTTCTTGCGGTGGAGCACGTACGAGCCTTCCGGCTTCGTCAGCTCGCCCTCCACCGCGACATCGGTGAAGTCGATCACCGTCTTCTTGCGGAAGACGGTGCGGTCCTCCTCCTGGATGACCTTCACCGTGTCCTTCGAGTTGTCCTGCGCCACCGCCACTGCCGGCGCCACCCACAGCCCCATCACCACCGCCACCGATGCCAGTCGCCTCATACCCATCCTCCAAATCACTCCATCGGGTGAGACAGCGGGTCTTCCAACAGGTTCCCGCGGGTCCATTGCACAGCGCGATCCAAACCCAAGTCCCTGAATCCTATGGAACTTGCCTGCCGCCTGCCATGTGGCGGCCCGGCAGGTGGAAAAAACTTCCACCTCCTGACCGTCACAACTGCCGTCCGCTACGGCGCCTGCGTGGGCGCAGGAGCGCCCTGGGCCGCGTCCTTCGCGGGGGCACCGGTGGTGGCCCCACTGGCGGGCGCCTGGGCGCCCTGGGCCGCATCCTGCGCGGGCGCGGCCGTGTCACCGGACGGTGACGCACCGTCCCCCGTGGGAGCCGCGCCCTCGGCGGACGGCTCGCCCTCGGCGGGAGCGGCGCCTTCAGCAGGCGCCTCGCCCTGCTCCTGGGGCAGCTGGTTGAGCAGGGAGCCACCGCCGCCGGTGGCCTCGTTCTTCTTCTCACCCTCGGCCCCGGCCGCGGCGGGCGCCTCGGGAGGCGGGGCCTTGAGCATGTTCTGCAGGCCCTGCACCTTGGCGGTGATGATTTGACGGTCCTGGTCCGTCGTGGACTGCAGGCCCTTGCAGCGGTCGAGGAAGGCGATGGCCTTCTCCCAGCCCGCGCGGTCCGAGGCATACGCCCAGCCCGCGCCGCACACCGCCTCCGGCAGGTCCGCGCGCGAGGTGAGCACCTTCTCGAACGTCTCACCGGCGGCCAGGCCCTTCTTCGGGTCCTTCCCCTTCTGTCCGTCCAGCGCCCACGCGAGGTAGAGGCGCGCCTCCGCGGAGTCGGGCTCGAGCTCCGTCACCTTGGTGAAGGAGCGCTCGGCGCCCGTGTAGTCGCGGTAGCTCAGCGCCATGGCGCCGAGGTTGAGGTAGCCCGGAGCGAACTTCTCGTCGAGCGACACCGCCTTCTGGAACTGGGCGAGCGCGCGCGGGCGGTCGTCCAGCTTCAGGGAGATCATCCCGAGCAGGTTGTAGAGGGCCGGGTCCTTCTCCGCGTGCTTGATGGCGGTGCCGGCCAGCAGCTCCGCGAGCCGGAACTGGCCGCGCGCATAGGCCACCTGCGCCAGGTTCTTGTACGCCTCCGGGTTGTCCTTGCTGCGCACCAGCACGCGGCGGGCGGCGGCCTCGGACTCGTTCAGCTTCCCCGCCACGCGGTAGGTAATGGACAGGCTGTTGAGCAGCGAGGCGTCGAACTCGCGGCCCGGCTGCTTCAGCGCCTTTTCGAGCAGCGCAATCGCCTCGTCGGAGTGGCCCTGGTTGCGGTGCAGCACCGACAGGTTGACGGCGGACGGCACGTGGCCCGGGTCCAGGAGGAGCACCTTCTCGTAGGCCACCCGCGCGTCGTCCACGCGGCCCTGGCGCTCGGCGATGACGCCCAGGTTGAACTGCGCGTTGAGGCTGCGCGGGTCCTTGGAGAGCGTCTTCTCGAAGCCCTGGCGCGCGCCGTCGAGGTCACCCGCCTCGTAGGCCTGGAGCGCCGCGGCGAACAGCTCCGTGGAGGTGCCGTCCTTCGGTGCGGGCGCCTGCGCCGGCTGCGGTGCGGGCGTGGCCTGCTCGGGCTTCTGGGCGGACGCCGCCGAGGGGGCCGGCGTCTCCGGAAGCACGGAGGGCTTCGTCTGGGGCCCCGACGCGCACGCGGCGGTGAAGGCCAGCGAGCCGGCGAGGAACGAGCGGAACCATTTCATCTGCGTCTTCCCTGTCCCTGCATGAAAGAAGTTGAAGCGGGGGCTCACGGCAGCACCTCCCCGACCGAAGCGGTGGGCGCGGGCGCCTTCTCCTGCGTGGAGGGCGCCTGCTGGGCCGGGTCCGCGGGCGCGGCCTGGCCCGCCGGCTGCTCGGGCTTCCCGGGCTCCGTGGCCGCCGGAGCGGGCGTCACGGAGGCCTCGGCCGTGCCGTCCGGCGCACGGGCCAGGTCGGCGCGAACCATGGAGTCACTGGCGCGGTACTCCACCGGCCGCACCTGCGCGTACGCGCCGGGGCGGTAGCGGTTCACCTGGTCCTGCGCGGCCAGCGTCCACTGGTTGTAGACGCCCAGCTCGTAGGCCTTGTCGAGCGCCTTCTCCAGCGCCTCGGTGGCCTTGTCCTCCAGCGGCAGCGCCAGGTTCTCCAGCTCCCCGCGGTACATGGCGAGCTGGTCCTCGTCGAGCCCCTGCGGGTCCGGCGAGTCCATGATGTTCTTCGCGAAGTCCGCGTAGGCCAGTCCGATGCGCGTGAGCGCCGCGATGCCCCAGTCCGCCGAGCCCGTGGCGAGCACCGCGAGGTACTCCTTCTCCAGGCGCTGGATTTCCTTCTGCTTGGCGGTGAGGTCCCTGCGGATGGTGGTCACCCGCGAGAACTTGATGTCCGTGTAGCGCTTCCACGCCGGCTCCAGCGCCAGGAAGCGCGCGTGGCCGTAGGCGTTGAGCACCGCCACGTCCTTGCGCGCGGCCTCGGGCAGCCGGTTCCAGGAGCGCACCAGCTCCCCCTGCACGCGCTCCTGCTCCCGCACGTTCTTCAGCTGCTGGTATGCGAGCAGCTCGTGGTAGCGCGCCAGGTACAGCTGCGGCGCGGCGGCGCGAGAGTCACGGCCGTAGGCTTCCGCGAAGGAGCCGAAGGCCTTCGCCGCCTCGCTCCACTTCTTCTCCTTCTGCCACACGTTGGCGATGGCGTAGGCCACCTGCGGCACGTCCTTGCGGTCCTTGAAGCGCGTGACGTAGGCGTTGTAGGCGGACACGGCCTTCTGCGGCTCGCCCGCGCCCTCCCACCAGACGCCGGCGTTGAACTGCGCGTCCGCCACCCACGTCCCGGCCTCGTCCACCAGCGCCTTGCGCTCGGCGGCGCGCTGCGCGCGCTTGGAGTCCGCGTCCTCCACGGCGCCCGGCGCGTCGTCCTTCTTCGCCGTGGCCTTGCGCTCCTTCGCCTTCTTCGACTCGGCGTCCCGCGCCTTCATGGCGGCGTCGTACTCGGTGATGAAGGACTCGGCCATGGTGGCGGCCTTGCGGTACTCGGCCACCTTCTCGTAGAGGCCGGCCAGCGAGTAGCGCGCCTTCAGCTCGAAGTTGCTGCGCGGGTACTCCTTGAGGAAGCGCTCACCCGCTTCGATGCCCTTGTCGATTTCGCCCGCCTCCTGCGCAATCACCATCACATAGGTGAGCGCGCGGTCGGCGTTCTCCGACTTGGGGAACTCGGCGACGAACTTGAGGAACTCCTCGGCGGCCTTCTTCGGGTTCTTCTCCTTCTTGTAGACGATCTCGTCCACCCACTTGTAGTGGCTGCCCTCCACCACGCGGGACACGCGGGTGGCGAAGTCCGTGCCGGGCTTGGACAGCCGCTTGTTGGCGAGGAACTTCCGCGACAGCGTGCTCAGCTCCAGCCACTCCTCGCGGCTCTCGAGCACGTACATGGTGAGGTCCGCCGCGTCACGCGAGCGCCGCTCCTCGGGGTACTTCTCGATGATTTCGCCGAAGCGCCGGGCCGCGTCCACGAAGTGGCTGCGGTCGTAGAGGATGACGGCCGCCTGGTAGCGCAGGTCGATTTCGTCCTGCGTGTCCGGGTACAGCTTCACGTAGATGTCGCACGCGGAGACGAGGCGCTCCTCGAACTTCGTGAGCTTCTCCTCCTCGCGCTCCTTCGCGTCACGCTTGACGATCTTCTGCTTCGCGACGTCGCCCTTGTCCTTCTTCTCGTCGACCTTCTGGCCGTCCTTGAGGTCGCTCTTGGCCAGCTGGCCGCGCTCGATCTTGACCAGCTTGTCGTAGGCGAGGATGGCGTTGTACGCGGCGCCCTTGCGGTAGGTCTCGTTGGAGACCTCGCGCGCGGAGTCGCGGTCCGGAATCTTGAACGCCACCACCGCGTCGTACTCGGCGGCGGCGGCCTGCCACTCTTCCAGGGCCCAGAGGATTTCCGCGTAGAAGAAGCGGATGTTGAAGGCCGAGTCGGCGACGAACTCCGGGTTGGAGTTGGAAGCGAACGCGTCCACGTACTGCTTGTAGATGTCGCGCGCGAGCCGGTAGGTCTCCACCTGGCGCGTCTTCTGCGCCTCCTGGTGGTACTCCGTCACCATGACGCGCATGGCCTCTTCGGTGACGTTGAAGGCGTTGCGCAGGACGTTGGCCTGCTTCTCGTTGGAGGTCCACCACTCGCCACCCGGGCTGTAGAGGTCCACCATCCGCTTCATCTCCTTGCGGACCTGCTGGCGCTGGCGGAGTCCCTCGTAGGCGCGGACGATGGCCTGCTGGTACTCGGGGGCGTTGGCGCCCATGGGCTCGTCGTCCACGAGCGTGCGGTAGGTGAGGATGGCGCTGTCGAAGTGGCCCGCGTCCACCAGGCCCGCGGCCGTCTTGGCGATGAGCCGGCCCTGCCGCTTCGCGGGGGCCTTCTCCTTGAAGTAGGCGATGGCCTCCTTCGGCTGGTCCATCTGCACGTAGAAGACGGTGAGGTCGTTGAGCGCCTCGGTGCGCAGGTCGCCCAGCTCCTCCTTCTTCGCGGAGTAGTCCACCACCTCGTGGAGCTTCTTCAGGCCCTCCGCGTAGTCACCGGTGTTGTAGTCACACCAGGACAGCTTGTAGATGGCGTACGCGTAGATCTTCGGAACGCCGGAGTCGCGCGCCTTCTCGTAGTTCTGCTTGGCGGGGATGAGCTTGTTGTTCTCGAAGTAGTGGTTGCCGAGCTGGATGTACGCGTCCGGCACGAACTCCGACTTCGGGAAGTCCTTGATGAGCTCCTCGTAGCGGGCCACGGCGGCGTCGCGGCGGCCGAGCTCGTAGAGGTTGTAGCCCATGGAGAAGAGGATCTCGTCGCGCTGGGGGTACTTCGGGTACGCGCGGAGGATGTCCTCGTAGATGGCCATCGTCTCCGCGCGGTAGCGCTCGCTCTCCTTGTGGTCCTGCTTCGGCTCCGCGGCCTTCTCGCCCCGCGCCACGGCGGCGTCGTACTGCTTCTCCGCCGCGAGGAAGCGGTCCATCTCCAGGCGGTAGAGGTACTGGGACTTCTCCCAGTAGAGCTCCGACAGGCGGCTGAGCATCTCCGCCTTCTGCACGTTGTCGTCATGCAGCTTGGAGACGAGGCGCTTGAGGGCCTCAATCGCCTCGTCGCGCTTCTTGTCCGCGAGCGCGTCCTTCTTCGAGTCCGCGATGCGCGGCACGTCCGCGAACTTCGCCGTGGCGGGCTTCACCCGCGCGGGGCCCTGGCGCACGTCCTCCGGCGCCACGCCGGGCGGAGGGGCCTTCGCCTCCTCCTGCTTCGCGGCCTGCGCCTTCTTGTCGGACGCCTTGGCCTTCTCCCGAGCACCCGGGGTCTTCGACGCCGACGACGAGGCGGGCTTCTTCACCGCCTTGCGCGCCGGCGACTCCGCCGCCTCTCCCACCCCACCGGTGGCGAGCGCGACACCTACCGCCAGCGCACCGAAACGAAGAACCACCTTCATGCGAGCTCCTGCCGTGAAGCCGACCCGGCAACCGGGCGATCAGACACCCATTGACGAGGGACGACGGAAAGTAGACGCGCCCTCCCAGAATGAGAAGTGGCGTGGAACGACTCTTGCGGTCCGTAACCCACTGTCTGGCAATGGTTTCTTCCAGTGCATGACAACGACGAAGGGGGCGGCCCCGGCGCCAGCTGCGCGCGGAGGCGGCCCCCTCGTGGGTACGACCATGGGCGACAGCGGCCCATGTGTGTCTATTGTTGCTGCTGCGTGGATTCGGCCGTCTTCGCCGGGCAGCCGCGCTTCAGCGTGTACTGGTAGTAGCCAATCTCGTCGATCCAGAACTCGCCCTGGAACTTCCAGTAGTTGTAGTTCGCGCCCGGCATCTTCGGCCGGTAGAGCGACTGGCGCGTCAGCAGCGTCTTCTGGTCCACACCGGCCTGGAGCAGGTCCTTCTCGTCGAGCGCCGTCTGCACGCGGATGATTTCGGCCTGGTCGGAGAAGGTGCGCAGGTTGTCCGAGGCCTCGCGGATGCGGCTCTTGGCCAGGGTGCCGCCGACCTGGAGCAGCGTGCCGCGAATCTCCTCCAGCGAGCCCATCGTCTGGGCCGCCATGGGCGAGCCGCGCCAGCCGCCGCCGCTGAGCGTGCGCTTCTCCTGGTCCACCTGGTCCAGCATCCGCATCACCTCGCGGATGCGCTCGTTGTTGCGCAGCCACAGGTACACCGGGCGCGGCAGCCGGCGGTTCTCCGCGGCCACCAGGTTGTAGGCCTGCACCAGCTGCACGTCGTCGCCGGTGAAGGGCTCGAGCTGCTTCTGCATGGGGCCGTAGAGCTCGTCGAAGGCCGCCAGCGTGGTCTTCACCTCGTCGTAGAGGCAGGAGTAGTAGTAGACGGTCGCCTTGAGAATCCACGACTCGGGCTGGAAGGCGCCCTCGAACTGGGGCGCGTGGAGCGCCTGGAGGCTGCCCAGCGCGCCGCCGAAGTCCTCGTTCTGGAAGCGCGCGAAGCCATTCTCGAAGAGGGACTGGTCCCAGTAGCGGGCGTAGCGCGGCACGCGCTCGTAGGCGGCGGTGGCCTCCGCCTGCTCGCCGCGGCGGTAGTGCAGCCGGCCCAGGCTGAGCAGCGCCAGGTGCTGGGTGGGCTTGAGCTCCACCTGCGGCTCCTTCGCGGACAGCACCGCGTTGAATGCGGACAGGGCGTCCTTGTCCAGCGCGTCCCCCTCACCGGGGCGGCCGGGGAAGCGCGGGTCCGACAGGACGACGCCCAGCAGGTAGCGCGCCTTGGCGTAGACGCGGCTGTCCTTGGGGACGGCCTCCAGGAGCTGGCGTGCTTCCTCGAAGCGGCCCTTGCGCTGGCTCACCGTGCCCACCAGGTAGTTGATGCGGGCGAGCACCTCCTTGGGCAGCGTCACCCACCGGTCGCGCACCTCGTCGGTGTACGCCTGGTTGAGGATGCTGGGGATGAGGTTCTGCTCGTCCAGCTGCTGCTGCATGTCGACGAGCCCCTCCACCGCCTTGAGGTACGAGGGGTGCGAGGGCCCGGCGTTGACGATGGCCGCGTAGGAGATGAAGGCGGAGACGGGCAGTCCCTTCTTCGCGAGCGACTGCGCGAGGAAGTACTCCGACTTGCCCTTCACGTCGGCGTCGGCGGCGCCCTCGGAGAGCTGGAAGAAGAGCGGCGCGGCGGTGTCGAAGTCGCCCGCGTTGAAGGCGGCCAGCGCGCGGTTGTAGCCGCCCACGTCCTGCTGGGCGGGCACCGCGAGCGGCGCCAGGACGACGAAGAGGCTGAGCAGTCGTTTCATGGCGAGTGGGGCCTTCATGTGCGTCAGAAGAGGATGGAGAAGCCGGCGTAGAAGCTGATGTTGTTGAGGACGTCCGAGGACGGCTCGGCCACCAGATCCCGTCCCAGGATGATGTCCTCGCGGTAGTTCTTCTTCGTCTTCGGGTCCACGCCGTCGAACTTCTCGTAATTGCAGCTGCCGCTGAGCTGCAGGGAGGCGAAGTCCTGGTTGCCCGCGCGCGCGGCCTCCAGCGCCTCGAAGTCCGCCAGGTTGCAGCCGTCCACCTTGTCCACGCGGGCGGTGTAGATGAGGTCTCTCACCTCCATGCGCAGCGCGTAGTTCTCACCGAACTGGAGGCGGAAGCCGCCGCCCACCGAGCCGAGGAACTTGGTGCCGGTGTCACCGAAGCGGGCGGGCACCGTGAAGGTCTCCCCGTCCACCTCGTTGGCCACTTCCGGGCGGATGAGGTGGCGCGTGGCGCCCACGCCCGCACCGCCGCTGAGCACCACGCTGAACTGCGCCAGCGAGTCGTTGAGAAAGGCGAACTTGCCGTAGAGCGGCGTCACCTCCACGCCCGCCTGCGCGCCCCACACCAGGAGCAGCGACGAGGCCGCCTGCGCCTGCTCGCGGACCTTGTCGATGAGCTCGAGGTTGAAGTCGCTCTCGTTCGAGTACCAGTTGTACTGGCCCATCACCTGGAACGCGAAGTTCTCCTGCAGGTGGTAGATGTACTGGAGGGCCGAGCCGGCGTGGTTGGTGTACTTGCCGTTCACCTGCACCGTGGCCGGGAAGAACGCGAACTCGTGGTGGCCCTCGTCCGCGAAGCGCTTCTTCTGGACGATGTGCACCGACACGTTCGGGTTGTAGAGCGGCGCGCCGTGCACCAGGCGCTGCTGCTGGGCCTCGGTGGTGCGCGGGGCCTCGGCGGCCAGCACGGGCGCGTCCTCAGGCGTGGCGGGCGCGTCCGGCGGCGTGGGCTCGGCCACCACGGGCGCCTCCTCCGGGGAGGCAGGCGCGGGGGCCTCGGCGGCGGTGTCCGTCGCTGGAGCCACCTCTGGTGCCTCCGAGGACTCCTGGGGCACGACGGGCTCGGGCCGGTCCGCGGGCGCGGAGGGCGCCTCCGGCTTCGGCTGGGCCTGGACGGGCGGCGGCGGCACGGACGTCTCCGCGCCGGGCGCGGGCACGTTCGCCTGCGCGAGCGCGAGGGCCGGGGCGGCGACGAGGAGCGCGAGGGAGAAGATGGGTCGCATAGTCAGTCAGGACCTAGAAGGAGAAGGTGTAGCCAAGGTCGAACTGCACCAGGTGCGTGAAGCCAGGGCTGGACGCGGGCTCACCCGTCTCGCGTCCCGCCTCCCAGTCGTCGCGCAGCAGGTTGACGCGGTAGGCGTCGCGGAACACCCAGTCGCGCAGCTCCAGCCGCACGCCGTGCTTGTTGAGGACGAAGAAGCGGAAGCCCACCGCGGCGGACACCACCGGGGCCACGCGCGACTCCTTCACCCAGAAGTCGTTGGAGGCCGAGCCCCGGTCCTCCGGCACCGCGCGGTCGTCACAGATGCCCAGCTCCCGGTCCACCACCTGGGAGCACTGGATGACGGAGTTGCGCTGGAACGAGCCGAGGCCGCCGCCGGCCCAGACGTACGCCTGGAAGTGGGCGGGCAGGTCGGACAGCAGGCTGAGCTTGCCGTAGATGGGCGCCCACCTCACGCCGGCCACGCCGTGGAGGTTCATCTCCCAGAGGTCCTCGAGCTCGTCCGTCACCTTCTTGTCCTGGCGGTCCAGGAAGCTCTCGGAGATGGAGCGCGCCAGGCCGGTGTGGCGGCTGGCCGCGTAGCCGGCGCGCGCCTCGAGCGCGAAGGTGTCGAAGAGGTTGTAGGCGACACCGGCGTTGAAGAAGTAGTGCGCCGTCAGGTGCGTCTGCACCGGCAGGCCCACGCCGAGCGACAGCTCGAGCTGTCCTCCGGGCTCGAACAGCCGGTTGCGGACGACAACGTTGTCGAGGACCTTCTCATCATCGTCCTGTGCCGCGGCGATGGGCGCCGCCAGCGACATGGCCAACGAAGCAAAGACGCGGAGCGTGCGTGCGTTCATGGTTCCTGCCCGGCCCGTGGGGTGGGCCGCCGTGTGCGGGAGGTCGAAGCCTCCCCCATCCCGGGCGCCTGCGTCACTCGACGATCAGGCCCCTTCGTGGCGCATCCATGTGCACACGGCTTCCACGAGCGACAAGCCACGATGGCGCGGAGTCTGAATTCTTTTCACCCATGCCGACTTGGGGCGCCCACCGGTCAACGTTTCGGGGCGCCCCGGTGACTCGGCGGTGGCAGAGCGGGCAGGCAGGGCGCCTCTGGGGGCACACCTGGACCTACCCGTGACGTCGCCTTCGGGGGGGGCAGGCCCTGCCCCGCAAAGCGAACGCCCCGCCCGGATGCCCGACGAAGCGGGCCCGGAGGCGGGGCGTCAGGAGCGCCTGGACTTCAGGGCGCCCGGTGCGGCTAGCCGCGAGCGGCCTTGTGCTGCGCGCGCATGGCCACCTTGATGCTCGGCCGGACGTAGACGACGGCGTTGTTGTGGCCCGGGACGGCGCCCTTCACGAGGAGGAGGCCCTTCTCCACGTCCACGTCGACGACGGTCAGGTTCTGCGTGGTGACCTGCTCCACGCCGAAGTGGCCCGGCATCTTCTTGTTCGGGTAGGTACGGCCAGGCGTCTTACGCTGACCGATGGCGCCCGGGTGACGCTGGTACTCGTGCGTACCGTGCGTCTTCGTCTGCGAGCCCTTGAAGCTCCAGCGGCGCATGACGCCGGAGAAGCCGCGGCCCTTGGTGACGCCGGTGACGTCCACCAGCTCGCCCTTGGCGAACATGTCCGCCTTGACGGCGTCGCCCACGTTGAAGGAGGCAGCCTCCTCCGGCGTCACACGGAACTCCTTCAGGTGGCGGCGGTAGGGAGCGTTGGCCTTCTTGAAGAAGCCGCGCTCGGCGAGGTTGAGAATCTTCTCGCGGATCTCACCAAAGCCGATGGTCACCGCGGAGTACTGGTCCTTCTCCGGGGTGCGCTTGCCCACGACCTGGCAGGTGCCCACATCGATCACGGTGACCGGGACGAGGTTGCCCTCATCGTTGAACACCTGGGTCATTCCGACCTTCTTGCCAATCAGACCCTTCACGTCGTCCTCACTGCCAGCGCGCGTGGCGCGGAAAATCCCAATAAAATCAATGACCTGGACTGCTCGCGTCCCCGCGGTCGCCAGGAAGCGGCGCAATGTAGCAGACGCGCCCCCTACGTCAAGCACTACGGGCGAGGGGTTGCCTCACTGGGCGCGATCAAGCCGCGGGTAGAACGGTGCGAGCTGCGCATCGGGGATGCGCCGAGCGTACACGTCTTCGCCGAGCAGGAACAACGATTGATCCAGGTAATCCTCCGCGGCCTTCACCTGTTCCTCCTTCGCGGCGATTGCCTGGTCGAGCTCCGCCATCTGGTGGTCGTGCTCCAGCTTGCGCGCCTCCTCCTCGTCCTCCATCTCCAGCAGGCGCTTGTGCGCCAGGATGCCGGCGGAGCCGGGCTGGCCGGGCTCGGGGGTGAGGGCGTTGGACACGCGGACCTCCAGGTCCTCCACCTCGCGGCCCAGGCGCATCTGCGCGAGCCGGTTCTTCTTGAGGTTGGTGCGGGCGACGTCGACCTTGCTCGGGTCCGTGCCCGTCAGCTCCATGTCCTTGATCTTCTTCTCGAGCTTCTGGAGGCCGTCCACGGCGTAGCGCAGCTCGGCGCGGCGGGTGGACAGCGTCTTGCGCAGGTCCTTGACCTTGCCCTCGATGGCGTCCACCGCCTTCTTCCACTTCTTCACGACGACCTGGTGCCCGCTCCGCTCCTCGGCCTGCTGGGCCAGGTAGTCCTGCCAGGCGGCGTCCAGGTCGTTCATCTCCTGCTCGAGCGCGGCCAGTTCGTCCCGGCGCGCCACCACGGCCTCTTCGGCGCGGTAGACGCGGTCCATGGAGCGCGGGCAGGTGGGCTTGCCGGGCAGGCGATCACGCGCCAGGTCGCCCAGCTGGAAGATGAGGTCGTTGTAGCTCTCCTTCGCCATGGGCGGGTTTCTACGCCCAACGCGCGGGGACTGTCACCGGGAGAGCGAACCGGGAGGACATCCGGAGCCCTTTTCAGGGGCTCCCTCCTCAGCAACCGGGATCAGGAACCGGGAGACGCGTCCATGGTGGAAGACGGCCCGTGCATGACGGCGGCCAGGGCCCCTTCCGCCAGGGCGAGCAGCTCCCGGGCGCGGTCCTGCTCCTCCGTCCGGTTGAGCTCGCACACCCAGGCGGAGGACAGGTCCGCCTGCTGGCGCGCCAGCTCGGCCGTCGTCTCGTAGCGGGCGGCGGACGCGCGGGCGAAGCAGCCCTCGCGGCGCAGCTCGAGGATGGTGTCCGCGTCCAGCTCGATGTCCTCGGGCGGGACGGGCAGCGGCCCGCGGCCCAGCGCGGCCAGCCGGGCCAGCAGGCGCGAGGCGTGTGCCCGGCAGAAGGCGGCCAGCACCATCAACCGTGCCCGGACCCGCGCATCTCCAATGCGCTCCGCCAGCGCTGTCATCCGCCGGGCGGAAACGACTTCCGCCTCCCATGCGGCGGCCAGCGCAGCGGCCAGCCGGGTATGCCTCGCACCCATTGACGTCCCCCGTTCCCTACCCTCTATGCCGGCAACGTAGGGACGCCCTTCGCCGGATTCAACCGAGTGCCCGCTCGATCATCCAGTACCCACCAGCAGCGAGGATGCACACCGACACTCCGCGCACCGTCTTGAGGTACAGCGCCGGCCGCCGCTGCACCATGCGCAGCACGGGGAGCAGCACGGCCACCACCGCCGCCTGCCCCACTTCCACGCCGAGGTTGAAGCCCAACAGTGCCGGCACCACCGAGTCGCCCAGCCCGTAGTTCTTCAGCACGCTCGCGAAGCCGAAGCCATGCACCAGCCCGAAGAGGAAGGTGACGAGGGCGCGGTGGCGGTGCTCGCGCAGGACGAGGTTCTCCACCGCGACATAGATGATGGAGAGGGCGATGGCGGCCTCCACCCAGCGCTCCCGCTCTCCGTCCAGCCCCACCCAGCCCAGCACGACGGCCCCCAGGGTGAGGGAGTGCGCGACGGTGAACGAAGACACGAGCAGCAGCACCCGCTTCCACCCGCCGCCCACCAGCAGCACCGCGAGCAGGAAGGCGAGGTGGTCCACCCCGTCGAAGATGTGGCGCACGCCCTCCCCCACCCAGCCGAAGACGCCGCGGACGGACGCGCCGGCCCTGCCTCCCTCCGCGAGGCCGGGGATGTCCACGCTCGGCTGGGCGGCGTCCGCGAACACCGCGCCCGGGACTTCACCATCCAGCGAGCTGCCGAGAATCACCCGGTAGCCCACCGGCAGCACCGACAGCACGGTGTACGTCTGGCGCAGCGGCCCCTGAGGGCAGGTGAAGGTGGCGGTCAATTCCACGTACGTCTGGCGCAGCAGCGCGGCGTGGGCGGTGCGCGTGCAGGGCCGCCCGCCCGCGGTGAGCGGCAGCGCGTCCCACACACCCACCTCGAGCGCGGCGCGGCGGGCGTCCAGGTCCGCCTGGGACACGGTGCCGTCCCCGTCCGCGTCGGCGGGCAGCAGCAGGCCGAGCGTGCCCGCCGTCATCGTGAGCACCTGGCGCACCTCAGAGCCGACAGGCTCGCCCGCGAGCTCGTCCCGCGGCCCTTCAGCGGAGGAGCCCGCCGGGATGCGGCGCACCTGTGAATAGAGGATGTCGGCGTCGTGCGCGGAGGCCGCGCCCGCGACCAACAGGAGGGCCGCGAGCACCAACCGGGAGGAGGCCCTCGTCATGGCGCCGCAGCCTGCCTTCACGGCCGGCTCCAAGTCCATCACCGGCTGGCCGCCTGCTCCGGGCCTACTCCTGGATGAAGCGCAGCTGCACCTGCTGGCGGCCGCTCAGCCCCCCGTGCCGGGTGCCGCAGTAGGGGCAGTAGAGGGGCTGGTCCCAGTCCCACAGCACCTTGAGGTCCTCCCCGCAGCACAGCATGGGCAGCGTGCGCAGCAGCTCGTCCGCCTCCGGGTCCATGGGCCCGGGCAGCGCCTCGGGCGTCACCGCGACGAAGGTGGGCCGGGGGTTGAGCGACAGCGTGCGATTCACGTGGGCCAGCTGCTCGTAGCGCACGTGGTTGGCCCACGCGCGCGCCACCCCCTCCAGGTGCGTCTGCTGCGCGGGCGTAAGGAAGGAATCCGCCTCCGCGCGCGTGCCGCAGTAGGGGCAGCGCCACAGCGGCAGCCCGTCCTCTCCCTCGTGCGCGTTCTCGAAGGAGAAGAAGGCCTGCAGCTTGTGCAGCACCGCGCGCGCGTCGAAGGGGCCCGGCCGCATCTTGAAGGGCCGCTGGCAGCCCGGGCACTCGCGCCGCGTGAAGCCGGCGGTGTCCCGGGGCAGCTCCAGGCCCGTGACTTCCGGCCCGGCGCCGCTCATGAATCCGCCGTCCATCTCGCGCGCGGCGTCCGCCGGCCGGTGGACACCACCGCCAGCAGGAAGGCCACGAAGGAGAACAACAACAGCAGGTGGACCCAGTAGCCCTCGGTGGAGCCCGCCGTCATCCCGAGCCCCCACAGCACCAGCAGGATCATTCCCATCGTCCAGTACACGCCACACCTCCCACGCCCACACCCTGGCGCCGGCAAAGCTAGGAACGGGTACCGGACCGGGCAACCCAGTCCTTTTCACAGCCTCACGTTGGGTAAAGCACTACCCCATCCGGGCATTTTTTCCGGTGTCCGGGGCGATCCTCCAGCCCTTGCGTGGAGATCTCATAAGGAGGGACGCAGTGTGAAGGGCGCATGGCACGCCGCCTGCTTTGCCGCCGTCGCATCGGAAGTCTGTTGGAGTTGCAGGTTCAGCGGGCGCGCGCGGCATGGGCGCCGGGGAGGGCGGGATGAGGGGCTGGACGGTGGCGATGGCGGCAGCGGCGTGGCTGGTGGGGACCGAGGCGTTCGCGTTTCCGGTGCAGGTGCCGGAAGGGCCTCAGGGCGAGGCGCCGGAAGTGGTGGAGCTGCGCGCACAGCTGTCGGCGCGTGACGCCGAGCTGAAGGCGGCGCTGGCGAAGCTCCAGGCGTACGAGGACGAGGCGGACTACGCCGAGGCCGACCGGCTGGGCGTGGTGGAGATGGTGAAGGCCTCCGGCCTGCCGGAGCGGCAGCAGCGGCGGCTGGCGGTGGCCATCGTCCGCGAGGCCCGGGCCAACAACGTGGACCCGCTGCTGGTGGTGGCGGTCATCCGCTGCGAGAGCAGCTTCAACAACTACGCCGTCTCGGGCGTGGGGGCCATGGGCCTGATGCAGGTGATGCCGGACACCGGCAAGTACCTGGCGGAGAAGGGCGGCTACAAGCTGGGCCGCTCCAGCAACCTCTTCGACGCGGAGACGAACGTGCGGCTGGGCACGTCCTACCTCGCGGACCTCATCTCCCGCTTCGGCACCGTGGAGAAGGCGCTGGTCGCCTACAACGCGGGCCCCGGGCTGGCCAGGCGCATCCTCGCGAAGCCGGAGGTCCGCAAGAAGTTCATGGCCGGCTACCCGACCAAGGTCGTGAAGGAGTTCCGGAAGCTGAAGGCCCAGCAGGAGCGCCAGCTCACCCTCCGCGACCAGCAGACAACGGTTGACCGCAAGGGATGACCGGCAGGCAACAGGCTGGACGCCCGTTGCATGACAATCCGGTGAAAGTTTCCAGGGGGGGGCTGACCTTCCCGGCCGCCCGGGTGCAGTGTGTGCGCCCGGTTGAGAGCACTCCACGGGTTGTCTCACTCGTGGAAGTTCCGGCTCCTGGATGGGTCCGGAAATCGCCCTCGACCGCCGTGCCCATCTCAACGGCACATCGTGCACACAGCATCTACTTGGGAGCGCACAGCGATGGCGGGGCTACAGATTCACAGTGAGGAGATTGCAGGTCGGGTCACCCTTCGCCTGGAGGGCATCCTGGACGGCAGGACCGCGCACGAGGTGCGCACCTCCCTGAGCTCGCTCAGCGGCCGTGAGGTCGTCCTGGACTTCACGCACCTGCGCGAGTTCAAGGACAGCGCGGTGGGCGTGCTGACCCGCGACCTGATGGAGCGGCCGGTGCAGCTGCGCGGCCTGGCCACCCACCACGAGCGGATGTTCCGCTACTTCGGCGTGGGGACGGGTGAGTCCCAGCGCCGCGCGTACTACACGCCGGAGGACATCCTCTCGGCGTGAGCAGTCCCCCACCCGGTGAGCAGGCAGGCGTCCCGCGAGGGGCGCGCCGCGAACCGGGTGTGCCGGCCCGCGAGGGAGTCGGCTAGAGTGGCCGGAGATGAACCAGCCTGCCCGTGTCCTGTCCCCCGTCCCTTCTCCTGCCTCCGCGCGCTCGGCGATGGAACGGATCGCCACCCAGCTGGGGCGCGCGGTCCAGGGCAAGGAGGCCCAGGCCCAGCTCGTCGTGACGTCCCTGGTGGCCGGGGGGCACATCCTCCTGGAGGACGTACCGGGTGTGGGCAAGACGACACTCGCCGAGGCCCTGGCCCGGGCGTGTGGCCTGAGCTTCGCCCGCGTCCAGTTCACCGCGGACCTGATGCCGGCCGACATCCTCGGCGCCCAGGTCTTCCACGCGCAGTCGGCCACCTTCCAGTTCCGTCCCGGTCCCCTCTTCCGTCAGCTGGTGCTGGCGGATGAGCTGAACCGCGCGCCCCCGCGCACGCAGTCCGCGCTGCTGGAGGCCATGGCCCAGGGACAGGTGTCGCTGGACGGCGCCACGTACCCGCTGCCCGCGCCCTTCACCGTGGTGGCCACGCAGAACCCGGTGGACTTCTCCGGCACGTACCCGCTGCCGGACTCGCAGCTGGACCGCTTCATGGTGCGCATGTCGCTGGGCCACCCCGCCCCCGAGGTGGAGTCCCGGCTGCTGGCCACCCGCACCGGCGCGCCGGCCCTGGACGCGGTGGAGGTGGTATCCGGCCCCGACGAGGTCGCGTCCCTGCGCGCGCTGGCCGCGGAGCTGAAGCTGGACGGCGCGGTGGCGGACTACGTGGTGCGGCTGGCGACGGCCACGCGCCAGCACGGGGACATCGAGCGGGGCGCGTCCACGCGCGCGGTGCTGGCCCTGGGCGCGGCGGCGCGGGCGCAGGCCCTGTGGGAGTCCCGGGACTTCGTGACGCCGGGAGACGTGCGGGCGCTGCTGGTGCCCTGCTGGGCGCACCGCGTGCTCTTGCGCAGCGCCGTGCAGGGCGTGACGGCGCGAGACGAGGCGGCGCACCTCCTGGAGGAGCTCTCCCGGAAGGTCCCGGCGCCCCGGTGAAGCCGCGCCGGCGCAAGCAGTGGTGGGCCCGGCTCCGCTCCTGGCTCCGGCCGCCGCGCACCCTGAAGGTGACGCGCATCGGCCGGACGTACCTGGTGGTGACGTTCGGCGTGGGCCTGGGCGCGCTCAACACCGGCAACAACCTCCTCTACCTGCTGCTGGGCCTGCTCTTGAGCATGGTGGTGGTGTCCGGCGTGCTGTCCGAGCGCTGCCTGAGGGACGTGTCCGTGCGGCGCGTGGGCGCCGACGCGGCCTTCGCGGCGGAGCCCTTCGCCTTCCGCTGGGCGATTGCGAAGAAGCGCGGCCACGGCTTCGCCCTCACGCTGGGCGAGGCGGACTCGCCGCTGACGGGCGAGGGCGGCGTGGGCTACCTCCCCGCGGGCGTGGACCACGTGGTGCGGGCCAACCTCACCGCGCCCCACCGCGGCCCGGTGCTGCTGACGGGCGTGCGCGTCACCACGACGTGGCCGCTGGGCCTGTTCGCCAAGTCGCGCGTGTTCTCCCTGGAGGGCACGCTGCTCGTCTACCCGCGGCGCGGCTACGCCTGCCAGGACCCGGGCGAAGCGGAGCGCGGGCCGGTGGGTGACGCGGGCAACCCGCGCCGCAACGACGGCACCGGCGACGTGACGGGCCTGCGCGAGCTGATGCAGGGCGAGGACGCGCGCCGCATCCACTGGCTCAAGAGCGCGTCGGCGGGGAAGCTGCTGCGGGTGGAGCGCGAGCGCGAGGAGCGGCGCACCTGGGTGCTGGTGGTGGACGCCGGGCTCGAGGACGACGCGCTGGAGCGCCGCTGCGAGGAGGTGGCCGCGCTGGCCCACCGGCTCATCGAGGAGGGCCACGAGGTGGGGCTGGAGACGGCGGACGGCCGCGTGCGCCCCGCCGCGGGCAGCGCGCAGGAGCGGCGCGTGCTCCGGGCCCTGGCGTGGCTGGGCCACGAGGGCCCGCACGAGGACGAGGAGGCGGCGGCATGAGGCAGGGCCTGCGACTGGGGCTGAGAGACCTGGGCGCCGGGGCCGCCTTCGCCTCCATGGGCGTGTCCGGGCAGCTGCCGGTGTGGACACTCGTGCTCTATGGGCTCGCGCTGGTGTGCGCGCTCATGGGGCGGCGCCTGTTCGGCCGGCGGGAGAAGCTGACCGCGCTGCTGCTGCTCGCGGTGGCGGTGGTGCTGGGCATGAATGTCCTGGCCGGCTCGCTCAACCTGGTGGTGGCGGCGTGCGCCTTCGCGGGCCTCATCTCCGCGCACCGCCTGCTGTCCAAGCCAGACCCGGCCACCGACGGGCAGGTCCACCTGTCCGGGCTGTTGATGGTGGCGGGCGGCGCGGCGCTGTCCGGCGAGCTCGTGTACGGCCTGTGCCTGGTGGCCTTCGGCGTGCTGTCCAGCATGTCGCTGGCGCTGGGCGTGGTGGAGGCCGCGGTGCCGGAGGGCGAGCCGGTGCCGGTGCGCCAGGTGATGCGCCCGCTGGCGACGGGGCTGACCTTCGCGGTGGCCGGCGCGGTGGCCTTCTTCGTCCTCTTCCCGCGCCTCAACTGGAACATGATGGGCCCGCGCGCTTCGCCGGGCCTGGGCGCGGCCACCACGGGCTTCTCCAACACCGTGCGGCTGGGCGGCGCCGGCACCATCAAGGGCAACCCCCGCATCGTCCTGCGCGCCACCCTGGCCCCGGATCCGGACAAGGAGAACCTGGACGCGTACTGGGTGGGCCGCACCTACGACGTCTTCGACGGGCAGGAATGGACGAGCATGGGCGGCGCCCGGAACAACGGCGACTGGATGGTGACGCTGCGGCCGGGCAGCGAGGGCCTCATCCACCAGCGCGTGGAGCTGCTCCCCGCGTACGGGGCCCGCACGCTGGTGGCCCTGGAGACGCCCTCGAAGCTGGGCAACGCGGCGTCCCACACGCAGACGGGCAGCCGGCGCGCCCGCATCCAGGAACTGGGCGGCGGCGAGGTGCGCCTGCTCGACCCCGGCATCGCCTTCAGCTACGAGGCCTACAGCCTTCCTCCCGGCGGCAGCGGTGACAGCTTCCAGAAGCTCCCCGCCGACGAGCAGGACGCGCTGCTGACCCTGCCGGAGAACATCGACCCGCGCGTCGCGCAGACGGCCGCGCGGGTGCTCAATGGAGAGCGCGAGCCGCTGGCCGCCGCGCAGAAGCTGGCAGCGTGGCTGCAGCGGGAGAACTCGTACACACTGGAGCTGAGCGGGGATGTGGAGGATCCGCTCGCGGACTTCCTCTTCGAGCGCAAGGCGGGGCACTGCGAGCACTTCGCCACCGCCCTCACGTTGATGCTGCGCACGCAGGGCATCCGCGCGCGGCTGGCCACGGGCTTCTTCGGCGGCGAGCGGGTGAATGACGTCTACGTCGTCCGCGCCGGTGACGCGCACGCCTGGTCGCACGTGCTGGTGCCGGGGCGCGGCTTCGTCACCGTGGACGCGACGCCGCCGGCCCACCGCGCCAGCCAGGCCTCCGCCTTCCTCCAGGACATGCTCAGCTTCTACGAGTCGCTGGAGGAGCGCTGGCGCAGCGCCGTGGTCGACTACTCCTTCAGGGACCAGCTGGACTTCGCACGCGCGCTCGTCCGCCCGCCCCGCGGCTCCGACGAGGACACGACGCCGAGCCGGCTGCCGCCACTTCGGGCCTGGGCCACCGCGCTCGTGGCCGGCGCCATCGCGTATGGCGTCTGGCGCAGGCTGGCTCGCTTCCTCGAGCGTGAGCGCCCGCATGACGCCACGCGCTTCGTGGACGCGGTGGAGGCCCAGCTCACCTCCGCCCGGCTGGAGCGCCACGAGGGCGAGACGCTGGAGGAGCTGGACGCGCGGCTCGCCCGCGAGCAGCACCCGCTCTCCCCTGCCCTGAGCCCCATCACCCGCCGCTACCTGGAGGCCCGCTTCGGTGGCCGCCCGCTGCGCCAGGGTGAGTCGGTGGAGCTCCTCGGCACGCTCAAGCGCGCCATCGCCGCCGACGCCCGCCGCGCCGCCGCGGAAGTGCGCACGCCCCGCGCCCGCGCTTCCTGAGCCCGGCGCGGCGCCCGCGCTCCCGACTCCCGAGCTCGGCGCAATCGCTCGCGCCTCTCAAGCCCGGCGCATCGCCCGCGATTCCCAAGCCCGGCGCGTCGCCCGCGCCTCCCGAGCCCGACCTTGCGAGCGTGGAGGTTCCTGCCCTCCCGCCCGCTCTCCGGTCGTTCCAGCGCGCTCATGGAAACGCACCTGTCATTACCGGAGCGAAGCGTTACGCCTTTTGCGTCGCCCGGGCAGACAGGTCCGGACCGAACGTAGGAGGCCGCTTGCTCATCTTTCTGAACTTCCTACCGCTCCGTTTCCGAGGTCGCCCTCCAGGCGCGATGTAACCGTTACAGGTTTCCCGCCTTGTACACGCGGCCAAGCATCGCCAACCCCCCGCAGACACTGGGGAAGACGCACAGCAGCAAGTTGGCACCGCCGTTGCTCAAGGCAGCCTTCGTCAAGTTGTCAGGCGGTCCGAACACATTTTTCTCGGCCTCCCAAGCGAGAGGCCCCCGTCGGGAGACACCACTCATGCAGGCTTCCACCGAGCAGTCGTCCAACTCCGGTTCTCTGGCGATGTACCTCTCGGAGATCAACCACTACTCCCTCCTCACCGTGGAGGAAGAGCAGGAGCTGGCGCGGCGCTTCATCAAGGGGGACCTGGCCGCCGGCCACCGCCTGGTGACGTCCAACCTGCGCTTCGTCGTGAAGGTCGCCTACGAGTACCGCTCCTACGGCATCAAGATGTCGGACCTCATCCAGGAGGGGAACATCGGCCTGATGAAGGCCGTGCAGAAGTTCGACCCGGACAAGGGCATCCGCCTCATCTCCTACGCGGTGTGGTGGATTCGCGCGTACATCCAGAACTACATCCTGAAGAGCTGGAGCCTGGTGAAGCTCGGCACCACGCAGGCGCAGCGCAAGCTGTTCTTCAGTCTGGCCCGCACGCGCCGCGAGCTGGAGAAGTTCGGCAGCGGCGACGCCATCGTGAACGTGGATGACATCGCCCGCCGCCTGCACGTGAAGCCCGGCGAGGTGCGCGAGATGGAGCAGCGCATGGGCGGCCGTGACTTGTCCCTCGACGCGCCCATGGGCGAGGACGGCGGCAACAGCCACGTGGACTTCGTGGTGAGCGCCGCCGCGCCGCAGGACGACGAGTTCGCGGACAAGGAGGAGGCGGGCCTCATCAACGCCCGCGTCCGCACCGCGCTGATGCGGCTGGACCCGCGCGAGCGCTTCATCATCGAGCAGCGCGTCATGAACGAGCGGCCGATGACGCTCAAGGAGCTGGGCGAGCACTTCGGCTTCTCCCGCGAGCGCGCCCGCCAGCTGGAGATTCGCGCCAAGGACAAGCTGAAGTCCGAGCTGGCCGCCCTCATGGCCGAGGTCGACCCCGAGGCCGCCGCCATGCAGCAGTAGCCCGCGCCTGACGCGGCAGGTCGGCCGTCTTCCAGCGCCTCCGCCCCACCCGGGCGGAGGCGCTTGTCGTTTGAGCGCTCCGTGTGACGAGGGCCTGGCTCCCTGCTAGAAGGGGCGGCGATTTCCCCTCGTGAAGGAGCCTCACGCTTGGCCCACGGTAACCCGCCGGTCGCCGAAGACCGCGTCCCTGTCGCAGAGGTGCACGCGCCCCACGCCCATACGCCCTACATCTCTCCCGACAAGTCGCCCCTGGAGATGACCCTCCGAGGCCTGGTCCTCGGCTCGGTGCTGGGCATCGTGTTCGCCGCCTCGTCCGTGTACCTGGCCATCAAGGTCGGCCTCACGGTGTCCGCCTCCATCCCGGTGGCGGTGCTCTCCATCGCCATCTTCCGGGCCCTGGGCAACTCCAGCATCCTGGAGAACACCATCGTCCAGACGGCGGGCTCCGCCGGCGAGTCGCTCGCCTTCGGCGTGGCGGCGGCGCTCCCCGCCCTCCTGCTGCTGGGCTACGACATCAGCCTCACCCACGCCTTCCTCACCGCGGCGCTGGGCGGCGTGCTCGGCGTGCTGATGATGATTCCGCTGCGCCAGGGCCTCATCGTGCAGGAGCACGGCAGGCTGCCCTACCCCGAAGGGACGGCCAGCGCGGACGTGCTGATAGTGGGCGAGCAGGGCGGCACCAACGCGCGCACGGTCATCATCGGCTTCGTGGTGGGCGGCATCTACAAGTTCGCGTACTCGGGCATGAAGCTGTTCCGCGAGGTGCTGAGCACGCCCCTCAAGGGCCTGAAGAGCGCGACGCTGTCCACCGAGGTGAGCCCGGAGTTGCTGGGCGTGGGCTACATCATCGGTCCGCGCGTGGCGGCGATTACGTTCGCCGGTGGCGTGCTGAGCTACCTCATCCTCATCCCCGCCATCTCCTTCTTCGGAAGCGGGTTGGACGAGCCGCTGCTGGTGCACAACGGGCAGCTCATCCGGGACATGTCTCCGGACCAGATTCGCAACGCGTACGTGCTCTACATCGGCGCGGGCGCGGTGGCCACGGGCGGCCTCATCAGCCTCATCCGCTCCATGCCCACCATCATCGGCGCCTTCCAGCGCAGCGTCGCCACGCTGCGCGCCTCGCGCAACCAGGGCTCCGCGCCGGTGCTGCTGCGCACCGAGCAGGACCTGCCCATCACCGTGGTGCTGGTGGGCAGCCTGCTGCTCGTCCTCGCCATCTGGCTGGCGCCGCCGCTGCAGGTGAACTTCATCTCCGCCATCCTCATCGTCATCTTCGGCTTCTTCTTCGTGACGGTGAGCGCGCGAATCACGGGGGAGATTGGCAGCTCGTCCAACCCCATCTCCGGCATGGTGGTGGCCACGCTGCTCGTCACCTGCCTCGTGTACCTGCTCTTGGGGTGGACGTCCTCCGAGGACCGCTTCATGGCCCTCACCACGGCGGCCATCGTCGGAATTGCCGCCTCCAACGGCGGCACCACCGCGCAAGACTTGAAGACGGCCTTCCTGGTGGGCGGCACGCCCCGCAAGCAGCAGGTGGCGCTCTTCGTCGGCGTGCTGACGAGCGCGATGTTCATCGGCCTGGTGCTGGTGACGCTCAACCGCGGCGCCACCGTCACCATCCCCGAGCCGCACCCGGGCGTGCAGGTGACGGACCTGACGGAGGAGTCGCGCGTGCAGCACGCCTTCCCCTGGACGCCGTCCCCCGAGGCGCTGGCCTCGCGCGGCGCGGACGAGGCGGCGCTGCGCAAGGCCCTCTGGGCCCAGGGCTACGAGCTGAACACGCAGGGCGGCAGGACGGAGCTGCGCAGCTGGCGCGAGGTGTCCGCGCAGGACGTGGGCGCGGTGACGCTCAGCCTCGCCAATGACGCGCAGGTGAAGGTGTCGGACCTGGGGGCCGTGGGCCAGGCCGTGCAGCGCACGTACAAGGAAGGCCACGTGCGCGGCGCGGACACGCCGGTGCCCGCGGGCAAGTACCTCGTCGACGAGTCGGGCACCATCCAGTACGTGGTGGACCCGGGCATCGGCGGCCGCATCAGCACGTACGAGGGCCAGCAGCTCACGCGCTACTCCGCGCCCAAGGCGCAGCTGTTCGCGCTCATCATCGACGGCATCCTCACGCAGCGGCTGCCGTGGGACCTGGTGCTGCTGGGCGTGTTCATCGCGCTGATGCTGGAGCTGTGCGGCGTGTCCGCCCTGCCCTTCGCCGTCGGCGTGTACCTGCCCATCAGCAGCAGCGCACCGCTCTTCGTGGGCGGCATGGTGCGCTACGTGGTGGACCGCGTGCGCGGCGGCAGCGCGGCCGAGTCCGAGTTCTCCCCCGGCACCCTGCTGTCCTCCGGCTACATCGCCGGTGGCTCCATCGCCGGCGTGCTCATCGCCATCCTGGAGATTGCCTCCGACGGCGCCCTGACGCGCGCCATCAACCTGCCGGCCGTGCTGGGCCACCAGGGCGGCCTGGGCGGCTTCCTCAACGCGGTGGGCGAGAGCGAGCTGGCGCACCCCGTCTGGTCCAACGTCTGGGGCCTGGTCTTCTTCGCCGGCCTCACCCTCTTCCTGCTGCGCTCCGCCCTCAAGGGGGAGAGCGCCGCGGTGGCCCCGCCGCCGCCGAAGAAGGCCTGACGTTGATTCAGGCAGCGGTGCCCGCCTGAGGCACCGCGCATGAGACGAATCGAGGCGGCGTGGGAGCAATCCCCGCCGCCTCGTTCATTTCAGGCGCCGCTCACAGCGGCGGGTGGGACGGAGGCACGCCCGTGGGGAGCGGCGCCTCCTGGGCCCCGGACGGAGCGTCTTCCGACTGCGACTCCCAGTCCGGCAGCGCCGCGCCGCCTTCGGCGCACACGTATTCAGCACGCAGCGGCGCGACGATGCCGAAGGTAAAGAAATAGACGATGGGTCCCCAGACGGGCCAGTACACATCCACCCGCGACAGGCCCCGCGGGCACTCCGCCGCCACGTTGGACATCGTCAGGCCATACGCCAGGCTGACCCCCGTCTGCTCCTCGACGTCTCCCGAGCGCGGCGCCCCGGAGCGCACGCTCATCCGGAAGCATCCCGTCAGCGACAGCAGTATCACCCCGCACGCCAGCATCCGCTTCATGCGCCTGACACTCCCTCGGTGGATGGCTCGGCTCGTACCACACCAGGAAATCCCGGTCATCCCGGGCGCTGTTTCATACATGTCACCCGAAACCCTTGAACTTCCACCGGATCGTTCCCTGGGTAACGGCCGGAAATCAGGGTAGGCTCGGGATACCGCCCGAGCGGAGAGTTGCAGACGCATGGCCATGGCCCAGCCCCAGAAAGCCGCACCCGACGCGAGCGCCGAGCTGACTCCCGAGGCGAAGGAGAAGGTGGAGCTGGCGAAGACGTTCGCCTTCCACCTGCTCAAGGGCATCAAGCAGATTGGCATGTATCGCCACAACGAGTCGCGCTTCCCGGAGTTCCTCGGCAAGGCGCTCGAGTCCATCCACGCGTACAACGAGAAGTTCGGCCCGCTGTCGCTGAAGGTGGAGCAGCAGAACCTGCTGCTGCATGGGGAGGCGCTGTTCTCCGAGGACACGCCGCTGCCCTACAAGTTCTTCCGGGACGGCATCCGCCAGCTCATCTTCCGCCCGGGGCTGCTGGTGGAGGAGCTGGTCACCTTCACGCTCATCGCCCTGTCCGAGCCGGAGCGCGGCGCGGAGGACGTGCTGGCGCAGCTGTGGCGCGCGAGCATGGAGCACGTGGAGTACGTGGTGGTGGAGGGCTTCTCCATGGAGTCCGCCACCGAGGAGGAGGTCCAGGTCGAGGTGGACAAGGTGGTGGGCTACCTCTACTCGCGGCTGCAGACGAACTCGGATGACTACCTGCGCTTCGCGCGCGTGTCCGCGGAGGACCTGGACTCCAAGCTGGACGGCGTGGAGCAGATTCGCGGCCTCGTGGTGGGCGGCCGCCACGCGTCCGACGAGCTGAAGGCGAAGCTGCAGCGCGAGGTGAGTGAGGAGGAGAACGCGCGGCTGTTCCCCAAGCTGGTCAGCGCCGTGTTCCAGGTGGTGGAAGGCGGCGTCGAGGACGCCACGCTGCTCGAGGAGATCTTCGTGCAGCTGCTGGACATGCTCCTCATCCAGGACGACTTCAGCACCATCAACCAGATCGTCCTCAAGCTGCGCGCGCTGTCGCAGCGCGACGGCGGCGAGGGCCTGGGACGGCTGCTGGACAACTTCCTCCACAAGATGGGCGAGGAGCAGCGCCTGATGCGCCTGGGCGAGTCGCTGAAGACGGCGCGCCCGAAGAACCCGGCGGACGTGACGCGCTACCTGCAGGCGCTGGGCAAGGACGCCATCGTCCCGCTGCTCACGGTGCTGGAGACCATCGAGGTGCCGGAGAACCGCGCGCTGCTGTGCGATGTGATGGCGGGCTACGCGCGCGAGTTGCCGGACCCCTTCGTGGTGCGGCTGGTGTCGGACCGTCCGCAGACGGTGCGCGACATGGTCTACATCCTGGAGAGGAGCAACCACCCGGACCGCCTGAAGATGTTCGCCCAGGTGCTCAAGAGCCCCAACCTGGTGGTGAAGCTGGAGGTCCTCAACATCATCGGCAAGGGCCGCACCGGCGAGGCCCGGAAGATGATGGTCGACGCGATGGCGGACCCCATCTCCCAGGTGCGCATGCTGGCCGCGAAGCTCCTGCCGGAGTTCGACCGGGACAAGGCCTACGCGGACCTGATGCGGGTGGTGCGGGATGCCGCGTTCGAGAAGAAGACGCCGGACGAGCGCGTGGCCTTCTACACGGCCATCGGCTCCACGGGCACGCCCGGGGCGCTGTCGATGATGCAGCAGCTGCTGTCGGTGAAGCCCTCGCTGCTCAACAGGAAGCGCGTGCTGGACGACAAGCTGCTGGCCATCCACGGCCTGGGCGGCGCGTGCTCCATCCAGGGCTACAAGCTGTTGCAGTCGGTGGTCGAGGACAAGAGCCAGCCGCTGGAAGTGCTCACCGCCGCGCGCAAGGCGATGTACCAGACGCGCAAGACGTTGTTCGGGGACTCGGCGCTCCCCGAGGAGGCTTGAGACACATGGCCGAGAATCTCAAGGTCAATCAGAGCCAGGACGAGAACGTCAACGAGTACGGCCGCGAGCACAACGAGAAGCTCCAGTCGCTCGCGCGCTCCATGGTCGCCGGCCTCTACATGCTGGTGCGCTCGGTGAAGATGTATGACCCGGAGAATGCCGTCTTCCAGAAGCCGCTCCACCAGCTCCAGGACATCGTCAACCAGATCATCGGCAAGGAAGGCCGGCTGGAGCTGACGGGCGTCAAGGAGTCCTTCTACCTCAACGGCATGCTGGTGAAGGTGGACCTCAACTCCATCGAGAACCAGCGCTACCTGCTGGCGGAGATGCGCGCCAAGGACGTGGGCGGCTTCACGCTCACCAAGCCGGTGACGGTGCCGGAGCTGAAGAACTTCGTCTGGATCTTCGCCAAGGAGCAGTCCGGCACGACGGAGGAGGACGGGCTGTCGGGCCGCAAGCTGCTCAACATGCGGGTGGCCAAGTTCTCCAAGCTGAAGGAGAAGCTGAACAAGGACATGGACAACCCGGGCGACCTGAAGGTCGATCGCAAGAAGTACGCGATGACCATCTACGCCCGCGCGGTGTTCTTCCTCTCGAAGTACCTGGAGTCCGTGCGCGCCGGCAAGCCCATCAACGCCTCCAAGGCGCTGCGGCTCGTGCAGGACTTCGTGGACATCTCCTACGAGCAGAAGACGCACTTTCTGGGCATGACGACGATGCGGCGCGAGGACGACTACCTCGTGTATCACCAGGTCAACGTCTGCCTGATGAGCATCGTCTTCGGCGCGGAGCTGGGGCTGACGAAGCCGCAGCTGAGAGACCTGGGCTACATCGCCCTCTTTCACGACGCGGGCATGGCGACGCTGCCGGAGGAGCTGTCCACCAAGCGCGGCGCGCTGTCTCCGGACGAGCGGGTGGCGGTGCAGAAGGCGCCGCTCATCTCCGTGCGCAACATCCTCATGGAGAAGGGCTTCAGCCGCTCCACGCTGCTGCGCGTGGTGACGACGTTCGAGCACAAGACGGACTTCGGCACCGCGGTGCGCGACTCGCGCGGCAACATCCAGATGATCATCCCGAAGACGAACCTCGGGGCGTACGCGAAGATCATCGCCATCTGCGACGCGTACGACGCGCTCACGTCCAAGCGCCCGTACCGGGACGCCTACGGCCCGGAGGTGGCGCTGATGCTGATGTGGACGGAGATGCGCAACAAGTTCGACCCGGAGCTGCTGGAGGTCTTCATGCGCGTCATGGCCATCCAGCCGGTGAAGGTGCTGTCCAAGCGGCAGCAGACGCTCAGCGTGTCCGGCCTGTAGCCCGCTTCGCCGCCTTCTTCCGGGCGGCGGGCGCGGGCTTGCGCTTCGCTTCCGGCGCGGCCGGGGTGCCGCGCAGCAACTCCAGCGCGGCGGTGAAGTCCCCGGGGATGGGCGCCTCCAGGTTCAGCGCCTTGCCCGTGCGCGGGTGGGCGAAGGCCAGCCGCCACGCGTGCAGCGCCTGACGCCCCAGCCGCTCCTGCGCCTCCCCCGCCCTGCCCTTCGCCTTGCGGCCGGCGCCATAGAGGGCGTCGCCCAGCAGCGGGTGGCCGGACTCGGACAGGTGCACGCGAATCTGGTGCGTGCGGCCGGTGAGCAGGTCCACCTCCACCAGCGCGGCGCCGTCGAAGGACTCGAGCACGCGGTAGACGGTGATGGCCTGCTTGCCCTCCCGCACCTTGCCGGTGAACTTCTGGCGATTGACGGGGTGGCGGCCGTAGAGCGTCTCGATGCGCCCCTCCGCGGGCGGCGTGCCGTGGACGAGCGCCAGGTACGTCTTCTCCACCGCGCGCGTCTTGAAGGACTTCTGCAGGGCCACCAGCGCCTGCTCGTTCTTCGCCACCACGAGGCAGCCGGTGGTGTCCTTGTCCAGCCGGTGGACGATGCCCGGGCGCAATTCGCCGCCCACGCCGGCCAGGTCCTTCACCCGGTGGAGCAGCGCGTTGACGAGCGTCCCGGAGGCATGCCCCGCGCCGGGGTGCACCACCATGCCCGCCGCCTTGTCCACCACCACGAGGTCCCTGTCCTCGTGCAGCACGGCGAGCGGCAGCTCCTCCGCCAACGGGACGGCGGCCACGGGCGCGGGGACGTGGAGGCTGAGCAGCTCCCCGCCTCGCAGCCGCCGCGCCGGCTTGGCGGGCTGGCCGTCGGCGAGCACATGCCCGGCCTCGATGAGGCCATGGATGCGGGAGCGGGTGAGGTCCGGAAACGCCCGGGCGAGGTACTGGTCCACGCGCTCTCCGCGTGCTTCGGGCGGGGCGCGGTGCTCTCGCGTGTCGGGCGCTGCCACGTGCGGAGGGGCTACCAGATCTTCGACTTCACGTGCGCCTTGGAGCGCAGGACGATGTCGTTGATGGCGCGCTCGAAGAAGTTCATCTTCGTGAAGATCTCCTGGCTGACGCGGCTCTTGTAGAGCTCGCGGCCCTCTTCCAGTTCCTCCTTGAGGACCTCGAAGAGGTTGTCCTGCTCGATGCCCTTGATGATCTTCTGCTCGTTGTAGAGCGAGATATCCGAGGCAATCGCACGGGCGAGCCGCATCGCCTTGACCTTTTCCTCGTCCGTCATCGTCCTACCTACTTAGGCACCGGTCTGGGGCGAGTCAACTTTCATCGCACCCCTGTACCGCGAGGCCCTGCGCCCGGGAGGGAGTCACTTCTTCCCTGACTTCTCAGAAGCCAGGGCGAGATAGCTCCTGGACACCCGGAGCGGATCCAGCCCGAGCTCGCGGGCGAGGTTCATGAGGATGCCGCGCAGGTACACGGGGGGCGGGAGGGCGCTGTAGCGGTCGGCCTCCACGTTTTCCAGGTGGGCCTTGGAGATGCGGGTGCGGTCGGCGACCTGCTGGAGGGAGAACGAGCGGGCCTCGCGCACGCGGCGCAGCAGTTCGCCGTTGAACTCGGCGTCCGGCGGGAGGTCCGGGGTGCGGGGACGCGGCTCGCGCACGCGGGCGGCCACCTGCGCCAGGGCCGCCTCCGCCGTGGCGATGGCCGCGTCCTGGGAGAGCACCTGGGCGTCGCCGAGCTGCCGTCCGGGGCCCGGACGCGGTGCCGGCCGGCCGGGCTCGGAGGCCGGGGAGACCGCGGCGGTCCGGGTGGACGGCGTGCGCACGCCCGCCCGGGATGCGGGAGCGGAGGTGGCCCCGCCACGGCCGGGCACGGTGGCGAGCGCGCTGCTCTCGGGGGCGGTGGGCGAGGTTCGCGAGGGCGCGACCTCGGGGGCGGGTTCCGAGGCGGCCACGGCGGCAGCGGGCGCCACGCGGGGCGTGGGCACCGGTTCCACGGCGGCCACGGAGGGCGTGGACGCGGGCACCGGTTCCACGGCGGCCACCGGCGGCGCGGAGGCTGTCGCCACGGGCGCCTGCACGGGTTCCGTGGCGGCCATGACCGCGGTGGGCACGGGCGCCTGCACCGGCTCCGCCGCGGGGGCGGACGTCGAGGCCCTGGGCGGCGCGATGGCCGCGGACACACTCGAGGCGCTCACGGACTCGCGCGTCGATGCCGGCGCCTTCTCCGACGCGGACACCACCGTGGGCACGTACACGGCGCTGCCGAGGACCTGGGAGTCCTGCAACGAGCTGGACACGTACGCGAAGGAGAACCCACGGAAGAATGTGGCGCGGAGGTCCGCCGGTTCCACCGGGCTCGTGGCGGCCTCCGAAGGCGGCGGCGTGGCCGTGGAGGTCTGCTTCACCTCCTCCTGCACACGCGCAACGGGCGCGGCCGTACCGGCCCCCTCCCCCGCCGCGTCCACCTCCGCCGCCGCCGAGCTCGCGAGCGCCTCGGCGGCGCGCTCCACCGTGCCCGCCGCGGGCGTGGCCTCGGGCGACGGCCTGCCTCCCGCCGTGACGGCCTCCGCCATCCTCCGGGTGGGAAGGCCCAGGTCCTTGTCGTACTCGGCGCGCAGGTCCGCGTCGGTGAGGATCTCCATCGCCTCGGTCATCCGGGCGCGGAGGCTGTCCACCTGCTCCGGGTCGACCAGCGCGTAGACGGCGATGGAGTCCGGCGCATACAGCTCCATCAGCCGCGAGTACGCCGCGCGGATGTCATCCACCGGAGCGGAGACGGGAACCTCCAGGAGCTCGTAATAGGTCTGCTTCTCGAAGGGCTTCATGGGGAAGACGGGTCGAGGTTGCTGTCGAGTGCGAGAAGGCGCGCGGCGATGCGCTGGATGGCCGTGGCGGCCGGGGAATCGGGCCGTTCGATGAGGACCGGGCGGCGCTTGCGCACCGAGCGCCATGCCTCGTCGTCGTAGCGGATGGCGCCGAGGTCATCCATCTCGATGCCGAAGAACTTCTTCCACGCGGAGGCCACCGCCACCCCCACGTTGAGGTCCGCGTCCGTGCGCGCCTGGTTCACGATCAGCCGGATGCGGAACTCGGCCAGCTCGCGCTCCAGCCGCTCCGCGGCCGCGGGGTCCTTGCGCCGCGCCTGCGCGAGCACGTCGTGCAGCGTGCGCAGCGAGCCCTCGCGCGTCGTGAGCGCGCTCTCCACCACGTCCTGGATGCCGTACTGCGCCTCCACCTGCTGGAGCCTCCGGAAGAACGCCGCCTTGGCGAAGCGGTACGCGTTCTCCACCGAGGTCGGCTCGGGCAGCACCACCAGCAGCCCGTGGTCCGCCATGATGAAGAAGTCGATGGTGTTGAAGCTGGTGCCCGCGCCCAGGTCCAGGATGAGGTAGTCCGCCGACGCGCCCATCAGCGTCTTCAGCAGCTTCTGCTTCTGTGCGTACTTGAGGTTGGCGGCGTCCAGCGCGTCCTGCGCGCCGGCGATGAGCGACAGCCGGGGCACGCCCGTGGGGACGATGACCTCTTCGAGCGTCGCCTTGTTCTTGCGCAGGAAGTCCGAGAGCGTGGCCGTGGGCTGCCCCACGCCCAGGCACGTGTGCAGGTTGGCTCCGCCCAGGTCGGCGTCCACCAGCAGCACGTTGAGCCCGGATTGCGCGAGCGCGACGCCCAGGTTCGCGGACACCATGGACTTGCCGATACCGCCCTTGCCTCCGCCCACGGCGATGATGCGCCGGGGACGGGGACGACGGGACAGCCCCGGGGGTCCGGAGGCCACCGGCCCCGGTGTCTTGGAGACGGGGCCCGGGACATGGGCTTCGCTCCGGGGCGCTCTCAAGGGTTCGGTCATGGAGGACAGTGGGACGGGCTTCAATGGAGCTCCCATCAAAGCCCGTCCTACTGCCCGAGTCGACTCCCCGCCAGAAAGCGTCCGTCAGGTGCCGATCACCGGATGATCACGGAGCACGTGCACGCCTGGCTGCCGTCGCACGCGGCCCCTGCGGACGTCTCGCACTGCAGGCCGAAGCAGCAGGGGTTGTTCGGTGAACACGCCTGCCCGCCCGCCGAGCAGGTAGCCCCGGCCTCGCAGGTGCCGGTGGTGCTCCCTCCGGGGATGCGGCAGCCCAGCCCGGAGCAGCAGTCCGAGGGCGAGGTGCAGAGGCTTCCCTGCGGCTGGCAGACCTGCGGCGTCTGGCAGACGTTGCCGGTGCAGATGCCCGAGCAGCACCCGGCCCCGCTGGTGCACGCCTGCCCGTTGGGCGAGCAGATGGGACCGCCGTCCACACCGCCCGTGCCGGCATCCGTCCCGCCCGTGCCGCCATCGGCGCCGCCGCCGGGCGCGGTGCCCGTCGGACGGCAGACGAACGTCAACTCGTCGATGGCGCGGCACGACGTCCCGGCGCAGCAGCCGGAGTTCGACGGGTCGCACACCGTGCCCACCGGATCACACGTGGGGGCCGGCTGGCACGTGAAGGCGCCGCCGTCCGCGCCCGGCAGGCAGAGGTTGCCGTTGCAGCACTGGTCGCTGAACTGGCACGTGCTGCCCTGGGAGATGCAGCAGCCCGCCTCTCCGGTGTAGCCCGTGGGGCACTCGGCGGGGCACTGGCCGCTGGGGCAGCCGCCGAAGCAGCGCGGCACGCCGCTGGAGTCCACCTTGCACACGGCCTTCTGGCCGTCGCAGCAGGCCTCGCGCGCATTCACGTCGATGATGCCGCCGTCGGGCAGCGTGCCGGAGCCGCAGATGTTGCCCACCGGGTTGCAGCCGTTGGGCTTGTCGCAGCGGCTCTCGCGGCAGTCCACCGCGTTGGAGAGCTTCTCGCCGCCGCAGCACACGCCGTCTTCGGTGCAGTAGTTGCCCGTGGGGCGGCAGCCGCCCACCGGCTGGCACACCGTGGCGCCGTAGCCCAGGTCCACGCAGGTGCGCGAGCAGCAGGTGCTGCCGCCGGTGCACGGGTTGCCGTCCTGCACGCAGTTGCCACCACCCGCGCCGCCCACCGCCAGGCAGCGGCCCGGAGTGCCGGTGCCGTTCTGCGAGCACACGCCGCCGCAGCAGTCCTCGTTCTTCAGGCAGAGGTCGTCATTGGCCTGGCACGAGTACGCCGGCTTGCACACGCCGGCCTGGCAGTTGGTGGAGCAGCAGTCGGCGTCCCCGCCGCAGGCCTGGCCCGGCACCTTGCAGGACGTGGTGCCCGCGGGCAGCGCCGCGCACTTGCCGTCACCGCCGCAGATCTTGGTGCAGCACTCCTCCGCGTTGGCGCAGGTGCCGCCCACGTCCAGGCACTGCTGCGTGGAGCACTTACCGCCCAGGCAGCTCTGCGTGCAGCACTCGATGCCGCTGGAGCAGGACTCGCCGGCCGGGGTGCACTGCTCGCTCGGCTCCGGACACGTGCCCGCGTCCGTGCAGGCGCCCGTACAGCACGCGGCGCCCGTGTCCTGGCTGCAGGCCGCGCCCACGTCGATGCACGTGGAGCCCGGGCCGCCATCCGGCAGGTCCGTTCCGCCGTCCGTGCCCGAGTCCACCTCGGAGCCGGCATCCGTCGTGCCCGGCGGCCCCGAGGGGGGCTTGTCGTCGTCACACCCCGAGACGACTCCCAGGGCCAGCACCATGCCCACCAGCATCAGCCAGCGGTTCGCTTTCATGTAGAGACTCCCTGCCGTGCCCGGTGCGGCGGGGCGCGGTCCGGGCCGGGCGTGCATGTGCGCGGAAGTCCCGCGCGTGCCGGGAGGGACCCGGGCTCCCCCGGGAGCGGCCACGGGAAATCGTCAGGGAGCCGTCACTTGGTGGACGGCGATTCCGCTACTCGTCCAGAAGTTCGACGTTCCAGTACGAGGCATCCGCCAGGTGCAGGAAGGGCAGCCACTCCCGGTACGTCACCTTGCGCGTGGCGCCGCGGAACAGGGGCGTCCAGCGCGGGCGCACCGGCTTCTTGAGCAGCTTCATGTCCGCCTGCTCGGGTGTGCGTCCGCCCTTCTTCAGGTTGCAGGGGACACAGGAGCAGACGACGTTCTCCCACGTCGTCTTCCCGCCCTGTGAGCGCGGCATGACGTGGTCCAGGTTCAAGTCGCTGCGCGGGAGGCTCTTTCCGCAGTACTGGCAGGTGTCGTTGTCGCGCGCGTAGATGTTCAGCCGCGAAAAGCGCACCCGACCGCGGGGCAGGTGGTCATACGCGCTGAGCACCAGCACGCGAGGCACGCGGATGGTGCGGTTGATGGTGGTGATGCAGTCCTGCGTGGCGCTCAGCGCGGCCCAGTCGTCGAACTCGTAGAGGCGGTACTGCGCGTCGATGGCCTTCGCCACGCCCTGGTACAGCAGCGAGAACGCCCGCTTCACCGAGGTGACATGCACCGGTTGGTAGTACCGGTTGAGGACGAGGACGGCGCTGTTGATCATGGCGGGTTCCCTGGACGGGCGGCCGCGACGGAGTCGGCGACCACCTGGAGCTCCTCCTCCGCGAGACAACGGACGTCGAGGACCCCCTCGCCGTCCGTGATCCTGCCAATAACCGGGACATCCCCGCTGCGCAGGCAGTCGAGGAATGTTTCCGGCGCCTCTAGGTTGAGGATGCAGGCGAAGGAAGGCAACCGGGCCAGCGGCATGGCGCCCCCGCCCACCTGTCCCACCACGCCCTCCACCCGAGCACTCACGCCCCGCTCGGCCAGCAGGGCCTGGAGCCGCAGCGCGCGGGCGCGCAGCTCCTCCGGCCGCTGGGCAAGCAGCCTGTACGTGGGGACGGCTTGCGGCCTGCCGTCCCGGTACAGCTCCAGGGTGGCCTCCAGCGCGGCCACCGTCATCTTGTCCACGCGCAGCGCCCGGGTGAGCGGGTGGGCCTTGATGCGCGCGAGCAGCTCCGCGCGTCCCACCACGATTCCCGCCTGCGGTCCGCCCAGCAGCTTGTCCCCGGAGAAGGCGATGACGTCCGCCCCCGCCGCCACCGCCTGGGGCACCGTGGGCTCCTGCGTGAGCCCCTCCCCTTCCAGCGGCACCAGCGCGCCCGAGCCCAGGTCCTGGAACACCGGCACCCCGCGCTCACGGCCCAGCGCCGCCAGCTCCGCCACGTCGACTTCCTCGGTGAAGCCCACCATCGCGAAGTTGGAGCGGTGCACCTTCACCAGCAGCCCCGTGTCCGGCCCCACCGCGGACGCGTAGTCCGCGCGCCGGGTGCGGTTGGTGGTGCCCACCTCCACCAGCTTCGCGCCGGACTGGCGCATGACGTCCGGCACGCGGAAGCCGCCGCCAATCTCCACCAGCTCGCCGCGCGACACGATGCACTCGCGCCCGGAGGCCAGCGCCGCCAGCACCAGCAGCGCCGCGCCCGCGCAGTTGTTGACGACGAGCGCGTCCTCCGCGCCGGTGAGCGCGCGCAACAGGCTGATGACGGGCGCGTAGCGGCTGCCGCGCTCGCCCTCGTCCAGGTCGTACTCGAGGTTGGAGTAGCCGCGTGACACGGACGCCACGCGCGCCACGGCCTCCGGGGCCAGCGGCGCGCGCCCCAGGTTGGTGTGCAGCACCACGCCGGTGGCGTTGAGCACGGGCCGCAGGTTGGGCGTGGCCAGCGTGGCCAGGGCGTCGCGGACGTCGGCGTCGTCGAAGGGACGCACCTCGCCCTGGAGCAGCCGGGCGCGCACGCGGTCCACCGCCAGCCGGAGCGCGGCCACGGCCCGGGCCCGGGGAACTTTCGCCAGCAGTGGCTCCAGCGACGGGCGGCGCAGCAGCTGCTCGATGGAGGGCAGCCCGCGCAGGAGCGCGTTCTTCCCACCATCCCCGCTGTTCGACGGTGCGCCCACACACGGAGTCTAGGGGAGCCGGCGGGCGGGCGCCAATCGGCGCGGCAGGAGGCCGGAAAAGGAAAAGGCCCAGTCTCCTCGTGGGAGACTGAGCCTTTGTACCGAACGCGTCAGTGCGCGTTCAGCGGGACATCAGAGCGGGCGAACGTTCTGAGCCTGGAGCCCCTTGGGGCCGCGGGCCACATCGAACTCCACCTTCTGCCCTTCCTGCAGGGAGCGGAAGCCCTGGGTCTGGATCGCAGTGTGGTGGCAGAAGAGGTCCTCGCCCCCGCCGTCCTGCGTGATGAACCCAAAGCCCTTCGCGTCGTTGAACCACTTCACGGTACCAGTCGCCATTACTCTTCTCTTCTTCTTTCTCTTCCAGCCTCATGAATTGAGCTGGATGCCACGCCTGGTTCAGGTGCGGCCCCCGCCGTGTGACACGTTTCCACGCGGTTGCATAGGGGGTTACACCGTCCCAGGTGCCCTTTTCTGTCAGGACCCGGACATAACACGCTGTTTCAGAGCATGATTCCGGACGATTTTCCCTCCCCGCACCGCGTCATCGGCCACCCACACCGGCCGTGACTGGAAGGGAGGGGCTACTTCGCGGCGCTCTTGAGGACGGGCAGCTTGGGGGCCCGGCCGTAGAGCAGCTGGTAGGTGTTGAAGGAGCGGAGCACGCGCTTGATGTAGCCGCGCGTCTCGGAGATGGGGATCTCCTCCACCCACGCGTCCAGCGGCAGATCCGGCTTGTCCGAGCGCCAGCGATTCACGGCGCCGGGGCCGGCGTTGTAGCTGCCCACCGCGTACGGCGTGTGCCCGTTGAACCTCTTGAGCAACCCGCCGAGGTAGTGCGCGCCCAGGCGGATGTTGAGGTCCGGCTGCAGCAGGCTGTCCACGGTGAAGCGCTTGAGCTTCAGCTCGCGCGCCACGCTCTTCGCCGTGGACGGCATGAGCTGCGTGAGGCCGAGCGCGCCCGCCCACGACAGCGCCTTGGGGTCCAACGCGCTCTCCTCGCGCATCAGCGCCTGGAGCAGGTCCGGCTCCACGCCCGCGTCCGCGGTGTGCTTCTCGATGAGCTCACGGAACGCGTTGGGATAGGCCACCTCCCACACCACGCGCGTCTGCGGCGTGATCTTCCCGCTCAGGTCCTTGCGCAGCGCCAGCCGCGCCACCGCGTGCGCGGAGCGCTCGTCACCGGCCTCGTGCAGCACCAGCACCAGCAGGCGGATGGACTCCGCGGGCTGGTTGGCGCGGTTGACGGCGAGCAGCTCGGTGGCCACCGCGTCGACGAAGCCCAGGCGGTACAGCTCCACGCCCGCCTTGAAGTGCGGGTCCTCGCCCATGGGGCCGGCGAACAGCGGCCAGGGGCTGGCGGCCTCGGGCACCTTGAAGATGTCCGGGGACACCTTCTCCAGCCGCGCCGGGTCCACCGTGGACAGCTGCGAGCGCGCCATCAGCCCGTAGTAGGTGGCCGGGTGCTCCACGGCGAGCTTCTCGAACAGCTCCGCCGCGCCCTGGATGTTGCCCTTCTCCTGCATCGTCCGGGCGCGCCAGTACCGCGCGCGCTCCACGTCGTAGCTCTCGTCCGCCTGGGCGAACTGCGCCTCGATGCGGTCCAGGAAGGACAGGCCGGAGTCCTCCGCCCCGCTGGTGCGCGCAATCCAGAACGCCTTGAAGAGCGCCTCGCCGAGGAAGTCCCCCGCCGGGTACAGGCGCGCCAGCTCGTCCAGGCGGGCCATGGCCTCCTTGGGACGGCCCGTCTTCACGTACAGGTCCGCCGCGTAGAAGAGCCCGTCGTCCGCGAAGGTGTGGTCCGGGAACTCCCGCGCCAGCCGCTCGTACGTCTCCGTGCCGCGCGCCTGGTCCACAATCGAGCGCGACGAGCCGAGCACGTACAGCGCGCGCGCCAGCAGGTCCTTCTCCTGGCACTGCTCCACCACCGGCGTCAGCACCTGGATGGCGCGCGTGTGCTGGCGCTCCTTGCGCTGGCCCTTGCCGTAGATGAAGTGCGCGCGGCAGGCGAGCGCGTCAGGCAGCTGGAGCTGCCCGAGCAGCGGCTCCAGCACCTCCAGGCCCTGCTTGTTGCGGTGCAGGTCCACCAGCGCCTCGCCTCGCGACACCTTCGCGTCCAAGGGGGGCTTCTGCCCCTTGAGGCGCTTCTCGGCCTGCTTGGCCAGGGGGGACAGCGGGTACGCGCCCCACAGGCGCCACAGCGCGGTGCGCTCGGCGGCCTTGTCCTTCTTCTCCGCGGCGATGTCGGCGATGGCCATCAGCGCCTCGGCGCCCACGTTGCGGCCCCAGCTGGGCGCGGCCCGCGTGGTGAGCGGCTCCAGCGCGGCCATGGCGCCCGCGGCGTCCTTCTTCTTGCGCAGCACGCGCGACAGCGCCAGCCGCGCGTCCACGTAGAGCTTCGACTCCGAAGGCACCTGCGTCAGCAGCGCCGCCGCCTCGTCGAAGCGGCGCAGCCCCTCGAGCGCCACGCCGCCGTGGGTGAGGCAGCGGTCCTTGAGCGCGGGGTAGTCCGGCGCCAGCGCGGCGAACTCGGCCGCAGCGGCCTCGTCGTCTCCGGCGCGCACGGCGGCCAGGGCGCGCAGGTAGCGCACCGGGGCGCTGTCACCCTCGTTCTTCAGCAGCTCGCGGGCGCGGGTGTACTGGCCGCGGTCGAAGGCCTCGCGGGCCTCCTTCTTCTTGCCGTCCGCGAAGTACGGAGACAAATCCTCCAGGCCATAGCGGCGGCCGCGGTGCACCACGGGCGCGGGCGGCTCGGCGTTGGGGAAGGCCGGGTTGAGCACCTCCACATAGCCGAGGGGCGCGGGGGCCTTCTCCGAGTCCGGCGGTGGAGACAGCGCGGCCTCCGGGGGCGCACTGTCCGGACGCTGGGCGGGGGCCTCGGAGGCCTCGGCACCGGGGCCTTCGGACGCGGGCACCTGGGGAGCGGGAGCCTGCGCGGACATGAGCAGCGCGGAGGCGATGACGGCGACTTTGGAGAGATAGGGCTTCATACGCGGGGGCTTGGACCCTGGTTGATGCGCGCGGGCACGCCCCAGGACAACTGGGAGTGCATGGAAAATTTCCGGACGTGGACACAGGTTAGACTGTCCGCCTGCACATGGACATCCGGACTCAGAGCGCTCTGCTTGCATCCATCATCGGGCTCGCGCTCGGCGTGTCCATGTTGTTGCGGCCCGGACGACCTCGCGTCCTGACGCTGTATTCCGTTTTCGCCCTGACAGTCGCCGGGTATTACCTCTCCCTCTTCTTTCACAGCGTCTTCCCCTCGGCCGACTACCCCTGGGCGTCGCGCATCGCCCTGGGCGCCACCGTCCTCGTGGCCTCCCTGGTACCGGGCGCCGCGGTGGCCTTCTTCCTGGAGTTCCTGGGCGTCAGCAAGGGAACACACCAGGTCGGCCGGCGGCTCGCCGTGCTGTCCGCCGTCCTGGGACTCGCCGTGGCCGTCACCCCCCTGGCCGACAAGGAGTGGGCCCGGGTGGCCATCGGCATCTGGGTGGGCGGGACGCTGCTGACCTCGGGTTCGTTGCTGGTCCACCGGGTTCGGACCACGGAATCGCGCATCGAGCAGCTGCGACTGGCGTACCTGGCCATCGGCGCGGGGGCGGCCATCCTCTTCTCGGCGCTCGACTTCCTGGGGCGCTACGGGATTCCCTTCCCCACGCTGGGGCCGGTCTTCTCCACGCTCTACCTGTTCTTCCTCGCGCAGACGCTGCTGCGGCTGCGGCTGATGGATTTGCACGAGCTGCTGGGGAAGATTGCCTCGCAGACGGTGCTGGCCGTCATCCTCGCGGCCGTCTTCACGGTGCTGACGGCGTGGGTGGACGAGGACACGGGCCTGTTCGTCTTCAACACGGTGGTGGCGGCCTTCGTCATCCTCATCCTGTTGGATCCGCTGCGCGCCAAGGTGGAGGAGACGGTGGTGCGCATCTTCTTCCGCGAGCGCTTCGCGCTGCTCGACTCGCTGGGCACGCTGCGGGCGCGGATGACGAACGTGATTGAAATCTCGGAGCTGGCGCGGCTGGTGCTGGACACGCTCCACGAGACGGGCCGCGTGACGCACGCGTCGGTGTACCTGCTGGCGGAGGACCGGCCCGGGTACCGGCTGCTGGACTCGCGGGGCCCGCCGCCGGTGGCCTTCCTGGACACGGCGGTGGCGCGCGGCCTGCTGTTCGCGGCGGCGAGCGGGCAGAAGGCGGTGCTGCGGGAGAACGTGGAGCGGCGCATGTCCACCATGCGGCTGCAGGCGGTGGAGGGCAAGCGCTACCGCGACGAGCTCAAGCGGCTGAACGACACGCGCGGGGCGCTGGTGCAGGTGAAGGCCGGCATCACCGTGCCGCTGATGGGCAATGACCGCGTCATCGGCTTCCTCAACCTGTGGGACGAGCGGGTGCCGGAGGCGTACGCGTCCGACGAGATTGCGCTGATTTTGGAAGTGGCCGAGCGGCTGGCGACGGTGCTGGAGAACTCGAAGCTGTACGAGAAGATTCGCGAGCGAGACCGCCTGGCGGCGCTGGGTGAGATGGCGGCGGGCCTCGCGCACGAGATTCGCAACCCGCTGGGGGCCATCAAGGGCGCGGCGCAGTGCCTGGACCCGAAGCGGCTGGGGGGCGAGGACGGCGAGTTCCTGGACGTCATCGTCGAGGAGGTGAACCGCCTCAACGGCGTGGTGACGGCGTTCCTCGACTACGCGCGGCCCATGAAGCAGAGCTTCGGGCCCACTGATTTGAACGAGGTGGTGACGCGGACGATGCGGCTCGTGCAGAACGACGTGCCGCCGAGCATCTCGCTGGCGGTGGAGCTGGACCTTCAGCTGCACCGGGTGGACGGGGACGCGGAGCAGCTCAAGCAGGTGCTTATCAACCTGGTGCAGAACGCGGTGCAGGCGCTGGGCACGCGCGAGGGGCGCATCACCGTGCGCACGGACAAGCCGGAGCGCTTCGGAGAGATTCGCAACGCCGGCGGCGAGTTCGTGGAGGTGCTGGTGTCCGACACGGGCCCGGGAATTCCCTCGGACCAGCATCAGCACATCTTCGTGCCCTTCTTCACGACGAAGCAGAAGGGCACCGGCCTGGGCCTGGCCATCTGCCAGCGCATCGTGAAGAACCACGGAGGGAGCATCTCCGTGCAGAGCAAGGTCAACGAGGGCACCACCTTCGTCATCCGCCTTCCTGCCCTACCCCCTGAGCAGGCCACGGAGGCCGTGCCCGCGGATGGAACGCCCGTTCCCGCCACGCGGCCATCGCTGTCCCTGCCCATGCCGGATGAGCTGCGCGACGCGCCCAAGCCGCCGCCACCGGAGCCGGGCCGCAAGCGCGAGCGGCGACGGCGCGCGAGCTGAACACCCGTTGCGGAAGCCTGTGTCGGATACGCCCCGGAACGGACACTCCTCTCCGTACTCCTGGAGCGGCAGACAGGCATTCACGCCCCAGCGTTCGCCCTTCGTAACACCCTGGAAATAATGCTTTTTGGCGATATGTCGTTAACTGCCGGAAAGTTGCGCTAGATCCGCGTTTTGCGTCCCAGACGCCTCCCAAAACTCAGAGAAGAGAACGGAGACATCCGTTCAGTCCCCTATGCCATCCAACGCTCCTTGGCGGAACCACGCGGTCCTCGTCGCCCGTGGCGCCGCGCTCACGGGTCTCGTCGCCAGCTTCTTCCTCGTCGCGAACTATTTCCTGCCGCCCTCCGCGGGTGGCTGTCCGGCGAATGGAGGTTGTCACACGGTACGCACGTGCTGGGTGGGAGGCGTCTTCCCCGGGCTGTGGCCGCTGGTGGGCACGGTCGGTTTCCTCACCCTCTTCTCGCTGTCGCTCTCCTCGCGCCCGTGGGCGTGGCGCGTGCTGCGCGGGATGAGCGTGCTGGGAGCGCTGGTGGGCGCGGGGCTGCTCGTCGCACAGCAGCAGATCTGCGGCGCCTTCTGCGTCTACTGCATCGTCACCGACACCATGGCGCTGCTCACCGCGCTGGCCGTGTGGGCGGTGCCCACGGCGGCGCCCGCCACGCCCCCGCGCACGCGGTGGAGCCTGGCCGGGCTGGCGGTGGCCCTGCTCGCGGGCATCGGGGGCTGGTTCGGCTGGCGGTCCACGACTCCCATCGCCCCGGTGCGGCTGGAGCAGCTGCCGGCGCTCGCGGCGGCCCAGCAGCGGCCGGGCGTCGTCACCATCATCGAGTTCATGGACTTCACCTGCGTGCACTGCCGCGAGCAGCACCCCGTGCTGCAGCAGGTGCTCGCGAACCAGGGTGAGCGCGTGCGGCTGGTCCGCCATGCGCTGCCCACCGCCAGCGATGCGGCGGAGAGCTCCGCCCGCGCCTACCGCTGCGCGCAGGTTCAGAACCAGGGCGAGCCCATGGCCGACCTGCTGACGCACGCCAGCGACCTGAGCACCGCCGGCTGCGAGGCACTGGCCACCCGGCTCGGCCTGGACCTGGGTGCCTATCGCGAGTGCGTGAAGTCCCCCGAGACGGACGCGCACCTGCAGGCCGCCCGCGCGGCCGCGAGAGAAATCCGGCTGGTGTTGCAGCCGACGCTGCTGGTCGGCCAGGACCGCTTCGACGGCGTCGTCCCGCTGGAGTCGCTGCGCGCGAGCATCGACGCGGCAATGCAGGCCCCCGCTGTCGCGGGCCCGCCCCAGCCCTGAGTCCCTTCCTTCCCTGAGCGGACCCGCTGGCCACGTTCCCGTGGTCGCGGGTCTCCGTGTTTCGACCGCCTCGCGCGGTCTGCCCATCGAGAATCGTCATGGCCCGTCGCCCCACACCCCCTTTCTCCACGCTCATCGACCTCCTCGAGTCCCGGACCGCGCAACAGGCAGACCAGCGGCTCTACACCTTCCTCGACGACAGCGGCGCGGAAGAGGGCACCGCCAGCTACGCGCAGCTGGAGCTGCGGGCGCGGCAGATTGGCGCCGCGCTCCAGGAGGCGGGGGCCACGGGCCAGAGCGCGATGCTGCTCTATCCGCCGGGCATGGAGTACATCGCGGGCTTCTTCGGCTGCCTCTACGCGGGCACCGCGGCGGTCCCCGCCTACCCGCCGGACCCGACGCGCATCGAGCGGACCCTGCCCCGGCTGCGCGCCATCATCCAGGACGCGGGCGCCACCGTGGTGCTCACCAACTCCTTCATCCTGTCGATGGCGGAGTTCTTCTTCGAGCAGGCGCCGGAGTTGAAGGCGCTGCGCTGGATTGCCACCGACGCGCTCCCCGAGGACGCGCACACGACGTGGCGCCGGCCGGACGCGGGCCCGGACACGCTCGCCTTCCTCCAGTACACCTCCGGCTCCACCGGGACGCCCAAGGGGGTGATGCTCAGCCACGCCAATCTGCTGAGCAACCTGAAGCTCATCTCCCACGCCTTCCAGACGCGGGACGACAGCGCGGGCGTCATCTGGCTGCCGCCCTACCATGACATGGGGCTCATCGGCGGCATCCTCGAGCCGCTGTACCACGGCTTCCACACCGCGCTGATGTCGCCGCTGAGCTTCCTCAAGCGGCCCTTCCTGTGGATGGAGGCGCTGACCCGCTACGGCGGCACCATCAGCGGCGGTCCCAACTTCGCGTTCGACTTGTGCGTGCGCAAGGTGACGGCGGAGGAGCGGCAGACGCTGGACCTGAGCCGCTGGGAGGTCGCCTTCTGCGGCGCGGAGCCCATCCGCCAGGAGACGCTGGACCGCTTCACCGAGGCGTTCGCCCCCTGTGGCTTCCGGCCCGAGTCCTTCTATGCGTGTTACGGCCTCGCCGAGGGCACGCTCATCGCGTCGGGTGGCCTGAAGGGAGCGGGGACGCGCGCGACCACCCTGCGCGCCTCCGCGCTGGAGCAGGGCCGGGCGGAGCTCGCGGAGGTGGGGGAGAGCGGAGCCCGCGTCCTGGTGAGCTGTGGCACCAACCTGCCCGACCAGGACCTGCTCGTCGTCAACCCCGACACGCTGCGGCCCTGTGCCTCGGGAGAGGTGGGCGAGGTGTGGCTGCGCGGCCCCAGCGTGGCGCGCGGCTACTGGCGCCGCCCGGAGGAGTCCGCGGCGACCTTCGGCGCGCACACGTCCGACGGCCAGGGGCCGTTCCTGCGCACCGGCGACCTGGGCTTCCTGCGCGAGGACGGCGAGCTGTTCGTCACCGGCCGGCGCAAGGACCTCATCATCCTGCGCGGGCGCAACCACTACCCGCAGGACATCGAGCTGACGGTGGAGCGCAGCCACCCGGCGCTGCGCCCGGGCTGCGTCGCCGCGTTCTCCGTGGAGGTGGAGGGCGAGGAGCAGCTCATGGTGGTGCAGGAGGTGGACACCCGCCGGCTCACGTCCGTGGACGAGGTGGTGGGCCAGGTGCGCCAGCGGGTCGCGGAGCTGCACGAAGTGCAACTCCACACGCTGGTGCTCGTCGAGCCCGGCAGCATTCCCAAGACGTCCAGCGGCAAGATTCAGCGACAGGGGACGCGCGCGGCCTTTCGCGCCAGTGAGCTGCGCGAGGTGGCGCGCTGGCAGGTGGGCTCCGCCAGTGCGCCGGTGGAGTCGTCCGCGCAGAACATGCCCGCTCCGGCGGAGCAGGCCCCCACCACGCCCGATGCACTCGCGGGCTGGCTCGCCGACATCCTGAGCCTGCGGCTGCGGGTGCGGCGCGACGAGGTGTCGCTGGAGGCGCCCATCACCCGCCTGGGCCTGGACTCGCTGGCCGCCGTGGAGCTGGCGAACGAGCTGGAGCGCGCGATGGGCGTGGCCGTGCCCATGGAGCTGCTGCTGCGCGGGCCCAGCGTGAGCGAGCTGGCGCGCGAGCTGCTCGCGCTCCAGGCGAAGGCGGGCCGGACGCCCCGCGGCGTCATCCCCCACCTGCCGCACGAGGGCCGGGCTCCGGCCTCGTTCGCGCAGCAGCGGCTGTGGTTCCTCGACCAGCTGGAGCCGGGCAGCCCCCTCTACAACATCCCCGCCGCCATCGAGCTGGAAGGCGCGCTGGACACCGGAGCGCTGGAGCACAGCCTCGCGGAAGTGGTCCGCCGGCACGAGTCGCTGAGGACGACGTTCCGCGGTGAGCGCGGCCAGCCCGTGCAGGTGTTCGCCCCCACGGACGCGCTGCGCCTGGCGGTGGTGGACCTGGAAGCGGTGCCCGCCGGAGAGCGGCAAGCGCACGCGCTGCGGCTCGCCACGGAAGAGGCCCAGCGCTCCTTCGACCTGGAGCGCGGTCCGCTGGCGCGTGCCACCCTGCTGCGGCTGGAGGAGCAGCGGCACGTCCTGCTGGTGACGATGCACCACATCGTCTCCGACGGCTGGTCCATGGGCGTGCTCGTGCGCGAAGTCGCCGCGCTCTACGAGGCCCACGCGGCCGGCAAGCCGTCACCGCTGCCGGAGCTGTCCGTGCAGTACGCGGACTACGCGGTGTGGCAGCGGCAGTGGCTCCAGGGGGAGGTGCTCGACACGCAGCTCTCCTGGTGGAGGAAGCAGCTCGCGGGAGCGGCGGGCGCGCTGGAGCTGCCCACGGACAAGCCTCGCCCGGCGGTGCAGTCGTTCCGGGGCGCCACGGTCCCCGTGCGCCTGCCTCGCACGCTGGTGGACTCGCTGAAGACGCTATGTCGCGACGAGGGCGTCACCCCCTTCATGGTGCTGGTGACGGGCCTCCAGGTGATGCTGGCCCGCTACTCGGGACAGGACGACGTGTCCGTGGGCACGCCCATCGCCGGCCGCGGCCGTCCCGAGCTGGAAGGGCTCATCGGCTTCTTCGTCAACACGCTGGTGGTGCGCTCGCACGTCGACGGCGCCCTCACCCTCCGCGAGCTGCTGGCTCGCGTGAAGGAGACGACGCTCGGGGCCTACGCGCACCAGGACGTCCCCTTCGAGAAGCTCGTCGAGGAGCTGCAGCCGCAGCGTGACCTGAGCCGCTCGCCCCTCTTCCAGGTGATGCTCGCGCTGCAGCCGGACGTGGTGCCGTCGCTGCGCCTTCCCGGACTGGCCCTGCGCCCGCTGGAGGTGGACGGCCGCACGTCCAAGTTCGACCTGACGCTGGCCCTCGCAGAGACCGCCGAGGGACTGGTGGGCACGCTGGAGTACTGCACGGACCTGTTCGAGGCCGCCACGGCCGAGCGCATGGTGGGCCACTTCCAGGTGCTGCTCGAGGCGCTGTGCGCGAGCCCCGAGACGCGCGTGGGCGCCCTGCCCCTGCTCTCCACTCCCGAGCGCCAGCGCCTGCTGGGTGACTGGAGCCACGGCGGCGCCGAGCCCCATTCTTCCTCCGCCCTGCACTCCCGCTTCGAGCAGCAGGCCCTCCGCACTCCCGACGCCACCGCCCTCGTCGTCGGCCACCAGCGCCTCACCTACGCCCAGCTCGACTCCCGCGCCAACCAGCTCGCCTGGCACCTGCGCTCCCTCGGCGTCGGCCCCGAGGTCCCCGTCGCCTTCTGCCTCGAGCGCAACGAGTGGCTTCCCCTCGCCATCCTCGCCATCCTCAAGGCCGGCGGCGCCTACGTGCCCCTCGACCCGGCCTACCCCGCGGAGCGCCTCGCCTGGTCCTTCCACGACTCGCGCAGCCCCCTGCTTCTCACCCAGCGCTCACTGGCCGCGTCCCTGCAAAGCCTCGGTGCTTCCGCCACCCTGCTGCTGGATGAGGCGCAGTCCTGGGCGCACCTGCCGACGCACCAGCCGCCCTGCCTCAACTCCCCCTCTCACCTGGCCTACGTCCTCTACACCTCCGGCTCCACCGGCAGGCCCAAGGGCGTCGCCCTCTCCCACCGCAGCGCCTCCGCCTTCGTCTCCTGGGCCCTGGAGACTTTCACTCCGTCGCAGCTGGCCGGCGTCCTCGCCGCCACCTCCGTCTGCTTCGACCTCTCCGTCTTCGAGCTCTTCGCGCCTCTGTCCTGCGGCGGCCGCGTCTACCTCGCCGACAACGCCCTCGCCCTGCCCTCGCTACCGGCCGCGTCCGAGGTGACGCTCGTCAACACCGTGCCTTCCGCCATGGCGGAGCTGGTGCGCCAGCGCGCCCTTCCCGCTTCGGTGCGCACCGTCAACCTCGCCGGCGAGCCGCTGCCCGCGCCTCTCGTCCACGCCCTCTACGCGCTGGGCACCGTCGACGCCGTCAACAACCTCTACGGCCCCACCGAGGACACCACCTACTCCACCTGGACGACGGCTCCCCGCGACGCCTCCCGTCCTCCCACCATTGGCCGGCCCCTGCCCGGCACCCACGCCTACGTCCTCGACTCGCGCCTGCAGCCGGTACCCGTCGGCGTCCCCGGCGAGTTGTACCTGGCCGGCGCGGGCCTCGCCCGCGGCTACCTCGGCCGGCCCGACCTCACCGCCGAGCGCTTCGTGCCGGACCCCTTCAGCACCGAGCCCGGCGCACGCGCCTACCGCACCGGCGACAAGGTGCGCTGGCTGGCCAACGGCGAGCTGGACTACCTGGGCCGCATCGACTTCCAGGTGAAGGTGCGTGGCTTCCGCATCGAGCTGGGGGAAGTGGAAACCGCGCTGCTGCGCGACGCGCACGTGCGCGACACGGTGGTGACGGTGCGTGAGGACGTGCCCGGCGACAGGCGCCTGGTGGCCTACGTCGTCGCCCACGAGGGCCGCACCCTCGACGTCGGCGCCCTGCGCGCCACGCTCAAGCAGGCGCTGCCCGAGTACATGGTGCCCGCCGCCTTCGTCGTGCTGCCCGCCATGCCCCTCAACCCCAACGGCAAGGTGGACCGCAAGGCCCTCCCCGCGCCGGAGGCGGGACGCTCCGAGGACTCCCAGGAGTACGTCGCCCCGCGCACGCCGCTGCAGGAGGTGCTGGCCGGCATCTGGGCCGAGCTGCTCCACGTGGAGCGCGTCGGCATCCACGACAACTTCTTCAACCTGGGCGGCCACTCGCTGCTCGCCACGCAGGCCCTCTCGCGCGTGCGTGAGGCGCTCCATGTGGAGCTGCCGCTGCGCACCTTCTTCGAGTGCCCGACGGTGGCGCTCCTCGCGACGCGGCTGGAGTCCACCTCCCAGCACACCGGCGCGAGGGAGCCGGGCCTGCGGCCGATGAAGCTTCAGGGCCCGGTGCCGCTGTCGTTCGCGCAGCAGCGCTTGTGGTTCCTGGAGCAATTGGAGCCGGGCACTGGCCTCTACAACATCCCCGCCGCGGTGCGGCTGGAGGGCACGCTGGACGTGGCGGCCCTGGAGCGCAGCCTCCAGGAAGTGCTCCGCCGGAACCCGGCGCTGCGGACCGTCTTCACGACGGGCGAGCAGGGCCCGGTGCAGCAGGTGCAGTCCGAAGCGTCGCTGCGCATCCACGGCGTGGACCTCCGCTCGCTGCCCGCCGAGGCTCGCGAGGCCTCGTGGCGGAAGCAAGCCCATGAGGAGGCGCTGCGGCCCTTCGACCTGACGCGCGGACCGCTGGTGCGCGCCACGCTGCTGCACCTGGAAGACCCGTCGTACGTGCTGCTGCTGACCCTGCACCACATCGTCACCGACGGTTGGTCGATGGGGCTCATCGTCCGCGAGCTGGCGGCCCTCTACGCCGACTTCACCTCCGGAAAGACCCCGGCACTGCCAGAGCCCGCGCTGGAGTACACCGACTACGCGGTGTGGCAGCGCGAGTGGCTCCAGGGCGACGTGCTGGAGCGGCAGATGGGCTGGTGGCGCCAGCACCTCGAAGGCGCGCCGCGCGTGCTGGAGCTGCCCACCGACAGGCCCCGGCCGCCGGTGCAGACCTACCGCGGCTCGCACCTGCCCGTGCTGCTGCCGCGCGGGCTCTCCGACTCCATCAAGGCGCTGGCCCAGCAGGAGGGCGTCACGCCCTTCATGGTGCTGCTGGCCGCCTGGCAGGTGGTCCTCGCGCGCCATGCGGGCCAGGATGACGTGTCCGTGGGCACCCCCATCGCCGGCCGCAATCGCGCCGAGGTGGAGGGGCTCATCGGCTGCTTCGTCAACACGCTGGTCCTCCGCACGCGCCTGGACGGCAATCCGACCTTCCGTGAGCTGCTCGGCCGCGTGCGCGAGACCACGTTGGGCGCCTACACCCATCAGGACGTGCCCTTCGAGAAGCTCGTCGAGGAGCTGCAGCCCGAGCGCGACGCGAGCCGCTCGCCGCTCTTCCAGGCGATGCTCGTCCTCCAGAACGCGCCCATGCCCGAGCTGACGCTGCCAGGGCTGACCCTGAGCGTGCTGCCCGAGGAGCGCACGGCGAAGTTCGACCTGACGCTGACCTTCACGGAGACCCCCGAGGGCTTCGCGGGTCCGCTGGACTTCAACACCGACCTGTTCGACGCCTCCTCGGTGGAGCGGCTGTTCGGCCACCTGCGCACCCTGCTGGAGAACGCTGTCTCCGCGCCCCAGCGCCGCCTGTCCGAGCTGCCCATGCTCTCCGGCCGGGAGCACTCGCGCGTGGTGGCTGACTTCAACGCCACTGCTGTGCCCTACGCACGCGACGCGTCCGTTCACCAGCTCTTCGCCGAGCAGGCCGCTCGCACTCCCGACGCCCTCGCGCTCGAGTCCGACGAAGGCACCCTCACCTACCGTCAGCTCGACGAGCGCTCCAACCAGCTCGCCCGCCACCTGCACGCCTCCGGCGTCTCTCCGGGCTCCATCGTCGCCCTGTGCCTCGGCCGCTCCCTCGACATGGTCGTCGCCACCCTCGCCATCCTCAAGGCTGGGGCTGCGTACCTCCCTCTCGACCCGGCGTACCCGCCCGAGCGTCTGTCCTTCATGCTCGCCGAGTCCGGCGCCGCCGTCCTCGTCACCTCCGACGCCCTCGCTGATGAACTGCCCGCCCAGGGCCTCATGCTCGTCTGCGTCGACGCCGATGAGAGGGCCATTACCCGTCAGCCGACTACTGCGCTGGATGCGTACGTGCGTCCCGAGTCTCTGGCGTACGTCATGTTCACCTCCGGCTCCACCGGCCGGCCCAAGGGCGTTTGCGTGCCTCACCGCGCCATCGTCCGTCTGCTGTGCGGCTCCGACTTCGCTTCCTTCGGACCCCAGCACTCCTTCCTCCAGTTCGCCCCCATCTCCTTCGACGCCTCCACCTTCGAAGTCTGGGGCGCGCTGCTTCACGGCTCGCGGCTCGTCCTCTTCCCCAACCGCACGCCCTCCCTCGAAGAGCTGGCTTCCTTCATCTCCTCGCGCCGCATCACCACCGCCTGGCTGACGGCCGCTCTCTTCGACCAGATGGCCGCCTTGCACCTGCCCGCGCTGGACGGGGTGGAGCAGCTGCTGGCTGGCGGCGACATCCTGCCCCCGGGCCGCGTGAAGGAGCGCCTGTCTCGGGGCCGCCGCCTCATCAACGGCTACGGCCCCACCGAAGGCACCACCTTCTCCGCCTGCTACGTCATGGACGACGTCGCCCAGGTGGGCACTTCGGTCTCCATCGGCAAGCCCATCTCCAACACCCAGGTGTTCCTGCTGGATGCGCAGATGCAGCCGGTGCCGGTGGGCGTACCCGGTGAGCTGTTCATCGGCGGCGACGGCCTCGCGTGGGGCTACCTGCGTCGGCCCGAGCTGACGGCGGAGAAGTTCGTTCCGCATCCGCTGAGCACCGAGCCCGGCGCTCGCCTGTACCGCACCGGCGACATTGCCCGCTGGAAGGAAGACGGCACGCTGGAGTTCTTCGGACGCCGTGACTCGCAGGTGAAGGTGCGTGGCTTCCGCATCGAGCTGGGCGAAGTCGAAGCGGCCATTGCCCGCCACTCCTCCGTGCGCGAAGTCGTCGTCGTGGTGCGCGAGGACGTCCCTGGCGACAAGCGCCTCGTCGCCTACGCCACCGCCCAGGAAGGCGCGGCACTGCCCGACTCCTCCACTCTGCGCACGTTCCTCAAGCAGCACCTCCCCGACTACATGCTGCCGGCCGCCTTCGTCCCCATGGACGCGCTGCCGCTGTCCTCCAACGGCAAGGTGGACCGCAAGGCCCTGCCTTCTCCGGATGGCTCGCGCGAGGTGCTGGGCAGCACGTTCATCGCGCCGCGCAACGCGGTGGAGCAGACGCTCGCGACCATCTGGGCGCAGGTGCTGCGCCGCGAGCAGATCGGCATCCACGACAACTTCTTCGACCTGGGCGGCGACTCCATCATCAGCCTCCAGGTCATCGCCCGCGCCCGTCAGGCCGGCCTGCAGCTCAGCCCGCAGCACCTGTTCCAGCACCAGACCATCGCCGAACTGGCCCCCCTGGCCGTTCAGGCCCAGGTCTCGCGCGACGAGCAGGGCCTCGTCACCGGCGCGGTGCCGCTCACTCCCATCCAGCACTGGTTCTTCGACTGGCGGCTGCCCGAGCCCCATCACTTCAACCAGCACGTCCTCGTCTCACTGCACCAACGTCCGGACCCCGCCCAGCTCGAGCGCGCCCTCAACCTGCTCGTCGAGCACCACGACGCCCTGCGCCTGCGCTTCGAGCGCTCCGAGTGCGGTGAGTGGAGCCAGTCCCTCGCCGCGCCGCAGCCGCTGCGCCTCCAGCGCTTCGACCTGTCGTCGTTGCCCGAGGACGCGCAGCGCGCCGCGCTCGAAGCCGAGGCCTCCCGCCTCCAGACGTCCTTCCGCCTCGACGAGGGCCTGCTGCTGCGCGTGGCCCTCTTCGACCTCGGCGTGACCAAGCCCCAGCGCCTGCTGCTCGTCGCACACCACCTCGTCATCGACGGCGTCTCCTGGCGCATCCTCCTGGAGGACCTCGACTCGGCCTGCAAGGCGGTGCTCGCCGGCCACCAGCCGTCGCTCCCCGCGAAGACCACTTCCTACAAGACGTGGGCCGAGCGGCTCGTATCGCATGCTGTCTCGCCCGCGCTCGCGAGCGAGCTGAACCTGTGGCTCGAGGCCTCGGGCCCGAGCCAGCCGCTCCCCGTGGACTTCCCCCAGGGACAGAACTCCCTGGCCTCCGCGCGGACCGTCTCGGTGCGCCTGAGCGCCGAGGAGACCCGACTCCTGCTCCAGGAGACGCCCACCTCCTGGCGCGCGCACATCAACGACGTGCTGCTCACCGCGCTGGCCCAGTCCCTGGGCCGGTGGTCCGGTCAGTCGCAGCTGCTCGTCGACGTCGAGAGCCACGGCCGCGACCACGCCTTCGACGACGTGGACCTGTCGCGCACCATCGGCTGGTTCACCACCATCCTCCCGGTGCGCCTCCAGACGCCCACCGAGGGCCGGACCCTGGGCGACGCGCTGCGCGCCAACCGCGACACCGTGCGCCGCATGCCCACGCGCGGCCTGGGCCATGGGCTGCTGCGCCACCTGAACCCCGAGGCCTCCGAGCGCCTGCGCGCCCTGCCCTCGGCGCAGGTCCTCTTCAACTACCTCGGCCAGTTCGACGCCGTGGGCGAGGGCGCGGCCTTCGCGCTGGCGCCCGAGTCCGGCGGCTCCCCCATGGGTGAGCAGGGCGAGCGCCGTCACCTGCTCGAAGTGAGCGGCATGGTGCTCGGCGGTGAGCTCGAGGTGAAGTGGAGCTACAGCGAGGCACTGCACTCGCGCGCCACCGTCGAGTCGCTCGCCCAGGACTTCGCGCGGGCCCTTCGCTCGCTCGTGGAGCAGCGCCACTCCGAGGACAGCCGCCGCTTCACGCCTTCCGACTTCCCCCTGGCCGGGCTGGACGTCCCCACGCTCGCGCGGGCCCAGCAGCTCCACCCGCGACTGGAGGACCTCTACCCGCTGTCCCCCATGCAGCAGGGCATGCTCTTCCACGCCCTGATGACGCCCGACGTCGGCGTCTACTTCGACCAGATCCACTGGTCGCTCAACGCCCGGCTGGACCTGGACGCCTTCCACCGCGCCTGGGAGGCGGTGGTGGAGCGCCACGCCATCCTCCGCACCGCGTTCCTGTGGGAGGGCATGGCCGAGCCGCTCCAGGTGGTGCAGTCCCGCGTGGACCTGCCCTGGCAGCTCCTGGACTGGCGCGCCCATGACGCCGCCGCGCAGCAGGAGCACCTGGACGGGTACCTGCGCGAGGACCGCGCGCGGGGCTTCGACCTGGCTCACGCCCCGCTGATGCGGCTGGCGATGATGCGCCTGGGGGACTCCTCCTGGCGAATCGTCTGGAGCTTCCACCACCTCCTGCTGGATGGCTGGAGCGTGGGTCTGGTCCTCCAGGACCTGTTCGCCTTCTACGACGCCCTCACCCAGGGCACGGCGCCCCAGCTCTCGCGCCCGCCCGCGTACCGCGAGTACCTCGGCTGGCTGAAGCGCCAGGACCTGGGACGCGCCGAGGCCTGGTGGCGCAAGGCGATGGAGGGGTTCTCCGCGCCCACGCCCATGCCCGCCGCGGATGGCCGGCACACCGAGCCGTCCACGGCCACCCGGGGACTCGGTGAGAGCGAGCTCTGGCTCACACCGGAGGCCACCTCCGCGCTGCAGACCTTCGCCCGCCAGCACCAGCTCACCGCCAACAACGTCGTCCAGGCCGCCTGGGCCCTGCTGCTGTCCCGCTACAGCGGCGAGTCCGACGTCGTCTTCGGCACCACCGTCGCCGGCCGTCCTCCCGAGCTTCACGGCGTCGAGTCCATGGTCGGCCTGTTCATCAACTCGCTGCCCGTGCGCGTCCGCCTCGACGACTCGCTGCGCGTGCTGCCCTGGCTCCAGTCCCTCCAGGCCTCTCAGGCCGAGATGCGCCAGCTCGAGCACACCCCGCTCGTCCAGGTCCAGGGCTGGAGCAGCGTGCCCCGCGGCACTTCTCTCTTCGACAGCCTCTTCGTCTTCGAGAACTACCCCCTCGACGCCTCCCTCAAGGAGCGCGCGCGTCACCTGGAAGTGGGCGAGGTCCGCTCCGTCGAGCGCACCAACTACGTGCTCACGGCGCTCGCCCTGCCCGGGGAGAAGCTCCACCTCAAGCTGCTCTTCGAGACCTCGCGCTTCGACCGTGGCACCACGGAGCGCCTGCTCGCGCACTGGCGTGGGCTCATCGATGCACTGGTGACTGGCGCGCAGCGGACGCTGGGCGAGCTGTCCATGCTCTCCGCCCAGGAGCGCAACCGCGTCGTGGCCGACTTCAACGCCACTGCTGTGCCCTACGCACGCGACGCGTCCGTCCACCAGCTCTTCGCCGAGCAGGCCGCTCGCACTCCCGACGCCCTCGCGCTGGAGTCCGACGAAGGCACCCTCACCTACCGTCAGCTCGACGAGCGCTCCAACCAGCTCGCCCGCCACCTGCACGCCTCCGGTGTCTCTCCGGGCTCCATCGTCGCCCTGTGCCTCGGCCGCTCCCTCGACATGGTGGTCGCCACCCTCGCCATCCTCAAGGCTGGGGCCGCCTACCTCCCGCTCGACCCGTCGTACCCGCCCGAGCGCCTGTCCTTCATGCTCGCCGAGTCCGGTGCCACGGTCCTCGTGACGTCGACGGCACTCGCCCGTGAGCTGCCCGCGAACGAGCTGCGCGGCGTGTGCGTGGATGCGGACTCCGCCGCCATCACTTCCCGTTCCGCGGCTCCGGTGGACGCGCACGTTAGCGCCGAGTCTCTGGCGTACGTCATGTTCACCTCCGGCTCCACCGGCCGGCCCAAGGGCGTGTGCGTGCCTCACCGCGCCATCGTCCGCCTCGTCTGCGGCTCCGACTTCGCCTCCTTCGGGCCCCAGCACTCCTTCCTCCAGTTCGCCCCCATCTCCTTCGACGCCTCCACCTTCGAAGTCTGGGGCGCGTTGCTGCACGGCTCGCGGCTGGTCCTCTTCCCCAACCGCGCGCCTTCGCTGGAGGAGCTGGCCTCCTTCATCTCCTCGCGTCGCATCACCACCGCCTGGCTGACGGCTGCTCTCTTCGACCAGCTGGCCGCTTCCCACCTGCCCGCTCTGGACGGCGTGGAGCAGCTGCTGGCCGGTGGCGACGTGCTGCCTCCGGGCCGCGTGAAGGAGCGCCTCGCGCGGGGTCGCCGCCTCATCAACGGCTACGGCCCCACCGAAGGCACCACCTTCACCGCCTGCCACGTCATGGATGACGTCGCCCAGGTGGGGACGTCGGTCTCCATCGGCAAGCCCATCTCCAACACCCAGGTGTTCCTGCTGGATGCGGGCGGCCAGCCTGTTCCCGTGGGCGTGCCCGGTGAGCTGTTCATCGGCGGCGACGGCCTGGCTTGGGGCTACCTGCGCCGGCCCGAGCTGACGGCCGAGAAGTTCGTCCCCAACCCCTTCAGCACCGAGCCCGGCGCGCGCTTGTACCGCACCGGCGACATCGCCTGCTGGCGCGCGGATGGCACGCTGGAGTTCTTCGGCCGCCGCGACTCGCAGGTGAAGGTGCGTGGCTTCCGCATCGAGCTGGGTGAAATCGAGGCCGCGCTGGCCCGCCACCCGTCTGTGCGCGAGGTGGCCGTGCTGGTGCGCGAGGACGTGCCCGGAGACAAGCGCCTCGTCGCCTACGCCACGGCGCAGGCGGGCACGTCGCTGCCCGACTCCGCCACGCTGCGCACGTTCCTCAAGCAGCACCTGCCCGAGTACATGCTCCCGGCCGCCTTCGTCCCGATGGGGGCCATTCCGCTCACGCCCAACGGCAAGGTGGACCGCAAGGCCCTCCCGACTCCGGACGGCTCGCGTGAGCTGCTGGGCAGCACGTTCGTGGCGCCGCGCAACGCGGTGGAGCAGACACTCACGTCCATCTGGGCACAGGCCCTGCGCCGCGAGCAGGTCGGCATCCACGACAACTTCTTCGAGCTGGGCGGCGACTCCATCATCAGCCTCCAGGTCATCGCTCGCGCCCGTCAGGCCGGGCTCCACCTGACGCCGCGCCAGCTCTTCCAGCACCAGACCATCGCCGAGCTGGCACCGCTGGCCGCACAGGCCCAGGCCTCGCGTGACGAGCAGGGCGTCGTCACCGGCGAGCTGCCCCTCACCCCCATCCAGCACTGGTTCTTCGACTGGCAGTTGCCCCAGTCCCACCACTTCAACCAGCACGTCCTGCTCTCGCTCCACCAGCGCGTCGCCGCGGAGCACCTCGAGCAGGCCCTCAGCAAGCTCATCGAGCACCACGACGCCCTGCGCCTGCGCTTCGAGCGCTACGAGTCCGGCGCGTGGCACCAGTCCCTCGCCGCGCCCCAGTCCTTCTCCGTGCAGCGCGTCGACCTGTCCTCGCTGTCCGAGGACGCGCAGCGCGCCGCGCTGGAAGCGGAGGCCTCGCGCCTCCAGGCGTCCTTCCGGCTCGATGAGGGCGTGCTGCTGCGCGCGGCCCTCTTCGACCTGGGCGCGCAGAAGCCCCAGCGCCTGCTGCTCGTCGCGCACCACCTCGTCATCGACGGTGTCTCCTGGCGCATCCTCCTGGAGGACTTCGACGCCACCCTGAAGGCCCTGACGTCCGGCCAGCGGCCCGCGCTGCCTCCGAAGACCACGTCGTACAAGGCCTGGGCCGAGCGGCTCTCCAAGCATGCCGTCTCGCCCGCGCTCGCGGGTGAGCTGGACCTGTGGCTCGAAGCCTCGGGCCTCCAGCAGTCGCTGCCCGTGGATTTCCCCGAGGGCCAGAACTCGCTGGCCTCCACCCGCACCCACTCGCTGCGGCTCGACGCGGAGCAGACCCGGCTGCTGCTCCAGGACACGCCCACCGCCTGGCGCGCGCACATCAACGACGTGCTGCTCACCGCGCTGGCCCAGGCCCTGGGCCAGTGGTCCGGACAGTCGCGGCTCCTCGTGGACCTCGAAGGCCACGGTCGCGAGCACGCCTTCGATGACGTGGACCTGTCGCGCACCGTCGGCTGGTTCACCTCCATCGTCCCCGTCGCCCTCCAGGCCTCCACCGAGGGCCGGAGCCTGGGCGACGCGCTGCGCGCCAACCGCGACACCGTGCGCCGCATGCCCACGCGCGGCCTGGGCTACGCGCTGCTGCGCTACCTGAACCCCGAGGCCTCCGAGCGCCTGCGCGCGCTGCCTCCGGCCCAGGTCAGCTTCAACTACCTCGGCCAGTTCGACACCGTGGCCGAAGGCGCGGCCTTCGCGCTGGCGCCCGAGTCCGGTGGCTCGCCGCAGGGTGAGCAGGGCGAGCGCCGCCACCTGCTCGAAGTGAGCGGCATGGTGCTGGGTGGCCAGCTCGAGCTGACGTGGCACTACAGCGAGGCGCTGCACTCGCGCGCCACCATCGAGTCACTCGCCCAGGGCTTCGTGCAGTCCCTGCGCGCCCTCGTGGAGCAGCGTCACTCCGAGGACGCCGCGCGCTTCACGCCTTCCGACTTCCCCCTCGCACGCCTGGACGCGCCCCGCCTCCAGCGCGTGCTGGAGCGCTTCCCCAAGCCGGAAGACCTCTACCCGCTCTCCCCCATGCAGCAGGGCATGCTCTTCCACGCCCTGCTCTCGCCCTCCTCCGGCGTCTACTTCGAGCAGCTCGCGTGGCGCATCCACTCCCCTCTCGACCTTGGCGCCTTCCGCCGGGCGTGGGAGCTGCTGCTGGAGCGCAACGGCATCCTCCGCACCTCGTTCCTCTGGGACGGACTGGCCGAGCCGCTCCAGGTGGTGCACCCGCGCGTGGAGCTGCCCTGGCAGCAGCTCGACTGGCGCGAGCTGGCCCCCGAGGCCCAGCGCGAGCAGTTCGAGGCCTTCCTGCGCAATGACCGCGCCCAGGGCTTCGACCTGTCCCGCCCGCCGCTGATGCGCCTGGCGCTGATGCGTCTGGATGACTCCGTCTGGCAGATCGTCTGGAGCTACCACCACGTGCTGCTCGACGGGTGGAGCCTCGGCGTGGTGATCCAGGAGCTGTTCGCCCTCTACGAGTCCGCAGCTCGCGGCACCGCGTCGCGGCTCCCGAAGGGTGCGGCCTACCGCGACTACATCGCCTGGCTGCAGCAGCAGGACGCGGCCCAGGCCGAGGCTTGGTGGCGCAAGACGCTGGAAGGCTTCTCCACGCCGACGCCGCTGCCCGCGGACCGTCTGCCGGGACGCACGGGCTTCCAGTCGCAGGGCATGGGTGAGGCGGACTTCAAGCTCTCCGCCGAGTCCACCTCCACGCTGCAGGCCTTCGCCCGCCAGCACCAGCTCACCGCCAACAACGTCGTCCAGGCCGCCTGGGCCCTGCTGCTGTCTCGCTACAGCGGCGAGTCCGACGTCGTCTTCGGCACCACCGTCGCCGGTCGTCCTCCCGAGCTTCACGGCGTCGAGTCCATGGTCGGCCTGTTCATCAACTCGCTGCCCGTCCGCGTCCGCCTCGACGACTCGCTGCGCGTGCTGCCCTGGCTCCAGTCTCTCCAGGCCTCCCAGGCCGAGATGCGCCAGCTCGAGCACACCCCGCTCGTCCAGGTCCAGGGCTGGAGCAGCGTCCCCCGCGGCACCCCGCTCTTCGACAGCCTCTTCGTCTTCGAGAACTACCCGCTCGACGCCTCCCTCAAGGAGCGCGCCAGCGGCATGGACGTGCGGGATGTGCTCCCGCTCGACCAGACCAACTTCCCGCTCACGGCGATTGCGCTTCCGGGCGAGCAGCTCCACCTCAAGGTGCTCTTCGAGACCCAGCGCTTCGACGCCGGGACGGTGGACCGGCTCCTCGGCCACTGGAGCAACCTCATCGACGCGCTCGTGAGCGGCGCCGAGCTGCCGCTGTCCGCGCTGACGCTGCTCTCCAACGGCGAGCGCGAGCGCATCACCCAGGAGTGGAACGACACCGCCGCGCCCTTCCCGCGCGAGGTGTGCCTGCACGACCTCTTCGTCGCCCAGGCCCTGCGCACTCCGGACGCCATCGCCGCTGAAATCGGCGACGCCCGCATCACCTACGGCGAGCTGCACCTGCGCTCCAATCGCCTCGCCTGGCACCTGCTCGGCCTGGGCCTGCAGCCCGAGCAGAAGGTCGCCTTCTGCCTCGAGCGCTCCTTCGACCTGCTCGTCGCCATGCTCGGCATCCTCAAGGCTGGCGCCGTCTACGTCCCCATCGACCCCGACTACCCCGTCGACCGCGCCGCCTTCATGCTCAGCAACACCGGCTCGCGCGTGCTGCTCACGCACTCGCGCCTGCTGGGCCAGCTGCCCGAGTCCTCGCCCCAGACGCTCTGCCTCGGTGAGGGCGGCCTGGACTTGAGCACCGGCCGTGACGACACCCCCGTCACCGCCGTCCGCCCCGACAACCTCGCCTACATCATCCACACCTCCGGCTCCACCGGCCGGCCCAAGGGCGTCGCCGTCCGTCACGGCCCCGCCATCAACCTCATCCACTGGGTCAACTCCACCTTCCACCTGGGCGCCAGCGACAGGCTCCTCTTCGTCACCTCGCCCTGCTTCGACCTGTCCGTCTACGACGTCTTCGGCATCCTCGCGTCCGGTGGCACCGTCGTCATCGCAGGCGAGAAGGACATCAAGGACCCGGAGCGGCTCGCCTCGCTGCTCACCCAGCGCGGCATCACCTTCTGGGACAGCGCTCCCGCGGCCCTTCAGCAGCTCGTCGCCCACTTCGGCGAGGGCAGCCCGGCGCTGCGCCTCGTCTTCATGTCGGGTGACTGGATTCCTCTCACCCTGCCCGATGCCATCCGCGCTCGCTTCCCCAACGCGAATGTCATCAGCCTGGGTGGCGCCACCGAAGCGACCATCTGGTCCAACTTCTTCCCCATCGGCGCGCTGCAGCCTTCCTGGACGTCCATTCCCTACGGCCGTCCCATCCAGAACGCGCGGTACTACGTCCTCGACTCGCACCTGCAGCCGCTGCCGGTGGGCGTCGCCGGAGACCTCTTCATCGGCGGTGAGTGCCTCGCGGATGGCTACGCCAACGCGGCCGCGCTCACCGCGGACCGCTTCATCCCCGATCCGCTCAACCCGGTGGCCGGCTCGCGCATGTACCGCACCGGCGACCGCGCTCGCTTCTTCGCTGACGGCAACATCGAGTTCCTCGGCCGCGCCGACGCGCAGGTGAAGGTGCGCGGCTTCCGCATCGAGCTGGGTGAAATCGAGGCCGTCCTCGTCGAGCACCCCGCCGTGCGCGAAGTCGTGGTGGACGCCAAGGGCCCCGCCCGTGGCGACCGCCGTCTCATCGCCTACCTCGTCGCTCGTCCCGGCGAGACGCTGCCCACCGTCACCGAGCTGCGGCGCTGGGCCACGCGCAAGCTGCCCGAGTACATGGTGCCCTCGGCGTTCGTCACCCTGGACGCCCTGCCCGTCACCGCCAACGGCAAGCTGGACCGCAAGGCCCTGCCCGAGCCGGATGGCGCCCGCCCCACGCTGGAGCGCGAGTTCGTTGCTCCGAGCACGCCGGTGGAAGAGACGCTCGCGTCCATCTGGGCGCAGGTGCTGCGCATCGAGAAGGTCGGCATCCACGACAACTTCTTCGAGCTGGGCGGCCACTCGCTGATGGCCACCCAGGTGACGTCGCGCATCCGCGAGAGCCTGAAGGTCGAGCTCGCCCTGCGCGAGGTCTTCGAAGCGCCCACCGTGGTGGAGCTGGCCTCGCGCGTCGAGCGGCACCTGGCCGCGCAGCCCGAGACGGGCTCGGCGGCAATCGTGCCGGCGTCGTCCCTGGCCGCGGTGGCGCCCATCACCGCGCGGGCCCAGCCCGGGTCCACCTTCCCGCTGTCCTTCGCGCAGCAGCGGCTGTGGTTCCTCGACCAGCTCGAGCCCGGCAGCCCCTTCTACAACATCCCCACCACCGTCCGGCTGGACGGCCGGCTGGACGTGGAGGCGCTGGAGCGCTGCTTCCAGGCCCTCGTGCGCCGTCACGAGTCGCTGCGCACCACCTTCCGTGAGGACGTGGGCGGCCCCGTGCAGGTCCTGCACGCCGACGCCTCGCTGCCCCTGACGCTCGTGGACCTGGGCTCCGTGCCCGCCGCCGAGCGCGAGAAGGAGGCCCTGCGGCTCGCGGCCGACGAGGCGCTCAAGCCCTTCGACCTGGTGAAGGGCCCGCTGCTGCGCGCCACGCTGCTGCGGCTGGATGCGCAGCGGCACGTGCTGCTGCTGACCATGCACCACGTCATCTCCGACGGCTGGTCCATGGGCGTGCTGGTGCGGGAGATCGCCGCCCTGTACGACGCCTTCACCTCCGGCCAGTCCCCCGCCCTGCCCGAGCTGCCCGTGCAGTACGTGGACTACGCGCTGTGGCAGCGCGAGTGGCTGCGCGGCGACGTGCTGGAGCGTCAGCTCGCGTACTGGAAGCAGCAGCTCGACGGCGCCGCGCAGGCGCTGGAGCTGCCCACCGACAGGCCCCGCCCGCCGGTGCAGACCTTCTGGGGCGCCCACCATCCGGTGCGCCTGCCGCGCGAGCTGTCCCGCGCGCTGGATGAACTGAGCCGCCGCGAGGGCACCACGCCCTTCATGACGCTGCTGGCCGCGTTCCAGGTCCTGCTGCACCGCTACTCGGGACAGGACGACATCAGCGTGGGCTCGCCCATCGCCGGCCGCAACCGCGCCGAGCTGGAGGGGCTCATCGGCTTCTTCATCAACACGCTCGTGCTGCGCACGCGGCTCGACAGCACCGTCACGTTCCGCGACCTGCTGGCGCGCGTGCGCGAGGTGACGCTCGAGGCCTATGCCCACCAGGACATGCCCTTCGAGCGGCTGGTGGACACGGTCCAGCTCCAGCGTGACCTGAGCCGCTCGCCGTTCTTCCAGGTGATGTTCGTCCTGCAGAACGCGCCGCTGCCGGCGCTGGAGCTCTCCGGGCTCACCCTGCGCCTGCTGGAGCCCGAGGTCCGCACGTCGAAGTTCGACCTGACGCTGACCCTCTCCGACACGCCCGAGGGCTACGAGGGCGCGCTCGAATACAACACCGCGCTGTACGACACCGCGACCATCACCCGGATGGTCGGCCACCTGCGCTCGCTGCTGGAGAGCGCCGTCGCCCGGCCCGAGCTGCCGCTGTCCGAGCTGTCACTGCTCCCGCCCGAGGAGCGTCAGCGCATCACCCAGGAGTGGAACGACACCGCCGCGCCCTTCCCGCGCGAGGTGTGCCTGCACGACCTCTTCGTCGCCCAGGCCCTGCGCACTCCGGACGCCATCGCCGCTGAAATCGGCGACGCCCGCATCACCTACGGCGAGCTGCACCTGCGCTCCAATCGCCTCGCCTGGCACCTGCTCGGCCTGGGCCTGCAGCCCGAGCAGAAGGTCGCCTTCTGCCTCGAGCGCTCCTTCGACCTGCTCGTCGCCATGCTCGGCATCCTCAAGGCTGGCGCCGTCTACGTCCCCATCGACCCCGACTACCCCGTCGACCGCGCCGCCTTCATGCTCAGCAACACCGGCTCGCGCGTGCTGCTCACGCACTCGCGCCTGCTGGGCCAGCTGCCTGAGTCCTCGCCCCAGACGCTCTGCCTCGGTGAGGGTGGCCTCGACTTGAGCACCGGCCGCGACGACACCCCCGTCACCGCCGTCCGCCCCGACAACCTCGCCTACATCATCCACACCTCCGGCTCCACTGGCAGGCCCAAGGGCGTCGCCGTCCGCCACGGCCCCGCCATCAACCTCATCCACTGGGTCAACTCCACCTTCCACCTGGGCGCCAGCGACAGGCTCCTCTTCGTCACCTCGCCCTGCTTCGACCTGTCCGTCTACGACGTCTTCGGCATCCTCGCGTCCGGTGGCACCGTCGTCATCGCCGGCGAGAAGGACATCAAGGACCCGGAGCGGCTGGCCTCGCTGCTCACCCAGCGCGGCATCACCTTCTGGGACAGCGCTCCCGCGGCCCTTCAGCAGCTCGTCGCCCACTTCGCCGAGGGCAGCCCGGCGCTGCGCCTCGTCTTCATGTCGGGTGACTGGATTCCTCTCACCCTGCCCGATGCCATCCGCGCGCGCTTCCCCAACGCGAAGGTCATCAGCCTGGGCGGCGCCACCGAAGCGACCATCTGGTCCAACTTCTTCCCCATCGGCGCGCTGCAGCCTTCCTGGACGTCCATTCCGTACGGCCGTCCCATCCAGAACGCCCGGTACTACGTCCTCGACTCGCACCTGCAGCCGCTTCCGGTGGGCGTCGCGGGAGACCTCTTCATCGGCGGCGAGTGCCTCGCGGATGGCTACGCCAACGCGGCCGCGCTCACCGCGGACCGCTTCATCCCCGACCCGCTCAACCCGGTGGCCGGCTCGCGCATGTACCGCACCGGCGACCGCGCTCGCTTCTTCGCCGACGGCAACATCGAGTTCCTCGGCCGCGCCGACGCGCAGGTGAAGGTGCGCGGCTTCCGCATCGAGCTGGGTGAAATCGAGGCCGTCCTCGTCGAGCACCCCGCCGTGCGCGAAGTGGTGGTCGACGCCAGGGGCCCTGCCCGTGGCGACAGGCGACTGGTGGCGTACCTCGTGGCTCGCGCCGGCGAGACGCTGCCCACCGTCACCGAGCTGCGGCGTTGGGCCACGCGCAAGCTGCCCGAGTACATGGTGCCCTCGGCGTTCATCACCCTGGACGCCCTGCCCGTCACCGCCAACGGCAAGCTGGACCGCAAGGCCCTGCCCGAGCCGGACGGCGCTCGCCCCACGCTGGAGCGCGAGTTCGTTGCTCCGAGCACGCCGGTGGAAGAGACGCTCGCGTCCATCTGGGCGCAGGTGCTGCGCATCGAGAAGGTCGGCATCCACGACAACTTCTTCGAGCTGGGCGGCGACTCCATCATCAGCCTCCAGGTCATCGCTCGCGCCCGTCAGGTCGGCATCCACCTGACGCCGCGCCAGCTCTTCCAGCACCAGACCATCGCCACCCTGGCGCCGCTGGCCTCGCGGGCGCAGGCCTCGCGTGACGAGCAGGGCATCGTCACCGGCGAGCTGCCCCTCACCCCCATCCAGCACTGGTTCTTCGACTGGCAGTTGCCCCAGTCCCACCACTTCAACCAGCACGTCCTGCTCTCGCTCCACCAGCGCGTCGCCGCGGAGCCCCTCGAGCAGGCCCTCAACAAGCTCATCGAGCACCACGACGCCCTGCGCCTGCGCTTCGAGCGCTACGAGTCCGGCGCGTGGCACCAGTCCCTCGCCGCGCCGCAGCCCTTCTCCGTCCAGCGCGTCGACCTGTCCTCGTTGTCCGAGGACGCACAGCGCGCCGCGTTCGAGGCCGAGGCTTCTCGCCTCCAGGCGTCCTTCCGCCTCGATGAAGGCGTGCTGCTCCGCGTGGCCCTGTTCGACCTGGGCGCGCAGAAGCCCCAGCGCCTCTTGTTCGTCGCGCACCACCTGGCCATCGACGGCGTCTCCTGGCGCATCCTTCTGGAGGACCTGGGTTCCGTCTTCACCGCGCTGATGACCGGCCAGCAGCCCGCGCTGCCTCCGAAGACCACGTCGTACAAGGCCTGGGCCGAGCGCCTCGTGGCGCACGCCGCCTCGCCCGCGCTCGCGGGTGAGCTGGACCTGTGGCTCGAAGCCACGGGCCCCCAGCCGTCGCTGCCCGTGGACTTCTCCGAGGGCCACAACTCCCTGGCCTCCGCGCGCACCGTCTCGATGCGCCTGAGCGCCGAGGAGACCCGGCTCCTGCTCCAGGAGACGCCCGCCGCCTGGCGCGCGCACATCAACGACGTGCTGCTCACCGCGCTGGCCCAGGCCCTGGGCCAGTGGTCCGGCCAGTCGCAGGTGCTCATCGACCTCGAAGGCCACGGCCGCGAGCACGCCTTCGATGACGTGGACCTGTCTCGCACCGTCGGCTGGTTCACCTCCATCGTCCCCGTCGCCCTCCAGACGCCTTCCGAGGGCCGGAGCCTGGGCGATGCGCTGCGTGCCAACCGAGACACCGTGCGCCAGCGGTCCGCCCGTGGCCTGGCCCACGGACTGCTGCGCTACCTGAACCCCGAGGCCTCCGAGCGCCTGCGCGCGCTGGCTCCGGCCCAGGTCAGCTTCAACTACCTCGGTCAGGTCGATGCCGGCACCACCGGCACGGAGCTGTTCGGCCTGATGACGGACCCCGCCGGTCCCTTCCATGGGGACCAGGGCGAGCGCCGCTACCTGCTGGAGGCCAACACCCACGTCCTCGGCGGTCAGCTCGAAGTCACCCTGAGCTACAGCGAGGCGCTGCACTCGCGCGCCACCGTCGAGTCGCTCGCCAGGGGCTTCGTGCAGTCGCTGCGCGCCCTCGTGGAGCAGCGTCACTCCGACGACGCCGCGCGCTTCACGCCTTCCGACTTCCCCCTCGCGCGCCTGGACGCGCCCCGCCTCCAGCGCGTGCTGGAGCGCTTCCCCAAGCCGGAAGACCTCTACCCGCTCTCTCCCATGCAGCAGGGCATGCTCTTCCACGCCCTGCTCTCTCCCTCCTCCGGCGTCTACTTCGAGCAGCTCGCGTTCCGCGTGCACTCGCCCCTGAACGTCGACGCCTTCCGTCACGCCTGGGAGACGCTGGTGGCGCGCACGCCCGCGCTGCGCACGTCGTTCCTCTGGGAGAAGGAAGGGCTGGCCGAGCCGCTCCAGGTGGTGCACTCGCGCGTGGAGCTGCCCTGGCGGCAGCTCGACTGGCGCGGGCTGAGCCCCGAGGCCCAGCATGAGCAGGTGGAGGCCTTCCTGCGCGAGGACCGCGCCCAGGGCTTCGACCTGTCACGCCCCCCGCTGATGCGCCTGGCGCTGATGCGCCTGGACGACTCCGTCTGGCAGATTGTCTGGAGCTACCACCACGTGCTGCTCGACGGGTGGAGCCTCGGCGTCATGCTGCCGTCGCTGTTCGCCGTCTACGAGGCCGCCGTCGCCGGCACCGAGCCCCGACTGCCCACCGCCCCCGGCTTCCGCGACTACATCGCGTGGCTGCAACAGCAGGACGAGGCGCGCGCCGAGTCCTGGTGGCGCGAGGCCCTCCAGGGCTTCACCGCGCCCACCCCGCTGCCTGGCGACCGTCGCCCGGGCCTGGCCGAGGCCGAGGTGCGCGGCCTGGAGGAGCGACAGCTCACCTTGACGGCCACCGCCTCCTCGGCGCTCCAGGCCTTCGCCCGCGAGCACCAGGTCACCCTCAACACGCTGGTGCAGGCGGCCTGGGCCCTCGTGCTCGGCCGTGCCAGCGGTGAGCAGGACGTCGTCTTCGGCACCACCGTCGCCGGCCGCCCGCCGGAGCTGCCCGGCATCGAGGGCATGGTGGGCCTGTTCATCAACTCGCTGCCGCTGCGCGTGCGCCTGCCGGAGTCGGAGCCCGTCGTCTCGTGGCTCCAGACGCTCCAGGCCCGTCAGGTCGCAGCCGGCCAGTTCGAGCACACGCCCCTGGTGCGCGTGCAGGGCTGGAGCAGCGTGCCGCGCGGCACCCCGCTCTTCGAGAGCCTGCTCATCTTCGAGAACTACCCGGTGGACACGTCGCTGCGCCAGCAGGCGCGCAGCATGGACATCCGGGACGTGCGCGCCTTCGAGCGCACCAACTTCCCGCTCACCGCCATCACCCACCCGGGCCAGGAGATGCTGCTCAAGCTCTCCTACGCGCCCGAGCGCTTCGACGCGGCCACCATCGACCGGCTGCTGTCGCACTGGCGCACCGCGCTGGAGGGAATCGTCGCCCGCGCCGGCCAGGCGCTGTGGGAGGTGTCGCTGCTGTCCACCGAGGAGCGCCAGCAGCTCCTGGTGGAGTGGAACGCGCCTCGCACCGAGTGGTCCGCGCAGTGCCTGCACACGCTCTTCGAGGAGCAGGCGGCGCGCACGCCCGACGGCGTGGCCGTGGAGTCCGAGGATGGAAGCTCGCTGAGCTACCGGGAGCTGGAGCAGCGCGCCAACCAGCTCGCGTGGCACCTGCGCTCGCTGGGCGTGAGGCCCGAGGTGCGCGTGGGCCTGCACCTGGAGCGCTCCGCCGAGTGGGTCATCGGCGTGCTCGCCATCCTCAAGTCCGGAGGCACCTACGTGCCGCTGGCGACGGGCTACCCGCGTGAGCGCGTGGCCACGATGCTCGCCACCGCGCCGGTGGCGGTGCTGCTCACGTCGGAGGCCCTGCGCTCCGCGCTGCCCGCGACGGACGCGAGCGTGGTGTGCCTGGAGTCCGAGTCCGCCTCCCTCGCGCGGCTGCCCGTCCAGGCGCCGCCCGCGCTGGCCACGCCCGAGCACCTCGCCTACGTCATCTTCACCTCCGGCTCCACCGGCCAGCCCAAGGCGACGCTGGTGGAACACCGGGGCGCGGCGAACACGCTGCGCCACACGGTGGAGGACTTCGGCGTCCAGCCCGGCACTCGACTGTTGCCGATGACGTCCATCGGCTTCGACGTGTCCATGCTGGAGCTGTTCGGCACGCTCGCGGGAGGCGGCACGCTGGTGCTGGCCTCGCGCGACGCGCTGCTACCCGGCCCGGACCTGGTGAGCGTGCTGCGTGAGCGCCACGTGCACGCCGTCGTGCTGGTGCCCTCCGTGCTCGCGGTGCTGCCGGAGCCGGAGCTGCCCGAGCTGCGCACCGTCATCACCGGCGCGGAGCCGTGCAGCGCGGAGCTGATGGACCGCTGGGCCGCCGGCCGCCGCTTCGTGAGCTGCTACGGCCCCACCGAGGCCAGCATCACCGCGTCCAGCGCCGTGTGCGCTCCGGGCTCGGGCCGTCCGACGCTGGGACGCCCGTACCCCAACGTGCCCCTCTACGTGCTGGACGCGCGGATGGAGCCGGTGCCCGCGGGCGTGGCCGGCGAGCTGTTCATCGGCGGCGTGGCCGTGGGCCGCGGCTACCTGGACATGCCCGAGCTGACGGCCACGAGCTTCGTGCCGTCGCCCTTCTCCACCGAGCCGGGCCGCCGCCTGTACCGCACGGGCGACGTCGTGCGCTGGCGCGCGGACGGGCAGCTCGAGTTCGTGGGCCGCCGCGACTCGCAGGTGAAGGTGCGCGGCTTCCGCATCGAGCTGGGTGAAGTCGAGGCCGTGCTGGCCACCCACCCGGCCGTGCGCGAGTCTGTCGTCGTGGTGCGCGAGCCCGCCCCGGGCCGCAAGCACCTGGTGGCCTACGCCACGCCGAAGCAGGGCCAGGCGCTCCAGGTGTCCTCGCTGCGCGAGTTCCTCGCGGACGCGCTGCCCGAGTACATGGTGCCCTCGGCCTTCGTGGCCCTGGACGCCTTCCCGCTCACGCCCAACGGCAAGGTGGACCGCAAGGCCCTGCCCACGCCGGAGGGCCTGCTGGTGTCGCAGCGCGAGTACGTGGCCCCGCGCACTCCCACCGAGGAGCTGCTGGCCCAGGTGTGGATGGAGGTGCTCGGCGTGCCGCGCGTCGGCGCGCAGGACGACTTCTTCGAGCTGGGCGGCCACTCGCTGCTGGCCACCCAGGCGCTCTCGCGCATCCGCGCCACGCTGGACGTGGAGCTGCCGCTGCGCGAGCTGTTCGAGTCCACCACGCTGGCGGCGCTGGCCGCGAAGCTGGACGCCGTCGTGCGCGAGGGCCGCTCGGCCCCGAAGGCTCCGGCGCTGGTGCCGCAGCCCCGCCCCGAGCAGACGCCGCTGTCGTTCGCGCAGCAGCGCCTGTGGTTCCTCGACCAGCTCGAGCCGGGCACGCCGTTCTACAACATCCCCGTGGCCCTGCGGTTCGAGGGCCCGGTGGAGCTGGAGGCCCTGCGGAGCACGTTCCGCGCGCTGTTCCAGCGCCACGAGGCCGTGCGCACCACCTTCGAGGTGCGAGGCGCCGGCCCCGTCCAGGTCATCCACCCCGTTCCCGAGCAGCCGCTCACCGTGGTGGACCTGCGCGAGCAGCCCGCCGCCACGCGCGAGGCCGAGGCCCAGCGCTTCGCCGTGGAGGAGGCGCTGCGTCCGTTCGACCTGGTGAAGGGCCCGCTGCTGCGCGCCACCCTGCTGCGGGTGGAGGAGCGCGTGCACGTGCTGCTCATCACCATGCACCACATCGCGTCGGACGGCTGGTCCATGGGCGTGCTGGTGCGGGAGATGGCCGCCCTCTACGAGTCGTTCCGCACCGGCCAGCCCTCGCCGCTGGCTCCGCTGCCCGTGCAGTACGCGGACTACGCGCTGTGGCAGCGCGGCTGGCTGCACGGCGAGGTGCTGGAGTCGCAGCTCGGCTGGTGGCGTGAGCAGCTCGAAGGCGCGCCGCGCGCGCTGGAGATGCCCACGGACAGGCCGCGTCCTCCCGCGCAGACCTTCCGCGGGACGCTGGAGACAGTGCGCTACCCGCGCGAGCTGACCGGAGCCATCCAGGAACTTGCGCGCCAGGAGGGCGTCACGCCCTTCATGGTGATGCTCGCCGCGTGGCAGCTCGTGCTGTCGCGGTACTCGGGCCAGGACGACATCGTCGTCGGCACGCCCATCGCCGGCCGCAACCGCGCCGAGGTGGAAGGCCTCGTCGGCTTCTTCATCAACAGCCTCGCGCTGCGCACGAAGCTCTCGGGTGACCCGACGTTCCTGGAGCTGCTGGGCCGGGTGCGCGAGACGACCCTGGGCGCCTATGCGCACCAGGACGTGCCCTTCGAGAAGATCGTCGAGGAGCTGGACCTCGAGCGTGACCTGAGCCGCTCACCGCTGTTCCAGGTGATGCTCACGTTCCAGAACACGCCCATCCCGGAGCTGTCGCTCCCCGGGCTGACGCTACGCCCGCTGCCGCTGGAGCGCCGCACGTCGCAGTTCGACATGAGCCTGTCGGTGGCAGAGACCTCGGACGGGTACTCCTGCACGATGGAGTACAACACCGACCTGTTCGACGACTCCACGGTGACGCGGCTGTTCGACCACCTGCGCACCCTGCTGGAGAACGCTGTCTCCGCGCCCCAGCGCCGCCTGTCCGAGCTGCCCATGCTCTCGGCCCAGGAGCGCAACCGCGTCGTGGCCGACTTCAACGCCACCCGTGTGCCCTACGCACGCGACGCGTCCGTCCATCAGCTCTTCGCGGAGCAGGCTGCCCGCACTCCCGACGCCCTCGCGCTCGAGTCCGACGAAGGCACCCTCACCTACCGCCAGCTCGACGAGCGCTCCAACCAGCTCGCCCGTCACCTGCACGCCTCCGGCGTCTCCCCGGGCTCCATCGTCGCCCTGTGCCTCGGCCGCTCTCTCGACATGGTCGTCGCCACCCTCGCCATCCTCAAGGCCGGGGCTGCGTACCTCCCGCTCGACCCGTCGTACCCGCCCGAGCGTCTGTCCTTCATGCTCGCCGAGTCCGGCGCCGCCGTCCTCGTCACCTCCGACGCCCTCGCTGATGAGCTGCCCGCCCAGGGCCTCATGCTCGTCTGCGTCGACGCCGATGAGCGCGCCATTACCCGTCAGCCGACTACTGCGCTGGATGCGTACGTGCGTCCCGAGTCGCTGGCGTACGTCATGTTCACCTCCGGCTCCACCGGCCGGCCCAAGGGCGTTTGCGTGCCTCACCGCGCCATCGTCCGCCTCGTCTGCGGCTCCGACTTCGCCTCCTTCGGGCCCCAGCACTCCTTCCTCCAGTTCGCCCCCATCTCCTTCGACGCCTCCACCTTCGAAGTCTGGGGCGCGCTGCTTCATGGCTCGCGGCTCGTCCTCTTCCCCAACCGCACGCCTTCTCTCGAAGAGCTGGCTTCCTTCATCTCCTCTCGTCGCATCACCACCGCCTGGCTGACGGCCGCTCTCTTCGACCAGATGGCCGCTTCTCACCTGCCTGCGCTGGATGGCGTGGAGCAACTGCTGGCCGGTGGCGACATCCTGCCCCCGGGCCGCGTGAAGGAGCGCCTGTCTCGGGGCCGCCGCCTCATCAACGGCTACGGCCCCACCGAGGGCACCACCTTCTCTGCCTGCTACGTCATGGACGATGTCGCCCAGGTGGGGACGTCGGTCTCTATCGGCAAGCCCATCTCCAACACCCAGGTGTTCCTGCTGGATGCGCAGATGCAGCCGGTGCCCGTGGGCGTGCCCGGTGAGCTCTTCATCGGCGGCGACGGCCTCGCGTGGGGCTACCTGCGTCGGCCCGAGCTGACGGCGGAGAAGTTCGTTCCGCACCCGCTGAGCACCGAGCCCGGCGCGCGCCTGTACCGCACCGGCGACATTGCCCGCTGGCGCGAAGACGGCACGCTGGAGTTCTTCGGCCGTCGTGACTCGCAGGTGAAGGTGCGTGGCTTCCGCATCGAGCTGGGCGAAGTCGAAGCGGCCATTGCCCGCCACTCCTCCGTGCGCGAAGTCGTCGTCGTGGTGCGCGAGGACGTCCCTGGTGACAAGCGTCTGGTGGCGTACCTCGTGGCCCAGGAGGACGCGACGCTGGCTGATGCATCCACCCTGCGCACGTTCCTCAAGCAGCACCTCCCTGACTACATGCTGCCGGCCGCCTTCGTTCCGATGGAGGCCATTCCCGTCACCTCCAACGGCAAGGTGGACCGCAAGGCCCTGCCTTCTCCGGACGGCTCGCGCAGCGACCTCGCCGAGTTCATCGCTCCCTCCACTCCGACCGAGCTGCACCTGGCCGCGCTGTGGACCGAGCTGCTCGGTGTCCAGCGCATCGGCGCCACCGACGACTTCTTCGAGCTGGGCGGCCACTCCCTGCTGGCCACCCAGCTCATCTCCCGCCTGCGCGCCGCCTTCCGCATCGAGCTGCCGCTGGCAGAGCTGTTCTCCACCCCCGTCCTCTCCGCACTCGCTGCGCGCGTGGACGCGGCCGCCGCCTCCGGCATCTCCGCTCCCCAGGCTCCGGCGCTGGTGCCCGCGCCTCGCACCCAGCGACTGCCGCTCTCCTTCGCTCAGCAGCGCCTGTGGTTCCTCGACCAGCTCGAGCCCGGCAACCCGTTCTACAACGTGCCCGCGGCCCTGCGATTCGAGGGCCCGGTGGACGTGGACGCGCTGCACCGCACCTTCCGTGAGCTGTTCCAGCGTCACGAGGCGGTGCGCACCGTGTTCCGCACGGAAGAGGGCTCCAGCCCCGCGCAGGTGATTCAGCCCGTCCCCGAGCAGCCGCTCACCGTCGTGGACCTGCGCGAGCTGCCCGCAGGGGCTCGCGAGGCCGAGGCCCAGCGCCTCGCCATGCAGGAAGCGCTGCGGCCCTTCGACCTGTCGCGTGACACGCTCCTGCGCGCCACGCTGCTCCGGCTCGAGGACCGCTCGCAGGTGCTGCTGCTGACCCTGCACCACATCGCCTCGGACGGATGGTCCCTGGGCGTGCTGATTCGCGAGATGGCCGCCCTCTACGAGGCGTTCCGCACCGGCCAGTCGCCCGTGCTGCCGGCCCTGCCCGTGCAGTACGCCGACTACGCTGTGTGGCAGCGCGGATGGCTGCAGGGCGACGTGCTGGCGTCCCAGGTGGACTGGTGGCGCCAGCAGCTCGAAGGCGCGCCGAGCCTGCTGGAGCTGCCCACCGACCGGCCCCGCCCGGCCGCACAGAGCTACCGGGGCTCCAGCCTCCGCGTGGGCCTGTCGCGCGAGCTGACCGACAGCATCACCACCTTCGCCCAGCGCGAGGGCGTCACCCCGTTCATGGTGCTCCTGGCCGCCTACCAGGTGGTGCTCGCGAGGTACTCCGGCCAGGACGACGTCTGCGTGGGCTCCCCCATCGCCGGCCGCCGTCACTCCGAGCTGGAAGGGCTGATTGGCTTCTTCATCAACAGCCTTGTGATGCGCACGAAGCTGTCGGGTGACCCGACGTTCCGTGAGCTGCTCGGCCGCGTGCGGCAGACCACGCTGGGCGCCTTCGCCCACCAGGACGTGCCCTTCGAGAAGCTCGTCGAGGAGCTGCAGCCCGAGCGCAGCCTGAGCCACTCGCCGCTGTTCCAGGTGGTGCTGTCGCTCCAGAACTCTCCGGCGGCCGAGGTCGTCCTCCCCGACCTGACCATCCGGGCCCTCGAGGTCGAGCGGCGCACGTCGCAGTTCGACATGAGCCTGTCCGTGACGGACACGCCCGACGGGCTGGCCGGTACGTTGGAGTACAACACCGACCTGTTCGACGCCTCCACGGTGGAGCGACTGTTCAGCCACCTGCGCACCCTGCTGGAGAACGCCGTCTCCGCGCCCCAGCGCCGCCTGTCCGAGCTGCCCATGCTCTCGGCCCAGGAGCGCAACCGCGTCGTGGCCGACTTCAACGCCACCCGTGTGCCCTACGCACGCGACGCGTCCGTCCACCAGCTCTTCGCGGAGCAGGCCGCTCGCACTCCCGACGCTCTCGCGCTCGAGTCCGACGAAGGCACCCTCACCTACCGCCAGCTCGACGAGCGCGCCAACCAGCTCGCCCGTCACCTGCACGCTTCCGGTGTCTCTCCGGGCTCCATCGTCGCCCTGTGCCTCGGCCGCTCCCTCGACATGGTCGTCGCCACCCTCGCCATCCTCAAGGCCGGGGCTGCGTACCTCCCGCTCGACCCGGCGTACCCGCCCGAGCGCCTGTCCTTCATGCTCGCCGAGTCCGGCGCCGCCGTCCTCGTCACCTCCGACGCCCTCGCAGATGAGCTGCCCGCCCAGGGCCTCATGCTCGTCTGCGTCGACGCCGACGAGAGGGCCATCACCCGTCAGCCGGCTACTGCGCTGGATGCGTACGTGCGTCCCGAGTCTCTGGCGTACGTCATGTTCACCTCCGGCTCCACCGGCCGGCCCAAGGGCGTTTGCGTGCCTCACCGCGCCATCGTCCGTCTGCTGTGCGGCTCCGACTTCGCTTCCTTCGGACCCCAGCACTCCTTCCTCCAGTTCGCCCCCATCTCCTTCGACGCCTCCACCTTCGAAGTCTGGGGCGCGCTGCTTCATGGCTCGCGGCTCGTCCTCTTCCCCAACCGCACGCCTTCTCTCGAAGAGCTGGCTTCCTTCATCTCCTCGCGCCGCATCACCACCGCCTGGCTGACGGCCGCTCTCTTCGACCAGATGGCTGCCTTGCACCTGCCCGCGCTGGATGGCGTGGAGCAACTGCTCGCCGGTGGCGACATCCTGCCCCCGGGCCGCGTGAAGGAGCGCCTGTCTCGGGGCCGCCGCCTCATCAACGGCTACGGCCCCACTGAAGGCACCACCTTCTCCGCCTGCTACGTCATGGACGACGTCGCTCAGGTGGGCACTTCGGTCTCCATCGGCAAGCCCATCTCCAACACCCAGGTGTTCCTGCTGGATGCGCAGATGCAGCCGGTGCCCGTGGGCGTGCCCGGTGAGCTCTTCATCGGCGGCGATGGCCTCGCGTGGGGCTACCTGCGTCGGCCTGAGCTGACGGCGGAGAAGTTCGTTCCGCATCCGCTGAGCACCGAGCCCGGCGCGCGCCTGTACCGCACCGGCGACATCGCGCGGTGGAAGGAAGACGGCACGCTGGAGTTCTTCGGCCGTCGCGACTCGCAGGTGAAGGTGCGCGGCTTCCGCATCGAGCTGGGCGAAGTCGAAGCGGCCATTGCCCGCCATTCGTCCGTGCGCGAAGTCGTCGTCGTGGTGCGCGAGGACGTCCCTGGCGACAAGCGCCTCGTCGCCTACGCCACCGCCCAGGAAAACGCGGCGCTGCCCGACTCCTCCACCCTGCGCACGTTCCTCAAGCAGCATCTCCCCGATTACATGCTGCCGGCCGCCTTCGTCCCCATGGACGCGCTGCCGCTGTCCTCCAACGGCAAGGTGGACCGCAAGGCCCTGCCCTCCCCGGACGGCTCGCGCAGCGACCTCGCCGAGTTCATCGCTCCCTCCACTCCGACCGAGCTGCACCTGGCCGCGCTGTGGACCGAGCTGCTCGGTGTCCAGCGCATCGGCGCCACCGACGACTTCTTCGAGCTGGGCGGCCACTCCCTGCTGGCCACCCAGCTCATCTCCCGCCTGCGCGCCGCCTTCCGCATCGAGCTGCCGCTGGCAGAGCTGTTCTCCACCCCCGTCCTCTCCGCACTCGCCGCTCGCGTGGACGCGGCCGCCTCCTCCGGAATCTCCGCGCCCCAGGCTCCGGCGCTGGTGCCCGCGTCCCGTACCCAGCGCCTGCCGCTCTCCTTCGCCCAGCAGCGTCTGTGGTTCCTCGACCAGCTCGAGCCCGGCAACCCGTTCTACAACGTCGCCGCTCCGGTCCGGCTGGAGGGCGACCTGGACGTGGCCGCGCTGGAGCAGAGCTTCAACGAGCTCATCCGCCGGCACGAGGCGGTGCGCACCGTGTTCCGCACGGTGGATGACCTGCCCGTGCAGGAAATCCTCCCGCCCATGACGCTGCCGTTCGCGGCCGTGGACCTGCGTGAGCTGCCGCCCGGGACGCTCGAGAGCGAGGTGCGACGCCTCGCCTCCGAGGACGCCCGGCATCCGTTCGACCTGAGCCGCGGGCCGCTGCTGCGCGCCACGCTGCTCCAGCTGGAGGACCGGGTGCACGTGCTGCTGCTGACGATGCACCACATCATCTCGGACGGCTGGTCCATGGGTGTGCTGGTGCGCGAGCTGGCCGCACTCTACGAGGCGGCCACCACGGGCCAGCCCTCGCCGCTGCCCGAGCTGCCCGTGCAGTACGCCGACTACGCCGTGTGGCAGCGCGGCTGGCTCCAGGGCGACGTTCTCGACGCCCAGGTGGATTGGTGGCGCCAGCAGCTCGACGGCGCACCGCGCGCGCTGGAGCTGCCCACCGACCGGCCCCGTCCGGCCGTGCAGAGCCACCGCGGCGACACGCTGACGATGAAGCTGCCGTCCGCGCTGTCCCAGGCGGTGGTGGCGCTCGGCCAGCGCGAGGGCGCCACGCCCTTCATGGTGCTGCTCGCCGCGTTCCAGGTGGTGCTGGCCCGCTACTCCGGCCAGGACGACGTCTGCGTGGGCTCGCCCATCGCCGGCCGCCGCCATGCCGAGGTCGAGGGCCTCATCGGCTTCTTCGTCAACACCCTGGTGCTGCGCACGAAGCTGTCCGGTGACCCGACCTTCCGCGAGCTGCTCGGCCGCGTGCGGCAGACCACGCTGGGCGCCTTCGCCCACCAGGACGTGCCCTTCGAGAAGCTCGTCGAGCAGCTCCAGCCGGAGCGCGACCTGAGCCGCTCGCCGCTGTTCCAGGTGATGATGGTGCTGCAGAACGCGCCGGTGCCGGAGCTGCGGATGCCGGGCGTCACGCTGCGCCCGCTCCCCGTGGAGCACGGCACCGCCCAGTTCGACCTGAGCTTCTCCTTCGTGGAGACGCCCGCGGGCATCGAGGGCGCGCTGGAGTACAACACCGACCTGTTCGACGCCTCCACCGTGGAACGCCTGCGCGGCCACTTCCAGGCCCTGCTGGAGGCCGTGGTCGCCGCGCCGGACGCGCGCCTCTCCAACGTGTCGCTGCTCACCGAGTCCGAGCGGCACGAGATGCTGGGCGCGTGGAGCGGGACGCGCGCGGACTTCCCGCGCCAGTCCTGCCTGCATGAGCTGGTGGCCGCCACCAGCGCGCGCCACCCCGACACGGTGGCCGTGGAGTCCGACTCGCACGCGCTCACCTACGCGGAGCTGGAGCAGCGGGCCAACCAGCTCGCATGGCACCTGCGCTCCCTGGGCGTTGGCCCCGAGGTCCGCGTGGCCGTGTGCGTGGAGCGCTCGGTGGAGATGGTGGTGGCGCTCCTCGGCGTGCTCAAGGCCGGCGGAGCCTACGTCCCCGTGGACCCGCTCCTGCCGTCCGCGCGCCTGTCCTTCCTCCTGGAGGACAGCGGCGCCGCGGTGCTGCTCACCCAGCAGCGCCTCACGCCGCACCTGCCCGCCTTCGCCGGCCACACCGTGGCCCTGGATGCCGGCGCGGATGCCCTCGCGGCCCTGCCCACGCACGCGCCGGTGTCCGGCGTCACGTCGGGCAACCTCGCGTACGTCATCTACACCTCCGGCTCCACCGGCAGGCCCAAGGGCGTGCTCATCACCCACGAGAGCACCGCCAACCTGGTGCACTTCGAGCAGCGGGCCTACGGCCTGGGCCACGGCAGCCGCGTGCTCCAGTTCGCAAGCCTGAGCTTCGACCTGTCCGTGGAAGAGGTCTTCACCACGCTGGCCTCGGGCGGCACCCTGCGGGTGCTCCGGCCCGAGCAGGTCGTGGCCGGCCCCGCGCTGCGCGAGCTGGTGAATCGCCACGGCATCACCGCCGTCAGCCTCACGCCCGCCGTGCTCGCGGCCACCGCCGCGGAAGGCCTGCCGGCGCTGCGCACCGTCATCTCCGGTGGCGAGGCCTGCTCGGCCGACCTCGTCGCGCGCTGGGCGCCGGGGCGCACGTTCCTCAACACCTACGGCCCCACGGAGGCCACGGTCGTCGCCACGGTGGCGGAGTGCACCGCGGATGGGCGCACGCCGTCCATCGGCCGGCCGCTGCCCAACGTGCAGGCGTACGTGCTCGACGAGCACCTGCGCCCGGTGCCCGTGGGCGTGCCCGGCGAGCTGTGCCTGGGAGGCGTGGGCCTCGCCCGCGGCTACCTGGAGCGCGCGGACCTCACGGCCGAGAAGTTCATCCCCCACCCGTTCAGCACCGAGCCCGGCGCCCGCCTCTACCGCACCGGTGACAAGGTGCGCTGGAGCGCGGACGGCCAGCTGGAGCACCTGGGCCGCATCGACCTCCAGGTGAAGGTGCGCGGCTTCCGCATCGAGCTGGGCGAAGTCGAAGCCGCGCTGGCCCTGCACCCCGAGGTGCGCGAGGCCACCGTGGTGCTGCGCGAGGACGTGCCCGGCGACAAGCGCCTGGTGGGCTACGTCGTCGCCGCCGTCACGCTGGACACCCTGGCGCTGCGCGCGTTCCTCAAGGAGCGGCTGCCCGAGTACATGGTGCCCGCCGCCTTCGTGACGCTGCCGGCCCTGCCCCTGACGTCCAACGGCAAGGTGGACCGCAAGGCCCTGCCCGTGCCGCGCATCCAGGTCGACGAGAACACCTGGGTCGCTCCGCGCAACGCCACCGAGCGCACCCTGGCGGACATCCTCGCCCAGGTGCTGCGCCTGGAGCGCGTGGGCGCGACGGATGACTTCTTCGCGCTCGGCGGTCACTCGCTGCTGGCCACGCAGGTCATCTCCCGCATCCGCACCACCTTCAACGTGGAGCTGCCGCTGCGCGCCCTCTTCGAGGCGCCCACCGTGGCTCTGCTGGCCGGGCGCCTCCAGGCGTCCTCCAGCGTGAAGGCGCCGCCGCTCACCCGCGCCTCGCGTGAGGGCCGGCTGCCGCTGTCCTTCGCGCAGCAGCGGCTGTGGTTCCTCGACCAGCTCGAGCCGGACAGCCCGCTCTACAACCTGCCCTCCGCGCTCCGCCTCACGGGCCCGCTGGACGTGTCCGCCCTGGAGCAGGGCCTGAAGGCGCTCGTGCTCCGTCACGAGGCGCTGCGCACCACCTTCCACACCGACGGCGGCGAGCCGTTCCAGGTCATCGCTCCGTCCCTGCCGCTGCCGCTGGTGCGGGTGGACCTGTCCACCGTGCCCGCCGGACAGCGCGAGGCCGAGGCACTGCGGCTCGTGCAGGAGGAGGCGCTCCGGCCCTTCGACCTCGCCAGTGGACCGCTGCTGCGCGTCACCCTGCTGCGCCTGACGGACAGCGAGCACGTGCTGGTCGTCAACCTGCACCACATCGTCTCGGACGGCTGGTCCACCAGCGTGCTGGTGCGCGAGCTGGCCGCGCTCTACGAGTCCCACGCCCTGGGCGGCCCCGCGCCGCTCGCGGAGCTGCCGCTCCAGTACGCGGACTACGCGGCCTGGCAGCGCCAGTGGCTCCAGGGCGAGGCCCTGGCGCAGCAGCTCGCCTGGTGGAAGGAGCAGCTCTCCGGCGCGCCGCACGCGCTGGAGCTGTCCACCGACAAGCCGCGCCCGCCCATGCAGTCCTTCCGCGGCGCCCAGGTGCCCCTGCGTCTGCCCGAGCACCTCTCCAGTCAGGTGCGGCTGCTCGCCCAGCGCGAGGGCGCCACGCCGTACATGGTGCTGCTCGCCGCCTTCCAGGTGCTCCTGCACCGCTACACCGGCCAGGACGACCTGCTCGTGGGCTCGCCCATCGCCGGCCGCCGCCACGCCGAGCTGGAAGGGCTCATCGGCTTCTTCGTCAACACGCTGGTGCTGCGAGCCCGCTTCGCGGGTGAGCCGTCCTTCCGCGCGCTGCTCCAGCAGGTGCGGGACACCACGCTGGGCGCCTACGAGCACCAGGACCTGCCCTTCGAGAAGCTCGTGGAGACGCTGCAGCCGCAGCGCGACCTGAGCCGCAGCCCGCTCTTCCAGGCGCTGTTCTCCTTGCAGAACACGCCCGCGTCCTCGGCACGGCTCGCGTCGCTCACCCTGTCGCCGCTGGAGGCGCCGGGAGGCACGCTCGCCAAGTTCGACCTGACGCTGGCGCTGGAAGAGACGGGAGACACCTTCGCCGGTGCGCTGGAGTACTGCACGGACCTGTTCGACGCGGCCACGGCCGAGCGCATGGTGGGCCACTTCCAGGTGCTGCTCGAGGCGCTGTGCGCGAGCCCCGAGGCGCGCGTGAGCGCCCTGCCCATGCTCTCCACTCCCGAGCGCCAGCGCCTGCTGGGTGACTGGAGCCACGGCGGCGCCGAGCCCCATTCTTCCTCCGCCCTTCACTCCCGCTTCGAGCAGCAGGCAGTCCGCACTCCCGACGCCACCGCCCTTGTCGTCGGCCACCAGCGCCTCACCTACGCCCAGCTCGACTCCCGCGCCAACCAGCTCGCCTGGCACCTGCGTAGCCTCGGCGTCGGCCCCGAGGTCCCCGTCGCCTTCTGCCTCGAGCGCAACGAGTGGCTTCCCCTCGCCATCCTCGCCATCCTCAAGGCCGGCGGCGCCTACGTGCCCCTCGACCCGGCCTACCCCGCGGAGCGCCTCGCCTGGTCCTTCCACGACTCGCGCAGCCCGCTGCTTCTCACCCAGCGCTCACTGGCCACGTCCCTGCAAAGCCTCGGCGCTTCCGCCACCCTCCTGCTGGATGAGGCGCAGTCCTGGGCGCACCTGCCGACGCACCAGCCGCCCTGCCTCAACTCCCCCTCTCACCTGGCCTACGTCCTCTACACCTCCGGCTCCACCGGCAGGCCCAAGGGCGTCGCCCTCTCCCACCGCAGCGCCTCCGCCTTCGTCTCCTGGGCCCTGGAGACTTTCACTCCGTCGCAGCTGGCCGGCGTCCTCGCCGCCACCTCCGTCTGCTTCGACCTCTCCGTCTTCGAGCTCTTCGCGCCTCTGTCCTGCGGTGGCCGCGTCTACCTCGCTGACAACGCCCTCGCCCTGCCCTCGCTGCCGGCCGCTTCCGAGGTGACGCTCGTCAACACCGTGCCTTCCGCCATGGCGGAGCTGGTGCGTCAGCGCGCCCTGCCTGCCTCGGTGCGCACCGTCAACCTCGCCGGCGAGCCGCTGCCCGCGCCCCTCGTCCATGCCCTCTACGCGCTGGGCACCGTCGACGCCGTCAACAACCTCTACGGCCCCACCGAGGACACCACCTACTCCACCTGGACGACGGCTCCCCGCGACGCCTCCCGTCCTCCCACCATTGGCCGGCCCCTGCCCGGCACCCACGCCTACGTCCTCGACTCGCGCCTGCAGCCGGTACCCGTCGGCGTCCCCGGCGAGCTGTACCTGGCCGGCGCGGGCCTCGCCCGCGGCTACCTCGGCCGGCCCGACCTCACCGCTGAGCGCTTCGTGCCGGACCCCTTCAGCACCGAGCCCGGCGCACGCGCCTACCGCACCGGTGACAAGGTGCGCTGGCTGGCCAACGGCGAGCTGGACTACCTGGGCCGCATCGACTTCCAGGTGAAGGTGCGTGGCTTCCGCATCGAGCTGGGGGAAGTGGAAACCGCGCTGCTGCGCGACGCGCACGTGCGCGACACGGTGGTGACGGTGCGTGAGGACGTGCCCGGCGACAGGCGCCTGGTGGCCTACGTCGTCGCCCACGAGGGCCGCACGCTCGACGTCGGCGCCCTGCGCGCCACGCTCAAGCAGGCGCTGCCCGAGTACATGGTGCCCGCCGCCTTCGTCGTGCTGCCCGCCATGCCCCTCAACCCCAACGGCAAGGTGGACCGCAAGGCCCTGCCCGTGCCGGACGCGGCCGCCGTGTCCACGCGGGAGTTCGAGGCGCCGCGCACCCCGGCGGAGAAGCTGGTGGCCTCCGTCTGGGCCGAGGTGCTTCGCATGGAGAAGGTCGGCCGGACGGACGACTTCTTCAGCCTGGGCGGCCACTCGCTGCTGGCCACGCAGGTGCTCTCGCGCCTGCGCGCGGCGGCCGGGGTGGAGCTGCCCCTGCGCGCCCTCTTCGAGGCACCCACGGTGGAGCAGCTCGCCCTGCGCGTCGAGCAGGCGGGCCACGTCACCGGCCTGCCCCCGCTGCGGCCCGCGACGAGGGACGGACACCTGCCCCTGTCCTTCGCGCAGCAGCGCCTGTGGTTCCTGGAGCAGCTCCAGCCGGGCCTGCCGACGTACAACATGCCGGCCGCGCTGATGCTGGAGGGTGAGCTGGACGTGGACGTCCTGCGGCACGCCTTCGACAAGCTGGTCCAGCGCCACGAATCGCTGCGCACCACCTTCCACGAGGTGGCCGGCCAGCCCACCCAGGTCATCCACGCGTCGGCACCGGTGGACATCACCTGCCTGGACCTGACCGACCTCTCCGCGTCCGAGCGCGAGGCCGGAGTCCGTCGCCTGGCGCGCGAGCACGCCCTGCGTCCCTTCCAGCTCGCCGAGGGCCCGCTGCTGCGCGTCGCCCTGGTGCGCGTGGCCGAGGAGCAGCACGTGCTGCTCCTCAACCTGCACCACATCATCTCCGACGGCTGGTCCATGGGCGTGCTGGTGCGCGAAGTGGCCAGCCTGTACGAGGCCTTCAGCCAGGGCCGTGTCCTGGCACTGCCCCGGCTGCCGGTGCAGTACGCGGACTACGCCCTGTGGCAGCGCGAGTGGCTGCGGGAAGGCGCGCTGCAGAAGCAGCTCCTGTGGTGGAAGGAGCAGCTCTCCGGCGCGCCGCCGCACCTGGAGCTCCCCACGGACGCGCCGCGTCCGCTCGCCCTCTCCGCCGCGGGCGCCACCGTCCCGGTGCGCCTGCCGCGCAAGCTGAGCGAGGACCTCAAGGCCCTCGCCCAGGCCGAGGGCGCCACGCCCTTCATGCTGCTGCTGGCCTCCTTCCAGCTCCTGCTGTCCCGCTACTCGGGCCAGGAGGACATCGTCGTCGGCTCACCCATCGCTGGCCGCCACCCGGTGGAGACGGAGGGGCTCATCGGCTTCTTCGTCAACACGCTGGTGCTGCGCGCGCGGCTGAACGGCCACCTCACGTTCCGCCAGCTGCTGGCCTCCGTGAGGGAGACGACGCTGGGCGCCTACGAGCACCAGGACGTGCCCTTCGAGAGGCTGGTGGAGGAGCTGCAGCCGGCGCGCAACCTGGGCCGCAGCCCGCTCTTCCAGGCGATGTTCTCCCTGCAGAACACGCCCTCGGAGGAGATGACGCTGACGTCCCTGTCGCTCCGCCCCCTGAGCTCGGAGGACGCGGCCGCCGCCAAGTTCGAGCTGAACCTCGACCTGGCCGAGACGCCGGACGGCTTCTCCGGTGAGCTGCTCTACAGCACCGACCTCTTCCACGAGGCCACCATGCGCCGCATGGTGGAGCACCTCCAGTTGCTGCTGGAGGGCGCGGTGGCGCGGCCCGAGACGCGCCTGTCGTCGCTGACGCTGCTCACCTCCGAGGAGCGCCGCCTGCTGCTCGTGGACTTCCAGGGCAAGCCCGAGGCGTACCCGCGCGACGTCTGCCTGCACTCCCTCATCGAGGCCCAGGTGCTCCGCACGCCCGACGCCGAGGCCGTGCGCTTCGAGGACCAGGCCCTCACCTACGCTCAGCTCGATGCCCGCGCTGACGCTCTCGCCTCCTTCCTGCGCCACCTCGGCGTCGGCCCGGAGATGCTCGTCGGCGTCTGCCTGGAGCGCTCGCTCGACATGATGGTCTCACTGCTGGCCATCCTGAAGTCCGGCGCCGCCTACGTCCCGCTCGACCCGGCCTACCCGCGCGAGCGTCTGGCCGGAATGCTGGAGGACGCCGCCGCGCCGGTGCTCCTCACCCACCGGCGCTTCGTCGACGTGCTGCCTCCGCACGCCTCGCGCACCGTCTGCCTCGATGAGGACTGGGCTTCTTCCGTGCCCGCCGCCTCGGAGCTGCCCGCGCCCCAGGCCAGCCCCGACGCGCTCGCCTACGTCATCTTCACCTCCGGCTCCACCGGCCGCCCCAAGGGCGCCACCAACGCCCACACCGGCATCGTCAACCGCCTCCTCTGGATGCAGCAGGAGTACGGCCTGACCTCCGCCGACACGGTGCTTCAGAAGACGCCCTTCTCCTTCGACGTCTCCGTCTGGGAGTTCTTCTGGCCCCTCATGACGGGCGCCCGCCTCGTCTTCGCGAAGCCCGGCGGGCACCAGGACCCGGCCTACCTCGCGAAGCTCATGGCCGACGAGCGCGTCACCACCGTGCACTTCGTGCCCTCCATGCTCCAGGCCTTCGTCGAGGAGCCCGGCCTGGAAGGCCTCACCCACCTGCGCCGCCTCATCTGCAGCGGCGAGGCCCTGCCCGCCGAGCTGGTGCGCCGTGCCCACCAGCGCCTGCCCGCCACCGAGGTGCACAACCTCTACGGCCCCACCGAGGCCGCCGTCGACGTCACGTACTTCGCCTGCCCCCGCGACGAGCTGGCCCGAAGCGTGCCCATCGGCCGCCCCGTGGCCAACACGCAAATCCTCATCCTCGACGGCACCGGCCAGCCGGTGCCGGTGGGCGTCGCCGGAGAGCTCTTCATCGGCGGCATCCAGGTGGGCCGTGGCTACTGGAGAAGGCCGGAGCTGACGGCCGAGCGCTTCATCCCCAATCCCTTCAGCACCACCCCGGGCGCGCGCATGTACCGCACCGGCGACGTGGCCCGCTGGAGGCTGGACGGCACGGTGGAGTACCTGGGCCGCGCCGACTTCCAGGTGAAGGTGCGCGGCCTGCGCATCGAGCTGGGAGAAATCGAGTCCGCCCTGCGCCAGCAGCCGCAGGTGCTCGACACGGTGGTGGTGGCACGCGAGGACCGGCCCGGCGACAAGCGCCTGGTGGCCTACGTCGTGGCCCGTGAGGGCACCAGGGTGGACACGGCCGCGCTGCGCACCGCGCTGCTCGAGACGCTGCCCGAGTTCATGGTGCCCACCGCCATGGTGGTGCTGCCCGCCCTGCCCCTGAACCCCAGCGGCAAGGTGGACCGCAGGGCCCTGCCCGCGCCCGACTTCGCCGGGGCGGCACGGGACTACGTGCCACCGCGCGACATGCTCGAGCACGAGCTGGTCACCCTCTGGGAGGAGCTGCTCGGCGTCCAGCCCATCAGCGTGAAGAGCCAGTTCTTCGAGCTGGGCGGACACTCGCTGCTCGCCGTGCAGCTCGTGGCGCGCATCCGGGAGCGCATCGGGCGCGAACTGCCCCTGGCCGCGCTGTTCCAGGCGCCCACCGTGGAGCAGCTGGCCGCGCTCCTCCGGCGTCAGGAGCCGGCGGCCTTCTCGCCGCTCGTCCCCATCCAGCGCGGCGGCAGCCGGCGCCCGCTGTTCTTCGTCCACCCGGTGGGTGGCAACGTCCTCGGCTACGCGGAGCTCGCGCGGCGGCTGGGGCCGGACCAGCCCTTCTACGGCCTGCAGTCGCAGGGGCTCGATGGGAAGGAGGCTCCGCTGGGCACGGTGGAGGAGATGGCCGCTTGCTACATCGAGGCCATGCGCACCGTTCAGCCCCAGGGCCCCTACCAGCTCGGTGGCTGGTCGATGGGCGCGATGGTGGCCTTCGAGATGGCACGCCAGCTCCAGGCCCGGGGACAGGAGGTGGCGCTGCTCACCTTCGTCGACCCCAGCCCGGTGCCGGACGGTGGACCGAGGCCGGACGCCATGCAGGTTGCGGCGATGTTCGCCAGCGACCTGGGCCAGCTCATCCCGGTGGGTGCGGCGGCGCCGGACGAGGCCCTCCTGGGCCGCGGGCCTGACGCGGTGCTCGAGTACCTCCTGGAGAAGGGCCGCGAGGCAGGGCTGCTCGTTCCCGAGGTGGGCCTGGCCCAGCTCCGCGTCCTCTTCGAGGTCTTCGCCAGCAACGTGGGCGCCATGGAGGGCTACGTGCCCCGTCCGTACGCGGGCCGCATCGACGTGCTGCGCGCCAGCGAGTCGCGGCTGCCGGTGGACTCGCCCGACAGGGGCTGGGCCGCGCTGGCGGGCTCGCTGGAGCTGCGCGAGGTGCCGGGCACGCACTACAGCGTGCTCCAGGCCCCGCACGTCCAGGTCCTGGCGGAGCGGCTGTCGGAGCTGCTGCGGCAGGTGGACCCGCCCCGGGAGCAGCAGGACGACGACACGATCCGCTCGGCCTGAGGCCGGCGGCCTCGCGATGGGGCGGAGGTGAAGGTCCTCCGCCCCGCCCACGCGTCAGGAGAAGCGGATGACGTCGAAGTACCGTGACGCCGAGCCCGCGCCGTTGGAGGCCGTGAGGGTGTAGCGCCCCGCCGGCACCGAGGTCAGGTTGGACAGGAGCAGGATGGCGCTGGAGGGATTGGGCACCACGAGCGACAGGCCAATCAGCGACGACGACACGGAGTAGCCCGAGACGCTCGTGGGCAGGCTGTCTCCGCCGACGATGAGCTGCCGGTTCGGGCCGCTGTTGTCCGGGTAGATGATGCTCGGGTCGAGGTAGCTGATGGTGGGCGCCTTGAGGACCGTGGCGATGGAGATGGGCACCGACGCGCTTCCGGCCTGGTTGGAGACCCGGAGCAGGTACTGCCCCGGAGGCACGTTGGACGCGACGTAGAACGGCAGGCTCACCGCGCTGGGGCTGCCTGACGGGAAGCCCGTCCCCGTGCCCAGCAGGGGCTGTCCGTACAGGTTGGTGATGGCGTAGCCGAAGGACACCGGCAGGTTCATTCCCCGGAGGGTGACGACCGTCGTCCCCGCGGACAGGGTGCTGGGGTTGACCGAGCTGATGCTCGGCGCGCCGGCTGCTCTCTCCTGCTGATTCATCTGATGCGCTTCCATGTGAGCCTCGCTTCGTTTTCGGAGGCCTGGAACATCCAGGTCCTCACATGACTGCTACGAGGCGGTATGGGCAGCGGATGCGGGTCTTGTAGGCTCGCGCCATGAGCGCCTGCCCCTTCTGCCAGACGAGCATGCGGTCCACGTTTCTCGGCGGCCTGCCCCGGGAGGAGTGCGGCGGCTGCGGAGCCGTCTGGTTCGAAGGCGAGTCGCTCTCGAAGGTGATGGGAGGCTCCGTCTCGGACGCGCTGGTGCGGCGCGCGAAGGGGCACCCCGGCATCTGCAAGGGCTGCAGCGCGAAGCTCCAGTACGTACCGAGCTGTCCCGACTGCGGCGCGCAGGCCCCCACGTGTCCGCGCTGCGGCCACGCCCCGCTGCCGGTGGTGGAAGCGCTGGGCGTCACTGTCGAGGTGTGCTCCGACTGTGCAGGCGTGGCGCTGGACCCGGGCGAGCTTCAGCAGCTCCAGCGGGCCGCCGAGACGTACCGCAACGAGCCGCTCGACGTGCGTCCCACGGTGCGGCTCGGCGTGGTGCAGGCGTGTGCCGAGTGCAAGCGCGGGCTCAAGCCGAAGTACGGCTTCGTCTGGGAGGAGCGGCTCTACTGCGGAAGCTGCGCGCCGGAGGGCTCCGTGCCCTTCTCCGAGGAGCTGGCCAAGGCCACCCCCAGCGAAGTGTCCGCCGTGCGGCGGAACTCCGGGTACCCCTCTGCCGCCGGTGCGGATGTCACCGGCTCCGCGTTGACGTGGTTGTTCTCGCGCGTGTTCGGACGTTGAAGCCCGCGTGACAACCTGTCACCCGCTCGCGCGGACTCCGTGACAGCGGGGCGTGCTGTCAGTGCCCGCTGACGACGCCGCCCCTCTGGAAGCCCGGGTGGCACCGTGCTTGCTCATGTCCGTCGTGTCCCTGAAACGACAGGAGCCACGACGATGGAACGCTTCATCCGCAAGCACTTCTGGCTGTTGAGCGGCGCCTTCATTCTCATCGCCGCTCCGGTGGCGGCGGGCACGATGCAGCTGCTCACCCGGCACATTCCCGCACTCGCCCCCGAGCCCAACGCCTCCGCCATCGTCATCGAGCGGGAGCGCATCACCCTCCCCGCGCAGGCACAGCGGGCTCCCGCCCAGCCCTCCGCCATGAAGGTCGACACCTCCCCGGAATGGGGAGACGTCCGCACTGTCGGAGAGCACGCCTACGAGATTTCCGCCGCGGATTTCCAGAACGCGCTCATGCGCCTGGACGAGCTGTCCTCGCAGGCGCGGGTGGTGCCCGCGTTCAAGGAGGGCCAGCCCCAGGGCTTCAAGATGTTCGCCATCCGTCCGCACTCGCTGTACGCGAAGCTCGGGCTCCAGAACGGTGACGTGCTCCAGCGCATCAACGGGCAGTCACTCCAGACGCCAGAGACCGCGCTGACGGCCTTCGAGAGCCTCCGCGAGTCCCGACACATCGAGCTGGACCTGGAGCGCGGCGGAGCCCCCGTGAGGAAGACGTACGACGTGCGCTGAAGCACCGCGGACAAAGGGGGACGACAGATGGCACTCATCTTCCGCAGGTATTTCTGGCTGGTGAACGGGGCCTTCATCCTGTGCGTCGCGCTGCTGGCGGCACGCACGGCCAACCTCTTCGTGGAGCACGCGCTCGCGCCGCCCCTCTCCGGCCCCACACCCGCGCGCGCTCCGGAAGCCACGGCCTCGGAAGAGGCACGAGTGTCACTGGATGGCCCGCGCCTGGCGAAGCTCATCGGCTTGAGCTTCGGCAAGGACGAGCCCGCCGTGGTCGAGCCCGAGGGCGAGGAGGTCGCCACCGGCCCCGTCAGGAGCGCGCTGCGCGTGAAGCTCCTGGGCACGCTGGTGGCGAGTGACAATCAGTGGTCGCTCGCCTCCATCCAGTACCTGGAGACCCAGCGCGCCAGGAGCCTCATGGTCGGCGATGACCTGATGGGTGCGCGAATCCTCTCCATCGAGCGCGAGCGAGTCATCATCGCCGCCAACAACCGCGAGGAGTTCATCGACGGAGCCGCCTCACCCACGGCTGTGCCCGCCCTCACCCGCACCGCCCCTACCGCGAGCTCCGGCCCCGAGAGCGGCATCCGCGCCGTCGGTGAGCACACCTACGAGATTCCCAGCGAGGAGCTCCAGAACGCGCTCTCCCGGTTGGACCAGCTGTCCACCCAGGCCCGCGCCCTGCCGGCCTTCGAGAATGGCAAGTCCGTGGGCTTCAAGCTCGCGGCCATCCGGCCGAACTCGCTCTACTCGAAGATAGGCCTCCAGAACGGTGACGTGCTCAAGCGCATCAACGGCCTGACGCTCGACGCACCCGAGCGCGTCCTGGAGGCCTTCACGAAGCTGCGCGAGGCCCGGCACATCGAGCTGGAAATCGACCGGGGCGGCGGCCCGGTCCGCAAGGTCTACGACGTGCGCTGACGCCGGACCCGCATCCCTACCCGAGCGACGCGGTCGCCTCCGCCAGCTTCTCCTGCGCCGCTTCCCACCGGGCATAGAGGCTCTCCAGCTCCTCCTTGCCCGCGCGGTGCGTGTCCATCAGCGGCTTGGCGCGCGCGAAGTCGTTGTAGAGGGCGGGGTCCGCGAGCTGCGCCTCGCGCTCCTTCTGCTCCGACTCCAGCGCGGCGATGCGCTCCTCCAGCTTGGCGATCTCCTTCTTGATGGGGCCCTCCACCACGCTGCGGCGCTGGCGCGCCTCGGCCTCCAGGCGCTTGCGGTCCTTCTCCGTCACCGGGCCCGTGGACGTCTTGCTGTCCCGGCCCGCCGCCGCGGCGGCCGCGGCCTCCTGGGCCTGACGGAGCTGCTCCTGGTGGTACAGGTAGTCGTCCAGGTTGCCCGGATGCGGCGTCAGCTTCCCGTCCGCCACTTCCCACACGTGCGTGCACAGGTTGTTGATGAAGCTGCGGTTGTGGCTGACGAAGAGCAGCGTGCCCGTGTAGCTCTTCAGCGCCTCGATCAGCATCTCGGACGAGTCCAGGTCCAGGTGGTTGGTGGGCTCGTCCATCAGCAGGAAGTTGGAGGGCACCAGCAGCAGCTTGGCCAGCGCCACGCGCGCGCGCTCACCGCCGCTGAGCACGCCGATGGGCTTGTCCACGTCGTCGCCGCTGAAGAGGAATGCGCCCAGCACGCCGCGCACATAGCTCTCCGGCTTGTCCGCCGCGAGCGGCCGCACCTCTTCGATGATGGTGTTCTGCCGGTCCAGCTTGTCCGCGTGGTGCTGCGCGTAATAGCCCACCACCACGTTGTGCCCGAGCGTCACCTTCCCCGTGTCCGGCCCCAGCTCGCCCGCCACCATCCTGAGCAGCGTGGTCTTGCCCGCGCCGTTGGCGCCCACCACGGCGATGCGCTGCCCGCGCTCCAGGCGCGCGGACAGACCGTTGTACACCGTCTGCGCGCCGTACTTCTTGGTGATGCCCTCCATCGTCACCACGTCGCGGCCGCTCCGCTCCACCTCCGGGAAGCGGAAGCGCATCGTGTTGCGCTCCTCGAGGACCTGCACCTTCTCCATCTTCTCCAGCATCTTCGCGCGGCTCTGCGCCTGCCGCGCCTTGGTGGCCTTGGCGCCGAACCGGTCGATGAAGCCCTGCAGCTCCGCGCGGCGGGCCTCCACCTTCTCGGCGCGGGCCTTGAGCAGCTCCTTCTCCTCCGCGCGCAGCCGCTTGTAGTCGTCGTAGTTGCCGGCGTACTCGCGCACGCCCTCCAGCTCCAGCGACACCACCCGGTTGATCTGCCGGTTGAGGAAGTCCTTGTCGTGCGAGATGAGGACCAGCGCCTTGTTGGAGCGGCGCAGGAAGTCGTCGAACCACGTGAGCGTGGGCACGTCCAGGTGGTTGGTGGGCTCGTCGAGCAGGAGCAGGTCCGGGTCCTGGAGGAGCAGGCCGGCCAGCGCCGCGCGCATGCGCCAGCCGCCGGACAGCGCGGAGGTGGGCTTGAGCAGGTCCGCGTCCCGGAAGCCCAGGCCCTTGAGGATTCGCTCGGCGTGGTGCTTGCCGTAGCGGTTCTCGAAGTCGTCCAGCTCGGCGTGCAGGTCCGCCAGCGACTGGGAGAGCTCCAGCTGGTCGTCCTCGTCGGTGGCCTCGGCGAGCGCGGCTTCCGTTTCCCGGAGCCGGGCCTCCATGGTGTCGCGGCCGGGCACGGTGCTCATGACGGCTTCCACCACCGTCCCCTCGGGCAGGCCGGCGATTTCCTGGGGCAGGTAGCCCGCGCGGGCCTTCCGGGCGTACTGCACCGTGCCGGAGTCGGGCTGGCTCACCCCGGCCAGTATCTTCATCAACGAGCTCTTGCCCGTCCCGTTGGCGCCGACCAGACCTACACGGTCCCTGGGTCCGAGAGTGAAGTTGTCGTTGTCGAAGAGGACCTTCTTTCCATAGGAGAGGCAGAGGTCCTGGGCGATGACGAGGCTCATGGCGGGCGGGGATGTAACAGCCCTCGGGCCCCTCGGGAACGTCAGATATGCCTGCTCGCCCGCCCCGGGGCCGTCCTGCCCCTTTTCGCAGCCGGCCAGGGCCTGCCTATACTCCCGCCCCACATGGCTGCCCCCTGCCCCCACTGCGGAAGCACCGACGGCGTCGACCACCTCTGCTCCGGCCAGAGTCTCCAGCTCCTCGGCCAGGTGCTCGACGGCCGCTACAAAATTGAGAGCGTCCTGGGCCAGGGCGGTATGGGCATGGTGTTCCGCGCCACGCAGACCTCCGTGCAGCGTCCGGTGGCGGTGAAGACGCTGAACCCGTCGCTGGCCGCCGCGCCCCAGTTCTTCGAGCGCTTCCGTCGCGAGGCGGAAATCGCCAGCCGGCTGCGCCACCCCAACGTCATCACCATCTTCGACTTCGGCCGCGCGCCGGACGGCACCTGCTACTTCGTGATGGAGCTCCTGCAGGGCGAGAGCCTCAAGGAGATGGTGAAGCGCGAGGGCCCCATGTCCCTGCGCCGCGCGGTGAGCCTCATCGAGCAGGCGTGCCAGGGCCTGGCGCACGCGCACGCGGAGGGCTGCGTCCACCGCGACCTCAAGCCGCACAACATCATGGTGCAGCAGCTGAGCGGCAAGGACTTCGTCAAGGTGCTGGACTTCGGTCTGGTGAAGGCGATGGAGGCTGAGGAGGAGGAGCAGCTCACCTCCACCGGGCAGGTGCTGGGCACGCCGCAGTACATGCCGCCCGAGCAGGCCGGTGGCGAGGCCGTGGACCAGCGCTCGGACCTGTACTCCATGGCGGGCGTGCTCTACTTCTGCCTCACGGGCAGCTCGCCGTACGGCGCCAACACCGTGCGCAAGGCGCTCACCGCATCGCTCACGCAGCCGGTGCCCGCCGTGAACAGCAAGCGGCAGGGCGCACCGGTGCCGGCCGCGCTGGATGCGTTCTTCAAGAAGGCGCTCTCGCCCGAGAAGGAAGACCGCTACCAGAACGCGCAGGAGTTCATCGACGCGATGCAGGACACCATCGCGGACCTTTCGCCCGAGGAGCTGGAAGCGATGCCCAGCGGCGGCGTCGGCTCGGGCGCGCACGAGCGCGGCAGCGGCAGCCGGGCCTCCGGGAGCCGCGCGGGCCGTCCGGGCGGCAGTGGAAGTGGCAGCGGCGTGCGCGCCTCTCGTGCCGCGCCCGCGGTGGGCCGGGGCTCCACGCCGTCCAACGTCGTCGTCGCGCGCAGCCAGGCCGCGGGTCCGGGCGGCAGTGGCTCGTCTCCGAGCCGCGCGCGCCCGTCTCCGTCCCGCCCCGCCCCGCAGCCGCCTGCCCCGCCTCCCGCGCCCGAGGGCATGTCCACCGGCAAGAAGATGGCGCTGGTGGCGGTGCCGCTGGTGCTGCTCGGCATCGGTGCGGCGGTGGTCATCGGTACCTCGGGCGGTGGCACGTCGCAGACGCCGGTGACGCCCATCGAGGCGCCGTCCACGAAGCCCGCGGCGGTGACGGCCGGCAACACGGACACGACGGCGAGCGCGGCGGCGAAGAACATCATGGTGTCGCTGAGCTCGACGCCGCCCGGCGCGGCCATCTACGAGGGCGAGGAGATGCTGGGCACCACGCCCATCAAGCTCGAACTGCCCCGCGACAAGGTGTACGCGCTCAGCTTCCGGCTTGACGGCCACAAGGACGTGGAGCGGACGCTCAACTTCAGCCGCATCGCCGGGGACAGCCAGGCCGTCGACGTGACGCTGGAGCCGGTGCGCGCCGCCCCCACGTCGCGTCCGACGAAGCCCGTGAAGCAGGGCGGCGGGCAGGACATCTCCGTCTTCGAGTAGCGCGGCGGTTGTCGCTCAGGCGCGGGTCCGGGCTCGCGCACGCGTCACGTCGCGACGCGGACGCGTCCTGCTGAAACGCGAGCCCGGGCGCTTCCTCGAGGGTCGTGCGCACTCCGCACGCCCCGGACGGCACACGGCGCCCCGGGACGACCTGGCGGGTCCGCCCCTTGCACTCGGAGTCCGGGCTGTCGTCTTGCGCCACGCCCCTTCCCCCGAGGTCACCTTTGATGAACGTCCTTTCGCCACGAGTGCGCCGCCTGCTGCTGGCCGGTGCGCTGGCCAGCGTTGCCATCCTCGCCTGTACCACCGCCTCGTCCACCGGGCCGAAGCCGCCCGGAGACACCCAGACAGCCGCCCAGGGCCTCCCCCCGGCGTGCAACCCGAACCCGACGTGCCCGGGCTCCACGTGCGCCACGTCCATCACCTCCGCGCTCTCCAGCCCGCCCGTGGATGCATGCCCGCGCTTCGGTGAGAGCCAGAGCGACGTGGACGTCTACTCGTGGAACACCTTCATCGCGATGAACTGGCCGGCGGACACGAAGACGTGTCTGCCGAACACGCAGGGCAGCATCCTCGGCGGCCAGGGGCCGGTGGTCTGGGAGACGTACCCCCAGGACTCGGACATCTTCGTGGCGCCCGACGCGGGCCCTCCCGGCAAGTGGTGCACGTTCAACACGCCGGCCGCCGTCGAGAAGCAGCTGCTGCGGCTCCGGAGGGCGACTCCTTCCGAGCGGCTCCAGGTGGCCGCCGGCCACGTGGACAAGGTGCTGGTGGCGGACTCCAAGGCCTCGGACCTCGTCGCGGAGCGGTTCGGCGGCATCGGCCAGGCCGTGGGCGGCCCGCTCACGGACCAGAACGGCCGCTTCGTCCGCTACGAGAAGCGCGTCAACCTGGACGAGTACAACTACCTCATCGCCAACAACCTCTGGAACGCGGCCGGGCAGAACGGCGTGACGGTAAGCTTCCCCACCGGCCCGGACCAGAACCCCGGCCCGTGTGACGGTGGCCCCTGCGGCCCCGTGGGGGCGATGGAACTCAAGGCGTCGTGGAAGGTGCTGAGCGCGCAGGAGATTGCCGGCAAGCGCTTCTACATGCGCCAGGCCTGGGTCTTCAACGACGAGGCCGGAGACCCGAGCCCCGGCAAGAATCCCGTCACGGTGGGCCTCGTCGGCCTGCACATCATCCACAAGACGAGCACGCAGACGTCGTGGTTCTGGTCCACCTTCGAGCAGGTGGACAACACCAAGTCCTCCTTCTTCAACCCGCACTGCACCAACTGCCAGGACAACCAGCAGACGGCGAAGCAGCCCTACACGGAGCTGGCGCCGGACGGCGGCCCGCTCAACGCGCCCGTGCAGGTGGTGCGCACCACGCCCGTCCAGGCGGATGAGCTGTCTCCCGGGCTCAACGCCTACTACCGCGGCCTGCTCAAGGGCTCCGTCTGGGAGAACTACCAGCTCATCAGCACCCAGTGGGCCACGGGCGGCGCGCCCCAGGGCACGCCCACGCCGCTGGCCAACGTGACGATGGAGACCTTCATCCAGCCCAACGCGAGCTGCCTCGGCTGTCACAAGAGCGCGACGACTGCGGACGGCGGCGCGTCCGCCGACTTCAGCTTCCTGCTGGGCGAGGCGCAGTAGCCCGCGCCCGGACGCGCACCGCCCGCTCCGGGAGCACCTCGCCACGCGTCGGCGAGGGGGGCCCGGAGCCGGACGGGCCCGTGCTCACACCAGCTTCGCCAGCTTCGGGAGCACCTCGCCGCTCTTGCCGGTGACGGTGTTCTCGAAGCGGCTGGAGTTCTGCGCCGGGTCCAGGTTGACGAGCCACGTCTCCCCGCCGGCCGCGCGCACGTGGTCCACGATGCCCGCCGCCGGGTAGACGAGGCCGGACGTGCCCGCCGCGAGGAAGACGAACCGCCCGCCCGACGTGGAGCCGCGCAGCGCGAAGTCCTCGATGCGCTGCATGTCCGCCGGGTCCAGGTACTCGCCGAACCAGACGATGTGCGGGCGCAGCCTACCGCCGCATGCGTCGCACGTGGGCACCTGGCCCACCGGGTACACGGTGGTGTCGTCGAACGGCGCGCGCTTGCACGTGCTGCATCGCGTCTTGAAGAGGTTGCCGTGCATCTCCACCACGCGGCTGCTGCCGGCCCGGCGGTGCAGCCCGTCCACGTTCTGGGTGGCCAGGAGGAAGCGGTCGCCGAGGTGGCGCTCCCAGGCCACCAGCGCGTCATGACCGGGGTTGGGGTGCACGGCGGCGGCGCCGGCCCGGCGCTGCGAGTAGAAGCGCCACACCAGCGTCGGGTCCTTCACGAAGCCCTGGGGCGAGGCCACGTCTTCAATGGGATGGTTCTCCCAGAGTCCGTCCATTCCACGGAAGGTCGGGACTCCGCTCTCGGCGGAGACGCCCGCTCCGGTGAGGACGAGCAGCCAGGTCTTCGAGTCCAGGATGAGCTGTTCCATGACGCCTCTCGTGCGGCGGGAAATGATTCAGGGTATTGAGGGACGACGACTTCGCCGGGGCCTGACGCCCCGGTGACGTTCCCCTTCCGAGGTCCCCATCATGGCGGAAGTCACCCTGGATCTGCGCGGCATGCCCAAGGCGGAGGCGTACGCGGAGTTGAAGCAACATGCCCTCGCGGTGCTCGAGGGCATCGACGACGACATCGCGGGCATGGCGTCCATGAGCTGCCTGCTGCACCACGCCTTCGGGCACCTGTGGACGGGCTTCTACCGGGTGGTGACGCCGGGCAGGCTGCTGCGCGTGGGGCCCTACCAGGGCACGCTCGGGTGCCTGGAAATCCAGTTCGGCAAGGGCGTCTGCGGAACGTCCGCGGCGAAGGGCGAGACGCTGGTGGTGGCCGACGTGCACGCCTTCCCGGGCCACATCACCTGTGACGGGCGGTCGGCGTCGGAAATCGTCGTCCCGGTGTTCGGGAAGAATCGCGAGCTCATCGCCGTGCTCGACATCGACTCCGAGCACAAGGGCACCTTCGACGACGTGGACCGCCGCGAGCTGGAAGACCTGATGCGCTGGTTCCAGAAGTAACGCGGTACCGCGAGGGCGGAGCACGCCGCCCTCGCGTCCCGCTCTCAGCCCTTGCGCGCGTAGGCCACGGCGAGCTGGCCGGCGAAGCGGGCGTTGTTGACGAGCAGCGCCAGGTTGGCCTTGAGCGTCTTGCCGCCGGTGCGCTTCGCCATCTCCGACAGGAGGAACGGCGTCACGGCCTTGCCGCGCACGCCCTGCCGGTCCGCGTCCGCGAGCGTGGAGGCGATGTGCAGCTCCACCTCGTTGCGGGGCAGCGAGGTCTCCTCGGGAGGGGGCACGGTGTAGAGCAGGCCGCCCTGCCCCAGCGTCTCGAAGCGGGCGCGGGCGATGCGCGCGGCCGTGTCCACGTCGTCCACGCGGTGCTCCAGCTTCAGGCCGGAGCCGCGGCTGTAGAAGGACGGCAGCTCGTCGGTGCCCACGCCGATGACGGGCACGCCGGCGGTCTCCAGGAGCTCCATCGTCTTGGGCAGGTCCAGCACGGACTTGGCGCCCGCGCACACCACGGCGACGGGGTAGCGGGCCAGCGCGGCGATGTCCTGGGAGATGTCCCAGTGCTCGGACGCGCCGCGGTGCACCCCGCCGATGCCCCCGGTGGAGAAGACGTGGATGCCGGCGGCGGCGGCGAGCTCGCAGGTGGCGCTGACGGTGGTGCCGCCGGAGGCGCGCGTGGCCACGGCGATGGCCAGGTCGCGAGAGCCCAGCTTGAGCAGGCGCTCCTTGCCCTCGGCGAGCCGGCGCATGGCCGTCTCCTCCAGGCCGATGCACACCTCTCCATCCACCACGGCGATGGCGGCGGGGATGGCGCCGCCGCGGCGGATGGCCTCCTCACAGGCGCGAGCGGCGGCCAGGTTGTCCGGGTATGGCAGCCCCTGGGCCACGACGCTCGTCTCCAGTGCCACCAGGGGTTGGCCAGCGTCGCGAGCGCGGCGCACCTCGTCCGAAAAGCGTAGGTCCATGGGCGCGCGTTTATCCCCGGGCGGGCATGCGGACAAGCGGGGCCGTGGGGGAAACGTCGGCTTGCGCGCGAGAGCGGCTCGCCCTATTCCCTCGCCCGCCGTGTCCACCTCCGCCGCCACCGCGACTGCCGTCCCCGCACGCGCCTTCTCCGCGAACGACCTGGCCATCATCGGCGTGGTCATCATCTGGGGCACCAACTACACGGTGGTGAAGGAGGCGCTGGCCACGATTCCGGCGCTGGCCTTCATGTCGCTGCGCTTCGCCATCGCCGCGCTGGCCATGGGCGCGCTGCTGCTGGTGGTGGAGGGCTGGAAGCCGCTGCCCCGGAAGACGTTCCTCAAGCTCACCGCGCTCGGGCTGGTGGGCAACACGGTGTACCAGGTGTGCTTCATCGTCGGGCTGGCGCACACCACCGCGGCGAACAGCGGGATGCTCACGGCGGTGACGCCGGTGCTGGTGGCCGCGCTCGGGGCGATGCTGGGCGTGGAGCGGCTCACCCGGCCGCTGGTGACGGGCCTGTCACTCGCGGTGGCGGGCATGCTGCTGGTGGTGAGCGCGCGAGGCCCGGCCCTCGGCGGGGCGACGTGGCTGGGGGATGGGCTCATCCTCGGGGGCTGCCTGTGCTGGGCGGTGTACACGGTGGGCATCCGCTCGTTGGGCACGGAGGTGTCCGCGCTGCGAATCACCGCCATCACCATGCTGACGGGTGCGCCCGTCGTGGTGCTGGCCGGAGTGCCGGCGGTGATGGCGATGGACACCGCGAGCGTCGGCCCTGCCGCGTGGGCGGGCGTGGTGTACTCGGCGCTGGTGCCGCTGGTGCTCTCGTACTTCATCTGGGGGCGCACCGTGCAGCGCGTGGGCAGCAGCCGCGCGGCGCTCTACAACACGGGCATCCCCGTGGTGGCCGCCCTCACCGCCTGGGCCGTGCGAGGCGAGCGCCCCACCCTCCTCCAGGTCTTCGGAGCGGGCCTCATCCTCGCGGGCGTGTTGCTCAGCCGGCGCAAGTCGTAGCCCGCGGCGCCCGGGCGAACCGGCGCCCCGGGCCGCAGCGCGACGGAGCGGCCGCGCGCTGCGTGTTCCCGCCACGCCTCAGCCGCGCCGGCCGCGCTCGACGGAGAGGCCGTACTCTTCAATCTTCTTGTCCAGCGTGGGCCGGCTGATGCCGAGCAGCGCCGCGGCGCGGACCTTCTTCCCGCCCGCCTCGCGCAGGGCCTCGGCGATGGCGTCGCGCTCCAGCCGGGCCACGCGGTCCTGCAATGTCTGGGGCCCGGTGGAGGCGCCGCCCTCCTGGATTTCCGGCGGCAGGTGCAGCGCGCCCACGCGGCCTCCGGCGTACAGCAGCCCCAGCCGCTCGCCCACCAATTCCAGCTCGCGCACGTTCTGCGGCCACGCGTAGTCCACCAGCAGCCGCCGCGCCTCGGGCCCCAGGGTGGGAGGCTCCTTGCGCGAGCGCCGCGCCGCCCGCGTGGTGAATCCCTCCAGCAGCACGAGCACATCCGCCCTGCGCTCGCGCAGCGGTGGCACCTCCAGCTCGAAGCCGGCCAGCCCCCGCGCCAGTGACGCCTCCACCTCGCCCCGCGTGGCCAGCAGCGGCAGCGGCTCGAGCGCGGTGGCCAGCACCCGCACGTCCACCGGTTCCTCGCCGCCCTGCCGGGCCGGCGCGGACCGGCGGGCCAGCAGCCGCGCCAGCCGCTCCGCCGAGGGCCGCGGCAGCGCCTCCACGTGCTGCAGGAGCAGCGAGCCCCCATCCGCGCGCAGCAGCGCGGACGTCACCGGCGGCTGCCCCGGCGCGCTGGCCCGGCCGAAGAGCGCCTCATCCACGGCCGGCTGGGGTTGACGGCAGTCCACCGTCACCAGCGGCCCCAGCGCCCGCGGAGAGCGCGAGTGGAGCATGCGCGCCAGCAGCGTCTTCCCCGTCCCCGGCTCGCCGTGAATCACCACGGGCGCGGCGCTCGCCGCCGCGCGCCTGGCCGCGTCCAGCAGGGCCTTCAGCGGCCGCGAGGACCCCGCCAGCGTCAGGGAGGGGGCCTCCGCCTCCACCCGCGAGCGAACCGCCGTGTACGCCTCGCCGCCCAGCCGCCCCAGCGCCGCGAGCAACTGTCCCTCGCCTTCGGAGAACACGGGCTCGGCCCGAGTCACGTACAGCACGCCGAAGGGCATGCCGCCCGAGGCCACCAGCGGCGCGCACATCGCGTCGTCCGACTGGCTCAGCTCCTTGCGCTCCAGGGCCGCCTGGGCCATGGCGCGCGGCACCGTCAGCGCCTCCGCCCCCACCACCGAGGCGGTGAGCAGGCCACCGCTGCTGCCCAGCAGCGCCGCCGCGCGGTCCCCGTTGAGCGCGTGCGCCACCTCGTCCGCCAGCCGCCGCAGCACCATGGCCTCGCTGGTGGCGCCGAGCAGCGCCGTCCCCGCCGAGTACATCGCCGCCGCCGTGCCCACGTGCGGCAGCACCTCTTCGATGGGCACGTGCCCGTGCGTCACCGGCCCGCCCTCCACCAGCGTCACCGCCGGAGGCTCGAAGAGGGCCGTCGTCGTCCCCACGCGGACGCGGTCTCCCGGCTGCAGCACCACCTCTCCGGAGAGGCGCTCCCCGTTGACGAGCGTCCCGTTGCGCGAGCGCAGGTCGCGGATGCGCGCCTGGCCCTCATGGAGGGTGATCAGCGCGTGCTTGCGCGAGACCTGGTCGTCCTCCAGGGGGATTTCGCACGACGGGCTGCGACCGATTGTCGCTTCCGTGAGCACCTCGTAGCGGCGCCCCGCGGATGGACCGGTGAGCAGCAGGAGTGCGGGCATGGGGCGCGGAGCGTAGCGTTCCGCCGGAGCCGGGCAAGCGCTCCCTGCCCCCGCCGCACGAACTACATGGGCCGCTCGGCGTTCAAGAGGGCACGAATCTCCCGCTCGTCCAGCGTCCGCCCCTCCCGGGTGATGGCCAGCGCGTTCACCTGGGTCTCATCCACCTCCACGTGGGCGCCCTTGCGCCACTCCGTGGTGTGCACCGCGCCATCAATCAGCTTCCCCACGACGCTCCCCTCGTCCCGGGCCATGACCTCCAGCCAGAGGTTCTCCACCACGGTGCCGCCGTCCGGGTGGGTGTCGAAGGGGGCGCGCACCAGGAAGGTGAGCGGCTCCATCAGCCCCTTGCGCTGGAAGCGCGCCAGGAACGAGGGCAGCAGCACCTGCGCCTCGCGGCGCATGGCCTGCGTCTGCTCCTCGGGCTCCTTCTCGAAGCGCTCGCGGTACGGCGCCAGCAACTGGGACGTGTTGTGCCGGCCCAGGGGCGACACCACGGAGAGGAACAGCCCCTCATGGCCCTCGAACGTGTCCAGCGGCACGCCCAGCAGGTTGGTGCGGGCCTCCTCCGAGGGCACGAGCATGAACGTCTGCCCCTCACTGGTGCCCACCTGTGAGCGCAGCGCCGGCCCCTGCCCGAAGGCCAGGTCCGTGCACAGCTCGTGGAGGAAGCTCTCCGCCGCCAGCAAATCCCCCTCCGAGAGGTGGAAGATCTCCAGGTCTCGCGCGCCGAACTTCTCCATGCCGTGCGAGTGGACCCAGAGGGGCGTGTCGCCCTCGGTGGCCTCCACGGCGTGCAGGTGCACGTGGTCCCGGATGTCGAAGTCCAGCTCGGTGATTTCCACCACGTCGTCAGGCTCGTGGAGCTTGAAGGCGGTGACGTCCACCAGCACGCCCTGCACGTGCTCCAGCAGCGTGCGCACGGCCCACAGCGCCTCGAAGACGGGCAGCGTGGGCTGCGGCCCGCCCGGCTCCACGGCCAGCCGGTAGAAGGCCTTGGAGCGCCCCAGCCGCTCGAAGGCCTCCGGGCTGCCGCTGAAGACGCCCTTGCTGAAGCGCGGCAGGTGCTCCGCCCCCACCGTCAGCCGGACCTTCACCTCCGAGCTGTCCGCCTTCAGCGCGAAGCCCTGGCCATCCTCGTCCGGGGTGAACTCCACGTCGTCCGTCGCGAACGAAGCACGCAGCGCGTCAAGCGGCGCCGGTCCATCCTGTTCGATGGCGAGGAGGTAGACCTCCATCACAGGTGCTTCTCAATCTGTCGGAAGAGGTCCACGCGGTCCACCAGGTTGGTCAGGTAGTCGAGCTTGTCCGTGGCCAGCACGAGCACGGGCGACAGCCGGTAGTTCTCGAACCACTCCTCGTACAGGGCATTGAGGCGCTGCAGGTAGCGGGTGGGGATGTCCTTCTCCATGGCGCGCCCGCGCAGGCGGATGCGCTCGCGCAGCGTCTGCACGGGGCAGCGCAGGTAGATCATGAGGTCCGGAGGCCTCAGCGACTCGGAAATCGTCTCGTACAGCTCGCAGTACGTCTTCCAGTCACGCTTGTCGATGAGCCGCTGCCGGTGGAGGTTCTTGGCGAATATCTCCGCGTCCTCGTAGAGGGTCCGGTCCTGGAGCACGGTGCCGGGCGTGCGCTCGAGCTCCCGGTGCAGGCGGAACTTGTGCGTCAGGAAGAAGAGCTGCGAGCGGAACGCCCACGTCTTCATGTCCTTGTAGAAGTCGGCCAGATACGGGTTCTGGTCGTTGGGCTCGAAAGACGGAGTGAGGCCGTACTTCCGGCAGAGGAATGACGTGAGCTCCGTCTTCCCGGCCCCGATGTTGCCCGCGATGGCGATGAACTTTTTCCTGGCCACGCCACCCTTGCTTGTAACCCCGGCGAGCGGCGCGCACCAGAAACAACGTGTAGGTTGGACGTGGTAGAAGAAGTGCATGCTCCGCCTGCCTCCTGCCCACCGCGTCACCGGTGCCGCCACCCTCCAGGGTGGGTCCGGCCGCCTGGTGCCCGGGGAAGCGGCGTGGGTGGAGCGTGTCCGCGGCCCCGGCGACCCGCCGACCCGCCGCGTCGGCCCCGCGGAGGGGGCCTGAGGGATGCGCAAGATCTTCTGCATGTTCGTGGCCGTGGTCTGGTCGGCGGTCTGCTTCCCCCTGGCCATCCTGGCCATGGTGGTGACGTTGAATCCCGCCAACTCGGTCTGGGTGGCCCGCAGGCTCTGGTCGCCGGTGCTGCTGTGGGCGGGCGGCGCGAAGCTGGAGGTGCTCGGCCAGGAGAACGTGGACCCGAAGCGGCCCACCATCTACGTGGCCAACCACCAGTCCACCATCGACATCCCCGCGCACTTCATGGCGGTGCCGGTGCCCTTCCGCTACGTGGCCAAGAGCCAGCTCAAGTGGGTGCCGTTCATCGGCTGGTACCTGGCGCTCGCCGGCCACGTCTTCGTCAACCGCTCCAACCGCTCCAAGGCCATCGCCTCGCTGGACGCCGCGGCGGCGAAGATTCGCGGCGGGGTGAGCATCTTCCTCTACCCGGAAGGCACCCGCTCCACGGACAACCGCGTCCTCCCCTTCAAGAAGGGCCCCTTCGCCCTCGCCCTGAAGTCCCGCGTCCCCGTCGTCCCCGTCACCATCGAGGGCTCCGGGAAGCTGATGCCCAAGTCCACCTGGAACATCACCCCCGGGCCGGTCCGCGTGAAGATTGGCAAGCCCATCGACACCAACGGCTTCGCGGAGGATGACCGCGAGGGCCTTGCCCGCGCCGTGCGCGAGGTCATCATCGCCGACAGCCTGTCGCTCGGCGGCCTGGGCGGTGACGTGGACGACGCCGTCGCCGCCGCGGGCGTCGAGGGCGTCAGCACCGCGCGAGCGCGCGTCACCTCCTCGACCTGAGATGTCCCCACCGTGAAGACGACCCGTCCGTTCCTGTCGCGCCCCTGGCTCCGCGTCGCCGTGCTCGGCCTGGGGCTGGCCACCGGCTGCACGCACACCGCGGCGTCCACCTCCGGCGGCCGTCCCCTGGACACGCGGGCGAGGGCCCGCGCGTACCTGGAGGAGAACCAGCCGGAGAAGGCGCTCGGGCTCCTGCGGGAGCTGCACCTCCAGGCGCCCGACGACCTGGACGTGGCGCGCTCGCTCACGGAGGCCCAGGTGAAGGCGGGCCACACGGACGCGTGGGTGACCGAGCTCCAGGGGCGCCTCGCCGCCGGCGAGCGCGCGGTGGACCAGTACATGCTGGGCCTCGCCCTCTTCTCGCGGGCCCGGGACGCGGGCGCGCCGGCGGTGGCCGCCTTCGAGCGCGCCATCGCCCTGTCCCCGGACACGGCCGAGTACCACTACCGCCTCGGCCTCGCGCGGCTGGAGTCCGAGCAGTACGCCGCCGCGGTGGAGCCCCTGCGCCGGGCCACCACGCTGGCCCCGGAGCGCGCCGGGTGGCGGCTGCCGCTGGCCAAGGCGCTGCACCGCACGGGTGACGCGGCCGGCGCCGTGGTGGCCCTGGGCGCCGTGGTGCGCGGCAGGCCCTCGCCCGCCGAAGTCACGACGGCGCGGGCGCTGATGGAGCAGATCGCCGACCCCTTCAGCGGCTTCCCCAAGGCGGCCGAGCCGAAGCTGGAGGAGGGCCTGCGCTACCTGAAGGACCTGGACGCGCCCCAGCACGCCATCCTCGCCTTCGAGGAGATTCTGCAGGACTACCCGGACCTGGCCGTGGTGCACGCGCTGCTGGGCCTGGCCTACCAGCGCCTGGACGACGCCGGGCGCGCGGTGGACGAGTTCAAGCAGGCGATTGAGCGCGCCCCCCGCGACGGGAAGAACCAGCTCTACCTGGGCGAGCTCTACCTGGCCCGCCAGCGCCCGGACGCGGCCCGGGAGTCCTTCGAGAAGGCCGTGGCGCTTCACCCGCTGCTGGACGCGGCCTGGTTCCAGCTGGGGGACTTGCACCTGGAGCGGCGGGATTTGAGCGCCGCGCGGGACGCCTTCACCGTGGCCGTGTCCCTCCAGCCGGACGCGGTGCCGCCGCGAGGCAAGCTGGCGCTCGTGTACCAGCTCGAGGGCGACTACGCCTCCGCCGAGCGGGAGCTGCGGCGCGTGGTCGAAAAGGACCCGGAGAACATGGAGTTCAGCCTGCGGCTGGGGCTGCTCTTCACCGAGCAGGCGCTGAAGGCCTCGCGTCCGGAGGCACGGAAGACGGCGGCCGGAGAGGCCGAGCGCTGGCTGAGCAAGGTGCTGGAGACGCAGCCGGAGAACGCCGTGGCCTCCCGGGCGCTTCAACAGCTCAAGGCGCAGTAGCCACCAGCGGGCCCGGCCCTCTACACTCGGTGTCCCGATGAGCGACGTTCGCAAGCCTTCATCCCCTGGCACGCAGCCACCGCGGACGACGTCCAGTCCCGGCACGCAGCCGCGTACGCCGACGAACCCGGGCATGCGGGTCATGACGGCCCAGCGCGCGGCGCCCCTGCAGAAGGAGAAGGTGGAAGGCCCCCTGGGCAAGCGCCTCGCGGGCGAGGCCTCCAACCACCTCCTCAACGGCTTCTCCATCCTCAAGGAGATGCTGGCGGACTTCCGTCAGCAGGACCGCTTCTTCAAGTACAAGGCCTCCATCGTCGTCGGCTGGCTGTTGATGTCGGTGGCCAGCTTCGCCATCGCCTGTCCCGGCAGCGACGTGCAGGCTGGTGACATGGACGCGCGCCTGGTGCTCAGCGACAAGCTGGACCGGCCCTCCCTCACCATCTGGAACGAGAGCGACGAGGCCTGGAAGGACATCGTCGTCACCGTGAACAACCAGTACCAGACGGCGGTGCCGTCCGTGGCGCCGGGCGAGTTCATGACGATTACGCCCAAGCAGCTGATGGGCAGCACCGGCTCCGCGCCCGCGGACCTGCGCTTCCAGACGCTGCAGCTGCGCAGCCGTGATGACAGCGCCGACCTGACGGAGGACCTCCGCCACGAGTGGGAGCGCCTCACCGGCCCGAAGTAGCCCTGGCGCAGGCCCGAAGTCCTGAAACACGAAGGGCGCCCTTCCCGGGTGGGAAGAGCGCCCTCGTGTTGCCCCCGGCCCCTCCTCGCGGAAGGGCACGGGAAGCGTCAGCGACTACTCGGCCTTGGAGCCCTCGGCGGCAGCCTCGCCACCCTCGGTCTCGACGGGAGCGGCCTGCGTCGCGGGCCGGTCCACCAGCTCCAGCAGGGCCATCTCCGCGGCGTCACCGCGGCGGAAGCCGAGCCGGATGAGGCGGGTGTAGCCACCGGGACGGCTGGCGTACCGGTCCTTGTACTCGCTGAAGACCTTCTGCAGCACGTCGCGGTCCTTCACCGTACGGGCCGCGAGACGCACGTTGGACAGACCACCCTTCTTGCCCAGGGTGATGATGCGCTCCGCGATCTTCCGGGCTTCCTTCGCCTTGGGGACCGTGGTGCGGATCGCCTGGTGCTCGAGGAGCGAGGTGACCATGTTGTTGAGCATCGCGAGCCGGTGGCTCGTGGTGCGGTGCAGCTTCCTTTGTCCGACCTTGTGACGCATCGTCGTGCTCCAGGCCCTTCAGGGCCCAACCACTCCGGCCGGATCAGGTACCGGGTGGGAAGGGCGGACCCGGCACGGGGCCCGCCACTGCGGTTCGGAGTCGGAACAAGAAGTCCCGGCTCCCCTCCCCTCGCGCCGCTGACTGCCGTGCCCGGCGGCGCGCGAGGAGGTGCTGCGAGAAGACACTACGCCTTCGGCTGCGCGGGCGCCGGCGCCGTCTTCGGCGGCCAGTTCTCCAGCTTCATGCCCAGCGACAGGCCCATCTCCGCGAGGATCTCCTTGATCTCCTTCAAGGACTTGCGGCCGAAGTTCTTCGTCTTGAGCATCTCGGCCTCGGTGCGCTGCACCAGGTCGCCGATGCTCTTGATGTTCGCCTGCTGCAGGCAGTTGGCCGAGCGAACCGACAGCTCCAGTTCGTCCACCGAGCGGAAGAGGTTCTCGTTGAGCTTGGCCTCTTCCTTCGGCGCCTCGGCGATGACGGGCTCCTCCGTCTCGTCGAAGTTCACGAAGACGGTGAGCTGCTCCTTCATGATCTTCGCCGCGTACGCCACCGCGTCCTGGGGGGACACGGAGCCGTCGGTCCACACCTCGAGCGACAGCTTGTCGAAGTCGGTGACCTGACCGACGCGCGCGTTGGTGACCTGGTAGTTCACCTTGCGGATGGGCGAGAACAGCGAGTCGATGGGGATGGTGCCGATGGGCGCACCCGCCACCTTGTTCACGTTGGCCGGCGTGTAGCCACGGCCGCGGCGGCACGTCAGCTCCATGCGGAGCTTGCCACCCTCGGAGATGGTGCAGATGTGGTGGCCCGGGTTGAGGATCTCCGTGTCCGGGTCGGTGATGATGTCACCGGCCTTGACCTCCTTGGGACCCTCCGCCTCGATGCGCAGCGTCTTCGTCTCGTTCGTGTGCATCCGAAGGAGGACTTCCTTCAGGTTCAGCACGACGTCCGTGACGTCCTCGGCCACCTCGGGAATGGTGGTGAACTCGTGGTCCACGCCCTCGATCTTCACCGAGGTGATGGCCGCGCCCTGCAGGGACGACAGGAGCACCCGCCGCAGCGAGTTGCCCAGCGTCGTGCCGAAGCCACGCTCCAGCGGCTCCGCGACGAACTTCCCGTAGGTGGGCGTCAGGCTGTCCTGGTCCACCTCCATGCGGCGCGGCTTGATGAGGTCACGCCAGTTCTTCGCAACGAACGTATCTGCCATGGTGTACGGCCTCTCGTGTCGTGCGCCACCACCGACTTACCCACCGGGCTGGCGGGAGGATGGGCACGCGGGGACTGCGTTGAAGCACCTGCGATAAAGCACGACGCCCCGGCCTCATGTATCGGCCAGGGCGCCCAGACTGCAACGTCCAGCAGCGGCTTACTTCGAGTAGAGCTCGACGATGAGCTGCTCCTGGATGGGCATGGTCAGGTCCTCGCGGTTCGGCGCGGTCGACACGGTGCCCTTGAACGCCTTCTTGTCCAGGGAGATCCACTGCGGAACGCCACGGCGGTCCACCGTCTCCAGCGCCTCGGAGATGCGGAGCACCTTGCGGCTCTTCTCCACCACCTCCACCGCGCTGCCCGGCTTGACCGAGAAGGACGGGATGTTGACCTTGCGGCCATTCACCTGGAAGTGGCCGTGGCGCACCAGCTGGCGGGCCTCGGCGCGGGTGTCCGCGAAGCCCATGCGGAACACCACGTTGTCCAGGCGGAGCTCCAGCTGCTGCAGGAGGTTCTCACCCGTCTTGCCCTTGGCGGCGGACGCGCGGTGGTAGTAGCCGCGGAACTGGTTCTCCAGCAGGCCGTACATGCGCTTGACCTTCTGCTTCTCGCGCAGCTGCACGCCGTAGCCGGAGAACTTCACGCGGCCCTGGCCGTGCTGGCCGGGGGGATAGGGGCGGCGCTCGATGGCGCACTTGTCCGTGTAGCAACGGTCGCCCTTGAGGTACATCTTGAGGTTTTCGCGCCGGCAGATGCGGCAGGCGCTGGCGGTGTAACGAGCCATTGAGAGGTCCTTGAAGGTGTTCTGGAGCCGCCCCCACGCCGGCAAGGCGAGAAGGCGGCCCGGACGAAGGGTTTAGACGCGGCGGCGCTTGGGCTGACGGCACCCGTTGTGCGGGATGGGCGTCACGTCGCGGATGAGGTTGATCTTCAGGCCGGCGGCGGCCAGCGCGCGCAGCGCCGACTCGCGGCCCGCGCCCGGGCCCTTCACGAACACGGACACGTTCTTCAGGCCGTGCTCCATCGCCTTCGCCGCGGCATCGCCGGCGGCCACCTGGGCGGCGAACGGCGTGGACTTGCGGCTTCCCTTGAAGCCACGCGCCCCGGCCGAGGACCAGGAGATCACGTTCCCGGACACGTCCGTGATCGTGATGATGGTGTTGTTGAACGTGGACTGGATGTGGACCACGCCATTGAGGATGTTCTTCTTGCCCTTGCGCTTGGCCTTCTTCGCGGCAGGGGCCTCGGCACCCTCGGCGCCCGCGGGCGCCGCAGCCGAAGTATTGGTCTCGTCAGCCATGTGCGTTGCTGCTCCTGAAAGGTGATCGACGTGGGCTCCCTGGAGAGCCCACGCGGAGGGTTAGCGAGCCGGAGCGGCCGGCTTGGCCCGGACGATGCCGCGCTTCGGACCCTTGCGGGTACGCGCGTTGGTGTGGGTGCGCTGGCCGCGAACGGGCAGGCCCTTGCGGTGACGGAGACCCCGGTAGCAGCCCAGGTCCATCAGGCGCTTGATGTTCATGGTGACCTCGCGACGCAGGTCACCCTCCACCTTGTAGCTGGCCTCGATGATCTCGCGGATCTTACGGGCCTGCTCCTCGGTGAGGTCCTTGGTCCGGGTGGTGGGATCGATGCCCGCCGCCTCGATGATGTCTTGCGCGGACTTGTTGCCGATCCCGTAGATGTACTGGAGCGAGATCACTGCACGCTTGTTGGGCGGCAGATCGATGCCGGCGATACGAGCCATCTTCGGTATTCCTTCGTGGGTGGAGTTGGTCTGAAGCCAACGGCCGTCTGGCCGTTAGCCCTGGCGCTGCTTGTGACGGGGGTTCGAAGCGCAGATGACACGCACGATACCCTTGCGACGAACGACCTTGCACTTGTCGCAGATCTTCTTGACGGACGCCCGTACCTTCATGGGAGCGAACTTCCTTCCTCAGCTAAAGAAAAGCCCAGCGGGCCGCCCGCCATTCCCGGCGGGCAGGGCCCTTCTACTTCGCCCGGTACGTGATCCGACCGCGCGTCAGGTCGTACGGAGACAGCTCGACCTTCACCTTGTCACCCGGGAGGATGCGGATGAAGTGCATCCTCATCTTGCCCGAAATGTGCGCGAGCACCTTGTGGCCGTTGTCCAGCACCACGCGGAACATCGCGTTCGGGAGGGGCTCCATTACGGTCCCCTCGACTTCGATGGAATCATCCTTCGGCAAGCGTCAGACTCTCTTCCCGGACCACGAACCTCTTGGAAGCGCGGCGGGATAGCACTTTGGTCCGCAAGTGGCAAGCGCCGCGCGCAGCAAAACTCGGATTCCTACCAACCCCCCATAACACCTGGGTATTTCACCCGCAGTCGGAGCGACCTCAACCGCTCCGGGTGAGCACCTCGGGGCCGTGGTCCGTGATGAGGACCGTGTGCTCGAAGTGCGCAGACAGCTTTCCGTCGGCCGTGACGGCCGTCCACTCGTCTTCCAGGATCTCCACCTCGTCGGTGCCCTGGTTGACCATGGGCTCGACCGCCAGGACCATCCCCGCCCGGAGCTTCATGCCCCCACCCGCCTGGCCGTGATTCGGAACCTGCGGGTACTCATGCAGCTTGCGCCCGATTCCGTGCCCCGTGAAGCCCCGCGCCACCGAGTAGCCCCGCGCCTCCACATGACGCTGCACCGCATGGCCGATATCGCCCAGATGGTTGCCCGGCCGCATCGCCTGGATGGCCTTGTGGAGCGACTCCCGGGTGGCGTCCACCAGGGCCCGCGCCTCCGGGCTCACCCTCCCCACGGGCACCGTCCGCGCCGAGTCCCCGAAGAAGCCCCGGTACACCACCCCGAAGTCGAGCTTCATCAAGTCGCCCTCCACCAGCTTCCGCGCCCTGCTGGGGATGCCGTGGACCACCTCCTCGTTGATGGAGGCGCACAGCACACACGGGAAGCCGAGGTACCCCTTGAACGCCGGCCTGGCCCCCTTCCGGGCGGTGAGCTCCGCGGCCAGGGCGTCCAGCTCCCACGTGGTGACGCCGGGCGCCACGGCCTTCTCGAGCGCGTCCAGGACCTCGCACACGATGCGCCCCGCCTGGCGCATGAGGGCAATCTCCTCCGGGCTCTTGATGCCGACCTGGCTCATGCATGTGTCCCGGGCCCGGCGGGGCCTCCTGGGAACGGGTGGGCAGCGAGGAGAAGCGCCGCAAGAGCCCCCTCCCCGCCCGCCCGGCCTCCGCTCAGCCCTTGCCGGCGGCGGCCTTGATTTCCTCGTAGATGCCTTCCGGCGAGCCCACGCCGTCCACGCTCTTGAGGACGCCCTTCTTCGCGTAGAAGGCCTTCAGCGGGGCCGTCTCCGCGTCGTACTTCTGCAGGCGCTTTTCAATCACGTCCGGCATGTCGTCCGGGCGCTGCACGAGGCCCGTATTGCACTTGTCGCAGTAGCCCGCCCGCTTCGGAGGGCTCTGGTAGACGTGGTAGACGCTGCCGTCATTGGGGCACACGCGCCGGCCGGAGCCCCGCTCCACCAGCTTGGCGTGCGGCACCTCGAGCGAGATGACGGCGTCGAGCTGTTTGCCCAGCCGCGCCAGCATCCGGTCCAGCGCCTCCGCCTGCCCCGGCGTGCGCGGAAAGCCATCCAGCACGAAGCCGGTGGCCACGTCCGACTGCTTCAGGCGCTCCTCGACGATGCCGATGACGACGTCATCGGGCACGTACTGCCCCGCGGCCATCAGCGGCCCCGCGACCTTCCCCAGCTCCGTCCCATCCGCCACCGCCTTGCGGAGGATGTCACCGGTGGAGATCTGCGGGATGTGGAAGTCCCCATACAGCTTCTTCGCCTGGGTTCCCTTCCCCGCGTTCGGCGGCCCCAACAGGATCAGGTTCATGTGCTCCTCTCAAGTCCGAAGGAAGGCACGGAAGTCGTCGGCCACAAACCTCCGAGGGCCCCCCGTGTGCACCACCGAATACCCCTGAACGACATTACCCTGGAACGACGAGGCGCCCCTCCCCGCGACGGGGAGAGGCGCCCGGAACGTACGCCCTGAGACTCAGGCCGCCGCGCGCACCCGGCCGCGGATGCGCGGACCGCGGGGACCCGCGAAGCCTTCGTAATTGCGACTGATGAGGTGGCCCTCGATCTGCTGCACCGTGTCCAGCGCCACGCCCACGACGATGAGCAGCGCCGTGCCGCCGAAGGTGAACTGCACCCCCAGCAGGCCGCTGATGACGGACGGAATCACGCAGATGACGGCCAGGTAGATGGCGCCACCGAAGGTGAGCCGGTTGAGCACGCGCTCGATGAACTCCGCCGTCTGACGGCCCGGACGGATGCCGGGGATGTAGCCGCCCTGCTTCTTGATGTTGTCCGCGACGTCATCCGGCCGGAACGTCAGCGCCGTGTAGAAGTACGCGAAGAAGATGACCATGAGGACGAACAGCCCGTTGTAGATCCACGGGTTGCCCTCGATGGCGCGCTGGAAGTCCTGGAGGAACGGGAACCAGGTGCCCAGCGTGGCCGGGAAGGACAGCACCGCGCCGGCGAAGATGGGCGGAATCACGCCGGAGGTGTTCACCTTCATCGGGAAGTACGTGGCCTGGCCCGCGAACATCCGCCGCCCCGCCATCCGTTTGGCGTACTGGATGGGGATGCGCCGCATGCCGCGCTCGACGTAGACCACGATGCCTATGATGAGGAGCATGAAGACCAGCAGCCCCAGCACCTCGGCCACCGCGATGACCTCCTGGCGCGTCAGGTCCAGCAGCGTCTTTCCGCCAGGGACCAGGCCCGCCACGATGCCGGCGAAGATGATGAGCGAGATGCCGTTGCCGATGCCGCGCTCGGTGATGCGCTCACCCAGCCACATGATGAAGGCCGTGCCCGCCGTCAGGCTGATGACCGTCATGAACGTGAACCAGGCGCTGTCGTCCGGGACGACGACCTGGTTGAAGCCGCTCTGCCCGCCGTCGGAACGACCGAGCGACGCCAGCCACCGCGAGATGCCGATGCCCTGGATGACGGACAGGACGATGGTGCCGTAGCGGGTGTACTGATTGATCTTCTGGCGCCCGCCGGCGCCCTCCTTCTGGAGCCGCTCGAGGCTGGGCACCACCACAGCCAGCAGCTGCATGATGATGGAGGCGCTGACGTACGGCATGATGCCCAGACCGAAGATGGACATCTGCTCCAGCGCGCCGCCGGAGAAGAGGTTGAACAGCGACACGAGGCCACCCGACTGCTTCTGGGCCTCCATGAACGCGTTCATCGCTGCACGGTCCACGCCCGGCGTGTTGATGAAGATGCCGATGCGATAGACGGCGAGCAGCACGAGCGTATACGCGAGCCGGCTGCGCAGCTCCGCGATACGGAAGACGTTGGCGAAGGCGTTGAAAGCCACGGGGTAGCCATCCTCTTCGTGAGGGTTCTGCCAGGACGACAAAACGCCCCTGTTCCGCGAGCGGGAAAGGGGCGCAGAAGCCTACACAAGCGAAAAGGCGCGCACCACCGACAAGTGATGCGCGCCGGACACGCTCAGGCCTTGGGCTGCCGGGGCGCCTTGACGCCCTTGCCGGCGTGCGCCTTGGCGGCCGCTTCCGGCTTGTGGGCCATCAGCGGCAGCTCCTCGACGGCGCCGCCCGCCTGCTGGACGGCGGACTTCGCCGCCTCGGAGGCCTTGTGGACCTTGACGGTGACCTTCTTGGTCAGCCCGCCCTGGGCCAGCAGCTTCACGCCGTGGTAGCGGCCCTTGACCAGGCCCGCCTTCTTCAGCGAGGCCTCGTCCACCGTGGCGCCGGCGTCGAAGTGCTGCTCGACGTCCGCCAGGTTCACCACCGCGTAGATGGTGCGGTTGGGCGAGGTGAAGCCGAACTTCGGCAGGCGGCGCTGCAGGGGGCTCTGGCCACCCTCGAAGCCCTCGAACCGCATGTTGCCGGAGCGGGCCTTCTGGCCCTTGCCACCGCGGCCGGCCGTCTTGCCCAGACCGCTACCCTGGCCGCGGCCCACGCGCTTCTTGCGGTGCCACGAGCGCGACGGACGCTTCAGATCGTGCAGAGTGCTCATCGTCTCAATCCTCTCGTGACTCTCAGGCCTTGCCCTGCTTGGCCTGATACGCGCGGGCGCGCTCCTTCAGAGCGACCTTGCGCGGCTTGCGACGCTTGGGGGCCGGGGCCTCACCGGAGACAGTCTCCAGGCTGACCAGGTGCTTCACCTTGAACACCATGCCGCGAACGGACGGGGTGTCCTTCAGGATGCGCTCCTCGCCGAACTTCTTCAGGCCCAGTCCACGGATGGTGTCCAGCATCTCGCCGGACGACCCCGAAAAGCTCTTCACCAGCTTGACCTTGAGCGCCATGTTTAGGTCCTCTGCTCGCCGGCGAGCTTCGTCGCCTCGACGTCCTTGCCACGCAGGCGGGACACCTGCTCCGCGCTGCGCAGCATCTTCAGGCCGGCCACCGTGGCCTTCAGCACGTTGTGCGGGTTCCGCGAGCCCTGGCTCTTGGTCAGGATGTTGCGGATGCCCGCGGCCTCCAGCACCGCGCGAACCGCGCCGCCGGCGATGACGCCCGTACCCTGGCTGGCCGGCTTCAGGAGCACCCAGCCGGCGCCGAAGTGCCCGAGCACCTCGTGCGGGATGGTGTGGCCCATCAGCGGAACCCGGAACAGGTTCTTCTTCGCGTTCTCGCCACCCTTGCGGATGGCCTCGGGGACCTCGTTGGCCTTGCCCAGGCCGACGCCCACGTGTCCGGCGCCGTCCCCCACCACCACGAGGGCGGCGAACGAGAAACGACGGCCGCCCTTCACGACCTTGGCCACGCGGTTGATGTTCACCACGCGGTCGGTGAGGTCCAGATCGTTCGGATTGATCGGAGTTGCCACTTGGGGGATTCCTTTCGAATTCTTAGAACTTCAGCCCGGCCTCGCGCGCGGCGTCGGCCACGGCGGCGATGCGCCCGTGATAGGGGAAGCCGTTGCGGTCGAACACCACCGCCTCGACGTTGGCGGCCTTGCACTTCTGCGCAATCAGGGCGCCGACTCGCTTCGCGTCCGCCTTCTTGTCGCCCTCGTCCTGACCCTTCAGGTCCTTGGACAGCGACGAAGCAAACGCGAGGGTGCGGCCCGTGGTGTCGTCCACCACCTGGGCGTAGATGTGCTTGAGGCTCTTGTAGACGGTGAGCCGCGGCCGCTCTGTCGTGCCCGACAGCTTCTTGCGGATGCGGTTCTTCCTCTTGAGGCGCTGTTCGATCTTCGATGCCATGGCTGCTTCCTTTTCCGTCCGGTGGCGATGCGGCCTTCCGCCGCCGGATGATGCCGCCAGGCCCGGTGGGCCCGGCGGAGTTTGGAACACTCAGGACAGACGGGACGACTAGGTCGTTCCGGTCTTGCCCTCCTTGCGGCGGATGCGCTCCTCGGAGTACTTGATGCCCTTGCCCTTGTAGGGCTCGGGCGGGCGCAGCGAGCGGATGTTCACCGCCGTGGCCCCCAGCACTTCCTTGTCCGCGGAGCGCAGCGTCAGGCCCACGGTGGGGAGGCTGTCCTCGGTGCGCGACGCCTTGTCGACCTCGGCCGTCACGCCCTCTGGCAGGTTGAACACCACCGGGTGCGAGTAGCCCAGCGCGAAGTGGATGGCCTTGCCCTTCACCTCGGCGCGGAAACCGACGCCGCGGATGTCCAGCTTCTTCTCGAAGCCCGTGGACACGCCCTTGGCGGCGTTGGCGAGGATGGTGCGCGTCAGGCCGTGCAGGCTGCGGGCCTCGCGAGAGTCGTCCTCGCGCTGCACCGTCACCTGGCCGTCCTTGACCTCCACCTTGACCCGGGCGGGCAGCTTCACGGACAGCTTGCCCTTGGGGCCCTCGAAGTTCACCTGCTGGCCGGCGACGGTGGCCTTCGTCTTGTCGCCGAGCTTGATTGCCAGTTTTCCAATCCGACTCATGGTTGCCTCGGTCCTGTGTGCCCGGGGGGCGCTCCCTCGCGGGGCGCCACTCCTGGGCTGCTGGCTAGTAGACGGTGCAGAGCAGCTCGCCGCCGACCTTCTGCTTGCGAGCCTCGGTGTCCACCATGATGCCGCGCGAGGTGGAAAGGACGGAGATACCCAGGCCACCCAGCACCTGCGGAATCTCACGCGAATTCACGTAGCGGCGCAGACCCGGCTTGGACACGCGGCGGATGCCGGTGATGGCCGGAGCACGGTCCGGACCGTACTTCATCTGGACGGTGATCTCGTTCTGCGGCTTGAGCTCGTGAACGGTGTACTCACCGATGTAGCCCTCGTCCTTGAGGACCTTGATGATCTCGAGCTTGAGCTTCGAGTGGGGGATGACGACCTTGTCGTGCCGCGCGCGCGAGGCGTTGCGCAGGCGGGTCAGCATGTCGCCGACGGGATCATTGACCGGCATGGAAAACCTTCCGAGGCGGTGCCATTCAGGACACCGCGTTCGCAACCGCCGCGCCTGCCGGGCCCATCCCGGGGGTTCGCGACGACTGCCACTTCCTACAGCGGAGCTACGAGGGCGCGCTCCTTCCGGAGCACGTCCAGGGCGCCTATCAAGCCCTCACGGGCCCGCCAGGCGCCCTGCCCTTCCGGCTACCAGGACGACTTGGTGACGCCGGTGATTTCACCGCGCAGCGCGCGGTTGCGCAGGCAGATACGGCACATCTTGAACTTGCGCAGGAACGCACGGGGCCGGCCGCACAGCGGGCAGCGGTTGTACTGGCGCACGGCGAACTTCGGCTTGCGCTTTGCCTGGGCAATCTTGGAGAGCTTGGCCATGTGTCTTCGGGTCCTTGGCTCGAGGGCTACTGACGGAACGGCATGCCGAAGTGACGCATCAGCGCCAGCCCCTGCTCGTCGTTCGCGGCCGTGGTGACGAAGCTGATGTTGAGCCCCTTCACCTTCTCGATCTGGTCGTAGTTGATTTCGGGGAAGATGATCTGCTCGCGGACACCGAGCGTGTAGTTGCCATTCCCGTCGAAAGCCTTGGGGGACACGCCCTTGAAGTCACGCACGCGCGGCAGCGCCACGGTGATGAGGCGGTCCATGAACTCGTACATCCGCTCGCCACGCAGCGTCACGGCGGCACCAATGGCCTGGCCCTGACGCAGCTTGAAGTTCGCGATGGACTTGCGGGCGCGCGTGACGATCGGCTTCTGGCCGGTGATCGCCGCGAGCTGGTCCACCGCCGACTCCAGGATCTTGTTGTTGGCGAGCGCCTCGCCCAGACCCATGTTGACGACGATCTTCTCGAGGCGGGGAACCTGCATCGGGTTCTTGAGGTTCAGCTCCTTCATCAGGGCGGGCACGCCCTCCTTGAAGAAGCGGACCTTCATGCGGGCCGGCTTGGACTCGAGGCCTTCCTCGATGTTCGCCGCGAAGCCAACCTTCTTGGCTTCTTCCTTCTTGCCCCGCTTCGCCTTCTTTTCCTTCTGCTCGGGCTTCTTCTCGTCAGCCATCGTCCTGTCCTCTGCTTCGGAGCGCCGTCGTGGACCCAGCGCGTCCGATCAGTCCTTCGTATGGAACCTGGAAACACCGCGAGGGCCCCTGATGCTCCACGGGCCCTCCATGCCTGCACGCCCACCGTCCCTCCCACCCGGGAGGGCGAAGGGCGCGCATACATGCACCAACGCGGCTACCTAGTCAATCAGGGCGTCGCAGTTCTTGCAGAACCGCTTCTTCTTCCCGTCCTCACCCTCGGTGCGGAAGCCGACTCGCGTCGGCTTGTCGCACTTGGCGCACACCACCTGGACGTTCGCCAGGGCGATGGTGCCGGGCTTCTCGACGATGCCGCCCTCGGGGCTCTGCGGCGTCTTCTTCATGTGCCGCTTCACCAGGCGCAGGCCCTCGACCGTGACGCGCTCGGCGTCGCGATCGATCTTCAGGACCTTGCCGCGCTTGGTCGCCGGGGTCTTCTCGGAGGCCTCGGCCCCGGCCATGACCTGGACCGTGTCTCCCACCTTGAGCTTCTGCATGGCTTCCTCTCTCTGGCTGCTCGCCGTCCGGCCTGCTGTCCTTAGAGGACTTCGGGCGCCAGCGAGATGATCTTCATGAACTTGCGGGCGCGGAGCTCACGGGCCACCGGCCCGAAGATGCGCGTACCAATGGGCTCCATGTCCTTGTTGATGAGGACGGCGGAGTTGCCATCGAACTTGATGTAGCTGCCGTCGGCCCGACCCACCTCGCGCTTGGTGCGAACGATGACGGCCTTGGCCACGTCACCCTTCTTCACCTTCGAGTTGGGCAGCGCCTCGCGGATGGACACGACGATGACATCGCCGATGGACGCGTACTTGCGCTTCGAGCCGCCGAGCACCTTGATGCAAAACACCTTCTTCGCGCCCGAGTTGTCGGCAACGTCGAGCACGCTGGTCATCTGAATCATCTGGAAGTCTCCTTGTCGCCGGGTGCGTGCTAGACGTTCTTGCTCTTCTCCAGCACCTCGACCACGCGCCAGCGCTTGTCCTTCGACGCGGGCTTGGTCTCGGCGATCCGGACCCGATCACCCTCGTTGATGGTGATCTTCTTGGGGTAGTCGTGGTCCTCCACGTGCGCCTTGTACTTCTCGCGCAGGCTCATGATCTTCCCGTACTTCGGGTGGGGAGCCCGACGCTGGACGGTGACGACCACCGTCTTCTGCATCTTGTTGGAGGTGACGATACCCACGCGCGTCTTGGGACGGCCGCGGGAGGAGGTCTCGGGAGCGGGCGTCTCGGTCGCTTCAGCCATCTTCGGTCTCACTGTCTCTCATGCACCCGGGCCTTCAGGGCCCGGATGGCCGCGCGCGCTCCTACCACACGAGCGCGCTTGGAGGTTTGACTTCTCAGCCCTGCTTGGCCGCCTTGACCTTCTGGGTCATGACGGTCAGCACGCGGGCCAGGTCGCGGCGGTGCTGGGTGCGCTCGGACGGGCTGTCCAGCGAGCCCGTGCGCCGCTTCAGCTGGTCCTGGAACAGCGTCTCGCGCAACTCGGTCGCGCGCCGCTGCAGGTCCTCCGCGGACAGTTCCTTCAGTTCCTTTGCAGTCGCCATTGCAGTCTCCACATGCGAGCGGGAGCCGACCGGAAGGCCGACCCCCGCCGCTGTATGCCTAGAGGCTCAGGTCCGCACGGGTCACGATCTTCGTGAGCACCGGCAGCTTGGCCTGCGCCAGCTTCAGCGCCCCGGTGGCCACCTCGCGCGTCATACCCTCCATCTCGTAGAGGATACGGCCGGGCTTCACCACCGCGACGTAGTACTCCACGCCACCCTTGCCGGTACCCATACGGGTCTCAGCGGGCTTCTTGGTGATGGGCTTGTCCGGGAAGATACGGATCCAGATCTTGCCGCCGCGCTTCACGTGGCGGGTCATCGCGATACGGGCCGCCTCGATCTGCCGGGAGGTGATCCACCCCGGCTGGAGGCTCACGAGGCCGTACTCACCGTAGGTCATGTCGCTACCACGGTGCGCAGCGCCCGGGGTGCGGCCCTTGTGCATCTTGCGGTACTTGGTACGAGCAGGCTGAAGCATCGTCGCTGTCCTTGGCCGCCCTGTTCCGGACGGCCCTCACGGGCACGTCCGGCGCGGGTGGGCTGATTACCGGTTGGAGGGCATGGGGGCCTGGCCACCCTTGCCGGGGAGGACCTCGCCCTTGCAGACCCAGACCTTGCAGCCGATCTTGCCGTAGGTCGTCTTGGCCTCGGCGAAGCCGTAGTCGATGTCCGCACGCAGGGTGTGCAGGGGCACGCGGCCCTCGCGGTACCACTCGTAGCGCGCCATCTCCGCGCCACCGAGGCGGCCCGAGCAGGCCACGCGGATGCCCTTGGCGCCGAACTTCATCGCCGTCTGCAGGGCCTTCTTCATGGCGCGGCGGAACGCGATGCGGCGCTCGAGCTGCGTGGCGATGTTCTCCGCCACGAGCTGGGCGTCGGTCTCCGCCTTGCGGACCTCGACGATGTTGAGGAAGACCTCGTTCTTCGTGAACTGCTGGAGGTCCTTCTTCACCGTCTCGATGCCCGCGCCGCGCTTGCCGATGACGATGCCCGGGCGCGCGGTGTGGACGTTGACCTTCACCTTGTTGGCGGCGCGCTCGATCTCCACCTTGGACACGCCCGCGTGGTTCAGCGACTTCTTCACGAACTCGCGGATGCGGATGTCCTCATGGAGCCACTGAGCGTAGTTCTTGTGCTCGAACCACTTGGAGTCCCAGGTCTTGATGACGCCGAGCCGGAACCCGATCGGATGAACTTTCTGTCCCAACGTGAATCTCCTTGAACGTTCCGGGCGGGGCCCGACGGGTCCTACTTCTTCTTCGCCTCGGCCAGCACCACGTGAACGTGGGCCGTCTTCTTCTTGATCGGGGTGGCCCGGCCCATGGCGCGCGGCATGAACCGGCGCTGGGTGGGACCCTGGTCCACGGAGATGGTCTTCACGTAGAGCGTATCCACGTCGACCTGCCCCTTGGACTTGTCCGTCGCGTTGGCCACGGCGCTCTTGATGAGCGTCTCCACCGGCTTGGCCGCAGCGCGCTTGGTGAACTTCAGGATGTTGAGGGCCGCCTCGACAGGCTTGCCCCGGACGAGCGCCGCAACGGTGGAAATCTTGCGGGGGCTCATGCGCAGGAAACGCAGATGTGCAGTCGACTCCATGGTCTTCTCCTCAGGCTCTCAGGCAATGCGCCAGGCTACTTGCCCGGGGCCTTGGCGACCTTCTTCTCCGCCGAGTGACCGCCGAACGTACGCGTCGGGGCGAACTCGCCGAGCTTGTGGCCCACCATGTTCTCCGTGACGAACACCGGGATGAACTTCTTCCCGTTGTGCACCGCGAAGGTGTGGCCGACGAACTCCGGCAGAATCGTGGAGCGGCGCGACCACGTCTTTACGACGGTCTTCTTGTTCGTCTTGATCATGTCCTCGATCTTCTTCACGAGGAAATCGTCGACGAACGGACCCTTCTTGATCGAACGAGCCATGACTTGCGATCCTCTTACTGGCTGCGCGCGCCCTGGCGGCGGCCGCTCACGATGAACTTGTCAGTGCGCTTGTTGGTGCGCGTGGTGAGGCCCTTGGTCTTCTTGCCCCACGGAGACACCGGATGCGGGTTACCCTGACCGGACTTACCCTCACCACCGCCGTGCGGGTGGTCGACGGGGTTCATCGCCAGACCGCGGACGGTGGGACGGATGCCCAGCCAGCGGCTCTTGCCCGCCTTGCCGATGCGGATGATCTCGTGCTCGATGTTGCCCACCTGGCCCACGGTGGCGCGGCACTCGATGAGGACCTTGCGGACGGTGCCGGAAGGCATGCGGACCTGCGCGTAGCGGTCCTCCTTCGCCATCAGCTGGCCGGACGTCCCGGCGGAGCGGATGACCTGGGCGCCACGGCCCGGCTTCAGCTCCACGTTGTGGATGACGGTACCCACCGGGATGTTCTGCAGCGGGAGGCTGTTGCCCGGACGGATGTCCGCCGTCTCGCCGGCGAACACCGTGTCACCCACGCTCAGACCCACCGGAGCGAGGATGTAGCGCTTCTCGCCGTCCGCGTAGTGCAGCAGCGCGATGTTGGCGGTGCGGTTCGGATCGTACTCCACCGCGGCGACCTTGGCCGGCACGCCGTCCTTGTCGCGACGCTTGAAGTCGATGATGCGGTAACGGCGCTTGTGGCCACCGCCCTGGTGACGACGGGTGATGTGCCCGTGGACGTTGCGGCCACCGGAGCGCTTGAGGGGCGCGGTGAGGCTCTTCTCCGGCGAGTCCTTGGTGATGTCCGCGAAGTCGGACACCGTCATCAGACGGCGGGCGGCGCTAGTCGGCTTGTACTTCTTGATGCCCATGGTGTGTTCCTCGCAGGCAGGCTCGACGCCGTAGCGTCAGGCCGCCCCTCCCTCGAAGAGCTCGATCGAGTCGCCCTGCTTCAGGGTGACGACCGCCTTCTTGAAGTTGGGCCGCTTGCCGATGCTCCGGCCCACCCGCTTGACCTTGCCGCGGACGACGTTGGTGCGAACGCCCTCGACGGTGACCTTGAACAGCGTCTCCACCGCGCGGGCCACGTCGTGCTTGGTGGCCTTGCGGTCGACGATGAACGAGTACTGACGGAACTTCTCGCGGGCCTTGTCCAGCTTCTCGGTGATGAGCGGGCCCTTGATGACGTCGTTGAGATTCATGACAGCGCCCCCTCGAGGGTCTTCGCGGCCGCGGAGGTGAGGACGATGTGCGAGTGCCGCAGGACGGCCTCGAGGTTGAGACCCTCGGGAGGCAGCACGTCGAACTTCGCCAGGTTGCGCACGCTGCGGTGCAGGTTGGTGTTGCCCTTGTCGTCAATCACCAGCGCGTTCTGCAGCTTCAGGCGCTTGGTGAGGACCTCGAAGGCCTGCTTGCTCTTCGGCGCGTCCAGGGAGAAGCCGCTCAGGATGATGAGCGTCTTCTCGCGGGCCCGCAGGGACAGAGCAGACTTCAGGGCGCCGCGGCGCACCTTGCGGGGCGGGCGGTAGAAGTAGTCGCGCGCCTTGGGAGCCATCGCCTTGCCGCCGCCCACCCAGTGGGAAGCGCGGATGGAGCCCTGACGGGCGCGGCCGGTGCCCTTCTGCTTCCAGGGCTTCTTGCCGCCGCCGCTGACCAGCGAGGTGTTCTTCACCCCCACCGTGCCGCGACGCCGGTTGATCTGCTGCATCTTCGCCACCTCGTAAAAGAGGTGGGTGTTCGGCTCGGCGCCAAACACGTCGTCGGAGAGCTCGATCTCCGACACCTTCTTCAAATCCAGGTCGACAACGTCAAACTTCGCCATGGCACTTTCCTCGCGGGGTCGGAGTGAAACCACTCGAACGCCCACCCGCTTCCTAGGACTTGATCTCGACGTCAACGCCGGCCGACAGATCCAGCTTCATGAGCGCATCCAACGTCTGCTGCGTGGGCTCGAGGATGTCGAGCAGGCGCTTGTGCGTGCGGATCTCGAACTGCTCGCGGCTCTTCTTGTCCACGTGCGGGGACCGCAGCACGGTGAACTTGTTGATGCGCGTCGGCAGGGGGATCGGACCGGCTACCTTCGCGCCCGTGCGCTTGGCCGTCTCGACGATCTCCCCGGCACTCTGGTCCAGGAGCTTCGAGTCGTACGCCTTCAACCGGATGCGGATCTTCTGTGTCGCCATTCGCAAGAACCTCTTAGAACGAGCCCTGCCTGTGCCTCGGGCGGCGTTACGACTTACGTCCCCTGGATTTCACAGAGCCGTTTCTTCGGAACGAAGGGGCGCGGTGATTACCATCCCGCGCCGGGGGTATGCAACTGGATTTCCTCCGGCTCCCTGAAAATTCCCCACCCAGGGGGTCTCAGGGAGCCGGTGGAGGGCTTCTACTCGATGATTTCGGCCACGACGCCGGCGCCCACGGTACGACCACCCTCACGGACGGCGAACCGGAGCTCCTTCTCCATGGCGACCGGGGTGATGAGCTCCACCTCGATGGCGATGTTGTCGCCCGGCATCACCATTTCCACGTTGTCCGGCAGCTTCACCGTGCCCGTCACGTCCGTGGTGCGGAAGTAGAACTGGGGACGGTAGCCCTTGAAGAACGGGGTGTGACGGCCACCCTCTTCCTTCGAGAGCACGTAGATCTGCGCCTTGAACTTGGTGTGCGGGGTGATGCTGCCCGGCTTGGCCAGCACCTGGCCGCGCTCCAGGTCCTCACGCTTCAGACCACGCACCAGCGCGCCGATGTTGTCGCCCGCCATGCCCTCGTCGAGCAGCTTGCGGAACATCTCCACGCCCGTCACGACGGTCTTCTGCGTCGGACGCAGACCGACGACTTCGACTTCCTCGCCGACCTTGATCTTGCCGCGCTCGACGCGGCCGGTGGCCACCGTGCCACGGCCGGCGATGGAGAAGACGTCTTCCACCGGCATCAGGAAGGGCTTGTCGGTGGCGCGCTGCGGGGTGGGGATGTAGCTGTCCACCGCCTCCATCAGCTTCAGGATGGCCGGCTCGCCGATGTCGCTGGTGTCACCCTCGAGCGCCTTGAGGGCCGAGCCGGGGACGATGGGGATGGTGTCGCCGGGGAACTCGTACTTCTTGAGCAGGTCCCGGACCTCCATCTCCACGAGCTCGCGCAGCTCGGGGTCGTCCAGCATGTCCACCTTGTTCAGGAAGACGACGATGTAGGGCACGCCGACCTGGCGGGCCAGGAGGATGTGCTCACGCGTCTGGGGCATCGGGCCGTCGGCCGCGGAGACCACCAGGATGGCGCCGTCCATCTGCGCCGCGCCGGTAATCATGTTCTTGACGTAGTCGGCGTGGCCCGGGCAGTCGACGTGGGCGTAGTGCCGGTTCTTCGTCTGGTACTCCACGTGCGCGGTGGAGATGGTGATACCGCGCTCACGCTCCTCCGGCGCCTTGTCGATCTGGTCGTACGCCATGAACGTGGCGCCGCCCGTCTTCGCCAGCACCTTGGTGATGGCGGCCGTCAGCGACGTCTTGCCGTGGTCCACGTGTCCGATCGTGCCGATGTTCACGTGGGGCTTGTTACGCTCGAACTTCTCCTTGGCCATGACCTCTCCTCGCGGGGTTGCCGGTCAGCAGCAGACCCGGCGCGCGTCTCAATCTCGGAAAACAACTGCGAAGGTGCTGCGTCCTGCTCCAAACGTGCCGCAACGTCAACTGAAATCGGCCGGCAAGCACTCCGCCAGACGTACCGCGGTCACCGGTTGAGCGCCGACTTCGGCGCGGGCGCGTAGTGACTGAACTGCATGGTGTAGGTCGCCCTTCCCTGGCTGCGGCTGCGCAGGTCGGTCGAGTAGCCAAACATGGCGGCCAGGGGCACCTGTGCCTGGATGGCCTGCACCCGGCCGGGCCGGGGCACCATCCCCAGCACCTTCCCACGGCGGCCGTTCAGGTCGCCGATGACGTCGCCCATGAAGTCCTCGGGCGTGACGATTTCGCAACTCATGATGGGCTCGAGCAGCACGGGCGTGGCGTTGCGCACGGCGTCCCGGAAGGCCAGGGAGCCGGCAATCTTGTAGGCCATCTCGCTGGAGTCCACGTCATGCATGGAGCCGTCGTAGGCCTCCACCTTGACGTCGACCATGGGGTAGCCCGCCACCGGCCCGTTCTGCATGGACTCGGCGACGCCCTCCCGCACCGCGTCCACGAACTCCTTCGTCACCGCGCCGCCCGTCACCTTGTTCTCGAAGGCGAAGCCCTTGCCCGGCTCGTTGGGCATGACGCGCAGCCAGATGTGGCCATACTGGCCGCGGCCGCCCGTCTGGCGGATGTACTTCCCTTCCGCCTGCGTCTGGGAGGTGATGGTCTCCCGGTACGCCACCTGCGGCTTGCCGATGTTCGCGTCGACCTTGAACTCGCGCAGGAGCCGGTCGACGATGATTTCCAGGTGCAGCTCGCCCATGCCGGCGATGATGGTCTGCCCCGTCTCCTCGTTCGTCTTCACGCGGAACGACGGGTCCTCCATCGCCAGGCGCTGCAGCGACTGGATGATCTTGTCCTGGTCCGCCGTCGACTTCGGCTCGATGGCGATGTCGATGACCGGCTCGGGGAACTCCATCCGCTCCAGGATGATGGGCTGCTTGTCGTCGCAGAGCGTGTCGCCCGTGCTGGCCAGCTTCAGGCCCACCACCGCGCAGATGTCGCCGGCGAAGCACTCGGTGAGCTCGTCCTTCTTGTCCGCGCGCATCTGCACCAGGCGGCTGACGCGCTCGCGCTTGCCCTTCACCGAGTTCCACACGGCCGTGCCCGCCTCGAGCCGGCCGGAGTAGACGCGCAGGAAGGTCAGCGTCTGCGACTGGAACGCGGGGTCGTTCATGATCTTGAACGCCAGCGCGCTGAAGGGCGCGTCGTCCTTCGTCTCGCGGATGGCGTCCTCGCCCTTGGGCGTCTTGCCATGGATGGGCGGGACGTCGAGCGGGCTGGGCAGGTAGTCCACCACCGCGTCCAGGAGCGGCTGCACGCCCTTGTGGCGGAACGCCGAGCCGCAGAACACCGGGAACAGCTTCAGCCCCACGCAGCCCTTGCGGATGGCGCCGCGAATCTCGTCCTCGGTGAGCTCCTGGCCCTCGAGGAACTTCTCCGTCAGCGCGTCATCCTGCTCGGCCGCGGCCTCGAGCAGCTCGCCGCGGGCCGCCTCGGCCGCCTCGAGGAACTCCTCGGGGATGTCCACCTCGTCGTAGCGGCTGCCCTGCTCCGAGTCGTGGAACACCAGCGCCTTCATCTTGATGAGGTCGATGACGCCGCGGAGCTTGTCCTCGGTGCCCAGCGGAAGCTGCATGCGCACCGCGCGCGCGCCCAGCTTCTCCTTGATGGTGCCCACGGACATCTCGAAGTCCGCGCCCACCCGGTCCATCTTGTTGATGAAGCAGATGCGGGGGACCTTGTACTTGTCCGCCTGGCGCCACACCGTCTCGGACTGCGGCTCCACGCCATTCACGCCGTCGAAGACGGCAATGGCACCGTCGAGCACGCGCAGCGAGCGCTCCACCTCGATGGTGAAGTCCACGTGTCCCGGCGTGTCGATGATGTTGACGCGGTAGCGCTGGTCCTTGCGCGTCCAGAAGGCGGTGATCGCGGCGGACGTGATCGTGATGCCGCGCTCGCGCTCCTGCACCATCCAGTCGGTGGTGGTGTTCCCCTCGTGCACCTCGCCCATCCGGTGGATGGCGCCGGTGTAGAAGAGGATCCGCTCGGTGGTGGTCGTCTTGCCGGCATCGATGTGCGCCATGATGCCGATGTTGCGGTAGCGCTCGAGGGGATGCTCACGGGCCATGACTCAATACCTCTCCAAAAAGCGGGACGGGCCTCCACGCCGCGTCACCCACCGACCGGACGATTTCAGAGAACCTGCGCCATCTAACAAAACCGCCCGGATGCAGCATCTGCATCCGGGCGGCAACCGCGAAGCCTTTGGGGCCTACCAGCGGTAGTGAGCGAAGGCCTTGTTGGCCTCCGCCATCTTGTGCGTGTCTTCACGCTTCTTCACCGCGTTGCCGCGGTTGTTGGCGGCGTCCATGATCTCGCCGGCCAGCTTCTCCTGCATGGTCTTCTCGCCACGCGCCTTGGCGTAGCTGATGATCCACCGCATGCCGAGGGCGACGCGGCGATCCTGACGGACCTCGACGGGCACCTGGTAGGTGGCGCCACCGACGCGGCGGCTCTTCACCTCGAGCACCGGCTTGACGTTGTCGAGGGCCTTCTTGAACGTCTTGAGGGGGTCTTCCTTCGCGCGCTCCTCGATGAGGGCGAAGGCGCCGTAGCACACGCCCTCCGCGATGGACTTCTTCCCCTTCCGCATCAGGTCGTTGACGAACTTGGTGACCAGGCGGTCCTGGAACTTCGGATCCGGCAGAATCTTGCGCTTGGCGACTACGCGACGACGAGGCATCTCTACTCTCTTCCCTTACGCCCCACTCCCACTTGGAGAGCAATCAACGGGGCTTCATGAGCTGCTGCGAGGAACTTCCCACGGACGCTCCCCAGGGTGTGGGGCGAGACGTCCGAAAACACTGCGAGACGAAGGTGGTCGGCGTGACGAGCGATCAGCTCGGACGCTTGGCTCCGTACTTGGAGCGGCTCTGCTTGCGACCCGCGACGCCCACGGAGTCCAGCGTTCCACGGATGATGTGGTAGCGGACGCCCGGGAGGTCCTTCACACGGCCACCGCGGATCATGACCACCGAGTGCTCCTGGAGGTTGTGACCCACGCCGGGGATGTAGGACGTGACCTCGATCCCGTTGGTCAGACGAACACGGGCCACCTTGCGGAGGGCCGAGTTCGGCTTCTTCGGGGTCGTGGTGTACACGCGCGTGCAGACGCCACGCTTCTGGGGGGACTCCTTGAGGGCCGGGCTCTTGCCCTTGATGACGAGCTTCTCGCGGCCCTTGCGAACCAGCTGGCTGATGGTCGGCAACTGATACCTCTTCTTCGGGGTTGGCCACCGCCAGACACACCAGGCGGCGCATATCTACCTACAGGACTACGGAAAGGGCCGCGAGTATAGGGAGGGACCCCTCCGTGTCAAGCACGGCCTGGACCCTGCCTATGAACCGGCAGGGCCCCGGAGGTCCATTCCCCGTTGCCCGGAACCACGGCGCACGGCGGGTCTACAGCGGGGCGCTCGTCTACTCCGCGTGCGGCTAGAAGTCGAGGACCATGACGATGGCGTCCTCGCCCTCGTCCACGTAGTAGTTCGGCCGGATGCCCACCGGGCGGAAGCCCAGCGACTTGTAGAGCTGGAGCGCGGCCTCGTTGCTGCGGCGCACCTCCAGCGTGGCCAGGGTGCAGCGGCGGGCCTTGCCGCGGGCGAGCACCTCGTCCATGACGGCCCGGGCCACCCCGCGCCGCCGGTGCTCCGGAGCGGTGGCCACGTTGAGCACGTGCACCTCGTCGTGGACGATCCAGAAGATGGCCAGGCCCAGCAGCAGCGGGCCGTCCTCCTTCCGCTCCTCCTCCACGAGGAGGATGGTGGACCACTCGTGCTGCAGCTCGCGCTGGAGCAGCTCCGGGGACCAGGGGTTCCTGAAGGCCTGCTTCTCCAGCGCCATCACCGCCGGCATGTCCGCCACCGTCATCTGCCGGATGACGAAGTCGGGCCTGCCCCGCGGAAGGGAGTCCTCGCGCATCCGCCTCATCGCCGCGCCTCCCGCGCGAAGGGGGCCACCCGGCGCACCTGCGCCGAGGCCCGGACCTGGGCCAGCTCCTCCGCCGCCAGCACTCCGTACCGCTCTCGCACCAGCTTCTCCCGGATGGCCGCGCGCACCGACTCGTAGTCCGAGGGGTACTCGGCCGCGTGCTGCTCGAAGTAGCGGCGGACCTCCGTCTCACCCACCTGCGCCCGCAGGCGGATGCGGCTGTCCAGGATGCGCTCCGCCCGGAGTCCCCGGGCCAGCACCCCCTCCAGCGCGTTCTGGTCCATGTCGTGCCGCGCCAGGAACCGCTGCAGCGCAGCCTCGCCTCCCACGCGGGCCTGGAACGCGGCCAGCCGCGCCTGCACCTCGGCCGGCTCGGCGGGGAACGCCTGGAGGCGGTCCGCGTTCAGCACCTGGACCCGCTGGTTGATGATGAGCTCCAGGGCGCCCCGGAGCGTGTCCTCGTCGAGCGGGGCCTCCAGGGCCTGCACGCCCCCTCGCTGGACGAGCGCCACCCGGGCCTCGAAGCGCAGCTCGCTCAGGGTGAGCACCCGGCCCTCGATGATGGCCACCACCCGGTCGACGACGCGGGCGTCCGCTTCTGGCGCGGATGCGTTCCGGGCGTCCGGGGCTGGCGGGGGCGCGGCCCGGGCCCCCGCGACGGGCACGAACAGGAGCCAGACCACCAGCCACAGGGTTCCCGCTCCAGCCTGGCGCGGCGCTTCCATGGCCTCCCTCATCTTCCGGCGACTTTATACATCTCCCGCCAACCGGGCACTCCAAGCTGGCGCGCTCCCACCGGCTGGTTACGTTCAATCAGGTACATCACGGCGGGAACAAATGGCGGACGACTATTACCAGATTCTGGGTGTGGACCGCGGGGCTTCGGCGGAGGACGTCAAGAAGGCGTACCGCAAGCTCGCGCGCAAGTACCACCCGGACGTCAACCCGGGAAACAAGGCCGCCGAGGAGAAGTTCAAGCAGGTCAGCTCCGCCTTCGAGGTGCTGTCGGACGCGAAGAAGCGCAAGCTCTACGACGAGTTCGGCCCCGACGCGGAGAAGATCGGCTTCGACGAGAAGAAGGCGGAGGCCTACCGCGCCTACAAGGCCGCGGCCGGGAGCGGCGGCGCGGGCGGCATGCCCTACGGCGCCGAGGGCTTCGACCTGGGCGACCTGTTCAGCGACCTCTTCGGCGGCCGGGGCGGCGCCGGGGTGGGCGGCTTCGACGCGGCCGACATGTTCGGCCGGCGGAGGGCTTCGGGCCCGGAGCGCGGCGAGGACCTCACGGCCCGCGTGCAGCTCACCCTGAACGAGGCCGTCGCGGGCGCGGAGCGCACCCTGGCCATCTCCCGGCCCGGGCGCTGCTCGGCGTGCAGCGGCCGGGGCGACTCGGGGAAGATGGGCACCTGCCCCACCTGCAGCGGCACCGGCCGGCCCCGGCGGGCGGGCCTCTTCGGCGGCAGCGGCGTGTGCCCCAACTGCCAGGGCACCGGGCGGGCGATGGAGCCCTGCCCCCAGTGTGGCGGCTCCGGCATCAAGGAAGAGAGCACCCGGCTGACGGTGAAGATACCGGCCGGGGTCCATACGGGCTCCAAGGTGCGGCTGGCCGGCCAGGGCGCCGCCGGCCCCCGGGGCGGCCCACCGGGCGACCTCTACATCGAGACCGAGGTCGCCGAGCATCCGTTGGTGCGCCGCGAGGGCGACGACCTGCACATCGACCTGCCGGTGACGGTGCCGGAGGCCATCCTGGGCGCGGACGTGCGCGTGCCGACCTTCCAGGGCGAGGTGACGCTGAAGGTGCCGCCGGGCTCCCAGTCCGGCAGGCGCATGCGCCTGAAGGGGCGCGGGGTGCCCTCCCTCAAGGGAGGGGCGCCCGGGGACCTCTACCTGCACCTCCAGGTGAAGGTGCCCGAGGAAGCCAGCGCCGAAGCGCGTGCCGCCGCCGAGACACTTTCCCGCGCCTATCGCGACGATGTCCGGCGCGAGCTGACGCTCTAATTTTCTTGTCTCTTGTCCCAGGCGCCGCCTCGGCATAGACGGCACCTCCTACCTTCACGCTTCCGCAGGAAACGGAGCACACGCGCACATGGGCCTCTTAGACATCTTCACGGGCGGCTCGGGCCCCGACAAAGCCCTCAAGCTCAAGTCCAAGGTGACCCAGAAGTACGGGGACCCGGCGACACGGCAGAAGGCCATCGAGCAGCTGGGGGAGATGAAGTTCCCCGAAGCCGTCAGCGTGCTGCTCAGCCGCTTCACCATCACCGTGGACCCGCTCACCACGGACGCCGACGAGAAGGAGCGCACGTTCGACCTCGTCAAGAGCTTCGGCAAGGACGCCGTGCCGCCCATCACCGAGTTCCTCGGCAAGAACGAGTCGGCCACCTCGTGGGCGCTGCGGCTGCTGGGAGACCTCCTCACGGAGGACGAAGTGCTCGGCGCCTGCGTGGAGGCGCTGCGCCACCTGTCCGCGCACTACACGAAGAACCCCGAGAAGAAGGTCGTCCTCCTCCACCACGTCACGGGCAAGGCGGACCCCCGCATCCCCCCGGTGGTGCTGCCCTTCCTCGAGGACATGTCGGACGACGTGAAGATCGCCGCGCTCAAGGCGCTCGGCTCCTTCAAGTACGAGCCGGCTCGCGAGCCCATGCTGAAGCTCCTCACCGCCGACGAGACGGCCCGCCGGGTCCAGACGTCGGCGCTGGCCGCGCTGGCGGAGGGCGGCTTCTCCGTGGACGGCTACCAGACGAAGGTGCAGCCGCTCCTGGTGGAGCCCTACGCCCTCGGGCAGGACGGTCGCATCCAGCGCCGGGCCTGAGGTCCGGGCTGTCGGGCAGCCGACACGGCCACTGTCCTCCGGAAGGCCCTGCGAGCCAGGGCCGTTCCCTCGCGCTCGGGACATGGAGCAGGATTCTCACGTGCGCACGAAGAAGAAGGGGCCGCTGGCCGAAGTCGTACCGCTGCGTCCCATTGCCAAGACAGCCAAGAAGCCCACCCGACGGACGGTGAAGCCTGCCCCGCCGGTGGATGCCGATGTCGCCAACCGTGCCCTCCTGGAGATGGCGCGGCACCTGACGGACAACGCGGGGCCCACGGAGGCCCTGCGCTCCCACCTGCAGACCATTCACGCGCTGCTCAAGCCGAAGGTCTGCTACGTGGCCCGCCACTTCCCCTCCCGGGAGCAGCTCCACGTGGAGCACGTGCGCGGCCGCTACGACGACCGCGTCACCGCCGCCGTCCCGGGCGAGGGCGTCGTGGGACGCGCCTTCGCCACGAAGACACTCTTGCGCGAGGGCGACACCGTGGCCGTCCCGCTGGAGGGCCCCCAGGGCGTCACCGGCGTGCTGGTGGTGCTCGGCGCGCGGCGCGAGCCCTCGGACACGCTGCTGGAGTCGCTGGCCGCCCAGCTCACCGCCGCCTACGAGGTGGCCCGCCTGCGCGATGACAGCGCCCGCCGCAACAAGGACCTCCAGACGGCCATCGCCGGCCTCAAGAGCCTGGAGCAGAACCGCGAGGAGCTGCTCGGCAATGTCTCGCACGACCTGAAGAACCCGCTCACCACCATCAAGTCCTACCTGGCGATGATGGGGCGCGAGAAGCTGGGCCCCCTGACGGACTCCCAGCGCCGCGCGGTGCAGATCTGCGACCGGAACTCGGACCGCATGCTGCGCATGGTGAACGACCTGCTGCTCATGTCCCGGCTCCAGTCCGGGAAGATGCAGCTCAACCAGCGCCCCTTCGGCCTCAAGTCCGTGGCCGAAGAGGTGGTGCGCGCGCTGGGCGCCCTCGCGGAGCACTGCAAGGTGCGCGTGGTGATTCCGCCCTGCCCCGAGGTCTTCGTCCGCGGCGACCGCGAGCGCATCGCCGAGGCCATCCACAACCTCGTGGAGAACGGCATCCACCACAGCGAGGCGGACGACACCGTCGAGGTGCGCGTGTCCGCCGAGGACGGGCTGGCCACGCTCACCGTCAAGGACAGCGGCCCCGGCATGTCCGCCGAGGCGCTGGAGCACGTCTTCGACGCCTTCTACCGCGCGCAGCCGGGCATGCCCCGTCCGCCCGGCGCCGGCCTGGGCCTGCCGCTGGTGGGCAAGATTGTCGCACTGCACGGCGGGCGCATGGATGCGTCCAGCGTGCTCGGCGAGGGCAGCATCTTCCAGATGGTGCTGCCGATGTTCGCCGGGGCCGTCAGCACGCCGGAGATGAACCAGGCGGCGCCCAAGTCCGGCGGCATCCTCCTCGTCGAGGACGACGCCGACTGCCGCGAGGTCCTCCAGCAGGTGCTGGAGCAGGAGGGCTACCGGGTGATGGCCACCTCGGGGGCCTCGGAGGCGCGCTCCATCCTGTCCCACATCCGCCCGGCCATGGTGCTGCTCGACCTGCGGCTGAGCGAGGAGGACGGGCAGTCGGTGCTGCGCTTCATCCGCGGCAACGAGTCGCTGGCCGACATCGTCGTGTACATCATCTCGGGAGCCAGCGAGGTGGCGTCCCTCACCTCGGGCCAGGGGCTGGAGCGCATCGACGGCTTCTTCGAAAAGCCCCTGCAACTGCCCAAGCTGCTGGACACGGTGTCTGCGGTGGTGCGGCCCAGCCGCCGGGCACCTGCCGTACCCTGAGTAACGGAATGAGCGTGGGCGCGAACAAGAGGTGGCCGGAAGGCCTCTCGGTTTGTCTAGTATCGCCGCGTTCCCATGAGCTCCTCCGTCTACTCCCGATACCGCGCCGCATTCGCCCAGGGCCTCGCCACGGCCCTGGGTGTGCCGGCGTCCGAGATTGAAGCGCAGATCAAGCCCGCCGAGCCCACGCACGGTGACTTGAGCTTCGCCACCTTCCCCCTCGCCAAGGCGCAGAAGAAGGCGCCCCCCGCCATCGCCGCCGGGCTCGCCCAGTCGCTGAGCGTGCCGGGGCTCGAAATCAAGGCGGTGGGCCCGTACGTCAACGCCCGCTTCGCCCCCCTTCCCTTCTCGGCCGAGGTCATCGACGCGGCACGCTCAGCGGGGCTGGCCTACGGCGGTGACGCGGACGCGGGGCGCGGGAAGACGGTGGCCATCGACTACTCGTCGCCCAACATCGCCAAGCCCATCGGCTTCCACCACATCCGCACCACGTTCCTCGGCCACTGCATCGCCAACATCTACCGGGCGCTGGGCTGGAAGGTGGAAGGCATCAACTACCTGGGTGACTGGGGCAAGCAGTTCGGCCTCGTCGCGGTGGGCTTCCAGGAGTACGGCGACCCGACCCGCATCGACGACATGGCGCACCTCGTGGAGGTGTACGTCCGGGCCAACAAGCGCGCCGAGGCGGAGCCCGCGTTCGACGAGAAGGCCCGCGAGTTCTTCCGGCGCATGGAGGCCGGTGACGCCGAGGCGCTCAAGCTCTGGAACCAGTTCCGCGAGACGAGCATCAAGGGCTTCAAGCAGATCTACGCGCGGATGGGCATCGAGTTCGAGCACATCGAGGGCGAGAGCCGCTACCAGGGGAAGATGGACGCGGTCATCGAGCAGATCGCGAAGAAGCCCGGCGTGAAGGAGTCGCAGGGCGCGCTCATCGTCGACCTGCCCTACGCCGACAACGAGCCGCCCATCCTGCTGAAGAAGAACGACGGCAGCACGCTGTACGCCACGCGTGACCTGGCGGCCGCGCAAGACAGGTACGAGCGCTTCCACTTCGACAAGTCGCTGTACGTCGTCGCGCAGGACCAGGCGCTGCACTTCCGCCAGGTGTTCCGCACGCTCAAGGAGATGGGCCAGCCGTGGGCGGACCGCACCGTGCACGTGGCCTTCGGCCGCATCCACGGCATGAGCACGCGCAAGGGCCAGGTGGTGCAGCTCAGTGAAGTGCTCGACGAGGCGAAGGAGCGCGCCTCCGCGAAGGTGAAGGAGAACATCGAGGCCGGCCGCATCCACACGGGCGACGCGGACCAACTCTCCGAGCAGATCGGCCTGGGCGCCATCGCCTTCGGCGACCTCAAGCACAAGCGCGCCAGCGACTACACCTTCGACTGGGACGAGGTGCTCAGCTTCGAGGGCCACACCGGCCCCTATCTCCAGTACGCCCACGCGCGCACCGTCAGCGTGCTGCGCAAGGGTGGCGGCGCGCCCCAAAGCTACGACGCGGCCCTGCTGACGCTGCCCGAGGAGCAGGCACTGCTGCGCGAAATCATGCGCCTGCCCGAGGTGGTGCGCGACGCGGCCGAGCAGTACGAGCCGAGCCTGGTGGCGCGGCTGCTGCTGGACGTGGCCGCCGCCTTCAGCCGCTACTTCACCGCGGGCAACCAGGACCGCGAGAAGCGCATTCTCGTAGAGGACAATGATGCACTTCGCGCGGCGCGACTCGCCTTGACGGACGCCACCCGGGTTACGCTGGCGGCGGGCCTGACGCTGCTGGGCATTCCGACGCCGGACAACATGTAGCCGGGGGGCTACCGTGGACACCGTGCTGACTCAGACTGGGAATCAGGGTGAGGCCTCGCTGAAGGAAGAGTTCGGCCCCATGGGCCGGGCGCTGGGAGCCCGTTATCTGGACGGGGTCCACTTCTCCGCGGAGACCGAGGACGAGCTGCGCTCCCTCCACGCGAAGGGCTTCGTGGTGCACGTCATGCGCTCCACGGCGTGGGTGAACTTCCTCTACCTGACCTGGGCCATGGTCCGCCGGGCGCTGCCTCCCGTGCGCGCCGTCTGCAACCTGCGCCCCTGGTTCACCCGACCCTGGCGGCAGACGAAGCACACAGGCGACTACGTGCAGCGCTTCGAGTACGCACAGCAGACGGGCGGCAGCGGGCTCGTCTTCCTGCGCCGCACGGCGCTGCTGGCTCCCTCCGGCAAGGAAACGCGCGAGGACCCCTTCCCCGCCCTGGTGGCCATCGCGCGCAAGTCCGACCGGCCTGTGTACCTGGTGCCGGAGCTGTTCATCTGGGAGAAGCGCACCGCGCGCCTCAAGCCCAACTGGGTGGACATCCTGTTCGGGAGCCCGGAGGCGCCGGGCTTCCTGCACTCGATGCTCGCCTTCTTCCGCAACTACAAGCGCGCGCAGTTCCGCGTGGGCGAGCCCATCGACCTGCGGCGCTTCGTGGAGGAGAACCCGAAGGACTCGGACGAGGTGCTGGCGCGCAAGGTGCGCAGCACGCTGCACGTCCACCTGGCCCGCGAGACGCGCGCCGTGTTCGGTCCGCCGGTGAAGCCCGCCGCCCGGGTCATCGACGAGACGCTGCGGGACAGGGCCCTGCGCAAGGTGCTGGACGAGCACGCGGCCTCGACGAACCGCAAGCAGGAGAGCGTGCTGCGCGAGGCCCGGCGCAACCTGGAGGCCATCGCCGCGCGCCCCAGCCCCACCACGCTGGCCTTCATCGCGCCTGTGCTGGAGTGGGTGTTCAACCGCATCTACGACGGCATCGAGGTGGACGAGGCGGGCCTGCACCGCGCGCTCAAGGCCGCCGGCAAGGCCCCGCTCGTCCTGTGCCCCAGCCACAAGAGCCACGTCGACTACCTGGTGATGAGCTGGATTCTGTGGAGCCGCGGCTACACGGTGCCGCTGGTCGCCGCGGGCGCCAACCTCTCCTTCTGGCCGCTGGGCTCCATCTTCCGCCGCTGCGGCGCGTTCTTCCTGCGCCGCTCGTTCAAGGACGACAAGGTCTACTCGGCGGCCTTCAAGGCGTACGTCCGCAAGCTGGTGCATGACGGCACCCACCAGGAGTTCTTCCCCGAGGGCGGGCGCTCGCGCACGGGCAAGCTGCTGACGCCCAAGCTGGGCATGTTCACCTGGCAGGTGGAGTCCGTGCTTGAGGGCGCGCGCAACGACCTCATGTTCGTGCCCGTCGCCATCGACTACGAGAAGGTCGTGGAGTCCGGCAGCTACTCGAAGGAGCTGGCCGGCGGGGAGAAGAAGCCGGAGGACCTGAAGGCGCTGCTGAGCACGCCCAAGGTGCTGGCGGCGCGCTACGGGCGCATCCACCTGGGCTTCGACGAGCCCATCTCCCTCCAGGAGTTCATGCAGGCTCGCGGGCTCAACCCCGAGGAGCCGGTGACGGACGAGCAGAAGAAGGGCCTGGTCCGCGCGCTGGGCAACCGGGTGATGTACGGCATCAGCAAGGTGTCCACCGTGACGCCGCACGCGCTGGTGAGCACGTCCCTGCTGGCGCACCGCCGCCGCGGCCTCACGCAGCGGGAGCTGGCGGACCGCATCAGCGTCCTGCGCCGCATCGCCCTGGAGGACGGCTCGCCGCTGTCCGTGGAGCTGCGCAACGCTCCGAGCAACCCGGAGACGATGGGCCCCATCCAGGACGCCATGCGCACCTTCATCTCCGATGAGATGGTGCGCACGCAGGAGGCGCGCGGCGAGGTCATCTACCAGGTGGAGGACTCCCGCCGCCCGGAGATGTCCTTCTACAAGAACACGCTGATGAACCTGGTGGCCGCTCGCAGCCTCGTGGCCAACGCGCTGCTCGCCAGCGGCTCACCCGCGCCGTACGACGCGGTGAAGACCCGGGCGCTGTTCCTGTCCCGCCTCTTCAAGGTGGAGTTCATCTACCGGGTGGGCCTCACCTTCGACACCATCTTCGCGGAGACGGTGGAGCGGCTCGTGCGCATGGGCCTGGTGATGCACGAGGGCGACACGCTGACGCTCGCTCCCGAGCCCCACGCCCGCCCGGAGCTGGAGTTCCTGGCGGACCTGCTGCGCGACTACCTGGAGGCGTACCTGCTGGCGGCGATGACGCTGGAGGACGTGGCCACCGGCGTTGCGACGGACCGCAAGGCCTTCATCAAGCTCGCCCTGGAGACGGGCCGCGCGGAGTACCACGCGGGCCGCATCACCGCCGCCGAGTCGCTGGCCAAGGTCACCCTGGAGAACGCGGTGGCCTACCTGCTGGACCAGAAGTACCTCGTCGAGAAGGACAAGAAGCTCGAGGTGGTCACCAACGAGCAGGGCCAGCGGAACCGGAAGCAGCTCGCCGACGACATCCGCGACTACCTCAAGCGGGCCTGAAGAGTGCACGCAACAAGTGCGGCCGTGGCTGGCCGCATGTGAGGATGGCCGGCATGCCTCGATGCATGCCGTTGCTGTCCCTCGTCTCAGTGGTGCTTTGTTCCTCCGCTCCGCTCTCCTGCCGGAGCACGCCGTCGACGGCACCGGCAGCACGTGCGCACGCCTGTGGCACGTCCATCGCCGACGTGGCGTGGATGGCGGGCGACTGGCAGGGCCCGTCAGGTCCGGGCACGGTGGATGAGCATTGGACCCATGCGGCGGGGGACTCCATGCTCGGGATGAGCCGCTTCGTCTCGCAGGGCAGGACGGTGTTCTTCGAGTACCTCCGCATCGAGGCGCGGCCGGACGGGCTCTATTACATCGCCCATCCGAAGGCCCGCCCCGGCGTCGAGTTCAAGCTCGTGCGCTGCTCGGAGGGGGAAGCGCTGTTCGAGAACCCCGCGCATGACCACCCGAAGCGCATCCTCTACCGGCGTGAGTCCGCGGACAGGCTCACCGCGCGCGTCGAGGGTGACGAGGGTGGCAAGCCCGTGGCGGAGGACTTCCTCTACACGCGGATGTAGCTCACGGCCCGGTGGTGGTGCGGAAGGCCACGCGCACCTCGCCGGTCAGCGCGTTGCCCTCCCAATCCGTGAGGCTGTCTCGCAGCACCAGCGTGTAGGCCGTGCCCGGCTGGAGCGAGCTGCCCTCCCCCGCCGTGGCCTCCACCGTGTACGGCCGGTCTCCGCGCTCCACATCGGCGTCCACGTCGGACACCTCGGGGGCGGCCAGCGTGAGCGCCACCTCGTCGCGGCCCGCGAAGACGGCGATGCCCGGGCGCAGCGTGCGCGGGTCCATCGTCTCGGAGAAGGTGATGCGCAGCGTCCCGCTCGGCGACACCGTGCCGCCCGCGACGGGCGTCGTGGACAGCACCTCCGGCGGGTCCGTGTCGCGGCGGTCGTAGATGGGGTCTCCGGGTTCCAGGCACGCCGGCAGGCCGGTGAGCACGGGCACGGCCAGGAGCGCGAGCACGAGCCCCCGAAGCCCTTCCTGGCCCAGCGGGCGCATCCGCGGTGCACGGGCGCCACGCTCGATGCGCTGGCGCACGCCTTCCCGTACAGGGCCCGCCGCCGGGGTGGCGCCGCCGACCTGCGGTGTACGGGCGCCCCGCGCGTGGCACCGGCGCGCTCCTTCCCGTCCGGAGCCCACGGCCGAGGCGGTAGCGCCGCGCTCCAGAGTCGGTGGTTTGCTCGTGAGCCGCCGCATCACCGGCACCCCTTCTCCACCAGGCTCTCCGGCGTGTGGCACTTGAGGCAGGCCCTGTCGTTGGCCCCCGCCAGTCGCTTGCAGGCCTGTGCGAAGCCCGCCGGGTGCGGGTTCACCTGCCTCCGCGTGGACAGCGACGAGTGGCAGCTCGTGCACGACTCCTCGCGGTGGCAGGAGATGCAGCTGCCGATGTCCCTCGACGCGGCGATGCCGTGGTGCTGCGGCCCGATGATTTCCACCCACGCCTGGTAGTCCGGGTGCACCTTCAGGTTGCGCGGGCGCAGGGACGCAGCCGCGTCCATGCTCACACCCGTGCGCTCATGACACGCGACGCAGAAGGACTGCGCGCGGTGGCAGCTCTCGCAGCGCGTCGTGCCCGCGCGCGCCTGCACCGGGTGCAGCGTGATGAAGTCATTGGGGTGCACGGACAGCGGCTTCTGCATGCCGTCATGGCATGTCTGGCAGTAGCTCTCGCTGTGGCATTGCTGGCACGTCAGCCGGTCCACCGTCGCGCGGGGGCCGTGGTTGAACTCGTAGCGCGGCCCGTGGTCCAGCCCCAGCGGGTTGCCCTGCATGGGACGCAGCAGCCCCGAGTCGAACGAGAGCCTCAACCGCCCGGAAGCCTCCGTCGGGTGGCAGCTCTTGCACGTGTTGGTGGCCACGTTGCCGTCATGGCACGTGAAGCACGTCGCCATCTTCGGCAGTTGTTGCCGGGTGGCGAGCTGCACGTCCTTCATCTCGCCGTGGCACACCGTGCAGTCCACCTTCTTCTCCACGTGCTGCTGGTGGCTGAAGCGCAGGTTGGCGGGCGGCACCACCAGCTTCGCGGGCTCCATGCGCACGGTGGGGTCGAAGCCCGGGTGGCACGTCGTGCAGGCGGACGGCGGGTCCGTGCGCTTGCCCTTCCTCGCCGCGTCGATGTCGTGACACGTCTCGCACTCCTCGTGCCCGGGGAGGTTGCGGTCCTTCGGGGACTGGCTGGTGCGCGCGGCATCGTGGCAGGTGACGCACTCGGCACCGGCTTCCAGGTGCTGTGCGTGGTTGAACCGCAGCGGCACGTGCTGCGCGGGGTACACGGCCAGGCTGCGCTCTCGGCCCGTCGCGGCCCAGGCGACGCCAGCGCCCACCAGCAGCGACAGCGCGGCAAGCCCCAGCAGCACGGTGCGGTTCGGACGGTGCGGCATCTACAGGCTCGCCTTCAGGTCGAAGAGCAGGAAGCCCTTCGTGTCCGAGTCGGTGAAGGAATTGACGTTCTGCTCCAGCACCAGCGACAGCCGCGCCGCGCGGCTCAACGCCCGGCTGGCCCACACCTGCGCGCCGTAGAAGTTGCCGCCCAGCCGCGGGTTGAAGCTGTCGAAGATGCGCGCGAAGGACAGCCGCCCGTCCAGCGTGAGGCCGTCACGGCCGAAGCTGTAGCCGCCCGTCAGGTCCGCCCAGAGCTGGTCCCCGCCGTAGCCCGTGCGGTACGTCACGTCCAGCGCCGAGCGGAAATCGCCCTTCCGCAGCGTCGCGCCCACCGCACCGCCCACGCTGCGCGTCTCCGGTGCGCCCTCCCCGTCCACCTGCGACGCGAGACCCAGCGCCGGGTTGAGGTCGTCGTGGTACAGGCTGCCAATGCCCTGCACGTAGTAGCGCAGCGCGCCCACGGGCAGGAAGTCCACGCGCACCCGCGCCTCATCCCGGGGGGCCCACGCGAAGTAGTACCAGATGGAGTCCGCGGACAGCACCGGCGACAGCCGCATCGCCTCCGCGCTCACCGCGAAGCGCGTCCTGTCCCACCGCGCCTGCACGCGCACCTGCGCCGGCTTGCGCTGCAACAAATCGTAGTCCACGCCCGCCACCGCGCTCACGCCCAGGCCCCGCACGTAGCGCACCTCCAGCGTGGCGCGCTCCAGGTCCGTCTTCCCCTCCACCATCGCCTTGCGGTAGCCCGCCGCCGCGTGGAAGCCGCCCAGGTCCTCCAGCAGCAGCTTCGCTCCGTACAGCGGCTCCAGCGCGTCCAGCGTCGCGTCACCCTCCCGCGTGCCGTCGAGCTGATACACCGACGAGCCGAGCACGCTCGCGCCCTTCACCCACAGCCCGCCGAAGGCCTCCACGCCCAGCCCCAGCCGGCTCACGTACCGCAGGCGCAGGCCGTCGAACGCGAGGATGTCCGTCACGTCCCCGTACAGCTGCCGCCCCAGCCGGCCCTCGAAGCCGCCCTTCGCGTAGCGCACGTAGGCGTGGAGCAGCTCCGCGTCCTCGGACTTGAGCCCGTCCACCAGCGCCGCCTCGCCCCGCGGCAGGCCGAAGTCCGCCCACACGCGCAGGTTGGACTCGAAGCCCATGTCCTGGCCGGTGACGAGCTCGAAGGCGTTGAGGCCCAGGTACTGGACGATGCGCCGGCGCGGCAGCAGCACCGGGTCCTCCGGCGTGGTGCCACGCCACGCGCGAATCTGGTACGCCTGCGCCTCGGTGCGCGCCTCCACCTGGAACGCCGCCGCGTGCGACGTCACCGCTCCCAGGCCGAGCCACAGGGCGCCCAGCGCTCCCAGGGTCCGAGAGCACCTGCACCACGTCCGCCGCGCTGTCCGAGCCAGGATGAAGGACGTCAACGTGCGGACAGTATAGGAAAGCCCCAGTGCGGGCAGTTCGGCTTTTCGTAACAAGGAGACGAAACGGTGGAAGATTCCGCTCCCAGCGACTCACAGCCGCCGCAGCCGCCCGTGCCTCCGGAGCCGCCCCAGGCCTCGACGAGCCCGCGCACGATGGCGGTGGCGGGCACCGCGCTCGCGCTGTCGCTCTTCCTCCCCGTGGGCGGCTTCGTGCAGTTCATCAACCCGGCCTTCGGCATCTGGTTCACCGAGCTGTTCGTCTTCCTCGGCCTGGGCTGGGTGATGCTGCGCTTCGCCGGCTGGCGCCCCCGTGAGTACACCGGGCTGACGCCGGCGCCGCGCGCGGCCACCCTCTTCGGCTTCCTGCTGGGCGTGGCCAACTTCTTCGCGCTGGTGGTGCCCATTCAATTCGGGGCCCAGAGCCTCGCCCCCGAGTGGCTGACGAAGATGTTCGACGGCTCGCGCCTCTTCGAGGGCCAGTCGCCCGTGGAGCTGGCCCTGCTCCTCACCGGCGTGTCCGTGGCCGCGCCCGTATGCGAGGAGCTCTTCTTCCGCGGCATCCTCCAGCGAGGCCTGACGCCCGCGAAGCCGGCCTCGCCGGTGCGCGCGCTGGTGGTGACGGCCGTGGTGTTCAGCGCGTTCCACCTGGACCCGGTGGGCTTCGCCGCGCGCGTGGAATTGGGGCTGCTCTTCGGATGGCTCTACCTGCGCACCGGCTCGCTGTGGCCGAGCATCGCGGCGCACGCGGCCAACAACCTGGTGTCCTCCGTGCTCTTCCTCACGGCGAAGGCCCTGGGACAGGAAGCCACCGACACGGAGACGGACCCGCGCGCCGTGCTGGCGCTGGCCAGCCTGGGCATCATCGGCCTGTCCGCGCTCTTCACGGCCGCGCGCCACTACCCGGGGCTGCTGGGTGGACAGGCCCGGGCCACCGACGCGGAGGCCCGGGCGCCGGAGCCTCGCCCCTCACTGGCGGGACTGCTGCTGCCGTGGGTGGTGGCCGCCACGCTGTCGCTGGTGGCGCTGGGCGCGGTGGATGCCCGAGGCATCTCCCTCAACTTCTACGACGCGCAGCACCCGCTGCCCACGCTCGAGAAGGACGCGCCCCCCGGCCTCCAGGCGGAGCGAAAGGCGCTCCAGGTGCTGCGCAGCTCCGCGCGCCGGGGCGAGTCGCCGATGGAGGCCTACCACGAGGAGCGCGAGCGGCAGGCCCGCTCACACCGCCGGGCCCTGGGCCTCCAGAAGGAGCCCTGAGCCGGCGGCGGGGAGCACGCCTGCCGTCAGACGAAGCGATACGTGCTGACGTGGAACACGGGGCCCACCATGGCGCTGGTGAGCTGGTCCTTGTCCACGCTGCCCTCGGCCTCGATTCGCTGGCCGTCCTTCTTGATCTTCCGGTCGCCGCCCGCGAGCTGGTACGTGGTTCCGTCGTCGCCCTCCAGCACCCACACCCCCGTCTCGATGTCCCGGAAGACGACGCGTCCGGTGAGCTTCACGCCTCCTCCTTCTTGAGCATGGCGCGGGCGATGACGAGGCAGAGGACGGTGTTGAAGCCCAGCCACGGCTTGGCCAGGAAGGTGAACGGCATCCACGCCAGCGCCGGAGCCCCCGCCCACGCGGAGTACGCGAGGAAGCCCGCGAAGCCGAGCGCCAGGCCGCCCACCGCCGCGCGCAGGCCGCGCCACTTGATGGACGGCAGCGAGAGCAGCAGCGGGATGAGCGCGCTGTAGAACAGCGGGTTCACCGTCTTGCCACGGCCGAAGATGATGCGCTCCCAGTCGGGGATGGGCAGCGAGGCCACGTTCACCACGTCACCCGCCGCGCCCTCCGCGCCACCGAACCAGTTCTTCAGGAAGAAGGCGCCCACCGTGGACAGCAGCAGCGGGAGGAGGAACGCCGGCTTGAAGAGCACGTTGAGGTAGCCGGGACGGGCGCCTCCACGCAGCGTCAGCAGCACGAAGGCCAGCAGCGCCATGGCCCAGTACAGCGGCGGCCACTGGGACATCCCGCCGCGCAGCGACGCCAGCGACGCCTCCGCGTTGAGCAGACCGTGGCCGTACTGCTCGCTCCACGCCTGGTCCGCGACCTTCTTCGCGCCGGCGTACAGCGCCTTCTCCACCTCGTCCGGGCCCTTGGCGCCGGCCGCGTACAACATGGCGGCCACCGCGGCCACGTGCGGGGTGGCCATGCTGGTGCCCTGGTAGGACGCGTAGACGGACTGCGCCGGGTTGCGCGGGTCGATGGTGTTCTGGAGGATGCCGCCCTGGTCGCCGCGGCGCTTGTCACCGCCCGGCGCGGCGATGTCCAGCTCCTTGCCGTAGGACGAGTACGGCGCCAGCGTGCCGTCCGGGCCCACCGCCGACACCGCCACCGCGCCCGGGTACGCCGCGGGGAACTCGACGCGCGCGCGCCCGCCGTTGCCGGCCGCCGCCACCACGGTGACGCCCTTCTTGCGCGCGTACTCCACCGCGCTCGCCATCACCTGCGAGTGGCCGCCGCCGCCCAGCGACATGTTGATGACGTTGGCGCCCTTGTCCGCCGCGAAGCGGATGGCGTCCGCGATGTCCGCCGTGGTGCCGCCACCGAAGTGGTTGAGCACCTTCACCGGCATCAGCGTCGCCTCGAAGGCCACGCCCGCCACGCCTTCCTTGTTGTTGGTGGCCTGGGCAATCGTGCCCGCCACGTGCGTGCCGTGCCCGTGGTCGTCGTTGGCGTGCTCGTCGTCGTTCACGAAGTCGTAGCCCTTCACGAACTTCGCGCCCTTGAGGTCCGGCACCTGCTTGAACTCGTCGTAGTCCTCGTAGGCGATGCCGGTGTCGAGCACCGCCACCACCACGCCCTTGCCGTGGTTGCGCTCCCACGCCTTGGGCATGTCGATCATCCGCAGGTTCCACTGCTCCGCGTACTTGGGGTCGTTCGGCGTGAAGCTGGCGCGGACCTCCATCAGCGGCTCGGCGGACTCCACGTCGGGGTTCTGCCGGATGCGGGCCAGCGTGCCCTCGACGTCGTCCACGCCCACCGCCAGGGTGAGGGCCTCGTCGGCGCTCTCCACGGAGTTGAGCTCCAGGTCCACGCCCCAGTCGGCCTCCCAGGCGTCGAACTCGGCCTTGGTGGTGCCGTCCTTGAAGTCCACGACGATGGCGCCATCCACCACGTCCATGGGCTCGAGCGCTCCGACCGCGGCGGCCTCCGCTTGCGTCGGCGGCGCCTGCTCATCCGAGCGTGAGGCGCACGCGGTCGCCAGCGTCACGGCCAGCACCGCGCCACCCAGGGTCCATCGCACCATCCGCATCGGGCTACTCCTTGAGGAACGAGGCTCTTCCAGAAGACCCCTACGAACGAACGACGAAACGATTGGGTCTGCACTCACAGTCTGTACGCCCCCTCTCCCGGCGTGCAAGGGCCCGGGGATAAAGAAACGTGAAGAAGTCCACGGGGTTGCACGGGCATCGGTCATCCGCCGGAGAGCCGGCGCAGCCATGCGGCCACGGCCCGCCCGACCTGGGGGAGGTTGCGCTGGAACGTGGCCCCGGCATCGTCGATGACCTCTAAATCGCCTCCCGCCTGGGCGACAGCGGCTGACACCCTGGCCCGGGGCAGGCGGGCGTCCTGCTCCCCCTGGATGACCAGGAGCGGACACGCCACCCGGCCCAGGACGTCAGGGGCCACGTCCGCGGGCGCCACCAGGCACAGCCCCCCCACGGAGGGGTGCTTCGCCTGGAGCGCCAGGGCCACCTGCGCCCCGCCATGGAGCGCGGCCACCGCCAGCGCCGACGTGCCCGCGTTCTCCATCAGCATGCGCATGGCCGCCTCGGCGTCCTCCAGGAGCGCCAAATCCCTGCCCCGCGTGCCCTGGCTGGCGCCCACGCCCCGGTGGTTGAAGCGCAGCGTGGGGAAGCCCGCGTTGGCCGCCGCCCAGACCAGCTCCGACGCGATGACGTGGTCCATGCCGCCCCCCTCGTCCGGACGGGGCGGAATCACCAGCAGCGGCGGGGCCCGGGTGCCGCGGTGGGCGGTGCCCTCCATCACCTCGCGGCCCACCGGCACCAGCGTGGCACGCTCCAGGAACTGTCCTTTCTGGACCATGCTCCCACCTTAACCTTCCAGGTGCGCGGCGGCCCGGCCCGTGTGTGGGCACATCTCCCCACACTTGAATCATCCAGCCCCACGCAACTTCCCGGGTTCTCGGGTGAGAATGGAGGACAGCGACGTCCACAGGAGCCCCCAGCATGAGCCTCATCGAGCGCGGCCGGAACCTCGTCACCAGGATTGGCACCGGCACCCAGAAGGCCGTCGACACCGCCCAGACGGCGGCGAACACGGTGAAGACGACCGCGCAGACGGTGGGCCAGAAGGCTGCCACCGTGGTGGACGGCTTCGAGAGCAAGGCCGCCCAGGCGGCCAACACCGTCGCGGGCGTCTTCACCGCTCCGGCGGGCGCGAAGGACAAGGCGTACGACGGCAAGCTGGTGGGCGCGGGGGGCCAGACGTTCCAGCCCGGCACGCCGCTGAGCCAGATTCCCGCCGTCACGCCGCGCAACAACCCGAACGCGACGTCCACCGTCATCTACGTCAACGGCATCTCCACGGACAAGAATGGCCAGTCCGCGGAGCTGCAGGCCATCGCGGACAGGTCCGGCATGCGCGCCATCGGCATCCACAACGCCACCGAGGGCATGGTCTCCGACCTCCTCCAGTGCGTGAAGGACAAGCTGGACAAAGGCAAGAACCCCGCCGTGGACACGCTGGCGGACACCATCTACTCCGAGCTGAAGGCGGGCCGCTCGGTGAACCTGATGGGCTACAGCCACGGCGGGCTCATCACCTCGCGGGCGCTCAACGACGTGGCGCGCCGGCTGCGCATCGAAGATGGGATGTCCAAGCCGCAGGTGGAGCAGACGATGAGCCGCCTCAACGTGGAGACGTTCGGCGCCGCCGCCTGCACCTACCCGGACGGCCCCAGCTACGTGCACTACGTCAACGACAAGGACCTCGTGCCTACCCTCTTCGGCCTCGGCGGGAGCGGCAAGAGCCCGGCGGACCTGCTGCGCGACGCGGGCCGCGGCGCCAAGGTGCACTACTTCTCCGAGAAGGGCGCGTTCAGCGGCGCGCACGCGCTGGCGGACACGTACCTGAAGCACCGCGTGCCCTTCGAGGAGGCCCGGGCCGGACGCTTCTAGCGCGAGTCGTGCTATGTAGGCGCTCATGAACATCGAAGAGGCGCAGCGACTGGTACAGGCCTTCATGCGGACCCAGGGCGAGCAGCACAGCCCGGGCCTCAACCCGCAGGGGTTCGGTGGTCTCGCCAAGGGCGAGGCGCAGCTCTACTTCGAGTTCGTCCCCACGTCGGGCGAGCTCAAGTGCAGCGCGCTCATCTACCGCTTCCGCGACGCTCCCCGGCCCGGCGTCCTCGACGGCTTCCTCGCCGAGGAGAAGGCCGGCACGGACACCGGCGGGGGCAAGGTGGACTTCGAGAAGGAGAGCAAGAGCCTCTTCCTCAGCCGCACGTACGCCACCGTCCCGCCGGACCAGTCGTTCGAGCTCGGCATGAACAAGCTGATGGCCGCGAGCCTCACCTGGGGCGGCCCCGTCTTCGAGCGCGTCGCCGCGAAGGTGATTCCCGCCAAGAAGTAGCCAGGGTGCTTCCGGGCCCGAGGGCGACGAGGTGCTGGACCTCGTCGCCACCCGCGCCTCGCTACACCGCCTGGAGCACGTAGAACTTGAGGTACTTCCCTTCCGGGAACTGCAGGCGCACGGGGTGGTCCGGCGGCTGGTAGCGCTCCTCGACGAGCGCCAGGTCCACGCCGGACTTGAAGCCCGCCTCGCGCACCGCGCCCATGAAGTCGTCCGGCGTCACGCGCGCCGAGCACGACGCCGTGGCCAGCAGCCCGCCCGGCTTGAGGATGCCCAGCGCCTGCCGGTTGAGGGACGCGTAGCCGTCGATGGCCGCCTGCACCGCGCGCTGGCTCTTCGCGAAGGCCGGCGGGTCCAGGATGATGAGGTCGAACGTGCGGCCCTCTTCCTTGAAGGACTGGATGATCTTGAAGACATCCGCCGCCAGGAAGTCGTGCTTCTCCGCGGGCAGCCCGTTGCGCGTGAAGTTCTCACGGGCGAGCGCAATGGCGTCCGGGTCCAGGTCCACGGAGAACACGCTGTTGGCCCCGCCCAGTGCCGCGTTGACGGAGAACCCGCCGCTGAAGCTGAAGCAGTTGAGCACGTCGCGGCCCTTCGCCAGCCGCCGGATGAGGTAGCGGTTCTCCCGCTGGTCCAGGAAGAAGCCCGTCTTCTGCCCCTTCCACGCGTCCACCAGGAACGTCGCGCCGCGCTCGCGGATGGGGATGAGCTCCGGCGCCTCGTGCCCGTAGAGCATCTTCCCGGAGCCGCGGCCCTCGTCCTCGTCCACGTCGTCGCGCCCCACCTCGTCGCGGCCGAGCACGCCCTTGAGGCCGGGCACGCCCGCCTTCAGCGCCTCGAGGATGAGCGGCCGGTAGGGCGTGAGGCCCGCCGAGTACAGCTTCATCACCGCCCAGCCCGCGTAGAGGTCCACGACCACGCCCGGCAGCCCGTCGCCCTCGCCGTGAATCAGGCGGTAGCTGTCCGTGTCGGTCAGGTCGATGAGGGACGTGCGCTCGTTCAGCGCCTGGCGCACCCTGCGGGTGATGAAGGCCGCGTCCACCGCCTCGCGAGGGTCTCTCGTCAGCACGCGCACGGCGATGGCGGAGTGCGGGTCGTAGTACCCGCGTGCCACGAACTTCCCATTCTCCGTCAGGTCCACCACGCAGCCGGCCGGAATCTTCGGCACGTGCTCCAGCGCCTTGCGGAACACCCACGGGTGCCCCGCGCGCAGGTGGCGCCCCAGTCCTCGCGCCAGCTCCAGCTTCACGACATTCACGGTGTCACTCCTCGAAGGGCCGCGCGGGCCCGGCGGGCGAGGATGGCTCTTGCCAGCTCCTCGAAGCCCCGCCCCTCGGCCGCCCGGGTGATGAAGGCCGGCGGCGCGTCAATCCGGTCCAGCACGGAGCGAACATTGGCCACGCCCACGCCCAGTGCAAATGCTGCGAACATCGGGGCGTCGTTGAAAGAATCCCCCGCGTACACGTAGCGCCCGTCCGCCGGCTCCAGCCGCTCGCCCCACGCCACCTTCGCGAACCGCCGCGTCGCGCTCAGCTTGTCGAAGCGGCCCAGCCAGCAGTTGACGTGCACCGACGAGCGCACCGCCGTCACCCCTCGCGCCGTCAGCAGGGACTCGATGCGAGCCGCCCCGTCATCCCCCAGCCGCGCCTCCTCGTTGTAGTCCACGGCGAGGTCCACCTCGGTGTACGCGCTGTCCAGCGACAGCCGGGCCCCGGGGACCTGCTTCAGCACCCGCGCCACCTCCGCCTGGAGCCGCTTCCGGTTGGCCACGCGCTCGGCGGGGCCTTCCGCGTACACCTTCCGCATGCGCCCGTGCTTCCCCTTCAGGAAGAACAGGCCGCCGTTCTCCACGATGACGCCGTCCACGGGGAGCTGCCGCGCCCACGCCTCACCCCACCCCGCCGGCCGGCCGCTCACCAGCACCACGTGCAGCCCGGCGGCGGACAGGCGCTCGAGCGCCCGCACCGTGTCCGAGCGCAGCTTGTGCCCCGTGGTGAGGGTGCCGTCCACGTCCGTGAAGACGCCCTCCACGCGGGACAGGTCCGCCGCGCGCAGCGGGCGCGGCGTGGACTGCTTGCTGGACGCCGCCATCACATCACGTCCAGCTGGGCCAACAGCCCCTGGAAGGACTCGATGGTGGAGCGCAGGTCCGCCGGCGAGAGCTGGCCAATCTGGAGCTTGCGCGCCTTGCGCAGGAAGGCGTCCAGCTCGGAGTCGCGGCCGTAGAGGGACTGGGCGCTGCCGGCGGCTTCCGCCAGGGCGCGCGCGGCGCCGGCCGGGTCCGAGCCCACCAGCGACAGGGCCCGCTCCAACCGCACGCCGCAGGAGGCCCACACCTCGCGGTCATGGATGATGAGCACCTGCCGCTGATTCACCGCGGACAGGCCGCGCACGAACTCTTCGAGCTGCCCCACCACCACGACCAGCTCCGGCCGGGAGGGGTTGGGGAGGATGGACAGGCGGCCCACCTCGGCGCGCATCTCCACGATGTGGCGCTTGTCCTGCGCGCGGAGGTTCCGGTACGCGGCGGTGCGGCCGAAGGCGTCCAGCTCCGTCTGGAGCTGCTGCGCGTTCCACTGCACGTCCTCGGGCTCGGCCTCGCGGACCTTCTTGAGCCGCGCGGAGATGATGCGAGCCAGGTCGGAGGTAATCGCGCGCACCGTCACCGCGGCCTTCACCTCGGCCTCGTAGCCCGGCACCACCTGCGCCCGCGTCACCTCTCCGAAGGTGCCCACCGACTCGAAGACGAGGTTGCTCATCTGCTCGCGGAAGCGGGCGCGGAAGCGCTGGATTTCCGACAGCAGCGTCCACCGGTCGCTCACCACGGCCGGGTTGCGCATCGCCTCGCCGAGCTGGGTGACGTTCTGGGCAATCTGGCTCATCGCCTCCCGGAGCAGGCCGGCGGGGTCTCCGCCGCCGCCCGGCTGCTTGCCGACCTCGTCCGCCGCGCGGCTCACCGTGTCGGCGATGCCGCCCAGCGGCTGCACGGGGAACTGCTCGCGGATGACGTTGAGCAGCGCGTTGACGTCCATCACCGTGTCGCGGATGACGGGCGCCATCTCCTCCCACAGCGACAGGTCCGGGGACGAGTCCACGACGGGCGTCTCGTACTTCACCAGGTCCATGTCGCTCAGCCGGGCGATGGCCTGGGCCGCGGCGACGTACACCTTGCGCAGACGGCCGGCGAAAGCCCGGTCGGGGATGGACTTGAGGATTTCTTCGAGCCTCGGGGACAGGGAGGCCGGGGCATTTTCAGCGGCTTCGGACACGGGACACACACTCTACTAGCGCTCGACTTCGGCGCGGGGGAGTTCTAGCACTCGACTTCAGGCACGGCCGCTGATTCGGGAGCGCTACGGGATGATCCAGGTCTGTCTGTTGAAGGGCGGTCAGCTTGTCACCGGCGGGGAGGAGCTCCTCGATGCCGAGGGCCGGAAGTGGGTCGACGTGCAGCAGCCGACCGAGGAAGTCATGACCCGGCTGGGGGAGCGGTTCGGCCTGCACAAGCTGGCCGTGGAGGACTGTCTCCACCTGGACCAGCGGCCCAAGCTGGAGGAATACCCCAACCACCAGTTCATCGTCCTGCAGGGCTTCACCGTGGCCAGCAAGGACGTGTGTGATTTGACGCTGCACGAGCACCACTTCTTCCTGTCTCACGACTGGCTCATCAGCGTCCACGAGTTCCCCTTCGCGGGGCTGGACGCGGTGAAGAAGCGCGTGATGGACGACCCCAAGGCGACGCTGGAGCGGGGCACGGACTTCGTCCTCTACATGCTGGCGGACGGGCTGGTGGACGCGCAGTTCCCCATCCTGGACGCGTTCAGCGACGAGCTGGAGGACCTGGAGGTCGCCATCTTCGAGAACGTGGAGAAGGGGCACCTGCAGCGCATCTTCGAGATGAAGCGGATGCTGGTGACGGTGCGCAGGGTGCTGTCACCCCAGCGGGACGTGGTGGGACTCCTGTCGCGGCGAGGCCTGCCCAACATCCATGACCGGACGACGCTCTACTTCCGCGACGTCTACGACCACCTGGTCCGGCTGTACGAGCAGATCGACGCGGGCCGGGACATCGTGGGCAACGTGATGGACGGCTACCTCTCCATGGTGGCCAACAAGACGAACGACATCACCAAGCAGCTCACCATCTTCTCCACCCTCTTCCTGCCCCTGTCCTTCATCGTCGGGTTCTTCGGGCAGAACTTCGATGTGCTCTCAGCGAAGGGCTACTACTACGCAATGTGGGTGACGATCATCGGGTTCCCGGTGGCACTCATCCTCTGGTTCAGACACAAGCAGTGGCTCTGACGTCTCCGACGTCTCACGGAGGAAGCGCATGCTGACGGTGACCGTCGACGGAATCCCCCTGCACTACCGCGACGTGGGCCAGGGACCGCCCGTCCTGCTGCTGCACGCCTTTCCGCTCAGCGGTGACGCCTTCGACCCGCAGGTGAAGGCCCTGTCGGGGCGCTACCGCTTCATCATCCCGGACCACCGGGGCTTCGGGCAGAGCAAGCTGGGGGATGGGCCCACGGAGATGTCGCGCATCGCCCGGGACGCGCTGGCGCTGCTGGACTCGCTGAAGCTCGACTCCGTGGTGGTGGGCGGCGTGTCCATGGGCGGCTACGCGGCCATGGCGCTCCTGCGCGAGGACGCGGGCCGGGTGGGCGGGCTGGTGCTGGTGGACACGCAGGCCACGCCGGATGACGAGGCGGGCAAGGCGCGCCGCGAGGCCTCCGCGCAGGAGGTGCTGGCCAAGGGCGTGGAGCCGCTCGTCCAGTCCCTGCTGCCGAAGCTGGTCGCCGCGGGGGCGGACTCGCCGGTGGGGCGCGAGGTGGCGGCGCTGATGCGCACGGCGTCTCGCGAGGGGCTCGCCGCCGCGCAGCGGGGCATGGCGCTGCGTCCGGACAGCAAGGACATGCTGGCGCGTTATGCGGGCCCCGCGCTGGTGGTGGTGGGCGAGCATGACGCCATCACCCCGCCGGAGAAGGCGAAGGCCATGGCGGACCTCATCTCCGGCGCGAGGCTGGAAGTCATCCCCGGCGCCGCGCACCTGCCCAACCAGGAGCAGCCGGAGCGCTTCAACGCGGTGCTGGACGCCTTCCTGTCCTCCCTCCACGGGGGCGTGTAAGAATGGGGCGCATGTTCCTGAAGGACGTGGAGACGCATGAGTCGGACGGCCACTACGGCCGGCTCATCCGGAAGATGCGCGAGGCGGGCTCGCCCATGCCTCAAATCTGGCACCTGTTCGCCTTCAAGCCGCGGATGACGGAGGCCCTCTCCGTCTTCACCCAGGAGGTGATGCGCGGCCCCTCGCCCCTGTCGCCGGGCCTGCGTGAGCTCATTGCCGCGTACACCTCGCGCGGCAACGAATGTTTGTTTTGAACGGGCTCTCACGCCGCGGTCGCGGCGGAACTGCTGGGCAGCACGGATGTGGTGAAGGCGGTGCTGGAGGACGTGGGCTCGGCCCCCATCCCCGACGCCGAGAAGGCGCTGTTCGCCTTCGTCGACAGGCTCAATCTCCAGTCGGCGCAGGTGCGCCAGGAGGACATTGACGGCTTGAAGGCGGTGGGTTGGACGGACGAGGCCATCTACGACGCCATCTCGGTGTGCGCGCTGTTCAACTTCTACAACCGCTGGATTGACGGCACCGGCGTCCAGGCGATGCCCGCGGAGATGTATCACCGCAACGGGCAGCGGCTGGCGCAGGGCGGGTACGTCGACTCGCCCCTCTCCCCGCCGAAGAAGTAGCGCGCGGGACTTCAGCGCCCGCGCCGCGCGCGGCGGGTGGCCTCCTCGAGGACGTGCTCCTTGAGGAGGTAGCCGAAGCCCGCGTTGCGCAGGCGCAGGACGAGGTCGTCCCGGGTGGTGTTGAAGCGCTCCGCGGCGCCCTCCAGCTTCCAGCCGGCCAGGGCCAGTTGCTGGAACAGGTACGCCCGCCGTGTCTGGGCCGAGGAGAGGCGGTACGTCTTGAGGTACTCCAGCGTGCCGTCGTCGCGGACGATGGCCTCGCCCAGGTGGTTCTCCTCCGCGGGCTTGAGGCTCGTGTGGAAGCGCTGGAGGAGGAATGGCCCGGCCTCGTAGATGCGCTCGGACGTCACGTCCGTGCCGAAGAGGCCGCCGGCCATGAAGGCGTGGAAGTCCGCCCAGTCGGTGCGCATGCGTGCCACCGCCGCGCGCAAGTCGTCCAGGCTGGCGATGCGCGCGTCGTCCAGGGACAGCCCGAGCTCGGGCGCGGGGCCGAGGAAGCCGTACTGGAGGAGCAGCTCGCCGTAGAAGTCCTCCAGCAGCGTGCGGTGCAGCGCGCGGTAGTCTTCCGGGTGCGAGACGACGAAGGCGGACAGGAGCACGTCCGCGCTGAAGAGCAGCAGGCCCACCTGCCGCTCGTGGACCTCGAAGGTGCGCAGCGCGCCGTCCAGCGCGGAGCTGGCCCAGCCGGGCACGGCGCCCTCGATGCGGGGGCTCAGCCCGTGGGACAGCGCCTCGCGGGAGTACTCCGTCCACGCCACGTCCGGCCCGCCGAAGTGCAGGGCCAGGAAGCCCTCCATGGCCAGGTGCAGCGGCAGCATGCGGAGCTGGTTGCGGTCCTCGCGGTGCACCATGCGGTGCAGGAGCCGGACGGAGAAGGGCCCCACCTTCACGCGCTTCCCGTCAGGCGCCTGGAGGTTCGTGCCCTGGACGGCGTCCGCCTGCCGCTGGCCCCACGTCACCACCAGCCCGTGCGGGACGTACGAGCAGTACTTCAGGCCCGGAGCCTTCAGCTCGCCCTCCAGCGAGACGACGGTGAGGGGGTCGTCATAGGTGCGGCGGTTGAAGCGGAGGTCGTCCCGTACGGAGTCCCGCAGCACGGGCACCAGCCGGATGCCACCCCACACCTGGGAGGGCGCCAGCCGCAGCCCGGAGGGCTCCAGCTTCTGGAGCAGTCGCGCGTCCGTCATCCCTCGCCCTCCTCGGCCACGACAGGCTCCACGGGGGCCGCGACGGCGGCGTCCCGCTGCCGCCTGCGGGCATCCCGCTCCCGCAGTCCCCGCACGCGCGCGGACAGGTAGCCCTCCAGCTCCGCCAGCGGGGCCGCGCCCTCGGCGAAGCGCGCGAAGCCCAGCACGGTGGGCAGGTCCTCCGCGTCGCGCACGCCCACGGTGGGCACGGCCGTTCCGAAGGAGCGCGGCGCGTACTCCTCCGCGTCGAACACCGGGTTGACGTGGACCAGCGCCGTGCGGCGCGCCGGGTCCAGCTTCGCGCGGAAGACGCGCGTCAGCTCGGCCACGGCCTTCGGCGGGTCGTTGTCGTAGCCGTCGGAGACGATGACCACCAGCTCCGCGCCCCACGCCAGCGCCTCAAGCAGCGGCGTGGCGATGTCCGTCTGGCCTCGCGCGCCCACCTGCACCACGTCCTCCACGGGGCACGTCCAGAAGGCGCGGTAGTCGCGCGACGCGGCGGACAGCAGGTAGTGCGCGGCCAGCGCCACGCCCAGCGGCCGGCGGCGCTTCTCCAGCGAGCCGGAGGAGGAGTAGCTGCTGTCCAGCACCGCCGCCACCCGGCCCAGGGCTACGGGCGCCTTGCCCAGCACGCGCGCCGCGGCCCGCTCCAGCGCGGTGTTCAATTCGTCGCGCCGCGTCCGCCGCTCCTCCTGCTTCAGCGACAGCAGGTAGAGGGCCAGCTTCGTCAGCGGGGCCCGCTCCAGGTCCACCGGGGGCGCCCTGCCTCCGTCACGCGCCGCGGACTCCTGGAGGCGCAGGCGCTCCGCCGCGGTGAGGCGCGGTTCGATTCGCTGGAGGAACACGTCCCGGGGGATGCCGTGCTTCGCGGCCAGCCCCTCCGCCACCGTGTACGGCAGCGCATAGACGGCGTCCTGCGTGTAGTGGGCCTGGCGGAAGGCCTCCAGCAGGGGCTGGGTGTACGTGCGCTTCTTCCAGCCGTGGATGAGGAAGGGGCCCAGCTCCCCGGGGAGCTTCACGTGTCCGTGCACCACCGCCGCGCGCAGCTTGGAGCGGTACTTCACCGCGTCGAAGGCCAGGTCCGCGGGGCCCTCCAGGTACTCCCGGACGACGGCGCGGGCCCGGCGGTTGTTGATGCGCCGCGCGCGCAGGGACTCCAGCACGCGGAAGGCGCGCGGCGGCGGCAGCGCGCGCAGGGTCGCGGCGATGAGGGCGCCCTCCTCCTCGCGGTCCTCCGGCGCCACGGGACTGCCGCTGGCCAGCAGGTTGAGGACGATCTGCGCCTGGTTGAAGTGGTTGATGCCGGCCGCGAGCGTGCGCGCGTAGAGGCGCCGGTAGTTGCCCAGGATGTACTGGTGCAGGAACTCGATGGAGACGGACTGGCCGCGCGCGTCGCCGTAGAACTCCCGCTGTCCGGTGCAGGAGAAACACGCGTTGACGAACATCACCAGGTCCTCGCGGGCGACCTGTTCGCTGCGGACTTCCATCACCGCGGCCATCGTTCGCACTTCCTCCCCGGGCTCCGGGGCTGGGATGGAAGCGCCGCTCGGGGAAGAGGGATACGACCAGCGTGTCAGGCTCCAAAGGCTTGAATCGGAAGTCGCATCGGAGTCCCGCGAGCGGCACTCCCACGCTACCACACGCTCCCGACTGGAGAATCCTGACGGCCCGGCCCTGGCCCAGAGCTCAGGGCTGGCAGGTCACCTCGTCACCCTCCACCGAGCAGTCCGAGCAGGAGGCCGTCTCCTCCAGCACGCCCTGGCGGCACTCGAGGATGGCCCGGCCATCCGCGCGGCACACCCCCTTGCCCTCGGCGCTGGAGGCGCAGGCGTCGCCGGCCCGGTTGTTGGACGTGTCACAGCGGACGGCGTCGTCCGTCTCGCGGCAGCCCAGCGGCCCGCGGCAGGGCACCTCGCGCCAGGTGCCGCTGCGGCACTCCAGCGCGAGGACGTCTTCCTGACAGATGAAGCCACTCCCCTCACAGCTGTCTCCCGCATTCTGGCCGCAGCCAGCGAAGAGGAGGGAGCCAACGACGGACACGGCGACAAGGAGGGAGCGGTTCATGAGCGTGCGGCCAATATTTCGAGCGTCCCGCTCCCGGTCAACCACCCAATGTCTCCTGGAAGAAACGACGGAAGTTTCCACCGGCGACACGTTCCACCCAGGACTCTGGATGGCGTTGCAGTAGCGCCTCGGTGAGCAGATGCAGGTCCGTGACATCCTTCATGCCCCGGGGGAGGGCCACCATGCCGTCGTAGTCGGAGCCCAGGCCCACGCCCTCCACGCCCATGACGTCCACCGCGTGCTCGATGTGGCGGACCACGTCGGCCACCGAGTCGCCGCCCAGGTACACGGGGGCGAAGATGATGCCCACCACCCCACCCCGGTCCGCGATGCGCCGCAGGGCCGCGTCGGAGAGGTTGCGCCAGCCGCCCCCCGCCGCCCGCACGCCCGTGTGAGAACAGAAGTACCGCACCGTGGGGTGGGCGAAGAGGTCCTCGAGCGTGCTCTCCGAGGCATGCGCCACGTCCACGCTCAGCCCCAGCCGCGCCATCTCCTCCATCACCTCGCGGCCCAGCGGCGCCAGCCCCCGGTTGCCCATCATCGGGAACGAGGAGCCGCCCAGGTCATTGTTGGACAGGTGGGTGAGCCCCATGAAGCGCACCCCGCGCCGGTGCAGCTCCGCCAGCCGCTCCACCTTGCCTTCAATGGCATGTCCGCCCTCCACCCCCAGCACCGCGGACAGCCGCCCGTGCGCGAGGTTGTCCTCCAGCGCGGCCCCGGTGGTGGTGATGCGCGCCGCGTCCCCGGAGCGACGGCAGAACTCCTCCATGCGCTCAATCTGCCAGAGCGCCCGCGTCCACTCGCTCGCACGCGCCTCGCGCGGCCACCCCCGCCACGCGGCGAACACGGGGAAGCCCCCGATGAAGGGGAAGCCCCGGGTGACGATGGTGAAGCACTGCAGCTTCACCCCCGCCTCCCGGAGGCGGGGGAAGTCCACGTGTCCTTCCTCGGAGCGGGCCGTCAAGTCCCGGTTCCACATCAGGGAATCCGCATGTCCGTCCGCGATGCACCAGCGCTGGTGGAGCTCAGTCACGTCACCCATGCGCGGCAGTCTGCCCGGCCGGGCGCGCGAGACAAGCGCCACCCGCGTCCGGGCGCCAGTGTCCGACAGGGCCGAGGGCCCTTCGGCCTGCCCACCGCCCGCTCACGTGTCGCGCGGGGCGTCCGCCCGCGGGCTGGAGTCCGACCGCGCGGAGTCCTCCCACCGCAGCACGTCCGCGGGCCGGCGCCGGGAGCGTGCGTCACGGCGCACCTGGGCCCCCTCGCGCTCCGCCTCCCGGGGGCCGTAGCTGTAGCCCAGCCCGCCCAGCACGCCGCGCAGCGCGTCCCGCAGCTCCAGGCCGGTCTGGAAGCGCTCCGCCGGTTCGCGCCGCAGCAGCCGCGCGAGGATGGTGCGCATGGGGCCGGACAGGCCCCGCGTGGCGCGCTCCACGTGCTCCGGGGCGAGGCACGCCATGCGCGCGGCCATCATGGGCGCCGGCAGCCAGCTGGGCACCTCCGCGAGCAGCGCCTCCGCCTCCGGGACGGGCCCCGCCGCCAGCGCCGCGCGCTCCACGTCCTCCAGGTCCAACAGGTGCAGTCCGGTGAGCAGCTCCAGCAGCACCACGCCCAGGGAGAACAGGTCCGAGCGCCCATCCAGGGGCTGGCGCGCGAGCGCCTCCGGGGAGGCATACGCCAGGTCCCCCCGGACGACGTGCCCTTCCGTGCCCACGCGCCCCGGCAGCTTCGCCCACGCCATGGCGAAGTCCGCCAGCTTCACCCGGCCGTGCACGTCCAGCCGCAGCGTGCGCGGGGACACGTCCCGGTGGACGAGGCCCAGCGGCTGGCCCCGCGCGTCCTCCAGGGAGTGCGCGTGGTGCAGCGCGTCCGCGACCTCCGCGCCCACGTAGGCGCCGAAGGCCTCCGAGAAGGGCCGCCGCCGCAACGCCGCGAAGCTGGTGAGCGTCTCCAGGCTGTGGCCCTCCACGTACTCCATGACGAGGTGGGGCGACCCCTCATGGACGCGCACCAGGAACACCTGGGCGATGGCGGGGTGGCTGAGCTGCATGAGCAGCTTCACCTCCTCCCGCAGGCGCGCGCGCCCCTGGGTGTCCCCCGCGTCCTGCAGCCGCTTGATGACCACGAGGTCACCGGGCGTGTCCGCGTAGTGCCGGCGCGCGAGCAGCATCTCCCCCGGGCCGCGGGGGCCGAGGAAGCGGACCAGCTCATAGGAGGTGGCCCCGGCGGAGAAGAGGATGATGGGCTTGGAAGACGGGTGCTCGGGGTGATGGGTGGCCATAGGCTCCTGGGCAGGAAGTCCTCCCCTGGGTTGGGAAGGCGTGAGAAAACCTCACGGGTCCCTCCTACCACCCACGTCCGACACACCCTCCCCACCTCCCAGAACGGATTCGCGAATAAAAGGGAACGGCCCCCGCCGGAGCGGGAGCCGTCCGAGCCGGCCCGCGAGGAAACGGGCCGGCCACTGCGCCGTGCGTGCGGCTACTGCTTCTTCATCACCGGCTGCGTGACGGTCAGCTCCTTGGCCACCATGTCCTTGCCGTCCATGACGTAGGAGGCGCGGACCTGGGCACCCTCGGTGATGTCATCCAGCTTCACCGGCGCGTTGTTCTGCATGATGCGCGTCTGGTCGTTCGTCTTCAGCTTGAGCTGCTTGTTGTTCGTGGTGTCCACCAGGGTGAGCGAGTCACCCCCCGTGGAGAGCACGCGGCCCTGGACGTTGGAGGCCGCCGCGGTCGCCCCGGCCATGCCGGAGCCGCCCTGCGCCATGTCGTCCTGACGCTCACGCGCGTCCTCGTTCAGGTCCTCCTGCCGGTTGGCCTCGGCCTGGGCGAGGTCCTGCTGCTCCTCGCGGACGTCCTCCTGCGCGCCGGCGACCTCCTCATTCGCGTCCTGCCGCGCGCCAGCGATGTCCTGCGACTCCTCCTGGCGGGCCTCGGCCGTCTCCTGCGCGGCCTCCTGCTGGGCCTCGGCGACGTCGCGGCGCTCCGACTCGACGTTGTCACGCTTGCAACCCGGAACCATCGCCAGACCCGCCACCGCGGTGACCGCCATCATGAGCTTGCGCATATCTCGTGTCCTTTCCCTTGGGAGCCGGGGACCCTGTCCTCCGGCGTTGGACAGAAAGTGGGCGTCGATCCCCTGCTTGCACAGGGCTTGCCAACGGCGATTCACAGGCACAGGGGAAGCCTCCGGGCCACTCGGCGCCCGGCCGCCCGGCTGCTTCGGCAGGAACAATGTCGGCAGTCACACGGCGGGTGGGAACGCGATTTCCCACCCGCGCGTCAGGAGCCTCCGTCGGCGCCACCGTCCGGGAGGCCCGCGTCGACGCCGCCGTCGGAGCACAGCGGAGCGCCGCCAGCCACCCAGCGGGCGATGAGCGCGCGCTGCTCCGCCGTGGGAAGGGGCACGACGGTGGGAGAGGGCGGCATGTCCTGAGCCACGGACGCGCGCTGCCGGATGCGCTCCGCCTTCGCCTGCGCGCCCGGGAGCCCGCCCGCGTCCGGCGCGTAGTAGTCCAGGCGGAACGAAGTCACGTTGCTGTCGCGCGTGTCCTCGCCGTGGCATGAGCTGACGCAGCTGGCGGCCATGATGGGCTGGATGTCCGCGCACCACGTGGGCACCGGCCCCGCGTCCTCCTCGCCCCCGTCGGAAATCCCCGGCAGTCCCAGCACCTCGCAGGTACGGCCCTCCCCCGGGCGCGCGGCGACACAGACATGCGTCTGCGGGCAGTCGCCGACGTCCTCGCACTTCTTGCCGGTGAAGTCCGCCACCTCGAGGGTGCAGGCCAGGACCGCACAGAGGGCGAGCGCCGCGCTCGCGAAGAGCCTCTTCATGGCGTGGCTCCGGCGTCCATGCCGGCATCCACCGTGGAGGACGGCGGGTAGATGACCTCGCAGCGCCCCTTGCCTTCCGTGCCGTCCACGCACCGGTAGTACGCGGGGCAGCCGGTGTCGTCCGAGCATTGCAGCTCCGCGACGTCGTCCACGTCGAGGGAGCAGGCGGCGACCAGCGCGGTGACGAGGACGAGCAGTCGAGGAGGAAGGCGGGCAGCCAAGAGGGGCTCGGTCAGAAGTGGTAGGTGAGGCTCGCCGCGTCGGCGGCCGGCTGGGGGAGCAGCTCCAGCACCAGCCCATACAGGACGGCGGCGCCCGCCGTGGCGTAGAGGAGGTTGGAGGTGGCCGCGGCGGTGCGGGCCCTGTCCAGGGTGACGCGCGCGTCATGGGCGGACTCCAGGCTCTGCGCCCGCCGGGCCTCGCCCTGGGCGAAGAAGCCCAGCCCCAGCCCGCCCAGCGCGAGCACGCCTCCCGCGACGAACGCATACCGGTGCCCATGGAGGACGGGCGTGGGCGCGCGCACCGGTGCGTCCACCGCGGCCGGCTCGGCGGCGAGTGCGCCGGCGGGCACGGCGAGCGTCAACAGCAGCACGGAGGCGACGAGCCTGCTGGGAGCCATGAGCATGACCGCGAGTATAGGCGTGACGCTGGCGGACACGTCCACGAGAGAGCGCGTTGACAGCGTGGAGGGCCCCCTGTAGTCCGTGCCCAGGTCCCGTCGCAAGGAGCCGTGACGCCGTGCAGGTCTGGGTCAACGGAGAGACACGCGAGGTGCCGGAGGGAACCACCCTCTTGGCGCTGCTGGAGTCGCTCCAGGTGGGCGGTCCCGGTGTGGCCGTGGAGGTGAACGCGGAGGTGGTGCGCCGCGCCCGCCACCCCGAGCACCACCTCCAGGCGGGAGACCGCGTCGAAATCGTCACCTTCGTCGGTGGCGGCTAGGAGACTTCCATGAGCATCCAGGACAAGCCCTTCACCCTCGCGGGTGTCACCTTCGGCTCGCGCCTCATCCTCGGCACGGGGAAGTACCCCAGCCACGACATCATGAAGCAGTGCCACGAGCAGTCCGGCACGGAGATGGTGACGGTGGCCGTGCGCCGGCTCGACTTGAAGGCCACGGGCGAGGCGTCGCTGATGAGCTGGATCGACCGCAACCGCCTGCGCCTGCTCCCCAACACCGCGCTCTGCTACACGGCGGACGACGCGGTGCGCACCTGCCGGCTCGCCGAGGAGCTGGGCATGAGCAAGTGGGTGAAGCTCGAGGTGCTCGGCGACGAGAAGACGCTCTACCCGGACGTCGAGGAGACCGTGAAGGCGGCGCGCATCCTGGTGAAGGAGGGCTTCACCGTGCTGCCGTACACCAGCGACGACCCGATTACGGCGCGCAAGCTGGAGGACGCGGGCTGCGCGGCGGTGATGCCGCTGGCCGCCCCCATTGGCAGCGGGCTGGGCATCCGCAACCCGCACAACATCCGCCTCATCATGGAGACGGTGAAGGTCCCCGTCATCGTGGACGCGGGCGTGGGCACGGCGTCGGACGCGGCCATCGCCATGGAGTTGGGCGTGGATGCCATCCTGATGAACACGGCCATCGCCGGGGCGAAGGACCCGGTGCGCATGGCCGTGGCCATGAAGAAGGCCGTGGAGGCCGGCCGCGATGCGTACCTCGCCGGCCGCATCCCCCGGAAGGCCTACGGCTCCGCGTCCAGCCCCCTCGACGGCATCCACCACCAGTAGCCCCGTGGTGCCGCTCCCCCGCCTCGTCGTCATCACCGACTGGCGCCTGCCCGCCGAGCGGCTCTTCAGCGCGCTCGCCCGTGCGCTGGAGGCAGGTCCTCAGGTGGCCGTGCAGCACCGCCACCCCGAGGCCACCGGGCGCCAGTTCCTCGAAGAGGCCCGCCTGCTCGCCGGGCTGTGCGCGGCGCGAGGCAACCCGCTGTTCATCAACGGCCGCCTGGATGTCGCGCTCCTCATGGGCGCGCACCTGCACCTGCCCGCCCACGGGCCCACGCCCGGGGACGTGCGTCCCCACCTGCCCGCCGGGCGGCTCGTCAGCGTGGCCGTCCATGACGAAGCGGAGGCCCGGGCGGCGCGCGGCGCGGACCTGGCGCTGGTGAGCCCCGTGTTCGCCCCCGGCTCCAAGCCCGGGGACACCCGGGCGACGCTGGGCCCCGAGGGCTTCGCGGCCCTGGCGGCGGCGCTCCCCTGCCCGGCGCTGGCGCTCGGCGGCATCACCCCCGAGCGGGCGCGGGACGTGCGGGGCGCGGCGGGCTTCGCGGTCATCTCCTCGGTGCTGGAGGCGGAGGACCCGGCGGCGGCGGCCCGGGCACTGCTGGCCGCATGCCCGGCGCAGGCTATGCTGCGCCTTCCGTGAGCCCCACACCCGTTCCCGAGCTGCGCCCCCTCGCCATGGGGGAGATGATCGACCGTGCCGCCACCTTCTGGCGCGCCCACCTCAAGCCGCTCTTCGTCCTGAGCTTCGGCTTCTCGCTGGTGAACTACATCGCGATGAAGGCCACCATCCTCTCGGGCCGGCGGCTGACGCCGATGCTCTACTCGGGCGACGCGCAGGCCCAGGCCCAGCAAGACCCCATGGGACTCATGGGCGAGGCGGGCCTGTCCATGGCGCTGTGGATGGTCCTCCTCGTGTTCCTCTTCTGGAGCTACTGGCTGGCCACCCTGGCGGCGTCCCGGTACGTGGTGTCCGCGCAGCTCGGCGAGCCCGTGAGTCCGACAGACGGCCTGCGCCGCGCCTTCTCCCGCGTGGGCGCGTTGACGGGCGTCTATCTCCTGTCCATGGCGTGGGCGGGACTGATGATGGTGCTGCTGCTGGGCCCGGGAGCCATCCTCGGCGGCATGGCCGCCGCGGCCTCGGTCATGGGCTCCAGCACGCTGGCTCTCGTGCTGGGGGTGGTGGGCATCCTGCTCGCCGGCCTCGGGCTCATCGCCGCGATGCTCTGGTACTTCCTGCGCTTCATGCTGCTGCCGCCGGTGATGGCCATGGAGGACCTGGGGGCGTGGGAGTCCTTCAAGCGCTCCGGGGAGCTGCTGTCCGGCCGCATCGAGCCGGGCTTCCTCGGCCGGGTGGTGGTGCGGGCCATGATTCTCTACACGGTGATGAGCCTCATCCTCCTCTCGGTGCAGCTCGTCTCCAGCATCCCGTCGTGGCTGGTGATGGCGCCATATGGCAACCCCTTCGACGCGGGGACCATGGCGCGCACGCCTCAGCTCGTGCTGGTGCCCGCGGAGCTGGTGCAGGTGGTGGCGCAGTCGTGCTTCACGCCCATCTACTTCGTCTTCTCCTCGCTCTTCTATCTGGACATGCGCGTGCGCCGGGAGGCCCTGGACCTGGAGCGGCGCATGGACTCGCCGCCGGCCACACCGACGCTGGCCGTCTGACACGCCTTCGCCCCGCGAGCCTCCCGTGACGACGAGCCTGTCCCTGCTGATGCTGCTGGCCACCCTGCCCTGCGCGGAGAGTGAGCGCACCGCGCGGCTGCTGGAGGAGACGTCGGCCACGCGGCCCGCGGAGCTGCCCGCGGTGGTGGACGGGCTGGCCGCGGGCATGGGCGGAATGCCGCTGCCCTCCTGGGAGCAGGGCGCGTCCGCGAGCGAGCGCGCGAAGCAGCTCACGGGCTTCCTGGAGCGGGCGTGCGCGCTGCAGGAAGCGGAAGGCAGCGCACCGGCCGCGCTGCCCCCCAGCGAGCCACAGCGACTGAAGGCCATCCTCGACCGGCCGGAGTTCTCCCGGGCCCGCCAGCGCCACGGCGACCTGGTGAAGCGGCTGATGCGCGAGCTGGAGGCCTGGATGGAGAGCCTCTTCGAGTCCAACGAGGCCCAGGGCTTCGCGGTCGCCACGCGCGCGGTGATGCTGGGACTGGCGCTCGCGCTGGTGCTGTGGGGCGTGCTGCGGCTGGCCGCGCGCCGGGGACGCAAGGCTGCCGCGCTGCTCGCCCCGACGCATGCCGAGGCGCCGCTGGTGCTGGACTCGCCGGGAGAGCACCTGCGGCGGGCTCGGGCGGCGCTGGGCGCGGATGCGCGCGAGGCGATTCGCGAGGGACTGCTGGGCCTGCTGTCCGCGCTGGAGCAGCGGCGGCTGGCACGGCCGGACCGGGTGAAGACCAATCGCGAGCTGGCGGCGGAGCTGCCCGCGAGGGGGGCGCCCGCGACGGTGGTGAGCGAGGTGGAGCGTCTGGTGGGCTGGTACGACCGGGCCTTCTACTCGCTCGCGCCGGTGCCTCCGGATGAGGCGGCGAGCTTCGTCGCCGCGGTGGAGCACCTCAACGGCACGCTGCCGGCGGAGGGCGCACGGTGAGTCGACCTCCGACGAACGTGCCGGCCCGTGCCGTCGGGACGCCCTCACCGACGGCGGCAGCCGTCCTCCGTGCGCGGCCTCCCCTGGCGTCGCGAGTGGAGGCCTCCCGGTGAAGAACCTCCGCACCGCAGCCGTCTTCGGCGTGCTCATCGCCCTGGCCCTGGCGGTGGGCCTGTCCACCCGCGCGGACTCGCCGGAGTCCGTGGTGCCCACCCTCGAGAACACCGGCGCCCAGGGCGCCCGCGCGCTCTACCTCTACCTGCGCGAGGGCGGGCGCCCCGTGGACGCGCACATGGCCTCGCTGGAGTCGCTCCCCGCCGGCACGCGCACGCTGGTGCTGGCGTCGCCACAGGGACGCCCGGTGTCGCAGGAAGAGGTCTCCGCGCTGGAAGGCTTCGTCCGGGCCGGCGGCACGCTCGTCTACCTGTCCCCGCGCGAGCTGGGCCAACACCAGGCGGCGCTGGAGGACTGGCTCCGGCTGGATTCGGGCCCGCTGATGCCGGCGAGCAGCCGCGGTCTCGACTCCACGATGGCGGATGCGGGCGGCACCACGGTGGATGTCTGGCTGGCCGCGGGCCCCCTGCGCGGACTGTCCGGCCTGCGTGTGTCCCAGGACCGGGGCCTGCGCATGAACCACGACGACGCCGTGCCCCTGGCGGGCCTGGGCGGCGCGGTGGCGGTGTGGCGCTGGCCGCTCGGCACGGGCGAGGTGTACGTGCTCGCGGGCGCGGACCTCGTGGAGAACCGGCGGCTGGAGCTGCTGGACAACCTGCGCTTCTGGGACGCGCTCGCGGCCCGCGGCCCGCTGCTGTTCGACGAGTACCACCACCAGCTCGCGCCACCGCCGCCGCTGTCTCGCGGCATCTGGGTGTTCGTCGGGCAGGTGCTGCTGGTGGGCCTGCTCTACGCCGTGTCCCGGGGCACGCGCTTCGGCGCGGCCCGGCCCCTGCGCCAGGAGCGGCACCGCTCGGCGCTGGAGTACGTGCGCAGCATGGGCTGGCTGATGCGCCGCGCGAAGGTGGAGCGCGAGCTGCTCCCCGAGCTGGAGCGCACGCTGCGGCAGCTCATGCAGGAGCGGCTGGGAATCCCCCTCGCGCTGTCCGACGCGGACGCGGCCCGCCTCATGGAGCGCGGGGGGAAGGACTACCTCGATGCGAAGGCGGACCTCACGCGGACGCTCGCGCAGCCGGACATCCGTCCGTCCGACTACGCGCGCGTGGCCCGCCACTACGCGCACCTGGAGCGCGTGGTGACGGGCCGTGAGTCAGAAGCTCGCGAGGACGCGGCCTAGAGGTCCTTCCCGTCGGCCATGAGGGCGGCGCCCACGTGGTGACGGATCTCCTCGACGCGGGCGTCCCAGCTCTCGTTGAAGATCTTGTCCGCGCGCTCGCGGCTGGGGCCGGGGCCCTCCGCGAGGCACTCGTCGACCTTGCGCACGAAGTCCTCGGTGTTCGAGGCAATCTTGCACAGGCCCACCTTGCGGACCTCCGGCAGGTCCGTGGACACCACCGGCAGACCCGAGGCGAGGTACTCGCGCACCTTCAGCGGGTTGGCGTTCAGCGTCAGCTCGCTGACCTTGAAGGGCATCAGCGCCACGTCGAAGGCCTTGCTGTAGCCCGGCAGGTCCGCGTACGGCTTGCGGCCCAGCATGTGGATGTTGGGCTCGGCGCGCAGCTTCGAGTCGTCGCAGTCCGGCGTCGTCTTGCCGATGATGACCACCGAGCCCTCCGGATGGGCGCGGGCGGTGGCGATGATGGCCTCCTGGTCCACCCAGTCCGCCACCAGGCCGAAGAAGCCGATGACGGGCTTGGGCAGGTTGGCGATGTCCGCCGGAATCTGCGTGGCCGGGTCACACGCCTTCACGAAGTGCGTGAAGTCCGTGCCGTGCCGCACCAGCACCGTGCGCGGGTTGATCTTCGACTTGTTCTCCCGCAGCCGCTCCGCGGAGGTGATGCAGATGTCCGCGCGGCGCAGCAGCCGCTCCTCCAGCTCCGCGATGTGCTTGCCGTTGGTGTCCGCGAAGGCGGCGAACTCGTCCACGCAGTGGTAGACGACGAACTCCTCGCCCAGCGTGCCGGACACCGGCGCGGAGGCCGGCAGGAAGCTCCAGGAGATGGGCTTCTTGAAGTTCAGCTGCTTCATCGCCCGCAGGACCTGAAGCCGCAGCAGGTGCCGGTTGGCGCTGCGCACCAGCTCCGAGCCGTAGAAGGGAATCGCCAGCGGCGACAGCACGAAGAGGTTGGGCAACACCTCCTTGATGCCCTCGGTGAACTTCTCCAGCTTGTTGAAGATGCGCTTCGCATCGTGCGCGTTGGCGCGTGGCGCCCGGTTGCCGATGCTGTTCACCCAGAGGATGCGGTTCTCCCGGGAGAGAATCTTCATGATGTGGACCTTGGACAGCGGGTCCCCATCCCAGTCGTTGGAGAACACCACCAGGTCGCGCCCGCGGAGGGCCCGCCGCGACAGGTCCATGTCATCACTGCGCCGCATGTCTCGTCTCTCCTGTATCGAAGGCTTCGTCGTCTGACTTCTTGAAAGGAATCGTCTCGGTGTAGAGCGCGAGCAGCTCCGGCCCCGCGTCCACTGTCGGCTGGATTGCCGGCCCCGCCGCCACGGCCTCGCGCACCACGCGGGCCAGGTCCTGCGCGTCATCCGCGGTGAACACCCGCGTCCCCTCGGGACGGGCGCACACGTTGCTGGCCACGCAGGGCACGCCCAGCGCCAGCGCCTCGCGCACGGAGATGGAGTCCCCGTCGTGCGTGGTGGGCCGCAGGAAGGCGTCACTGCGGGCCAGCAGCCCGAGCGCCGCCGAGTGCTCCAGCTCCCCCAGCACCTCGAGGTTCCCCGCCACGCCCAGCTCGCGCGCGTCGCGGATGAACTCCTCCGTATCCGTCCCCGGCCCGAAGAGGGCCAGGCCCACGTCCGGGTGCTCCTGCGCGAGGAGCTTCAGCGCGCGGAACGCCAGCTTCCGCCCGTACACGGGCGAAGGGTGGTGCGCCATGGCGAGCAGCGGCTTGCGCCGGGCCCGCGCCGCGTCCACCACCGCCGGCACCGTCCCCGGCCTCACCTGCGAGGACAGGAAGGCGGGATGGACGACGACCTTCTCCTCCGGCACGCCGCACGCGACGATGGCGTCCCTCACCGCTTGGGACACCGCCACCACGCGCGCGTAGCCGGCCAGCGCCACGCGAGCGAAGTTGCGCCGGGCCGACGACGCCGCCAGGTAGTCCGGCAGCAGCCCCGAGTGGAGGGTGATGATACGGGCCGACCGGAACCCGGGCAGCCCGCCCACCATGCCCGCCAGCACCCAGGACTTCGGGTTGTTGCCGCTGGTGTGGACATGCACCGTCCACCCCGAGGAGATGAACCCCGCCAGCCGCAGGGCGAAGGAAGCGGGACTGCGCGTCGGGATGACGTCCGGAGCCGGCCGGCCGCCCTTCCCGATGTCCAGTACCTTCGTTTCGACCCCGCAGCCGCGCAGGTAACCGTGTAGCTGTTGTACGTGGATGGCCACACCGCCATACGGAGGCGGGTAGTCCCCGACGAGGAGCACTTTCATGACGTCCTCCCCTACTGCCGCATGGAGGCGGGAGGAGGCACCGCGGACAGCGGAGCGCGCTGGGGCAACAGCCCCATCTCCCGCTGGTACGTGGTGAGCGGATCCGGATCCTGACGAATCACCTTCGCCGGAACGCCCGCCACCACCGTGCCCGAGGCCACGTCCTTGAGCACCACCGCGTTGGCGCCAATCACCGCGAAGTCGCCGATGCGGATGTTGCCGAGAATCTTCGCCCCGGCGCCGATGCGCACGTAGTCACCGATGACCGGCGCGCCCTCGAGGCCCGAGCGCCCGCCGATGGTCACCTGCTGCGAGATGAGGCAGTTCTTCCCCACCTTCGCCGCCTTGTGGATGACCACGCCGATGCCGCCGTAGCCGAGCTGCGTCCCTTCCCCGATGTCCGCATCCTCGGGGATGTACGAGCTGTGCAGATAATAGATGGCCTTGCGAAGCACGGCCGGAAGCAGGGGCACGCCCCGCTTCTTCAAACCGCGCGCGAGCCGGTACAACGTCATCGCGTCGACACCCATCACGCCTCCCTGACCCCGAATTCCCGACGGCGAGGAAACTAGGTACCCAACCGTGGGGAGGGAAGTGCCCCTCTCGCGTCTATTTCCCGACGCTCAACCCCGCCCGGCGCGGACGCAGCCCCGCCAGCAGGCTCAAGGGCCGCACGCCCGCCGCGTACAGCACGCCCAGGTAGGCCATGACGAAGAGCACCCCGGCGGACGCCAGCGGCAGCACGCGCCACACGAAGCCCTCCGGCAGGTGGCTGAAGGCCCCTTGCGCCGCGGCCCTGAGGGCGAAGACGCCCAGCGCCGCCGCCGCCGCGGACAGCGCGGCCTTGCCCAGCTCCCGCCAGGGGATGACGTCCACCACCCGCAGCTTGAGTTGGGGGGTCGACAGTGCGGCCGGCACCCGCGCCAGCAGCATCGCCTTGCCCACCACTTCGGCCACCGCCCACGAGCCGATGCCGCCCATGAGGCCCAGGTGCTTCACGCCCAGCCACACCAGGGGCACCGTCACCGCCGCCTTCACCGCGTACGAGGCGAAGATGGCGCGCGTCTGGCCCCGGGCGCGCAGCGTGCCGTCCATGGGCAGGATCGACAGCACCACGCCCAGCACGCTCACCCGGAACACGGGCACCGCGGGCAGGAACTTCTCGCCGAACATCGCCCCGATGAACTCGGGCGCCGCCGCGAAGAGGAACGCGGCGAAGGGCAGGAAGACGTAGGCCAGCTTCCCCGCCGCCTCGCGGAACGCATTCACGCCCTCCTCCAGGCGCCCTTCCCGCTCCAGCTCGCCCAGCCGCACCATCAGCACCTCGCTGGTGGGCGTGTAGAGCAGGTCCACCACGGGCAGCTGGAAGCAGCCCACCCGGTAGAGCGCGTACATCGCCGGCGCCACCGCGCCCGCCACCATGTACAGGTGCGCGTTCTGTTGCGGAATCGCCAGCAGCATCGCCGCGCCGAAGGGCGCCGCGTACGCGAGCTGCTCGCGGAGCAGCGTCCGGTCCACCAGCGGCCCGGTGACACCGCGCAGCGACACCAGCCACGTCGCCACGTAGCGCAGGCCCGCGAAGGCGGCCACGACGACCATCATCCAATACAGGGACGCGCCCAGCAGCGGCGGCACCACCATGACGGCGGCGCGCACGGCGTCGGACACCAGGTAGACGCCCGCGGACGCCTTGGTGCGCCCCTGCGCGGTGAGGGACACCTCCAGCGGGAAGCTGCCCAGCAGGAAGGCTGTGTACGCGGCCAGCGGCAGCCGGTACTCCGCCAGCGCCGGGTTGGAGAACCAGCCCGCCACGTACCCCAGGCTCGCGTACACGCCCAGCGCGCCCAGAAGGCCCGCGGCGGACATGAACAGCAGCGTCTGCCCCAGGTAGGGCCGCTTCGCCTCCGCGCGCGGCAGGAAGTAATACAGGCTCTGCACCACGCCGAACGGCAGCACGTAGTAGAGCGTCGTGGCGATGAGGAACAGCTGGTAGTACGTGCCGTACTCGTCCAGGTGCAGCACCCGGGCGAGCACGAGCGGAATGGACAGCGTCAGCCCGGCGGTGAACAGCCGGGCCAACACGAGGGGGCCGGCGCGGCCGAGGAACGAGCCCCCGGACGCCGCCGGCGTGGCACTGCCGCTCACGGAGCCTCCTTCACCGGCGACGTCGCCGCCTCCGGGCTGAGGATGTTGGCGGCGACGGCCGGACCCATCCCGGATGATGCGCTGCCCAGGTGGTGCGGGCGCTTGCCCGGCACCGGGTGGCTCATGCCGAGCACGCCGAAGCAGTCGTCGAACTGGCACGCGGTGAGCGACGACGAGTAGTCCCCCGTCATGCCCAGGCTGAAGTTCTCCCACAGCACCTTGCGCTTGAGGGTGAACGGGTCCCCACCGATGCGGTTGGGGAAGTCCTCCGTCGTCACGCCCGAGCGGAAGCCGTTGGACGACAGCACGCGGATGACCTCGTCCGAGTACCAGCCGTTGCAGTAGGCGAAGTCACGCACGGTGATGCCCACCTCCTTCTCGATGGTGCGCTTGGACTCCAGAATTTCGCGCTCCACCACCTCCTGCGGCTCCAGCGTGAGCACGGTGTGGCCGAGCGTGTGCGCGCCGAACTCGAAGCCGTCGCGCGCCATGCGGCGCACCTCGTCCCAGTTCATGACGTCGCCCTGCTCCGGCACCAGGTCCTTGCCGCCGCCCAGCTGCTGCTCCAGCGCGTCGATGATGTCCGTGAGCGTGCGCGTGGGGTGCTCGCCGATGAAGTCGTCGAGCGCGGCCGACACCGTCTTCTGTCCGGAGAGGATGGGCCCGAGCAGCTCCAGCGACGGCGTGGGCAGCGCGTCGTACACCGGACGGAAGCGGCGCTGCTGGACGCGGTGGAGCAGGTGGAAGAGCCTGTCGTGGTTGAAGCGCTTGTCGGTGCCGATGAAGGCCGTCGGCAGGTAGGTGATGGCCGGCACGCCCATCTGCTTCAGGACGGGGTACGCGTACCGGTACACGTCGCGGTAGCCGTCATCGAAGGTGACGACACACAGGTCCTTCTTCGCGGTGCGCCGTCCGGCCATGACGTCCACCGCGTCGCCGATGGAGGTCAGCTCGTAGCCCGCCGCGTTCGCCTCCTCCAGGTGCTTGCGGAACGTCTCCTGCGAGATGAGGAGCCCGGGGATGGAGCGCTGCAGCTCCCCCGTGAAGTCGCTCACCACGCGGTGGTAGCTGACGATGAGGATGCGCCGCCCGCCGGACTGGATGCGGCGGTACGCCGCCATCGCCTTGCGCACGCCGCTGTAGTGCATCACTCCCGCCGCCGCCGCCTTGACTGCCCTGCGTACCACCTTGCCCGTCGCCATCACGCCCTCCGCGCGGAGATGAAACCGCCCGCCCGCCCGTCTCCTCCCTGTCCCGGGAAGAGAACCCGGGCCGCGCCATTGCAGGGGGAGTGCCATGACCAAACTAGGCACCCGTTCACCTCTGGCAGAGCGGAAGCCCGGCGGCGCAGGGGGGCTGCCGGGCGGTGGACACCCCCTCCGGTGGAAACCGGACGGAGCCCACGGGCACCTCAGACCACATGCAGGCGAAAAACTTTTCCGATCTGGAGGGCCCGCTCCTCCACTGACCGGCCGTCCCTCAGGGTTTCACTGGAGGACATTTCCATTTCCGGATACGAACGGCGGCGCCGATGCCTCCCCCTTCCGCCCCCGCGCTCGCGCTGCACGACGTCAGCAAGCGCTATGGGCGTCGCTGGGCCCTGGCGCGTCTCAGCTACGCGCTCCCCGCCGGACGCTCCCTGTTGCTCACCGGACACAACGGCTCCGGGAAGACCACCCTGCTGCGCCTCGTAGCCACCGCGCTCAGCCCCACCGCGGGCCGCGTGGAAGTGCTGGGCCGCGACGCGGTGGCGGACCGGGACGCCGTGCGCCGCGAGGTGGCGCTCCTGTCCCACGCCAGCTTCCTCTATGAGGACCTCACCGCGCTGCAGAACCTCACCGTGCTGGCGCGGCTGCTCGGCATCCCCTCGCCGGAGGACGCCGCCAGCGCGCTGCTCACCCGCGTGGGCCTCACCCGCCGCTCGGAAAGCCCGGTGCGCAGCTTCAGCGCCGGCATGCGCAAGCGGCTCGCCATCGCCCGGCTGCTGCTGAAGGCCCCCGCCATTGCCCTGCTGGACGAGCCCTTCGGGGAGCTGGACCCGCAGGGCATCCGCGACATGGAGGGCATCATCGCGGAGCTCAAGGCCGGCGGCGTCACCGTCATCCTCGCCACGCACCTCATCGAGCAGGGCATGTCCCTGTGCGAGGAGCGCCTGCACCTGCAGGACGGCCGGGCGGTGGCCGCATGAGCCCCCCGCCGCGTCCCCGCCCCGTCGGCCTCATCACCGCCACCCTGGCGCTGCTGCGCAAGGACCTGCTCATCGAGTGGCGCACCCGCGCGCGCCTCAACGCCATCATCTTCTTCGCGCTGGCCACGCTGCTGATGTTCTCCTTCGCGCTGGGGCCGGACACGAAGCTCCTGGAGAAGAACGCGGGCGGCTACTACTGGCTGGCCATCCTCTTCGCCAGCGTGCTGGCCCTGGGCGAGTCGTTCCGCGTGGAGTCGGAGAACGCGTGCCTGGACGGCGTGCGGCTCGCCCCCGCCGACGCGCGCGCCATCTTCCTCTCCAAGGCCCTGGGCAACACGCTGCTGCTCACCGCCCTGGGCGCCCTCATCTTCCCCGTCATGGTGGCGCTGTACGGCGTCCACATCGCCACCAGCGCGGTGGACCTGGGCCTCATCCTGCTGCTCGGCTGCCTGGCCCTCAGCGCGCCGGGCACTGTCTACGCGGCGATTTCCAGCAACGCCCGCGCAAGGGACGTGCTGCTGCCTCTGCTATTGTTCCCGCTCGTCATCCCGGCCCTCCTCTCCGCGACCAAGGCGACCACCCTCGTTTTGCAGGGTGACCCCATGAATCAGCTAGGCTCATGGCTGGGGCTTTTGAGTGGATTCAATCTGATTTACTGGGCGGTAGGCTTCCTGCTGTTCCCGCGGATCATCGAGGACTGACCGATGAACAAGTTCGTCAAGTGGGGCCTGCTCGCGCTGGGCCTCGGCCTGCTCGGCTACGGCTGGTGGCTGGGGCTGGCCTGGGCGCCGCCGGACCGGGAGATGGGCGACGTGCAGCGCATCATGTACGTCCATGTCCCGCTCCAATGGATGGCCATGCTGGCCATGTTCATCAACTTCGTGGCGGCGGTGGCGTACCTGCTCAAGAGCAAGGCGAGCTGGGGGCTGGACTCCACGGCGGAGGCGTCCGCGGAGATTGGCCTGCTGCTGGGCACCGCGGGGATGATTACCGGCGCCATCTGGGGCCGGCCCACGTGGGGCGTGTACTGGTCCTGGGATCCGCGCCTGACGTCGGAAGCCATCATGCTGGTGACGTACGCGGGCTACCTCGTGCTGCGGCGCTTCGTGGAGGACCCGGACAAGCGCGCCACGTGGAGCGCGGTGGTGGCCATCATCGGCGCCATCAACCTGCCCATCGTGTGGTTCTCCGTGCGCTGGTGGCGCAGCCTCCACCAGGTGCAGTCCAGCCCGAAGACGGTGGACCCGGACATGGTGCTCCCCCTGCGCGTGTCCGCCTTCGGCATGCTGGCCCTCACCCTCTTCCTGATGGCCATCCGCTACCGGCAGGCCCTCGCCGAGCGCCAGGCCGAGGTGGCCCTGCCGGACGCGCTGCCCGGCGACCTGCCCGCTCCCCTGGCCCACAACTCCTCGAAGGTGGCCTGAACATGATGACGCTCTCGACGCTGATGGTCCTGGCCCAGGCGGCCCCGGGACAGGTGGGCAGCGGCCGCATCCAGGGTGGGTGGGGCTATGTCTGGGCCTGCTACGGGGTTACGGTTGCCATGCTGCTCCTCTACTCACTGTCCCTCTGGGTGCGCCGGCCCAGGGCCTCATCCGACGCCAAGGAGTAATCACCATGTCGCCTGTCGCCCGAAACCGACTCTTCGCCCTCGGGGCCCTGCTCGTGGCAGGTGCCGGCCTCGCCTTCATCGCCTTTGGCGAAATTGGGGAGACCCTCGTCTATTACTGGAGCCCCTCGGAGATGCTGCGCCAGGGGGACAAGGCCTACACGGCCACCATCCGCCTGGGCGGCGTGGTGCAGCCGGGCAGCATCCAGTGGAACGCGGAGCACACCACGCTGCACTTCCGCGTGGCGGACGACGTCAAGGAGGGCGCGGCCAGCGTGCTGGTGCGCTCCACCGAGACGCCCCCGCAGATGTTCCGCGACAAGATTGGCGTCGTGGTGGAGGGCACCTACGACAAGTCCGGCGTCTTCAGCTCCAACCGGCTGATGGTGAACCACTCCAACGAGTACCGCGCCCCGAAGGAGGGCGAGGACCCGAACAAGTGGCGTGAGACGCTGTCCGACGCCACCACGGCCAGCACGGGGGCGAAGTGAACGGAACGCTCGGAAACAGCCTGGTGCTCGGAGGGCTCGCGTTCGCGGCCTTCGGCGCCATCGTCGGCCTGGCGAGCGGGCTGCGCCGCAGTGAAGCGGGCTTCCCGTGGGTGATGCGCGCGGTGTGGGGTTTCGCCGCCTGCTTGATTGGCGCGAACCTCGTCATGGTGCACGCGCTGGTCACCAACGACTTCAGCGTGAAGTACGTGGCGCAGGTGGGCAGCCGCGACACGCCGCTGCTCTACAAGGTGGTGTCGCTGTGGAGCGCCCTGGAGGGGTCCATCCTCTTCTGGGGCCTCATCATGGGCGGCTACATCGCCGCCTTCGCCTTCATCCACCGGCGCGAGCACGCCCGGTACATGCAGCTGGCGCTGGGCACCATGCTGGCGGTGGGCGTCTTCTTCGCCTTCCTCATCGCCGGCCCGGCCAACCCGTGGGGCGCCGTCTCCCCGGTGCCAGCGGACGGCCCCGGCCCCAACCCGCTGCTGCAGAACCACATCCTCATGGTCATCCACCCGCCCATGCTCTACCTGGGCTACGTGGGCATGACGGTGCCCTTCGGCGTCGCGGTGGCGGGCCTGCTGCGCGGCGAGATTGGCGAGGCGTGGATGGCGCCCCTGCGTCGCTGGACGCTGGTGGCGTGGGCCTTCCTCTCCATCGGCATCATCCTCGGCGCCTGGTGGGCGTATGCCGTGCTGGGCTGGGGCGGCTACTGGGCGTGGGACCCGGTGGAGAACGCGTCCTTCCTGCCCTGGCTGACGGCGACGGCGTTCATGCACTCCACCATGGTGCAGGAGCGCAAGCGGATGCTGAAGCTGTGGACGCTCAGCCTCGCGCTCGCGTCCTTCGTGCTCACCATCCTGGGCACGTTCATGACCCGCTCGGGCATCTTCAACTCGGTGCACTCCTTCACCCAGTCGGACATCGGGCCCACCTTCCTGGTGTTCCTCGGCGTCCTGCTGGTGGTGTGCATCGGCCTGTTGGCGTCGCGCGGCCACCTGCTGGTGCCCGAGGGCCGGCTGAGCTCGGCCATGTCCCGCGAGACGAGCATCCTGGTGAACAACCTGGTGTTCGTGGCCATCACCTTCACGGTGCTCCTGGGCACGCTGTACCCGCTGGTGTCCGAAGCGGTGCGCGGCATCCGGGTCAGCGTGGGTGAGCCCTACTTCAACAAGATGGCGGTGCCGGGCGGCATCGCGGTGCTCTTCCTGATGGGCGTGGGACCGGTGCTGCCGTGGGGCACGCCGGACAAGGCCACGCTGCGCCGGCAGTTCATCATCCCCGCGGTGGTGGGGCTCATCGTGACGGCGGCCTGCTACGCCGCCGGGCTGCGCGGCACCTACCCGCTGCTGACCTTCGGACTGGCGGGCTTCGTCACCGTGGTCACCCTGCGGGAGCTGGTGGCGCCGGTGCGCGTGCGCATGGCCGAGCGCAAGGAAGGCTTCGTCACCGCGCTGCTGACGAGCGCCATCAAGGCGCAGCGCCGCTTCGGCGGCTACGTGGTGCACCTGGGAATCGTGCTCATCATCGTCGCGGTGGCCGCGTCGTCCGCGTACGTGAAGCACACGTCCGGCACGGTGCGGAAGGGCGAGAGCCTGGAGCTGGACGGCTACCAGATGAAGTACCTGGGGCTGGTCAGCGGCGAGGAGCCGCACCGCACCTACGTGGCGGCGCGGCTTCAAGTCACGGCGCCCAACGGCACGGAGTCCGAGCAGCGCCCGCGCCTCAACTACTACGAGCGGAGCACGGACCCCATCGGCACCCCGGCGGTGCGCGAAACGGCGGCCGAGGACCTCTACATCTCCATGATGGCCTTCTCCGAGCAGGCCGGCACGGCGAGCTTCAACGTCTGGGTCTTCCCGCTGGTGGGGTGGATCTGGTGGAGCATCCCCCTGCTGGTGCTGGGCACGCTCATCTCCATCTGGCCGCGCCGCAAGGCGGCGGTGGCGGTGTCCACGGCTCAGGACATGGGCGCGGCGCCTCCGCTAGCCGGCGGCGACGCGGAGCGGGGGGCGGCTTAAATGGGACGCTGGCGCTATACCCTCGGCTTCGCCGTGTTGTGCGCGGGCCTGCTGGCCGTGCTCTACAAGGGCTTCGGGCGCAACCCGCACGAGGTGCCTTTCATGCTGAAGGGCCAGCCCGCCCCGGGCTTCACGCTGCGCGCGCTGGACAGCGGCGAGCGGGTGAGCCTGGCGGACCTGAAGGGCCGCCCGGTGGTCATCAACTTCTGGGCGTCCTGGTGCGGACCGTGCCAGATGGAGCACCCGGTGCTGGAGTGGGGCGCGCGCGAGTTCGGCTCGCAGGCGGTGTTCCTGGGCGTCGTCTTCGAGGACACCGAGGACAACGCGCGCCAGTTCCTCACGCGGCACGGGGCCAGCTTCCCGCAGCTCGTGGACCCGCGCTCGCGCATGGCGGTGGACTACGGCGTGGCGGGCGTGCCGGAGACGTACTTCATCGACCCGAGCGGCGTCATCCGGGGCAAGCACGTGGGCCCCGTCGACCCGCAGACGCTGGCCCTGCGCATCCGGGAGCTGACGGGGACGGCCCCCGCCGCCCCCGCCGAGGCGGCGCGCTAGCAACCCGAGTCAACGAGGTGGGACGCATGCGGTGCCCGGAGTGCGGCGAAGGCTCGGATACGCGGCTGAAGTACTGCGAGAACTGCGGCGCGAAGATGCCGGAGCGGCCCCAGTCCACCGCCCCGCGTCCGGCGGTCCGCCGCTCGCGTCCCAGCCGCGCGGCGGAGGAGCCCGCCTACGCGGCGGAAATCCTCGAGGAGGTGGAGGAGCGCTCGCGGCCGTACCCCGTGAGTGACGCGCCGCCCCTGGACCCGGAGGAGAAGACGGACCCCGGACAGGTCCGCGCGCCGTACGAGGGTCCGAAGTGGCTGGAGCACGTGCCGGCGCACTCGCCCACCGTGGCGGGCGTGGGTCTGCTCGCGGTGGCGCTGGTGCTGTCCATCCTCCCCTTCTTCTCCGGCGCGGGCGTGCCCGCCTCGCTGCTGGCGCTGGTGGCCGGAGCGATTCTGGTGGCGCGCGAGCTGCGCGCGGCCGACCAGGCCCCCGGCTTCACCGAGCGGGTGCCCGAGGTGCTGCTGCGCCCCGAGGCCATGGCGGCCGCCACGGTGGTGCTGGCGGCCATCGCCGTGCGGATGCTGGGCTTCGGGCTCACGCCGCTGCTGTGGGTGGCCGGCGTGGGGCTCGTCGGGTACGACCAGTGGAAGAAGGGGCTGTTCAGCGAGGACGTCGTGGGCCAGTACTTCGAGCCGCGCCGGCTGCTGAAGATGCCCCGGCTGGCGGCGCTGGTGGGCGCGGCGGTGTGCATCCTGTCGCTGTTCGCTTCGTGGGCAACGGTGCGCACGGAGCTGGGGGCGCTGCCTGGAAATGCACCGGTGCCCCAGGGGCCTCCGGAGCTGCGGGCCATCCGCACGATTCGCCCCACGGATGACGTGCTCTATTCGCGGGGCGGCGACGTCACCCTGCTGTCCGGCTGGGATTTGCCGGCGTCGGTGGTGCCGGAGCTGGCGCTGCTCGTCGTGCTCGCGATGCTGGCCTTGCGCCCGGAGGTGGAGCGTCCGTCCTGGGCGCGCTTCGTGCCCGCGGGCGCGGTGGGCCTGAGCCTCGTCTGGGTGGCGCTGAACCTCCGCCTCGTGCCCGGCCCCTTCGGCTTCCTCGTGGGCCTGGGCGCCGTGGGCATGCTCGCCGCCCGCGAGTGGATGGGCCCGCAGGCGGACCCGGAACCCCTCCCCTCCGACGACGAACCGGAGGTGTCCCCCTTCGCGGATGACGCGTCGGCGTTGTCGCCCCTCGCCGACGACGACTCGGAGCGGGGGTAGCCCCGCTCCGCCCCGCGCCTGCGCGGTTACGGCGTGGTGAACTGCGTCAGCCAGTTCAGGTTGGTGCGCAGCGACCACGGCGCGGTGCCGCTGCGCCACGTGGAGTCCAGCGTCAGGCCGATGCAGCTGCCGTTGCGCATGTAGCAGTGGTCGGCCTGGCCGTCCGACACCTGCGAGTCCTTGATGATGTACCAGCCGCTGCCGTTGCTCCGGAAGCATGACGTCGCCAGGGGGCAGGACAGGCCCGTCGTCTCCGTGTTCTGGCTGCGCACCGAGGACTCGGTGGGGCCGACGAACGCGTCCTGCTCGCCGTTGATGATGCGCAAGCGGTCGCTCGGCAGCGCGCGGTTGCCATCCGCGACGCAGGAACTGAGGTCGTAGATGGAGTACTCGACGCCGCAGCCCAGGCCGTAGGCGGCGCGAACGCGGGCGTCATGGTTCTTGGCCAGGGTGGCCATGATGGAGCCCTGGCTGAAGCCCGCCACCACGACGCCCTTGGAGCAGTCCGCCTTGGCCCGCGCGCAGAGCCGGCTGATGGCGCTGGAGGACCGGCTCGCGTCATAGGTGCACCTCGCGCGGCTCGAAATCGTGGAGCAGGAGCCGAAGGTGCCGTTGTCGTATTCGACGGTGGCGGCGACGTAGCCCCGGGCCGCCATCTCCGACACGGCGGCCAGCGCCGAGGAGTGGTCATACGGCTCCGTGGTGCCCACCGTGTAGATGAACACGGGGTACTTCCCCGTCAACGCGGGCTCCTGGCCGCGGATGTTGTACGTCGTTCCGCAGATGAGCCCGCTGCCGCCCGAGTACGTCGCCGTGAAGCTGCTCAGCGACTGCGCTCCAGCCACGGGGGCCCACGCCAGGGCCAGGAACGCGCCAAGAATGAAGCTCGCGCCTACGGTCTTCATGACTTCTCCTCGTTGTTCGGGGTGCACTGCACAGCCGGGTGCCACCGGCGCCGCGAACGCGGTGCCGTCAGCCCCAGGCTCTTCGTGGAATGACGACTGCTGCATGGACAGACATCCAGCGGATGCCTGTTGATACATTCTTAGACCTCAAGCCAGGAAGTTTGTCCATACCATTTATTGCTGAATGACGGCTTTTTCTTGTTTTGTTCCGCAATGCGAAACATTGCCGCCCGGAGTTCCGCGAGGCAAAACAGCGAGGCCTGGAGTTCCGCGAGGCGAAACATCGAGACATGCCAGGGATTGAAGGCACGGCCTCCGGGGCAGCTGCCCGCGGGCCGTCATGGACCCGACAGCGCCCCCGGGTGGAGGCTCGGAGGGGCCGGCGCGCGTCGGCCAGCGATCAGTCCCGCTGCACGGCTGGCCGGAGCAGCGTCGCCTCTCCGACCCGGCAGGTTGAGTTTCGTCAACCCAACCAACACTCCACGAAAATTCACGTGCTTTCGTCGCCCGGGGTTCCGCGGCCCTGGCGTACCTTGGCCCCGCCAACAACAGGTACAGGCACCATCGCGAGTCCAGGCACGGGGGAGCGCGGCATGGTTGGCCCGAGGACGGCACCCATTCGGACGGGAAGCACCAGTACCTTCACACTGAAGCAGAAGCGGCTGCACATCATCCTGCTGGACCCGAGAGAAGCGCCCTATGCCGGGCAGGAGTACGTGCTCACGGTGGGCAGGACGGAGCACCACGGCCGCACCGCAGCGGACGGCTCGCTCTGCCATGAGGTGCCGGGCCTGCCCGGGGGGGAGCTGGTGCTGAAGCTCCCCGCGCCCGACGCGGCCGCCGCGCCCGAGCCCGCCTCCGTCGCCCCACCCGGAGCGCCACCGCCCTACCCGCCCCCCGTCCGCGACGACGACTTCCCGGACACCCCGGCCGCCTCCACGCCCGAGCCCGTGACGCTGCGCTGGACGCTCCAGCTCCAGTCATTGGTGAGCTTCGACGCGGACGCGGTACGCGCCGCGCAGGAGCGGCTGCACAACCTGGGCTTCCCCGCTGACGGCGAGCGCGGCACCCCGGGCCCCCGCACCCGCGCGGCCGTGCGCGCCTTCCAGCGCACGCACGGCCTGCCCGAGACGGGGCAGCTCGCGGACGTGCAGCAAGAGCTCATCCGGCAACACGACGCCTGACGCACGCCCATGCCTCGCATCGCGCTCATGGCCAGTGTCGCCCTCGCTTCGTCGGGAGGGCGCAACCGGAACCGGCTGAGGCCCGCCAGCTTCAGTGTGGCGGACTTCCGGCTCTCCACCCCCGGCGGGATGTCGTCCCGCTGCCACCTGCCCTCCCCCTTCCGCGCCCCGGGCGGCGGAGAGGACGGCTTCCACTTCGCGCCAGAAGTCGAGCCCGTGGAGCTCGCCTACCGGCTGAGCAACACCGCGGGCCTGGCCCGCGCCGGGAAGCTGGAGCTCTTCACGCGCCACCGGAAGGCACCGCTGTGGTCTCGCGAGCTGTCCGCCGAGGAAGTCACCGCGGGCGACCACCGGCTGCGCTGGGACGGGCGGGTGACGAAGTGCGACGCCTTCCCGGACGGCGTCGTCACCGTGGAGCACTCGCCCTACAAGCTGAAGCTCACGCTGCACGGCAGCGGCTGGGCGGAGTGCCCGGTGGCGTGGACGTACTTCCACGTGCTGGTGGATGGAATGGACCTGGAGCTGGGGGACTCGCGCGTGTTGTCCCGGCAGAGGGACCGCGAGGTGGCCGCGGCGCTGGGGAGGTTGCCCGCGCCCGGGGAGAAGGCCGAGGTGCGGCTCGTCAGCAACCTCTTCAAGACGGACTCGGCCGAAATGGAGGACGACACCGACTTCCAGCAACTCCGGGCCGCCTGGGGCAACGGACCGGACATCCCCATCTTCGCGCGTGTGTGGCTGAAGGACTCGGCGGGCCGCCGCGTGGATGCGCCGAAGGCGTTGGGGCGGGTGCGCTTCCTCTGGGACTGGGAGGACACGGCCGAGGACCTCACCGCCCACGCGCCTCGTGCGCGCACCTTCCTGGAGCAGGCGCTGAACCGCCAGTGCTCGGCCTCGCGGCCCACGGGGGACAACGCGCACCGGGAAGTGGGTGGCAAGCGAGGCCTGCCCTCCTCCGCCGTATTCCCCAGGCAGGCGGGATACGCGCCCCGGGACACGCCCAGCGAGGGTGTCTTCCCCTTCCGTGTCGTCCCCTGCGGCCATCGCAAGTGGGCGGCCTTCACCCAGGCATGGACGTCTGGCCTCTGGGCGGGAAGGACGGGCGTGCTGTTCCAACCCTCGCGCATCGCAGGGGACGCGTGGCGCGTGACGGTGCAGCTCGCCTATGAGCGGCGCAAGGACGGGGCCGTGGCGCTGGACATCGAGGCCGCCGCGCCCCTGCCCGCGGCGGTGCGCGCCACCACCGGTACCTTCGAGACCTGGCGCGAGGTCCACATCTCGCGCGTGGTCCGGAAGCACGCGGGCATCGCGGGCTTCGCGCTGGCGACCGTGCAGGCGCAGTTCGAGCGCGCGTTCCTGAGACTGGTGGACAAGAGCGGCGGCGTCACGGAGCTTCCGGCGGCGGAGTACAACGCGCGCATCGCGGCGACGGTGAAGGCGCACCGCGCCTGGGAGCTTCGTGCAGCCGTCGACTCCACGGTGGATCAGCACGCCGCGGGAAGCCACGCGCTCACCTTCCGCACGTACGCGGAGTTCCTGGAGGAGGTGAAGCGCCAGAAGCGCTGTGACGATGCCGCGCTTCCCAGGTGGCTCGTGGACGCTTCCACCGGGGGGACCCCCTTGCTCAGGGAGCAGGTCTACAACCTTCGATGCAAGGACTGGGCAAAGGAAATCCTCGTCAAGGCTTTCGATGCGCTTCCAGGCCCGCAGCCGGGCATCCTGCTCCTCCAGTTCTCCGGTCTCTACAATCTGGAGCGGGCGCCGGGGGGCAGCGCGGTCAACGGCTTCTCCAAGGAGTCCCCTTCCCGGAACAGGAACCGATGCGTCGTCGTCCAGTGCGGCGCTGCTCACAACTACGCCGGCAACGCCAACTCCCTGGAGCAGACCATCGCCCATGAGCTGGGCCACCAGCTCTTCCTGCCTCACGCGCCCTTTCCCTCGCCTCGGGTTCCCACCGGTGCATGCGCCGCCCTGCATGACCAGGACGGAAGTGACTGTTTGATGGGCTACGACTACTCCGCGGAGCGAAGGCTGTGCGGCCTGTGTCTGCTGCGGCTTCGAGGCTGGAACGCGACGTTGTTGAGCAGCGACGGGAGCCGGAACTCCCACCCATGAGCGCGCTCGTCCTGTCGTGTCCGGCGCTGCTGCTGGTCTTCTCGCTTGCGGGCGGTGCGAGCCCTCCCCATGGCGCATCAGCGCCTCGCCAATTCCGCCCCACCGGAGGTCCTCCCTTGAGCATCCAGTTCCGGCTCCCCAAGGTGCGCTTCACCGCGGCGGAGGAACGCACCGCCCGCTTGACGCTCCGCAACGAGGGCAACGCCCCCCTGGAGCTGAGAGACCCCTTCCGGGATGCGGACCAGTCACTGGCCTATACGCTGACCGGACCGGAGTACCCCGACGGCCGCAGCGTCACCTGGCGCTCGTTCGTGCTGCGCGACCCCGCCTACAACCTCACGATGGATGTGGCGCCCCGAATCCGGCTGGGCGTCGGACAAGCCATCGAATTCATCGTGGACCTGCATGAGTGGCTGCCCGCCACCCGCCCCGGGCGCTACCGCCTGGAGGCCCGGCTGAACCAGGAGAGCCTCACCGCGACGGCCACGCCGGTCGAGTTCGACATCGTGCCCTCCACCGCCGGCCCCGCCTCGCTGGGCGTCACGCTGGGCGTTTCCTATGACAGCGGGGCCTCGGCGGCCTGGCTTCAGGACGTCGAAGGACAGCCGATGCTTCTCATCAACGCCTATGACGACCAGAACGCGGAGGACACAGAGGGCGGAATGACCATGCGGGCAGCGTCGGTCCTGGGGCCTGTCGAGCCCGGCTCCACGGAGGCGCTGGTCCCCTGGTCCAACGACGCGCAGGGCGACCTCTCCGTGCACTGGCGGATGTGGCGCCACGGCACATCCATCGTCGCGGTGGGAGGGATGGCGGCGACCACGCTCAATCCGTTCCGCTTCGACCTGGGCGAGGCGCCCGAGCGCATCGTCCGCCCCCCCCTGGAATCCGTCGCCGGAGAGCTCTTCGTCCCCGTCGTGGGCGCCGGCGGGAGGACGCTGCGGCTCATCCGCTTCCAGACGTCGAACGACGCCACGGAAGTCACCCCGGGACGCGAGGTCGGCCGCGTCATACTCCCCGGAGCTCCGGTGGCGGCGCGTGCCACCATCCAGCCCTCCTCGGTCGGCAATGGCGTCAGCGTGGTCCTGGTTGAAGAGTCCCTGGGGGGGCTGGACCTCCACCATGTCCGCACCACCAGCACGGGGCGGCTGACCCGCGTGGCCAGCACGTTGGTTCGCGGCGTGCGCGCCATGCCCCGGTCGGAGCCCGGGTTGTGGATGGATTCGGCGGGACGGCTGAGCGCGGCGCTGGTGGCGACGTCGCCGAAGAACCCCCGTCGGGCCCTGCTCGTGGAGGTGCGCTACCGCGCGGATGGGCGGTTGGAGTCCCCGCCCCGGGTGACGCCCCTCGGCCTGCTGCCCGAGTCCCCGCGCGCCTCGGTGGCCCGCTACCGCACCGACGCGGATCGCGGCGGTGAGCTGTGGTGGGCCATCCTCCTGGAGGACGGCCATATCCTTCACAGGAACTCCAACGTGCTCAGGGGCCCCATGAAGACAAGGCACCCCGCCGCCCTACCGCTCGAGCTGTTCCTGGGCCGCGACGCGTACCTGCTCTGCGCCGACCCCGTCCTGGGCCCGAGCTTCGAGCCGATGCGTTGACCCTGGCTCGCGGCCCGAGGAGAGTCTGGCCGCCTGTCTGCAGGGCGGGCACGGCACACCTGGGGAACGGGCGGAGGGACGGGCGCCCGGCGCGCAGGTTTCGCTGTCCAAGACGGGCCCAGTAGCGCTACGTAGGGACGGTTCCAGGGAGTCCGATGACCGCTGCCCTCCTGTCGCTGACCCTCGCCTTCAGCCTCCTCACCGGCCAGTACGCGCCCCAGCAGGGCGGAAGCCAACCTCTCGAGCCGAAACTGGAGGCCCGCGTCCAGGCGCTCGGCAAGAAGTTGCGCTGCGCCGTGTGCCAGGGCGTGTCCGTCGCGGACAGCCCGGCCTCCATGGCGCGGGCGCAGCTCGACACCGTGCGCTCGCTCGTGGCCGAGGGGAAGAGCGACGAGGAGGTCGTGGACTACTTCGTCGCCCGCTACGGTGAGTGGGTGCTGCTGGAGCCCACCGCGCAGGGCTTCAACTGGCTCGTGTGGCTGGGCCCCGTCGCGCTCGTCGCCATGGGCGGCTTCGTCATCTGGCGACAGCTCCAGCGCGGCCCTCCCGAGACACAGGTTGCGAAGACGACCGCCACCCCGGCGACACCGACGGGAACCCCGTCGGCGGATGAAGAAGACCCGTACCTCCAGGCCGTGCGCCGGGAATTGGAGCGCTGAGCCATGCCGCCGCAAACGACCAACTGGTTGCCCGGAATCATCGTGCTGGCGGTCGCCTTCGTGGCCGCCGCCGCCTGGCTCATCTTCCAGCGCAGCCGCGGCGCGCTCAGCACGAACGAGCCACGCGACGGCGCGTTGGATGACCTGACGCAGCGGGCGCAGACGCTCATCGAGCAGCTCCGCTCGCTGGAAGCCGACAAGCACAACCTGGGCGCCGAGCAGTACGCGGCGGAGAAGTCCCGCCTGGAGCGCGAGGCCGCCGGTGCGCTGCGCGCGAAGGACGAGCACCTCAAGCGCAAGGCGTCAGGTGACGGCGCCAAGGCGCGGGCGCCGGCTCCGGTGGGCACGGGCTGGGCGTCGCGCAATCCGCAGCTCGCGGGCGCGCTGTGGGGCGCGGGCATCGTGCTGTTCTTCGGCGGGCTGGGCTACCTGCTCGTCTCCGAGCAGCAGCCACGCGAGGACGGCCGCGAGGCCACGGGCCGGATGCCGGGTGGCCAGCAGGCGCAGCAGCAGCCGCAGGGCGACGGCATGGGTGGGCAGGAGGAAGGCCAGGACATGCAGGAGGCCCGTGCACGGCTCCAGTCCAACGCCGGGGACGTCGAGTCCGCGGCGCTGCTGAGCCACGAGCTCATCCGCCGGCAGGAGTTCGAGGAGGCCGCGAAGGTGACGGCGAAGGGCCTGGCCGCGGACCCGTTCCATGTCGAGCTGCGCGTGCACCGCGGCGTGCTGCGCGCCACGCAGGGAGACCTGCCGGGCGCGGAGGCGGAGCTGACGGAGCTGGTGGACACGTGGCCGGACGCGCAGGAGGCGCTCATCTTCCTGGGCAGCCTCGCGCTGCGGCGCGGCGACAAGGCGAAGGCGCTGGAGCACTTCGAGCGCTTCTCCGTCGAGGTGCCGCGCAACATGCAGCCGCCGCAGCTCGGGCCCGCGATTGCCCAGCTGCGCTCCGAAGTCTCCGGCGGCGGCATGCCGTGAGCTGACGCAGAGGGCTCGGTCATGGGGAAGCGGACGAAGCGCGACGAGCCACCTCTCGAGTACACCGCCGAGCACATCAAGGTGCTCTCCCCCAGTGAGGCCGTGCGTCGCCGCCCGGCGATGTACCTCGGGCCCGAAAGGCGGCGGACGTCCCTCGTCGCCCAGGCCACACTCGCCTCCTTCTCCGCGACGGAAGCGCGGTGCTCGCGGATGGAGGTCTCCTGGACCTCCGAGGGTGTCGTCCAGCTCGTCGACGACGACTGGCGTCTGGACACCGGGGAGAACCCGCGAGGCGGTACAAACATCGAGCTTCTGCTCTCGAGTTTGTTCGCCGGCGGTTCGAATGTACGAGGAGCGGGCCTGCCCCTCGCCAACCTCATGAGCGAGTGGTTCCTCATCGAGGTCCACCAGCCCGAGCGGCTGTACCGGCAGCGCTTCGACGCGGCCGAGCCTCGGACCCCCGAGACGGGCGTGGCCACTCCGCCCTGGCGCACGATTGTCACCTTCAAGCCCGATGAGCGCTGCGTCGACCTGCGGACGCCTCTCACGGCGGACGCACTCATCGAGGACCTCCAGTTCATCCTCGAAAAGTGGCAGAGCTATTCAAGGCACGAGGAACGCCTCACCCTTTCCTTCGAGCCCTCGCCCACGAAGCTCGTACTGAGGCGTGAGCCTTCCGCGGGCGCCCCTCCTGCCGACAGCGCCTGAGGATCTCCACACCAGCGCTTCAGGCAGGCGCGTGGGCTCGGGACAGGCCCCGCGCCCGGACGAGCTGCATGCAGGAGATGACGGCCGCGATGAGCATGGCGCTGCCATCCAGGATGCCTCCCAGGAACAAGAAGGCGCCGCCGAGCAGGACGTCGAGCACGAAGACGCCCCAGCCGACCACGGTGCTCCGGGTGAGCGTCAGCAGCCCCGCGAAGCCGAGGAACACGGCGGCGAAGCATGCGCCGCCCGCGAGGGCATAGAGCTCCTTGTCGGAGGGAGCACTCATGGCTCGCAGCACGCCGATGACGACCAGCGCCACCGCGACGCCACAATGGACGAGTGCCATGTCGCGCATCAGCGTGCGACGCAGGCGCACCGGGTCCATCACCTTGTCGCGCTCGACGCAATCGGGGCAGTGCGTCCGCTCGGATTCGAGTGATTCCGGCAGGCACCCGTCACAGTAGAAGCCGCCACATCGAGGACAGGTGCGCGTCTCCTCCACCTGAAGATGGCGGGGACAGCGCGGGCCCGTGTCAGCGGACGGTGCCGCGGCCACACGCCCTGCTTCCAGGCCGCGCTCCGCGCTTCCGTCGGGTGGCAGCGATGCAGTGGCCTCCATGGCCACGGCCACGGCGGCTCCCGCGAGTGACGCGAGGCAGCTCGGACAGAACTCCGCCTCGCGAGGCGCCACCGTGCCGCAAGCGCACCGCACCCGGCGCGAGTCTCCCTCACTCAGCGCTGAAGAACCCTCACGCCAGGGGGCCGCGTCGAATGGCTGGCCGGGCTCCCAGACGGTGATGGCAGCCGGCCCTTCAGCCGCTGACTCCGACGCCGGACCCGCTGTGACTTCGGCCACGAAGCCATCGGGCATGGCCCGGGCCGCGTGCTGCTTCGTGCGAATCTCTTCCTGGATCGACGCGCTGGAAGCCCGCAGCAAGGCGCCCACCGGCAGACGCCCCATGGCGAGGGAGACCACCGCGCCCGCTGCCAGCAGGTCCTTGTTCACCACCGGGCGCGCTTCCTTCACCAGCTCCAGCGTGTCGAAGAGGCGCCACGGCGGCCGGACGCGCACGGCCCCCTCGGGGACAGGGGCCACGGGCTGGAAGAGCAATTCGCGCACTTCCGTGTCGAGGCTCAGCGGCAGCGTCCAGCGCAGGACCTGCCCGCGCTCCAGCGAGGGCAAGGGTGCACACAGCAGCTCCCGCCGCGTCCCAGCGTCGAGCACGCGCAGACTCGCGTCCGGTGCCATCGGAGTGAAGGCCCCCTGCAACCAGATGCTCGCGGTCGCCCGGGTGCCCTCGGGCGAGCGGACCACCGGGTCCACGTGGAGCTGCACCGTGCCGAACTCGCGCGGCTGGCGGCCCACCTGGTCGAGGATGTCCGGGAAGAGGCTTTCATCCATACGACGCAAGGAACCTCAAATGCCCCAATCAGCGCAACCGGGTCGCCCAAGACAACGGCGCCCTTGTGCTGACTCAGATTTGTCGGGAAATTCTGTATTTCCCCCCTTCAGAGAAAGAGGCACCATGAAACCGCTCCGGATGCTCGTGCTCCTGTCCACGCTCTGTGCGGCCCTCGCCGGCTGCGGAGACGGACACGCCCCCGGGCCACAATCCGCTCCCGACGAGGTCTCGACTCCGCAGGCGCTCGCGGGCGTCTGTGACGGCGTCACGTGCAGTGGCCACGGCGTCTGCAAGGACAACGCGGGGAGCGCGGTCTGCGTCTGTGACGAGGGCTTCACGGGAGGCACCTGCGCCGCGCGAGGCGCGGACTACGGCGCGCGCACCCTGCTCATGCAGTGGCTGGCGGACCCCGACATCTACAAGGAGCACGACGACCTGTTCTTCCTCACCGGCACCGGCAACGGCGTGCTGCTGCCGCTCTACCAGTCGACCGACCTCAAGAGCTTCCACTTCAAGAAGGACTACAACCCGTCGGCGGCGGACCCCGTCTACGACTACTGCTTCCTCTGGGCGCCGGACCTGGGCAAGTACAACGGGGCCTACCAGCTCTACTTCTCGGCGCACCGGGTGCCCAACGGCGCCGCATGCCCGCCGTCCGGCCAGGAGGTGACGACCTTCGTCGCCACGGCGTCCGACTTGAACTTCAACTTCAGCGCGCCCCAGCCCATCAACGCCAACACCACGTACCCGCGCACCTCCACGGGCACGGCGTGCCTGCCGCAGGGCTGCAACCGGAACATCCGCATCGACTCGGCCACGTACAACGACACGTCGGGCCGCTGGTTCTTCTACGTGTGGTTCGACCGGGGCAACAACATCTCCTCGTTCAACACCGCCGCGCCCGGCACCGTCTACAACCACGCGGGCCCGGCCGTGTTCGCGACGCCGGCCCACGAGGAGGGCATCAACGAGGCCCCCGAGCTCTTCAAGCGCAATGGCCAGTACTACCTGCTCTTCAGCGGCGGTTGGTACAACAGCCAGTACGCCATGTACTACGTGATGGGGGACTCCATTCCCCAGCTCACGCGGGCGCGGGCGGTGCGGCGACTCTCCCAGCCGCTGCGCAACTCCGCGGGCAGGCTGGTGCAGAGCCACGGCCACAACGTCTTCGTCGAGCGCCGGGGTGAGGTCTTCAACATCTTCCACGTCGGCGCCTTCGACGCCGCGGGCAACCTCACCTCCCGCAGCACGTACAAGCAGCGCGTGGCCTTCAAGCCGGACGGCTCGATGCACTCGCTCAACCAGGTGAACGTGCGGTGGAACAAGCTGACGGGCTACAGCTACTCGCTCGACGTCGTGCTGCGCGACGGCTCGGTGGTGGGTCCGTGCCTCGCCGTGGGCATCCTGGGGCAGGCCAACAAGACTGTCTTTGACGGCGTGTGCCGCAGCGCGGGTGACCGCGTGGTGACGAAGGGCGACATCGCCGCGTTCCGCATCTTCTACTCGAACAACAACGTCTGGGGCCCCTTCGTGGAGACGGCCTATGACGGCATCTCCGACGACGTGGCCCTCAACCTGCCGGGGGGCTTCACGCCCTTCGTGGACCTGAACTGGAGCGAGGAGGAGACCGCGGCCCAGTACTCCATCGACGTACAGCGGCGGGACACCGGCGCGTGGATTGGCCCCTGCATCGGCGTCACTTCGGTGAACAAGAGCCTGTCGTGGACGTACCAGGGGCGCTGCGACACGCCGGGCATCAACGTGCCGTACTCGAACATCCAGGCCTTCCGCATCTGCTCCGCCGTGAATGGGGACTGGGCCCGCGCGCGCTGCGGCGCAACGGCCTATGACGGCCGGAGCATGCACTCGCAGATCGTCATCCCCTGAGCGGGCAGCGACGACGCAGGGCTCAGCGTGTACCGAAGGCCTTGCACGCCGCCACGCCTTCGCAGCTCACGACGGACAAGGCGAGGTCCTGCTCGCGGGGAATGTAGAAGAGGCCCAGGCCCCGGACAGTCACGTCCGGGGCAAGCGTCGCGCCCTACTCCACCGCGGCCTGACGCCGGCGGAAGCGGCGCACCTTCTCCACCAGCGTGTTGGGCATCACCGCCTTGGCGCCGTTGCGCACGTTGCGCGCCAGCTCCTCGGACTGGGTGAACCAGCGCCCGGTCCACGTGCCACTGTGCACGCGCACCGACACGGTGTGCCGCTGCTTCGTCACCCAGTCGGACTTGTACGTCTCCGTGCCGCGCAGGAAGTCATACTCCGTGCAGCCCGACGCCATGGCGTCCCGGAACGTCTCGCCCACCAGCACCAGGCCCACGCTGCGGTTGCGCCACTCCGGGTCATACCCGGACTGGAAGTACACGAAGCTGTCCCGGTGGAGGATGCCGTACACCGAGGCCACCGCCCGGCCCCCCACCTTCATCGTGTACATGCGCAGCCGGCCCCGCTCGGCCAGGAACTGCGTGGCATCCCGGTGGAACGCCTCCACGCCGCTGCCCTTGATGCCCTGCGAGCCGCCGTCCGACGCCCACCGCGCCGAGTGCAGCCGGAAGAAGTCCGTCAGCGGCGCCGCCAGCTCCCCCGGCGTCTCCGTGCGCTCAATCCGGTAGCCCTCCTGCTTCTCCAGCCACTTGCGCCGGCGCAGGAAGTTGTCGCGCCGGCCCGTGCGCTTGAGGAACGCGTCGAACGGCTCCTTCGGGTCCAGCGTGTCGTACGGGCACACGTAGCGCTCCGCCACGCGGACGTCGCCGCCGGGGAACACCTCGCGCAGCACGTCCACCGTGGGCGAGCCCTCACGCAGGTCCGTGAGGTCCAGCACGTCCCACTCGTCGCGCAGCGCGTACAGCATCCGCGCGAAGGTGTGCGCCACCTCCTTCTCCTGGCCGCGCTTCGCCACCACGTCCAGGTAGTCGCTGCCCACGTGCGTCTCGCCCAGGAAGCTCAGGCGCCGCACCGGCACGCCCGCCACGCTCCGGTACTCCACGGAGAGCGGCAGGAGTCCCACCAACGCCCCCGAGCGGTCTCTCGCCGTGAGCACCAACGGGCGCCGGTTCGTGGCGATGCGCCGGCACCAGGGATAGAGCCACTCCCAGGCGTTGAAGGGGCCCGCGTCGCTCGCGTCGAGCAGCGCGTCCCACTCCTTGCGCATGCCCGCCAGCGCGGAGGTGCTGCCCACGGCACCCACCTCCAGCCACTGCGCGACCTGCGGCCCCTGCGTCAGCTCTGCCTCGCGAATCACCGCCCCGCCCTCCCGGAGGGACGGTCGTCCCTCCCCTGTACCCTGTGTCCTGCTCAGCCCGCGCGCTTCTTCGTCCGACGGTCCGACTTCAGCGCCTCGCGCACCGCCGCCGCCACGTCCGCCATGACCTCCGGCGACAAGTCCTGGTGGCACGGAATCTCCACGATGGACCTGCGCAGCTGCGCCACCTCGGGGAACGCCGACGCATCACACGCCGGGTGGAAGCGCTTCCAGAAGTCGATGGCGTCGATGCCCTGCGCCCTCAAGCGAGCCAGCACCTCCGCCTTGTCCTGCACCACCATCGGGTAGAACAGCGGGCACGCCCCCGGCGGCAGCTGGTTGAACAGCGGCGGGGACACGTCCCGCAGCCGCCCCAGCAGGAAGAAGTAGTTGCGCCGGCGCTGCTCGACGATGGACTCCAAATCTTGCGCCTGGGCAATCCGCTTCGTCAGCGGGCTCATGCCCAGGTCCACGTGCTTGCGGTCGAAGTGCTGCGTGCCCGTGGCGACGCGCTCGATGCTGGCTGCCTTCACCGTGCCGTGGCCCAGCGCGCGCACCCCGCTGCGCACCGCGCGGCCGAAGGCGCCGCCCCGCAGCTCCAGGTTCTGCAGCAGCGCGGACACCGTGTGGCTGAAGGTGGACGCGGACGGTGGCGCCGGAGGCTCCGGCAGGCTGTACTGGCGCGGGCCGTTGACGACCAGCGCTCCACCATTGGGAACCGGCAGCGTCTTGTAGAGGCAGAAGATGCCCACGTCACCCGTGGTGCCCAGCGGCACCGCGCCGTCCGACGACAGCAGCGACAGCGCGCAGTCCTCGATGAGGATGAGGCCGTGCTGGTCCGCCAGCTTGCGCATCTCCTGCACCGGGCCGGGGAAGCCGGCGTAGTGCGTGAGGTACAGGGCCTTCGTCTTCGGGCCGATGCGGCGGGCCACGTCCTCCAGGTCCACGTCCCAGCGGCTGCCCACGCGGTAGAAGCGCGGCGTGGCGCCGGCGTCCACCAGGGCCTCCACCTCCACGCCGTGGTGGTAGGCGGGCATGAGCACCTCACCCGCGTCCAGGCCCAGCATCTTCACCGTGAGCCAGATGGCGTTGCGGGCGAAGTAGAAGTAGCGGACGTTGGGCGAGGAGAACGGGGGCAGCGCCCCCGGCTTCGGCCGCGACATCAGCATGTGCGGCCAGAGCGTCGGCAGGGACGGTACGAACAGCTTCCCCGTGGGCTTCATCGCTTCCATCTCGCCACCACCTCTTTCATCGCGGGTCCCCACCGGAACTTGGCCGCGCAGAGCGCCCGGCCGAAGGTGGAGTCATTGAATACGTAGAGCCACGTGTGGCGGCGCACCTGGTCCGTCCAGTCGCGCTTCCACACCATGTCCGGTCCCAGGAAGTCGAACTCGCCCAGGCCCCGGTCGATGCAGTCGCCCACCACTTCTTCCACGAGGAGCTGCCCCGGGCTGCACTCGCGCAGGCTCTCGTCGTAGCCGGGCTTCAAGAGGAAGTAGCGCCCGCCGTATTCCAGCCCGTAGTGGAAGGCCACCGGCTTGCCGTCCACCCGCAGGAAGTACAGCGCCAGGCGCTTGCGGTACGCCGCGTCCCGCGCCAGCTCCGTGTAGAAGCCCCGCGTGCGCGCGTCCTGCGCCATCGCCGTGCCGCGCTCACCCTTCCAGCCGCTCTGCTCGAGGAGGAAGCCCTCCTCCAGCGTGCCCTCCAGGCTCAAGCCGCCGTCCACCCGCTCGAAGGTGACGCGGCCCCGCTCCTCCAGCTTGCGGCGGCGCCTGCGGCAGTTGGCCTTGAACTTGGACTGCAGCTTGCCCAGGTACGCGTCCCGGCTCGCCGGCAGGGGAATGTAGGGCGACTGGAGCGACTCCCACTCTCCCACCGGCATTCCCGCCTCGCGGGCCTGGGCGTGCAGCCGCCAGGCCGCGCCGCCGTCCGGCACGTCCGTCAGGCGCAGCACATCCCACCCGCCCACCTGGCGCAGGTGCGCGAGGAAGGCCTGCGCGGCGACGTCCGGCTCCTGGGCCAGCATGTCGAAGCGGCAGGAGTGGACATTCGCCATCGCGGAGAGCTGCCGCGCCGGCACCCCGTACAGGGTGGTGCGCTCCTCCCACAGCGGCAGCGCCGCCGTCAGCCGGCCGTCGCCGTCGCGCAGCGTGAGGACGCGCGGGCGCGCACCGGGCGCGAAGTTGTCCAGCCAGATGCGCAGGAACTCGTGCCGGTAGAACAGCTCGTTGGAGGTGGCCTCCACGAGCGCGTTCCACTCGGCTTCCAGGGTCATGAAGGCCGCCCGGTCGTTGACTTCCACGACGGACGGCCGAGCGTTGAGTTGTCTAGCTTCCATTATCGGGCGCCAAAGGTGGTGACGGCCCCGCGCGGCTACAAGCCGCTGCGGGCCATCTTCAGGAGGCAGGAGGCAACCTTGCGGCTGTCGTGTCGGATCCTGGACCCCTCCTTCAGGAGGTCGGCCTGGACCGGCACCACGCCGGCGGCAATCAGGTCCCGTCGGTCCACCGGGACGACGAACGAGCCACGCCGCGCGTAGCGCTTCATGGACTCGTCCGAGGGCGAGGTGCCATTCACCAGCACCGCGTCCAGCACCGGGCCCACGTGGTCGATGACGGCCTGCACGTGGTCCAGACACGTCATGCCGTCCGTCTCGCCCGGCTGCGTCATGAGGTTGGACACCATGACCTTCAGCGCGCGCGTCTCCTTCAGCGCCTGGGCCACGCCGTCCACCAGCAGGTTGGGCAGCACGCTCGAGTAGAGCGAGCCGGGGCCAATCGCGACGAGGTCCGCGGTGTAGATGGCCTCCAACAGCCCCTCCACCGGCGGCGGCGAGCGCGGGCTGAGCGACACCCGGCGCACCCGGCCGTGGGCGCGGGTGATGTTGCGCTCGCCCACCACCTCCGTGTCGTCATGCATCTGCGCCACCAGCTGCACCGAGGACAGCGTGGAGGGCAGCACCTGCCCCCGCGAGCCCAGCAGCTCGCCGGACATGCGCACCGCCTCGAGGAAGTCCCCCTTCAGCTCCGCCAGCGCGGCGATGAGCAGGTTGCCCACCGCGTGCCCGGCCAGGCCGCGCGCCCCGCCGAAGCGGAACTGGAAGACGTCCTTCAGCGCGTTCTTCCCACCCGCGAGCGCCACCAGGCAGTTGCGGATGTCACCCGGGGGCAGCGCCCCGTGCAGGCGGCGGAGGCGGCCGGAGCTGCCTCCGTCGTCGCTCATGGCCACCACCGCGGTGATGTCCACGCCCGGGTCCCCGGGCCTGGGCAGCGCGCGCCGGGCCAGGCCGCGGAGCACCATGGGAAGCCCCGTCCCGCCGCCAATGGCGACGATGCGCGTGGGCCGTTCCACCTGGGGCTGCAAAAGCTCGTTGCGCTCGCGCTCCTGCTCCAGCCTGCGGCGCGTGTCCTCCCAGCCTTCCGGGAGCGACGAATCCAAGTCCATCCCCATCATTGCCCTACCCCCATCCACGACGCCCAAGACCCGCCACCCCAACACCCGGCGGGCCCGCCGCGTGGGCCTCCTCATCCAAGAAAGAGGCCAACGCAGCGGTACTGCCAGCAACTCTCTACCGAGCCCCACGACCGAGAAGCACATGCCTCACGGTGTGGAAAATGATTCCCACATCCAGGAACAGCGAACCGTTCTTCACGTAGTACAGGTCGAACTCGAGCTTGTTCCGCGCGTCCTCCACCGAGGCACCATAGGGGTAGCGAATCTGCGCCCACCCCGTCAGGCCCGGCTTCACCGCCTCGCGCAGCCCGTAGAACGGAATCTGCTGCTTCAGCTGCTCGACGAACACGGGCCGCTCCGGCCGGGGCCCCACGAAGCTCATCTCCCCCATCAACACGTTGAAGACCTGGGGAATCTCGTCGATGCGCGTGCGGCGGATGAAGCGCCCCACCCGCGTGACGCGGTCGTCATTCGCCCGGGCCCACACCGCGCCGTCCTTCTCCGCGTCGGTGCGCATGCTGCGGAACTTCCACAGGTGGAAGGTGCTGCCGGCCAGGCCGGTGCGCTCCTGCCGGTAGAAGATGGGTCCCTTGGAGTCCAGCTTGATGGCCACCGCGACAATCAGCAGGAAGGGCGCGGCGGCCAGCAGCAGCAGCGAGGCCACCAGGATGTCGAAGCCGCGCTTGAGCGAGCGGCGCAGCGGCGACACCGTCAGCTCGTCCGCGAAGGCGAAGTCGCTCGCCCGGAGGAACTGCACCGGGATGCGGCGCAGCACCCGCTCGCAGAACCCGGCCGCCTCGTACACCCGGCGGCCCTGCAGCCGGCAGCTCAGCAGGGACTCCACCCAGTTGGCCCCGCGCATGTCGTCCGCCGCCTGCACGACGTAGGACGCATTGAGCCGGGCCGCCGTCCGCTCCAGCGGCTCGGAGGCGCCGCGCGGGTCCACCAGGCCCACCACGCGGTAGCTGCCCTCGCCGCCCGCTTCGATGGCGCTCGCCACCGCGCGGGCCTTGGGGCCATCCCCCACCAGGAGGACGGTGTCCGGTGCGCCCACCAGCGCGCGGATGGACACCCGCACCATCAGGGTGCCGGCCAGGGCGCCCATCGCCCCGCCCAGCAGCGTGCCCGGAGGCAGCGCCACCGGGAGCACCAGCGGCACCACCAGCATCACCACCCCCGCCACCATGGCGGTGACACCCGCGGCCTTCAGGAACCGGTAGCCCCGCACCCGGTCCTCGGCCGCCACTCGCAAGTCGTACAGGTCCAGCAGGTACAGCGTGAATTGGAAGGTGACGACGAAAGCGGCGCCCAGTCCCAGCAGCGTGGGCCACATCTCGGAAAGCGGGGGCTGAGTCCCCGTGGGTGCGAAGAGTGCCGCGCAGGCCGCCGCGCCCATGACACAGGCCAACGCGATCGCCGAGCTCTCGGCGAGGAAGAAAGTCAGTTTCTTTGCAGAAAAGTAGTGGTGAAAAACGCGGAGCACGTGCCCCTCCAACCAACCCGCCCGACCAGCCAACCTCGCATCCGCCTCCAGCCGCCCGCCCCCGTTGTTGCCAGGGGCGGGAAGCGTGAGGCCGCCCGGTGCTACTTCTTCTCGTAGTTCTTCAGGTACGGAGTCGCCTGCGTCTCCGCGCCGTTCAGCACGCACCCGAGGATGGGCGCGCCGCCCAGGCTCTCCACCGCCTGGTGCACCGACTTGCCCGGCGTGACGTTGGCGCGGATGACCATCAGCACCCCGTCCACCTGGTGACCCAGGATTGCCGCGTCCGCGAACGGCAGCGTCGGCGGCAGGTCCACGTACACCTCGTCGAAGCCCTCGCGCACGGCCTTGAGGAACTGCTTCATCCGCGCGCTGGCCAGCACCTGCGTGGGCTCCTCCGGCGTGGCGCCGGCGGGGATGATGGCCAGGCGCGTGGAGTTGAAGCGCCGCACCACGTCCCGCACCTCGCACTCACCCGCCAAGAGCTCCGCCAGGCCCGTCTTGTTGCGCATGCCCAGCGTGGCCGCCACGCCGCCCCGGCGCAGGTCCGCATCCACCAGCAGGATGCGGCGCTCCGGGTTCGCCCGGGCCGCGGCGAGCGCCAGGTTCACGCTCGTCACCGTCTTGCCCTCGCCGGGCATGGCCGAGGTGAGCGCCACCACCTTCATCGGCCGCAGCTCCCGCATCCGCTCCAGCCTGTAATAAAGACTGCGGTACTGCTCCGCCGCCGCCGAAGCCGGTGCCGTCAGCGTTACCACGCGACGGTCCACCACGTTCCCACCCGTCGCGTTGTCATCCACTCGGGGGAGGAAGTTGCCCGCCCGCTCCATCGTCTGATCCATCTCTCGGTCCTCCGTCCTTTCTTCGGCGACTCAGTTCAACGACGTGGGGGAAGACACGCTGTTTCGAGCCCCCGAAGCCGGCATCAGAATCCGCCGCTCCGTCTTGCCATGCATATCCGGGACCACCGCGAGCACCGGCAGGGTGAGGCGCTCGCGCACCTCGGTGCCGTCGCGCAGGCTGTCGTCGCGCATCTCGAGCACCGCGCCGGTGAGAACACCCAGGCCGAGGGCGACCAGCAGCGCGATGAGCATGCCCGTCATGCGGTCCGGCCGGGCAGGCACCGCCGGCACGCCGGCGGGGGAGATGACGTTGAAGAGGCTCTTGGCGCTCTTGGCCTCCAGCTCCTGCGCCAGCTCGGCCTCCACCTTGCGGCTCACCACGCTCTGGTACTTGGTGCGGGTGATGTCGTAGTCGCGGTTCATCACCGCCAGCTCGTGCGCCCAGCGCGGGGTGTTGGTGAGCCGCGCCTGGTAGACCTCGGCCTGCTTCTGCAGGTCGACGATGTCCTTCTGGACGGACTCGATGAGCTGGGCCACCCGGGTGCGCTCGGCGCGCTCGGCCCACAGCCGGCCTTCCGCGTCCTTGCGCTTGTTCGTCATGTTGTCGAGCTCCGAGGACAGGCGCTTGATTTCAGGGTGGTCCTCCGTCCACTGGGTGCGGGCGTTGACCAGGGCGCGGGTGAGGCCGTTCTCCGCGGCCTCGAGCCGGCCGGCCTCGCTGTCCACCGCGTTGCGGGCGCGGGCCAGGTCGGAGCGGCGGGCCTCGGCGGCGCGCAGCTCCTCGGACTTGGTCTGCATGAGCTGGGACACGCGCTCCAGGCCGCGCATGTTCATCTCCATCTGCTCGGGCAGCTCACCCAGGTGGTCCACCTTGAACTGGGCAATCTTGCGCTCCCAGGACGAGACGGCGACGCCCAGGTTGCCCATCTCCTCGTTGAACAGCTCCGTGGCGCGCGCCGCCTGCGCCTGGCGGATCTTCAGCGTCTCCGCGGAGAAGATGTCCGGCAGCCGGTTGGCCACCTGCGCGGCCACCTGCGGATCCCGGTTGGAGTAGGTGAGCTCGAAGGCCGTGTCCCCCTCGATGCGCACCGTGAGGTCCTTGCGCATCTGGGCGACCGCGGACTCCATGCCCTTCTCGGACACGATGTCCGGGTAGAGGTTCATCTCCTCGATGGCCTTCTGGAGCACGGGGCGGGCGAGCAGCTCCTGCCTCACCGTGAGCAGCCGCTGTTCGATGAGCTCGCTCACCGTGCGCTGCACCATCTCCTCACCCGGCCGCTGTGGCTCCACGCGGACCACCACCGACGCGTCGTACATGCTCGGCCGCGTCATCACGATGGCCGCGCCCACCGCGAAAACGGCCGCTGCGATGGCTCCCACCAAGGCCTTGCGGCGCCACAGGGCAGCCAGCAGCTGGTCCGCCGTCATCCCTCGCTCCATGTTCCGCTCCTCCTCCATCCCTCTCGCTGTAGCTACCAAGGCGTCACCACCAGTCGGACGGCGAAGACATTGCGCGTCAGGTCCACCGCGCCCGCCGTTTCCGCCACACCCACCTGAGCAATCCTGTCCACCGCACCCTGCGCGGAAATGCGCCGGTTGATGCGGTACTCCACCCCACCACTCAAGGCATACCCCTGCGACACCAGCGGCGAGCCGCTGAAGACGCCCCACTCCCGGTCCGGCGCACGACCGTTACGGAAGAAGCTGGCCGCGCCGAAGACGTTGAACCGCTGCGTGAAGCGCCGCGCCAGAATCAGCGACGCGTAGTCCGCCCACACCGCGTTGGCGAAGCCGCTCGCGCCCACCAGGTCGTGGCCCACCGCCACGCCCACGTCGAGCAGCTCGCCTTCCCGCTGCAACTCCAGATTCACGCGCGGCACCCAGCCGCGCTCGAGGCCATCGGGCCCCACGTAGTGCACCGGGCCCGCCCGGACGAGGAGCGTCGTCGGCCGCGTCAGCCGATAGCGCAGCCCCGCCGCCGCCCCGTGAGACTGGGCCAGCTCCCCCTGGTAGAGGAAGCCCTGGTACCGGTACTCCAGGCCCACGCTCAGCCGCCGCGTGGTGCGGTACCAGGCCTCCACCGACGGGGTGTGGGCGTAGCCCGCTTCCTGCCCCGACTCGAGGATGCGCACCGCCTCGAACTTGTAGCCGGCGCGCACGTCCAGCCGCTCCGTGGTGCGCGCCGTGGCGCTCAGGTTCGCCTGGGTGAAGAACGTGGGCGACGTCGAGCGCGCCAGTCCGTCACGCGGAAGCGAGGACGGGTCCGTCACGCGGAACACCCGGACGGCCGAGTCCACCTTCAGCCGGCGCGTCAGCACGTGGTGGGCCTCGAGCCCCGCGCGGTGGTCCAGCGTCACCTTGCCGGAGCCGTGCCGCATGAGGAGGTCCGCCGCGTAGAAGCCGTCCAGCTTCAGCCGCCCGTCGCCACCTTCCACACCCAGCCGAGGCGTCAGCTTCGTCATCAGCTGGCCGCCGCCCGTGCCATCACCCAGGCGCAGGTCGTCGTCGTAGCGCTCCTCCGCGGTGAGCCGCACCTTCGGCTCCCACACCGTCGCGCCCCGTGCGGCCGGCGCGACGAGCATCAGGCCCGTGAGCAGCCACTTCTTCCAGTTGCCCTTCACCGTCGCCCTCCGTCCCACACGCCACCCACCGTCCCGAACCACGACGCCCATACCTCTGAAACCCCTCACCGCACGCGACACCACTCACGGCACGACGATGGTGTCACCCGGCCGCAGGAAGAGCTCCTGGCCGCCGTCAGGCGAAATCAGGTCGCTGTAGCGCACCGGAATCTGGCCGCCGTTGGTGTCGGTGCGGATGACGACGATGCCGTCCGAGTTGGCGAAGTCCGTGAAGCCGCCCGCGAGCGCAATGGCTTGCAGGAGCGACACACGACCGCGGAGCGGATAGGCGCCGGGGTTGTGGACCTCACCGGTGACGAACACCCGGCTGCTGTTCACCTCGCGGACAATCACCGTCACGCGGGGCTCCTGCACGTACGGCTGCAGGCTCTGCTTCAGGGACTCGGCCAGCTCCGTGGGCGTCTTGCCCGCCGCCTGGAGCTCGCCCACCATCGGCATGGAGATGAAGCCGTCGGGGCGCACCGGCAGCGTCCGCGACAGCTCCGGATCCCGCCACACGGCGATGTCCAGCACGTCCTCACGGCCAATCCGGTAGGGCTGCTCCGAATTGTCCACCTTCACATTCGGCTGGTGGGCGCAGCCCGCCAGGAGCATCACGCCCACCACCGTCCAGAACCCCGCGCTCGTCTTGCCCATCGTCTGCTCTCCCTCGCTGCGGATGTCTCGTGCATGGCCTTGAAGTCAGTTGCGCCACGCTTCCGGCGGCAGTCCCATAGCAGCGGATGTGCCACGCGCCTCGGGGAGGGAAAGTCCATGGATCGTCGTGGGTTACGAAGTGCCCCACCTGGAGAGGTCCCCGGCACCTGGAAATTTTTCCGGCATCGTACTGGCGTCCCATCCAGTGATTTCTGCAGGGAGGGGTCAGATCAGAGAAGAGGTTTACCCACCCCGAGCCACACGCCTTCTCATTCCATACGTGCCGTGCGTGGCACGCGTCTTGATAGGGAAGACGGGCGAGGCAACACGGTACACACAACGGGGGCCGGGGGGCCCGGGAGACAGGCGGATGAGGAAGGCGGCAGGGGCGGTGGCGGCGGCGTTCGCGATGGGCACTGGGGCCATGACGTTGATGGGCGTGTCGTTCGCGTCTCATATGGAAGCAGCGGTGCTGGGAGTGGTGGGGCTGGCGCTCTACGCGAGCAGCTCGCTGCTCAACGGCAAGGCGACGGCTGCAGCGCCGACCGGTGGCGTGGTGAAGCAGGCGTAGTCTTTTCAGGAGTCCGGGGCCCGGCCTGTAGAAGAGGCCGGGCCCTTTTTCTTTCAAGGACACCGAGCAGCCAGGGAAGCAGCAGGTGTCTTGTCCGCGTACCGGGCCGCCACTCCCGGTGCTTTCCTCGGAGAGCGCGCATGCACAACGTCGCCACGGAAGGCTGAACGTCCCCGGGCAGACTGCGCGGGTGCCGACGAGCACCGAGGAGAAGACGGCGTGACTCCGGACCACCCCTCCCCTGCCCTCCCCCGCCTCGGCTTCGAGTGGCCCGAAGGCCCGGACTTCCGCAAGGAGCTGTCCCACGAGTGGCTCATCACCAACGGTCGCGGCGGCTACGCGTCCGGCACGCTGGTGGGCTGCAACACGCGCCGCTACCACGGCCTGTTCATCCCCACCTTGGAGAAGCGCGGCCGCACGGTGCTGCTGGCCCGCCTGGTGGAGCACGCGGACGTGGGCGGGAAGACGTACCGGCTCGACTCCGAGGAGCGCGCGGATGGCACCACCCACCAGGACGGGGCGCTGCACCTGCGAGGCTTCCACCTCGACGGCCTGGTGCCTGTCTGGGAGTACCAGCTCGGTCCGGCGCGCCTGCGGCGCAAGCTGGTGATGGCCCACGGCGAGAACACCGTCTTCATCGCCTGGGAGCACGTGTCCGGACCGGAAGTCGCCCTGCGGCTGCGCCCCTTCCCCGTGGACCGGCCCCACGACAGGCCCATCCCCTCCCGGCACCTCGAGTCCACCGTCGTCCTCGATGGCGCGCAGGTGGAGCTGCGGATTGCGGACGACGTGCCGCCCGTGCGCCTGCGCATGTACGGAAGCCTCGCCTCGCCCTTCGTGGGCCTGGCGCAGACGTCCGCCGTGCAGCTCTACCGCGTGGAGAAGGCGCGGGGGTACGAGCACACGGAGGTGCAGCACTCCCCGGGCTACTTCGAGTGCAGGGTGGCCCCGGGCGAGACGCTCGCGCTGGGCATCACCACGGACGCCTGGAGCTGCCTGGAGCGCAACCCGGCCGAGGTCTTCGCGCTGGAGCTGGAGCGTGAGCGGCGGCTCATCACCCGCGCCCCTCCGGAGGCGCGGACCGGAGTGCCCGCACGGCTGGTGCTCGCGGCGGACCAGTTCATCATCGCCCCGATGCGCGCCGCGGACGACGCATGGGCTCGCTCCATGGGCCAGGACGCGCGCAGCGTCATCGCCGGCTACCACTGGTTCACCGACTGGGGCCGGGACACGATGATTTCGTTCGACGGCCTGACGCTGTGCACCGGTCGTGTCCACGAGGCGGCGGCCATCCTCCGCACCTTCCAGCACTACGTGCGCGACGGCCTCATCCCCAACTACTTCCCCGACGGAGAGAGCGAGGGCGTCTACCACACGGCCGACGCCACCCTCTGGTTCTTCCACGCGGTGGACCGGTACCTCGAGTCCACGAAGGACGAGGAGCTGCTGAGAGACCTCTTCCCCACGCTGCGCTCCATCATCGAACACCATCAGAAGGGCACGCGCTTCCACATCGGCGTGGACCCGGCGGACGGGCTGCTGCGGCAGGGCGCGGAGGGTTACCAGCTCACGTGGATGGACGCGAAGGTGGACGGCTGGGTGGTGACGCCGCGGCGGGGCAAGGCGGTGGAAATCAACGCCCTGTGGTTCAACGCCCTGCGGCTGATGGCCACCTGGGCCGAGCGGCTGGGACACGACGCGCGGCCCTACTTCGCGGCGGCGGAGAAGGCCTACGGCAGCTTCAACCGGCGCTTCTGGAACGAGAAGCTCCAGTGTCTCTTCGACGTGGTGGACGGCGAGCACGCGAAGGAGGACGCGGCCATCCGCCCCAACCAGGTGTTCGCCATCTCCCTGAAGCACCCGGTGCTGCACCGCGAGCGCTGGGAGCCCGTGCTGGAGGTGGTGCGGCGCGAGCTGGTGACACCGGTGGGCCTGCGCAGCCTCGCGCCGGGGCATGCGGACTACAAGGCGAACTACGATGGTGACCTGCGCGCGCGGGACGCGGCGTACCACCAGGGCACCGTGTGGGGTTGGCTCATCGGCCACTACGTGGACGCGACGCTCAAGGTGAACCCGGACATCCCGGCGGCGCGCGCGCTCCTGCGGGGCCTGGAAGAGCACCTGCTGCACATGGGCATCGGTCAGCTCAGCGAAATCTTCGACGCCACCGAGCCCTTCCTGCCGCGCGGCTGCATCGCCCAGGCGTGGAGCGTGGCGGAGGCGCTGCGCGTGTTCATGAAGACACATGTGACGTGATCGGAAGGCCGCGCCACACCCACGCGGACATCCTCCATGGCGTCATGCGAAGGGGCGCGCCTCACCGTGCGGACAACCTCCACGTCGTCACGGCGGCAGGCCTGGCGACGCGGCTTCGGGCGCCGGAAGCCGCGCCGCGCGACGGGCCCGGCGGCGGGGCATGAAGGCGACCCACTGCCCCCGGCGCGCCGCGGACACCAGCAGCAGCACGCCAGCGGTGGTGCACAGCAGCACCGCCACGCCGCTCGCCTCCGCGCCGAAGGAGCCCCCCGTCCAGACCGCGGGCCCCTCCATCCGACTCTCCAGCAGCGAGGCCACGCCCGTGCCCGAGACGGCGACGCCGAAGAGTGCGCCCTGGGTCCAGTTCCAGGCGATGTGCACCCCGGTGGCGAACCACAGCGAGCGGGTCAGCATGTACGCCGCAGCCAGGAGCACGCCCGCCTCCAGCGCAATCGCCAGCGTGGCGAACCAGGTGGCATTCGGATTCATCGCGTGGACGAGGCCGAAGAAGGCGCTGCTGAGGGCCAGCGCCGCCGCCGAGCCCAGCCACTCCTCCAGCAGCCGGAAGGCGATGCCCCGGAAGGCCACCTCCTCGAAGAAACCCGCCGCCGTGAAGATGGCCGCCCACCAGAGCGCGTCCCGGGCCTCGTCCTGGACTGTCTCCGGAGGACCATCCACCAGGTGGTACCAGCCGGCCAGCGCCAGGATGCCGACCACCGCGCTGAGCAACCCCAGCCCCAGCAGCAGGCCCCACCCCAGGTCTCTCACCGCACGGTGCCGTCCCAGGCCCAGCTGCGCGAGCGTCCGGCGTCCGAGGCCCCACTCCACCAGCCACATCGCCAGCAGGACGCTGGTGGCATTGAACACCGACATGAGCAGGACGCCGGGGGGGCCGGGCAGGCGCCGCTGCAAGCCGAGGAGATAGCCGAGCCCGTGCAGCAGCAGCGCGAGCGCCACCGAGAGCACGACGCAGAGCACGAGCCGCGTGAAGGGGTGAAGGAGGACGCGACGGAAGGTGGACGGTGAATCCATGGGCGCGGGAGCCTGCGTGGCGGAGCGTTCCGCCGATGCTCGCACGCGGCTCGGGCGCCGTCACGCCAGCCAGGCCCCGGCAGCAGTGCGGGTGCGTGCTGTTCGGAAATGTCGGGACATTTCCCGCAGCGAACCCCCCGACATTTCCGAACAGGACGCCCTCCGGCCCGCTCCGCGTCAGGCGATGGCGCGCACCACGCCGCCGTCCACGCGCAGCGCCGCGCCGTTGATGCCGGAGGACTTCGGGCTGCACACGAAGGCCACCAGCGCGGCAATCTCCTCCGGCCGCTCGAAGCGCTGGAGCAGCGAGGAGGGCCGCGCATTCTTGAAGAAGTCGCGCTCCACCGTGGCCACGTCCACGCCCTGCTGGCGCGACAGGTTCTCCAGGAAGCCCTCTACGCCCTCCGAGCGCGTGGGGCCGGGGAGGATGGAGTTCACCGTGACGTTCGTCCCCACCGTGCCCTCGGCGATGCCGCGAGCCAGCGCAATCTGCGCCGTCTTGGTGACACCGTAGTGGACCATCTCCACCGGAATCTGGATGCCGGACTCGCTGGAGATGAAGAGGATGCGGCCCCAGTTCTTCTCGCGCATGCCCTTGAGGTAGTGACGGCTGAGCCGCACGCCGCTCATCACATTCACCTCGAAGATGCCGAACCAGTCCTCGTCGGTGATTTCCTCGAAGGGGTGCGGCGCGAACGCGCCCAGGTTGTTCACCAGGATGTCCACGCGGGGCACCTCCTGGAGCATCCGGGCCACGCCGTCGCGCGTGCCCAGGTCGCCCGCCACGCCGCGCAGCTTCGCGCCGGGCTGCTTCCCGCGGAGCTCCTTCAGCGCCGCGTCCACGCGCTCCTGCGTGCGGCCGTTGACGATGACCTCCGCGCCCTCACGGGCCAGGGCCTCCGCGATGGCCAGGCCGATGCCCGCCGTGGAGCCACTCACCAGCGCAACCTTGTCCTTCAGTTCCAGGTCCATGCGTTCCACTCCCGAAGTTGGCCGCACCCTGTAACGGGGCCCATGGCCGGGCGCACGACTCCCGTGCGGAGGGGACGCACCCTGTCCTGGAAGCTCCGGGCGCGCACGCCGCTTTCACCGCGAGTGTCCGCTCCCGTGCCCGGGCCCGGAGTCCGGTGCATCCGAGTGCGTGGCGACACATTCCCCGCTGGCCCCCAGCGCCCTCCCCTGCTCTATGTTCCGCCGCCATGGCGAAACCCCAGTACTGGCTCATCAAGAGCGAGCCTTCGGTCTACGCGTACGCCCGGTTGGAGCAGGACGGGAAGACGGAGTGGACCGGAGTGCGCAACTACGAGGCGCGCAACAACCTCCGGGCGATGAAGCCCGGCGACCTGTGTCTCTACTACCACTCGAACGAGGGCAAGGCCGTGGTGGCCGTGGCGAAGGTGCTCGCCGCCGCCGGCCCGGACCCCACCGCGCCGGGCGAGGACTGGGCCTCGGTGGACGTGGGCCCCGCTTTCGCGCTCAAGCAGCCGGTGGACCTGGCCACCATCAAGGCCACGCCCGCGCTGAAGGACTGCCAGTTGCTCGCGCGCAGCCGCATCAGCGTGGTGCCCGTCACCGCGGAGCACTTCAAGCTCATCCTGAAGATGGGGAAGACCGCGCTTCCGAAGTAGCCCGCGCCGCCGGGGGCCGCAGCAGCGTCACCTGGGGCCCCTTGAAGGTGTGCCGCTGCGCCAGCCCCCAGTAGAGCCCCAGCAGCACCAGCGCGCCGGCGAAGGTGTAGCCGGCGAGCTGGTTGGGCGGCAGCACGAAGAGCACCATGATGACGGCGCACCAGACGAGCGCCACCGCGTTGACCCAGGGCGACGCGCGGCCCAGATCCCACGGCCCCTGGTGGGACCACGTCCCGGAGCGGCGCGCCCGCCAGCCCACCCAGATGGGCAGCGCATACGACGCGTAGAGCGCCAGCGTGCTCAGCGCCACCATGGCCGCGTACGCCTGGGCCCACAGCGCCACGACGAAGGCGGCCACGACGGACACCCACACCGCCACGGACGGGCTCCGGAAGCGCGGCGACACGTGCTTCAGCCACCGCGAGCCGGGCAGGCCGTTGTCCCGCGCGAAGGCGAACAGCATGCGCGAGTTGGACGTCACCGACGACAGCCCGCAGAACCACATGGCGCCGATGGCCACCCACACCAGCGCGCCACCGATGGACGGGCCCAGCGCGTTCGTCAGTACGTACAGGAACGAATTGGGCGCGGCGACGGTGGCGGGCAAATCCTGGATGGCCAGCGTCACCGCCCCCAGCAGCACGTAGCCCACCACGGCGCTGACGGCCACGGACAGGAAGATGCCCCAGGGCGCATTGCGCGTCGGGTCTCTCGTCTCCTCGGAGATGTGGGCGCTGGCGTCGTAGCCGGTGAAGGTCCACTGCGCCTGCAAGAGGCCGATGAGGAAGCCGTACGCGTACCAGGAGGGGCTCTCCACGCTGACGCGGGTGAGGAGGAAGGAAACGTCCTGCCTCGGCGCCAGCGCGGCGAGCGCGCCGATGAGCACCGCCACGCCGACGAGGTGGTACCAGGCCGAGAAGTCGTTGAGCCACGCCACCACGCGCACGCCCACGTGGTTGAGCACCGCGTGGGAGAACAGGATGGCGGCGTACAAGGGGAGCACGTCCCCGCGCTCGCGGGACAGGCCGAGCATGTCCGCGAGGAACTCCGCCAGCCCGTAGTCGATGCCTGCGGTAATCGCGAACTGGCCCACCGTGTTGAGCCACGCGGTGAAGAAGCCCACCCGGGGCCCTCCGAGCATGGCGGCCCAGTGGTAGAGCGCGCCCGCCGTGGGGAAGGACGAGGCGAGCTGCGCGAGGCTCGCCGCCACCGCGAGCGTCAGCACCGCCACCAGCGGCCAGCCCACGCCCATGACGTAGGGCCCGCCGAAGCGCAGCCCGTGGCCATACAGCGTCACCGCGCCGGTGAGGATGGAGATGATGGAGAAGGAGACGGCGAAGTTGGAGAAGCCGCCCATGTCGCGCAACAGCTGCTGCGCGTATCCCAGCCGCTGGAGCTGGGCGGCGTCCTCCTCGAGCTGGCGCTCACGGTCCGGAGTGGTGGCCATGGCGTGCCAGGATACGCGGACCCGGGGGTGAGACCTTGGAGGGGACGCCCTCCCGGGCCCGCGTCTGTCCGGAACGCTACGGCTTGCGAGGCGGCGCCGGGGTGCCAGGGCGCGGCGCGGGCCCCTCACCGTGGGGGCCCCGGAGAATCTCGATGCGCTTCTCGACGCGGACCGGCCCCATCTCCGCCTCCAGCTTCTGCCAGAGGTCCGGGCCCAGCAGCTTCTTGATCTGCACCATCAGCGACAGGCGGTTGCGGCGCACCGCCGTCTCCGCGCGGCCCACCTCCTCGGACTGGGTGAGGATGGCGCGCTCGTCCGGCGTGGGCGCGCTCAGCAGGCGCTCCAGCCGGAGCTGGGCGCGCTTGAGGTCCGCCTCGAGGGGAATCAGCGCCTCGTTGGACTCGAAGGAGAGGTCCTTGATTTTCTGCGCCACGTCGCGCGGCACGCCCAGCTTCTCCACCAGGTGCGGGGGAATGCCGTTGGCGGCCGCGGGCAGCGGGCCCAGCGGCATCGCCCCGGGCCCACCTCCCAGCACCAGCATCCGGTGCCCGGCGGGCCCGGGAGACTGGATGACGACGTCCTCGTCCGCCTGGGCCAGGGCCAGGGCGGGTGCCGCCAACAACAGGCCGGCCACGGTGGTGCTCCACAGCTTCGAAACGCGTGTCTTCATCGCTTCACTCCTGAGGATAGAGGGTCAAGACCGCCGTTCGGAACGGCGGGGTTTCCAGCGCGCGGGAGTCGGGAGGGCGCAGCCACGCGGCGAGCGTTCCATAGGGCCGGTACGTCTCGTCGTGGACCACCAGGTCGCGGCGCGTGTAGCCGCGCACCTCGCCCATCAGGTTCATCAGGGAGCCCCGCCCCGCGAGCACGGCGCGGGCGGGGGCCTCCTCGGGAAGTTCCTCCTCACGAGGTCCGCCGGTCATCCCCAGCTCGGCGCGGGGAGTGAGCACGTCCTCGGGGTATTCGGGAGACGTCCCCTCATCCAGGACCGGCGTGGGGGAGCGCGTCCACAGCATCAGCCCGGCCAGGCACAGGGACGCCACGGCCCCGGCGGCGGCGCGGCGGCGGATGACGCGGCGGCGCACCTCGCCCAGCACGGCGTCGCGGGGAATGGGGGGCAGCGCCGGAGGCGACGGCAGGCGCAGCGCGGAGGCGGAGGCGTGGAGCGCGGCCAGGGCCCGGCATTCCTCACAGGTCTCCAGGTGGGCCAGCAATTCCCGAGAGCGGCCCTCCTCCATGAGGGCTGTGGCCGCGTCGTGGCATCTCATGGGGTGTCTCCTTCCAGTGCGTCGGCGGCCTTCAGCTTCTTGAGGGCGCGGTAGAGGTGGATGCGGACGGTGCCCCGGCCGATGCGCATGGCCCCGGCGATGGCGTCCAGGTCCAGTCCCTCCAGGTAGCGGAGGGTGAAGGCGGTGGCCTGCTGCGCGGGGAGCGTCCGCAGCGCGCGGCCGAAGGTGCGCCAGCGCTCGGCCCCGGCGAAGTGCTCCTCCGGGGAGCGCTCCTGGGAAGGCCCGAAGTCGAGCGCCTCGCGCACGAGCATCCACACCCGGCGCCGGCGCAAGTGGCCCATGGCGCGGGACACCAGGATGCTGCGCAGCCACGCGGGGCCGGCCTTCACGTCCCGCAGCGCGTGGCGCTTCTCATAGGCGTCGGCCAGAGTGGCCTGCACCAGGTCCCTCGCCTCCTCGCCGTCCCACACCAGCCTCCGGGCGAGGCGCAACAGCCCGCCCTGCTCCGCCTCCAGGAGCGCGTCGAAGTCCCGCGCGGCCGTGGCGCGCGGCGGGCTCGTCGGCTCGTCCAGGATGGCGGTGCCCTTCACGGTGAAACGACCTCCATCGACTTCCACGCGAATGAGGACGCACGGGTGGGGAAACCGGCATACTCGAATCCGTGAGTGCCCCTGAAATCCGCCGTATTCCCGCCGTGGAGACCCGACCTCTCCGCCATGCCGTGCTCCGCCCCCACCAGTCGCCCAACCTGGTCGTCTACCCCGGGGACGAGGACGTCGACACCCTCCACCTGGGCGCGTACGCGGCGGGCCGCCTCGTGGGAGTGGCCTCCCTCTACCGGGAGCCGCCGCCGGATGCCCTTCGCACCACCACGGCGTGGCGCCTGCGGGGCATGGCGGTGGACCCCACCCTCCGGGGCTCCGGCCACGGCGCCGCCCTCCTGCGCGCCTGCCTGGAGCACGCCCGGGGCCAGGGCGGCACCCTGGCGTGGTGCAATGCCCGCATGACGGCCGCGGGCTTCTACCGCTCGCTCGGCTTCTCGCAGAAGGGGGACCCCTTCGAGCTTCCCGGCATCGGCCTCCACCATTTCATGTGGAGAACCCTGGAGGCTTCCCGATGACCCTCCCCGACCTGGAGGCAGTGCGCGTCGCCATCGAGAACATCGACGAGGAAATCCTCGATGCCCTCCGGCGGCGCATGGACCTGGCGGACGACGTGGCGCGGACGAAGCTGGCCGCGGCGGCGCCCTTCCGAGACCAGCGCCGCGAGGACCTGCTCCTGCGCCGCATCCGCACCCGCGCCGCCGAGCACGGGTTGGACCCGCACGAGGTGGAGCGCATCTGGCGGCTCTTCATCGACATGTCGGTGGCGCGGCAGCAGGCGCTCGTCACCCGGCTGGACACCACGCCCCTGCGCGTGGGCTACCCGGGCGTCGAGGGCTCCTACAGCCACATGGCCGCGCGCCAGCGCTACGCGAAGCGGCCCGGCGGCGTGCTGCTCACCGGCTTCGACCTGCCCCGTGAGGCCCTGGAGGCCCTGCGCCGCGGCGAGCAGGACCTGGTGCTGCTGCCCATTGAGAACACCACTGCGGGCAGCATGAACGAGACGTATGACCTGCTCGCCGAGGGCGGCGTGGTCATCACCGCGGAACTGGTGAGCCAGGTGGACCACCGGCTGCTGGCGCTGCCGGGCGCGAAGCTGGAGGGCCTGCGCGAGGTGCTCTCCCACCCGCAGGCGCTGGCCCAGTGCGAGGCCTTCCTGCGCACGAGGGTGCCCTGGGCGCGGGCGGTGCCGGACGCGGACACCGGCGGCGCGGCGCAGAAGGTGCGCGAGCGCAATGACCCGACGGTGGCGGCGATTGCGAGCGAGACGGCGGCGCAGCGCTTCGGGCTGGAGGTGCTCGCCAGGGACTTGCAGCCCGGGTCGGACTACACGCGCTTCGTGGAGGTGGGCCGCGAGCCCACGCCGCTGGCGCCGGGCGTGCCGTGCAAGACGTCGCTGCTGATGGTGCTGGAGCACAAGCCTGGGACGCTGGGGGAGATGCTGCAGCGGCTCACCCTGCGCGGGGTCAACCTGAGCAAGCTGGAGTCGCGCCCCATTCCGGGCCAGCCGTGGCAGTACCGTTTCTACCTGGACGTGGAGGGCCACGCGGCCTCGGCGCCGCTGATGGCGGCGCTGGATGACATCCGCCCGCTGACCTCGTTCCTGCGCGTGCTGGGCACGTACGAGCGCGCGGAGGGCCCTCATGGCTGAGCCGAAGCGCCGCATCGCCTTCCAGGGGGAGCACGGCGCCTACGGCGAGGAGGCCGTGCGCGCGCTGCACGGCCCGCTGGTGGAGTCCGTCCCCGTCCTCACCTTCCGCGCCGTCTTCGAGTCCGTGGCGGAAGGCCGCGTGCAGGGCGGCGTGGTGCCGGTGGAGAGCAGCCTCGGCGGCCCCGTGGTGGACAACGTGGACCTGCTGCTGGAGCACGACCTGCAGATTACGGGCGAGCTGTCGCTGCGCATCCGCCACTGCCTGCTCGCCCCGCCGGGGCGGACGCTGGACGGAATCGAGCGCGTGCTGTCCCACCCGCAGGCGCTGGCACAGTGCGCGGGCTACCTGCGCAGGCGCGGAATCCTCCCGCTGCCGGAGACGAACACCGCCATCGCCGCGCGCCGGGTGGCGGAGGAGGCCCCTCCTCGCACGGCGGCCATCGCCAGCCGGATGGCGGCGGAGCTGTACGGGCTGGCGGTGCTGGACGTGGGCGTGGAGGACTCGCCGGACAACCACACGCGCTTCGTCACCCTGGGCCCCGCGCCCGAGCGCGCGTGGACGCGGCGCAAGACGGCGCTGGCCTTCACGGTGGAGAACACGGCCGGCGCGCTGTACCGGGTGCTGAGCGCCTTCTCCTCGCGCGGGCTCAACGTGGCGCGGCTGGAGTCCCGGCCGCAGCGGCGCGCGTGGGAGTACGTCTGGTGCATGGACGTGGACGGCGCGCTGGAGGACCCGCGGGTGCGCGAGGCGGTGGACGCCGCCCAGGGCGCCTGCATCACCCTGCGGGTGCTCGGCAGCTACGGGGTGGCGTAGCGCTCCGAGCTTCCGGAACCGCACGTCCTCACCGGAAACTTCAGGATGGCGGCCAGCGTGCTGCCGTTCTTCAAGGCGGGGACGGCGCGGCGCGTACCCCACGCGTGTGAGGCGTTACGCCCACGCGGCGCGGGAAGCGGCGGGCGAGCCGCCGCCGTTCGTCACGGCGACGACGGCACGGCGTGGGCCCCACTCGCGTGAGGCCCCACGCCGGTGGACTTCAGGACGCGATGGCCTTGCTGCCGTCGCCGTTCTTCACGGCGGCCTGGTACGCGTCGCGGATGATGCGCGTGTAGTTCTGGAGCGCGGGGAGCTGCTCCAGGCGCAGGGCCTGCGGGCCGTCGCACAGGGCGGCCTCCGGATGCGGGTGGAAGTCCACCAGCACCATGGACGCGCCGGCGATGAGCCCCTGGCCGATGGCGTGGAAGATGTCCGGCAGCCCGTCCGGCGGCGCCGCCGCCTGGCCGATGGCGTGCGAGGGGTCCACGCACACGGGCATGCGGGTGAGCCGCCGCACCACCGGCACGTGGGCGAAGTCCACCATGTTGCGGTGCGGGTCGCCCAGGTGCGTCTTCACGCCGCGGAGGCAGAAGACAATCTTCGGGTTGCCCTCGCTCGCCACGTACTCGCACGCGTTGAGGGACTCCTCGAGCGTGATTCCCATGCCGCGCTTGAAGAGCACGGGGAAGGTGCGCTGCTGGCCAATGCTCTTGAGCAGCTCGAAGTTCTGCGCGTTGCGCGTGCCCACCTGGAGCATGACGCCGGTGGCGTTGCCCGAGCGCTCCAGCGCGTCGCGAATCTCGTCGATGTGGCGCGGGTGCGTCACCTCCATCGCGATGACCTTGATGCCGTGCTTGCCCGCGGACTCGAACACCCACGGGAGGCACGCGGCGCCCAGGCCCTGGAACTCGTAGGGGTTGGTGCGGGGCTTGTACGCGCCCATGCGCGTCGTCTTGATGCCGCACTTCGCGAGCGCGGCCATCATCGTGTCGACGTTCTCCCGGTTGTCCACGGCGCACAGGCCCGCGAACAGCTGCACCGACTTCTCGTCGAAGGTGACGCCGTTGTACTCGAAGCCGGACGAGGCCACCTGGCCCTTGTGCCGCCCGATGACGCGGTACTTCTGCGACACGCGAACGACCTGGCGAACGCCCGGAATCTGCTCGAAGGGCTCGGTGGGAACCTGCGCGGTGGGACCGAGCAGATACACCTCGGTGACCGTGTACTCGGCGCCCTCCATGACGTGTGCCCGAGGGGTTATTCCCTTGTACTGGGAAGCAACCTTGAGGACGGTGGACACCACGGACTCAGGCGAGTCCGGCTCGAGCATGACGATCATCTTGTGGTTCTCCCGCGCGGCGTTGTCGTACCTGGCGTGAAGAATAACGCATCAGGCCGCGCGGGGTGTAACACCCCGGGACGGGCCATCGCGTCCACGTGTCCGGACTGACACCGCAGGCCCCCTTCGTGAGGCCCCGTCGAGCGCGTGGGGCGCTCGGCACCCTGCCCGCCCGCTCAGCCCCCGACGGGGCGCAGGCGGCTGGCCATCTGCGCGTAGTGGTCCCTCTGGGCGGTGTCCCCCAGGTGCTCCCAGACGTCCGCCAGGGCCTTGGCGGCCTCGACGTAGGCGGGGGACAGCTCCAGGGCCAGCTCGAAGACGTGGCGGGCCTGGCGGTAGCGGGCCTTGTCCGGACGGCGGGAGCCCCGCGTCAGGAGCGCGTTGCCCAGCGTGTAGACTTCCACGGCGGCGGCCTCGCGGTAGCCGTGCTCCGGGTTGAGCTGCACGGCGCGCTGCATGAGCTGCGCGGCGGCCTCGGGCTCTCCCAATTCGAGCTGGCAGAGGGCCGCGTCGCGGTGCGGGTCGGCCGCGTTGGGGTCCACTTCGAGGGCGCGCTCGAAGCAGGCCAGCGCCTCCTGGGTGCGGCCCAGCGCGGCCAGGGCCGAACCCTTTGCGGTGAGCGCCGGGACGTGCTTCGCGTCCACGGCGAGGACCTTGTCGAACGCGAGGATGGCGGCCTCGTGGTTGCCGGACATGGAGAGCTTGACGCCCTCGTTGAATGCCGCGAACAGCAACTTTGACATCGTGCCCCCAAAGCAGTGTTGGCCCGTCTCCGAGCCTGTCACCGCCAGGGAGGGCGTGGAAAGCCGTCCGACAGGGCGGCCTGCGTCACGCTGATGGGAGCCATCGCTCCGCGAGAAGGGACCGCGTAGGACGCCTTATCCCCGCGTCACAGCCGCACGCCGACCTGCACCCCGGGCCACCAGATGAAGTGCTTGGGCCCCTGGCGCGAGAAGGTGCTCAGCGCGGTGATGGCGTCACCGTCCACGCCGTGCAGGAGGTTCATCGTCGGCCCGCCGATGACGGTGAAGCGCTTCGCGACCTGGAACCCGCCGATGACGCGCACCTGGTGCAACAGGCGCGTCGTCGTGAAGCTCGAGTCCCAGTCGTAGACGGAGTGCGTCACCCCATCCACGTCGACGAAGAAGCGCTCGGACACGGGGATGTGGCCGCCCAGGCCGAAGCCCAGCGTCCAGTGGCTCGGCCCCCGGGCGCCCGCGACGCGGCCCATGCCCACCACCACCGTCGTGTAGAAGTGGCGGCTGCCCACCTTGAGGGCGGTGTTGGCGAAGTTGATGTCGCTGCCGAATGCCTCGACGTGAAACTGGCCGTTCTTCACGATGCTCAGCGCGCCAATCGGCAGGCCGGAGTCCATCTCCCGCGCCACGTTGACGATGCCCAGTTGCAGGCCGCTCATCTTCCCCGCGATGTTGATGAGCCCCAGCTGCATGCCCTTCACGTCGTCGCCGACGTTGAGGAGCGACAGCTGCACGCCCCGCGCGGTGTCCGCCCAGTTCATGCCCACGGACATCTGCATGCCCACCATGCGCCCCCGCACGGCGTTGAGGCCCACGGTGCCCTGGACGCCGTCGAAGTCGCCCTGCACCCAGTTGGTGCCCACCGACAGCTGCGCGCCGCTCAGCGGCGCCCGGGACAGGTTGCCGCCCACGGACAGCTGTCCGGCCAGGCCGCCCTGCTGCGCGATGTTGAGGCCCACCGCGGCCTGCACGCCGCCGACCTCGCCCGTGGCCCAGTTGCCGCCGACGGCGAACTGGCCGCCCGTCACGTCCGCGCGCGCGACGTTGCCGCCGACGGAGAGCTGCAGGCCATTCACGGAGTGCGTCGCCCAGTTCGCGCCCAGGGCCAGCGCCACGCCGTCCAGCCGCGCCGTGCGGCCCGCCGCCAGCGCCAGTGAGATGTTGTTGTCCACCGTGCCGCCGAACAGGTCATTGGTCTGCACCGACGGGAAGAGGCCCAGGTTGAAGGGCATGTGCCGATTCGAAGGCCCCTGCACCGCCGTGCTCCCCCCCACCGAGGGCTTCACGCCGTCGAGGCGGGGCGTGCCCCCGCCGCGCATGGCCGTCATCTCCAGGCCCACCGGCCGGAAGGCGGACTCCGCCAGGACGAAGCGCCCGCCCTGGTCCAGCACCAGCTCCGCCTGCGAGCCCGCGCCGAGCGACTCGCGCATCACCGTGTAGCGCCCCGGCTGGAGGCCCAATTCGGTGGCGCGGCCGGCGAACTTCTTCAGCTCCACCACGAGCCGGCCCGGCGCGTCGCGCACGTACAGGCGCCCGTCGAGCATCTCCCCCAGCACGAGCACCGAGGCGGTGGAGCGCAGGTCCGTCATCACCAGCTCGCCGGTGCCGGCCAGCTCGATGTCGTAGGCGGGGTGCTGCGCGCCCGCGCGCGTCTGCTCGGTGCGCGCCAGCGTCTCGTGGAAGGCGAACTGGTAGGCCTCATGGAGCGTCACCCGGCCGTCGCCGGTGGCATCCGCGGCGCCGCGCATGCCGGACACCAGGTTGTGGGTGAAGAACGAGCCGCCGATGCGGTCGGACTCCTGGGACACCTCGTCCTCGGACGAGGACGTGAGGATGGCGTGGCCACGCACCGCGGTGGATGCGTCCACCAGGAAGGACGGCCGGCGCACCCCGCCCTTCTGCCGCGCCAGCGTGCCGGACGCGCACGAGTCGAGGATGGCGATGCGCACGTCCGCCGGCAGCGACTCCAGCGCCTGGCGCAGCTCCTTGTAGCCGAAGCGGTCCTGCTGGAGCAGCAGGCCCGCCTCGTCCGAGTGGCCCGAGTAGTAGACGAGCGCCTCGGTGCGCCCGCCCGACGTCTTCGCCTCGGCAATCATCGCCTTGAACTTCGACAGCGCGCGCTCCAGCTCGGCGCGGCCGCCCTCCATCAGCATTAGCCGGTCCTGGGGCTGCACGCCGCCCAGCTCCTCCAGCACGTCGCCGAAGGAGCGCGCGTCGGTGACGGCGTAGCGGAGCTTCGCGCGGCCCGGACCTCCGTCGTTGACGCCCACCAGCAGCGCGAAGCGGCGCACCGGCTGGGAGGAAGCCGCGTCGGACGCGGGGGCCGCCGAGGCCAGGGCGGGGAGCAGCAGGAGCGAGAACAGGAGCGACCGCGTCATCACGGCACCTTCTCCAACGTGAACGATGTCTGGGCCAGGGTATCCGGCAAGGGGAGCGGCCGGATGCGAGCTTCGGAGGGCTGGCGGGCGAGCACGCGCACCGCGTCCAGCACCGTGGCCACGTCCAGCGGCGCGTCCGAGGTGACGAAGAGGAAGCGCTCGAAGCCGGGGGCGTCGTCCAGCTCGTAGGCATGGCCGAGCGTCACGGCCTCGCCCGAGGCCAGCTCCGTGGAGCCGGTGAGGGTGGCCGGGTGGTGCAACGTCACCGCGCCGCGCCCGTCCACCGACACCACCACGCCGTGCGGGCGGCCTCCGGACACGTAGCTGAGCTGCAGGACGTCGCCGCGGCGGGCCCGCGCGTGGTTGGCGAGCAGCTCCGGCTCGGTGGCCCCCTGCCGGTGGATGCGCAGGAGGGGCTCGCCCTTGATGCGCTCCGAGACGTTCCAGATGATGGGCGCACGCGCCGACGCGGGCTCCGGAGCCGGCTCCGGCGGCAGCTCCCGCTGCGTGGACAGGACGAGCAGCGCGAGGGACGCGGCCACCGGCATGCCCAGGGACAGGCCGTGCCAGCCCCCCCGTCCGGCCTCGCGGGCCCGGTCCATGCGGGTGCGGGCGGCCCGGCGGCGCTCCACCTCGGCGGCCACGGCCGCGGGCGGGTACCGCTCCAGGGTGCGGCGCGAGTCCTCGGCCAGCCGGGCCAGGCGCCCGTCCCCATCCGGCTCGCGCTCCAGCCGCGCGCGGGCGTCGGCCAGGGCGTTCGGGGGCAGCTCGCCGAGGGCGACTCGCTCCAGCAACCAGTGGGGGATACACAGGGCCATGCTCAGGGAGCCTCCAGCGCGGCACGACGCGCCTTCCATCGAACACCGGCGCCGGGGGGAACTGTCACTGCATCACGCCACGTTTCCGTGCCGCCCGCTCCGGAGCCGCGCCCGAGCGGGTGGGCCAGTGTGGGCCAGGACTCACAGGGGCAGGCACATCAGCTCCTCGTCGATGTAGGCCCCGCCAATCTTCAGCGCGGCCGGCTCCACGCCGTAGGTGCGAAACCCCAGGGAGCGGTAGAGGGCCTGGGCCGCCGCGTTGCCCACGGAGACGGACAGGAGGAGGCGCTCGACTCCCGCCATCTTCCGGCCCTCGCCGATGAGCCCGGTGAGCAGCCGCCGACCCACGCCCCGGGAGCGGACCTCGGGCAGCACGTACATGCCCCAGACGTGGGCCTTGTGGGCCGACTTGCGCTCCTGCCCCCGCCACATGCCCGCCACGCCCACCAGTCGCCCCCCGTCGAAGGCGCCCATGACGACCTGCGAGTCCCCCACCATCCGCGCGCGCACGACGTCCATCGGCCGCGCCGTGTCCTCCTCCAGCGACGCGCCGAAGGACTCCGGATGCTCCCCGAGCCCGCGCAGCCGCAGCGCCCAGAAGACCTCCGCCTCGTCCGGGCGGAGCCTCCGGACGGTGAGCGACTCGGGCCCGCCCGCGCGGCCCTCGGCCACCAGCAGCGAGGTGAAGCCGGCGACGTAGTCCGGGTAGCGCAGTCGCCAGCCCAGCGCCTTGAGGCGCGCGTTGGACACCGCGCGGTCGCCCCTCAGCGACTCGTGGAGGCTCTCCAGCGGAACGCGGGGCGGCAGCGGCAGGCCGAGCCGCTCGCACAGCCAGGTGACAGTCTCTTCCTGGGGCGCGGGCCGGTCATCCGCGACGCAGTAGAAGGCCCCGGGCTCGCCCCACTGGAGCACCACGCGGATGGCCTCCACCAGGTCGTCCACGTGGACGCGGGAGATGCGCCCTCCCCCGCTCTCCGGCAGCCGGACGGCGCCCGCCTGCAGGCGCGCGAGCGTGCTCCGCTCCGGACCGTAGATGCCGGCGATGCGCAGCACCACCGCGCCCAGCGGGAGGAAGCGCGACTCCGCCTCGATGCGGCCGCGCGCCGTGGGCGAGGCCGGCTCCACCGGCGTGTCCTCGTCCACGAGGCCACGCGCGCCGCCGTAGACACCGGTGGATGAGAGATAGACGAGCCGGGAGGGCCGATGCCGCGCGAGCGCCTCGGCGATGCGCGAGTCCAGCCCCGCGTCCGGCGGGACGGAGCAGACGACGTGCGCCCCGTCCGTCCGGGACAGCGCGTCGTCCAGCGAGGTGACACGGGCTCCCGCGCGCTCCAGCGCCTCACGGCGCGCGGAATCCCTCGTGGCCGCCAGCACGTCGCGGCCCGCGCGGGCTTCCGCCACGGCGAGCCGTGTGAGCGTGTACCCGGAGCCCAGGAGGACGAGTGGAGGCGTCATACCCCCCGCGATAGCGGGACCGCGGGGGGCAACGCAAGTGCCGGTGCAGAAGGATTACAGCTCGGCGCTGGAGCGCGGGTCGATGATTCCGCACTCCTTGATCTTGTACAGCAGTGCCTTGTAGCTGATGCGCAGCTTGGTGGCCGCGCGGCGCTTGTTCCAGGCGGTGCGCTGGAGCATGCACAGTATCGCCTCGCGCTCAGCCAGCATCGCCGCCCGCTTGCCGATGTCCTTCAGCGACGGCTCCCCCGCCGGAGCGGGAGGCGGCGGCGGCTGCGGCACGTCGAACGGATTGACGTACCGGGGCGTCGGGAGGACGGAGTTGGCGGGCTCCAGCATGACGGGAGCCGGCGAGGGCGAGGCGGACACCATCGCCTGGGCGGACCCGCGCGTGGGCATCTCCAGCACCTGCACGGACGAGGACGGCGGCGAGCGCATCGGCTCCTCGTGGACGCGGCCATACACGCCGCCGTCGTCACCGCCGTACGCGGTGGGCAGCGACGGCGCGCTCGCGGGGCTGCGGCCGGCCGCGTTGAGCTCGTCGAGCACCAGCGTGGCGTCCTTCAGCACGCACAGCCGGCGCACCATGTTCTCCAGCTCGCGCACGTTGCCGGGCCAGTCGTAGTCCGCGAAGGCCTGGAGCACCTCGCGGGGCAGCTCCGACACACCGTTGATGAAGTTGCGGCCGTACTTCTTCAGGAAGTGGTCCGTCAGCGGCACCACGTCCTCGCGGCGCTCGCGCAGGGGCGGCAGGCGGATGGCCACCACGTTGAGGCGGTAGTAGAGGTCCTCGCGGAAGTTGCCGAGGGCAATCTCCTTCTCGAGGTCCCGGTTGGTGGCCACCACCACGCGGCTGTCCACGCGCACGCTCTTCTTGCCGCCGACGCGGAAGAACTCCTCGTCCTGCAGCACCTGGAGCAGCTTGGCCTGGAGGCGGATGGCCATCTCGCCAATCTCGTCCAGGAAGATGGTGCCCTGGTCCGCCAGCTCGAACTTGCCGGGCTTCTCCGCGGTGGCGCCGGTGAAGGCGCCGCGCTCGTGGCCGAACAGCTCGCTCTCCAGCAGCTCCCCCGGCAGCGCCGCGCAGTTCACCTTGATGAACGGCTTGCCGCGCCGCTGGCTGCGCGCGTGGATTTCGCGGGCAATCACTTCCTTGCCCGTGCCGGACTCACCCAAGAGCAGCACCGGCACGTCCGTGTCGGCGATGCGCTCCACCAGCGCCCGGGCGCGGCGCATGGACGGAGACGTGGAGATGAGCACCCGCGCGTCCGACGTGGTGTCGATGAGCGGAGCCGCCACGCGAGGAGGCGGGAGGCTCGGCGCCACCGCCTGGCGCTCCGGGGCGCGCGTCCCCAGGGCCCGCGCCAGCACGTCCTGCAGCTCGTCGTTGCCGAACGGCTTGGACAGGTAGTCGCTCGCGCCCATCTTCATGGCGCGCACCGCGTCGTCCGCGCCCGACAGCGCGCTGAGCACGATGACCGGCGCGGAGCCGCCCGCGCCCCGGTAACGGCGAAGCACTTCCAGACCGCTCATCTCCGGCATCACCACGTCAAGCAGCACCGCGTCGAAGGAACCTCCCGAAAGCATCTCCAGCGCCTGAGCGCCGCTCGCGGCACTGCGCACCTGGTAGCCCGCACTGCCGAGCAACTCGGACAGGAACGTGCGCACCGACTCTTCGTCATCCACCACCAGCACCGCGATCCGATCCATCCCCACGCCTCCGCTCGCCCTGTGCATCGAACCTCCACCCATCCCTTACACCGACAGTCGGGTTGGTCCCCCGACCGTGCGACGAAATTCTCGTGTCCGCCTCAGCTCCTGGAGTGCCGCCGCCAGCAGCTGCGTGGGCGTGCCCACCGCGTCCGGGAAGCTCACCGCGCCCAGCTCCAGCGCCGTGCGCACCACCCGGCCCTCCACCTGGAAGCGCGCCGCCTCGAAGCGCGCGCTCACCCGGGCCATCACCTCTGGAACCGACTCCGCCGGCGTGCCCGGCAGGAGCAGCGCGAACTCACTGTCGCCCACCCGGGCCACCGCGTCCGCCTCGCGCACCGTCTGCCCCAGCACCACCGCGCTGTACACCAACAGGCGCTCGGCCATGCCGCGCCCGAACTCCTTGCGGAAGGCCCCGTAGCCCCCCACCTCCGCCGCCACCACGGAGAACGTCCCGCCGTAGCGCTCCGCGCGGCGCACCTCCAGGCCGATGAGCGACAGCAGGAAGGGCCGGTTGTAGAGCCCCGTCACCGGGTCATGCAGCGCCAGCGCCGTGCCGGACTCCTCGCCCGCCGCCGCGCGCAGCACCGCCGCCTTCAGCTTCAGCTGCGCGTGCAGCTTCATGGACAGCTCCGCCTCGCTGCACCCGCGCGAGACGATGTCCACGCACTGCCCCTTCTCCAGGCAGTAGCGGTACGCCTCCATGTCATGCGGGTCCACGAGGTAGAACACCGGCACCGTGCCCCGGCTCACCTGCCGCAGCCGCCGCGCCACCTGCACCGCGCTGTAGTCCGGCGACTGCGCGGCGAGCAGCACCGCGTCCGGACGGATGACCTCGAACAGTGGCATCGCCGCGTCGAAGCGCGTCAGCGGCACCACCCGGAAGCCGGCCTCCCCCAGGAGCAGCCGGGTCCGCTCCAGGTCTTCGGCCCGTGGCTCGACCACGAGTACGGTGGGAGGCTGCCCCGCCTTGCCCACCCGCTTCCGTCTCACGCCCACCGCTCCACCCTCCCCGCCAGAAGTTTCTTCTCCACCGCGCCTCCGCCCCGCACCCGGATTTACAGTCCTGCGCCTTCCCCTGACCTCTTCAACTCCTCGGATTTACTGGAGAAGGGCACTGAACTACCCATCCTGGGCAGCGGTTTTAGCAATGGCTGTGCCACCTTGGGCCTCACGCAGGCGCGCTTCGAGCTCGGCTGGCTCCACGCGGTGCTTGAAGGCGGGCACGCCGTCGATGACGACCACGGGGATGTCGTAGCGCCAGGCGTCGAAGGCCGCCGCGTCCTCCAGGATGGAGATGATCCGCAGCTCGAAGGGGATGCGAGCGCGTACCGACTCGACGACGGCGGCTGCCTTGTCGCAGAGCGAGCAGTTGGGTTTCGAGTAGATATCGACTCTCATGCGGTGCAGGATGGCCGGTCCATGCGTGGTCTGTCTGGTGACTTTTCGACGATGCCCCTCAAGGACCTCGTCGTCTACCTCGGGAACCGGCGAGTCACCGGCTCCCTGAAGGTGGAGCGTGGGGACGTGCGCAAGCAACTGGAGCTGCGCGACGGCCACGTGGTGAGCGCCAGCTCCAACCAGCCACGCGAGTTCTTCGGTCAATTCCTCATCAACATGGGGCACCTGACGGAGGACCAGCTCGAAAAGGCTTTCGCGACCCAGGCCCAGACGCGCGTCTTCCTCGGGAAGATCCTGGTGATGACGGGCCTGGTGGCCGAGGCCACCGTGCGCAGCGCGCTGAGTCACAAGTTCCGGGAGATGCTGCTGGACGCCTTCCACTGGAGCGAGGGCGGCTTCGCCTTCGAGGCCTCGGACACGGCGCCAGAAGTCGCGGGCCTGGACGTCAGCGTGGACCTGATGGACATCCACCGCGAGGGCGAGTTCCGCGAGACGGCGTGGCAGGCCATCCGCGCCGTCTTCCCTTCCGGCGTCGTGCGGCTGTCGGTGGACGAGCGCAAGCTGCCCGAGCGCAAGCCCGGCAGCATGGACGAGCGCATCGTCCAGCTCATCAAGGACGGGCTCAACATCGACGGCATGGCCCTGGCGCTGCACGCCACGGACTTCTTCCTCTATCAGCGGCTGTACGCGCTCTACCGCCTGGACGCGGTGAAGGTGTCGGAGCTGGAGCCCGAGCCGGAGACGGCCGTGGTGGTGGAGGAGGAAGAGGACGCGAGCGTCATCGGCTCGGAGTCCTCGGCGGACGAGGTGCTCCAGGCGGCGCAGCTCTTCCTGGACGCCGGCAACGTGCGGGACGCCGAGGCCCTCGCGAAGCGCGCGCACGAGCTGGGCCCCTCGCCTCGCACGGCGGAGCTCCTGAAGAAGGCCCAGGAGCGGCTGGTGGTGGAGCTGCGCCGGGAGCTGGTGGAGCCGCCCCGGGTGCCCGCGCTGCAGGTGGCGCCCGCGCACCTGAAGACGCTGCAGCTGTCCGCGCCCGAGCGCTACCTCCTGTCGCGCATCGACGGCCGGCGCGACGTGGCCGCCATCGTCCACGTGTCCCCGCTCCAGGAGCTGGACGCCCTGAAGTTCTTCCAGGGCTTCGTGGACCGGGGGCTGGTGAAGCTCACCGCGCGGTGACGGCGCGCGGCCCGTCGCTCAGTGCTTGCCCGCGGCGGACGCCGGGGCCGTCATCTCCACGGGGGCCGGCACGCGCAGCAGGCCCAGGCGCAGGGCCTCGCGGCCCAGCCAGGAGCCGCGGATGCGCCACTTCGGGTCATTGACGATGACGGCGGCCACCACCACCCGGGGGTTGTCCTTGGGCGCGAAGCCCACGAACCACGAGTAGTCGCGGAAGGGATTGCGGTCCGCCAGCGTGCCCGTCTTGCCCACGGCGTCGTCCACGCGGAAGCCGCGCTCGCGGAACACGCCGCGCGCGGTGCCGTGGGTGACGGTCTCCTCCAGCATGGCGGTGAGGTCCTTCGCCGCCTCGGGGGTGAGGACGGGCTCGCCCTCCGGAGGCAGCAGCGGGCCGGCCTCCGGCTCCACCAGCACGGGGTCCACCCACCGGCCGTCGTTGGCCGCCACCGACGCCATCAGCGCGCCGTGCAGGGGGGACAGGTACACGTCGCCAAAGCCCGCGCCGGTGTTGGCCAGGCCGAAGGGCTCCTCTGGAATGGCCGCGAGCGACACGTCCACGGGGACGGGGAAGGCAATCTCGCGGTTGAAGCGGAAGCGGGCCGCCATGCGGCGCAGCACGTCCGCGTTGAGGTGCTTGTTCGTCAGCTTGGCGAAGACGACGTTGGCGCTCTTGCCCATGGCCAGCGCCAGCGACATGCAGGCCCCGTCGCGCTCGCTGTCCTCCAGGTGCTTCTCGGACAGCCGCCGCTTGCCGCCGTGGAAGCACTCCTCCACGGACGGGGGGACGCCTGCCTCGAGCAGCGCGCCGCCGGTGACGATCTTGAAGATGCTCGCCGCGGGGAACACGGCCCGCACGGGCAGGCCGCGCATCTCCGGCCGCGCCGCCGAGTGCTCCGCCAGCGCCAGCACGCGGCCCGTGGAGGGCTCCAGCACCACGGCGGCGCCGTAGGGCACGGCGTAGTCGCGCATGATGTTCGTCAGCTGCGTCTGGAGCAGCGGGTCGATGGTGAGCACCTGCTTGTGGCCGTTCTTCTCCTTCACCACCAGCCGCTCCCCCTCCAGCTTCGCGCGGGCCAGCAGGTCCGCGGCGCGAGGCAGGGGCTGCAGCTTCGCGATGGGGGGCGCCGACACGCGCGAGGGCACCGGCACCGGAGGCACCATCCCCGGCTCCGCGGCCAGCGCGGCGAGGCCGCCATCCGGGGCCGCGCCCCCCAGCACCGCGGCGCTGGCCGTGGCGAGGGACTCGGGCGTGCCGGCGTCAGAGGGGTCCACGCTCTCCGTGCCCGTGGGCGCGACGGAGGATGCTCCGGTGCCCTGAGCGGCCGTGCCTTGCGGCGGGGGCTCATTCGCTCCCAGCAGGAAGGCGAGGGGGAACAGCGCTGCGGCGGACAGGAGACGGCGGCGGATCGTCATTGCTGCGCAGGGGCTCCAGGGGGGCTCCGGCGGCTTCCGTGAGAAGTCGCAGGAGATGAGCTGAGCGCGAACTCTACCGGCTGGCGGCGCGCTGTCCACGGACGCTTCCTCGGTCGCTTCCGTCCGGCCGCTGGCGTTAGAAACTTGGCGGAGAGGTGCGCAACTCCGCTAGGTTCCCCCACACCTTGGACGGATTGAAAGAAACCCTGGTCATCTGGAGCGCGGAGCTGCGCCGCGCCGTGCGCAGTGGGCGCGCGGTGGTGCTGCTCGGCCTCTACAGCATGTTCTCCGCGCTGGTGCTGCTGGTGGTCGGCTGGCTCGCCGGCCAGGTGCGCGAAGCGGTGAACAAGCAACTGGAGAGCGCGGGAGCGGGCGCGGACGCCTCGGCGCAGGTCAGCGAGGAGATGCGCAAGGGCGTGCTGGGGTTCCTCACCAGCGACGACAGCGCGATGATGGAGGCGCTCTCGCAGGTGCCGCTCGAGGTCCTGGTGGTCTTCAAGATCACCCTCTTCTTCCTGCCGGCCTACGTGGCGCTGATGGGCTTCGACCAGCTCAGCGGCGAGGTGGGCCCGCGCTCCATGCGCTACCTCACCGTGCGCGCGCGCCGCTCCTCGGTGCTGCTGGGCAAGTTCCTCTCGCAGGCGACGCTGCTGCTCGGGCTGGTGCTCATCATCGACCTGGCCATCTTCGTCTACGCCCGCTTCGCCAACCCCACCTTCGGCTTCGCCGACGTGGTCATCAACCTCATCAAGTTCTGGCTGGCGGCCATCGTCTTCTCGCTGGCCTACGTCTCCCTCACCACGCTGTGCTCCAGCCTCTTCCGCAGCCCGGCGGTGAGCCTCGTCTTCAACTTCATCCTGCTGTTCGTCTTCTGGCTGATGGACACCATCGGCCGGGCCTCCCAGGCGGCCTATGGCGACGCGAGCGTGATGCGCTTCCTGCGCTACCTGTCGCCCTCGTACTACGCGGGCAACCTGCTGCACCCGAGGCTGGCCGAGTTCGCCGCCAGCGGAGCCGCGTACGCGGGCTTCGCGACCGTCTTCCTGCTGGGCGCCTACGCCGTCCTGCGCGCGAGGGATTTGTGAGCGACCTGGCGATTGAGCTGTTCGGAGTGTCCAAGCGCTTCGGCCCCAAGGTGGCCGTGAAGAACGTGAGCTTCGCGGTGCCCCGGGGCTCGGTGTTCGGCCTCATCGGCCCCAACGGCGCCGGCAAGACGACCACCTTCTCCATGATGTGCGGCTACCTCTACCCCACCGAGGGCACGCTGAAGGTCATGGACGTGGACCCCGCCACCCCCGGCGCCCTCAAGGGCCGGCTGGGCGCGCTGCCCCAGGACGCGGTGCTGCCTCCCGGCTGGGAGACGGGCGCGCTCCTGACGTACTGGGCCCGCCTGTCCGCCCTCGCCGACCCGGAGCGCGAGGCCCGCGAGGCCCTGGAGCAGGTGGGGCTGATGGAGGCGTGGAACGTCCAGACGCAGGCGCTCAGCCACGGCATGGCCAAGCGCGCCGCCATGGGCCAGGCCCTGATGGGACGCCCGCCGCTGGTGCTGCTCGACGAGCCCACCGCCGGGTTGGATCCGCGCATCGCCGCCCAGGTGCGCCAGGTCATCCGGAACATGAAGGAGGCCCGGCAGACGGTGGTGGTCTCCAGCCACAACCTCCAGGAGCTGGAGGAGCTGTGCGACGCGGCCGCCATCCTCGACAAGGGCGCGCTCGCCAAGGCCGGCACCATGTCCGAGCTGACCGGCCAGGGCTCCGAGTTCCGCGTGCAGATTGCCCGCGGGGACGTGCTCATCCCCGAGATTGCCGCCCTGGCCGACGTCACCGACGCGCGCATGGAGAGCGAGTCCGTGCTGCGCGTGCGCATCAAGGGCGGCGTGAAGCCCGAGGAGGTCATCAGCCGCGTGGTGGGGCACCTGCTCCAGCACGGCGTCCTCATCCTCGGCGTCAGCCGGGGCCAGCGCCTGGAAGACCGCGTCCTCCAGCTCCTCTGAGGAGGCAGCCGTTAAAGGGAACGCCCGGCCGGCGGGGGGCGGCTCAGCCCGCCTTGCGCACCCACCCCACGTAGCTCGTCCCCCGGCGCTCCAGGCGGAGCAATGGATGGCCGGTGGCCTCACACCAGGCGGGGAGGTCTGCTTCCAGTCCCCTGTCGGTGGAGATGAGCTCCACCACGGTGCCGGGTGCGAGCCGCCGCATGGCCTTGGCAATCTCGAGGATGGGCATGGGGCAGAGCGCTCCCGAGGTGTCCAGGCGGACTTCGGCTTCCATGATCCTCACTCTGACGGAATTTTTCCAAAAACTCCCCAGTTTCCGGGCCCCTAGGGGGAGTTGTACCCCCGTGGAAGCCAGACGCACTGGCTTGCGTGTCTGGAATTCCGTCTGTTAAGTACCCCGCCCCTGACCCTGTAAAAAACCCCACGCTCGGGCCCGGAGTCGGACCTATGGCGAAGGAGCATAACCAACCCATGAAGCCCAATGTCATCGTGGCCCTCATCGTGGGCCTGGTGCTCGGTTTCTTTGGCGGCCGCGTCGTCAGCGGCCCGTCCTCGAACACCGAAGCCGCCAAGCCCGCCGCGAACTCCCCTACCGCTCAGGCGCCCGGCCGGCGTCCGGTGGACCCCACCGTCTTCAAGGTGAACATCGACGGCTCCCCGGTGAAGGGCAGCCCCGACGCGCTCATCACGCTGGTGGAGTTCTCCGACTACGAGTGCCCCTTCTGCAGCCGCGCGCACGTCACCGTGGAGAAGCTGCGGGAGCAGTACGGCAAGAAGCTCCGCGTGGTGATGAAGCAGAACCCGCTGTCCTTCCACCCCCGCGCCAAGCCCGCGGCCCTCGCCGCGCTGGCGGCCGGTGAGCAGGGCAAGTACTGGGAGATGCACGACAAGCTCTTCGCCAACCAGAAGAAGCTGGATGATGCCTCCCTCGAGGGCTTCGCGAAGGACGTGGGCCTGGACATCGAGAAGTGGAAGGCCGACCTGGCCAACCCGAAGTTCCAGGAGCAGATCCAGAAGGAGCAGGCCCAGGCGAGCACGCTGGGCGCCAGCGGCACCCCGGCCTTCTTCATCAACGGCCGCTTCCTCTCCGGTGCGCAGCCCCTCGACAACTTCAAGGCCCTCATCGACGAGGAGCTGGCGAAGGCCGAGGCCCTCGTGAAGAGCGGCGTCCCCGCCTCGCAGGTGTACGCGAAGACCATCGAGAAGGGCGCCGAGAAGGCCGCCCCGAAGCAGAACCCGGTGCAGCAGGCCGCCGCCGCCGTCCGCAAGGTGGACGTCCCCGCGGACTCCCCCTCCTTCGGCCCGGCGACCGCCAAGGTCACCATCGTCGAGTTCTCCGACTTCGAGTGCCCCTTCTGCAGCCGCGTGGTGCCCACGCTGACGCAGATCAAGAAGGACTACGCGAAGGACGTGCGCGTGGTGTTCCGCAACCAGCCGCTGCCCTTCCACGCCAACGCCAAGCCCGCCGCCGAGGCCGCCATGGCCGCACACGAGCAGGGCAAGTTCTGGGAGATGCACGACAAGCTCTTCACCAACCAGAAGGCCCTGGACCGCGCCTCCCTGGAGAAGTACGCGCAGGAGCTCGGCCTGAACGTCGCGAAGTTCAAGGCCGCCCTCGACAGCGGCAAGTACAAGGCGAAGATCGAGGCGGACATGGCCGCCGGCAGCGCGGTGGGCGCCAACGGCACCCCCACGTTCTTCATCAACGGCCGTGAGCTCGTCGGCGCCCAGCCGTTCGACGCCTTCAAGAAGGTCATCGACGAGGAGATTGCCAAGGCCGACAAGCTGCTGGCCGCCGGCACGAAGCCGGAGGAGCTGTTCGGCAAGATTCTCGCCCAGAACATCGCCGCCGCTCCCGCCGCCCCCGCGGGTGGCGCCGACGGTGCCCCGGCCGAGCCGCCGGTGCAGAAGGTGGAAGTGGGCAACGCCCCGGTGAAGGGCGCGAAGAACGCCCCCGTCACCATCGTCGCCTTCTCCGACTTCGAGTGCCCCTTCTGCAGCCGCGTGGTGCCCACGCTGAAGCAGCTCGAGGACCAGTACCAGGGCAAGATCAAGGTGGCCTTCAAGAACCAGCCGCTGCCCTTCCACGCCAACGCCAAGCCGGCCGCCGCCGCCGCGCTGGCCGCGCACGAGCAGGGCAAGTTCTGGGAGATGCACGACAAGCTCTTCGCCAACCAGCGCGCCCTGGACCGCGCCTCGCTGGAGAAGTACGCGCAGGAGCTGGGCCTCAACGTCGGCAAGTTCAAGGCCGACCTCGACAGCGGCAAGTACAACGCGCAGATCGAGGCGGACTCCGCCGAGGGCACGCGCCTGGGCGCCAACGGCACCCCGACGTTCTTCATCAACGGCCGCACGCTCGTGGGCGCCGTGCCCGTCGAGGCCTTCAAGAAGGTCATCGACGAGGAGCTGAAGAAGGCCGGCGGCGCGGTGGCGGCGGACGCCAAGTAGTCCCCGCTCCGGCCCCCCCGGGCCTGAAGCACCAGAGGCCGTCGGACCTTCGGGGTCCGGCGGCCTCTGTGCTTTTCAAGGCCTCCGTGCCGCTGTCAGGAGACGGCGATGGCGTCGATCTCCACCTTGGAGCCGCGGGGCAGCGCGGAGACCTGCACGGTGGCGCGGGCCGGGGGCGCGCCGGTGAAGTAGCGGCCATACACCTCGTTGACGCGGGCGAAGTCACCCAGGTCCGTGAGGAAGATGGTGCAGCGGACGACGTGGGAGAAGTCCAGGCCGCCGGCGGTGAGCACGGCCTTGAGGTTCTCCATCACCCGCTCGGCCTGCGCGACGACGTCACCCTGCACCATCTCCATGGTGGAGGGGTCCAGGGGAATCTGGCCGGAGAGGAAGGTCATCTTCCCCGCGTCCACCTGCACCGCCTGGGAATAGGGGCCAATGGCCTTGGGGGCCTGGTCGGAGTGGATTGCCTTGCGAGCCATGCGGGCACCTCGGAAGTAGAGGAGCGGCCCCTTGTCGGGGCCGCCCGGGTTTCCGGGGCGCTCTAGCACGAAAGCCGGCGCTCTAGATTCGCTCGACGGAGTAGACGCCGTTGAGACGCTCGATGGTGCGCATCAGGTCGGTGAGCTGCTTGAGGTCGGAGATGGTGACCTCGAAGGTGTTCACCGCCCGGTCATCCCCCGTGGCGCGGCAGTTGGCCTGGGAGATGTTGACGCCCTTCTTGGAGAAGGTGTTGGAGATGTCCGCCAACAGGCCCGGCCGGTCCGCCGTCAGCACGCGCAGCGTCACGGGCCGCTTGAAGTCCCCGCGCACGTCCCACGACACGTCCACGCGCCGCTCGGGGTCCGTGGCCAGCGCCTTCTCACACCCCACCGTGTGCACCGTCACGCCCCGTCCCCGGGTGATGAAGCCGGCGATGGGGTCGCCAGGGACGGGGTTGCAACACCGTCCGAAGCGCACCAGCACGTCGTCCACGCCGCCAATCTGCACGCCGCTGCGGTTGCTGCGGCCCACCAGGCGCTTGGCCAGGTCCGTGACGCGAGACAGGCCGGGCAGCATGGAGGAGCTGACGGAGTTGCCCCCCGACAGGCTGTTGCCCCCGCCGTCGGTGCGCGCCGCGGTCTCCGCCGCGGCGAGCTTCTCCTGCGGCACCAGCCGGTGCACCAGCTGCTGCGGCGTCACCTTGCCGTAGCCGATGGCCACCAGCAGGTCGTCTTCGATTCGGAAGCCCAGCTCCTCGGCGGCCTTCTTCATCTCCCCGGACTTGAGCAGCCGGTTGAAGTTGAGCTGGAAGCGCTTCAGCTCGCGGTCCGTCAGCTCGCGGCCCAGCTGCAGGCTCTTGTCGCGCTGCTGCTGCTTGATGAAGCCGCGGATGCGCTGCTGCGCGCGGCTCGTCTTGACGAAGGTGAGCCAGTCCTTCGACGGGTGCTGCTGGGGGCTGGTGAGCACCTCCACCGTGTCGCCGTTCTTCAGCTTGTAGCGCAGGGGAACAATCTTGCCGTTCACCTTCGCGCCCACGCACCGGTTGCCCACGTCCGAGTGGATGGCGTACGCGAAGTCCACCGGCGTGGCCCCGCGCGGCAGCGAGCGCACGTCGCCCTTGGGCGTGAAGACGAAGACCTCGTCGGTGAAGAGGTCCACCTTCACCGTCTCGAGGAACTCCTTCGGGTCCTTCAGGTCCTGCTGCCACTCCATGAGCTGGCGCAGCCAGGCGAACTTCTCGTCATCCTTGGAGATGACCGCCTTGCCCTCCTTGTACTTCCAGTGGGCGGCGATGCCCTCCTCGGCGATCTTGTGCATCTCCGAGGTGCGGATCTGCACCTCCACGCGCTCGCTCAGGGGCCCAATCACCGTGGTGTGCAGCGACTGGTACATGTTGGGCTTCGGAATCGCGATGAAGTCCTTGAAGCGCCCGGGCACCGGCTTCCACATCTCGTGCACCAGTCCGAGCGCCTCGTAGCAGGAGGGCGCGGTGGGGGCGATGATGCGGAAGGCGATGATGTCGTGGATCTGGTCGAAGTCGATGCCCTGCGCCTTGATCTTCTTGTAGATGCTGTAGACGTGCTTGAAGCGGCCGGACACCTCGCCCTTCAAGCCGCGCTCGGCGAGCTTCGAGCGGATGAGGTCGCACGTGTCCTCGATGTACTTCTCGCGCTCCTTCTTGCGCTTGTTGAGCTTCTCCTGGAGCGCGAAGAACTCCTGCGGCTTCACGTAGCGGAAGCTCAGGTCCTCCAGCTCCGTCTTTATCCAGGAGATGCCGAGCCGGTTCGCGAGCGGCGCGTAGATGTCCAGGGTCTCCTGGGCGATGCGCGCCTGCTTCTCCTCGGACATGTGGTCCAGCGTCCGCATGTTGTGCGTGCGGTCCGCGAGCTTCACGAGGATGACGCGGATGTCCTGCGCCATCGCGATGATCATCTTCCGGAAGTTCTCCGCCTGCTTCTCCTCCTGGGAGAGGCTGGCGGACGCGGAGAACTTGGACAGCTTCGTGACGCCGTCGACGAGCTGGGCGACTTCGGAGCCGAACAGCTCGGTGAGCTCCTCGGCGGTGGCGAGCGTGTCCTCGATGGTGTCGTGGAGGAGGCCGGTGACGATGGACGCCTCGTCGAGCTTCAGCTCTCCCAGGATGCCCGCGACCTCGAGCGGGTGGACGAGGTAGGGCTCGCCTGACTTCCTCAGCTGGCCCTGGTGGACCTTGGCTGAGTAGACGTAGGCCTTCTTGATGATGTCCAGGTCAGGGTCCGGGTGATACGAGGAGACCCGTTGGAGGATGTCGTTCAGGCGAATCATCGAGTGAAGGGCAATCGTAACTTTGCCCCCGAGGGGGGGCAACGTCGCCCCACACCTGGGTGCTCCAGTGCACGTCCGGGGCCGTAGGACTTATCCCACCTGTCGCGTTCGCTTTCGTTGACCCGACGTTTTCAGGGCCCCTAGATTCGCCCTCTCCCATGTCACAGCTCCTGCTGTCCGCTCTCGCCGTGGTCTGCCCGAACTGTGACGGGTACAACCCTCCTCGCTCGGCCGCCTGTGTCCTGTGCGCCCAGCCGCTGGAGGAGGCCGCCGCCCGGCCGCCCGCCGCCCGGCCCGCCGGGGCCGCGTCCCGTCCCGCCGCGCCGCCTGCCGGTCGTCCCGCGGCGGTGGCCACCTTCCCCGGCCCCCGGGGAGAAACGGGCGTGCCGCACACCACGCCACCTCCGCCGAGCGCCATCCCCCCCGGGCTGCGCCCCTCGGCGCGGACGCCTCCGCCCACCGCCGCCGCGGGGCTCCCCGTGGAGCGCCCCGGCGCCCGGGTGACGGCGCCCGCGGGTGGCGCCGCCTCGGTGCCCCCCGTCTCCGCGAGGGGGGCCTCGGGAGGACCCGCGCCGGTGCCTCCGGGCCCCGCCGTCACCCGGCCTCCGCCTCCGGTTCCGGACAACGCGATGCCCTCGAAGCCCGGGGCCGCGCCCGCGGCGGCGCCCGGGGCCGCGCGGCCCGCGCCCCCGGCGGCCTCCCGCTTCGGCCTGGCCGTCATCTCCGGCTCCACGCGGGGCCAGCGCTACAAGCTGCCCGTCACCGGCTGCGTCGTGGGCCGGCAGCGCGGCGCCATCCTGTTCGCGGATGACGCGTACGTGTCGCCCCTGCACGCGACCTTCCTGGTGAAGGACGGCGCCCTCTTCGTGAGGGACGAGTCGAGCGCCTCGGGTGTGTTCGTCGCCGTCGCGGGCACCGAGGCCCTCGCGCCGCGCACCCTCTTCAGCGCGGGCCAGCGGCTGTTCCGCTACACGGGCCGGCTGGAGCCGGCGGCGCCCGTGGCGGGCCGTCCCCACGTCTACGGCGCGCCGGTGCCGCTGGGGCAGGCGGTGTACGGGGTGGAGGAGGTCCTGGTGGGCGGTCGCGCGGGCCGCGCCGTGGTGACGGCGGCGCCGCTGCTCACCATCGGCCAGGCCAACTGCGACTTGAGCTTCCCGGGGGACGAGGGGCTGGCCGGCCGCCACTGCGAGCTCTCCCCCACCCCCACGGGCGCCCTGCTGCGCGACTTGTCGGGAGGACTGGGCACGTACGTACGCCTCGCCTCGGGCGTGGAGCGTCCGCTGCGTCCGGGAGACCGCGTCCGCCTGGGCCAGCACGTGCTCCAGGTGGAGAACCTGGGCTGAGAGCGCCGCGGGGCGCCGCCGCGCCCGCCGCCGTCAGGGCGCGGCGGGCCGGGCGACGGCCCCACCCAGGCGCTGCTCGATGAGCTCGCGCGCCTTGGAGGTGGGCATCTCGCGCAGGTGGCGCTCCCACCAGCCCCGGGCCTCCTGGAGGTCGGGGTTCGGGCGGCTCCAGTAGATGTCGCCCAGCTTCAGCGCGAGGTCGGCGTCGCCGCTCATGCTGAAGGCCTCGCGGTAGCTGGAGGCCGCGAGGCCGATGTCCAGGCGCTGCAGGGCCCGGTCTCCCTCTCGCGTCTTCCGTCCGGCCGCCTCCACGTCGCGCTCCGTCATGGAGATCTGCCGCTCGTAGAGGGGCACCTCGGGGCTGGGCACGCTCCCGACAGCGCCGGGCACCGGCGCGTTCTTGGGCAGCGCGTACGGCAGGTCCTGCGCGCCGCTGCCGGCGCCGACGCTGAAGTAGTAGGCGTAGGCGAAGAAGCCCGCCGCGGCCACGACGAGGAGGATGGTCAGCGACTTGAAGAAGAAGGCGAACCCGCCGCCCCCGCCCGAGCCCGGATTCGTCGGCGACAGGGAGTCCGTCTTCTCCCGGGTGGCGGGCATGGCGTCCGCGTTCGCCGGCAGGGGCGAGAGCACGCCCGGCAGCGCGCGGACCGTGGCCTCCATCGTGACTTCGTTGCTGTCCCAGCCCGGCACGGTGACGTCCCGGCCGTCATTCATCGGTCCGCCGGTGGACTTGCGCGGCAGCGGCGCGAGCACCGCGGAGGGCCGCGCACCACGCTGCGAGGCCTCGGCGCGGCGGCGCTCCTTCTCCACCGCCGCCAGCTCCGCCTTGAAGGCCTCGGCGTTGGCGGGCCGGTCATCCGGGCTCTTGGAGAGCGCGCGCAGGATGAGCTTCTCCAGCCCGGGAGAGATGCGCGCGTCCGGCCGGCGCCGGCTGGGCGGAGGAGGCTCCTCGGTGAGGTGCTTGGTGGCGAAGCCCACCGCCGAGTCGGACTCGAAGGGCAACAGCCCCGTCATCAACTGGTAGAGGATGACGCCCACCGCGTACAGGTCCGAGCGGTGGTCCAGCTGCGCGCCGCGCGCCTGCTCCGGCGACATGTACTCAGGGGTGCCGCACACGAAGCCCGCGCGGGTGAGCGCCGGGCCGTCGTCGGTGGAGTCGGTAATCTTGGCGATGCCGAAGTCCAGCACCTTCACGAAGTCGCCTTCGTTGCGGCGCTGCTCCACCATGATGTTCTCGGGCTTGAGGTCCCGGTGGATGACGCCGGCGCCGTGGGCGTCCGACAGCGCGCTCAGCACCTGGCTGACGAGGCGCACCACGCGCGCCTCCCCCAGCGGCCACTCGCGGCTGAGGATCTGGTGCAGGTCCTGCCCCGCCACGTACTCCATGGCGATGAAGAGCGCGCCGTCCTCGGCCTGGCCGAAGTCCAGCACGCTGATGGAGTTGGCGTGGTTGAGGCGGCTGGCGGCCTTGGCCTCGCGCTGGAAGCGCGCCACGGTGCGCTCGTCCGACAGCAGCGTGTGGCGCAGCACCTTGAGCACCACCACCTTGTCCAGGGCCAGCTGGCGGGCGCGGTACACCTTGCCCATGCCGCCCTCGCCGATGAGGGCCTCCACCCGGTACTTGTGGGCAATCGTCTTGCCGACGTACTCGTCCGCGTCGGCCGCGCGCACGAGTGTCGCGCCGCAAGCGGGGCAGTAACGGGAGCTTTTTTCTTGGGCGTCGGCGCCGCAGGAGGGGCAGAGCAAGGCAACGTTCCCCAGTGGGGTGGGTCCCGGACTTCATCACGTCGCTCGGGTGACGGGCAAGCCATGCACAAGGCGAGCAACCAGGCTCGACCCCTGGTAGAACCCGGAGATCGCCATGGACGCCGTGGAATACTGCCCCCGCTGTGACACCGAGAATGCCCGGGACGCCACCGTCTGCCGGGCGTGTGGCTCACCCATCCGCTCCGGGACGATGGTGATGGCCGTGGCCAGCGTCACCGCGCGCCCGCAGGTCTCCATCCGCGTGGTGCGCGCCGACGGAGGCCCCGAGTCCGTCGTCCGCATGCAGCGCGACACCCTCACCTGCGGCCAGCAGGGCGAGATTTCGCTGCCGGATGACCCGTTCATCATGCCCGTCCAGCTGCGCTTCTTCTTCTCCGGCGCCCGGCTGGCGGTGGAGGACGTGGGCGGCGCCAACGGCGTCTTCGTCCGCCTGCGCCAGGAGCGCGAGCTGTCTCCCGGCGGCGAGCTGCGCCTGGGGCGGCAGCGCCTGGTGCTGGAGCCCATCCCCGCCGCGGCCAACGGCCCGGGCGGCACCCAGGTCTGGGGCTCGCCGGATCCCGGCTACCGCCTGCGGCTGGTGCAGCTGCTGGAGGGGGGCTTGAGGGGCGCGGCCTTCCCGCTGCGCGAGGGCGACAACCTGCTGGGCCGCGAGCAGGGCGACCTCACCTTCCCCACGGACGGCTTCGTGTCCGGACGTCACGCGGTGCTGCAGGTGCGGCAGGACCGGCTCCAGGTCCGCGACGTGGGCTCGTCCAACGGCACCTTCATCCGTCTGGCGGGCCCCACCTTCGTGGACAACGGGGACCACTTCCTCATCGGCCGTCAGCTGCTCCGCGTCGAAATCCAGGCGCCCGCGGCCTGAGGGCGCCCGGCCCGGTCATCACTCCAGGGCGGGCCGCACGAGGGCTCCCTCGCGCGGCCCGGGCCCCCGGCGCTCAGCCGTAGGACTTCTCCTTCTTCTCCTGCTCCTCCTTGCAGCGGATGCAGAGCGTCGTCACCGGACGCGCCTCCAGCCGCTTCGGAGAGATGTCCTCCTCGCAACGCTCGCAGATGCCGAAGGTGCCGTCCTCGATGCGGGCCAGTGCCTTCTCGATCTTCTGCAGGAGGAACTTCTCCCGGTCGCGCAGGCGGAACACCATGGATTGCGCGTACTCGGAAGAGGCCAGGTCGATCTCGTCCGGGAGGTCGTCCGTGTCGAAGTTGGACTCCTCCACCAGGGTTTTCTTGGCGCTCTCGAGCAGGCTCGTCTTGCTGTCCTCGAGCATCTTCTTGTAACGCTTGAGATCTTTCTGGTTCACAGACTTCGCTCCAGTCCAGCGAGGGTTTGGGCCCTGCCCCCAAAAAAAGGGCCCGAAAGCTTTATTCATGTAACCTTCAGTGTCAAGCTGACCTGGGTGCACACTGTGGGTGAAGGGAGGGGCGTTTGACCGAGAACACGAAGTTCGATCGGGAGTTCCTTCGCTCGGCCCTCTCGCTGGCGGGCAAGAGCGAAGTGGATCACTTCCTCTACATCTGTGACACGCCCATTCCTCCCGACGAGTTCCGGGGCCGGCCTGCTCGCAAGAAGCTCGTGTACGCGGTGACGCTGGAGAAGCTGGCACAGGAGCACCTGGCGAAGAAGGTGCGTGCCCTGGTCATCCCCGCCTACGACTACTCCCGCACCGAGCGCGTGAAGGTGGCGCTCGTGTCCGCGCTGTCCCAGGGAGCGTTCAAGGAGGGGGACCTGGTGCTGTGCATGACGGGCAAGGTGGGGCGCGCGCCGGACACGCTGATGCAGATGCGCATCGGGGGCTCGCTGGACGACCGGCTGGCGATTGAGGGCGTGAAGCTGGGCGAGGAGTTCAACTCGCAGGTGGTGGACGCGCTCATCCAGCTGGCGCTGCAGATTGGCCAGGAGGGCTTCGAGGGCCATCCCATCGGCACCATCATCACCATCGGCGACCACACGACGGTGCTGGAGAAGAGCCGGCAGATGACCATCAACCCGTTCCAGGGCCTGTCCGAGGCCGAGCGGAACGTGTTGGACCCGAAGATTCGCGAGGCCATCAAGAACTTCTCCGTGCTGGACGGGGCCTTCATCATCCGCGAGGACGGCGTGGTGCTGGCCGCGGGCCGCTACCTGTCCGCCACGGACGACATGGTGAAGATTCCGCTCGGCCTGGGCGCCCGGCACGCGGCCGCCGCGGGCATCACCTCCACCACGCACTGCATCGCGCTGGTGGTGAGCCAGACGTCCGGCGCGGTGCGGCTCTTCAAGGGCGGCAACATCGTCCTGGAGCTGCACCAGACGGCGCGCCGCACCTGAAAGGCGCGCGGGCGGCTTCAGCGCTCCTGCTCGCGCAGCTCCTCGCGGTAGATGTCCGCCAGGGCGTGCGCGCGCTCCACCTCGTCGCGGGCGGCGTCCACGACCAGGGCCTGCTCGAAGCGGGCCACGCGCTCGCGCATGGCCTCGGTGACGATGCCGCCCACGGTGAGGCGCGCGGAGGCGCTCTCCCGCTCGCGGCGCAGCTCCACCACCCGGTCTCCCAGCTCGCCCGCGGCCTCCAGCAGGAGCTTCCCGTCCGCGTCCGCCCGCTCCAGCGCGTCCCGCGTGGAGGCCCGCAGGGCCTCGGCCTGCTCCCGGTCCTTCGCCAGCACGGCCACGGCCCGGCCGTCCCCGCGTGACTCGGCGGTGGTGCGCCGCGAGGCGATGTCCTCCAGCCGGCGCGTGTAGCGCTCCGCTGCGCGCGTGAGGTCTCCCTTGAGGGCCAGCAGCGTGGCCGCGGACTTGCGGACCTCGGCCGCCTGGCGCTCCAGGTTCTCGATGAGCTGGTCCAGCGCGGCGAGCGGGTCCGCCGGCCGGGAGGGCTCCTTCTTCCGTTTGCGCAGCAGGCCGAAGAACATGGCGTGGACGGGAGCCTACCCGAACGGCCGGCACAACAGCCGCACCCGTTCCAGCGCCTCCCTCACCGGGAGCCCACCGGCGGACAGCGCGGCCAGGTAGCGCGCCGGCGTGAGTCCATACACCGACAGCAGGTGCTGCAGGAGCACCACGCTCTCCGAGGCACGCCGCTCCGCCGGGGCCAGCGACGCCGCCTCCACCAGCGCGGCGAGGATGTCCACCACGCGGTTCACCACGTCCGGGCCCGGCACCTCGCGGGCGACGGACGCGGAGGGCGTCTCCGGGAAGAGCGCGTCGAAGGACGCATCCACCGCCACCTGCGCGGGCGAGCCCCGCCCGGCCGCCACCGCCTCCAGCGCGTCCAGGTGAGGCGACAACTGCTCCAGCGCATCCGCGGTGGCGGGCACGTCCCTGGGCAGCAGCGTGCGCCAGGGGGTGTCGAACTCGGTGCGCGCCCACAGAATCTCCTCGTCGGAGAGGTGGTGGTAGAAGGCGCGGCCTCCCGCGGCGCGCTGCTCCTTCACCAGCAGGCGCAGGTCGGGGTTCTCCTCGCCGAGCGAGATGAAGCTCAGGGCGATGTCCAGCGCGCCCATGGGGGCCCGCGTGCGGCGGATGAGCTCCAGGTCCACCCGGTCCTCGCCGTCGGTGATGATGACCACGGTGGCCCGGGCGAGGTACGGGTCCCTTCCCTGCGCGGCGCGGATGGAGTCGAAGGCGGACATCAGCGCGAGCGTGATGTCCGTCTGGCCCTCGGCGGGCGACTCGCGGAAGAGCTTCTCGATTTGGCGCGTGGCCTCCACGGCGGTGTCCACGCGGGCCAGCTCGGTGGGCACGTCGTTGAAGAAGCTGAAGTAGAGCGGGTCGAACGGCTCGCCCCGGCGCGCCTTGACGCGCAGGTTGTTCAGCTCGGCGATGACGAGCGCATCGCGGAAGCGGGCGCGCGCGCCGTGCATGGAACCGGAAGCGTCACACACGTAGACGCGCACCGCCGTGCGCTTCACCTTCTTGGGGCGCGGCGGCGGCTCGTCCTCCAGGTACGTGCGCACCAGCTGGCGGTTGGCGGCCAGGTCCCGCAGCAGCATGCGCGGGTCGCTCAGCACGAAGTTGTGCACCTCGTGCAGGCTGCCCGTCGTCTCGTACGTCATCGTCTGGGTGGGGTACGGCACGCGCCGGGGCACGGGCCGCTGCGTCCGGGTGTCCGCCAGGACGATTTCCTCGGAGAGTGCATCCTCCACGTCGAAGTAGCGGGCACAGCCGGCCGCCAGCTCGAAGGTGGAGAGCTGCTCGGGCTTGAGCGAGAAGGCCAGGTCCGCGAGCAGCTCGTCCGAGCGCGGGGCCGCGGCCTCCGGCTTCTCCCCTCCTGGCTCCTCGCCGAACCAGTGCGCCAGCGAGTCCCGCTCCGCCGTCTCCACCAGGGACGACAGCCTCTGCTTCGAGGGCAGCAGCGGGTTCAGGGCCGTGCGCGCGGCATCCGCCAGCTGCGTGTCGCCCGCCTCCAGCGCCCGCTCGTACAGCCCGCGCAGCGAGCGGTACGCCACCTGCGGCTCCCGCCGGGCCGCGTGCCGCACGTGCCGCAGCAGCTCCTCCAGCGAGCGCACCGCCGGCACCGCGCGGACGCGCTCCCGGGCCTCCACCACCTGCCGGCGCAGCGTCAGGCCCCGCTCCCGGTCATGGTCCGCGCCCAGGCGCAGCAGCAGCTCGTGCGCGAGGTCCAGGTCCCGGCGCTTCTGCACCACGTCCGCCACGTTCTCCCGGGCGCGGCTGGCGAAGAACTCCGCCGCCGCCATGCGGGCGCTGGTGGGCGGGCGGTCCCTCCGCGTCGTCTCCGTGCGCACGTAGATTTCGAAGTCCGCGTCCAGGCCCTCGGCGGGAGGCCGGGAGAACAGGTCCGCCACCTTCACCGCTCGCGCGAGCTGCACGAAGGCCCGCTCTAGCAGGGTGAGCGCGCCCGGCGGAGGCTCGCCCGCGCGCCACGCGCGCTCCACGCGCAGCACGCACTCCTCCATCTCCTCGAGCGCCTGCTGGGCCCGCGTCTGGAGTCCCTGGGCCAGCGTCCCCGCCCGCCCCTTGCGCACGCCCAGCTCGCGGAGGAGCTGCGCGTCCGCCGCGGTGTGGACGCCCACCCGGTCCAGCTCGCGGTCCAACGCCGTGAGCACCGGCAGGGCCAGGTCCTCCGGCCCGCGCGCGCGGCGGCCGAACGTCCACGCGCGCCAACCACCGGCGGGTGGGGCCGGCTGGTTCAGGGCGTCCAGGCGCCGTCGCAGGTCCGTGAGCCGCCGGGACAGCACGCTCAGCGCCCCCTCTCAGTCCCAGCCCGAAGGTAGGACTCCGCCCCCGGGCCTGGAAGACGCCGTCTCATGGCGCGGACCGCCGCTCCAGCACCTGCCGGCTGAAGCGCCCGAAGTCGTCGTCGATGCCCCGCAGCTGCCCCTCCAGCCGGCGCGCGCTCTCGCCCAGGTCGCCGGGCATGGAGCCCAGCAGGGACAGCACACCGCGCAGCCGCACCAGCTCGCCCTCCTTCAGCGCGAGCATGGGGAAGCGGCTGCGCACCAGCCGGTCCACCGTGCGCTCGGCCTCGGACCGCTCCGAGATGGAGTCCGGTGCGGGCAGCGACGTGAGCAGCTGCGTCAGCCAGCTTCGCAGGTACTTCACGCGCGAGTGGATGAAGGACAGCTCCGCCTGCGCCACGGCCGCCCGTACGTTGTCCGACAGGAAGCCCGACGAGGCGCCGCTGCGGGTGACGGTGAGCTGCCCGTCCAGCCCGAGCAGCGCGGCCAGCTCCCCGTCCGGCGCGCGGGCGGAGAACTCGCCCCGGTAGAACACGTAGGCGTCGCCATTGAGGACCGCGGTGGCCTGGGGCGGAGGGCTGGCCACCTCGCGCGTGAGCAGCCGGGCGTGCTCCCGGAGCCGGTTCTCGATGAGCTCCCGGCACTCGGCCAGCACGAGCTCCGCGGACAGGCCCTCGCGCCGCAGGTTCTCCGCCACGGACTGCACCGCGCGGCCGTACTGCTCGATTCGCTCGAAGGGCGTGGTGCCGAGCACGTCGCGCGCGTAGGCCAGCCCCAAGGGCAGCAGCAGCTCCTGCTTGAGGCCCGCCTGTGACGGGTCCAGCACGGCCAGGGAGTGCTCCAGCTGCGTGAGACGCCGCGAGTCCGCGGAGAGCGCCTCCAGGGGCTCCTTGCGGGAGCGACCCGTGGAGCCCTGGAAGGCCAGGGCCGCGCGCCGGCGCAGGGCGGACACCACGCGCCGCCGCACGGCCACCTCCGCCACGCGCAGGCGCTCCAGCGCGGCCGGCGCCCCTTCCGCGAGCTGTCCCGCCAGCTCCGTCGTCTGGGACAGCTCCTCCTCCAGGTTGTCCGCCAGGCCCACGAGTCCTTCGAGCTTCAGCCCGTCCTCGAAGTCCACGCTCTCCGCGGAGAGGGCAATCATCTCCAGTGCGCCCTCCAGGAAGCGGGCGGTGGCCTCGCAGAGGGGCGCGAAGTTGGCGCGCAGCTCGGGAATGGCGCGGCACAGCTCCAGCGCGTCCCGGAAGGAGGACAGCAGCGCCAGCCCGCCTCGGCCCTCGCCCTGCCCCGCCATGCCGCGGGCCAATCGCTGCTCGAGCGCCGCCACCAGCGCCCGGGCGGCCACCAGCAGTGGGGCCCGGTTCTGCGCGTGGCGCGGCCCGGGCACCAGCTTGGCCTGGAGCGCCTTCGCGGTGTTGGAGACCAGGCCCGGCTGCCAGTTGCGCCCCAGCGCCTCGGCCGCCGTCACCTCGTCCTGCGCCGCCAGCGCCAGGGCCTCGCGCTCCACGCCGCCGCCCAGGTCCTGCCGCACCTTGGCCAGGGCCTCGTCGAAGGCCCGCTGCTCCAGCCGGACGATTTCGAGCTGCGCCCGCTCCCGGGGGTCCACCACCGCCTTGAGCAGCGCCTCCGTCTCCGCCGCGGGCGGACCGCCCAGCAGGAAGAACCAGCGCAGCGAGTCCAGGTCCTCCACGGACGCCTCCAGCGGCCGGTCCGGCCGCCGGTACAGCTGGTCCCTCACCACCGCCGCCTTCAGCGCCCACAGCGCCTTCACCGCCGAGCGCTGGGAGAAGTACTTCGTGGGCACGTAGTCGGGCAGCTTGGACACCTGCGCCGCCAGCGCGCGCTCCAGCGCGTCCGCCAACAGCTCCACGCCCTCCAGCACGTGGCTGGGCACCTTCACCTTCGTCACCGCGTCCTGGAGCAGGTCCAGCTGCTGCAGCGTGAGCTGGGCGCGCAGGTCGGGCCGAGCCCCGGAGGAGAAGCGCTGGAGCATGGCCGCCCGGCTCTCCCTCCGGGCGAAGGCCTTGGGCACGAAGCAGATGAAGCTCAGCCGGTCCGCGAAGGCCAGCAGCAGCTCCGGCGAGCGCGCCAGCACCTCGGAGAGGTACCGGTTGCTCGTCATGATGACGCACTCGGTGCGCCCCGCCGTCACCCTCCGCCCGTGCTTCAACTCGCGCTCGTACAGCACGTTGAGGATGGAGCGCAGCAGCATGTCCCGGCCGTCGAAGACCTCGTCGAGGAAGGCGTGCTCCGAGCCCAGCATTCCCTCGTCCGTGAGGTACTCCGTGCGTCCCGTCTCCGTGAGCACCTTGAAGTCCACCGGGCCGATGAGGTCCGTCTGCACGGTGGACTCGGCGAGCTGCTTGGAGAACAGCGACGGCTGGCCCGTGCGCTCGTCGGTGATGCGCCCCAGCACCGCGCTGGCGATGGCGCTCTTGGCCGTGCCCGGCGGCCCCACCACCAGCACGTGCTCCCGCCCCAGGAGCGCCAGCTCGATTTGCGTGAAGAGCGTCTCTCGCTCCAGGTAGGCGTCCCGGAGCTCGCCGAAGAAGTGACGGAAGGCCCGGGCGGCCTGGAGGTACGGGGGCGGTTGAGGGAGCACGGACAACCCAGAGGTAGCGGGGATGCGCCCATGCTATCCGCCGCCGTCGCCCCATTTGAAGTGCACCGAGGCCCTCTCCGCACGAAGGTCACCGCTCCCGCAGGGTGTCGTGCAGGTGCGCATGGACGCTGCGCCAGATTCCATGCTGCCGCTCAATCGGGTCCATCAGCTTCATCCCCACCTCCGTGGCCGGGGAGCTGCCCTGGAAGGCGGAGTACTGGCGCAGCCGCGTTCCGCCGTGGCCGTCGTCCTGGAAGACGAAGCGGTTCGTCCCTCGCAGCGGGTGCCCGTCCAGGGTGGTGATGTGCAGCGTGTTCGCCCCAGGCTCCAGCCGGACGGTGATGGGCGCCCACACCGGCGGTGGGCCCTTCTCTTCCAGGAACAGCTTCGCCCCGTCCGTCAGCGCGCCCACGGCGGGACGCACCTGGATGCCCGCCGACTCGAACACCGCCCCCGGGTTGCGCACGAAGTAGGCATAGGCCTTCTCCGGCGACACGCCCGGAATGGAGCTGGTGTAGTCCGTGAGCGACGTCGGCGCTCCCTGGATGGGCGGGCTCGCATCGAGTCGCTTCAGGTGCTGGCGCGCGTACGCGTCCACCACGATGCCGCCCCCCATCACCAGGCTGGCCGCCGCGGCCTCGGACTGCGCGGCCGTCAGCGTCAGCTGCTTCATCTGCTCGGCCAGGTTGCCCGTGGGCTTCGGGGGGAAGGCGCCGCCCACCGCGAAGTCGAACCGGTTGTTCGCCCCCGTCATGGGCCCGGAGCGGGGGCCCGTCACCGGGGCGCTCTCACGCGCTCCGCCCTCCCCGCCACGGAACACCTCCACGGTGCTGGCTGGAGCGGAGGCCACCGGGCGGGACGGCGCCGAGCGCTGCGCGGACGGAGCAAGGGGGGCCGGAGTCGCCTCGGTGTCGACGAGGCCGGAATGGAGGGAGGACGGCGGGGACTCGATACGGGACATGCGGGCGCCCTTTCACTGGCACGAGGTGCCCTGTCCGGTTGCAGCCCCGCCGCCAGCCACCGCCCCAGTCCCATCAAGCACTTGCTGGCCCCACACGTCCCGCTTCTCGTACCCCCCGTCCACCCCTTCGGAAGCTCCGCCGTCCACCCTCGATGTCAGCGGCGGCGCGAGAACAGCCACAGAAGCAGTCTCTGCCCTCGAGCTCAGCGGCGGCGGCGCTGCGACAACCGCAGGAGCAGTCCGAGGGCCGTGAGCGTCAGGGGCGCACCCGGGCCCGCGCCGGGAATCGGGTTGCAGCCGCAGCCGGAGGTGTCGGAGCTCTCGGGAGGGGGCACCGTCCCGCCGTCTGTTCCGGTCCCCGCGTCCGGCATGCCGCCGTCCGCTTCGGACCCTGCATCTGGGACTCCCGCATCCGCTTCGGTCCCCGCATCGGATGTGCCCGCGTCCGGCTCCCCGCCGCCGTCCGCCTCGGTCCCCGCATCCGGCACTCCCGCGTCCTCCGGCTCACCCGCATCCGGGAGGCCGCCATCCATCGGCGTCTGGACGTTCTCAACCGTGAACGTCCGCTCGGCGGAGAAGGCACTGGCCGCGTCGCGCGCATCCGTGGCCTTCACGCGCCAGGCGTAGCCACCCGGCGGAAGCACCTCGCTCGCAGCCAGGGTCCAGGTCGTCGCCACCGTGTCGTGTGTGCGAACGGCCTCACCACCCTGGAGCACCTCCAACTGGTAGGTGAGCGCCTCGCCCTCCTCGTCCGTGGAGGCATTCCACTGGAAGGCGACGAGCCCGCTCTCCAGGCGGGCCCCCTCCGCGGGCGATACGAGCACCGGGATGGACGGAGCGTCGTTGAACGGCGCCACCTGGATGGTCACCCTGACCACGGCCGACACGAACTCTCCATCCGAGACACGGAAGGTGAAGCTGTCCGGGCCGCTGTACCGGGCCGCCGGTGCGTAGGTGCGGCGCGCGCCGGTGCCTCCCAGAACGCCGCGCTGGGGCAGCGTGACGATGTCATAGGTGAGCGCCTGTCCCTCCGGGTCGCTGCCCTGGAGCTGGATATTCAGGAGGGTGTCCTCCACGGCCTCCAACGCCAGGGGCACAGCGGTGGGCGGCTGGTTGTCATGGAATGTCACGAACCGTCCGCGAACCCGATGGCTCCAGTAGGGCGCCGAGAGGTCGAAGCGGTCATACACGACGAAGGCCGTCCGGCCGGAGCCGGCGAACGCCACCGACGGTGCCTCCTCCGCGTCGGCGGTGCCGGCAACCTGGAATCCCGCGGACTCGCGAACGACACCGCCGTTCGTCACCCGCGCGCCATGAATGTCTGAACGGGGCGTGCTCCCCCGGTCGTCCTGCCAGACGACGAGATACTCCGCCCCCATGGAAGCCACCGAGGGAACGTACTGGTACCGGATGGCCGTGGTGATGGCGATGCCCAGCGAGTCCAGCACCGTGCCCTCGCTCGACACGCGTGCACCGTAGACGTCGGACGCGCTGCTCCTGCGGAAGTCTCCCCAGACGACTAGGTAATCCGTGCCATTGGAGGCGATGGCGGGGTTTCGCTGGTTGTCGACCGCCGTGGTGATGGCGATACCCGAGACGTCCAGCACCGCGCCCGCGCTCGTCACCCGCGCGCCGAAGATGTCGTTGTTGCCGTTGCGGTAGTCCTCCCAGACGACGAGGTAGTCCGTCCCGTTGGAGGCCACCGAGGGCTTGTCCACGGACCCCGGCAGTCCGGAGATGGCCAACCCCGAGCCATCCAGGACCGCGCCCGCGCTCGTCACCCGGGTCCCGGTGATGGTGAACACCGCGTTCTCACCGGGCATCGTCCACACGACGAGGTAGTCCGACCCGTCGGACGCCACCGAGGGCGGCCCCGAGGCCCGCGAGCCTGGCGCGGAGAGCGCAAGCCCCGGGGCGTCCAGCACCTCGCCTCCCGCCGTGACTCGCGCGCCCAGGACGCGGGTCTCGCTCCCACCCACGTCCAGCCAGGCGACGAGGTAGTCCGTCCCGTTGGAAGCCACCGCGGGGTCGAGGTGCCCACCTCCCGCGGGTGAGATGTCGAGCCCCGAGGCGTCGAGGACCTCTCCCGCGTCCGTCACCCGCACGCCGAAGATGGCCGCCGTGTTGTCCCGCTGCCGGCTCTCGTACCAGACGACGAGGAAGCCTGACCCGTTGGAGGCCACCGCGGGGGATGACTGGCCATTGGCCGCCGTGGACAGCGCCACGCCCGTGACGTCCAGGACCTCCCCCGTGGCCGTCACGCGCGTCCCGTAGATGTCCAGGAACGAGCGAGCGTCCTGCCAGGCCACGTAGAAGTCCGTGCCATTGAAGACCACCGACGGGCGGGTCTGGGCGTTGTAGTCCGTGGAGATGGCAAACCCCGAGCCATCCACCACCGTGCCGGTGCCCGTCACCCGCGCACCGAAGATGTCACCCGTGTCCTCGGTGCGCGCATCGCTCCAGACGACGAGATAGTCCGTCCCGTTGGCGGCCACCGACGGCGTGTCCTGCGACTGCGAGGCCGAGGAGATGGCGAACCCGGTGGCATCCACCACCGTGCCGGTGCCCGTCACCCGCGCGCCGAAGATGTCGCCCGCCGACTCGACGCGGGCGTCCTCCCAGGCAACGAGGTAGTCCGTGCCATTGGAGGCCACCGACGGCGTGAGCTGCGAATGGGCCTCCGTGGAGATGGCGAGGCCCGAGGCGTCCAGCACCACGCCCGCGCTCGTCACCCGCGCGCCGAAGACGTCTGGATTGCCAGCGCGCACGTCTTCCCAGACGACGAGGTAGTCCGTCCCGTTGGAGGCGACCGACGGCAGGCGTTGCGCCTGAGCCGCCTGGGCGATGGCCAGACCCGCGCCATCCACCACCGCGCCGGTGCTCGCCACCCGCGTGCCGTAGATGTCCGGGTTCCCGTTCCGCATGTCCCACCAGACGACGAGGTAGTCCGTCCCGCTGGAGGCCACATCGGGAGCGAACTGCCCTGAAGGAGACGTCCCGAGCGCCAGCCCGGTGGCATCCTGGACTTCCCCCGCCGCGCTCACGCGCGTGCCACGAATGTTGGTCGAATTGTCGGAGAGCGTGTCCTCCCAGACGACGAGGTAGTCCATCCCGTTGGAGGCCACCGAGGGCTTCTCCGGGTAGGCGGCCCCCCGGGAGAGGTGGATGCCCCAGTCATCCAACACCACCCCCGCGCTCGACACCCGGGCGCCGAAGATTTCGAACTTGCTCCCGCGGAAGTCCTCCCAGACGACGAGCTGGCCCGAGCCATTGGACGCCACCGTCGGAGCCTCCTGGCTGTTGACCTGGGGCTCCGGCACCGGCTGGTTCGTGCCGACCTCCGGCGAGATGGTGGGGGCCAGCGTCGCGGGAAAGACGCTCGCCTCCAGCAGCGCCTCGGGGACGTGGAACTGGATGGCGCCCGCCCGGTAGCGGGCCTGGAGTGGCGTGCTCCGTCCCGAGGCATCCACCCAGGCGGCATGGCCATAGCGGAAGCCCAGGCCACTGTTCGCATCCCGGAAGTGCAGGCCCTGCTCGCTGCCCTCGACGAAGGCCAGCCCCTGCACGGGAAGCGTCAACACCAGAGCGCCCGCGCCTCCAGGCGCGGCCTCGAAGACCCAGGCCTGCTGGACGCCGTCCTCCGCGTTCCGCAGGTGCTCGGTGAAGCCCTCGCGCGACAGGGAGAGCTGTCCGCCCTTCTCCACCTGGACCCGGGTCTTCGTGGCCTGGGCCTCTCCCTGCCCCCGGCGCAGCTGCACGGCGCCCAGCGTGAGGGGCGCTCCCTTCTGCACGGCCACGCGCTGGGATGCCGCGCGCGAACGCCTCTCGCCAGAGACCTCCACTCGGGGATGGAAGAACGGCGTCAGGCTCAGCCCGTCAGCGCTCGCCCGCACGTCGTACGTGGCGTGGCCACCGCGCCAGACCGGGCCTTCGGGCCTGTAGGCGAAGTGGACCTGCCGCATGACGGCGGAGACATCGAACGACGCGCTGGCCTCGGGGGCGGGCGCCGCGGGGACGCGCTCCTCGACGGAAGACGACCGGCAGGAGAGGAGCGACAGGGTAAGGACAACCCCGAGGAGCGGGCGGAACCAGACGGCCGGAGGGAGCATGGAGGGCCGGAGCTTCTTCCCAAACATCAATCAAAGACAATCCCCCGGCCCGTTCTCCCCGCAAAGCGAGAGGGCCGGCCCCCCGCCTTCGCGGGAATACCGGCCCTCTTGCAACAACTCAACGGAGGCGGCTCACCGCCCCGGCACTACGACTGCCGGAACTCCGCGTCCACCACGTCGTCCTTCTTGGCCGAGGCCTGCGAGCCCGGAGCCGCGGAGGGGCCAGCGCCCGGCGCACCCTCGGCGCCCGGAACGCCGCCAGTGGCGCGGTACATCTCCTCCGCCGCCTTGTAGCTGGCCGCCTGGAGCTTATCGAGGGCCGCCTTGATGGCGTCCTTGTCCTGGCCGTCGCGGACCTTGTTGAGCTCCGCCACCGCCTCCTCGAGCGGCTTCGCCACGTCCGCGGACAGCTTGTCCTTGTTCTCCTTCAGCAGCTTCTCCGCGGCGTAGGCCTGGCTCTCCGCCTGGTTCTTCACCTCCACCAGCTCGCGGCGGGCCTTGTCGGCCGCCTCGTTGGCGCGGGCGTCGGAGACCATCTTCTCCACCTCGTCCTTCGCGAGGCCGGACGAGTGGGTGATGGTGACCTTCTGCTCCTTGCCGGTGGCCTTGTCCTTGGCGCTGACGTTCAGGATGCCGTTCGCGTCGATGTCGAACGTCACCTCGATCTGCGGCACGCCGCGCGGCGCCGGAGGCATGCCCGTCAGGTGGAAGCGGCCGAGGCTGCGGTTGTCGCCCGCCATCTCGCGCTCACCCTGCAGCACGTGGATCTCCACCTGCGTCTGGCCGTCCGCGGCCGTGGAGAAGGTCTCCGACTTGCGCGAGGGGATGGTGGTGTTGCGCTCGATGAGCTTCGTCATCACGCCACCCAGCGTCTCCACGCCCAGGCTCAGCGGCGTCACGTCCAGCAGGAGGATGTCCTTCACCTCGCCGGAGAGCACGCCCGCCTGCACCGCGGCGCCCACCGCCACGACCTCGTCCGGGTTCACCGAGCGGTTCGGCTCCTTGCCGAACAGCCGCTTCACCGCCTCCTGCACCTTCGGGATGCGGGTGGTGCCGCCCACCAGCACGACCTCGTTCAGGTCCTTCGGGTCCAGCCCGGAGTCCTTGAGGCACTTGCGGCACGGCTCCAGCGAGCGCTCGATGAGGTCGTCGATCATCGCCTCGAACTTGGCGCGCGTGAGCTTGACGTTGAGGTGCTTGGGACCGGACGCGTCCGCCGTGAGGAACGGCAGGTTGATGTCCGTCTCCATCGCGCTCGACAGCTCGATCTTCGCCTTCTCCGCCGCCTCCTTCAGGCGCTGGAGCACCATCTTGTCCTTGGTGACGTCGAGCCCGGTGTCCTTCTTGAACTCGGCAATCAGCCAATCCATGATCCGCAGGTCGATGTTGTCGCCACCCAGGTGCGTGTCACCGTTGGTCGCGAGCACGTCGACCACGCTCTCGCCCACTTCCAGGATGGACACGTCGAAGGTGCCGCCGCCGAAGTCGTAGACGGCGATCTTCTCGTCCTTCTTCTTGTCCATGCCGTACGCGAGCGCCGCGGCGGTCGGCTCGTTCACGATGCGCTTCACCGTGAGGCCGGCAATCTCACCGGCGTCCTTGGTGGCCTGGCGCTGGGCGTCGTTGAAGTACGCGGGGACGGTGATGACCGCCTCCGTCACCTTCTCGCCGAGGTAGTTCTCCGCCGCCCGCTTCAGCTTCAGCAGCACCTGCGCGCTGATCTCCGGCGCGCTGAACTGCTTGCCGTCGATGTCCACGCGCGCGTCGCCGTGCGGGCCCCGGGCGACCTTGTAGGGGACCAGCTTGGCCTCCTCGGTCACCTCATCGTGGCGCCGGCCCATGAAGCGCTTGATGGAGTAGACGGTCCGCTCGGGGTTGGTGATGGCCTGACGCTTGGCCACCTGGCCCACCAGGCGCTCCCCATCCTTCGTGAACGCGACCACCGAGGGCGTGATGCGGCTGCCTTCCTCGTTGACGATCACCTTGGGCTCGCGACCCTCCATGATCGCAACCACGCTGTTCGTGGTGCCCAGGTCGATCCCGATAATCTTGCCCACGGTTCGTATCCTCCGGAAAAGACTGCGTTTTTCTCAAAAGCTCCTGATGTACGCCCAACGTAACCACCCACCCCCTCGTGTCAAACCAGGCAGGTGTCCGCGCGGGCCCGTCGATGTGAAGGTGGCAACCCCCGGTGCGTAGCGCAGTGCGCAGGCAGGCATGCGCCGCGTCACGCCCGCGCCACCAGCGCGGCACGGGTGCGTAACGCGCTCTACACCTCTGTCACCCCGCGGTAGCAACCGGGCGACCTCACGATCAGCAGCCAACGCTCCAACCCCTTGGAAAGACATGCCTGCTCGCCTGCTGACGCCTCGCGTCAGGGCTTGGCGAGAAAAGTGCACACTCGGGCAGCCGTCGCCATCGGGCCCCCCGTCCCGAGCAACCCAGGAGCCTGCCGCATGCTCGTCCAGCCCCTCCGCTCTCCGGACTTCCGCCGTGCTCCCGCGTCGGACACCGCCGCCGAGCCGAAGGTCGCGGTGCTGCTGAACGCCAACGCCCGCAAGGTGGACGCACGGGTGGTGAAGTCGCTGTCGCACGTGGTGCCGGAGCAGGACCTGTTCCTCTCCCGCTCGCCGCTGGATGCGCGGCGCATCATCCAGACGGTGCTGGAGCGGGGCTACCCCATGGTCTTCACGGGCGGCGGCGACGGCACCTTCATGGGCTTCGTCAACGAGGTGCTGCACCAGGTGGGCCCGCGCGGCCGCTTCGCCGGCCAGACGGCGCCCCGCTTCGGCATCCTCAAGCTGGGCACGGGCAACGGCATCGCCGCGCACGTGAATGCCTCCAGCACGCGCGGCGACGGCATCCTCAATGACGTGCTGCGCGCCCGCACCGGAGAAGTGCCCGGCTACCGCCCCATGGACCTGCTGATGGTGGACGGCCAGCGCGCGCCGTTCGCCGGGCTGGGCGTGGATGGCAAGGTGCTCAACGACTACATCTGGGTGAAGGAGAACCTGGGCAAGGGCCTGTTGAAGGGCATGCTCACGGGCAGCGGCGGCTACTTCTCCGCGGTGGCCTGCAAGACGGTGCCGCACTACCTCACCCACTCCACCTGGGTGGAGTGCGAAGTCGTGAATGGCCCCTCCAGCGAGGCGTACCGGCTGGGCTCGGACGGGCGCGCGGTGGGTGACGCGCTGGCCCCCGGCGCCACGCTGTTCCGCGGCCAGCTGATGATGGCGGCGGCGGGCACCATGCCCTTCTACGGTTACGGCTTCCGCATGTTCCCCTTCGCCAGCGAGCGCCGCGGCTTCATGCAGCTGCGCCTGGGCCAGGTGAAGCCGGGGGCCGTGCTGGCAAACCTGCCGAAGCTGTGGAACGGCCGCTGGTTCCCGGAAGGGCTCCACGACTTCCACGCCCGCGAAGTGACGATTCGCTTCGCCCGCCCCATGCCCTTCCAGGTGGGCGGCGACGCGGCCGGCTACCGCGACCAGGTGACGCTGTCCGTCGCCCCCGAGTCCATCGAGCTGGTGGACTTCAACGGCGCGATGAACTGACGCGAGCGGTACCGCTGTCCGGGTGCCGGCCCCTTGCGCTCCCGCGCGGGGCGCCGGGCCGGACGGTGACGCGGGCGGGCCCCTGCCCTACCCGCGGTCTCTCGAGGCCGGCGGCTTCTCGCCCGGCTCCTTGCGGCGGCCCACGACGAAGGCATAGCTGACGCTCGCCTTGCCGTTGCTCTCACGGTGCAGCGCCAGCTCCTCGCGCAGCCCCGCCGCCTGCGCTCCCGCGGGCGCGGACGCCAGCTGCGCCTCGACGTCCCGGTAGTACGCGTCCAGCTCCGTGTCGTGGAGCGTCTCCGCGGACTCGGGCTCGTAGCCGGAGCCCTCCAGCGTCTGGAGCATCTCGCGCGGCAGGAGCAGCGGCCCGCCCACGCGCCGCTCCCAGAAGTCGAGCGTGGCCTTGGGGGCGAAGCGCCCCACCCTCGCGGGGAACGTCAGTCCCAGCCGGCCCCGCTTCGCCAGCAACGGCCGCATCCCCGCCAGCGTGGGCCTGAGCGGATACAGCACGTGGCCCTGGATGAGGATGGCGTTGAAGCTGCCCTCGGGCAGGCCGAGCGCGTCCAGCGCCACGCGCCGCACCTCGAGCCGGTCGCCCAGCCCCTGGGCCCTCACGCGCTCTCGCAGGGGGGCCAGCAGGGACTCGTCCGTGTCCGCGGCCACCACCGAGCAGCCCAGCTCCCGCACCAGCAGCAGCGCGGCACTGGCGTCCGGGCCGCAGCCGAGCACCAGCACCCGCGCGCCCGGCTCCAGCTGGGCCACCTTCGCGAAGCGCCGCGTGGCTTCATCCGAGCCGAAGGCGCGCCGGACGCCTGCGGGGTGGAACAGAGGGAAGGGCTCTGCGGGGCTCATGAGGTTCCTCATATACCTGCCCCGTCCGGACTTCCAGCCACGGACCCGCCCCATCCGGGCGAGGGGGCACGCCCTCAGAGGTAATAGACGACCCGCTCGTCCTGGTGGAGCTGGGCGTAGATGGCGCGCCGGTGCTCCTCGGACAGCAGGTACACCGACACGCTCAGCGAGACGTACTTGCCCTTGGTGCTGGGCTGCTCGCGGATGGAGTCCGGGGAGATCTCCGTCCCCATCAGCCTCCGGAACAGCTCCCTCACGTGCTCGGTGAAGCCGGACTCCTGCTTGCCCATCACCTTGAAGGTGTAGACGGTGGGGTACTCGATGAGGGGCTTCTTCTCCTCCCCCGGGGGAGGCGTCTTCTCGGGGCCGTCCTTCGTCATGGCACGTCTCGTTGGGTTTCGCGGGCGCAGGCGCTTAGAGCAGGTTCGCGGCCAGCTCGGCCAGGACGCTGCGCTCGCCCTTGGCCATGGTGATGTGCGCCGCGATCTTCTCGTTCTTGAAGCGGTTGACCACGTGCACCAGGCCGTTGTTGGTCGCGTCCACGTACGGGTTGTCGATCTGGAACGGGTCGCCGGTGAGGATGATCTTCGTGTTGTCGCCCACGCGGGTGATGATGGTCTTCACCTCGTGCGGCGTGAGGTTCTGCGCCTCGTCCACGATGATGAACTGGTTGGGCAGGCTGCGGCCGCGGATGTACGTCAGCGGCTCGATCTCCATCAGCCCCAGGTCCAGCAGCTCGTGGTAGCCGCGCCCGGCCTTCTTGTCGGAGCGGCTGAGGTTCATCAGGAACTCCACGTTGTCGAAGATGGGCTGCATCCAGGGGTTGAGCTTCTCCTCGACGCTGCCGGGCAGGTAGCCGATGTCGCGCCCCAGCGGGAAGATGGGCCGGCTCACCAGGAGCTTCTGGTACAGCCCCTCCTCCGTCACCTTCTGCAGGCCCGCGGCGATGGCGAGCAGCGTCTTGCCCGTGCCCGCCTTGCCGACGATGGTGACGAGCTTGATGTCGTCATTGAGCAGCAGGTCCAGGCAGAAGGTCTGCTCCATGTTGCGCGGGCGCACGCCCCACGTGCCGTCCTTGATGGAGCGCAGCAGCGGGACGAGCCGGCCCTTCGTGCCGTGGAAGCGGCCCATGGCGGTGTGGGACGGGTTCGTCTCGTCCTTGAGCAGCACCACCTGGTTGGGAGACAGCGTGTCCGCGTCGGGCAGCTCCACCTCCGCGCCCTGCTTGTACATCTGGTCCACCAGGTCACGCGGGACGAGCCGCTCGGTGAAGCCGGTGTACAGCTCGGTGATTTCCACCCGCTCGGCGTCGTAGTCCTCGGCGATGAGGCCGAGCGCGTCCGCGCGGATGCGCAGGTTGGTGTCCTTGGTGATGAAGACGGCCTGCGTCTCGGGCTCCTTCTCCATCAGGTCGATGGCCACCGCGAGGATGCGGTTGTCCATCAGGTTGCTGTCCGCCATGGACAGCGGCAGCTCGCGGTCGGTGAAGTTGACGCGGAGCATGCCCCCGTGCGGCAGGGGCACGCCCTCCTTCAGCGAGCCCTCCGCACGGAACGAGTCCAGGTAGCGGGCCACCAGTCGCGCGTTGCGCCCCAGCTCGGAGAGATCGCGCTTGAACTGATCGATCTCCTCGATGACGTAGATGGGGATGATGACGTTGTTTTCCTTGAAGCCGTAGATGCTGCGCGGATCATGGAGGAGGACGTTGGTGTCGAGGATGAAGTTCTTTCGCATCGTGGGTTGCGCGACCTGAAGGTTCGGGTGCGACCGCTGTGGCGTGCGACGGGGCCTTCTTTCCACCCAATATAGGCACCGCCCCCGGGGGAATCAGCCAGCTTTCCGCCTGGAAGTCCGGCTGTCCGAAACCCCACGCCCGACGCACGCGGGCCACGCGCCCTGACCGGGCTCGAGGGCCCTGGACATTGAACGCGCAGGCCCCACGCCCCCACTCCCCTGCCGCCACAGGGCTGTAGCGCCCTGTCACGCCTCAGTGCGCGGCGACGGGCGCGAGCGGATCATAACCGAGCAGCTCCACCACCCGCTCGGGCGGCGGGCCCGGCGGCATGCGCTCCCAGGGGAAGCGCTGCTGGAGCGCCTCCTCGTCCAGGGCGAGCGGCTGCCGGGCGTTGATTTGCAGCGCGTCGTCCCACGCCCGCGCGTCGAAGTGGTGGATCAGCCGGCGGCTGAGGGGGGACAGCATGGGGGTGGGCATGAAGGGGACGGACTGGGCCCGGGCGTCGCGCATGCAGCCCAGCTCCACGGCCCAGGCGAGCAGCCAGCGGGGGCGCTGCTGCCCGGCCCCCTTGAGTGCGAGGAAGCGCCCCTGGGCCGCGCCGTCCACGAAGAGGAAGCGGCGCTCGTAGACGCAGGCGGCGGCGAAGGTGGCGGGGATGAGGGCCAGGGCCTCGGCGCCGATGCGGCGGGCCATGAGCAGGAGCAGGTCGAGGATCTGTCCGGAGAGGGCCAGGCCGGGGTGGCTCTGCCCGGGCAGCGGGGGCCGGTTCCAGTCGAAGGCGCGGCCCGGGTTCTGGAGGAGCAGCGAGTCCACGTAGAGGAGCGGCGCGGTGGCGAGCGCGTCGTCCAGGCCCACCTCGGCGCCGATGCTCTTGCGCAGGCTGACGTCGGCGACGGGGGCGTAGAAGCGGCGGCTCCAGAGGACGAGCCGGGGGCGGTACGGGTCCTCGCACTGGACGCGCAGGTCCAGCGGGCCCACGCGCTCCTCCACGCGCTGGAGCAGGCCGTAGGCGCGCAGGGCGCGCTCCAGGCCCTCGGGGCTGTAGGTGCCGAAGACGAGGTCCACGCGGGACTGCTTGGAGTCCCCGCCCAGGCCGAGGTCCTCCAGGGAGAGGTCTTGGTCCTCGGAGACAGCCAGGTCCGCCCCGCTCAGGTGTTGGTAGATGCGGCGGTAGCGGGTGTTGATGGGCTGCGTCCGAGGCATGACGGCCTCCTATTCGTAGCGGATGTCGACCACGGTGAGCTCGATTTCCCCCCGGGGGCGGCGCACCTCGACGGAGTCACCCACGGCCTTGCGCAGGAGCGCACGGCCGATGGGGGACTCCACGCTGATGCGGCCTCCGGCGGCGTCGATCTCATCGGAGCCGACTATCTGGTACGTGGTCCTCGCTCCGTCCTCGTCCTCCAGGGTGACGGTGGCCCCGAAGTAGATTCGTGCACGGTCGCTCTGTTCAGCGGGCGTGACGATGGTGGCGGTGTCCAGGCGCTTCGTCAGGAACCGGAGGCGCCGGTCGATTTCGCGCAGGCGCTTCTTTCCGTAGATGTACTCGGCGTTCTCGGAGCGGTCGCCCTGGGCGGCGGCGGCGGAGACCTCGGCCGTCACCTTGGGGCGCTCCTCGTTGAGGAGGTGGACCAATTCGCGGTGCATGCGCTCGGCGCCCGAGCGGGTGAGGTAGCGGCGGAACGGCGCCTTCTCCTCGTCGTCCTCGAGGTCATCCAAGTCGGGGGGTGCGTCCTGGGACATGCGCCCTGTATAGCGCCGGACGGTGACGGCGGAGTGCGGACGGCGGGCCGGACGTTCACCGGAAGTCGGGGGACGGATGTCAGGAAGCAGGGCGTGTGCTCGCCAGTGGAAAGCGCTCGGGAGTGCTGGTAGGAAGCGCCTGCCCCGAGGCTGACGGGGCGGTTGGACGTCGTAACGAAAAAAGAATAGTGCGAGTCGCTAGCTCAGCTGGTAGAGCACCGGCCTTTTAAGCCGAGGGTCGGGGGTTCGATCCCCCCGCGACTCATGTAGGTGGTAGAGGAGTAGAGCCGTCCCCGTCGTCTAGAGGCCCAGGACGCTGGCCTTTCAAGCCGGTAACACGGGTTCGAATCCCGTCGGGGACAACATGGGAAGCCCAGCAATCTCAAGGGGTTGCTGGGCTTTTCTTTTGCCTCCCGCCCATCATGTGCCCCCAGTGTGCCCCTCCGGCGTCTCTACGCTGGTGCGGCGTAGGGTTGGGGCGCAGGCCGGTCGAGTTGCTGCACCGCGCTCTCTCGGGCCTCCGGCGCGAGGTGGGCGTACCGCATGGTCATCTCGATGGTCGCGTGCCCCATCAGCTCCTGAATGACCTTGAGTGGAACACCCCTCATGGCGAGGTGACTGCCGTAGGTGTGCCGCAGGTCGTGCCAGGTGATGCACCCCTGCTCGCGCGTGATGCCCGCGCGGCTCAGTGCCCCCTCTAGCCGATGCTCCGTCATCCCAGCGGTGAGCGGCTGGCCGTCCTCCCGGCAGAACACGTAAGGGCCTGAGCTTGGCCCAGTTCCGTGGCTCTCCCGCACTTCGCGTGGACCGTAGGTTCAGACGGTGAGCAGCACGCGACGACGCAAGGTCGAGGTTGGCGCGGCCATACATTTGACGCTTGAGGAGCTTGAGCTTCGTGATTTGGCCCTCAGCCTGGGCGTTGCTCCAAGGAGAGGTCAGGGCGGCCCGGACGGCATCGCCGTCCTGTTCGAGGCCCTCCGCAAAGGTCTCCACCGCGCGCACGCCGCACGCGCGAGCCTCACCCAGCCACGCTTCGAAGGGCCTACAGAACCTTGTTGGCCTTGCTCTCTATGAAACACCCCGCGAGCGCACGAGTTCACAGAACCGCCGGGTCAATGCGACGACACGTGACGCTTCCTCGTCCTGCTCAATTCGCGCCAACGTCGCGGTCTCCGTGGAGGTCAGCTCCGAGGGCCTCTTCACGCACAGCCATGCCAGTTGCTTCGGCGAGGCGAGCGCGTCAGGGCGCGTGCCCTTCGACCACCAGTTGCCGCCGAGGTACCTGCGCGCCCCTGAACGAGGCCGAACGGTCCGTCGCATCCGGAGCCAACGGTGGACCTGCCGTGAGGTGCCACGAAAGCCTTGGGCGCGAATCTCCCGCCAGAGTTCGCAGGCGTTCTCACACCCTGCAGCTTGTCGCCGCGTCAGGTCCTTCAGATACGGGTCGAGGATGCTCGGTCCGGGTACGCGAGCCGCGCGCTCGGGGAACGCTTCGGCGGCTGCATATTTGCGCACTGTTCCTCGCGCCAGTCCCAGCGTGCGACTGATTCTCAGCAGAGGTTCCCCCGCCAAGTACGCCGCTCGTGCGTACTCGGTCGACCGGTCTCTGGCGATGACTTCCACGCCGGGATGCTGTTGCAGCCAGACGCTCACGGTGGGAGTCGAGCGGTCTGGCAGGACGTCCCGGACGCGGTGCGCTTCCAGGTCAACGAGAATGGAGCCGTAGGTGTGCCCCTTGCGCAGCGCCCAGTCGTCGAGGCCCAGGACGCGAGCGGGACTGGGAGGAGGCAGCTGAGCGCGGCGAATCAGCCGCAGGAGGGGGTCGGGACTGGTGGGCATGGCCAGGGGCTTGAGCAGTCTGGCTCCAGCCTCTGCTCCGGCAGGAGGGACATCGAGCTCGCGTGCCCTCCATGTACAGCCCGAGGACGGCCTGCGCCGAGCTACCGTGGGTCACCCGGTCCACCTGACATCCAGGAAGTGGATACAGCGTTTCCATTCCCAAGGTGTATTCGCCCTGCTGGCCGCCTGCCGCGTCTGACTCCTCCCCCGAGGGGAACCACACGAAGTGCGGGAGAGCCACGGAACTGGGCCAAGCTCAACACGCCTCTACTCCGGCCCGGCGTACAGCCCGCGTGTCAACCTTCAGCGGCCCTTCTTGGCCCCTCTTCACCAGCCCACCGCCCTCGACTTCGCGAGCCAGCTGTGGATTCCACGTATATCGTCCGCCTCGGCCAGGTCAGATAATCCCTGTGGCCGCGATGTCTGCATCGAAAAGGATGGCTTTCACCTCCTCTCCTACTGCGGGCAATCGGGCCACATCGCGGCGAACGTCTCTCCAGAGGTGCACCATGGACAAGAAGAAGCTGTCACGGCTGCTCGTCTCTCCCGCTGCACTGACGATTGTGTTCGGAGCGCTGTCCAGCAATGCGGCGACGCTGAATCCATCCATCGGTGCGGTCGTCGGCACCGGCCCTGATGCGAATCCGCTCATCGTCGATAACCACAACAACGGCAACAACAACAACAACGACGACCGCGCCATGGCCTCTACCATGAAGCCCGCGCCGCTCAGGCATTTCGATCTCGAACTGCGCATGAGCTGAACAACATCGTCGACGGGCGTTGAGCACCACCCTTCCAAGGTGATGGAGGGGCTTCCCTGGCGGGCGAAGCGGCCCTGGAGGCCGTCCTCGAGCGCTTCGTGCATCATGCCCTCATGCCCGTCACGTGGCGTGCGCACCATCGTCAGGCACATCGAAGTCCAGGGGGCATCGACCAGGCGGCACCCTGAGCGAGGTTTTGCCCCCCCGCCGTCCAGTCCTGGACAACCCTGAGTGCCAATGTCCTCGCATGTGCACCGCTCAGCCACCTGTGGATTCCCCGTATATCTGCGATTGCTTCAAAATCAGATAATGCCAGCGGCCCTGATGTCTGCATCGAAAAGGAAAGCTTTCGCCTCCTCGCATGCTGCAAGCCATCGGGCCACATCGCGGTGAACGTCCCTACAGAGGTGCACCATGGACAAGAAGAAGCTGTCACGGCTGCTCGTCTCTCCCGCTGCATTGACGATTGTGTTCGGAGCGCTGTCCAGCAATGCGGCGACGCTGAATCCGTCAATCGGCTCGGTCGTCGGCACCGGGCCTGATGAGAACCCGCTCATCGTCGACAACAACAACAACAACCACGACAACAACAACAACAACGACCTCGCCATGGCCGCCGCCATGAAGCCTGCGTCGCTCAGGCATTTCGATCTCGAACTGCGCATGAGCTGAACAACGCCGTTGTCGGGCATTGAGCGCCATGCCCGGTCCTCGAGAGTCGTCGTGGCGGCGGTGCTGAAGGTGGCTCCGCCGCCATTCTACCTGCTTCACCCGAACTCTGTCGTTGCTGAGAGAAACGGAGACATCCGAAATGAACCCCACGGCTCGAATCTCCCACCCTTCTCCTGACGAGACGCTCCACCAGGACCGGCACACCGACCTCCACCTGATCTTCCCGCCCCAATGGTCACCGTTTCAGCCGTTCCTCAGCACCCCTTCTCTCAAAGCCTACCTGGAGCAGCGCGGCCATCGCGTTCATCAGGATGACTGGAACCTGGCCTTCTACCAGTGGTTCATCAACCCCGAGCGCCTGCCGTTGGCCCGGTCCAGGCTGCTCCAGTACGCGCGGAGACTGACGGACAACGCCGAAATCTACCGGGCCAAATGTCTGCACGCGCTGGCGGTGCTGGAGGATCATGAGAAGCTCCTCGCCTTGACCAACAAGCTGCGAAGCGGCGACACCTGTGACACCCTGGAATCGTTCAAGGACAGTGCGGACGCCTTGAGGCGGTTGCTCTCCGCCTTCTCCACCGCGGAGCCGGTGGTCACGGTCGGTACCAGTTCCTTCAGCAACGGCGACGTCCTCCAGTCCGTCGACTCCATGCTTTCCTTTCTCGACGACCGCTACGCGAACCCGTTCGTCGAGTTCTTCGAGCGTCAAGTCGAGGCCATCAGCCGGCCGCCGCGCTATTTCGGCATCTCCATCATCGGAGGCGAGCAGGTAATTGCGGGCCTGACCCTTGGGCGCGTGTTGAGAAGGAGGTTTCCTGACTCCCCCGTGCTGGTGGGCGGGAGTGTGTTCTCCCGGCTCGTCGAGAAGGAAAAGGACACCATTGCGCGTCTGTTCGGCGACTGCTTCGATTACATCTGCCTGTACGAGGGGGAGAAGCCCATGGACCTCTTCCTCTCCAGCGACTCACCGCGCCGTGACCGGACTCCCAACCTCGCGTTCATGGAGGACGGCAAGGTGGTCGTGACGCCCCATTGCGAACAGCTCACCATGGAGGAGCTCCCGACCCCGGACTTCTCCAACCTGCCCCTGAACGAGTATCTGTCGCCTAACATCGTGCTGCCGCTGCTGACCACGCGTGGCTGTTATTGGGGGAAGTGCGCCTTCTGCTACCACGGCATGATCTATGGTGAGCGCTACCGCATGCGTGCCCCGGCGTCGATCGCCAGGGACGTCCAGGTGCTGAACGAGCGCCACGGCGTGAAGCATTTCGTCTTCAACGACGAGGCGCTGCCTCCCAAGCTCTTCCGCCTGCTCCCGCAGGCCATGCCCAAGGGCAAGTACTTCTTCACCGCGCTCTACAAGTTCGAGAAGATCTTCAAGCCCGAAGATTACAAGGGCATGTATGACATTGGCTTCCGCTCGCTCTACATCGGACTGGAGTCGGCCTCCGAGCAGATGCAGCGGAAGATGCTCAAGAACAACACTCAGAAGACGATGGTGGACAACCTCCAGTTCGCGCATGACGCGGGCATCTGGAATCACACCTTCAACTTTTTTGGCTTCCCGACGGAGACCGCGGAGGACGCGGAGGAGACCATCCAGTTCCTTCTCAACCACGCGAACATCCTGCACTCCGAAGGGACCGGTACCTTCTCTTTCGAGCACAATGCTCCCATCCACAAGGCACCGGACCGGTTCGGGGTCAGGAGCGTCAAGGCCAAGACGGACTCCATCCTGAACCTGTTCTACGACTACGAGCCGGCCACGGGGCTCGATGCCGAGGCCGCGCGAGGCATGTTGGAGCGCTTCACGAAGCTCAAGAGCGAGCGGGGCCTCTACCAGACGGGCCACTGGATTGCGCGCGAGCACCTGGTACTGCTGCTCAGCCGCTTTGGCCGGGACGAACTGCGCCGGCAGCTCATCGACGTCGAGTCCCTTGAGCGGACCTACCCCGCCGCCGAAATCCTCCGGAGCTTCACCGTCGACTCCCCTGAGGGCCCGAGACACTTCGTCGTCAACCGCCACCTGGGGCGCGTCTGCTCCACCAACGCTGACACCCTACGGCTGGTGGAGTGGTTGTCGCCGGAGGCGTCGGTTGCCGACCTGCTGGACCTCTACCCCGTGTTCGGACCGTTGCTCGACCGCCACAACCCGGAGGCGGTTGCCGCCGACCTGGCGCATGCCTTCCCTGGCGCTGTCGACGGTTCACTGGCCCTGCAGCCTTGAAGCAACGCGGGCGCGTGTCCGCTCTCGCCTGTACGGCGGACACGCGCCAGGGCCCCTTCAATCCGCGCGCAGCGAGGTTGCGGGGGACACCCGGCTGGCGCGCAGGGCCGGCACCCAGCTTGCCAGCAGGGACACACCGCTCAGTCCCGCGGCGACGCCCAGGAAGATGCCGGGCTCATTGGCCTCTACACCGTACAGCATGGACGCCAGCAGCCGGGTGCAGCCGAAGGCCGCCACCAGCCCCACCCCGACGCCCAGCAAAGTCAGCCGCAAGCCCTGGCCCATCACCAGTCCCAGCACCTGCCGGGGGTGGGCGCCCAACGCGAGGCGGATGCCCAGCTCGCGTGTGCGCTGGCCCACGGTGTAGGCCATGACGCCGTAGACGCCGACACCGGCCAGCACGACTGCCAGCAGGGCGAAGGCGGCCAACAGCCGCGCGGTGGCAGCAGGGCGCTGCATCTGCGTGTCCAGCCGCTGCGCGAAGGGCGCAAGGTCGTAGATGGGCTGCGCAGAGTCCACGGCCCGGACCTCGTTGCGCACCGCCGCCATCAACCCGGCGGCCCCGCTTCGTGTCCGCAGGAGGAGCGTCATGGCGCCGGCGGGCCGCTGGGAGAAGGGCACATAGGCCTCCGGCTGGGCCGGGAGCGTGAGCTTGTCGTGCCGCACGTCCGCGACCACGCCGACAATCTGGCGGAACGTCCGCTCGCTCCCCCACAACAACTGCACCCTCCGGCCCAGGGCGTCCGCACCGCCGAGGTAGCGTCGGACGAAGGCCTCGTTGACGATGACGGAAGGCACACCCTGCTCTCCGTCCTCGGGGCCGAAGGCCCGGCCCTGGCGCACCGCGATGTGCATGGCGCGGAAATAGCCCGGGCTGGCCACGCGAAACTCGGTGATGAACCGCTCGCCGGGCTGCGCCGTGCCTGCCTCCAGAATGAAGTCGCCGTTGCTGCTGCTGCCCCCTAGGGGCGCATCGTTGACCAGACCCACCGCCTCCACGCCCGGTAGCGCCTGCAGTCGGCCCTCCAAGGCCTCGAAGAAGCCCCGGACCTGCGCCTCACTCGTGTACTTCGCGGCGGGCAGGTTCAGCCTCGCGGAGAGCACCCCGTCGGCGTCGAAGCCCGGGTCCACGGCCTGCACGTTGCGCAGCGTGCGCAGCATCAGCGCGGTGCCGGCCAGCAGCACCAGCGCCAGCGCCAGTTGCACGGCCACCAGGGCGCTGCGCAACGGATGGCTGGAGCGGGCTCCCGCCGCGCTGCCGGACTGCTTGAGCAGGGGCAGCACGTCCAGGCCCGAGGTGTGCAGAGCGGGGACGAGGCCGAAGAGCAACCCCGCGCCCACGGACAGCACGAGACTGAAGACCAGCCCCATGCCGCTCAGTTCCACGGGTGTCAGCCGCAGCATGCTCGCGGGCAGCAGGGTCCGCACCAGCCCCATCCCCCACATCACCAGCAGGAGCCCCAGTGTGCCGCCGAACAGGGACAGCAGCACACTCTCCACCAGTGCCTGCTGGATGCGCCGGCCCCGGCTGGCCCCCAGCGCCGCGCGGATGGCCCCGTCGCGCTGCCGCGCCAGCGCCCGTACCAACATGAGGTTGGCCACGTTGGCGCAGGCGATGAGCAGCACGAAGGCCACCGCGGCCCACAGCGTCCACAGCATGGGACGTGTGTTGGCGGTGAGGTGCTCCTGCCAGGGCGTCACCTGCACCCCATGCGGCTTCTGACCGGGCCCCGAGCGGTCGATGGCGGCAGCCACCCGGGCCAGGTCCGCTCGGGCCGCATCCAGCGAGGTGCCGGGCGCAAGCCGTCCCAGCACATTCAAGTGGTGGTTGCCGTGGCGCTGGGGGTCCGCCCACATGGGCACCCACACCTCGGGCTCCACGGAGAAGTCCGGAAAGGCGAAGCTCTGGGGCAGCACCCCCACCACCGTGTGGCTGCGCCCGTCCAACACCACCGTGCGGCCCACCACGCCCGGGGCGCCCCCCAGCGTCCGTTGCCAGAAGGCATGGCTCAGCAGCACCACGAAGGAGTCGGTGCCGGGAGGGGCATCCTCGTCGACGAAGTCCCGGCCCTGCACCGGCGTCACGCCCAGGGTGGCGAAGAAGTTGGGAGTGACACGCCCGCCAACCACCCGCTCCGGTGAGTCGTTCCCCAGATGATTGAGATTGACGCGCTCGTACCCTGCCACCTGGGCAAGTCCCCTGGCATGCTCACGCCAGCCCAGAAGCTCCGGCTCCGAGACCGAGACAGGGCCCGCGCGGTCCTGCACGCACCAAAGGCGCACCACGTCACCGGCCGCAGGGAAAGGCAGGGGCCGCAGCAATAGGGCGTGGATGGCGCTGAAGAGAACGGTGTTCGCCCCGATGGCCAGCGCGAGCGTGATTCCGGCAGCTAGCGTGAAGCCGGGGGTGCGTGACAGCGTACGCAGCGCGTACCGGAAGTCCTGCCGGAGACGGTCCATGACGAAGCTCCGTGCAAATCACATATCAACAAACTCCGTCCCGATTATCCTGGGATTCCATCGAAAAGTGCAAGGCGCGAGGATAGATGCCCCCTCCCTTCCCTCGAGGTGGATGGCGACCGGAGTTCTAATACTACCCGGTCAGATGAATCGAGCGCTGGCGCCCTGTGTTGATGGGGCATGACGCCCGCACAGTTGAGCAAGCTCGACCGGGAACTGAGCGAGTAGCTGTGGAGTCCATGACGGTGGGAATGGGCCGCACCGAGAGGCGTCGCGCCCTCGGCGGCTACGTCACCGGGCTGCTGCTGGACGGCGAGCGCAAGAGTATCGAGCCCATGGCGGCCCGGCTCGTCGAGGAGCCGGGCCAGACGGAGGCCATGCGCCAACGGTTGCAGCAATGCGTGTCCGGTGCGAGCTGGGACGACGCCGAGATGCGACGGCGCCTGGCGCGCAAGCTGGAGCATGAACTGCCAGGCTTGGAAGCCCTGGTCATCGACGACACGGGCTTTCCGAAGAAGGGCGTGCATTCAGTCGGCGTGGCCCGCCAGTACTCCGGCACGTTGGGCCGCACGGACAATTGCCAGGTGGCGGTGAGCCTGCATCTGGCAGACGAGAAGGGCAGTGGCTGCATTGGCATGCGTCTGTACCTGCCCGAAGAGTGGACGACGGACAGGCGCCGGATGCGAGCGGCCGACGTCCCGTCGGAGGTCGACTTCAAACGCAAGTGGGAGCTGGCGCTGGAGCAACTGGACGAGGCCTTGGGCTGGGGAGTGCGCAGCCGTGTCGTCCTGGCCGACCCCGGCTACGGCAACTGCCGCCAGTTCCGTGACTCAGTCCGGGCCAAGGGCCTGCACTTCCTGGTCGGCGTGCAGAGCAACACCCATGTCTGGCCTCCAGACTCCAAGCCGCAGGCCCCCCAACGCGTGCCGCACCAGCGAGGCCGCCCTCGCACGCGCTACTTCGATGCGGATGGTCAGCGCCCGGTGAGTCTGGACAAGGTGGCTGCGCAGCTGCCTCGCTCCGCCTTCCGGCGCGTGCAGTGGCGCCAAGGCAGCCGTGGCGTGCAGTCCTCTCGCTTCGCGGCACTGCGCGTGCGGACCGCGGAGCGTCAGGTGGAACGAGCCGCCCCCAGTGACGAGGTATGGCTGCTGATAGAGTGGCCACGTGGAGAGGCGCGTCCGACGAAGTACTACCTCTGCTCTCTGCCGGAGCAGACGCCGTTGAAGGAGTTGCCCTCGGGACAGTGCGGCGGCAGGAAGTGCAGCACCACCCGCTCGCCCATCTCGGCCAGCACCTTCTTCGTCTTCTTGCTGGAGTGCGTGGCCGCATTGTCCAGGATGAAGTGCAGTCACCTGGCCGTGGGGTAGGCCTCGCTCCCCGCGCGCACCAGGTCGATGAAGAGGGCGCTCGTCTTTCGCTCTCCCTTCACCCACGTCAGCTCGCCCGTGCGTGAGTTGAGCGCTCCGGCCACGTAGCGCTTCTGGTTGTTGCCCGGGGTGACGACCTCCCGCCGCTCTCCGGGCAGCATCCAATCGGGCCCCACCTTGGGGTTGAGGTGCACGTCCATCTCGTCCTCGTAGAAGACGGGCTCCTCGGTCCGGGCGTAGGCCGCCCGGCACTTCAGCTGCCACAGCCGCTGCTGTCGCTGGCGCTCGGGCCAGGGGCAGCTCACCACGGGACGGGGCGGCTTCAGCCGCGCGCCCACCGAGGCCAAGGCTCGTCCCATCGTCGCGGGCGAAACGCGCACCCGGCCTCGCCTCTCCACCTCTCGCGCCAAGAGCTCGCGTGTCCACGGGGTGCGCCGCCAGCCGGACTGCTGGGGTGTGCCCCTCAGCACCCGGCAGAGCGTTGCTCGGAAGCGCTCGTCCACCTTGCGCTGTCCATTGCGAGCGCGCCGGTCCACCATCGGCGCTCGCGCACCTCCTCAAGGGCCGTCACGGATCTGGTCAGGCAGGACTACTTGGGAGGGTGGATTCCCGAGGGCATGTCTCAATACACGCAGGTCCCGTTCGGGCCGCAGTACCCCTGCCCCGTCTTGCAAACGCACTGGTAATCCTCGAAGCAGAAGGAGGCCGGGCAGAAGCCCCCACCCGTGCCTCCACCGCCCGTCGTCGGGTACACGCAGGTTCCGTTCGAACCGCAGTACGCGTTCGGATCGCTGGTACACGCCGCCTGACACTGCTGGTCCTCGTAGCAGAAGGAGGCAGGACAGGTGCCGTCCACCAAGGACTCGCTCTCACGGGAGACCTGCTCCCCGGTGGAAGGCTCGGCCGTGGCGACCGTGGCGAAGGCCAGCAGGACAGCGACACCCCAGGACAGATGACCGCGCTTCAGCGTCATGGACAGCCCCTCATGGTGACTGCGTGGGTCCAGCGAGGATAGCAGCCCCCTGAGCACGGGCGGTATGAAAGCCCTGCTACGGGAGAGGGCCGGCGGAGGTGGTCGTCCAGGAGGGCCGCGCGACACGCATTGGACGCGGCAGGAGGGCCCCGAGGAGGCCCGCCTGTCACGCAGGCGCCCACACACTTCGTCAGGGGCGAAACGCGCGCTTCAGTGCTACTCCATGCCACCATGTCCGGCGACTCACCCGTCCCGCTCCCCGGCGGCCAGCCCACCCTGCGCTTCCCCCCCGAGCTCCCCATCTCGAGCCGGGTGGAGGACATCACCGCGGCCATCTCCGCCCATCAGGTGGTCATCGTCGCGGGGGCCACCGGCTCGGGGAAGACGACGCAGCTGCCGAAAGTCCTTCTCGCCATGGGGCGCGGCCGCCCGCGCCAGATTGGCGTCACCCAGCCCCGGCGTATCGCCGCGACGAGCGTGGCGGCGCGCGTGGCCCGCGAGCTCGGCACGGAGCTGGGCACGGACGTCGGCTACCAGATTCGCTTCGAGGACCGCTCGTCCCGGCAGACGGCCGTGAAGTTCATGACCGACGGCGTCCTCCTCGCGCAGATTCACAGCGACCCGCTCCTGCGCCGCTATGACACCATCGTGCTCGACGAGGCCCACGAGCGCAGCCTCACCATCGACTTCCTGCTCGGGTGGCTCAAGCGCATCCTCCCCAGGCGCCCCGACCTCAAGGTCGTGGTGAGCTCGGCCACCATCGAGACCGAGCGCTTCTCACAGTTCTTCGGGGGCGCCCCGGTCATCCAGGTGGAGGGCCGTACCTTCCCGGTGGACGTGCTCTACGAGCCGCCCCCCGAGGACGACGAGCTCGCCGACTCCGTCGCCGATGCGGTGGCGAACGTGCTCTCGCTCGACCCGGACGGGGACGTCCTCGTCTTCCTCCCCGGGGAGCGGGAAATCCGCGAGGCCGAGACTGCCCTGAACGCACGCGAGCTCCGCGGCACGGTGGTGCAGCCCCTGTATGCGCGCCTGTCGGCCTCCGAGCAGTCGCGCGTCTTCGCCACCATCCCCGAGCGCCGCGTCATCCTCGCCACCAACGTCGCGGAGACGTCCGTCACCATCCCGGGCATCGTGTACGTCGTGGACACGGGGGTGGCGCGCCTGTCGCGCTACGACGCGCGCTCGGGCACCACGCGCCTGCACATCGAGCCGGTCTCCCAGGCCAGCGCCGACCAGCGCAAGGGGCGCTGCGGCCGCGTGCGCGAGGGCATCTGCGTGCGCCTCTACGACGAGGCGAGCTTCACCACGCGGCCCGCCTTCACCGACCCGGAAATCAAGCGCACCGGGCTCGCGGGGGTCATCCTGCGGATGAAGTCCCTCGACCTCGGTGACGTCGAGGACTTCCCCTTCCTCGACCCGCCCCAGCCGAGGGCCATCGCCGAGGGCTGGCGGGTGCTCGAGGAGCTCGGGGCCATCGAGGGCAAGGAGCGCACCTTGACGCCGCTCGGGCACCAGCTCGCGCGCTTCCCGGTGGACCCGCGCATCGCGCGGATGATTCTCGCCGGCGCCGAGTACGGCTGCCTGGACGAGGTGCTCATCGTCGCCGCGGCGCTCAACCTGCAGGACCCGCGCGAGCGGCCTCGGGAGCTCGCGCAGAAGGCGGACGAGCTGCACCGGCGCTTCCGTGACGAGCACTCGGACTTCACGGGGCTGCTCAAGCTGTGGGCCTTCGTACGCGAGGCCGAGGGCCGGGGGACGTCCCACCTGCGGCGCGTGTGCCGGGACAACTTCCTGTCCTTCCTGCGGGTGCGCGAGTGGCGGGACGTCCAGCGCCAGCTCGAGGAGACCGTCCGCGAGCTGCGCCTGCCGCGCAAGGGCGGGGGCGCCCCGGCGCGCGGGGACGCCCTGCACCAGGCGCTCCTCACCGGGCTCCTGTCCCGCATCGGCCAGTGGAATCCGGAGCAGCGCCACTATACGGGCGCGAAGCAGACGCGCTTCATGGTCCACCCCTCGTCGGCGCTCGCGAAGAAGCCCCCCGCGTGGGTGATGGCGTTCGAGCTCGTGGAGACGTCCCAGCTGTTCGCGCGCACCGTGGCGAAGCTCGACCCGGAGTGGCTCGCGGCGGCGGCCCCCCACCTGCTCAAGCGCAGCTACTCCGAGCCGCACTGGTCGGAGAAGTCCGCGCGCGCCGTGGTGAAGGAGAACGCGACCCTCTTCGGGCTCCAGGTCTTCAAGGAGCGCCCCGTGGCCCTGTCCAGCATGGACCCCGCCCGGGCACGGCTGATGTTCCTCGAGCATGCCCTGGTGCGCGGCGAGTACCGCACCCGGGGAGCGTTCCAGGAGAAGAACCGCCAGGTGCTCGAGCGCGTGGAGCGCCTGCGGGACAAGGCCCGGCGCAGCGCGCTGCTCGACAGCGAGGCGCTGCTGACGTTCTTCGACCAGCGCGTCCCGGAGGACGTGACGGACGGAGCGAGCTTCGAGGCCTGGCGCCGCAAGGCCGAGGCGGCCGACCCCGACGTGCTCGTCCTCTCGATGGAGGATGCCCTCTCGCACGACCCGGGCCTGTCCCCGGCGCACTACCCGGACGCCATCCCCCTGCACGGCGCGTCCGTGCCGGTAACGTACACCTTCGACCCCTCGGCCGAGGACGACGGCATCACCCTGAGCGTGCCGCTGCTGCTGCTCGCCCAGCTGGTCCCGGGTGAGCTCGACTGGACCATCCCCGGATGGCAGCGGGAGAAGCTCACCGCCCTGCTCGAGCAGCTCCCCCGCGCCCAGCGCAAGCAGTTGGGGCCCCTGCCGGACCTGGTCGACCGTCTCGAGAAGGAGCTCGTGCCCTTCCGCGGGCCGATGATTCCAGCGCTCGCGCGTGCGGTGTCCCGGCTGTGCGGCGCGGACATGACCGAGGACTCCTTCCGGGCGGATGCCGTGCCGCCGTACCTGCGCGTCACGCTCCGGGTGCTCGACGAGCGGGGAAAGGAGCTCGCGCGGAGCCGCGACGCCGACGCGCTGCTCGAGCAGCACGGGGGACGTGCACGGACGGCGCTGCGCAGCGCGGCACCGGCTTCGGACTGGGAGCGCAAGGGGCTGACGGCGTGGACGTTCGGCGAGCTGCCCCCCGTGGTCACCCGGCGAATTGGTGGGCTCGAGGTCCGCAGCTACCCCGCGCTCGTCGACCGGGGCGCTACCGTGGACCTGGTGCTGCTGGAGACCGCCGCCGCCGCCGACGCGGCCACGCGCACGGGGGTCCGCCGGCTCCTGATGCTCGCCGCGCGCGGCCACGTGGCCGTCAGCGCCGCGCGCATGCCGCCGCCCTTCCCGTCCCTGGACGGCGCGCCGCCCGCGCGGGGCCAGGCCGACCCCTTCCGGGCGCTCGTCCTCGCACGCAGCGTCGATGATGCGTTCAAGCTCGCACCGGGTGCGCCGCTGCCCCGCACCAAGGCGGCCTTCGAGGCACTGGTCCGTGAGGGCTCACCGCGCATCGAGGGTGCGGCCCGGGACTGGGCGAACGCCGTCATTGTCACCTCCTCGGAGCTCGCCGCGACGCTCGCCGCACTCAAGACCGCCTCCAGGGGGCAGAGCGGCGCGGCGGCCGTGAGGGACATCCGCTCGCAGTTGGGGCACCTGTTCCCCGCGAACCTCATCGAGTGGATTCCCTTCGGGCGCCTGCTGAACTACCCGCGCTACCTCCGCGCGGCCCAGGCACGGCTGTCGCGTGCGGTGGCGAACCCCGGCAAGGACGCCGGGAAGGCCGAGCCCTTCACCCCCCTGTGGGAGACCTTCCTCGCCAGGCGCGCCACCGTGCGAGACCAGGAGGCGGCGCAGGAGCTGCGGTGGGCCTTCGAGGAGCTCCGCGTGGCCATCTTCGCTCCGGAGGTGACGACACCCGTGTCGGTGACGGTAGCGAAGGTCGGCGCGGCCCTGGCGGCGCTGCGCTAGACCGCCTCGTGGGGGCGCAGCCGCGCCCGGGCTACTGCCTCCACGAGGACGCCCGTTCTCGTCCTTCACCTGCGCGGTGGCGCGCTCCAACCCAAGGAAATCAGGCCCGAGCGTCGATACACCCGAGACGCATCCAGCCTTTTCCGCCCCTGCGGCGCTTGCTATAATTCTGCCCCTTTCCCGTTATCCCAACATGCCCGAGCGCGAGCGAACCGAGACTGCGGCCCGCAGGAACTCCAACCTTGTCGATTTGCTGCGGTTCCGGGCGGAGCACCAGGGCGACGCCCTGTTGTACCGCTTCCTGGAAACGGGCGACGTGGACGGCCCGTCCGAGGAATGGAGCTACCGACACCTGGACTCCCGGGCGCGCTCGCTGGCCGCGCGACTCCAGGCCGAGGGCGGCCGGGGCGAGCGCGCGCTGCTGCTCTACCCGCCGGGGCTGGAGTTCGTCGCCGGCTTCCTGGGCTGCCTCTACGCGGGCGTCATCGCCGTCCCCTGTTACCCGCCGGACCCGACACGGCTGGACCGGACGCTGCCGCGGCTGCGCGCCATCGCCCAGGACAGTGGCGCGCGGTACGTGCTGACGACGAGCACCATCCAGGAGATGGCGGAGTTCCTCACGCCGCAGGCGCCGGAGCTGGGCGCGCTGACGTGGGTGGCCACCGATGCCGTCCCCGAGAGTCGGGCCGGTGAGTGGCTGCGGCCGGACCTGACGGCCGACACGCTGGCCTTCCTCCAGTACACCTCCGGCTCCACGGGCAACCCCAAGGGCGTGCAGGTGAGCCACGCCAACATCCTCCACAACGAGTCGCTCATCACCCGCGACTTCGGGATGGCGGAGCACTCCGTGGGCGTGGGCTGGCTGCCCATGTTCCATGACATGGGCCTCATCGGGAAGGTGCTGCAGCCGCTGTACCTGGGCTTCCCGTGCACGCTGATGTCGCCCATCGCCTTCCTGCAGCGGCCGCTGCGCTGGCTGGAGGCCATCTCCCGCTTCGGCGGCACGTGCAGCGGCGGGCCCAACTTCGCCTACGACTTGTGCGTGCGGAAGGCGAAGGGCGCGGACCTGTCCGGGCTGGACCTGCGCTCCTGGGACCTCGCCTTCAACGGCGCGGAGCCCGTGCGGCGCGAGACGATGGAGCGCTTCGCGGAGGTGTTCGGCCCGCACGGCTTCCGGCGCGAGGCCTTCTACCCCTGCTATGGCCTGGCGGAGACGACGCTCATCGTCACCGGCGGCACCAAGGGTGAGCCATACGCGCACGGGCACTACGACACGCGGGCGCTGGAGCGCGGGCAGGCCGTGTCCGTCGCCCCGGAAGCAGCGGAGGGCCCGGCGGCGCGCCTGCTGGTGTCCTCGGGTCGGGGCGCGCCGGACCAGCGGCTGCTCATCGTCCACCCGGAGGCGCTCACGCCCTGCGCGCCCCATGCGCTGGGGGAGATCTGGGTGGCGGGCCCCAGCGTGGCGGGCGGCTACTGGAACCGGCCCGAGGAGACGGCGCACGCCTTCGGCGCGCGGCTGGCCGGCGGTGAGGGCCCGTTCCTGCGCACCGGCGACCTGGGCTTCCTCACGCCGGAGGGCGAGCTGTTCGTCACCGGCCGCCTCAAGGACCTGCTCATCATCCGCGGGCGCAACCTCTACCCGCAGGACCTGGAGCTGACGGTGGAGCGCGCGCACCGGGCCGTGCGCGCCGGCTGCACCGCCGCCTTCTCCGTGGACGTGGAGGGCGAGGAGCGGCTGGTGGTGGCCACCGAGGTGGACGTGCGCGAGGGCTTCGACGCCTCGGCCGTCGTGGACGCCCTGCGCCGCGCCCTGGCGGACGAGCACGCGGTGCACGCGCACGCCCTGGTGCTGCTGCAGGCGCGCAGCATCCCCAAGACGTCGAGCGGGAAGATCCAGCGCCGCGCCACCCGCGCCGCCTACCTCGCCGGGGAGCTGGAGGTGGTGGAGTCCTCCGTGGTGGGCGCTCACGACGCGGCGCCGGCTCCCGCGCACACGGTGCCCGTCCGTGAGCGGCTGGCCACCGCGTCCGAAGCGGAGCGCACCGCGCTGGTGGAGGACTTCGTGCGCGACGAGGCGTCGCGCGTGCTGCGCCTCGCTCCAGCGGCGCTGGCCCGCGACACCTCCCTGGCGAGCCTGGGCCTGGACTCGCTGATGGGCCTGGAGCTGCACGGCCGCCTGGAGTCGGAGCTGGGCGTGCAGCTGCCCGCCGCCTTCCTCTGGCAGCACCCGACGCTGGCCGACGCCGCCGCGCAACTGCTGGCCATCTGGAATGGCGTGCGTCCGGAGTCCGCCCTCGCCGCGCCGCCGGTGGTGGCCACCCCGCTGGAGGGCGAGCTGCCCCTGGCCCCCGGACAGCTCCGCCTCTGGTTCCTGGACAGGCTGGTGCCCGGGACTCCGCTCTACAACGTGCACTTCCAGATCCGCCTCTCCGGGCCGCTGGACGAGGCCGCGCTGCGCTCGGCGCTGGACGGGCTGCTCGCGCGCCATGCCGTGCTGCGCGCCGCCTTCCCGGAGGTGGACGGACAGCCGCGCCAGGCGCTGGCGCCCGCGCGCGGACTGGACGTGCCACGCGTGGACCTGCGGGCACTGCCCTCCTCCGAGCGCGAGGCCGAGCTGGACCGGCTGTCGCGCGCGCACGGCCAGGAGCCGTTCCGGCTGGCCGAGGGTGCCCTGGTGCGCGCCTCGCTGGTGGCGCTGGAGGACCAGGAGCACGTGCTGCTGATGACGCAGCACCACATCATCACCGACGGCTGGTCCATGGGCGTGCTGGCCCGCGAGCTCGCGGCGCTGTACCGCGCGGCCGTGTCCGGCGTCCCCGCGGCACTGCCTCCGCCCGCGCTGCAGTACGTGGACTACGCGCGGTGGCAGCAGGGGCTGGGCGCGCTGCTGGACGGGCAGCGGGCGTACTGGGGACGGAAGCTGGAGAACCTGCCCCGGCTGGAGCTGCCAACGGACCACCCTCGCCCCCGGGAGCCGGGCTTCCAGGGCGCGCTGCACCGCTTCACCCTGCCGCGTGAGCAGGTGGAGGCCCTCAAGGCGCTGGGGCGGAGCGAGGGCTGCACCCTCTTCGTCACCCTGGCGGCGGCGTGGACGGCGCTGCTGCATCGCTACAGCGGACAGGAGGACTTCGGCCTGGGCACGGTGGTGGCCCACCGGGAGCAGCCCGGGCTCCGGGACGTGGTGGGCTTCTTCGCCAGCACGCTGGTGCTGCGCTCGGACGTGTCCGGCGCGCCCACCTTCCGCGAGCTGCTCGCGCGGATGCGCACCACCTTCCACGAGGCCCTGTCCCACGGAGACCTGCCCTTCGAGGAGGTGGTGGGCGCGGCGCGCGCGGCCCGTGGCGCCGACAACCCGCTCTTCCAGGTGAACCTGCTGCTGGAGAGCCTGCCCCCGGCGGACATGGCGGTGCCGGACATGCGGTGGCGCCCGGTCCTCCCCGTGCCGGACGGCGCCGTGGAGGGCACCGCGAAGTTCGACCTGCAGCTGGCCCTGGTGGAGACGCCCGAGGGACTCGGCGGCGCGCTGGAGTACCGCACGGACCTCTTCACGCCGGCCACCGTGGCGCGGCTCGCCCGGCACCTGGAGTCGCTGCTGCGCGGCGTGGTGGCCTCGCCCGGGGCTCGCGTGGCGGACCTGCCCCTGCTCGACGACAGCGAGCGCCGCGCGGTGCTCGTGGACTGGAACGACCTTTCCGCCCCCGCGCCGGCGGACCCCGCCCTCTGCGTGCACGCGCAGTTCCGCGCCCGGGCCGCGCGCGCGCCCGAGGCCGTCGCCGTGGTGGGTGATGACGCGACGCTCACCTACGCGGAGCTGGACCGGCGCTCGGACGCGCTCGCCTGGCACCTGCGCGGACTGGGCGTGGGCCCCGAGGTGCGCGTGGGCCTGAGCGTGGAGCGGTCGGCGGAGATGGTGGTGGGGATGCTCGCCATCCTCAAGGCGGGCGGCGCCTACGTGCCGCTGGACCCGGACTACCCGCGCGAGCGCCTGACGTACATGCTGGAGGACTCCGGGGCCCGGGTGCTGCTCACGCAGGCGCACCTCGCGGGCGCGCTGCCGGCGGCCGACGTGCGCACCGTGCTGGTGGATGCGCCCGAGTCCTTCCCCTCGGGCCACGAAGGGCCGCCCGCCCCGGGCACCACGCCGGACTCCATCGCCTACGTCATCTACACGTCCGGCTCCACCGGACGGCCCAAGGGCGTCATGGTGCCGCACGGCGGCGTGGCCAACTTCTTCTCCGCCATGGACGCGCGCGTCGGCAACGAGCCGGTGGGCACGTGGCTGGCCGTCACCAGCATCTCCTTCGACATCTCCGTGCTGGAGCTGCTGTGGACGCTCACCCGCGGCTTCCAGGTGGTGGTCCAGGGCGAGGGCGCGCCGCTGAAGGCACCGGCCCGCGCCGCCGCGGCCCGGAAGCGCCCGCTGGACTTCAGCCTCTTCTACTTCGCGGATGACGCGGAGGCCGCCGGAGGAGACCGCTACCGGCTGCTGCTGGAGGGCGCGAAGTTCGCGGACGCGCATGGCTTCGCGGCGGTGTGGACGCCGGAGCGCCACTTCCATGCCTTCGGCGGGCTCTACCCCAACCCCTCCGTCGCGGGCGCGGCCATCGCCGCCGTGACGAAGCACGTGGCCATCCGCGCCGGCAGCGTGGTGCTGCCGCTGCACCACCCCGTGCGCGTCGCGGAGGAATGGGCGCTGGTGGACAACCTCTCCGGCGGGCGCGTGGGCATCTCCGTGGCCTCCGGCTGGCACGCCAATGACTTCGTCTTCGCACCGGAGCGGTACGAGCAGCGCCGGGAGCTGATGCTGGAGGGCCTGGAGACCATCCGCCGGCTGTGGCGCGGCGACGTGGTGCGCTTCCCCGGCGGCGCGGGCACCCAGGTGGACGTCACCCTGCGGCCCCGCCCGGTGCAGAAGCAGCTGCCCGTGTGGCTCACCGCCGCGGGCAACCCGGAGACGTTCAGCACCGCGGGCCGGCTGGGCTGCCATGTCCTCACCCACCTGCTGGGCCAGACGTTCGAGGACCTGGAGAAGAAGCTCGTCCTCTACCGGGACGCGTGGCGCGCGGCGGGCCACCCGGGCGACGGCCACGTCACCCTCATGCTGCACACCTTCATCGGCGACGACGCGGCCCAGGTGCGCGCGGTGGTGGAGAAGCCCTTCCGCAACTACCTGAAGAGCTCCGCGGACCTGATGCGCGGCCTGGGCGGCACGCTGGGCATCGACATGAACGCCGCCACCGAGGCGGACCTGGACCGGCTGGCGGGCCACGCCTTCGAGCGCTACTTCGAGACGAGCGGCCTCTTCGGCACGCCCCGCTCCGTGCGCACCCGCATCGAGGAGCTCAAGGCGCTGGGCGTGGACGAGGTGGGCTGCCTCATCGACTTCGGCATCGCCCCGGAGACAGTGCTGGCCAGCCTGCCGCGGCTGCTCGAAGTCAAGCAGCGCAGCGACCGGGACAGCCGGCGCTCCCAGGACACGCGCTCCCTGCCCGAGCAGCTGGAGGCGCACGCGGTGACGCACCTCCAGTGCACGCCGTCGCTGGCGCGCGCGCTCCTGGTCGACACCGAGTCCGCGCGGGCGCTGGGCGGCCTGCGGCGGATGATGGTGGGCGGCGAGGCCCTGCCCGGGCCGCTGGCCACGTCGCTGCGGCAGGCCCTGCCGGAGACGGCCGCACTGCTGAACATGTACGGCCCCACGGAGACGACCATCTGGTCCTCCACGCAGCCCGTGGGCGCCGAGGACACACGGGCGGTGGTGCCCCTGGGCACGCCCCTCCTGCGCACGTCGTTCTATGTGCTGGACGCGCGGATGGAGCCGGTGCCGGTGGGCGTGCCGGGCGAGCTGTACATCGGCGGCGCGGGCGTCGTGCGCGGCTACCTGGGCCGTCCGGAGCTGACGGCCGAGCGCTTCGTGCCGGACCCGCATGGCCGCGAGCCCGGCGCGCGCCTGTACCGCACCGGAGACCGGGCGCGGTGGCTGGCCAACGGCACGGTGGAGTTCCTGGGCCGGGTGGACCACCAGCTCAAGGTGCGCGGCTTCCGCATCGAGGCGGGTGAAATCGAGGCGGCGCTCGTGGCGCAGCCCACCGTCCGGGAGGCGGTGGTGGTGGCGCGCGAGGACGTTCCCGGCGACGTGCGCCTGGTGGCCTACGTGGTGCCGCGCCCCGAGCAGAAGGTGGACACGGCGGCGCTGCGTCACGCCCTGGCGCTGAAGCTGCCCGAGCACATGGTGCCCTCGCTGGTGGTGGAGCTGCCCGCGCTGCCCCAGACGCCCAACGGCAAGGTGGACCGCAAGGCCCTGCCGGCGCCCACCGCGGACCGCGCGTCGCGCGCGGCATTCGTGGCGCCCCAGGGCCAGCTCGAGGAGCAGATCGCCGAGGTGTGGCGCAAGGTGCTGCGCGTGGAGCAGGTGGGCGTGCACGACAACTTCTTCGACCTGGGCGGCCACTCGCTGCTGATGGTGCAGGTGCACGCGCAGCTCAAGGCGGTGCTGGGACAGGAGCTGCCGCTGCTCAAGCTGCTGGAGCACCCCACCGTCAGCGCGCTGGCCCGCTTCGCCCGGCAGGAGCCCGCCGCCGCGCAGTCCTCGGTGGAGGTGGCGCAGGACCGCGCGAAGCGCCAGCTGGAGAGCCTCAAGCGCCAGCGTCAGCGCAGCGGCCGGAAGTAGGCCTCTGACGCGAAGGCCACCCGGACGCAGCTCCGGTCCGGGTGGTGGGGTGAGCTCCACCTGTTCCGAGTTTCAGGGGAAGAGGGGTTCATCCATGAATACAGAAATGGTAACGTTCTTGTCTCACGCGCCATCCATGTGACGGGTGTGAGCGCGGGCCCGCGGCCCGCCGCCTGCCCGAGAGGAACCCACACACCATGAAGCTGAGCGTCCTCGACCACTCCCTCATCGTCAGCGGCGGTACCGCTCGCGAGGCGTTCCGGAACACGCTGGAGCTTGCCCGGACCACGGAGCAGCTCGGCTTTCATCGCTTCTGGCTCGCGGAGCACCATGGCTCCGGCCACTTCGCGGGCGTGGCGCCCGAAATCCTGGTGGCCGAGGTGGCCTCGGCGACGTCGCGCATCCGGGTGGGCACGGGCGGCGTGCTGCTGACGCACTACAGCCCCTTCAAGGTCGCGGAGGTCTTCCGGCTGCTGGAGACGCTGCACCCCGGGCGCATCGACCTGGGCGTCGGGCGGGCCTCGGGCAGCACCGACCAGGTCACCAAGGCGCTCGCGTATGGCGCACCCACGGGGCCGGAGGGCTTCCCCCGCAAGCTGGCGGACCTCATCGCGTTCCTCTGGGGCACGGAGCCCGCCAGCGAGGAGCTCCGCGGCCTGCCCCTGCGGCCGCAGGACGCCGGGCGGCCGGAAATCTGGGCGCTGGGCTCGGGTGAGCAGAGCGCCGCCCTCGCGGCCCGCCATGGCATCTCCTTCTGCTTCGCCCACTTCTTCAACCCCATCACCGGCGCGCCGGTGACGCGCGGCTATCGGGCCCAGTACCAGCCCTCGAGCCAGCAGCCCTCGCCCCACTCCGCCGTCAGCGTCTACGTCGTCTGTGGCCGCACCGACGACGAGGCGCGCTCGCTGGCCCGCAGCAACGACCTGCTGTCGGTGAACACGCGCAAGGGGCGCGCGGAGCTGCCCATCCCCTCCGTCGAGGAGGCGGATGCGTACAACTACTCGCCCGAGGAGCTGGCGACGCTCGAGTTCGACCGCAAGCGCGTCGTCTTCGGAGACCCGGCCCGGGTGAAGGAGCAGCTGCAGCGCATGGCGGCGGACTTCGAGGCGGATGAGCTCATCATCACCACCATCTGCCACGACCACCGCGCGCGCCTGCGCTCCTACGAGCTGGTCGCGGAGGCCTTCGAGCTGGGCGCCGTGGGAAGCACCACCCGCCGCGCCGGGTAGCGGACCCCACACGTCCTCGATTGCGGATGGCGCGGCGCGACACGATTCGCCCGCGCGGTGACGCACGTTCGTGACGCCCCAGAGCGGGTGTTGTCACGTGTGTCACGTGTATTGCGACATTCAAATGATTCCGCTAAGAAGTTTCTCCCCGAATTGTCATTATTAGCGGCTATTTCAGCATAAACGCCCACATCAGGGCTTTACGACACCTCGGGGTTCAGTGTCCGACCGGCGCCCGATGATGGGCCTGCCGCCGTCCGTTTCATTTCTGTTTCAGGCCTCATCCCCCGCCAGCGTCAACGCGGGTGCACACGCGCATCGCCGACAAGGAGTTCTCGCCCATCATGGAAGACGCCGACCTTCGCGAGGGTGATGAGCTGGCCATCGCCATCGTCAGCGTGGCGGGCCGCTTCCCGGGGGCGCGCGACGTGGATGCGTTCTGGCGCAACCTCCGGGAGGGCGTGGAGAGCATCCGCTTCTTCTCGGATGAGGAGCTGAAGGCGCGCGGCGTGCCGCAGGAGCGGCTGAGCGAGCCGGGCTTCGTGCGGGCCGGCGCGGTGCTGGAGGACGTGGACGCGTTCGACGCGGCCTTCTTCGGGTACTCGCCGCGCGAAGCGGCGCTCATGGACCCGCAGCATCGCGCCTTCCTGGAGTGCGCCTACGAGGCACTGGAGCGCGCGGGCCATGGCCTGGACGCGGACTCGCGCTCGGTGGGCGTCTTCGCGGGTACCAGCCTCAGCACCTACCTGCTCTTCAACCTGCGGACGCACCCGGAGCTGCTCCAGTCGAGCGACAGCTTCCAGGTGATGATCGGCAACGACAAGGACTTCATCGCCACACGGCTCGCGTACCTGCTGGACCTCAAGGGGCCCAGCATGAACGTGCAGACGGGGTGCTCCACGTCCCTGGTGGCCACGCACCTGGCCTGCCAGGCGCTGCTGGGCTTCCAGTGTGACGTGGCCCTCGCGGGCGGCGTGTCCATCGACGTGCCCCAGCGCACCGGCTACGTGCACCAGCCCGGCGGCATCGCGTCTCCGGACGGGCACTGCCGCCCCTTCGACGCGGAGGGCCAGGGCACCCTCTTCGGCAACGGCGTGGGCGTGGTGGTGCTCAAGCGGCTGGAGGACGCGCTCGCGGACGGCAATCCCATCCACGCCGTCATCCGCGCCACCGCCGTCAACAACGACGGCGCGTCCAAGCTGGGCTTCACGGCCCCCAGCGCCGAAGGGCAGGCGGAGGTCATCGCCCGGGCCCAGGCGCTCGCGGGTGTGAGTGCGGACAGCGTGGGCTACGTGGAGGCGCACGGCACCGGCACCCTGCTGGGGGACCCGGTGGAGGTGTCCGCGCTGACGACTGTGTTCCGCGAGGCCACGCAGGCCACCGGCTTCTGCGCGCTCGGCTCCGTCAAGTCGAACATCGGCCACCTGGACGCCGCCGCGGGCGTGGCCGGCCTCATCAAGGCGACGCTGGCGGTGGAGCACGGGCTCATCCCCCCCACCCTGCACTTCCGCGCCCCCAACCCGAACATCGACTGGGCGCACGGCCCGTTCTACGTGAATGCCCAGGCGAAGGAGTGGCGCACGGACGGCACGCCGCGCCGCGCGGGCGTCAGCTCGTTCGGCATCGGCGGCACCAACGCCCACGCCATCCTCGAGGAGGCCCCGGAGCGCGCGCCGTCCGGCCCCTCGCGCCCGTGGCAGTTGCTGGTGCTCTCCGCGAAGACGGAGAGCGCGCTGGACGAGGCCACGCGCCGGCTGGCCACGCACCTGGAGGCCCACCCGGAGCAGTCCCTGGCGGACGTGGCGCACACGCTCCAGCTCGGCCGCAAGGCCTTCGCGCACCGCCGGGTGGTGGCCACCCGGGACACCGCCGACGCGGCCTCCGTGCTGGCGGAGCTGGACCTGGAGCGCGTCCACTCCGGCGTGGCGAAGGACGGGGGCCGCCCCGTCGTCTTCCTCTTCCCGGGGGGCGGTGCGCAGCACGTGCGCATGGGACAGGAGCTGTACGAGCAGGAGCCCATCTTCCGCGAGGCCTTCGACGCGTGCGCCGCGCTGTTCTCCCGCCGCGGGGGCCTGGCGCTGAAGGCCGTGCTGTACCCGGCCGAGGGCCAGGGGGACGCGGGGGCGCCGCTGCCCCGTCCCTCGGTGGGCCTGCCCGCCCTGTTCGCCGTGGAGTACGCCCTGGCGAAGCTGTGGGAGGCCTGGGGCATCAAGCCCGAGGCGATGATTGGCCACAGCATGGGCGAGTACGTGGCCGCCTGCCTCGCGGGGGTCTTCTCCCTGGAGGACGCGCTGGCGCTGGTGGCCGAGCGCGGGCGCCTCTTCGAGCAGCTCACGCCCGGCGCCATGCTGAGCGTGGCGCTGACGGAGGAGGACGTCCGGCCCCTGCTGAGCGCGCGCCTGTCGCTGGCCGCCGTCAACGGGCCCACGCAGTGCGTGGTGGCCGGGGACACGGAGGCGGTGGACGCGCTCGCCGCGAGCCTGGCCACGCAAGGCATCGAGCACCGGCGCATCCACATCGACGTGGCGGCGCACTCGCACCTCATCGACCCCATCCTCCCGGCGTTCGCCTCCTTCGTCGGGCGGCTGAAGCTGAACGCGCCCACCACGCCCTTCGTCTCCGGGGTGAGCGGCACGTGGATCACCACCAGTGAGGCCACCGACCCGAGCTACTGGGTGCGGCACCTGCGGCAGGCGGTGCGCTTCGGGCAGGGCGTGCGGACCCTGCTGGAGGACCCGTCGCGCGTGCTCCTCGAGGTGGGCCCCGGGCGCACGCTGGGCTCGCTGGCGCGGCTGCAAATCGAGCGGAACAGCCCCACGGTGGTGCTGACGTCCCTGCGCGCGCCGCGCGAGCCGGGCTCGGACCTGCGCTTCGCGCTCACCACGCTGGGCCGCCTCTGGGTGGCGGGGGTGACGGTGGGCTGGAGGGGGCTTTGTTCAGGCGAGCGCCGGCGGCGCGTCGTCCTCCCCACCTACCCTTTCGAGCGCAAGCGCCACTGGGTGGACCCGCGCCCGGAGGGCTTCACGCCCGCGCCCGGAGCCGCGCTGGAGCGCCGGAAGGACCCCGCGGACTGGTTCTACCTGCCCTCGTGGAAGCGCACGCTCCCGCCCTGTCATGTCGACGCGGCGCCCCGGCGCTGGCTGCTCTTCACCGACGCGCGCGGCCTGGGTGACGCCCTCGCACGCCAGCTTGCGGGAGCGGGCCACACCGTCCACACCGTAGCGCCGGGCACGGACTTCGGCCGCACGGGCCCCACCGCGTTCCAGGTGGACCCCACCCGCGCCGAGTCGTACGCCGCGCTGCTGGCCGCGCTCGCCGACGAGGGCGCTCACCCGGAGCGCATCGTCCACCTGTGGAACGTGGATGACGCCGAGCCCGGCCTGGAAGGGATGGAGCGGGCGCAGGACGCCGGCTTCTTCAGCCTGCTCTTCCTGGCGCAGGCGCTCGGTGGCCGGAGCACGCCCGGGCCGGTCCATCTCACCGTGATATCCACCGGGGTGCAGGCCATCACCGGCCACGAGCCGCTCCAGCCGCTCAAGGCGACGCTGCTGGGCGCCTGCCGCGTGCTGCCGCGCGAGGTGCCGGGCCTCACCTGCCAATCGCTGGACGTGGAGCCTCCCGCAAGCGCCCCCGGGGCGCTGGAGCGCATGGCGGCGCGGATTGCCACCGAGGTGCTGGGGCCCGCGGCGGACGGCGCCATCGCGCTGCGCGGGGCCTTCCGGTGGGCGCAGGACTTCGAGCAGGTCCGCATGGAGGCCCAGCCCCAGGTCCAGGACGCGGCGCCTCGCCTGCGCCCGCGCGGCACGTACCTCATCACCGGCGGCCTCGGCGGCATGGGCCTCGTGCTCGCGGAGCACCTCGCGCGGCGGGTGCAGGCGCGGCTGGTGCTGGTGGGCCGCACCGCGCTTTCGGAGCCCTCGGAGTGGGACGGCTGGCTCGCCTCGCATGGCGGGGAGGACGCGGTGAGCCGCCGCATCCGCCAGGTGCGGGCGCTGGAGTCACTCGGCGCGCAGGTGCGGGTGTTCCAGGCCGACGTGGCGGACGCCGCGCGGATGGAGGACGTCCTGCGCCAGGCGCGCGAGAGCTTCGGGGAGCTTCACGGCGTCATCCACGCCGCCGGCATGCCCGCGGGCGGGCTCGCCCAATTGCGCACGCGCGAGGCGGTGGCGAGCGTCTTCGCGCCCAAGGTCCAGGGCACCTGGGTGCTGCACACGCTGCTGCGAGACACGCCGCTCGACTTCTTCCTGCTGTGCTCGTCCCGCACGGCCTACACGGCGGAGCCCGGGCAGATTGACCACTGCGCCGCGTGCGCCTTCCAGGACGCCTACGCGAACTGGCGCTCGGCCCAGGGGGGCACGCCCGTGGTGTCGCTGGGCTGGGACACGTGGCGCGAGGTGGGCCAGGCCGTTTCCACCGCGCTCCCGGACGCGGCCCGTGGGATGCGCGAGGCGATGCTCGCCTTCGCCCTGAGCTCGGCCGAGGGCGTGGACGTCTTCGAGCGCGTCCTCGCTCGCATGCCCGCGCACGTGGTGGTGTCCACGCAGGACCTGCCGGCCGTCATCGCCCGGGGGGCGGCCTTCCTCCAGGACCTGATGGGCGCGGCGGAGCCCGCGGACGGCGCGGCGCCCCGAGCGCTTCCGGCCACCATGGACGAGGTGGAGCAGGCGCTGGCGGAAATCTGGCAGCGGCTGCTGGGCGTGGAGCACGTGGGGCTGCACGAGAACTTCTTCGACCTGGGTGGCAACTCGCTCATCGGGCTGAAGGTCATCGGCGAGGTGCGGCGCAGCTTCGGCGTGGACGTGCCGGTGGTGGCCCTCTTCGAGAACCCCACCCTGGGTGCGTTGGCCCGCCTGCTCTCGAAGCCTGAGGAAGCGGGCCCCCACCTGACGGACCGGCGCAGCCGTGGGGCGAAGCGCCGGGAACAGCTTCAGCAGCGGCGGCAGCAGGGCCGCTAAGGCCCATTAGAGGGGGAGGCAACAGCGTGGCGGAAGCACTCACAGGCACCGAGGTCGCCATCGTCGGCATCGCCGGACGCTTTCCTGGCGCGCGCGACCTGGACGAGTTCTGGCGCAACCTCTGCGACGGCGTGGAGTCCATCGAGCCCCTGTCGGACGAGGACGCACTGAAGGCGGGCGCGGACCCGGCCTCGCTCCAGGACCCGCGCTTCGTGAAGGTGGCGGCGCGGCTGGCGGACGTGGCCGGTTTCGACGCGGCCTTCTTCGGCTACTCGCCGCGCGAGGCCGAGCTGATGGACCCGCAGCAGCGCCTCTTCCTGGAGTGCGCGCTGGAGGCCCTGGAGGACGCGGGGCACGGCGCGCCGCCGCCGGAGCTGCTGGTGGGCGTCTTCGGCGGCCAGGCCCTGAGCACGTACCTGGTGCTCAACCTGCTGACGAACGCGGAGGTGCTGCGCACCGCGGATCCGCTCCAGCTCAACCTGGGCAACGCCGGCAGCTTCCTCACCACGCGCGTGTCCTACAAGCTGGACCTGCGCGGCCCCAGCTTCAACGTGGAGAGCGCCTGCTCCACGTCGCTGGTGGCCGTCCACATCGCCTGCCAGAGCCTGCTCAACCAGGAATGCGACCTGGCGCTCGCGGGCGGCGTCTCCATCAACCTCCAGGTCCAGGGCGGCTACCGTTTCCAGGAGGGCAGCATCCTGTCTCCGGACGGCCACTGCCGGCCCTTCGACGCGGACGGGCGCGGCATCGTCTTCGGCAGCGGCGTGGGCGTGGTGGCGCTGCGGCGGCTGGAGGACGCGCTGGCGGACGGCTGCCCCATCTATGCCGTCATCAAGGGCTCGGCGGTGAACAACGACGGCGCGGCGCGCGTGGGCTACACCGCGCCGGGCGTGGAGGGCCAGGCCGCCGTCATCTCCGAGGCCCTGGGCAACGCGGGCGTGTCCGCCGGCAGCATCGGCTACCTGGAGGCCCACGGCACCGGCACTGCGCTGGGCGACCCGATTGAAGTCCAGGCGCTCACCCGTGCCTTCGGAGACGAGGCCGCGGGCCCGCGCACCTGTGCCCTCGGCTCCGTGAAGGCCAACGTGGGCCACCTGGACGCGGCGGCCGGCGTGACGGGGCTCATCAAGACGGCGCTGGCGCTCAAGCACCGCAAGCTGCCGCCCAGCCTCAACTTCGACACGCCCAACCCCAACACGCCCTGGGACACCACGCCCTTCTACGTCAACACCGCCCTGCGCGAGTGGAAGGCGCCGGCCCGGGGCCCTCGGCGCGCGGGCGTCAGCAGCTTCGGCATGGGCGGCACCAACGCGCACGTCATCCTCGAGGAGGCCCCGCCGCGCACCGCCGCGCCCACGACGCGGGCCCAGCAACTGGTGGTGCTGTCCGCGCGCACGTCCACCGCGCTCGCCGCGCAGACGTCGCGGCTGGCCGAGCACCTGCGCGCCCACCCCCACGCGGACATGGCCGACGTGGCCCACACCCTCCAGGTGGGCCGCAAGCGCCACCCGCACCGGCGCGTGCTGGTGTGCCAGGGCGCCGCGGACGCGCTCGCGGGCCTCACGGGCGCGGGGCGCATGCTCACCCAGGCCGAGGAGCGCACGGCCCGGCCCACCGTCTTCATGTTCCCCGGCCAGGGCTCGCAGCACGTCAACATGGGGCGCGGCCTCTACGACGGCGAGCGCCTCTTCCGCGAGCAGGTGGACGCCTGCGCCACGCACCTCAAGCCGCACCTGGGGCTGGACTTGCGCGAGGTGCTCTACCCCGCGCCCGCGCAGCTCGAGGAGTCCAAGCGCCTGCTGCGGCAGACGCACCTGGCGCAGCCCGCCCTCTTCACCGTGGAGTACGCGCTCGCGCGGCTGTGGATGGCGTGGGGCGTGCAACCCGAGGCGATGATTGGCCACAGCGTGGGTGAGTACGTGGCCGCGTGCCTCGCGGGCGTCTTCTCCCTGCCGGACGCGCTCGCGCTGGTGGCCGCGCGGGGACGGCTCATGCAGGAGCTGCCCACGGGCGCCATGCTGTCGGTGGGGCTGCCCGTGGCGGACGTGGAGTCGTCGCTGGGCGAGCGCCTCTCGGTGGCGGCCGTCAACGGGCCGGCCTTCACCGTGGTGGCCGGCCCCACGTCGGACATCGACGCGCTGCGCGCCACGCTGGAGGGCCGCGGTGTGAGCTGCCGCAAGCTGCACACCTCGCACGCCTTCCACTCGGCGATGATGGACCCCATCCTCGCGCCCTTCACCGAGCGCGTGCGGAAGGTGAAGCTCCACGCGCCGAAGCTGCGCTACCTCTCCAACGTCACCGGCACCTGGGTGACCGCCGCCGAGGCGACGGACCCCGCCGCCTGGGCACGACACCTGCGCCAGCCCGTGCGCTTCGCCGACGGCCTGCGCGCGCTCGCGCCCGGCCGCGTCCTGCTGGAGGTGGGCCCGGGCCGCACGCTGTCCACCTTCGCGGCCGCTTCGGGCCCCGCCGCCCAGGCGCCCACCACCGTCACGTCGCTGCGCCACCCGGAGGACACCCAGACGGACGCCACCGTGCTGCTCTCCGCGCTGGGCCAGCTCTGGATGGCGGGCGTGGACGTGGACTGGACGGCCTTCCACCAGGGCGAGCGCCGCCAGCGCGTGTCGCTGCCCACCTACCCCTTCGAGCACAAGCGCTACTGGGTGGCCCCGGGCTCGCGCCACGCGGCGGCCGGCGCGGCACGGGCGGAGGACGCCAGCGCGTCCGAGGAGGAGGCGGAAGCGGAGCAGGCCCAGCCGGCCTCGCACACGCGCCCGGCCCTGCGCACGGAGTACGTGGCCCCGGCCACCGACGACGAGCGCACGGTGGCGGCCATCTGGGAAGAGGTCCTCGGCGTCCGGCCGGTGGGCCTGCACGACGACTTCTTCGAGCTGGGCGGACACTCGCTGCTGGCCACCACGGTGGTGGGACGGCTGCGGGACACCGTCGGCTTCACCATCCCGCTCCAGTCCCTCTTCGAGTCTCCCACCGTGGCCCGCATGGCCTCGCTGGTCGCCAGCCAGCGCGCGAGCCCCGCGCACCAGGACCCGGAGATCCAGGCCCTGCTGCGCATGCTGGCGGAGCTCTCTCCCGAGGAGGCCGCGGCCGCCCGCTAGCCGCGCCACACCCGCACCGTTCCGAGAGAACCCATGTCTCGTCCTGCTACCGCGCCGCTGAAGGCGCTCATCTTGTCGATGGAGTACACCCCGAACGTGGCCGGGGGCGTGGGCACGTACGTCTACGAGCTGGCCAACGGGCTGGTGCGCGCGGGGTGCCGCGTGACGGTGCTCGCGTACACGCCGGGCGAGCCCACCGTGCTGCGCGAGCCCGACCTCACCGTGCACCTGGTGCCGCCCAGCAAGTCCAGCCTGTCCCAGGCCGCGCAGCTGTCGCTGGTGCGCGGCATCCGCCTCTTCAACGAGGACCTCGTCCGCCACGGGCACGAGCGCATCCGCGAGGAGAAGCCGGACCTCATCCACTTCCACCAGTGGCACACCCACCGCGCCGCGCGGGTGCTGGGCCGCGAGCACGGCATCCCCGTGCTGGGCACCAGCCACTACATCTCCGAGCCCGCCGAGCGCTGGTGGGGCCAGACGCCGGACCCCGAGATTCTCGAGGAGGAGCGCAGCCTCTACGACGGGACGACGCCCACCATCTCCGTCAGCGCGTCCATGAGCAACCTCATCCGGGACACGTACGGGCTGCCCGCCTCGCTGCTGCACACCATCCACTGCGCCATGGACGCGCGGCCCTACCTCCAGCCCGCGCACCCGCCGGAGACCTACGCGAAGCTGCGCGCGACGGTGGCCCCGCCCGAGGCGCCGGTGGTGCTCTACACCGGCCGGCTCCACCCGCAGAAGGGCATCACCGCCATCTTCGCCGCCGCGGAGCGCGTGCTCGCCCAGCGCCCCGACGTGCGCTTCCTGCTGGCGGGCGGCACCGACTCGCGCGAGTCCACGCAGATGGTGCACGACCTGTCCCAGCGCTACGCGCACCTGCTGCCGCGCATCAAGCTGCTGGGCAAGCTGCCCCGTCCGCAGCTCGGGCTGCTGCACCGCATCGCGGACCTCGCGGTGGTGCCCTCCCTCTACGAGCCCTTTGGCTATACCGCCATCGAGGCCATGGCCTCCGGCCTGCCGCTGGTGGCCACGCGCTCGGGCGGTCCCGAGGAAATCGTCGTCCACGGAGAGACGGGCCTGCTGGTGCCGGTGCTTCCCACGTCCCGCGGTGACTTGCGGGAGGTGGACGTGGACGCGTTCGCCTCCGCGCTGCTCTCCCTGCTGGGGGACCGCGAGCGCGCCCGGCGCATGGGCGAGGCCGGCCAGCGCCGCGTCCTGGAGGTCTTCAACCTGGAGAAGATGGTGGCTGACAACCTCGCGCTGTACCGCAAGCTGCTCGGAGGCTCCGCGCCCGCCGTGTCCTCGCAGGCCCACCCGGAGGCCCGGTCATGAACGAGCTCGCCCCTCGGCGTTCCCCGGCCTCCGCGCGTCCGGCGGCGGAGCCCTGGCTGGCCTTCCATGTCCCGCAGTCGCGCGCCTGGGCGCGGGTGTTCTGCCTGCCGCACGCGGGCGGAAGCGCGTCGCTGTTCCGCGGCTGGCAGGCGGAGCTGGGACCGGACCTGGAGGTCTGTCCCGTGCAGCTCCCCGGCCGGGAGAACCGCCTGCACGAGCCGCCAGTGCGCGACCTGCCGCCCCTGGTGGACCGGCTGGTGGAGCTCATCCGCCGCCACGACGACAAGCCCTTCGCGCTCTTCGGCCACAGCATGGGCGGCCTGCTGGCCTTCGAGCTGGCCCGCACCCTGCGAGACCGGGGGCTGCCCCTGCCCCTCCACCTCTTCGTGGCCAGCTACTGCGCGCCCCATACCCTGCGCCGCGCCCCCGAATCCTCGTGCACCCACGACATCGACCTGGCCGAGGCCCGGCGCATGGGCGCCGCGCTCGGGCTCCACGCGGACATGTCCGAGGAGCTGCTGCGGCTGATGCGTGCCGCGGTGCTGGCGGACACCGCCGTCTGCGAGGGCTACACGTGGCGTCCGTGCACGCCGCTGCCGTGTCCGCTGTCCGCCTTCCGGGGCAGCGAGGACTATGTCCCCGAGGAGCAGACGGCCGCGTGGCGCGAGCTGACGTCCGGCCCCTTCGCCACCCAGTCCTTCCTGGGCGACCACTTCTTCCTGCGGCAGACGCCGCGCGGCATGCTGCAGGGCATGCGGCGTGCCCTCGCGCGACTGCGTCCGTCCGCCTCCACCGCCACCACCACTTCCCCGTCCTCCCCTGCCAAGGAGCCGCTCCCGTGAAATACCTCATCTACGTCAAGGACCGCACCACCGGGCCCGTCCCGCCGGACCCCATCGCCCTCAACCGCGCGGTGCGCGACTGGGTGGAGGCGCGACTCAAGGACGGCACCATGGACTGTGCCTATTACGTCCTCCCGAAGATGGGCCTGTGTATCGTCAACGCGGACTCGCACGAGTCGCTGCTCTCCCTCCTGCGCAACTGGCCGTCCTTCGCGTTCCAGGAGTTCGAAATCCACATGCTCGCGGACGTGCGCCACGGCATCGACAACAACTTCGAGCGGCTGCAGCGCGAGGACGCCCGCAAGTCCGCGGACGCCGCGTGAGGCCAGGGAGCGCCGTTCCATGAGCACCGCCACCGTCCAACGCGCCCCCAGCGCCCCCCTCGTCCCGGAGCGGATGCCGGTCGAGCACCGCCGCGAGTTCTTCGAGGCCCTCGAGGCCGACGACAAGCCCGTCATCTTCACGGGGGCCATGCAGGACTGGCCCGCCGCGAAGCAGTGGACCTTCGACTGGTTCGCCCGTGAGCACGGCGACGTGAGCGCTCCCGTGGAGTGGCTCCAGTATGGCCGCCGCGCCTCGGGTGGCGTGGAGCGGGTGGGCCGCGTGCGCACCATGACCATCCGCGACTACGTGGCCACGCTGAAGTCGACGGACTCCGCCGAGACGGGCTACCTCATCGGCAACGACCTCTTCCACATTCGGCCCACGCTGCGCGACGACGTGCGCTTCGCGGCGTACCCGGTACAGCGCCGCCTCACCGAGCAGCTCTTCTTCATGGGGCCGCGCGGCACCTTCACCCAGCTCCACATGGACCGCGCGCACAACCTGCACGCCGTCATGGTGGGCCGCAAGCAGTGGCAGCTCTACGCGCCCTCGCGCGGCGAGCAGCTGCATCCCGCGAAGCTGGACCACGTCTGGTCCGTGGTGAGCGACCACGACCTGGTCCCCCACGGCGGCAAGCCGGACGTGATGCCCGGCGGACAGGTGCCCGACTACGACTTCGTCCTGGAGGCGGGGGAGATGCTCTACCTGCCCTATGGCTGGTGGCACCGCGTGTACACGGTGGAGACCGCCATCGCCACCAACTACTGGTGGTGGACCTGGTCCATGCTCGCGCGCATCGGCCCGCGCCTCATTCCCTCGCTCGCCACCAGCGCGCTGGGACGGATGCGCAAGCAGGCCGTGCACGGCCGCCGCTTCCGCGAGCAGTGAGCGAGGCCCGGGGCGGCGGTCCACCCGCCCCGGCCTCCCCTGGCGGGCTACTCCACCACGACGAGCGCGCACATGGTGGCGCCCTGCCGCGTGTTGACGATGCCCGTGCCCCGTCCCGCCGGGTTCATGCGCACCATCGTTCCACCGTAGTGGTCTCCGAAGACGAAGGGCCCCCAGATGAGGTTGTGCGGCCCCACGCCGCCATCCGCGCGCAGGTAGGTGTACGGTTGGGACTCGACTCGCTCCTGGATGACCCAGCCACCGGCATCCAACGCCTTGCGGACGGCCTCGTCCCATTCCGCGGCGGGCGTGGCCCAGCCCATCAGCACGGACCGGCCCGCGTAGTCGCGGCCCGCCTTCAGCACCAGGTCCTCGCGCCGCGAGGCCACCAGGTCCGGCAGCCACACCCGCTCGCCGCCGCGCGTCGTGTGCGCGCGCTCCAGCCGCCGCGACCAGGGGATGTGCAGGCGGATGAGCTCCCGCTCCTCGTCGCTCAGCGCCTGGGAGTCCGCGTTCTCCGACAGCAGCGTGATGTTGCGCTTGTCGTCGAGGATTTCCTGCGCCGGGCCGTTGTAGAGGCAGAGGGTGCGCGCGGAGAGCGCCGCCCGGGCGCGGGCGTCGAACACCGGGCCCGCCAGCTTGAGCCTGTCTCTCGCGTCATGCTCCAGCACGCCGTGCAGCCGCTTGCCGCGCAGCGTGAGGCACTGGCCCGGCGCGTCCTGGACCTCGCTGTACGTGCCGATGAGCACCTCGCCCCGGGCACCCTCCGCGTCCAGCACCTCCTTGAAGTGGTAGTTGAGCAGCATCGTCGCCATCTCGATGCCCGCCTCGCCCGGCGTGTCGTTGTCCGGGAAGAGGACGCCCAGGTTGCACTCGCCCTCCCAGGCGACGCTCCGGCGCACGTCCTCCAGGATATGGACGAAGAAGGCCCGCAGCGTGTCCTGCGGGTGGATCTTCAGCCCCTGCTCCTTCGCGAAGCGCTGCAGCGCCGGCTGGTCCATCACCAGCTGCGCCTGGAGCGCCGTCTCCCACCCGCCCAGGCCCGCCGTCAGGTTGAACTCCAGGCACTTCAGGCCCGCCGCCGAGTCGATGAAGTCCCCCCGGCTGATGGCGCCGCGCGCGTCGTCCGTGAGGGCCAGCGCCTCCAGCGCCAGCCGCGCCCGCTCCGGGTCCAACCCGTAGTACGCGGAGACCCGCGCCGGGTCGCTCCCCAGCAGCCGCCGCGGCGCGCGCTTGATGAGCCGGCAGACCTTCAGCGACATCTCCTCCAGCAGCCGGCTGCGCCGCAGGTCGATGAGGGTGGGCCACCGATGCAAGTCGTAGTGCATCAGCGGGGATTCCTCGAACTTGTTGAACTTGTGCAGCGCGAACACCTCCGGCTCGCGCTCCGCGAAGTCCAGGAACGCCGCCGACGCGGACGACAGCCCGGCGTGGAGCGCCTTGAGCTCCGGGGTGAATCTGGGGGTGGAATTCGACTCTGGACTCAGCATGCAGGAAGTCCTCTTAGGCTCGGTGACCCCGTAAAGCAGTTCTCTCACCATAACACCCGTGTTACGTTCCGGCGTCTTTCCGCGGCTCTGTTTCACGGTCGTATCACCACCCACCTCCACCACGATTGCCTTTACCGATGAGCGCCGAGAATCCACTGCCACGCCTGTCGTATTTCAATGCCCGGGGACTGGCCGAGAAGATCCGCATCCTGCTCGCCGAGGCGGGAGTCGCGTACGAGTACCGGGACCTCGGGGCCTATGACGCGAAGGCGAAGGTGAAGACCCCGGAGTTCGAGGCCATCAAGGCCACCGGAATCCTCGCCTTCGACAAGGTGCCGCTGTGGGAGGAGCCGGACGGGTTCTGCGTGGTGCAGAGCTGGGCCATCCTCCGGCACGTGGCGCGCACGCGGGGCCTGTACGGCGCCAACGAGCGCGAGGCCTCGGCCTGCGACATGATCATCGAGAGCGTGAAGGAGGTGTCGGAGCGTGCCCTCAGCCTCACCTCGATGGACCCGGACCAGCTCTCCGAGCAGCTCCCCCTCATCCTGGGCGAGGAGCTGCCCGTGTGGCTGAAACACTTCGAGCGTTTCATCGCGCGCAACCACGGTGGCGAGGGCTTCTTCGTCGGGGACCGGGTGAGCGTGGCGGACACCAGCGTCTACGGGATGATGGAGATGCTGGTGGACAACGGGCTGATGGAGGTCATCGAGGGCTACCCGCGGCTGCGCGCCTTCTTCACGCGCATGCAGCAGCGCCCCAACATCGCCCGGTGGATTGCGGACCCGAAGCGCTTCCCGGGCGTGCAGCTCCTGAACGGCTGAGCGCGCGAGGGAGACGACCGCCATGAACGTAAGCCAGGCCATTCAACAAGCCAGGGACTGGGTGGCGGAGCAATCCCCCCGCATCCCCGGGTTCTCCGGCGCCTTCCTCGCCGGCAGCCTCACGCGCATGAATCCGGACACGCCGCTGGAGCCCTGGCGGGACGTGGACGTGGTGATGGTGACCTCGGACCCCACCGCCGTGAAGGAGGACCGGGCCGAGCTGGCGCACGGCGGCCTCCTCCTGGAATGTGGCGTGCTCGGCGACGAGCCGTTCCGCACGGCGGAGGGCATCCTGGCCTCCGCGGAGCACGCGGACAACGTGGCGGCGGGCATCATCCTGGCGGACCCTTCCGGCTCGCTGACGCGACTGCAGGCCCAGGTGGCCGCGGAGTACGGGCGGCGCCGCTGGGTCCGCGCCCGGCTGGAGAGCCGCCAGCAGTTGATTGGCCGCCGGCTGGCGGCGGCGCGCAAGTCGCTGGCGGAGGAGGACCTGCCGGCGGTGCTGATGCACTTCTACGTCGGGACGGCGCTGATGGTGGGCCTCACCGCGCAGGCGGCCGCGCGGCCCCTCACGCTGCGGCGTGGCTTCGTCCTCTCCGGAGAGCTGCTGGAGACCCAGGGCCGCTCGGACCTGCACGAGGCGTCGCTGGAGCTCATCGGCTCCGCGCGGCTGACCCGCGAGGACACGGAGCGCTTCCTCACGCACTTCGACGAGGCGTTCGAGCTGGCCATCCGGGTGAAGAAGCAGCCGGTCCACTACGACTTCAAGTTCCGCGGACACCTGCGGCCCTACTACGTGGACGGCACGCGGGAGATGATCGCCGAGGGGCGGCACCGCGAGGCGACCTTCTGGATCATCGGCTTCGCGTACCAGGCCTGGCTGGTGCTGCTGAGCGACGCACCGGATGAGCTGCAGCAGCCCCACCTGGAACGGCTGGCGCACTTCTTCCAGACGCTCGACCTGCTGCCCACGAGTGACTGGAAGGCCCGCCTGGACCGCTTCGAGGAGCTGCTGGCGAAGTTCTCCGAGGCCGCCGCCGAGCGGGTTCGCACCCATCCCGGGCTGACCGACTGAGTGGGCGGATGACGGTCTTCACCCTGTTGCTGCGCAGCTCCCGGAAGCTCTTCCTCCTCGCGGTGGTGCTGGGGCTCATCTCGGGCGCGGCCAACGCGCGGCTCATCTCGCTCATCAACGACGCCATCGCCGGGCGCCTGACGCTGGGAGGCCCGGGCGCGCTGCTGTTCGCCGGCGTTGTCGCCGTGGCGCTGGGGACGCGCGTGGCGTCGCAGATGGTGCTGAGCCGCCTCAACTTCGGCGCCCTGCACCGCCTGCGCGTGGAGCTCAGCCAGCAGGCCATCGGCACGCCGCTGCGCAAGCTGGAGCAGCTGGGCGAGCACCGGCTGATGGGCGTGCTGAAGGAAGATGCCTTCACCATCTCCCAGGCGCTGGTGAACGTGCCGACCATGTTCGTCAACGTGGCGCTCATCCTGGGCTGCCTCCTGTACCTGGCGTGGCTGTCCGGACGGGCCTTCCTGTCCTTCTCGCTGGTGCTGGGACTGGGGCTGGCGGGACTGATGGTCCTCCAGTCCCGCTCGCGAGACAGCCTGCAGAAGGCGCGCAGCCGCATCGACGAGCTGTTCCGGCACTACCGCTCGCTGTGGACGGGCCTCAAGGAGCTGAAGCTGCACCGGCGGCGCGGCACGGCCTTCATCACCGAGCAGCTGGGGCCCACGTCGGGCTTCATCCGCGACATGCTGCTGCGCACCGCGGACGTCAACGCGGTGAGCGCGGCGCTGGCCTCGCTGCTCGTCTTCGCCATCATCGGCATGCTGCTGTTCGTGTTCCCCGCCTTCGGTGCGCTCGACCGCTCCACCCTGGTGGGCTACACGCTGGTGGTGCTGTATCTGCAGCAGCCGCTGGACTCCATGATCAGCCTGATGCAGTCCGTGATGCGCGCGGACGTGGCCGTGCGCAACGTGGACCAGATGGGACTGGCGCTGGCGGAGGGCTCGGAGCCGGCCGGCCCCGAGCGCCCCGAGCCCGCCGCCTTCCAGCGGCTGGAGCTGGCGGGCATCACCCACTCGTACCAGCGCGAGGACGAGGACACGCGCTTCACGCTCGGGCCCATCCACCTGACGCTCGTCCCGGGCGAGCTGCTCTTCGTGGTGGGCGGCAATGGCAGCGGGAAGACGACCCTGGCCAAGCTCATCACCGGGCTCTACACCCCGGAGTCCGGGCAGGTCCTCCTGGACGGCGTGCCCGTGAGCGACGCGGACCGCGCGCACTACCGCCAGCTCTTCTCCACGGTGTTCGCCGACTTCCACCTCTTCGAGAACCTGCTGGGCCTGTCCTCACCGGAGCTGGCCCCCCGAGCGCAGGGCTTCCTCACGCGCCTGCGGCTGGACCGCAAGGTGAAGCTCGAGGCGGGACGGCTGAGCACCACCCAGCTCTCCACGGGCCAGCGAAAGCGCCTGGCCCTGCTCACCGCGTACCTGGAGAACCGCCCCATCTACCTCTTCGACGAGTGGGCCGCGGACCAGGACCCGGTGTTCAAGGACGTCTTCTACCGGGAGCTGCTGCCGGAGCTGAAGCGAGCGGGGAAGGCCGTGGTGGTCATCTCCCACGATGACCGGTACTTCCCCCTGGCGGACCGGCTGGTGCGGCTGGAGGACGGCCGCATCGTGGAGCCCGTCCCAGCCCCCGCGGTCCAGCGCGTGTCGTGACGGCCCGGGCCGCACGTCCCTTTTTCATGAGGAACTCCATGAGTCCCGCCCAGCCCGCCGCGCCCCTTCCGGCCATCGACTCCTCCCGGATTGCTCCGGAGGCGCTGCACGTCCTCCAGCGGCTGCACGAACGGGGACACGTCGCGTACCTGGCCGGCGGCTGTGTCCGGGACCTGCTCGCGGGACGGACGCCTCGAGACTTCGACGTGGTGTCGAGCGCCTCGCCGCTGGAGGTGCGCGCCGTCTTTCCTCAAAGCGTCGGGTTCGGCGGTCGCCGGTTCCTCGTCGTCCAGGTCCGCCTCGAGGGCGGAAAGGTCATCGAGGTCGCCCCCTTCCGGGCCCGGCTCTCGACGGACCACAGCGGCCCGGATGCCGCCGTCATCTCGGATGAGCGGCTGGCGGAGCTCCTGCCGGAGCGTGGAACGCCCGAGCAGGACGCCCAGGCCCGCGACTTCACCGTGAACGGGCTCTTCCTGGACGGCGTGAGCGGCCAGGTCATCGACCACGTCCAGGGGCTGCGAGACCTCCAGGCGAACCTGCTGCGCCTCATCGGCGACCCGGAGACGCGGCTGCGGGAGGACCCCGGCATCATGCTCCGGGGCGCCCGCTTCGCCACGCGGCTGGGCATGGACCTCGAGTCGCGCACCGCCGAGGCGATGGTCCGCATGGGTGGCGAACTGGCCCGCTGCCCGCGCTACCGCCTGCTGAGCGAGACCCTGCGGGGGCTCGGTGGCGGCACAGGCGCGCCGTTCCTTCGCATGCTCCAGGCCATGGGCTGGCTTCCCCTGCTGCTGCCGCCCGTGGCCCGCCGGCTGGCGGAAGGAGGCCCCGCGCTCGAGCAGCGCTTCTTCGCCCAGGTGGAAGCGGTGGACCGGTCCATCGTCTCGGGCCAGCGCTACAACGAGCTGATGCTCGCCTGCGCGCTCCTGCTGCCGCTCTCGTCAGCGGAGGGCGCGCTCCCTCCTCCCGAAGCCCTGGTGGCACTGCTGGGAGAGCTGGTGCAGGGGGCGCCCGAGCTCGCCCCCCTGCCCCGGCATGCACACCTGCTGGTCGCCACGTTGCACCAGGTCATGGCGTCGCCCGAGGCAGCCCCGCCAGGAAACCCGCTGCTGCCCGACGCCCGGCGCCTGGCCTCGCTCGTCACCGAGGCGAGCCGCGGACGCCGGACGCCCCCTTCCGAAACGAAGCCCCTCTTCACCGAAAAGGAGTCAGACGTGGCTGGAGAAATGGACATCGCGGCGAAGGTGTCGTCGCTCGCGGCGCGTGTGCAGGAGCTCTTGAAGGCGTCCGGTCCGGAAGCGAACCCGGTGGTGGTGGGCTGGGTGCGGGACGTGGAGTCCACCCTGCCGCTCCTGACGGCCGGAGCCGTCGCGAAGCTGGGGCCTCACGCGGCCTCCGTGGACAACCTCCGCCTCAACGCCCGCACGGTGATGCAGAACCTGTTGCGCGCCGCGTGGCTCGACACCGAGGCCCGGGCCGCGCTGAGCGGCTTCCTGGAGCGCCACCCCGCCGTGCGCGAGGTGGGCAAGTACCGCTTCTCGTCGGACTGGATGTCGAAGTGCGAGGAGGACTGGCGCAAGCTGCTGGCGCCGCTGGTGGGCGTGCCCGGCGTCCGCGCGCTGGAGATTGGCAGCTTCGAGGGCCGCTCCGCGGTCTGGCTGCTGGAGAACGTGCTCACCCATCCCACCAGCCGCATCACCTGCGTGGACCTGTTCGAGGGCGAGTACGCGCGACTGTTCGACGAGAACATCGCGGCGAGCGGCGCGGCGGGCCGCGTGGAGAAGAAGGCGGGCTATTCCTCTCACGCGCTGCGCCTGCTGGCGCCGGAGCCGACCTACGACTTCATCTATGTCGACGGCTCCCACCTGGCGTTCGACGTCCTCCAGGACGCGGTGCTGAGCTGGCCGCTGCTGAAGCCGGGCGGGTGGATGATCTTCGACGACTACGGCATGGCCTCCGCGCGGCTCGTCCCCGGCGGCGGCGGCTCGCGCCCGGACATCGGCATCGACGCCTTCCTCAGCGCGGCGGTGGGCCGCTTCGAGCTCGTCTCGAAGGACTTCCAGCTCACCGTCCGCAAGAATCCGGCCTGAAGCGCTGGCGCGTTGGACAGCTCGGACCGGGTTGTCCCGCTCCGCATGCGCCACTGCCATGGGCGGCCGGCGGGTGATGTCCCGCTCGGCCGGCCTTTCAAGCCGGTAACACGGGTTCGAATCCCGTCGGGGACACTGGGTGATGTAGAGGTTTCGCGGGTTTAGGTGCGCACAGCCGTGCAGAAAACGGCGGCTGTGCGCGCCGCCCTGGGGCGCCAGGGTGGCGCCAAACGCCGCCACGACTCCTGCCGCCCAGGTCACCCTCACCCAGGACCAGGTCGTCCTCCAATGCGGCGAGGCCAGCATCTCCCTGCGGCGCAGCGGAAAGGTCGTCATCAAAGGAGCCACCGTGGAGACCCGCGCCCGTGGCGTCCACCGCATCAAGGCGGGCACCGTCGACATCAACTGAAACGCCCGATTCATGTAGAGTCCAGACGCTCCAGCCGAAGAGGTCCGCCATGGCGAGCACCGTCGGTGTCAACAAGCTGTCAGTCATTACCAAGGACAGCAACGGCATCACCACCGCCTTCCCTGACGTCTGCAAGACGCCCAGCCCCGGCGGCCCCATCCCCATTCCCTACCCCAACATCGCCAAATCTTCTGACACGGCGAAGGCGGCCGACTCGGAGGTGGTGGAGGGCAATCCCCTGTGCGTGAAGGACTCCAACTTCAGCACCAGCACGGGCGACGAGGCTGGCACCGCAGGCGGCGGCGTGGCCTCCAGCAAGACCCAGGGTAAGGCCGAATTCGTCAACTTCTCCTTCGACGTGAAGGCCGAAGGGAAGAACGTCGCGCGCACCCTGGACCTGATGCTGCACAACGACAAGAACACCCCGCCCTTCCCAGGGGTGCAGCCGCCCGTCGTGGGCAAGGGCGGCGCCGCGGAGAAGCCGAAGTGCCCCTGCTGCGGGGCCCCCCGGAAGTGAGCGCCAACTGCCTGTTTCTCGCGCTGGACGCGACGGAGTGGGAGCAACTCCGAGAGGACCCGGACACACTGCTCGACGTGCTCGGCTCCCCGCTGCTGTACGAGGAGGGCGCGGGCGGAGGCGCCATCTTCAGGGGCATGGTGCTCCAGGACGACGTCGCGCAGGTACTCGAACTCCTGCTCACTCCGGACCGCCGTCCGCCCCTGGGCCCCGAGGCGCCCTTCATCGGGGACTGGGCCGCGCCGGTCCCCATCGAGGAGGCGGTGGGACAGTCCACCCCGCTCGACAACTCCGCCTGGCACCTGCCGCCCGACGAGGTGCGGAAGGCGGCTCGGGGGCTGGCGGGCGTGTCATGGGAAGACCTCGCCTCCCGGTATGCGCCCGAGGGGCTGCGCGAGTCCGGTTACGGCAAGCTGACCGAGGACCTGGACGCGCTGGAGTCGTGGACGGAGGACGACCTGCCCGTGCTGCAAGAGTCCTGGCGGGAGCTGGTGGAATACTTCCAACAGGCCGCCGAGCAGCACCAGGGCATGCTGCTGCTGCAGGAGGACGGCCCCCTCGCCTCGCTCGACCTGGGGATGAGGTGAACGGGCGATGACGTACCTGCGGACGCAACCGGAGCCGTCGCTGTATGAGGCCCCCTGACGTTTGCAGAGGTCTCCAAGTCATGAGCAAGGCCGCGTCGAAGCCGAAGAAGAAAACCGAGCAGCAACCACTGGGCTCCGGCGAGAGCGAGATTTTCAACGACGACCTGTCCGTCAAGCCGGGCAACTTCCCGGAGCTCGACGACGCGAACTACCCGGCGAAGCTCAAGCAGGAGCTCCAAAAGGACCAGGCGGAGAAGGACCGGCAGAAGGACGACTGCCCTCCCGCCCTCGCCAGCCGCCGCCGCATCCGAGGCTTCCACAAGTACCGCACGGCCGCCTACATCCATGACCAGGGCGGGCGAGGCCACTTCAACGTCAAGCCGGACTACGGGGAGGAAAAGCTGAAGGCCGCGTTGGGCTCAGGCATCATCAACGACAGGAGCTTCAACACCCTGAGCGACGACTCGAAGTGGAAGAAAGCCATGGCTTTCCCCCGCGAGGGCTCGCCCAAGCCGTACTCGAAGGAGGCCGGGCGCTTCCTGCTGACCAACATGAACTACAAGCAGTCCGCCGCCCAGAAGACGGACGAGGACTGGGTGACAGGCCCCTGGGCTCCGTACCAATGGACAGCGCACCACCTCATCCCGCATCAACGGCTCACGGAGGAGGAACTGGGGGCCGCGGAATACCAGCTGCTCATCGAGAGTGGCTATGACGTCAACAACGGCCACAATGGCATCATCGCCCCGATGTGCGATTGGGCAGTGCCCATGCATTGCATCCTCCAACACCTGGGCAGCCACCCCAACTACAGCGGGAAGGTCCTCGGCATGCTGGCCGGCGTGAAGCGCTCGCTGGGAAAGCTCGCCGCCCAGGTGAAGCAGAAGAAGACGGACCACAGCCACGCCCACGCGGCCATTCTCGATCAGCTCACCAAGATAGAGAACGAGCTGTGGAGGTACATCGTGGACCTGAGCAAACAGGTCGTCCCCGAGGCGCTCCAGGGGAACCAACTCAGCCATCCCCACGTCGCCTTCGTGCGCAACAAGGGCCAGTCCCTCTACCGCTTTGGAGTCCTGACCTGATGCCGCCTGCCGCCACAATCGCTGGCTACTGGGCCATGATGACGGACTACACCAGCGCCGTCATCGAGAAGCTGCCCGAGGGCTCTCCGGAGCTCTACCTGATGACCGAGGGAATCTCCCTGGCCGACAGCTTTCCCTCGAAAGGCACCATCCGCTTCTCGGACAACTTTCCCGACCACCGCAAGGTCTGCGACTTCATGACCTGCACGCTCGGGGCCCTCATCGTCTCGGAGAAGGTGAAGCGCATCATCGAGGGCCTGGGCGTGGACAACTGCGAGTTCTTCTCGCTGAAGATGCTCGACCACAAGGGCAAGGTGGCCAGCAGCGCGCACTACCTGTGCAACGTGCTGGGCAGCGAGGACGCCATGGACATGGAGCGCTCCGAGGTGGTGATGGACTCCATCCTCCCCACGGAGGTCTCCTTCATCCACAAGCTCATCCTCAAGCGCGAGGCCATCTCCCCCAGGGCGCGCATCTTCCGCATCCAGAACAAGCTGGCGGAGATCCTCCTGCATGACAGCCTTTACCAGGCGCTCCAGAAGGAGGGCGTCACCGGCATGCGGTTCTTCCCTGCGGACGGCTGGAACGGCCGGGACTTCTAGCTCGCGGCCATCCCACCATGGAGCTGGACTTCCGCAACCTTCGTGAGGACTCGGTCAACGCGCCTGGCGCGGTGCTCGGGCGCATCTCTCCCCAGTCGCCGCGCACGGCCCTGGTGCGGAACGTGGGCGCCGCGTGCCTGCACCTCCACACGCTCGGAGTGGCCAGCCTGCTGGTGGACGGCTACCCGAAGGACTTCGCTTCGAGGGCCGCTCCGCCGTCTGGCTGCTGGAGAACGTGCTCACCCATCCCACCAGCCGCATCACCTGCGTGGACCTGTTCGAGGGCGACTACGCGCGACTGTTCGACAAGAACATCGCGGCGAGCGGCGCGGCGGGCCGCGTGGAGAAGAAGGCGGGCTATTCCTCTCACGCGCTGCGCCTGCTGGCGCCGGAGCCGACCTACGACTTCATCTATGTCGACGGCTCCCACCTGGCGTTCGACGTCCTCCAGGACGCGGTGCTGAGCTGGCCGCTGCTGAAGCCGGGCGGGTGGATGATCTTCGACGACTACGGCATGGCCTCCGCGCGGCTCGTCCCCGGCGGCGGCGGCTCGCGCCCGGACATCGGCATCGACGCCTTCCTCAGCGCGGCGGTGGGCCGCTTCGAGCTCGTCTCGAAGGACTTCCAGCTCACCATTCGCAAAAATCCGGCCTGAAGCGCCGCCGCGTTGGACAGCTCGGACCGGGTTGGCCCGCTCCGCCTGCGCCACTGCCATGGGCGGCCGGCGGGTGATGTCTGGCCCAACCGCCGCTGTAGGGGAGCGTGTATGGCATGTGAGGGATTACGCAAACCCTCACATCTTCCATGAACCACGGGTGCGAGAAGAACGCGCCCGTGGCCGTGCCGGATGGCGTGGCTCAGCTGTTGACGGAGGCGGAGCTCTCCGCCTCCCGCTGCGTCTCGCGACAGCAGCACCACCAGGTCCACCCGGGCGGATGAGCCCCTGCCGGAGACTCCAGGTTGACAGTCCGTGCGCCTTCATGCGTTCGTCTGTTCCCTTCCTCGTGTGACGAGGTCTGCATGTCGCCGGAAAGCTGTACCGTCTGCGGCGCGCCCGTGTCGGCGCCCGCCGAGGCTCCTCCCGCCGCGCCTCACAGCGTTCCCTTCAGCCTGCGCGTCACCGTCACCACCTGCGCGCTGCTCAGTGGCGGCTGCGCCATGGTGTACCAGCTCGCCGTGGTCGGCAGCCTCGGCTTCCTGCTGGGAGAGACGGTGGTGCTCTTCTCCGTCTTCATGGGCGTCTTCCTCTTCGCCATGGGCATCGGCAGCCACCTGGCGGGCAGCGAGCGCGTGGCGCCCCGGCGCGCGCTGGTGACCACCCAATACGGCCTGGGGGTGCTCGGCTGCCTCGCGCTGCCCCTGCTCTTCATGCTCCACGCCGCCCTGTTCCGGCCGGGCCTGTTCGCCCTGACGACGCCCGCGCTGTGGACGGTGGGCCTCGCCTTCGACGCCGCCTTCGGGGTGCTCGCGGGCATGCAGCTGCCCCTGCTCGTGAGTGTCGCGGGCGACGCCAGCGGCGAGGGCGAGACGCCCCACATCCTCGGCCTCGACTACCTGGGAAGCTTCGCCGGGGCGCTCCTCATGCCCCTGGTCCTGCTGCCCCGCCTGGGGCTGCTGCGCGCGGTGTTCGTCGCCGCCCTGCTCAACGTGGCCTCGGCGGCGCTCGCCTCGCTGACGCTCACGGCGGGGCCGCGCCGCGGGCGCTCCTGGGCCCCCCTCACCGCCGGCGGAGTCCTCGCCGTGGCCTGGGTCCACGCCTCCGCCCTGGAGGCCTTCCTCGACCTGCTCCGCCATGGCCGCTGAGCCCCGCCCGACGCTCGGCGCGGGCGCCGCCTCCGCCGTCCTCGTCCTCGCCGCCGGCTGCTCGCTCGCCTACGAGATGAGCCTGGGCGCCACGCTGGCGGAGCTGTATGGCGACTCCGTCTATTACTTCTCCCTCACCGTCGCGGGCTTCATCCTCTTCATGGGCGTGGGCTCGTTCCTCAGCATCCCCCTGCGCTCCCACGCCTTCCATGCCCTCGTCTGGGTGGAGGTGCTGCTCACCATCATTGGCGGCTCCTCCAGCTCCACCCTCATGGCGCTCACCGCGCGCGTCATGGACCGCTCGCTGACGCTGATGCTCGCCGGGGTGTTGATCGCCATCATCGGCGTGCTGTCGGGGATGGAGATTCCCCTCGTCCTCGCCCTGCGCTCCCACCAGCAGCCCGGCCGCGAGGGCCGCTCCCTCAGCCGCCTGCTGGTGGCGGACCAGGGCGGCGGGCTGCTCGGCTCGCTCCTCTTCGCCCTCGTGCTGCTCCCCGCGCTGCAGGCCAATGGCGCCGCCATCGCCGCGGCGCTCGTCAACGCCGCGGTGGCCCTGTACCTCGTGGCCCGGCTCCCCGTGCGCCGCTTCACCGACGGCATCCTGGTGGTGGCCACCCTCTTCGCCGTCGTCCTCGGCGTGCGCTTCGCCCTGCATGCCAGGGACTTCCGCAACCTCGTGGACCAGCGCATCTATGGCACGCGCGCGGGGACGCGCCTGCAGGCCAACTTCCGCACCCGGTACCAGAAGGTCGTGGTGACGACCCGGCCCCGCACCGGAGACACCCCCGGCGAGGAGCGCGCCCCCTGGCTGAACATCTGGCTCAACGGCAGCATCCAGGCCTCGGGCCCGCTGGGCAGCCCCACGGACGCGTACCACCACGGCTTCGTGCACCCCGCCATGGCCCTGGCGCGCCAGCCCCGGCGCGTCCTCATCCTCGGCGGCGGAGACGGCCTGCCCGCCAAGGAGGTCCTCAAGTACGGGGACGAGGTCGAGCGGGTGGTGATGGTGGACCTCGATGAAGAATGGGTCCGCTTCGCCGCCTCCCACGAGCTGCTGCGCAAGCACAACCACGACTCGCTGAACAACCCGCGGCTGGAGCTCGTCTTCGACGACGCCTTCGCATGGGTGCGCCGCTCGCAGGAGAAGTTCGATGTCGTCCTCGTCGACTTCCCCGAGGGCGTCGACTTCGTGCTCTCGCGCAGCTACAGCCTCCAGTTCCTGAGGGACTTGCGGGCGTTGCTGGACGAGGGCGGCGTCATCTCCTTCCAGCACGACACGTACGACGACGCGGCCTACTGGTGCGTGGTGAAGACGATGCGGGCGGCCGGCTTCTCCGTGCTGCCCTACCACACGCTCAAGGGCGAGCTGGAAGGGCTCTATCTGCTCACCGCCGCGCCGGCCGACCTGTCCGGCTACGAGGCCCGCCTGGACGTGCACCCCTTCGTCGACCGCTCCCTCACCCCGGACCGCAGGCTGCTGGCAGAGCTCGCGGACCCCACGCTCCAGGAGCAGAAGGCGTCGGCGGTGGAGGTCAACTCCTTCTACCGCCCGGTGTACCTGGACTACCGCCGCTCGGAGTTCCGGACCTCGAGGGCGCTCATTCCCTGGTGGTGAGGCCCGCCACCCGCGGCACGGCCCAGAGCGCCTTGCCGGGCACGCCGCGCCGCAGGCCCTGCCGCTGCTCGTGCCGGATGGCCAGGGGCGCCAGCAGGCGGTCCGTCACCCCGTCCACGTCCACGGCCGGGTTGCAGACGTACACGTCCATGCTGAAGTAGCGCTCCTCCGGGTAGGTGTGCAGGGAGAAGTGGCTCTCCTTGAGGATGAAGACGGCCGTCACCCCGAAGGGCTCGAAGCGGTGAATCGACTCGCGCACCACGCTCAGGTGCGCGCGCGCCCGCTCCAGCAGCCCCTCCACCAGCGCTTCCGTGAGCGGCTCGTCCAGCCAGACGTCCACCAGGAGATGTCGCGCGGCAGGGTCCATCCAGCTCCGGTGCAACCCAGCTACAAGAGGAGCGGCAAGGCTAGGGCGCGCGGGGACACGCTGTCAAAACACGGCCTTCACTCTCCGTGCGACTCCAGGCTTGACCCTCGGGGAGCTTCACTGTCACCATCCGGTTTCGCCCTTCTTTCCCTTTCCGCCGTGAGGACTCGAATGGACGCGCCCGCTGCGCAGGTCCTCCTGGTATCCATGCCCTTCAGCCAGGCGACCTTGCCGTCCCTGGGACTGAGCCTGCTGAGGGCGGAGCTGAAGGCGCGTGGCATCGAAGCGGCCCTCCAGTACTTCTTCGTCGAGTTCGCCCAGCGTGTGGGGCTGTCCCGCTACGAAGAGGTCATCGACCAGGACCAGTCCCGCCTGCTGGGCGAGTGGGTCTTCGCGCCGAGCCTCCATGGGAGCGTCTCCGCGGAGCAGGTGGAGCAGTACTGGCGTGGGGCATTCCCCCGCGCCAGCGCGGCGAAGCTGAAGCGGCTCCAGGCGGCCATCGCCTCGCTCCAGGAGGACGCGACGCGGTTCATCGAGGAGGTGGCCAGCGCCACCGACTGGCGGGCCTACCGGCTGGTGGGCTTCAGCACCACGTTCCACCAGACGGTGGCCTCGCTGGCGCTGGCCCGCCGCATCAAGGAGCGTTCGCCCGGCACGCAGATTGTCTTTGGCGGCGCCAACTGCGAGAGCGAGATGGGGATGGCGCTGCTGCGCAACTACCCCTTCATCGACTACGTCTTCTCCGGCGAGGCGGACGACACCTTCCCGCCCTTCGTACAGGAGCTGCTGGAGGGCCGCCGCCCCGCTGACAGGGGCGGGCTGCTGCGCCGGGATTCGGCCACCGGCGCTCCCGTGAAGCCCGCGGCGTGGGTGTCGCCCGTGGCGAACCTCGACACGCTTCCCGAGGTGGAGTTCGATGACTTCTTCGCCCAGGCGGCGCCGCTCATGGAGGCCAGCCCGGAGCGCTTCCAGGTGGCCCTGCCGTTCGAGACCGCGCGCGGGTGCTGGTGGGGCCAGAAGCACCACTGCACCTTCTGCGGGCTCAACGGCTCCACCATGGCCTTCCGCAGCAAGTCCGTGCCGCGCGCCATCTCGGAAGTCTCAACGCTGCTGGACCGCTATGGCGACAAGGTCCACCGGCTGCGCGCCGTCGATAACATCCTGGACATGCGCTACTTCGCGGAGTTCCTGCCCGCGCTGGGCAAGCACCCCAAGCTGCGCCCCGTGTTCTACGAAGTGAAGAGCAACCTCTCGCGCGAGCAGATCCAGGCGCTGGCGGCCGCGAAGGTGATGGACCTGCAGCCGGGCATCGAGAGCCTCAGCACCTCCGTGCTCAACCTGATGCGCAAGGGCGTCACGGCGCTGCGCAACGTGCAGTTCCTCAAGTGGTGCTCGGAGGCCGGTGTCCGGCCCTCGTGGAACATCATCTTCGGCTTCCCCAAGGAGGACCCGGCCGAGTACGCCGCCGTGGCGCGCCTCATCCCGTCCCTGCGCCACCTCCAGCCTCCGACGGGCTACAGCCAGCTGCGGCTGGACCGCTTCAGCCCCTACTTCGGCGACCCCGCGTCCTTCGGCATGGTGAACGTGCGGCCCTACGCCACCTACGGGGCCGTCTTCCAGCTCCCCGAAGACGAGCTCCGGGAGCTCGCCTACTACTTCGAGTTCGACTACGAGGACGGGCGCTCGCTCGAGTACGCCGCGGAGATGGAGGCGCTCTGCCGGCAGTGGACGAAGACCGGGGGCTCCGCCTCGCTGGTGGGCTTCGCCACCGAGGAGCGCCTGCTCATCTGGGACACCCGGCCGGTGGCGAAGGCGCCCTGGGTCTGCCTGCGAGGCGCCCACCGCGCCCTGCTCCTCGCCTGCGACGCCATCAGCTCGCGCGCGGGCCTGCACCGCGAGGTCCAGGCGGCGCTGGGCCCCGAGGTGGACGCGGGCCAGATTGACGCCGCGCTGGCGGACCTCGAGACGTGGGGCCTGCTCATGCGCGAGGGGAACCAGTACCTGAGCCTCGTCGTCATGCCGAGGGACGCCGAGGCTCCCGTCCTTCCCCGGCACCTCGTTACAGAGCTTCCGCAGCCGGCGGACCTTCCCAGCACACCGGCCCGGGTAGTCCATTCACAAGGAGAGGCACGATGAGCAGCGATTCCAACGCACCGTCGAAGCCCGAGGGCAGCCCGCCGTCGGCGAACGACGAGGGCATGAACCGGCGGCAGTTCATCATCCGGCTCTCGGCGTACGGCCTGACGGCCGCGGCGGCGTCCGTGGCCCTGACCCACGGCGTGGCGCGGGCCCAGGAATCGGAGCCCTATGAGCCGCCCATGGGCGGCACCATCGAGGCGACCGCGGAGATCGACGGCGGAGAGGGGGCCTCGTCCTACCACTTCATCGGCAGCCTCGTGTACGAGACGTACGCGAGGGACGACCTGCCCGAGGGTGACTGGGGCATGCGCATCCTGAGGTTCTCCCTCACCGGCAAGCGCCTGAGCGGCCCCGAGCTGGGCCCCATCACCCTGGCCCTGGCGGGCCCCAATGATGGCGTGACGTCGCTGGACGGCTCCTACACCGTCAAGGGGCCGCTCCTCTATACCGACAAGGCCCACGGCGAGCTCAAGGCCGAGGCCATGTGGACCGGCGTCATGGACGAGGAGACGGACGAGCTCAAGTCCCTGAAGCTCGAGGCGGCCGCCTGGGACGCCGAGGGCAACGCGGCGGTGCGCTGCATCGGCGTGGGCATCGGAATCCCCATCGGGAAGATGACCGAGGACGACTCGGACATGTAGTCCGCCGCCCGGGGGCCCCTCAGAACTGGGGGTCCCTCAGGCTGAAGAAGGCGGGCAGGAAGATGGAGTTCACCTCGGCTTCGTCCACCTCGTAGGCGAAGCCAGGGTTGCGCAGCGCCTCGAGCCGCTCGGGCGTGAGGACCTCCAGGGGCACCCCCAGGTCTCGCAGCTGGAAGCTCAGCGGCGCCTCCTCCCGGCGCAGCAGCGCGAACGTCTCGCGGAAGGGGCTGCGGTAGGGGAAGACCTGGCCGAAGCCGGCCGCCTTGAGCGTGCTGATGACGCGGGTGTTGAGCGTCCCCTCGGTGCCGCGACTCCTGGCGTACAGCGGGCAGTCCAGCACCACGAAGCCGCCGGGCTCCAGCCGCTCGCGCAGGCTCTGGTACAGCTCCACGCTGTAGAGCCGGGCGGCGTCGTAGCTGTAGGGATAGGGGAAGTCGACGAAGATGGCGTCGTAGCGCTCGCGCCGCGTGCGCACGTAATAGAAGGCATCGCCCACCTCCACGCGCACCCGGGGGTCCTCGAGCGAGTGCTGGTTGAGGCGGGTGAAGGCCGGATGTGAGCGGGCCAGCTGGAGCATCATCGGGTCCAACTCCACCAGCGTCACCTGCTCCAGCGGAGACCCGTAGCGCAGCAGCTGGCGCAGCAGCAGCCCGTCCCCCGCCCCCAGCACGAGCACCCGCCGGGGGATGTGGCCCGTCATCTGGATGGGCGCGTGCACCATGAACTCGTGGTAGTCGCGCTCGGTGCTGGCGCTGAACTGGAAGTGGCCTTCCAGGTAGACAGTCACTTCGCGCGCCTCGACGGGGCGGCCGTCGCCCTTCGTCCCGCCATAGACGATGTCGATGGTCTGGTAGGGCGTCAGGTGGCGCTCCACGTCGTGGCGCTGCTTGAGGATGCGCTGGAAGTAGGGAGGCCCCAGGCTCACCGGCTGGTTGAAGTAGAAGTTCTTGAGCTGCACCTGCTGCAGGCCGTCGCCGTACACCACCACCGCGGCCAGGGAGGCGACGGAGACCACGAGCAGCAGCGGGTAGGACAGCCGCTCGCGGGGGGAGAGCCGGGCCAGTAGGAAGAAGGCGAGCAGCAGGTTGAGCGAGGCCACGAGCGCGCCGGTGGTGACCAGGTCCAGCCGCGGCACGAGCAGGGTGATGAAGGCGAGCGTCCCGGCCAGCGAGCCGCCATAGGTGGCCGCGAGCACCCGCGCGGCCCCCCGCCCCGGGCGCACCTGCTCCAGCAGGGCGATGAGCAGCGGCACCTCGTAGCCGGAGAGCAGGCCGATGGCGAGCGTCACCAGCTGGCTGGCCAGACAGAAGATGAGCAGCGAGGCCGTCGACCCTGGCGCGTGGGTGAGGTTGGTGACGAAGTCGAAGAGGGTGATGCGGTAGACGACGTGCAGCACCAGGACGAGGGGCACGGCGAGCACGCCCAGCAGCGCCAGCCACAGCTCCACCCGGCACAGCCGCTCCAGCTCCCTTCCCCGGGGAACGCGCGAGGCCCGGTGCGTGCCCACGCCGAGCGCGGCGAGGTACAGGCCGATGGTCAGTCCCTGCCACATCACCATCTGTCCGGAGAGAAAGCCGACGATGCGGGCGATGAGGAACTCGTAGCTGAGGCTGCAAATCGAGGCCACCGCGGCCACCACGAGGATGGCGCGAGGGGACAGCCTCGCGGAGGGGGACGCCGCCGGGGAGAGCGCCTCAGCCATGGGCCACGTAGAGCGAGCGCAGCACCTGCTCGTAGTGGGCGCTGGCGAGGGGGAGGAGGCTCAGGAGCAGGACCGACAGCCCGACCGCGACGACCCAGCGCGAGCGCGGCACGTCCTGCTCCCGGCGGAGCAGGAGCAGGGCCACTGAGACTCCGGCGGAGAGGGTGGAGGCGAGCAGCGCGATGGGGACGATGCCCAGGGTGGGGAGCAGGACGACCGGGAAGAGCAGCGCTGCGGCCAGCGTCCCCACGTAGTCCAGGACGAGGACCCGGGTGCCGTAGCCGGGCCGCTGGGCCTCGGCGAGCGACATCAGCAGGGGGAGCTCCAGCCCCGTGAGCAGGCCCACGAGCACGATGGAGGCGTGGCTGAGCACCAGGACCAGGGTCTGCGCGCCGGGGAGCGCGTGCTCGGCGGCGAGCCGCCCTCCTCCGTCCAGGAGCACGAGGTAGAGGGGGCAGAGCGCGCCGGCCAGGGCGATGAGCAGCTCGGCATCCACGAGCGTCTGGAGGTAGGTGGCGGGCTTGATCCAGTCCGCTCGGGCGGCGCCAAGGCCCATGGAGGCCAGGTAGAGGCCAATGGTGAGCGTGTAGCGGGACGCGGTGTCGCCCAGCGTGGCCGCCAGCGTCTGCGCGAGCAGCAACTCATAAAGCATGCTGCAGAAGGCGACGACGAAGGAGATCGCCACCAGGCTCGTTGCACGCGCCGCTGCCATCGTGGGGTCCACCTTAGACGAACTGCCAGGGTGGCAGCCACCGGCCCGGGACATGCAACCTCCCCCGGGCGGCACGCGCTGGTCCGACGACGGCACCTGATGGGGCCCCCACTGACGTCCAGTTGCGCATGTCACGTCTCCAGCGCGCGGCCTCTGGCCAGGCCAGCAAGCGAACACCAGGCTCTTTGCTGAAGACCGGTCGCCCTTCCCCGCCACCTTGCCCATGTTCCCCAGGGGTTTGTCTGGAGGGCAGGACAATGATGGGAAGGCTGCAAGATCGAGCCTGGAGCTGTTTTCTGGCGGCGACCACCTGTGTCCTCACGGCAGGGCAGGCCTGGGCCTTCGATGAGGCCGCGGCGGACCGGGCCCTCCAGTTCGCCCGGGAGCAGCTGGCCCGAACGTCCACGAGCTCGGACATCCCACTGGACCAGTACCCCAAGAACACCCTCGACAACCGCACGTGGAAGCTCGTCCCCGCGGACCACCGCGTCGACTGGATTCAGGGCTTCTATCCAGGCCTGCTCTGGTACATGTACGAGTCGGCGGAAGACCCGGTCTGGCGGGAGCGGGCGGATGCGAGGACGCGCCCCATCGAGGTCCAGAAGACCAATACCCAGACACATGACCTGGGCTTCAAACTCTTCCCCAGCTTTGGCAATGCCTACCGCCTGACGGGGGACGCCTACTATCGCGACGTGCTGCTGGCGGCGGCCGGCTCGCTGGCGCAGCGCTTCCATGCCCCCTCGGGGGTCATCAACTGCTGTGACTGGAACCGGAAGTGGAAGGTTCCGCTCGTCACCGACACGATGATGAACCTGGAGCTGCTCTTCTGGGCGGCCGAGAACGGTGGCGACCCGGCCTGGAAGGACATGGCGCTGAGCCATGCGCTGGTCACCCTGCGCGACATGGTCCGCCCGGACGGCGGTACCTTTCACGTCGTGGACTACGACGTCGCGGGCAACATCCGCTCGCGGGAGACCTTCCAGGGGCACTCCGACCCTTCGACGTGGTCCCGGGGACACGCCTGGGCCATCTACGGCTTCACCATGGCCTACCGGTACACGAAGGACCCGCGCATGCTGGAGGCGGCCCGCAAGGTGACGGATTACTACCTGGAGCGGCTGCCTCCGGACTCCATTCCGTACTGGGACATGGACGCGCCCGCGGACCAGCAGGTGAAGGACTCGTCGGCGGCGGCCGCCGTGGCTTCGGCGCTCCTGGAGCTGCACACCTACGTCCCGGACGCAGCCGAGAAGGAGCGGTACCACTCGGCGGCCCTGGCGATGCTCGACAGCCTCAGCTCATCGGCCTACCTGGCCGTCGGCACCCAGAGTCCGGGCATCCTCCTGCATGGTGTGGCGTTCTACCGGACGCCCATCAAGCCCAAGGGCGAGGCCATCGACGAGAGCCTCATCTACGGCGACTACTACTTCGTCGAGGCGTTGCTGCGCTTCAAGCAGTCCCTCGCGGTGCCCTCGCCGGTGCCTCCGGAGGCCCCGATGCATCCTCCCGAGCCGGAGGCGCGCGGAGATGATGGGCAGGAGGGGGGCTGCGCCTCGGCGGCGCCCGGCGCGATGATGGGCGCGCTCGGGTTGCTGCTCTGGCTGCGGGCCACACGCCGCAAGGGCATGATGGCGCGCTGAGGCCGACCGGACGACAGGCCAGGCCAATCCTCCAGGAGCCGCGCCCTCAACAAGGCACGAGGCAGGCGAGCTGGTGCGCATCGAGCCGCGTGCCCCACCGCTCGACGAAGGCTCTCTGCAACGTGCGCCCGGAAGCGAAGCAGAAATAGGCCTCGCGGCTGAGATAGGAAAACGTCATCGAGTAGCGGTCCACCGTGGTCGGCGGGGAGGCCCGGTGCAGGCAGCGCGCGGTGTCGCAGAACACCGCCGTGAGCTGGGGGCCGACGAACGTCCGCCGCTCCGCCGTCGGCACCACCTTCTCCAGCGCCTCGGGCGTGCAGGTGCTTCCCCAGGCGTAGCGCAGGCGCTTCTTCGCCTCGCCGCTCTGGCGGGCGTCGATGGCCTCGAAGGGCCCCGACCCGGCATCCACGTCACTCAGGTAGACGATGATCTTCAACATCCGCTCGTCTTCCGGGTCCGCGTGCCACAGCCGTGTCCCCTCGCTCCGCCCGTTGGCGAGCTCGCGCTTGATGTTGACGCCGAGATAGTCCACCGGCAGCCCCAGGTAGCGCTCCGCGAGGTCCAGGAGCGGCCGCGACAGGCCGAAGAGGAACGGCTCGGCATGGGCCAGGAGCGCCTCGTCGGAGGTCAGCTCGAACGTCCGCCTCGAGACAGAAGGGAGCTGGCGCAGCTTCTCCACGTGCACCTGCGCGACGCGCAGCGTCTCGTCGGTGGGGAGGCCCAGCGCGTCCAGCGGGAGCCGTGCGAGCCCCGTTTCACACAGTTGCTGGTAGACGGCCCGGAGCGGCCCGTCCAGCCACGGCAGCTTCTCCACGTGGTTGGCCCGTGCCAGGCGGTGCCCCCGCTGGAGGAACTCCTCGACGTAGGAGACCCGACGAAGCCTGCGCTCCACGGCCTGCCGCACGCGGGTCCGCAGATCGTCATGAAATTCATAGGGCATGGCGCCAGCACATTCGGCAGGGAGGGGGCAGTGGGCAACTGTGAGCAGTTCCTCCTTCCATGCTCGTGAACAGTTCAGGCCCTCATCCTAGGAGCCCGAGCGGCGCCCTTCTTCCAGTCCTCCGTGTCGCTCCCGCCTCGGGCTCTGGCGGTGAGGGGGCACGCTGGCGGAAGGCCGGCACCGCGCGAAGACCTCCGCGATTCCGTCCCCGCACCACTTGTTTGACTTCACCATCAGGACCCATGGCTTTCATGTATATGGTTCTCATGTATATTCAATATTGTCTGTGTATGTGAATATGCCCATCCGAACGCTTGGAACCACGGCGGGGGCCAGCTTGATGATCACGAAAATGCTCGCGAATGACGCCGATCCCCTTCGGGGAGTTGCCCTTGCCGCATCATTCGCGCAGGAGCGCTTGTGGTTCCTTGACCGGCTGAGGGCGGGCACGGCTGTCTATAATATGCCCGTCTGGATTCACCTGCCGGCCCGGATCAGTCCAAGAGTGCTCGAGCGTTGCCTGGGTGAGCTCGTCCGAAGGCACGAGTCGTTGCGGACGACGTTCCAGTCAGAGGCCGGCCGTCCCGTCCAGGTCGTGAATCCTGCCCGCCCGCCCCCGCTGGCGACAGTCGACCTCCGGCGGTTCCGGCAACACGAGCGCCGCGCGCGCCTCGACAGCCTCGCGACCTCGGAGAGCCGGCGCCCGTTCGACCTCGCCCGGGGTCCACTCCTTCGCGCAACGCTCTATCGCCTTGCCTCGGACGACCACTTCCTGCTGCTGGTGCTCCACCACATCGTCGCGGACGCGTGGTCCATCGAAGTGCTGATGCGCGAGCTCGGGCAACTGTACACGGCGTTCGCCTCCGGCGAGCCGTCACCGCTCGAGCCGCTGGCAATCCAATACGCGGACTGGGCCAGCTGGCAGCGTGAGCGCCTGGGCGCCGACGTGCTGGACGCCGAGCTCGCATTCTGGAGAGCCCGGCTCGCGGGGGCGCCGACCGTGCTCGACCTGCCCTCCTCCCGCGCACGCTCTGGAGCGCCGAGCTATGTCGGAGGACAGGAAGCCTTCGTCGTGGACCCCGGGCTCACCGAGCCCTTGCGTGCCCTGAGCCGGCGCCACGGGTGCTCGCTGTACATGACCCTCCTCGCCGCGTTCGCGGCGGTGCTGGGCCGTCATGCCGCACAGTCCGAGCTGCTCGTCGGCAGCCCGATGACCAACCGGAATCGACCGGAACTCGAGTCCGTGATTGGCCTGTTCGTGAACACCGTCGCCCTGCGCGTCGACGTCCGGGGTTCGGCGACGGTGAGCGAGCTGCTCGAGGGCGTCCGGGCGATGGTGCTCGATGTGCAGGCACACGCGGAGGTGCCCCTGGAGAGGGTCATCGAAGCGGTGCAGCCCGAGCGCAGCGCGGGCCGGCATCCCCTCTTCCAGGTATTCTTCTCCCTCCAGGGAAGCGCATCGTCCGCGCCGGCTTCGGGTACGGCAGCGCGAGGACGCACCGCGCCGTCCGCCCCTCCGACGACCGGGACGTCGAAGTTCGACCTCAGCCTCCTGATGTCGGACACCTCCCATGTCCTGGCAGGCACCTGGGAGTACGCCGCAGACGTGTTCGACGCCGCCGACATCCGCCGGCTGAACACGCATTTCAACAGGGTCCTGGCCGCCTTCGTCGAATCGCCCCACGCACGCGTGAGCGAGCTTCCCATGATGGATGCGGCGGAGGAGCGGGAAATCCTCTCATGGGAAGGCAGGGCACGAAGCGGGGAAGGCATCCCGTCCCAGGCTGAGCCCCACGGCTGCATTCACAACCGTGTCGTGGCGCGGTCGCGGCTCACGCCCGATGCTGTCGCGGTCGAGGCCGGGGGCGAGGCTGTCACCTTCGCGCAGCTCGTCGCGCGCGCCGCGGAGCTCGCGAAGCGGCTGCGTGCCCGTGGAGTCCGGCCCGAGGAGCGCGTGGGGGTCCTCATGCGGCGCAGCGCGAACCTCGTCGTCGCGCTGCTGGGAGTCCTCCGGGCGGGAGCCGCGTACGTTCCACTCGACCCGACGCATCCGCGAGAGCGGCTCGGTGCCATCGCCTCGGACGCGGGGCTGAAGTGGGTGGTCTCGGAGGAGGCACTCTCCGCGCAGCTCCCGCCGGGTGTGCAGCCACTCTTCATGGACCTGGCCGACGACGTCCGGCCGAGCACTTCGCCGCTGGACGCCTCGGTGCCGGGCAATCTCGCCTACGTCATCTACACCTCGGGAACGACCGGCCGCCCGAAGGGCGTGGCGGTGACGCACGCGTGTGTCACCGCCATGCTGGACTGGGCGGCGGCCACCTTCGATTCCCGGCAGTACGCCCGGGTGCTGGCCTCGACGTCCATCTGCTTCGACATCTCCGTGTTCGAGCTGTTCCTGCCCCTGACCCAGGGGGGCACCGTCGTCCTCGTCGACAACGTGCTCGCGCTCGCGTCACCGGATGCACCGGAGGTCACGCTCATCAACACCGTGCCCACCGCCATGCGGGAGCTGCTGCGGCTGTGGCGGCCGGGCCCCTCGCTTCGGGCGGTGAACCTCGCGGGCGAGGCGCTGGCGAGAGACCTCGTTCAGCGCCTGTACGAGCGGGCGCCGGGTGTCGCGGTGAACAACCTCTATGGCCCGACCGAGACGACGGTCTACTCCACGGGCACCCGGGTACCACCGTCGGAGCCGGCCATTCCAGCGATTGGCGGGCCCATCGCGGGAACCGTCGTGCATGTGCTCGACGGCCGCCTGGCGCGCGTCCCCATCGGTGTTCCGGGTGAGCTCTACATCGGCGGCGCGGGGTTGGCCCGGGGGTATCTCGGCAGTCCCGCGCTCACCGCCGAGAGGTATGTGCCCGACCCCTTCGCGAGCACGCCGGGCGAGCGCATGTACCGCACCGGCGACCTCGTGGCCTGGCGTGCGGACGGAACACTCGAGTACCGGGGACGCATCGACCATCAGGTGAAGCTGCGGGGACACCGCATCGAGCTGGGCGAAATCGAGTCGGCGCTCCGGGCGCATCCGCTCGTGCGCGACGCGGTTGCCGTGGTGCGCGGCGCCCCGAAGGGTGACGCCCGAATCATTGCGTATGTGATTACGGACGCACCCGTACACGAAGAGCTCGACGCACTCGCGCGGCGCACGCTGCCGCCGTACATGGTCCCTTCGAAAATCGTCTCGCTCGACGAACTGCCGAGGACCGTCACCGGCAAGGTGGACCGTGCGGCCCTGCCCCTCCCGGTGCAGGAAGCGTCCGCGGCGGCATCGCGCGAGCCGGCAACGGAGACAGAGGCCGCGCTGTGCCGGTTGTTCGCGGCCCCCCTCGGCCTTCCGAGCTTCGACCCCGACGGCGACTTCTTCGCGCTCGGTGGACATTCGCTCCTGGCGACGGGCGTCGTCGCCTCCGTCAACGAGCTCCTGGGGGCCGACCTGCCCCTCAGCGCCATCTTCCAGAACCCGACCCCCGCGCGCCTCGCCATGCTCGTGAGCGCGTCGAGGGGCACGGCCACGCCCCGGACGCGGGAGTTCAGGCGGCGGCTCCCCGGGGAGACGCTCCCCCTCTCGTTCGCGCAGGAGGGGTTGTGGTTCTACGACCGGCTCCGGCCGAAATCCGCGCTCTACAACCTCCCGCTGGTCTTGCCCCTGCACGGGCCGCTCGACCCCGAAGCCCTGCAGCGAAGCGTCGACCACCTCGTGGCGCGCCACGAGGCGCTACGCACGTGCTTCGCCGTGGAGGACGGCAAGCCCGTGCAGCGGGTGGTCGAGTCCGTCCGCGTCCGTGTCGTGGTGCATGACCTCTCGGAGCTCCCCGTCGCCGAGCGCCAGAGTCGGGCCACGCGCCTCATGGAGCGGGAGACCCGCAGGCCGTTCGACCTGCGCCGGGCCCCCCTCCTGCGCGCCGCCCTCGTGCGCCTCTCGGACGAGCAGCAGTTCGTCGTCCTCGTGATGCACCACATCATCACGGACGGCTGGTCCACGGACATCCTGCTGCGCGACCTCGCGGCCTGCTACGAGGCCTTCCTCGTGGGCGGGGAGCCCACGCTGTCCGACCTTCCGTTTCAGTACGGCGACTATGTGCTCTGGCAGCGGAGCATCATGAGCCCCGCCGCCCTGTCGGAGCGGATCTCGGGCTTCCGCGAGCGCCTCGCCGGGGCCCCCGCGCACCTCTCGCTGCCGACGGACCGTCCACGCCCCGCGCACCCCTCGTTCCGCGGCGGCCTGCTCTCCTTTGAAGTCAGCCCGGACGCGAGCGCCGCGATGGCGAACCTCGCCGGAGCGCACGGCGCCACGGCCCACATGGCCTACCTGGCGCTCTTCGCGGCGCTCCTGCATCAGTACTCGGGCCAGGACGACGTCGTCATCGGCATCCCCATGGCGAACCGCAGCCGGCCCGAGTGGCGGGACGTGGTCGGGCTGTTCACGAACACCGTCCCCGTGCGGATTGCATGCGGGGGGAAGCCGGCGTTCGCGGCGCTCCTCGAGCGGGTCCGCGACGCGGCCGTGGAGGCCTATGCACAGGAGGACGTTCCGTTCGACCGGCTCGTCCAGGAGCTGAGCCCGGCTCGCGAGCCGGGCCACCACCCGATCTTCCAGGTCCTGTTCGGCTTCCAGGAGCTGGCGTCGGGCAACGCCCCCGCTTCCGGCGACGTCATCGGAGCGACGGGCACCGCGAAGTTCGACCTCTCGCTGAACCTCAGCCGGGCCGGCAACCGTCTGTTCGGCGTGCTGGAGTACGCGACCGACCTGTTCGACCAACCCTCGGTGGAGCGGGTGGCGCGCCACTACGCGCGCATGGTCCAGGCGCTCGCCGCCGAGCCCGGGCGCCCCATCGACACCGTCGCGCCGCTCACCCCCGAGAGCCGTGCGTGGTGCGAGGCCCACCAGGCCGGCGCATCCGCGGAACCCGCTGGCACGGCCGCGCCGGACACCACGGAGGACGCATGCCCCGCCCCACACCCGGAGCGGCCCACGGCGGCCCGCACCGAGCTGGAGCGACAGATTGCCGAGATGTGGGCCGAGGCGCTTGGCCACTCCCGGTTCGGCGTGGACCAGAGCTTCTTCGAGGTGGGAGGCCATTCGCTCGCCGCGGTCCTGGTCATCGCGCAGATTTCGGAGCGATGGGGGGTCGAGCTCCCCCTGGAGAGCATCTTCACCACCCCCACCATCGAGGCGCTCGCGAGCGCCGTGGAGTCGGCGCCCCTGGCCACGGCGCGAACCGGCGGTGACGCGGACGACTCGCTCGCGCTTCGCGCCGTCGAACGTGCCGGCCCCCTACCGCTCTCCTTTGCCCAGGAGCGCCTCTGGTTCCTGGAGCAGCTCGCACCCGGCTTGCCCGTCTACAACATCTTCATCCCCATTCCCTGGCGGGGCCCGGTGGATGTCGGCGCGCTGGAGCGAAGCCTCGAGCGACTGGCGGACCGACACGAGTGCCTGAGGGCCCGGTTCGTCGGGGGTGAGCTCGGCCCGGAGCAGGTGTTCGAGCCGGTCCTGGCCTTGGACCTGTCGGTCACGGACCTGTCGGGTGCCTCACCCGACGTCCGAAGGACGGATGCGGAGCGGGTCGTCGCGCGAGAGGCGCTCCTGCCCTTCGACCTCGAGAAGGGACCGGTGCTCCGCGCGCATCTGCTGCGAATGGGCACGACGGAGTACGTGCTGCTGCTGACGATGCACCACCTCGTCGCGGATGCGCAGTCCGTGGACATCCTCCAGCGCGACCTGGCGGCGCTCTACGCGTCCGAACAGACCGGCATGCCGGAGGCCCTGCCAGAGCTGCCGGTCCAGTTCGCCGACTTCGCGGTCTGGCAGCGCGCCCGCTTGCGAGGTGAGCGCCTCGCCGAGGAGCTCGCGCACTGGAAGAAGACCCTCGCTGGCGCGCCCTCGCTGCTCGCCCTGCCCACGGACAGGCCCCGGCCGAGCGAGCAGCGCCATGTGGGGAGGCAACTGCCCCTGTCGCTCGGAGCCGAGACCTCCACGGCGCTCCGCCGCCTTGCCGCCGAGGAGCAGGCGACGCCGTTCATGGTCCTCCTCGGTGTCTTCGGCGCGGTGCTGAGCCGGTGGGGCGGTACCCCGGACGTCGTCGTCGGGATGCCAGTCATTGGCCGGCCGCGACGGGAGCTCCAGGAGCTGATCGGGTTCTTCTCCAACACCCTGCCCTTGCGCATGGACTTCGCGGGGCGCCCGACCTTCCGCACCGTGTTGCGGCGCGTCCGCGAGGTCGTCGTCGAGGCGCTCGCCCACCAGGAGCTGCCGTTCGAGATGATGGTCCAGGCGCTGCAACCGGAAAGGACGCTCGCGCACAACCCCATCTTCCAGGTGATGTTTGCCTTTCAGCGGCCGGGAGCACAGGGCGCACCTGTCCCGGCACCCGAGGCTCCGGCCAGCCCTGGTGGAAGGCCTGCTCCGGAGGGCATCGGCGCGCAATCCGGGACCGCCAAGTTCGACCTCACGCTGTTCCTCGTCGACGAGACGGAGCGCCGTGGCCCGGACGACACGGAGTTCCACGGCGCGCTCGAGTACCGGACGGACCTCTTCGAGGCCGCGACCATCGAACGGCTCGCGTCCCACCTCCGCGCCGCCGCGGAGGCCGCCGCGGCCTCGCCGGATGCGGCGCTCTCCGAGCTGTTCCGGCCGAGCCACTCGGACTGCGCGGCGCTCGAGCAATGGAACGCGACGGCCACCGACTTCGAAGAGCGCCAGGAGCTCGCCCATGCGCTCTGCGCCGCACAGGCAGCGCGCACGCCCTCCGCGCCGGCGGTCTCGTCCCTCACGGAGCGCTGGAGCTACGCGGAGCTGATGCTGCGCGCGTCCCGCCTGGCCAGGCGCCTGCGGGACCTGGGCGTGGGACCCGACAGCCGGGTCGCAATCGCCGCCGAGCCGTCACCGGACAGCATCATCGCGACGCTTGCCATCTGGATGGCGGGCGGCGCGTGCGTGCCGCTCGACCCGTCCTACCCCGCCGAGCGGCTGGGCTTCATGGCGGAGAACTCCGGGGCGCGATGGCTGGTCGGCAGGCCGGGCGGCGCGTGCATCGCCCCCGGTCTCGCGTGGGTGGACATCGAGCAGCTCCCCTCGGACGATGGGTGCGACCCGGTGTCCCCCGCGCCCTGGCCCCCTGCGTCCGCCGACCAGCTCGCGTACATCGTCTACACCTCGGGTTCCACGGGAAGGCCGAAGGGCGTCGCGATGCCCCATCGGGCGCTCGTGAACCTCGTGCTCTGGCAGCGTGGCCGCGGCGAACGCGGTGCTCCCCGGCGCACCCTCCAGTTCGCGACGCCCAGCTTCGACGTGTTCTTCCAGGAAGTGCTGCTCTGCCTGTCGACCGGAGGAGAGCTCGTGGTCGCCGGCCCCGACGCGCGGCGCGACCCGGACCTGCTCATCGAGCTCTGCCGGGAGCGCGGCATCGAGCGCGTGTTCCTGCCGTTCGTGGCCCTGCGCGCGCTCGCCGAGGCGGGAGCGTCCCGCGCGCCCCTGCCCGGGCTGCGCGAGGTGATTACCGCTGGCGAGCAACTGCAGGCGACTCCGGCGCTCCGCCGGTGGTTCGCGAGCCATCCCGACTGCCGCCTGTACAACCAGTATGGCCCGTCGGAGACGCACGTCGTCACCGACGAGCCCCTCCAGGAGAGCCCGGAGGCCTGGAGCGCGCTGCCCCCCATCGGCCGGCCCATCGCCAATGCGAGGCTCTACGTCCTGGATGGGGACCACCAGCCGCTCCCCGTGGGCGTTCCCGGTGACCTGTACCTCGGGGGCATCTGTGTCGCGCGCGGGTATGTCGACCAGCCGGCCCTCACCGCCGAGCGCTTCCTCCCGGACCCGTACGCCGGGGTGCGGGGGGCGCGCATGTACCGCACGGGGGACTGCGCCCGGTGGCTGCCGGATGGGCGGGTCGAGTTCCTCGGGCGGAGCGACGACCAGGTCAAGATTCGCGGCTATCGCATCGAAGTGGCCGAGGTGGAAACCGTGCTCGCGAAGCTGCCTGGCGTCCGGCAGGCGGTGGTCGCGGCCCTCCCCGGTGCCGGAGGTGACCTGCGGCTCGTCGGCTACGTCCTTTCGAGCGACCCGGGCGCCGACCCCGCGAAGCTGCGTGAGGCGCTGCGCCGGCTGCTTCCGGAGCCGTTCGTACCGGCGGTGCTCGTCCTCGTCGATGAGCTGCCCCGCACCCCGAGCGGGAAGGTCGACCGCCGCGCGCTGCCACCTCCCCCGACCGAGTCCGGGGGGATGCATGAGCCGAGCACCGACCTCGAGCGCGTGCTCGCCAGCACCTGGTGCGACGTCCTCGGGCTCCAGCGGGTCGGTCTCGACGAGAACTTCTTCGCCCTCGGAGGGCATTCGCTGACGGCGGCGCGAGTCACCGTGCGCCTGCGCGAGCGCCTCGCGATGGACATTCCGGTGCGTTGGCTCTTCGAGCATCCGACCATTGCCCGCCTGGCCTCCACGCTCGTGGCGGCCAGGGGCTCGCGGCGCGCTGGTGACGAGGCCACCGCCGTGGAGCTCCAGCCGCTGCCGCGCGACGGTGCAGGATTCCCGGCGTCCTTCGCGCAGGAGCGGCTCTGGTTCCTGGACCGGATGGCCCCGGGGAATCCCGCCTACACCCTGGCCGCCGTATACGCGCTCCCCGCGTCGCTGAGCGTCGAGAACCTCCGCCACGGCCTCGACGCGCTCGTGCGCCGCCATGAGGCGCTCCGGACGGTCTTCCAGGAGGTCGACGGCCATCCGGTCCAGGTCATCACACCCGCGGCGCGCGCGTGCCTCGAGGTCATCGAACTGTCCTTCCTGCCCGCCGACGAGCTCGAAGCGGAGGCCAGGCACCTCATCGAGGAAGACTCGCGCCGCTGTTTCGACCTGGCCGCCGGTCCGCTCTTCCGCGCGACGCTGCTCAAGCTGGGACGACAGGGACATCTCCTGCTGCTCTCGATGCACCACATCATCGCCGACGGCTGGTCCCTGCGGCTGCTCCACCGCGACCTCGTCGCGCTGTACGAGGCGCGGGAGCGCGCTCAGCCGGCGTCCCTGCCGCCCCTTCGCCTGCAGTACGCCGACTTCGCCAGCTGGCAGCGGGGCGTCGTGAGTGGCAAGGCGCTCGACGACCTGCTGTCCTACTGGCGGACCCACCTCGCGGGCGCTCCACACCGGCTGGAGCTGCCGACGGACAGACCCCGCGCCAGGGAACGGCTGCTGCGTGGCGCGACCCACACCTTCCACCTGGACGCGGAGCGCGTTCGCGGGCTGCGGGAGCTCGGACAGGCCGAGGGCACCACGTTGTTCATGACGGTGCTCGCGCTCTATCTGGAGCTGCTTCGCCGCCATTCCGGGCAGGACGACTTCCTCGTAGGGACGCCGGTGGGCGCCCGGCCACGAGCGGAGCTCGAGGACGTCGTGGGCCTGTTCGTCAACACGCTCGTCCTGCGCGGAGACCTCTCCGGCAACCCCAGCTTCCGTGCCCTGCTCCAGCGCGTTCGCGAAGAGACGGTGGGCGCGTACTCTCACGCGGACCTGCCGTTCGAGCGCCTCGTCGAGGAGCTGCAACCGAGGCGCGACCTCGGCTGGAGCCCGCTGGTCCAGGTCGCGTTCGGACTCCACCATGCCAACGCTCCGGGAGGCGCGGTGGACACCGCCGCCGCACCGCGCGGGCCCGGAGCGGACCTGTCGTCCGGGAATGGGACCGCGAAGTTCGAGCTGAGCCTCGTATTGACCGAGGTCGATGGCGGCCTCTCGGGCGTGTTCGAGTACGCGGAGGACCTCTTCGAGCCGGCGAGCGTGGCACGCATGGCCGCGCACCTCGACCTGCTGGCCCGGCAGGCGGTCCTGACCCCGGACGTGCCCATGTCTCGTTGGGACCTCCTGCCACCGTCCCAGTCCCCGGAGGTGCTCGAGCGCTGGGGACGGGGCCCGCGACTCCCCGCGGACGCCGGTCTCCCGGAGCTCGTGAGTCTTCACGCACGACGGAGCCCGGAGAGGCTCGCAGCCGAGGGGCCCGACGGCGCGCTTGGGTACGGGGAGCTGGATGCTCGCGCCGGTCGCCTTGCCAGCAGGCTGCGCGCGCTGGGCGTCACGGCCGAGGTCCGGGTCGGGGTGTGCCTCGGCAACTCGGTGCAGCTCCCGGTGGCGCTCGTCGCCATCCTGCGGGCAGGCGGTGCGTATGTCCCGCTGGACCCCGCCCTGCCCGTGGCGCGCCTGCGGTACCTCATCAGCGACGCGCGGGTGGAGGTGCTCATCACGGACGAGTCCGGCGCCGCGAAGCTCTGTGGCTGCGGAGTTCCGGTCGTCCGCGCGGACACACTCGATGACGCCCCCCCGGTCGAAGACGGTGCGCCCGCGTCGGTCGACCCCGACCAGCTCGCCTACATCGTCTACACCTCCGGTTCGACCGGGCAGCCGAAGGGCGTCATGGTCACCCACCGGGGACTCCGCTCGCTCATCGCCGCGCAGGCGCACGCGCTCGGGCTCGGTGCGAACGACCGCATCCTCAAGTTCGCGACCCCCAGCTTCGACGCGTCCGTGTTCGAGCTGGCGGGCGCGCTCGCGGCGGGTGCGACGCTGTGCCTGGAGCCGCAGGACCAGCTCCTGCCAGGTCCCGAGCTGGTCTCCGTGCTCCAGCGGCGTGGCGTCACCATGGTCACCCTCCCACCGTCGTCCCTCGGTGTGCTGCCCGTCGAGGACTGCCCCGCGCTCCGGCTGCTGTTCGTTGCCGGCGAAGCCTGTCCGGCGGGGCTGGTCGAGCGCTGGGCGCGGGGGCGGCGGATGGTCAACGGCTACGGTCCGACGGAGACGACGGTGTGGGCCACCTTCGCCGACTGCCGGCCAGACGACCGCGCTCCGGCGATAGGCGGGCCCGTCGCGAACGCGCTCGTGCGCATCCTCGACCGCGACCTGCGCCCCGTCCCGGTCGGAGTCCCTGGCGAGCTCTTCATTGGCGGCCCGGCGGTGGCGCGTGGGTACCTCGGGCGACCCGACCTGACGGCCACCAGCTTCCTGCCGGACCCCTGGGGCGAGCCGGGCTCACGGATGTACCGGACGGGAGATCTCGTCCGGTGGCGCGACGACAAGAGCATCGAGTTCCTGGGGCGTGTCGACGGCCAGCTCAAGCTCCGGGGCGTGCGCATCGAGCCTGGCGAAATCGAGGCCGTCATCTCCGCGCTGCCCGGAGTGGCCTACAGCGTCGTCGTGCTGCGCGAGGACCGGCCCGGCCATCCGAACCTCGTCGCCTACGTCGTGCCTTCGCCACCCGCGGTGCTCGAGGGGACCGCCCTCCGGCGCGCGCTCCAGGAACACCTCCCGCGGAACCTCGTGCCGTCGCGGGTCTTGATTTGCGACACACTGCCTCGCACGCCCAGCGGCAAGCTCGACCGCAATGCCCTGCCACCTCCGCCGGCGGTCAGCGAGGAGACACCTCCGCCCCCGCGCAGCTCCATGGAAGAGGCCATCTGTCGCATCTGCTCGGACATCCTCGAGGTACGGGTCGGCCGCGACGACAACTTCTTCGAGCGGGGCGGCCACTCGCTGCTCCTGACGCGGCTTCTCTCTCGGATTCGGGCCGAGCTGGGAACCGACGTTCCCGTCCGTCGCATGTTCGAGGCGCCCACGATTGGCGCTTTCTGTGAGGGGCTCGAGGCACGCGAGGCTGAAGCCCGGTCGCAGATTCCCGCCATCCCACGCATCCGCAGAGTCTCTTCCAGCCATGAGGTAGCCCCATGACCGTGCCTCCGAAGCAGCAGCCCCCAGCGCAGGCGAAGAAACCCGACGTAATAACCCGAGAGAAGAAAATGATTCCCACTCAAGGTCAGCCCCAAAGCAGTGACAACTCGCCGTTCAAGGTCTTCGAGTCCCTCTTCAACGACTACGTCCGCAAGCTCGGAGACGGCTGGAACGAGTCCACCAAGCGCATCCAGGACGCGCAGAAGCAGTACACCGAGCGAATGAACGCGCCGTCGCAGGACCCGGGCGAGGTATTGAAGGCGCGGGAGTCCTTGCAGCGGAAGTACGTCGAGGACGTGCGCGCGGTCTGGGCCGACTCCCAGAAGCGGTACTCGCAGGCCTACACCGAGTACCTCGATGCATATCGGGAGGCCTGGGGACGGACCCGGGAGTACGTCATCTCACCGCAAGAGATGTCGATTGTCGCCCAGAGCGCGAGCGCGGCGGCGGGCTATGCCGCGGCGACGATTGGCAACTGGTCGCTCATCTCCTGGACGGGCATCCATCCCTGGGCCCTCTCCCAGACAACCAATGGTTGACCCGCTGAAAGAGTCTCCGACTCAACTTCAGTGGGCTCGACATGCGGCCCGGATTCCTGACCTCGGCACTTTCGAATACCGTCCTGTCTCCCCTCACGTCAGGACTTTCACCAGGGGCTACTCCAGGAGCTACACGTGAAGAAGATCGTACTCGCCGCCGTCGCAGGCTTCTCCGTCGCCTTCGTCGCGGGAATGGTGTCCGCCCCAGAGGCCCAGGCCCAGACCTTTCAACCCTGTCGCACGCACAAGGACTGCACCCAATGGTCCGCGACCTACTGCGGCGGTGGCCCGGGCTTCTGCTACGACCAGTTCGGTGACGCGTTTCAGTGCATCTGCCCTTGAGCCCTGACCCGGACTGGCAGGCACTCCGTTGCCGCTGAGCCCCACAGGAACTCCGGCGCCTGGCCTTGCCGTGCCCGGTGCCCGCCCGAGCCCTCCGTGGAAGGAACGCCCCTTCCACGGTCCCCGGCCGCAGGTCACCATCCGGTAGTCCTTGTGCGACGGCGGGTGGCCTACAGGACATAGCCCTTGGCCCCCACGAGAATCGACCGGCTCAGCAATGAGTGGAACTCGGAGCGAGGACTTCCGTGATTGATGACCCCCACCGCGAAGAGCGCCAATCGGCTCCAGACATTCCATTCGACATAGGCGGACCCCTGCCCGCTGCCGTCCACCAGATTGAGCGAATACCGGAGCTGCCAGGTGGGCCCGCTGTCCGCCTGATTGTTCTGCACTTGCAGGAACAGATAGTGGCGCCCCAGCAGTGCGAGCCCATTGTTGAGCGCGGCCCCCAACGTCTGGCCCGCGAGAGGCGAGGCAGCGGAGGAAGTCGTCAGCGTCTGCGATGCGCTGGCGGCGATGTCGAAGTACCGCACGCCATCCGCCCACCGGTAGCCTTCATTGTTGCTCAGGTACTCCAGATAGACGGTGTGGCCTGAATTCAGCGTGTAGCCACCCCCGACGAGCGCGGAATAGAAGAGCCGGCGGTCCCCGGCATGGCGGGGCAGGAATCCGCCCCCCACGGGTGTCGGCAGCCTCTCCGGGTACAACGCCGCGGTCCCCTGACGCAGCCCCCCTTCCACGTAGACGAGCAGCGCTTCGTTGACGGTGGCCTGTCCGAACGCACCGAAGCGGGGACGCTCGTCGGTCCACCGCTTCGAGGCGTTCAGGCTCGCGACGTAGACATCCGCCGTGTAGTCCACCTTCAGCAGCGACAGCGCCTTGAAGCCGTCATCCCGCTCCCACTGCCAGTCCCCGCGCCCGTCGCCGAACTGGTGCATCAGCGAAATGGACAGCGCGGACGTGGGCGACCAGGCCACCTGGGCCACGTCCACGCCGAGCAACTCACGCAGGGGGTTGCCCCGGCCATTCTCGAAGTAGATGGGATTGCTGGGCGAGCGGAAGTTGGAAGGCCCCCAGGTGAGGACCTCCCTGCCCACCGACACGGCGAGCTCCTGGACCGGATAGGCCGTCACGCCCCCCTGGTTCACCCAGGCGTCGAGCCGCGTCTCCGGGCCACCATCTCCGAAGCGCCGCCACTCGAAGCGGGCACGGGGCTTCAGGCTCAGCACGAAGGTGTCCGCGGTGAACTTCAAATCGAGCCGCCCCTCCACCTCCGTCTGACCTTCCGGAAGGTGGGCGATGAGGTTGCCCGGATTGAGCAGGCTGTTCTCCCTCAGCCCTCGCTCGCTGTCGTAGGCCAGCACCTGGAGGCTGGCGGAACCCTTGTCCCGGAGCTCCTGGATGGCGCTGGCCTCGACAGTCGTTCCAACCCCCACCGCCAGCAGGCCCGCCAGCAGGCGCAGTCCCTGCGTGGCGGTGACTGTGCTTCGTCTCGAGCGCATCCTGCTCAATTCCCGAGCCGATTGACGTCGAACTCCGCCCGGGCCAGCTCCGTCACCTGCACGTCGGAGTACACCAGCGTCGTCCTGGCGGCCGTGAGCGCGTCTTGAATGGTCATCTTGCTCACGAAGGGAATTGTCTTTCCTTCGTGCGTGAGCTGATTGCCATACTCGAAGGTGGCGGACTTCAGCAGCTTCCCGGAGAGCGAGAAGAAGTCCGCCTTCACACCCACCAGCCGCTGCTTGGAAACCCAGTAGGTGATGCGGTCATACGTGCAGAACGTGTTGACAGCTGTCAATTCCAGCACGTAGCTGGCTTCGCCGTTGACCTCCTCCTCGCGGAGCAGCTTGCCCTTGTAGTCGACGGCGTAGTTCGTTGAAGCGATGTCGCCCTGTGAGGCCTGCCCCGAGAGCTTCTGCCTCGGGGAGATGGGAATCGGCTTGCGGAGGCCCGGACGGCTCATCCACATGTTCCGGTCCACCTGCAGCAGCTTGGAGCCCTTGAAGCGCACGGGCTCCCGTGTCTCCGCGAGGCTGGCGGTGGCATTGGCCTTCAAAGTGAGCAACCGCTCGGGCTCCGAGTCTGCACCGTGGGTGGGCATGATGCGGACCGTCCAGCGGATGCCGGGAAGCCCGCCGCCGCGCGCGCGGTCCGAGGACTTGAGGATCTCCGCCGCCTCCGGCGCGGCGGCCCGCGCGGAGCCCGCCAATGACAGCAACAGCCCCGCGATGAGAAAGAGTGCGTTCTTCATGGTGGTGTCTCCCGCGCGGTCAGACATGGCCCAGAGAGTCGATGATCAGCTTGCGAGCGGCGGTCCGTGCCGGGAAGAAAGCCGCGCCGATGCCCAGCACCGAGAGCATGACGAATGTCCTCGCCATCCGGGGCACGTCGAGGTCGACCATGAGACTGACCACGTTGGACGAGTTCGGCGGCGTGTAGGTGATGCCCGCGCTGTTGACGGCAAGGCGCACCAGCAACGTGAAGAGCACGCCTCCGGCGCACCCGAGCACCACGAGAATGAAGGCCTCCGTGGTGAAGAGCCGCAGGATGCCCGAGCGGCGCAGGCCCATGGCCCGCAGTGTGCCGATTTCCCGGGTCCGCTCCACCACCGTCATGCTCATGGAGTTGACGATGCTCATCACCACCACGATGAAGACGTTGCTGAAGATGAAGGCGAAGATCATGTCGAACAGCCGCTTGACCTGCGAATAGAAGCTCGAAAGCTCCAGCCACGTCTTGAGCTCCACGTCGAAGCCCGCCTCCTTGAGCTGGGCCGTGAGCTGCGTCCGGGCTTGCTCCGTGAACTCCTTGTCATCCAGCAACACGATGAGCCGCTCGGCGCCGTCGAAGTCATACAGTGACTTCGCCAGGTCGAAGGGCAGGTACAGGAACTTGTCGTTGGTGCCGACATTGCCTGTGTTGAAGGAGTCCACGATGTCCACGTCCAGCGCGTTGGCCTGCCCCGTCACCGTGCTGACCAGCAGCGCAGCCGAGTCCCCGGGCTTCAGGTCCAGAATCCTTCCGAGGTCCTCGGCCGTCGCCACCCCGATGGGGTTGTCTGCCTTCAAGTCGCCGGAGAGCTTGCGCTGGAAGTCCCCCTGGAGCTTCTTCACGTCCGCGGGAACCATTCCCTCGCCAATGAAGACGGTGGACGCCGCACCGTTGGACACCATGCCGCTGAGGGACATGCGCGGCGTCACGAGCACCGTGTGCGGGTATTGCCGGATGATGGGCTCCACCCGAGCCAGCTCATCCTTCGTGAACATGTATTGAGCCGGGTGGAGCCTGCCCGCGGTGCGCAGGCCGCTCTTCATCACCGTCAGATGCCCCAGCAGCTCTCCGTGGATGGCCTGTCTGGCCAGCCCGCTGTACACATACTTGATGTACCCCGCGAAGAGGCTGATGGATGCGAAGCCGAAGCCCACCGAGATGAGGGTGACGAGGCTTCGGCGGTGGTGCTTCAGGATGTTCCGGAACCCGATGGTGAAGTAGTTCATCGCACAGTCTCGTCCGCTTGGAGCAGGCCGTCCTTGAGCAGGAGCTTCCGGTCGACCAGGTCCAGGAGACGCGGATCATGGGTGGTGAAGATGAAGGTGACTCGCTTGGAGCGGTTGAGCTCACGCATGAGCTTGACCACCATGTAGCTGTTCTCCGAGTCCAGGTTGGCCGTCGGCTCATCCGCCACGACGATGGAGGGGGCGGTGACGAGCGCACGCGCAATCGCCACGCGCTGACGCTGGCCGCCGCTCATCTTGTCCGGACGGACGTTCGCCTGACTCTCCAGGCCCACGTCCTTGAGCGCCTGGCTGGCGCGCACTCGCGCCTCGGAGGCACCCACGCCCTGGATCTGCAGGGGCACCATGACGTTCTCCAGGGCGCTGAGCACGGGGACGAGGTTGAAGCCCTGGAAGACGAAGCCGACCTTGCGGCTGCGCAGGTCCGCGAGCGCAGTGTCCGACAGCTTCCCGATGGGCACTCCTTCCAGTGCCACCTCGCCGGAGGTGGGGGCGTCCACCAATCCCAGGATGTTCATCAGGCTGGACTTGCCGCTGCCCGAGGGCCCCCAAACCGCCACGAACTCACCCCTGTGGATGCGCAGCGAAACACCTTTCAGTGCCTCGACCTTCGCTTCCCCCAGTACGTAATCGCGCCTGATTTCACTCAGGGCCAGGAGCACCTCCTGTCCCGCCGTGCTCTTCGCCGCAATGACCGCTCTGCTCGCGGCCCCTTCCACGTTGGCCATCTCAGTCTTTCCCAATGTCAGAGCGCTCGGACCAACGCCGCGCCGGCGCTGCCCCCGAACGAGTAGGAGTGTGCCAGGGCCGCCCGGACCGGCCGGTGTGCCTGGGAGTGTCGCACCAGATTGAGCCCGAACTCCGGCTGCTCGGTGCCGACCTGGAGGGGCAACCCGCCACCGCGGACGGCGCCGATACAGGCCAAAAGGTTGAACATGTCGCTGGCGGATTCCGCCTCGCCCGTGAGGGCCTTCAGGCTGCTGAGCGGGACGGTGCTCGCCGCGGCGCCCAGCGCCGTGCGGAGGGCGGCCGCTTCCGCCCTGTCCAACGACTGGGTGGAGTTGCTCGCGGCGGCGATGTAGTCCACCGCCTCGGGGGAAACCGCCGCGCCACGGAGCGCCTGACTCATCGCGGAGGCCAGTCCCCTGCCCTCCGGGTGATGGGTGCCGAAGCCGTGCCCGTCATGCGCCACACCCAGCCCCGCGATTTCCGCCAGGGGCGTGGCCCCCCGCGCCCGCGCGGAGGCGAGCGTCTCCAGCACCACCACCGCCGCGCCCTCCCCCATGATGAAGCCATCCCGTCGCGCGTCGAAAGGACGACTCACATTGGAGTCACTCAGCACGCCAATGTCATCCATGTCGTGGTGGGTGGCGGTGGTGATGAGGTCGAACGTGCTCGCGATGATGGCGTCGGCCCGTCCGCCGCGCAGGGCCTGCGCCGCCAGGGAGAGCACCTGGAACCCGCAGGCGTTTCCCGCGCTGATGGCATAGTTGGTGCCGCGCCAGCCCCAGCGGATGCTGAGCGCGCTGGCCACCGCGTTCGTCACCGTCTCCTGGAAGAGCAGTGGCTGGACGAAGCGTGGCTCGCTGGTGATGATTCGGTGCCAGATTTCCTGGCTGACCTCGGCATTGGCCCGGTACGTCCCCAGGAACACGCCCACCCGCTCCGGATTCCACGTGGAGGGGCCATGGCCCGCCATCTGGAGCGCCTCCTCCGTGGCGAGCATCGTGTACTGCGTCCCCCGGGGCGCGCGCCGGAGGTTGTTGGAGCCCGTCAGCGCGGCCAGGCTCGCGTGCGGGACACGTGCCCCGTGCGTGCAGGCGCACCCGGAGGTATCGAAGTCCTCGATGGGGCGGATGGCACTGCGCCCCTCGGCGAGCGCGCCCAGCAGGGCGGGGACACCTGCCCCGTAGGGGGACACCGCTCCCATGCCGGTGATGACAATCCGCATGTTCTCTGCTTCGTCCGTCATTCGCGTGGAGCCAGCCATGAGCGTCCCCTTTCTTCTCCGGCGGAGATTCTTGCGTGAGACATCAGCCCTCCCAGCGCCGGAAGACCATCGCGGCGTTGTTGCCCCCAAAGCCAAACGCGTTGGCGAGGACCGCTTCCAGCTTCGCGGGCCGGCTGCGATGGGGCACGTAGTCCAGGTCGCACTCGGGATCTGGCGTGTCCAGGTGCAGCGTGGGCGGCAGGAAGCCCTCGTTCAGCGCCACCACCGCCGCCGCTGCCTCCATGGCCCCGCTCGAGCCCAGGCTGTGGCCGACCATCGCCTTGATGGAGCTGACCGGGACCTGACTCCGCTCGCCAAAGACATGCTTGATGGCCCGCGTCTCGATGACGTCATTGGCCGGGGTACCCGTGCCGTGCGCCTTGATGTAACCAATCTGCTCGGGCTTCATGCCAGCGCTGTCCAGGGCCGCCTGCATGGCTCGCGCCGGGCCACGTCCCGTCTCATCGGGCCGGGTCATGTGGTAGGCGTCCGTGGAGCCGCCGTACCCGGCGAGCTCCGCCAGGATGCGCGCCCCGCGACGCGTCGCATGCGCCTCGCTCTCCAGCACCCAGAGCGAGGCGGACTCACCCAGGAGTGTCCCGTCGCGGTCCTTGCTGAAGGGCCGCAGCTTGTCGCTCGCCAGTGAGCGCAGGACGCCGAAGCCGGCCTGGGGCATCTCACTGAGCGGATCCACTCCGCCCGCGAGCATCACCTCGGTATGACCCGAGCGAATCGCATCCACCGCCACCCCGAGCGCATGCAGGCCCGCGCTGCACGCGGTGGACATGACCAGGCTGAGCCCTGCCAGCCGGTAGTGGCTGGCCACCTGGTCGCTCATCGCACTGATGAAGCTGTCGACCACCAGGGCCCGCCACGGCTCCTTCGGACCCGCGCGACCGCGCCGGTAGGGGTGGTGGAGCGCGGCGTAGCCCTCCTTCGTCGCCGGCATCCCTCCCAGGTTGGTTCCGAGCACCACGCCGATTCTCGAGCGGTCCTCGACGGCCAGGTCCAGCCCCGAGGCCGCCAGTCCCTGCGCCGCCGCCACGCGAATCATCCGGGTGCCGCGACTGAGGTAGGGCAATTCCTCGGGGCTGAAATGCGCCGAGAAGTCGAGGTTCTTCAGCTCCCCGGCGGACTGGCAGCGGTGCTTGCTGGCATCGAAGTGGGTGACCGGGGCAATGCCGTCACGCCCCGAGCGCAGCCCCTCGGAAAACTCCGCCAGGTTGTTGCCGATGGGCGTGAGAACGCCAATTCCGGTGACGACGACCCTGTTGCTCATCCTGTTCCTCTCAGCGGTTGTTGCGCGATTCCTCGAGAACGCCGGCCTCCTGCTGGCGGCGCGCTACATCACCAGCCCACCATTCACGCGCAGCACGTCGCCGACCACGTAGGCGCTCTCCGGAGAGGCCAGGAAGAGCGTGGCGTTGGCGACGTCCTCCACCGTCCCCAGCCTGCGGATGGGCGTGGCCTGGATGAACCCCTCGCGGACACCCGGGCGCTTCATCAGCCCCTCCACCATCTCCGTCTCCACGAAGCCCGGTGCCACGCAGTTCACCCGGATGCCATGCGGCCCGAGTTCCCCCGCCAGGGTCTGGGTCAATCCAATCAAGGCCCCCTTGGAGGCCGCGTAGGGCACCTGTCCCGCGCGCCCCCGGATTCCGGCGGTGGAGGACATGTTGATGATGGCGCCGCGCCCCTGCTTCATCATGGGACCGATGACCGCCTGACAGCAGGCGAGCGCGCCATAGAGGTTGACGTCCAATGTCTCGCGCCAGGCCGCGGCCTGCATCATCATCAGGTGCCCGTCCCGGCTGATGCCGGCGTTGTTCACGAGCACGTCGATGCGGCCGAAGTGGGAGAGCGCCGCGTCCCGGAGCTGTCCTGGGACGTCCGGGTTCGCGACGGAGCCGGGCACCAGCACGCAGCGCCGCCCCTTCGCCTCCACCTCCGCGGCGGCCTGCTGCGCGGCCTCCGTGCTGCTCCCGTAGTTGAGGACGATGTCCGCCCCCTCGGAGGCGAAGGCGAGGGCAATGGCCCTGCCAATGCCACGCGAGCCCCCGGTGATGATGACCGCCTGCTGCTGGAACCGCTGGCGTGCTGCCTGGGATTCACTCACCACAAGCCTCCGGTGGCTGACAGGCGCTGTCCCGTCATGAGGTTCGCCGCGCTCGAGACCAGGAAGAGCGCGGCCTCTGCGATTTCCTCCGCGCTCCCGGGCCGCCCCAGGGGCCCCAGCTCGCCGTCGAGCCGCTCGCGCTGCGCGGGGGGAAGCTGCTCGACTTCTTCCGCGAGGAGGTGGACCGCCAGGGTGTTCACGGAGATTCCGTGCCGTGCCACTTCGTTCGCCAGCGAGCGGGTCATCGCGGAGATGCCTTCGGCGGCCACCCGGCTCGCGCCCCCGGGAGCGACATCCAGGAGGTTGAGGATTCGCCCCGAGCGCTTGCGCATCATCGGACGGATGACCTCCTTGCAGAACCAGGCCGTGCCGCTCAACTGGCGCTCGAGCAACGACTTCCACTGCGTCGCGGACAGGTCGCGCAGCCCGCCGGGCTCGCGGCTCAAGGACGCGTTGACGAGCAGGTCAAGGCCTCCCAGCTCCGTGGTGACGCGACGGACCACCGCGCCCACCGCCTGGGCATCCGAAAGCTCACAGGCCATGGCGAGCTCCGCACCGAGCCCCCTGGCCAGTGCCGTCGCCGCCTCCTCGTGCTCCGGCAGGAATACCAGGGCCAGACGCGCCCCCGCCCTGCCAAGGCGTCGCGCAATGGCACTGGCGATGGGTTGTCCCGCGCCGGTGACAATCACCACCTGCTGGTGGAGCAAGCCCTCGACGAACGGCGTGACCTTTTCCGCGCTACTCATTGGTCCCTGAACCTCTCTGGGAAAGCACCATGAAGCCGCTGGCGACCGGCACCGCTCCAATCCAGGCCTTGACCTCGACCCGGACCGTGGTCCGCCATCTCTTGAGGATGCTGGCTTCCATCCGCAGCACACTGGCGGCCGGGATGGCTGTATGAAATGTCATTGCCTCGATGCCGCCGAGATACCAGACCGACGCGGCCTCGCCGTCTCCCCCGCGCAGGAGCAGGATGGCCACCTGCCCCAGTGCATCCACCAGCAGGCAGGAGGGCAGCGTGGGTTGCGTGTCTCCGAAGCGCTCGAGCATCACCTCGTTGGCGGAGACCTGCTTGAGCGCCCTGCCGAAGCCCGGGGAGAGCTCCTCCACGGAGTCGACCAGGAGCATGGGAAACCGGTGAGGCGTTCCCCCGTAGATGCGGGCCATCGGGTGCTCACTCATGGGTGGCACCTGCGCAACACCACGGCCAGGGCGCTGCCCTCTCCCCCCAGGGCGGTGACCAGCACCCACTCGGGCTCGAGGCGCCGCGCCACACCGGATATCAGGTTGAGCTGACATCCAGGCGTGGAGTGCGTCCTTCCCGCAATGCCTGGCACCCAGCCCGTGTCGACGGCCAGCGCGCCCAGCAGGACGGCCAGGGTGCCCGCGGCGCTGAAGGTCTCTCCGAGGACCGCCTTGGGACAGGTCACCGGTATCCGTGCCGCGTGGGCACCGAGTGCCTCGTGCAGCCCGCGGTACTCCCAGCCGTCGAAGTCCCTGTGGCCGTTCGCGCCGGAGAAGACGGCTCCCAGTTGCTCGGGCTCGATTCGGGCGGTGCGCACCGCGTCCCGCACCGCGCGGACCAGGGTGCGGGCCTGCTCCGCGAGCGGGCCTCCCCGGTGCCCGGTGCCCGCCAGCTCCGCATAGACGTGCGCGCCGCGCGTCCGGGCCTGCGTGTGTTCCTCCAGCACGAGCGCGCACGCCGCCTCGCTGACGCGCATTCCGTCCGACTCCTCGGTGAAGGGCTGCGCCGCGCCCCGGCGGCGGAGCCACCCCTGGAGCGACAGTCCCTCGAGGAGCCTCGGGCTGAGCGTGTCCGCGCTGCCCACCACCATCCGCTCGGCCTGGCCCGCTTCGATTTGCTGGCCGCCGAAGCGAATCGCCTCCAGGCCCGCGGCCCACCCCGAGCACAGGGTCGCGTTGGGCCCGCGAAGGTCGTGCACCATGGAGATGTAGCCCGTGGCCGCGTTGGTGACGGTGTTCTGGAACACCAGCGGGTTTCCGTAGCGCGCGCCCCGCTCCAGGATGCCCGCCAGGTACTCCTCGTTGGTGGGCAGGCAGCCGTAGCCCGAGCCGAACGCAATGCCTGTCTGGTGCGGCTCCCCGGGCGCGGCTCCGAGCCCGGAATCCTCGATGGCGAGGGTGGTGGCGGCGAGCGAGATTCGTCCGAGCCGGTCCATGTGCCGCACCTGGGCGGGCTGCTTCTCGAACGTCGCCTCTGGAATCCGCTCCAGCGCGGGTGCGGAGGGCTCCGGTGTGCCGGCGGGCGCGGCGTCGCCTCGTGGGAAGAGCTCCCAGAGGGCCGCGTGGCCCGCGGCCTGGGGGCATACCGCGCCGAGTCCACTGATGACGATGTTCCGGCTCATCGGACCACCCTCCCCGCTTCCGGGAGGCGGCGGGCGACGAGGGCGACATTCGCCCCGCCGAACGCGGACTTGGTGCTCATCAGGACGTCGATGCGCCGGGCGCGACCCTCGCCTCGCACCACGTCGACGTCGCACCTCGGGTCCAGCTCCTCGCAGTGGAGGGTGGGAGGGATGAAGTCGCGCTCCATGCCCAGCACGGAGCCGATGAGCTCCAGCGCGCCCGAGGCGCCCAGCGTGTGGCCGAAGGAGGACTTGAGTGAGTTGACCGGCAGCGACGCGGTCCGCTCGCCGAAGACACCGCGCAGGGCATGACACTCCGCCGGGTCATTGGCCGGCGTGCCGGTGCCATGGAGGTTGACGAAGTCCACCTGGTCCGTCGTCAGGCCGGATTGTCGCAATGCGAGGCTCATCGCCCGCTGCAGCCCCCGGCCCTCCGGGTGGGGGCTGGTGGGGTGGTGGGCATCACCGGCCGTTCCCCAGCCGCACAGCTCCGCGTGGATTCGCGCGCCCCGCTTGAGGGCGTGGTGCAGTTCCTCGAGCACGAGGATTCCCGCTCCCTCTCCGAGCACCATCCCATTGCGTCGGTGGTCGAAGGGACGGCACACGGTGGGTGTCATGGCGCGCAGGACGGAGAAGCCACTGAAGCTGAGGTGCGTCAGCGCGTCCGCGCCCCCCGCCAGCATCACCGAGGCCCGGCCATGGCGGATTTCGTCCAGGGCGCGGCCGATGGCGAGGCTGCTGGAGACGCACGCCATCGTCACGGTGGAGAGGACGCCGCCCAGTGCGAACCGGGCCGCGACGTTGCGGGCAATGGAGGAGAAAGGAAGCTCCCCGAAGAGCGTCCGGCGCGCCGCCTCGCTTCCGGAGCGCATGAAGCGCTCGAGGGAGAGCGCCGGTCCGCGGCTCGTGCCGAGCATCACCCCCGCCTCCTCTCTCCAGCCCGTCTGCGCTTCGAGGCCGCTGTCCCGGAGGGCCTGCTCCGCGGCATGGAGGGCCAGCTGTGACACCCTGTCCACCCCCTCGTCGGAGAATCCAGGCAGGTCCACCTCTCCCGCCGAGTACGCCCGCCCCTCGATGCCGAACTGGCGGGACTCGCGGATTCCACTGCGGCGCTCCAACAAGGCTTGCGCGAGCTCCCTGGAGGACAGCGCATTGGCCGCGGTCACCCCGAGGCCCGTGATGACGACCCGATGTGTGCTCACGAGGTGGCCTCCAGGGGAACATGTGCCGCGGTGTCCACCAGGCCGTCATGGCCTGGAATGATGTGGCGGTACTCGCTCAGGAGCTTCCTGCGTGTATGGCTATAGAGCTCGACGTCCTGGGCCAGCTGGAGCTCCCGCTCGGCGTTCTCCTGCAAGGTCTTTCGGGTGAAGAGTGCATCCCCCGCGACGAGGATCTTCCTCGGCGCGTCCTCGCTCCCCGTCTGGGCGCGGTGCGCGACGACGGAGATATGGCCATGGGTATGTCCCGGAGTGGGGAGCACCTCGACCTCCTCGGTGAGCCAATGACTGCCTTCGACGGGGACGAAGCGTGAGTCCTGCTCGAGCACCCGGTTGTAGAACTCGATGTTTCGAGTCACCTCGCGCACGATGGACCGGACGTAGAAGTCCTTCACCGTCTGGTAGTTCTCGCGCAGCAGCGCCGAGGTCGAGGCCTTCCCGGGAGTGCCATCCTGGTGATAGGCCCTGATGAAATGCGCGTTCTCGATGAAGTCCTTGGCGCCCACGATGTATCGCGCATTTCGAAACAGCAGATGGTTGCCGCAGTGGTCGTAATGCAGGTGGGTGGCGACGACCACGTCCACGTCATCAGGCGTCAGTCCCCGCTCCTTGAGTGCCAGCACCAGCCGATCCGCGTCGTCGCGCAGCCCGCTGTCCACCAGGATGTTCCGCTTCTGGGATTGCACGAGGGTGACCGTGGAGCGCAGCCGCGGAAATCCACTTCCCTGGATGAGCACATTCAAGAGCATGGTGATGTGTTTCCTTGCGACTAGGAGCCGAGCATCAGCTCGCCGTCAGCGACGAGCTCTTCGCCCACCCGTGCTTCGACCTTCACCTGATGGACGGTGCCGAGGCTCTTGAGGTGCGTGGCCCGAACGCGGAGCTGGTCTCCAGGGACCACCGGGCGGCGGAAGCGCATCCGCTGGATGTTTGCCATCACCCCCGGACGTGCTGGCTTCGCGGATGTCTGTTCCGCGGACTCCCCCTCGGGGAGGCCGCGGGTGCGAAGCATGACCCCGGCCACCTGGGCCATGGACTCGACAATCAACACACCCGGCATGATGGGGTGTTCGGGGAAGTGCCCCTGGAAGAAGGGCTCGTTCGCCGTGACGCACTTGATTCCCTCGGCGAACACGCCGGGCTCCAGGCTGTCGATACGGTCGACCATGAGCATCGGATAGCGGTGCGGCAGGAGCTCGAGGAGCTCCTGGATACCGAGCCCGGACGGCGCTTGCGGCCGCGCGCTATCCAACTGCGGCCTTCCTTCCACCTTCGGAGATCAGCCGGCTGACCAGCGCCGAGAGCGTGTTGATGGAGCGGAACTCCTTCGCGACGCTGTCGTCCGCGATGATGACGCCCCACTTCTCCTCGATGCCGACCACGATTTCCAACGCCTCGACGCTGTCGAGCCCCAGGCCGCCAGCCTCACCACCCTGCGAGTCACCACCGAACAGCGGTGCCCCATCCGGGATGCTCGCGGGGTCGATGCTCAACCGCAGGCGGTCCACGATCATGGCCTTCAGGCCAGCCTTCAACTCTTCGATATCGGGTTGCATCAGCAGCTCCTCATGTTGGGAAGGCAACGTACAGAGCACCTCTGACATCGGGTGCTCAGCCGGGAGATGTGAACGGTGATTCAGCTTCTCGGAATTCAAGACGGAGGGTCGCGCCAGTCGAGGAGGAGCGGGCTGACGACGTTGACGCGGATGCCGCGCGGCGCATCCAGCGCGGCGGCGCGGCCAAAGCCTTCCACAGCGAGACTGCGGCCACGGCGGCAAGGAATTGGAGTCCGCTACGCTGGCACCCTGGCTTCTGCCCTGTTCAGCCTCCTGAGGCTGCTCGTGACGGCGACGCCGGGCGAGGCCGCCTGTCCTGAGTCTCCAGCCGATGGGCTAGACTGTGGACATGCTCCGCTCGCCCCTCGTCACCCTGACTCTCGCAGCAACACTCGCGGTTGCGACCGCGTGCTCCTCGTCGGACCCGATTCCGGGCAAGGACCCGGGCCCGACACCGAACCCGGACCTTCCGAAGGTCGTGCGGTTCGATGCGAACCCCGCGACCATCGCCTCGGGTGAGTCCCTCAAGCTGACCTGGGAGGTCACCGGCGCGGACACCGTCTCCATCAACAACGACGTGGGGGAGGTCCGCGGGACGTCGGTGGACGTCCGCCCCGCGGCGACGACGACGTACACGCTCACGGCGACCAACAAGCGTGGCAGCGCGACCGCGAACACCACCGTCGCGGTGAGCACGTCCGGTGGGACGGACCTCTCCGGCAACCTCACGACGCGCACGCTGCCGCTCGCGGGCTCGCCGTACCGGGTGACCGGGGACCTGACGGTGCCGGAGGGGAACCTGCTCACCATCGAGCCCGGCGTCCGACTGATCTTCATGGGGCACTTCAAGCTCGCCGTGTACGGACGCATCAGCGCGAAAGGCACCGCCGCGGCCCCCATCGTCTTCACCGCCAACGAGCCCACCCGGGGCTGGGCCGGCCTGCGGCTGGCGTCCACGTCGGACGACGGTGAGGACAACCTGGAGCGCTGCATCTTCGAGTACGGCAACAAGGACGGCGGTGAGAACGGCGCGGGGCCGGATGGCGCGTACTCCGAGGTCGCCGGTGGCGCGCTCTGGATTGGCTCCCGCTCGAACGTGAACGTGAACTACAACGAGTTCCGCTTCAACAAGGCGCCCGTGTACGCCGGGGCGCTGATGCTGATTGCGCCGACCAGCTCGGGCGTCGCCACCGGGAACAACTTCCACGACAACGAGTGCACCGGTCCTCGGACCCAGTTCGGGGGCGTGGGCGGGGCGGTCAACACCGCGCACCTGTCGTCCAGCAACGAGTGGACGTTCCGCGGCGGCGAGTTCCGCAACAACACCGCGAGGGAAGGTGGAGCGCTCTACTTCTTCGACAGCAACGTGGTGCTCGACGGGATTGCCATGTCGGGCAACACCCCGGACAACTGGGGGACGCCGGAGCCGCAGCGGCTGACGACCATCAACACGCCGCGGTAGCGCCGCCCCCCCAAGCCGCGCTGGGAGGAAGTCGCGTGAGCCGGACGGCCTCACGCGCCCCCTGGCATGGAAGTTCCGCTGCAAGGCGACAGCGGGCAGGCAGAATTTTTGAGATGGCGGGCAGGGGCGGCCCCTCACTTGAGCGGGAGAAGACCTCCCTCGAGACGGCACGCTGGGCGGTGCCAGAGGAAAAGACAATGACAAGGAGTTCCGTACCTGGCGTGCTGCTGGGTCTGTTCGTGGCCATCGGCCTCGTGGTTCCCGGTGTCGCGCATGCCTACGCCGACCCCCTCGTGCGTGTCCCCTTCGTGGGCCGTGCCTGGACGACAGGCGCCAGTATCTGGGTGGGCACCGCGGCGTCCTTCGGGGACGCCGCGGGTGAGACGCTGACCCTGCGCGCCCGGGAGGCGACCGCCTGCGAGACCTGCTGGGTGGCCACGGTGCAGATGACGGATTCGGGAACCGGCAGTGGCTTCCGCTCGTGGAAGGGCGCCCTCGACGGACTGAAGCCCAACACCCGGTATCACTATGGAATCTTCGCCTCGGGCTTCACGGGCGAGCGCGGTGGCTTCTATTTCAGGACCGAGCCTACCGGGCCGGCCCGCTTCAAGGTCGGCGTCGCGTCCTGCATGAACGGCGCGAATGCGCCGAGCCAGCCCTCGTGGGACATCATGCACGAGCAGCTCAACACGGGAGAGCCCAACATCCAGCTGCTCGTGGGGGACAACATGTACACGACGGAGAGTCCCCCCTCGAAGGACCACTTCTGGTTCAAGTACTTCCAGCAGCGCAACGTGCCGCAGTTCACGAACGTCTTCCGCGCGTTCCCGACCTTCGCCATCTGGGATGACCACGACTATGGTCCGAACGACGAGGATGGCACCTTCGCCCAGAAGGACGTCGCCCGCGCGGCGTACGCGGACCTCTACCCCCACCCCCCGTTCGCCGGCGATGGCATCAACCACAAGTTCGGCTGGGGCGGCGTGGCGTTCTTCATGATGGATGACCGCTGGGGCCGCGACTGCCCCAGGTCCATGCCCGCGGGATATTCACCGAAGATGTACGGCACCACGCAGTTCAGCTGGCTGAAGACCGAGCTGAAGGCCTCCACCGCGACCTTCAAGGTGATTGTGAATGGCTCCACCCTGGGCAACGAGTGCTGGGGAACCCAGAAGCAGGCGCTCTTCGACTACATCGCCGACAACAAGATTGGCGGCGTGCTCTTCGTGACGGGTGACATCCACCGGAGCCTGCTCACCGACAGGACTCCCGCGGGGGGCTACCCCCTGTATGAGCTGATCTCCTCCGGAATCGGCTCGCCCAGCACGCCCGCCGAGTACAGCTTCGGCATCATGGAGTTCAACCTGACGCTGGCGGACCCCACCGTCACGCTCAAGGTCATCCAGAATCCCCAGCAGCGCTCGTCCATCTCAGGAACGGGCGTCACCGTGACCACGAAGACCCTGAAGCGCTCGCAGCTGCAGAACTGAGGACGGCTCGGGCCATCGCCGCCGCCCCTCCAGCTCCTCCCAGGGCTTCCCCGGGAGGAGCTTCTTCTTGGGACTCACTCGAAACCGGGGCCGTCCAGTAGCAGCTCCAGGTTCGACGCGGGCACCTCCACCTCCACCTCGCGCATCGGGTGGCCGAACTTCTCCACCCGGAGCCGGGCGCGTCCCGGCACGAGGCCCGACAGGGCGAAGCGTCCCCGGGCATCCGTGCGGGTGCTGCTCACGCTCGCTCCGTCCCCCATGAAGACCACTTCCGCCTCGCCCACCGGCGCGCCCCGCGCGTCCCGGACGCGGCCGGACAGGGTGAGGCCCTCTCGCAGCACCAGCGAGACAGGCGCGGACTCCTCGTCCCACGCCTCCACCGGGACGGGCGCGGACGCGAGGTAGCCCGGAGCGCGCGCCTTCGCGAGGTAGCTGCCCGGGACGAGCCCTCCGAAGTGGACGCTCCCCCGGGCGTCCGTGCCTTCCTCCCGCACCGTCTCCCCGCGCCCCTCGCCCACCAGGGAAAGGGACACGGCGGCCTCCTCCACGGGCTCCCCGCGCTCACCGAGCACCTTCACGTGCACCGACGCCGCGGGCGCCAGGGAGAGCTCCAGCGGCTCGGTCCGTGGCAGCCGCAGCTCTCGCGTCACGGAGAGGAACCCCGAGCGCTCGACGCGCAGCTCATACGTGTCCTCCGCGAGCCCACGCACCTCGAAGCGTCCATCCGCACCCGTGAGCACCTCCTCCGCCCCGCTCCGCCCTGGTCCCATGAGGTGGAGCCGTGCGCCCTCCATCCCCAGCCCCTCGGGGCCCAGCACGCGGCCCGCCAGCACGCTCTCCAGCGGCAGCTCGACCTCGACTTCCGTCCCGGGGCCCGCGCCCACCTCGATGACCCGCTGCACGGCCCCATGGCCCGGCGCCCGGACGATGAGGACATGGGGGCCCGGCATCAGCGGAGCGGCCCGGAAGTGTCCCACGTCCTCCTCGCGCCAGACGACCTCCGGTGCGGCGGGAGACTGGACGCTCGCGCCCTCGAGCAACCGGCCCGAGCGCGCCTCCACCACCCGGACGCGGAGCCCGCCCGCCGTCACCAGGGAGATGTCGAGCCCCGAGGTGTCCTCGCTCAGGGGCTCGATGGCCCGCTCGCCCACGCCCGTGGCGCTCTCGGCGAGCAGCTCCGTGCGCCCGCTGCAGTCGAGCCCCTCCAGCACGAAGCGGCCCGCGCCGTCGGCCCGGACCTCCGGCCCTCCCCCGCGCGGCCTCACCCGGGCCCCTGGCGCGGGGACGCCGCGCTCGAGCACCCGGCCCTCCACGCGCAGCGCGCAGGGCAGCATCACGGTGACGGGCCGGGACGCGGAAGCGAGCACCACCCGCTGGCCATGGCCCGCCGCGCGGGCCCACACGCCATGGCGTGCCTGGGGGAGCAGCCCCTCCACTTCGAAGGCGCCCGTCGCGTCGCTCTCCACCTCTCGCAGGCGCAGCACGGGCGCCAGGCTCACCACGGTGACGCGGGCCCGGGCCACGCCACCCGCCACGTCCACCACTTGGCCCGTCAGGCGCTCACCGTCCGTCACCACCAGGCGCACCTCGGCAGGGCCGGGGTGCACGTCCAGGGCAAGCGCGGCGGGCCGTCCTTCCACCTCGGCCACCAAGTGGTAGCGGCCCTCGGGGACCCGTAGCAGGAAGTCTCCGTCCGGGCCCGTGGTGCAGGTGGCCCGCGGCGGCGCCTCCCCTGTTTCCGCGGCCACGTGCTGCTCCAGGCCCTCTCGCGTCAGGGCGGGCCCGGCCTCGAAGGCGAGCACCCGGGCCGCCACGGGAAGGCCCCGGCCATCCTGGACGTGGCCGCGCAGCGCGGCGCGCTCATGGGCCTCTGGGGCCGACGCGGAGGAGTCCGGGCCCGTACCGGCGGCCCGCGCCTTCGCGGAGTCCCTTCGCCCCTCCGTGCCGCCCGTCGCGATGGCCAGGAGGAGCGCCAGCAGCAGGAGCAGGGCTCCTCCCGCGACAAGCCTGTACCGCATCGGAAAAGTCCCCTTCTCGGCGCGTGCCAACATCCTCCCCTGAGGGCGCGTACCCGCAGGAATCCCACGAATTGATTTTCGACTGTTTTTTGGAATCCGGGAAGAAGCCGCCCCGCCAGTGGAAACGCCCGTCCCCGCTGAGGCCAACGGCAACCCGCCGCGAGGTGCCCCATTCCTCCCCTGCCCTTCAGGCGCGGCTCCGCGTCGGGGTTCAGCGGAGCCGGCCTGTCAGTGGCCTTCGTCGACGGGGATGGCCGCGACTTCGGTCGCGCATCTCTTCACGCGACATTTTCCGCGAGCCTCCTTTTCCAAGATGAGCTGGCTCGATGGGGCGGCCGTGGGGTCCTTGCAGGGGGCGTATAGCCCCTCTGTCATTGCCGTCATCACTGTCGGTGCAAGCACCGTCGTGGCGTGTCTTGTTTCAAAACACAAGACACGCCGTTCGTTCACGTCACACCACCACTGGAGATCCACACCATGAAGAAGTGCTTGCTGCTTGTCGGACTGTCGATGGCCGCCTGCTCTCCCAGTCCCGTGGAGACCGAGCCCACGCAGTCCATCGCGCCATCCGTCAGCAAGGAGCGACGTGATGAGCTGAAGACCGTCTTCGGCAAGGCCTTTGCCACCGCGCTCGCCGACAGCCCGTCGCTGCGGAAGCTCATCAAGGACGAGGCGCTGGCGAAGTTCGACAACGACTATGACGTCCTCTATCACCTCATCAAGGATCGCCCGCTGGAGGATGGACAGACGGTCCGGGAGCTGCTGCTGGGACACTTCGAGAGCGAGGAGCAGCTCTCGAACGTCGAGCGGGAGCTCCCGCTGCTGACAATCTTCGTCCCCGAGCTGCCCAAGGGCTCCTTCTCGGCCAGGTCCTGGAACGCCGACACGCAGATTCCCGCCGTCGGCATCACCTCCTACAAGACCAATGACGTCACCCTCGTCGACGCCAGCGGCGAGGAGCACATCATCAAGGCGCACCTCACGCCCGCCTTCCCGGTGGTGGTCATCAAGGAGAATGAAAGAGTCGTCCCGGTCGCGAACAACCACCCCGGCGCCATGGCCAAGGGGCGGGTCCTGAAGGCCAGCGGCAACCTGGGCTTCGCCTTCCTGTCGGACAGCTTCGATGGCTCGCTGACGAGCGACAAGGAAGCGTTCAGGACCATCAAGTCCCCGGACCTCAAGCTGGTGGATGCCTACAACATCTACCTCGGCACCGACGGCTGGCACCGGGACTACGTCTATTACAACATCACTCCGAACCAGCCCCGGGGCGCGTTCTCCTACTCCTACCAGGAGCACGTCCGGAGCTTCCGGATGATCGGGGACCCGGCGACCGCCTTCGCCAAGGTGGCCGACCAGACCGGTGAAGCGGAGCTGGATGGCCTCAACACCAATCCCAGCTCCGGGTGGTCGGGCGGGGCCTTTGAATTCAAGGTGAGGGTCCTGATCAATGCCAAGAATGGGCTTGGGCAGGAGCTCATCACCTACTTCAGCGCGCTTCCGGATGAGCTCTTCGCCGTGACCCATGAGGAAGTCAGGATCAGCGCCTTCAAGTTCTACACGCACAAGCTCACGGGCCTGAACACCAAGTCCCTGACGCTGCCGCTGTTCGCATGGGACCTCAACGACTATGCGTCCACCATCAAGATTGAAGTCGAGGAGGTGGACATCACCGAGACCATCACCCAGAGCGAGTCGCGGACCGTGAAGTTCGCCACCAACTTCGGCATCGACCCGACCGTGGGCTTCCTGCAGAAGATTGGCCTCAAGTTCGGCGCGAGCCTGGAGGAGACGCGCACCGAGACCACCGGGCGGACCTACACGCTGGGCAATGACATCCTCGGCTCGGTCATCGTGAACTTCGCGGACAACGTGCTGACCAACGTGACGACGTCGAGCATCTTCGGGATGCCGGTGGTGACCGGGACGAGCCGGGAGTATTCGACGGGCTGGTACAGCATCAGCGTGGAGCCCACGCGCGTGCAGTAGCCGCGCGTGCGGTCGCGGGCCCGCCGCCATGCCGTGACGTCAGCGGCCATCGGTATGGGCCCGCTCCAGGCACGCCCGGATCCGCGCCGCCAGGCTGTCCACATGCGGCGGGAGCATCATGCTGTCGTGGTCTCCCGGGACGACCTCGACCCGCACCGCCGAGCTCCGGTCCTTCCAACCCAGCTCCAGAAGCTCCGGCCTCCCCGGCTGGAGCTCGGCGGCCCGGAAGAATTGCAGCGCGCCCCCCTCCCAACGCGGGGCCGTGTACCGGTGCAGGGCCTCCGCATGGCTCCTCCACACCCGGAGGAACCGGAGGCCCCGCTCGACGTCCGGGAAGGCGGGCTCGATGCCCCTCCGCGCCGCCTCGTCGAGTACCGCCTGGAGCTGGGCCTCGGCGGACAGCCCACGCAGCGCTTCGGCCGGGATGTGCACCCAGGAGGCCACCATGCCCGCCAGGAGCGTGGCGTCGTCCTCGGGCGGCGGAGGGAAGTGCGCCGGGCCGGGCGAGTCGAGCAGCGCGCACAGCGGCACCGCATGCCCCTCGGCGGACAGGCGGCGGCCCATCTCGTACGCGAGCACCCCTCCAAAGGACGCACCGACGAGCAGGTACGGCCCCGTGGGCTGCACGGCTCGCAGGAGCTCGACGTAGTGCGCCGCCATCTCCTCGATGGAGGTGAACACCGGCCCTCCCGCCTCCAGCCCGGGCGAGTCGAACCCGTAGGCGGGCCGGGCGGAATCGATGCGTCGTGCCAGCTCCCGGTAGAAGAGCGTCCGTCCTCCCATCGCATGCGGGAAGAAGAGCGCCGGCCCGGGCGAGCCCTCCTGGAGTCGCATGAGGCAGCTCGTACGCTCCGGCGCGATTGGCTCGCGGACGTCCCCGAGCTTGGAGCCGGAGCGTCCGCGCTGGTGGCCGCCCGTGGCCGAGGACTCTTCGGCACCCGCTGGCCCGGCCGTCGCCGCGAGGTGCGCGGCGAGCGTGCGCACCGTGGAGAACTGGAACAGCTCCACCATGGGCACCGGGCGGCCTACCAGGGCCTCCAGCTTCATGTGGACCGACTGCAGCAGCAGCGAGTTGCCACCTAGGTCGAAGAAGTTGTCATCCACGCCCAACCGCTCCAGCCGGAGCGCCTCGGCCCACATGGCCGCGAGTGCCTGCTCGAGCTCGCTCTCGGGCGCGGCTTCGGAGCCACCGGAACCCACCCTCTGCGAGTCCGGCGCGGGCAGTGCCTGGCGGTCCACCTTGCCGTTGGGCGTGAGCGGCAGTGCGTCCAGGAACACGAAGGCGGAAGGCACCATGTGCTCGGGCAGCGCCTGCTTCAGCCAGGTGCGAAGCTCCTCGAGCGTCAGGCCGGGGGAGGTCGGGACCACATAGGCCACCAGCCACCTGCCACCGGGCCCGTCATCCCTTGCCATGACGACGCCCGCTTCCACCCCCGGATGCCTCGCCAGGGCCGCTTCGAGCTCTCCCAGCTCGATGCGGAAGCCCCGCACCTTCACCTGCCCGTCCCGCCGCCCCAGGAACTCGAGTGTCCCGTCCGGCAGGTACTTCACCAGGTCTCCCGTCCGGTACAGCTTCGCTCCCGGCTCCACGCTGAATGGATGGGCGACGAGCCGCTCCGCCGTCAGCTCCGGCCGGTTCAGATACCCGAGCGCCAGCCCGTCTCCGCCCGTGTACAGCTCTCCCGGGACGCCCACCGGCACCGGCTGCATCCGCTCGTCCAGCACGTACACGTCCGTGTTCGACACCGGCCTGCCGATGGGCACCGACACCGCCCCCTCCGGCACCGCCTTCACCTCGTGCCACGTCGTGTTCGTGGTGTTCTCGGTGGGCCCGTACAGGTTCAGCAGCTTCGTGCTTCCGCCCTGCGTCAGCACCTGGCGCAGCCGCAGGGGGTCCGCCGCCTCGCCTCCGAACATCACGTGCCGCACCGTCTGGAAGGCGTCCGGGCACTCGGCTGCCACCTGGTTGAGGAGTGGCGTCGTGAGGACGGCCACGCTCACCTGCTGCTCGCGCAAGAACGCGGCCAGGGCCTTCGGTGACAGCGCCACCTCCCGGGGCACCCCCACCAACCTCGCGCCGTTGAGCAACGCGCCCCACAGCTCGAGGTTCGACGAGTCGAACGAGGTGTTGGCCATCTGGGTGACGCGGTCCTCCGGCGTCACCTGGAGGCTGCCGGTGCCGCGCACCAACCGGACGACGCCGCGGTGCGGGATGCACACGCCCTTGGGCCGGCCCGTCGAGCCCGACGTGTACATGACGTACGCCAGCGCCTCCGGCCCCACCGCCTCCTCCAGGTTCTCCCCGCTCTCGTGCGCGAACGCCTCCCACCCCAGCTCCACCACGAAGGCGCTTCCCGCCGGCAGCTCCGACGCCACCTCCTCCTGCGCCACCACCACCGGCACCGCCGTGTCCTCCAGCATGAACGCCAGCCGCGCAGCGGGGTACGTCGGGTCCAACGGCACGTAGGCGCCGCCCGCCTTCAGGATGCCGAGCGTCGCCACCACCAGCTCCAGCGAGCGCCCCGCGCACAGGCCCACCAGCGTCCCCGGGCCCACCCCCAGCCGCCGCAGGTGTCTGGCCAGCTGATTGGCCCGGCGGTTGAGCTCCGCGTACGTGAGCTGTCGCCCCTCGTACTCCACCGCCACCGCCTCGGGCTGGCGTGCCACCTGCTCCTCGAACAGCCCGTGGACACTGGCCTCGCGCGGGTACTCCGTCCGCGTCTGGTTCCACTCCACCAGCAGCCGGTGCCGCTCCTGAGCGTCCAGCAGCGGCAGCTCACCGATGCGGCACCCGGGGTCCGCCACCACGCCTTCCAGAAGCGTCCGCAGATGCCCGAGCATCCGGGCGATGGTGGAGGCCTCGAACAGGTCGGTGCTGTACTCGACAAGGCCCGCCAGCCCCGCCCCGGTCTCCCTGAACGACAACGTCAAATCGTACTTCGACACCTGCCCCGCCAGCGCGAGCGGCCGGGACTCGATTCCCGGCAACTCCAGGTCCGGGGACGGGGCGTTCTGCAGGGAGAACGACACCTGGAACAACGGCGCGCGGCCGGTGTCGCGCGGAGGATTCAAGGCCTCCACCAGCTTCTCGAATGGCACCTCCTCGTGGGCATAGGCTCCCAGCGCCACCTCTCGCACCTGATGCAGCAGCTCCCGGAAGGGCGCCTCTCCCCTCACCTTCGCCCGCAGCACCAGCACGTTGACGAAGAAGCCAATCAACCCTTCCAGCTCGGCATGGCCGCGGCCCGCCATCGGCGAGCCCACGCTGATGTCGTCCTGCCCCGAGTAGCGGTGCAGCAACGCCTGGAAGCCCGCCAGCAACGTCATGAAGAGCGTCACGCCCTCCTTCTGGCCGAGCTGCCTCAGTCCCTCCGCCAGCGGCAGGGGCAGGTGCACGTAGTGAATCGCACCCCGGTAGCTCTGCACCGCCGGCCTCGGCCTATCCGTCGGCAGATCCAGGGCGGGTGACGCCCCCTGCAGCTGCTTGCACCACCAGGCGAGCTTCGACTCCAGCACCTCGCCCCGCAGCCACTCCTGCTGCCACTTCGCGTAGTCCGCGTACTGGATGGGCAACGCGGCCAGCGAGGCCTCCTTCCCCGCCAGGAAGGCCTCGTACAGGGCCTTCACCTCCTGGGCGAGCACCCCCATCGACCATCCGTCCGACACGATGTGGTGCATCGCCAGGACCAGCACGTGCTCCGCCTCGCCCGTCCGCAACAGCGTCACCCGCAGGAGCGGACCCACCTCCAGGTCGAAGGGCTTCAGCGCCTCCTCACGGGCCAGCCGCCGCGCCTCTTCCTCTCGCGCCCCTTCAGGGAGCTCGCGCAGGTCCACCACCGGCAGGGGCAGCGCCACTGGAGCGGAGATGACCTGGACCGCGCCCTGCTCGCGCTGTTGGAACGTCGTCCTCAGGGCCTCGTGCCGATGCACCAGCGACTGGAAGCTCCGCTCCAGCGCGGCCACGTCGAGCACGCCCTCCAGACGCAGCACCATGGCGAGGTTGTAGAGCGCGCTCAGCGGATTGAAGCGGTCCAGGAACCACAGGCGCTGCTGCGCGAAGGACAGCGGCAGCGCGCTGTCTCGCGGCACGGGGACCAGCGGAGGCGGCCGGAACTCCTGCTCGCGCCCGTGCATCGGCTCGAGCCGCCGCGCGAGCTCCGCCACCGTGGGGGCCTCGAAGAGCACCCGCACCGGCAACTCCATTTTCAGCACCTCGCGCAGGCGCGAGGTCACCTGCATCGCCAGCAGCGAGTGCCCGCCCAGCTCGAAGAAGTTGTCGTGCACGCCCACGCGTCGCAGGCCCAGCAGCGGCGCCCAGAGGTCCGCCAGCACCTGCTCCAGCGGCGTCCGGGGTGCCACGACAGCTTCCTGTCCGGCGTCTTCCACCTCCGGCGTGGGCAGGGCCCTGCGGTCCACCTTTCCGCTGGGCGTCAGCGGGAAGGACTCCAGGCACATGAAGGCCGACGGCACCATGTACTCGGGCAGCCGCTCCTTGAGGAACGCCTTCAGCGCGTCCGTCCTCGGCGCCTCGCCGTCCGCGCCCACGACCCAGGCCACCAGCCGCTTTCCTCCAGTGCCCTCCTCCCGGACCCCAACCACCACATCCTTCACCCCCGGGTGCCGGCCGAGCACCGCCTCCACCTCCGCCAGCTCGATGCGGAAGCCGCGCAGCTTCACCTGCGCGTCCCTGCGCCCCAGGAACTCGATGTTCCCGTCCGGCAGGTACCTCGCGTAGTCCCCCGTCCTGTACAGCCTCCCTTCCGGCTGCGCCCGGTGCGCGTCCGGCAGGAAGCGCTCCAGCGTCAGCTCCGGCCGGTGCAGATAGCCCCTGGCCACCGCTGCGCCTCCGATGAACAGCTCCCCCACCACGCCCACCGGCACGGGCTCCCCGTGGCCGTCCAGCAGGTGCACGCTCGTGTTGGCAATCGGCCTGCCGATGCTCGGCACCTCCGCCCAGGTGTCCGGCGCTCCTTCCAGCCGGTACGCCGTCGCCACGTGCGTCTCCGTCGGCCCGTACTGGTTCTCCAGCACGCCTCCCAGCCGCTTCATCATCCGGCGCAGCGCGGGCGTCACCCGCAGCTGCTCTCCCGCCGTGATGACCTCCTTCAGCGCCCTCGGAGCCAACTGCGACCTGTCCATCTCCTCCGCCAGGTTCTGCAGCGCCACGAACGGCAGGTACAGCCGCTGCACCCCGCTGCTGTCCATCTTCTCCAGCAGCGCCTTCGCCTCCAGCCGCAGCTCCTCGGGGATGAGCACCAGCTCTGCCCCGGCCCCCCATGTGGAGAACAGCTCCTGGAAGCTCGCGTCGAAGCTCAGCGCCGAGAACTGCAGCGTCTTCGGCTTCTCCCCCGAGCGCTCCACCTGCCAGCGAATCAGGTTGAGCAGCGGCCGGTGGTGCATCGCCACGCCCTTGGGCACTCCCGTCGAACCCGAGGTGTAGATGACGTACGCCAGCGCCTCCGGCCCGGACACCGGCTCCGGGTTGCTGTCGGCACACCCCGCCCAGGTGCCCTCCTCCGCGTCCAGCAACAGCCGCTTCGCCTCACGGGCCGGCAGCGTGTCCGCCAGGTGCCGCTGCGTGAGCAGCACCGGTGCCCGGGAGGCCCCGAGCATCAGCGCCAGCCGCTCCGCCGGGTAGGCCGGGTCCAGCGGCACGTAGGCGCCTCCGGCCTTGAGAATCCCCAGCACTCCCACCGCCAGCTCCAACGAGCGCTCGACGCACAGGACCACCGGCACGTCCGGCCCCACCCCCAACCCTCTCAGGTGGTGCGCCAGCCGGTTCGCCTTCCGGTTCAGCGCTCCGTACGTCAGCGTCTCCGCTCCGAGGCTGACCGCCACCGCCTCCGGCGTCCTGTCCGCCCATGCCTCGAACAGCTCGTGCACGCCGCTGGCCGGCGCATACGACGCCGCCGTGTCGTTGAACTCCATCACCACCCGCCGCCGCTCCGCCTCGTCCATCAATGGCAGCGAGGACAGCCGCTGTTCGGGCCGCGACACGGCGCCCTCCAGCAGCCGCGCGTAATGCGCCGCCATCCGCGCCACCGTCGCCCTGTCATACAGCGCGGTGTTGTACTCCCAGAGGCTCACCAGCCCGTCCGCCGTCTCACGCACGAACAGGGTGAGGTCGAACTTCGCCATCCCCGGCTGGAAGGCGAACTCCTCCGAGGACACCCCGGGGAGCGCCATCGCCATCAGCTCGGTCTGGTAGACGAACATCACCTGGAAGAGCGGCGACCGGCTCAGGTCACGCGCCTGCTGGAGCGCTTCCACCAGCTGCTCGAAGGGCACGTCCTGGTGGGCGTAGGCGCCCAGACACGACTCACGGACCCGGCCCAGCAGCTCCCGGAAGCTCACGTCTCCCGAGGCCTCCACCCGCAGCGCCAGCGTGTTGAGGAAGAAGCCGATGAGCCCCTCCACCTCGCGCCGGTGGCGCCCGGAGATGGGCGTCCCCACCACGAGGTCCGTCTGCCCGCTGTAGCGCGCCAGCAGGGCCTGGAAGCCCGTCAGGTACGCCATGAACGGCGTGACGCCCGCCGCGTTGCCCAGCTCCTTCATCGCACCGGCCAGCCCCGCCGGAAGCGGCACGGCCAGATACGCCCCGCGGAACGTCTGCACGGGAGGCCTCGGCCTGTCGGTGGGCAGCTCCAGCACCGGAGGCGCTCCGGCGAGCCGCTGCTTCCACCACGCGAGCTGCGCCTCCAGCACCTCGCCCTTCAGCCACTCCCGCTGCCACGCCGCGTAGTCCGCGTACTGCACCGGCAGGGCCGGCAACGTGTGCTCCGTCCCCGAGAAGAACGCCAGATACAGCGTCTCCAGCTCGCGAAGCAGCACGCCCAGGGACCAGAGGTCGCAGACGATGTGGTGCATCACGAGCACCAGCACGTGCTCCTCCGCGGCCACGCGCAGCAGCGTCCCCCGCACCAACGGGCCCGTCCCCAGGTCGAACGGGCGGCGTGACTCCTGCTCCACCCACCGCGTGAGCGCGCTGGCCTCCTGCCCCTCCATGTCCTCCACGGCCAGCGTCAGCGCCAGCGCTGGGTGAATCCGCTGCACGGGCCGTCCATCCACCAGGTGGAACGTCGTCCGCAGCACCTCGTGCCGCCGGATGAGCGCCGCCACGCTCCGCTTCAGCACGGCCACGTCGAGCCGGCCCCGCAGCCTCACGGCATAGGGAACGTTGTACGTGGAGCTCTCGGGCTCGAGCTGCTCGATGAACCACAGCCGCTGCTGCGCGAAGGACAGCGGCAGCTCGCCCCCGCGCGAAACGGGCACCAGCGGAGCGCCCTGGACTTCCTGCGTCGCTCCCGGCAGCGCTTCGAGCCGCGCCGCCAGCGCCTCCACCACCGGGGACTCGAAGAGCATCAGGATGGGGAAGTCCCGCTGGAGCGCCTCACGCAGCCGCGTGGCCACCTGTGCCGCCAGCAGCGAGTGCCCGCCCAGCGCGAAGAAGTCGTCCAGGGCCCCCACACGCTGCTTCTTCAGCAAGGGCGCCCAGACGTCCGCCACGAGCTGCTCCATCCGTGTCCGGGGCGCCACGTACTCCTCGCGCTCCGTCCCCTCCGCCTCCGGCGCTGGCAGCGCCTGGCGATCCAGCTTCCCGTTGGGCGTCAGCGGCAGCCGCTCCAGCCGCACGAATGCGGACGGCACCATGTAGTCGGGCAGCCTCTGCTTCAGCCAGGCACGCAGCTCCTCGGGCAGGGAGGACGTGGGGGAAGCGGGCACCACATAGGCCACCAGGGACTTGCCGTTGAGGCCATCGTCCCGCGCGGCCACCACCACCTCGCCCACTTCCGGGTGCTTCGCGAGCGCGGCCTCCACCTCGCCCAGCTCGATGCGGAAGCCCCGCACCTTCACCTGCGCGTCCCGCCGGCCCACGTACTCAAGCTTCCCGTCCGGCAGGTACCGCACCCGGTCTCCCGTCTTGTAGAGCCGGGCCCCCGGCTCCTCGCTGAAGGGATGCGGGACGAACCGCTCCGCCGTCAGCTCCGGCCGGTTCAGGTACCCCACCGCCAGCCCGTCTCCTCCCGCGTACAACTCGCCCACCACGCCCACCGGTACCGGCTGCATCCGCGCGTCCAGCACGTACACCGTCGTGTTGGAGATGGGCCGCCCGATGGACACCGAGTGCCCCACCTGCCCGGGCTCCTTCATGACGTAGCAGCAGGTGAAGGTGGTCACCTCCGTCGGGCCGTACGCGTGCACCAGCGCACCCGCCCTCCCCGTCTCCAGTACCGCCCGTACCCACCGGGGGTCCGCCACCTCGCCTCCGAAGAACAACTGCGGCACCGTGAGGAAGGCGTCCGGGCCCTCGGCCACCACCTGGTTGAAGAGCGCGGTCGTCAGGAACATCGCGCTCACCTGCTGCTCGCGCAGGAACGTGGCCAGGGCCTTCGGTGACAGCGCCACCTCCCGGGGCACCCCGACCACACGCCCTCCGTTCAGCAGCGCCCCCCACAGCTCCAGGGTGGCCGCATCGAACGAGGTGTTGGAGAGCTGCGCGATGCGCTCCTCCGCCGTGAACCGGGCGAAGTTGGTGTCGCGCACCAGCCGGACGATGCCGCGGTGCGGGATGCACACGCCCTTGGGCCGACCCGTCGAGCCCGACGTGTACATGACATACGCCAGCGCCTCCGGCCCCACCGCCTCCTCCAGGTTCTCCCCGCTCTCGTGCGCGAACGCCTCCCACCCCAGCTCCACCACGAAGGTGCTTCCCGCCGGCAGCTCCGACGCCACCTCCTCCTGCGCCACCACCACCGGCACCGCCGTGTCCTCCAGCATGAACGCCAGCCGCGCAGCGGGGTACGTCGGGTCCAACGGCACATAGGCACCACCCGCCTTCAGGATGCCGAGCGTCGCCACCACCAGCTCCAGCGAGCGGCCGGCACACAGGCCCACCAGCGTCCCCGGGCCCACGCCCAGCCGCCGCAGGTGTCTGGCCAGCTGATTCGCCCGGCGGTTGAGCTCCGCGTACGTGAGCTGTCGCCCCTCGTACTCCACCGCCACCGCCTCGGGCTGGCGTGCCGCCTGCTCCTCGAACAGTCCGTGGACACTGGCCTCGCGCGGGTACTCCGTCCGCGTCTGGTTCCACTCCACCAGCAGCCGGTGCCGCTCCTCCTCCGCCAGCAGCGGCAGGTCCGCCAGCTTCCGCTCCGGGTGCGCCAGGGCGCTCTCCAGCAGCCGCGCGTAGTGCCCCGCCAGCCGCTCCACCGTCGCCCTGTCGAACAGGTCGGTGTTGTATTCCCAGAAGCTCTCCCACCCATCCGTGCTCTCACGCACGAACAGGCTCAGGTCGAACTTCGCCATCCCCGGGTCGATACCCAAAAACTCCAGGGACAGGCCAGGCAGCACCTGCGTGGGCGGCGACTCCTGGTGGGAGAAGACCACCTGGAACAGCGGAGGCCTGCTCAGGTCCCGCTCCGGCTGCAGCCCCTCCACCAGCTTCTCGAAGGGCACGTCCTGATGGGCGTAGGCGCCCAGGCACATCTCGCGCACCTGCCCCAGCAGCTCCCGGAAGCTCGCCTCCGCCGGCGCCCGCACCCGCAGCGCCAACATGTTGACGAAGAAGCCGATGAGCCCCTCCACCTCACGCCGGTGGCGCCCGGCGATGGGCGAGCCCACCACGAGGTCCGCCTGCCCGCTGTAGCGCGCCAGCAACGCCTGGTACGCGGCCAGCAGCGTCATGAACGGGGTGACGCCCTCCGCGACGCTCAGCTCACGGACAGCGCTCGAGAGCGCCGGAGGCAGCCGCGCGGGCAGCAGGGCTCCACGGAACGTCTGCACCGGAGGCCTCGGCCTGTCGGTGGGCAGCTCCAGCACCGGTGGTGCCCCGGCGAGCCGCTGCTTCCACCACGCAAGCTGCGCCTCCAGCACGTCGCCCTTCAACCACTCCCGCTGCCACGCCGCGTAGTCCGCGTACTGCACCGGCAGGGCCGGCAGCGTGGGCTCTCCCCCCGTGGAGAACGCCAGGTAGAGCGCGCCCAGCTCCCGCACCAGCACGCCCATGGACCAGCCGTCCACGACGATGTGGTGGACGGCGAGCAGCAGGACGTGCTCGTCCGCCGCCATGCGCAGCAGCCGTGCCCGCACCAGCGGGCCCTTCTCCAGGTCGAAGGGGCGCTGCGCTTCCTCCTGGGCGCGCCGCTCGAAGACACCGGCCGGCTGTCCCTCCAGGCTCTCCACCGGTAGCGCAAGCACCTGCTCCGGCGCAATCCGCTGCACCGGCTGCCCCTCCACCTCCACGAACGTCGTCCGCAGCGACTCGTGCCGCCGCACCACCGCCCCCAGGCTCCGCTCCAGCACGGCCACGTCCAGCCGCCCCTTCAGCTGGAGGAAGAAGGGCACGTTGTACGAGCCACCCCCGGGAGAGAACCGCTCCAGGAACCACAGCCGCTGCTGCGAGAAGGACAGCGGCAGCGCACCGGTCCTCGGCACGGGCACCAGCGGCGGCTGCCGCGCCTCGGTGCTCCCAAGCAACGACTCGATTCGCGCCGCCAGCTCCGCCACCGTCGGCGCCTCGAAGAACGTGCGCACCGGCAGCTCCACCCCGAGCTCCTCCCCCAGCCGCGAGGCCACCTGCGCCACCATCAGCGACTGCCCGCCCAGCTCGAAGAAGTTGTCGTGCGCCGCCACCTGCTCCTGCTCCAGCTCCAGCAGTGGCGCCCAGATTCGCGCCACCACCTCCTCCATCGCCGTCCTCGACGCTCGCGCGGCCTCTCTCGCCCTCACCGCGGGCGCCGGCAGCGCCTTGCGGTCCACCTTCCCGCTGGGCGTCATCGGCAGCTTCTCCAGCGTCATGAAGGCCGACGGCACCAGGTGCTCGGGCAGCCGCCCCTCCAGGTACTGGCGCAGCTCCGTGGCAGAGGGCTCCCGCGTCCGGGCCACGGCATAGGCCACCAGCCGCTTCCCTCCGGGCCCGTCCTCCCTCACCGCCACCACGCATTCCTTCACCTCCGGGTGGCCCGCCAGCGCCGCTTCCACCTCTCCCAGCTCGATGCGGAAGCCCCGCACCTTCACCTGCTCATCGGCGCGGCCCACGTACTCCAGCGCGCCTCCAGGCAACCACCGGACCACGTCCCCCGTCCGGTACAGCCGGGCCCCCGGCTCCTCGCTGAACGGGTGGGGAATGAACCTCTCCGCCGTCAGCTCCGGACGGTCCAGGTACCCGCGAGCAAGACCCCGGCCGCCCACGTACAGCTCTCCCGCCACGCCCTCGGGCACCGGCCGCAGCCACCTGTCCAGCACGTACACCTGCACGTTGGGCAGGGGGCGCCCGATGGTCAGCCGCTCCGCCCTCACGTCCTCGTCGACGGTGGCGCAGACCGTCACCTCCGTCGGGCCGTACTCATTGAGGAAGCGCCGCCCCGGCTTCCACCTGCGCACCAGCTCCGGGGTGCACGCCTCGCCCCCGGAGATGACCGTCTCGAGCGCCGGGTACCCGCCATCCTCCTGCTGCGCCAGCACCGAGGGCGTCAGCGCCACCAGCGTCACCCGCTGCTTCTTCAGCAGCGCATCCAGCGGCGCGCCAGGGAGGATGGAGTCCCGAGGCGCCAGCACCAGGCATCCCCCCACCATCAACGTGGAGAAGATGTCGCTCACCGAGCTGTCGAAGCTGAACGCGGTGAATTGCAGCACGCGGCTGTCCGGGCGCACGCCTCGCGTGTCCACCGCGGCCAGCGCCGTGTTGCACAGCCCGCGGTGCGTCAGCAGCGTCCCCTTGGGCCTCCCCGTGCTGCCCGAGGTGAAGATGACGTAGGCCAGGTTCTCGCTCACCGCGCTCGCCGGAGGGTCGTGCAGGGGTTGCCGGGCGAGCACCTCCGCATCCACATCCAGGCGCACCCTGAACCGGCCTTGCGAGGGCAGCTCGTCCTCCAGCGCTCCGGTGGTCACGAGCACCGGCGTTCCGGCCTCCTGCACCATGAGCTCGAGGCGCTCCTGCGGATAGGTGGGATCCAGGGGCACATAGGCGCCGCCGGCCTTGAGCACACCCAGGATGCCCACCACCAGCTCCAGCGAGCGCTCCAGGCACACGCCCACCCGCACTTCCGGCCCCACCCCCAACCTCCTCAAGTAGTGGGCGAGCTGGTTGGCCTGCTGGTTGAGCTCGCGGTACGTGAGCTGGCTGTCCTCGAAGGCCACGGCCACCGCGTCCGGCGTGCGCTCCACCTGGGCCTCGATGAGGTGGTGGGCGCACGTGTCCCGGGGGTAGTCCGCGCGGCGGCTGTTCCACTCCACCAGAACCCGGTGCCGCTCCGACTCGGACAGCAGCGGCAGCTCCGCCACCCGCCGCTCCGGATGGGCCACGGCGGCCTCCAGCAGCCGCGTGTAGTGCGCCGCCAGCCGCGCCACCGTCGGCTCGTCGAAGACCTCGGTGTTGTATTCCCAGACACCCACCCACCCATCCGCGTGCTCACGCACGTAGAGCGACAGCTCGTTCCTCGCCACTCCGGGTGAGAAGGCGAGCTCCTCCACGGCGATTCCGGGCAACCGCAGCGCGGCGAAGGGCGGAGCGCCCTGGAGGATAAACGAGACCTGGAACAGCGGCGTACGGCTCATGTCCCGCGCCGGCTGCAGGGCGTCCACGAGCTGCTCGAAGGGCACATCCGGCTGGGCGTAGGCGCCCAGGCACGACTGGCGAACCCGGCCCAACAGCTCCCGGAAGCTCCCGTCCTCCGGCGCGTCCACCCGCAGCGCCAGGGTGTTGGCGAAGAAGCCGACGACGCCTTCCAGCTCGCGCCGGTTGCGCCCGGAGATGGGCGTCCCCACCACGAGGTCCGTCTGCCCGCTGTAGCGGGACAGCAAGGCATGGAAGGCCGCCAGGAACGTCATGAACGGGGTGACGCCCTCCGCGCGGCTCAACGCCGCCACCGCTCCGGACAGCTCCGGGGGCAGCTCCCTGCTCAGGAGGGCTCCCCGGGAGGACTGCACGGGGGGCCGCGGCTTGTCCGCCGGCAATTCCGACACGGGCGGCGCTCCGGCCAGATGCCGCTTCCACCAGGCGAGCTGCGCCTCCAGCACCTCCCCCTTCAGCCACTCCCGCTGCCACGCCGCGTAATCCGCGTACTGCACCGGCAGTGCCGGGAGCGAAGGCTCCTCGCCTCGGGAGAACGCCGTGTAGAGCGCGCCCAACTCCCGCTCCAGCAGTCCCATCGTCCAGCCATCACAGACGATGTGGTGCAGCGTGAGCAGCAGCACGTGCTCCTCCGCCGACAGGCGCAGCAGCCGCGCTCGCACCAGCGGGCCCTTCTCCAGGTCGAAGGGGCACCGGGCCTCCTCCTCCGCGAGCCGCCGGGCCTCCGCCGCGCGCGCGTCCCTGGGTATGCCCTCCAGCCCCTCCACCGGCAGCGTCAGCCCCAGCGCCGGCGCAATCCGCTGCACCGGCCGGCCATCCACCCGGGGGAACGTCGTCCGCAGCGCCTCGTGCCGCTGGACGAGTACCTGCAGGCTCCGCCCGAGCGCGTCCACGTCGAGCGGCCCCGTCAGCCGCGCGAACCAGGGCACGTTGTAGGCGAAGCCTCCGGGCGCGAGCTGCTCGATGAACCACAGCCGCTGCTGCGCGAAGGACAACGGCATCGCCTCGCTCCGAGGCACCGGCACCACGGGAGGAGGCCTGCGTCCCGGCCGCGTGCCCGGCTTCGGTCCAGTTCTCTCGGAGGGGGACCGCGGAGCATCGCCGGCCGGGGACTGCACATCGCGCGCGTTCATATCGAGTTGGAGTCCTGAGTCGGAGGCAGGGGACGTGAGGATAATCCGCGCCTCGGAGAAGAGCGCGCACGGCAAGACCGGGCCCGCCACCCGGAGGCCTCGGGAAGATTTCTGAACAAGAGCTGGAAGCAGGCTCGGGCGGGGCCGCCGGGCTGATCCTTCAGGCGCTCCTGCGTGAGGCGCTTCCGGATCTTCTAGGAGGGAGTCTTCGGCATCTCGGAAATGAGCTCTTGGTGGTCCGGCCAGTACGCGACGGACATGCCGGCCTCGCGGAGGTGTTCACTCAACTCGTTGAGGGCGGGGGCGCCTCGTCGCTGGGCACCACAACGGCGCATACCCGCCACCGCTGCGATCATCCGCGTGCGCCATATGGCCACCTCGTGCCGAAGTCATATCGGAAGGACAGGAGGCCTGTTGGGGTAGCGGGTAGAGCGGGCGCTGAGCGCGACGCGGAGCGAGTCATGCGGGCCGGAATCTCGGTCCAGAACGTGTCGCGCTCACGCCCGGGGAGCCCGCGAAAGTGCAGGCGGGAGCTCCCCTCAGCGCCCCAGCCAGTCCGAAATAACTCCAGTCAGTGTGCTCCCCAAGGCGAGAAGTTGAGGAATAGCCACCTTGCTGACAGCGGCCGCATCGAAGGGCCAAACTGGATAGCGTTTCACCCGCAGAATCTGCTTACGCACGGCATCCAACTGCGCCGACATTTCTGCCGCATCTTGCAGCGCTCTGCTCTTCAACTTTCCGGCGAAATCCTCCTCAACCAACCCCAAGGATCTAGCCAATTCCAGTCCCTTTCTGTCACGCGTCCTAACCATCGCACCGTGCACGCTCCCCAAAGGCCAGATGAAGCACACGCCGATCACGGCAACAAGAATGAGAAGTGCTGTGCGCGCAAACGGAATGAGCCCTAGATTCCAGCCTCCATTGGTTGGACGGCTCGGCGCCTGTGGGATTATCTTGGACACAGAAGCGATAGCGGAAATGCAGGCCTCGTAAGAATAGGCATGAGAAGTTACTGGAAGCTGGGAGCATTCCTTTTTCAAATACGCGACCCGTGCAACTCCGATCTCCGCCCGCAACTGTTGCTTCAACGCATTGACTCTCTTAAACTCTGACCAAGCGACATCACCTTTTACACCTGACTCCTCGGGGGAGATGTGGGACGCGGCCACAATGGCAGAGACGCAGTCCTCATAAGAAGATGCATCAGAAGTCACCGGGAGTTGTGAACACTTCTCCTTCAGATAAGCAACCCGCGCAGCCCTCATCTCTGACTTCAATTGAAGCCGTAGGGCATCGAGTTCTGCAACGTGGGGAGGCGTGGGTGGCGCGACACACACGAGTTCCTCAGGCTCCATTTTGCATTGATAGGACGCAGGAGTTCGCTCATCACATATGCGCTCTGCAAATGCAGACCGAGACATCTGACCAAAATCAAACGCTCTATTGTCGTGGAGAACTTGGACGACTGCGGGATCTTCGTTTTGCTGAATCAAAAACCCAACTTTCTCCGCTAAATGCCTCAACGACTCACCCCACACAGCAGGAAGCTTGAGGTTCAGGGACACAAATGCAAGCAATATGGCTATAGGCACCAGGGGGGCCACCATGCCAACGAAGAACGTCCCGACAGGCTTCAAGCCGCCACACCCATCGGGATGCTCAGGCAGGATCTCAATGATGTCTTTTTCTCCTACCCTGCGAACCAGCCTTGCAATCTCAATGGCTACGCCCCCTGCACCTCCAACAATCCAACTCCATGGGAGCAAGCATACACACCATCCGAGGGTGCTTTTTAACCCGACTCTGCCGACCTCCATGTACCCGATGAAGGCCACACAAAAGGCCATGACGAGACCAACATAAATGAAACGCTTACGGCTCTTGAGTCGGTCAATGGTCTCTTCAACGAGCTTCTCGACCTCAGCGCATCCCACTTGAATACATCTACCCTGAAGCTGGTCCTTGATCAGCGAGGGAATGCTATGCAGCCACAGCCTGAACAGTACAGTACTAACTGCCAGGGTCACCATCACAAGGTAGAACCCCAAATCCAACCTATTGAAGATAACCTGGCTCCCTCCTCCTGCGGCGACAACGACCACCCATGACCATCGGAAAAGCAGCCTCTCCACCCGCGTCGGAAAGGGAAAAGCAAACCAATCGACATCTATCGTGGCCGACACGGAGTACGGCGCTGCGCCCCCGGAGCCTTGATTAGCTGGGCCGGGCGGGCTGTTTCCTGCATGAAGCGATACAGCAGCGAGAGGTTCAGACATGGTCCCCCAGGGTCTAGAATCTACCCTGAGTGAAATTGAACCGTTCTTGGATGTCAAACGCGAGAGCGGGGGGAAGCCATCCCAGGCTCATAGCCCACGGACTTATCGCTGCTCTCGCGGTAGCGGCCTTCAGTATCCGTACGACGGACGACGTGCTGCGGGGCATTGAGGGGATGAGCGGGGCAGGTCATCCCTGGACGGATGTCGAAGAGAGTTGAGAAGCCGGAGTGGCTGCGCATCGCCGAGGAGTTCGAAGCGAGCGGGCAGACGCAGCGGGAGTTCGCCGGACGCCTGGGGCTGCGCCTGAGCACCTTGCAGTCCTGGGGCTACCGTCGCAGGCGCCAGGGGAGCGAGGGGGCCGAGCCGCCCGTGCGCCTGCTACCGGTGCAGGTGAGTCGGGCGCCCGCGTCGGACGCAGCTTCGCTGGAAGTCGTGCTCGGCAGTGGCGTGCGCGTGCGGTTCTCGCCGGGCACCGACGTGGACTACCTGGCGCGGTTGGTGGGGGCGCTGGGGCGCAGCGCGTGCTGACGCTGCCCGCGCCGGTGCGCATCCTGCTGGCCACCGGGCCGGTGGACATGCGCAAGTCCATTGACGGCCTCATGGCCCTGGTGCGCACCGCCAGGGGCGAGGACGTCTACTCCGGCCACCTCTTCGCCTTCGTCAGCCGGCGGGGAGATAGGGTGAAAATCCTCACCTTCAGCCGGGGCGGCTTCGTCCTGTACTACAAGCGCCTGGAGACGGGCCGCTTCCGGCTGCCGCCGGTGGACGCCGACGCGCAGTCGGTGGCGCTGGACGCCACGCAGCTGGCGATGCTGCTGGACGGCATTAACGTGGCCGAGGTGAAGCGCCAGCCCGCCTGGACGCCCCCGGGGCGGACAGGTAGCTGAGCACGTCACGTCGAGAATGCCCTACCCGAGGCGTTGTTACGCGTGGGTGCCCCGAGTCCTTCCCCTCGACCACCATTGTCCCTGGCGCGAGGAAGCCGAGGAACTCAAGGCGGAGGTGGGCCGTATCGGCGGGGAGCTGGACGTCCTCAAGGGGCAGATGGCGGCCCTGCAGCGCCACGTCTTCGGCAAGAAGGTGGAGAAGCTGCCGACGGTGGCAGCCGAGCTGCGCGGGGAAGAGATGGGGGCGGAGGCGAAGGCCGCGCGGGAGGCGGCGGCACTGAAGAAGCGGCGCGAACGAGCGGCCCGCAAGGCCGAGGGGGCACCCACGCGCGAGATTCGCCACGCCGTCCCGGCCGAGGAGCGCCACTGCCCCGCCTGCGGCAGCGAGGACTTGAAGCCGCTGGGCAAGGGCCGCACCACCGAGGTGTACGAGTACCTGCCCGCCCGCTTCGAGCGGCAGGTGCACGTGCAGCAAGTCCTCTCGTGCAAGTGCGGCGGGGGCGTGGTGACGGCGCCCGCGCCCGCCAAGGTGGTGGACAGGGGCGAGTACGGCCCCGGCTTCCTCGCCCACGTGGTGACGTCCAAGTGCGCCGACGCCATGCCCCTGCATCGGCTCGCTCAGCGGATTGAGAGAGGCGGGGTGCCGATGAGCCGCAGCACCCTGACGGACCTCTTCCACCTGTCCGCCTCGGTGCTGCTGCCGCTCTCCCGCCCCCTCTTGCAATGCATTGCGTCCGCCGAGGTGGTGTGGGCCGACGAAACGCCGCTGCGCGTGCTGGACTTGAAGAAGACACGCCTGGGCTACCTCTGGACCTTCCTCACCCAGAATGAGCGGGGCGAGTGGCTCGTCGGCTACCGCTTCAGCATGGGGCGTGGGGGCAAGACGCCCCAGGACGTGCTGGGCGGCACCACGGGCGCGCTCGTGGTGGACGGGTACACCGGCTACAACCCGGTGACGCTGCCGGACGGACGCACCCGCGTCGGGTGTTGGGCTCATGCCCGCCGCCGCTTCTTCGACGCGCTCGCCACCGCGCCCGAGGCGCGCGAGGCTCTGGACTTCATCCTGGCCCTCTACCGGGTGGAGGCCCAGGCGCGCGAGGCGCTGGTGGTGCGCACGGCCGTCCACCGAGAGCTGCGCCAACTTCACAGCGCGCCCGTCCTCGCGCAACGGCGCGCCTGGCTGGAGACGCAGGCCCCACGGCATCCTCCCAAGGGGCCGCTGGGGCAGGCCATTTCCTACGCGCTGAAGCAATGGGACGCCCTGAGCCGCTTCGTCTCGGATGAACGCCTACCCTTGGACAACAACCGGAGCGAGGCGGCCCTGCGCAAGGCAGCGCTGGGCCGGAAGAACCTTCTCTTCGTGGGCCACGAGGCCGCGGGTGAAAACCTCGCCGGTCTCTACGCGCTGGTGGCCACCTGCGAGGCCAACGACGTCAACCCCGAGGACTACCTCGCGGACGTGCTGCTGCGCGTCCAGACGCACCCCGACTCGCGCATCGGCGAGATGCTGCCCCACGAGTGGAAGCGCCTGCGCGCCGCCGACTCCTCCTGAGCACCGTCGCTCACGTCCGCCCCGCTCACGCCCACCGCCGAGCACAGCGCCCGTCCATCCTCAAGCGGTCCGGCACGTCGTCCGCCGTACGGATACCCTCGGCCGGGACGGCGTGGCGAATCTCGCGCGTGGGCGCCCCCTCGGCCTTGCGGGCCGCTCGCTCGCGCCGCTTCTTCAGTGCCGCCGCCTCCCGCGCGGCCTTCGCCTCCGCCCCCGTCTCTTCCCCGCGCAGCTCGGCTGCCACCGTCGGCAGCTTCTCCGCCTTCTTGCCGAAGACGTGGCGCTGCAGGGCCGCCATCTGCCCCTTGAGGACGTCCAGCTCCCCGCCGATACGGCCCACCTCCGCCTTGAGCTCCTCGGCTTCCTCGCGCCAGGGACAATGGTGGTCGAGGGGAAGGACTCGGGGCACCCACGCGTAACAACGCCTCGGGTAGGGCATTCTCCACGTGACGTGCTCAGCTACCTGTCCGCCCTGGGGGCGTCCAGGCGGGCTGGCGCTTCACCTCGGCCACGTCGATGCCGTCCAGCAGCATCGCCAGCTGCGTGGCGTCCAGTTGCACCGACTGCGCGTCGGCGTCCACGGGCGGTAGCCGGAAGCGGCCCGTCTCCAGGCGCTTGTAGTACAGGACGAAGCCGCCCCGGCTGAAGGTGAGAATCTTCACCCGGTCTCCCCGCCGGCTGACGAAGGCGAAGAGGTGGCCGGAGTAGACGTCCTCGCCCCAGCCCGTGCGTACCAGCGCCATGAGGCCGTCAATGGACTTGCGCATGTCCACCGGCCCGGTGGCCAGCAGGATGCGCACCGAGGCCGGCAGTGTCAGCACGTGGTGCGCCCCAGCGCCGCTACCAGCCGGGCCACGTAGTCCACGTCCGTGCCTGGCCCGAACCGCACCCGCACGCCCCCGGCGATGACGACCTCCAGCGAGACCTCACCCGAGACGGGCGCGCGGCTCACCTGCACCGGCAACAGGCGCACGGGCGGCTGCGCCACGGCGCTCTCCTGGCGCCTGCGTCGGTAGACCCACGACTGCAAGGTGCTCAGGCGCAGCCCCTGGCGCCCGGCGAACTCCCGCTGCGTCAGCCCGCTCGCTTCGAACTCCTCGGCGACGCGCAGCCACTCAGGCTTCTCAACTCTTTTCCGCACGCCTCGACGGATGACCTGTCTTCGTCATCCGCTCAATGCCCCGCAGCACGTCGTCCGTCGTACGGATACGCCGCTTCTTCGACGCGCTCGCCACCGCGCCCGAGGCGCGCGAAGCCATGGACCCCATCCTGGTCCTCTACCGGGTGGAGGCCCAGGCGCGCGAGGCGCTGGTGGTGCGCACGGCCGTCCACCGAGAGCTGCGCCAACTTCACAGCGCGCCCGTCCTCGCGCAACGGCGCGCCTGGCTGGAGACGCAGGCCCCACGGCATCCTCCCAAGGGGCCGCTGGGGCAGGCCATTTCCTACGCGCTGAAGCAATGGGACGCCCTGAGCCGCTTCGTCTCGGATGAACGCCTACCCTTGGACAACAACCGGAGCGAGGCGGCCCTGCGCAAGGCAGCGCTGGGCCGGAAGAACCTTCTCTTCGTGGGCCACGAGGCCGCGGGTGAAAACCTCGCCGGTCTCTACGCGCTGGTGGCCACCTGCGAGGCCAACGACGTCAACCCCGAGGACTACCTCGCGGACGTGCTGCTGCGCGTCCAGACGCACCCCGACTCGCGCATCGGCGAGATGCTTCCCCACAAGTGGAAGCGCCTGCGCGCCGCCGACTCCTCCTGAGCACCGTCGCTCACGTTCGCCCCGTCCGCACCGCTCAGGTCCACCGCCGAGCACAGCGCCCGTCCATCCTCAAGCGGTCCGGCACGTCGTCCGCCGTACGGATACGGCGCAATCATCATCAAGAGCCGTTTCGCTGCACGATTTTGCTCTCACCCACCACTTCGATGCGAGTAATCGAACTAAGTGGATGCCAGTCTGGAATCAAGCCCTCCATCTGTCCATCCGGATAGATGCGGTAGTGAGCAGCTCCTGGCAACATCTCCGGATCGATTGGATGCTTGGCATTGGGATTGTGATAAACATCCATCCCCTCCACCCAACTCTCCGCGTAGTGAGAATCATTAACAAAACGCACAAACGACTCAGGCTCTACACTATTGGGGTCACGATCAACTGCATACCCCTTTCGAACCATACGGACCCGATGGGAGCCAAAACCCGCAATTACACCCATCCTATTGAATTTTGAGAGCGTGCCACTATTACTAAAGACGACAGCGCTTACATTCTCCGCCCCAGACAATCCGAAAAAGCCAGATGCTATCTCCTTGCCTTCCCACTTATGAGACTCAATCTTTCGGGGATGCACATGCAACTGCCCATGGCTGTCATATTCAGCTCGATGATCGTATCCATAGAGATACACAGACAGTGCCGACCGCGTAAAGACCATCGACATGGGTGCAGAGAAGTCCTGAATAGCAAACAAAAATGGCTTTCCTGAAATATTTTCTTTCTTCCAGTATTTTTTCGCGAGCTTGGAAGTCAGAGCGCTGCCGAACTTAATCGGCATGTACTCACGCAGAAAGCTCCGAATTGATTCGGGGGTGTCGCGCAAGGGTGGTGGAACAATCTCCCCTAGCTTGTCTCTTGTCGGATTGACAGTCACCGCCTCAACGGAGAAATCACCCAAGACGCCGTGGCAAGTGAAGTCAGGCACAGCATAAGTTCGATCGATGCGGTAACGCATCTCAACAAACGTCGCAAAGAGGTAAAGTTCCCAAATGCGCGCGTCAAACCCCACCGTTTGGAACTGCTCAATAAAGTTTCCATCGGGATCCTCGTACCAATGCATCATGGGTTCGATGATCCTGCGAGCGGCAATGAATTCCTCTAGTTCAGCCAGCTTAAGGAACCCGGGGTTGAGCTTCTCTCGGGAAGCCTTGGGCAAGAAGAAATCTAGAGGCGCCCCGTCCTCATCGCCTTGGTAATACTCCTTCTCGGGCGCCAAGGAAAGTTGCTCCATCTCGCGGCGTAGGAGCGCCTTGGCATAGTTACGCGATGGATTGAACTCCGTAACTCGCACTGCTCGAAACCGGCCACGTCGGTCACGAGCAAACACAATACCTGCGAAGTCACTATCTATACGGTCGCGAACGACCATGCCCAAGACGCGCTCGTTGCTATGCTCGAACCATGAGAGTTCCTCAGTGGTATAAAGAGTCAGTGGTTCGCGGGAATAACCAGCAAGCGCATTAAATCTTACCAGCTTCAGTGGGAGCATTTTCGATCCAGGACGTCTATTTTATGGTGATACATCCACCCTTTGCTCCATTTACTCTACAACCTTCCAACACGAATGACATTCAATTGATTGTCTCGGAGTTCTTCAGCGCCAACTAGAAACTCCGCGTGCCGCCACGGCGCAATTCGTGGACGGAGTATAGCCAGCAAAAGGATTGCGTGGAGCCATCTGCAGCAATACTCCGCTTTCGTCGGATTGTTACCTGAACAATTCCCTCATTCCGGTGGGGAAACACGACGCGCGCGCGAATAGCAAAAAAATCCAGAACATTTCGACTGCCATCTGGAGTCTTTTTCATCTGATAGCGACCGAGTCGCATGACGCAAGCGCTCTCGCGAACAACTCGCTTTGCTATACCTAAGAGTTCCCAAGAAGCGACAATTCTCTCGGTTCTTCGCCTGCGACGAGTCATGCGGCGCCAACCCACGCGAGAAATCTCGATCATACCCAAGATTGGATTTGTTCTTTCCGCATCCGAACCATTCTTCCAGGCCAAATAATACTGCCGCGCCGAGGCTTTGGTGCTGCTCGACAGGGCAACATAGTTAACATCTAAGCGCGAAGCCTTGATGACAGGGAGAACCCGATCGACTGAGCTTTTCTTGCACAATGCAGCAATATGTCCTTTGGAGTGCGGCCCAAATCGCTGGCTCCTAGGAAACAGAATAATTTGTTTATTGTCGTGACTGAATGAATTAGGATCTCGCAGGTCCGTCCAAAATGACTCTGGCGATGATCTGTTTGTAGGATCAACGTAGATCATGATCATGGGACCAGGAACAGCATCCCATTTTGGGCGATGCTTCTGGATGTAGCTTGCGCTAACCAGAACACCAACATGATTCGGTCGGGAAGTTGCGTCTTGGCGATATCCGGCACCGCACTTTATTTGAGTAAAGATAATGTCTCCCGTATCCCTTCCACGTCGGCGAAGTAGTATTAAACCATCCGTGGCGTCATCGTTACGCCTGTCAAGCTCCTGCCAACCGGATTGCCAGTCATACTCTACGATTTGCTGCGTATGTGTGACGCCGAAGCTTTCTTGTGGCCTGTTATCCAATGTTATTTCCCCGCAATAAGAGTACCCGTCTCACTTGGGCAAGATAACGGCATGCAAACTCAAGATGAGAGGAAGAGAAGTGCTAGGCAGTCGGGAGCGGACCAGAACTATCGCATTTCCAGTAAAGGCGCGACAACGTGGACTGGCAATGCTCCCGGTGCCTAGCCGCAAAAATGTAAACCTCGAACTAGCCAGTTTGCAACCATTAACCGTCTCGACATAAGCTTTGGGCGCGCCGCCCTCTTGCTCTGCACGCCGGCTGGAAGGCGGGAAGGCCCCGTCACCTCGTGATACCCTCGCCCGACCATGAAGGTACTCGTCGTCAACGTCGGCTCGACCTCTGTCAAATACAACCTCTATGAGATGGACACCGAGGCCCGTCTCGCCGCGGGACGCGTCGAGCGCGTGGGCACCGCGGAGGCCCTGCACGTCCACGAAGCGGGCAGCGCCCCGGTCGACGGGCGGGCCATCCAGGACGCGCTGCGTGCCATCCTCGCCCACCTGACCCGCGCGGGCGGTCCCCTGCCGGACGCCAGGGAGCTCGCGGCGGTGGGCCACCGCGTCGTCCACGGGGGTGAGCGGCTCATCGCCCCGACGCCGGTCGACGCCAAGGTCGAGGCCATCATCGAGGAGTGCGCGCGCTACGCCCCGCTCCACAACCCGGCGAACCTCGCCGGCATCCGCTCGGCCCGTGAGGTCTTCCCCTCGGTGCCACACGTCGCGGTCTTCGACACCGCGTTCCACGCACAGCTTCCGCCCCAGGCCTACACGTACGCCGTTCCGCACGAGCTCTACCTGTCCAAGGGCGTGCGCCGCTATGGCTTCCATGGCCCGAGCCACCAGTTCATGGCCCTGTCCGCGGCCGAGCACCTCAAGACGGACCTGTCGCGGCTCAAGCTCATCACCTGCCACCTCGGAGGCGGCGCCAGCATCTCCGCCATCGAGCGCGGTGTCTCGGTGGAGACCTCCATGGGCATGACGCCGCTGGAAGGGCTCGTCATGGGCACGCGCGCGGGAGACCTGGACCCCGCCGTGCCGCTGCTGCTGGCGAAGGATGGCCTGTCGCCGGAGCAGATAGACACCCTGCTCAACCGTCAGTCGGGCCTCGCGGGCCTGTCGGGCGTCAGCGCGGACTTCCGTGACGTGCAGCAGGCGGCGGAGGCCGGCAACCCGCGCGCGCGCCTCGCCATCGACGTGTTCGTCCACCGCATCCGCAAGTACATCGGCGCGTACGCCGCCGTGCTGGGCGGGGCGGATGCGCTCGTGTTCACCGGCGGCATCGGTGAGAACTCCGCGCTGGTGCGCAGCCGCGTGTGCGAGGGGCTGCTCTTCATGGGCGTCTCCCTCGACGAGCGGGCCAATGAGACGCAGCGCCCCGCGGACCATGGGGGCATCGTGGAGGTCTCCGCGCCGCGCGCCCCCACGCAGGTGCTGGTGGTGCGCACCGACGAGGAGCGGATGATTGCCCGCGAGGTGATGCGCTGCCTGGTGGGGCCCACGGCCACGCTTCGCAGCGTGCGCGCCCGGCCGATTCCCGTGGGCGTCAGCGTGCGCCACGTCCACCTCAGCCGCGCCGACTGCGACGCGCTCTTCGGCCCGGGGTATGAGCTGACGAGCAAGCGCGACGTCACCCAGCCCGGGCAGTACGTCACCCGGGAGACCGTGGACCTGGTCGGCCCCAAGGGGGAAATCCAGCGCGTCGCCATCATCAACCCGCTGCGCAAGCAGACCCAGGTGGAGCTGGCGCGGACCGACGCCTTCACGCTCGGCGTGACGCCGCCCCTGCGCGAGAGCGGCAAGCTCGAAGGGACGCCCGGAATCACCCTGCGTGGCCCGGCGGGCACCGTCACCATCCCGAGCGGTGTCATCCTCGCGCTCCGGCACGTGCACATGAGCCCCGAGGAGGCGCGCTCGTTCGGCGTCCAGGACCGCAACGTCATCCAGGTGCGCGTCGAGGGCGAGCGCGAGATGACGATGGGCGACGTCCTCGTCCGCGTCCATCCCGACTTCCGGCTGGACATGCACGTCGACACCGACGAGGCGAACGCCGCGGGGTTGACCAGTGACAGCGTCGTCGCGTTCAGCGGCGTGCAGGTGGGCACGACCTGAGCGTGAGCCTCCGTCGAGGGACTGCCCGGTGCCGGCGCCGTCGAGGCGCCGCACGCGCACGCTCGACAGAAGCTCGAGCGGCATGAATCGCCGGTCGCCGTCGCCGCGCGGGTGTCCGACAAATACGCATCCGCGTGGGACGCCTGTATCCTCGGCGCCATGTCTCTCCGGGCCGCCACCCTGGCGGCCCTGTGAAGGAGCGCGCCACTTGAACGCCGTCACGTCGTCCCATCCGAAGGAGATAACCCTGCGCGGGGTGACCCTGGGTGTCCTCATCACCCTGGTGTTCACCGCGGCGCAGGTCTACCTGGGTCTCAAGGTCGGCCTCACGTTCGCGACCTCCATCCCCGCGGCGGTCATCTCGATGGCGCTCCTGAGCGCCTTCAAGAACGCCACCATCCAGGAGAACAACATCGTCCAGACGCTGGCCTCGGCCGCGGGCACGCTCGCGTCCGTCATCTTCGTCCTGCCCGGACTGTTGATGACCGGCTGGTGGACCGACGTCCCGTTCTGGCCGACGTTCGGCGCGTGTGCCATCGGCGGCGTGCTCGGTGTGATGTACACCGTGCCGCTGCGTCGCGCGCTGGTCTCCGGCTCCGACCTTCCGTATCCCGAGGGCGTGGCGGCCGCCGAGGTGCTCAAGGTCGGCACCTCCTCGCGCTCCGGCGCCGCCGAAGGCAAGGCCGGCCTCATGTCCGTCGTCTGGGGCAGCATTGCCTCGGCCCTGTTCGCCGCGGCGGCCGCCGCCAGGCTGATGGCAGGTGAGGTGGCCGGGTATTTCAGGGTGGGCAGCGGCGCCACCGGCATCGGTGCCGCCAGCTCGCTGGCGCTCATCGGCGCCGGACACCTGATGGGCATCACGGTCGGCATCGCGATGCTGGCCGGCCTGCTGATTGCGTGGGGCATCCTGGTTCCGGTGCTCACGTCCATGAACCCGATGCCGGAAGCCACGGCGTCGGAGCACGCGCTGCGCGTCTGGGGCACCCAGGTGCGCATGCTCGGCGCCGGCGCCATCGGCGCGGCGGCCATCGTGACGCTGGCGGGTCTGGCGAAGCCGGTCATCGGGGGCCTGCGGTCCGCCCTGGAGGCGGCCCGGCGCGCCAAGACGCAGGGTCAGGCGCTCGAGCGCACGGAGCAGGACCTGCCCATCCGCACGGTAGGGCTGGTGACACTGGTCGCCCTGGTGCCGGCCGGCTGGCTCCTGGCGAACTTCCTCCAGGGCACCGTGCTGGAGAGCCTGAGCCTGCCGCTGGTCGCGGTGGGCATCGGCTATGTCCTGCTCGCGGGCATCTGTGCCGCCGCCGTCTGCGGCTACATGGCCGGCCTCATCGGCTCGTCGAACTCGCCTGTTTCGGGCATCGCCATCCTCACCATCCTGGGCGCCGCGCTCAGCGTCGGCGTGGTCGGGCGGCAGGTCACCGGGCCCGAGGTAGCCCCCGCGCTGGTGGCGTTCGCGCTGTTCGTCACCACGGTGGTGCTGGCCGTGGCGGTCATCGGCAACGACAACCTCCAGGACCTGAAGACCGGCCAGCTGGTGGACGCGACGCCCTGGAAGCAGCAGGTGGCCCTGCTCATCGGCGTGGTCGCCGGCTCGGCCGTGGTTCCTCCCGTGCTGGCGCTGCTGAACCGGGCCTACGGCTTCGCGGGTGCGCCCAACGCCAACGCCATCTCGGCGCAGCCGCTGGCGGCGCCGCAGGCGACCCTCATTTCCACCCTGGCCAAGGGCGTGATTGGCGGCGACCTGCGGTGGGACCTCGTCCTGTGGGGCGCCGCGCTCGGCCTGGCCCTGGTCGTCATCAACTTCGTGGTGAAGAAGGCCAGCCAGGGCCGCTACAGCCTGCCGCCGCTGGGCGTGGGCCTCGCCATCTACCTGCCCAGCGCCGTCACGGCGCCGGTGGTCGTGGGCGCGCTGGCGGGCTGGGCCTTCGAGCGCGCGGCGAGCAAGCAAAGCTGGGGTGAGCCCGCCAAGCGCCTGGGCGTGCTCGTCATGTCCGGCTTCATCGTGGGCGAGAGCCTGTTCAACGTCGCGCTGGCCGGGTTGATCGTCTCGACGGGCAAGGGCGAGCCGCTGGCCATCCCGAACGAGCTGGGGGAGGTGACGACCATGATCATCGCCCTGGTACTCGGCATCGTCATCGTGGGCGGGCTGTACCGCTGGGCGGCGCGGACGGCGCTCCGCATCTCGACCTGACCCGGGCCCGTCACGTGGGGTGGCCAGCCCGGGGATGCCGGGGCTGGCCACCTGCGGCAGCCACCGCTACTTCATGCGCACCGTGACGGTGTTGGTGGCGGTGTTGAGGGTGAGGAAGCCCCGCTGGAACTCGCTCTCGCGCCCACCGGTGACGGAGTACTCGTCCCGCACCGGGTAGCCCAGCGTGCTGCGCTCCCACCCCAGCGACTCCCACTTCGCCCGAATCGGGCCATGCACCTCGTGCGCTCCCGTCGCCGCCGTCCAGTAGATGCTTCCATTCTGGAAGTGGTTGAAGCGCCCCACCCCGTCCGGTGTCTTCGTCTCGTCCGTCAGCGGGTAGCCCAGCAGTCCCGCCTCCCGGCTCAGCGCCACCCACCTGGCGTTGATGTCGCCATTCACCGCGTGCGCCCCTGTCGCCGGCGTGAAGTAGATGCTGCCCTTCTGGAAGTGGTTGAAGCGCCCCACCCCGTCCGCGGCCGCCTGCTCATCCGTCACCGGGTAGCCCAGGTAGCTCTTCTCCCACCCCAGCTCCGACCACTTCGCATGGACGAGTCCGCGCACCTCGTGCGCTCCCGTCGCCTGCGTCCAGTAGATGCTTCCATTCTCGAAGTGGTTGTAGCGGCCCACCCCATCCGGCGTGAGCAACTCACCGCTCTTCGGGTAGCCCAGCACGCTGCGCTCCCAGCCCAGCTGCCCCCACTTCGCATGAATCTGCCCGTGCACCTCCCACGCCCCCAGCTCCGGCGTCCAGTAGATGCTGCCGCGCTCGAAGTGGTTGTAGCGGCCCCGGCCATCCGGCGTCGTCAGCTCGTCGGTGAGCGGGTAGCCCAGGGCGCCCCGCTCCCAGCTCAGCTGCTCCCACTTGCCGCGGATGGCGCCCAGCACCACGTGCGCGCCCAGCGTCGGCGTCCAGTAGATGCTGCCGCGCTCGAAGTGGTTGTAGCGGCCCACCCCGTCCGGCGTGGCCAGCTCGCCGACCTGGCACGCCCCCAGCAGCGCGGGGCCGTTGACCGCGTTGTACTTCGCCTTGATGTCGCCCATCAGCACGCAGCCCGTGCCGCAGTGTGAATTGGCCCGGTTGAGGTAGTCCCGCCAGGGCCAGTTGGCCCCGGGGTCCGTGCGGTTGTACGGCTGGAGCTGGCCGTGCCCCACCACGTGGTAGCTGTCGCGGGGCACCCCGTGGTCACGCGTGATGTCGCACAGCAGCCGGGCCGAGGCGTCAATCTGCCCCACCGGCCAGTTCACCGTCGACGCATACCCGCCGTGCTCGATGCCGATGGTGAAGTCGTTGGCGCTTCTCCCGTTCAGCCCGCACTCCGCTCCACTGTTGTTGCTGCACTGGTAGGTGGCGCCAATGTGCCAGGCCCGGCTCCCGTCGCGCACGAGCTGGCTGATCTCTCCGCCGTCCTCGCGCACCACGTAGTGCGCGCTCACTTGTGAGCTGGTGTTGGTCAGCCAGCTCCAACACCCCGAGTAGCCGCTCTCACAGGTGTGGATGATGACCATTCGCACCCCATGGGCCGGGAGTTGAAGTTGGGCGAGGGCCGCCACACGGCCGGGGCGTAGTCCGGACCGGCGAGCGCCTGGGCCTGCTGCCCCAGCTCCCCTTCGGCCAGGCCCTGTCCGCTCGCGGCCCACTCCTTCGAGAGCTTCCCGAGTCCCAGGCGGGCCACCCGGAAGACCTCGTCGTGGACGAAGCTGCGACGGCCTGCCTCGTCCTGGATGCCGGACACCTCGGCCACCGCCGGTGCCCACTTCGCCGCCTGCGTCCGGTCCACCTTCAGCGCATCCGCGTGGCGCGACAGCAGCGCCGCCGCCGCACGGACGTGGGAGCGCGCCTCGGTCCTCGCCTGCTCCGCCGTGACGCCGGCCAGCTTCGCGCCCTCCTCGAGCTGCGCTCGCGTGAGCGCCATCATTCCGAAGACGGCCGGGCGGCCCTCGAACTCCTCGGCGCCCTCCACCATCTGGTAGCGCGTCTGCACGAAGGAGATGGACTTGAGGAGCGCGGGAGGCACATCGAACTCCTCGCCGGCCGCCTCGAAGAGCGCATCGGAGGACTCATCCTCGCGGACGGCGTCCTCCGTCCTCGGCGTGTCCCCCTGCACGGAGGGCACCGCGGGCACCGGCTGCGGCTGCTGCTCGTCCATGCCACACGCCTGCGTCAGCGCAAGCGAGGCGGTGAGCATGAAAATTCCTGGCCTGTTCTTCATCGATTCCTCCGGACTTCGTCACGCGAGCCATGACGGCTCCGGGAATCGCCAGCGGCAGGCGCACGGGGAGCCGAAGAGGAGGAGGATACGCCTCGATTGGTCTCCGAGAAATCAAGAAAAAACGATTTGCCTCGATTTTCCGGGTCTCCGCGTCCAGGCAGTCCCTCGCTGACTTCCGTCGAGGCTCATGGCCGGGGCGCCTGCTTCTCGGAGTCCCGGGAGCCATACAGACCTGGAGGAAAAAGCTGCTCCGGCAGGACAGGACGTTGAGGTGAAGGCCCGCGGGCGGCGCTCGGTGGCCCACCTCCATCGCCGCGGCAGTCTCGACGGCACCGGGGGGATGACATGAGCCCCCGTGCGTCTGGGCCGGACGCAGCCGCGTCCACGTGGGAAACGCCCACGCGTCCAAGCAGGCGGCCCAAAGGGGAGAGCCGCCCCTGACAGTCCTCGTTACGAGGCGTTGGCGCGTTGGAACGTGGCTTGCTTAGCCTTACACCAGATTCCATCCACCCCAAGCCATGATGGTGCTTTGGCCATCACGAGGACCGGCCATGAAAATCGCAATCATAAACACCGGCGGCACCATCAGCTGTGTTGGCGACCCGCTGGCCCCGATGACCGCGAGCCAGTTCGCGAGCGCGTGCGAGCAGATCCTCAACCCCATCCTCGCCCAGAGCTTCCCGACGCTGGAAATCGATTACATCACGGACCTCACGTTCCCCGAGTCCAAGTCCGGGACGCTGGACAGCACCAACCTCCAGCCCACGGACTGGTGCATCCTCGCCGGGTACATCCTGGGCCACTACAGCCTCTATGACGGGTGGGTGGTCCTCCATGGCACGGACAGCATGGACTTCACGGGAACGGCCCTGCCCTTCCTGCTGTCGTGCTTCGATTCCAATGGCATCGCGACCGCCGCGCTGAGCAAGCCTGTCATCATCACCGGCTCGCAGGTGCCCATGTTCTGGGAGGATCCGAAGACGGGCGCCCTGTCGCTGAACTTCAACACGGACGCGTACCAGAACTTCTGCGGCGCGGTCGCGTCGGCGCAGACCGGTATTCCCGAGGTCTGCGTCTATTTCCAGAGCGAACTGTACCGCGGCAACCGCGTCCTCAAGACCAACGCCAGCAAGTTCGACGCCTTCTCCTCGCCCAACTACCCGGCGCTGGGAGGCTCCGGCGTCACGTTCACGCTCGAGGCCGGCAACGTCCTCCCCTCCCCGGTCAGCTACACCGTCAGCCTCGACAACCCGGCGGCTTGCCAGGCGGCCATCGCGCAGCTCAACAGCATCCAGGCGACCATCAACTCCTTCCCGGTGATGCAGTTCAACGCCTTCCCGGCCTGGTACAACTCCGCGAATACGACAGCCATCCTGGCCAACCTGGTCCGCGCGTGCGTGGGTCAGGGAATCAAGGGGTTGATCCTGGAATCCTATGGAGAGGGAAACTTCCCCTCGGGCAATCCGGACACGCCCTCCGCCGGGGCCATCTACCAGGCCTTCAAGGACGCGAACAACGCGGGCGTCGTCATCGTGGACTGCACCCAGGTCATCAGCGGGGTGGTGAATGACAGCGCCTACGCTTCCGGTGCCTGGCTGCCCAGCGTGGGGGCCTTGAACCCGGCGGACATGACGTCGACGGCGGCCTTCGCCAAGTTGATGATTCTGCTGGCCGCCGCTGGCCATAACGGGTGGAGCGCCGCAGACGTCAAGACCCTGCTGCAGCTCAACCTCCTGGGAGAGATGCTCAGCGTGAGCCGGCTCGACAGCCGCCTCAACGCGGAGTTGTTGTCGGGTCAGTCCATCTCCGCGCTCGATGGCAGCGCCACGCTGCGCAATGACCCGGTGCTCGGCCCCATCCTCACCGACAGCTCGGGCACCACCTTGTGGACGGCCCTGTCCAATCCCTCATCCAGCAACCTGCCGGGGCGCCTGGTCATGCAGAACGACGGGAACCTCGTCTTCTATAGCCGGTACAACACGGCGATGTGGGCGACCAATACCGGCGACAGCCGCGGCGCGTCGTCCATGCTCATCCTCGGCGGCTCCACGAGCAACGGGAGCTTGTCGTTGGAGGTCTACAACTACTCGGGAGGAATGGTCAGCAAGACGCTGTACACGCAACCGGGCATGCAGGCTGTTCCGGAGGCGTCCGCTCGCAGGCTGGCTTGAAGAGAGCCGCCGTCCATAGAACAGGAAAGGAAGCTCCAAAATGGCATCGACCCGGCATTTCAAATTCAGTGGCATTGTCGCCCCAGACGACCGGCTCCACCAGGTGACGCACACCGCGCTCGGAGCAACGGCGCCGGACGAGCACTCGCTGGCGCCCAAGACCGTCCCCGTAACCATCACCAACCCGCCCCCCACGCGGGTCATCGGCGTCCCCCAGTACGGCCCGACCGTCTACGGGCGCACGACGGGGTACAACCCGGCGGGTGACTGCAACGGCAATTTCATGTCGTACAAGTTCCAGCCGAACAACAACTGCTATGCCTACGGCTGCAACATCACGCCGAACACCTTCCCGCAGCCCGGCCGGGCCAGCGGGAATCTGATCACGGCGCAGACGCTCAACGGCCCCTCGGTGCGCGCCTTCGCGGAGAAGGACGGCCTGCGCTTCGCGGGCACGAAGATGGCGGAGCTCCAGGCGTTCGCGGTGTCCCGCAAGGCCGCGGCGGACGCCCTGGACGGCCACTTCGTGGCGCTCATGATTTCGCCCGCGGGAGACGCCAACTGGCCCGGCGACTACCACTGGGCGCGCTGCGACGACAACGTCAACTTCAGCTCGTGGTCGCAGAAGGACGGCAACGACCAGGTCACGAACTTCGATTTCGCGGGCAACCCGATAAAGGACCCGGCCACCGCGAACTGGACGGTCAACCAGGGGCCCATCCAGCCTGACAAGAGCCAGCCCAACTACAACCCCAACGACCTGTTCGTCGACTATGCGTTCTATTGTTACATGTTCGTCCCCAACACGGGCGTGAACATCCTCTGACACTGACACACGCGGCGGCAGGAACTGGCAGGTAGCAGCGGCCGAGGACGGCCGGACCTACGAAGAACCCGGAGGTGACACGTGTGTACCATTGGATGGGTCAATCGTGCGGGTGAGACCTTCACGTTCAAGCAGTGCGACTTGACCACGAAGACGGAGTTCCTCGAGCCGGAGGCCGTCAGGGGAAGCGCGGGGCCCTACCTCGCGTTCCGGCGCGTGGGGCGCCCGGGAATCTGGGCCGGGGTCAACAAGCGGGGCGTGAGCTTCGTGGCCGCTGATTATTACACGAACGAAGACCCGGGGAGCGCGACGGCGCCGCAGGCGCGCTTCTTCCGGACCAGCACGCACGTCGGCGAGAGCAGTCCGGTGGACGCCTTGTTCCGCGCCTACGAGGCCTCCATCGCCGACCATGCGACGGCCGCGGACGCGATTGCGTACCTGAAGAACTGGTATCTCACCCAGGGAGATCCGGGCGCCCCCCAGCCGAACTTCAAGAGCCCGGACATCGTCTTGATGGCGGATTCCACGCAGGCAATCTTCCTCGAGTACTACCCGGGAGACACGCCGGGCACGGCGCAGGTGCTGACCCTCTCGCCCAAGGAAGGCTGGTTCGTCTCCACGAACCACGCGCGAATGTTCAGCCAGACCGTGGACTACTCGAAGAACCACAGCACCTACCTGCGGCTCGCACGGGCCGAAGCGATTCTGGGGGCGCAGCCGAAGCTCGACGGGATTCACTCCGTGCTCCAGGACCAGTATTACGGCGAGACGGAGCTGTCGATCTGCCGTATCGCCGCGCAGCCCGGCCAGTACTTCACGCAGGCCACCGTCATCACGCAGGTGTCGACCGGGGGCGTCAGCGCTGACTACCTCTTGAACGGAAACCCGAGGACCCGCCCCTACAAGAAGAAGGTGCTCTGACCCTTCCTCCGCCCCGGGACTTCTCGAGACTCCGCGCTGGGAGGGAGCACCCTCCCTCTTCGTGAAGAGGCTACCCGGGCTTGTAGCCGGCACCCTGTGCGTCCCTGGGAAGCTCCTTCTCGCCCTGGAAGTCGTAGCGGCCGGACCCGTGCCGCTTGAGCTTGATGGACTTGACGTAGAAGTACCAGCGGCCGGGGTACTGGGAAGCTCGACCCGGGTCCTCGACAGCCTCGCCCCCAAGCCACGCCTGCACACCGGCCCCCTGCCCCTCACTTCCCGGGACCGGTGGGGCGTGATGGCTACCCCGCGACGGGCCCCTTCCAGTTCGAAGGGCACGGCGCGCTCCGGCTGTTCGGCTACGGCGCCTCTTCGGCAGGGGCGTCGGGACCGGCGAGCGGCGCCGTGACCCCCTACTGAGGGGTATCGACTCATTCAGGCGAGAGCGCCCACCCACGCCGTACACCATCGGCATGGGGGCGCTTCGGACGCCGCGAGTCCCCGCTCGCGGCGTCCGCGGTGGGCGCGAAGCTCCCGGGACGTGGGGGTCAGCGGTTGAAGAACGAGGCCTGCTGGAAGCGCATGCCGGCCAGGACCTGCTCGACGCGTTCGTCGGACAGCGTTCCGATGTACTCACCGAGCCGTGCCTTCTCGACCGAGGACACCTGCGACACGACCAGGACGCTCTGCCTGGGCAGGTTGCCCTCCCCCGCTTCGAGCAGCACGTTGCCGGGCTCTCCCGCCCGCTTCAGGTTCGACGTCATCGCGCAGACGACCACCGTGTGGATGCGCGAGCGATTGAAGACGTCGTCCTGAATCACCACGTACGGATGGGCGATGGCGGGGACCGACCCCCGCTCCTCATCTGGCACCACCCAGAAGATGTCACCGCGATGAATGGCCGAGGGTCCCCTGCCCGTCTGCGTCGCTGACTTCGTCTCCATGCGGGTGCCCACCGAATCGCGCTGGCCTTCGTCAGGCGTCCTACCCCAAACGATTGCTCCGGGAACACCGGCCCGTGCCGCGCTCGCTCCCCCGCGGTGGGAGCCGTCGGCCCGGAACTTGCCCTGAAGCCTCCGTCAACGGAGGAACGGATGGGCATTCGCGCAGGGGTGGTGGGGGCGGGGCTGGCGGTCATCTCTCTCTTCTCGGTGGGTTGCACTGATGAGCCACCGACAGTCGACCCGCAGGACGAGCAGCGGCCCGGGCCACCCGACGGAAACGATGTTCCCTCACCGTCCCCACCGGATGCCTCCTCGGATGCGGGAACACCCCCGCCTGAGGAAGACGGGGGCACGACGCCCGACGCCGGCGAACCGGCGGACGCCGGGACGACGCCCGACGCCGGCGAGCCGACGGACGGAGGAACGACGCCCGACGGTGGCGAGCCCGCGAACGCGGGGCCGTGGCCGGTGGACGCGGTGCTCGACTACACGCGCGCGTATGGCGCCGGCACGCCGCAGAGCGTGGGGCTCGATGAAGGGCTGAACGTGTGGCTCCTCGACGGCCGCCGCATCGGCGTGCTGCGTCCGGGGGACTCGGCCCCGACGTGGACCACGGGCATCGGTCAGGCCCGCCAGCCGTTCGGCGCGGACTCGCTGGCCATCGACTCGACGGTCATCTGCGGCGGTGAGGCCGGGCGCGCGTATGTGGGGTACCGCGCCAACGAGATGAAGCGCGCACCGGGCATCGAGCAGCGCACGTACATCCCCGGACCGGGCGAGCCGTACTACACGCCCGAGCGCTACGCCGAGTACCAGAAGGGGGACCTCGATGCGGTCCGCGTCCAGCCGGATGGGAGCGTCGTGCTCGAGGAGCACATCTGGCGCACCGTCAAGTCGTCGAACAAGGACAAGCAGATTGGCATCCACAACACCAACGACTTCCACTACGAGGAGGACCGCTCCGTCCTCAACTGCGCTCGCGTGACGCGCGGCCGCTACCGCGGCGACCTCTACATCACGACGAACCACGGCGTGACGCGCATCCAGGGGCTCGTCTACAACAGCCACCGTCACCCGGGCTGGTACCTCTACGAGGACGGCTCGGAGTGGGGCTCGCTGCAGTGTCCCTATATGTACGGACTGGGCATCGCGCCGAACGGGGACGTCCTCGTCGCCAATGAGCAGATGCTCGGAGTGCTCGTGCCCAGCGCGAACCTGGAGGAGTGGGACCGGGAGAACACCTGGGATGGGCCCACGCCCTGGACCTTCAAGAGCTTCAACGAGAAGCTCAACGGCCAGGCCTCCGATGACTACTGGCGCGCCTTCGAGCAGACCCCCTCGGGGCGCTACTACCTGGGCAGCGCGGAGTACGGCGTCTGGGCGATGACGCCGAAGTCACGCTCGGCGGGCAACTGGTCGAAGCTCGAGGGGCTGCCGACGAATCGCATCCAGGCGCTCAAGGCGACGGACGACGGCGCGCTCTACATCGGCACGAATGGCTCGGGCCTCTGGCGGCTGGAGGCCGACGGCACGACGCTGAGCCAGGTGCGGCAGGTGTCCGGCCAGCGCGTCCTGCAGCTCGTCTACGAGCCCACCGTGACGCCGAGCATGCTGCTCGTCCTCACCGACCAGGGGCTGACGGTCCTCCGGGGGCCGTAGGACGGGCTTCTCGCAACGGCCCTTCATCCTGGAGGCCGGGGCCGGAGGCTGCTGGAGACAGCGGCTTCCGGCCTGGCACGGCGCCCCCACGGCTGAGACTCAGAAGCGCGCGCGAATCGAGGCCACCGCGGCTTCGCGGACCCTCACATCCTCCCCCTCGGACATCACCTCGTCCTCGTCGTTCAGGTGGATGCGGTAGGCAATGGGCGCATGGTCGATTTGCGTCCATTGGCTGTAGCCGGGAATCGGGGGTATCACCTCGATGCGGTTCACGTCGCGGGACTTCCACAGGTAGTCGAGCACCTGGGTCCTGAGCTCCCCGGTCTCCCGCGAGCGCCGGCCGTGGGTGGCCTGGAGCCCGGGGGGCACAGGCGTCCAGCCGAAGAGGGACCGCACCTCTTCTGACAGGCTCTTGGTATCGCCTGGCTGCGTCTGGTCGAGTTTCGTCCAGGGGTAGTTCATGTCGCCGATGAGCACCGCGGGCCGGACCTCCCGGTCGAGCTCGGCGATGTCGCCAAAGATTTCATCAGGGGCCTTTTCGGAGTTGGCGATGATGTGGACGCCGCCCACGGTGAGGCCCTGCACCCTCACCCGCAACATGGGCCGCCGCTGGCTGGCCCCGACGACCTTGATCTCCGGATTCAGCGTGTCCAGCCACATGACGATGAACGAGCAGGGACTGGGGTTGTTGTTCACGTCGCCCGCGGGGATGTAGCGCGCCTGGTAGCCGGAGAAGCTGCTGAGGTACGCGGACATCGGCCCCCCGCCCTGCGATACCTCGGCCAGGAAGATGAGCGACGGCATGGCCTGATGGGCTTCGATTGTCGCGATGATCCACCGGAGGATCTGCTGGCAGCACCAGAGGCAGCGGGCCTGGGGTCCCAGGTTGCGGGACTCCAGGCCGCTGGCCCGCTCGGTATTCCAGTACGCGATGATCACCTGCGGCCCGCCGCGGTCCGGGGCTGGAACGGACGGGCGGCGACACGCGTGCGGGGAAAGCCCTGACGCTCCGGGAGCCGGTGCTGCTTCGCGGCGCCCAGCGTCGAGAGGTCCGACACGTTGTAGGGCCCCTGCAGCACCACCGGGGACAGCCCGTTGACGATGCTCGACAGCACCTCGCCGCTCGGAGAGAGCACGCTGACCATGTCCATCATCTGCCACTTGAGGAACATCTGCGTGTAGCTCTCGGTGGCGGTGAGGGTGTCGGAGACGTAGGCCGTGTACTCGGTGCTGACGGAGACCTCCTGGAAGCTGGTGGAGCTGGCGCTCAGGCTGGCGGAGATGCCCACGGACATGGGCCCCCAGCCCGCGCTCGCGCTCGCGCCGAGGGAGGCGGAGACGGTGTCGGTGCTCGAGGACGTCTGCTGCATGTTCGACGTGGACGTGCTGCTGACCGTCTGCGTCTCCCCCGGAGCGATGGTGTAGGACTCGGGCAGCCGCCGCCAGTACTGCTCGCGGATGGTGCGGTTGCGGTTCTTCAGCAGGCCCGCCGCCACGAGGACGCGGGGCGAGTCCGGAGGGATGATGACCTCGCTGGTGGGCTGAGGAGGCAGGCCGATGTCATTGGGGTCCACCATGGAGTTGGGCCCGAAGAAGACGCTGGTGGTGCTGGCGGTGATGGAGCAGACGCCGATGAACGAGCCCGTGTGGCGGCAGGACCAGCTGATGTAGTCCCCGTTGGCCACCCAGAAGTTGACCGCGTAGCCCGCGGGCACGACGCCCATGGCGCACCGGGAGGCGTCCTCGGCGAGGTAGAAGAGCTGCGCGTCCACGGGCAGGTTGTTCCAGAAGCGGATGGAGCGCATACCGCCGGTGGGCGCCGAGCTCAGGGTGCCCGCGAGGGCCTGCTGGTAGGTGTTGTTCATGGACGGCCTCCACCCCGGGCGAGCTCGTCCTCGAAGAGGCGGGCCCATTCCAGGGCAATGTTGTCCCACCGGAGCGTGGGGCGGGTGGCGAGCGCGTGGGCGGCCCGGGAGCGGGCCTCCAGGTGCGCCCGGTCTTCGTACAGCCGGGTGAGCGCCGCCGTCAGCGACGCCACGGACGGCACGTGGGCGTCGGTGAGGATGCGGGGCTGGCACAGGGTCAACTCCACGTCGAGCACCTCGGCGCTGCCCGCCCAGAGCTCTCCCGGAGCGGTATGGCCGGGGACGACCTGGGCGGCGCCCGTGGCGGCGTGCTCGAAGGAGACGAGCCCCCAGCCTTCGCTGCTCGAGGTATTCACGCCGACGTCGCACGCGTTGTAGACGTGGTTGAGCTGGGCGAGCGTCAGCCGGGGCGCGTAGCGGTGGTCCGTGCTGATGATGAGGCGGTCGGTGACGCCGAAGCGCTCTCCCAGTCCGCGCAAGTCCCAGCCCACGTCCTCGGTGCCCATGTGCAGGTAGAGCCGGGCGTCGGGGCGTCCCTTCGCGAAGGCGGCGAAGCCCCGCACGGTGAGGTCGATGAGCTTGCGCGGCTGGTTGCGGTTGGCGTTCAGCACGATGAAGGCATCGTCCAGCGCGTCCGTCCCGAAGAGCGCGGCGCGGCTGCGGCGGCGGGACGCGACGAGCGCCTCGCCCGGCGGCGCCAGGGGGCGGAAGACGTCGGTGTCGATGCCGTGGGGGATGACATCCACGTCCGGCCACGTGGGCGCGCCGGGAAGCCGGGAGGCGGCGGCGCGCAGCTCGCCCTGACCGAACGCGGTGTAGGCCACGAGCCGGTGGACGCCCTGGAGCCCCGCCAGGAAGCTCGCGCTCAGCGGTCCGGAGTCCACGGGGCAGTAGGCCACCGTGCGGTGATGTCCGGGCACGCGAGCGAGCGCCCGGGCGTAGTCACCGAGCACCCAGATGTCGTTGACGAGGAAGATGAGGTCCGGCGCCAGGGTGGCGCACAGCTCCTGCAGGCGGCTGACGCCCCGGGCGTCGATGGCCGGGTGGAGCGTCCACGGCAAGTCGTGCGCGCCGCCGGCGTATTTGATGCCGAGCTGGTGGATGTCGTAGTCGCTGGCGAGGGGCCGGAAGATGCTGGCGGTGACCCGGCTGAAGCCGGTGGGCGCCACGGCATCGCCCACCACGAGGATGCGGGGGCGGCTCCGGCGTCCGGACACCGGCGAGGAGGCGCTGGGCGCTTCCGCGGGCGGGTCCCGGCGCTCCGCGCGCCGCTGCACGGCCTGGAGCACCAGCTCTCCGAGCACCCGGTGGCGCTCGCTCCGGCGCCGCGTGAGGACCTCGTCCCGAGCCCGGAGGAACGGCTCGTCGAAGGTGACGACCTCGGGCATGGCGAGCCCGGGATAGAGCCCCCGCAGCGAGGCGGGCAGCGCGAGCTCGTCCATCACCAGGTCGTCGAAGTCCACGACCATCCCGGGAATGGCGTCGAGCGCCTCCTGGGCGTCGAGCAGGCCCTCGATGAGCGCCTCGTCGGGGTTGTCGCGGCGCACGCCCCGCGCGGGGTAGGTCCAGCCCCGGTCCCCCATGGCGAGCGCGACGTCGGCGAGGGAGCGGCGAATCTTCAGCACCCGCAAGGGGCCGGGCTGGGAGAGCGCGGCGGAGACGACGAAGGGCTGGGTGACGTCCTTGTAGGCCCAGCCCGTGGGGCGCACCAGGTGCACGAGGTGCTCGCGGGCGGCCTCGAAGGCGGGGGCGTCCGACGGGCGAAGGAAGTGCACCGCGGCGGGGGTGGACGCGAAGGCGAAGCGCTCCAGGTTGAGCACCTCGCCATCCGTCACCCAGCCGGGAGAGGCCAGCTGCAGCATTTCGCGGGCCCAGGCCCATGTTTTCGACGACAGGGAGCGGGGCAACGCCACCAGGAAGAGGGACGGCGTCTCTTCGGACCGCGGGGCGCTCATCCCTCCTCGAAGACCGTGAACAGCGCGCCGAAGGTGACGGTGACATCCGACGAGAAGGTCGCCGTCCCCGAGAGGGCCTTGGCCCCTCCCGAGGGGAGGAGCTGCATGAAGTAGGTCCCGCCCGGGTCGCCGGAGAACGTCGTGGTGACGTCGGAAGTCGCCGACTTGGGGACCTGCGAGAACGTCACCTCTTCAGTCTTGCCCTGGGAGACCTTCTTGATCTCCGCCCAGTAGCTCTGCCCCGCGAGTGGAGCGAAGACGACACGCATCATGCTCATGACGTCTGCTCCGCGGTGAAGACGATGGACACATCCGTCTGGGGGGCGAGCGACGGGGAGAGCATGCTCGTCGCATAGGCGGAGCAGGCGTAGGAGGCGTAGCCCGACACCTGGAAGACACCGCTCATTCCGGTGACCTGCCCCGAATAGACGCGGGTCGGGGCGCCGCCGCTTGCGTAACCATTGATGATGAGCGTCACAGGTGCGTTGGCCTGGTTGCGAAAGACGACGCGTACGGGGTTGGACATTGGGTGTAGAAGCATCGGCCAGATGAAGCGATGCTGCAACTGCAATAGGTGGACGCGAGCCGTCAGAGTTCCTTGAAGATGAGCAGGCCGCGCGAGGAGTCCGCCACGTACACGTAGCCATCTCCGGGGATGCGGACGCCGAGGGCCCCCTCGAAGGGGCTCTCGTACCGATGAGGGTCCGTCTCGCGGAAGGTGTTGTAGTGAGCCACCTGCTTCGGCCGCGTGGGATTGGACACGTCCAGCACTCGCACGCCGTCATGGTACCAGGCGATGTAGAGCAGGTTGCCGCGCAGGATGAGGTTGTGCATGGACGTGACGGGCCTGTGCGTGCGGAACTCGCCAATCTTCACGATGCGCTCGGGGTGGGTGACGTCGAGCACGCGAAGATGGGAGTAGTTGCCCTCGCCGCCCTCGAAGGCGATGGTGCGGCCGGCGAAGGTGCCCACCGCGCTGTGGTGCGCGAAGCTCAGGTCCGGACGGCGATACGCGCCCAGCTCGCGAACGTTATCCAGGTCGGTGACGTCCACGACGGCGTAGCCGTCATAGGAATTGCTGACATAGAGGCGGCCCTCGTAGACGAAGGTGTCATGCGCCCCACCCCAGCTGGCCTGGTCCGGGAGGGAGATGACGGTGAGCGGCTGGGGGTTCAGCGGCTGGGAGATGTCGTGGACAAAGGTGCCGCTGCTGGTGGCCATGGAGTAGAGCCGGTCGCCGTCGACGAGCACCGTGTGGGTGCCGTAGATGCCCGTCGTGAGGCTGCGCACGAACTCGGGCTCCGCGGGCTTGGAGATATCGTAGATGAGCGTCCCCGCCTCGTTGCTGGCCACGTAGAGCGCGTCGCCCCTGGCCCAGACGCCATTCCAGTAGTTGTCCCCGGGCAGGGAGAGGGTCTTCTTGAGCACGGGGTTTCGGGGGTCGCTCACGTCGAAGACGGAGAGTCCACCGAGGCGCACCAGGTGGGGAATCGAGACGACGTAGGCATGGCCTTTGGTGACGTAGACGTCCACGGGCTGGCCCACGGGCGTGTAGCCCTCGGAGACGAGCTCGAGGCCGCCGGAGGACTCGGGCTCTCCTCCCCAGCTGGAGACACGGATGCCCTCGAAGGTGCCCGACTGGATGAGCCGCGTCCGCCCGCAGTACGCGTAGCAGCCGGTGAGGGTGTCGGCGCCCTTCTTCTGGCAGCCCGCCAGGGTGACGGTGGAGACAGCGCCCGACGCGAGAACCTTGTGTCCGCGAACGAAGAAGCGGCCCGCCCCCGTGTCGCGCAGCTGGAGGGGCTCGAAGAACATGGTGCCGCCGTCTTCCTGGAACAGGGCGCCCGTGCTGCTGAAGGCGACGAGCCCTCCATCCGGTGGAGGCCGTGCGTCCCGGAGGGCGAACTCGTAGATGGCTCCGGCAGGCATGTCGGAGAGCGTGTCGCGGTTGCACTGCGAGAGGTCGAAGCGCGACAGCTCGTGGCAGGCCGTGACACTGGCGTCCCGGGTGTCGAAGGTACACGGCGCGAAGGAGCCCTGGTCCAGGAACTCTCCGCGCTCCTCGAGCTCGGTGTAGGTGCCATCCCAGACATAGGGCCCCGCGTCGGACGTCCCGGCGTCGGCGGGCGGGTCCGTGTCGGGTGAGTCGTCACAGCCAGCGAGCGACAGGGACAGCAGCAGGGCACTGACGGACACCAGGACTCGGAGGGGTGATGTCATGGGAGGCCTCCCGGAAGGGCGCCACGCGGAGGTGCGGGCGACCTTTCGGGAAACGGCGCAGCTCCTGCTTCAACCCTCAACTGTCTGGGAATACTTGCGGCCTGGTGGGGACCACGCGCTCGCGGACGGCGCGTGACGGGTTTCCAGCCTGTCTGGCCCTAGCGTTGCACTGCGCGCCGCTGTAACGCGGCTGGCGCGCTCACCGGGCCTTGCCACGTCGGTATCGCGGGTCTCGCTGACAGGGAGCGCGGCGGGAAGTACGCTCGCGGCGAGCGGATTGACCGCGTCCCTCCTCGCGAGACCTGCATGGCGCCTGGCTATCTGAACCCGGCACGCCTTCCCCTGGGCACAAGAGTCGGGCCGTGGCGCGTGCTGGAGCGGCGTGGACGCGGAGTCTACGGCGCCGTCTATCGTGCCCTCGGTGCGGAGCGAACCCTGGGGCCCGTGGCCCTCAAGCTGGCCCTGCACCCTGGAGATACGCGCTTCGCTCGGGAGGCGGAATTGCTCTCCCGCCTCCGACACCCGAGCGTCCCTCGCCTCGTTGGGCACGGGGAATGGCAGGCTCCAGATGGCAGGGCCTACCCATATCTCGCAATGGAGTGGGTGGAAGGAAGCTCTCTTCATGACTGGGCGAGGGCACACCGGGCCACCTCCCGACAGGTGCTCTCGTGCCTCGCCAGCCTCGCACGGGCACTGGAGGCCATACATGCAGCGGGAGGCGTGCACAGAGACGTGAAAGGTGAAAACGTCGTCGTGAGGGAGGCGGATGGTCAGGCCTTCCTCGTCGACCTCGGCTCCAGCCACTACCTTGGCGCCGCCACGCTGACCTGGCCGCCCTTCCCTCCTGGCACGCCGGCCTACCGCTCGCCGGAGGCATGGCGCACCGTGATGCGCCCCCCTCTCCCATCCGTGCCCTACGCGCCCGGGCCATCGGATGACGTCTTCGCACTGGGCGTCACCGCCTGGCGGCTGGTGACCGGAGAGTACCCTCCCTCGCTGGGGCTGGATGCCGAGGGCGCTCGCGTCTGGGACATGGAGGGCCCGGGTCCCCGCGCTCCGCGCGCGCTCAATGGGCGCTGCTGCGTGGAGCTGAGTGCCCTCGCGTCCCGGATGATGTCCGTGCATCCGGAGGCACGTGGCAGCGCACGCGAGCTGGCTGAAGCGATGGAGAAGGCCGCGTGCGAGGCGGGGCCGGACGCGGATGTGTCCCTGTTCGGCATGGAGGAAGCCCGGCCCGTGGACGTGAGGGTGTCCTCGCCGCGCGTTTCACTCCGGGGGCGAAATAAGGGAAGGAGACACTGGCGCATCGCGGCCGGTGCGGGCGTGTCACTGGTGTTGGGAATCGGGTGGCTGCTGAGCGCGTGGCACGAGAACTCCCCCGCGAACGCTCAATCCTCGGCACGACTGGAGTTGAAGGACGGCGGCACCGTGGCTGTCGGGGACTCCGCGCTGACGGCCCCCTTGTCCTCCACCGTGCCGCCGTCCTCGTGGTCGCCCATCGCCTTGGACGTGCCACCCAAGCCCTTCCCGGGACAGCTGCGGCCGGATGCCAACGGACGCTGCCAACACAAAGGGTACGTTCCCATCCATGGTGGCTGCTGGCTGAAGGTGGCCCTGGCCCCGAAGGACTGTGTCGGGATCGCCTACGTGTACAAGGAAGCTTGCTACGTGCCCGTCTTCCCACCCGATCGCCCTTCCACCTCGGGCCCTGCGGACTGAGAGGTGCACGCCCGCGCCGGAATCAGATGCGCGCCGTCCACTCGCATGACAATGGAGGCGGCGGGAATCGAACCCGCCGCTCGAAGCTCTCCGGCCAGAGCGCTCCAAAGCGACATCTTCGGCATGCCCGATGACACCTTCGGCCTGCCCCGTGGCCATCAGGCGTCACCCGGCGAGTGAGGTCTGGATCAGCGTGTCGATGATCCTCACCGTCTCCTCGAAAATCGGTGTGGCGATTCCTCGGAGGATGTCGTCCACGTCCTCCGTCCCGGTGACGACGCCGATGGAAGCCCACGCAGAATCCCCCTGGACGAGCACGGGGCCGCCACTCATCCCAAGGGCGGTCGCGTCCACCGGGTAGTACAGGGGCGAGGTCATCTGCTTCTCGGCCGTCACGGTGCTGGAGTACACCTTGCGGTTGCCCTCCCCTACCCTGGCGCTCACGCCTCCGGCGATGGTCGCAGCCACCCGGAGCGTGTCATCAATGGGAGTCAGCATCAGCGGGGCATTCGGACCTCCCACGCCTTTCTGGAGGAGCATCACCGCGAAGTCGAACGCCGGGCTGTTCGGGCGCTCGTCATAGCCCTGGGGAATCGCGTACCGGAGGGTGCCATTCGCGCGCGACGCGATGGAGTAGACGTCGCGGTCTCCGTAGAGGGTGAAGTGCACTTCCCGCAGGTTCTGCTTCCGCAGGAAGGTGAGGTTGTGCGCGGCGGTCAGGACGATGTCCCTGCGGTGCGAGTACATTGCCGTCTTCAAGAGGTACCCGCTACCAACCCACTTCCTCAGCGCTCCACCTTCCTCGAAGAAGATCTCCAGCACGCCAACGACGGTGTATGGGTACTGCTTGGAAGCGAGAAGGGGAGCCATGGCGGAGATCCTTGCTGGGGGACCTGAGCGCTCCCCACCCTCCTGACGGTGGACGCGGGTTCTTGTGATGGAGAAGTCGATGCCCGGCGCCTACAGCCGGGAGCGCCCCTGCTCCACGGGCGAGGTGTCCCCGGCGGGCTCGGCCGCCAGGGCCCGGGCACCCGCGGCGGGCGGTGTCCCACCCAGCCACGTGTAGAGCCGCGATGGGGGCTGGGTGCGCTCGGGCTCGGGCAGGCGGACGTGGGGGCAGGGGGAGCCCGGCGCTCCTGCGTGACAGCCGGGAGAATGCAAAAGAATTCCCGCGGGCGTTTCTCCTGGATGACCGGCGGACCGTCTTCCGCCATCCCCTACCGCCAGGAGTCTCCATGTCCCGGATTCTGTCCCTCAGCCTCTGCCTGTCCGCCTCGCTTGCCCTTGCCGACGGCTCCTCTGCGAAGCCAGCACGGCTCACCGTGGCGCAGAAGAACGGCTGGGTGGCCTACGAGAAGGACCTGAAGACGAAGGAGGACGCCGTCAACAAGGCCTGCGGGACGGCCGTGAAGAGCAGCTACGACAAGACGAGCTACCCCGCCTTCGACCCACTGAAGGACCGGACCCAGAGCGCCTGCGAGGCCGCGGTGGGCACCCTGGTCGAGGTCTGCCGCACCGCCGAGGGAAAGGCGGCGGTGAAGGAGACGCTCACCAAGACAACCTGCCGGCTGTCGACGGAGGGCACCCGGGTCTCCGTGGACGGGGGCGTGCTGCTCATCCACATCGATCCGGACAAGAGCACCATCGTCGGCAAGCAGCCCGGCGGCTACAGCTGGAAGAGCGCCCTCGAGGAGGTGCTGTAGACGTCCGCGCCCTCATCTCCCCTTGTCCTGGAAATCGAGTGAAACATACACTCCAAGTGAAACCGCAAAAAGCGGTGTCACTCAAAGGGGTGGGCCATGAAGAGCCGGATGCTGGCGTTGTGTATCACCGGGCTGCTGGGACAAGCGGGGTGTGGCGGAGCGGAGGGCGAAGCGACGGGCGGTGAGGCGCCACTGGGCGAGTCTTCGCAAGCCATCCGGGGAAGCATCGTCAGCTTCAATGGCGATGCGTCCTCGGACCTGCTGTGGAGGGACCAGTCCACGGGCAACATGGGCGCCTGGCTCATGAGCGGTCCGGTGCTGAGTGGAACGGCCACGCTGCCCGCCGTTTCGCCCTCGCTGATGGTGCAGGCCGCCTCCGACTTCGGCGGCCCCACGTCGGACCCCGACCTCGTCTACCACGCGACGACAGCCGCGGCCGGGGAGAGCGTGCGCTTCCTCAACAGCACCTTCTCCGTCCTCGGCATGGCCTCCATCTCGCCCCTGCTCCCGTCGGCGAGCTGGTACGTCGCCGCGTCCGGTGACTTCAACCTGGACGGGAGGACGGACCTCGTGGTGCACAACCGCGTCACGGGACAGCACTTCTACCGCTACCTCAGCGGGACGACGTCCCTGGGGAACTCCCCCATCACCTCCCGCCCCCTGCCCTGGCACATCGTGGGCGCGGCGGACATGAACGGGGACGGCAGGACGGACCTCCTCTGGAGGAACAAGAGCACGGGCCAGAATGAAATCGCGCTGATGAACAACACCGTCGTGCTCGGGACCGCCACCCTGCCCGTCGTGCCGCTGGCCTACTATGTCGGCGCCACCGCGGACTACACGGGGGATCGCCGCCAGGACATCGTCTGGCACAACCCCAGCACGGGCCAGGTGATGCTCTGGACGATGGCCGGCACCAGCTTGGTGAGCGCCACCACCCTCGGCTCGATGAGCCCCGGCTGCCCGGCCTGGTTCTCCCAGTCCACGCCGCCACCGGCCGTGTACAACTGCTGGTACCTCGTGGGTCCCCGGTAGCAGCCTTCTTTCCCACACGTCTCCAGCCGCCAGGGCGTGGGCGTCACGGCCCTGGCGGCACGGCATCCGTCCTCCCTAGAAGGGGACGTTGGGGATGACGGTGTTGTGGTCACCCGGCAGCTGGGGTGCGGCCTGCTTCGCGAGCTCCCTGATGCGCGCCGCGGAGCAGTTGCATCCCAGCGCGTCCATGAGCGGCTTTCCCCCCGGACCGACCGGCAGGTTCTTGACGGCGTTCCACGCGTTGATGAGGCCGAACTTCCGGGTGCGCACCGTGTCCCCCCGGAGCGCCTTGCAGATCAGCTCGAGGTCAGCGTTGCTGAACTCGGTGAGGTCCTTCGCGGTGTCGTCGCTCGAGTTGGCGGCATAGAACACCCTGCGTTGCCTGGAGACGGTGCGCCGTTTGTTCAGCGTCTGCATGAGCGCGCTGCCCGAGGTGAGGTCTCCCCGTCCGGGCAGGCAGTCGGAGACGAACAGCGGGGCATCTCCGAACCCCTGGAAGATGGGGTCGATCAAGGTCAGGCGGAGGTCGAGCTGGCTGGGGCCAGGCGCCGGCTCCAGCACGAAGCCCTTGCGATGGCGACCGCGCACCTTCTTCATGAAACCGCAGTTCGTCGGGACTTCCGTCGGCATCCATTCGTCGTCCGCGAGCGAGTGGTCCGCTCCGGTCGCGATGACCGCGCCGAGCGAATGCCCCACCACCTGCACCGTCGTCCCCGCGTGCTGTCCCAGCACCTGCGCGATGGCGTTGCGCAGGCAGTCCGCCGTCTCCATGGGGTGCTGATTGTCCGGGTAGAAGAAGTCGTAGACCTGCGCGCTGGACGGGAGGTTGTTGATGGCCGGGTTCATCGCATCCGGGCCGGCATTGATGCCGTGCACGGAGATGTAGGGCACCTTGCTCGGGTTGATGGTCGTCCTGGGCCGGAGCTCGCACATGCCACAGCGCGAGCGCATCCGTGCCGTCTCCGCGGCATTCGTCCGGTCACCCGCCGTGGTCGGCGTGGGGTTGAGCACGGGTGTTGGCGCGAGAGCGGCCGCGGGCGCGAAGGAGGCCTGCACTGACGAATCCTCGGCCCGGGCGGAGCCCGCATCCGCGCCACCGTTGGAGCCCGCATCCGCGCCAGGCCCGGTCCCCGCGTCATGCCCGCCGTCCGCACCTGCGTCGGAACCCGCATCGGAGCCCGCGTCGCCACCGCCTCCAGGACCGCCACCATGACCGCCACCGTCCGCGCCCGCATCGGCGCCCGCGTCCGTGCCCGCGTCGGAGCCCGCATCCGTGCCCGTGCCGGTCCCCGCGTCCACACCCGCGTCATCTGCACAGGTGGCCGTCTCGGTGAACTCCGCCTCGGGCGGCTCGCAGCCCGCGTCCCCGGCGTCGCCCGCATCTCCGGCGTCAGCGCCCCCATCACACTCCTCACAGACCTCGGGCTCCTCCTCTTCGTCGACGGACATCCCGCTGAGCCGCTCCTCCGTGCTCCCCGCCACCTCGTCCTGCCCGAGGCAGGCCGAGGCACCGACGGTGAGCATGAGCACCGCCAGGAAGAATGCGCGCGAGATGGGGAGACCGACTGTCGGCGGTGGCGGGGAAACCAGCATGGGCTTGTCCTGGGAGAAGTCAGCGCTGCGCTCTCCGCGAGCATAGGACAGACGGCGACCAGCGGACCCTGTATTTCTTGAAATTCATGACATCGCCCAGGACACCATCCCCTGCCCCGCGGGTGGAAGTGGGCGCCCAGGAGCTTCGCGAGCCCGACGACGGCTACGGCGACGCGCGGCCGACCTGACGATTCCGGGGGCTCGCGTCCCGGAGCCGTGGCCCCGGCAATGACAGAACGATGACCATCTCATGGACGGGAGCCCACCCTCTCCTCGGGGCGGCTGCGTACCTTGGACACCGGTGCACCCAACCGTCGTTCCCTCACGGGGCCACTCCGTGGCTCCACGCGCGAGGAGGCGCGTCCCAATCCAGCCATGAACTTCACTTTCTCGAGCTTGTGGGCCCACATGGGCATCGTCGCGCAGCTCATCGTCATCGTGATGGGCATCATGTCGGTGGTCTCCCTTCTCATCCTCGCGGAGCGCGTGCTCGTCTACCGCGCGTCCCGCCGTCACTCGCGCAGGTTCGCCGCGGAGATGGGCACGCTGCTGTCCAGCGGTGACTTCGAGGCCGCGGCCGACGCCAAGGCGGGCGCGGACGTGGGCTACCTCGGACGGACCATCCGCGCGGGGCTCGCCGCCTACCGCATCTCCGCCACGGACAGCCGGGAGGAGGCCATGGAGTCGGTGGCGCGCAGCCTGGAGCGTCAGGCCCAGCGCGAGGTGCAGAGCCTCAAGCGGGGCCTGGGCCACCTGGCCACCGTGGCCTCCACCGCGCCCTTCGTGGGCCTGCTCGGCACCACCATCGGCATCGTCACCGCGTTCCAACAGATGGGCGAGGCGGGCGCGGGCGGCATCGGGACCATCTCGACGGGCATCTCCGAGGCGCTCGTCACCACGGCCTTCGGCCTGCTCGTCGCCATCCCCGCGGTGATGGGCTACAACTCCCTGCAGGGCTGGGTGGATGCCCGCGCGGTGGACCTCTCCGAGGCGAGCAACGAGTTCCTCGACGCCGCGGGCCGCGCCCTCAAGCGCGCGCGCTCCGTCGCGGGCTGAGCGCGCTCCCTCCCGCGCTACTCGATGGGCGGAGGCTCGGGCTCTAGGAGGTGTGGTGGCTCCGTCTGTCCCTCGTCACGCAGCCGCAGCGCACGGTCGATGCGCGCGGCGGCGCTGATGAGACCGAGGTGGCTGAAGGCCTGCGGGAAGTTGCCCAGCTGCTCGCGGGTCAGCGGGTGGATTTCCTCCGCCAGCAGGCCCAGGTGGTTCGACGCCTCGGCGTGCGCGACGAAGACGTCCTCGGCCTCTTCGATGCGGTTGGCCAGGGCCAGCGCCTCGGCCAACCAGAAGCCGCAGAGGATGAAGCCGCCCTCGGGCCCCCCCACCCCGTCATCCATCCGGTAGCGGCGGAGGAACGGACCCGCGCCCAGTTCGCCGCGCAGCCAGTCGATGGTCCGGAGGATGAAGGGGTCTGTGGCTCGAAAGCATCCGACGATGGGCAGCAGCAGCAGCGCGGCATCCGGCTCGTTCCCACCGTACACGCCGACGAAGTGCTTGCGGGCCGGGTCCACGCCGTTGCGCAGGATGTCCGTGCGGATGACGTCCGCCAGGTCCGTACACGACTGCTCCAGCTCCAGCTCTCCGAAGAGCCGGGACAGGTGCTGCCCCCGGCGCAGCGCCAGCCAGCCCATGAGCTTCGAGTGGACGTTGTGGCGCATCTCCCGGCGCGGCTCCCAGATGCCGTGGTCGGGCTCGCGCCAGCGGCGGGCGGTGGTCTGGATGACCGAGCGGAGCAGCCGCCAGGTGCGCAGCGGGAGCCGGCCACCGAAGCGCTCGTAGAGGTACGCCGCGTCGAGCAGCGCGCCCGCGGTGTCGAACTGGAACTGGTCTCTCGCGCCGTTCCCGATGCGCACCGGGCTCGAGCCCTGGAAGCCGGCGAGGTGTGGCAGCTCCTGCTCCGGAGGCACGGGGCCTCCGTCCAGCGTGTACATCACCTGGAGCGGGTCGCCGCGCTGCAGGGTGTCGCGGACGAAGTAGAAGAACTCGCGGGACTCGCCCAGGAAGCCGAGCAGGTTGGTGGCACGCACGGCCATGGCCGAGTCGCGCACCCAGCTGAAGCGGTAGTCCCAGTTGCGAGGGCCTCCCATCCACTCGGGGAGCGAGGTGGTGGGCGCGGCCACCATGGCGCCGGTGGGGCCGTACATCAGCAGCTTCAGCACCAGCGCGGAGCGGAGGACGTGGTGGCGCCAGGGCCCCTCGTAATGGAGGCGCTGGGACCACTCGCGCCAGGCCTGGCGGGTGTCTCGCAGGTGGTCGAAGGGGCGGTAGGCGGCGATGGGCTCCGGCCGGTCCGAGTCCCAGGACAGAATCATCCAGCGCCGCTCGCCCGCGACCATCCGGATGCGCGTCTGGAGGCCCGACTCTCCCCGGCATGGCTGCCCGTGGAGCTCACGGCAGGGCCGCCAGTCCGTCTCCCCGCTGAGGACGGCGACCATGCGCTCGCCCCGCGCCCCGCGCGCGACCAGGCCGTGCTCCTCCCGCTCCACCCGCGTCTCCGAGGCGCCGTACCCGAAGCGCGGGTCGAAGACGACGTTCAGCTCCACCGTGCCCTCGAGGCACTCGAGGCGCCGGTGGACCTCGTGGACGGAGGACCGCGGGTCGTTCGTCCAGGGCATGTAGTCGATGATGCGGACGGCGCCCTTGCGCTCGAAGCGGAAGAGCGTCTCCAGGACGTTGGTGTCCGGGTCGTAGCGCTGCAGGCTCTCGAACGGCCAGACGACGGGGGTGATGCCGGTGATGCCCCCCTTCTCATCGTCGAGGATGCCCGCGAAGACGCTCGGGCTGTCGAAGCGGGGGAAGCAGAGCCAGTCGATGACGCCATCCGGCCGGACGAGGGCGCAGGAGATTCCGTCGCCAATGATGCCGCGGCCCGCCAGGGGGATTTCCCGGTAGGAGGCCGGATTGGAGAACCGGAAGGGGCGGGCCATTCGCTTCGCGGCGCTGTAGAGGTCCATGAGCAGCCGAGTCGCGAGGAAGACCGCGACCTCCCGCCCTCAAGGTAGGGACACGCGACCGCCCCGCCCGGACTCGCGGGTGGCTCGCCCGGCGGCCTACCCGCCCAGGGCTCGTTTCCCCGCCGCGCGTCGAGCGCCCGCTCACAGCAGGATGTCGGTGCCGAGCGAAATCGTCGGCCCCGTCTGCCCCGCCGTGTAGAAGCCGAAGCTGGATCCGGTGGGGCTGCGGTCGACGTAGATGAAGTGCAGGTTCAACCGCCAGCTCCGCGCGGCCAAGGGGAACACGCTGACGCCGCCAGACAGCTCCCAGGGACGTCGGCCGAAGTCGTCGAAGACGAAGGAGCCCGTGGAGTACACGCCCACGTACTTCGGGACGACCATGTACATCCCCTGGACGAAGAAGCCGTGGTCGAAGATGGAGTCCATCGGCACCGGACCGGTGGCCAGGAAGTCCGAGAGCCGGCGGAAGAAATACTCACCCTGGAACGTGAAGCCCCGGAACTTCGCCCCCACGTCGAGCGCCAGCACCTGGTAGTCGAGCTTGCGCACCGTCACCCCGTCCGCGAGCGCGTCCTGCTCGAAGGCCAGCAGCCCGTCGGAGAGACGAATCTGGGTTGCATTGGGCGCCAGGTCGAGCTCGTTCGCCCGGTCTTCCCGCGCGTGTCCCACCGAGAAGCCGAAGCGGGTGGCCACCCGCTGATGCTCCTCGAAGTCCGCCAGGCCGCCCCGCAGGCCGAACTCGCCCGTCGTGGGCAGCCACGCGACGGACGCGCTGTAGGCCATGTCGCGCGAGTCATTGGGCGCGGTGATGCCCAGCTGGCTCAGGTTCGTGTTCACCGAGAGCGTGTAGGTCAGCCGGTGGAGGGGCTCGCCCTTCAGCCAGACACCGGAGGAGAAACCACCCCGGAAGAACTCCTCCGACATCTGCCGGTCGCTCGAGGCCCAGAACGGATGCGAGCCCTGCATCGAGCGGGCGGTGAGCGTGGGCCCGAGGCCGGCGCCCAGCGTGAGGGCCTTGTTGAACCTGAACTGCAGGTTGCCGAAGGCCAGCGTCTGCTGCGTGGTGGGCAGCGACCAGACGGTGAGCGTGTACGTCAGGCGAGGGGTGAGCGCGAAGCCCGAGAACCAGAGCATCGTGCGGTGCCAGTTGATGTCGTGGCGCGTCTTGACGGTGCGCTCGCGCCCGAGATGGTCGATGAACGTCTGCTCCCCCGGGAGCTGATTCACATAGCGCACCAGGCCGTAGAGGCTCACATTCAGGCTGCCCAGGTCCGTCTCGAGCACCTGGAAGCCCCGGGCGGGGCGGAACTCGCCGGCAATGGCATTCTCGGCGGGCTCCAGGTCCTGCTCGTCCGGCTTCGCCTGGGCGGGGGCATCCACCGGGGCTTCATCCTGGGCCCCGGCCCGGAGCGGAACGAGCGCCGCTGCAATGACAACCAGCACCAGCAGCGGGCCATGGAGGTATCGACGGAGGTCTGGAGTCATGGAGCTCTAGGGAGTCGCGGAGCGGTTGCGTTGGGAGCGCTCCCACGCGCGGACCTTCACGTGGGCCGCGTCGAACAGGCGCTCGAAGTTGCCCTTGAGCAGCTTCGCGCGGACCTCTGGAGAGAGCAGCTCCAGCATCGGAACGTACTGCTCGTAGACGCGCAGGTAGTCAACCTGCTGGGTGGGGGCGACCTCGTCGGTGCCGAAGAGGAAGCGGTCGGGATAGCGACTGAGGGTGTCTGCTACGCGCCGAGTGGTCTCCGGCGTGGCCATGGCGTACTTCGCGACCTCGCTCCAGGAGATGTCCATGTACACGTGGCTGTACCGCGGGTCCGAGAGCAGCTCCTCCGCCATCGCCATGTGATGGGACACCGGACGCACCACCCGGCCCACGCCGAGGTGCGCCCAGATGATGGTCGTCCTGGGATGGCGTCGGAACAGGGCCTTGAGCTGCTCCAGGTGGACGGGAACCTTCTCCTGCTCGGCGAAGGGAATGTCGATGTCGTTGTGCAGAATCACCACGAGGCCCGCTTCGCCGGCGAAGTCCAGGATGCGGTCCAGCGCCGGGTCCGTCAGGCTGGCGACCTCGCCCGCGACTTTCGCAGACACGAATTCCTTGTGGATGGTGAACTCGCCAATGCCGCTGAACACCCCGGGGTAGAGCGTGAGCACCCGCTTGATGTGGTCCACCGCGTACATATCGGTGGGGTTGAAGCCGGTAATCATCGGCTCGAAGCGCGCGCGCTGCGCCCTGGACAGGGACAGATAGGCCTGCGCGATGAACGCATCCGTGAAGGAGTAGTAGTAGAGCGGCGCGTCCGTCTGCAGGTAGTAGGTGGGCGCGGAGTCCCCCGAGACGCGATGGGACCACTGCTGCTGCAAGGGAATGCCGAACAGCGTGGCCCGGCCCACCTTGTCTCCCATCACCCGCAGCATGTCGCGGATGTCGTTGCCCTCCTGGATGTAATTGGTCAGGTGGACGTGCGAATCGTGGAAGAGGAAGGGGGGCCGCGGCGGGGTGGCTTGCCCAAAGGCCGCCGCCGCCACGAGCAGGCCGAGCACAAGCCCTGAGCCCCATGGGCTCGGTGAAGCAGACAGTCGCGGCAAGGGCAGGCCTCCGGGCAGGCCTCCGCAACCTAGGGAGGCCCCTTTCCCCCGAGAATCCGTCGCGGGGGCGGGGGTGATGTCCAGTGCGCGAAGAGGAGCATGGCCCCTCTCTCATGCCGTGACCGGCCAGGCGGGCGCAGGAGGTGCCCTCCTCCCCCGGTACGCTGTCCTCTCGAGGACGTCGCCCCAGGTTCCTGGCTGAGAGCTGTCGGAAACCGGAGGGAACACCATGCTCCCAGGGAATCGCTCGAGCTGGAGGGCGCTCGTCGCCGTTCTGGCCGCCGTCGTCGTGGCGACTGGCGCTTCAGCGCAGACGTCCGCGCAGAAGCCGCCGCCAGCATCCGCGCAGGCCACCCCGCGTCCTCCCACCTCCCCCGCGGCCGGACTCCCCTCCGACGCGGAGCTCCAGTCGGCGATGCAGAAGGCCTGGTCGGCGAACAAGGGCGTCACCGAAGGCAAGAACGCCGACTACATCCCGGCGCTCGCCCAGGTCGACCCGGCGTTGTTCGGCATCGCCATCCTCACCGTCGACGGCAGGGTCTTCTCCGTCGGGGATGACAGCCAGGCCTTCTCCATCCAATCCATCTCCAAGCCCTTCGTGGCCGCGCGGCTGATGTCCGAGATGGGCATCGACAAGATGGAGGAGAAGATTGGAGTGAATGCCACCGGCCTCCCCTTCAATTCGATTGAGGCCATCGAGCGGAACAAGACGTCGGAGGAGCCGCCCACCGGCAATCCCCTGGTGAACGCGGGCGCCATTGCCACGGTGGGAAACCTGAAGGCCACCAACAGCACCGAGCGCTGGAAGAGCGTGCAGGGGACGCTCAGCGCGTTCGCCGGCCGCGACCTCCCGGTGGATGACGAAATCTACAAGTCCGAGGCGGCCACCAATACCCGCAACCGCTCCATCGCGGACCTGCTCAAGGCGTATGAGGTGATTCCGGGCAACCCGGCGGAAGCGCTCGATGTCTACACACGGCAGTGCTCGGTGGCGGTGAACGTGAAGGACCTGGCCGCCATGGGCGCCACCCTCGCGGCGGGAGGCCTCAACCCCCTCACCGGCAAGCAGGTGGTGAGCGCCGACGTCGCCGCGCGCACGCTCGCGCTGATGATGACCGCCGGCCTCTACGAGGACTCGGGGACGTGGGCCTTCGACGTGGGCGTGCCCGCCAAGAGCGGCGTGGGCGGCGGCATCGTCGCGGTAGTACCCGGGAAGTACGCAGTGGCCGCGTTCTCCCCACCGCTGGACAAGGCCGGCAACAGCGTGCGCGCGCAGCGGGCCATCGAGTCCATCGTGAAGGACCTCGGCGGCAACGTCTTCCGCGTCGCCCAGCGACCCACGCCCAGGCCCGCCCCGCGGTAGGCGGGTGGCCCTCTCGCTCACTCCTCTTTCTTGATCTTGAAGATGTGGTTGAACGCGTACTTCATCGAGAACTGGATGCGGTAGTCGTCATAGACATACCCGCCTCCGAGGTTGCGCCGCTGCCCCCACTGGAACTCCGGGCCGAACAGGAAGTCCTCCGTGGGGTGCACCAGCACGTTGGCCAGGGCGTAGTGCCCGATGTTGAAGGCCTGGTCGCCCTGGCCATTCGAGTTGCTCACATTCACGAACGAGTGCCCGAGCGTGCTGGTCAGCCACGGGGTCCAGCTCAAATCGAGGAAGGCGACCGTGCCCAGCACGCGCAGGCCCACGCCCTTGGCCGGCCGCTCCGGGTCCTCCGGGTCCACCTGGACGGCGATGTCCGACGCGGCGTCGTTCATGTAGTTCTGGATGGCATTGCCGTAGACGAGCTGCAGCTTGAGCACCGCCTTCTTCCACGGGAGCTTCACGTTCGAGCTCACGTTGACGCCCCAGCCCACCGCGTCTCCGGCCAGGTCGAGCGCGTCGGTGCCCAGGTCATCCCATTTGAGGTAGCGGAGAATCCCCGCCACCTGGACGTGGCCGAGCGCTCCGATGTACCGGTAGTGGGCCACGAGGTCGGGCGCGGGAAAGCGTGAGCTGACGCCCTCCAGTTCGTTCCGGTCGGCGAACCGGTCCAGGTCCGCCGCTCCACCCGGGCTTTCGAGGGAGACGTGTACCTCGGAGGGCGTGCCCTGAAGCGGACGCCAGCGAATCTGCGCGTTCCGGTAGATCACCATCCCACTGGGTCCCCAGTACTCGATGGAGTTCGGGAACACGTCGGGGTCCATGAACCCGCTCCACGTCTGCCCCGCGCCGAACTGCCCGAGCTCGCCGAAGGCGTGCCGCAGCCGGAAGGTCGTCTGCCCCGCATCGTCGCCGACGCCGAACAACTCCGCTTCGAGGTGGACCTTCAGCTCGCCCAGGGGCGTGAGCATGAAGCTCTTGACGCCGAGCCGGCTCTGCCGGACGCCGAAGAACACCCGTCCTTCGCCGCCGAACTCGCCGTCGAACGAGGGCAGCTTCGTGGGGCGCACCACGTCATACCAGTCCGGGTCGGTGGTTCCGAAGTTGTAGCCGGTGTCGACCATCGCGAAGCCGTAGACCTCCAACCGGGTCCCCGAGGGCTTCTCCGCGTCCTGCGCACCCGCAGGGAGCGCGCCGAGACACGCCAGCACACCCGCCCCCATCGCGGCCCACCCCATGATTCGCATCCGGCCTCCTGGAAGGGACCAGAGCGTGGGTGAGGGCACCGGCCCCGTCCATGAGACCCGCGTGCCTCGCGGCATCCGCCACCACACAGCGGGCGGTGGGACGAGAGCGGCAGTGCCTGGGAGCGCACACCGCCCTGCGCCTCAGGGGCAAGCCCTCCCGGATGGGAGCCCGGGCCCCCTCCCCGTCAATGCGTGGCGTGCCGCTCCACCCCGGCGCCCTCCGGCATCAGCCGGGCCAGGGCCTCAGGACGCAGGCGGTAGCGGGCCTCGAAGCCGTCCATCAGGTCCAGGTATTGCTCCAGGTAGCGGGTCATCAGAAAGTGCTGCCGCACCTTCTCGCGCGCCGCCTCGCCCATGCGGCGGCGCAGCCTCTCGTCGGAGAGCAGGCGCACCAGGCGGTCCGCGGCCTCCTCCACCGGGGACACGTACGTCGAGTTCACATGGCAGACGCCGCGGCCGGTGAGCTGCTTGCCCCTGGCGAGAATCCGCTCCACCGCCTGAGGGCCGATGAAGGGCTCGTAGTCTTCCACCGTGGAAATCACATGTCGGCCCTGCATGTCGTCCTCCCTCGCGTTCGAATGGGCCTGGTCGCCTTCGGTCTCGCGGGCAGGCTGAGCAAGCCCCAAAGCTGGGGACCTCTGTCCGCGGGTTCAAGCTCACGCGCACCCTGCCGGCCCTGCGAGCGCCCCCGTGAAGCTGGCTGAGACGACTCGACGAATGCACCACGCGGGGCCCGCCACACGTCCGAATCACATGGGTCCGTGGCAACCGAAGGCCGGGAGTCGCTGGAGCCAGCGCCCCCGGGCCCCGGTGTCTTCAGACGGGCGGCGTCCACGGCACGATGCGCAGCGCACTGCCGTCTTCCGCGGGCTTCGTCTCGTGGAGCGTCATCGAGAAGGCGCCCGTCGCCGCGTCGCGCGTGTGGTGCACGATGAGGGGCATCAGGGGGATGCCCGGCATCGCCTCGGTCAGCCAGGCATAGCCGTCCTCGGGGCTCTTCGCCTCCAGGGTGCACGCGGTGGCGTGGCCCGTGAGCGCGCCATTGCAGAGCAGCTCCAGGTCCTCCAGCGTGCGCACCTCGTCCGCGAAGATGAAGTCGGGGTCCTGCCGCAGGAACGAGCGGACCGCCTGCTTCAATGGCAGCGCCTCTCCAACCCTCACCATGCCAATGACACCGCCCGGGCCGCCCTTCGGCTCCTCCACCGCCGCCAGCGCATGCACATTGTCGGGCAGCGCGTCCATGAGGGCGCGCAGCGTGGTGCTGCGGCCCGTTCCGGGGGCGCCCGTGAGCAGCACCAGCTGGCCACTGAAGAGCGCCTGGGCCGGCTGCCGGAAGTGCGCGTCCAGGAACGCCCCCGCGTCGGCGGGGAGCGGCAGGCTCGAGATGCTCGGGAACGCCCGCCGCGTCTCCCTGTCCCTCGCCAACGCCGTGGTCCAGGTGCCCAGCGCGTCGTCGCGGAACGTCACCCGGAACTCCAGGTCCGGGTCTGCGGCCCCCACCGGGAAGGACACGCGTCCGCGCAACGGCCGCGTCGGGTCCGCGCCGCGCTTCGCGTACGCCGCCAGGGCCTGGCCCAGGGGCCGGTACAGCGCGTAGGCCATCGGCGGACGCACCGGAACCCGCTCGCCACCGAGCGGCCCCACCCGGTCCGGCGACGCCTCCGCGAGGAAGAAGAACGAGATGCCCGCGTTGACCCGCGTCGCGGGCCCGCCCTCCCCCGCCGCGGCTTCGTCCTCATCACCAGCGGCGTCGTCCGGGTCCTCCGCCGCCCAGACGGAGAACAGCACCGCGCCCGTCCTCGCCGCGACGTCGAAGAGCGCCGCCGCCAGGGCCTCGGGCGTCGACGGTGGCGCGGGCGCCGGCGAGGGGGGCCGCCCCGCCTCGACAAGCTGCTTCAGCAGGTGGGTGAACACGGCGTCGGGCGTGGAGGGTGGCTCGGGCGTCAGGTTCGAGGTGCTCATGGGGCGCGGACGATGGCACGGGCCCCTCCCGGGTGTCTGCCCTGAAGAAGCAAGGCAACACACACTCCCTGGGTGTAGAGATTGCCGTCTTCCGCCATTCCCAGACTTCGGACTATGCTGAAGACTCTCACGTACCAGGAGGCCCAGGTCATGGGCGGGTCCATCGGTCAGTCTGTCTTTCGTGCGGTCAAGGAAACCTTCAGCAAGCCCGCTGCGAGCGCTCCAAGCACCGCATCCAAGAGCGCGACCTCCTCCCCGCCAGGTGAGCGGATGAAGGAAACGTCCGGCAACCTCCTCAAGGGGCTCGTCGACTCCGGCTACGTGAAGGGCCTCGTCAAGTGTGAGCTGGAGGGGCTCGAGGGCAAGATTCAAAAGGAAGTGGAGGACTTCGCCCGCGCCAATCCCAAGGCCTCTCCGCAGAGGCTCGACGAGGAAGCGAGGGCCATCACCATGCGGCATGCGAGCATGGCAAGGGTAGACAAGCAGCGTGAGCAGAAGCTCAAGGAGCGGATGGAGGAGCTCCAGAAGGACCGTTGGGGCTGAGCCCGCGCGCGCGGCCGCCCCGGAGCGCGGCAAGGCTGGCTGTCGGCGGGTTGATGGACCGCGGGGCACCAGGCGCCATCTGCGTGGATGACGCCTCCGGCCACCGCACCTGGAGCAACCACGGGTAGAACTTCACCGTCGCCAGGTCGAACCAGGACGGCCCTGCCCCGTCACCAGGGCAGCCGGTCGTTCTCGTGGAAGAAGCCGCCGTTCGGCCCCTCCGCGCCCAGCGTGGCGAGGCGCACGCTGGTCCGGGCGCTGTCCGCCACGTCCATGGGAGCGTGAGGGCCACCCAGCTCGGTCTTCACCCACCCCGGGTGCGCGGAGTTCACCTTCACGTTCGTGTCCTTCAGCTCGTCCGCCAGGTGCACCGTGAAGGCGTTGAGCGCGGCCTTCGAGGCGTTGTAGGCGAACGCCTTCGCGGCGGCGATGGGTGAGCCCTCCGCGGAGTGCAGGCCCAGCGAGCCCAGGATGCTCGAGACGTTGACGATGCGGCCCGCCGGGGCCTTCTTGAGCAGCGGCAGCAGCGTCTGCGTCAGTCGCACCACGGCGAAGAGGTTGGTGTCGAACGTCTCGCGCAGGACGTCCTCCGGCACGGTCGACGCGTTCTTCGCCAGGAGCTCCTCGCGAATCAGCCCGGCGTTGTTCACGAGCACGTCCAGCCGGCCGTACCGCTCCTCCAGGTACGTCTTCACGGACGCGTCCGTCTCCGGCCGCCGGGCGTCGTAGAGCACGACCTGGGCCTTCACCCCGGCCGCACGGAGCTCCTCGAGCGCGGCCTGACCCCGGCTCGGGTCGCGAGCGCCGATGATGACCTCGAAGCCGTGCTGCCCCAGCTCGCGCGCCGTCTGCAGCCCGATGCCACGGTTTCCACCCGTCACGAACGCAACCTTCTTCACGTCAGCCATCTGGACCTCCACGGCGGAACCCCGTCCGCCTTTTTTATACCGACCGGTATTGAATGCGAGCGCGGGCTGCTTTCGTCAAGTGAATTTCGTACCGTCCGGTATAGTTGACGGAACATGGGACGAACGCGCAGCTTCGATGAAGAAGTCGCCCTGGAGCGTGCGATGCGGCTGTTCTGGCGGCAGGGCTACGAGGGGACCTCCCTCGAGGACCTGACGTCGACGCTCGGAATCGCGAAGCCCAGCCTCTATGCGGCGTTCGGGAACAAGCGCTCGCTCTTCTCCAAGGCCATGGAGCTCTACGCCCGGACCGTCCGGGAGAGCCTCCAGCGCGCGCTGGAGGAACCCCGCGCCGAGGACGCCGTCCGTCGCTTCCTCCGCCTCTATACCGAGCCCTGCCCCGGCGCCCCGCCAGGGTGCTTCCTCGTCCAGGGCGCCCTGGCCTGCAGTCCCGAGTCGGCGGAAGTCCAGCGGGAGGTCTCCGAGCGCCGCCAGGAAGCCGAAGTCCTGCTCGCCCAGCGGCTGGCCCGCGCGCAGAAGGAAGGCGACCTGCCGGCGGACGCGCGGCCCAATGACCTGGCGCGGTACGTGTGCACCGTCGCCCAGGGACTCTCCGTGCAGGCCGCTGGCGGCGCCAGCCCTCCGCAGCTCCGGCGCGTGGCCGAGCTTGCGCTCATGAACTGGAACGCGCTGGGGAGCCCCAGGCGCTAGCCAGGGCCCCCTTCCGATATAATTGACCGATTGGTCCGGAGTCATTAAGTCTCAGCGCATGGCCCGGACCAAGGAATTCGACCGTGACGAAGCGCTCGACCGGGCGATGCACGTCTTCTGGAACAAGGGCTACGAGGCGACGTCGCTGAGTGACCTGCTCGACGCGATGGGCATCGCCCGGCAGAGCCTCTACGACACCTTCGGCGACAAGCATGCGCTGTTCCTGGAGGCGCTCGAGCGCTACGAGACGCACCGGGTGGACCAGCTCCAGTCCTGCCTGGAGAAGGCGCCGTCCGTGACACGCGCCTTCCGCGACATGTTCGAGGGAATCGTCGACGAGAGCGAGGGCGAGAAGCGTCGCGGCTGCATGGGCGTCAGCGCCGTGGTCGAGCTCGCGCCGCATGACCCGGAGCTCGCCAGGCGCATCGCCGCCCGGCAGCGCGGCCTCGAGGCCCTCTTCTTCCGGGCGCTCGAGAGCGCGCGCGAAAAGGGAGAGCTGCCGCCGTCCAAGGACACGCGGGCCCTCGCGCGCTTCTTCGTGGGCGCGCTGCAGGGGCTCCGGGTCGCCGCCACGGCGGACCCGAAGTCCGCGGCGCTCCGCGACATGGCCCGCGTCACCCTGCAAGTCCTCGATTAGGGACGCGCCCCAGTACCGGTGGCGCGTCTTCGGCTGGCTGTTTTTAGACCAAATGGTCCGGAAAGGAAGCACGACATGGCAGGCAAGTTGAAGGGAAAGGTGGCGCTCATCACTGGAGGGACGAGTGGAATCGGGCTCGCGGCCGCCAGGCTGTTCCACGAGGAGGGCGCGCGCGTGGTCGTCACGGGCTCGAATCCCGTCACGGTGGAGAAGGCCCGCGCCGAGCTGCAGGGCATCGCCCAGGTGGTCCAGTCGGACGCCTCGGACAGTGCCCAGGTGCGCTCGCTGTTCGAGCACGTGAAGCGCGAGTTCGGCGGGCTGGACGTGCTGTTCCTGAACGCGGGCGTCGCGAGGTCCGCCCCCCTGGCCTCCATGGACGAGGAGACGTTCGACGAGGTCTACCGCATCAACGTGAAGGGGCCGTGGCTCGCGCTTCGCGCCGCGACACCCGTGCTCCGCCGGGGCGGAGCCGTGGTCCTCAACACCTCGATGATGAACAACCTCGGCATGTTGGGGGGCAGCGCCTACGCCGCTTCGAAGGCCGCCCTGCGCTCGCTGGCGCGCACCGCCGCGGCCGAGCTCGTGGAGCACGGCGTGCGCGTCAACGCCGTCAGCCCGGGGCCGACGGACTCGGGCATCATCGCCAAGGGCGGGCGCGCGCCGGACGCCGTCGAGGCCATCGAGCAGGCCCTCATCGCCAGGATTCCCCTGCGGCGCCTGGGCAGGCCCGAGGAGATTGCTCGCGCGGCGCTGTTCCTGGCCTCGGAGGACGCCTCCTTCATGACGGGCGAGGAAATCGTCGTCGACGGCGGGATGACACGCATCTGACCTGGCGAGGGTTGCGCCAGGCAATGGAGATTCACGGAAGCCGTCCGGCCGCGCTAGCTTCGCGGCCAGGACGACCGTCATGTTCCGAATCGAGACAGAGAAAGAGCTTCTGGGCGCATTCCGCTCCAGGGACCGGAAGCACGTGGAGTTGCCCAAGGGCACCCACCTTCCCCTCTTCGTCCGCGACTACCTCGCGTGGGTGGACCCGTATGGGGTTCGCGTCTTCCTGGTGTTCACCGCACCGGGCAGCACACGCCTCACGGGTATCGTCTTCCGGAGGGACCAGCAGGCCGACAAGAGCCTGCCGGCGCGGGTGTGTGACTGGTGCCTCTCGCATGGCGCGGCGGACCAGATTGGCCTGCTCACCACGGATGTCGATGCGAAGCGCCGGGTGGGGGTGAATCTCTGCCTGGACCTCCGCTGCCGGGAGAAGCTCGAGTCGGCGATGAACCTCGCCGGACGGGACCTCCTGGACGCGACCCAGAAGCTGCTCGGGCGCATGGCTCGCTTCGCGAGCGAGGGGCTGGGAATCGAGGTCCGCTCGGAGACCTGAGCGGAAGCCGTCATGCGTGGAGCAAGTCGCCCCTCGCGAAGGGAGTGTGCCGTGCGTCTGGGACTGGGACTGGGACTGGGGCTGGGGCTGCTGCTGTCGCTCTGCGCCTGTGAGCGAAGCACGCGCAGCGAGCCGTCGCCGCTCCCCGCCCCGGGCCCCTGCGCCCTCGACGAGCGCCTCACGCCGGAGCAGTGCCAGCGGGCCCGGGCCCTGCGCCTGCCGGACGCGCTTCCTCCGGGGCGGGGCAACGCCGTCGCCGACTCGGAGGCCGCGGCCCGGCTGGGACAGCGGCTCTTCTTCTCCACCTCCCTCTCCAGCACCTTCACCATCGGCTGCTTCGGCTGCCACATGCCCGGCGAGCACTTCGACGACGGGCTCGCGCACCCGCTGCCGCCGCCCGGCGCGAGCACGGACGCGCTCGGGCGCAACTCGCCCACCCTCATCAACGCGGCGTGGATGCGCACCCAGCTCTGGGACGGCCGCGCGGACACGCTCTGGTCCCAGCCCCTGTTCGCCATCGAAAACCCGGCGGAGATGGGCACCACCCGCCTGGAGCTCGCGCACCGGATGGCGGGGAGCTTCGTGCAGGACTACACCGCCGTCTTCGGCGAGCGCCCCACCCTGCCCGCGGAGCGGTTTCCCCCGGTCGGCAAGCCGGGAGACGCCGCGTTCGACGGCATGCGACCGGAGGACCAGGCCTACGTCAACCGCATCGCCTCCAACGTGGGCAAGGCCATGGAGGCCTACCTTCGCCGGCTGGCGGCGGGGCCCTCGCCTGTCGACCGCTTCCTCGGCGGCGACATGGCGGCGCTCTCCGCCGAGGCGCGCGAGGGGCTGTACGTCTTCTTCCGCGCCGGCTGCGACGGATGCCACTCCGGGCCGATGCTCAGCGACGAGGGCTTCCACAACCTCGGCGTGCCGGCCGCCGACGACAAGGAGCTGGACCCGGGACGCCGACAGGGCTGGAGCGAGCTCGTGGCCAACCCGTTCAACAGCCAGGGGCCCTACTTCGACGGCCCGCGCCGCGCTCCCGGCTGGGAGGAGGGCCCGGGGCTGGCGGGGGCGTTCCGCACGCCTCCGCTGCGCAACCTCCTCGCCTCCGCGCCCTACGGCCACAACGGCCGCTTCGCCACGCTGGGCGAGGTGGTCGACTTCCACCTCGCCGCGTCGCGCGCTCCGGGCCGCTACGTCGGCGAGGTGTCCGCGCTGCTCCGGCCCGTGACGCTGACGCCGGCCGAGCGGGCAGCGCTGCTCGCCTTCCTCGGTGCGTTGGAAGGCGAGCGCGCCGGACCTCCGTGGAACGACTTCCCCTAGCTAGCGCGTCCCGCCCTCGCCGTCAGCGGCCAGGCGGCACCCGGCGGGCACCGCGAAGCCGTTGGTCGGCGTGGTGCTGCCGGAGCCACCGGAGACGGCGTTGGAGCCCAGGCCGAAGGCGGCGAAGGCCGTCCACAGCCGGCAGACGTCCTCGCCGTTGTGCAGGGAGGTGGCCGCCTGGATGATGCCGTCACGCACCTGCGTGAAGGTGGGGCTGCACGGCGTGTTCTTCAGGCCCTGCGTGAAGTACAGCATCATGCGCTGGTTACCGGCGCTGCCCGTGGCGTTGTACAGGTTGGAGTTGAAGCCCCACTGGTTCACCAGCGCCCAGTAGGCCTCCCACATGGCCTGCGTGAAGACCGAGCCCACGCCGTGCGGGACGGCCATGCCGTTGATGCTGGCGTAGGTCCACGTGTTGACGGAGGAGCTGGTGCTGTAGCGCTGGGTGCGGATGCCCACGCCGGTGGTCGGCTGGTTCAGCGCGTACGTGCCCACGCCGCGGCCCTGCGCCCCCGTGTCCGTCGCCCTGGCGGTGTAGAAGAGCGAGAGGAAGTCGCTGATGCCCTCGCCCGGCTGCTGCCGGTTGGTGAGGCACGACACGTTGCTGGGGCCGCCGACGAGGCGGTTGGAGATGCCGTGGCCGTACTCGTGGACGATGATGCCCGAGTCCAGGTCTCCGTCCTTGTTCGGCGTCACGGTGGTCCACTTGTACATCTGCATGCGCGGGCGCTGGCCGTCCGGCGGCGTGGAGAAGTTGGCGTTGTTGCTGCCGCCGCCGTCCTGCGCCTCCGCGCGCACGTCGTCGTTGCCCAGGCCGCCCCGGCCGTAGTTGTTCACCTGGAAGTTGCCGGCCAGCTCGTCGAAGCCGTACTGGTACTGGACGTCGTGGATGATGTTGTTCCAGTAGAACAGGTTGGTGACGGCCGCCGGGATGTACGTGGAGGGCGCGCCCGAGAGGTTGATGGCGAAGACGCAGGCGAGCGTGGTGCCGCACGCCGGCTGCGACGTGGGCGGCAGGCCGTCGTTGTTGCTGTCCTCGTACGCGTGGACGTTGTTGCCGCGGGGGACGGTGAACTCGGCCCCGGTGACGCCGTTCGTGTCATGCCAGCCGTAGGGCGAGGCCAGCGCGTTGGCGGGGTTGGTGACCACCACGCGCCCGTCCGAGGGCGGCAGCGGCGAGGTGTGGTTGGGGCTCTCCACCGGCACCGGGTAGACCTTGTAGGTGTCGTCGGCCACCCAGTCGAAGCGCGTCCACACCTCGCCCGTCTGGGCGTCCACCGTCACGTCGTAGTCGTGCAGTTGGTCCGGGGTGTGGACCTGGAAGTGCCACACCAGGCGGGCCTCGCCGCGGCGCACCGGCAGCACCGCCAGCTCCGCGTCGATGGGCTCGGTCGAGAAGCCCTCCACCTCCACGCGCGTGCGCTGCTGCACGCCGGGCTCCGCCTTCAGCGCGCGGGGCACCCCCGGGAGCGAGGCGCCCAGGTGCTTCGCCAGGCTCGCCACCGCGTCGGCGGCGCCCAGGCGCGGCTCCACGCTGGCGATGGCCGCGTTCAGCGAGGGCAGGAAGTCGCTGTGCACGCCGAGCACGCGCCCGTCCCGGTCCACGTTGATCTGCAGCTGCGCGTTGTAGACGGGCAGCCCCTTGTGCGACTGGCGCAGGTACAGGTTGGTGACGCCGCTGACCTTCGAGTAGACGCGGTCCGTCACCTCCAGCTGGGCCAGGTCCTCCAGCTCCAGCCCGAGCGCCTCGCGGTGCTTCTGGACGAAGTCCAGGCCAATGGCCAGCGCATCGCCGCTGCTGGGCCCGGAGAGCGCGCCCAGGGGGTTGGTGAGCGAGCGCACCAGCCCGCGCGACTCGTCCACCTCCACGAGCAGGTCCGGCACGCTCTGGCGCAGCGCCGCCTCACCGGACTTCTGGCTCACGGAGAAGCCGAACCGGGCCTGCGCGTTGTACATGTCGCGCGCGTCGTGGTTGCGGGTGCCGCCGGATTCCTGGCTGACGGCCATTGCCGAGGGGCCCGTGAGGGCCCCCATGAGAAACACCGCATGGAAGAGGCGCCTTCGGTAGGGACCAGAGGTCATGTCGTGCTCCTGCGTAGCGGGGGACTGCCCCGGATGGGGCGGCTCCTTCATAAGCAAGGAATTCTGATTTCACACGCAAATCTTGAATAGCGCGTTCATGGCTGATTTTTACGGCCGGAAGGAAACCCCTACGCACGCGGCTGTCACACCGCGACATCCCATTGACGAGACGCGGCAATCCCGGGCCCGGACACGGACGCGCGAGGGGCCCGCGCAACGGATGGGACATGCCGGGCGTGAGGCTTGCAGCCCCTGGCGCACATGACGTCCTCCGTTTCCCCGGCCCCGGCCGCGCCCACCGAAGCCCATCCCATCGACGCGTCCGAGCGCCTGCCGCTGCTCGACACGCTGCGCGGCTTCGCGCTGTGCGGCGTCTTCATGGCCAATGTCTACCTGTGGTTCAGCGGGCGCATGTTCCTCTCCCGGGAGCAGTACGCGGTGGCCTACAAGGACCCTTCCTGGCTGGACACCGCCATCAACCACGTGTTCGGCGTGCTGATTGGCGGCCGGTTCGTCACCCTCTTCTCGTTCCTGTTCGGCCTGGGGTTCGCGGTGCAGCTGGGGCGCGCGGAGCGGCGCGGGACCTCGGTGGTGCCGGTGTATGCGCGGCGGCTCACGGTGATGCTGGTCCTGGGGCTCGCGCACCTGTTCCTGCTCTTCCAGGGCGACATCGTCAGCACCTACGCCCTGCTGGGCTTCACGCTGCTCGTGTTCCACCGGCGCGCGGACCGCACGCTGCTGCTGTGGGCGGCGGCGCTCATCTTCCTCGCACCGGTGCTGGAGCACGTGGCGCTGCGACTGCCGCAGCTGCTCGGCACGCCGGGCGCCGAGGAGGCCGCGAAGGCGTCCGGGGCCCGCTCCATGGCGCTCCGGGCCCGGGTGCTGGAGGCGTTCATGCACGGCTCGTGGTGGGACACGGTGCGGGTCGGCGCGGCTTACTACGTGGGAGACCTGGGGCGGATGCTCAGCATCTTCTTCCCCGTCATCGTCGGCCGCTTCGTGCTGGGCCTGTGGGCGGGCCGCCGCCGCCTCTTCCACGACGCGCCCCAGCACCTGCCCTTCTTCCGCCGGCTGCTCGCGTGGGGGCTGGGGCTGGGGCTGCTCGCCAGCGGCGTGGGCGTGCTCGTCGGGCAGCTCATCTCCCGCAAGGTCCTCCAGCCGGACTCGCTGCCGTGGCTGCCGTTCGCCATGGCGCCGGTGCGCCACCTCGGGGAGATGGGCATCGCCTCGGCGTACGTCGCCATCATCACCCTGCTCTTCCAGCGCGAGGCGTGGCGGCGGCGCCTGTCGGTGCTGGCCCCGGTGGGCCGCATGGGGCTGACGAACTACCTGCTGGAGTCGGTGCTGGGCGTGGCCCTCTTCTACGGGTACGGGCTGGGGCTGATGAACACGTTGGGCTCGGCGGCGCAGCTCGCGGTGGCCCTGGGGCTCTTCGCCCTCCAGATTGTCTTCAGCCACCTGTGGCTGGCGCGCTTCCGCTTCGGCCCCGTCGAGTGGGTGACGCGCTCGCTGACGTATGGCCGGGCGCAGCCCATGCGCCGCGGCGCCGTGCGGGAGGACGCGGTGGTGAACGCCTGACCCACCCGCCCCCACGCCGGGCGCCGCGGGGCTACTGGATGGTCAGGTTGAGGTGCTCCCCCGCGGTGACCGGCATTTCCTGGTCGTCGTTGGCGGCATACTGGGAGCCGATCATCTCCAGCCGGAAGCGAACCCGCTGCGCCTGGCGAATCGTCTGGTGGGGAATGACGAAGTTCCGGGTCGATATCGCCGGGACGGTGCCCAGGCGGACCTTGGTCGTCCCGTCCAGCACGTACACGAAGAGGTTGTAGTCGACGGGCTTCAGGTTCCGCACCTCGACGGTGGTCTCCGGAGGCGGCTCCTCCACCTTCTGGGCGCTGCTGCAGGAGACCGCGAGGACGAGCAGGGAGAACGGGACGAACTGGATTGCGCGCATGGCACCTCTCCATCCGGCTGAGGAGGCACAAGCCTAACAGCCCGCTCCGGGCCGTGGGCAATGTCAGGATTTCGCCGGGCCCGACGTCGGAGGAACCAAACAAAATCAAGATTGAAGAGACGTCATGACCAGGCTGAACCAGATCATCGCTGTCGAGAAGGGCGTCAAGAACCGCTCGCAGCAGGAACTCACGCAGGCGCACCACGACCTGCAGAAACCGCAGCTCCTCGCCGGCATCTCCCGCACCTATCAACCGCGTGACGAGGAGGGCGAGCGCTTTCCGCCCGAGTCCACGCGCGTCCAGGTGCGGACCGATGACGTGCTGAAGAAGACCCGCGAAATCCTCGCCCGGCTGTTCGATGTCACGGCCACCAAGGACCTCACCAACTGCCACGCCCGCGCCGACGTGAAGGTGGACGGCAGGGTGCTGCTCAAGGGGGCCCCCGCCACGTACCTGCTCTTCCTGGAGAAGCAGCTGGTGGACCTGCACACGTTCGTGCAGAAGCTCCCCACGCTGGACCCGTCGGAGAGCTGGGTGCCGGACCCCGCCCAGGGCCTGTGGGCGACCGAGCCGGTGCAGACAGCCAAGACGAAGAAGGTCCCCCGCAACCACGTGAAGTCCGAGGCCACGGAGAAGCACCCGGCCCAGGTGGAGGTGTATTACGAGGACATCGTCGTCGGGTACTGGAAGACGGTGAAGTTCTCCGGCGCCCTGCCCGCCCTCCGCGTCAACGACATGCTGGAGCGCGTGGAGAAGCTGCAGCAGGCCGTGAAGTTCGCCCGCGAGGAGGCCAACGCCGTCGAGGTGGAGGAGCTCAAGGCCGGCGACGCGCTGCTCGGCTACCTCTTCGGCCAGGCTTAAGGCCCTAGAAACTTTCGGAGTACAAACTCAAGCTCAGCAGCAGACTCACGCGGAGCGCTTCCGGGTCGCCGTCAGTGCAGGTTCGAGTCCTGCCCCCGTCACCACTCCTGACGACGGGGTAGCCCAATCGGTAGAGGCACGCGACAGCCAGGCAGCGCGAAGCACCCCAACATCAGACTCTGACTCCAGACTCAGCATTCGCTGTCGCAGGTCCGATCAACCGTCTTCGCTCGCCCCCTCGAGATGCTGGTGCAATTCCAGCCCGCCGCTCCATCCGCCTTGCGCGGCGGTCGTTCAATCGCAGGACACGAGGTCTCAACCTGAAGCGGAGACTTCAAACGTGCGGGCCTCATCCATGGCAGCACCCCGAGCCCGGTCAGGAGGACACCCTGGCCGGGCTCACCATTTTCGGCCGTCGCTACCCTTGCGTCCCGGGGCGCCGGCCCAGCGGCAGCCGCACCGTGAAGAGCGCCCCCTGTCCCAGCTCGCTGCGCACGTCGATGGTGCCGCCCATGGCCTCGACAATCTGCCGGGAGATGTAGAGCCCCAGGCCCAGGCCGCCGTAGTGGCGCTCGGAGACGCCCCGCTCGAAGCGGCCGAAGAGGCGCGGGAGCGTCTCGGCGGCGATGCCGATGCCCTCGTCGCGCACCCGCAGGCGGGCCTGGCCCGCGTCCAGGTCCACCTCGATGGAGACGGGCCTGCCGGCGCCGTACTTCGCCGCGTTGGAGAGGAGGTTCACCACCACCTGCTCCAGCCGTGAGCCGTCCCACTGCCCGCGGACCTCCGTGCCCAGTGACAGGTGCACGTCACAGCCCGCCTGGGCGAACACCGCCTCCAGCCGCTCGTGGGCGTCCCTCACCACCTGCGCCAGGTCCACCTCCGACAGCTCCAGCGCCAGCTTGCCCAGCGACAGCCGGCTGACGTCCAGCAGGCTGTCCACCAGCGAGGCCAGCCGGTCCACCTGCCGCGAGGCCGCCGCCATCCTCGCCTGGACCTTGCTGGCCACGCCCTCCTCCACCGCCCGCTGGATGAGCGCGTGCTGCAGGCGCAGGGACGTGAGCGGCGTCTTCAGCTCATGGCTCGCCACGGAGAGGAACTCGTCGCGCAGGCGGACCGCGGCCTGGGCGGCCCGGTACAGCTCCGCGCGCTCCAGCGCCTGGGCGCACTGCCGCGTCAGCGCCACCAGGAAGGCCTTCTCCTCCGGCCGGAAGGCCCGGGACTCCGTCCAGCGCAGCGCGATGAGCCCGAGCACCCGGTGCTCCGTCGCCAGCGGCAGCAGGGCCCGCGCCCCCACGCCGAGCTCCTCGGCGGTGGCGTCCACCTCCGGCACGCTGGCCATGTACTCCTCGCGAGTGGAGCACCACAGGGGCACCCTGTCCCTCACCACCGCGGCCAGCCCCGCGGACTGCGCCAGCAGCCTCGGCTTCATGGTGGCGATGAGCACGTCGTCGTAGCCGAAGTGCCGCACCCAGCGCAGCGTGCCGTCCCGCAGCTGCAGGAAGGCGCCCCGCTGGGCCTGCGTGGACTGGAGCCCCTCGTGGATGATGACCTCCGCCATCTCCTCCTCCGACGCGGCCCGCGACAGCGCGGCGGTGATGCTCTGCAGCCGCTCGGTGCGAGCCTGGGCCTCCTTCGACGCCTGGAACAGGAGGGCGTTGTCCAGGCAGAGGCTCGCGCGGCGGGCGAGCTCGCGCGCCAGCTCCACGTCCCGGGGCCCGTAGCGCCGGGGGCCGGATTCGATGGTGAGCGAGAACGCGCCCAGCACCCGCCCTCGCGCCTGGAGCGGCACGCTGAGGCTGGAGCGCAGGCCCAGCTTCCGGCTCAGGGCCAGGTGCTCCTCGCTTCTCGCGAGCGCCGGCAGGACCTCGTCCGGAATCTCCGGCAGGCAGCGGGGCTCGCCCGTGCGCAGCACCTCGGCGATGCCGCCGTGGGCGCTCACGTCGATGGGCCAGCGGCGGGCAATCTCGAAGGCCAGCGCCACCTTCTCCGGGTCCCTGTGCACCACCGCCCGCCGCTCCACGGTGCCCCGCTCCGTGAGCATGTCCACCGCGCACCAGTCCGCCAGCTGCGGCACCGCGAGCTCCGCGAGGCGCTCCAGCAGCGTCCCCTCGTCCAGCGAGGACGCCAGCACCTCGCCGGCCCGGGCGAGGAAGGCGAAGCGGTCCTCGGACTCCTTGCGCTCCGTCAGGTCCTGGAAGCTCGCGGCCCGGTAGGTGACGTGGCCGTGCTCGTCCTTCAGCGCCACCCCGTCCACGAGGATGGGGACGCGGCTGCCGTCCTTGCGGACGTGGACGTTCTCGTAGGTGTGGTGGCCCAGCGCGATGGTCCGCTCCAGCTCGGCGCGGTAGCTGGCGAAGGATTCGGGGGCGACAACCTCCTGGACGTGCACCCCGAGGAGCTGCTCGGGACTGTCGTACCCGTGCATGCGGGCGAAGGCGGGGTTGGCCGCGTTGATGCGCCAGGTCTCCGGGTCCGTGCTCGCGATGCCCCAGCCCGCGTGGTGGAAGAGCTGGTCCCATCGCGCCAGCTGCTCCGAGTTGCGATTCAAGTCCCTCGCGAGCGACTCGGCGCGCTGGCGGCCGCGCACCTGCTCCGTCACGTCCACGGAGAACGTGATGAGGCCGTCCACCTTCCCCCGGGCATCCCGGGTCGGCTGGTAGGTGAGGTTGAAGAAGGCCTCCTCCAGCTCGCCGGTGCCACGGCGGTCCAGCCGCACCGCGAACTCCGTGCCCACGAAGGGCTCCCCCGTCTCCAGCACGCGGTGCAGCGCCGACATCACCGTGGGCTGCGAGAGGATTTCCGGCGCCACTTCCGACAAGGTGCTGCCGAGCGGGACGCGGCGGCCGATGAGCTTCTCGTAGAGGGGGTTGGCGAACTCGAAGACGAAGTCGGGGCCGCGGGTGATGGCGATGGCCGCCGACGACTGCTCCATGAAGATGCGGTGCAGGTGCTCCTGGTGGGAGCGCTCCAGCAATTCGCGCTCCCGGGCATGGAACAGCACCGCCTGGCGGCGGATGTCCTGGCGGGCCCGATACAGCTCGATGAAGACGGACACCTTCGCGCACAGCACCTGGGGCACGAAGGGCTTGGTGAGGAAGTCCACCGCGCCGGAGCCGTAGGCCGCGAGCACCTCCTGCTGCGTCCACTGGTGCGCGGTGATGAAGATGATGGGCACCTCGCGGGAGCGCTCGCGCTGCTTGATGAGCGCGGCCGTCTCCAGGCCGCTCAGCCCCTCCAGCTGCACGTCCAGGAGGATGACGGCGTAGTCCTCCCGCATCAGGAGGCGCAGCGCCTCGCGGCCCGAGGCGGCCTTGTGCAGCCGCACCTGCAATGGGGAGAGGACGGCCTCCAGCGCCAGGAGGTTGGCCGGGTTGTCGTCCACCAGGAGGATGCCGGGGGGCGCGGCGTCGGAGCCCCGTTCCGAGGCCTCCGCCGTCTCCTGCTCAGGCGCTGGCTGCTGCAGGGGTGAACGGGGCGCGGAGGACATGACCCCTCCGACTTAATGGTTGGCGCGCCCGAGAACAATCCGAGGTTCCCAGGACAGGGGCCACTCGCGGAAGGACGGGACGCGAGCGTCCTGGACACACCAGTCGCCCGTCACATCCCCTGCGCGACATCCAGCCTGAGGTCAAACGAGACATCCGGCGAGGTCCGTCCGTTCTGCTTCACCATGACGGAGAGCGTGTTCTCCCCCGCGAGGAAGACGGTGGCCGGGAGGTTGACGTCCACGCGCTCGTTCTCGGCGGAGGCCGTCGCGTACCTGGCGTGCGCGGTCCCCACGCCCATGTTGCGGGTCAGCACCAGCGTGCCGTTCACCCACACGGCGATGCCGTCATCGAAGATGGCGCTCAGCGTGGCGTCCACGGCGGGCCGCTCCAGGGTGAGCTTCTTGCGGAAGTAGATGCTCGTCTGCGACGGCACCGTGGCGGGCAGGACGGTGGCCTCGTCCCTGTCCCCGTAGCCCAGCTGCCCCGCGCCCGACGCCCACGTGGAGTCGTCGAAGTCCGCCGTGAGCCAGTCCGCTCCCGGGTCCAGGCCGCTCGCCTCGTACTTCCACGTAGCACCAAAGGGAATGACGGTGCGCAGCGGGGTGAGGTCCACCAGGGTGTGCGCATCCATCGCGAGCGTGCCGGGGCCGGTGAGGGACAGTCCCACGCTGAGGGCCTTCGCCTCGGCCGGCGCGGGCGGCGTCGTCCACTCGGCAAGCCCGTAGGTGGAGGTGGGCGGCAGCAGGGGCCCCTGGGCCCACCACACCCAGCCACCCGCGGCGTTGCGGTAGTACGCGGCGAAGCGCGCCGGCCCGTCCGTCCGGTACGCGGTACTCACCCGGTAGCGGTGGCCCGGGCGCATGGGCGGCGCGCAGGCCCCCAAATCCTGGGCGGAGATGAGCTTCACGTCGCCCGTCACATGGCGCGACACGGTGACCTGCTGCGCGCGGCTCCCGTCCCACACGTCCGTCGGCAGGCTCCACGCGGCCGTCAGGTCGCCGTAGGACGTGCGCAGCCAGCAGTCCGGCACGCTGTCCCCGTTGGCGTCGTCCTCCAGCGAGGGATTGAGCAGCAGCTGGCCCCAGGCCTCACGCTCCGGCGGAGGCGGCCCGGGCACCGGTGGATTCACCGGCCCCCCGATGACCTCGTGCACCGTGCGGACCGAAGTCCCCAGCGCGGTGCGCGGCGCGAGCCAGGCGAGGAACGCCTCCAGCGTCGCCGGGGCGATGGCGAGCGTGCCGCAGCCGTCACACACGTCGTGGAGGACGAAGGTCACCCACCCGCCCCCTCCCTGCTCGGCGCGCAGCACCGCATCCTGCAGGTCCTGGAGCGTGGTGGTCACCTCCACCGAGCTGACCGTGCGCAGCGCGTAGGGCTCCGCGGGAGGCAGCGTCACGGCCACCGGACAGCTCGTGCAGCTGTCCACGCCCCGCAGCCCGGCGCTGTCCCGGCCGGAGTTGTAGCCACAGTCGCGCACCCACTGGCGCGTCGTCGCATCGTGTGCGCCGTAGGGGTAGGCGAAGGACGTCACCGTCAGGCCCGCGCCCGTCAATGCCACGCGCTCGTCGCAAATCTGCCGGGCCTGCTCGTCCGGGACCAGGTCCGTCAGTCGCGGGTGGCTCACGGTGTGCCCGCCAATCTCGTGGCCGTCGGCCTGGAGCGCCTGGAGCTGCGCCAGCGTCAGCCGGGTGGACTGCCCGATGCGCCCGCTGTTCACATAGAACGTGCCCCGCATCCCATAGCGGGCGAGCAGCGCCGCGCCCTCGGCCTGGTTGGCGCGGCCGTCGTCGAACGTGAAGGACACCGTCACCGGCGCGGACGTCTGCGCCCCCGCCTCGGGCGTGCGTCCTCCGAGCAACACGAGCAACGTCGACAACCCGAACAACGCACGGACGCGGAGCATGGTGAGAGCCAAATTCCTCACTCCCACTGTCCTGACAACCCCGTGGGCCGAGCGCACTGTGCGCCAGTGACAACATCTCCCCTCGGAGGCTGGCGCTTGGCGCGAAGCGTCAGGTGCGGCGGGGCCGGGCCACCGTGCGCAAGTGCTTGACGCGATGTGCGGGGAGGACTCGGATGCGCGCCCATATGACTGAGCTGCTCACCCGCGCCGAAGCCTCGAAGTACACGCAGACCTCGCGTCACTCGGATGTGCTCGCCTTCGTGGACGAGCTGTGCCGCCGCACGAAGCTCGCGCGGCGCGTGGACTTCGGGAAGAGCGGCGAGGGCCAGCCCCTGGTGGCGCTCATCGTGAGCGACCGCAACTGCTTCACGCCCGAGCTGGCGCGCAAGCAGAAGAAGGTCATCGTGCTGGTGGAGGCCAACATCCACGCCGGCGAGGTGGAGGGCAAGGAGTCCCTGCTCGCCCTCGCCCGGGACCTCACGCTCACGAAGCTGGGCAAGAAGCTGCTGGACAGGCTGTGCCTGGTGCTCGTTCCGAACTTCAACCCGGACGGCAATGACCGCATCAGCCCCAACAACCGCAAGCTCAACCTGAAGGACCTCGAGGGACAGGTGAACCCCGAGGGCGGCGTGGGCATGCGCTACACGGGCGAGGGCTGGAACCTCAACCGCGACAGCATGAAGCAGGAGGCGCCGGAGACGCGCGCGCTCGCGGCGTTCTACCAGACGTGGTGGCCGCACGTGTTCATCGACTGCCACACCACCGACGGCAGCATCCACGCGTGCGACCTCACCTTCGACACCTCGCACTCCAACGAGCCGCTCTTCGCGGAGCTGCGCGGGTTCAACCGCGACATGCTGGAGCGCGTGTCGAAGGCGGTGAAGAAGGGCCACGACTTCGACAGCTACTGGTACGGCAACTACAAGGTGGAGGGCGACCCCAAGTCGGGCTGGCACACCTACCCGGCGCTGCCCCGCTTCGGCAGCCACTACCGGGGGCTGCTCGGCCGTATCGACGTGCTGCTGGAGACGTACAGCTACATCGACTTCCCGCGCCGCTGCGCGGTGATTCGGGCGTGGCTGCTGGAGCTGCTGCGCGACGCCGCGAAGCACGCCACCGCCTACCGCGCCATCACCGCCGCCGAGGAGGAGCGCATCGTCGCGCGCGGCGAGTCGCCGGACCCGCAGGCGCTCGTGGGCATCAACTACGGCGTGGCCACGCGTGACGACCAGGGCGCGCTCGTCTTCGAGTACCCCGCGCACGCGAAGCCCGGCGACGTGGCCACCATCCTCGCCTACGACGAGGCGAGCATCGCCGCGCGCCGCTACCCGGGAAAGAAGAAGAAGACCTACCGCATCCCCCACCACCGGACGTTCATCCCCACGCAGGCGGTGAGCACTCCGGAGGCGTACCTCGTCCCGGCGGAGCTGGCCGCGCGCCTGGAGGGACACGGCATCCGCTTCGAGCGCCTGACCGAGGCGAAGCGCTTCACGGTGGACAGCTACCGCATCGCCCGGCGCGAGGAGACCTTCAGCCCCGACGTGGCGGCGAACGTGCCGCCTCCGGGCGAGGCCGAGGTGCCCCTCAGCCAGAAGCCCAAGCCCGTGCGCTTCGAGACCGTCCTCACCGTGGCCCCCGAGCGCACCACGCGCGAGTTCCCCGCGGGGACGCTGCACGTGCCCACCGCGCAGCGCACCGGCACGCTCGCGGTGTACCTGCTGGAGCCGCACTCGGATGACGGCCTGTGCCGCTGGCAGTTCCTCGACGGGATGCTCACCACCGGTGAGCTGTACCCCATCCACCGCGTGGTGGAGGCCGCCACGGCGCCCAAGAAGGCCGAGTGATGGCGTCGGGCCGCCTTCGTGCTCGGCGCCGGACTCGTCGGCTGTGCCACCTCCGCCGTGGGCGCGCGTCGCCGCGAACCGCCCGCGCGTCGATGACCTCGACGGCGGACACGCGAAGGCGATGCTGCCCCTGATGGGGCTCAGGTGAGCAGCCGCACCGGCGCGCCCGCGTGCCAGGCCAGGATGTCCTCCAGCGCGTCGCGGTAGAAGACGGCGTAGTTCTCCCGCGTCACGTAGCCCAGGTGCGGCGTCAGCACGACGTCGGGCAGCGCGAGCAGCGGGTGGCCCACCGGCAGCGGCTCCACGGAGAAGACATCCAGCCCGGCCCCGGCGATGCGGCGCTGCTCCAGCGCGGACAGCAGCGCCGCTTCATCCACCAGCCCCGCGCGGGCGGTGTTGACGAACCACGCCGTGCGCTTCATGGCGCCCAGCTCCGCCGCCCCCACGACGCCGCGCGTCCGCTCTCCGAGGACGAGGTGCAGGCTGACGACGTCGGACGTGGAGAACAGCTCCTGCTTCTCCACGCGACGCGCCCCCACCTCTGACGCGCGCGCGTCGGTGAGGTTCTGACTCCAGGCCACCACCTCCATCCCGAAGGCCGCGCCCACCCGCGCCATCTGCCCGCCGAGCTTCCCCAGCCCGAGCAGGCCCAGGCGCTTTCCCGCCAGCCCTTCCGTGAGCCCGGTCTGCCACGTGCCCGCGCGCAGCGCGCGGTCCTCCGTGGGAATGCGCTTCACCAACGACAGGATGAGCCCCCAGGCCAGCTCCGCCGTCGGCGCGCCCACGTTGCCCGTGCCGCACACGGGGATGCCGCGCGCACGGCAGGCCTCCAAATCGATGGCCGCGTTGCGCCCGCCCGTGGTGACGAGCAGCCGCAGCTTCGGCAGCCGCGCGAGGAGCGCGGCGGGAAACGGCGTGCGCTCGCGCATGAGGACGATGACGTCGAAGGGCTGGAGCGCCGCCACCAACGCCTCGGGGTCCGCGAGGTGCCGCTCGAAGACGTGGAGCCCGCTGCCCGCCGGCAGCCGCGCCCAGTCCGCGAGCCCCCGGGCCACGCCCTGATAGTCATCCAGGATGGCGATGTTCATTGGCATACCCCTCGCCTACCCCACCTGGCGGCCCGGTGAATAGGCGGACCCTGCTGTCTGGAGTATCCTGTTTTGCGGTCTCCCCATGGAACGCTCCTCGCGCCCACCGCGGTCCACACCCATCGCGCCCAGGCTGCTCCAGGAACACCTGCGGCAGGGCGCGGCCTCGCGAGAGGCGATGCTGGCCCGGTTCATCAGCCGGGTGGCCGCCGTGTTCGTCCTGTCCACGCTGAGCTTCGGGCTGCTCCTCGGCTGGCCCCATGCCGTGACGCTCGCGGCCGTCATCGCGGGCTACGCCATCTATTACGCGTGGGTCCACCGCCGGTTGCGCAAGACGGAGCCGTCGACTGCGCTCCTGTGGCTCAACGTCGCCATCGAGAACTCGCTGGTCGGCATCCTGTTCCTGGTGGACACCGCCTTCGCGGGCCCGGACATGGCGCTGTCCAGTCCCAACCTCATCATCGCCTCGGCCGCCATCATGGCGTCGGCGCTCCGCTCGGACGCGCGCTTTCCCCTCTTCGCGGCGGGGCTGACCGCCGCGGAGCTGGTGCTGCTCTACGTCTTCGTCGCATACCCGCTCCTGCCCACGCCGATACCGCTGATGCTGTCGCCGCCCATGCTCCTGCTGCGGGCGCTCTACATCGTCATGGTGGGCTGGCTCGCCTGGCTCTTCGCCGGCCAGTTCCGAGCCATGGCCGAGGAAGCGCTGCGCGCCATCCGCCAGCAGGAGCTGCTGGGCCGCTACTTCCTCCACGAGCGCCTGGGTGCCGGAGGCATGGCGGAGGTCTTCCGGGCGACGTACAGCCCCGAGGGCGGCATCGAGAAGACGGTGGCCGTGAAGCGCATCCTCCCGGCCTATGCGGAGGACCCGCAGTTCATCGCCCTGTTCCGCCGGGAGGCCGAGCTGGGCTCCATCCTCCAGCATCCCAACATCGTCCAGGTGCTGGACGTGGGCCGCCTGGACGACACGCACTTCATCGCCATGGAGCATGTCGACGGGCTGTCGCTGCGCCAGCTCATCAAGCAGTACGGGCCGCTCCCCGTGGCCGCCGTCATGTACCTGGGCGCGGAGTTGGCGTCCGCGCTCGACTACGTGCACCGGCGCACCTCGCGCGAGGGCGTGCCGCTGAACCTCGTCCACCGCGACATCAACCCGCCCAACGTCCTCCTGTCCCGCATCGGCGACGTGAAGCTCAGCGACTTCGGCATCGCCCGCGCCGTCACCCACGCGCCCGTCACCCGGCTGGGCCACGTGCGCGGGAAGGCGGACTACATGGCGCCCGAGCAGCTCTCGGGCGAAGCACTGGACGGACGGGTGGACCTGTTCGCGCTGGGGCTGACGCTGCATGAGGCCCTGACGGGGCGCCGCACCCTGCGCGGGACGGAGCACGTGACGCGGGCCTCGCTCATGGACGCGGTGAGGAACCTGCCGCCGCCCTCCGTGATGCGCCGGGAGGTTCCCCCGGAGGTGGATGCCATCGTCATGGCACTGCTCCAGGTCCTCCCGGAGGACCGCCCCCAGCGCGGCAGCCAGGTGGAGGACCTGCTCCGCGCGCTGCCCGCACCCGTGGCGCCCTACCCCCAGGGACAGACGGCGCTGGCCCACGCCATCCGCGACGTGCTGGCGCGCAGGCCCGACGACGCGCCCACCCCCGCCATGCCCCTTCCCGTGGAAACCCACGAAGAGGAAACGCAGGAGTCGGACGCCACCGCGAAGACCCAGCCAAGCCGGCGAACCAGCGCGTAGCGGGGAGGAGCGCGCCCCTCCCACCGTGCCTCACAGGCTGCCGACCATCCAGGCGCTCCCCAGGACGATGGAGAGCGCGGAGGCCATCCTCGGCACCCGCGCGCTTACCGCCGCGGAGAACCGGCGCTTCAGCGAGAAGCTGGCGATGCCGGCGGTGAGCCCCGCCATGGCCACGGTGCTGCCGACGGAGAAGCCGCCCAGGTAGAGCGCCTGGTCCGCGAGCGAGCCGGACACCGCGACGGGCAGGATGAGCAGCAGGGCCGCCGCGCCCGTGAGGCCGTGCACCAGCCCCACCATGACGACGTTGCGCGTCTCCGCCGTGGAAGGCCCGGTGAAGGCGCGCCGCTTCAGGCCCCAGAGACCCATGCCCATCAGCGCGAGGGCGGCCACCCGCTCGGCCCAGCGCTCGACCCCTTGCAGGTGCACCGTGGAGAGGACCAGCAGCAGCACCGCCGACGCGGCGAGCGTCCCCAGCCCATGGCCGATGCCCCAGAGCAGGCCCAGCCGCCACGCCCCCTGGCGCCGTCCCACCGACAGCGGCGCGAGGCTGAGCAGGTGGTCCGGCCCCGAGAGCGCGTGGAGTGCACCTGAACCCAGACCTGCGAGCGCCATGACCATCGGAACGGCTCCCTTCCCACCGGAGAATGGAGAAAGGATGCTGCTCGGAGGCGATATCCGCCAAGACATCGTTCGAATGGTCCTGATAGTGCCGGCCTATCAACCAGCCGAGGGCCCACGAGGACTGGCGGGAATGGAGCGCCCTACCCGCCCGTCGCGGGTCGCATCGCCAGCTCCACCGGGGCCACCTCGCGCCACCACGGCGTCGCCAGCTCCACGTGGGCGGGCTCGACGGCGGAGCCCAGGCGCGGGGTGAAGAGGCGCACGCCCTGTTCGGACGCGAGGCGCAGCAGCGTCTCCGCCGGCTCGTCCCAGGCGTGAAGCGCCAGGTTGAAGGTGCCCCAGTGCACCGGCATCAGCGCGCCGCCGCCGAGCATGGCGTGCGCCTTGAGCGCATTCTCCGGGCCCAGGTGGATGCCGCTCCAGCTCGGGTGGAAGGCGCCCACCTCCAGCATCACCAGGTCGAAGGGGCCGTGACGGCGGCCAATCTCCTCGAACTCCGACGTCAGCCCGGTGTCGCCGCTGAAGAAGACGCGGCGCCTGTCGGTGGTCAGCACCCAGGAAGCCCAGAGCGTCTCGTTCCTGTCGCCCAGGCCGCGGCCGGAGAAGTGCTGCGACGGGGCGGCGGTGAAGCCCACCGGGCCCACGCGCGTCTCCTCCCACCAGTCCAGCTCGGTGATGAGCTCCGGGGCCACGCCATACGCCTCCAGGTGCGCGCCCACGCCCAGCGCGGTGACGAAGGGCACGCGCAGCTTCGCCAGCGCGGTGATGGTGGCGCGGCACAGGTGGTCATAGTGGTCGTGCGACACCAGCACCGCGTCCAGCTTCGGCAAGGCCTCCAGCGGCACCGGCGCGGGATGGAAGCGCTTCGGACCGGCGAAGGACATGGGCGAGGCACGCGCGCCCCAGACGGGGTCCGTCAGGATGCGCGCGCCGTCCAGCTCCAGGAGCATGGTGCTGTGGCCCAGCCACGTCACCCGGAAGCCGCTGTCCGGCTTGCGTGCCCACGCGTCCAGCGGGCTCTCCAGCGGCAGGGGCGCCGGGGGCGTGCGCTGGGCGCCGCCGAAGAAGTACTCGCCGAGCAGCGGCAGCGGGTTGCCCTGGAGGCCCGGGCCGACGGGCGCGGTGTTGCGGAAGCGGCCGTCCGCGAACTGCCTTGAGGCACGCACCCGCTCGAGTCGGAGTCCTGAGAGAGACATGGCGCGTGTCTAACGGCTCGCGCCGGGCCTGGCTAGACGGCCTGTGTGAAGAAGTGTGTTACCGGCTGTCCTTGCGCTTCTGCTGGCGGGCCTGCTCCGCCCGAAGCGCGCCCCCAATCCGCCGCCCCGCCACCTTCGTCATCTTCGAGACCGGGTTGCCCTGCTTCTTCGGCCAGGGCGGCTGCCAGCTCGACGTCGACGGCTTGCCGGGAAAGCTCTTGTTCTTCATGGGCTTTGTCCTCATGCGTGAAGGCTGCCATGCCGGCGGGCACCCGTCAGCCCGTCCGTGGGTGGGCCGCCCTTCACGGCCCACTCCCTTTCGCATCATGTGCATGTCCGGATGCGACTGGAGCCCACCGTGCGGCCCGCCGGGCGCTCGGGACCTCCCCCGGGGAGGGGCTGTCAGCCCTTCGTGGGCGTCGGCTGCCGCGTGGCCTTGAGAATCTTCACCGGCGGCGTGAGCTTCTGCTCGGTGCGCGGCAACTGCTGGATGGCGCGCACCACGTCCATGCCCTTCACCACCCTGCCGAACGCGGCGAAGCCCTGTCCGTCCGGGTTGCGCTTGCCGCCGAAGTCCAGCTCCGGCTGGTCGCCGAGGCAGATGAAGAAGTCCGACGTCGCCGTGTCCGGCGTGTCACGCGCCATGGAGAGGGCGCCGTCCACGTGCTTCAGGCCGGTGTCCTTCGTGCGCTCCAGCGGAATGGGGGCCTTGTCCTCGGACTGGCGCGCGGGGTTGATGCCGGCCTGGATGACCTCGATTTTCACCGGGCTGTGGGGCTGGTTGTCCGGCGTCACCGTGCGGTGGAACACGCCGCCCTCGTAGAGGCCCGCGTCCAGGTACATGAGGAAGTTGCGCACCGTCTTCGGCGCGCGGGCCTCGTCGAGCTCGATTTCGATGTCGCCCTTCTCCGTCTGGAGCACCACGCGCACCAGCTTGGAGGCCTGGGGCTTGCCACCCTTCTTCGGCGCGGCGAGTGAGGCGGCGGGCAGGGTGAGCAGCACGGCGAGACAGGCGGTGGCGAAGGTCTTCATGGGCGGCACCTGGGAAGGAGGACGGGCCCGCGTACGATGCCCGCCCGAAGCGGCGAAGGGCCAGGAAATCCCCTTCGCTGCGTATGCTCCCCAGCATTCCCATCCCGGAGCCACCCGCGATGACCGTCCGCTACAACCTGCTGTCCCCCGAGCTGAAAGCCAATCCATACCCGGCGTACGCGGACCTGCGCCGCAACGCGCCCGTGTGCCAGGTGGACCCGGCGGGGATGTGGGCCGTGTCGCGCTACGAGGACGTGATGCACGTCCTGAAGAGCCCGCAGCTCTTCTCATCCAAGGGCTTCGGGGCGGCCGTCAACCCGCCCTGGCTGGGGGGCAATCCGCTCGCCGACTCCATCCTCGCCCTGGACCCGCCCATCCACGGGCGGCTGCGCGGGCTCATCTCCCGCGCCTTCGGCGCCTCCGCCCTCACCCGCCTGGAGCCGCGGGTGCGCGCCATCGCCAGGGACGCCGTGGCCGCGCTGCCCCTGGGACGGCCCCTCGACGTCATGCAGCCCTACGCCCTGCGCATCCCCGCCAGCGTCATTGGCGACCTGCTGGGCGTGGAGCCCGCGCTGCACGCGCGGCTCAAGCGGTGGGCGGACCTCATCACCGGCGGCGTCAGCACCGTGCGCCCCGAGGAGGAGGACCGCAAGCAGCTGGCGCGCGACGCGGTGAAGGAGCTGCGGACCTACTTCAGCGAGTTGCTGGAGAAGCGCCGCCAGGAGCCCGGAGAGGACATGGTCAGCGACCTGGTCCGCATCCGCGTGGACGGCGAGGCCCTGTCCACCGACGAGCTGCTCGCCTTCTGCGCCCTGCTGCTGGTGGGCGGAATCGAGACGGCGGTGAACATGCTGGGAGCTTCATTGGTGGTGCTGCTGGAGCGGCCCGAGCTGCTCGCGCGACTGCGGGCGGACCGCTCGCGCATCCCCGCCTTCATCGAAGAGGTCCTGCGCTACGAGCCGCCCGTGCAGGCCGCTCCGCGCGTCACCACCCAGGACGTGGAGGTGGGGGGCGTGCACCTGCCCGCGGGCTCGCGCGTGCTCGCGCTCATCGGCTCGGCCTGCCATGACGACGCGCAGTACCCGGACGGAGACCGCTTCGATATGGACCGGCCCGGCCCGCAGAACCTGCCCTTCGGCCACGGCATCCACTTCTGCCTGGGCGCGCAGCTGGCCCGCATGGAGGGGCGGCTGGCCCTGGAGGCGATGCTGGACCGGGTGGGCCGGCTGGAGCCCGGCCCCGAGCCGGTGATGTGGCACCGCACGCTGGTGGTGCGCGGCCCCGGCACGCTGCCACTCGTGCTGCACCCGGCGTGAGCGGGCGCGGCTAGAGCGGGCCGCCCAGGTCCGCCGGGGGAGGCCCGGCAGCGGCGCGCTCCGCGTGGCCGATGCGCGAGTGCTTGCGGCCATACCCGAAGTAGACGGCGAGGCCGATGGACAGCCACACCACCAGGCGCAGCCACGTGTCCAGCCCCAGTCCCACCATCAGCGCCACGCAGATGATGATGCCCAGCACCGGCACCACCGGAACGAACGGCGTGCGGAAGGGCCGGGGCAGCTCCGGGCTGCGGTAGCGCAGCACCAGCACGCCGCCGCAGACGACGACGAAGGCGAACAGCGTGCCGATGGAGACGAGGCGCCCCAGGAGGCCGATGGGGAACAGCCCCGCCACCACCATGGACACCACGCCCGTCAGCAGCGTGGACGCGTACGGCGTCTTGAAGCGCGGGTGCACGTGGGAGAAGAAGGGCGGCAGGAGGCCGTCGCGCGACATGGCGTAGAAGATGCGCGGCTGGCCCATCAGCATGACGAGCACCACCGAGGCCAGGCCGGCGACGGCCCCCAGGCTGACGATGGGCCGCAGCCAGTTGAGCGCCGGGCCCGCCTTGGAGATGGCCAGATACACGGGCTCCGCCACGTTGAGGGTGCTGTAGTGCGCCAGCCCCGTCATCACCCCCGACATCAGCACGTACAGCACCGTGCAGATGGCGAGCGAGCCCAGGATTCCCACCGGCAGGTCCTTCTGCGGGTTGCGCGTCTCCTGAGCGGCGGTGGACACGGCGTCGAAGCCGATGAAGGCGAAGAAGATGACGCCCGCCCCCGCCAGCACGCCGCTCCAGCCGTACTCACCGAAGTGGCCCGTGTTCTCCGGGATGAAGGGCGTCCAGTTGGCGGGCTCCACGTAGAAGGCCCCGAAGCCGATGACGAGCAGCACCACCGTCACCTTCACGACGACGATGATGTTGTTGAGCCGGGCGGACTCCTGCACGCCCACGCAGAGCAGCACCGTCAGCAGCCCCACCAGCAGCGCCGCCGGCAGGTTGACGATGGCGCCGGTGAGGTACGGCACGTGCGAGCCCGCCGCCACCTCGAAGGGCGCGGTGATGAACGCCGCCGGCAGATTCACGTGCAGGTAGTCGCGCAGGAACGCCGTGAAGTAGCCGGACCAGCCCACCGCCACCGCGGAGGAGGCGAAGAGGTACTCGAGGATGAGGTCCCAGCCGATGACCCAGGCCACCAGCTCGCCCAGCGTGGCGTAGCCGTAGGTGTAGGCGCTGCCGGCGACGGGAATCATCGCCGCGAACTCCGCGTAGCACAGCCCCGCGAAGAGGCAGCCCACGCCCGCGAGGACGAAGGCCAGGGTGATGGCCGGCCCGGAGTGCTGGGCCGCCGCCGTCCCCGTCACCACGAAGATGCCCGAGCCGATGATGGCGCCCACGCCCAGCAGCGCCAGATGGACGCCCGTGAGCGTGCGGCGCAGCTCGTGCCCCTCACCCGACTGGCCCTGGAGCTGGGCGATGCTCTTCTTCGACCAGATACCCATGCGCGGCAGTCAACACCGGCGCCTCCCCCAGCGGAAGCCTCGTGTGCGGCCGGCATGGGCGAATGTCACCCGGAGGGAGAACCCTCCGGGCCGCCGGCATGACTACCCGCGGCGCCAGTCCTGGCGGGGGGAGACCTGGGTGCGGCGGTCCTCGCGCCGCTCGCGGCGGTCCTCCCGCTGCTCACGCCGGTCCTCGTGCAGCTCCTGCCTCCCCTGGTCCAGCTCCTGCTGGCCCAGCTGGATGAGCTCCACGATGAGCGCGCGCTTGCGGTGCAGCGCCCCGCCCTGCCGCATCCCCTCCAGCTCCGACAGCTCGCGGGCGATGACCTGGCGCGTGCGCAGCGAGGCCGCCTCCACCCGCGCGTCGCGGCGGTCGTCGCGCGCGTCGCGGCGGTCGTCCCGCACGTCGCGGCGGTCGTTGGAGAACGCCCCACCCCGCCCCCAGGCGGCGTCGTTGCGGACCTCCCACTGCTCGGAGCGCACCTCGCGCTGGCTGCGCCGCGCCTCACGCACGTCCGACGACAGCTCCGCGTGGCTCTCCGCCAGCTCCGCCCGGAGCAGCCGGTGCAGCGTGTCCTCCACCGCGGCCATCTCCCGCCGGCTGCGGCGCGCCCAGGCATTGTCGAAGCGCGCGAGCACGGCCTTCAGCTCCTGCAGGTCCTTGTGGTCGTCCCGCTGCTCGCGGCGGTCCTGGCGAAGCTCCTGGTGGTCCTGGGCGCGCTCCGCCCGGTTGCGCCGGGAGTCGGAGGCCTCGGCAGTGCCCGCGAGAAGAAGGGCGGCAACCAGCGCGGAAGAGATGCGGTTCATGGGGTGTGTCCTCGGGGGCTCGGGGGCCCGTTGTCGCGTTCGGGAAGATGGACGGGAGAAGCATTGCTTTATTCGCGCCCCTCGCCCAGTCGTTTGAGCTCCCAGGAATAGACGCTCGCGGCTCGTGAAGTTTCAGGGCCTACACATCCCCCCACGGAGTCCCACCCGGGGGGGATTCCGTTCGGGTAGATCTGCCCCCACTCTCAGTCCTGGACCGCCCCGTGAGCACACCTGGCCAACCGACAGAGCCGTCACGCCCCAGGGCCACCGTGCTCGTCGTCAACGACACGCCGTCGGTGCTGTACCTCATCGGGCTCGTGCTCAAGGGGGCGGGCTACCACGTCGTGGAGGCCAGCTCGGGGACGGAGGCGCTCCGGCTGGCCGCCGGGCGGCCGGACATGGTCCTCCTGGACGTCCACATGCCGGACATCGACGGCTACGAGGTGTGCCGGCGCCTGCGCGCCCGCGAGGAGACGCGAGACCTGCTCATCGCGCACCTGTCCGCGGTCTCCGTCAGCCGGGAGGACCGCGTCCGGGGCCTGGCCCAGGGCGCGGACGCCTACTGGACGACGCCCATGGAGGACGAGGAGCTGCTCGCCAACGTGGAGGCGCTCCTGCGGCTCCAGTCCCGCGCCCAGGCCGCCGTCCGCGCCCGCGACGAGTTCCTCTCCATCGCCGCGCACGAGCTGAAGACGCCCATCACCGCGCTGCGGCTCCACCTGGAGCGGGTGCAGCACCACATCTCCCGCGCCCCCTCCGACACCCTGCCCCGGAGCACGGTGGAGGCGAGCACCACGCCCGCCATCCGCCAGCTGGTGCGCCTGCAACAGCTGCTCGACACGCTGCTGGACGTCTCCCGGGTCGCCAGCCAGCGGCTCACGCTGAACGTGGCCCCGGTGGACGTGGCGGAGACCCTGCGCGACGTGGCCCAGCGCATGGCCATCCAGGCCCGGGCGTCGGACGTGGACGTGCGGCTGGAGCTGCCCTCCGAGCCGGTCCTCCTCGTGGGGGACCGCCTGCGCCTGGAGCAGGTGATGAGCAACCTGCTCACCAATGCCTTCAAGTACGGAGACCGCAAGCCGGTGCACGCCCGGGTGGACGAGCGTGAGGACACGGTGGTGCTCACCGTGAAGGACGAGGGCATCGGTATTGCCCCCAGGGACCAGGCCCGCATCTTCAACCGCTTCGAGCGGGCGGCGGGCTCCACGGGCACCGAGGGGCTGGGGCTCGGGTTGTTCATCGCGAGGGAAATCGTCACGGCCCATGGGGGCACCATCACCGTCGACAGCCAGCCGGGACACGGCTCGACGTTCCAGGTGGTGCTCCCCCGGCACCGGACGGAGCGGTACTGACGAAAGGAAGGACACTTGTGGCGGTAGACGCCGGAGAGGGCAGCAAGGAGCGCAGGGGCGGCCAGGAGCGGCTGGAGACCGGGGTTCCGCGCCTGGACTTCATCACCAAGGGCGGCCTGCTGAAGGGGGCGTCGTACGCGATTCTGGGGCCCCCCGGCTCGGGCAAGACGGTGCTGGCCCACCAGATTGCGTTCTACCACGTCAAGCACGGGGGCAAGGTCCTCTACGTGACGCTCCTCACGGAGTCTCACGCCCGCATGCTCACGAACCTGGAGGAGATGGCCTTCTTCGACCGGAAGGTCATCCCCGAGAGGCTGCACTACATCAGCGGCTACCGGGAGCTGGAGACGGAGGGGCTCAAGGGCATGCTGGAGCTGGTGCGGCGCGCGGCCCGCCAGCATGAGGCCACCCTGCTCATCATCGACGGCATGGACGCGGCGAAGGAGTTCGCCCGGAACGACCTGAGCTTCAAGCGGTTCCTCCAGGAGCTGCAGACCTTCGTCTCCATCATCGGCTGCACCACCCTGCTGCTGTCCCCGCACCACGAGGGGGAAAACCACCCGGAGACCACGGCGGTGGACGGCATCTTCGAGCTGTCGCTCTGGCTGGCCGGCCCCCGCGCGGTGCGCGAGCTGGTGGCGCTGAAGTTCCGGGGCAGCGACTCGCTGCTGGGCAAGCACGAGCTGGAGATTTCCAACAAGGGCATCGTCATCCACCCGCGCACGGAGGTGCAGTTCTCCAAGCCCGAGGAGCAGGGCCGGGAGGACCGCATCCGGATGGCCTTCGGCATCCCCCGCCTGGACGAGTCGCTGCGCGGGGGCCTCCTGTCTGGCTCCACCACCATGCTGCTGGGCGCTCCGGGCACGGGCAAGACGCTCCTGGGGCTCCACTTCCTCCTGGAGGGCGCGCGCGAGGGACAGCCGGGCGTCTACTTCGGCTTCTACGAGACCCCGCCGCGGTTGATGGAGAAGGCCGCGGGCGTGGGCATGAGCGACCTGAAGAAGTACGTGGACAAGGGGCTCATCGAAATCCAGTGGCAGCCACCGCTGGAGCACAACATGGACGCGCTCGCCGAGCGGCTCCTGGAGCGCATCAACGAGCGGAAGGTGAAGCGGCTGCGGCTCTTCGTCGACAGCGTGGCGGGCTTCCGCTCCGCGGCCGTCTACCCGGAGCGCATGCCCCGCTTCTTCTCCGCCCTGTCGCACCAGCTGCGCATGCTGGACGTCACCACGCTCTACTCCGACGAGACGGCGCTGTTCTCCGCGGGCGTGGACATGCCGCAGCCCGACGCGGCGGCGTACGTGGAGAACATCATCTACCTGCGCTACCTGGAGCTGCGCTCGCAGCTCTACCGGCTCATCTCCATCATGAAGATGCGCGAGAGTCAGTACGACAGCGGCATCCGGGAGTTCGCCATCTCCGACGACGGCATCATCGTCGCGGACACCTTCAAGAGCGCGGAGGCCGTGCTCACCGGTCAGGCCCGGGTGAGGGGCGATGCGAAGGACGAAGACATCAAGCCGCCCATGGGAGCGCCCGGCAAGAAGAAGCCCCGGCGGGGCCTGCTGCGCCGGAGGCGGTCATGAAGACGGTCCTGGTCGTCGACGACGAGCTGGACATCGCGGACGCGGTACGCTCCATCCTCGAGGACGAGGGCTACCACGTCGTCGTGTGCGCCAACGGCCGCGAGGCGCTCCAGCGCCTGGACACCACGCGCCCGGACCTGGCCATCGTGGACATCATGATGCCGGTGATGAACGGCTTCGAGACCATCCGCGCCATCCGCCGCCACCCGGAGTTCGGCAAGCTGCCGGTGCTCATCATGAGCGCCATCGACCCGTCGGTGAAGCCGCCGGAGTACGACTCGGCGGCCTTTCTCAAGAAGCCCTTCTCGCTGAAGGACCTGCTGGCCCGGGTGCACCAGCTCGCGCCCGTGGAGGCGTAGCGCGACTTCACACCCACCGCGCTATGCTGCCTCCGACATGACCTCTTCGCTCGCCGCGCACTTTCCCGCCCTGCGCTCCGGCTTCAGCTACCTGGACAATGCCGCGGGGGCCCAGGTGCCCTCGCACACCATCGACGCCATCTCCCGGTTCCTCTCCAGCGGGAGCTGCAACGTGGGGCAGCCCTACCCTGCCTCGGTGGCGGCGACGGAGCTGAAGGCGCGGGCGCGGGCGGCCACCGCGGAGTTCCTCCACTGCCAGCCCGAGGAGGTGATGCTGGGCACCAGCGCCACCTCGCTCACCTTCCAGCTCGGGCGCGCCTTCTCGCGCCTGTTCAAGGCGGGCGACGAGGTGGTCATCTCCGAGCTGGAGCACGAGTCCAACGCGACGCCCTGGCGGATGCTGGAGGCGCAGGGCGTGGCCGTGAAGACCTGGCGCGCGCGCTGGCCCGAAGGGCACCTGGAGCCGGCGGACCTGCGCGCGCTGCTCACGCCCCGCACGCGGCTGGTGGCGGTGACGGCCGCGGCCAACTCGGTGGGGGCCACGCCGGACGTGGCCGCAGCGGCGGAGCTGGCGCACGGCGTGGGCGCGTGGCTCATCGTTGATGCGGTGCACTCCAGCCCGCACCACCTGCCGGACGTGAAGGGCTGGGGCGCGGACTTCGCCACCTTCTCCCAGTACAAGGTGTTCGGCCCGCACCTGGGCTGCCTCTACGTGCGGCGTGAGCTGCTGGCGGGGCTGCCCGCGGACAAGCTCTGGTTCGTGCCGGACGACAGTCCCCAGAAGTTCGAGCCGGGCACCGCCAACCACGAGGCCCTGGCCGGCTGGCTGGGCTCGCTGGCCTACCTGCGCGACGTGCTAGGCGGAGGGCAGCCGGGGCGCGCCGGGCTGGAGGCGGCCTTCCGCCGAATCGAGGCCCTGGAGCGGCCGCTGCTGGAGTCCACGCTGGAGCGGCTGGTCGCCCACCCGCGCGTGCGGCTGTACGGCCCGCGCGAGCCCCGGGGGCGCGTGGCCACCTTCTGCTTCAACGTGCAGGGCGTACCGCCGCGAGCGGTGGCGGAGCACCTGGCGGCGCGGGGCGTGGGCGTGGCCGCGGGCCACTACTACGCCACCCTGGCCGCCCAGGCGCTGGGCCTCATGCCCGACGGCGCCGTGCGCGCCTCGCTCCTGCACTACAACACCTCCGAGGACGTGGACCGGCTCATCGCCGGACTGGACACCCTCCGCTGACGGCCCCCCGCCATGGAGCCCCTGCGGTCCTTCCTGGAGGGCGCGGCGCGCGCCCCTGCTCCCGACGAAACGGATGAGCTCACCCGCCTCCTCGCGGAGGCACGGGAGCGCGCCCTCGAGGCGTGGCCCGGGGTGGAGGTGGCCGCGGAGGACTTCGCGCGGCACCTGGGAGAGCGCGTGGCGCGGGAGGCGTCGCTCGCGGACGGGCTTCGCGCCCTGGCCGTGGAGGACCTCTACCTGTCGCGGGCGTGCCTCGCGGGAGACCGGGTGGCGCTCGACGGACTCCAGCGCGCGGTGCTGGTGCCGGTGTCGCGGGCGGTGCGGCGGGTGGACGCGTCGGACGCCTTCGTGGACGAGGTGCTCCAGCTCACGCGGATGAAGCTGCTGGTGGGCGGGGCGCGCCAGGAGCCGCGCCTGGCCGAGTACGCCGGGCGGGGCGCGCTGCGGCGCTGGACGGAGGCGGTGGCGCTGGGCGTGGCGGTGGGGCTCAAGCGCGGGGCGGTGAAGGACCTGCCGCTGGACGACGCGCCGCTCGTGTCGGAGCTGCGCACCGCGGACCCGGAGCTGGCGCTGATGCAGGAGCGCTACCGCCCCGCCTTCCGGGCCGCCTTCGCGGAGGCGCTGTCCGGCCTGTCGCCCCGAGACAGGAACCTCCTGCGACTGAGCCTGGTGCAGAACCTGGGCGTGGAGTCGCTGGGCACGCTCCACCAGGTGCACGCCTCCACCATCTCCCGCTGGCTCGCGAAGGCCCGCCAGTCCCTCCTGGAGGACACCCGCGCCGCACTCGCGCGGAGGCTGGCGCTCACCACCTCGCAGCTCGACAGCCTGCTGCGCGTCATGGACGCCAGCCTCGCGGTGAGCCTGTCCTCCCTGCTGGACGAAGGATGAACGCATGAGCCCGCCTCCCCTGCCCGGCTGCCTCGACGAGACGCAATTGCTCGACCTGGCCGACGGCGTGGCGCCGGAGTCCCTGCGCGTGAGCGCCGAGGCGCACGTGGATGGCTGCGCGTCCTGCCGCGAGCTGCTCGCGGGCTTCCTCCAGGCCCGGGCCCCGGACGCGTCCGGTGGCGAGGCGGCGGCGGTGCCCACCCAGGCCGTCACCACCCTCATGGAGGACACCCGCGTCTCCTCCGCGCCCCGCCCGCGCGCGCTGGAGCGGGGAACGCTGCTGGGGCGCTACGTGGTGCTCGAGCGGCTGGGCGCCGGCGGCATGGGCGTGGTGTACGCGGCGTATGACCCGGGCATCGACCGGCGCATCGGCCTGAAGCTCGTGCAGGCCGTGTCCGGCGTGGAGGGCGCCACCGAGCGGCTGCTGGACGAGGCCCGCGCGGCGGCGCGCACCCAGCACCCGAATGTCGTCGCCGTGCATGACGTGGGCGTCGTCGGCAACCTCGTCTTCATCGCCCTGGAGCTGGTGGACGGGGGCACGCTGCGCCAGCACCTCTCCGCCCGCCGCCCGGGCTGGCGCGAGGTGGTGCGCCTGTACCTGCAGGCCGGACGCGGGCTGGCGGCCGCGCACGCGGCGGGCGTCGTCCACCGCGACTTCAAGCCGGACAACGTCCTGATGGACCGCGCGGGGCGGGCGCGGGTGACGGACTTCGGGCTGGCGCGCTTCGCCTCCTCGACGGAGCCCGCCCTCGCCTCCTCCGGCCCCGCTGGCAGCGGCCGGAGCAGCGGCCGCGCCGGGGTGGCCACGTCGGTGGCGGGCACGCCGGGCTACATCGCCCCGGAGGCGCTCGCGGGCGGGCTCGTGGATGCGCGCTCGGACCAGTACAGCTTCTGCGTGGCGCTGTACGAGGGCCTCTACGGGACGAAGCCCGGCGCCCCCGGGGAGCGCGCGGCGCAGGAGCGCGCGTCCGTGCCCCGCGCGGTGCACGCCGCCGTGGAGCGGGGCCTGGCCCCGGTGCCGGAGGAGCGGCACGCGTCGATGGACGCCCTCCTCACCGCGCTGGAGCGGGCGGCGTCCCCGCGCGCGGCCCGGTTCGCCGGAGGGCTGGGCGCGGGCATCGGCGTGGCGGCCGCCATCGCCGCCGTCTTCGTCGCGCGCGGGCCACAGCCCTGCACGGACAGCCTCCAGCGGCTCCAGGGCGCATGGGACACGGCGCGCGGCGCGTCGCTGCGGCGCACATTCCTCGGCTCGGGGGCCCCGGGCGCGGCGTCGCTGCACACGGCCGTCCACCAGACGCTGGACGCGTACGCGGCGGCCTGGGCGGACGCGCACCGGGACGCGTGTGAGGCGACGCGGGTGCGAGGCGAGCAGTCCGAGGCGGCGCTGGACTTGCGCATGCACTGCCTGGAGCGGCGCAAGCGCGAGCTGGGGGCCACGGTGGACCTGCTCCTCGCCGCGGACCCGAACGCGGTGCTGAGCGCGCCCCAGGCGGTGCGGGGCCTGGCGCCGGTGTCCGACTGCGCCGACGTGGAGGCGCTCGCCCGTCCCATGCCGCGGCCCACGCGGGGGCCCGAGGCCGCGCGCGTCCGCGCCGCGTACGACAGGCTGGCGGAGGCGATGGCGCGCGACAACGCGGGGCGCTGGCGGGAGGCCGCGGAGATTGCGGCCTCGGTGGCCGCCGAGGCGGAGGCCGTCGGGTACAAGCCGCTGCTGGGTGAGGCGCTGCTCACCGAAGGGCGCTCCCTGCAACACCTGCGGCAGGAGAAGGAAGCGGCGGTGCGCCTGCGGCGGGCGGCCCTGGCCTCGCAGGCCGGCCGCGACGACGTGCACGCCGCGGAGTCCTTCACCAACCTCGTCTTCGTGGAGGGCGAGCTGGCCGAGCGCCCAGAGCAGGCGGAGCTGTGGCGACAGCTGGCGCAGTCGCTGCTGGAGCGCATTGGCGGTGATGACCGGCTGGAGAGCAACCTGGCCTTCCAGCAGGGCCTGTCGCTGGTGCGCCAGGGCCGCGCCGCCGAGGCCATTCCGCTCCTGCGCAGGTGCCTCGCCCTGCGTGAGCGGGCCTTCGGCAAGGACCACGCCTTCCTCACGGACGCGCTGCTCACGCTGGGCACGGCGCTGCGCGACGTTGGCCAGGTGGAGGAAGCCCTCGCCACCCAGCAGCGGACCCGGGAGCTGCTCGTGCGCGGCTTCGGGCCGGACCATCCGTTCATCGCGATGACGCTCAACAACATCGCGAGCACGTACGCCGCCCTGCACCGGTACGACGAGTCCCTGGCGGCCTTCGCGCAGAGCATGGCCACCTTCGAGCGGGCCTATGGGCCGGGGCAGCCCGTGCCCTACGTCCTGGGCCTCTACGGCAACATGGGCGCGGTACACCTGGGCCGCGGGGACTTCGAGCAGGCGCGGCGCACGCTGGAGCTGGGCTGGCGGCTGGCGCTGGAGCACCGGCCGCCGGGCCACCCGGACCGCGCCTCGCTGGCTGGCCCCCTGGCGCTGGCGCTCACGAACCTGGGGCGCACCGACGAGGCGCTGCGCCTGGTGCAGTCCGTGCGCGGGGAGCTGGACGCGGCGGAGGCGGACGGCCGCAACAGCGTGCGCAGTGCCGAGCTGCTGCGGCAGGAGGCGGAGGTGCTGCTGCGCGTGGGCCGCTTCGAGCCGGCCGCGAGCGCCGCGCACGGCGCCGCGGCCATGCTGCGCACGCTGGGAGCCCGGGACGAGCTCGCGGGCGCCCTCTCCACGCTGGGCCTGGCGCTGCTCGGCGGGGGCCGCCTCCCCGAGGCGGAGCGCGTGGCGAGAGAAGCGCTGGAGCTGCGGACGAAGCTGGCGGAGCCCCAGGCGTCCAAGCTGTCGGAGCCCCGGGCCGTGCTCGGCCGGGTGCTGCTGGCCCGAGGCGACGCGGCGGGCGCGCGGGTGCTGCTGGAGCAGGCCGTGGCGGGCTGGGAGGAGGACGACGCGAGCCCGCTCGAAATGGCCACCACCCGCTTCGCGCTCGCCCGGGCCCTGCGGCGGGACGGGGGCGATGCCGCCCGCGCCCGCGCCCTGGCGCTCGCCGTCCGCGACACGGTGGCCCCCACCGCCGAGCCGCGCCTCGTGCCGCTCGACGAGGTGGACGCGTTTCTTGGCGTACACTCGGCCGCACGATGAACCGCGAAGAAGCGAATCAGGCCCTGGACCTCATCCGCCGCGTCGTTTCCCAGGCGAGGGATGACTCGGCGCTGCAGAACTGGGGCGTCATCTGGATGCTCCATGCCTTCGTCAACGCCGCGGGCTTCGCGGCGACGAACCGGCTGTGGACGGCGGGCCACCGCACCCCCGGCCCCTACGCCCTGCTGTGGGCCGGAGTGCTGGCCTTCAACATCATCAGCATCTTCGTGCTCAAGCGCGGGCAGACGGCGGGGGCCCGCTCGTTCGTCGAGCGGCAGATCTGGGCCATCTGGACCACCTTCATCGCCGGCATGGTGCTGGTGTCCGTCCTCAACTGGCTGCTCGGGCTGGACAGGCTCTTCATGCCCGCGGTGGCGTGCGTCCTCTTCGGCACGGCCTTCGCGATGATGGGCGCGTTGATGGGCCGCGTCTGGTACTCGGTGGCCGTGGGCTTCGCGCTGGCCGCGCTGGGAATGACGCAGGTGCCGGACCACGCCTTCGATTTGCTGGGCGCGGTGTGGTTCGCCACGCAGTTCGGCGGAGGCTTCGCGCTGCACCGGGCCCGCCGCCGCAGGCTGGCCGCCGGGGGCACGGGGGCGCGGCTGGTATGAATCCCGAGCTGCTCGCGGCCCTGGTGGCCATCGCCGCGGAGCCGCTCGGGCTGGGCGGGGCCGAGCTGCGCCGGCGGCTGCGGGAAGCCGGGGTGAAGGTGCCGAGCCAGGCCCTCCAGGACCTGGCCGACTCCGGGCTGGTGCAGGCACGACGCGAGCTGTGGTTCCTGACGCCCGCGGGGCACCAGGCGCTGCGCGACGTGGAGGCCGCGCTGGCCGGGGCGCACGACCCGAGCCCCACGTCCCCGGGCATGGAGGAGTGCCCGTCGGTACCGTGGCTCACCCAGGTGCAGACGCACTGGGTGGAGGCGGTGTCCATCAACTACGCGGTGGAGCCGGAGCGGCTGGCAAGGCTGCTGCCCGCCTCGCTGGAGCCGGAGGTGTTCCACGGCACGGCGTGGGTGCAGGTGCTGATGTCGTCCCTGCGGGACATGCGGCCCCAGGGCGTCAGCCCGCTGCTGGGGGTGTGCTTCTACCAGGTGAGCTACCGCGCGGCGGTGCGCTACCGGAACGCGAAGGGCGAATGGCGGCGCGGCGGCTACTTCGTGCGCAGCGAGACGAACGACCCGGTGATGCGCCGCGTGGGCAACGCGCTGAAGGAGTTCAAGTTCCACGAGTTCGGCGAGGCGCACATGGTGATGGCGCGCGAGGGGGATTTGCTCACCGCCGCGGTGGACCCGGAGCCGGAGTTCCCCGGAGGCAAGCTGGTGGGCGTCTTCGACACGCGCCCGAGCGTCCACCCTCCCCCGGGCAGCGTGTGGAAGGGGCTGGAGGAGCTGCACGAGCCGCTGGTGGAGTGCTACGACGCGCTCGGCGTGGCGGACGGATATGTCTACGTGCTCACCATCGACCGGGAGCCGTGGAACGCGCGCTTCGTCACCCCGGTCCAGCTCTACTGCGAGTACTTCGCGGAAGGGCCGTTGGCCCCGGGCGCGAGGCTGGACTCGGTGCTGCACCTCACCGAGTGCGCCTACCGCTGGAGGCCGCTGCGGAGGGAGCTCCATGCTCGCTGAGTGGCATCGTGGGAACGGATGGGGCGGCAGGGGTGTCCCAGGCCGCATGAGGACTCTCGCCGCCTTTCTGGTGTTGTTCACCGCGCTCTGCGCGCACGCGGAGCCGGCCCGGGTCGCCGCCGCGCGCAAGGCCCGTACGCCCGGGGTCGCCAGGCTGTTCAAGGACGCGGGGGTGGCCTGGCCACCGGAGCAACTGTATGTGCGCGCCTTCAAGCACGAGCGCGAGCTGGAGGTCTGGGCGGGGGCGAAGGCGGGGCCGCTGGTGAAGGTGAAGACGTATCCCTTCTGCGCGGCGTCGGGGGAGCTCGGCCCGAAGCGGCAGCAGGGGGACCTGCAGGTGCCCGAGGGCTTCTACGACATCGACCTGTTCAACCCGTACAGCAACTACCACCTGTCCATGCGCGTCAGCTATCCGAACGCGGCGGACAGGCGCCACAAGACGGCCGCCGACCCGGGAGGGCAGATCTTCGTCCACGGCAACTGCGTGAGCATCGGCTGCATCGCCATCCAGGACGAGCCGATTGAAGAGCTGTATCTGATGGTGCTGGACACGCGCGCGAAGACGAAGCGCGACGTCCCCATCCACATCTTCCCGCGCAGGCTGGATGCCGCGGGCATGAAGGCGCTGGAGGCGGGCCGAGCGGCCACGGATCCGCTCATCGCCTTCTGGCGCAGCCTCCAGCCGGCCTACAGCCTCTTCGAGGAGGCCCGGTACATTCCCGTCACCTCGGTGGACGCGAAGACGGGCGAGTACGTGGTGAAGCCGGCGAGCCCGGCCCGGGCCACGGGCAGCACGCGCCGGTAGGGCCCGCCCGAGTCTGGACGTGCAGGTGCGATGGTGCTCGCGATGCAAGCGAGACACGGCGAGGGCTGATGAGTAATGCCACTGCGTTCAGGCCATCCGTTCTGCCTTGCGCGATGGGAGTGTCGTACAGCGTTGTGAGGTGCCAGCGAAGCGCGGCAAAGCTCACCACGCGCATCTGCTGGCGACGGCTGGCATTCCTAGGAGCATCGCCTGGAGCGAATGCGTATGAAGCACAAAATGCATAAAGCAGGCGACCAACGCTCAACATCTTGCGGGGTTACCCAGGGCGATGGATTACGGCGCCCCTCCGGTCCGAGGTCCGTAAAGCCCCAGGAGACCACCTAAGGTAATCGCACGGGAAGCCTTGCGTGACGTGCGCTGCATGCGGCCACTAGAATGTGCCGACATGCCCGTACCCGACTACCAGGCCCTGATGCTTCCACTCCTCGAGCAACTTGCCGACGGGAAAGAGCACCTCGTACGCGAGGTGCGAGAAGAAGTAGCTGCCAAGCTGCGGCTCTCGGAGGCCGACCGCGCAGAGCTACTGCCCAGCGGTCAGCAGGCCATGTTCGACAACCGGCTGGGCTGGGCCAAGACCTATATGGACAAGGCAGGCCTGTTACGCTCAGTGCGCCGCGGCGTGTACCAGATTACTGAGCGCGGAAAGAAAGTACTCGCAGAGAAGCCGAAAGCTCTCGACGCAGGTACGTTGATGAAGTTCGCAGAGTTCCAGGATTTCGTCAGCCGAAGCAATGCGGAAGGCGACGTGGCGGCTGCCGCGGCGTCCCAAGGCAGGGCTGATATCGCAGCCCCTGCCATTACGCCCGAGGAAGCGCTTGAGCGAGCGTACAAAGATCTGCGTAGAAAGACTGAGGCAGAGCTTTTGGCGACGACACTGCAGGCAAGCCCCCGCTTTTTCGAGCGGCTCGTTGTCGAACTGCTGGTGAAGATGGGTTACGGCGGCTCGCTTGAGGACGCAGGGCGCGCATTGGGACGCAGCCACGATGGGGGCGTGGACGGGATGATCAAAGAGGACCATCTTGGCCTCGACGTCATCTACGTGCAGGCGAAAAGATGGCAGAACACCGTAGGGCGGCCCGATGTACAGGGTTTTGCAGGTACGCTTGAGGGCGAGCGTGCGCGCAAGGGAGTCTTTATCACCACCTCCGCATTCTCAAAGGAGGCGCGTGAGTATGTAGCGCGCATCGACAAGAAGATCGTCCTCATCGACGGTGCACAACTTGCAGGGCTGATGTTTGACTTTGGCATTGGGGTGAATGCGGTGGGCGCCTACGAGGTCAAGCGCGTTGACTCAGATTTTTTCTCTGAGGAATGAGCGCGCAAAGCACACTCCAGCGAGATTATCGAAAATTCACCGCTTCCAACGCATCTCCTCCTAGACCCCTACGGAAATGGCCAAGTTCCTCGACACCCAAGGCGTCTCGTACTTCCTCGCGCAACTCATTAAAGAAGCGAACGAAAAGCTTCTCCTTATCAGTCCGTATCTCAAGCTGAGCGACCGAATGTACGAGTTGCTCGAAGACAAAGACAAGCTCAAGCTTGCCGTGCATGTCATCTACGGCAAGAACGAACTTCACCCCGATGAGGCGGCGAAGCTCAGAGGGCTACGAAGTGTGAGACTACTGTTCTGCAAGAACCTGCATGCAAAGTGCTACCTGAGCGAGCGGGCCGCCATCATCACCTCCATGAACCTGTACGAGTTCTCGCAGGTGAACAACAATGAAATGGGTATCTACGTCACGAGCACGGATGACCCTCAACTCTACAAGGACATCAGCGACGAGGCTCAACGCCTACTGCGCACCAGTGATGACGTCGAGGTGTCGATCCAGCGAGTGATACGTAGCGAGACTGTGAAAGAGGAACCCCAGCCAGAACGCAACCGCACGAGAACTCCACGGCCTGAACTGAAACCGGAACTGGATGATGGCGTTTGCATTCGCTGCCAGACGAGCATCCCGCTCAAACCACTCGCTCCCTATTGTCGCGACTGCTACGGAGACTGGAGCAGAAAGAAGGATGAGACGAAGCGCGAGCGATACTGCCATCTCTGCGCCAAAGAGCATGCGTCCAGCAAGGCAAAACCTGTATGTTACCCTTGCTATAAGGCGAACAAGGACGTACTCGCCTTCGTAACGGATGATGACAACATTCCGTTCTGACAGGGTAACCGACGACAGGGACGAGCGATGCCGAGCATGTTCCACTTGGCGTGAAGCCATGCCGTTCGGAAGGTCGTGGCGCAGGTCGGTGTGAGCGTTGCGCTGCACCGGTTGCCCCAGTGAGTCGCATTGAGCCAGTGAGGCTCAACTCACTACGGTGGACGCGAAGACGGGCGAGTACGTGGTGAAGCCGGCGCGCCAGGCCCGGACCACGGGCAGCACGCGCCGGTACGACCCACCACCGGCTACGGGAACGGGTAGTAGGCGCGCGCGCCCGACTTGTCGAGCGAGCTCAGGACGAGGTCGCCCGTGTTGGTGCCACCGCACTGCGGGTAGTTCATCACCGAGTAGCTGTCATATGCGGTCAGGTAGCAGGACGAGAGGTGGTCCGCCTCGTAGCAGCGGACGGGCGAGTAGCGGACGAACTCGTGGCGGAAGCCGAGCACATGTCCCAGCTCGTGCCGGATGATGCCCGTCAGTGTCCACGGCGCCCACTGGGTGCCGAACACGGAGGTGTCGATGAGCAGGCTGCGGCTGGCGCGACTGGCGTTCGGATAGAACGAGCGGGCCGGGTAGCTGCCGCCGGCGGCGACCAGGCGCACGTCGAAGACGACGCCCGCCTGCGAGGCGGTGCAGCTCCCGTCGAACTGGCTCAGGTGGATGAAGTCGACATTGGCGTGGGCCTCCCAGTCCGCCGCGGCGGCATTCATCGCGCTCACCACCGTGGCGTAGCGAGAGCCGAACGTGTTGCTCACACAGTAGGTGAGGTTGCGCGCGGCGGTGGATTGCCACTTCACGCGAACGCCATTGAGGCAGTAGGCGATGAGCGGGTCCTCGCGCGTGCCGAGCCCCTCCCCTCGGACGTACGTGTCGTAGTACGCGCGGAGGCCTGCTTCTCCTTCGACAGTCTCGTCACCATTGACGATGAACACGTCCGAGTCCGGCTCGTCGTACGCCGTGGCCCGGAACGCCTCGAAGGTCGATTCACGCATCGCCTCTTCCCGCGACGTGACTTCGAGCCCGGCGTTTCCACACGCCGGACCCAGCACGGACACACCCGACAGCAACACCAAGGAGCGGAGCTTGCGCATGGGAATTCCTCTGTCGCGGGTGACTACGGGTACATCAGCTGGGCGCCCTGCTTGTCGTACGCGGTCAGGACGAGGTCTCCCACCTGCCCGCCCCCGCACTGCGGATAGTTCATGATGGAGTTGGGGTCATACGGGGTCAGCCGGCACGTGACAGGGCCCTCGTAGCAGTCGGACCCTATCGGATAGTCGTGACGAAAGCCGAGCACATGTCCCAGCTCGTGGCGCAGCACTCCGGTCAGCGTCCACGGCGCGATGTTTCCGAACGCGCTGCTGCTGATGAGGATGTTGCGGCCCGAGCGAGCGGTGTTCGGGAAGAACGCGCGCGCCACGTACGAAGTGGTGCTGGTCTGGCGAACGTCGAAGACGACGCCGGTCTGCGAGGCGGTGCAGCTGCCGTCGAACTGGCTCAGGTGCTTGAAGTTGACGTTGGCCGTCGCTTCCCAGGCGGCAGCCGCGGAGTTCATCGCGCTCACCACCACGGAGTAGCGGGAGCCGAAGCTGCTGGTGCTGATGCAGTAGGTCAGGTTCTGCGCGGCGGTGGTGGACCACTTGATGGGCATGCCGCTGCTGTCGCAGTAGGCGGCGAGCCCGTCCTGACGCGTGCCCAGCTCGGGGGCGAGGAACGTGTCGTAGTAGCGGCGGAGCCCGTCAACGCCTTCGACCGCCGTGTCGCCGTTGACGACGAAGACGTCCGAGTCGGGCTCGTCATGGGCCGTCGCCTTGAACTCCTCGAAGGACATGCCCGCCCGCGGCACCTCGGAGGGATGCGCGGGCCCGGCGTCGGGGCTTCCGCACGCCGAACCCACGAGGGACACACCAGCCAGCAACACCACGGAACGGACGTTTCGCATGGGCTTCCTTTCCAGAGACAGTCATGGGCAGGCCCTATCGAGGAACCCATGCCCAACCGGAAAGAATAGCCTAAGCAGAGGAAATGGTCAGGGCGTCACGGCGGCGGCGAACTTCCTCTTGCCGCCTTGGATGGTCAGGATGACGGCCGGCTTCACGGGATTGCGCTGGGCGTCCAGCGACAGGGTGCCGGTGGCGCCGGGGAAGTCCTTCGTCGCGGCGAGCGCGTCGCGGATGGCGGGCCCCGAAAGCGCGCCGGCCCGGCCGATGGCGGCGAGGGCCACGCGGGCGGCGTCATAGCCGAGCGCGGACGCGGCCTCGGGGGAGCGGCCGTAGCGGGCGCGGAAGGCGGAGATGAAGCGCTGCAGTTCCGGCGCGGGGTTATCCTCCGCGTAGTGCGACGAGTAGTACGCGCCCTCGAGCGCGCCGCCCGCCAATTCGAAGAGACGGTCGGACTCCCAGCCGTCACCGCCGAGCAGCGGCTGCGTCAGGCCCAATTCGCGCGCCTGGCGGGCGATGACGCCCACCTCGCTGTAGAAGCCCGGGAGGTAGAGCGCCTGGGGCTTTGCCTTCTTCACCGCCACCAGCGGCGCGCGGTAGTCGGTGTCGCCCTTGGAGTAGGCTTCCACCGCGACCACCGTCCCGCCCAGCTTCCTGAAGGCCTCCTGGAAGGCTTCGCTGAGACCGAGCGAGGACGCATTCCTGGCGTCATGCAGCACGGCCACGCGGTCCAGCTTGAGGCTCTCCCGGGCGAAGCGCGCCATGGCGCCGCCCTGGAACGGGTCGATGAAGCAGGTGCGGAAGATGTAGTCGCCCTTCTTCGTCACGTCCGGGTGCGTGGCGGAAGGCGTCACCATGGGCACCTGCGCGGCCTGCGCCGCGTCCGCGATGGCGAGCGAGCCCGAGGACGTCACGTCTCCGAGGATGAGCACCACGCGGTCCTGCGTGACGAGGCGCTGCGCGGAGGCCACGGACTCCTCGATGCGCCCCTGGGTGTCATAGGAGCGCAGCTCCACCTTGCGCCCCTTCACCCCGCCCGCGGCGTTGGCCTCCTCCACCGCGAACTGGATGCCGTCACGCACCACGGTGCCAAACGACGCCTCCGAGCCCGTGAGGCTACCCAGGGTGCCGATGACGATGGGCCCCGTCTCCGAGGCGGCCCGGGCCTTCGACGCGCCCTCCGGAGCTGGGGGCGCGGCGGGGGGAGTCTTCCGCTCACAGGCGAGGGTTCCCAGGAAGAGGACGGCAAGGAGGGAGACGAGACGGGGCATGGGTTCTCCGGGCGCGTACTCTTGCACGAGCGAGGGCGGAGGTCAGAACACCTTGCCCGGGTTGAGGATGCCCAGGGGATCCAGCGCGCTCTTGATGGCGTGGTGCAGGTGGAGCCCACCCGCGCCGAGCTGCTCCCCGAGGAAGGGGCGCTTGAGCGCGCCGACGCCGTGCTCGCCGGTGATGGTGCCACCGAGCTCGAGCGCGGCACGGAGGATGTCATCGAACGCGGCGCGGGCCCGCTCCAGGGCCACGGAGTCGTTGCGGTCGAAGACGACGGTGGGATGCATGTTGCCGTCGCCGGCATGACCGAAGGTGCCGATGAGCACGCCCCGCCGCGAGGCAATCCCCTCCACCGCCGCGAGCAGGTCCGCGATGCGCGACAACGGAACGCCCACGTCATCGAGCAGCGTGGCGCCCTGCTTCTCCAGGGCGGGATAGGCGAGCCTGCGGGCCTGCATCAGCAGCTCGCCCTCGGCCTCATCGGCGGACTGCGCGACGAAGGTGGCCCCGGAAGCCTCACAGGCCGCGGCCATGCGGGCGACTTCCGCGACGCCCTGCTCTCCCCCCGCGTCGGAGCGGGCCAGCAGCAGGGCCGCCGCGTTGACGTCCAGCCCCATGGGCCCGTGGGCCTCCACGGCGCGGACGGTGGCGCGGTCCATCAACTCGAGCAGCGAGGGGCGCGTGGACGCCATGATGTCCGTCACCGCCACACCCGCGCCGACGAGCGTGGGGAACGAAGCCACGAGCGTCGTCGCCTTCGGCGGCCGGGGCCGGAGCTTCAGCGTGGCCTCGGTGATGACGCCGAGCGTGCCCTCGGAGCCGACGAACAGGCGGGTGAGGCCATAGCCGGCGGAGCTCTTCATCGTGCGCCCGCCGGTGCGGACGACGGAGCCATCCGCGAGGACGGCCTCCAGCCCGAGCACGGCATCCCCCGTCACGCCGTACTTCACGCAGCACAGGCCGCCCGCGTTGGTGGCGAGGTTGCCGCCAATGGAGGAGAACTCCCAGCTCGCGGGGTCGGGCGCGTACCAGAGGCCCTGCTCCGCCGCCGCGGCCTTCACCGCGGCGTTGAGCGCTCCGGGCTGGACGATGGCGAACATCCCGCGCCGGTCCACCTCCAGCACGCGGTTCATGCGCGAAAGCGAGAGGACGATGCAGCCGTCCACCGCGTTCGCCCCGCCCGACAGGCCCGAGCCCGCCCCCCGAGGTACCACGGGGACCCGGAGGGCGGCGGCCAGGCGCAGCACGGCCTGGACCTCGGCGGTGGACGCGGGGCGGACGAGGACGCGGGGGGTGCCGGCGGGAGCCCACTCGGCCTGGTCGCGCCGGTGGGCTTCGAGCACGTCGGCGTCGGTGACGAGCGACTCGGGTGGCAGCACGGCCGCCAGCTCCCGCAACAGGTCCGCTGTCCCCTGGGTCGTCACCGTGCACCTCCGAGGCCGCACTGTGCTTCAACCCGGAGGCGCATCCCAGCCTTCCCGCGCCGGGGTTGCAGCGCGGACGTGTGGCAGCTAGCTTTCGGGAACTCCTGCGTCCTCGCAGCCGGTTTCGCCAGCCGGTCCCAACTCGGCGTCTGGATTGTCTTCCGTCCCCAGTCTGGTGTGGTCCTCGCGCGAGAACATCCGCGCGCAACTGCTGCCCCTCCTGAACTCAACGTCCCGCCAGGACAGCGTGCTCCGCTGGCGCATCCTCCGGCTGCTGCGAATCTTCGGAAGCCCGGATCTGGTACCACTCGCAAGAGACCTGCTCCTCGACAGCGGAGAGCACCGCTCCGTCCGGGCAGAAGCCCTGGCCGTGGGGCGAAGGTATGGCCTTCGCCTCTCCGTTCCGGAGCTCACCCGGCTCCTCGAATGGAACGGGGCACTTCACTGCAACGGCCATCAAGACCTGGGACCGTGTTTCCTCTCACCAGGGCAGCTCCTGGGCCTGGTATGTGCGGAGGACGACGCCACCTTCACGGCCATCGAGACCACACTGGTCCGGCTGCCGCCTGGGGAGCGGGCACGTCTCCTCGCGGAAGCGGATTGCAACCCACTGCCCTCACGACTCGTGGATTGGCTGTTCGCGCGGTGGCACGCCGAAGACCGCCAGTACCTGCCGGGGACACATGTCTGGGGGAATGACTCCAACCTGTGGGTAGCACTCGCTCACCGGGAGCGACCGGAAGCCTGGAAGCTCCTCGCCGAGTGGGTATGGGACCGGGCTCGCGGGGACCTAGCCCCCTTCGTGTACTGGGACCTGTCCCGCGAAGAGCGCGAGCGGCTCCTGCGCTCCGCCCCCGAACTCCATGACGTCGCGGCCCGAGAACTCCTCCTTCCCCTGCCCGCGCTCGTCGCTCACCAAGGACAGGAGACTCTGCTACACCGTCTGCAGCGCATCGTGCGTGCGAAGAGCGTTGCACGCAGGGTCCCCGCCCGACTCGTGGAGGGCCCGCCAGGGTTCTACCGGGCAGTCGAGTTGCTCGGCGAATGGCGCGAAGCACGACCGTTGCTGTACCGGCTCCTCTGCGACTTCGACGTGGAGATAGAGGTCCGGCGCGAGCTGGCCGACTGCCTGTTCGAACAGGAGCGCGCCACCGCCATCCGCTGGACGATGGTCGCGGCGCAATACCCCGACAACCTTCCGCTGGTCCGCCGCATCCTCCAGCACGCAGCGGACGCACCAGAGCCAGGAGACCGCCTCCTTTTCCAGGCCGCGCTTCGAGGGACGGACGACGTGGCGCACTGCCTCGCGCTCGAGGGGCTGTTCACCCTGGGCGAGTCGGGCGCGGGATGGTGCGACCGGCTTGCTTCCCTGACCCACTCACCCCATCCCCTGGTGCGCCTTCGAGCGGCCGCGTGCCTCGTGAAGGATGGCCAGTGCGAATGGCTTCCCCTGCTCCGCACGGCGGTGCTCGGGACGCCCGAGCCCTGGCTGCGAGCCGATGCGGTCCGATGGCTTGGCGAGCTGGACGGTGAAGCCAGCCGTCCCGTGCTGCTCCAGGCCCTCGCTTCGGCGGTTCACCTGAAGACACGGCAGCCCCCATATGAGCCCGTTGAAGCAGTCTGGGCACTCTCCCGTCTAGGAACCCCGGAGGACCTCTCGGCCCTGCTCGACGCGCGCCTCCACAGTTCCTACACCGCGCTCATCGACCTTGAACTGGAGCGCCACCTGGCACGCCAGGAGGGACGCCCGTTCGTGGACGACACGACTCCCTCCTGGCGCAAGGCCGTGACCGGGATGCTCGACGAATCGCTCAGAGACGACCCAGGAACCTGAGCAGGTCCTGCTTCTGCGCCGGGCTGAGTGACTCGGGGAGCCCTCCCGGAGTCTCCGGCGGGTGCACGGCCGGCAGGTTCAGCGAGGCCGTGAAGGGCAGGATGAACTGGCTGTAGGTGTCCACGACGTCCTTCAGCGTCGCGTGGCTGTTGTCGTGGAGGTACGGCGCCGTCCCCGCGACTCCGCGAAGCGACGGGATGTCGAAGAGCTCGAAGTCCAGCGGGTCACCGGTGATGAGGGCGCGTCCCGCATCCGTGGTGAACCACTGCGGGGCGAAATTGGGGCCGACAATCGGGGCGCCGTTCTCGTCCAGCTTCGGATTGCCATCGTACGGCTCCCCGCTGGCCGTCACGGGAATGGGCGGAAGGTCCGTCACCTGCTGCTGGCGCGCGCCATCCGTGTAGAAGCGGAAACGATACCGGGGCAGCTCCACGGAGGCGTTGTAGGAGGGGAACTGTCCGAGCTGTCCCAGGTAGGAGAAGAATGCGAACCCCACGTTGAGGAATGTGTCATCCGCGCGCGGCACCGCCACGGGAACGGGGCCCACCTCCGGGACGAGGGTGAACACGACATTGCCATCGGGCTTCAAGCGCCATCCCTGTCGTGCGAGCTGATTCAGCTCCGGGTGGACGACGTCCGTCAGCGTGGCGCCGCCGTGGCACCCCTCGCAGGCGGCCTGGAAGACCTTCCGGCCGCGCTGCTCCTGGGGGCTGAGCACCATGAAGTCCTCGGGAATGGGGACCTGGGCGCGAGGAACCCCGGCGGCGAGCCACTGAGCGACGAACCACGCGCGAGGTGAGGAGAACACGCTCCGCTCGAAGTCCGCGAGCTTCCTCAGTTGCGCCAGCGGCACCGTACCGCCCTGGCTATGGCTGGTGATGGCGGACTGGGCCTGCGGTTCCAGATGGACTTCACGGCCGTCGTACTGGAACGCGCCGGTGATGGCGGTGTCCTGGATGCTCGGCACCGCGCGCCACACGGAGACCTTCCGGTCAGCGGGGGTGATGACCTGGCCGTCGACGTCGATGACGTCCATGTTGGAGGGAAGCGGCAGCACCACTCGGACGAGCCCCTTTCGAAGGTGCTCGTACGTGGGGACGGCTGCGTCCGGGTCGTCCGCGTCGATGCGGTTGAACAGCGGGTCCTTCGGATTGGCGGCCAGACGCGCCTCGACATTCGAGGGCGGAAGGGCCGTGCTCTCGTCGAGGACGTGACACGTGGCACAGGAGCGCCCGTTGGTATTTGCGAACGCCTCGGTGAAGAGCTTCTTGCCTGTGGACGTGCTGCCCGATTCGGAAGTGGCCTGGGCCTCCACCGTGGGCTCGGGTGCCCGCGCTTCGTCCTGAACTGAATCCGTGCAGCCGTTGGGTCCGCCGAGTGCGAGCGCACCGGTCAGACACGCGATGAAGCGCCTGCGAACCATGGGTTTGTCTCCGCGGTGAGTGGCGGGACGAAAACACCGGGGTCCTTGGGAACTGTCACCCCGCGGTCTCCTCCAGGAAGACGAGGTCCTCGGGACCGGACGCGCTTCACGCTCCGCTTCACCCAGTGGTCTGCTCCCGAGAAGCGCTCATATGCGACGTGAACACCGCCGCCAGGAAGGGGCCCCATTGGTTGGGCGGCGTCGCAATGGCGTCTCCCCACGTCTCATCCGGGACCTGCGCCAACATGGCTTCGCGAAGCATGGGCGCCAGACGGCTTGCCCCACCCCTCAGCATCACTGTCGAGATGGCGACGTTCCGATCCGCATCATCAAGCATCACGAGGTGGGGCACGAGCGCGCTGCGACAGGCCTCCGTCAATCGAATGAGCCCGGTGATGAGCTGGCTGAGCCCGCCGGTTCCCACGACGTCGACAAGTGGCATGAGCATGCGCGTCCCCTCCCGGTTGGCACGAAGCTTCATGCTGAGCGCGTCCAGGTCTCCTCCTCGCTTTTCGGAAACCACCTCCGCGATGTCCTCGATCAGCTCTGGCCGGACGAGGGCACCGGACTCCAGCCATTGGTCCACGGCTGCCTTGGACACATCGAGCTCGCCCGCGAGCGCCATGCGCGTGATACCAGCCTCCTGCAGCGTCTGGCTCAAGACCCGCGGGAGGAGGAGCTCACCGATATCCGGGGTGGGCTGCGACGCCGCTGGCGGCAGTTCGAGTGCAACGCCCCTGTGGAGCATGAAGCCCCCGAAGCGCATGGCCAGGTCCACGCTGAGCAGGCGCAGCGCGGCCATGGTGGTGAAGACCGTGGGCTCCATTGGCAGCGCGGCCGTGAGCTGGGCGCAGATGTCGTCCCACCAGGTGCCAGTGTCCATGATGAGCTGACTCAAGGCCTCAACCAACGGCGTGTAGTCCGGAACCCCACCCTCGGAGGGCTTGCCGTCGACGCCCGCGTAGATGACCGCTTCGACCATCTCCTCGATGATTTCGCGGCGTGTCTGGTCATGGATGTGCTCGCCGCCGCAGAACTTGCGCCAGGTGCGCTCCCTGGCGCTTCGCTTTGGCTTCCAGTCGATGAAACGCGCGATGCCTCCGAGGACCTCCCCGCTCGTTGGAAGGTGCCCCGCCCATTTCCGCTGCCGGAGTTTGCGCTTCATGCGTGCTCTCCCCCGGGGTCCCGAAAGCCGGCGCCCGGTGCTGATTGTCGCTCAGGACATACTGGCGCGTCCCCCAGCCAGCGGCAGCGGAGTGACTTCGGCAAGCCCCTCCCCTGGGTCAAAACGCACCGAAGTCCAGGAAGCGGTGCTCTCGACGGAGGACGCGCCGCACCGAGGTGAGCACGGTCCTGGACACTTCCGCGCCCGGGCAGGAGATGACCACCGTCAGCGCCGCTCCCGCGGGAGTGGTCCATTTCTGATGGGAGCCTCCCCGAAGAGCAGAAGGGCGGCACCCCAGGCGCCGGAGTGCCTGCAGGAGTTCACGAACCTTCGGACGGTAGGACATGGAGCCTCCCGCAGCCGAGACAGGTGGCTGCAAGAAGCCTTCTGCGCGTTTCATGTCTGTGTTTCGACGGAGTGACTTCGGCACACCGGGTCCCGCTCTTGCCGTTTCTACTCCGCTGACCAGGTATGCCTGTCATTGTCTTCGCACATCGCGGGTGCGAGTTCCTGGCATCATTCGGAGCCAAGGAGGACGCATGCACCCCGGCGTTTCATTCACCGTCGATGACACCGAGGACTGGCACCTGCCTGTTGCGGGCCCGGGCCTGTTGCTGGACGTGCCCGCGCGGGGACGCTGGCTGCAGCGCTCCGCCCTGTACCTGGAGGCCGCACCGGGTTACCGGCTGCGGCTGGTGAGCGGAGGTCAGCCGCTGCTCTGGGTGCGCATCGCGGATTATTGGGACCAGTGCGTCCTGGTCCGAGCGACGCCGCACATGCCATGGCAACTGCCGTCACTGTCGGCGCCCGAGGTGCGCACCGTGACGCAGGCCCCCGGGACACCGGAGTGGTGGGACGCCTGGGCGTGGAAGCTGAGCCGCGCGCTCGTGGAGGCTCCCGCGTCAATGCTCCACACGGGCCGGTGGTGTTTGCGGCCCGTGCGGACCATCCCGGCGGACAGGTCCTCACGCCATGCCATCAGCACGATGGAGTGGTCGTTTGGCCAGCCGCCCGCACCACCCCACTCCCTGGATGCCGTGCTGCGCTTCCAGCCCGCCTGGGCGGAGCACTGGTGGGACGACCTGCCCCAGCACAACCCCGGTGTCGTGCTGCCGCTGCGTGCGCCGTCCGACGCGGAGGACGGCCGCATCAAGAGTTGGCGCAAACGCGCGAGGGACGGGACGTTGCCCCCCGCGCTGCTGCTGTACGTGGACATCCTCTCGAAGTGGCTCGTGCTGGACGGGCATGACCGCATCCAGGCGGCCCTGCTCGAAGGCCAGGTGCCGCCGCTGCTGGGCCTCTGGCCCTACATCGAAACGCGGCGCCCCGAGAGCAGGGTCCGAGAGGAAGGCGCCCTGATTGGCGCGGAGCTTCAACTGCGCGCCGGGGCGACGCCGGAGGTCATCGACCGCGTCAATCGCCAGTTGCTGCGGAGCTTCAACTGGCCCGAGCGAGGCTCCGTCACCCGCGCGTGGCCCCTCGCGGGAGGCGTCGGGGCCTGGCGGACAGAGGTACTCGCGTGGGGAACGCGGAGCACCGTCCCCCTGGCGAAAGACGATTGGGAGTGGCTCGTCTCCGCCAGGGACTGACGCCCGGCAGTGCTCAGCGAGGTGCGGGCGTCACCTCGACGACCCCTTCCGTTCCGCCCTTGCCCACCACCACGGACTGCGCGGGCGCGCGCGGAGCGCCATCGGCCTTCAGGATGTTCACCAGGGCCATCATCTGAGCCACCAGCGTGCTCACCCCCTGCCCGTCCTGCGCCCCTCCGCTCCCGCCGATGGACACCGAGCGCAGCTCCTGGGGCTTCGGCAGCTTCTCCGCGATGTCCGGCAGCAGCTCCACCAGCCGCGCCTGCACGTTGGCCGGGGTGAGCTCATTGTGGATGCGCTGCCGCGTCTCCAGCAGCTCCAGCTCGGTCTTCGCCTGACGGTTTTCCGCCGCGCGCTGTACGTCGGCGACCTCCGTCTGGGCGAGCACCTCGCGCTTGAGCTTCGCGGCCTCGGACTCCTGCTTCAGCCGCGTCAGCTCCGCCTCCACCGCCAGCCGCGCCTTCTCCAGCTCCGCGGTCTGGAGCGCGGACTGCTGCCGCTCCAGCGCGAGCTTCCGTGCGTCCTCCTCCTCCCGCTGCTGTCGGCGCAGCCGCTCGGTCTGCGACCGGTCATACGCCTCCGCGTCCTTGTGCGCCCGGAGCATGGCCAGCTCGCCGTCGCTCTCCAGCCGCGTGCGCTCCCGGGCCTGCTTCACCTCCAGTTCCCGGTGCGACAGCGCCTCTTCCGTCCCCAACGACGCCAGTCGGGCCACGCGCTCACGCTCGGAGCGGAACGGCGTCTGGAGGCTCTCCCACAGGCGCGCGGAGCTGACCACGGCCTCCTTGATCTGCACCGTGACGATGCGCAGCCCCAGGCCCTTGTCCCCGCCGCCGCCGCCCTCGGCCACGTGCCGCAGGCGCGCCGTCAGCTCCTCGATGATGGGCTGCTTGTCGGACAGCACCGCGTCGATGCTCATGGTGGCCACCTTGTCCTTGATGGCCGCCTCCGCCTGCTCGCGCAGCTGCACATTCACGACGCGCATCGGGTCCTCCGCGTCCGTGAAGTCCAGCTTCCGGTACGCGGTGCCGAAGTCCTCGATGATCCACTGCACGTAGCCCTGCACGAGCAGCCCCTGCAGCTCGCGGCAGATGCAGTGCGCGTTGATGATGATGGTCTGCATCGCGCCAGGCGCGACGAGGAACGAGTCGCGCGCCGGGTCGAACCGGAACGACACGCCCAGGCCGATGTGCAGCGGCTGCGAGTGCCCCCGGCGCGTGTGCACGACGTAGGCGTTCGGCGGGACGATGACGGTCTTCCACCGCCAGAAGCCGGTGACGCGCACGTCCACCGCGTTGCCCGTCCGCTCCACCACGGCCGGTCCCGCCGCGCGCCGCATGGGCATGACGTTCGCCTGCATCTGCGCGGGGGCCATCACCTTGCGCGCCTTCAGGTCCACCTCCAGGCGCTGCTGCTGCTCCCGCACCTGGTCCAGGTACTCGTTCTTCACCGGCTCTCGCGACGACATGGCCACGGCCCCCCATCTGCCGGAGCGACGCCGCTCATCGGCGCACGACCTCCGGACTCAATGGGGCGGGAGTCTATCGGAATGCGTCGACGATGAAGATGGGGCTGCCGAGAAGCTCCGATCCAGCCTGCCTTACCAGGAGACGGTGCCCTCAAGAGACCGGATGAGGCCGCCGCACGTCCGGCGCCCACTCGTGATGCCCACCCTTCACGCCCCTGCTGGAAGAGGGTTAGATGCCGGAATGGCAGAGGAGATACGGAAGAAAGGGTTCCTCCAATGCATCTCCGAAACTACAGTGCCCTTCTCTTCCTGCTCACCGCCTGCGCTACGAAGGAGTCAAAGCCGCAGAATCAGGTGGCCATCCCATGGGTGGCGCCCCTCGTCGCACCAAAGCCTGTTGTCTTGCCAGTGCCCATCGGACTGACTCCCCCCGTGCCAGTCATGGTGGCCCCCGACGCACAGCAACTGGAACCCGAGACAAAGCCAGGGAAGTCAGGCTCGAACCGGCCCCCTCCCGCTCCACTGGCTTCGGAACGCCGCCGTCCTGAGTGTGAGCCACACCCGGTACCGCACCTCGGCGGAGATGCCCTCCATGACTGGTGCGCGGATACGTTTCCGCCAAACCACTTTCCTGGCAAGGACGTGCTCGTCAACGGCAAGCGTTTCGACGCGCTTCAGGTCGGCGCGCCCGTCCTGTGGGAAATCAAGACCGACCGTTTCGACACGTACACGTCCTTTCTCCGGAATCAGGTCGTCATCAATCAATTGGATGAGCTTCAGCACGAGCGTGAACTCGCGGAGACATGTGGTTATCGCTTCGTCGTCGGCGTGAGCAGTGCTGCGCACAAAGCCGCGCTTGAGGCGCAGGATCGCACCCTCAACATCATCGTCACGGGGTGCTGAGATGACGACCTCTCAAGAATCCCTCGTCCTCATCGCCTATGCGCCTGCGCTTCTGAGCAACGACGGACGTACGCTCGCCGCCGTCTACGCCCTCGAGCGGGCGCTGCCGGGCGTGCGCCTGGAGTGGAGGGTTTCCGAAACAGGCCAGCTCCTCGCACTGCCCCAGCGTGATGCGTGGCTTGCCGAGGCAGCAACTCGCGGGAAATTCCCGTTGCTCTGCAACGGCGACGAGGGCTTCCCAGTAACGATTGCCGGACTCCAGCGCTCCGCCCGTATGAGCCCAGGTGGCCAGCCACAGCTTGAAGTCCACGCCGCCCTGCCGCTGGACTCAGCCATGATTGCTTCGGCAGCTGCCGCGCTGGAGCACGTGGCGGAGAGCACGCGCGCGCACTGGGGACATGTGACGCCGCACGGAGTAGCGGTAGAGATCTCGCGACAAACCATCGACCCGGAGCGCAAGCCAGGGGTGCCGCCACGAGGGCTGCCGGCGCTCAGGTTCCCAGAAGACCTCAGCGACCCGACGGTTCCCGGCTTCCTCGGGTGGCTGAACTACTGGTCGGCAGATACCGCACGAGCCCTCGGGTTTCCGGACCCTTCACGCGACGCGGACCTGCTGTCGCGGGCTCGGCGCACCTCGACGGGCGGGTGGGTGGTCAGCCTCACGGAGGCGCCACTGGAGCTCGACAACCCCGCGCACCTGGATGCCCTGCTGCGCGCCTACCAGCGATTCCCGGCGATTGGCGGACGCTCCACGCCGTGAGCCCCGTACCGCTCACGTGAAGCCGCCGCCCCTACTTCGCGCGCAGCAGCACGAACTCCACGCGGCGGTTCAGCTCACGTCCACGCGGAATCAGGTTCGGCGCCTTGGGGCGCGTATCCCCCAGGCCCGCGGTCTCAATCCGCGACGCATCCAGCCCCGCCGCCACGAGCAGCTCCGCCACCGCCTTCGCCCGGGCCTCGGACAGCCCCTGCCGCGACGGCCCCGTCCCCTCCCGGTTGTCCGTGTGGCCTTCCAGGCGCAGGCGCAGCGACTCGTCGCGCACCATCATGTCCACCAGCAGCGCCAGCCCGTTGGTGGAGCCCTTCTTCGGAGCCGCCTGCTTCTCGACGAAGCGCGGCGCAGCCGGCAACTCCACGCGCTCGTTCTTCACGCTGGGCTGCTGCGTCTTCTTCGCCGGCGCCTTCGCCAGGGTGAAGGCCACCGTGGGCTCCGCCTCGCGCGACAGCTTCACCCTGCGCGTCTGCGCCAGGTAGCCCCGAGACAGCACGTCCACCGTGTACTCCCCCGGCGGCAACATCACCTGCGTGGGCTTGCGCGCCTTCGCATCCAGGAGCACCTGTTGCGGCGCTCCCCTCCCGCGCACGTACACCGTGGCGGCCACCGGCTTCTTCCCCGCCAGCACCTTCAGGAGGAGCTTCGCGGGCGCCACCGGCCCCGCCTCGGGACGCTGCGCCACGGGGACGACGGCGGGCACCGTGGCGGCCGTGGCCGCCTGCGTCCCCGCTGCGGGCTGCACCGGCGCCGTGACGGGCGGCGCCACCGGCGTCTGCGCCACCTTCACGGGAGAGCCTGCGTCCGGCGCATCCGGAATCGCCACGTCGGCAAGCTGCGCCGTCATCTCCACCGATACATCGTGCGACAGCTTCAGCTTCAGCCGGGGGTCCGGCGCGGTGGGGTTGATGCCCGGCATCACCTTCACCCGCACCCGCAGGCCCTTCTGCACCTGGAACGTGACGGACGCCGTCAGCTTCCAGAGGAAGCCGCTCTCCTCGCTGAAGAGGTTCCACGCGTCGCTGGTGTACGTGACGCGCGAGACGAGCGTGAAGCTGCCCTCCTCCACCTTCACCACCGCCAGCCGGTGCTGTCCCGGGGCGTTGAGCTGCTCCGGCGCGGGGACGGCCAGCGGCTGGTTGTTCAGGGAGAAGTCCGCCTCCACCAGCTTGTAGCCGCGCGAGGTGCCGGCGCCGGGCAGGCCCTCGAAGGAGATGACGACCTCCGGGGGCGGTGTCTTCACCAGCGCCTGGAGCTGACGGTCCAGGTCCTCGCGCGCCCGCTGCTCCACGGACAAAGGCTCGGCCGCGCGCGCGGTGGCGGCGAGCAGTCCCATGATGACAAGTAGCGGTGCCTGAAAGGAGGAGGAAGCCACGGGGGGCTACAGCATCTCACAACCGGGCCACATGGCGAGTTGTCCGTCACCCGGGCTGACGACCAGCCGACCCTCCGGTCGCCTCCCCGCCCTGCTCCGGCGTTATCATGGCGACACGTCCAGGCGGCGCCGCCGCCTCCCGTGTAGACACGTCTACGACCCGGCACCGCCTTCGAGCCCCCTCCGACGGAAGCTCCCCCACCCTCGCTTTTGGCTCCCATCGGGAGAGATTCTCGGCCCCACCCGCCGGGCCCGCCCTCCAGGCGCCTTCCGGCTACCCATCCCCGCGCCAACAGCGCTACGCCTATGACCATGAACGACTTCCAGTTCCAGGAAATGTTGCCGCTGGGCAAGGACGAGACGCCCTTCAAGCTCCTCACGAAGGACCACGTCTCCACGTTCGAGGCGGCCGGCCGCACCTTCGTCCAGGTCGAGCCCGAGGGCCTCACCCTCCTCACCCGCCACGCCATGCGCGACATCGCGCACCTCCTGCGCCCCGGCCACCTGGGCCAGCTCGCCCACATCCTCAAGGACCCGGAGGCGTCCGCGAATGACCGCTTCGTGGCGCTGGAGCTGCTGAAGAACGCCAACATCGCCGCTGGCGGCGTGCTGCCCTCCTGCCAGGACACGGGCACCGCCATCGTCATGGGCAAGAAGGGCCAGTACGTCCTCACCCGCGGCAACGACGAGGAGGCGATTTCGCGCGGCGTGTTCGACACGTACCGCACGTCCAACCTGCGCTACTCGCAGATGGCGCCGCTCGACATGTACAAGGAGGTCAACACCAACAACAACCTCCCCGCGCAGATCGAGCTCTACGCCACCGAGGGCGACGCCTACAAATTCCTCTTCATGGCCAAGGGCGGCGGCTCCGCGAACAAGAGCTACCTCTTCCAGGAGACCAAGGCGCTGCTCAACCCGCAGAGCCTGCTCGCGTTCCTCGACGCGAAGATTCGCTCCCTCGGCACCGCCGCGTGCCCGCCGTACCACCTGGCCATCGTCGTGGGCGGCACCTCCGCCGAGTACGCGCTGAAGACGGCCAAGTACGCCTCCGCGCGCTACCTGGACACGCTGCCCCGCGAGGGCAACGCCCTGGGCCGCGGCTTCCGTGACGTGGAGCTGGAGCAGGAGGTGCTCAAGCTCACCCAGCGCACCGGCATTGGCGCGCAGTTCGGCGGCAAGTACTTCTGCCACGACGTGCGCGTCATCCGCCTGCCCCGCCACGGCGCGTCCTGCCCGGTGGCCATCGCCGTGTCGTGCTCGGCGGACCGGCAGGTGCTGGGGAAGATCACCCGCGACGGCATCTTCCTGGAGCAGCTGGAGGCGGACCCCGCGAAGTACCTCCCCGAGACGACGGAGACGGACCTCGGGGGCGAGGTGGTGAAGATCGACCTCAACCGCCCCATGAGCGAGATTCGCGCCGAGCTGTCCCGCTACCCCATCAAGACGCGCCTGTCGCTCAGCGGCCCCATGGTGGTGGCGCGTGACATCGCGCACGCGAAGCTCAAGGAGCGCCTGGACGCCGGCCAGGGGATGCCGCAGTACATGAAGGACTACATGGTCTACTACGCCGGCCCGGCGAAGACGCCGGAAGGCATGGCGTCCGGCTCGTTCGGCCCGACGACGGCGGGCCGCATGGACGCCTACGTGGACCAGTTCCAGGCCGAGGGCGGCAGCTTCGTGATGCTCGCCAAGGGCAACCGCTCACCCGCCGTCACCGAGGCGTGCAAGAAGCACGGCGGCTTCTACCTGGGCTCCATCGGCGGTCCGGCGGCGCGGCTGGCGCAGGACTGCATCAAGAAGGTGGAGGTGCTGGAGTACCAGGAGCTGGGCATGGAGGCCGTGTGGAAGATCGACGTGGTCGACTTCCCCGCCTTCATCGTCGTGGACGACAAGGGCAACGACTTCTTCGCCAACATCAACAAGCCCACGGCGAAGAAGGGCTGAGTCCAGCCATACGCCCGGAGGTCGTCCCCTGGGATGCGCGCCACCGCGAGGACTTCAGAGGGGGACCCGAGGGGCTGTTTGCGAGAGCCGGCCGGGCGTCGTCTGGCCTGAGCGCTCCTGTTCCGAGAGAAAGACCGAGCCCTCCCGGTGGGCGCCCAGGTCGTCAGGTCCGGTGCGAAGCGAGCCGGGAAGACGGGCGGGCGGGACGGCGCTCGGAAGGCCTGGCGGGTGACGCGCTCCCGGAGGGCCTCCACTTCATGGACAAGGGGTGGAGCCATGACCGCGCGGGGCCCTCCCGGTGCGCAACAGACAGTCGAGCGCGAAGTGCTCGACGTACTCAGCGGGCTCTTGTCCGAGCTGGGCCAGCCGCGCGCCGCGGAGGACCTGAGCGCGGACGCTCCGCTGGACACGGCGCTCGGGCTGGGCAGCCTGGAGCGGGTGGAGCTGCTCCTGAGACTTCAGCAGACGTTCGGCGTCACGCTGCCGGATGATGCGGTGGCCAGGGCCTCGTGTGCCCGGGAGCTGACCCGCCTCGTTTTGGAGGCACACCCGGCCGTCGAGGCTGCACGCCCCGCGCTACGGGAGCCCCAGCCTCCCGCGAGGGCGGCCCCCGGGTCCGCGCACCTCCTGACGGACGTGCTGCGCTGGCACGCGGAAGCCTGGCCCGAGCGTTGCCACCTCCTGCTGCGCGGGGAGGACGGCACGGAGCGCCCGCTGACGTACAGGACGCTGTGGGCGAGGGCCTCGGCGGTGGCCGCGGCCCTGGCGGACGCAGGCGTGGAGCGCGGTGAGCCGGTGGCCCTCATGTTGCGCACGGAAGCGGCCTTCTTCTCATGCTTCTTCGGCACGCTGCTCGCGGGAGGAATCCCCGCGCCCCTCTACCCGCCGTTCCGGCTGGACAGGCTGGAGGAGTACGTGGGTCATCAGGTGGGGATTCTGCGCAACGCGAGTCCCCGGGTGCTCGTCACGTTCGACGAGGCGCTCCGGGTGGGCGCGTTGCTCAAGGCCCGGGTGCCTTCGCTGCGGCGCACGGTGACGCCCGCCGAGCTCGAATGGACGGACGCGAGCGCACCGGCGGTCCACGTGGAGGCCACGGACGGAGCGCTGCTCCAGTACACCTCAGGCAGCACGGGAGCGCCCAAGGGCGTGCTGCTCACCCACGCGAACGTGCTGGCCAACATCCGGGCCATCGGCCGGGTGCTGCGGGTGAGCCCCGGGGACGTGGCGGTGAGCTGGCTGCCGCTGTACCACGACATGGGACTCATCGGCTCGTGGCTGATGCCGCTGACGTATGGAGTCCCGCTCACCCTCCTCTCGCCGCTGGCCTTCCTGACGCGCCCTTCGCGCTGGCTGCACGCGCTGCACGCACACCGGGGGACGCTCTCCGCGGCGCCGAACTTCGCGTACGACCTCTGCGTGAAGAAGGTGCGGGACGAGGAGCTCGCGGGGTTGGACCTGAGCGCCTGGCGCGTGGCGCTGAATGGCTCGGAGGCGGTGAGCCCCGAGACGCTGGAGCGCTTCACCCGGCGGTTTGCCCCGTACGGGCTGAAGCCGGGGGCGCTCTTTCCGGCGTACGGGCTGGCCGAGGTCGCGGTGGCGCTCACCTTCCCTCCGCCGGGCCGGCCGCCGCGCATCGACGTGGTAGACCGCGAGCGCTTCGAGCGGAAGGGAGAGGCGCGGCCCACCCTGGAGGCCACGAGGATGCTGCGCTTCGTCTCGTGCGGACGCCCGCTGCCCGGCTACGCGGTGCGAATCGTCGACGAGCAGCGCCGCCCCGTGGAGGAGCGGGTGCGGGGCCACATCGCGCTGCGGGGCCCTTCTTTGACACCGGGCTACTACGGCAATCCGGAAGCGACGCGAAGGGCGCTGCGCGACGGGTGGCTGGACTCGGGGGACCTGGGGTACCTGGCGGACGGGGAGCTGTACGTGTCGGGGAGGAGCAAGGAGCTCATCATCAAGGCGGGGCGCAACCTGTACCCGGCGGAAATCGAGGAGAAGGTGGGCGAGGTGCCCGGGGTGCGCAAGGGCTGCGTGGTGGCATTCGGGCAGCCGGACCCGCAGGTGGGGACGGAGCGGCTGGTGGTGGTGGCGGAGACACGCGAGCGCTCGCGCGAGGCACGCGAGCGGCTGCGAGCGGCCATCGTGAAGCGGGTGGCCGAGGTGCTGGAGCTGCCGCCGGACGAGGTGGTGCTGGTGCCGCCGGGGGCGGTGCGCAAGACGTCGAGCGGCAAGCTGCGGCGAGGCGCCACGCGAGAGGCCTGGAGGAGCGGAGCGCTGGCCCGGGGCCGGCGGGGCACGTGGGCGCAGCTCGCGCGGCTGGCGGCGAGCACAGCGCGGGCGCGAGCGGGGCGGCTGCTGGGGACGGTGGGAGCCGCGGCGTACACGGGGTACTTCACGGCGCTGGTGTTGCTGGCGGCATCGGTGCTGGAGGTGGCCCTGCGGGTGACGCCGGAGGGAGCGGAAACGGAACGGATGATGAAGAGAGGCTCGCGCTGGCTGCTGAGGGCGGCGGGCTGTCCGGTGCGTGTCACGGGTGGAGAGCACCTGCGGGGCAAAGGGCCATGGGTGCTGGTGGCCCGACACGTGAGCTACCTGGACTCGGTGGTGATGCTGGCGGTGCTGCCGGTGGACTACCGGGCGGTGGCGCAGCGGGAGGCGGGGAGCTGGCCAGTCGTGGGAAGGGCGATGAAGCAGTCAGCGCAGTTGCTGGTGGACCGCGTCCACGCGGGGCCCGCGGCGGAGGCGGCGGAGCGCGCATCGCGGCTGCTGCGGGAGGGGACCTCGCTGCTCGTCTTCCCCGAGGGCGCGAGGGCGCGGGGGCCGGGGATGCTGCCGCTGAAGCTGGGGGCCTTCAAGGCGGCGGTGGAGACGAAGCGGCCACTGGTGCCCGTGCACATCGAGGGGACGCGGCGCATCTGGCCGCGGGGCTGGCACCTGCTGCGGCCCGGACGCATCACCGTCGTCATTGGCGAGCCGCTGCTACCGGAGGGAAGAGGCTGGCCGGAGATGGTGCGGTTGAGGGAGCGGACGCGGCAGGAGCTGAGCGTGGGGAGGCGTCCGGGCTGAATGGGATGCTGGTCATTCCGGGACCAGGGCTGGACGCCCGCCTGCCCTCCCGTCACTCCGGGGTGCACGTTCGTGCACGGAAGCAGCACTCAGACCCGCGGTGACTCACCGCTCACGACGGCGGGCGCCGGAGCGCGCTTCTTCTTCGGAATGACGGAGCGGCGCGGCCCCTTGAGGGCCACGCTCAGCAGCAGGGCCCCGGGGAGCAGCATGCCAATGCCCTGCGAGATGTTGTCGGGCGGGCGCACGACGGCCCCCAGCACCAGCGCGGAGAACAGCAGGCCACAGACCAGCCGGATGACGAGGGAGCTCACACGGGACCTCTATCAGGAGTGTCGCCCAGCCTAAGCACCCGCGCGGCACTGTCCACCCGCCCCCTCGCTTTCCGGGCAGGCCCTACACAAGACGACCCGGCCTCACTCCGTGCCGGGTCGTCCGCGCGTCACGTCACGGCACGAGCATGCCCAGCTTCGGCGCCGGAGGCCCCGGCGGCGTCGCGGGCGGCTGCACCGGCGAGGGCTGCGCCGGCGTCACCGTCACGTCCTGGGACAGCGACTCCACGTCGTGGAAGCCCTTCGCGCTCACGTCGGAGCCGGAGAAGCGCGCCCACCCCTGCAGGTTGCGCTGCCACACGTGCGTCATCTGCCACAGCTGGAGGCCGCTGTTGGCCACGTACAGGTACATGGCGCGCTTCGGGTTCCACGGGTTGGGCAGCGCCAGCGCCAGGCCGTCATCCGGGCTCCCGTACGTCTTGCCCTGCCAGCGGAAGTAGCGCCGGCCCAGCTCCACCGGGAGCCTCTTCTCCTCGGCCAGCCGCGCCAGCAGCGCGTTGTCCTCCGCGCCGCCGAAGAGGACCAGGTCTCGCTCCGCCAGCTCCTTGTCCGTCACCTCGCCGTCCGGCTTCACCGGGGGCAGCACCTCCGTGAAGACGTCCGCGAGCACGTCGCGGTAGCCCAGCACCAGCGTGCGCATGGACTCCGTCTGCCGGGCCGTGCCGTGCACCAGCAGCAGCTTGTCGAAGGCGTCCGTCTGGTTGCCCATCACCTGGAAGCGCTCGCGCGGCACGGGGATGTCGTTGGACGCGTTGAACACCACGCGCACCGGCGCCTCGGCCGTGCGGAAGGTGAACGTCTCATTCCCGTTCTTCACCTCCACGCGCTCCAGCGTGGAGCCCTTCGCCGTCTTCACCTCCACCAGCGTGACGAAGTGCCACGGGCGCGAGCCCGGCTGCTCCACCTTCAGCGTCGTCTCGTAGCCGTCCTTCACCTGCGCGGCGGTGGCGCGGATGCGCGGCTGGGGCAGGCCCGTGCGCTCCAGCCACTGCGCGACGAAGGCCCCCACGTCCTTGTTGGTGGCCTCCAGCACGGTGCGCTTGAAGTCCGCCGTGGTGATGTCCTTGTTCGCGTAGCGCGCGTGCACCGCGCCCATCGCCTTGCTGAAGTCCTTGTTGCCCAGGAGCAGCCGGAGCTGGTGCAGCGCGAAGGTGCCCTTGATGCGCGGCACCAGGTAGGCGCCATAACGGCCGTAGTCCGTCTTCGCCGTCACCGGCACCACGTCCTGCTCCCGCGACGTGACGAAGAGATAGCGCGCGTTCAGCTCCGACAGCGCGTCCCGCTGGTGCTCGTAGGCCTTGTCCGCGCCCTCGGGCAAATCCTTCAAGAGCTTCCAGTAGGCCGCGGTGCCGCTGGACAGCCAGTTGTCCCCATCCGTGGACGGGAACACCGTGTTGGACCACAGGAGCGACGCGTCGAAGGCGACGGCGTCCTTCACCTTCTCCAGGTCCCGCTTCGGCGCGGCGGGCTCCGCGGGCGCCTTCCAGCTCTTGCGCGCCTCCTTCAGCTTGTCCGCGACGACGACGGGGCTGAACGTCGTGTAGCCCAGCGACAGGTGCGGAATAGCGCCCGGCAGGTCCGGCATGAAGCGGCTGCCAATCATCTTCTCGCGCAGCGTCGTCTTGCCGTAGTGGGCGAGGAACATCAGCTTCTCGATCATCTCCGACGTGGTCACCTTGCCGTCACACGCGTGCGGCCGGTTGATGGGCGTAGAGGCCATCATCCGGGTGGCGGTGTCCAGGTCGAAGCCCTTGTTGCCGTACTTCGCGTAGTACTCCTGGAAGGCGATGTCCCGGTTCCACGTGTTGAAGGCCAGGTCCACCGGGGCGTTGTCCGGGTTGGGCACGGACTCCTTGCGCACCTCCGGGTCTCGCGTGTTGTTGTTCGCCCAGATGAAGTCCTTCAGGTTGCCCGGGGTGTCCGAGGCGTTGCCCTTGCTGCCCGTGCGCCACAGCCGCGTCTTCTTCGTGCCGAGCAGGAAGCAGGCGCCCTCGTCCGTCTTCGCGTCCGCCATCGTCCAGTCGTTGCTGTAGAGGCCGTTGTTCCCGTCATTCAGGATGCGCGCCACGTCGTCGATGCTGGACGCGTACTGCGCCGCCTTGCGGATGCGGTTGCTCTGCGGCGAGCCGTTCATGTCGAACGGCGTCTGCCCCACCGTCGTCTCGCCGATGACGATGCCCGCGGCGTTGACGTACCAGTCCGAGCCGCTGTGGATGCCGCCCGGGAAGGTCTGCATCACGAAGCGGTGGCCCTTCGTCGGCTGCACGTCCAGCATCACGTCCCAGTGGACGCCGGTGTAGCCGTTCCACATGAAGATCTGCCCGATGATGGCGCGCCCGTCCTTCGTCGCGGACTTGGTGGCCACGAACGAGGAGCAGTGGTCGCCCTTGCCGGCGCGCTCGGCCTCGTCCTCCGCCTTCAGGTAGGTGCGGCCGGACAGCGGCGTCGCCGTGGCGCGGTTGGCCTCCTCCAGCTGGCCCGCGTCCACCGCGGAGTTGAGGGTGACGATGTCCAGCAGGTCCAGCTCGCGGTCCTTGAACTTCGCGCCGGCCTTGTTGGCGCCGTCGGCGATGCCCTTCATCTCCTCCAGGTACTCGGTGTCGTACTTGCGCAGGAAGAGCGCGTCCGCGAGCAGCCGCGCGTGGCCCCACCCCTTCGCCGCATCCGTCTTGTCCTTCTGGATGCCGAGCTTCTCCATGTAGCTGACGATTTCCGTGCCCGTGAGCTCACCGAGCTGCTGGCCCCGCTCGTACGGCTCGCCCTCGATGTGGACGTAGATCCACCCGCCGTCGTCGTAGCGGAAGCCCTTGCCGGCCCAGCGCACGGACTCCATGGGCACGTAGGTGGTGATGTCGTCCACCTTCTCCAGGCGCACGTCGTCGAACCACGCGGTGCCGGTGGCCTTGCCGTTGCGTCCCAGGTGCAGCTGCACGCGGTCCGAGGACTGGGTGGCGAAGAAGAGCGTCGACACGCGGGTGCCGCCCTCGGTGGCCGGAGCGGGCGTGCAGTTGGTGAAGGGGAAGCTCTTCATGGACAGACAGGCGCCGTGGGCCGTGGGGTAGCGGGCCTGCGGGTCCGCCTGCACGCCGCGCGTGCGCACCCAGGCGCTGAGCCGGTACAGCTGGCCCACCTGGAGCTTCATCGCGTCGGACTCGACGGTGGTCTCCGCGCCGCCCTGGGGGCTTTCGATGGCCAGGCCCTTCGCGCCCTCCGCCTTCGCCTCCGACGAGGCGGACACCTTGCCCTGCCCCTTCGACGTCCAGAACGCCGGCAGCGCCGAGGCCCCTCCCGCCAGCTCGAAGCTGCCGTTGGGCACGGGGATGGGAGAGGAAGCAGGCGCCGCCAGGGCGGGCGCCGCTTGGAGCGTGCCCACGGAGAGCAGGAGCGCGCCGAGGAGCTTCGACGTCTTGCGGGGGTCGGTCATGAGGAGGCCTGGCCGGGCATCGGCGTGGGAAGGCGTAGGGAGCGCATGACACTTCCCCCTCCCTCATGCGTCAACCGGGACCGCCCGACCTGGCGCATGACGCGGAGCGGCTTGGCTTCCTGGCCGCCTGCCGGGGAGTCAGCGGAGCACGCGGGCACTCACGCGGAGTACGCCGCGCGCCGCCCGGCGGAGCACGTCCACCCGCCTCGCGGGGATGGCGGGCGGGTCCACCGGCGCGTCCCAGTCGAAGGTGCGCAGGCGGGTCAGGAAGCCATGTCGCACACAGCCCTCCAGGCTGAAGACGTGGAGGTCATGCGTCCACCGCACCGCGAGCCGCAAATCCCGGGAAAACTCCGCCCAGTCCAGCGGCTGTGGGAGGCGCGTGCCCGGAAACTCCACTCCACCCCCGGTGATTCCCACCGCGATGGAGGGCGCGCCCGGGCCGTAGCTCCACAGCATCGCCGCGCCGTGGGGACGCGCGAAGCTGGTGTAGAGCATCAGCACCTCCCGGTCCGACGGCAGGTCCAGCACGCCCGACACGCGCTGCAGCAGCGTGGAGCGGGACTGCCGCTCGTCCACGATGAACGGGAACTGGTACGTGTCCACCCGGTGCCCGTCCGCGCGGATGCGTTCCACCAGCGCGGTGTACGCGGCCCGGGCCTCCCGCACGCGCTCGCCCCGCCCCAGCCTGGGGAGCAGCTCCGGCAGCCGCCGCCACCCGCCCTCCAGCACCCGCCGCAGCTCGCGGATGTCCGGCTCGATGTCCAGGCCCACGCCGTCCCACGTCAGCCCGTGCTCGGCCGTCCACGCGCGGAAGGCGTCGTAGCGCGCCGTGGCCTGCGCGGCGTTTCCCGCGTGGAACCAGTAGCCCTGGTCCTCCGGGAGCAGCAGCCACGCCGTGACGGGGATGCCCTCGCGGTTGAGGCGGCGCACCACCTCCGCGCGCTCGGGGCCCAGGTCCAGCAGGCCCAGGCTCACACCGGCACGCAGCGCCACCAGGTCGTCGGTGACGGCCGGCGCGGCGAAGAGCTCGCGCAGGGCACCGGGCGACAGCTCGCAGAAGAAGGTCAGGCGGGGGGCTTCCATTTACGATGTGCTCCGGGGGCGGTCCTTGGCCAGCGCACCATACTGCTTCAGCTTCCGGTACAGCGTCGCCGCGCTGATGCCGAGCTGCCGCGCCGTCACCGTCTGGTTTCCTCCGTTCCGCTCCACCGCGGCAAGGATGTAGTCCCGCTCGATGGCCTCCAGCGGGCGCACGCCCGCGGCCACCACGGGCGCGGGCAGCGACTCCCGCACGTCCTCCGGCAGGTCGTCCAGCTCGATGCGCCGGCCCCGCGCGAGGGCCACCGCCCGCTCCAGCGCGTTCTCCAGCTCGCGCACGTTGCCGGGCCAGTCGTACCGGACGAGCTGGTCCGCCGCCCGGGGTGTCAGCGCGAGCTCCGGCCGGCCCATGCGCCTGGCGGCCGCCGCGAGCAGCACCCGCGCCAGCGGCAGCACGTCCTCGCGCCGCTCGCGCAGGGGCGGCACGCGCAGCTCCACGACGCGCAGGCGGTAGTAGAGGTCCTTCCGGAAGCGGCCCGCCTCCACCTCGCGCGCCAGGTCCCGGTGCGTGGCCGCCACCACGCGGACGTCGATGGGCCGGCTCCGGTTCTCTCCCACCCGCCGGACCTGCCGCTCCTGCATCGCTCGCAGCAGCTTCGCCTGCACCGCGGGAGCGAGCTCTCCCACCTCGTCCAGGAACAACGTCCCGCCCCCCGCCGCCTCGAGCAGCCCCGGCCGCTCGCGCACCGCGCCGGTGAAGGCACCCCGGGCGTGGCCGAACAGCTCGCTGTCCAGCAGCGCCTCCGACAACGCCGCGCAGTTGAGGGCCAGGAAGGGCTCCGCCGCGCGCGCGGACGCCTCGTGGAGCAGCCGCGCCACCCGCTCCTTGCCCACCCCGCTCTCCCCCAGGATGAGCACCGTGGAGTCCACCTCCGCCACCCGCCGCGCCAGCTCCAGCACCCGCCGCATGCCCGCGCTGCACGCGACGATGCCGGACGGGTCCACCGCGGGCGAGCCCGTGCGCGCCAGGTCCCGACGACGCGCGTCCAGACGCTGCTCCGCGCGCTTCAGCTCGCCGGCCACCCGGCGCAGTGACGCGTCCAGCCCGTCCGACTCGAAGAAGGGCAGGTGCGACTCCAGCTCCGCGCCCCAGGCGTCCCGCGTCCGCGCCCGGAAGCGACACTCCGCGTCGCCCTTCCCGAGGCACCGGTCCTCCAGCACGTAGATGGGGTGCCCCTCCGTCCGGCTGAGATAGCCGCTCGCGAAGCCGGTGAGCGTCCAGCACACGGGCGCGTCCGCCCGCCCCACGTGGAGCCGGTGCTGCTCCGCTTCATACGACGCCTCCAGCCTGGCGCCCCCGGAGGAGAACGGGTCCTCCGCCCCGGGCACGAGCCGGATGAGCCCCTGGAGCCGGTGGATGACGCCTCCCGCCTGGCGCCAGTCCTCGGTGCGCTCCCACGTGAAGCCGGAGCACAGGGCCTCCGCCATGCGCCAGCCATGTGCGAAGGCGAAGCGCGTCAGCACCGCCCGCGCCGCAGTGGCGCCGAAGGTGTCCAGCACCGCCTTGCGCAGCAGGCCCATGGCCACCGCGTCGAGGATGAGCGCCCGCTGCCCCGCGAAGCGGACCACGCCCTCCTCCGCGTCGATGTCCAGCAGCTCGCGGATGTCCAGGTCCTCCAGTCGCACCGGCGCCTCCTTCATTTTGAAGGAGTGCCCTACCGCATTTTGACGGAGTGCTCGCGAGCCCCGGCTCGGGAGCGACGGGTAACCAACGGAAGTTCCACGAGGGGCCGAGCTGGCGCGGGCGTTGCTGTCTCCCTCGACGCCGTTCCACCCGAGGACGCCTCCCATGCACTCCACGCTGGACCTGATGAGCACCGAGACGCGCGCCAACCCCTACCCGCTCTACGCCGAGCTGCGGCGCACCGGCATCCGCCAGGTGGAGCCCGGCGGCCTGTGGGCCGTCAGTCGCTACGAGGACGTGGTGGCCGTGCTGAAGGACCCGCGCCGCTTCTCGTCGGAGGGGCTGGCGCGGGGCTTCCTGCCGCCGTGGATTCAGCGCAACCCCACCGCGCAGTCCTTCGTGATGATGGACCCGCCGGCCCACTCGCGGCTGCGAGGACGCGTGGCCCGGGCCTTCGGCCCCGCGGCCCTGGCCGTGCTGGAGCCGAAGATTCGCGCCATCGCCGAGGAACTCACGCAGCGCCTCCTCCGCGCCGACGGCGAGGTGGACTTCGTCGAGGCCTTCGCCCTGCGCCTCCCGGTGCGCGTGCTGGGCCTGCTGTTCGGCCTGGAGGCGGACCAGTACCCGAAGCTCAAGGGCTGGGCGGATGACCTCGTCAGCATCCCCGCGGGCCAGCACCCACCCGAGGAGCAGGCGCGCATCCGCCAGAGCCTCGTCGACATGGAGCGGTGCTTCGAGGACATCATCGAAGCGCGCCGCGCGGCCCCGGGAGACGACCTCGTGAGCGAGCTCATCCGCCCCGGCGAGGACGGCTCGGTGCTCACCCATGACGAGCTCATCAGCTTCCTCTTCAGTCTGCTCCCCGCGGGCGTGGAGACCACGGTGTACCTGCTCGCCAACACGCTGTTCGTCCTGTCCGAGCGCCCCGAGGACCTCGCGCGCGTGCTCGCCGACGCGCGCCTGGTGCCCAGGCTCATCGAGGAGGTCCTCCGCTTCGAGCCCCCCGGCCACTCCAGCCTCCGCCTCACCACCGAGGAGACGGAGCTGGGTGGCGTCCACCTCCCGCGCGGGGCCGCCGTCGTGGTGCTGCTGGCCTCGGCACTGCGCGACGAGCGCCAGTTCCCCGGGGCCGACCGCTTCGACCTCTCAAGAGGTGGCTCGTCGCACCTGGCCTTCGGCCACGGCGTCCACTACTGCCTGGGCGCCATGCTCGCGCGGCTCGAGGCGCGCCTCGGGCTGGAGGCGCTGCTGCCCCGCCTCCGGGGCATCTCCCGAGGCCCGGGGCCCATCGAATGGTCCCGCTCGCTCATCGCCCGGGGCCCGCTCGCGCTGCCGGTCCGGCTGTTGCCTGCCTGACGGTGGCATTCCGGCGCTTGGCATCACCGTGCGGGGTGTGCAGCCTTGCGCGCCACATCCACCGGGAGCAACCGCATGCAGCCATTCCACACGGGCCGCCTGATCGACCACGTCCACTTCCGCGTGAAGGACTTCGATGCGAGCAAGCGCTTCTACCGCGCGGTGCTGGACGTGCTCGGCATCCCCATCAACGATGACAACGAGCATACCTTCTCCGTTGATGAGCTCTACATCTCCCCCCTGGATGCGGGCATCCCGCCCTCCGGGCACGGCATCCACCTGGCCTTCCAGGCGAAGGACCGCGAGACGGTGCACCGCTTCCACGCGGCGGCGCTCGCGGCGGGCGGCCGCGACAACGGCGCCCCCGGCCTGCGCCACTACCACGCCAACTACTACGCCGCCTTCGTGCTGGACCCGGATGGCAACAACATCGAGGCCGTGTACCAGGGCCCGACGCGTCGCTCCGCGGACTCCGTGCTCATCTCCCCCGCGGACTGACGGCGCCTGTTTCCCGCTGGCACCTTCCCCCGTGAAGAGGTCGACGCTTCGGCGCCCCGGCCGTCCAGAGCTGGACGGGACGGTCGCTCGCTGACGCAGCGGTGACATGCCGTGACTAACCACAGGTCATGGCCGCGTCACCCCGGGGCATCGAAGCGCTGTTGATGGAAGAATCCGTGAAGCCCCGGCTGCGGGGCCTCTCGCACCTGCTCGCGGCCGGGGTGGCGCTCTACGGCTGCATCTGGCTCGCGCTGGCGCCGGCGCAGGGGGCCCCCTACGCCGCCGCCCTGGTGTTCGGTATCAGCCTGGTCCTGATGTTCGGGGTCAGCGGCACGTACCACTGGCCCACCTGGAGCCCCGCCGCCTACGCGCGCCTGCGGCGGTGCGACCACGCGGCCATCTACTTCCTCATCGCCGGCAGCTTCACGCCCATGGCCGCGCTGGAGACCCGGAGTGGCTGGAGCACGCCGCTGCTCTTCCTGATGTGGGGCTGCGCGCTCACCGGCGCGACGCTCGCCCTGCTGGGCATCTCCGCGTCGCGGGGCCTGCGCTCCGCGCTCTACGTCGCGCTGGGCCTGCTGGCCGCCCCGGTGGTGGCTCAATTGCCGGCCATTATCGGCCCGACGCGCGTCGCGGGGCTCGTCCTCGGAGGCGTCCTCTATGCCCTGGGCGCGGTGGTCTACGCGAAGCGCTGGCCGGACCCGAAGCCCACCTTCTTCGGCTACCACGAGGTGTTCCACCTCATGGTCATCGCCGCGGCCGCCGTGCACTACGGCGTCGTCACCGACGTCCTCTGGAGCCGCTGAGGCCAGGCGCCTTCAGACGCGCTCGAGACGAACGAAGGCGCCCACGGAAACATCCCGGTGACATGAGCGTCACGGCCGTTGAACGAGCACACCCGTTTCGGCGTTGTGACATGCATGGCCCCGACGGCTCCCTACCCTGCACGCTCCACCCACTACGGAGCGTTCATGCACCTGACTCGCGCGGTCTCAGCACTGGCACTCGTCTCGATGTTCGGCATCGGTTGTGGCACGCCCGCTCCGGAAGCCGAGGGCAAGGCGACGCCGCAGGTGGCCCCGGAGCTGCTGTCCCAGTCGCATGCGCTGAGCACGGACATCTACAACGGCTATGCGGTGACGGTGTCGGGCGGGCTGGGCTCGGTGCAGACCTTCCGCCTGGTGAACCCGGCGCCCGCTGCGAAGCTGACCTTCACGCTGCGGGGCGGCAGCGGTGACGCGGACCTGTACGTGAAGCGGTACTCCGAGCCCACGTTCACCGACTACGACTGCCTGAGCGACGCGGTGGGCAACACGGAGAACTGCGTCTACACCACCGGCGTCGAGGACGACCAGTCGTACTACGTCCTCGTCTATGGCTTCGACCCGTTCTCCAGCGTCACGCTGCACGCGTACTACAGCAACCCGCTGGCGCTCGCGACGACAGTGACCACCCAGCTCAACCAGCTGTCGCGGACGGTGTACGAGGTGGCCGTGCCAGCGGGCAAGAAGCGGCTCCAGGTCACGGCCACGCAGTCGTTCGGGCAGAGCGGCCAGTTCAAGCTCTACGTGCGCCAGGGCGACGCGCCCGCGGTGCCGAGCGCGGTGGAGTGCACCACGGACAGCACCACGCTGCCCGCGGTCTGCTCCATCCTCAATCCCGTGGCGGGCACGGCCTACGTCATGGTCGAAGGCGTCAGCAACATCGCCTCCTTGAACCTGCGCGTGGACGCGCTCACGAAGTAGCGGCTCCTCGTCCATGACGGCCTCCCGGTGTGGCGCCGGGAGGCCTCACGTCAGGCAGCACCCGTCACGACGGGCATGCCGCGAGCCCGCCGGTATCAGTACGACCAGGGGAAGCGCTTGAAGTCGCGCTTGCGCTTCTGGACGAAGGCGTCGCGTCCCTCCTGGGCCTCGTCGGTGCCGTAGGCCAGGCGCGTGGCCTCACCGGCGAAGAGCTGCTGGCCCACCATGCCGTCGTCGGGGAGGTTGAAGGCGTACTTCAACATCTTGATGGCCGTCGGGCTCTTCGTGTTGATCTCCGCGGCCCAGTCGAGCGCGAAGTCCTCCAGCTGCGCGTGCGGCACCACGGCGTTGACCATGCCCATCTGGAACGCCTCCTCCGCGGAGTAGTTGGCCCCGACGAAGAAGATTTCCCGCGCGCGCTTCTGGCCCACCTGGCGCGCCAGCAGCGCGGAGCCGTAGCCGCCGTCGAAGCTGGCCACGTCCGCATCGGTCTGCTTGAAGACGGCGTGCTCCTTGCTGGCGATGGTCATGTCGCAGACCACGTGGAGGCTGTGCCCGCCGCCCACCGCCCAGCCCGGCACCACGGCCACGACGGCCTTGGGCAGGAAGCGGATCTGCCGCTGCACCTCGAGGATGTGCAGGCGCCCCAGACGCGCCGGGTCGGACTCTCCCTCTTCGCCCTCGTACTTGTAGCCGTCCTTGCCGCGGATGCGCTGGTCTCCGCCGGAGCAGAACGCCCAGCCGCCGTCCTTGGGCGACGGGCCGTTGCCGGTGATGAGCACGCAGCCCACGTCCGTCATGAAGCGCGTGGCCTCCAGCGCGCGGGACAGCTCATCCACGGTGCGGGGGCGGAAGGCGTTGCGCACCTCGGGGCGGTTGAAGGCGATGCGGACGGTGCCCTGGTCCACCGCGCGGTGGAAGGTGATGTCCTTGAACTTGAAGCCGTCGACGGGCTTCCAGCGCGCCGGGTTGAAGATGGCCGAAACCATGGAGTCGTCTCTTGGGGAGAGGGGTTGAACGGGCGCGGACGCTAGGCCCCGTGGCAGCGTCCGTCCAGGGAAGCGAGTGCTGTCCCCGGGCCGGAGGATGCGCACGCTTCACGGTGGCGAGGCGACTCGCCCGCGCAGGGGGAGGCTACGGATGAAGCGGACGACCCTGGGGTTGCTCGCCGGGCTCATGTTGGGCGCCCCGGCGCTGGCGCAGGCGCCGACTCCTGAACGGGCGCCCGAACCTGAGACGGAGAGCGTACAGGGCGAGGAGCACGTGCTCACCGGCCGGGTGCTCGGCGCGGGCACGGGCCTCCTCTATATCGAGAGCTCCCAGGGCCCCGTCGTTCCCCTGCGCGTGACGCACGCGACGCGCGTCCAGGGCCAGCGCATCCCCCGGGCGCAGGAGGTCCAGGCGCACCTGCGACAGGCGCTCCCACCCGGCACCTCGGTGCGTGTCACCTTCGACGTTCGCACCCTCGAGGACGGGACGCCGACGAACGTCGTGAAGACGCTGGACAGGCCGTAGCCGCCCGCGCGCGGCCGGAAGCCCCCCGCACGGAATCCGACAACGGGGTGTAGGCCATCTGTCCTGCGCTCGCGCCCGGCCTCCGTCCCGGGGGCCTGTGGGCGTCGGTTGTCGTCCAAAGGCACGAAAGGCCGTCTTGGCTCGGCTTCCCGGAGCCGCCGAGAGTCGCTGGATGGCGCGCGGGGGAAGGGAGGCCGGAGCCTCCCGGAGCGCGCCGCAAGCGAGGACGGAACATGGCTGTCGAATCCCGGTTCCTGTTGCACCGGCGCACCGTGCTGGCCGCGATGCTGGGTGGCGCGGCGGCGTCCCTCCTGGGCTGCGGAAAGGACACCGTCACCCACCCACCTCCGGGCCCGCCGCCCGAGGGGGTCTCCATTCCCGAGGTCCGTGCCGGAGAGGACGTGTTCGCCTACGTCCAGCGCCTCAAGGGCGGCTTCGACGAGACGCTCTACAAGCAGGTGCTGGGCGCCGCCAACGCCTTCAAGGAGGGCGACGCGCTGGTGGGCGTGGCCGCCGCGGATGACACGTCCCGGAAGAATGCGCGCCAGTTGCTGGAGAACACGCGCCTGGTGGACCTGGGGACCCACCCGCTGCGCGAGGACGAGTTGCACGCGCTGCTCGTGGAGTCGGAGGACCGGGTGGCCGCGTCGGCCTCGCGGGACTGGACGCTGGGCCGGCTGAAGCAGTTCCTGCTGGAGAGCAGCGAGGCGGACATCCACGCCCTCATCCCCGGCCTGGGCAGCGACGTCATCGCTTGCGTCGTCAAGCTGATGAGCGACGAGGAGCTCATCGCCGTGGGGCGCAAGGTGTTCAACCCGCTGCCGGGCAGCAGCATCGGCGCGCGGGGCTACCTGGGCGCGCGCATCCAGCCCAACTCGCCCACCGACAACGTGGACGACATCCGCTGGCAGGTGTTCGACGGCTGGGCCTATGCGGTGGGCGACGTGGTGCTCGGCTGCAACCCGGTGTCGTCCTCGCCGGAGTCGGTGGCGGCCATCGAGTCCACGCTGTACGAGCTGCTCGTGACGTTCGGCCTGGAGGGGGTGCTACCCCACTGCGTGCTGGCCCACATCGACGTGCAGGCCGAGGTGGAGCGCCGGCACCCCGGCACCACCGGCATCTGGTTCCAGAGCATCGCCGGCAGCGACACGGCCAATGCCACCTTCGACATCTCCGTGGAGAAGATGCTCGGGTACGCGGCTGGCCGCACCGGCCAGTACGGCCTCTACTTCGAGACGGGCCAGGGCGCGGACTTCACCAACGGCTCCGGCCATGGCTACGACATGGTCATCCATGAGTCGCGCAAGTACGGCTTCGCGCGCGCGCTGACGCAGCAGGTGGCGAAGGCACAGGAAGGCGCGGGCCGCGCCGCCGCCCCGTGGGTCCACCTCAACGACGTGGCGGGCTTCATCGGGCCGGAGGTGTTCCGCACCCGGGAGCAGCTCGTGCGCTGCTGCCTGGAGGACATCGTCATGGGCAAGCTGCACGGGCTGACCATCGGCCTGGACGTCTGCTCCACGCTCCACATGGACGTGTCGCTGGATGACCTGGACTGGTGCCTGGAGCGCATCATGCCGGCGAACCCGGCGTACCTCATGGGCCTGCCCACCAAGAACGACCCGATGCTGGGCTACCTCACCACCGGCTTCCAGGACCACGTCCGCCTGCGCGAAACGTTCGGCTACAAGGTGGAAGACAGGATGTGGGCCTTCTTCCAGCGCCTGGGCGTCATCGACGCGCAGGGCCGGCCCACCGAGCACTTCGGCGACCCCGTCTGGGTCTACCTCCAGTACCTGCGCGCGAAGGGAGACGCGCGGCCCGAGTCTGAAATCCGCGCGGAGGCCTCGCAGCGCCTGGCCGAGATTCGCGCCCGCGGCGTGCCCATCGCCGTGGGCCACGGGGCGAACGCGTGGGATTTGGAGCCCGCGCTGGAGAAGGAGATGCGCCGCGTCTACGCCGACGCCAAGACGAGCCTGTGGACCGAGCTGTCCGAGCCCTTCATCGCCGCCATGCCGGACGCCGTGCGGCTGGTGACGAAGTCGAAGGACCGCAAGGAATACATCCTCCACCCGGAGACGGGCGAGCAGCTCGACACCGCGTCGCTGGACGCGCTGCGCTCGCTGCGCGTGCGTCATGCGGGCCGGTACGACGTGCAGGTCCTGGTGTCCGACGGGCTCAACGCGCTGTCCATCATGGATGACGGCCAGCTGCGGCCGTACCTCGTCGCGCTGCGCGATCTGCTCACCCAGGCCGGCTACACGCCCGCGCCGGAGCACCTGGTGCTCACCTCGGGCCGCGTGCGCGCGGGCTACCGCGTGGGCGAGGCGCTCTTCGGAGGACTGGGCGACGCGACGAAGCACCGCGCCCTCATCCACCTCATCGGCGAGCGCCCCGGCACCGGCCACCACACCTTCTCCGCCTACATCACCGCGCCCCCCGCGGCGGTGTGGACCCAGGCTGGCCGCGTGGACCACAACATCACCCGTGTGGTCTCTGGAATCGCGCTCACCGCCCTGACCCCGTCCCTGGCCGCGCCGGAGACGGTGCGCCTGCTCCAGCAGCTCACGACCTAGGGGAAGATGAGGCGCTCGCGGGCGTGACTCACGTCAGACTCGCCGGGTAGGTTTCAGGGCAAGCCCACGCCATGACACCTGCCCAGAAAGTCTCCGTCGTCCTCGAGCGCCTCCACGAAACCCACCCGGATGCGCGCTACGAGCTCAACTGGTCCACGCCCTTCGAGCTGCTCGTCGCCACCATCCTCGCGGCGCAGTGCACGGACGAGCGCGTCAACCGCGTCACCGCCACCCTCTTCCCGAAGTACCCCGGCCCGCGCGCGCTCGCGGACGCGGACACCACCGCGCTGGAGGAGGACCTGAAGCCCACCGGCTTCTACAAGCAGAAGACGAAGTCCGTGCAGGCCATGAGCCGCGCGCTGCTGGAGGACTTCGGCGGCGAGGTGCCGCGCACCGTGGACGAGCTGGTGACGCTGCCCGGCGTGGCGCGCAAGACGGCGAACGTGGTCCTCAACACCGCCTTCGACCTGCCCTCGGGCATCATCGTCGACACGCACGTCGCCCGCGTCAGCCAGCGCATGGGCCTGACGAAGCACGACAAGCCCGACGTCATTGAAGAGGACCTGATGAAGCTGGTGCCCCGCGAGCAGTGGACCTTCTTCGGGCCCGCCACCGTGCTGCACGGGCGGTACACCTGCACCGCGAAGAAGCCGAAGTGCGAGGAGTGTGTCTTCAAGGACTTCTGTCCGCGCATCGGCGTCTGACTGCGCGCGTCTCGCTGTCCGGACGTGGGACGCGAGGGCGTTTCACCGTCCGCCCGTGGGACGCGCGGCGCCCACGAGCAGCGCCTCGTCGTGGATGCGCGGACGCACGGAATACGGGCGGCCGGGCTCGGGTTCGGCCGCCTCTTGAAGGGACATGACCCCTGCCCCTTCCACCGTCGCAGCACCCAGCGCCGGGGCCCGCCCGATTGATTCCAGCGAGCGGCTGGCGCTTCTCGACACGCTGCGCGGCTTCGCGCTGTGTGGCGTGTTCATCTCCAACGTCTATATGTGGTTCAGCGGCAGGGCGTTCCTCCCGCGCGAGCAGATAACCGCGCTGATGGCGAACGCCTCTCTGCTGGACACCATCACCACGCAGGCCTTCATGCTGCTGGTGTTCGGGAAGTTCATCACCATCTTCTCCTTCCTCTTCGGGCTGGGCTTCGCGGTGCAGCTGGGCCGGGCCGAGGAGCGCGGCGCCTCCATTGCCCCGCTGTACTCGCGGCGCCTGGGGGTGATGCTGATGATGGGGCTCACCCACCTGTTCCTGCTCTGGTACGGCGACATCCTCAGCACGTACGCGGTGCTGGGCTTCGGGCTGCTGCTGTTCCGGCGGCGCTCGGACCGGACGCTGCTCATCGGCGCCGCGCTGCTCACCCTCGTATGGCCCGTCATCAGCACGCTCATCCTCAAGCTGCCGCAGCTGCTCGCCGACACGCCGGAGGCCGGGGCCGCCATTGCGAAGGCGGCGGGAGAGCGCTCCGCGGCCATCAAGGCGCAGGCCCTGGCGTCCTTCTCCGGTGGGAGCTGGCTGGACGTGGCGAGGGATGGCGGCCGCTTCTACGTGCTCGACTTCCTGCCGATGATTCTCGCCACCATGCTCGCCACCTTCGGCCGGTTCCTCCTGGGCCTGGTGGCGGGGCGGCGCCGCATCTTCCACGACGCGCCCCAGCACCTGGGCCTGTTCCGCCGGCTGCTCGGGTGGGGGCTGGTGGCCGGGGTGGTGGGCAGCGGCGCCGGGCTGGTGCTGCAGCAGCTCATGCTCCGCAAGATTCTCACCCCGGAGACGCTACCCACGTGGGTGCCCTTCGCCCTGGCGCCGCTGCGGCACGTGGGCGAGCTGGGCTTCGCGAGCGTCTACGTGTCCGGCATCACCCTGCTCTTCCAGCGCGCCACGTGGCAGCGGCTGCTCGGGGTGCTCGCGCCAGTGGGCCGCATGGCGCTGACCAACTACCTGTCGCAGACGGTGCTGAGCGTGCTGTTCTTCTACGGATACGGCCTGGGGCGGATAACGAAGGTGGGCCCCGCGGCGTGCTTCGGGCTGTGCCTGGCCGTCTTCTCCGTCCAGGTGGTGTGGAGCCACCTGTGGCTGTCGCGCTTCCGCTTCGGCCCCGCCGAGTGGGTGTGGCGCTCGCTCACGTACGGGAAGGCGCAGCCGATGCGCCGTGACGACGTCGCGGCCCGCCGCGCCACCGTGCCCGCGTAGCGTGGGCCCGGCACTCCGCTCCACGTGGCGCACCCCGCCGCGTGGAGCGGGCCTTCGCGGCTACTGCCCGTCGCTCACGCCGTCGGCCGCCCGCTCGGGCTCGGACTCGTCCAGGGGCTCGTCCACCGGCTCGTCCGGGACATAGCCGTCGCCACCGCCCTCTCCGTCACCGTCCGCCAGGGTGTCGTCCACGGGCGAGCGGATTTCGGAGGGCTTGCGGAACTCCACCACGTTGCTCACGGCCGTCCGGGCGCTGCTGGCGCAGCCGTAGCTGGAGGCATACGCCCTCAGCAGGACGGTGGAGTCCCAGTTCTTGTCGTCATCCAGCGTGAGCTCGGAGGAGACCGTCCTGGTGGCACCCGGCGCGAGGGTGAAGTTGCTGGAGCCGGCCTCGTCGATTCCACCCGTGCTCTCCGCGCTGTCGTAGAGGCGGAGGCACACGCTCGAGCCGAGGCGGGTCGTGCCCGTGTTCGTCACGGTGAACGTCACGACGACGGGAGCCGACGGCGACTCCTGGCTCAGGCCCACGTCCTTCAGCTCGAAGACGGCGACGCCATCCTCGGGGTCCGCGAGCGTCAGCGACGCGGGAGCCCCCGTCGGCGCGGGCTTGCCCGTCAGGTCCAGGTGACTCACCTGGCTGAGGACGTTTCCCCCGATGAGGCTGTAGCAGGCCGACCCGGCGTAGAGCCTGACGGTGCGGGTCTCGGCCCAGACGTCTTCGGCGATGCTCGTCACGTCCTCGAAGCCGTCCGACTCCCCACCCCTCAGGCTGATGGGGCCCAGGATGGAGTACGAGAGCTGATAGCCGTCCTTGTCATGCAGCGACAGGCAGCTGCTCGCGCGCGCCCGCTTCGCGCCCACGTTCTCCAGCGTGTACGCGAGCTTCACACTCCCCCCGGTCCGGGTAATCGTCACGTCCTTGAAGCGGAACGGCGTGCGCGTGTCCGTCAGCGCCACCGTGCCCGCGTCCTTCGCGGCCGGAGCCGCCGCCGCGACCTGCCCGGCATCCGGCGTGGAGGCTTCCGCGGGCGCGGACTCCTGCTTCTTGCAGCCACCCAGTGCCACGACACCCAGCAACGCGACGGCCCAGGCCGGGCGCGCGTGAGAACCTTGCCTGCGCATGAGGACTCCCCTCGTGAGGAGCCCACGCTCTTAGCGCGAGTGTCCCGCACCCGACAATGCCCCCGCCCGGCCTCCGGGGCGCCAGCTAGGGGCCCGCCCGGCGCCGCTGCGGGGCGGCCGGCTTCGGGTTAGGTACGCCCGGTGACGAACCTCGACCTGTTCGCCCCGCCTCCTCCCCCCACGGGCCCGGGTGCGCTGGACTCGCTGCTGAAGGTCTCCCGCATCTACCTGGAGCCGGGCGTAGAGGAGCACCTGCGCGGCCGGGAAATCCTCGCGCGCTTCCCGGACGCGGAGCGGGTGGAGGTGGCGTCGCACCACAACATCCCCGGCCTGTTCGGCAACGAGGGCAACGCCGAGGCGTGGAACCGCATCAAGGGCAGCACCCTGGTGCTGGGCGTGAAGAAGACGATGTCCTTCATCCCCAACGGGCGCAGCTGCGACTTCATCCCGCCGTCCACCGCCAACGGCTGCGTCATGAGCTGCGCGTACTGCTACGTGCCGCGCCACAAGGGCTTCGCCAACCCCGTCACCGTCTTCGTCAACATCGACCGCGTTGTGGCCGCCATCCGCCGGCACGCGCAGCGGCAGGGGCCGAAGACGGAAGCCAACAGCGTGGACCCGCGCTACTGGGCCTATGACATCGGCTGCAACAGCGACTGCTCGGCGGACGCGGCCCTCAGCGACAACGTGAAGGACCTGGTCCGCCTCTTCACCACGCTGCCCAACGCCATGGGCACCTTCGCCACCAAGCTCGTCAACCGCGAGCTGCTGGGCTACGCGCCGAAGGGCAAGACGCGCATCCGCTTCAGCCTGATGCCACACGCGAAGGCGAAGCTGCTGGACGTGCGCACCAGCCCCATTGCCGAGCGCATCGCCGCCATCAACGACTTCGTGGCCGCCGGCTACGAGGTCCACCTCAACTTCTCCCCCGTCGTCGCCTACGACGGCTGGCAGGCCGAGTACGACGCGCTCTTCCAGCAGGTGGACGACGTGCTCTCCCCCGAGGCGAAGGCCCAGCTCGCCGCCGAGGTCATCTTCCTCACCCACCACGCGGGCCTCCACGAAGTGAATCTGCGCTGGCATCCCAAGGCAGAAGCCCTGCTGTGGACGCCCGAGACGCAGGAGGCCAAGGTGTCTCAGGGCGGCGGCGCCAACGTGCGCTACCGCACCGGGCTGAAGGGCCGCCTGGTGGCCGAGCTCAAGGAGCTGCTGGCCCGCCGCATGCCGTACTGCCGGGTGAGATACGCGTTCTGACCCGCACGGCGCGTCCGGGCCGTGACTCCCGGGCCCCGGGCTGTGGCAGACTCGGTCGGACCATGTGGGATTGGGTCCGCCAGCTGGCGGAGTGGTCTCGTGAAGATGCGCCCTTCGCCGTCGCGACGGTGACTGCGTGCCAGGGCAGCACCCCCGCCGAGCCCGGCGCGAAGCTGCTCGTGCGCGCGGATGGGACGTTCCACGGCACCGTGGGCGGCGGCCACCTGGAGCAGTTGGTGCTCGCGGATGCGCGCGCCTGCCTGGAGAAGGGCGAGGCCCGCTCCTATCGCTACCCGCTGGGCGCGAAGCTGGGCCAGTGCTGCGGAGGTGTCGTGGACGTCTTCGTCGAGCCCGTGAATCACGGGCCGCGCCTGTACCTCTTCGGCGCCGGCCACGTGGGCCAGGCGCTGTGCCGCACCCTGGAGGGCACGCCCTTCCAGGTCCACCTCGTGGACGAGCGCCCCGAGTGGCTGCAGGGTGAGCGCATCCCCGCGTCGGTGGTGCGCCACGACGAGCCGTGGGACGTGTTCGCCGCCCGCGCCGCGTGGGACGCGCGCCGCACGTACGTGGCGGTGATGACGCACCGGCATGATTTGGACCAGGACATCATCGCCTTCGCGGTGGAGCGGCCGGCGCGCTACCTGGGGCTCATTGGAAGCCGCACGAAGTGGGCCCGCTTCCGCCAGCGGCTGGAGGCCCGGGGCGTGCCCGCGAGGAACATCGACCGCGTGCACTGCCCCATGGGCGTGGAGATTGGCGGCAAGTCGCCGCAGGAGGTGGCGGTGAGCATCGCCGCCGGCCTGCTCCAGGTGCACCACGGCCTGAGCGTTGACACACGCTCCGAAGCATCGCTTCCGGAGCAGCCCCGCGTGCGCGGGGTATCGTCTGGAGAATGAGCACCATGTTCGAGTTCCTGCTCAACGGAACGACGGTCCGCGTCGACGGCGAGTCCCCCAACACCACCCTGCTGGACTTCCTGCGCACGCGCGGCTCCACCGGGACGAAGCAGGGCTGCGCCGAGGGAGACTGCGGCGCGTGCACCGTGGCCATGGTGGACCGCGACGCCCAGGGCAACCGGTGCCTGCGCGCATTCAACGCGTGCATCACCCTGCTCCCCATGGTCGCCGGCCGCGAGGTCGTCACGGTGGAGGGCGTGGGCCGCCGCGAGCAACCCCACCCCGTGCAGCAGGCCATGGTGAAGCACTACGGCTCGCAGTGCGGCTTCTGCACGCCGGGCTTCATCGTCTCCATGGCGGAGGCGTACTCGCGCAAGGACGTCTGTACCCCCGAGGCCGTGGCGGACCAGCTCTGCGGCAACATCTGCCGCTGCACCGGCTACCGCCCCATCCGCGACGCGATGATGGAGGCGCTCGCCACGCGTGACGCCGGCACCGCGCGCGAGGCGCTCCCGGGGGTGGCCCTCGGCGGCCCCGCCGCGCCGCTGTCCGCGCTGCGCTACGAGGCGCGCGGACAGACCTTCCTGCGCCCCACCTCGTGGGAGGAGCTGCTCGCACTCAAGGCCGCGCACCCCGAGGCGCTCCTCGTGGCCGGCGCCACCGAGCTGGGCGTGGACATCACCAAGAAGGCCCGCCGCTTCCCGTTCCTCATCTCCACCGAGGGTGTGGAGTCGCTGCGCGCCATCCGCCGCGAGGCGGACGGGTGGTACGTGGGCGGCGCGTCGTCCCTCGTGGAGCTGGAGGACGCGCTCGGCACGGAGCTGCCCGAGGTGACGAAGATGCTGAACGTCTTCGCCTCGCGGCAGATTCGCCAGCGCGCCACGCTGGCCGGCAACCTGGTGACGGCCTCGCCCATCGGCGACATGGCGCCCGTGCTGCTCGCACTGGACGCGCGGCTCGTCCTCGCCTCCGTGCAGGGCGAGCGCGTGGTGCCGCTGGCCGACTTCTTCCTCGCATACCGGAAGACGGCGCTGCGGCCGGACGAGCTCGTTCGCCACATCGTCATCCCGCATGCGGCCACGCCCGGCGGCGGGCGGCGGCTGTCGGACTCCTTCAAGGTGTCCAAGCGCCGCGAGCTGGACATCAGCATCGTCGCCGCGGGCTTCCGCGTGGAGCTGGACGCGGACGGCGTGGTGCGGCTCGCGCGGCTGGCCTACGGCGGCGTGGCGGCCACGCCCGTGCGCGCACGCCGCGCGGAGGAGGTGCTCACCGGGCAGCCCTGGACGCGCGAGACGGTGGCCCGGGTGCTGCCCGTGCTGTCGGAGGAAATCACCCCCATCAGTGACTTGCGCGGCAGCGCGGAGTACCGGCGCGGCCTGGTGGTGGGGCTGTTCCAGAAGTTCTTCTCCGGGGAGCGCAGCCCGTCGCTGGACGCCGCCCCGCGCTTCACCCTGGGTGAGCCGGGTGCCACCGCGGACGCGGGCCGCGAGTTGCGCCATGAGAGCGCGCTGGGCCACGTGACGGGCGGCGCGCAGTACGTGGACGACCTCGCGCAGCGGCAGCCCATGCTGGAGGTCTGGCCGGTGTGCGCGCCGCACGCGCATGCCCGCATCCTCCGCAGGGACCCCATCGCCGCGCGGAAGATGCCGGGCGTGGTGGCGGTGCTGATGGCCGAGGACATCCCCGGCACGAATGACACCGGCCCCATCCGCCACGACGAGCCGCTGCTCGCCGACCGGGAGGTGCTCTTCCACGGGCAGGTGGTGGCCCTGGTGGTGGGCGAGTCCGTCGACGCCTGCCGCGCCGCCGCGCGCGCCGTGGTGGTGGAGTACGAGCCGCTGCCCGCCATCCTCACCGTGGAGGACGCGATGGCGCAGGGCAGCTACCACACCGAGCCGCACGTCATCCGCCGGGGTGACGTGGACGCCGCGCTGGCCAGCAGCCCCCACCGCCTCACCGGCACGCTGTCCATCGGCGGCCAGGAGCACTTCTACCTGGAGACCCACGCCGCCTTCGCCGAGCGCGGCGACGACGGCGACGTCACGGTGACGTCCTCCACCCAGCACCCGTCCGAGGTGCAGGCCGTCATCTCCCACGTGCTGGACCTGCCGCGCAGCCGCGTGGTGGTGCAGGCCCCGCGCATGGGCGGCGGCTTCGGCGGCAAGGAGACGCAGGGCAACGCCCCCGCCGCCCTGGTGGCGCTGGCCGCGTGGCACACGGGCCGTCCGGTGCGGTGGATGCTGGACCGCGACGTGGACATGACCGTCACCGGCAAGCGCCACCCGTTCCACGCCACCTTCGAGGCCGGCTTCGACGGCCAGGGGAAGCTGCTCGCCCTGCGCGCGCAGCTGGTGTCCAACGGCGGCTGGTCCCTGGACTTGTCCGAGTCCATCCTCGACCGCGCCCTCTTCCACCTGGACAACGCCTACTACGTGCCGGCCCTGGCGTACTCGGGCCGCGTGGCGAAGACGCACCTGGTGTCCAACACGGCCTTCCGGGGCTTCGGCGGCCCGCAGGGCATGCTCGTGTGTGAAGAAGTCCTCGCCCGCGTGGCCCGCGCCGTGGGGCTGCCTCCGGAGGAGGTGCGGGAGCGCAACCTCTACGCCGGCTCGGGCGAGACGAACACCACGCACTACGGGCAGGAGCTGGAGGACGAGCGCATGCCCCGGCTCTGGCGCGAGCTGAAGGAGTCCTCGGACTTCGCGCGGCGGCGGCAGGAGGTCGACGACTTCAACGCCCGCTCGCCCCGCATCAAGCGCGGCCTGGCGCTCACGCCGATGAAGTTCGGCATCTCCTTCACCGCCACGTTCCTCAATCAGGCCGGCGCGCTCGTGCACGTGTACCGGGACGGCTCGGTCATGGTGTCGCACGGCGGCACGGAGATGGGCCAGGGCCTGCACACCAAGGTGCAGGGCGTGGCCATGCGCGAGCTGGGCCTTCCCGCCAGCGCCGTGCGGATGGCGAAGACGGCCACCGACAAGGTGCCCAACACGTCCGCCACCGCGGCCTCCAGTGGCTCGGACCTGAACGGCGCCGCCGTGCGCAATGCCTGCGTCACCCTGCGCGAGCGGCTCGCCCCGGTGGCCGCGCGGCTGCTCGCCGAGAAGCACGGGCGCGGCGTCGCCCCCGAGGCACTGGTGTTCCAGGACGGACGCGTGGGGCCTCCAGGTGAGCCCGAGGTGGCCCTGCCCTTCGCCTCGGTGGTGGAGGCCGCGTACCTGGCGCGTGTGGGGCTGTCGGTGACGGGCTACTACCAGACGCCGGGCATCGGCTACGACAAGGCGCGCGGCCGGGGCCGGCCGTTCCTCTACTTCGCCTACGGCGCCGCCGTGTGTGAGGTGGAGGTGGACGGCTACACCGGCATGAAGCGCGTGCTGCGCGTGGACCTGCTGGAGGACGTAGGCGACTCGCTCAACCCCGGCGTGGACCGCGGGCAGATTGAAGGCGGCTTCGTGCAGGGCCTCGGGTGGCTCACCGGGGAGGACTTGAAGTGGGACGCCAACGGGCGACTGCTCACGCACTCGGCCAGCACGTACGCGGTGCCCGCGTTCAGCGACGCGCCCATCGACTTCCGCGTACGGCTGCTGGAGAAGGCCGGGCAGCACAACACCATTCATGGGAGCAAGGCCGTGGGTGAGCCGCCGCTGATGCTCGCCATGTCCGCTCGCGAGGCGCTGCGCGACGCGGTGGCCGCCTTCGGTCAGGCCGGCGGCGAGGTGGAGCTGGCCTCGCCGGCCACGCACGAGGCGCTGTTCCTCGCCATCCAGAAGCGGCTGGCTCGCGGCGTCAGTGAGGACGGGCGCGAGGCGGCATAGGGCCCCCCGGAGGTCAGGACTCGGGCGCCTCCGGGACGTCGCCCGGCTCCGCCCTCCCGGACGGCCCTTCCAGCGGGAGCGTGACGGTGAACGTCGCGCCCCGGCCCGGGACGCTCTCGGCCCGCACCCAGCCGCCGTGGGCCTCCACTATCTGCTGGGTGATGTAGAGCCCCAGGCCCAGCCCCCCGTAGTGCCGCTCCGACACGGCGCGCTCGAAGCGCTGGAAGATGCGGTGGAGCGACTGCGGCTCGATGCCGATGCCCTCGTCCCGCACCACGAGACAGGCCGTCTTCCCACTGGCGGCCGCTCGCACGTGCACGGGTCCGCCCGCGCCGTACTTGAGGGCGTTGGAGATCAGGTTGGAGACCACCTGCTCCAGCCGGGAGCGGTCCCACTCCCCGAGGATGGAGGCGTCCGCCTCGACGAAGATGCGACACCGGACACGCTGCGCCTGCGGCTCGTAGCGCGCCACCAGCTCCCGGACGAGCGCCGCCAGGTCCACCGGCTCCAGCTCGAGCTGGAGCCGGCCCGCGCGGATGCGCGACACGTCGAGGAGCCCGTCGACGAGCTCCGCCAGCCGGCGCACCTGCCGCTGCGCCAGCTCCAGGTCCCCGTGCATCCGCTCCGCCGCGTCCCCGAGAAACGCCATGGGCAACGAGCGCTTCATGCCCTGCAGCTTGAGCGCCAGGGGCGTGAGCGGCGTCTTCAGCTCATGGCTGGCGACGGAGAGGAACTCGTCGCGCAGCCGGATGGCGCGCTGGGCCTGCGCGTAGAGGCGGGCATTGTCCACCGCCGCCGCCGCCCGGTAGGCCAGCTCCTCCGCCATGACCCGGTCCTCATCGCCATACAGCCGGTCCGGGTCTCCCGACGCAACAGCGATGACCCCCAGCACATGCCCGCGCGAGGTGAGGGCCACCGCCATGACGGACACCGCCTCCATCGCCTCGAGCAGCGCGCGGTGCGGGGGCTCGGGCGCCCGCGTCTCGCGGAGGTCCACGAGCACGGCCTGCCCGGAGGTCGACAGCGCGTCGAGGAGCGCGGTCCAGACGGGCCGCGCGGCCTCTCGTAGCGCCTGCTGGACGTGCGGGGCCCGGGTCGGCTCACGGTGCGCCACCTCCAGCCACCGGGGCATCCCTTCCGGCTGCACCAGGCTCACCATGCAGCACGTGGCCACCGAGGAGGCCGCCAGCTCGGCCACGCGCATCAGCAGGGTCGTCTCGTCGTCGAGGCTGCTGGCCAGCAGCCGGCTCGCCCGGGCGAGAAAGGTGAGGCGCTCCTCGGTGCGCTTGCGCTCGGTGATGTCTCGGGAGATGCAGCCCAGGCCCGTCGGCTGGCCGCTCTCCGCGTCCCGGACGAGGAAGTACTGGCTGAAGAGGGGGATGACCTTCCCGGTGCGCAGGTTGAAGACGCGGAAGTCACCCACCCACCGGCCTTCTCGCTCGACGGCGGGGAGCGCCTCCTTCTCGATGATGCGGCGGTCGTCCGGGTGCACCGGGTCGAGCACCGAGAGGTCCTGGACCTCCTCCAGGCTCTCCAGGCCCAGCAGCCCGCGGCCCGCCTCGTTGATGTAGATGGCCCGCCCATCCACGTCGTAGATGCAGATGACGTCGGGAGAGCTCTCCACCACCGATACCAGGCGGCCGCGCTCCAGCTCCGCGTGCTTGCGCCGGGTGATGTCCTGGATGACCGCCAGCACGCGCAGCGGCCGCCCGGACTCGTCGCGGAGGACGGTGGCGGCAATCTCCACCCAGATGGTTGCGCCATCCTTCCGGACCCAGCGCCGGATGCGGGTGTCGGGATACGCAGCGCCCCCAACCAACCGCGCCAGTGTCTCCACGCTCACGGCGAGGTCCTCGGGATGGACGATGTCGAGGTAGCTCATCCGGCCCAGCTCCTCGGCGCCGTAGTGCGTCACCTCGCACAGCTTCGCATTCACCTTGAAGAACTGGCCGGTGAAGGGGTCCACCTGCGCCATGCCCACGGCTGCGAGGTTGAAGCAGGCGCGGAACTGCTCCTCGCTTTTCTGGAGCGCCAGTTCCTGCTCCCGCTGCTCGGTGATGTCCACCAGCCAGCCCACCCACTCCCGGACGCGGCCATCCGGGCCCAGCACCGGGACTCCGCGCGACAGCATCCGCCGCCAGCGTCCGTCATGGCGCAGCAGGCGGTACACGGAGGAATGCGGCGTGGGCCTGCCCAGCGCCTGGACCCAGTCCTTCCGGATGCGTCCGCGGTCCTCGGGGTGGATGAGGTTCATGTAGCCGTGGCCCTGGTACTCCTCGAAGCTCCTCCCGGTGAAGGCCTCCCACGAGGTGCTCCGCTCGACGGCGAAGCCCTCGGGCGTCAGCGTCCACATCACGCTCGTGGTCGCCTCCAGCAGGGCATGCAGGCGCCGCTCGCTGCGCAGCAGCTCCTTCAGCCGGCCCTCCACGGCCGCCCGCGCTTCCTGCCCGAGCCGGAGCTCCGCCCTCCACTCCGAGGCAAGCGTGGCTTCCGCGCCATCCTTCCGCTCCGGGCCGCTCTCCAGGACGGAATGGAGCGTGCGGACCACCGCGTCCCGCGAGAGCGGCCGTACAGCGTACGCCAGGGTGCCCGGCAGCGCTTCCGTGAGGAGCCGGCCCTCCGTGCGCTCGGAGGAAACGAGCAGCAGCAGCGCCATCCCCCCCCGCGCCCGCATGCCCCGCTGGAAGCTTCGAATCCAGGCGGCCGCGTCCTCCGCTTCGGTGTCGAGCACGAGCAGCCCGACGGACTCCTCGCCAAGCAGCACCGCGGCCTGCTCCGCCGTTTCCACCTCCACGGGCTCGCGGGCCAGGGCGGCGAGCGCCGAGCGCAGGCAGGCACCTTCCTCCTCGCCCAGCCGGGGCAGGAGGACCTTCTCCCTCACCAGGGACGGCGCGGCCCCTCGCGAGGGCCCCTCACCCGCCGGGTAACTCCGTTGCATGATGTCAGTATGGAGATGCCCCGCGCCACTGACAGGTGCGGCGCGGGAGGCGGGCCTTCGACGGGCCGGCCGGGAGTCCGTCAGGCCGCTCCCGCCATGAGGGCTGCCTCAGCCCGCGCCGCGCAGCTCCGCGACCCGCGGCACGGAGGCCGCGGGCGTCGCGGCCTCCGCGAAGTGCTCCCCCGCCCAGCGGGACAGGTGGCCGATGCACGCGTCGATGGCGCCGCCGGTGGTGAAGATGTGGTTGGTGCCGCGCAGCCGCAGCCGCTCCAGCGTGGCCACCTTCAAGTCGGAGAACGCGGCCCGGTGGATGCGGTCGAAGAAGACGTCGCGCAGCTTGCCCTCGGCGGTGATGACGAGCACCGGCACGCCCCGCTGCACCACGCGCTGCCACGCGCGCACCAGCGGCACGTTGGCCACCGCCGGCAGCGTGCCCCAGTCCATCAGCCAGTCCAGCAGCAGCTGGCGCGGAAGGGGCAGGTAGCGGAACAGCCTCGCGTACTCGTTCTCCCGCGTCAGCATCCGCATCCAGCCCCAGTACGAGAAGACCTTCGACGTCACGCGCCGCAGCGGCAGTCGCGAGCGCCACGTCCCCTGCTCCGCGTCCTCGCCAGGCGCCTCGCCGTCCGCGCTGGCCGCCTCCTGCTCGGACAGGTAGAACTCGGGCTCGAAGAGGAACACGCCCGAGACGCCCTCCGGCAGCCGGTCCGCCAGGTAGAGCGACGTCGTCGCCGCGCCACACAGTCCGCCCATCACCAGGCCCTTCAGCGCGTACCGCTTCAGCAGCTCCGCGTGGAGGGCCTCCGCCACCTCCACGAAGCCGCCACCGCAGACGAACTGGTACAGCTCCGCCGTGGTGTCCGGCAGCGGGCCGTCCGAGTCCCCCAGGCCCGGCAGGTCCACGCGGAAGCACGGGAAGCCCTGCGCCGCGAGCCGGTCCGCGGCCCGCGCGGACAGCCCACCGTGGCCCGAGCGCGGCACGTGCCCCGGGTTGAGGAAGAGAAAGCCCACCCGCCCCGGCCTCGTCGCCGCCGCGGGGTGGTACGTGCCCCACAGCCGGTGGCCCTTCACCTCCAGTTGGATCAGCTCCCTCATGACCGCACCCCCTGACGCACGTCCCCCGCGCCGACTCCGGCCGCGAAGCTGGCGCCGTCGTCGAACAGCTCACCCAGCTCCGGCAGCAGCCGGTTGCTCGTCGTCCAGAAGAAGGGCCGCGGCGTGCGCACCGAGCGGCCATGGCCCGGCGCGAGGCAGCGCTCCGCCGGACGTCCATCCAGGTGCACCACCCGCCACGGGCGCGCGTCGTCCCGCGCCGGCAGCGCCAGGTCATACGCCTCCGCGCTCCGCCAGAAGCCGCGGGACCAGGGGAAGCCCTCCACCTCCATGAAGCCCCCCGCCTCCAATTCCGCCACGTAGTCCTCGCGCGAGCGCGCCACGCCGCCCGTGCCCTCCAGGTTGTCCGCCGCCACCTTGCGCCGCAGCACCTCCATCAGGTGCGCGCGGCCGGACTCCGGCGGGTCCCACAGCAGCAGGCCGTCCGCCCGCTCCGTCTGGAACGCGCGCGCGGCCAGCAGCGCCCCCAGGCGCAGGCCATGCAGCACCACCGGCACACCGGGACGCTCGCGGCGCAGGTACTCCAGCCCCGCGCGCAGGTCCTGCTCCCAGCACGGCAGCGTCATGTCCTCGAAGCGGCCCGTGCTCTCGCCGGTGCCCCGGTAGTCGAGCCGGAGCGCATCCACGCCCCGGGAGGCCAGGTGCCGCGCCCACCGCGTCCAGACGATGTATGCGTGCGCGCGCTCCAGCCCCAGCGGCCCCGCCAGCAGCACCGCGGCCCGGCAGGGCCCGGTCGCCCGGTGATGGACGAAATAGAGCGACTGCTCACCCTGGGTGAGATACCCGGGCGCTTCGGTCAAGGCCTGCATGTGATGGCTGTCTCCCCCGTAACGCAGCGGATGGTACGGAGCCGCAACAACCAGAGTCAAACATTCCCCATCACCTGACTGGCATTGCACGCGCCGCCACCCCTCGGGGAGGGGTCCGCGCGCCCCGGCTCATCGTGCACGGCGGCGCCCGTCGGAGTGACTCACGACGGGGCGGGCTCCGTGGGCCTGCCCACGCGCTGACGTCAGTGCAGTGCCGCGAGCAGCACGAGGAGGCCGTTGAGCCCCAGCCCCATGGACACGTAGCCGGGGCTGACGCGCGAGCTGCCCACCGCCACGTTCAGGTGGCCGAGGGGGCCGAGGCACAGCTTCGCCCCCACCTCGCCGCCGACGTTGGGGCCCTGGCCCGGGACTGCATCGAACGCGCCGCCCACCATCAGCCGCGCGTAGGACAGCAACCACGACGACAGGAAGTGCTGGTAGCCGAGGAAGCCATTCAGCTCCGAGGCGCCCGAGCGGGTGAAGGCGACGGTGCCGCCGAAGGTCAGCCGCCGCTCGAAGAACGACAGGGGCTGGATGTTCAGGGTGATGTCGTTGCCCAGCCCGTTCCGCGCATCCACCCGGTACGAGAAGATGAACTCGAAGTCAGGCTTGTCGAGCGCGGGCGCCTCCCGCCTCAGGCGCGCGGCGGACTCCAAGTCCCTCTTGCCGCCCCGGGCCTCGCGCAGGTCCGCCAGCGCCAGCGCGCTCTGCTCGTCGGGCTCGCGGTAGGCCTTGATGAGCGGGGGCTCCGCGCCAGCGAGGTCCCCGCCCTCCATCCGCAGCCGGCCCAGGGCCACACAGGCCTGGGTGTCTCCGGCATCGCACCCCAGGCCGAAGGCCCTGTCCGCGCCGGCGACGTCGCCCTGCTCGAGCAGCTCGTCACCCCACGGGCCACACCCCGCGCCCGCGCCCTGCTCGCAGGCCGACCTGGGAGAAACCACCTGCGTCGTCGCGCACGCGGCGCACCCCAGGGACACCAGCACCGCCATGAGCCACACGCGCCGCATGGCGGCCATTCAACCACGGAGTCGAGGCACGCCGCCGCCACCCTTCCGCTATGGACGGAACTTCAGGAACACCAGGTCCTTCCACCCGCGCGACGTGTAGGTCTGCCCTTCCAGCTCGGCGGGGAGGGCCGCGTCGAGGCTGCCACCGACGAGCACCTCGCCCGTGCTCAGCACCGCGACGTCCACCGTCTCCACCGCGCCCGGGAATGAGCGCGCCCACCGCGACTGGCCGGTGGAAGAGAAGGCCGCGACGAAGCGCCCGTGTGCGCCCAGCTTCCTGCCCGCGAAGTCCAGGGGCCACGTGTTGACGCCCTGGATGACGAGGTCTCCATTCAGGCCCACAGCCAGGCCCATCATCCGCTCCAGGCCGGGCGAGCCCAACTGCCGCAGCCACCGCGCCGCGCCGGCCAGCTCCACCGCGCCGACGAAGACGTCATCCGTCGCTTGGGAGGCGTCCGCGGAGCCCACCTGCGTGTAGCGCTGGTCCCCGAAGGTGAAGGTGCCGGAGAACTGGCCGGCGAAGGCCACCAGCCCACCGGACACCGCCAGCCCGGAGATTTCGCCCGTCGCGCCCGGCAGCACGCGCTTCCACACCACCGAGCCGTCCACCGCCGAGTAGCGCGCGAGGAAGAGCCCGTCCCGCGACACCGCCGTGCCATCCCCGAGGTCCGAGCCCGCCGCCACCCGTCCGCCCACGAGCACCGCGTCCCCAGGGGCCGTGGCGAGCGCGGTGGCTTCCGTGGAGGCTCCCTCGCCATGGGGGACGGCCCTGGACCAGAGGTGCGCGCCGTCCGCGCCGAAGCGGGCGAGGAACAGCCCCATCTCCCGGTCCGCCTGGGCCTGCGTATCCGGGCCGGAGGACAGCGTCCCGCCGCCCAGCTCCAGCGTCCCGTTGAAGGAGCCCGTCAGCACCAGCCCGCCCTGCGCATCCGCCGCCAGCTCGACTTCGCCGACAGTGCCCGGCTCGGTGCCATTGCGCACCGCGAAGCCCCGGCTCCACACGGGCTGTCCCGTCGCGGAGAACTTCGCGATGAAGAAGCTCTGCCCCACCTGCGCCGGCAGCGCGCCCGTGCCGAAGTCCACCGCGCCCGTGTACGTGCCGGCCACGAGCACCTGCCCGTCCGGCGTCACGGCCACGCTCTCCGGCACGGCGCCCTCCGCCGTCACCCAGCCGCGCGTCCACACCGCCGTGCCGTCCTCCCGGTAGCGTGCCAGCGCCAGGCCCCGCCCGTTGGGCAGCGCACCGCCGCCGTAGTCCGCCGGGTTGAGGGAGCCGTTCGCGAAGAAGCGGCCGGCCACCACGTACTCACCATTGCCCGCGGCGGCCAGGGCACGCGGCGCGTCATCACCGCGGCCGCCGTGGTGGCGCACGCCCACCGTGGTGCCGCCGATGCCGTCCCCCGCGTAGGCGCACGTGGGCCCGCCCGTGTTGACGACGAGCCGGGGGATGTTGGCGAGCCCCGGCTCGGAGGCGACGAAGTCCACGCCATCACCGCTGCTGGAGAGCAGCGCGAAGGCGTGCTCCCCCGCGCCCGTCACCGTGCTGCTCACGTCCAGCTCCGCCCAGGAGCCCGTCGGCACGCTGCCCAGGTCCACCAGCGCCGCGCCCACCGTCGCGGGCCGCGAGTACCAGTCGAAGTAGCCGCCCTCCACCTGCGGCCCGGTGCGGTAGAGCGAGGGGCCATTCGTGGAGCCGTCCTTCGCGAACATGCGCAGCCGCGCGCCCTGGATGTTCCACCCTTCGGGCACGCCGAAGGAGAGGAAGGCCTCCCGGCGCGGCGAGCCATCCACCACCAGCTTGAGCGGCTCCTCGTAGCGCGTGGTCGGCGTCTCCTCGGAGACGTAGGTGTCGAACTGGGGCGCAATCTCGACGACCGTGGGCGCCGGGCACGGCTCCGTCTCGAGGACGAGCTGCGGGTCCTGCGCGTCGCCCGCGCCGTTGTCCGAGAGGAACACCACGCCGTCGTCCACCTCGGAGACGAGGACGAAGCTGAAGGTTCCCGTGCCCTGGACGGCGGAGGTGACGTCGTACTCGACGAAGGCGTTGTCCGCGACGGCGCCCACGTCCGCCACCGCGGGCTGCTGGGGGGCCGGTGCGTTGTTGAAGGTGAGGGTGGAGAAGTTCCAGTCGTTGGACGTGGCGTGGACGGCGGGCCCGTCCACGCTCGGGTCCGTGACGAACAGCTTCAGCGTCGCCTTCTTGATGCGTCCTTCGACGTTGCCCACCGCGAAGCGCACGTAGGCGCGGCGCTCGGGTGAGCCGTCCACCGTCAGCCGCGTGGTGGAGCCGAAGTTCGCATCCGGCTCCCGCGCATCCACCGTGGCGTCCGAGGCCACGTTGATGACGTAGGTGCTTCCTTCCAGTCGCTGCTCGCGCGAAGGATTCTCATCGACCGTCCGCGCCTCCGGGTCCACCGCGCCACAGCCATTGAGCAGCCCGACGATTGCGAACGCACTCCACCCCGTGCGCAGCCCGCGCTTCCCACTCCACCGTTCCACGTCATGACTCCAACTCGGCCCCTGCGGAGGGCGCGTGCAAGCCGGACTCCAGGGCGGGATGACGCCTGCTGAACGACATCCGGAGCTTCGGACCTGAAGCCTCGAGGCGCGCAGCGCCCACGAGAAGAAGCCGCCTCCCCACGCTGGCGACGCAGGTATCCCGGGTGGGAAGCCCTGTGCCCACCGTGCGCGGCTCCCCCGCCCGCCCTCCAGCCGGACGAGGCGGCCCGGCCGGCCCTCAAAGGCCCGTGTGCCCCCTGGCCTCCGCGCGGATCAGCGCAGAACTTGAGTCCACACAGGAGGACCGGTGGCTCAAGTCGCTATCCAGCACGACTGTTTCGTTCCTGCTCCGCATTCGCGGCTCCCCAGGGGGGAGCCTGTATGAAAGTGCCCGAGCTGCTGGAGCATCTTCCGGGAGTCGGCCCCCTGCTCGCCCGCATGCCGGGCGCGCATGAGGAGCACCTGCCACGTCGAGAGCCCACGGTGACGTTCCCCGACTTCGAGGCCGTGCCCCGGCCCACGACGGAGCGGGAGCTGGGTGACGGCCGCACGTACATCGTCCGCAACACCTCCGCGCGTCCGCCCCGGGGGCCCGGGCTGACGGTGATGAGCTACAACATCCTGCTCGGAGGCCAGCGCCGCGAGGCGCTGCTGGCGTACTTCGACGAGCTGGAGGCGCACGGCCGGATGCCGGACGTCCTCGGCCTGCAGGAGGCCAACGTGCCCATCACCGTGCTGCTGGCGCAGCGGTACGGGTTCCACATGGCCTACCAGGGCCATGACGGTGGCCCTGGCGGGCGGCTGGTCAACGGCAAGGCCTTCCTCACGCGCCACCCGCTGGTGGACGGGGCCCACTTCACCTACGTCATCCCCGACTCCGTGCGCGAGGAGGCCATCCTCCGGCGCGGAGACCCGTGCGAGCTGCCGGAGGACCGGGGCGCGCTCTACGTGCGCCTGGAGGTGGAGGGCCACCCGGTGGTCTTCTACAACGTGCACCATGCGCTGGGGGACTCGGGCATCAACGCGCGCAACCTGCGCCAGCTCAACGCGCTGCTGCACCACCGCGAGGTGGCGCACGCCGTGGTGCTGGGGGACTTCAACGCCAACACCGCCATCAAGCGCGGCGGCTCGTGGCTGATGGCGCATTTGATGACCTACGACGACACCGACACGATTGAGGAGTACGCGGTGCGCTACGGCGACCCGCACGCGAGCGTGGGCGACAAGGGCGTGGGCAACATCGCCGACCCGCGCCTGCGGCACGAGCTGCACGCGCTGGAGCTGGAGCTGCCGGAGACCATCGCCCATGCCACGCTCGCGCAGGTGCGCCTGCAGGACGGAGTGGTGATGACGCCGAAGCAGGCGTGCGCGGAGCTGCGCTCCGGCAAGGTGCCGCGCGGGAGCGAGCACTGGCTGCGCCTGCAGGACATCGCCGACAGCGCCACCCTCACGTCGCTGCCGGACGAGCGCGGCGTGGTGCCCGCCACGGGCAAGCGCTTCGACAATCTCTACGCCTCGCCCGGGCTGGTGCCGGTCCTGTTCGAGGTGGACCGCAGCACCGAGTCCTCGGACCACCAGCCGGTGGTGGCGCACTACACCGTGCGCGGGCCGGGCACCCGCGAGGTCAGACCTCCGTCCGGCAATAGCAAGCAGTCCTGAGCGGGCGGCTTCTTCAGAGCAGGACGAAGTCCATGTTCTCGAAGCCGCGCGTGCGGGCGCAGACCTCGTAGTTGCCTTCGATGGTCTGGAAGGTCTCCTCGTCCACCTCGGTGACGATGCCGGTGTGGGACCAGTCGGTGGCCGTGCGGCGGCGAAGGAAGAGGCTGCCGGGGCAGATGCGGGTCCGGTCGGGCAGCGCGGTGAGCGTGCAGATGAGCCGCCCCCTCTCCCGGGCGAAGGCGCCCAGCGTGTCACACGACAGCGAGCGCCCCACTGGCATGGGCACGCCGAGCGCTCGCGCGGCCTGCTGGAGGCAGAAGGTGGCGAAGCCCGCGGACCAGGGCCAGGTGCTGCCGTCGTGGCCGTCCATGTAGAGGCGCACCCAGGGGCCGAGATTCTCCCCGCCCATCTCTCGCGGGCGCTGGCGCAGGTGCTGCGCGGCGTAGGCCACCACCAGCGAGCCCAGGGTGCGGCCCTGCGCGGGAATGGGCGCGATGGCGGCCTTCAGGGGCGCCACCAGCCGGTCGAACGTCACCGCGTCGCCGACGCCCGTCACGGTGAGCCCGGCCTTCGCCTGGAAGCGCTTCAGTGCCGCCTCCGTCGCGGCGCCGAAGTCGCCGTCGATGGCGACCGCGAAGCCCTGGAGCGACAGCCACTCCTGGATGCGCCGCACGTCCTGGCCCCGCTCGCCTCGGCGGTAGACCCTGTCCAGCTCGAGCTCGTTCATGCACTCCCCCCGCCGGCAACCGCGAGCGCCGGGACGAGCGCCATCCTGGCACCGTGACGAAGCACGCGCCAAGAGGGGGAGGCCGCGGCCCCTTCGCGCACGAAGGGGCTCGCGTCCGAGGGTCAGCGGTCCTTCTGCTCCTCGAGCGGACCGCGTCCGTTCTCCAGTGGACCTTCGCCGTCGTTGATGACGCCGGGCTTGTCGCCGATGGGCGCCTTGCCGGAGCCGCCCACGCCTTCCTTGAAGCCCTCGGAGGCCTCCTCGGCCGCGCCCTTGAGCTGCTCGGCCGCCTTGTTCGCGCCGTGCTCCACGTCCTTCGCCGCCTCGCCTACTTCCTTGCCGACCTCACGGGCGTTCTCCCGCACGGCCCCTTCCTGGCGCTCCGTGCAGCCAGCGGCCAGGCCGAGCACTCCACACAGGCCCGCCATCGTGAGCCACTGCCATCCATGTCGTGCCATCGCGTGCCTCCTCGTTCCTGCTGCGTCCGTGTCCGGTCGCAAAGGTAGGCACGCCTGCCCTCATTGGCTTCCAGGGCAGTGCGAGAGTGAACGAATCCACGCATCCACCAGGGCCGTCCCGGCGGCGTCCACCTCGCGCGTGGCGAGCGGCGGCATCTGGAAGGTGTCCCGCGCGTGCATGCGCAGCGACACGAGCGACGCCTCCGGGTGGCCCGGGGCCACCAGCTTCGCGCCGGGCACGCCGAGGTCGCCCAGCTCCGGAGGCATGTCGCAGATGCCCGCCTGCGCCAGCGGCGTGGTGATGCGCAGGTCCGCGGTGCCGCGGCCGAGCCCGCTGGGGCGGTGGCACATGGCGCAGTTGGCATGGAGGTACGCGCGGGCCCGCGCCTCCGGCGACGTCGCGCCGTCATAGGTGGACAGCCGGGGCAGCGTGTCCGGCGCCCCCGGCAGCGTCAGCACGCCGATGTGCTCCAGCGTCGCGAGCTGGTTCGCCCGCCGCTCTCCTGGATAGATGAAGTCGCCATTGAGCTGCGCCACCTCCAGGCCCAGCACGTGGCTGGCGGTGGCGTTGTGGCACTGCATGCACTCGGCCCGGCTGGGGAAGGTCCACGTCCTGCCCGCCACCTGCTTCACCTTGCCCGTCTCCAGCAGCACCGCGTCCGTGCCCTCCGCGTTCCACTCGTAGCTGTAGCCGGCCCAGCTCCCGTCCGGGTGGCGCATGAAGAGGCGCGTCTCCACGCGCCGGCCCTCCAGCAGGAAGCTCTTCACCGCCACGCTGCCCGGCGGCGGCTCCAGCACGCCGTCCGAGCCCACCGTCACCGTCGTCCCGTCCGGCACCGCGAGGAAGCGCTCCTTGTCCGCGCTGTCCGACCAGAGCGGGGCATTCACGCCGTACGGGATGAGCCCGCCCGCGGGCTTCGTGGCGTCCTTCGGGTCCACGCACCCCGTCTCGGACAGGCGCGCGGGGAACGCGCCCCCCGGCGCCGGCATCTCCGGGACGAGCCGGTACAGCCCGCCTCCGCCGAAGTCCACCGCGAGCAGCTCTCCGTCGTTCAGCTCCGCGAAGGAGGAGATGTTGAGCGACGTGGAGAGGACGCGCTTCGGGGTCGCCCCACCGCCGGGCGTGGCGTCCCCGGGCAGCGTCCAGATGCGGCCCGTGCCGAAGTCGCCGAAGACGTACCGGCCCGCGAGCGCCGGTACCGCGCTCCCCCGGTACACGTAGCCGCCGGTGATGGACACGCCCTCGTCACGGCCGTAAGCGGCCACCGGCGGCGTCAGGCCCTGCGTGGCGCACGGGGTGCCGCGCACGCACGCGGTGCCCTCGAGGACGCTCCACCCGTAGTTGCCCCCGAGCACCACGCGGTTGACCTCCTCGAAGCGCTTCTCCCCCACGTCGCCCAGCCACAGCGCGCCGGTGCGCCGGTCGAAGCTCCAGCGCCACGGGTTGCGGAAGCCGAGCGCGTAGATTTCCTTCCGCCCGCCGCCTTTCGCGAAGGGATTCGTGGCGGGAATGGCGTAGGGCCGGGCCGAGTCCACGTCCAGGCGCACCATCTTCCCCAGCAGCTGCTGCGGGTCCTGCGCGGTGCGGTTCGGGTCCACGCGGCCGCCGCCGTCGCCAAAACCGATGTACAGGTAGCCGTCCTTGCCGAAGGCCAGGTGGCCTCCGTTGTGGTACGAGTACGGCTGCGAGAGCTCGAGGACGAGCTCCCCGCTCAGCGGGTCCAACGTGGCGCCACCGTCCGTGCTGCGATAGCGGACGATGTACGAGTGGAGCTTCCCCTCGTCGTCATCTCCGATGAAGGAGAGGAACACCTGGCCGTTGGTGGCGAAGCGCGGGTGGAAGGCCATGCCCAGCAGCCCCGACTCGTCGTGCGAGGCATTCACGCGGCTGGAGAGGTCGATGACCAGCGAGCTGCTCGCGGGGTCCTCCTCGTTGGCGAACACGCGCACGTAGCCCTGCTTCTCCACCACGTAGACGCGGCGGCTGTCGCCGGGCGCCTGGAGCGCGAACAGCGGCTGGGTGAACGACAGGCTCGGGTAGACGCGCTGGAGGGCGACGCCGGTGGCCTCGGCGGGACGCGCGGGCGCCACGCACGTGGGGTTGGCCGGCCGCGTTTCGAGGCCGTACGGGACGTCCGGAATGGAGTCTCCGGAGTCCGGCACGTCGTCCGGGCCGGCGTCGGGGCTGGACGCATCCGGCGGGCCCGCGTCCTCGATGCCCGGCGGCCCGAGGTCGGGAGGCTGTGCATCGGGAGTGTCCGGCCCCGTCGGAGGCGCGCCCGGACAGGCCGCGGGCGACAGGAGCAGAGCGGTGGCGAGGACGAGGGTGCAGAGCATGACCCGCACCGGCGGACGTCGGAGCATGGGGCCATGTGCCATCGCCTTCCGGGCTTGAGGATGGCCCGAACGGACGTCTGCCCGATGCTGGACGCTCGGGCGGCCCGAGCGGTAGCGCCCGGAGTGGTCCGGTGGACAGAGCCGGCGTCAGGCGCCCCGGGGTAGAGTCCCCGCGCATGGACCTCATCGTCGAGAACGGGCGGGTGTTCGATGGGCTGGGGAATGCGCCGCGCCACGCCCACGTGGGCATCCGCGACGGCACCGTCGCCGCCATCTCCGAGGCCCCGCTGCCCCGCGCGCCGCACACGCGCGTCATCGACGCCACCGGCCACTGGGTGACGCCCGGCTTCATCGACTTCCACACGCACTACGACGCGGAGGTGGAGCTGGCCCCGTCCCTCTCCGAGTCCGTCCGCCACGGCGTCACCACCGTGGTGGTGGGAAGCTGCTCGCTCAGCCTCGCGGTGGGCACGCCGGAAGACCTGGCCGACATGTTCTGCCGCGTGGAGGCCATCCCCTACGCCACCGTCCGCACGCTGCTGGAGGAGCGCAAGCAGTGGGACACGCTGGGCGGCTACCTGGAGCACCTGGACGCGCTGCCGCTCGGGCCGAACGTGGCGTCGCTGCTCGGACACTCCGCGCTGCGCGCGCACGTCATGGGCCTGCACCGCAGCCTGGACTCCGGCGTGCGCCCCGCCGAGGAGGAGCTGCGCCGCATGGAGGCCCTGGTCCGCGAGGGCCTGGACCTGGGCTACCTGGGCCTGTCGGTGCAGACGCTCAAGTGGGACAAGATGGGCGGCTCGCGCGACATCCGCAGCCGGCCCCTGCCCTCCACCTACGCGCGCTGGAGCGAGTACCGCCGCCTCACCCGCCTGCTGCGCGAGCGCGGCCGCGTCTTCCAGGGCGTGCCCAACATCAGCACCAAGGTGAACGTGCTGCTGTTCCTCCTGGAGAGCATGGGCCTGGGACGCAAGACGCTGAAGACGTCGGTCATCTCGATGATGGACCCTCGCGCCAGCCGCGGCATCCACCGCACCATCGGCGTCCTGTCGCGCGTGGCCAACCGGCTGCTGGGCGCGGACTTCCGCTGGCAGGCGCTGCCCGAGGTGTTCGACCTGTGGGCGGACGGCATCGACCTCGTCGTCTTCGAGGAGTTCGGCGCGGGCGCCGCGGCCCTGCACCTCCAGGACGCGGCGTCACGCGCGGGCCTGCTGAAGGACCCGGAGTACCGCGCCCGCTTCCGACGCCAGTGGACCAACCGCTTCCTGCCGCGCGCCTTCCACCGCGACTTCAACGAGTCCCGCATCCTCCAGTGCCCGGACGCGAGCGTGGTGGGCAAGTCCTTCGCCCAGGTGGCGAAGGAGCAGGACCGGCACGCCGTGGACGTCTTCCTGGACCTGGTGGCCACGCACGGGGACGCGCTGCGCTGGTACACCGTCATGGCCAACGACAGGCGCGAGGAACTGGAGCGCATCTGCCGGCACCCGGACATCCTGGTGGGCTTCTCCGACGCGGGCGCGCACCTGCGCAACATGGCCCACTACAACTTCCCGCTGCGGCTGCTGCGCCTGGTGCGCGAGGCCGAGAAGCGCGGCGAGCCCTTCATGTCCACGGAGCGCGCCGTGCACCGGCTCACCGGGGAGATTGGCGAGTGGTTCGGGCTGGACGCGGGCGTGCTCGCCGAGGGGCGCCGCGCGGACCTGGCCGTCATCAACCCCGAGGGCCTGGACGCGAAGCTGGACGAGGTCGCCGAGGCGCCCATGGAGAACTTCGGCGGCTTCGTGCGGCTGGTGCGCCGCAATGACGCCGCCGTGAAGGCCGTGCTCATCTCCGGCCGCGAGGCCGTCCAGGACGGCGGCGTGTCCCCGGCCCTGGGGCGGGAGCGCGGCTTCGGTCGCGTGCTGCGCGCCCGCGCCTCCTGACCTCACGGCCCGCCCCGGTGGGCCGTGTCGTCTGGATGACATTTGTTCCCATGTGGCGGGTTGCCCCAAGATGAAACCGGGTGACGGCGCCTGGGCGCGGGTACCCCGGAGGTCCACCGCATGGCCGGTGAGCTGGGAACACCACGAACCCCTGAAGCCTCCAGACGGCGGGGCCCGCCGCGCATGCGCTTCTGGTACCCGCTTCCCCTGCTCGTGCTCGCCGCGTTCGTCCTCTCCGGCGCGGACCCCACGGCGGACCGCGTCGCGCAGCGCGTCTGGCTCACCGCGTCCCCTACCCGGCCCATCGAGCCGCGACTCAGCGTGGCCCAGGCGGACGGCTACCGCCCCCATGCCCCGGCCCGCACCCCGGAGGCCACCCCGGTGCCGCTGCGTGAGCTGGCGCGACTGGAGGCGCTCGGGGACCGCGCGGGCATCGCGGCGTCGTATCTCGTCCACGGCGACCCGCAGCAGGCGCTGGCCCACCTCCACCACGCGTCCGCCTCCGCGGGCCGCGAGTGCGACCGCGCCGCCGCCGCCTTCCTCCTCCAGCGCTACGACGAGGCGCTGACGCTGCTCGACGGCGCACTGGACGCGCAGCCCCGCCACCCGCAGGCGCTCTGGAACCGCGCGCTCGTGCTGCGCGAGCTGGGGCTGACGATGCTCGCGGCGGCGACCTTCGACGAGGTGGCGGCGCTGGGCGAGCCCGGCTGGAGCACCGAGGCCCGGGAGCAGGCCCACCTGCTGCGCGCGAGCGAGCAGGAGCGCGCCTCCCTGTGGCGGAGCACGCGGAGCGCCGTCGACGCGCTGGCCAGCGACGCCGCCGCGCCGATTCCGCTGGAGGCGGCCCGGCGGCTCCCCGGCTCCGCGCGGGCCCACTTCTACGACGCCGTCCGGGCCGCCCCGACGGCCGCGCGGGTGCGGGCCCTGCTGCCGCTCGCGGAGGTGCTGGACCGCGCCTTCGGAGGCACCGCGCTGGCGGACTACACCCGGCGCGTGGCGGCGCGCGACTTCACGCGCCGCGCGCCGCTGGCGCTCGAGTACGTGCGGCTCCTGCGGCGCCACCACGCGGACCCGGCCGCCTTCATCCAGCGGCTGCGCGCGTCGGGCGAGGAGGACCTGCTCCTCGGCGCGCTGCTGCTCACCCCTTCCGTGCCTCGCGAGGCCGCGGAAGTGGAGGGGCTCGCCCGGCGGTGGGACGACCCGTGGGTGGACGTGCTGGTGCAGGAGGAGCTGGCGCGGCTGGAGGACCTCGCGGGCCAGTCCTGGCAGGCCGGGCAGCGCCTGCGGGACGCGCTGCGCCTGTGCCGCGAGCGGGAGCTGGGCCTGCGGTGCCTGGACCTGCAGCGGAGGATGAGCTTCATCGCCACGTCGGCCAACCGGCTCGCGGAGGCGGAGGAGCTGGCCCGCGCGGCCTGGCGTGGAGCGCGGCTCTTGGGAGAGTGGGGACAGGAGGGCTTCGCCATCCGGGCGCTCGGCCAGGCCGCGCGCTACCAGTTCCGCGTCGCGCCCGCGCGGGCCTACCTGGACGAGTTCCTCCAGCGAAGCCCCGGAGACTGCGAGGCGCGCAACTACGTCCACCGCAACCTGGCCTCGCTGGCGATGATGCGGCTGCGGCCCGCGGAGGCCCGGCACTCGCTGGACGAGGCCCAGGAGTGCAGCCCCTCCGTGGGGCTGATGGGCGCGTGGATTCTCGCGGACCTCGGCCGGATGGACCCGCGCCCCACGGACGAGGAGGTGGTGCGCCGCGAGCTGGCGCAGGTCAACCCCGTCCGGGACGCTCCCGGGCGCCGGGTGCTGGCCACGCTCATCGCCGCCCGCTTCGCGGTGGAGAGAGACCGCCAGGAGGGGCACGCGCTGCTGCGGAAGACCATCTCCGAGGCCGAGCCCTGGCTCGCCACCGACGCGGACGCGCGGGACGCCCGGGCCATTGCGTACCAGTCGCTGGCCGTCAGCGCCGGCAAGGTGGGGGCCTTCGACGAAGTCCCCACGCTGGTGGCGGAGCAGCTCGGCGTCACCGCCCCGGAGCGGTGCGTGCTGGCCGCGGCCATGGAGTCCGAGCGCACGGTGGTGGTGGCGCGCGGGCCGTCCGGCGAGGTGCGCGGCTACCATGATGCCTCGCGCCGGGAGCCGCTCGGAGACGACCTCTCCGGCGTGGTGCCTCGGGAGATGGTGGCGCTGCTGCGGCGCTGCCCCCAGGTGGACGTGCTCGCCGCGCCCCCGCTGGACAGCCGCGCCGGGCTGCTGCCGCCGGACCTGGCGTGGCGCTACCGCGTGGGGAGCTCGCTGGCGCCCGCGCCCGCGCCGTCCGTGCCCCCGCTGCACGTGGTGGTGGCCAACGTGGAGACGCCGCAGTCGCTGCGGCTGGCGCGCCTGCCCTCGTGGCAGTCCCCACTCGCGTCACGGGTCAAACCCCTGGAGCTGACGGGCATGCAGGCCACGCCTTCGCGCGTGCTGGAGGCCATGGCGCGGGCCACCGACATCGAGTTCCACGCGCACGGCATGGTGGACCGCAGCCTGTCGAGCGCCACGGTGATTGCGCTGGCGCCGGAGTACGACGGCCGCTTCGCCCTCACCGCCGAGGAGATTCGCGGGGTGCGCCTGGAAGGGGCGCCCATGGTGCTGCTCGGCGCGTGCAGCGCGGCGCGGCTGCCGCCCCTGCTCCACCAGACGTCCTCGCTGCCGCAGGCCTTCATCGGCTCGGGGGCGCGCGCGGTGTTCGCGGCGACGGTGGACATCCCCAACTCCGCGGGCCGCTTCTTCCGGGCCGTGCGCGAGCGCATCCAGGCCGGCGTCGTTCCGGCCCAGGCCCTGCGCGAGGAGCGCCAGCGCAAGCTGCGCGAGGACCCCAACGCGCACTGGGTGAGCCGGGTACTCTTGTACGAGTAGGGCTCGCCGTCTTTTTCCGCCCGCGGCCCTCTCGGGGGTGGGCCGCGTCGCGGGGGCGAGAGAGAGGGGGAAGGTGGAATGTTCAGTGTCAGTGACGAACCGCTGGCGATGTACAGCCTGCATTTCGACCGGGGGGACACCGCCAGCGGCGCGATTCCCCTGTGGGACCCCGTCACGGACACGCGAGTGGGAGCGCTGCCCGAGTGGATTCGCGGCCGGAGGGAGGAGCCCATCGCCTATGTCCGGGGCTCGCGGCCGTCGGTGGGCGTGACGCTGCTGGCGCACCACTTCGTGCCCACGACGTTCGACCTGAGCGCCTTCGGGCCGGGGCTGGGCGAGGGCGGCACCGTGCGCTGGGTGGGCCCCCATCCGGTGACGCTGGAGCGGACCGCCGGGTGGAGCACGCTCCCGGAGCCGGTGGCCTTCAACCGGCCGCTGCCCAACCGCATCGGCGTGCACGCGCTGGAGCTCCAGTGGTTCGCGGAGTGGACGGACGGGCACGGCACCGCGCGCCGGCTGTTCCTCGGTGACACGCGGCACGAGCTCCACACCAGCGGCGCGCCCATGGAGCATGGGGTGCCCGGGGCGCCGCCCGTCGGCGCCTATGCGCCGCTCATGCGCTGGTCCTCGCGGTGGTGCACGGGCCTGGAGGGGCGCAAGGCCGTGTGCGACGCCATCCTCCAGGGGCTGGCGGAGACGCGGCTGCGCTACGGCCTGCCCGCGTGGTCCGTGCGGCACATGCTGCTGGCGGGCGGCGGCATGTGCGGCGGCTGGTACCAGCTGTTCCAGCAGCTGGCCAACTGCCAGGGCGTCGCGGTGGAGGGGCGCACGCTGCACCTGGTGCCGCTGCATGACCCGAGCACGGACGAGGTGCGCTGGGAGGCGATGGTGGCGGCGGCGCCGGGACTCAACCAGGCGGAGCCCGCACGGCAGACGCGCTTCTCCGGCGGGTTCAATGACTGCGCGCGGTACCCCTTCGCACCGGACGAGCCCGTGGAGCTGCTCCGCCGGCAGGACTCGCGGTACTGCTTCTTCGCGGGTTGGGATGACGGACACTCGGTGAATTTCCTGGAGGACGGAGGCCGGCTCTACCTGTACGACCCGAGCTTCCGCACCCGGGCCGTCGAGCTCGACATGCCGATGCCCGAGCCCGACGGACAGCCGGTGGCGCTGGGGCAGGAGTCGTCATTCCGGAGGGACTATCTGAACCAGGCGATGCCCTGGGTCATGGGCACGCTGCGGGCGAATGGGCGACTGTGGGAGGTGGACGTGGCGAGGGGGGCATTCGGCATCACCGTGAGGACGGAGCAGGTGCCGGAGCTCGGCGTCCTGTGGACACGCTAGGAGGCGCCGTGCCGTCGACACGCGAACAGCTCAGACGGATGGTGACGGAGCGCGAGGCGCCGTCGCGAGGCTTCTCGTGGGACGCACTGATGGAGGTGCTCGCCCAGCTGGAGGCCGCGGCCGTCAGCGGGGCCCGTCCCCTGGACGCGGAGGACGTCGGCGTGCTCACGGACCTGGTGGCGCGGCGCGGGCGCGTGCCGCTGCGTGGGGCCGTGGCCGTCCCCCACTGCATGCCGCCGGAGGAGGTCATCCAGTACCGGGCGCTGAAGGCCCTGGAGGCGGCGGAGCGGCTGGACTGCGTGCGGGAGCTGCTGCCGCGCGTGGGGCGGGAAGCGGACTCCCCTGCCCTGCGCGAGCTGGTGCGGCAGCTCCAGTCCTCCTGACGCGCCCGGCGTCAGCCCTGCTTCCGCCACGGAGGAGGTGTCGGCTCGGGAGGCGCCGGCTCCTCGGCCCACGTCACCTCGGGCGCGGAGGCGGCGAAATCCCAGAGGGAGACCGAGATGCTCGTCTCGAGCACCTGGCTGGCGAACCACCACCCCACGGGGACCAGCACCACCTCTCCGGGTCCCAGCTCCACCTCCAATCGCGACACGGCCGCCCGTTCCTCGGGCGTCCCCGTCATGCGGCGCAGCTCGAACGCGGGGATGAGCTGAAGCCGCCGCCGCCCGTACACCTGGCAGAGCAGGATGTTCCACCGTGCCGGCTTCTCCTCACGCTGGAAGCCTTCCTTCGCCAGCGCCAGCAGCGCGGTGCCAGGGCGTGCCTCGTCCATGCAGGCCGGCGGCAGCCGCAGCGACTTCCGCAACCGGCGCAGCAAGGGAGACTCCTCATCCAGCGGCACGCCGCGGTAGTCACCTCCGAAGTCCTCCAACCAGGGCATGAGTTGCTCCGGCGTCCAGTCCGCCATGGAGGCCGGGTCCACCACCGGCCACCGCATCACCACCGGCCGGTTCTGGAAGTAGTAGCGGTCGAAGAACTCCTCCCGGGTGAGGGACTCACGGCGGTCCACGCGCGCATGCCCCTCAGCCTGCCGGTACAAGTCCCCATACATGTCCAGCAGCCCTTCGAGCTTCCGGTCCAGCGCGAGCGCCTTGCGGGTCCCCTCGAAGCACGGGTCCTCCAGCTCGGCCTTCACGGCCTCCCGCGCCACCGTCGCGTCCACGCCCGCGCCCTCCAGCACCGCGACGAGGTCCGGCGCCTCCGCACCGCGCAGCAGGTTCTCCACCACCCAGCGGCGCCACTCGGGAGCAAGCCTCGCTCCGTCACTGCCTTCCTTCATCGCTCCACCTTCTCCGGCCGAGGCCCAATCCAGTAGTCCCGCCACTCCGCATTCCGCGCGTCCCGGTCGAAACAGACGAACGTCACGGACAGGCTCACGTCCAGCGCCTGCACCGCGTGCCACCAGCCCACGGGGATGAGCAGCGCCTCTCCCGGCCCCACCTCGCACGTGTGCACCGTGGCGCGGGCGAAGTCCGGGAAGCGCGCGACGTCCGGCGCGAGGATGTCCACCGCGCTGTAGAGGCCGCGGTCGTTGTAGAGCCAGGGCGTCTCCCACGACGGAATCAGCCAGAAGCGCTTGCGCCCGAACACCTGGCAGAAGAGGACGTTGAGGTGGTCGTGGTGCAGGTTGGACAACGTGCCCGCCGGCCCGAACCACAGGTGCACGCTGTCCGGCGCGCCGAGGTCCGGCTGGATGTACCCGGCCGGAGCCCGCAGGTCCGCCAGCAGCGGGCGGAAGGCCTCGCGCAGAAGCAGGCTGTTGCGCGCCACGAGGTACACGTCGTTCGTCTCGCCGCCCTCGCGCATGCGGGTCACCAGCTCGCGCAGCGGCAGGGAGCGCCGCAGCCGCTCCGCGTTGAAGTCCGGGTCCGCGTCCGACTCGCGCCCCGCCATCACCTCCACCGGTTCGTCGCCGAAGCGCTCCGCGAGCCACTCCGGTGACCAGCGTGACATCGCGGGCCAGTCCGCCATCAGCCCCTCGATGATGACGGGCCGGTTGCGGTGGTAGTAGCGCGCGAAGAACTCGTCCGGCGACAGGTCCCGCCTCCGCTCCACGCGAGGCGCTCCGTCTCCGGTGTGCTCCTGGCGGTAGAGCGCGGCCCGAGCCTCCAGCAGCGCCTCCAATTCGCAATGCCGGGGTGTGCGTGCTCGCGCCTGGGCGACGGCGGGATGTGCCGCGACGGACTCCACCTCCGCGAGGGCCTGCTCGGGCGAGAGCCCGGACTCGCAAAGGCGCGTGACGAGGCTGCGCGGGGCTACGCCGCGCGTCAGGTTCTCCGCGATCCACGCACGCCGCTGGTGCGTAGGGCTCTCATCCGGCCGCATCACGCGCGGGGTGCGGTATACCACCAGTGCAATCCCTTCAGCCGCGCTGGAGACATCGATGACGCCCCCCGAGCCGCTCCCGAAGATCGTCCCGAACCCGCCCCCCAACCCGCCCACCATCCGCCGCGAGGTGATTGTCCCCAACCCCGCCAGCCACTCGAGCCCGGACACCGAGCGGACCCGCCCGACGGCGCCGCCCACCACGCCGCCGCTGAAGAAGTGAGCGCCGCGCCCCGGCGCCTCACCGCAGCCTCCACCAGGTGTTGCCTCCGGGGACGTCGAACTCCTGGAAGGTGACGGACACGCTGACGTCGAGCGAGAGCACCTGGTGCCACCAGCCCGCGGGGATGAGCAACATCTCCCCGGGCCCCACCACGGCCTCCAGCACGTCCGCCTCCCGGTACGCCGGGAAGCGCTCCAGGTCCGGGGCATCCGCGTCCACCTGGCTCCACACGCTGCGGTGGCTGTACAGGTGGTGCGTCTGGAATGAGGGAATGAGCCGGAAGCGCTTGCGGCCGTGAATCTGCCCGAAGAACACGGTGCCCAGGTCGTGGTGCAGCGCCGTCCGCGTGCCCTCCGGTCCCACCCAGAGCTTCACCGCCCCGACGAGGTCCGTCTGGCGCAGCACCCCCGGGGGGTAGCGCACGTCCTCCAGCAGCGCGCGCAATTCCTGGCGCTCCAGCGCGAAGTTGCGCGCCGTGAGGTACAAGTCATTGGAGGGCCCGCCCTCCAGCAACCGGCGGATGAACTCCCCGAAGCGCATCACCGTGCGGCAGGCGTCCGGCTCCATGTCGTGGTCCGCGCGCGACTCACGGCCCGTCATCACCTCCACCTCGACATCGCCGAAGCGCTGCGCCAGCGCCTCGGGCCGCCAGCGCTCCAGGACGGGCCAGCCGTCCATGAAGTCCTCCAGGATGACGGGCCGGTGCGCGAGGTAGTAGCGCTCCATCAGCTCGCGCGAGGACACGCCGCGCCGACGCTCCAGGCGCTGGTGCCACCCTGACTGCCGATGAAGCGCCACGCGTGTATCGAGGAGCGCGCGCAACCTCCAGTGCCCCTCCGCGCGACGCCGCCCCTGCTCCACCGCCGGGTGCTGGAGGACGGACGCCACCTCGGACCGCGCACGCTCCGGGGCGAGGCCCGTCTGACGCAACGTGAGCTCCAGCGTTTGAGGCGCCACGCCCAGCACCAGGTTCTCCGCCAGCCAGGCCCGCCACTCAGGGGCCAGGTCCGATGCCACGTCGCCCATGTGTCCTCTCCGCTCGCGCCAGCCGGGAACAGGGCGCGAACTCTACAGCCCTGCCCGAAGGGCGGTCATGTTCACCGACGGGGTCTCCGGCGCCACCTCGCAGTGACGTGAGGCACTGGGAGGCGGCCGGCCAGGCCCCGTGCTGGCCGCCCCGCCGGGGACCGGGCCCGCTCCGCCGCTTCGGTCCGTTGGCGGACAGACACCTAGATTTGCGGCGGAGGCCCCCCAATGAAGACAGGCAGCGGCACGTCCCGGCTCTTCCGTCATGCGGCAGGCGCGGCGGTGCTCGCCGCCCTCGTTGGAGCCAGCGCCCCTGGTAGCGCCCGGGCGGAGGAGCAGGCGCCGCAGCTCACCTGCTACCAACTGGCATTGGACCAGGGCCTGACGGACGAGTACGCGGCCACGCAGCTGTGCCGGGGTGCCCGCTCGACTGCCCCCGCCCGGTGCTTCCTGCGGGTGCAGGACGAGGGCTCGCTGACGCAGGGGCAGGCGGTGCAGCTCTGCCAGTTCGCCACCCCCGAGGATGACCCCGCCGCGTGCTACCTGGAGGCGCGGGAGAAGTCGTTCATCGATTCGTCGCGCGGGGTGCAGCTCTGCCAGCCGCCCGTACAGGACGTGCTGCGCTACTGTCCCAACTACGTCCACTGAGCACCGCGCCTCACTTCACGCGGGGGACGGGCTAGAGTCGAGGAATGAAGGACCTTCCGACGGCCCGTGACCTGGAGCTGAGCGCGGCGGAAGCCCCGCCCCTCCCCCGGCAGCTGCTGGCGCCCGGGAGTGAAGCGCTCGCCATGCTGGTGCGCCGGGGCTTCCAGCCGACGGTGGCCCCGCTGGACCTCCCCTTCCCCACGGACCTGGAGCCGGAGCTCATGGAGCGGCTCGTCGAGCGGCTCGGCCACTACGCGTTCCGCCTCTTCCTGCGTGGGGCCATCCTGCGGCGTGGCCCCTTCCAGCCCGCCGAGGCGACGAAGTACCTGGAGGAATCCCAGGCGGCCACGTTCGCCGAGGACCTGGTGTCGCTGGGGCTCGCGGCGCGAGAGGACGCGGGGCGCTACAGCCTGACCTACCCCGCCGCCAGCTTCGGCGGCACGCTGGAGTGGTACGTGGCGCGCGAGCTTCGCGTGCGGCTCGGCTTCGACGTGGCCGTGGGCGTCAAGTTCCACGCGCCCGAGGTGGGCGGAGACCTGGACGTGGTGGCAGCCGCGGAGGGCAAGCTGCTGTACCTGGAGATGAAGTCCTCGCCGCCCAAGCACCTGGCACCCGACGAGGTGGGCGCCTTCTTCCGCCGCGTGCGCGCGCTGCGCCCGCACCTGGCCATCTTCGTCATGGACACCGCGCTCCGGCTCTCCGACAAGGTGCTGCCGCTGCTCCAGTCGGAGCTGAGCACCCAGCCGCCTCCCGCGCCCCGGCGCGTCCTGCGCGAGGTCTGGGCGCTCACCCCGCACCTCTATGTCGTCAACGCCCGGCAGGATCTGCTGACCAACATCGCCGTCGCCATCGCGGAAGGCTTCCGCGCGCTTGCGCCGCCACCTCCCTGAGCGCGCGGGCCCGTGCGCGGGGTGCGTCAGCGCTTCAGCTTGTAGCGCAGCCAGAGCAGGTCGCCCTTGCGCTTCTCGAAGGAGACCAGCTTGAGGTGACGCACGGGGCCCTTCCCTTCTCGCGCATCGAAGAGCGCCGGGGTGCCGATGGAGCCGTCCGCGATGGGCGCCACCAGCACGCTCAGCTCATCGATGAGGTCCGCGGCCAGGAAGGAGCCGTTGATCTTCCCCCCGCCTTCGAGGAGCAGCTTCTTGATGCCGAACTCCTTCCGGAGCTTCTCGAGCACCCTCTTCAGGTTCAGGTCCGTCGCGCCGCCGAACAGGTACGAGACGCCCCGGGCCTGGAGGAACGCCAGGTAGTCGTCCGAGACCTGCTCGGTGAGGATGGTGATGACGTGCTCCTCGTCGATGGAGCTCGATTTCCAGGTGAGCTTGCCGGAGGGGTCCAGCGCGATGGCGTACGACTCCGCGTCGCGGCGCGCGATGAAGTCCGTTCGCGGAATCGGCTGCTGCACCTTGCGCGCCGGGACTCTCGCCTTCCCGGCGTAGGGCTCCATGGAGATGCGGCCAATCATCCACGCATCCGCGTCGAACGTCCGGGCCGTGTTCTCGTACTCGGCGGTGACGCCGGGCGACAGCTTCCATCTCGTGGTGACGATGCGCCCGTCGAGGGACGGGACCATGTGGCAGATCACATACGGGCGTTGCGTTCTCTTCATCTGCAAGAACCTCGATGGCACCACTGCGTCAGGGTATGCGGGACAGCGAGCGATTGAGCAGGGGCGTGCCCTTGGCTAGAGCCGCGTCCTGTCCCCGCCCTTCTCCGAAAGCCCGTTGAGCAGCGCCTCGACCGTTTCGAGACGAACGGGCTTCACCAGGTGCGCGTTGAACCCCGCCTCGTGCGAGCGCAGGCGGTCCGACTCCTGGCCATAGCCGGTGAGGGCGACGAGCTTCACGGCCGCGAGCGCGGGAGTGCCCCGGAGGCGGCGCGCCAGCTCATACCCGTCCATGACGGGCAGCCCGATGTCGAGGAGCGCGAGGTCTGGCTGGAAGCCCTCCGCGATGCGCAGCGCGGAGGGACCGTCGTAGGCGATGCGCGTCGCATGCCCCAGGGACTGGAGGAACTCGCCCAGCAGGTCCGCCGCGTCCTCGTTGTCGTCCACCACGAGAATCCTGCGTCCCGTCTCCCGCGGGGGCGCCTCCGCCGCGACCTCGTCGGTGGCGGAAGGCCTCGCGCTCTGCTGCGCCGCGAGGGGAAGCTGGAAGGAAAACTCGCTTCCGTGCCCCTTTCCCTCGCTGTGCACGGACACCGCACCCCCGTGCATCGCCACGATGCTGCGCACGATGGCGAGCCCCAGGCCCAGGCCTCCCTGGGAGCGGTCCAGCGCCTGGCGCTCCTGCACGAAGAGCTCGAAGACGCGCGGCAGCATCTCCGGCGCGATGCCGATTCCGTTGTCGCGCACCGCGAGGCGGACCTTCGTCTGCTCGCGCACGGCGGTGATGTGGATGCGCCCCCCCGGCTCGGTGTACTTCGCCGCGTTGGTCAGCAGGTTCAAGACGACCTGCGCGAGGCGGGTCGGGTCGGCATCCACCGCCAGCCCCCGGGGAGGCACCTCCACCGTGAGGTGGTGCTGATGCTGCTCCAGGAGCGGGCTCGCCATCTCGATGGCCCTGGCCACGACTTCCGCGAGCTCGACGACCTGCTTCTTGAGCTCCACCTTGCCGCGGGTGATTCGCGACACGTCGAGCAGGTCGTCCACCAGCCGCATGAGATGGTCGACCTGCCGCTCGATGACCTTTCGCTCCTTCTGGGCCGTCTCACCCAGGCGCAGCCGCATCAGGTGGAGCGCCGTGGTGATGGGGGCGAGCGGGTTGCGCAGCTCGTGGCCCAGCATGGCCAGGAACTCGTCCTTGGCGCGGTTGGCGGACTCCGCGTCACGCGTCGCCGACTCCAGGCTCTGCCGCGCGCGCACCTGCTCGGTGATGTTGATGGCCACCACCATGATGCCGTCCACCGCGCCCGAGGCATCCCGCACCGGGAACGCGTTGAAGGTGAAGAACGTCTCCTCCACCCCCCGGCCCAGGTCCAGCTCGGCCCGGAACTCATCCGCCACGAACGGCTCACCCGTCTGGTAGACGCGGTCGTACATCTGCTCGACGGCCGTGCCCTTCGCCTCGGGAAACACCTCGGTGATGGTGCGGCCGAGCAGCTCCTGCTTGCCGACCATCACCTGGTAGCGGGGATTGGCGAGTTCGAAGACGTGCTTCGGTCCCCGCAGCACCACGATGGGCACGGGGGCCTGCTCGAAGAGCGCATACATCTTCTCCCGCTCGCGCAGTGCGGCGCGCCGCAGCTCCGACAGCTGGAGGTGGGTGGCGACGCGTGCCACCAGCTCGCGCGCGGAGAAGGGCTTGATGAGGTAGTCGTCCACGCCCACCTCCAGCCCCTCGATGCGCGACTCCTCTCCCGCCCGCGCCGAGAGCATGATGACGGGAATGGCCTTCAGTCGCTCATCCGCGCGCAGCGCCTGGAGCAGGCCGAAGCCGTCGAGGTTGGGCATCATCACGTCCGTGAGGACCAGGTCGGGCAGCTGGCGCCGCGCGGCCTCCAGCGCCAGGGCACCGTCGGCCACGGCCTCGACATTCCAGCGCTCGCCCAAGAGCCGCCGGACGTAGTCGCGCATGTCCGCGTTGTCGTCCGCGAGCAGGATGCACGCGTTCGGATTCGCCGCGAGCCCCCCCAGCTCCGTCGCCGGAAGCAGGGAGGCTTCCAGCCCCCGGAGAGACT